>NZ_JBQBEW010000001.1:1255000-4272500 GCF_051919345.1 Aeromonas sp. 84A
CTGACGTAAGTAACGATAAAGGGGGTGAAAAGCCTCCTCGCCGGAAGACCAAGGGTTCCTGTCCAACGTTAATCGGGGCAGGGTGAGTCGACCCCTAAGGCGAGGCCGAAAGGCGTAGTCGATGGGAAGCAGGTTAATATTCCTGCACGACTTGTAATTGCGATGGGGGGACGGAGAAGGCTAGGTGGGCCAGGCGACGGTTGTCCTGGTGAAAGTGCGTAGGTGGTGTTTGTAGGCAAATCCGCAGACACAACGCTGAGACACGAGACGAACGCACCACGGTGCGGAAGTCATTGATGCCCTGCTTCCAGGAAAAGCCTCTAAGCTTCAGATTACAAGTCATCGTACCCCAAACCGACACAGGTGGTCGGGTAGAGAATACCAAGGCGCTTGAGAGAACTCGGGTGAAGGAACTAGGCAAAATAGAACCGTAACTTCGGGAGAAGGTTCGCTCTTGATGGTGAAGTCCCTTGCGGATGGAGCTGTCGGGAGTCGCAGTGACCAGATGGCTGGGACTGTTTATCAAAAACACAGCACTCTGCAAACACGAAAGTGGACGTATAGGGTGTGACACCTGCCCGGTGCCGGAAGGTTAATTGATGGGGTTAGCGCAAGCGAAGCTCTTGATCGAAGCCCCGGTAAACGGCGGCCGTAACTATAACGGTCCTAAGGTAGCGAAATTCCTTGTCGGGTAAGTTCCGACCTGCACGAATGGTGTAACCATGGCCATGCTGTCTCCACCCGAGACTCAGTGAAATCGAATTCGCCGTGAAGATGCGGTGTACCCGCGGCTAGACGGAAAGACCCCGTGAACCTTTACTACAGCTTGGCACTGAACATTGAACCTACATGTGTAGGATAGGTGGGAGGCTTTGAAGGCGTGACGCCAGTTGCGCTGGAGCCGTCCTTGAAATACCACCCTTGTATGTTTGATGTTCTAACGCAGGGCCCTGAATCGGGCTCGCGGACAGTGCCTGGTGGGTAGTTTGACTGGGGCGGTCTCCTCCCAAAGAGTAACGGAGGAGCACGAAGGTTGGCTAATCCTGGTCGGACATCAGGAGGTTAGTGCAATGGCATAAGCCAGCTTAACTGCGAGACGGACAGGTCGAGCAGGTACGAAAGTAGGTCATAGTGATCCGGTGGTTCTGAATGGAAGGGCCATCGCTCAACGGATAAAAGGTACTCCGGGGATAACAGGCTGATACCGCCCAAGAGTTCATATCGACGGCGGTGTTTGGCACCTCGATGTCGGCTCATCACATCCTGGGGCTGAAGTCGGTCCCAAGGGTATGGCTGTTCGCCATTTAAAGTGGTACGCGAGCTGGGTTCAGAACGTCGTGAGACAGTTCGGTCCCTATCTGCCGTGGGCGTTGGATGATTGAAGGGAGTTGCTCCTAGTACGAGAGGACCGGAGTGAACGAACCTCTGGTGTTCGGGTTGTCACGCCAGTGGCACTGCCCGGTAGCTAAGTTCGGAATCGATAACCGCTGAAAGCATCTAAGCGGGAAGCGAGCCCTGAGATGAGTCATCCCTGACCCCTTGAGGGTCCTAAAGGGCCGTTGGAGACCACAACGTTGATAGGCGGGGTGTGTAAGTGCAGCGATGCATTGAGCTAACCCGTACTAATTACCCGTGAGGCTTAACCATACAACACCCAAGAAGTGTTCTAAGGCTTGTAGCAAATAGAACGAACTACTCAAATTCAGTGATAGTGACAAGCCAAGCGCAACATCACTACTCACGTCAGCTTTCTAGATTAAGAATTTGCCTGGCGGCCATAGCGCCGTGGAACCACCTGATCCCATGCCGAACTCAGAAGTGAAACGCGGTAGCGCCGATGGTAGTGTGGCATTCGCCATGCGAGAGTAGGACACTGCCAGGCACCCAATTTAAGAACCCCGCTCATCGAGCGGGGTTTTTTATTGCCTGCAATTCAGCAAATAGCCTGATAATTGCCCCGTTTTATTCCTCTCCCTTTGAATGCCTAGTCTTCCCCGTCGGTTTTACTCATAAAAAACGGTCACAACAGCGTAAAATGGTGCTTTATTTCGTCGGAGATAGCCCATGTTTTGTCCAAAATGTGGCGGTCAAACTCTGCAGAGCGTCAGTCAGAAAGAGTTTCGCTGTGGCTGCGGTTTTCATTTTTTCCAGAATGTGGCAACGGCGGTGATGGTGGCGCTTTGCTGGCAGGATGAGGTGCTGGTTGCGGTGCGTGCCCGCAATCCGGGCAAGGGGTTACTGGATCTGCCAGGCGGATTTGTCGATCCCGGCGAGTCGCTGGAGGCGGCTCTGGTGCGCGAGTTGCAGGAGGAGCTGGGACTCGATGTCAGCGCCCAACCTTTTACCTATCTTGGTTCATTCCCCAATATCTATCCCTGCGATGGCATCACCTATCACACCTGTGACACCTTCTTTGCCATCGTGCTGAGTGAAAAACCGGTCATCCAGCCAGCTGATGATGTGGCTGCCTGTCAGTGGCTGAAGATCCGCGATGTCCCCTTGCCCCACTTTGCTTTCGAATCGACGCGCACCGCTATGGCTCTGCTGCAGCAATCCTCTTTGCAAGCCTGATCCCTGCTGATGACGATGGGGATTGGCAGCGACCATCCCTGTCTCATCCTTGTCCGCTTTTGTCTCGCAGACGCCATTCGTCAGACGATGAGTGGTATAGTCAGCAGTGGATCCGGATTCAAGGAGCATATCGTGAAGAAGATAGTTCTCATCTTGCTCGGCATTGCCGTGGCGGTCTTGCTGGCCATAGTGACGTTGATAAGCCTCATCGACCCCAATCAATTCAAGCCCCAACTGGCTGAACAGGTGCGCAAGAGCACGGGCCGGGAGCTGGTGATGACGGGGGAGATTGACTGGCGTTTCTGGCCGAGCCTCGGCCTCTCGCTTGAGAAGGTGGCTCTGCGCAATCCGGCCGGTTTTGCCGAGCCGGATCTGGTTCGTTTCGAACAGGGCGAGGCCTCGGTGGCCCTATTGC
The DNA here is from genome assembly GCF_051919345.1 of Aeromonas sp. 84A. Classification (NCBI taxonomy): domain Bacteria; kingdom Pseudomonadati; phylum Pseudomonadota; class Gammaproteobacteria; order Aeromonadales; family Aeromonadaceae; genus Aeromonas; species Aeromonas sp. 84A. The sequence goes on from NZ_JBQBEW010000001.1 coordinate 1,257,987, forward strand.
CGCTGCTCTCCCATCGTCTGGAGATTGGAAAGGTGACCCTGAGTGGCGCCCATCTCTTTATCCAGACCAAGGCGGATGGCAGCTCCAATCTGAGCGGACTGATCAAAGATGCCACTGCTGATGCAAGCGAACCGGTCGTCCCTGCAACCCCTGCGCCAACCGCTGATAGCAAGCCCTGGCAGATCAGCTTGCAGGGTGTCGCGCTCTCCCAGGCCAGTGCGCTGGTACAGGATGATCGCAACGGCACCTCGCTGCGAATGGATCGCCTCGATCTCGATATGGGGCAGCTGGCCACCGGTCAGTGGGTACCCGTGACGCTGGCCGCCAAGGGGAGTGCTGACAAGCTCGCTTTCGACGTTAAAGGGCAGACCCAGATCAAGCTGGCGCAGGAGGTGATGGCGAGTGAACTGAAAGATCTGAGCCTCAGTGGCAGCCTGAGTGACCCGTCCCTGCGACTCGACAGTTTCTCCATCAAGGGGGACCGACTGGCCCTGGGTGAGTGGAGCAACCTCACGTTGGCGCTGAAAGGGGCCAAGGTAGAGGGGCAGCAAGCTTCACTGGCTGGTTCGCTGGAAGGAACGCTCAAGGGACGGCTCGATAAAGAGATGAAGCTTGCCGAACTCTCCGATATGGTGCTGACCGCAGCGCTGGAAGGTGATGCGCTGCCACGCCCGCAGATGAAGCTGAAACTGGCCGGTTTTGCCCGTGCCGAGCTCGACAAGCAGTTGATTACCCTGAGCAAGCTGGTGATGAGTGCCGATGAGGCGCTGCTGAGTGGTGATGGAACCGTGCAGCTTGGCGCTGTTCCGGCAATCACCTTCGATCTCAAGGGGGAGAAGCTGGATCTCGACAAATGGCTCGCCAAATCGGTACCGACCACACCAGCGCAGGCGAAAGAGGACAAACCGGCGGCCGGTGCTTCCAACACTGCTGCAAATGGCAATAAAGCGTTAACCGGCAAGAGCGAAGCCCTCTCCGCGGTTGAACCGGATCTGGGCGCGCTCAAAGGGGTGGATCTGGATGGTCGGTTGCAACTTGGCAGCCTGCGCCTGAAAGGGCTGGGTCTCGGTGCTGTCGATCTGCAGGTGGTTTTGACCAAGGGACTGCTGACGCTCAAACAGTTCAGCGCGACCGTGGCGGGCGGTCAGGTAAGCGCGAAAGGGGTTCTCGACGCACGCCAGCAACCCGCCACCTACAAGGTGCACAAGCAGGTGGCCGGAGTGAACATTCGTCCCTTGCTGCAGACTCTGGCCCAGAGCGATCTGCTGGAGGGTAAGGGCGATCTCGATGTGCAGGTGCAGGGGCGTGGTCTCTCTCCTCTGGCACTGCGCAACGGAATGCAGGGCAAGGTGACCTTGAAGCTGAGCGACGGCGCCCTGCATGGCATCAACCTGCCGGAGATGATCCGCGAGGCGCGAGCGACTCTGACCGGCAAGGGAGCGGATCAGGTGAAGGAGGTGCGCAAGACCGACTTCAGCGCCCTTACCGCCAGCTTCCAGATTGCCGACGGCATCGCCCGCAGCAACGACATCCAGCTATTTGCCCCGGCCTTGCGGGTCAAGGGGGAGGGGCAGACTGCGCTGGTGCCGGAGAGCCTCGACTTCCTGTTCCTTAGCTCCATCGTCGAGAGCAGCAAGGGGCAGGGGGGCAAGGATGTGGACGAGCTGAAGGAGATCACCATTCCGGTGCGGATCGGCGGTCACTGGCAGGCCCCCAGCTATCAGCTCGATGTGAAGGCACTGCTCAGCAACAACAAATTGCTGGAGGAGAAGGCGCGCAAGGAGGCCGAACGCGGCCTCAAGAAGCTGCTGGGTGACAAGGCCGACAATGAAGCCGTCAAAGGGGTAGCCGACCAGCTGCTCAAGGGGCTGTTCAAATAGGTGACGGTTCATATGGGCTGGCGGGAGCCGCGCCAATGCCGTTAGCGGTTGACCGGATGTCAGCGCCATTGAAAAATGGCGCTGACATTTTTTATGGCGCAGTGACCTGCTGCGCCTTGATCCGGAGTCATCTCGAGTTGAACCCATGCGCCTGATCCTGCTGCTCAGCTCCCTGATCTGCTGCGGCATGGCATATCCCGTGCTGGCCGGGCCGCTGGCGGATCGTCTGGCTGGCGAGCTGGCCAAGCAGGTTCCCGAACATACGCTGCCCCTTGACGAGGTGCAGCGGCTCGATCGTCGCCTGATCGCTCCCGACGCCCTTCATCCCGCCTGGCAGCGCTACCCGCTGCGCCAGTTGCAGGCTATCTATCGCTACCAGCAGGAGTGCGGGACTGAGAATGACTTGCCCGCCGAGTGGCTGCCGCTGCTGCGGGCGCTTTGCAAAGATGGGCCAATGCCCTCGGCCAGCTGGTTTGCCGCTCACCCCGTCTATCCGCTGGGCGGCTCCAGCGCAGCTCGCTGGCAGGCTGCTCATCCGGCGGCCGGACTCGACGCTCTGCTCCATGTGCGGGAGCGGCGTGATCAGCTGGGGCTGCTTGGCGAGCTCGGCGATGACAACCTCGACGCCCTGCTGCGGGGCGAGCGTTGGTTGCTGCAATCGGGTCAGATCTGGCTGCTTGCCGATGGGCAGTGGCGCCGTTATGGCGCAGGACAGTGGCAGCCGCTGGCCGAGCGGCTTGGTGTGACGCTGGATAGCCGGGTCAATGGCTCCTGCCAGGAGCGGGTTGGGGGGATCTGCCTCAACGAGCGCCCCACGCTGCACTGGCAGTGGCTGGCGCTGGCCAGCACGTTTGGCTTTATCCTGTTGCTGGGGTGGGCCAGCTGGCAGCGCTGGCGCCTGCTGCGGGAGCGGCGTGTCGCATTGCAGATGCTGACCCACGAGCTGCGCACTCCCATCATGGCGCTGTCCGGCATCAGCGAGGAGCTGCGCCACGATTTCGACCGGCTGCCCGCTTCCGCCCAGCAGAGCGTGGGGCAACTGCTGGGCAGTGTCGCCCGCCTGCATCAGCTGGCGCAGGCCAGTCGCCACTATCTGGCGGCAGAGACTCTCGAAGATGAGCGGGTGGCGGTCAGTTTCACCGAGTGGCTCACCCTGGCCTGCGAGCGGCATGACGCCACCTTCTGTCTTGAGCGGGAGATGACTCTGGCGCTCCCCTTCTACTGGCTCGATCTCGCCCTCGACAACCTGCTGCGCAACGCCAGCCAGCATGGCCACGCGCCGGTTCGGATCTGTGCCAGCTGGCAGGCGGGGCGTTTGATCCTCGCGGTCAGCGATGGCGGCGAGCTGCCGGGTTACCGGCTCGCCACCTTGCTGCGCCGCGGTGCCCGTGCCGATGGTTTGGGGTTGGGGCTTGCCATCGTGCGCCATCTGTTGCGCCGCCTTGGCGGGCGCCTCACCCTATCCGGCCCGCCCACCACCTTCACCCTGACGCTGCCCTGCCAACTCTGGAGCGACCCCGAATCATGAAGACCATCCTGCTTGTCGAAGACGAGGCGCTGCTGGCGGAGAACCTGCAACGCTATCTGACCCGCGAGGGGTATCGCTGCCTCTGGTGCGACACTCTGGCTGCTGCGGAGCAGCAGTGGCTGGCGGCGGATCTGGTGCTGCTGGATCGCTCCATGCCGGAGGGGGATGCCCTCGACTGGTTGCCCCTGTGGCTGGCACGCAAGGCACTGCCAGTGATCGTGCTCACCGCAAGGGTGGAGGTGAGCGATCGGGTAGCCGGGCTCGATGCGGGGGCGCGCGACTACCTGACCAAACCCTTCTCCCACGACGAGCTGCTGGCACGGATCCGGGCCCAGTTGCGTCAGCTGGGGGATGGCACTCAGGCAGTGAGCGGCTTGCAGCTTCATCCCGCCCGGATGCAGGCGAGCTGGCAGGATGCGGAGGTGAGCTTTACCCCCACCGAGTTTGCCCTGCTCACCCTGCTGGTGCGGATGGCGGGGCGGGTGCTGAGCCGGGAGGAGATCCTCAACCGGGTGTGGGGCTATCAGGCGTTTCCCTCCACCCGCACCGTCGATACCCATATTCTGCAACTGCGCCAGAAGCTGCCCGGACTGGCCATCGAGACGGTGCGCGGCATCGGCTACCGGCTGGAGGTGCCAGCGTGAAGCGTGCAACGCTGGCTGGACTGCTGTTGGCTCTAAGCGTCGGCTTTCTGAACCCGGGCCTTCTAAACGTAAGCAGCGTGATGGCAACCGAGCGCCTCTTGGAAGCTGAACGCGCCGACCCGCTGCAACCGGCTACCTTGGCACTGTTGCAGGGGGATAACCGGCACGCCTGGCAATCTTTGCAGCAGGCTTGGCCTGCCCTCAACAGCGATGCCGAGCGCCGCAGCTGGCAGGGGATGCTGGCCGTGCTGAGTGCCAAGCACTGCGGCAAGGATTTCCCGCTGAACTTGCCTGATGGAGTGAGCGAGCTGCGTCTTGAGTTGATCCAGCGCGATGCGCCGCTGCTGCGGGACTATCGGGTGCAGCTGACCGGGGAGGGGCCCATCACCACCGCGGAACTTATCGATCCCGCTGGTCGTGACCGACTGACAGGCGCCCAGTGGGAGGCGGAAGAGAACTCCGGAGTCAGGGTTGTCGGGGTCGATCTGCCGACGCCTTTACCAGCCGGGCTCTATCAGCTGCGGCTGACGGTGGCGGGCAAGGATTGGCAGGTAGCGTTGCCGCTGCCTGCGGTGCAGGATCTGGACTGGCTCTCCCGCTCGCCACAGGCGGTAGCCAATCCCCCCGCCAATCCCGCTTCGTGCACTCCGCTCTGGCTTGAGCAGACTGTGCTGGCCCGCCCGCAATACTCCCTGCTCTGGTGGCACCGGATTGCGACTGATGAGCCGGTGAACTGGCCAACCGCTACGCCCGACAGCTGGCGTACCCTCTCGCTGGTGCAGACCAGCCAGCGCGGCCAGTTGGTGTTGCAGCTGAGCCACAGTCAGGCGGGGCCAGTTGAGTAATGGTCGCCGTGATGGTCAGGTCACCGCAATCCTGACATTGGCCTGACAATCGCAGGCGGCCAATCTGCTGAAATGGCGATTCCCGTGTGTTATCAGGAATCACAGACCATGACTTTTCTTCCCGTGCTAACGAGCCGGATCCGCCCGCTGCTACTGTTGGCGCCGCTGTTCTCCTTGCCTGCCGAGGCGCTGACCCTTGCCAACGATCAGTGGCGCATCGAGCTGGATCCCGCCACCCTGGCGGCCGAGGCTGTGCTGCCCTCGGGCCAGCACCTTGCCATATCTTCCCCCGGCCCGCGTCAGCCTGTCACCGCCTTGCAGCAGGAGGGGGAGCGTGCCAGCTGGCTGACCCGTGCCGATGGCGAGGTGCGTGCCTTGGCTCGCCTTGAGGGTCACCGTCTGATCCTTACCCTCAGCCGTGCGAGTGCTGGCGAGCTGGTGTGGCCGCGGGTACCGGCAGGGGCGCAGGCGCTGATGCTGCCGATCCACGAGGGATTCCGCATTCCGGCTACGCACACTGCGTGGCGCAAGGCGCTGGCGCAGGAGTATCAGGGGATCAACACTACGGATAATCTGACCCTGCCGGTGGTTGGGCTGGATCACGGCGATCAGCAGTTGGCGATCCTCTTTGCCAACCCCTTCAACAACCGGCTCGCCTTTGCTCCGAAGAAAGATGGCATTGCCCTCACCGCGACCCATAGCGTCAATCGCCTCAATCGGGCTGACCCCTATGAGGTGGCAGTGTCGTTGCAACCGGGCAACGACTGGCTAGCGGCGGCCAAGGCCTATCGCAGCTGGTTGCAGGAGCGGGGTGAACTGGTCTCGCTCGAGAGCAAGCTGGCGGCAGTAAAGGATGGCAAGCGGCTGATCGGCGCCTCTCACCTCTATCTCTGGGGTGAGCGACTGCTGGTGCCACAGGATGTGAAGAGCTGGCCCGCGCTGCGCCGCCTGATCCCCGCCGACTGGCTCAAGGGGGAGAGCAAGCGTGCGCTGCAAGCGCCCGATCTTGAGCGCAACCGCTATCTGCAAAATCTGGTGCTGGCCGGCGTGGAGCAGGCGCTGGCGCAGCGCCATCCGGGTCAGCAACCGGCCGATTTCGCCGCCCGGCGCACGCTGGCGGCTACGCAACTGGGGGCTGCGCTCAACGAGCCACAGAGCTGGGGTGATGGCAGCTCGACCAAGATGATGGCTGCTCTCAAGCTGGCTGGACTACCCAAACTCTGGCTGGGTCTGCCCCAGTGGACCGCCGGTTTTGCCGCGCCAGAGGGGATAGCGCTTGCCAAAGTGGCGGGCTATCTCATCGCCCCTTACGACTCCTACGATACCGCGCTGCCGGAGGGGAATCGCCAGCAGAGCTGGCTCACCGCCCAGATGGGGCAGGATAGCTACCTGCGCTGCGGCATCATGCAGGAGAACGGGCGGCGCAAGAGCGGCTTTCAAAACAGCGGCGTTTACACCAATCAGGCCTGCGTGCGCGCGGTGATGGAACAGCGAGTTCCCAAATTGCAGCAGGCGAGCCACTACAATAGCTGGTTCCTCGATGTGGCGGCGACCGGCATGGTGTTTGACGACTTCGATCCTGCCAAGCCGACCAGCCAGGCGCAGGATGCGCAAAATCGGATGGCCGGGATGGCGTGGATTGCCAGGAGTCAGGGTGTGCTGGTGGGTTCCGAGGAGGGCGGCGCGGTTGCCAACCGCACCGCGGCCTTTGCCCACGGCCCCCAGACCAGCGGTTTTGGTTGGCAGGATCCCGATATGCGCCGCAACAAGCGCTCTCCCTACTATCTGGGGGCCTGGTATCCCGACTATCAGCCCACGTTCTTCTTTCGCCAGAGCCACCTCAAGCCCGAGTATCAGGGGCTCTACTTCGATCCGGCGCTGCGGTTGCCGCTGTTCCAGAGCGTCTTTCACGACAGCATAGTGACCACCCACCACTGGACGATGGATAGCCTCAAATTCAGGGAGAGCCGTCAGGTGACCGAACTGTTGCAGCAGCTCTACAACGTGCCGCCCCTGCTCAACCTCAGTCTGGATAGCGCCAGTGCGCGCATTCCCTACCTCAAGGGGCTCGATGCCTTCTTCCGTCCGCTGCATGAAAGGCTCTACAACCAGCCGCTCACCGGTTTTCGCTGGCTCGATAAAAGAGGTGTGGTGCAGCAGAGCGAGTTTGCCGATGGCACCAGATTGGTGGCCAACTTCGGCCCGGCCACCGAGCTGGCGGGGATAAAACTGGCCGCTCAAAGCGTGTTGGCGCTGTTGCCCGATGGCAGTCAGCAGCAGTTTGTCTCGCAACCGGATGGCGCCCGCTAATCTGGCGTTCTGGCTTTTATTTCATCAGAGAATGATGTGGCAGAACTTTTCATGTATAGATGAACGTTCTGCAAAATAAACGAGAGGCAGTTCTGATGATTGAGAGTGAAGTGATTAGAGAGGTAAACCATCCGGCGTGGCCGCTGGTCTGGCAGATCTATGGCGAGAGTTTTCCCCGCTACGAGCAGCGCCAGTCACAGCATCAGCCGCAGAAGATGCGGGATCCTCGCTATCACTGCCAAATCTTTTATCAGGACGGCCTGCTGCTCGGTTTCATCTTCTGGTGGGCGTGTGGCGAGCAGATCTATATCGAACATCTGGCCATCAATCCGGCGCTGCGCGGCCGCAACTACGGCAGCCGCCTGCTGGCCGAATTTTGCGAGCGGGCAGGCAAAACCGTCATTCTCGAGATCGATCCGCCAGAAGATGAGATTGCCATTCGTCGTCTGCGCTTCTATCAGGGGCTGGGCTTTTGTCTCAACGACTATGCTCATGTCCACCCACCCTATCATCCTGACTACAAGGGTCATGAACTACGGGTGTTGAGCTATCCGGGGCTTCTTAAGGAAGAGGCCTATCAGCGTTTCAACAGCATGCTGGTGGAGACGGTGATGGATCTCGGCTGAGCAACCGTAAGGAGATAAGAGAAGGGCCCGCCTGAAGCAATTCAGGCGGGCCCTTTTTCATTGCAGCTGGCGGGAATTACTCCCCCAGCAGGGTTTGCCAGACGGCGAGCACATGGCTGCGCTCACTCTGCAGCTGATCGTCGCTCACCTTGCGGGAGATCTCCGAGAGGTTGAGGCGATGGCCGAGGTTGCGGATCTCCAGATAGGCCTGCTTCAGCCCCTCCGCCTGCTCCAGCGTCAGCACACCCGCCATCACGCACTCGTCGAAGATGCGCACGTTATCGGACCAGCGGGTGAGGGCATCGGGCTCGCCGCAGGCGTGGGCCAGCACCAGATACTGGGCGATAAACTCGATATCCACCATGCCGCCGGGGGACTGCTTGAGGTCGAATTCGCCAGCCCCCGCCTTGAGCAGGTGATCCCGCATCTTGTGGCGCATCTCGCGCACCTCGTGGGCCAGAGTCGGCAGCTCCCGCTCCCTGGCCAGCACATCGCGGCGGATACGGGCAAACTCGGCAACGATGGCGTCATCGCCATAGATGGGGCGGGCCCGCACCAGCGCCTGATGTTCCCAGGTCCACGCCTCGTTTTGCTGGTATTGCTCGTAGGCCGACAGCGACGAGACCAGCAGGCCGGAGTCGCCGGAGGGGCGCAGCCGCATATCGATCTCGTAGAGGATCCCGGACGGGGTGCGGGTGCTGAACAGGTGCAGGATCCGCTGGGCGAGGCGCAGGTAGAACTGGCGGCTGTCGATGGGCTTGCGGCCATCTGTGTAGCTGTTGGGGTCGCCGCCGTGCAGGAATACCAGATCGAGATCCGAGCCGTAGCCGAGCTCGATGCCGCCCAGCTTGCCATAGGCCACCACCGCAAAGCCGCGCTGGCCGCTGGTTGCCACCTCTGGCGGCACCCCGTAGCGCTCGCTCATCTGGGCCCAGGCTTGATTGACCACCTCCTCGGTGATCGCCTCCGCCAGCCAGGTTAGGTGGTCGCTCACCTTCATCAGCGGCAGGGCGCCAGCGATATCGGCCGCCACGATGCGCAGCAGTTGCACCTGCTTGAACTGGCGCAGCGCTTCCATCTGCTGCTCCACGTCCTCTTCGGGGATGCGCAGCAGGAACTGGCGCAGCTGGGGCTTGTACTGGTCGAGCGGGGTGGGGTGGTAGAGGTGCTGGGGATCGAGCAGCTCATCCAGCAGGATAGGGTAGCGGGCCAGCTGTTCGCTCACCAGATGGCTGGCGTCGCACAGCCGCACCAGCTGGCGCAGGGCGCCCGGATTTTCCGCCAGCAGCTGCAGATAGGCGCTGCGGGTGAAGATGCGGGTCAGCAGCTCGCATACCCGCTCGAACAGGCGGGCGGGGTGCTCACTGGCGACCACCAGCCGCAGCAGCTCCGGCATCAGCCAGTCCAGCGCGATGCGCCCCTGCGGCCCCACCTGACGGCGCTTGTACTCCTCCTTGAAACGCAGCAGCGCGGCACAGAGCGGGGCTGGCTCGACGACCCCTTGAGCAGTCAGCAATTTTTCCAGCTCGGCGGCGTCGAGCTCGGTGCGCCAGAGATCGAGCCAGAGCTGCTCCAGATGGGCGGGTGCCTCTTTCTCTTCCCCCACCACGGCGGCGAACTCCTGATGGACGGCGGCCATCTCCTCATCCAGATAAGCCATAAAGGTGCCCCAGTCGGCAAAGCCGAGGGCGGCGATCAGCCGCTGGCGATCCCGCTCCTCGGTGGGCAGGGTCTGGGTCTGCTGATCGCCGATCTCCTGCAATATGTTCTCGACCCGGCGCAGGAAGCGATAGGCCTCCAGCAAGCGATCGCAATGGGCAGATTCGAGGGCGCCACATTGGGCGATGGCGGCCAGCGCTTCGGGCAGGTGGCGCACCCGCAGCGCCGGTTCACGACCGCCGCGAATAAGCTGCAGCGCCTGGGCGATAAACTCCACTTCACGGATGCCGCCAGCCCCCAGCTTGATATTGCCCTCCAGCCCCTTGCGGCGCACCTCGGCGGCGATCATCGCCTTCATCTGGCGCAGACCGTCGATAACGCCGAAGTCGATATAGCGGCGAAACACAAAGGGGCGCAGCATCTCGGCCAGCTCCACCGCGTGCTCGCACTGGGGCCCCAGTACCCGCGCCTTGACCATGGCGTAGCGCTCCCAGTTGCGGCCGTGGTGCTGGTAGTAATCCTCCATGGCGGCAAAGGAGATGGCGAGCGGCCCCGCATCGCCAAAGGGGCGTAAGCGCATATCGACCCGGAACACCTGACCATCCTGGGTGGGTTGGTGGAGGGCGTTGATGATGCGCTGGCCGAGCTTGATGAAAAATTGCTGGTTGGCAAGCTCACGCCGCCCGCCGACCGTGTAGCCGTTCTCGGGGAAGGTGAAGATAAGGTCGATATCCGAGGAGAAGTTGAGCTCGCCGCCCCCGAGCTTGCCCATGCCGAGGATCAGTAGCGGTTGCGGGTTGCCGTTGCCGTCCATTGGGGTACCCAGCTCGCTGCACTGTTTGGCGTAGAGCCAGTCGCGAGCGGAGCAGATCAGGGCATCCGCCAGTTTGGTGAGGTGGATAAAGCTCTCTTCCACCGCCGCATGGCCCAGCAGCTCGCGCCAAGCGATCACCAGCATGCGGCTGCGGCGGAACTGGCGCAGGATACGCTTGAGCGCCTCTTCATCGCTTACCTCGGCGAGCAGGGCGGTCAGATCGCTCTGGTAGGCGGGCCAGCGTTCGGAGCGCTCCAGATCTCCGGAGGCGAGCTGCTCGGTCAGCAACGCCGGCTGTTTGAAGAGGGCGTCGGCGACAAAATCGGAGAGGCCCAGCAGGGTCAGCAGGGTCTGGCGAACGGGCTCGGGCAGCGAGCCATAGTCGGGGGCCAGCTCGACCAGTCGCTGCCATTGGCGCTCGGCCTGTTCTTGCAGCAGGGGGGAGAGGGCGGAGAAAGAGGTAGAGTGCTGGGCCACGGTTGCCGTCCTTGTGGTTCACTACAGCGGGTTAACGACACGAGGTTAACAACGCTGCCGGTTCAAAATGGTGGCTGCCAATCTAGCACTGTCAGGCCCCCGCGTCACAGCGCAGGGGCGAGAAGCATGATCCGGTGGGAATTATTGGCCGCCAGTCAATCAGGTGCGCTGGTAGATGGCAGGGTTGTAGATCTCCATCAGGCTGCCCGGGTTGGCCGGTGGTGCAAAGCCGAAACCGGCGTAGAGGCCGTGGGCATCGGAGGTGGCGAGGGAGAGGCGGCGCAGCCCCTGCAACTCGGGATGGTCGACAATAGCGGCCACCAGCGCCTTGCTGTAACCGCGGCCGCGGTACTCCGGCAGCACAAACACGTCCGCCAGATAGCCGAAGGTGGCCTTGTCGGTGATAACCCGGGCGAAGGCAACCTGCTGACCGTCGACATAGCCGCCAACGCAGAGGGAGTGGTTGATGGCCCGCACCACAGTGCTGTGGGGAATACCGCGGCACCAGTAGGCCTCTTCGGAGAGAAAACGGTGGATCAGCGGCACATCGAGCCGCCCCTTGTCGTCACTGAGCTCGAGTGGTGGGTGCGTTGCATTCTGCTGCATATTGGCTCCTTGCCGTGCGCTGGAAATGAGAAAGGCCCCCTCAAGGGGCCTTCCAGTCTAACCGGATTGGGGCATGAAAACAGTCAGACGAGTTTGAAGGACTGGATCTGGCTGTCGAGCTCCTTGCTGTGCTGCTCGACCAGCTCGGAGGCCTCTTGCAGCTCGCGAAGCACCACGACGGAGCCTTCGGCGATCTGCTTGACCTGCTCCAGATTGCCGCGCATCTCTTCGGCGACCGAGCTTTGTTGCTCGGAGGCGGCGGCGATGTGGCGGTTCATGTCGGCGACACCCTGTACCCGCTGCACTATGGTGGCGAGTTGGGTACCGGCCTGGGTCACCTGTTCCACCCCCTTGTCGGCCTGCTGTACGCTTTGGGCCATCAGCTCGCCAGCCTGATGGGCATTGCCCTGCAGCTGTTCGATCATCTTCTGGATCTCGACGGTGGCGGCTTGAGCCCGGTTGGCCAGCTCGCGCACTTCGGAGGCCACCACGGCAAAGCCACGACCCGCTTCACCGGCGCGAGCCGCTTCGATGGCCGCGTTCAGTGCCAGCAGGTTGGTCTGTTCCGAGATGCCGCGAATGGTGTCGACCACAGAGCCAATGCGCTCGACCCCCTGCTCTACTTCGTTGACCACGGTGGCGGAGCGCTGGATGTTGCCGGAGAGGGTGTCTATGGTGCTGACGGTGTCGGCGACGCAGCGGCTCCCCTCTTCCGCCAGCTGGCTGGTTTCGGCGGTGGCGTGAGAGGCCTGATCCGCATGGGCGGCTACTTCGCGAATGGCGCCGACCATCTGGCTCATGGCGCTGGCCAGCTGTTCGATCTGGGTGAACTCTTCGTTGATCGCTTCGTTGGCCTCTTCCATGCAAAGGGTCACCTGGGAGGCGATGTCGTTGAGCTCCTTGCAGGCGGCGCGCTGGTTGCCAAACACCTCTTTGAGATTCTCCTGCGAGTGGGAGACCGCCTTGGCGATGTCACCGAATTCGTCACGAGACTTGAGCAGTACCTTGTGGCTGAGGTCCCGCTTGGCGAAGCGTTCCAGCAGGCTCACCAGATAGTGCACCTGCTTGACCATCAGGCGGGAGCCGGTGAGCAGCAGGATCACGAACAGCAGCCCCATGATGGCGGTCTCCATCAGACCGGTCCAGAGCAGGCGATTGGAGATCGCATCCGCCTTGGCGGGATCGAGCCCTTCGCTGAGCAGGGTCGCTTCCAGATTGTTGGCGTCAAACCAGAGTTTTGTCAGTAGCAGGAGGGTACTGAACACCATCAGCAGCACCACTTTGGGTACCAACCGGATGTTGCTCATTCTTTTCTCCAGCAGGTTCAGCTGCATTGTCATTCTCCTTTTAAAAGCCGTTTTTTCCTTTGCCCTCAGGACTATCGGCATTATCTTCTCTTTTATTAATTTGCACTGTGCTTAAAGTTGGAAAATGTATGCGACATCACTTAACTCATCTGCGGGCGATGGATCTGCTGATGGCATTTCTGTCGATTATCTCGGTTGTGCTGGTGACGGCCCGCTGGTGGGGCCATGAGAGCCTGACACCACAGACCCTGCAGCTCTTCTATGACCTCGACAGTCTGATCTGCTACTTCTTCCTCGCGCACTTTGCTTATGGCTGGATCCGGGCCTCCGATCGCAAGGCCTATTTCAAGGCTAACTGGATCTATCTGCCGGGTAGCCTGCCGATGGCGGAGCAACTGCGCTGGGCGCGGTTGATCCAGCTGTGGCGGGTCTATCAGCTGTTCAAGGAGCACCCGGATCTCTGGGCCATGTTCCGTCGCGAGCGCAACGAGACCACTCTCTCCGGCATCCTGTTCCTCTTCTTTCTGCTGCTGGGGGTGGGTTCCGGCGTCATGTACTGGATTGAGTCAGGCCAGCCCGGCAGCCAGATTGAGACACCCTATGACGCGTTCTGGTGGACGCTGGTGACCCTCTCGACAGTGGGTTACGGGGATCTGGTGCCCAAGACCGAGGAGGGGCGGTTTGTCGCCAGCCTGCTGATCCTGTTCGGGGTCGGTCTGTTCGGTGCCATCAGCGGTTTTATGGCCAGCCTGTTTTTGCAGCCCAACAAGGGGGATGGTGAGACCGACAAGTGGCGTCATCACTACAACAACCAGCAAGAGGAGCTGCTGCGGGAGATCCGCGCCCTGCGCAGCGAGGTGCAGGAGCTGAAAAACAAGTGAGGCCGCGGACGGGCAAGTTGCGAGGTGACTCGCAACTCTGCGCTCTTTAATCCGGGGGAGGTGCTTTTTCTTTGCTTGTCCTTTAACCTGCTGGCGGCTTAACATTCAACCTCTTGTCCAAACCTGAAAAAGAGAATCGATCGACCATGCGCGCCCTTCTCGGGATTTTGATCTGCTTGTGTGCCCAACAGGCACTGGCCGATACCCGTTATGTTTCAGACAACATCTTTACCTATATCCACAATGGCCCGGGTACCCAGTACCGGATCCTTGGCAGCGTCAAGGCTGGTGAACCGCTGGAGGTAAAGGCGGTGAACAGCGAGGCCGGTTTCACCCAGGTGGTGGACGGTCGTGGCCGCGAGGGGTGGATCAAGAACAGCGAACTGCAGAGCCAGATCAGCCTGCGCGAGCGTCTGCCCCAGGTGGAAAAAGAGCGCGATGAGCTTAAAGATCGCCTGCAGAACCTCAACGGTGACAACGAGAAACGCTTCACCGAGAAGGATGGCCAGATCGCTGCCCAGAGCAAGGAGATCGCTGCTCTCAAGGCCCAGCTGGTCAGTCAGGGTGAGGAGATGAGCAATCTCAAAGAGCAGAATGATGCCCTGACCCAGAGCTACGACAACCAGGAGCACGACATGCAGATGGACTGGTTTATTCGTGGTGGTGCCATGGTGGGTGCCGGTATCCTGCTTGGCATCCTGTTGCCCATGCTGCCTCGTCGTCGCAGCCGCGGCGATCGCTGGATGAACTGACAGCATCTGGCTGAATGAATTGCTGAGAAGGGTCGCCGTGGCGGCCCTTCTTTTTTTGGGGCGTATTGGGCGGAATGCGTGGCTGCTTTGCGATAGAGCGGCGGCAGATCGTATACAAAATGAAGTCAGATGACCCTCACGCTTGCTGGCGTATTGGCTTCAAAAGGGAATTCATGGGGTGAATGAGCGATCTTTGTTAAAGAGTGGCAACAAATTCATTTCATATAGGGTGCAACATTGTATACATTATCGGCGTTTCGGCGGCACGTCCGCCTTTGTCGATATCAGCCCTAGGGCGTACAGGAAGACCCCATATGTTCAAAGCTACTCAAGTGCTTGCCGCTGACTATATCCCCTCTGATCTGGCCGCCCTGCGCGAAGCCATCACCCAGAACTATGTGGTGGATGAAAATGCCTATCTGGCCGAACTGTCGGCCATGCTGCCGGGGGATGGCGCCTCGCTGGAGCAGGTGACCCAGCGTGCCCGTACTCTGGTGACCAAGGTGCGCAAGGAGAGCGGCTCCGGTGACGGTATCGACGCCTTCCTGCAGGAGTACAGTCTGGATACCCAGGAGGGGATTATCCTGATGTGTCTGGCCGAGGCGCTGCTGCGCATTCCCGATGCCGAGACCGCCGACGCCCTGATCAAGGACAAGCTCTCCGGCGCCAACTGGTCGTCCCATTTCCGCAAGAGCGACTCTACTCTGGTCAACGCCTCCACCTGGGGGTTGATGCTGACTGGCAAGATCATCAAGCTCGACAAGAAGCTCGACGGCAACCCGGCCAACCTGCTGGGGCGCATGGTCAACAAGCTGGGGGAGCCGGTGGTGCGTTCCGCCATGTACGCCGCCATGAAGATCATGGGCAAGCAGTTCGTGCTGGGTCGCGACATGAAAGAAGCCCTCAAGGCGAGCCGCAAATCCCGCGAGCTGGGCTACACCCACACCTACGACATGCTGGGTGAATCGGCACTGACCATGCAGGATGCCGACAAGTATCTGACTGATTACCGCAACGCCATCGAGGCGGTGGGCAACGAGCGGATCAGCGACGGCGGCCCGGCCCCCTCCATCTCCATCAAGCTTTCGGCGCTCCATCCGCGTTATGACGTGGCCAACCGTGAGCGGGTACTTGGCGAGATGTGCGAGCGGCTGGTGGGGCTGGTGCGTCTGGCCCGCGACAAGGATGTGGCCATCAGCATCGATGCCGAGGAGATGGACCGCCTCGAGCTGTCGCTGGACTTGTTCGAGCAGCTCTACCGCTCCGATGCCAACCGCGGCTGGGGCAAGCTCGGCATGGTGGTGCAGGCTTACTCCAAGCGCGCCCTGCCGGTACTCTGCTGGCTCACCGCGCTGGCCCGCGAGCAGGGTGACCTCATTCCGGTGCGACTGGTAAAAGGCGCTTACTGGGACAGCGAACTGAAATATGCCCAGCAGGCTGGCCTGCCCGGCTACCCGCTCTTTACCCGCAAGGCGGGCACAGATATCTCCTACCTCGCCTGCGCCCGCTACCTGCTGAGCGAGCCGACTCGCGGCTTTATCGCCCCCCAGTTTGCCACCCACAATGCCAATACCGTGGTCAGCATTCTGGAGATGGCCGGTGATCGCCAGTTTGAATTCCAGCGTCTGCACGGCATGGGGGAGGAGCTGCACAACGCCGTGCTGAACGACAATCCCGGCCTGCACTGCCGCATCTATGCGCCGGTCGGCGCCCACAAGGATCTGCTGCCCTATCTGGTGCGACGCCTGCTGGAGAACGGGGCCAACACCTCCTTCGTTCACAAGCTGGTGGATCCCAACACCCCGGTGGACTCGCTGGCCGAGCATCCGCTGCGCACCCTCAAGCGCTATTCCGGCTTTGCCAACGACCGGATTCCGCAGCCGGTGAACCTCTTCACCGACCGCAAGAACTCCAGCGGCGTCAACATGAACATCCTCTCCATCCAGCGCCCCTTCTTCGCCCGCTTGAAAGAGCTGGAGAGCAAGCAGTGGCTGGCAGGGCCCATCGTCGATGGTGAGACCCTCAAGCGCAGCGAAGCCCACACTGTGCTGAGCCCGCAGGATGTGAGCCTCACCGTCGGCAAGATCCACTGGGCCGACGAGCAGGCGGTGGAGCAAGCCTTGGCATCTGCCCACGCCGCCTTCCCGCGCTGGCGCGAAACCCCGGTGAGCGAGCGGGCCGCCGCGCTGGAGAAGCTGGCGGATCTGCTGGAAGCGAACCGCGAGCAGTTCGTCTCCCTCTGTACCCGCGAGGCGGGCAAGCTGCTGCAAGATGGCATCGATGAAGTGCGTGAAGCGGTCGATTTCTGCCGCTACTACGCGGTGCAGGCCCGCGGCCTGATGGGGCAGGCGACCCTGTTGCCCGGCTACACCGGCGAGCAGAACGAGCTGTTCCTGCAGGGGCGCGGGGTGTTTGTCTGCATCAGCCCGTGGAACTTCCCGCTGGCGATTTTCCTCGGCCAAATCGCCGCTGCGCTGGCCACCGGCAATACCGTCATCGCCAAACCGGCGGAGCAGACCGGCCTTATCGCACATCTGGCGGTGACGCTGGCCCATCAGGCCGGTATTCCGGGCGACGTACTGCAATTGTTGCCCGGTGACGGTGCTACCGTGGGGGCCAAGTTGACAGCCGATCCGCGCATTGGCGGCGTCTGCTTCACCGGCTCCACCGAGATCGCCAAGCTGATCAACATGACTCTAGCCCAGCGCGATGGTGCCATCCTGCCGCTCATCGCCGAAACCGGTGGTCAGAACGCCATGATCGTCGACTCCACCGCCCTGCCGGAGCAGGTGGTGCGCGACGTGGTGAGCGCTGCCTTCCAGAGCGCCGGTCAGCGCTGCTCGGCCCTGCGGGTGCTCTATCTGCAGGAGGAGATCGCAGAGCGGGTGCTGGAGATCCTCACCGGCGCCATGCAGGAGCTGAAAGTGGGCAACCCGGCCGAGCACAACACCGACGTCGGCCCGGTGATCGATGCTGATGCCAAGGCGGGGCTGGATGCCCATTTGGCCCGGATGATCCCGCGAGCTCGCCTGATTGCCCAGGCGCCGATGCCCGCCGCGACCATGGAGGGACACTTCGTTCAGCCGACCGCGCTGGAGATCGGCTCCATCCGCGAGCTGGCCAAGGAGCAGTTCGGCCCCATCCTGCACGTGGTGCGCTACGCCACCCGGGATCTGGACAAGGTGATCAGCGACATCAACGGTACCGGCTACGGCCTGACGCTGGGGATCCACAGCCGCAACGAATCCCACGCCGAGGAGCTGGCGAGCCGTATCAACGTGGGCAACGTCTACATCAACCGCAACCAGATCGGCGCCATGGTCGGGGTGCAGCCGTTCGGCGGGCAGGGGCTCTCCGGCACCGGCCCCAAGGCGGGTGGCCCTCACTATCTCGGGCGGTTTGTTACCGAGAAGACCCGAACCATCAACACCACTGCTGTGGGCGGCAACGCCTCCTTGCTGGCGATGGGCGATGCCTGATCCGCGTCGATATCGATAGAGGCCGGATACGGGATGCCGGATAACAACGGGCCGCCTTCGGGCGGCCTCTTTATTTGCACCATCATTTGCACCATCCGTTTTTTACGAATGGGACAATCGGCCACGGCGGGGTCGTCAGCGACCCGTGCTGGTCGTAAGATGGGAGTCATTCGCGCGGCGTTTGCCCCTTGGCGGGCCCGCCGTGGTCAGGGTTCTGTTTTAACGAGAGTGTTTATCTGATGTCATTAACCGAACAAGCCCGCTGGTTCGTGCTGGGGGGCGATCATCTGGTACTGCTCGATCAGCAGGGAGAGGTGCCACAAGGAAGTAAAGCGTGCCTGCCCGCAGCGCTGGCCGGTGCCCGTTTCGAGCGTTTTGATGAGTGGCAGGGGCTGCCCTGCTATCTGCTCGATCTGGGTGATGAGGCCGACACGAGGGCCATGAGCCCGCTGCGCCAGCTGATGGTGGCGGGAGACGAAGAGGGCTTTCGCCTCGCAGGTCGTGCCTGGCAGCTCGTTACCTTCCGCCGCACCCACCGTTTCTGCGGCGAGTGCGGCGCCCCCATGACCCCGAAGGCGGGGGAGTGGGCGCAGGTGTGCCAGCAAGGGCACAGCGTCTATCCGCGCATCTCCCCCTGCATTATCGTGGCGGTGCGCAAGGGGCCGGAGATCCTGCTGGCGGCTCATCGCCGTCACTACCAGGCGGACGATCCCATGTATACCGTGCTGGCCGGCTTTGTGGAGGCGGGGGAGAACCTCGAGCAGTGCGTGGCACGGGAGGTGTTCGAGGAGAGCGGCATCCGGGTGCGCAATGTGCGCTATGTGGCGAGCCAGCCCTGGCCCTTCCCCCACAGCCTGATGATGGGCTTTACCGCCGACTACGAGAGCGGCGAGATCCTGGTGCAGGATGACGAGCTGGTCGCAGCCGCTTTCTTTGCCGCCGACCGGCTGCCGCGTTTGCCGCCTCACGGCACCATTGCTCGGCGGCTGATCGAGTTGTCACTGGCTGGCTAGGGGTAACGGCGCTTATCTTTTCGCCAATCTTTTTGCACTTCTTGTTACAAGCGGGGCGGTCAGGTTTGCGCCCCTTCACATCTTTGCAACCGTGCGCCCATTTGCCACGTTTTGGGCAGTCCGATCCGGTGGGCAAAGTGGTATTATGACCGCCATTTTATGCGTGATACGAACTCAGGAACTGGGATGAAAGAGCTGAAGAACGATCGATACCTGCGCGCCCTGCTGCGTCAGGACGTGGACATGACCCCGGTATGGATGATGCGCCAGGCTGGCCGTTATCTGCCGGAATACAAGGCGACTCGCGCCCAGGCGGGGGATTTCATGTCCCTGTGCCGCAACGCCGAGCTGGCCTGTGAAGTCACCCTGCAGCCGCTGCGCCGCTACCCGCTCGATGCCGCCATCCTCTTCTCCGACATCCTCACCGTGCCCGATGCCATGGGGCTGGGTCTCTACTTCGAGCAGGGTGAAGGCCCGCGCTTCGAGCGTCCGATCACCTCCATGGCCGACGTGCAGGCGCTGCCCATTCCAGATCCGGAAGATGAGCTGGGCTATGTGATGAACGCGGTGCGCACCATTCGCCGTGAGCTGAAGGGCGAAGTGCCGCTCATCGGCTTCTCCGGCAGCCCATGGACTCTGGCCACCTACATGGTGGAGGGGGGCAGCTCCAAGGCGTTCACCAAGATCAAGCAGATGATGTACGCAGAGCCGCAAATCCTGCACCTGCTGCTCGACAAGTTGGCCGACAGCGTGATTGCTTACCTCAACGCCCAGATCAAGGCGGGTGCCCAGGCGGTCATGGTGTTCGACACTTGGGGCGGCGTGCTCACTCCGCGCGATTACCGCGACTTCTCCCTGCAGTACATGCACAAGATTGTCGATGGCCTGATCCGCGAGCATGACGGTCGCCGCGTGCCGGTCACCCTGTTCACCAAGAACGGCGGTCAGTGGCTGGAGCAGATCGCCGCCACCGGTTGCGATGCGCTGGGTCTGGACTGGACCACCGACATTGCCGACGCCAAGCGCCGGGTCGGCGACAAGGTGGCGCTGCAGGGCAACATGGATCCCTCCATGCTCTACGCTACCCCGGCTCGCATCCGTGAAGAGGTCGCCTCCATTCTGGCCGGTTTCGGTCACGGTAATGGCCACGTCTTCAACCTCGGCCACGGCATCCATCAGGATGTGAACCCGGATCACGCCGGTGTGTTTGTCAACGCGGTACACGAGCTCTCCGCCCAGTACCACGGTCGCTAAGGCCGGGGCGAGAGAAGAAGAGTTTGTTTGAAATCCGGGGCCGCAAGGCCCCGTTTTACATTAAAGAATGGCGCTGCGACACGAGAGCGTGGCGCCAGTGCAGGAGGCAAGATGAGCAGCAAGTCACTGGATTGGGGTATCGATCTTGGCGGTACCAAGTGTGAATGCGTGGTGCTGGAGGGTGACGAGGTGCTGCTGCGCCACCGCATCCCCACCGAGCGGGCGGGCGGTTATGAGCACATGATCGGCCAGATCGCCAAGCTGGTAGCTGAGTGCGCCGAGAAGATTGGTCAACGCCCGACCGTCATCGGCATGGGGACGCCGGGGGCGCGTGATCCGCAGACCGGCCTGATGAAGAACTGCAATACCACCGAGCTCAACGGCAAGCCGTTCAAGGAGGATCTGGAGCGCAAGCTGGGCGTGCCGGTGCTGATCGCCAACGATGCCAACTGCTTCGCGCTGGCAGAAACCCATCTCGGTGCAGTGCGTCAGCACCATCCCGATGCGAAAGTGGTGTTCGGCATCATCATGGGTACCGGGGTCGGCTCCGGCATCGTCATCAACGGCCAGATCCTCAACGGCCACCACGGCATCGCCGGTGAGTGGGGCCACAACGTACTTTCCCCTGATGGCCCCGAGTGCTACTGCGGCAAGCGCGGCTGCGTCGAGACCCTGATCAGCGGCCCGGCGCTGGAGGCCTGGTACGAGGCCAAGGCCAAGCGTAGCCTCTCGCTGGCGCAAATCGCGGCTGCCACCGCCCATGATCATGTGGCCAAGCTCACCATCGACCGGTTGCATCTGCTGTTTGGTCAGGCGCTGGCCAACGTGGTCAATATTCTCGACCCGGATGTGATCGTCATCGGCGGCGGGGTGGGCAATGTGCAGAGCCTTTACAGCGCCGGGCGGCAGACTATTTTGCCCTTCCTCTTTAATCCACGCTTCGCAACCCCCATTATTGCTCCTGCCCTTGGTGACAGTGCCGGGGTATTCGGGGCCGCACTGCTGGCCCGCGGTGAATTCAAGGAGGCCCTGCTGTCGTAGCCGGGGCTCTCGGGCGGCCGGTACGCCGCCCTGTTGCTGGTTCAAGGAAACGGATTCTCGATGATCAAGATTGCCATCAATGGTTACGGGCGGATCGGTCGCAACGTGTTGCGAGCCCTCTATGAAAGCGGGCGCGACAAGACCATCAAGATCGTTGCCATCAACGAGCTGGCGGCCCCCGAGGCCATGGTGCACCTGACCCGTTACGATACCAGTCACGGTCGCTTCCACCATCCGGTGCAACTGGCGGGCAACAGCATGCTGGTGGGGGAGGATCTCATCTCCCTGTTTGCCGAGCGGGATCCGTCAAAGCTGCCGTGGCGGGCGCTGGGGGTCGATGTGGTGCTCGATTGCACCGGGGTGTTTGGCTCGCGGGCCGATGCCGAGCTGCATCTGGCGGCGGGGGCGGGCAAGGTGCTCTTCTCCCACCCGGCGGATGCGGATGTGGATGCCACCGTGGTCTACGGGGTCAATCATCAGGTGCTGACGGGTCGCGAGCGAATCGTCTCCAACGCCTCCTGTACCACCAACTGCGTGGTGCCGGTGATTGAAACATTGCATCGAGAATTCGAGATAAATTGTGGTACTATTACGACAATTCATTCGGCCATGCACGATCAGCAAGTCATCGATGCCTACCACAGTGACTTGCGCCGAACCCGCGCTGCCAGTCAGTCCATCATTCCGGTGGACACCAAGCTGGCAAAGGGGCTGGAGCGTATCCTGCCCCACTTCGCCGGCAAGTTTGAGGCGATCGCGGTGCGGGTGCCGACCATCAATGTAACAGCGATGGATCTCAGTATTACTGTTCGTAAAAAAGTGACAGTTACTGACGTAAATCAAGCCCTGCAACGGGCATCCAGAGGTACATTACACGGTATTCTGGATTACACGGAAGAACCGCTGGTCTCCGTAGACTTCAATCATGATGCACACTCCTGCATCATTGATGGTACCCAGACCCGGGTGAGCGATGCCAACCTCGTCAAGATGTTGATGTGGTGCGATAACGAATGGGGCTTCGCGAACCGGATGCTGGATACCACCCGGGCCATGATGGCCGCAGGCTGAGCCTGCCCCGGGCGAAAGGTTACTGTTTTTAACATTACCTGGAAAATATAGAGGACTGAATATGTCTGTTATCAAGATGACTGACCTGGATCTGGCGGGTAAACGCGTTCTGATCCGTGCTGACCTGAACGTACCGGTAAAAGACGGCAAGGTCACCTCCGATGCACGTATCGTTGCGACTCTGCCGACCATCAAGCTGGCTCTGGAAAAGGGCGCCAAGCTGATGATCACCTCCCACCTGGGTCGTCCGACCGAGGGTGAATACAACGAAGAATTCTCCCTGGCTCCGGTTGTCAACTATCTGAAAGACGCTCTGTCCTGCCCGGTTCGCCTGGCCAAGGATTACCTGGATGGCGTAGAAGTCGCTGCCGGTGAGCTGGTTGTGCTGGAAAACTGCCGCTTCAACAAAGGCGAGAAGAAGAACACCGAAGAGCTGGCCAAAAAATACGCCGCCCTGTGTGACGTCTTTGTAATGGATGCGTTCGGTACTGCTCACCGCGCCGAAGGTTCCACCTACGGTGTGGCTCAGTTCGCTCCGGTCGCTTGTGCCGGCCCGCTGCTGGCGGGTGAACTGGAAGCGCTGGGCAAAGCCATGCTGAAGCCCGAGCGCCCGATGGTTGCCATCGTTGGCGGCTCCAAGGTCTCCACCAAGCTGACCGTTTTGGAATCCCTCTCCAAAATCGCTGACCAGCTGGTTGTCGGTGGTGGCATCGCCAACACCTTCATCGCTGCTGCCGGTCACAACGTCGGCAAGTCCCTGTGCGAGCACGACCTGATCGACACCGCCAAGAAACTGGCTGCCGAGACCAACATTCCTGTGACCACCGACGTGGTTGTAGGTGCCGAGTTCTCCGAATCCACTCCGGCGACCATCAAGTCCGTCTCTGACGTGACCGACGGCGACATGATCTTCGACATCGGCCCGGATTCTGCCAAGGCCCTGGCTGACATCATCATGAACGCCAAGACCATCCTGTGGAACGGCCCGGTTGGTGTATTCGAGTTTGACCAGTTTGCTGAAGGCACCAAGGTTATCGCTGAAGCCATCGCTGCTTCTCCGGCCTTCTCCATCGCTGGCGGTGGTGACACCCTGGCTGCTATCGACAAGTTCGGCATCGCTGACAAAGTCTCCTACATCTCCACTGGCGGCGGCGCCTTCCTGGAGTTCGTAGAAGGCAAGGTACTGCCGGCTGTTGCGATTCTGGAACAGCGCGCCAAAGCCTAATTGACCCGGAACGGGGGGCAAAAGCCTCCCGTTTCGTTTATCATGTGCCCGCTGTGCCGGTTCATGATGAACCCCCCATTTTTTATTAACGGCATACGAGACAGGACGATTAAACATGTCTAAGAAAATTTTCGACTTCGTAAAACCCGGCGTGATCACTGGTGATGACGTTCAGAAAGTGTTCGCCATCGCTAAAGAGAACGGCTTTGCTCTGCCGGCCGTAAACTGCGTTGGTACCGACTCCGTGAACGCCGTACTGGAAGCTGCCGCCAAGGTTAAAGCGCCGGTTATCGTTCAGTTCTCCAACGGTGGTGCCGTGTTCACCGCCGGTAAGGGTCTGAAGCTGGAAGGTCAGAAAGCTGCCATCCTGGGTGCCATCTCTGGTGCCAAGCACGTTCACGCTGTTGCCGAAGCTTACGGCGTGCCGGTAATCCTGCACACCGACCACGCTGCCAAGAAGCTGCTGCCGTGGATCGACGGTCTGCTGGAAGCGGGCGAGAAGCACTTTGCTGAAACCGGCAAGCCGCTGTTCTCCTCCCACATGCTGGATCTGTCCGAAGAGTCTCTGGAAGAGAACATCGACATCTGCTGCGAGTACCTGACCCGCATGGCCAAGATGAACATGACTCTGGAACTGGAACTGGGTTGCACCGGTGGCGAAGAAGACGGCGTCGACAACAGCCACATGGATCAGTCCGCTCTGTACACCCAGCCGGAAGATGTTGCTTACGCTTACGAGCGTCTGTCCAAGATCAGCCCGCGTTTCACCATCGCTGCCTCCTTCGGTAACGTACACGGTGTATACAAGCCGGGTAACGTCAAGCTGACCCCGTCCATCCTGGACGCTTCCCAGAAGTACGTTTCCGAGAAGTTTGGCGTTCCAGCCAAGTCTCTGGACTTCGTATTCCACGGTGGTTCAGGTTCCACTCTGGAAGAGATCCGCGAGTCCATCTCCTACGGCGTAGTGAAGATGAACATCGACACCGA
This sequence comes from Aeromonas sp. 84A, assembly GCF_051919345.1. Taxonomy (NCBI): domain Bacteria; kingdom Pseudomonadati; phylum Pseudomonadota; class Gammaproteobacteria; order Aeromonadales; family Aeromonadaceae; genus Aeromonas; species Aeromonas sp. 84A. The sequence goes on from NZ_JBQBEW010000001.1 coordinate 1,282,386, forward strand.
CACCCAGTGGGCAACCTGGGAAGGTCTGCTGAACTTCTACAAGAAGAACGAAGCTTACCTGCAAGGCCAGCTGGGCAACCCGGAAGGCGCCGACAAGCCGAACAAGAAGTACTACGATCCGCGCGTATGGCTGCGTGAAGGTCAGACTTCCATGATCGCTCGTCTGGAGAAAGCATTCTCCGACCTGAACGCCATCGACGTACTGTAATTCGTTACAGCACCTTGATTGCATGAAAAGGCGCCCTTCGGGGCGCCTTTTGCATTTCTGTGATCCGCACCGGTTGGTGAGTGGAGGGGGAACTGGGTATTATCGAAACAACTTTGCTTATTTTATTAAACAATTTGCAACCAAGGCAGGATGCTGAGTATGCAGGCAGGAAAGCACAACGGATATCAGGAGCACGTCGCCTCCTACTACGCGGCCACCCGCAACGACTCGCAACAGTGGCCCGAGCTGGAGGGGGAGCACAAGGCTGACGTCTGCATCATCGGCGGCGGTTTTACCGGTCTCAATACCGCCATCAATCTGGCTGATGCTGGTTACAAGGTCGCCTTGCTGGAGGCCAACCGCATCGGCTGGGGTGCTTCCGGGCGCAACGGCGGTCAGCTTATTCGCGGTATCGGCCACGATACCAGCCAGTTCGCCCGCTGGATTGGTGAGGAGGGGGTTCGCGAGCTCGACCTGATGGGGCTGGAGGCGGTGCAGCTGGTGCGCGAGCGGGTGGAGCGTTTCAATATCGACTGCGATCTCACCTGGGGCTACTGCGATCTGGCCACTCGTCAGCGCCATCTGGCTGGCTTTGAAGAGGATCTAGAGCATCTGGCGAGCCTCGGCTATGAGCACGAACTCAAGCTGGTCCCGCGTGAAGATATCCATACAGTGGTGGGGTCGGATCGCTACATCGGCGGCCTTATCGACATGGGCTCCGGCCACCTGCATCCTCTCAATCTTGCGCTCGGCGAGGCGCACGCCGCCGCCAGCCTCGGGGTCTCCCTGTTTGAACACTCCAGAGTGACCCATATCGATTACGGCAAGCAGGTCGAGGTGACCACGGCTCATGGCCGGGTCACCGCCGATTATCTGGTGATCGGCTGCAACGCCTATCTCAACGACCTCAATCCGGAGCTGGGGGGGCGGGTGCTGCCCGCGGGCTCCTACATCCTCGCCACCGAAGTGCTGGATCGCCGCTTGCGCCAGCGCTTGCTGCCGCAAAACATGGCGGTGTGCGATCAGAACGTGGCCCTCGACTACTACCGCCTCTCCGCCGATGGCCGCCTGCTGTTTGGCGGCGCCTGCAACTACTCCGGCCGGGATCCCCGCGATATCAAGGCCTTTATGTTGCCCAAGCTGCTGCGAGTCTTCCCCGAGCTGGCTGGCACTGCCATCGAGTTTCAGTGGGGCGGCATGATCGGGATCGGCGCCAACCGGCTGCCGCAGATTGGCCGCTTGAAGGAATACCCAAACGTGCTCTACGCCCAGGCCTATTCGGGTCACGGCCTCAATGCCACCCATATGGCGGGCAAGCTGGTGGCCGAGGCGATCCGTGGCGAGAGCCGGGGCTTCGATCTCTTTGCCAGTGTGCCCCATATCACCTTCCCCGGCGGCCCGGCGCTGCGCTCCCCGCTGCTGGCACTAGGAATGTTGTGGCACCGGATGAAGGATATCTTCTGACTCCGATTGTCAGCCGGCACAGTGCTGGCTGAACTAAGCCCCCTTGCCAGCCCTTGTTTATAGCGGGTTAGCACTATCGTTCCGTCTGATAGACCAAAAGATGCATTCGCGCCAATCTCGTCCGGTTGGCGCTATCTTTTAGGTGTGAGTGCGGTTATCTGCCAAGGGGCAAGGGGTTGTCAGATTGCCGGAATATTTGCCGAGAAAGGGCCGAGGACGGGGAGAGGAGGGCCAAGATGGAGATAAATGTGGTCGCGTCAGGCGGGCTCAGCCCGCTGGCGCAACGGCAGGGTTCTTCCGCTGTGCAGGCACAAGAGAGGGCTGCAACTTCACCATCAACAGGCAGTGACAGCCTGGTGCGCGACCTTGGCGCTGTGCTGGATGAGCTGGGGCTGTCATCGCAAGGAGAGAGCAGCGGCGGTGGCACTGTTTCAATCAGGGATTCGCTGGAAGCGTTCATCAACACCATGATGGGCTCCCTGCAACAGCAGCAGGAGCAACAGCTGGCATTGCAGCAACAACAGCGGCAAGAGCAGGAACAGCGCAAACTCGTCATCGCCGACAGCAGCGAAAACCCGCTCAAGCGGGATCTGGAGCGCCTGCTGGAGACGCTGGATCAACAGGGCGGACAGGGAAAAGAGAGCGAGCAAGGAGTCGAGCTTGAAGCGGTCAACCCCTTGCAGAGCCAGCTGACCAAGCTGCTGGAGAGCAGCGGTGCGGCAGAGAGCGGGGTCACCCTCAAGGAGGTGCTGTCAGGGTTGGCCAGCAAGCTGCCGAGCGAACCTGCAGAGCGAAAAGGGTATCGGGTCGATACCCAGGTTTGAGCTGGTTGGCAACGGTAGGAGAGTCGTTGCAGAGCATAAGGGGCGGAAAGCGCTTTATTGGGCCGGTTCCGCCAGCCGCCACCCCTGTTCGTCCTTCATCATCCACACCTCGGCCTCTTGTGGCAGCACCTGGCCCGCCTCGAACTCGCCATATTTACGCTCGAGCTCCATCAGCCCCATCTCCTGCTGGAAGGGGCCAACCCGGTCGTAGACCAGGTCCTCGTCGTGCAACACCTGCAACTGATCGAGCCCCTGCTTGAAGTGGAGCTGGTAACTCACCTTGACCAGATAGACCCCCTCCATCCGCTCCTCCTTGCCGAGGATGGTGAAGTCGCTGATATCGAACAGGTTGGCGTCTGTCTCGGCCAGCAGCTTGGCGGTGACCTGCTGGCGGATATCCTCTTCACCGGGCCCTGCACTGCAGCCATAAAGCCAGAGGGCTAGCAGGGGGATGAACCACTTTTTCATCAAAACTCCGGACAAGTGCAAAACGAGAGGGGCGATTGTGCCACGCGAATGCGCGGCGGCAAACCTCGGCTCACGGTTCCAGTGAACGTTCCAGCACGATGGCCTCGGCCCGATAACCAGCCAGCTCGCGGCGATAGCACTCGGTGAACCCTCTGCGCAGCCAGAAGGATAGAGCACTCTCATTGCTGGCAATCACTGACAGGCGAAGCCGGGTAGCCCCCCATGAGCTTGCCATCGTGCAGGCGTGAAGATAGAGCGACTGACCACGGCCACTCCCTTGCCAGGGTTCCCCCACCAGTAACAGACCCAGATAGGCGGAGTCTGGATTGGGGTAGCCGCGCAGCAGATCAATGACAGCGGTGAGTTCTCCCTGCTCCCAGCGGCCGATGAGATGTTTGTCGGAGAGAGGCAGGCCGGATGGGCAGGCGACAAGTTCCTCTTCTCCTGCCTGTGCAGAGAGAGGGTCATTGCTCACCGCCGCCTGATAGGAGGGGGCCTGCTCGAACAGCCGCTGCAAGGCAGGTGCATCGCTTGTCTGCAGCCGACGCAACTCAGTGTGCATCACTTACCATCTCGAGATGTTTGGCAAAGGGGATAGGCCCCATAAAACCGGTGACCCGCTGCCCTGTCAGCTCCTTGCCCTCGCGGTCGAAGAAGATCAGGGTCGGCAGCCCCAGCACATTGAGGCCGTTGAGCAGCTCGATATCGGCATCGTCGTTGGCGGTAACATCCGCCTGCAGCAGCACCATCTGGCCGAAGCGCTCCCGCACTGCGGGATCACTGAAGGTCTTGTGCTCGAACTCCTTGCAGGCGACGCACCAGTCGGCGTAGAGGTCGAGCAGCACCGGCTTGCCGCGGGCGGCGGCCAGCTGCACCTTGAGATCAGCCAGGGTCTTGATGCGGATAAACTGCGGTGCCGTTTGACCGGCATCCGCCGTGATGGCAGCAGGGGGGGCGGTTGCAGCAGATCCTTGCCCACTACCACGGCGCTGATCATCGCCAGCAACAGCACGAAGCCGCGCACGCTTCTGGCCACCGAGTGGGGCTGGTGCTGGTTGTGGTGATAGAGATAGCCGCACAGCAGCAGCCCCCAGCCGAGCCAGGCGAGGGTAGTAACTTGATCGCTCCAGAGTCGTGACAGCAGCAGGATCGGCACCGCCAGCAGGGCAAAACCAAACAGCTGCTTGATCACATCCATCCAGGCGCCCGCCTTGGGCAGTAGCTTGCCACCCGAGGTGCCGAGCAGCAGCAGCGGTAGCCCCATCCCGAGCGAGAGGGCATAGAGCGCCGCCCCGCCGAGCCAGAGATCGCCGCTCTGGGCCACGTAGATCAATGCCCCCGAGAGCGGCGCCGTGGTGCAGGGGGAGCAGACCAGCCCGGAGATCATCCCCATGATGGCGACCCCGACCACAGAGCCCCCCTGCTGGCGGTTGGAGAGGCCGGAGAGACGGGTTTGCAAACTGCTCGGCAGTTGCAGGGTGTAGAGGCCGAACATGGAGAGGGCCAGCAGCACGAACATCACCGAGAGGCCGATCAGCACATAGGGGTGTTGCAGCGCCGCCTGGAATTTCAGCCCTGCCGAGCGACTACCAGCCCCAGCAGGGTGTAGGTGACCGCCATCCCCTGCACATAGACCAGAGAGAGCAGGAAGGCGCGACCGGTAGAGAGGCGATGGCCGGCACCGGCGATGATGCCGGTCAGAATGGGATACATGGGGAAGACGCAGGGGGTGAAGGCGAGCCCCAGCCCCAGCGCGAAGAAGGCGACGATGCTGAGCCAGAACCCCTGATGGCCGAGGGCAGCGGCCAGCTGATCCTGCTGGCTAACCGGTGCGACGCTTTGTGCCGTTTCCGCAGTGGATGCTGTGGTTGCCGTGACCAGCGGGGCCACATCGATCAGCTTGTCGGTCGGCGGATAGCAGAGGCCGTCGGTACAGCCCTGATAGCGCACCCGCAGGGTGGCGCCGTCGCCTACCTCCTTCAGTGGCACCACGATGCTCACCTGCTGGTAGTAGACCCGGGTCTTGCCGAAGAAGTCATCCTCGTGCTCGGTGCCTTCTGGCAGGGTCGGCTCGCTGAAGGTGAGACTGTTCCCCTTGAAGCGCAGGCTGTGGCGATAGAGGTAGTAATCGTCGGCGATGTGGAGGGTCAGCAGCAGCTGATCGCCGCGCTGTTCGCTCTCGATCTGAAAGGCCTCATCGACCTGCAAAAATTTGGGTTTGGCATTGGCCTCAATGCCCAGCGAGCTGAGCAGATCGGCGCCGCTGGCGTGGGCTGGGGCGCTGCCCACCGCTGTCATCAACAGGGCACAGAGCAGCAACAGGGGGGAGAGCAAGCGGGTGAATGTCATTCGGTCTCCCCATTGAGCCAGTCGAGATAGGCAGGTAGTCCGGCACTCACCGGCAGGGCCAGCAGCTCGGGCACCTCATAAGGGTGATTGGCTTGAATACATGCCTGCAGCTCGGCAAAGCGCGATTGGCGGGATTTGATGATGAGCTGGATCTCGGTGGCGCGCTCCACCTTGCCTTGCCAACGATAGACGGAGGTGACGCCCGGCAGTTGATTGATGCAGGCGGCCAACCGCTGGTTCAGCAGCTGCTCGCAGAGAAGGTCGGCACTGGTTTGATCTGGGCAGGTGCAGAGCACCACAATGGCGTCGGTCATAAAGCGGATCTTCACCTCGTTGGGGTAAACCGGGCAGGCGCCCTTGCCGTCTCATCCCTGTCTGCGGATGAAGGTGAAAAAAGCGCCCGAAAATCAGCGGCTACTATACCCCAGAGGCGCTTCAAATAGCATCTGTAGCCATTTGTGAGCCAGCGCCAAAAATTTGTGGGGGGCATGAGATAGACGCTGTCATGGGGACAGGGCAGAATGAGCGGGCTTGTTCCCAATTGACGTAAGGAAATGTATGACCCAACAGAATGAGCAGCAGAGAAACCGCATGTTGAGCCTGCTGCGCGAAGGTGAGCGCCGCATGTTGGTTCAATTGGCCGGGCTGCTGCGCACGACCGCCGATGAAATCAATGCCGAGCTGGAGAAAGAGGAGCTGATGGCCACCCTGGAGCAGCCCATCACGGTGGAGTATCTCAACGGCGTGGTGCAGCACCATCTGTTCGAGCGCAAACACAAGGGAGATATGGCGGTTGCCCAGCAGATCCTGAGCGATTATCAGAGCGAGCTGGAAGCGCTGCAGGCCGCTCAGGCGCAGCCTGAAGAGGCTGTCGCAACTGACGAGAGCGGCGAAGAGCTCAAGGCCCAGGCTTGAGCGACGGGCAGGCCTGAATCCTTACCTCTGAATCAGCCGGCCTGCCAGCGCTGACCCCTCTTGCGGCCCCATCATGTCTGCCATGATGGGGCCGTGTCGTTTCTTCTGTTGCCTTCCCTTGTTGACCTTCACTTCTCGGTTTCAATCCAACTGATTCGTGCCTTAGCGCGCCTCTTGGGGCATGCCGTGCGGCACTTCGCGAGGGATGGGGAACACCTTGTCATAGCCCCAGTTGTAGACGAAGGCATAGATCAGATAGAAGACGACGAAGCCCAGATCCAGCACCAGCGCCTCCAGCAGGCTGACGCTCAGCCACCAGGACATGACCGGCAGCGCGACGATCAGCAGACCGCCCTCAAAGCCGAAGGTATGCAGCACCCGTTGCCACAGGGTCTTGTGGGTATGGCCCTGATATTTCAGCAGCAGCTTGTCGACCCCGATGTTGTAGATGTAGTTCCAGACGGTGGCCAGCACCGAGAAGAACAGTGCCAGCGGGCCCATATGGTTGAGCCCGACCCCGGTAACCCAGCTGGCCAGCGGGGCGGCAATCAGCAGGCCAATAAATTCAAAGCCAATGGCATGGCGCAGGCGATCGTTACGGGTACGCATAAGTCACTCTCTCAATCAGGTTCATTCACGAATTGCAGGTTAATCTATAGATATTTAGTGATAGATTCATGTTGGTATCCATCGCTAAAATAGATGGATTAGAGAGCTTGCCGGAGGGCCATAAGATGACGCCATCACTGGAACAACTGAGGGTCTTGTTGGCGGCCGCCGAAACCGGCTCGTTTTCCGCTGCCGCCCGCAAGCTGGGCAAGGCGCAGTCGGTGGTGAGCAGCGCCATCGCCAATCTGGAGATCGATCTGGCGCTCACCCTGTTTGACCGCAGCGGCCGCTATCCGCAGCTGACGGAGGCGGGGTCCCGCATGGTGCAGGAGGCGGGGATCCTGCTGGCGCAGAGTGAACGGTTGCAATCCATTGCCGGGGAGCTGGCGGCCGGGGTGGAGACGCGCCTCACTCTGGCCATCGATGATGACTCCCACCTCCCCTGGCTCGGCACCCTGCTGGAGGAGTTCGCCACTCGTTACCCGACCGTGGAGCTGGAGCTGCTCTTCCCGCTGATGGAGGATGTGACCGAGATGCTGGTGACCGGTCGGGCCCAGCTCGGCATCAGTTATCAGAAGGTGCATCCCCAGCGGGAGATTGTCGCCCGTTCGCTGGGGGAGGTGACCATGCCGCTGGTGGTGTCACCGGATCATCCGCTGGCTCGCAAGCAGCCGCTGCGGGAGGTCGATCTGCAGGGGGCTCGTCAGCTGATGGTGACCGGCCGACGGGAAGGGAGCGAGCGCCAGCGGTTTCGCATTTCGGCTCAGGTGTGGTGGGTCGAGGGGGATCTCGGGGTGCTGGAGCTGGTCAAGCGGGGCCTTGGCTGGTCCGCCATCCCGGAATTTCTGCTGCATCAGCCGTTGGCTCGAGGCGAAGTGGTGGTGCTGGAGCCGGACTTTATCGCCAGCCACGCGCTGGCGCTGGAGTTGCAGTGGCATCGCGCCCGCCCGCTGGGGCAGGCGGGGCGCTGGCTGAAGGAGGCACTGCTGGCGCGGGTGCCTCGATAGCCGACCTTACTCGGTCAGGGCGTAAGGCAGGGGTTGCAGGGTGAGGCGGGAGCCTTCGTCCTGCTTGAGGCGGAATTGGGCATCAGCCTCGGTATCTTTTGGTAGCACGGCGGTGAGCCACACCTGCCCGGCCTGTTGCCAGGCGTTGAGCACCATGCCGCTACGGCGCCAGTTGTCACCCAGTTGCAGCTCAAGGGTATCGCCGCTGGCGACCGGCTCGCCGGTGGTGCCCGCCAGCAAGAACAGGGCGCGATTGTTGGCGCCGCGATACTTGGCGCGGGCCACCGTCTCCTGCCCCATGTAGCAGCCCTTGTTGAAGCTGATGCCATCCAGCGCCTGCAGGTTGAGCATCTGCGGGATGAACTCCCCCTGATGCACCGCCTCCATGTGCGGCAGACCCGCCTTGATCTCGAGCCCCCACCAGAGTGACTCGTCACCTTGCGGCAGGGCGTCGGCTTGCTGATTGCTCACCAGCAGCCAGCGATCCTGTTCGATCTTCACCGCCATGCCGCCAGCGACCAAACCGCTCTGCTCCAGACCAAACTGCGCGGCGACCCACGCATCTGTGCCCTTGCCAGCCAGACCGGTGGCGTGGCGTTCATCGGCGGCGATCTCGACCTTGGAGAAGACGGCAAATTTCTTCAGCTCCGGCAACTGACGTTCCAACACTGAAGGGCTGGTCAGCAGCAGCAGGCTGTCGTTGAGGCAGAGCAGGCGGAAATTGCTCCACAGCTTGCCCTTGGGATTACAGTGGCCGCCCGGGGTCTGTTGCCCCGGTTGCAGGGCGTTGACATCACAGGTGACCTGACCTTGCAGATATTTGACGCGATCCTGGCCGCTGATACGGGTGATGGCCAGCTTGGTCAGGGGGAAGCGGGTCGGCTCGGCAGGAAAAACAGGTGGTTGCAGGCTCACGATGGTATTCCAGAGAGAAAGTATGTGAGCTGCATGGTAAAGACGTAACTAATGTTTGTCAGCCGGAAAATCCAGCTGGTACCATCCCCCGGTCTTTGTAAGGAGAGTGCCATGTTGAGCCCAGTTGAAAAATCCCGCCTGAAGTGGGCCTGCCGTCGCGGTATGCTCGAGCTGGATGTGATCTTTATGCCCTTTTTCGAACACGAGTTCGACTCCCTGAGCGAAGCCGATCAGCAGACCTTTATCCGCCTGCTGGCGAGCGACGATCCGGATCTGTTCAAATGGTGCATGGGTCATGGTGTCCCTGCCGATCCCGCATTTGCCGCAATGATCCCGATGATCCTGGAGCGCAATCAGGCGCGCCACGACCGCCAGGGGTAATACCGTGGAGCGGGTGATCATGACGGTTCACCCCTCCCGCCATCAGCAATATTTGCTGGTGGCCCTCTTTCTGTTGTTGCTCTGGCCGGTGGCAGGTCTGATTGCCGGTTGGCAGTGGGCGCTGTTGCTGCCCGTCTGGCTGGCGGCGCTCTGGCTGAGCTGGCGTGCGCTTGCCGAGCCCCCGTTCGAGCTCGTCTGGGATGGCCAGTGGCTACAGTGGCAAGGTCGTCGCTATCAGCTTGACAAGAAAAGCCGCATTCTGCCCGGTGTGCTCAGGCTGGCGCTTTGTCCCGAGCAGCAAGAGAGTGGAGCTGTGTCGCCACGGCAACTGTGGCTCTTCTCCGACGCCCTTCCCCCCGAACATTACCGCCTGCTGGCACGAGCCATCCACTTTCTGCCGTCCCGGTACTGACGGAGTTTTCCCCGTGATGACCGTGTGCTGAGTTATCGCGATAAGCCGCAGCTATGTGGTTGAAGGTACTCTTTTTGTGGCTGAAAAGCGGTTGAAAACAAGTGACCCCGCCGGGGCGGGGTCACTGATTGCTGCAACGCTTTGCGGGAAAGGGATTAATCCCGCTCCGGGGTCAGCACGGTCGGTTTGGAGTCCGGCAGCATATCTGGATGATCCAGGTTGTAGTGCAGGCCGCGCGACTCCTTGCGCTGCAGGGCGCAGTTGACGATAAGTTCGGCCACCTGCAGCAGGTTACGCAGCTCCAGCAGGTTGTTGGAGACGCGGAAGTTGGCGTAGTACTCCTGCACCTCCTGCTTGAGCAGGTCGATGCGGCGCTTGGCGCGGGCCAGGCGTTTGTTGGTACGCACTATCCCCACGTAGTCCCACATCATCAGCCGCAGCTCGTGCCAGTTATGCTGGATCACCACCAGTTCGTCGGAATCTTCCACCTTGCTCTCGTCCCACACCGGCAGGCGTGGCGGCTCCACGCTCATCGGCAGCTTGGCCAGAATATCGGCCCCCGCCTGATGGGCATAGACCACGCATTCCAGCAGGGAGTTGGAGGCCATGCGGTTGGCGCCGTGCAGACCGGTGTAGGTCACTTCACCTATGGCGTAGAGGCCGGGGATATCGGTCTGGCCGTTGTTGTCGATCATGACGCCGCCACAGGTGTAGTGGGCGGCCGGCACGATGGGCATCGGCTCCTTGGTGATGTCGATGCCAACCGCGAGGCAGCGCTCATAAATGGTCGGGAAGTGCTTGATGATGAAATCGGCCGGTTTGTGGCTGATGTCCAGATACATGCAGTCCGCCCCGAGCCGCTTCATCTCGTGGTCGATGGCGCGGGCGACGATATCGCGCGGTGCCAGCTCGGCCCGCTCGTCAAACTCCGGCATAAAGCGGCTGCCGTCCGGGCGGCGCAGATAGGCCCCCTCGCCACGCAGGGCTTCGGTCAGCAGGAAGTTGGGGTCGTCCGGGTGGAACAGGCTGGTGGGGTGGAACTGGTTGAACTCCAGGTTCGCCACCCGGCAGCCGGCCCGCCATGCCATCGCGATGCCATCGCCAGAGCTCACATCCGGGTTGGAGGTGTACTGGTAGACCTTAGAGGCGCCACCGGTGGCCAGCGCCACGAAACGGGCACGGATCACCTCGACCTGCTCGGCGTTGCGGTTCCAGACGTAGGCCCCCAGCACCTTGTTGCCCGGCAGGTTGAGCTTGCGGGTGGTGATGAGGTCGACCGCGTTGAAGCGCTCCATCAGCTGGATATTGGGGTGAGCACGGACCTGATCGATCAGGGTGAGCTGCACCGCCTTGCCGGTGGCATCCGCCGCGTGGAAGATGCGGCGATGGCTGTGGCCACCTTCGCGGGTGAGGTGGTACTGGGATTCGCCGTCGGCGTTCTCCTCCTGATCGAAGGGGACCCCCTGCTGAATGAGCCACTGGATGGATTCGCGGGCGTGGCGAGCGGTGAACTCGACCACTGCCGGGTCACACAACCCGGCGCCCGCGTTGAGCGTGTCGCTCACGTGGGATTCGATGCTGTCGGTTTCGTCGAAAACGGCAGCGATGCCTCCTTGCGCATAGAAAGTGGCCCCTTCACTGATGGGCCCCTTGCTCAGAACCAGGACTTTGGCGTGGTCTGCCAATCGCAACGCGAGGGACAAACCAGCGGCACCGCTGCCAATGATCAGTACATCGCAAAGGTATTCAACACTTGCTTTCATAAGTATCATTGGCCTGGATTAAGAACTGGCACCATGGTAGCCCAAGCGAGGGCGAGGATGCAGCCTGCATCACATTTTTTTCAATTGAAGCGAACTTTCTCTGATTCACCCTGTCTGAACTTGTGCGCTTAGGAAGGGCCGGAAAAGAAAAACGATAACCTGATGGGGGTTTTACGGCTCTGATGAGCGACCAGAATCTACTGGACGAACAGCTGGTTGAACGGGTCCAGCGCGGCGATAAAGCAGCTTTCAACCTGTTGGTAAAAAAATACCAGCATAAGGTGGTCAACCTGGTTGCCAGGTATGTCAACAATCCCGGTGATGTGCCCGATGTGGCGCAAGAGGCCTTTATAAAAGCCTACCGTGCATTGCCGACATTCCGTGGCGAAAGTGCTTTTTACACCTGGTTGTACCGAATTGCCGTCAACACGGCGAAGAATTATCTCACCTCCCAGGGGCGCAGGCCGCCCAGCAGTGATGTGGAGGCTGACGAAGCGGAGTCTTATGGTGGTGGTGAAGCCTTGCAAGAGGTCTCAACCCCCGAAAACCTGGCGCTGACTGACGAGATCAAACGCACCGTGTTTTCAGCCATAGAGGCATTGCCGGAAGACCTGAGGACAGCTATCACCCTCCGCGAACTGGAAGGGCTGAGCTACGAAGAGATTGCCGAAATCATGGATTGCCCTGTGGGTACGGTCAGATCCCGTATCTTCCGGGCGAGGGAAGCAATCGATAAAAAGCTGCAACCTCTGATCGAGAATTAACTGGGGAAAGACGGGTTAACTTATGGCAAATAAAGAGCAAATCTCTGCCCTGATGGATGGTGACCTGAGTGACGCAGAGGTACTGAACGAGCTGGAGATGGACTCCGACTTGCAAGATACCTGGGGTCGTTACCACCTGATCGGCGATGCCATGCGGGGTGACCTGCCGGTCAATCTGCAACTGGATCTCAGTGACAGCATTATGGCTGCGCTGGAGGATGAGCCCACCATACTGGCACCCAAGCCGGTCGAGACGGCTCCCGTGCTGCAACCTGCCGTTGCGCCGGTCAAGACTGATTCCAATGTGGTTCCGTTGTTCCGCCGTGTCGGTCAGCAGCTGGGTCAATATGCCATTGCGGCATCTGTGGCCGCTGCCGTTATCTTCGGGGTGCAGCAGTATCAGGGACAGGATGGCGTTCCGGCCAATCCGGTGCTCAATACCATTCCAATCGGTGGCAGTGCGGCACCTGTGAGTGTTCACTATCCGCAACAGGATGGCGCCCGTGCCCGTCAGCAAGGGCTGACCGAACAGCAGATGCAGGAGCAGCGGGAGCGGATCAACGCCTTCCTGCGTGACCACCAGTTGCAGCAGCGCCTGTTGCAAGACAGACAGATCCAACAATAACGAATTGTCAGGGATACAAACGTGCGCCAGTCCAGCCGTATTTTGCTGGCCTCTCTCCTGCTGATTAGTGCCAAGGCCTCGGCCGACGATAAGTCGGCCGAGGCCTTGTTGCAGCAGATGCAGAGTGCCGTGCAGCAACAGAATTTCGAGTTGTCCATGGTCAAGGCCCGTCAGGGGCGTCTTGAACCGATCCGGATCAGCCATGCCGTGATCAACGGCAAGGAAGTGGCCCACCTCAGTTACCTCGACGGCAAGGCGATCGAGTATCTCCAGCGCCAGAACGAATACACCTTCTTTGAAAACAGCCACGATCCCTACACACTGAAGGATGCCCGCTTCCCCGGCATCTGGTCGACCCTGGTGAAGATGCCGCTGGCACAGGTGCTGGAGAGCTATGATCCTGTGCTGGCCGGCCGCAGCCGGGTTGCCGGTGTGGTGGCGCAGGTGGTAAGGCTGGTGCCTAAAGAGGCCGACAAATATGGTTTCGTGCTCTGGATTGATGAGCAGAGCCACTTGCTGCTGCGGATCGACATGGTCGAGCGGGAAGGCAATCTGGTGGAGCAGGTGCTCGGTGTCGAGCTGGATCTGCAGAGCAAACCGGCCCCCTGGCTGGTGAAGCTGGCCAACAGCAAGCAGCCTCCGGCGCTGGCGCTGGAGGATGCCTATCCGGCGCCACAACAGCAGTTGAACTGGCAGATCACCTGGCTGCCCGATGGCTTCAAGGTGCTGTCGCAAGACCGGCACCAGCTGGTGACCACCAGTATGCCGGTGGACTACATGATGCTCTCCGACGGGCTGGTGGATCTCTCGGTCTACGTCTCCCGGGTGGATCCCAAGCAGGCGGTGCGCCAGCAGCTGATCCGCCAGGGGGCGACCTCGCTGGTGAGCTATGTCAACGAGGTGGGGGTCGAGATCACCGTGGTCGGTGAGGTGCCTGCCGAAACCGCCAAGCGCATCGCCGAGTCGGTCCAGCCGCTGGCCCGCAACGAAGCGGTGCAGTAACGGGGGATGCGGGGTTCTTCACCGCTTGCCGAGCGTGGCGAGTCGTGGTCAGATCCCCTGATTGTGTGAACCCGAGGTGTTGCCGTGAATGAGATGAGTGAAGAGCTGGCGACCGTGGTGGCCATTGAGGGTGACCATGCCTGGGTGGAGTGTGAGCGTCGCTCCGCCTGCAGTGGTTGTCAGCAGCAATCCAACTGCGGTACCGGCACCGTGGCCAAGGCGTTTCCCCTGAAAGCTCCCCGCTTGCGGGTCAGGCTGACCGCCGAGGTGCGGGTTGGCCAGCAAGTGAGGCTCGGTATCCCGCAGGAGAGTCTGCTGCGCGGGGCGGCGCTGGTCTATGTGCTGCCGCTTTTCTGCCTGTTGGCCGGCGCCTTGCTGGGGCAGCTCTGGCTGGCACCGCTGCTCTCGGGTGGGGAGGGAATTACCATTCTCTGCTGCCTGCTGGGGGGCGTGCTGGGCTTTTTACTGGTTCGTTACTTTTCCAACCGCCTGGATCAGGGGCGCTACGGCCCGCAGATGCTCGGCGTGGTCGTCCCTGTCCGCATTCTCCCCTGACTGAACAGGCGCTATTTCACTGGTGCTGGCGACTAAAGAATGGCCGTCAGCCGGGTTATCCAGTAAAATCGCGCCTCCATAACTGACCTTAACTAATTTTGAGTGACTCTTGCTCGATGAAACACATTCGTAACTTTTCGATTATTGCGCACATCGACCACGGTAAATCGACCTTGTCGGACCGTCTGATCCAGACTTGCGGTGGCTTGTCCGACCGCGAGATGCAGGCTCAGGTGCTTGACTCCATGGATCTGGAGCGCGAGCGCGGCATTACCATCAAAGCACAGAGTGTGACCCTGAACTACCAGGCACAAGACGGTAACACCTACCAGCTGAACTTTATCGACACCCCGGGCCACGTGGATTTCTCCTACGAGGTCTCCCGCTCTTTGGCGGCCTGTGAAGGGGCGCTGCTGGTGGTGGATGCCGGCCAGGGGGTTGAGGCACAGACTCTGGCCAACTGCTACACCGCCATGGAAATGGATCTGGAAGTGGTGCCGGTGCTGAACAAAATTGACCTGCCGGCCGCAGAACCCGAGCGGGTTGCCGAGGAGATCGAAGACATCGTCGGTATCGACGCAGTCGATGCGGTGCGCTGCTCCGCTAAGACCGGTCTGGGTGTTGATCTGGTGCTGGAAGAGATCGTCGCCAAGATCCCGGCGCCGGAAGGTGACCCGGATGCCCCGCTGCAGGCGCTGATCATCGACTCCTGGTTCGACTCCTATCTGGGCGTTGTCTCTTTGGTGCGGATCAAGAACGGTTCCCTGAAGAAGAACGACAAGATCAAGGTGATGAGCACCGGTCAGGTGTGGGGTGTCGATCGTATCGGTATCTTCACACCCAAGCAGGTGGATACTCAGGGTCTGGGTTGCGGCGAGGTAGGTTGGGTTGTCTGCGGTATCAAGGACATCCACGGCGCGCCGGTGGGCGATACCCTGACTCAGGCCAAGAACGGTGCCGACAAGGCGCTGGCTGGCTTCAAGAAGGTGAAGCCGCAGGTTTATGCGGGTCTGTTCCCTATCTCCAGCGATGACTACGAGTCGTTCCGTGACGCCCTCGACAAGCTCTCCCTGAACGATGCCTCCCTGTTCTTCGAACCGGAGAGCTCCACTGCGCTGGGCTTCGGCTTCCGTTGCGGCTTCCTCGGCATGCTGCACATGGAGATCATTCAGGAGCGTCTGGAGCGTGAATACGATCTGGATCTGATCACCACGGCGCCGACAGTAGTGTACGAGATCGAGCTGACCGACGGCTCCACCATCCATATCGACAGCCCGGCCCAGATGCCCGCCATCACCAGCATCAAGGAGATGCGCGAGCCGATCGCCGAGTGTCATATCCTGCTGCCGCAGGAGTACATGGGCAACGTGATCACCCTCTGTATCGAGAAGCGTGGCGTGCAGACCAACATGGTCTACCACGGCAAGCAGGTGGCGCTGACCTATGAAATCCCGATGGCGGAAGTGGTGCTCGACTTCTTCGACCGTCTGAAATCCACCAGTCGTGGTTACGCCTCGCTGGACTATGGCTTCAAGCGTTTCGAAACCTCCGACATGGTCCGTCTGGATATCATGATCAACGGTGAGCGCGTCGATGCCCTGGCCATCATCACCCACAAGGACAACGCCCAGTATCGCGGTCGTCAGGTGGTGGAGAAGATGCGCGAGCTGATCCCGCGCCAGATGTTCGATATCGCCATTCAGGCGGCCATCGGCAACCAGATCATCGCTCGCAGCACTGTCAAGGCTCTGCGTAAAGACGTAACCGCCAAGTGCTACGGTGGTGATGTGAGTCGTAAGAAGAAACTGCTGAACAAGCAGAAAGAAGGTAAGAAGCGGATGAAGTCCCTCGGCCGTGTCGACGTGCCGCAGGAAGCCTTCCTCGCGATTCTCCACGTCGGAAAGGATTAATAGATGGCAAGCACGTTTTCCCTGATCCTGGTGGTGGTCTGCGCGATCACCGGTGTTATCTGGTGTCTGGACAAGATGATTTGGTCCAAGCAGCGCGCCGCCAAGATTGCCGTGGCTCGTGCCCATGGCGGTGCCCACCTGGATGAGAAGACCCTGGCCAAGGTGGCCCCCGTGCCGGTCTGGATTGAGCAGACCGCTGGGGTCTTCCCGGTCATCACTTTTGTGCTGATCCTGCGTTCGTTCATTTTTGAACCGTTCCAGATCCCGTCAGGTTCCATGATGCCCACCCTGCTGGTGGGCGACTTCATCCTGGTGGAAAAATTTGCCTACGGTCTGCGGGATCCGGTGACCAACACCAAGTTCCTCGAGACTGGCGAGCCCAAGCGTGGCGACGTGGTGGTGTTCAAGTATCCCCTTGAACCGCGCGTTGACTACATCAAGCGGGTGGTCGGCATGCCGGGTGATCGGGTCATCTATCGCAACAAGGAGCTGATGATCCGGCCCAAGTGCGAAGAGCAGGAAGGGAAAACGTGTCCGGGCTTCAAGAAGCTCGACGTCAAGTTTGAACAAAGAGGCGAATTTACCCAGATGGGGATCCCCCTTGACCGCTATACCGAGCAGTTGGGTGATGTCTCCCACGAGACCCTGCGCAATCCGCTGATGCCCGACATGGTTGGCCGTTACTATCGCCAGCCCGGCACCTACCCCGACGAGTGGGTGGTACCGGAAGGCCAGTATTTCGTGATGGGCGACAACCGCGACAACAGCACCGACAGCCGCTTCTGGGGCTTTGTGCCCGAGCAGAATCTGGTCGGCAAGGCGGTCGCTATCTGGATAAGTTTTGAATTCGAGCGCGAAGAAGGCTCCCTGCTGCCAAGTTGGGTACCGACAGGTGTGCGCTTCAACCGCATTGGCGGAATCAAGTAAATGAATATCAAGATGAACAGACTGCAGTCCCGTCTCGGGCATGTCTTTGCGGATCTGGAACTACTGACCCGGGCGCTGACTCACCGCAGCGCCGGCTCCCGTCACAATGAACGACTGGAATTTCTGGGTGACTCGATTTTGAGTCTGGTGATTGCCGACGATCTGTTCCACCGCTTCCCGCAAGCGGCGGAAGGGGATCTCAGCCGGATGCGCGCCACCCTGGTGCGCGAGAAGACCCTGGCCGAACTGGGCCGGGAGTTTGACCTCGGGGATCACCTGATCCTCGGTCCCGG
This sequence comes from Aeromonas sp. 84A, assembly GCF_051919345.1. Lineage (NCBI taxonomy): Bacteria > Pseudomonadati > Pseudomonadota > Gammaproteobacteria > Aeromonadales > Aeromonadaceae > Aeromonas > Aeromonas sp. 84A. The sequence continues at coordinate 1,299,777 of NZ_JBQBEW010000001.1, forward strand.
CGAACTCAAGAGCGGCGGTTTTCGCCGCGAATCCATTCTGGCCGATACGGTCGAGGCGGTGATCGGTGCCGTCTATCTGGATACCAATCTTGAGACGGTGCGGACACTGCTGCTGAGCTGGTACGCCAGCCGCCTGGAAGAGATCAAGCCGGGCATCGAGCAGAAAGATCCCAAGACCCGTCTGCAAGAAATTTTGCAGGGAAGCCGCAAATCCCTGCCGACCTACACTGTGACCAACGTCAAGGGCGAGGCACACAACCAGGAGTTCACCGTCCAGTGTGACGTGGAAGGTCTGGATGGTCCCCTCGTCGGGGTCGGCACCAGCCGTCGCAAGGCCGAACAGGCCGCGGCGCAGCAAGCATTGGAAAAACTGTCATGACAGATACTACCTATTGCGGCTTTGTCGCCATCGTGGGCCGCCCGAACGTGGGCAAGTCCACCCTGCTCAACAAGCTGCTTGGCCAGAAGGTCAGCATCACCTCGAAGAAGCCCCAGACCACCCGTCACCGGATTTTGGGGATCGACACCGAGGATAACTACCAGACCATCTATGTCGACACCCCGGGTCTGCACATTGAAGAGAAACGGGCCATCAACCGCCTGATGAACCGTGCCGCCACCAGTTCGCTGGGTGATGTGGCCATGGTGGTGTTCATGGTCGATGGTACCCACTGGACCAAAGACGACGAGATGGTGCTGGGCAAGCTGCGCAATCTCAAGTGCCCTGTGGTGCTGGCGGTCAACAAGATCGACAACGTCAAGGAGAAGGAGGAGCTGCTTCCCCACCTCGAGTGGCTGGGCCAGCAGATGAACTTCGCCCATATCCTGCCCATCAGTGCCCAGAAGGGCACCAACGTGGAGAAGATCCGCGAGTGGGCCAAGCCGTTGCTGCCGGAAAACGTCCACTTCTTCCCGGAAGATTACGTGACCGATCGCTCCTCCCGTTTCATGGCCTCCGAGATCATCCGCGAGAAGCTGATGCGCTTCACCGGTGAGGAGCTGCCCTACTCGGTGACGGTGGAGATCGAGCGCTTCAAGGTGGAAGAGAGCGGTATCTATCACATCCACGGCCTCATTCTGGTCGAGCGCGATGGCCAGAAGAAGATGGTCATCGGCAACAAGGGCGAGAAGATCAAGACCATCGGCACCGAGGCGCGTCTCGATATGGAACGGCTGTTCCAGAACAAGGTGCACCTCGAGCTGTGGGTCAAGGTCAAATCCGGCTGGGCCGATGACGAGCGCGCCCTGCGCAGTCTTGGCTACGGTGACGATTAAGTGGCGCTGACTGATTGCTGACCCCGGCTTTCGTCATCCATAGCCGACCCTATCGTGAGACCAGCCAGCTGGTCGAGGTTTTCACCCAGGATAGTGGCCGCTTTACCCTGGTGGCTCGCGGTTCTCGCGGGCCACGCTCCCCTCTCAAGGGGCTGCTGCAACCCTTTACCCTGCTCACCATCGCCTGGCGCGGCAAGGGGGATCTCAAGAACCTCACCCAGGTCGAATGCCCCGACCACTCCCTGCGTCTCGGTGGCGATCGCCTCTTCTACGGCCTCTATCTCAACGAGCTGGTCTACTACCTGCTGGAAGCGCACACCCCGTTCCCCGAGGTGTTCGACGCCTATGCCCGTGCCATCATGGCGCTGGCCGATGGCGAGACGCCTGAGCTGCCGCTGCGCCGCTTCGAGTTTCTGCTGCTGCAGGCGCTGGGCTATGCGGTCGATTTCGAATACACGGCGGATGACGAGTCGCCCATCGAGCCGACCTTGCTCTATGGCTTCGAGCGTGAATTGGGCTTTGTTGCTTGCGAGCGGGCGCCGGATCCCCGTACCCTGTTTCTCGGTGCCCACCTGCTCGCCTTTGCCGAGGGACGTTTCGATACCCCTCCCTTGCTGCAGGCGGCCAAACGTTTCAGCCGATTGGCACTGCAACCCTATCTGGGCAAGCGCCAGCTAAAGAGCCGGGAGCTGTTTTTAAAACGCAAGGCCAGTATGCAAGGCTGACACAGATTACAGACATACGGATATTGGCGCGGGGTGATTCGCTGACCGCGCAGTCAACAGATGAAGCCTTTCAAGGAGTTCTCAATGAGTGAAATCTATCTGGGTGTGAACATCGACCATATCGCCACCCTGCGCAATGCCCGTGGCACCCAGTATCCGGATCCGGTACAGGCCGCGTTCGTGGCCGAACAGGCCGGGGCCGATGGCATTACCGTGCATCTGCGTGAAGATCGCCGCCACATCACCGACCGCGATGTGGAGATCCTGCGCCAGACTATCCAGACCAGAATGAACCTGGAGATGGCAGTGACCGAAGAGATGATCGGCATCGCCTGTCGCATCAAGCCCCACTTCGTCTGTCTGGTGCCGGAGAAGCGCACCGAGGTGACCACTGAAGGCGGTCTGGACGTGGCCGGTCAGCTGGACAAGGTGACTGACGCCGTTGCCCGTCTTTCCGCTGTGGGGGCCCAGGTTTCCCTCTTTATCGATGCCGATCCCATCCAGATCGATGCGGCTGCCGAGAGTGGTGCCCCCTTTATCGAAATCCACACTGGCCGTTATGCCGATGCCACCACAGATGCCGAGCGCAACGCCGAGTTCAAGCGTATCGCCGCCGGCGCCTCCTATGCCGCTGGCAAGGGGCTCAAGGTCAATGCCGGCCATGGCCTGCATTACCACAACGTCAAAGCCATCGCCGCCATCCCCGAGCTCTATGAGCTCAACATCGGCCACGCCATCATCGGCCGCGCCGCCTTCGATGGTCTGGCCAAGGCCGTGAGCGACATGCGCCTGCTGATGCAGGAAGCCCGTCAGGGGATCTGAGTTGCAAAATAGGCCCGCGGCCTGAGACCGGCCACCAAAAACAACAAGGGGCGCCACGGCGTCCTTTGTTATTTCAGGCGTTGTTCAAGTGAGGGCAATGGGTTGGCGGCTATAGAGCTGTAATAACCCAGCACAATCGGCTATAAGCAGTTGATGTCAAAAGGGTTACACTGGTTGACCCTGTGAGCTGGACGAGAATGTTATGGATCATCCCTTGTACCACCCCGATATCACCGAACTTGAACCTGTCGCCCGCGCGGCGGGAGCGGCCATCATGGCCATCTACAGCCAGCCCTTCGCGGTGGAGTACAAGAGCGACGAGAGTCCGCTGACCGCGGCCGACAAGGGGGCTCATGAGGTGATAGTGCAGGCGTTGGCACGGCTGACTCCTGATATCCCTGTGCTGTCGGAGGAGTCGGGGTCCGAGGTGATGGCGGCGCGCCACGGCTGGTCCCGCTACTGGCTGGTGGATCCCCTCGACGGCACCAAGGAGTTTGTCTCGCGCAACGGCGAGTTCACCGTCAATATCGCGCTGATTGAAGGGGGGGCGCCGCGCTGGGGGCTGGTCTATGCCCCAGTGCTGGACAAGCTCTGGTATGGCGGAAAGGGTCTTGGTGCCTGGCGCATCGCCGATGGCAAGCGCGAGCCTATCCAGACCCGGCCTCATCGTGAAGGCGAGGCGTGGCGAGTGGTGGGCAGTCGCAACCACCTGTCGCAGGAGACCCTCGATTTCTTGGCTCCTTTTGGCGAGATCGAGCTGGTCTCCATGGGTAGCTCCCTCAAGTTCTGCATCATCGCCGAGGGGGGCGCCGAGCTCTATCCGCGCCTCGCACCCACCTGCGAGTGGGATACCGGCGCGGCGCAGGCGGTGCTGGAGGGGGCGGGTGGCAGCGTCACCCAGCTCGATGGCTCACCCCTTGCTTACAACAAGCCCGATATCCTCAATCCCTGGTTTGTCGCCAGAGCGTGACCTTGTTGGTGCGCTGAGCAACGCGCAATAAAAAGAGGCCGGATCGGGTTGTACACCCGTTCCGGCCTCTTTGCATCTGACGCAGTTTTAAAAGACTTTCTTGAACGGCTTGATGGTGACCTTGGCGTAAACACCGGCGGTCACATAAGGGTCGGCATCGGCCCAGGCTTGGGCGTCCGCCTGCGAGGCAAACTCGGCGATGACGGTGCTGCCGGTAAAGCCTGCATCGGCCGGATCCTCGGCATCGATAGCCGGGTTGGGGCCGGCGGTCAGCAGGCGACCTTCATCCTGCAGGGCTTGCAGTCGGGCAAGATGGGCAGGGCGAACTTGCTTGCGCAGTGGCAGGCTATCGGGGACATCTTCGGAGTAGATGAGATACCACATGAGACAATCCTTTTCTGATGAGGGTTACTTTTTGGGTTCGTCTTTTTGCTGGGACAACTGCTCGGCAGGGATGTGGCGGTAGAGATAGACGCCGCTCAGCAGGGTAAAGACCAGCGTCATCCCCAGCAGACCGAACACCTTGAAGTTGACCCACATCTCCTGCGGCAGGTTGAACGCCACATAGAGGTTGAGCAGGCCACAGACGGTAAAGAAGCCGACCCAGCCGAGATTGACCTTGTCCCAGACTGCATCGGGCGCTTGCAGCTCCTTGGCCAGCATCTGTTTGATCAGGTTCTTGCCAAAGCCGTAGCGGCTGATGAGCAGACCCAGTGCAAACAGTACGTTGATGACAGTCACTTTCCACTTGATGAAGGTGTCATCGTGGAAGAAGACGGTGAGGCCGCCGAAGAAGCCAACCAGCAGGAAGGTAAAGAGCTGCATCTTCTCGACTTTGCGATAGCGGATCCAGCTATAGGCGAGCTGCAGACCGGTGACCACTACCAGTGCGCCGGTAGCCATGTAGATGTCGTAGAACTTGTAGACCGCGAAGAAAACGATAAGTGGAATAAATTCAATAAATTGCTTCATGTCTGGCGCCTAGTCCTCAAAGATGGCCTGCAAATTTCGCCCAGTCTACCTGTACAGCAGACAACGGCAAATGAATAAGACCGCTCATTTTTACGCCGGTTCCGCGCTGTCGCCAAACAGTTGGCGTGCAATGGAGATCCCCAGTCGCTGCTGATCGGCCAGCAGTTCACGGATATGACGCTCTTCGATAAGCGGGTTGAGCAGCACGGCGCGCAGCAGGGTGAGCGGTTGGGCACCATAGCGTACCACCGCTCGTTGGGTGCGGGAGACAAAGCTGTGCCCCTCGGCCCGCTGGGCTTTTTGCAGTGCCACGTTGAAGTCGTTGATCTGTGCATTGGCCGCTTCATCCAGCACCTTGCCCTGCAGGTGGGGTGGAATGCAGCGGTAGGAGAGCAGATTCATCACCGGTGCCGACATCAGCTCGAAGGCGGGATTGCTGGTGATGAGCTCGGCCATCAGCCGGGCGCGGTCGTAGTTGGCTTCGATAAGCTCGGCGTAGCCTTGCTGGCCGAAGAGTTGGAAGGCGGCATCCAGATAGAGGGCATTAGCCGGGCGGGTGCCCTCCAGGGTAAAGCGACCCTGATCGAACGAGGTGGCGCGAATGGCATAGGGCGCCTCTCGCTTGACTGCCATCATCAGGTCGGGCTGGCGGCAGAGCAGCATGCCGGTACCAAGCGGCACCAGCAGTTGCTTGTGGCCATCGAGGGTGACTGTGTCGGCCTGCTCTATTCCGGCAAGCAGACCTTGATAGCGGGGAGAGAAGAGGGTCGGGCCGCCCCAGGCGGCATCCACGTGGAAGTGGATCTGCTCGCGCTCGGCGATGGTGGCCAGCTCAGGCAGGGGGTCGATGGAGCCAAAGTCGGTACTGCCTGCCACGCCGACCAATGCCAGTACTTTCAATTTTTGCTCTTTGCACTGGATCAGAGCCTGTTCCAGCGCCGCCAGACTGAGCCGGTTCTGCTCGTCGGTCTCAAGGCGCCAAACGCTGCGGGCGCCCAGCCCCAGCAGATCCATCCCCTTGTCGAAGGAGTAGTGCATCAGGCGGGAGCCCAGAATGACGGCGCCGCGATAGCCCTGCTCGTAGAGGGCAAACAGGTTGTCGCCACAGGCGCGGTTGCGAGCCAGCCAGAGGGCGGTGACGTTGGCGATGGTGCCGCCGCTGGTCATGACACCGAGGGCGGCATCCTTGGCATGCATCTGCTCGCCGTAGAAGGCATCGTCCATGCCGTAGATGAGGCGGTGCAGCTTGGCCAGCACCTCTCGCTCCAGAAAGCTGAGCAGGCGGGAGGACTCCATCTTCATCGGATTCTGGTTGAGCATCACCAGCAGGCGCGACAGCTCGGCGGTATAGGCTGGCAGGGGCGCCGTCATGTGGCCCATGTAGCGTGGCGAGGTGAGGTGAGAGGCGCCGGGCACCAGAGTAGCCAGCCGCGCCAGATACTCCTCGATAGGTTGGCCGACCGCAGGCATGCGGGATTGATCGAGCTGGTGGGTGAACAGGTCGCGCTGATAGGGGGCTTGACTGTCGTCGGAGTGGTGGAAGCTCTCCAGCAAGGTGTTCATCGCCTCGCCAAAGGCGGGATCCGCTTGTGCAAACAGCTCAGTCAACTTCATCAGGTTCTCCAGACCAGGTCACCGGGGTAGGTGTCTATGCCGCTTGTCTCGGGCATCGGCGGCAGAGCATACACCAAAGGTTGGCAGGTGACAGCCACTCCATTTTTTAAGCGAACACTTGTACTCCGAAATGGCGCTGGGTAGAGTGAGCCACAGTTATTGTGGAGTAGATGTTATGAGTGGTGTGATGGATTACTCTCCCCGGGAGGAGCTGGCAAACCGGCTGAGTCACGGTGCGGGATTGTTGCTGGGGATTGTCGGGCTGGTGCTGTTGCTCATCAAAGGATGGGGGCAGGGCACGCAGGCGCTGGTGAGTTACAGCCTTTATGGCGGCAGTCTGGTGCTGCTCTATCTCGCCTCGACCCTCTATCACAGCATGGGGTCAGGGCGGGCCAGACGCTGGTGCAAGGTGTTTGATCACTGCGCCATCTATCTGCTGATCGCCGGTACTTACACTCCGTTCCTGCTGGTTGCGCTCGACACGCCGCTGGCGAAGGGCTTGATGGTGGTGATCTGGGCCCTGGCGCTGGCTGGCGTGGTGTTCAAGCTGGTATTTATCAACCGCTTCAAGAAGTTGTCGCTATTCACCTATCTGATGCTGGGCTGGCTGTCGCTGGTGGTCATCTATCAGCTCTACATCCATCTGGCCGGTGAGGGGCTGTTGCTGCTCGGGCTTGGTGGCCTTATCTACAGCCTCGGGGTCATCTTCTATGTGGCCAAGCAGATCCCCTATAACCACGCCATCTGGCATCTCTTTGTGCTGGGTGGCAGCGTTTGTCACTTTATGGCCATTTACGGCTACGTCGCCTAACGTCTTGCAACTAGCCCTTAATTGGTATTTTTGGCGCGTAAAAGGATAAATTCGTGCGGTATCACACAGTTGGCATCAGCGTTTGCTGACAAGCTAGGGCCAGTTCAATTCGCAAAGGATGCACGAAATGAGTGAAATTGCGCTTTCCATCAGCATGTTGTCGCTGGTGGCAGTGCTAGGACTCTGGCTGGGAAACTGGCGAGTCTATGGCGTTGGCTTGGGAATAGGGGGGGTGCTGTTCGGCGGCATCATAGTGGGTCACTTTGCAGGCGCCTCCGATCTCGCGCTGGATGCACAAACGCTTCACTTTATTCAAGAATTTGGCCTGATCCTGTTTGTCTATACCATCGGCATCCAGGTCGGGCCTGGTTTCTTCTCGTCATTGCGCAGTTCGGGTCTCAAACTCAACGCCTTTGCCGCATTACTGGTCATCCTTGGCTGCGTGGTGGCTGCTGGCTTGCATCAATTTTTCGATGTGCCGTTGCCGGTCATTCTGGGGGTCTTCTCCGGTGCCGTCACCAATACGCCATCCCTCGGTGCGGGCCAGCAGATCTTGGCCGAGCTGGGCGCCGCGCCCGGTTCTACCGGCCTGATGGGGATGGGATATGCGGTTGCCTATCCGTTTGGTATCTGTGGCATTTTGCTCACCATGTGGCTGGTCAGGGTCTTCTTTCGCATCAAGATCGACGATGAAGCCGCCCAGTTCGAGCTACAAACCGGTAAAACCAAGGAGAGCTTGCAGACCATCAACATCGCGGTGCGCAACCCCAACATGCACGGCCTGATGCTGAGCGAGATCCCGAGTCTCGACGAGTCTGATGTCATCTGTTCACGGCTCAAACGGGGCGACGAGCTGATGGTGCCACGGCCGGAATCCCGTATCGAACTGGGTGACTTGCTGCACCTGGTGGGTGAGCGTCACGCGCTGCACAAGGTGTTGCTGGTGTTGGGAGAGGAGGTGGAGACCTCGCTCTCGACCCGGGGCACCGATCTGCGCGTCGAGCGAGTAGTGGTGACCAACGAGCAGGTTCTTGGCAAGAAGATCCGCGATCTGGACATCAAACAGCGCTATGACGTGGTGATCTCCCGTCTCAACCGGGCTGGTATCGAACTGGTGCCGACCAGTCAGACCAGCCTGCAGTTTGGTGACATCCTCAACCTGGTTGGCCGTCTCGACGCCATCGAAGCGGTGACCAATGTGGTCGGCAACGTGCAGCAAAAACTGCAACAGGTGCAGATGTTGCCGGTATTTATCGGGATTGGCCTTGGCGTATTGCTCGGCTCCATCCCCTTCTATCTGCCCGGTTTCCCGGCCGCCCTCAAGCTGGGTCTGGCGGGGGGGCCGCTGGTGGTGGCGCTGATCCTGTCGCGGATCGGCAGCATCGGCAAGCTCTACTGGTTCATGCCACCCAGCGCCAACCTGGCGCTGCGGGAGATCGGGATCGTGCTGTTTCTGGCGGTGGTTGGATTCAAGTCCGGTGCCGGCTTCGTCGATACCCTGATCAACGGTGATGGCCCGGCCTGGATGCTCTACGGTATGGCGATCACCCTGATCCCGCTGCTGGTGGTCGGTTTGCTGGCGCGCCTCTACGGCAAGATGAATTATCTGACCCTGTGCGGCTTGCTGGCCGGCTCCATGACAGATCCTCCCGCGCTGGCCTTTGCCAACGCCATGCACCCGACCAGTGGCGCCAGTGCGCTCTCATACGCCACTGTCTACCCGCTGGTGATGTTTCTGCGGATCATCTCGCCACAGCTGCTGGCTATTATCCTCTGGGCGGGTGCATAGGGTTAATCTTGACGGGAGCATGCCTTGTCATGCTCTCGTCATCATTCTGTAATTTATTGATAATTTTGGTTTTTACCATTCTCGCAACCTCGTTTTACACACTTCTGTCTGGCTGAACAGTTCAGCCTCAAATCGGTCTATCCTTTCGAATTTTCGAGCTGGTTATTTTTCCCCTCAGTCTGCAAAGTAGGCTGTGGCTTATTGCATTCAAATCAGGATTCAGGAGAGAACATGATCACCAATGCCGTTACCTTGGAACAGGGCGTAACCGTAACCCAACTTAAAGGACAAATTTATCTGGTGGCCGCTGATGGCAGCCGGAAGCTGTTGGCTGAAGGTGATGTACTGCCGAAAGGGGCGGTGATCATGTCGCCGGATGGCGCCAGTTTCATGGGTGGCGGACAGTCGTTCAATGTGCAACCAGCCAGCGAACAGAGTGAGCCTGCCGAAGAGGGAGATGCTCCCCAGCTGGCGCAAAACGGCGCTGCAGGTACTCCTGATGATATCAATGCCTTGCAACAGGCGATCTTGGGTGGCGCTGACCCGACCCAGGCCTTTGAAGCCTCTGCCGCAGGCGGTGCACCTGCCGCCGGTGGTGGCGGTATTGGGGGCGTCGCCGGTGCCAGTGGCAACGGCGGTTTTGTCACCATCGACCGTACCGGTTCCGCAACCATTGCTGAAGCCACCTTCGATACCACCTACAACGCCAATGGTGAGCCACCGCTGGGTGCTGCTGGCGAAGATGAAGTATTCGACCTGACGCCGCCCACCATTTCCGTGGTTGCGCCAGATAACACCAATGACACCACTCCGACCCTGACTGGAACCACGGATGCTCCTGCTGGCAGCACTGTGACCTTGCTGGTCACCGATGCAAACGGTAATCAACAAACCCTGACCGCGATTGTCACACCCAGCGGTACCTTCACCGTGGATGTGGTCACCCCATTGGCCGAGGGCACCTATACCGTCACTGCCACTGTGACCGATCCTGCGGGGAATACTGGCAGTGCGACTGATGATGGCAGCGTTGACAGTACAGCACCTTCCGCTCCCCAGGTCGAAATCCAGGATGGGGCAGATAATGTCATCTCCGCTAATGAGCGTGAAACCGGAGTGGGTGTCATTATCCGTTTACCGGGTGATGCCAAGGTCGGTGATCGTCTCGATGTTGACTGGAATGGTGATGGAGTGACTGATTCCAGCAAGATTCTGACAGCCGATGATATCGGCCGTACTCAGGTTACTTTGACCATTCCCACCACGGATCTGCCTGTCAATGGCCCGATCACGGTGGATGCCACTCTGACCGACTCTGTGGGTAACACCTCACCCAAGGGGACCGACAATAGCGTGGTGAATGCTGCGCCCCTGCCGGGTGACGACCAGTTCACCGTGGCGGAGGACGGCACCGTCACCATCAATGTGCTTGGCAACGACACGGATGCGGATGGCGATCGCCTCACCATTACCGCTATCAACGGCCAGACCATTGCCGAAGGCGGCACGGTAGCGATCAGCAATGGTTCCGTCACCTTGAGCAATGGCCAGCTGATCTTTACGCCAGCCCCTGATTTCAACGGTGATATCTCTTTTGAATACACCATTACCGATGGTGTGAACAGCTCGACAGGCGGTGTGACCGGGACTGTTACTCCGGTCAACGACGCAGCCATCATCGCGGGTGACGACATCGGCACTGTGACTGAAGATGCCAGCCCAGATGTACTGACCGATACCGGCGTGTTGACCGTGACCGACGTGGACAGCGCCGACGAGGTGGCGTTCATGACCGACGCGGCTAGCATCACCGCGAGCGCCGGGGCACTGGGCACCCTGACCATCGATGCCGATGGCAAGTGGACCTACAACGTCGACAACAGCAAGGTGCAGTACCTGGGCAAGGATGAAACCAAGGTCGAGACCTTTGTGGTCAAGTCCGTGGATGGCACCGCGCACACGGTGACCATCACCATCAACGGCACCGACGACGTGCCGACGCTGACGCCGGATGTGGGCAGCGTGACCGAGGACCGCAATGTCCAGCCGGGCAACCTGCTGCAAGCCAGCGGTACGCTGGCGGCCGGCACTGGCGGAGACGCCGGTGAGGACAAATTCCAGGCGGGGACGCTCAACGGCCAGTATGGCCAGCTGGTGCTGGGCGCGGACGGCAAGTGGACGTACAGCGCCGACAACGGTCAGGCGGCGATCCAGAACCTGAAGGCGGGCGAGAAGCTGACCGACACCATCACGGTGACCAACGCGGACGGGGTGACCACCACCACGGTGACCATCACCATCAACGGCACCGACGACGTGCCGACGCTGACGCCGGATGTGGGCAGCGTGACCGAGGACCGCAATGTCCAGCCGGGCAACCTGCTGCAAGCCAGCGGTACGCTGGCGGCCGGCACTGGCGGAGACGCCGGTGAGGACAAATTCCAGGCGGGGACGCTCGACGGCCAGTATGGCCAGCTGGTGCTGGGCGCGGACGGCAAGTGGACGTACAGCGCCGACAACGGTCAGGCGGCGATCCAGAACCTGAAGGCGGGCGAGAAGCTGACCGACACCATCACGGTGACCAACGCGGACGGAGTGACCACCACCACGGTGACCATCACCATCAACGGCACCGACGACGTGCCGACGCTGACGCCGGATGTGGGCAGCGTGACCGAGGACCGCAATGTCCAGCCGGGCAACCTGCTGCAAGCCAGCGGTACGCTGGCGGCCGGCACTGGCGGAGACGCCGGTGAGGACAAATTCCAGGCGGGGACGCTCGACGGCCAGTATGGCCAGCTGGTGCTGGGCGCGGACGGCAAGTGGACGTACAGCGCCGACAACGGTCAGGCGGCGATCCAGAACCTGAAGGCGGGCGAGAAGCTGACCGACACCATCACGGTGACCAACGCGGACGGAGTGACCACCACCACGGTGACCATCACCATCAACGGCACCGACGACGTGCCGACGCTGACGCCGGATGTGGGCAGCGTGACCGAGGACCGCAATGTCCAGCCGGGCAACCTGCTGCAAGCCAGCGGTACGCTGGCGGCCGGCACTGGCGGAGACGCCGGTGAGGACAAATTCCAGGCGGGGACGCTCGACGGCCAGTATGGCCAGCTGGTGCTGGGCGCGGACGGCAAGTGGACGTACAGCGCCGACAACGGTCAGGCGGCGATCCAGAACCTGAAGGCGGGCGAGAAGCTGACCGACACCATCACGGTGACCAACGCGGACGGAGTGACCACCACCACGGTGACCATCACCATCAACGGCACCGACGACGTGCCGACGCTGACGCCGGATGTGGGCAGCGTGACCGAGGACCGCAATGTCCAGCCGGGCAACCTGCTGCAAGCCAGCGGTACGCTGGCGGCCGGCACTGGCGGAGACGCCGGTGAGGACAAATTCCAGGCGGGGACGCTCAACGGCCAGTATGGCCAGCTGGTGCTGGGCGCGGACGGCAAGTGGACGTACAGCGCCGACAACGGTCAGGCGGCGATCCAGAACCTGAAGGCGGGCGAGAAGCTGACCGACACCATCACGGTGACCAACGCGGACGGGGTGACCACCACCACGGTGACCATCACCATCAACGGCACCGACGACGTGCCGACGCTGACGCCGGATGTGGGCAGCGTGACCGAGGACCGCAATGTCCAGCCGGGCAACCTGCTGCAAGCCAGCGGTACGCTGGCGGCCGGCACTGGCGGAGACGCCGGTGAGGACAAATTCCAGGCGGGGACGCTCGACGGCCAGTATGGCCAGCTGGTGCTGGGCGCGGACGGCAAGTGGACGTACAGCGCCGACAACGGTCAGGCGGCGATCCAGAACCTGAAGGCGGGCGAGAAGCTGACCGACACCATCACGGTGACCAACGCGGACGGAGTGACCACCACCACGGTGACCATCACCATCAACGGCACCGACGACGTGCCGACGCTGACGCCGGATGTGGGCAGCGTGACCGAGGACCGCAATGTCCAGCCGGGCAACCTGCTGCAAGCCAGCGGTACGCTGGCGGCCGGCACTGGCGGAGACGCCGGTGAGGACAAATTCCAGGCGGGGACGCTCGACGGCCAGTATGGCCAGCTGGTGCTGGGCGCGGACGGCAAGTGGACGTACAGCGCCGACAACGGTCAGGCGGCGATCCAGAACCTGAAGGCGGGCGAGAAGCTGACCGACACCATCACGGTGACCAACGCGGACGGAGTGACCACCACCACGGTGACCATCACCATCAACGGCACCGACGACGTGCCGACGCTGACGCCGGATGTGGGCAGCGTGACCGAGGACCGCAATGTCCAGCCGGGCAACCTGCTGCAAGCCAGCGGTACGCTGGCGGCCGGCACTGGCGGAGACGCCGGTGAGGACAAATTCCAGGCGGGGACGCTCGACGGCCAGTATGGCCAGCTGGTGCTGGGCGCGGACGGCAAGTGGACGTACAGCGCCGACAACGGTCAGGCGGCGATCCAGAACCTGAAGGCGGGCGAGAAGCTGACCGACACCATCACGGTGACCAACGCGGACGGAGTGACCACCACCACGGTGACCATCACCATCAACGGCACCGACGACGTGCCGACGCTGACGCCGGATGTGGGCAGCGTGACCGAGGACCGCAATGTCCAGCCGGGCAACCTGCTGCAAGCCAGCGGTACGCTGGCGGCTGGCACTGGCGGAGACGCCGGTGAGGACAAATTCCAGGCGGGGACGCTCAACGGCCAGTATGGCCAGCTGGTGCTGGGCGCGGACGGCAAGTGGACGTACAGCGCCGACAACGGTCAGGCGGCGATCCAGAACCTGAAGGCGGGCGAGAAGCTGACCGACACCATCACGGTGACCAACGCGGACGGAGTGACCACCACCACGGTGACCATCACCATCAACGGCACCGACGACGTGCCGACGCTGACGCCGGATGTGGGCAGCGTGACCGAGGACCGCAATGTCCAGCCGGGCAACCTGCTGCAAGCCAGCGGTACGCTGGCGGCCGGCACTGGCGGAGACGCCGGTGAGGACAAATTCCAGGCGGGGACGCTCAACGGCCAGTATGGCCAGCTGGTGCTGGGCGCGGACGGCAAGTGGACGTACAGCGCCGACAACGGTCAGGCGGCGATCCAGAACCTGAAGGCGGGCGAGAAGCTGACCGACACCATCACGGTGACCAACGCGGACGGGGTGACCACCACCACGGTGACCATCACCATCAACGGCACCGACGACGTGCCGACGCTGACGCCGGATGTGGGCAGCGTGACCGAGGACCGCAATGTCCAGCCGGGCAACCTGCTGCAAGCCAGCGGTACGCTGGCGGCTGGCACTGGCGGAGACGCCGGTGAGGACAAATTCCAGGCGGGGACGCTCAACGGCCAGTATGGCCAGCTGGTGCTGGGCGCGGACGGCAAGTGGACGTACAGCGCCGACAACGGTCAGGCGGCGATCCAGAACCTGAAGGCGGGCGAGAAGCTGACCGACACCATCACGGTGACCAACGCGGACGGAGTGACCACCACCACGGTGACCATCACCATCAACGGCACCGACGACGTGCCGACGCTGACGCCGGATGTGGGCAGCGTGACCGAGGACCGCAATGTCCAGCCGGGCAACCTGCTGCAAGCCAGCGGTACGCTGGCGGCTGGCACTGGCGGAGACGCCGGTGAGGACAAATTCCAGGCGGGGACGCTCAACGGCCAGTATGGCCAGCTGGTGCTGGGCGCGGACGGCAAGTGGACGTACAGCGCCGACAACGGTCAGGCGGCGATCCAGAACCTGAAGGCGGGCGAGAAGCTGACCGACACCATCACGGTGACCAACGCGGACGGGGTGACCACCACCACGGTGACCATCACCATCAACGGCACCGACGACGTGCCGACGCTGACGCCGGATGTGGGCAGCGTGACCGAGGACCGCAATGTCCAGCCGGGCAACCTGCTGCAAGCCAGCGGTACGCTGGCGGCCGGCACTGGCGGAGACGCCGGTGAGGACAAATTTCAGGCGGGGACGCTCAACGGCCAGTATGGCCAGCTGGTGCTGGGCGCGGACGGCAAGTGGACGTACAGCGCCGACAACGGTCAGGCGGCGATCCAGAACCTGAAGGCGGGCGAGAAGCTGACCGACACCATCACGGTGACCAACGCGGACGGGGTGACCACCACCACGGTGACCATCACCATCAACGGCACCGACGACGTGCCGACGCTGACGCCGGATGTGGGCAGCGTGACCGAGGACCGCAATGTCCAGCCGGGCAACCTGCTGCAAGCCAGCGGTACGCTGGCGGCTGGCACTGGCGGAGACGCCGGTGAGGACAAATTCCAGGCGGGGACGCTCAACGGCCAGTATGGCCAGCTGGTGCTGGGCGCGGACGGCAAGTGGACGTACAGCGCCGACAACGGTCAGGCGGCGATCCAGAACCTGAAGGCGGGCGAGAAGCTGACCGACACCATCACGGTGACCAACGCGGACGGAGTGACCACCACCACGGTGACCATCACCATCAACGGCACCGACGACGTGCCGACGCTGACGCCGGATGTGGGCAGCGTGACCGAGGACCGCAATGTCCAGCCGGGCAACCTGCTGCAAGCCAGCGGTACGCTGGCGGCCGGCACTGGCGGAGACGCCGGTGAGGACAAATTCCAGGCGGGGACGCTCAACGGCCAGTATGGCCAGCTGGTGCTGGGCGCGGACGGCAAGTGGACGTACAGCGCCGACAACGGTCAGGCGGCGATCCAGAACCTGAAGGCGGGCGAGAAGCTGACCGACACCATCACGGTGACCAACGCGGACGGAGTGACCACCACCACGGTGACCATCACCATCAACGGCACCGACGACGTGCCGACGCTGACGCCGGATGTGGGCAGCGTGACCGAGGACCGCAATGTCCAGCCGGGCAACCTGCTGCAAGCCAGCGGTACGCTGGCGGCCGGCACTGGCGGAGACGCCGGTGAGGACAAATTCCAGGCGGGGACGCTCAACGGCCAGTATGGCCAGCTGGTGCTGGGCGCGGACGGCAAGTGGACGTACAGCGCCGACAACGGTCAGGCGGCGATCCAGAACCTGAAGGCGGGCGAGAAGCTGACCGACACCATCACGGTGACCAACGCGGACGGAGTGACCACCACCACGGTGACCATCACCATCAACGGCACCGACGACGTGCCGACGCTGACGCCGGATGTGGGCAGCGTGACCGAGGACCGCAATGTCCAGCCGGGCAACCTGCTGCAAGCCAGCGGTACGCTGGCGGCCGGCACTGGCGGAGACGCCGGTGAGGACAAATTCCAGGCGGGGACGCTCAACGGCCAGTATGGCCAGCTGGTGCTGGGCGCGGACGGCAAGTGGACGTACAGCGCCGACAACGGTCAGGCGGCGATCCAGAACCTGAAGGCGGGCGAGAAGCTGACCGACACCATCACGGTGACCAACGAGGACGGGGTGACCACCACCACGGTGACCATCACCATCAACGGCACCGACGACGTGCCGACGCTGACGCCGGATGTGGGCAGCGTGACCGAGGACCGCAATGTCCAGCCGGGCAACCTGCTGCAAGCCAGCGGTACGCTGGCGGCTGGCACTGGCGGAGACGCCGGTGAGGACAAATTCCAGGCGGGGACGCTCAACGGCCAGTATGGCCAGCTGGTGCTGGGCGCGGACGGCAAGTGGACGTACAGCGCCGACAACGGTCAGGCGGCGATCCAGAACCTGAAGGCGGGCGAGAAGCTGACCGACACCATCACGGTGACCAACGCGGACGGAGTGACCACCACCACGGTGACCATCACCATCAACGGCACCGACGACGTGCCGACGCTGACGCCGGATGTGGGCAGCGTGACCGAGGACCGCAATGTCCAGCCGGGCAACCTGCTGCAAGCCAGCGGTACGCTGGCGGCTGGCACTGGCGGAGACGCCGGTGAGGACAAATTCCAGGCGGGGACGCTCAACGGCCAGTATGGCCAGCTGGTGCTGGGCGCGGACGGCAAGTGGACGTACAGCGCCGACAACGGTCAGGCGGCGATCCAGAACCTGAAGGCGGGCGAGAAGCTGACCGACACCATCACGGTGACCAACGCGGACGGGGTGACCACCACCACGGTGACCATCACCATCAACGGCACCGACGACGTGCCGACGCTGACGCCGGATGTGGGCAGCGTGACCGAGGACCGCAATGTCCAGCCGGGCAACCTGCTGCAAGCCAGCGGTACGCTGGCGGCTGGCACTGGCGGAGACGCCGGTGAGGACAAATTCCAGGCGGGGACGCTCAACGGCCAGTATGGCCAGCTGGTGCTGGGCGCGGACGGCAAGTGGACGTACAGCGCCGACAACGGTCAGGCGGCGATCCAGAACCTGAAGGCGGGCGAGAAGCTGACCGACACCATCACGGTGACCAACGCGGACGGAGTGACCACCACCACGGTGACCATCACCATCAACGGCACCGACGACGTGCCGACGCTGACGCCGGATGTGGGCAGCGTGACCGAGGACCGCAATGTCCAGCCGGGCAACCTGCTGCAAGCCAGCGGTACGCTGGCGGCTGGCACTGGCGGAGACGCCGGTGAGGACAAATTCCAGGCGGGGACGCTCAACGGCCAGTATGGCCAGCTGGTGCTGGGCGCGGACGGCAAGTGGACGTACAGCGCCGACAACGGTCAGGCGGCGATCCAGAACCTGAAGGCGGGCGAGAAGCTGACCGACACCATCACGGTGACCAACGCGGACGGAGTGACCACCACCACGGTGACCATCACCATCAACGGCACCGACGACGTGCCGACGCTGACGCCGGATGTGGGCAGCGTGACCGAGGACCGCAATGTCCAGCCGGGCAACCTGCTGCAAGCCAGCGGTACGCTGGCGGCTGGCACTGGCGGAGACGCCGGTGAGGACAAATTCCAGGCGGGGACGCTCAACGGCCAGTATGGCCAGCTGGTGCTGGGCGCGGACGGCAAGTGGACGTACAGCGCCGACAACGGTCAGGCGGCGATCCAGAACCTGAAGGCGGGCGAGAAGCTGACCGACACCATCACGGTGACCAACGCGGACGGAGTGACCACCACCACGGTGACCATCACCATCAACGGCACCGACGACGTGCCGACGCTGACGCCGGATGTGGGCAGCGTGACCGAGGACCGCAATGTCCAGCCGGGCAACCTGCTGCAAGCCAGCGGTACGCTGGCGGCCGGCACTGGCGGAGACGCCGGTGAGGACAAATTCCAGGCGGGGACGCTCAACGGCCAGTATGGCCAGCTGGTGCTGGGCGCGGACGGCAAGTGGACGTACAGCGCCGACAACGGTCAGGCGGCGATCCAGAACCTGAAGGCGGGCGAGAAGCTGACCGACACCATCACGGTGACCAACGCGGACGGGGTGACCACCACCACGGTGACCATCACCATCAACGGCACCGACGACGTGCCGACGCTGACGCCGGATGTGGGCAGCGTGACCGAGGACCGCAATGTCCAGCCGGGCAACCTGCTGCAAGCCAGCGGTACGCTGGCGGCCGGCACTGGCGGAGACGCCGGTGAGGACAAATTCCAGGCGGGGACGCTCGACGGCCAGTATGGCCAGCTGGTGCTGGGCGCGGACGGCAAGTGGACGTACAGCGCCGACAACGGTCAGGCGGCGATCCAGAACCTGAAGGCGGGCGAGAAGCTGACCGACACCATCACGGTGACCAACGCGGACGGAGTGACCACCACCACGGTGACCATCACCATCAACGGCACCGACGACGTGCCGACGCTGACGCCGGATGTGGGCAGCGTGACCGAGGACCGCAATGTCCAGCCGGGCAACCTGCTGCAAGCCAGCGGTACGCTGGCGGCCGGCACTGGCGGAGACGCCGGTGAGGACAAATTCCAGGCGGGGACGCTCGACGGCCAGTATGGCCAGCTGGTGCTGGGCGCGGACGGCAAGTGGACGTACAGCGCCGACAACGGTCAGGCGGCGATCCAGAACCTGAAGGCGGGCGAGAAGCTGACCGACACCATCACGGTGACCAACGCGGACGGAGTGACCACCACCACGGTGACCATCACCATCAACGGCACCGACGACGTGCCGACGCTGACGCCGGATGTGGGCAGCGTGACCGAGGACCGCAATGTCCAGCCGGGCAACCTGCTGCAAGCCAGCGGTACGCTGGCGGCCGGCACTGGCGGAGACGCCGGTGAGGACAAATTCCAGGCGGGGACGCTCGACGGCCAGTATGGCCAGCTGGTGCTGGGCGCGGACGGCAAGTGGACGTACAGCGCCGACAACGGTCAGGCGGCGATCCAGAACCTGAAGGCGGGCGAGAAGCTGACCGACACCATCACGGTGACCAACGCGGACGGAGTGACCACCACCACGGTGACCATCACCATCAACGGCACCGACGACGTGCCGACGCTGACGCCGGATGTGGGCAGCGTGACCGAGGACCGCAATGTCCAGCCGGGCAACCTGCTGCAAGCCAGCGGTACGCTGGCGGCTGGCACTGGCGGAGACGCCGGTGAGGACAAATTCCAGGCGGGGACGCTCAACGGCCAGTATGGCCAGCTGGTGCTGGGCGCGGACGGCAAGTGGACGTACAGCGCCGACAACGGTCAGGCGGCGATCCAGAACCTGAAGGCGGGCGAGAAGCTGACCGACACCATCACGGTGACCAACGCGGACGGAGTGACCACCACCACGGTGACCATCACCATCAACGGCACCGACGACGTGCCGACGCTGACGCCGGATGTGGGCAGCGTGACCGAGGACCGCAATGTCCAGCCGGGCAACCTGCTGCAAGCCAGCGGTACGCTGGCGGCCGGCACTGGCGGAGACGCCGGTGAGGACAAATTCCAGGCGGGGACGCTCAACGGCCAGTATGGCCAGCTGGTGCTGGGCGCGGACGGCAAGTGGACGTACAGCGCCGACAACGGTCAGGCGGCGATCCAGAACCTGAAGGCGGGCGAGAAGCTGACCGACACCATCACGGTGACCAACGCGGACGGGGTGACCACCACCACGGTGACCATCACCATCAACGGCACCGACGACGTGCCGACGCTGACGCCGGATGTGGGCAGCGTGACCGAGGACCGCAATGTCCAGCCGGGCAACCTGCTGCAAGCCAGCGGTACGCTGGCGGCCGGCACTGGCGGAGACGCCGGTGAGGACAAATTCCAGGCGGGGACGCTCGACGGCCAGTATGGCCAGCTGGTGCTGGGCGCGGACGGCAAGTGGACGTACAGCGCCGACAACGGTCAGGCGGCGATCCAGAACCTGAAGGCGGGCGAGAAGCTGACCGACACCATCACGGTGACCAACGCGGACGGGGTGACCACCACCACGGTGACCATCACCATCAACGGCACCGACGACGTGCCGACGCTGACGCCGGATGTGGGCAGCGTGACCGAGGACCGCAATGTCCAGCCGGGCAACCTGCTGCAAGCCAGCGGTACGCTGGCGGCCGGCACTGGCGGAGACGCCGGTGAGGACAAATTCCAGGCGGGGACGCTCGACGGCCAGTATGGCCAGCTGGTGCTGGGCGCGGACGGCAAGTGGACGTACAGCGCCGACAACGGTCAGGCGGCGATCCAGAACCTGAAGGCGGGCGAGAAGCTGACCGACACCATCACGGTGACCAACGCGGACGGAGTGACCACCACCACGGTGACCATCACCATCAACGGCACCGACGACGTGCCGACGCTGACGCCGGATGTGGGCAGCGTGACCGAGGACCGCAATGTCCAGCCGGGCAACCTGCTGCAAGCCAGCGGTACGCTGGCGGCCGGCACTGGCGGAGACGCCGGTGAGGACAAATTCCAGGCGGGGACGCTCGACGGCCAGTATGGCCAGCTGGTGCTGGGCGCGGACGGCAAGTGGACGTACAGCGCCGACAACGGTCAGGCGGCGATCCAGAACCTGAAGGCGGGCGAGAAGCTGACCGACACCATCACGGTGACCAACGCGGACGGAGTGACCACCACCACGGTGACCATCACCATCAACGGCACCGACGACGTGCCGACGCTGACGCCGGATGTGGGCAGCGTGACCGAGGACCGCAATGTCCAGCCGGGCAACCTGCTGCAAGCCAGCGGTACGCTGGCGGCCGGCACTGGCGGAGACGCCGGTGAGGACAAATTCCAGGCGGGGACGCTCGACGGCCAGTATGGCCAGCTGGTGCTGGGCGCGGACGGCAAGTGGACGTACAGCGCCGACAACGGTCAGGCGGCGATCCAGAACCTGAAGGCGGGCGAGAAGCTGACCGACACCATCACGGTGACCAACGCGGACGGAGTGACCACCACCACGGTGACCATCACCATCAACGGCACCGACGACGTGCCGACGCTGACGCCGGATGTGGGCAGCGTGACCGAGGACCGCAATGTCCAGCCGGGCAACCTGCTGCAAGCCAGCGGTACGCTGGCGGCTGGCACTGGCGGAGACGCCGGTGAGGACAAATTCCAGGCGGGGACGCTCAACGGCCAGTATGGCCAGCTGGTGCTGGGCGCGGACGGCAAGTGGACGTACAGCGCCGACAACGGTCAGGCGGCGATCCAGAACCTGAAGGCGGGCGAGAAGCTGACCGACACCATCACGGTGACCAACGCGGACGGAGTGACCACCACCACGGTGACCATCACCATCAACGGCACCGACGACGTGCCGACGCTGACGCCGGATGTGGGCAGCGTGACCGAGGACCGCAATGTCCAGCCGGGCAACCTGCTGCAAGCCAGCGGTACGCTGGCGGCCGGCACTGGCGGAGACGCCGGTGAGGACAAATTCCAGGCGGGGACGCTCAACGGCCAGTATGGCCAGCTGGTGCTGGGCGCGGACGGCAAGTGGACGTACAGCGCCGACAACGGTCAGGCGGCGATCCAGAACCTGAAGGCGGGCGAGAAGCTGACCGACACCATCACGGTGACCAACGCGGACGGAGTGACCACCACCACGGTGACCATCACCATCAACGGCACCGACGACGTGCCGACGCTGACGCCGGATGTGGGCAGCGTGACCGAGGACCGCAATGTCCAGCCGGGCAACCTGCTGCAAGCCAGCGGTACGCTGGCGGCTGGCACTGGCGGAGACGCCGGTGAGGACAAATTCCAGGCGGGGACGCTCAACGGCCAGTATGGCCAGCTGGTGCTGGGCGCGGACGGCAAGTGGACGTACAGCGCCGACAACGGTCAGGCGGCGATCCAGAACCTGAAGGCGGGCGAGAAGCTGACCGACACCATCACGGTGACCAACGCGGACGGAGTGACCACCACCACGGTGACCATCACCATCAACGGCACCGACGACGTGCCGACGCTGACGCCGGATGTGGGCAGCGTGACCGAGGACCGCAATGTCCAGCCGGGCAACCTGCTGCAAGCCAGCGGTACGCTGGCGGCCGGCACTGGCGGAGACGCCGGTGAGGACAAATTCCAGGCGGGGACGCTCAACGGCCAGTATGGCCAGCTGGTGCTGGGCGCGGACGGCAAGTGGACGTACAGCGCCGACAACGGTCAGGCGGCGATCCAGAACCTGAAGGCGGGCGAGAAGCTGACCGACACCATCACGGTGACCAACGCGGACGGGGTGACCACCACCACGGTGACCATCACCATCAACGGCACCGACGACGTGCCGACGCTGACGCCGGATGTGGGCAGCGTGACCGAGGACCGCAATGTCCAGCCGGGCAACCTGCTGCAAGCCAGCGGTACGCTGGCGGCTGGCACTGGCGGAGACGCCGGTGAGGACAAATTCCAGGCGGGGACGCTCAACGGCCAGTATGGCCAGCTGGTGCTGGGCGCGGACGGCAAGTGGACGTACAGCGCCGACAACGGTCAGGCGGCAATCCAGAACCTGAAGGCGGGCGAGAAGCTGACCGACACCATCACGGTGACCAACGCGGACGGAGTGACCACCACCACGGTGACCATCACCATCAACGGCACCGACGACGTGCCGACGCTGACGCCGGATGTGGGCAGCGTGACCGAGGACCGCAATGTCCAGCCGGGCAACCTGCTGCAAGCCAGCGGTACGCTGGCGGCTGGCACTGGCGGAGACGCCGGTGAGGACAAATTCCAGGCGGGGACGCTCAACGGCCAGTATGGCCAGCTGGTGCTGGGCGCGGACGGCAAGTGGACGTACAGCGCCGACAACGGTCAGGCGGCGATCCAGAACCTGAAGGCGGGCGAGAAGCTGACCGACACCATCACGGTGACCAACGCGGACGGAGTGACCACCACCACGGTGACCATCACCATCAACGGCACCGACGACGTGCCGACGCTGACGCCGGATGTGGGCAGCGTGACCGAGGACCGCAATGTCCAGCCGGGCAACCTGCTGCAAGCCAGCGGTACGCTGGCGGCTGGCACTGGCGGAGACGCCGGTGAGGACAAATTCCAGGCGGGGACGCTCAACGGCCAGTATGGCCAGCTGGTGCTGGGCGCGGACGGCAAGTGGACGTACAGCGCCGACAACGGTCAGGCGGCGATCCAGAACCTGAAGGCGGGCGAGAAGCTGACCGACACCATCACGGTGACCAACGCGGACGGAGTGACCACCACCACGGTGACCATCACCATCAACGGCACCGACGACGTGCCGACGCTGACGCCGGATGTGGGCAGCGTGACCGAGGACCGCAATGTCCAGCCGGGCAACCTGCTGCAAGCCAGCGGTACGCTGGCGGCTGGCACTGGCGGAGACGCCGGTGAGGACAAATTCCAGGCGGGGACGCTCAACGGCCAGTATGGCCAGCTGGTGCTGGGCGCGGACGGCAAGTGGACGTACAGCGCCGACAACGGTCAGGCGGCGATCCAGAACCTGAAGGCGGGCGAGAAGCTGACCGACACCATCACGGTGACCAACGCGGACGGGGTGACCACCACCACGGTGACCATCACCATCAACGGCACCGACGACGTGCCGACGCTGACGCCGGATGTGGGCAGCGTGACCGAGGACCGCAATGTCCAGCCGGGCAACCTGCTGCAAGCCAGCGGTACGCTGGCGGCCGGCACTGGCGGAGACGCCGGTGAGGACAAATTCCAGGCGGGGACGCTCAACGGCCAGTATGGCCAGCTGGTGCTGGGCGCGGACGGCAAGTGGACGTACAGCGCCGACAACGGTCAGGCGGCGATCCAGAACCTGAAGGCGGGCGAGAAGCTGACCGACACCATCACGGTGACCAACGCGGACGGAGTGACCACCACCACGGTGACCATCACCATCAACGGCACCGACGACGTGCCGACGCTGACGCCGGATGTGGGCAGCGTGACCGAGGACCGCAATGTCCAGCCGGGCAACCTGCTGCAAGCCAGCGGTACGCTGGCGGCCGGCACTGGCGGAGACGCCGGTGAGGACAAATTCCAGGCGGGGACGCTCAACGGCCAGTATGGCCAGCTGGTGCTGGGCGCGGACGGCAAGTGGACGTACAGCGCCGACAACGGTCAGGCGGCAATCCAGAACCTGAAGGCGGGCGAGAAGCTGACCGACACCATCACGGTGACCAACGCGGACGGGGTGACCACCACCACGGTGACCATCACCATCAACGGCACCGACGACGTGCCGACGCTGACGCCGGATGTGGGCAGCGTGACCGAGGACCGCAATGTCCAGCCGGGCAACCTGCTGCAAGCCAGCGGTACGCTGGCGGCTGGCACTGGCGGAGACGCCGGTGAGGACAAATTCCAGGCGGGGACGCTCAACGGCCAGTATGGCCAGCTGGTGCTGGGCGCGGACGGCAAGTGGACGTACAGCGCCGACAACGGTCAGGCGGCGATCCAGAACCTGAAGGCGGGCGAGAAGCTGACCGACACCATCACGGTGACCAACGCGGACGGAGTGACCACCACCACGGTGACCATCACCATCAACGGCACCGACGACGTGCCGACGCTGACGCCGGATGTGGGCAGCGTGACCGAGGACCGCAATGTCCAGCCGGGCAACCTGCTGCAAGCCAGCGGTACGCTGGCGGCCGGCACTGGCGGAGACGCCGGTGAGGACAAATTCCAGGCGGGGACGCTCAACGGCCAGTATGGCCAGCTGGTGCTGGGCGCGGACGGCAAGTGGACGTACAGCGCCGACAACGGTCAGGCGGCGATCCAGAACCTGAAGGCGGGCGAGAAGCTGACCGACACCATCACGGTGACCAACGCGGACGGGGTGACCACCACCACGGTGACCATCACCATCAACGGCACCGACGACGTGCCGACGCTGACGCCGGATGTGGGCAGCGTGACCGAGGACCGCAATGTCCAGCCGGGCAACCTGCTGCAAGCCAGCGGTACGCTGGCGGCTGGCACTGGCGGAGACGCCGGTGAGGACAAATTCCAGGCGGGGACGCTCAACGGCCAGTATGGCCAGCTGGTGCTGGGCGCGGACGGCAAGTGGACGTACAGCGCCGACAACGGTCAGGCGGCGATCCAGAACCTGAAGGCGGGCGAGAAGCTGACCGACACCATCACGGTGACCAACGCGGACGGAGTGACCACCACCACGGTGACCATCACCATCAACGGCACCGACGACGTGCCGACGCTGACGCCGGATGTGGGCAGCGTGACCGAGGACCGCAATGTCCAGCCGGGCAACCTGCTGCAAGCCAGCGGTACGCTGGCGGCCGGCACTGGCGGAGACGCCGGTGAGGACAAATTCCAGGCGGGGACGCTCAACGGCCAGTATGGCCAGCTGGTGCTGGGCGCGGACGGCAAGTGGACGTACAGCGCCGACAACGGTCAGGCGGCGATCCAGAACCTGAAGGCGGGCGAGAAGCTGACCGACACCATCACGGTGACCAACGCGGACGGAGTGACCACCACCACGGTGACCATCACCATCAACGGCACCGACGACGTGCCGACGCTGACGCCGGATGTGGGCAGCGTGACCGAGGACCGCAATGTCCAGCCGGGCAACCTGCTGCAAGCCAGCGGTACGCTGGCGGCCGGCACTGGCGGAGACGCCGGTGAGGACAAATTCCAGGCGGGGACGCTCAACGGCCAGTATGGCCAGCTGGTGCTGGGCGCGGACGGCAAGTGGACGTACAGCGCCGACAACGGTCAGGCGGCGATCCAGAACCTGAAGGCGGGCGAGAAGCTGACCGACACCATCACGGTGACCAACGCGGACGGAGTGACCACCACCACGGTGACCATCACCATCAACGGCACCGACGACGTGCCGACGCTGACGCCGGATGTGGGCAGCGTGACCGAGGACCGCAATGTCCAGCCGGGCAACCTGCTGCAAGCCAGCGGTACGCTGGCGGCTGGCACTGGCGGAGACGCCGGTGAGGACAAATTCCAGGCGGGGACGCTCAACGGCCAGTATGGCCAGCTGGTGCTGGGCGCGGACGGCAAGTGGACGTACAGCGCCGACAACGGTCAGGCGGCGATCCAGAACCTGAAGGCGGGCGAGAAGCTGACCGACACCATCACGGTGACCAACGCGGACGGAGTGACCACCACCACGGTGACCATCACCATCAACGGCACCGACGACGTGCCGACGCTGACGCCGGATGTGGGCAGCGTGACCGAGGACCGCAATGTCCAGCCGGGCAACCTGCTGCAAGCCAGCGGTACGCTGGCGGCCGGCACTGGCGGAGACGCCGGTGAGGACAAATTCCAGGCGGGGACGCTCAACGGCCAGTATGGCCAGCTGGTGCTGGGCGCGGACGGCAAGTGGACGTACAGCGCCGACAACGGTCAGGCGGCAATCCAGAACCTGAAGGCGGGCGAGAAGCTGACCGACACCATCACGGTGACCAACGCGGACGGAGTGACCACCACCACGGTGACCATCACCATCAACGGCACCGACGACGTGCCGACGCTGACGCCGGATGTGGGCAGCGTGACCGAGGACCGCAATGTCCAGCCGGGCAACCTGCTGCAAGCCAGCGGTACGCTGGCGGCTGGCACTGGCGGAGACGCCGGTGAGGACAAATTCCAGGCGGGGACGCTCGACGGCCAGTATGGCCAGCTGGTGCTGGGCGCGGACGGCAAGTGGACGTACAGCGCCGACAACGGTCAGGCGGCGATCCAGAACCTGAAGGCGGGCGAGAAGCTGACCGACACCATCACGGTGACCAACGCGGACGGGGTGACCACCACCACGGTGACCATCACCATCAACGGCACCGACGACGTGCCGACGCTGACGCCGGATGTGGGCAGCGTGACCGAGGACCGCAATGTCCAGCCGGGCAACCTGCTGCAAGCCAGCGGTACGCTGGCGGCCGGCACTGGCGGAGACGCCGGTGAGGACAAATTCCAGGCGGGGACGCTCAACGGCCAGTATGGCCAGCTGGTGCTGGGCGCGGACGGCAAGTGGACGTACAGCGCCGACAACGGTCAGGCGGCGATCCAGAACCTGAAGGCGGGCGAGAAGCTGACCGACACCATCACGGTGACCAACGCGGACGGAGTGACCACCACCACGGTGACCATCACCATCAACGGCACCGACGACGTGCCGACGCTGACGCCGGATGTGGGCAGCGTGACCGAGGACCGCAATGTCCAGCCGGGCAACCTGCTGCAAGCCAGCGGTACGCTGGCGGCCGGCACTGGCGGAGACGCCGGTGAGGACAAATTCCAGGCGGGGACGCTCAACGGCCAGTATGGCCAGCTGGTGCTGGGCGCGGACGGCAAGTGGACGTACAGCGCCGACAACGGTCAGGCGGCGATCCAGAACCTGAAGGCGGGCGAGAAGCTGACCGACACCATCACGGTGACCAACGCGGACGGAGTGACCACCACCACGGTGACCATCACCATCAACGGCACCGACGACGTGCCGACGCTGACGCCGGATGTGGGCAGCGTGACCGAGGACCGCAATGTCCAGCCGGGCAACCTGCTGCAAGCCAGCGGTACGCTGGCGGCTGGCACTGGCGGAGACGCCGGTGAGGACAAATTCCAGGCGGGGACGCTCAACGGCCAGTATGGCCAGCTGGTGCTGGGCGCGGACGGCAAGTGGACGTACAGCGCCGACAACGGTCAGGCGGCGATCCAGAACCTGAAGGCGGGCGAGAAGCTGACCGACACCATCACGGTGACCAACGCGGACGGGGTGACCACCACCACGGTGACCATCACCATCAACGGCACCGACGACGTGCCGACGCTGACGCCGGATGTGGGCAGCGTGACCGAGGACCGCAATGTCCAGCCGGGCAACCTGCTGCAAGCCAGCGGTACGCTGGCGGCTGGCACTGGCGGAGACGCCGGTGAGGACAAATTCCAGGCGGGGACGCTCAACGGCCAGTATGGCCAGCTGGTGCTGGGCGCGGACGGCAAGTGGACGTACAGCGCCGACAACGGTCAGGCGGCGATCCAGAACCTGAAGGCGGGCGAGAAGCTGACCGACACCATCACGGTGACCAACGCGGACGGAGTGACCACCACCACGGTGACCATCACCATCAACGGCACCGACGACGTGCCGACGCTGACGCCGGATGTGGGCAGCGTGACCGAGGACCGCAATGTCCAGCCGGGCAACCTGCTGCAAGCCAGCGGTACGCTGGCGGCTGGCACTGGCGGAGACGCCGGTGAGGACAAATTCCAGGCGGGGACGCTCGACGGCCAGTATGGCCAGCTGGTGCTGGGCGCGGACGGCAAGTGGACGTACAGCGCCGACAACGGTCAGGCGGCGATCCAGAACCTGAAGGCGGGCGAGAAGCTGACCGACACCATCACGGTGACCAACGCGGACGGGGTGACCACCACCACGGTGACCATCACCATCAACGGCACCGACGACGTGCCGACGCTGACGCCGGATGTGGGCAGCGTGACCGAGGACCGCAATGTCCAGCCGGGCAACCTGCTGCAAGCCAGCGGTACGCTGGCGGCCGGCACTGGCGGAGACGCCGGTGAGGACAAATTCCAGGCGGGGACGCTCAACGGCCAGTATGGCCAGCTGGTGCTGGGCGCGGACGGCAAGTGGACGTACAGCGCCGACAACGGTCAGGCGGCGATCCAGAACCTGAAGGCGGGCGAGAAGCTGACCGACACCATCACGGTGACCAACGCGGACGGAGTGACCACCACCACGGTGACCATCACCATCAACGGCACCGACGACGTGCCGACGCTGACGCCGGATGTGGGCAGCGTGACCGAGGACCGCAATGTCCAGCCGGGCAACCTGCTGCAAGCCAGCGGTACGCTGGCGGCCGGCACTGGCGGAGACGCCGGTGAGGACAAATTCCAGGCGGGGACGCTCAACGGCCAGTATGGCCAGCTGGTGCTGGGCGCGGACGGCAAGTGGACGTACAGCGCCGACAACGGTCAGGCGGCGATCCAGAACCTGAAGGCGGGCGAGAAGCTGACCGACACCATCACGGTGACCAACGCGGACGGGGTGACCACCACCACGGTGACCATCACCATCAACGGCACCGACGACGTGCCGACGCTGACGCCGGATGTGGGCAGCGTGACCGAGGACCGCAATGTCCAGCCGGGCAACCTGCTGCAAGCCAGCGGTACGCTGGCGGCTGGCACTGGCGGAGACGCCGGTGAGGACAAATTCCAGGCGGGGACGCTCAACGGCCAGTATGGCCAGCTGGTGCTGGGCGCGGACGGCAAGTGGACGTACAGCGCCGACAACGGTCAGGCGGCGATCCAGAACCTGAAGGCGGGCGAGAAGCTGACCGACACCATCACGGTGACCAACGCGGACGGAGTGACCACCACCACGGTGACCATCACCATCAACGGCACCGACGACGTGCCGACGCTGACGCCGGATGTGGGCAGCGTGACCGAGGACCGCAATGTCCAGCCGGGCAACCTGCTGCAAGCCAGCGGTACGCTGGCGGCTGGCACTGGCGGAGACGCCGGTGAGGACAAATTCCAGGCGGGGACGCTCAACGGCCAGTATGGCCAGCTGGTGCTGGGCGCGGACGGCAAGTGGACGTACAGCGCCGACAACGGTCAGGCGGCGATCCAGAACCTGAAGGCGGGCGAGAAGCTGACCGACACCATCACGGTGACCAACGCGGACGGGGTGACCACCACCACGGTGACCATCACCATCAACGGCACCGACGACGTGCCGACGCTGACGCCGGATGTGGGCAGCGTGACCGAGGACCGCAATGTCCAGCCGGGCAACCTGCTGCAAGCCAGCGGTACGCTGGCGGCTGGCACTGGCGGAGACGCCGGTGAGGACAAATTCCAGGCGGGGACGCTCAACGGCCAGTATGGCCAGCTGGTGCTGGGCGCGGACGGCAAGTGGACGTACAGCGCCGACAACGGTCAGGCGGCGATCCAGAACCTGAAGGCGGGCGAGAAGCTGACCGACACCATCACGGTGACCAACGCGGACGGAGTGACCACCACCACGGTGACCATCACCATCAACGGCACCGACGACGTGCCGACGCTGACGCCGGATGTGGGCAGCGTGACCGAGGACCGCAATGTCCAGCCGGGCAACCTGCTGCAAGCCAGCGGTACGCTGGCGGCTGGCACTGGCGGAGACGCCGGTGAGGACAAATTCCAGGCGGGGACGCTCGACGGCCAGTATGGCCAGCTGGTGCTGGGCGCGGACGGCAAGTGGACGTACAGCGCCGACAACGGTCAGGCGGCGATCCAGAACCTGAAGGCGGGCGAGAAGCTGACCGACACCATCACGGTGACCAACGCGGACGGAGTGACCACCACCACGGTGACCATCACCATCAACGGCACCGACGACGTGCCGACGCTGACGCCGGATGTGGGCAGCGTGACCGAGGACCGCAATGTCCAGCCGGGCAACCTGCTGCAAGCCAGCGGTACGCTGGCGGCCGGCACTGGCGGAGACGCCGGTGAGGACAAATTCCAGGCGGGGACGCTCGACGGCCAGTATGGCCAGCTGGTGCTGGGCGCGGACGGCAAGTGGACGTACAGCGCCGACAACGGTCAGGCGGCGATCCAGAACCTGAAGGCGGGCGAGAAGCTGACCGACACCATCACGGTGACCAACGCGGACGGAGTGACCACCACCACGGTGACCATCACCATCAACGGCACCGACGACGTGCCGACGCTGACGCCGGATGTGGGCAGCGTGACCGAGGACCGCAATGTCCAGCCGGGCAACCTGCTGCAAGCCAGCGGTACGCTGGCGGCTGGCACTGGCGGAGACGCCGGTGAGGACAAATTCCAGGCGGGGACGCTCAACGGCCAGTATGGCCAGCTGGTGCTGGGCGCGGACGGCAAGTGGACGTACAGCGCCGACAACGGTCAGGCGGCGATCCAGAACCTGAAGGCGGGCGAGAAGCTGACCGACACCATCACGGTGACCAACGCGGACGGGGTGACCACCACCACGGTGACCATCACCATCAACGGCACCGACGACGTGCCGACGCTGACGCCGGATGTGGGCAGCGTGACCGAGGACCGCAATGTCCAGCCGGGCAACCTGCTGCAAGCCAGCGGTACGCTGGCGGCTGGCACTGGCGGAGACGCCGGTGAGGACAAATTCCAGGCGGGGACGCTCAACGGCCAGTATGGCCAGCTGGTGCTGGGCGCGGACGGCAAGTGGACGTACAGCGCCGACAACGGTCAGGCGGCGATCCAGAACCTGAAGGCGGGCGAGAAGCTGACCGACACCATCACGGTGACCAACGCGGACGGGGTGACCACCACCACGGTGACCATCACCATCAACGGCACCGACGACGTGCCGACGCTGACGCCGGATGTGGGCAGCGTGACCGAGGACCGCAATGTCCAGCCGGGCAACCTGCTGCAAGCCAGCGGTACGCTGGCGGCCGGCACTGGCGGAGACGCCGGTGAGGACAAATTCCAGGCGGGGACGCTCAACGGCCAGTATGGCCAGCTGGTGCTGGGCGCGGACGGCAAGTGGACGTACAGCGCCGACAACGGTCAGGCGGCGATCCAGAACCTGAAGGCGGGCGAGAAGCTGACCGACACCATCACGGTGACCAACGCGGACGGAGTGACCACCACCACGGTGACCATCACCATCAACGGCACCGACGACGTGCCGACGCTGACGCCGGATGTGGGCAGCGTGACCGAGGACCGCAATGTCCAGCCGGGCAACCTGCTGCAAGCCAGCGGTACGCTGGCGGCTGGCACTGGCGGAGACGCCGGTGAGGACAAATTCCAGGCGGGGACGCTCAACGGCCAGTATGGCCAGCTGGTGCTGGGCGCGGACGGCAAGTGGACGTACAGCGCCGACAACGGTCAGGCGGCGATCCAGAACCTGAAGGCGGGCGAGAAGCTGACCGACACCATCACGGTGACCAACGCGGACGGAGTGACCACCACCACGGTGACCATCACCATCAACGGCACCGACGACGTGCCGACGCTGACGCCGGATGTGGGCAGCGTGACCGAGGACCGCAATGTCCAGCCGGGCAACCTGCTGCAAGCCAGCGGTACGCTGGCGGCTGGCACTGGCGGAGACGCCGGTGAGGACAAATTCCAGGCGGGGACGCTCAACGGCCAGTATGGCCAGCTGGTGCTGGGCGCGGACGGCAAGTGGACGTACAGCGCCGACAACGGTCAGGCGGCGATCCAGAACCTGAAGGCGGGCGAGAAGCTGACCGACACCATCACGGTGACTAACGCGGACGGAGTGACCACCACCACGGTGACCATCACCATCAACGGCACCGACGACGTGCCGACGCTGACGCCGGATGTGGGCAGCGTGACCGAGGACCGCAATGTCCAGCCGGGCAACCTGCTGCAAGCCAGCGGTACGCTGGCGGCTGGCACTGGCGGAGACGCCGGTGAGGACAAATTCCAGGCGGGGACGCTCAACGGCCAGTATGGCCAGCTGGTGCTGGGCGCGGACGGCAAGTGGACGTACAGCGCCGACAACGGTCAGGCGGCGATCCAGAACCTGAAGGCGGGCGAGAAGCTGACCGACACCATCACGGTGACCAACGCGGACGGAGTGACCACCACCACGGTGACCATCACCATCAACGGCACCGACGACGTGCCGACGCTGACGCCGGATGTGGGCAGCGTGACCGAGGACCGCAATGTCCAGCCGGGCAACCTGCTGCAAGCCAGCGGTACGCTGGCGGCTGGCACTGGCGGAGACGCCGGTGAGGACAAATTCCAGGCGGGGACGCTCAACGGCCAGTATGGCCAGCTGGT
The DNA here is from genome assembly GCF_051919345.1 of Aeromonas sp. 84A. Lineage (NCBI taxonomy): Bacteria > Pseudomonadati > Pseudomonadota > Gammaproteobacteria > Aeromonadales > Aeromonadaceae > Aeromonas > Aeromonas sp. 84A. The sequence continues at coordinate 1,332,943 of NZ_JBQBEW010000001.1, forward strand.
GCTGGGCGCGGACGGCAAGTGGACGTACAGCGCCGACAACGGTCAGGCGGCGATCCAGAACCTGAAGGCGGGCGAGAAGCTGACCGACACCATCACGGTGACCAACGCGGACGGGGTGACCACCACCACGGTGACCATCACCATCAACGGCACCGACGACGTGCCGACGCTGACGCCGGATGTGGGCAGCGTGACCGAGGACCGCAATGTCCAGCCGGGCAACCTGCTGCAAGCCAGCGGTACGCTGGCGGCTGGCACTGGCGGAGACGCCGGTGAGGACAAATTCCAGGCGGGGACGCTCAACGGCCAGTATGGCCAGCTGGTGCTGGGCGCGGACGGCAAGTGGACGTACAGCGCCGACAACGGTCAGGCGGCGATCCAGAACCTGAAGGCGGGCGAGAAGCTGACCGACACCATCACGGTGACCAACGCGGACGGAGTGACCACCACCACGGTGACCATCACCATCAACGGCACCGACGACGTGCCGACGCTGACGCCGGATGTGGGCAGCGTGACCGAGGACCGCAATGTCCAGCCGGGCAACCTGCTGCAAGCCAGCGGTACGCTGGCGGCCGGCACTGGCGGAGACGCCGGTGAGGACAAATTCCAGGCGGGGACGCTCAACGGCCAGTATGGCCAGCTGGTGCTGGGCGCGGACGGCAAGTGGACGTACAGCGCCGACAACGGTCAGGCGGCGATCCAGAACCTGAAGGCGGGCGAGAAGCTGACCGACACCATCACGGTGACCAACGCGGACGGGGTGACCACCACCACGGTGACCATCACCATCAACGGCACCAACGACAAGGCGATCATCAGCGGCGATGCTGTGGGTGAAGTGACCGAAGACCTGAACGTCTCGAGCACAGGCCTGCTGAGCGACAGCGGCCAGCTGAAGATCAGCGACGTGGACGGCGCGGATGAAGTGGCGTTCAAGACCGACGCGGCCAGCATCACCGCGAGTCCGGATGCACTGGGCAGCCTGAGCATCACGGCTGACGGCACCTGGACCTACAACGTCGACAACAGCCTGGTGCAGTACCTGGGCAAAGGCGAGACCAAGCAAGAGACCTTCACCGTGCAGAGTGTCGATGGCACACCGCACACGGTGACCATCATCATCACCGGCACCAATGACGCCCCGACGCTGAACATCTCCAACGATGTTGTCGTCTCCGAAGAAGGTCTCCTTGGTGGGCTGAAAGATGAATTGGGTGAAGATGGCCAGAAAGATGCTACTGATGAGATCGTTGCCAAGGGAGTGATTACTGTCGGTGATGTTGACAGCAACAACTTGACAGTTTCACTGGGATGGCCAACCGATGATGGTGATAAACAAGTTTATTCTGGTGGTGTTAAGGTCGAGTGGAGTTGGGATGCTGACAGCAAAACGTTGATTGGCTACGCCGGTAGCAAGGACAACGTTGTTCTTGAGGTTAAGCTGACAGCGCCAGTTGCTAGTAGCAAAGGTGACTGGGGTTATGAAGTGACCCTGAAGCAGCCGTTGGATCATGCTAATACCACCCAGGAAGACACCCTTGATCTCAAGATAAATGTGTCTGTTTCTGATGGGACTCTGTCTGTGACTAAGCCTTTGACGATTACTGTCGAAGATGATGCCCCGATTGCCGAGAATGCTGAAGTGGTCTCCGTTGCCAAGACAGACATACCGAATGTATTGACCGGCCTGTTTGATTTGACTCGATACTCGGCAACGACAAACCAGAGAGAGCTTGATCTGGACGGGTTCAAGATCACTGCCCAAGGGTTCAAGTCGGCGACCGATTCAACTCTTATTGCTGCAGATGTCAATGCTTCAACGGCTGGGCTTGGTGTTGCCAGTGGTGATAGTCCTTATCACAACCTCGCCAATGAAGTGGATTTCCGTCTCTTTGGGAATGGAAAGTCTGCATCCGAGGAGCTGATCGTCAAGCTCGATCCGGGGACCGTGGCCTATGGCGCCAATATCAAGTTCAGCCAGATGTTTGGTGGCGAGAAGGAGAGTGGTGTCGTGGAGTTTTACCGCGGAGGAGTACTGATCTCCACACTGAAGTTTAGCTCGGATGCGGTAGGTGGAGAGTACAACCAGAACTTCCAGGTGCAGCAGGGCGGTTTTGACACCATGGTGATCAAGGCTACTAACAACGGCAACACCAATACCTCAGATAACAGCGACTTTACCGTCAAGTCTATCGAGTTCCTTGGCTCCTCTACCCCGCAGGCGATTGCCTATGGTTCGGGTACAGTTGCAACGCAATGGGGGGCGGATGGCAAAGGGCATATGGCGCTAGACATCAAGGATACAGACTTTGAGCGTGGTTTATTGACAGCCGCGGGGTCTCGTATCTCCATCAGCAATAGCGGTAGCAATACACTGCTGGGGCATGATGAGAGTAACAAGTTAGTCTTCAAGTTGGAGTTCACCCCTGCTACCGGCAAATGGGAGTTCTTCCAGTATGCCGAGATGCAGCGTCCGGACGATGGCGACATTGACTTTACCTTCATGGCATATGATCGCGATAAAGATGGCTCGCAAGGGAGCTTTGCTGTCAACCCGCTGGTACGACCGGCGGTGGTAAATGTAGCAAGTGACAGCGAGCTTGAAGGTACCAGTCTGCAACATGTGGTGACCCTGAGCGGTGCGACCAATGTGGTGACCCAGTACAGCTTCTCCATTGCCGGCACAGGAACGAATGCCGCAACAAACGCTGATTGGGGAAGACCAACATTTAGCCATGGTGTGACTTTGAGCGCCGATGGCAAGAGTGTGAGCGTACCAGCCGGGGTGACCAGCTTCACGGTTACTGTGCCTACAGTGAACGATCGTCTGGTTGAGACTAACGAGACTCTGCTGGTGACAGTGGGCGACAAGAATGGAACCGGTACCATCATCGACAACGATCGTACGCCGGTGACCACGGGTGGCTACAGTGCCGGCAAGGAAGACACGCCGCTGGTGCTGAAGTGGGCTCAGTTTGGTGCCAGCGATGATCAGGCCGCCTCTGACCTGAGCGTGCTGATCAACACCCTGCCGTTGAGCGGTAAGCTGGAGTACCTCAACGCAGCCAGTCAGTGGACTGCAGTGAAGGTGGGGGATCTTATTTCCTACGCCGAGATCGATAGCGGCCACCTCCGCTTCGTACCTGATCTCAATGAGTCGAGTGCTAATGCCAGTAATGGCAATGGCATCGTGACCGGCAACTTGCAGGGTGATTACGCCAGCGTTGGTTACCAGATCAGCGATGGTGCCAACTTGAGCAACAGTGGCAAGCTGGTGATCGATATTGATGCGGTGGCAGATAGACCCATGGTCAACGTCAGTCTGATGGGTAACGGTATTTCCGCTTATCCAGATTTTCCCACTCTGGCAATTACGACAAGTCAGTTCCAAGCCGGTGCCTTTAACAAGGAAACGCTGTCTATTGCCAACTCGCAAAGTGATAAATCTACCCAGCAGGAAAGTCTCAATGGTGGTGCAGGCAATGACTACATTGTCAGTTCCCATGGCGGTGGAGATATGTTGTATGGCAAGGGGGGAAATGACGTTCTGGTTGGCAATAACTCGGTGCAGGGTGACTCTTTGTATGGAGAGGATGGCAACGATGTATTGGTGTCTGGTTTGGGCAATGATGGTCTTTATGGCGGCGCAGGTAGTGATATTGCTGTGTTGACAGGTAATCGTGCTGACTACGCAATCCAGAAAGGGAGTGGTTACTCGGTTAATGATCGTTGGTTCAATTTTTATGTGAAGGAGAATGGCGTTGGTGTGACCAAGGCACTTCACGACATTGAGTATGTCCAGTTTGCTGATGGTATCTACCAGGTCAATCAAGGCACAGGTGAATTGACCTTGGTACAACCCACAGTTGTTGATTACCCCATAGAGGTGAATGCTTCCCTGAGTGATCGCGATGGCAGTGAAGTGCTCGATAGCATAGTGCTGAGCAATATGCCACAAGGTTCGCAGCTGTACAGCGGTAGCCAACTGTTAGGCACAGCTGATGTCGATGGCAAAATTACTCTAACGGCTGGCAGCAGCCTGTGGAGAAGTAATGAGTTGGATGTGAAATTGACAGGATTAAGTCTGCGTGTTCCTGGTGTTCAAGCTGGTAATCTTGACCTCAAGGTTGAAGCCACTGCCAAGGAGGTTGTAACAGATAACACCAATACTGCATCGGATCAGGATTCTATCCGCCTGAGCTACTTCAACGCCACTGAAGGGGAGCCGGGCGATCAAAACCGCACCTATGGCAGCGAGCACAATGTCGTGGTCGGGGATCTGGATGGCAGCGTGGTGCTGCCGGGCCAGAACTACAACATCGCCTTTATGGTCGACAGCTCGGGCAGTATCGGCACCAGCGCCATGAACACCATCAAGAGCCAGTTGGCACAGGTCTTTAATAGTCTCAAGACCAGCGCTGGCACCGATGGGGCCGGCAAGGTGAATATCTTCCTAGTGGACTTCGACACCCTGGCCAACAAGTCGGTCAGCGTGAACCTGAAAGACAGTAATGCCCTTAGCCAGTTGCAGGCGATTCTCGACAGCATGGATGGCAGCTCGAACAACGGCGGCGGTACCAACTACGAAGACGTGTTCAAGACCACGGCCAACTGGTTCAACGGTTCGACCGCTCAGAGCAACACCAATGCCAAGAACCTGACCTACTTCATCACTGATGGTAAGCCGACTTACTATCTGGGCAGTGAAGGTAGCAACCCACTGATTGATGACTATCCGAATGATTCTCGTGATGTCTATCTCAATCAGCTGTTGCAGAACGGCTATGTTCCTGGTCAAGTTTACAAGAGCAGTGGATATACCATTATCGATGCTCAGGGTGTGGTTTATAAAGTTGATACAAAGGGTGATTCCTCCAAGATTGGCTACATGCGTCCTGATGGTCTGGGTGGTTACACCTATTCCACTTTGGCAGGTAACGGACAGGACTCCACGTCTACAACCATCAGTAATGCGGTGGCAGGTTTTGCCTTGCTGACCGGCATGGGCGTGAAGGTGGAGGCGATCGGCTTGGGATCCAACATCTCCTACAACGATCTCAAGTCCTATGACTCTGACGGTGTGATCATGACGGGCGTCAATGCCAACGATCTGGCCGGCGCCATTCTGGGAACCTCCATCAACAACAAGCCGGGAAGCGACCGGATCGATGGTGGTGCCGGTGACGACATTCTGTTCGGGGATGCCATCCATTTTGCCGGCATCAACGGTGAAGGCTACGCGGCCATCAAGCAGTATGTAGCCGGCAAGCTGAGCGCAGGCTCGGTGACCGTTGCTCAGGTCCATGACTACATCACGGACCATGCCAGCGAGTTTGATCAGTCCTCCACCAATGACAAGGCGGATGTGCTGATTGGAGGGGAGGGCAACGATATCCTGTTTGGTCAGGGTGGTAACGACATTCTCGATGGTGGTGCCGGCAACGATATACTGTTCGGCGGTGCCGGTGACGACATGCTGCTCGGTGGTCTAGGCGATGACCAGCTCTATGGTGGTAGCGGCAACGATACCCTGTATGGTGGCGCCGGCAACGACACCCTGAGCGGCGGTCTGGGCAACGACATTCTGGTCGGCGGGCTTGGCAATGACATCCTCAAGGGAGATGGTGGTGCCGATACCTTCACCTGGCTGCAGGGCGATACCACTGCGGGTAGCGTTGCTAAGGACTACGTGGTCGACTTCTCCAAGGCGGAAGGTGACAAGCTGGATCTGAGCGATTTGCTGGATCACGATGGTTCTCACAGTACGACCGATCTGAAGAGTCTGCTCTCGGTGTTCCAGGACAATGAAGGGGTGCACCTGCAGGTCAAGGAGAACAGTACTGCGCCGGTGACTCAGGAGATTGTGCTGATGAACCATACATTCGACAGTCTGACGGGCGGTTCTGGCACCACGGCCAACCAGGTGATCGATTACATGTTGACCAACAACATGCTCGATATCGACAAGTAAGCCCAACTCGGGGCAATAAAAAAGCGGCAGAGCAATCTGCCGCTTTTTTTATCTTTGCAGGGGAGTGAAATCAGTTGCCGAGGGTGGCAAACAGGCTCTGCTCCAGGGTGCCGCGGGAGACACAGACCGGCTTGATGGACGGGGCCGGTACGCGCTCGCCTGAGGATTCAACGAAGAACAGCTCGGTGTTGCCCTTGACGTTGACGGTGGCCACGCTGCTGTTGCCGCTCTGGGTGATGATCAGGTTGATCTGCAGGTTCGGGTTGCCCAGTGCAACTTTGGAACCCATGGTACCGCAGTCCAGCCACTCCAGCCCGTCGGCTGACTGGTTGACGTTGGCAGTCATCAGGCCGGAGCCACGCTGGCTGTTTTCGATGGTGAGGCCGTGATCGGTGAACCACTTCTCGGCGCGAGCCCACACCAGATCCACCGGGATCGCCATTTCCTGAGTGTTGTTGGTTGCCTTGGCAATTGGCGGGTTGTAGCGATACTCCTCACCGCCGTTATTGTCACCAGCACAACCAACCAGCAGCAGCGCCAATGCGCTCCCCATAATCTTTTTCATCTTGTTTCTCTCGTCCATATCACCAGGCCATTGGCCAACCGGCGCCTATTATCGCCGGAGCGACAATCTCTGTCAGCAACCATCCAGCGTTCGATGTTATGGGGAGGTGATCGGGGTGCTTTACAAAATTGGTTTGCTATCATAGATTTGCTCGAAATTCCTCCATAAGCACCCCTGTGACCAACATGCTCACCCCGGATCTGCTGCAGCAGATCATCGACCAATTGCCAATGAGTATCTTCTGTCGAGATAGTCATGGGCGTTACCTGTTCGCCAATCGTGAGTTTGCCCGTGAAGCCAAGCTGGAGTCGCCTGCCGAGGTTGTCGGCAAGACAGATGCAGATATGCCATGGGGCGATCTCTTTCGCAGTGAGGATGAGCAGCTGCTTGCTGGAGGCGTGCCGATGCTGTATCAGCAGCTCCATTGCAACCGGGGCGGGAATACCTGCTGGATGGAGGTGCACAAGGTGCCTCTTTACACCCCGCAGGGAGAGGCGTGCGCAGTATTCGGGGTGGTTAACGAGATTGCCCAGCGCAAGAGCCTGGAACAAACCGTCAAAAAGCAGCAGTTGTTGCAGCGTTTTCTGCTCGATGCCATTCCTGATCTGATCCGTTTCGATGATCACAACGGGGTGTTGCTGGAGTGCAATCAGGCGTTTCTCGACTTTATCGGCCAGGGGGCGGATGAGGTGCTGGGTCAGCAGCTACCGTTCCGGCTGGCGGCGCCGCAGGGGATGGGTCATGGCGAGTGTTGTCTGCTGGATGCCAGCGGGCAGGGGCGACACATGGAGATCACCCGGGTCGATGTCCCCGATGGTGATGGTCACTCCCTCGGGATCCTGACGCTGGGGCGTGACATCACCGGCCTGCGCACCACTCAGGCGCAGTTGCAGCAGGAGCAGCACTACGACAGTCTGACCGGACTGCTCAAACTCTCCCGGTTCTTGCAGACCAGCCGCCATCTTGGGGGACGCAGTGCCACATTGGTGCTGGTCGATCTGCACCATTTTCGTGAGATCAACGATCGCTTCGGGATACGGATTGCCGATCGCCTGCTCAGCCAGGTGGCCAAGCGGTTGCAGCAGCTGGTACCGCCGCGTTCCCTGCTCTGTCGGGTCGCTGCCGATGACTTCAGCCTGTTGCTGCCGGATTTCAATGAGCCATTGCAGGGGTGGAGCCAGCATCTGCAGCAGCAGTTGATGGAGCACTATCAGGTGGAAGATCATCGCATCCAGATCCCGGTGTTTCTGGGGCTGGCCCAGGGGCGGGCAAGCGATGCCGAGCGGTTGCTCAGCCATGCCGAGGCTGCGCTGGCGCAGGGCAAACGGCAGCAGCAGTACTGCACCCTGTTTGATCCCGAGCTGCATGCCCGGCTCAAGCGGCGTCAGTTGATCGCCGCCCAGTTGCCGCTCGCCATCAAGTCCGCCCAGCTGGTTGCAGTCTATCAGCCGATCATCTGTACCCGTACTCACCGGCTGCATGGCGCCGAACTGCTCTGTCGCTGGCCCCATCCCGAGCTTGGGATGATCTCCCCCGACGAATTCATTCCGTTGGCGGAAGAGATGGGGATCATCGGTCAACTGGGTCAGTTGATGCTGGAGCAGGGCTGTGCCCAGCTGGCGCAGTGGCAAACTGCGCAGCCGGATATGGTGCTCTCCATCAACCTCTCGCCGCTGCAGTTCCGTGATCCGGCGCTCTGTGAGCGGGTCTCAGCCTGCATCGCTCGCCATGGTCTCAAGGCCAGTCAACTGGAGCTGGAGATCACCGAAGGGGTACTGATGGAGAACGCCGACGAGATTGAGACCAACCTCGACAACCTGATCGCCGCCGGTTTTCAGTTGGCCATCGACGACTTTGGTACCGGTTACTGTTCACTAGCCTATCTGCCGCGGTTGCAGGTAGCGACCCTCAAGCTGGATCGCAGCTTCACTCAGGGGCTGGCCAGCAATAGCGCGACCACCGCTATCGTGCGTTCGGTCATCGGGTTGGGCCATGAGCTCGGGATCCGCATCACCGCCGAAGGGGTAGAGACACCCGAGCAGCAGTTGTGGCTGACCGAGGCGGGGTGTGATCGGTTACAGGGCTATCTGTTCAGCCGCCCCCTGCCGCCGACGGAGTTTGCTGCCAGCTATCTGGCGTGAGAGATCGTCAGAAACAACAAGGCCACCGCAAGGTGGCCTTGTTGTTTTACGATGGAGGCAGGATCAATCCTGGAAGTAGGTGCCCCAACCATCGTAATCCACCCCGTATTTTTCCAGGATGGGCAGCATCTTGGCGATATCGGCGACGATCGCTTCGACATTCAGCTTGCACTCGATGGTGGCATCGAAGCAGAAGATGGTGGCGCCGTCATCCAGCTCCATCTCTTCGGCATCGGTCACTTCAAAACCGGCCTTGAACAGGTCAACCGCTGCTTTTTCCAGACGGTCGAAATCCTGGCAGGCGAAGTGGTGCTCGATGTCGTAATCCGCATCGGGATTGCTGCCATCGGCCAGCAGTTCGTTGACGATCTCGGTGGTCTCATCACGCCACTCTTGCATATTCAGACTCATGTTGCCTCCAGGCGGTATCATTGCGGCAAAGCATACTCGCAGAGTGGATTCGGCTCAATGCGGCGGACCCACTGAACCTCGAATTTCCATCATATTGGCGCAGCCTGCAGGGCGTGCAGAGGCCAGCAAGTACGGCAAACAGGACTGAAATGGATAATAAATGGCCGCTTCGTTCGGTTGTTGAGCGAACGCGCTTTTTATCGTGCCATCATGGTTGACACTCTGCGCTGGAAAGGGTTTAATGCGCGCCGTTGCCCAGATAGCTCAGTCGGTAGAGCAGGGGATTGAAAATCCCCGTGTCGGCGGTTCGATTCCGTCTCTGGGCACCATAATTCCTCCTTAGTTCAGTCGGTAGAACGGCGGACTGTTAATCCGTATGTCACTGGTTCAAGTCCAGTAGGAGGAGCCAAATTCGAAAAGCCCGCTCAATCGAGCGGGCTTTTTCATTTCTAGTTGCTGTTGCATGCGGCCAAAAAGAGCGTCGCGCCACAGGTGGCACTGAACAGCAGCATTCCGGTTTGCAACATGCTGGCAGGGCATGGCTTCTTCTCTCTTTTTCTGGCCCTGATCCACTTCGGTTTCATCACATTCCCTTATCCATTTTGTCGGCCTGAATGGCTGCACTCCTGTGCAGGCGAGCCATCTTTGTTGAATGGCGCCATGGCGTCAATCTCCCCCGCAAAACAATTAATTCAGCACCGTTGAAGAGCGGCTTGTCTGGTGATGTTTCGGCCTTTAAGCCATTGTTAACATTTTGGAAAACCGGAGTGACCCTGTGGCTGGGCGGGGCTATGATGGGGTCAATGATGTTCCCATCCTGACGGAGAGAGCCCAGATGAACAGCCCCTTGAGCTATGTACTGGACGGCATTCATTGCGAGCCGCACTTTTTTACCGTTCCCCTCGATCATGATGAGCCGGATGGTGACAGCATTACCCTGTTTGCCCGCACCCTCTGCCGTAAAGACAAGCTCGATGAGAAGTTGCCATGGTTGCTGTTTCTGCAAGGTGGGCCGGGATTCGGGGCGCCGCGTCCGACGGCCAACAATGGTTGGCTCAAGCGGGCGTTGCAGGAGTTCAGAGTGCTGCTGCTGGATCAGCGTGGCACCGGGATGTCGAGCCCCATCCACGGGCAGATTCTGGCCAAAATGACCCCGGCCGAGCAGGCGGAGTATCTCGGCCATTTTCGCGCCGACAGCATAGTGCAAGATGCCGAGTTCATCCGGCAGGAGCTCAGCCCCAAGCATCGCTGGAGCCTGCTGGGGCAAAGCTTTGGCGGTTTTTGCTGCCTGACCTATCTCTCGCTTTTTCCCGACAGTCTGCGGGAGGTCTATATCACCGGCGGCATTGCGCCGATTGGCCGCAGTGCCGAGGAGGTTTACCGCGCCACCTACCAGAGGGTGGCTGACAAGAACCGAGCCTTCTTCGCCCGCTTCCCCCATGCTCAGGGGATTGCTAACCGGCTGGCCAACCATCTGCACCAGCATGATGTGCGACTGCCCAACGGCCAGCGCCTGACGGTGGAGCAGTTCCAGCAGCAAGGGCTGGATCTCGGTGCTACGGGTGCTTTCGAGGAGCTTTATTACCTGCTGGAAGAGGCCTTTATCGGCGACAAGCTGAGCCCGGCCTTTCTCTATCAGGTGCAGAGCATGCAGCCATTCAATACCAACCCGCTGTTTGCCATCCTGCACGAGGCTATCTACGCCGAGGGGGAGGCGACTCGCTGGGCGGCGGACCGGGTCAGAGGGGAGTTTCCTGCGGTGAACTGGGTGCCCGGCAAGGATTTCACCTTCACCGGAGAGATGGTTTACCCTTGGATGTTCGAGCAGTTCCGCGAGTTGCAGCCCCTGAAAGAGGCGGCTCATCTGCTGGCCAACAAGGCAGACTGGGGGGCGCTCTATAATCCGGCCCAACTGGCCCGCAACAAGGTGCCGGTAGCATGCGCCGTTTATGCCGAGGATATGTATGTGGAGTTTGACTACAGTCGCGAAACTCTGCGTGGTCTTGGCAACAGTCGCGCCTGGATCACCAATGAGTATGAGCACAACGGTTTGCGTGCCGATGGTGAGGCGATTCTTGATCGCCTGATCGCGTTGAATCGCGACCGTTAATTGCCGTTATCGGCAACCATCGCGGGAGCCCGGACTCCCGCGATGGTTGTGATGGATGGTTGTTATGAAAGCGTGACTCCCTGAACCTTGACTCGTATCCGCCAGACGATGAGTGGATAGCTGGCTGATTAATTTCTCCCTCTTTCACTGTCTCTGTCGATCCCTCACCATATACTAGCCAAACGACTCTGTATTGAGCCGCGGTCAAACCGATTGACCAACCCGTGCTCGTTACCATTAGAAAGTCGCTCCGATGCTCTGTATTCCGCGTATCTGATATGCCATCTCTGCATGCCCCGCTATCCGGGGGAGGGGATGGTCGTGCTTTTCAATCAAGATAAGGATGTATGATGAGAAAGTCTCTGTTGGCCTGCTCCCTTTTGCTGTGCCCTGTCGTGTTTGCTGCCACCCCCCATTGGGAATATAGCGGTGAGGCGGGGCCTGCCCACTGGGCCAAGCTGACCCCTGAGTTTGGCCAGTGTGCGGGCAGCAATCAGTCGCCGGTTAACCTGAACGGATTGGTCGAGGCCAAACTGGCCCCGCTGGTACTCCACTATCAGGCGGGTGGCAACACAGTGGTCAACAACGGTCATACCGTGCAGGTCGGTTATGCCCCGGGCAGCACCTTGCAACTCGATGGCACCACGTTTGAACTCAAGCAGTTCCACTTCCACGCCCCGAGTGAAAACCTCATCGAGGGCAAATCCTATCCGCTGGAAGGGCATCTGGTGCATGTCAGTGACAAGGGAGAGATCGCCGTGGTGGCGGTGATGTTCGAGGCTGGCAAGGCCAATCCGGTGCTGGCGGCTGCCTGGGGTGAACTACCTGCCAAGGTGGGGGAGACCCAGGCCCTCAAGGCGCCGCTCTCTGCTGAGCAACTGCTGCCCGAGAATCGTGACTACTATCGCTTCAGCGGTTCCCTTACTACGCCTCCCTGCTCGGAAGGAGTGCGCTGGCTAGTGATGAAGCAGCCGGTTGAGGTCAGTCAGGCCCAGATCGACGCCTTCAAGGCGGTGATGCACCACCCCAACAACCGGCCGGTGCAACCGCTCAATGGGCGCGTGGTGCTGCAATAACACAGCGTTGCAATAGCGCAGTAGATAGCAAACACAACAAGAGGGCCGTCAGGCCCTCTTTTACATGGCGAGGTATCGGCGTGCGATCAGAGGCTGGAGGCGATGCGGGCACCGAGGGCCGCGTTGTTCAGTACCAGCTGTATATTGGCCGCCAGCGAGTTGCCGCCAGTCAGCTCGCAGACGCGGGCCAGCAGGAAGGGGGTTGACGCCTTGCCCTTGATCCCCTGCTCGTCCGCTTCATGGAGCGCCTGGGCAATGGCTGCGTCGATATCGGCTTTCGGCATGGCGTGTGCGCTCGGGATGGGGTTGGCCACCACGGCGCCGCCCGCCAGTCCCAGCTCCCACTTGAGGCGCAGCGCCTCGGCGATGGCTGCCGGGGTATCGAGGCGATAATCGACCTTGAAGCCGCTCTCGCGGGTGTAGAAGGCGGGCAGCTCCTCGGTTTGATAGCCGATCACCGGTACGCCCTGGGTCTCCAGATACTCCAGGGTCAGCCCGATATCGAGGATCGACTTGGCACCGGCGCAGACTACGGCCACCGGTGTCTGGGCCAGCTCCTGCAGGTCGGCCGATATATCGAAGGTCTCCTGCGCGCCGCGATGTACCCCGCCGATCCCGCCGGTGGCAAAGACCCGGATCCCCGCCATGGCGGCGATGATCATGGTCGAGGCGACCGTGGTGGCCCCCATCCCCTTGCGCGCCAGTACGAACGGAATGTCGCGGCGGCTGCACTTGGTCACGCTGTGGCCTGCCCGGCCGAGCGCTTCCAGCGCACCGGCATCCAGACCCACCTTGAGGCGGCCGTCGAGGATGGCGATGGTGGCCGGAATGGCGCCGTTATCGCGCACCACCTGCTCCACCTGACGGGCCGTCTCCACGTTCTGCGGATAGGGCATGCCATGGGAGATGATGGTGGATTCGAGGGCAACGACCGGTTTTCCAGCAGCCAGCGCGGCAGCCACTTCCGGTTGGATATCGAGGTAAGCGTTCAGCATGAGTACTCCTCCAGTATGCGGTCAACGGCGGTCTTGCTCAGACCGGAAAAAACGGTATCGGAACAATTGACGGTGAGGGCGGCGCAGCCCAGGGCAAAGCGGGTGGTTTGGGCAATGTCGAGCTGTTGCAGCCAGGCGTGGGCGAGGCCAGCCATAAAGGCATCCCCGCCGCCGGTGACGTTGAGTACCGGACTGCCCAGCACCGGTAGGTGGCCCTGCTGCTCGCCATCGCTGTAGAAGATCCCCTGTTCACCCAGACTGAGGAACAGTCGCTTGACCCCGGCGCGGTGGAACCAGGCGGCCACCATGGGCCAGGTTTCGGGCCCGGCGATGGTCATGCCGCACAGCTGCTCTGCTTCGCTGCGATTGGGTTTGAGGGTGTGGATCTTGCCGAGCCAAGGGCGAATCTTCTCCACCTTGGCCACCGAAACAGTATCGACAAAGATGGCATGATCACCTTGCCGCTCGAACAGCCAGTCGAGGGTATGGATAGCCAGATTGGTGTCGAGCACCCAGAGCCGGGCGCCGCCGAGAAAGCCACCGAGGGGGGTCAGGCGGGCAGGAGTGAGCTGCTCGATAATGGCCATGTCATTGATGGCACAGCTCATTTCGCCGCTACCATCATGCAGGCTGAGATAACAGGAGGTGGTGTGGCCATCGAGCACCAGAGTCTGGCGCACATCGACGCCGGCCCGCTGGCTTACCTCTAGCAGATGGTGACCATACTGGTCGTTGCCGACTGCAGTCAGCAGTCGGGTATCGCTGCCGAGCCGCGCCAGATTCTCGGCGATATTGCGGCCAACACCACCGGCCGAGGTGCGCACCTTGCCCGGATTGGAGTCGCCAAGCAGCAGGTTGTCGTGGCTGGTGCCGCAAATATCCATATTGGCACCGCCGATCACCACTACGTAGGGGCCCTCTCGCAGTACATAACCTCTGCCTTGCACATATCCCTGCCGGATCAGGCTTGAGATGTGGCTGGCCAGCGCGGAGCGGCTGATGCCAAGGCGATCGGCCAGCTCCTGCTGGGCAATCATGGGATCCTGACGCAGCAGGGCGAGGATCTCTTGTTCACGCTCAGTCATAGACAAACATCCATTTACAAACGTTTGTCCATTATTGCTGGGAAACGTTTGCTGGCTATCAGCTTGTACAAAATTTGTCGGCTTGCGCACAAAAAATCGACATCCGTGATGGGGCGACGAGTCGTTGAGCTTGGCGAGGCACTTTTAACGGGTCGGTGGCCCTGCAACGGCTTATAATGGCCGCCGCAAGATGAGGAGAGATGATGGAAAAGAGTGCATTCTGCTGTGTGGGGCTGGTCAATCCCAAGTCTCCGGAAAATGTCGGCTCAGTGATGCGGGCTGCGGGCTGCTACGGGGTGGATGAGGTTTACTACACCGGCAACCGCTTCGAGCTGGCGCGCCGCTTTGCCACTGATACCAAGCAGATGGTGGAGAAGATCCCGCTGCTCGGGGTGGATGATCTGATGGCGTTTATCCCGCAGGGATGCGTGCCCGTGGTGGTCGATTTGATCGACGGCGCTACGCCGCTCCCCGACTATGTCCATCCGGAACGCGCTTTTTATATCTTCGGGCCGGAGGATGGCACGCTCGATCCCGCCCTCTATGGCGCGGTGAAAGATGTGGTCTATGTGCCGACTCAGGGCTGCATGAATCTGGCCGCCTCGGTCAATGTGATCCTCTATGACCGTTTGGCGAAGGGGTTCCGGCAACCCTGAGTTGTGGCGTGGCTACGGTGACTCAAACCACAATCGAAAGGTGTTGCTCATGGGCAGGTTGCTGGCGGTGGCCGCTGTTGACGGGGCTGCGGCATCCTTCTCTTTCCCCTATGGTGGGATCAGTTTTCGCCGGTCTTGACCGCCTGCTCCTCGAGAAAGTCGCGGTAGTATTCATAGAGGTGATAATGGCGATATATCTCGGCCAGGGTGCCGCGACGGATCAGATTCACCATCTCCTGATCCCACAGCTGCAGTAGCCGGTCGCCCTGCTCGGTATCGGCAAAAATGGGGTAAGTCGGGATCCAGCGCAAAATGGTGCGGTACATATTGGCCGGGGTCTCATCGGCTGCATGGAGCACGCCAGCGGTCAGGTAATAGCGATAGCGCCCCTTGCCAATCAGCTGCAGGGCCATCTCATGGTTGTCGATCTCGTGCCACCGCATGGTGACCGGAAGATATTTATCCAGCACCCATCCTCGCCGCCAGAGCACGGTCTCTCCCTCCAGACTGCGCTCTCCCCGCCATTGTGGCTGCCACTGCTTGAGCATGAAGACGGTCAGATCATCGGCGGAGGCTGGCTGACGGGGCTGCCTGACCCCCTTGAGCTCGTCCCGATAGACACTCATCGCTATATCCCCCTCTTGCCTGGCTACCATGGCGACGGCACGTTTGTAGGGCACGATATGGGGCACGATCTGATAGCCGTGGGGTTGGTAGATGGTTCGCACCAGATCGAGATAGATACCGCGGCCATCCGGTTGGCAGAAACCGGGCCAGCCATCGCAATAGACGTGAATATCGGCTGTGCGAGCGTGGGTGATCGCACACAGAGAGCAAAGCAGCAAACAACCGATGTGCAGCATGGTCAGCATTATCCTCGCAGGGGTGAGGAGAGCATTTATCACCTGATTTATACCATGCCATTGATCGCGGCGGGCGGAGAAAACATCCCGCATCTCCATTTTGCGACAGGGTCGAGGGTTATTTGCGGTCGGATCGTTATGATCGAGTAAAGATTCAATAGCACCCCAATCAGTAGAGGAGACTGCATTATGCCATCGATCAAGACTCTGCTCTGTCCAGTCGATTTTTCCCAAATGTCTCGCGCGGTACTCGACTATGCCGTTTTCATGGCACAGAGCCATCAGGCCCAGCTCAAGCTGATCCACGTGGTTGATCAACTGCACGGTTTTGACAGTTACAAGATCCTTCATATGACGGCCATCGAGATCACTCACGAGATGGAGCGTCAGGCCAGAACCCAACTCAAAGAGCTGGTTGCCACCCTGCCGATCCCGACCACCTTTGATATTCGCTTTGGCCGCGCTGCCGATGAAATTGTCATTCAGGCCAAGGAGGATGAGGTTGAGCTGATCGTGATGGGCAGCCACGGTCGCTCCGGTATCAGCCATCTGCTGGTAGGCAGTGTCGCCGAGTCTGTGGTGCGTCATGCACCCTGTCCGGTACTGGTGGTGCGCCAATAACGCGCCACGTTTAGTGTGAAAAGCGTAACAAACAAGGCCAGCGATTGCTGGCCTTGCGTTTTCTGGTGTTGTGCCCGCTAGCCGTGGGCGTAGATGACACTCCCTCCCTTGATGGTATCTATGATGGCTCTGGCCTGCTCTTTGGGCAGGGCAGGGCGGGGCAACCCCAGCTGCGGCCCAGCTTGTCATATTTGCGCAGATGGGTCGGGCTGGCATAGGCGGCGCCATGTACTACGATGGCACGCTTGCGGGCATTGCTGTTCTTGCCGGGGCTGAGTCCGTCCAGCCGCAGGGAGTAGCCATGCTTGCCCAGATAGGTTTCTGCGGTGCGATAGACGCCAAGGGAACTTTGGCGGGAGTTGAGCTGGTTGGAAAAGTGTTTTGCGGCCAGTTCACCTGAGTTGCGGCCATGGCTGACCCAGGTGTGATAAAGCAGCTTGTGGCGTTTCATATCGATGACAAACAGTCTGCGCTGGGTGGATGGCTTGCTGTAATCGATGATGGTGAGAATGGGTTTGCGTTTGTGGCGCACGGTTTGATAACTGTTGAGTGCCTGACGAAAGGTCTGTTTATCCAGCTTGCCGGCCAGACCCAGCTGACGATAGAGGCTCTGATCCCAGCTGGCATCTGCCGTGCTGCTCCAGATGAGCGATATCAACAGCAGTGGCAACAACAGCCACCCGCGTTGCCAGTCTATGTTCCCGCGCGCTTGTCTCATCCGTGAATATCTCCTTGTCACTCCCTGTCAACGACGCGGATATTGCCATCAATCCGCTCGATAGTTATATGCAAGGTGCTGAAAAGGCGCAATAAAAAAACCGGCCGCAGAGCGGCCGGAAGTCATTCAAACAGTAGACATTGGTATCACAGGGTATAACTGACTTCCAATTACTTAGAAGTTGTACTGCAGGGCAACCGCGACTACGTCGTCGGTATTTTTGCCCAGAGAGTTGGTGGACTTGCCATCTACGGAGTCCAGCAGGTTCAGCTTGTAATCAACGTAGGCGTTGAAGTTCTCGGTGAAGTTGTACCAGGCACCGATAGATACGTACTCGGTGTAGGTATCATCGATACCACGAGCGGAGTCTTTCACGTCAGTGCGCAGGTAGGCCAGAGAAGGCTTGAACTTGCCGATGGTGTACTGGGCAACGGCTTCGTAGCCATCCATCTTCTCGGCGTAGCCGTTGTTGACGAACAGGTGGTCTTCACCGTGGGAGTAGGTTGCAGCCAGGTAGAGGTCGCCAGTTGCATATTTGGCGCCGAAGCCCATCAGCTTGGCATCCTTGTCGCCACCGAAGGCGGCATAGCGAGCTTGCTCGTCAGTCTTGCCAGCCTGGTTATAGGCAGCACCCAGGCTCAGGCCCATATCGAAATCGTAGTTGGCAGATACTGCGAAGCCTTCAGCAGAACCTTTGCTATTCCAGCTTTCGCCATTGTAGGTGTTGCCGTTGAAAGATTCAGTGATTGCACTGCGACCGGCGTTTTGCGGATCGTTGTTACCGGTGAACTGGGCACCCAGAGTCAGACCCTGATAGGTGTAGATGTACTGGGCCAGACCGTTGGTACGGCCGGTGCCGAATACTTCGGTATCTTTGCCCAGGCCGTCACCGCCCCACTCAGGCAGAACGTCGGTATAGTTATTGACGGCCTTGGTGAACAGGCCATCCTGACGACCATAGCTGAATGCGCCGAAACGGTCGTGCTTGATGCCGGCATAGGCATAACGCAGCTCGTCGTTGTCAGAACCGGAAGTCGGCAGGTTGTACTCGGCAAAGCCGAACGCCTTCATCTCGGGAGCAATCTTGGTCTCGCCAGCAACATGCAGACGGAAGTAGCTCTGGTCACCTTCGGAACCGTTGTCGTCAGTACCGTAGTAAGCACCTTGTGCACGGCCGCCGATTTCCAGCTTGGTATCGTTCTGGTTGTAAACGGTAGCAGCATGGGCGCCGCTCGCCAGCAGCAGGCTGGAGATGGCAATAGTCAGTGCAGACTTCTTCATATGCGTTATTCCTCTGATGTAAACACTTCCGAACTTGTTGTCGGTTCTGTGAAATCGGAAATAGTCCGATAGCCACACGGTAGGCGTCCCAACCTTGACTGGGCCTGAATCCATCGATGTTTAATTGAGGTGACGAGGTCGTTATCAAGACTGGGTGTGACGGTTTTTGACAAGATAAAAAGAGATTAAATTCAATGAATTATTTTCTAGTGACTTTTTTGACATCAAGGCTGTTCTGAGCAACAAGGTCGATGGCTCAAGTTGTGAGCTAGATCACGGAGGGGAGAATGGGGCGGGGCGGGAAAAACGGGGCGGGAGCCTTGCAAGGCTCCCCCCCCAGTGATCAGATGGGCTTTTGCCACAGGGTCAGCAGCAGATCCTGTTCCAGTTCATTCGGGCCTTGTTGCGCGAAAGCGTGACGCTGTTCACCGGTTGCCCGCCAGCCGAGACGGCTGGTCTCCAGAATAAAGCTGCGCATGGCCTGATCCATGGTGAGGCTGAACTGGCAGCGCTGTTGAGTCACCGGATTGAGGCCGCCGAGGGTTGGCCAGCTGAGGGGGTGTTCCATGCTCACCGGATTGAGGCTGACCCGCAGTTGCCACTGATGGCGCGGGCCCGGCTGCAGATAGAGCAGATAGCCACCGGGGGCCAGCCAGCTAACAAGCTGTTCGGTCTTGACCTTGAGATCGTTGACCAACAGCACCTGAGCAGAACCCGGTTGCAACGGCGCGCGAGCGGGATCGGCAATGACAAACTGGCCGTCCGGCTGCGCTTTTTTGGCGGCAAAGATGGTGTTCTTGGCGATATCAACCCCGGCAAACTGCCAGCCGGGCAGGCGCTCTGCCAGCGCGCGGCAGTAGTAGCCTTCACCGCACCCAAGATGGATCAGCTCTTGTGGGGCCAGCGGAGCGAGCAGGCCGGCCATGGCCTCAACCAGCGGCAGTTGGTGGCCGGCCTCCAGGAAATGGTGCTTGGCGCGCATCAGGGCACGGCTGTCGCTGTCTTTGGGGTTTTTCTTGCCGGGGATGAGATCCAGATAACCTTCCGGTGCCGGATCGAAGTGATGCTTGTTGTCGCAATAGCGCCCCTGGGAGGCTTCATGAAGATGGAGCGGACTGCGGCAGCGGGGACATTGAAGGTGCATAGTAACTCTCTGGGCGAATGCCGGAACAGTGAAGGGCGTTCGGGATTATAGGGGAGAGGATCAAAAAAGGCTGCCGTAGCAGCCTTTTTTATCCCAAGGCCTCAGTCAGGCCTGCGGACGGGTCATCAGCGAGTGCCAAATACCACAATGGTCTTGCCGTGAGCAGAGATGAGCTCCTGCTCTTCCAGCATCTTCAGGATGCGGCCCACGGTTTCACGGGAGCAGCCGACGATCTGGCCGATCTCCTGACGGGTGATCTTGATCTGCATGCCATCCGGGTGGGTCATGGCATCCGGCTGTTTGGCCAGGTTGAGCAGGGTCTGGGCGATCCGGCCGGTCACATCCAGGAAGGCGAGGTTACCCACTTTCTGGCTGGTGTGTTGCAGGCGCTTGGCCATCTGGCCAGAGAGACGCATCAGAATGTCCGGGTTGACCTGGATCAGCTGGCGGAACTTCTTGTAGGAGATCTCTGCCACTTCGCAAGAGCCTTTCGCGCGAACCCAGGCGGAGCGCTCGGGATTCTCGTTCTCCTCGAACATCCCCATCTCGCCCAGGAAATCGCCCTGGTTCAGATAGGAGAGGATCATCTCTTTGCCCTCATCGTCCTTGATCAAGACGGCCACAGTGCCCTTGACGATGTAGTAGAGGGTCTCCGCTTTTTCACCCGCATGGATCAGGGTGCTCTTGGCGGGATACTTATGAATGTGGCAGTGCGACAAGAACCATTCCAGGGTGGGATCGCTTTGCGGTTTGCCAATGACCATGAGAATTCCTCTGTAGTGTCTTTTTATGGACTTGTGCGTCCGGGCAAGCTGCCAATGCCATTCCTTGTATTGGTCGCAGTAGGATAAGAGCCTTTGCCTGTGCTGACAAGGCTTTGCGGGCTTTTGACAGAGCCCTTTGAGTAATGCCTGCTGCGCCGCTTCGGCCATTCTAGGGAAGATAGAGGTCGGAGATGTTGATTTTGATCTATTTCCATCCCAACTCCCCCTGTTCGGCAGAGATCAGCGACTGGGTTATGCTAGGGATCCATCATCATGATTAACAGGAGAGAGTGCGAGATGAAAGCCAAGGTCAGTTGGGTGGAAGGGATGAAGTTTGTGGGTGAGAGTGAATCTGGTCACAAGGTGATCCTGGATGGTGCCAACCCCGGTGAGGGGGCCAGCCCGATGGAGATGATCCTGCTGGCGGTCGGTGGTTGCAGCTCCATTGATGTGGTTTCCATCCTCGAAAAAGCGCGCCAGTCGGTGACCGCATGCCATGTCGATGTCAGTGGCGAACGGGTCGATAGCGTGCCCCGGGTTTTCGAGAAGATTAATCTGCACTTCGTGGTGACGGGCAAAGGATTGGCAGAGAAACAGGTGGCCAGAGCGGTCGATCTGTCGATGGAAAAATACTGTTCTGTTTCCCTGATGTTGGAAAAAGCGGTACAAATTACCCATAGTTATCAAATTGTTGAAGCTTGATAACGATAGTTTCGTTGGTACCCTGGCATAAGGCCGTTACGTAAGGCCACTGCACAAGGCCATGACATAAAGCCATTACATAAGGAAAGTGCAATGAAAAAATTGATCGCTCTGCTTCCCCTTTTGGGTCTGGCGGCGTGCAGCAGCCCGCAACCTACCCAGTATCAATACAGCCAATACCAGTGTGGCGAAGAGATGCTGGCCGTTACCTATGATGCCCAGGCTGACATGGTGCAGTTCCCCTATGCCGGGGTTTACCACAAGCTGGCGCGTGTTGAGTCTGAATCTGGCGCCAAATATTCCGACAGCGTCACCACTTTCTGGAATCAGGACAAACAAGCCCTCCTCACCCAGAAAGGGGTCACACTGCTGACCTGTACACTTAAATAGGTGACCACAGTTAGCTGAAGGTGTGCAGCTTTGTGCCCGGGTCTGGCCTAGGCCGGATTGGGTCAAGAGGTTGAGACCACAAAAAACGGCTTACCGGGAGGCAAGCCGTTTTTCTATCCATCCATTATCACTAAACAAGCGTTAGTTGGTGGGGACGCGATTGAGCAGCTCGGCCGCGAGCTGTTGGCTAAGCGCCTGACGCTGGTTGTCTGCAATGCTCACATCGCTGGTCAGCTGGATGATGCTGCTCCAGACCGCTTTCTGGGTTTTGCGATCGAGCAGCACGATGGCCAGCGACCCTTTGCGCTGGTTGGCCGAGGCATATACCCCGGGTGTCATGCCAAGGCGCGCGAAAATCTCGCCGTCACTCATATCCTTGCCGCCCGCGACGCCGATGGCGACCCACAGATCCGCCTCGTCGAGCGGTGCACTCTGCCACCCCTTGCCATTGAGCTCCCGGCTTACCGCCTGCTGCATCGGCTCCAGCCACCCTTCCGCCAACTCACCGGCAAATTGATACTGTTCGGCCAGGGCGTAGCGCGGGGTTGCGCCATAGGTCCAGTTGCCCATCGGACGAACCAGCATGGTGCCGGACTCCAGCGTGGGGGCCGCCGGCCCGCTGCTGCAACCGCCAAGCAGGGCGAGCAGTGCCACAGAGAGATAAGCAAGCCGCATCGTGAACTCCTTTGAATCAGGTTATTTTGCCGGTTTCGATCAATTGCTGGATGAGCGGGCGCAGGATCAGCTCCATCGCGAAGCCCATCTTGCCACCCGGCACCACTATGGTGTTCATCCGCGACATGAATGAGCCATCGATCATCGACAGCAGATAGGGGAAATCCACCTGCTTGATACCGCGAAACCGGATCACCAGCATACTCTCGTCCAGACTCGGGATCACCTTGGCGCTGAAGGGGTTGGAGGTATCCACCGTCGGCACCCGTTGGAAGTTGATATGGGTGCGCGAGAACTGCGGGGTGATGAAGTTGATGTAATCATCCATGGAGCGAACGATGGAGTCGGTCACCGCCTCGCGGGAATGCCCTCGCTCCGAGGTATCGCGGATCAGCTTCTGGATCCACTCCAGGTTGACGATGGGTACTACACCTATCAGAAAATCCACGTGGCGCGCCACATTGTGATCCTCGGTGACTACACCGCCGTGCAGCCCTTCATAAAACAGCAGATCGGTATTGCTGGGCAGATGCTGCCAGGGGGTAAAGGTGCCGGGCATCTGGTTGAAGGGCACTGCCTCGTCAAAGCTGTGCAGGTAGCGGCGATACTGGCCATTGCCATCCTGCCCATAGCCTTGGAAAAAGCTCTCCAGCAGCCCGAAGTCATTGGCCTCGGGGCCAAAATAGCTGATATGACGCCCCTGTTCGCGCGCCTTGCGGATCGCTACATCCATTTCCGGTCGGGTGTAGCGGTGAAAACTGTCACCTTCCACCACCGCCGCGGTATATCCCAGTTGATGGAACATGGAGCGAAAGGCGTTGGTGGAGGTGGAGGTGCCGGCACCGGACGAACCGGTAACAGCAATAATGGGGTGCTTGGCCGACATGGGATTCTCTCTTCCTTGGGAATTCCGTTATAAGGTCCGGATTGCGGTTGGGTCAAGACTGCTCGATGAAGCGGTCTTTCATCACGATATTCACCGATTCGTGCAGCTCGCTATAGACGATGACAGCTTTGCCTTGCTGTAATTGTTCTCTCACTGCATCGACTTTGACGCCAAGCGGTACATCCTGTTCTCCATATTCGGTTCCCTCCTGCAACACAAAGTGTTCGATCAGGTTGGTCAGGGTGTCGCCGTCCAGTTCTTGCCAGGGAATGATCATTTAAAGGTCTCACAGCAAAAGAGGTGATCGTCAGGCTATTGTTGTGTTGAATCCCGCGAATGCAATCACTTTTTACCTTTTCACCGGAGTCTGAGAGATGTTGTCTGAAGCGCAGCGCAGCGCGCCGTTAACCCTGACTGAGCATCTGGACAGCGCACGTCGAGAGGCGATTGCCCGAGGCATGGTGTGGTTCTGGTTGTTGAACTGGCTGGTGGTGTTGTTTCTTTCAATACGCTACGAGGTTTACAGCCAGGTCGGGCTCGCCAGTGATGACAGCTTGCCCTGGCGCTTTCAGAGTGAGCTGGCCCTGGTCATGGTGGTGTTATTGCTGCTACCTGTTGTCAGCCTGTTTTGTGACCATCTGCAGGACCGTCTCTGGTTACGGATGGCTGCACTGGTGATGGTGCTATGGGGCGGACTCTGGACGCTGCATATCTATACGATTGGTCAGGTGGAGTTGCGGGGAGGGGTCAGCTATGCCAACGGGATCATGCGGCTCAACCTGTTGGCCGCGCTCATCGCGTTTTATCCCGATCGCAAGGTTTTTTATGGCTATCTCTTGGGCCCGATGACGGTGGGTGTGGGGTTGGAGCTCTTTTTGCGCGTCGATTTTCTCCAGATTTACCTGCTTGGCGTGTTGTTTGGCGTGATTGCGCTGGAGGTCGGCCGCCGCATGCTGCACCGCTGGTTTGAATTGGCGATCATGCGGGAGCATGAAAATCTGACGCTGCTGCGCAAACTTGATCAGCTCGCCAAGCAAGATCCTCTGACCGGTGTCGCCAACCGGCGGCATTTCAATATCGAGTTGGATCGCGCGTTGGCCCATAGCCAGGAGAGCGGCGCTCCGCTATCGCTCATCCTGATCGATGTGGACTATTTCAAGCGCTTCAACGACTACTACGGCCATCAGGTGGGGGATATGTGTCTCAAGGAGGTGGCACAAGCGCTCAACCGTGCGGTTCGCACGCCATCTGATCTGGTGGCCCGCTATGGCGGAGAGGAGTTTGTGCTGCTGCTGCCCAATACCGACCGTCAGGCGGCGGCCAGCGTGGCGCAGCGGCTGCAAGATGGCCTGGCCAGCCTGCAGCTGGAGCATCTGGCGTCCGATGTTGCCCCCTGGGTGACGGTGAGTCAGGGGATTGCCAGCAATGTCTCCGGCGAAGGGGCGAGCCAGTTGCTGGAGCGGGCCGATCAGGCGCTCTATCGGGCCAAGGAGTCGGGACGCAATCAGTTCTGTGTTGCGGAGTGACTCTGTTCGGTAATCCAGTGACTGATCCGCTCATCCAGCCAAAACCGTGGCCGCCAGGGCGTGCCGTGCAGAAAGCCGACATGGCCGCCACGCTGGCTCAACTCATAGCGCACCGTGGGCGAGAGTTGCTCCGGCCGGGGAATGACCGCGTGTGACATAAAGGGATCGTCGGCGGCGTGCAGGATAAGGGTAGGGATGGGAATCTGAGCCAGCAGCGGTAGTCCGGAGCAGCTCTGGTAGTAGTGGCTGGCGCTGTGAAAGCCGTGCAGCGGCGCGGTAACCAGCTCGTCAAAATCGCGCAGGGTGGCAATCTGCTCCACTTGTCGAGGTTGCCAGCGTTCACTCGCTTTCTGCTGCTGGCTGATCTTGTTGAGCAGGTTGCGGCGCATGGTGCGCAGCAGATAGTTCTGATAGACCTTCGAGAAGCCCTGATTGACCCGCTCGGCGCAGCTCGCCAGTTGCAGCGGGGCCGAGACCACCACCGCCGCTTTCAATGCCGCAGGACAGCCCCGCGCCAGCAGATTGACCAGCATATTGCCACCCAGTGAAAAGCCGATGGCGATCAGCGGTTTGCCCGGGAAGCGCTGGCTCAGCTCGGCAATCAGTTCCTGCGCATCACCGATGGCGCCGGAGTGATAGGCCTGCAGGTGGCGATTGGGCTCGCCACTGCAACCGCGAAAGTGCATCAGCACAGCCTCTCTGCCCTCTTGCTGCAGGTGGGCGAACAATCCCTTGGCGTAGTGGGAGTGAATGCTTCCCTCCAGCCCGTGAAACACCACCACCAGTGGCCGCTCGTCAAGGCAGACCTCCCCGCTCCAGGCGAGGTCGACAAAGTCCCCATCCTGCAGTTCAAACCGCTCCGCCACAAAACGGGCAGGGGGGCGGCGCAGCCATTTGGGCAATATGGTCTGCAGATGAGGATTGCGTGCCCACCAGGGGGCGTGGAAGTAGCTCTCGGTCAGCATGGGGTCAGTCGGTCTGGGTCGAAGATAAGGAGGACGGGAGGCGTGTTCTTCCCGCCAGTCATTGGCTTACTTCAGCAGGCGATCGTGATGTTCGGCACCGCGCAGCATGGCCTGGATCAGCTCATTGGCTTCGAACTTGGTCAGCGCCTCATGGGCACCCACCTGATGGGCCCGCTCCACACTGATCTCGCTGGAGAGCGAAGTGTGCAGGATGATGTAGGCCCCCGCCAGTTTGCTGTCACTTTGCACCTCGAAGGCCAGCTCATAACCATCGAGCCCCGGCATCTCGATATCGCTCACCAGAATGTCGATCGGGGTCTTCTGGCTCGCCCGCGTCTGCATCAGGGTCAGTGCATCCTTGCCATTGGTGCAGACCTCATAGGGAATATTGATGTAGTCCAGCGCAGCCATCAGCTGACGGCGAGCGACCGAAGAGTCATCGACCAGCAGGATCCGCATCGGCTTGATCCGCTCCCGCTGCACATCGGTCAGCACCGGATAGAGGTGGCTCGGATCGTCCGGATAGACCCGGGAGAGGATCAGCTCCACATCCAGCAGCTGGATCAGCTGGTCATTGACCCGGGTCACGCCGGTTACGAACACATTGTGGCCGAGGGAGGCGGGGGGCGATTCGATATCGCGCCAGTTGCACTCGGTGATCTTATCGATGCCCCGTACCAGAAAACCCACCAGAGTGCGGCGGCAGTCGGTAATGATGATGAAGCAGTGGGGCATCTCCTCCTTGCTGATGGGGCGATAGCCCACCGCCATCGCCATGTCGATTACCGGAATGGTGGAGCCGCGCATATTGGCAGCCCCCAACACGGTCGGGTGCGAGTGGGGCATTGCCGTCAGCTGGGTGTAGGGCACTATCTCCTTCACCTTGAGGGTACCGATAGCAAAAGATTGCTTGGCAGAGAGATGAAACAGCAACATGCCCTGGGATTGATTGGCTTTGCTCGTCATGGCAGATGTCCTGTTGGTCGAAACGTTGGCAGTCACTTCAGGCCTCTAGCATAAAGGATTACGGGGGGAATGGCCCTTCCTTGTTAACGACCATCTGGCAAAAAACTGGACTCATTCAGCTAATTTCGTTGGCACACTCACATCGGCGTCCGGTTATTGATCGCCATACTCGCCAACGCCCCACTGCTGGCAGGCAGCTTGCAATGCGGCCTCATCGGCATAACCCAGCTTGCTGGCCACCTGCGCGGGTTTGCTGCCGCCTTTAAGCAATCTGAGCGCCTGCAGCAGTTGCCACTGTTGTTGCAATTCACTCCCTTCCACCGGCGCATCGGCTTGTTGTGCCCACTGTTGCAGAGACTCCGTTTGGCCATTGACCAGCGCTTGCCAGCAGGTTTGCAGCTCACCGTGACCCTGCTGGCTGATGGCGCACTGTTGCAACTCATCCAGGATCACCTGCAGTCGCTGACCGTAGGCCCCTTGCCACTCTTTCGGACGTTGCCACCGGGCCAGCGAGTCGAGCAGGGCATCAAGCAGCGGGGTGGTCTGCAGCCAGCCTGCCTGCTGCGGCTGAGCCACGCGCAAAGAGACATTCAGCTGATCGTACTCGCAACCGCTGAGGGGGCTGAAGGCCGCGAGGGCATCGGCGCAGAGCCAGAAGCTGCTGCCTGCCGGCAGCAACAGCTCATGTTGGCCCAGTCTCAGCAGCGCGGCGCCCCGGGTGATCCGCAACAGCTGCCCGACCGGAGTTCGTTTGCGGTTGCCGGCGTGCAGGCCCTGGCAGGAAAAATGGTGATACTCGATGGCGTGATGCATGTAAAAACCCTGATATGATGCTGCCTGGAGGTAACAAATATGGAAACCAGACGTAAAAAACGCTTCATTGCCGGTGCAGTCTGCCCGGCGTGCGGCAAGTTGGACAACATGATGCTGTATCTGGAGCATGGAGTCGAGAAGGTGACCTGTGTCGCCTGTGGCGATACCCAGGTACAAACGCCTGCCGAGGTCGACAAGCAGACTCGCGAGGCGGAAGAGGTGATCGGGGTGTTTCGCCCCTGATAAGGGAACGGCGGGTGGAATGCGGGTCTCCTCGCTGACGCTGTTGCCGTTTTTTTCGTCACTCCGTGGCGCCGTACGGCATATGCGCGGCCCGCTTTTTAGGGTATTCTGAGCCCGTTTTTTTCTATCCGCAGGATCCTGACATGAAAGTAGCTCCTCTGAGCGTGGTTACGCTGGAATACACAGTCACCGACGAGCACGGTGAAGTCATCGACAGCACTGTCGGCAAAGAGCCGCTGGTCTATCTGCACGGCACCCGTTACCTGGTCTCAGGCCTGGAAGCCGAGCTGGAAGGTCGCGCGGTAGGTGAAGCCTTCGAAGTGACTCTGGCACCGAGCCAGGCCTACGGCGAATATGACGAGACACTGGTACAAGAAGTACCGGGCGAGCTGTTCGACGGCATGGAAGTCTCCGAAGGGGATACTTTTGTGGCTGAAACCGACGATGGCCACCGTCCGGTGACCGTGGTTGAAGTGTCCGAAGAGTTCGTCAAGGTAGATGGCAACCATCCGCTGGCAGGCGTAACCCTGGGCTTCAAGGTCGAGATCAAGGACGTGCGCGCTGCCACTGCCGAAGAGCTGGCTCACGGCCACGTTCACGGTGCCGGTGGTTGCGGTCACGATCACGGTCATGACCACGATCACGGCGGCTGCTGTGGCGGTCATGGTCACGACCACGATGAGGATCACGGCCACGGCGGTTGCTGCGGCGGTGCTGGCCACGGTCACGATCATGGCCACGACCACGGTGACGACCATGGTCACGGCTGCTGCGGTGGCGGCGGTTGTGGTGGCAAGGGCCATCACCACTGATCACGGCCATGCCGATGATAAAAAATCTGCCGTAGGAGTCATACCGAGCAATTAATGCTCATTAATTGCTCCTCCTTGGATGATGAAATCCGAAGCCGGTTGTTCTGGCTTCGGATTTTTTATGTCTGTCAAATAGGCTCGCGGCTTTTCCCAAGCTAATAGGCTGCTTATTTTTGGTTAATGCTCAACATTATTCCCTCTCGGTTCCGCGATGGGGCTTTTGTGCGGAGCGCAAACGTCATCTGCAAACGAGTCATCAAATCGGTGTCATCATCAGCACAATATGACCAAGTTACTTCATGCCCCAACAGCTATAACGAGCCAGCGTCAGTCTCTATTTGGTCTCGTTGTGCCCATAAAAAAATAGCCAGTCAGGCTTAACTGACTGGCTATTGCCTAGTGACTAACTGATAGGCGCGGAGCCTTACAGCTGCTCGATACCGACGATATGCCAGGGGGCATTGTTCTTGGCCAGATCGCGCTCGAGGTGCCACACCTCTTTGATGTCTTCTTCGACCTGCTCCTGACGGTCCATGTAGCGGCCGCTGAAGCGCACGCTCACCTGGGCCCAGTCGCTGCCATAGTCAGCGCGTACCAGCTGGGTATCGACGTACATCACTTCGGTATGCTGGTCGCCAGTCAGTTCGGCGCGCTCGGCTTTGAGCTGCTCAAACAGCTCGGGGCTGACGTACTCGCGCACTTTTTCCAGATCGTTTTTGTTCCACGCCTCTTGCAGGGTGCGATAGTGATCGCGGGCACCGGCCAGGAAGCTGTTCATGTCAAAGCCAGGCGGCAGGCGGAACGGCACGTCGCTGTCGGCAAAGCCAGTGGCTTGCGGGGCGCTGTTGCTCTGCTCAAACTGCTGCGGGGCCGCAGATTGCGGTGGCTGATAGCCCGCATAGGCCGCTTGTTGTGGCTGTGGCGTCGCGACCTTGCCCTTGCGCAGGGTACGGATCAGGAAGACGGCACCCAGCGCCAGCAGGGCGATCAGCAGGAAGTCCATTCCTTGTAGACCTTCAAAGGCACCGCTGCCCAGCAGGTAGGCAAACAGGCCGCCAGCCAGCAGGCCGCCCAGCAGGCCACCCATCATGCCGCTCTTTTTCGGCGGAGTCTGGGCATTCAGTGTCGGATTCTTGTTGTCGACCGGTTTGGCCGCAGGCTGGGCCGGCGCAGTTTTGTAACTTTTACCAAAGGATTTGCCGCCGCCAAACTTCTTGGCTTCGGCGTGAGGTGCCCCCAGGCCAATGGCCAGGATCACGGCAAACAGGGTCAGCATCTTTTTCATTTTGACTCTTTTCACTCTCGTCTGTGGGTGGAGCATGCTCCGCTTTGGCAAGCTCAGCAAGGCGCATGGCAGGCTGCCTGTCCCTAATTGTGTCGCAGCTTGTATTCATCAATATCACCTCTGGCATGAATTATTCATGAACGAGGTTGCCGCGATACGGCGTCAAACAAGAGGAGTAAACCGGATGAAAAGCAGAAGATTGAGTCGCAAGGAGCGCAAAATGCGAAGCAAAATCAAAATGGTCAAGGTAGAGCAGACTCTGGTTTGGCCCTTTATGATGGTATGAGCCGCCAGATAGGGCTCGCCGTAGTTGGCTTTCTTTTGTAAAATTCCCGTCCCCTTCCCGCTGCGGTTTTTATGTGTATGGCAGAGCAAGTGACGGCGAAAAAAGACGCCAAGACACAACAGCTGAAAGTTCCTCCCCACTCTTTTGAGGCCGAACAGTCCGTACTGGGCGGCCTGATGCTGGATAACGATGCCTGGGATCGGGTTGCCGAACGGGTGATCGACAAGGATTTCTACAGCCGTCCGCACCGGTTGATCTTCCAGGCCATGACCCGCCTCTCCAACGCGGGCAACCCCATCGACCTCATCACCTTGCAGGAGGAGCTGGAGCGCTCCGAACAGCTGGAAGAGGCGGGTGGCTTCGCCTATCTGGTGGAGATCGCCAAGAACACCCCGAGTGCCGCCAACATCAACGCCTACGCCGAAATCGTGCGTGAGCGGGCGGTGGTGCGGGAGATGATCTCGGTCGCCAACGAGATCGTCGAAGCGGGCTACGAGCCGCAAGGCCGTACCTCCGGCGATCTGTTGGATCTGGCCGAGAGCAAGGTATTCAAGATTGCCGAGCAGCGCACCAGCGCCAACGAGGGGCCCCAGCCCCTGAAGCTCATCCTCGAGCAGACCGTCGACAAGATTGAAGAGCTATTCAAGACCCCCCACAACGGGGTGACCGGGGTATCGAGCGGTTACAACGATCTCGACAAGATGACCGCCGGTTTGCAGCGCTCGGACTTGATCATCGTGGCGGCCCGTCCCTCCATGGGCAAGACCACCTTTGCCATGAACCTGTGCGAGCATGCGGCCCTCACCGCCGACAAGCCGGTGCTTATCTTCTCGCTAGAGATGCCCTCCGAGCAGATCATCATGCGTATGCTCGCCTCGGTCGGTCGTATCGACCAGACCAAGGTGCGTACCGGTCAGCTTGACGACGAGGATTGGGCGCGCCTCTCCTCCACCATGGGATTGCTGCTGGAGAAGGGCAAGATGTATATCGATGACGCCTCCGGCCTCACTCCGACCGATGTGCGCTCCCGTGCCCGTCGGGTGGCGCGCGAGCATGGCGGCCTATCCATGATCATGGTGGACTACCTGCAACTGATGCGGGTCCCGGCGCTCTCCGATAACCGGACCCTGGAGATCGGCGAGATCTCCCGCTCCCTCAAGGCCTTGGCGAAAGAGCTGCAGTGCCCTGTGGTGGCGCTCTCCCAGCTCAACCGAAGCCTGGAACAGCGGGCAGACAAGCGCCCGGTCAACTCGGATCTTCGTGAATCGGGCTCCATCGAGCAGGATGCGGATTTGATCATGTTTATCTATCGTGATGAGGTTTATCACGATGACAGCCCGGACAAGGGGATTGCCGAGATCATCATCGGCAAGCAGCGTAACGGCCCTATCGGAAGAGTGCGCCTCACCTTCCAGGGTCAGTTCTCCCGGTTCGACAACTATGCCGGTCCGGCGTTTGATGACGATTATTGATAAGTAACAATCATGGCAATCCTGTGGTCAGGATTGCCACCACCGCTCTGACCCGCTTGCCATTTATTGAGAGGCAGCCAGCCAGAGCCTGTTTTCCCGGTTCGACAATTATGCCGGTCCGGCCTTCGACGACGATAAGTGAGTGGCGGTCTTCTGCCCGATGAGGGGGAGACCATTTGTGCCCTCGTAAGGGAAGACCATGAAAGCGGCTACTGCCCAAATCAACACTGCGGCCTTGCGCCACAACCTCGCCGTGGTCAAGCGCCACGCCCCTGCTTGCAAGATCATCGCTGTGGTCAAGGCCAACGCCTATGGCCACGGACTGCTGCCGGTCGCCCGCACCCTAGTGGATGCGGATGCCTATGCGGTGGCCCGTATCGAAGAGGCGCTGATGCTGCGCTCCTGCGCCGTGGTCAAACCCATCGTGCTGCTGGAGGGCTTCTTCTCTGCCGACGATCTGCCGGTGCTGGCGGCCAACAATCTGCAGACGGCGGTTCACACCTGGGAGCAGCTCGAAGCGCTGGAGCAAGTCGAGCTGCCAGCCCCCGTGGTGGCCTGGCTCAAGCTCGACACCGGCATGCACCGCCTCGGGGTGCGGGCCGACGAGATGCCCGCCTTTATCGAACGACTCGGCAAGTGCAAGAACGTGGTGCAGCCGTTCAACATCATGACCCACTTCAGCCGCTCCGATGAGCTGGAGCAGCCCTCCACCCGCGAGCAGATCGACCTCTTCAGCAAGTTGACCGCACCGCTGGCGGGCGAGCGGGCCATGGCCAACTCGGCGGGCATTCTGGCCTGGCCAGACTCCCACTGCGACTGGGTTCGCCCCGGTGTCATCCTCTATGGCGTCTCCCCGTTCCCCAACACGGTAGCGGCCGATTATGACCTGCAGCCGGTGATGACCTTGAAAACCCAGCTGATTGCAGTGCGGGATCACAAGGCGGGCGAGCCGGTGGGCTATGGCGCCAACTGGGTGTCAGAGCGCGATACCCGGCTCGGGGTGATCGCCATCGGCTACGGTGACGGTTATCCGCGCATGGCGCCCAATGGCACTTCCGTGCTGATCAACGGCCGCATCGTGCCGCTGGTGGGGCGTGTCTCCATGGATATGAGTACGGTCGATCTTGGGCCCGGCGCAACCGACAAGGCCGGTGACGAGGCGGTACTGTGGGGCGAGGGGTTGCCGGTGGAGCGGGTGGCCGACGAGATTGGCACTATCCCCTACGAGCTCATCACCAAACTCACCTCCCGCGTCTTTATGGAGTACGTCTGATGTGGCAGCAGTGCCTGCTGACGTTGAAGCCCCGTTCGCGGGGCTTTCATCTGGTGACGGACGAGCTGGTGGCCAAGCTGCCGATGCTGGCGGATTACCGGATCGGCATGGCCCACCTGCTGCTGCAACACACCTCCGCCTCGCTCACCCTCAACGAGAATTGCGACCCCAGCGTGCGCAGCGATATGGAGGCTCATCTGCACCGGCTGGCGCCGGAGGATGCCCCCTACTATCGCCACACCTATGAGGGGGCGGATGACATGCCCGCCCACATCAAATCCTCCCTGCTTGGGGTGAGCCTGCTGCTGCCAGTTCGCGATGGTCAGTTGGCGCTCGGCACCTGGCAGGGGATCTGGCTAGGCGAGCATCGCATCGATGGCGGTGCCCGCAAGGTGCTGGTGACCCTGCAGGGTGAGTAATCAGACTACAACTAGCTGAAAGATGACGATAAAAAAGAGGGATGGCGCCGAGCCATCCCTCTTTTGTTTTTACGATTTCGCGAGCTATCTGCTTGCCAGTAGTGAAGCGCTCTGCGTGGCTCAGGCGACCTTGAAGGGGGTCAGCTCGGCCAGCGGGGCTGCGTCCATAAAGGCTTGCGGCTCCTGACCTTGTTTGAAGATCTTGAAGTCCTGCTCGCGGGCACTCCAGTACTCCAGACGCTCGCTGCCGTTTTCTCCGGTGATTTGCAGCAGGCTCGCTTCGCGCAGAGCCACCACATATTCGCTCGGGTTGATGGCGCAGAACTCGGCCAGACGCTCGTCGCGAGTTTCGCCCATGTGGCCGCTGATGCTGGCATCCAGATAGTGCGGGTTGATCTGCAGCGGGAACAGGCCCAGCGCGGGCAGCACGGCGGCGTTGCAGACCGGCATGTCGTTGGTGGTGCGGATGCTCGGGGTCGCCACGTTGCAACCTGCGCTCCAGCCCACATAGGGGACGCCCCGTTCGCGCACGGCACGCTGGATCGGCACGATCAGGCCATTTTCATGCAACATCTGGTTGAGGCGCCAGGTGTTGCCGCCGCTGATAAAGATGGCGTCGGCCTGATTGACGGCCTCGACCGGATCATCGAAGTGATGAATGCTGATGGTCTCGATCCCGAGGCTCTCGGTAAGTTCGTTGGCACGGGCATCCCAGTCGCTGCGGATCACCGCATAGGGGATGAGCAGAATGCGCTTGACCTGTTTGCGAGCCAGCAGGCTTTGAACCCGA
Source organism: Aeromonas sp. 84A (assembly GCF_051919345.1). Taxonomy (NCBI): domain Bacteria; kingdom Pseudomonadati; phylum Pseudomonadota; class Gammaproteobacteria; order Aeromonadales; family Aeromonadaceae; genus Aeromonas; species Aeromonas sp. 84A. The sequence goes on from NZ_JBQBEW010000001.1 coordinate 1,366,850, forward strand.
TCTCGGGCCCAGCCGAGCAGACCCGGAAATTCGTTGGCTTTACCGTTGCTAAGCAGAAGCAGTTCCATCAGATATGTCCTCAAAAAGTGAAAGCGGAGGAGGGAGGGCCACCAGAGCCGCCGTGCGGCCGGATGGCAAGAGGAGGCATGCTACCACCATTGGCGCGGCGGTTCTGTGATCGGGGGGCCTATTCAACCGCTATGGATGGGTGATGCCATGCCAAGCGGTGGATTAATGAGCCGTGGTCAACTTGTCACCTATCGCCAATAAAAGACCCCACCGCAGCGGGGTCATGGCAGAGTTAGTCGAGTTTGAGATCGACCCACACCATGCGGTGATCCGAGCTGACTCCCTTGGCGATGCCGAGTTTCGCATCATAGACCAGGTGATAACCGGCCTCGAAGCTGGCAGGCCAGAAGACGCCGCTTTTGACCGCGTTGAGGTTGGCGGAGGGTATGACGTGATCCAGCTGCAGCACGCTGGAGTTGGTGATGCGTTCCGGGTTGGGGCGAGTGAGGTTGCGTTTGCAGTCGGCCCCCTTGCTGACACACTCCGAGCCCCCTTCGCTGACCGGAATCAGGGTGCCATTGGTGATGGCCTGATTCATCAGCGGGTTGTTTAGCAGATCCTGAATGGCGGTCAGGTCGCCGTCACCGGTGAGCGGATCGGCGTTGAGATCGCCGGCGATGACAAACTTGGCGTTTTTGGCCAGCCCACCCTTGGTGCCCTTGTCATCGGTCATGTAGTTGAGACCCTTGACGTAGTCGTTCCAGAAGGCGATCTCGGCGCGGTTGTGTTTGACGGTGTGGCGCGCCGCGTTGGCAAAGATTGGCGGGGTCGGGTGGGAGATCAGGAAGTGAATCACCTCTTCCCCCTTCTCGGTCTTGATCCGTACCGGCACATCGGCATGGTTCTTGGAGGAGAGCGGGTACTGCTGCCAGGCTGCGTCTGAATACCAGGCATCGCCACACTGGCGGCTGGCCGGGATCTTGACCTTGGGATTGTTGCAGTCATCGATGATGGGATTCTGCTCGCCCGGCATATCCTTCCACTTGAAGTGCTGGAAGGTGCGGATCTGCTTGGTGTCGATGGGGTATTTGGACATCACCGCAAAGGCGTACTGGCCGTGGTAGTTGCCAAAGCCCCAGGCATCGTCGGGGCCGCTGTTGACCTTGCCATCCAGATTGAGGTCATAACCGCTCATCAGACCGGTGTTGGTGGCGAAATTCTGCATCACCGGATAGCTGATGGCCGTCACCTCTGCGTGCTGGGCGTGGGCCAGATAGTTGTCGTTGAAGGCTTTCAGATCGGCGGTGCTCTCGCCTTTGCCGTCGTTGTCGAACTCGTTGAGCAGGAACACATCCGGGCGGGTGCGCTGGATGATCTCCGCCACGTTGCGGATCTGCTGCACGTTCTTGGCTTTGGTTTCCGTGGCGCCGCTCAGGCTCCCTTCGGCGAGGCGGGCCAGCAGGGCATCCTGCTCGGTGCGGGTCAGCGCCAGCTCACCGGTCAGCATACCGGCGGCAGTGCGGTCAAAAGAGAGGTTGAAGGTGGCAAAACGAACCATGGGATCAGCTGCCTTTGAGTCGTTGTCGCTGTTGCAGCCAGCCAGCATCCCGAGGGAAATGGCGGCAGCCAGTAGGGTCTTGTTGATATTTTTCATTGTAATTATTCCGTAGCATCAATGAGTTATGCCTTCTGTGAGGCGGCGCCATTATAAGTAGACGGCGATGCTGCGGGGATTTTGCCTGAGCAAAGTGTGAGGATATTCACACCACATATCTGGCGATGATGAATGTTAGCAGGGCGATATGGGGTGTGAAAAACCGGTTTATACGCTGCAGTTTCCGGGATGAATGGCGCGCTTCCAGCCGTTACCGCACTCTGAATTTGTCACACTACCATCGGCAGGCCGCTCTCGGGGTGGTGGATCACCTGTGCCGGATAGTCATAGAGACGGGCAATCAGCTCGGGGGTCAGCACCTCGGCAGGTGTGCCATCGGCCATCAGTTTGCCCCGTTCCAGCATCACCAGCCGATCGGCATAGCGCGCCGCCAGATTGAGGTCGTGCAGCACCACCAGCACTGCTGTATTGCGGCTTGCCAGGGCGCGCGCCATGGTGAGCAGCTGGTGCTGGTATTTCAGATCCAGCGCCGAGGTGGGTTCGTCGAGCAGCAGCAGGCGCGGTTGCTCGGCCTGCTCGGTCGGAGAGGGGGCCTGCCAGATCTGCGCCAGCACCCGGGCAAACTGCACCCGCTGCCGCTCGCCGCCGGAGAGCCCCGGATAGAGCCGCTTGGCCAGATGCTCGACCCCGGCATGGGTCATGGCCGCTGCCACAATCTCGTCACGCCGCGCCGCCGGTTCACTGTGTGGCAAGCGCCCCATGGCGACCACTTCCTCGCAGAGAAAGGGGAAGTTGAGTGAGGAGCTTTGCGGCAATACCCCGAGCCGGTGGGCCAGCTGGCTGCTGTCCCACTGCTGGCGATCCGCGCCAAACAGGGTGATGGCGCCCTCATATTCCAGCTCGCCGGTCAGGCACTTGAGCAGCGAGCTCTTGCCCGCCCCGTTGGGGCCGAGTAGCGCGGTGAGGGTGCCGCTCTCGAGACTAAGATCGAGCCCATCCAGGATCTGGCGCTGGCCACGGCGCAGGCTGAGTCGGGTGCAGCTCAACAGGGGGGAGGAGAGTGAGGATGTGAGTGGTTGCATAACAGTCCGTATCACAGGGCGCGGCGGCCTTTTACCAGCAGCCAGATGAAGAAGGGGGCGCCGAGCAGGGCGGTGATGATGCCCACCGGCAGTTCGGCAGGGGCCAGCAGGGTGCGTGCCAGCATATCGGCTGCCAGCAGCAGGGCGGCGCCAAGCAGGGCCGATAGCGGCAGCAACCTGACATGGTTGGGGCCCGCCAGCAGGCGCACCAGATGGGGCACTACCAGCCCGACGAAGCCGATCATCCCCGATACCGCCACCGCCACCCCGACGCCCGCTGCGGTGAGCAGAATCAGGCGACGTTTGAGGGATTGCACATTGACCCCCAGATGACGGGCCTCTCCTTCACCCAGCAGCAGGGCGTTGAGTGGATTGGCATCGCGCATAAAGAGCCACAGCAGGGCCGCCAGGGTGAGCAGGGCCAGCGCCACATCGGCCGGTTTGCCTGCCGCCAGCGTGCCCATCTGCCACAGGCTCAGGTTGCGTAGCATCTGATCGTCCGCCAGATAGGTGAGCAGGCCGATCACCGCACCGGAGAGCGCAGTGATGGCGACCCCAGCCAGTAGCATGACGGTGACCGAGGTGCCGCCCTCACGGGTGCCGAGCAGATAGACCAGGGTGGTGGTGAGCGCGCCGCCGAGAAAGGCGAGCAGCGGCAGCAGACCAACCCCGATGGTGGCTTGCAGCTGCTGGCCGAGGGGGGCCAGCAGCACGATGGCGAGCGCCGCGCCGAGCGCCGCACCGCCGGAGACACCTATGATGCCTGGGTCAGCCAGGGGGTTGCGAAACAGCCCCTGCATCACTGCGCCACATAGCCCGAGGATCCCCCCCACTGCGATGCAGAGCAGGGTACGCGGCAGGCGAATTTCCTGCACGATCAGCAGCTTGTGTGACTCAATCCCGCTCTCCTGCCCGGCAAACAGCGCCCGCAGACTCTCGCCCAGGGTGAGGGTCATGGGGCCGGTTGCCAGCGAACCGAGCAGCAACAGTGCCAGTGCGGCCGTGGTGAAGGCCAGCAGCCAGGAGAGGGGTAACCGCATCATGACCCCTGCTTGATCCACTGGGCGATCTGGTTCGCCTGTTGCAGGGAGTTGAGGCTCAGGCCCCCTTGCAGGGCGTGGCCGTCGATGGCGTGAATGGCGTTACGCTTGCCAGCCGGGGTGGCGGCCAGGGCGGGCACTTCTGCCAGCACCTTGGCCGGATCGGCATATTGCTGCCAGTCACGACCGCTGACCAGTACCAGATCGGGCTGCATCTCGATGAGGGATTCTGCGGATACCGGCTTGTAGTTGCGCAATTCGGCGACCGGATTGATGCCGCCCGCCAGCGAGATCAGCGCGCTGGCGGTGGTGTCCCCCCCGGCGATGCTGGTGGGTTGCCCCTTGTGCAGCAGCAGGAAGGCGACCTTGAGCGGTTTGTTCTGTTTGGCTTGCGCCGCCAGCTGATCGGTCTGAGCCTGGATCTCTGCCTTCAGGCGATCGCCAGCGGCTTTATCGCCCAGCAGGCTGGAGAGGGTGTCGATACGCTGGTTGAGGTTGGCGAGGGTCGGCGCGGTATCCAGCACCTCTACCTTGACTCCGGCACGGCGCAGCTGATCCAGGGTCGGGGCCGGGCCCATCTCGTCGCTGCCCACCAGTCGGGTGGGGGAGAGGCTCAGGATCCCTTCGGCGGCCAGTGCCCGGTGATAACCCACCTTGGGCAACCCTTTTGGCAAGGGGCTGCTGACATCGGTGGCGATCAGGCTCGATTCACCGCCAAGGGCCAGAATGAGTTCTGTGGTGGCTGGGCCGATACTGACGATACGCTCTTTCTGTCCGTCGGCGGCAACGGCAGAGAAGGGAGAGAGTGAACTGCAGAGCAGGGTGATGGCGAGGGCAAGACGACGGCCCATGCTAACCTCCGAAGGGGTGAATGAAACGGGTGTGCCGCCGAGAATATCAAGGCTTTGGAAAAAATGCACTGATAATGATAGCAATTATCAATTGCATTGGTTTCGGTGCTTTATTAGAGTAGCCGCCATGATAAACAGCGGGACAATATGGTCCCGCAGAGGGAGAAAATATGAGCATTGCACAACGCATTCACGCGCTGCTGGAGCAGGATCCCGGCGCTCATCCGTCCACCCTGGCGGCCCAGCTTGCCATCAGCGAATGGGAGGTGGTTCGCCATCTGCCCGCCGAGCTGGTGACCCTGCTACCCGCCGATCGTGCGCAAGGTCTGCTGGAAGATCTGGCCGACTGGGGCCCGGTGACCACCATCGTCGAATCAGAAGGTTCCATCTTCGAGGTAAAAGCCCCCTTCCCGAAAGGCAAGGACGCACGCGGCTACTACAACCTGATGGGCCGCGACGGTGAGCTGCATGGTCACCTCAAGCTCGACAACGTGGCGGGGATTGCGCTGGTCAGCAAGCTGTTCATGGGCAAGGAGGGGCACTCCTTCCAGTTCTTCGGTCACTCCGGCCGCTGCATTTTCAAGGTCTATCTGGGTCGCGACGAGAAACGCCAGCTGCTGGCCGATCAGGTCACCCGTTTCATGGCGCTGCGCCACAACTCTCAAGAGGAAGTCAAAGCATGAGTGAACGTCAGGAGCGTCTGCAGAACCGCCTGCAACCGGAGATCCGCGAGTTTCGCGACAGCTGCCGTACCCTGCAGCTCGCCACCGTCGATGGCGAAGGCAATCCCAACGCCAGCTATGCCCCGTTCGTGCTGCAGGAAGATGGCTACTATGTGCTGATCTCCGAGATCGCCCGCCACGCCCGCAACCTGCAACAGGTGCCGCGAGTATCCCTGATGCTGATCGAGGATGAGAGCGGTGCCCGCGAGCTGTTTGCCCGCAAGCGCTTGACCTTCGATGCGGTAGCCGAAGTGGTGGCCCGTGACGACGCTCGCTGGAGCAAGGCGGTCGCAGCGCTGGAGGGGCGTTTTGGCGAGATCATCAAGGGTCTCTCCAACCTCAAGGATTTCAAACTGTTCCGCCTCAAGCCGGAGCAGGGGCTGTTCGTCAAGGGCTTCGGCCAGGCGTTCGCGGTCTCCGGTGACGAGCTGGTGGATTTCGTCCATCTGGTGGAGGGGCACAAGCGCATCGACAACGGTGCCGAGCTCACCAGCCCGGCCGATGCGCCTGTCTGATAATCTCTGTCAACCACGACAGCCGTCATAACAAAACGGGCAGCCAATTGGCTGCCCGTTTTTATTGCGTTATCTCATCCGGCCTGATCAATCCTGCCAGCTGGCCTTGTTGGGAAAAGCGCGACGATCGGCGTCGGTGGCCGTTTCGTTGCACTCTCCCCGCACCTTCCAGGAGGTCTGGCTCAGTACGATGTAGCCCTGGCGGCAATACTGCTTGGTCGCCAGGGTCTCGGTCAGCAGGTTCTCCTGTAACGCCTCCCGCTGCTCCAGCAGCCGCTGGCTCTGGGCCGCCGAGAGGCCGCGCGGCAAGGTGTCGTTGGGCGCGGCTTCAAAGGTGAACCGCTTGCTCCCCTCTTCGTTGATGTGGGTTAGAAACAGGGGTTCCGGCCCGTCATACTTCTGTCCGGGCAAGCTGGAGCAGGCCGACAGCAGGGGAACAATCAACAACAGGGTGGCAGACAACAGGCGCACGACAGACTCCAGTGAGAAACGAGGCGAGGCTCGCAGATTAGCACGGCTGCAGGGCGGGTGTTACTGCCAGCAGCTCGTCGGTGGTGAGCAAGGTGACACTGCGCCCCTCCGGCAGGCTGAGGTGGCGCCACATCCAGTGATGGTGCTCGGTGATCTGGGCTGCGCTCAGATGGGGGCGATCGGCGGTGGTGTGACCATCGCTCAACACCAGCACCTCGTACCCATGGGAGGCGGCACTGCGCACCGTGGTATCGACGCAAAAATCGGTGGCGCAGCCACAGAGAATGAGTCGATCGACCGGCTGCTCGGCCAGCAGGAAGGCGAGCTCGGTATCGAGAAAGCTGTCACATGCTGTCTTGCGCACCCGGCTATCTCCTTTGGCCGGTTGCAGCGCACTGTGCAACTGCCAACCCGGGGTGCCCGGTTCCAGTTCGGTGCCGGGGGGCGAGTCATGCTGGATATAGATGACCCGTCCCTGTTGCTGCCTGACATGGGCCGCAGCCCGATTGATATTGGCCAGCACTTGCTCCTGGCGGTAACGGGGCTCGTTGAACAAGCCTTGCTGCACATCGATGATCAGTAACACATCCATTTTCTTACCCGCCGTTTCCTTGAAGATTAGGGTTGCAGCCACTGGCTGCAGTCACGACTGCGGGATTGATGCAGCGCGCCCATATCTTGCTTCATCTCGTCACTGTTTTGCCAGCGCTTAGGCAGCGGCATGATGGTTACCTGCACATCGGCTGCGGGATCTGCAACAGAGGTCTCATCTGTGCGGGGAACCACCAGCGCCACCTTGAGGGCAGGATTGCGGCTGGCGATGCGACTGGCGAGTCCAAGCCCCCCCTCGACGTGGAAATTGCCAGCGATATGCATGATCTGCTGGCCCGGGTGCTTGGCGAGATAATCCACCATGCTCTCGGCCATGGTGTCATCCCAACTGGTCTGGGCGGCGAAGCGGCGGGCGTTGCTGTCGGCATCGCCGTGGTGCATGGAGGCCATAAATTTCTGGCGATAGGGGTCATCCCCCAGCGTCAGCTGGCGGGCCAGCTGGCTGCGACGTGCGGCTGGCAGTTTGTCGAGCCACTCAGCCCCCTCCTGACCGACACAGCTCACCAGTGGCTTGGGGGCGTTGGCGGCGATCACCGGCATCCGGTGAGCCTTGGCAAACTCCACCAGCGGGCGGTAGTCGCTTGGATAGTTGGGCCAGGCGTTGCCTTCGCGGATCAAGGCCGCTTCACCAATCTGGTTCGCCAGATAGGCATCCAGCGTCTTCTGATCGGCGCGGCTGAACTGCTCCATGGAGAGGGCCAATGGCCGCCCGTGCTGCTGGCCAGCGGTGTAAAGTCCGCTCAGCAGGCGCGATTGCAACAGATGCACGGCGGGATGGCTGTGCAGCTCACCCACCAGAATGATGTCGGCGTTGGCAATGTACGCGATCGCCTGCTCCAGCGTCAGGTCTGCGTCTCCCTCGCTGCTTAGCCGGTAGTCATAGAGCGTTTGCAACTGTGATGACACGGTTGGCTGGGTGGGGGTGGCACAGGCTGCCAGTAGCAGCGGCAGGGCGAGCAGGGGAAGTCGTCTAATCATGGGATCTCACGGCTGATATGCCCGGATGCCGGTGCATCTCGGGGGGCTAATAGAGAATAAGGGCAACACAGGGCGACAGTGTAAAACCAATTTGGTTCAAAACAAATGAGAATGATTTCGTTTCTTGTTGATCTTTGTCGAGAGCCGGGTAATATGCGGCCTGTTTGATAACAGTTCTCAATAAGGATTCGCTGTGACCCATCATAACGCACTCTCTCTGGTTGCCCTCGCCGTGGCCGCCGGTCTCTCTTCCCAGGTCTTTGCTGCCACCCAGAAGGCGGATGAAGTCGTGGTCGTCAGCGGCTCACGGATGGAGCAAAAACTGGAAGATGTCTCTGGCCCCATCTCGGTGATCACCGCCAAGCAGATTGAAGAGCAGGTCGTCACCAACGTCGCCGACCTGTTCCGCTACGAACCCGGTGTGACCGTGCTCGGCGGTCAGGGTGATGCGCAGACCTTCATCATCCGCGGCATGGGGGAAAACCGGGTCAAGGTGGTGCGCGACGGTGTGCGCCAGAACGATGCCTACAGCAAGGGCGGTGTCGGTCAGAGCTACTTTGATACCGACATGATCAAGCAGATAGAAGTGGCCAAGGGGCCCGCTTCTGCCGCCTACGGCTCCGATGCGCTGGGTGGCGTGATTGCCATCACCACCAAGGATGCCAGCGACTTCCTCAAGGGCAAGGATAGTTATCTGGATGTGACCAGCGGTTACGCCTCCAGCAGCCACCAGAAGATGGCGGGCTTTACCGGCGCCCTGCGCACTGGTGAAGTGGAGAACCTGCTGCGCTACACCTGGCGCGATGGCGGTGTGACCCAGAATTTCGACTCCACCAAGAACGACTTCGATATCGGTACCCACGCCCTGCTGCTCAAGAGCAAGTGGAACCTCTCCGATGAGCAGTTCCTCAAGCTGACCGTTGACTACCTGACCGATGGCGAGGAGCCGGATGCGGTCAAGCTCAACAAGGTCGGTACCGGTACTGCCCGTGTCTTTGATCAGCCCATCACCGACAAGCAGACCGACAACCTCTCTGTGGTGCTGGATCACGGCATCGCGTTGAATCAAGGCTGGGCTGATCGGATGGATAGCAAGGTCTACTTCGCCCGCACCAAGCAGACACTGGATCAGTACGCCTCATCCAAGTATCCGGTCAGCCCCGGCAATCCCTATGTGACCAAAAACTCGCTTGATCACAACGTGTTCGATCAGAAGAACATCGGCGCCCAGCTGCAGTTCCACAAGGCGGTCGCCAACCACCGTCTGGCTTGGGGGGCTGAATACGAGCACACCGACAACGAACGTACTCGTTACAAGGGGCCGACGACTCCCGGTGATTTTGTCGGCTACAACGAGCTGAGCTTCCCGGCGACCACCAGCGAGCGCAGCGCCCTGTGGGCCTTTGACGAGATCAAGTTTGGCGAGCGCTGGGTACTGACCCCGGGTGCCCGTTATGACTACTACCGGATGACCCCGGACAACGATCCGGCCTACACAGGCGACAAGCTGCACAAGTTCTCCGAAGGGGAGTTGTCACCCAAGCTGGGTCTGGTGTTCAAGGCCCACGAGGCGGCCAACCTGTTCGCCCAGTACAGCCACGGTTTCAAGGCTCCCATGTATGACAGCGCCTTCTCCACCCTGAACCATCAGGCGTACGGCTATCGCATCGAGCCCAACCCGAACCTCAATCCGGAGAGCAGCGACGGCATCGATCTTGGCGTGCGTGGCAGCAGCAACGGCTTCAGCTATGAAGTAGCCAGCTTCTACAACAAGTTTGAAGACTTCATCGAGATGGTGGAAGTGGGCAAAGAGGGGCGCACCGCCGTCTACCAGTACCAGAACCTGAGCAAGGCGACCACCAAAGGGGTCGAAGCCAAGGCGGATTACTGGCTCAACGACATCGTCAATGTCTGGGGCAACCTCGCCTACATCGAAGGCAAGGATGGGGATGGCAACTATATCAACAGCCTGAGCCCGCTCAACGGCTCCATCGGTGTGCGTCTGGAACAGTCCCAATGGAACTTCAACACCGCGCTGCGCTTTGCTGACGACATGGACAAAGTCCGTAAAGACAGCAAAGGCAAGGATTACGTGAAGAGCGCCGGTTGGGGGGTGGTAGATATGTACGCCCAGTTCAACCCGATGACCGACCTGCAGCTCAACGTCGGGGTCTTCAACCTGTTTGACAAGGAGTACACCAGCTATGAGCGCATCGCCGGTCGTGCCGAGGGCTCCGATAACAGCATGATGACCGAACCGGGCCGCAACCTGAGTGCACGGGTCAAATACGTATTCTAAAGAGCAAACAACAGACGCAGATGATCAAAGGGGCTTCGGCCCCTTTTTTGTCGCCGCCATGTTGTGACGATGGAGCAGAGCAAATGTTTGCCTAAAAAAGAAATCCGCCATGGGCGGGTGGAAGGATTGCAACACTAACCAGGAGGAGGTGTTACCAAGTAGACCCCGCCTCTTCGGTAATAGTTCAATTTTATTGAATTTTTTTCGTTTTCTGCGCAGGGTTTCCATCGGGATCTGCGGGGGCGGATGGGTTATCATTCTGCTCCCGTCATCCGGTTGCAGAGGATCTATGCCCGCGTTCTCCTGGTTAGCGCTCTTTTTCGGCGCCTTCTATTTTGTCTACGGTGCTTACTTGCCGTTCTGGTCGCTCTGGCTGGAGGGGGTGGGCGTCAGCGCCGAGATGATTGGTCTCCTGCTGGGGGCGGGGATGGCGATCCGCTTTGCCGGCAACCTGATGGTGATGGGGCAGATCAAGGGGGCGGGCCATCTGCTGCCGATTACCCGGTTGCTCTCCCTGCTCAGTCTGCTGGCGTTTCTCGGCTTCTATCTCAGTCATAACCTCTGGTGGCTGGTGGGCTTGACCCTGCTGGCGAACTTTATCTATCCGACCCTGATGCCGGTGGGGGAGGCGCTGGCGACCCGCATGGTGGTGCAGGCGCACCTCGATTACGGCAAGGTGCGGCTGTGCGGTTCGTTTGCCTTTATTGTCGCCTCTACCCTGGTGGGGGCGCTGGTGGGCAACTTCGGTAGTGACTGGATTTTGCACACCATGGTGGCGGGGCTGGTGCTGATGCTGCTGCTCAGCTGGTTGCCGCTCTATCCCGCACCACAGGATAGTCAGGGCGAGCGGGCCAAAGCCTCCCTGCTGGCAACCCTGCGCAGCGCGCCGGTGCGCCGTTTCCTGCTGCTGACCGCTCTGCTGCAGGGGAGCCACGCCGCCTATTACGGTTTCAGCGCCATCTACTGGAAGGCGCAAGGATATAGCGGCACCATCATCGGCTATCTCTGGGCGCTCGGGGTGGTGGCCGAGATCTGCATGTTTGCCGCCGACAAGCGTTTCTTGCAGCGCTTTGGCGCCCAGAGTCTCTTTATCGCCGGTGCCATCGGTTGTGTGGTGCGCTGGGTATTGCTGGGGGCCTCGACCGAGTTGTGGGTGCTGGTGCTGGGGCAATTGCTCCACTCGGTGACGTTCGGCATGAGTCATCTCGGGGCGGTGCGTTTTATGACTCGCCAGCTGCCCGCCGAGCAGTTGATCCCGACTCAGGCGCTCTATGCGGCCCTTGGCCTCGGCATGACGGTGGCGGCCCTGATGGCGCTCTGCGGCGTGCTGTTCGAGCCTCTCGGCGGTGGCATCTTCTTCCTGATGGTGCTGGTGGTCTTGCCGGTGTTCTTCCTGCGGCTGCGCCCCTTTGCGCCGTCTGCGCAGGAGAGTGCTCCAGCCTGATATTTGTCTATTTCACCTAACAAAAGGGAGAGCCACGGCTCTCCCTTTTTCGTTGCTGCGGTTTGCGGCGTTACTGCTGCTCGCCAAGATAGAGGCGGCTGAGACGGCGCCAGGTATCCGAGCCGATGGTGCCGGCAAGCAGCTCATTGGATGCAGCATCAAAGCGGCCATCCGGCAGCCAGCCCAGTTGGGGCAGCAGTTGCGCCAGCGTCACGTCATTATGTTGCAGCTCCCGCTCCAGCGCTTCCCAGAAGGCGCTCCCCTTGACGTAAAAGAGCGGGTAGTAGGAACGATCGCCAGCCATCACCTCGCGAGCCGCCCGATAGAGGCCACTCTCGCTATGGGGCAGCTGTTTGCCCCGCTCGGCCAGCTCGTTGACCGCCGTGACCTGATGCAGCCGAAAGCGGCGCAACGCCTTGATGGCGAGGTACTCGGCGAGGCTCTCGTTGACCCAGGTGGGTTGTGGAGCCGAGTGGCGAGCGCTGAGGATATGCACCGCCTCGTGGGCCGAGGTGCGCAGCAGGCGCAAGGGGGCCTGTGGCTTCGGTTTGCCAGCCTCGGTGGGGTAGTTGGCGACAAACACCTGATCTCCGGTGGCACCGCCGAGGGAACGGGTCGCCACATCCCGCCCCAGCCACACCAGTTGCCATGGATGAGTGGGCGGATCCACATCAAGCTGGAAGGCCAGATAGTCGATGATCTCATTCAGTTGCTGCTGCAAGGCCGGCAGATCGAGCTGATTGGCGGTCTCGTCATGGCTCAGCACCAGCCGCGGATCCGGCTTGGTGACGGGCACTGTGTCCAGACCAAACGGCAGGATCAGCGGCGGCTGGTTGACATCCGGCAGTGGTTGGCAGCTGCCATCCGGCAGACAAACCTTTCCTTGGCGACTCCCCATCTGGCGCACAAAGTTACCCCACTCGGTCAATAGCCACTGATTGGGAGCAAACAGCAGCGACTGTTGGGCCGAGGCATCAGCACCCTCTGCCGGAGCCGGTGTGAGCGTTATCTGCCAGCCGATCTCCTTGCAGGAGAAGGGCTGGTTGAGGGCAACCGGCTCGTTGTTTGCAAGGCAGACCAGCGCGGGGGAAGCCGGTGTGGCACTGCCCGGCAACTGGCGGGCGGGGTGCAGGGTAAAAGGGGGCTTGCCCTGCATGGTGAGGCGCACTTGCAGCACATTGGCGCTGGCGCCCTGCTCGATAAGATAGCGGGGGCCGCTCGCGTCATTGCCAGCGCAGGCCCACAGCGGCAGCAGCCACAGGGCAAACAGGGTGATATGACGACTCATAAGAGGGTTAGCGCTCCTGCTCGTAGCCCAGCAGATCGCCGGGCTGGCAATTGAGTTCACGGCAGATGGCCTCCAGAGTGGAGAAGCGCACCGCCTTGGCGTGGCCATTCTTGAGGATCGAGAGGTTGGCCTCGGTGATGTCGATGCGCTGGGCCAGCTCGCGGGCGGTCATTTTGCGGTCGGCCAGCAGGGCATCGAGTCGGATGATAATGGGCATAGGATCCTCACACCGTCAGTTGCTGTTCATCGGCCAGCAGTTTTGCTTCGCGAATGACCAGTGCCAGCGCCAGCACGATCAGTCCCGCCAGCAGTACCCGAAAATCGGAGGTACTCAGTGCTATGGTACCGAGTACTTCCGGACCTCTCATGGTGAGCACCGTATCCAGCAAGGGGGTCAGGATCAATTCGACCAGGAAGGTTGCACAGAGCAGCACTCCGATCTGCCGGTAGCGGCGGATCTGCTCGAAGGTGAAGAGCAGACCGGCGCGGTAGCCGCGAAACAGCTGACGCAGTTGCCACAGCATCATCATAAAGACCAGATCCGGCAACAGCTGTACCAGGGTGCCGAGCAGCCGGGTGGAGAAGTGAAGGGGATAGTCGGCAGGATTGATGCCGGGGCGGCTCAAGATGGTGTTGAGCTTCTCCTGCAGAAAATCGGCACCACCGAAGGGGGTCCACACCTCCAGCAAGGTGATCAAAGGGGTCGCCAGCAGTGCCAGCAGCAGCAGCCATTCGATCAGCATGCTCGAGCGTTCGAGTTTGTTGGAGATCATCTCATTCCTCACTGTGATGGTTTTATCTGAAAGGTAAAGTTTATCGTTTATCAATATTCGCATCGGCAGTGTTTATTGTTTTACGATATACAGTCAAGATAAAACTTATTGAAAAACGATAATTTCAATCTGTCCGAAGGGGATGACTTTTGGCTGCAGCCTCTCTAGACTGGCGAGGTTGTATACAAAAACTCAACATGGACAAGGAGTTATCGATGCACCAGGGATGGCTGCTGATCGGATTGTCGCTCACCTATCTGGGGCTGCTGTTTCTGATCGCCTTCGTGGCAGACAAGCACAAACGGCACCGTCTCAAGGGACAACCGCTGCTCTACAGCCTGTCGCTGGCTGTCTACTGCACCTCCTGGACCTTCTTTGGCACAGTGGGGCAGGCGAGTGAATCCCCCTGGTCGCCGGTGCCCATCTACCTTGGCCCCATGCTGGTCTTTCTGTTTGGCTGGCGGCTGCTGGCCCGCCTTATTCTGGTGGCCAAGCGCGAGCACATCACCTCCATCGCCGACTTTATCGCCGCCCGTTACGGCAAATCCCAGCGGCTCGCCATGGTGATCTCCCTCATCGCCATCATGGGGATCCTCCCCTATCTGGTGTTGCAGCTCAAAGCCATCGTCACCGGGCTGGATCTGCTGATGGTCAACAGCGGCGGCATCAGCCCGACCAGCAACACCAGCGAGTTGGCGCTCGGGGTTACTCTGCTGCTGGCGCTGTTCAGCATCCTGTTCGGCACCCGCCATCTCGATGCCACCGAGCACCACAGGGGGATGGTGGTGGCCATTGCTTTCGAGTCGGTGGTCAAATTGCTGGCCTTTATCGCGGTGGGGGGCTTCGCCCTCTGGCTGATCCTGAGCAAACCCGGCGAGGCTCACGAGCAGGTGACCCGCGACTTCTTTGCACAGGTGGTGGCAGTGAGCCCCGGCAACCTGCTGGAGCTTACCATCTATACGGTGCTGGCGATGTGCGCCGTCATCTGCCTGCCGCGCCAGTTTCATGTGACTGTGGTGGAGAACAATCAGGGGCAGGATCTGCACTGGGCGCGCTGGATCTTCCCGCTCTACCTGTTCGTGATGGGGCTCTTTATCTGGCCGCTGGCACTGGCGGGCAAGCAGTGGGTCGGGGCCGACATGGCCTCCGACACCTATGTGATCAGTCTGCCGATGGCCCTCGGGTTCGATGGCATGGCGATGCTGGCGTTTCTCGGCGGCACCTCGGCGGCCACCGGCATGGTAATCGTCTGCACCATCGCACTGGCGATCATGGTGAGCAACGATCTGGTACTGCCGGTGCTGCTGCGCCGCTTCTGGCGGCAGGGGCGCGACGAGCGGCTGGTGCGGCTGCTGTTGCAGGTGCGCCGTGGCGCCATCCTGCTGATCTTGCTGGCGGCCTGGGGGCTCTATCTGTGGCTCGGGGATCTCACCAGCTTGTCGCGCATCGGCTATCTCTCCTTTGGCGCGGTGGCCCAGTTTGCGCCGGCCCTGCTGCTCGGCCTCTACTGGCGTCATGGCAATCGCAAGGGGGTTTATCTTGGGTTGAGCCTCGGAGTGAGCCTCTGGTTCGTTACCCTGCTGGTGGAGAGTGGCTTGCTGGCCGGTTCACCGCTGGCCGAACTGCTGGCGCCGCCGGACTGGCCTGCGTTTCGCGAGCTGAGTCTCGGAGCCTGGTGCATCTTCCTGAGCCTGCTCTTCAACTTGCTAGGTTATGTGGCCGGTTCCTTGTTGTCGCGCCCTGCGGTGAGCGAGCGGCTGCAGGCGGCCAACTTTGTCGGCAAGCCGAGCCGCGATACCGCTGCCCTCTATCAGGCGCGGGTCTCGGTCAAGGAGCTGGAGATGCTGGCGGCCCGCTTTGTCGGTTCAAGCCGGGTCAAACGCGCCTTTGGTCGTTTCGCCGGTGAGCGGGGCGGCACCCTGGCGCCCCAGATGCAGGCTTCGGCCGAGCTGATTGCCCACACCGAGCGGCTGCTGGCGGGGGTGTTTGGTACCTCGTCGGCACGGCTGGTGCTCGCCTCGGCCCTGCAGGGGCGCAACATGCAGCTCGAGGAGATCGCCACCATAGTCGATGAGGCCTCCGACGTGTTTCGCTTCAACCGCGGCCTGCTGCAGGGGGCGATTGAGCATATCGGGCAGGGGATCTCGGTGGTGGACAGGGAACTTCGGCTGGTGGCATGGAACCGCCGCTACATCGAGCTGTTCCACTATCCGCCGGGGCTTATTCAGGCAGGGCGCCCCATCGAGGAGATCATCCGTTACAACGCCCAGCAGGGACTCTGTGGCCCCGGTGATATCGAGGATCACGTGGCGCGGCGGGTTGCCTTTATGAAGCGCGGTAGCGCCCATATCTCGGCGCGGGAGCGCCCGGACGGGCGGGTGATCGAGATGCAGGGCAACCCCATGCCCGCCGGCGGTTTTGTCATGACCTTTACCGACATCACGCCGTTTCGCGATGCGGAGCGGGTGCTGCGCGAAGCGAACGAACATCTGGAGGCGCGGGTGGCCGAGCGCACCCGTGAGCTCTCCGAACTCAACCGCCAACTATTGCTGGTGAACCAGCAGGTGGAGCGGGCCAATCAATCCAAGAGCCGTTTTCTGGCGGCGGTCAGCCATGATCTGACCCAGCCCCTCAACGCAGCCAAGCTCTTTACCTCCTCCCTGCTGGAGATGTTGCCCGATGCTGGCGAGCAGGCCCGCATCGCCCGCCATATCGACGATGCGCTGGGGGCGACCGAGGATCTCATCACCGATCTGCTCGATATCTCGCGGCTCGAAGCGGGCAAGTTCAAGGCCAAGAAGCTCGACTTTGCCCTGCGCGATCTGCTCGACAACCTCAAGGCGGAGTTTGGCGTGCTGGCCCAGGCGGGGGGGATCCACTTCTCGGTGGTGGAGAGCAAGCACGCGGTGCACAGCGATGTGCGGCTACTGCGCCGGGTGCTGCAGAACTTCCTGACCAATGCGTTTCGCTACAACCCGGGGGGCAGGGTGCTGCTTGGTTGCCGCCGGATGGGGGAGAAGATCCGCATCGAGGTGTGGGATAACGGCCCCGGCATTCCGCAGGACAAGCAGGAGGCTATTTTTGACGAGTTCTCCCGTCTCGATCACTCCCGTACCGCCAAGGAGCAGGGGCTGGGTCTGGGGCTTGCCATCGCCCGCGGCATCTCGCAGGTGCTCGGTCATCAGCTCACATTGCAGAGCTGGCCGGGCAAGGGATCGGTCTTTGCGGTGACCCTCAATCTGGCGACCCGGCCGGTCACGGCCCATCAGCTGGCGGCGCCGGTGGTGCGTGACAGCCAGCTGGAGGGGGTAGCCGTGCTCTGTATCGACAACGAGCGGGACATTCTGACCGCCATGAGCACCCTGCTCGGCCGTTGGGGCTGCGAGGTGCGCTGCGCCGTCGATCTGGCCGAAGCCGAGGAGCTGGTGGCACAAGGGTTTGTGCCGAGACTGGTGCTCTCTGACTACCACCTCGACGACGGCAAGACCGGGTTGGAGGCGCTCGCTGCCCTGCAACGAGTGTGTGGCGACGAGCTGGGAGGGATCATCATCAGCGCCGATCGCAAGAGCGAGCTGCAGGCGCAGATCCGCGAGCGGGGGTATGGCTACATCAGCAAACCGGTCAAACCGCTCAAACTGCGAGCCCTGATGAACAGTCTGCTGCTGCGCTAGCCGCAGCCGGGGCGGCTAGCCGTGAACCGGCTCACAAAACCGCGCAATGATCCTGTGGCCCGTGGTCATGGATAAATGCCGAAAACAGAGATTTATTGGCGAAGATCTCTTCATCTTCCTGCGTAATGGCTGCCAGTTAGTGCATTGGCTTGCCACTGTCGGTGAACGCCGACAGTGGCAGACCGGATTGGCTCACTCTATAGTCGGGATGCGATTTTTTGCATCGCAAATGAAGTAACCGAAGGGCAAACCGGTCGAAAGGCCGGGACGCAAAGCTTCCGGTCCAGGGATGAGCCGTACTTGAGATAGCGGGGCCACCACAGGTTGTTGTGCACCTTTGCCAAGAGGCCGCACTGCCGTCTGCGTTACCTGTCAGGGCGTAGCCCTTTTCGTTGCCAACATAACGAAATAGGGAAATATAAAAATGCTAAGTCCAAAGCCTACCATGCTGGCCCTCGCGGTCGGTCTGTGCTGCGCCTCGTCCGCTTATGCTGCGGCGCCCGGCAAGCCCACCATCGGATGGGGCCCCACCAAGTTTTCCATCGTTGAAGTCGATCAGGCGGCCACTGCCTACAACAATCTGGTCAAGGTAAAGGATGCCGCCGATGTGGAGGTGAACTGGAACCTCTGGAGCGGCGATCTGGGGCAGAGTGCCAAGGTGCTGCTCAATGGTCAGGAGGTGTGGTCCGGCCCCTCGGCCGCGGCGGGCAGCGCCAAATTCAAGGTGAAGAAAGGGGGGCGCTACCAGATGCAGGTGGCGCTGTGCAACGCCGATGGCTGTACCCTCTCTGATGCCAAGGAGATCGTGGTTGCCGATACCGATGGCAGCCATCTGGCGCCACTCAAGGCGCCGCTGCAGGAGAACAACAAGCCCTACGCCAACAAGTCCGGCAAGGTGGTGGGGACTTACTATGTGGAGTGGGGGGTCTATGGTCGCAAGTTTACGGTGGACAAGATCCCGGCCCAGAACCTGACCCATATCCTCTATGGCTTCACCCCCATCTGCGGCGGGGATGGCCTCAATGACAGCCTCAAGGAGATCGAAGGGAGCTTCCAGGCGCTGCAGCGGGCGTGTGCCGGCCGGGCCGACTTCAAGGTGGCGATGCACGATCCCTGGGCCGCCATCCAGATGCCGCAAGGCAGCCTCACCGCCCATGACGAGCCCTACAAGGGCAACTTTGGCGCCCTGATGGCGCTCAAGCAGGCCTATCCGAACCTCAAGATCCTCCCCTCGGTCGGCGGCTGGACCCTCTCCGACCCCTTCTATTTCCTCGGTGACAAAACCAAGCGCGATGTGTTTGTCGGCTCGGTGAAAGAGTTCCTGCAGACCTGGAAGTTCTTCGACGGTGTGGATATCGACTGGGAGTACCCGGGCGGACAGGGGGCCAACCCGAAACTGGGCAGCCCGAGTGATGGTGCGACCTATGTGGTGCTGATGAAGGAGCTGCGCGCCATGCTCGACGAGCTGGAGGCAGAGACCGGTCGCCAGTATGAGCTCACCTCGGCCATCGGGGCGGGGGGCGACAAGATCCAGGATGTGGACTACAAGGCGGCCCAGCCCTACATGAACCACATCTTCATGATGACCTACGACTACAACGGCGCATGGAGCAACACCGAGCTGGGCCACCAGACCAACCTCTATGCGGCGAGTTGGGACCCCGCTACCAAGTACACCACCGATAAGGCGGTGAATCAGCTGCTGGCGCAGGGGGTTGAACCGGGCAAGCTGGTGGTCGGTGCCGCCATGTATGGCCGTGGCTGGACCGGGGTGAGCGGTTATCAGGGCAATAACCCCTTCACCGGCAAGGCGACCGGCAAGGTGAAAGGCACCTGGGAGGACGGAGTGGTGGATTACCGCGACATCGTCAACAACCGGATGGGGGCGGGCTGGGAGAAGGGCTATGACGAAGTGGCCGAGGCGCCCTATCTGTTCAAGGCGGCGACCGGCGACCTCATCACCTATGACAACGAGCGCTCGGTCAAGGCCAAGGGGCAGTATGTGCTGGCCAACAAGCTCGGTGGCCTCTTCTCCTGGGAGATCGACGCCGACAACGGCGACATCCTCAACGCCATGCACGAGGGGTTGGGCCACGGCGAGGGGACGACTCCACCAGCCAACAAGCCGCCGCTGGCCAACGCGGGCAGTGATCTGAGTGTCACCGGCCCGACCGAGGTGACGCTGGATGGGTCGGCCTCACACGATCCGGAAAACAGCGTGCTCAGCTACAGCTGGAAGCAGATCTCCGGCCCGCAGGCCGCTCTGCTTGATGCCACTCAGGCCAAGGCCCGGGTTGTACTCGATGCCGTGTCCGCCGACATCAATCTGGTGTTCGAGCTGACAGTGACCGATGACCAGCAGTTGAGTGCCAAGGATCAGGTTGTTGTCACCAACAAGGCGCCGCAGGCCAATCTGGCGCCGGTGGTGAGTGTACCTGCCACGGCCTCTGTGGAGGCGGGCAAGCAGGTGACCATCAAGGCGACCGCCTCTGATCCGAACGGTGATCCGTTGACCTATCAGTGGAGCGTACCGGCCGGCATCACCGCAACGGGTCAGAACAGCGCCACCCTGGTGGTGACTGGCCCGAGTGTCACCAGCGACACTGGCTATGACCTGAGCGTCACCGTCTCCGACGGCGGGCTGGATGCCAGTGCGGCAACCCGTCTGACGGTCAAACCGGCCAGCAGCGGCGGTGGTTGCACGGCGACCGATCCGGATGCGGTCAATTGGCCAGTCTGGAAAGCGGCCAGCACCTATAACAGCGGCGACAAGGTGAGCCACAACCAGCTGGTGTGGCAGGCCAAGTACTGGACCCAGGGCAACGAGCCGAGCCGCACCGCGGATCAGTGGTTGCTGGTGAGCAAGGTGCAACTGGGTTGGGATGCCAATGTGGCCTACAACGGTGGCGAGCTCACCACCCATAACGGCCGTCAGTGGAAGGCGCAGTACTGGACCAAGGGTAATGAGCCCGGCAAACACGACGTCTGGCAGGATGTGGGAGCCGCCAGCTGTAAATAAGCATTGAATGGTGGCGGGGCATGCCGGTCATGCCCCGTTTTTTCTCCCCGCACAGCCACATCCTGGCGGGTCTGCCAATCGGTTTCCCCACCCAGCTTCTCTTTTGTGCCTGCAAAGCAGCCCTTCCGGGCTAGTGATTAATGCTCTCCCCGATAGCTGGCATCTGTGCCGCACGCTGCTCTTTGTGGTGCCGCTTGTGTTGGTACATGTCGGTATCGGCCCTGGCAAACGCGGCGGCAAAGTCGCCGCGATAGGGGGCCATCCCCATGCTGCACGAGATAGTGGGGGAGGCGCTGGCCAGCATGGCCGTCAGCTTGGCCATCGTCTGTTGCAGCTCGGTCGGTGTCAGAGTGGTGAGCAGCACAAACTCATCCCCGCCGAAGCGGGCGGCAATCACCCCCTGACCGAAGTGCTGGCGTATGCCATCAGCGATAAGGCGCAGGGCCTGATCACCCGCCAAATGGCCACTGCTGTCATTGAGCTGCTTGAGATTATCCATGTCGATCAGCAGCAGGGTGCCTTCCGGCT
Source organism: Aeromonas sp. 84A (assembly GCF_051919345.1). Classification (NCBI taxonomy): domain Bacteria; kingdom Pseudomonadati; phylum Pseudomonadota; class Gammaproteobacteria; order Aeromonadales; family Aeromonadaceae; genus Aeromonas; species Aeromonas sp. 84A. The sequence continues at coordinate 1,387,767 of NZ_JBQBEW010000001.1, forward strand.
GCCCCTGCAGAGCGAGTTCGAATTGCTGTCGATTGGCGAGCCCGGTCAGCTGGTCGGTATTGGCCAGCTGATAGATGCGGCGGGACTGCTGATAGATGGTGATGGCGTGGCGAATATCCCGCGCCAGGATCGCCATCAGGTGGCTGTCGTAGCGGGTAAAGGCATTACGTTTGCTGCTGTCCATATTGATCATGCCGTAGAGCTGACCATCGATATGGATCGGGGTCGCCAGCGTGGCCTGGATGGGCAGGTCGGTGCAGTTGACCAGCAGCTCTCTGTCCTGTTCGGATAGGGGCATGGTGGCATTTATCTTCGAAAGGTCGTTGATCAGCAGTGTTTTGTTGCAGCGCCCCTGAGTCAGCTTGTACTGAAAGGTGTGCTCCAGCGGCAGATTGATCCGCCGCAGTTTCACCAGATCCATGCCGATGGCTGCTTCATACCTCAACATGCCTGTGCCCGGCAGCAGCTTGATCAGGCAGCCCATCTCGGCCCCCGGGATCAACATCACGGCTCGTCTGAGCAGGTCCTCCAGAAAGGCCTCTTCGGTCTGGTATTGCGCCGAGTTGCGGGCCAGTTCGGCGGTGGTTTCGTTGATCTTGAGCGCCTCACTCAGATGCTGCCACTGGCGGTGCAGATGGTAGCGGTAGTGGCGATAGAGCCAGAAGGTGCAGATAAGGTAGCTCTGGACTAGCAAGGTGCTGGCAAGCGGCGCCCTTTGCCAGCCATTGAGGCTGTTGATAAGCCAGATCATCCCGGCCAGTGGCAAGGCATAAATCGTCAAACGAACAAATTTGTCGTATCTGGATAACCGGGTGCGTGAGGGCAATTCGCTGGGCATGAAGACACCTGCTGGCCATGCAAAGCGGCGATTATAAATTCATTAGTTGCGATACAGATGGGTCTTTTGTCGCATATTGTTCTTACTCATTGATTTTTCTCAATTTGGTGTGATGCAGATCAAAAAAATGGTGTGAGGTATCTGGTTGGAGGTGATTAGATTATGTCTGCATATCCGGCTGTTTTTTAAACATTAATTTCTTGAAAGTGGGTAATTGTCGGGGTTGGTAACCGGTGGGCGGACAATGGTCCGATTTGCTTACTTATCAGAATTACCCTACAGTCAATCGGCGATTATTTATCGCCAGAAATAACGTTGTGACAAGGGCAAACCGATTGAAAAGTCGGGACGCAAAGCTTCCGGTCTAAGGGTCAAGACGACCTAGGATAGCGGGGCCACCACAGTAGAATGCAGGCTGCCTTTGCCAAGGGGTGGCCGTTTTTGTGTCACCTGTCGTGTTGCGTTGCCCTTTCGTTTTTCCAATAACGAAAAGGAAAGCAATATGCTAAGTCCAAAACCCGCACTGCTGGCCATGATGGTCGGTACCCTGCTCGCCTCCTCCTCCTCCGCTTATGCGGCAGCTCCCGGCAAACCCGCCATCGGTTGGGGTCCCACCAAGTTTGCCATCGTCGAAGTCAGCCAGTCCGCGACCGCTTATAACGAGCTGGTCAAGGTGAAGGATGGCGCCGATGTGACCGTCACCTGGAATCTCTGGAACGGCGATATTGGCCAGAGTGCCAAGGTGCTGCTGGATGGCAAGGAGGTGTGGTCCGGACCCTCTTCCGCCGCGGGTACCGCCACCTTCAAGGTGCACAAGGGGGGCCGCTATCAGATGCAGGTCGCGCTGTGCAACGGCGATGGCTGTACCCTGTCTGATGCCAAGGAGATCGTGGTCGCCGATACCGATGGCAGTCACCTTGCGCCGCTCAAGCCTGCCCTGCAGGAGAATAACAAACCCTATGTCAACAAGTCCGGCAAGGTGGTCGGTACCTACTATGTGGAGTGGGGGGTCTATGATCGCAACTTCACCGTGGACAAGCTGCCGGCCCAGAACCTGACCCATATCCTCTATGGCTTCACCCCGATCTGTGGCGGTGATGGCCTCAACGACAGCCTCAAAGAGATTGCCGGCAGCTTCCAGGCGCTGCAACGTGCCTGTGCCGGGCGCAAGGATTTCCAGGTCGCCATTCACGATCCCTGGGCCGCGCTGCAAAAAGGGCAGGGGTCACTGGTCGCCTGGGATGAGCCCTACAAGGGCAACTTCGGCAATCTGATGGCCCTCAAACAGGCCTATCCGGACCTGAAGATCCTCCCCTCCGTCGGTGGCTGGACCCTCTCCGACCCCTTCTTCTTCATGCATGACAAGGCCAAGCGCGACGTGTTCGTCGCCTCGGTCAAGGAGTTCTTGCAGACCTGGAAGTTCTTCGACGGCGTCGATATCGACTATGAGTTCCCGGGTGGCGATGGCGCCAACCCCAATCTGGGGGACAAGACCAAAGATGGTGAAACCTATGTGCTGATCATGAAGGATCTGCGCGCCATGCTCGACGAGCTGGAGGCCGAGACCGGTCGCACCTATCAGCTCACCTCCGCCATCGGTGCCGGTTACGACAAGATTGAGGATGTGGATTACAAGGCTGCCCAGCAGTACATGGACCACCTCTTCGTGATGAGTTACGACTACAACGGTGCCTGGAGCAATACCTCCCTGGGTCATCAGGCCAACCTCTATCAGGCTACCAACGGCTCGGCCAACAAGCGCTACAACACTGATGCAGCGGTGCAGCAACTGCTGGCGCAGGGGGTCGACTCCGAGAAGCTGGTGATCGGTGCCGCCGCCTACGGTCGCGGCTGGAAAGGGGTGAGCGGTTATCAGGGCAATGACCCCTTCACCGGCACCGCCACCGGCAAGATCAAGGGCACCTGGGAAGATGGCGTGCTGGATTATCGCCACATCGTCAACAGCCATATGGGCGCAGGCTGGGAGTACAACTACGACGAGACTGCCGAAGCGGCCACCCTGTTCAATCCCTCCACCGGCGAGCTGATCACCTATGACGATGAGCGCTCGGTCAAGGCGAAAGGCCAATACGTGCTGGCCAACAAGCTGGGCGGGCTCTTCTCCTGGGAGATCGATGCCGACAACGGCGACATCCTTAACGCCATGCATGAAGGTCTCGGTCACGGTGAAGGGGTCACTCCGCCAGCCAACAAGCCGCCGGTAGCCAACGCGGGCAGCGATCTGAGTGTCACCGGCCCGACCGAGGTGACGCTGAACGGCTCCGCCTCCCATGACCCGGAAAATGGCACCCTCACCTATAGCTGGAAGCAGGTCTCCGGCCCGCAGGCCGCTCTGCTTGATGCCACTCAGGCCAAGGCCCGGGTTGTACTCGATGCAGTGTCCGCCGACATCAATCTGGTGTTCGAGCTGGCAGTGACCGACGACCACAACCTCACCGCCCGCGATCAGGTGGTGGTGACCAACAAGGCGCCGCAGCCCAACCTGCCTCCGGTGGTGACTTTGCCCGCCAGCGTCAAGGTGGAAGAGGGCAAGCAAGTGACCATCACCGCCAAGGCATCCGACCCCAACGACGACGAGCTGATCTACCAGTGGCAAGTGCCTGCCGGTATCACGGCGACCGGCCAGAACAGCGCCACTCTGGTGGTCACCGGCCCGGCGGTGGATGTCGAAACCGGTTATGACCTCTCAGTGACCGTCTCTGACGGTGCGCTCGACGCCAACGCGGCAACCCGCCTCACCGTTACCCCGATCAACGAAGGCGGTGAGGGTGGCTCTTGCAACACCACAGATCCGGAAGCAGCCAACGTTCCCGCATGGCAGGCCAGCAAGGTCTACAACGGCGGTGACAAGGTGAGCCATAACCAGCTGGTATGGCGTGCCAAGTACTGGACTCAGGGCAATGAACCGAGCCGCGCCGCCGATCAGTGGGCGCTGGTGAGTCAGGTTGATCTGGGTTGGAACGCAGCCGTTGCCTACAACGGCGGGGATCTCACCAACCACAACGGCCGTCAGTGGAAGGCCAAGTGGTGGACTCAAGGCAATGAGCCGGGCAAGCACGATGTCTGGCTGGATATCGGGGCAGCAAGCTGTAACTGAGGCCTCCTCACCGATGACGGGGCATGGCGACATGCCCCTCATTCCCGGTAGCAATATGAACGAGAACCCGACAATGACCACAAATGTGACCCGCATCGCAGCCCTCATCATGGCAACTCTGGCGGCTGGCCCCCTGTCTGCCGCCACCTCGCCCCTGATATTCAATGACACGACACCGCAAAGCGATCTGACCGGCAGTCTGGCTGCCAGCGTGCAGTTTGCCCAGAGCCAGATCCTGCCGTCCCATCCCCAAGAGGGGGATCGCCAACCCATCCTGACCAGCCTGCGCAAGAGCCTGCTGCTGGTGAAACCGCTCCAGGCCGATGGGGTGACCCCCATAACTGTGGAGGCCCGTGACGGCAGCGGCAAGCTGCTGGGCACCCTGACCTTGTCGCCGCCATCGGCGCTGCCAGAGACTGTCTACCACCTCGCGGGGGCTCCCGAAGGCGGAGTGAGTTTCATCCCGGAGAGCGGCACCACTGCCATCATCAGCAGCAGTGCTGATTTGGCCAAACTGAGCGACAAGAGCGGCGCCTTCCTCAAGGATCGGCTGACCGGGCGTGCGCTGGTGGAGATCCAGACCGCCGACGGCCGCTGGGTTCGGGATATTTACCTGCCCGTGAGCCCGGAGCTGGAGGGCAAGATGGTGCGGGTCCGCTCCAGCGCCGGTTATAACTCGACGGCCTTCTATGGCGAGCGACAGGTGACCGTCTCCCGTGGCCAGACCCTGCAGTTCAAGTTTGCCAATGGGCAGTGGTTCCGCGAGGGGGAGCTGGAGAACAACCGCATCACCTATGCAGCGGATACCTGGAGCGGCGAGCTGCCTGCCGAGTGGATCCAGCCCGGACTGAACCTCTCCGTTCGTCAGGGCAATCTCAGTGGTGAACTGCGTGACATCAAGGTCGGCGCCCCCGGCGAGCTGCTGCTGCACACCATCGACATCGGCATGCTCACCACACCACGGGATCGCTTTGCCTTTGCCAATGACATGGAGGCCCATCGTGAATACTTCCAGACCATCCCGGCCAGCCGGTTGATCGTCAGTCAGTATGCACCGCTCTCCCTGCCTGAGGTGATGTTGCCCAATGGCACCCTGCTGACCGATTTTGACCCGAGCGAGGGGGGTTGGCATGGCGGCACCATGCGCCAGCGCATCGGCAAGGAGCTTATCTCCCACGGCATCGACAATGCCAACTACGGCATCAACAGCAGCGCCGGTGAAGGGGAGGGAAGCCATCCCTTTGTGGTGGCCCAGCTGACGGCGCACAACAGCCGCGGCAAATATGCCAATGGGGTTCAGGTGCACGGTGGCTCCGGCGGCGGTGGTATCGTTACGCTGGATGATTCGCTGGGCAACGAGTTCAGCCACGAAGTAGGCCATAACCTTGGCCTTGGCCACTATGTGGATGGTTTCCGCGGCTCGGTTCATCGCAGTGCCGATCAGCTCAACTCCAGCTGGGGATGGGACAGTGACAAACACCGTTTCATCCCCAACTTCTCGCCGACCCGCACCAATGAGGATGCCTGTCTGGATGGCCAGTGCCAGCCACCGTTCGATGGCCGCAAGTTTGGGCACGATGCGATGGCGGGCGGCCGCCCTCTCTCCGGCGCCAACCGTTTCACCCTCTATACCCCCAATTCGGCCGCCATCATCCAGCGTTTTCTGGAGAGCAAGGCGGTGTTCGATGCCAACTCGGCCACCGGCTTTAGCAAGTGGAGCAGTGCGACGGCCATGATGGAGCCCTATCAGCACACAATCGAGGGGATCGAGAAGGTCGATGCCCCCATGGATGCCCTGAGCGAGGCCGGACTGAGTGCCCTGCTGGCGGATTACGGCTTGGTCAGGGTCGCCATGTGGGATGGTCGCTGGACCCGTGATATCCGGGTGCCGATTGCCTCTGCGGACAACCGTGGGCGCAGTCTGACCATCGATCACGGGGCCGGTTACAACAGTCGTCTCTTTATCAACGGCAAGGAAATTGTGGTGAACCGGGGCTTCAAGAAGAGCTTCACCTCGGATGGCCAGAGCTGGGTGGAGGTCTCCCCCATCGATACCAAGGTTGCGCGCAAGCCCGAGCAGTTCGGCGTGCCGGTGACCACCCTGGTGGGCTATTACGACCCGCAGGGGAGTCTGCCCAGTTACATCTATCCGGCGCTGCATGGCGCCTACGGTTTCACCTATCCGGATGACAGCAACACCCTGTCCGGCAATGACTGCCAGTTGCAGGTAGAGACCCGCGATGGTCTACAGCGCTTCAGGCTGGCCAATCACAGAGCGGCCAGCAGCGTCATGAACAAGTTCCACATCAACCTGCCCACCGCCAGCGAGCCCGGTCGCGCCGCTATCCAGTGCCGTGGCCAGACGCTGGTACAACAGAGCTTGTTGCCACCGCAGCAGACCCTCTCCTTTACCGTCAACGGGCGGCCGCTGGAGCAGGGCGTGGTTGAGAACCAGCCTCCGGTAGTGACCGTACCGGCGCAGCTCGGCGGCATCGGCGGTGAGCGGCTGACCATCACCGCCGAGGCGAGGGATCCCGAGGGCGACGCGCTCAGCTACCGCTGGCACTTTCCGGCGGGCTGGCAGGCGGAAGGCGAGACCAGCGCCAACCTGCGTCTGCTGCCGCCGGCAGTCACCACCAGCGAGCAGCATGAGCTGAGTGTGAGCGTCTCGGACGGGGTACACCAGAGCGAAGGGCGCGTCGTGCTGACGCTGGAGCCCGTGGTCGACGGCTCTTGCAACACCACAGATCCGGAAGCGGCCAGCTTTCCCGCATGGCAGGCCAGCAAGGTCTACAACGGCGGCGACAAGGTGAGCCACAACCAGCTGGTATGGCGTGCCAAATACTGGACTCAGGGCAATGAACCGAGCCGCGCCGCCGATCAGTGGGCGCTGGCGAGTCAGGTTGAGCTGGGCTGGAGCACGACCGTTGCCTACAACGGCGGTGAGCTGACCAACCACAACGGCCGTCGGTGGCAGGCCAAGTGGTGGACTCAAGGCAATGAGCCGGGCAAGCACGATGTCTGGCTGGATGTCGGGGCGGCAAGCTGCCCCTAGGTTGAGTCCATGATGAAGATGGCGGAGCCTGTTCAGGCGGGTTCTGCCTTTTGCCACAAAACCATAGAGAGCAACAATAATGAAAAAAAACCGCATCACCCTTCTGCTTGCCGGCATGATGCTGAGCGGCCACCTGTGGGCGGCCGAGGCATACGACATCAACAAATCCTATCCGGGCGGCAGCCAGGTCAATTACAACGGCCAGGTTTTCGAGGCCAAGTGGTGGGTCAACCCGGGTCAGACTCCCGGAATGGCGGCCGCCAATGAGTGGGATACCCCGTGGAAGCTTGTCGGCGAAGGGGAAGTGACCCCGCCGGACACTGGCGGCGATGACAAGCCCAATCCGCCGACGCCAACCCCGCCGGATGGCAGCACCACCCCCGTCTATATAAGCCAGGCCGAGCTGGATGCCAAAGAGAAGGCGCTGACCGACTTCCCGGCGATGGAAGCGGTCAAGGCCTCCATCGCTACCCGGGACAATCTGGTGGTCGAGGCGGTGCAGCCGGGTCGTGCCGACAACCCGGGCAACGTCAAGCGGGTCGAAAGCCTGCTGAGCGAGGGTCAGTTCAACTACCTGTTCCCGCTGCGCGCCCCCGAGTACACCTATCGCGGCCTGTTGCAGGCGGCGGCCAAGTTCCCGGCCCTGTGCAGCGACTACAGCGACGGCCGCGATGCTGACGCCATCTGCCGCAAGACTCTGGCGACCATGTTCGCTCACTTCGCTCAAGAGACCGGCGGCCATGAAAACTGGCGCCCGGAAGCCGAGTGGCGTCAGGCGCTGGTCTACGTGCGCGAGATGGGATGGAATGAGACCATGCGCGGCGGTTACAACGCCGAGTGCCGTCCCGATGTGTGGCAGGGTCAGCAGTGGCCGTGCGGTACGTTCGACAATGGCGAGTTCAAGAGCTACTTTGGCCGCGGTGCCAAGCAGCTCTCCTACAACTACAACTATGGCCCCTTCTCCGAGGCGATGTTCGGCACGGTGCGCACCCTGCTCGACCGCCCCGATCTGGTGGCCGACACCTGGCTGAACCTCGCCAGTGCGGTGTTCTTCTATACCTATCCGCAGCCGCCCAAGCCTTCCATGCTCCATGTCATCGATGGCACCTGGCAGCCGAATGACCATGACAAGCAGAACGGTCTGGTGCCGGGCTTCGGGGTCACTACCCAGATCATCAACGGCGGGGTGGAGTGCGGCGGTCCGGTCGAGCACGCCCAGTCCCAGAATCGCATCAACTACTACCGCGAGTTTGCCAACTACCTCGGGGTGGCGGTGCCATCCGACGAGGTGCTGGGTTGCAAGAACATGAAGGTGTTTGATGACAATGGCGCCGGTGCCTTGCCCATCTATTGGGAGCAGGACTGGAGCTATGTGGCAGAGAACCCCAACGGCGGCAAGAGTTACGCTTGCAAGCTGGTGGGCTACCAGACCCGCTTCAGCGCCTTCAAGGAGGGGGATTACAGCCGCTGCGTTCAGCACTTCTATCCGGAGGTGGTGATCGAGGATAACGGCGGTGGCACCAACCTGCCACCGGTGGCCAATATCACCGGCCCGGCACAGGCCGAAGGCGGCAGCAAGGTGACCCTCTCTGGCCAGCACTCTAGCGATCCGGAAGGCAAGCCGCTCTCCTATGCCTGGACTATCCCGGCTGGAGCCTCTGCCCCGGCACTGGATCAGGTCACTCTGGAGTTGACTCTGCCCACGCCGGCCAGCGATACCAAACTGGATATCAAACTGACGGTCACAGATGAAGGTAATCTGAGCCGCAGCACCACCCATAGCCTGCTGGTGAAAGGGGAGGAGGGGGGCGTAACGCCGCCTGACTATCCGGTCTATAAAGAGGGGACTCCCTACAAGGCGGGCGAGCGGGTCAGCAACGGCGGTGCCAGCTACGAGTGCAAACCGCACCCCTACACCGGCTGGTGTGCAGGTGCTGCCTGGGCTTATGAGCCAGGCAAGGGTACGGCCTGGGCCGATGCCTGGATCAAGCTCTGAGCCGTTTCAGGGTTACAAGGCTTACCGATTAGCCAGCGCACTATCCAGTGCAATGACAATCCGGAGCAATAAAAGATGGGGCCTGCGGGCCCCATTCTTGTTTGGTGGAGTTCAGGTTTGGCCGTGGAACATCTGGCCCGGACAGGACAGCGCCTCGAAAGGGCTGTGTGATGATGTGTGTTGTTTTTTTATTACATTTTCCATGAAAGGCTTTCAGCAATTACTTGCCGTAGCGGAAGTAGTATTCACGGGTGGAGGGGGCATAGGCATCTTTCTCTACAACGCCGTTCTTGGTGGTTGCACCGCGCAGGTGGAACAGGACTGCCAGATTCTCAAACATGGTTTACCTCATCGCTCTGTCATTTATGGTTATGGTGTGTGACCTGGGTCACGGTTTGATCCTATGGTCATTTGTGAGCTAGATCAACTTCCTGTGTTGTAAATTTACATAAATCATGGAAAGGGTTTTCAAATGCAATGCCCTTTATGGAAATGCTTTCCCGAGGTGACGGGGGAGAAGCTGATGATCAGCCAGCAAAAGAAGCTTGAGAGCGGGGGCGTTGCACGGGGAAAGAGGCTTGCTGCACGGCCTCTCCTGTATAGGTGCTTGAGCCGATTTGTGACATAAAACAGAGAGATAGCACGCGCCTTGCTGGTAAAAACAGCGAACTGCTGCAATTTTGACTAAACGAATCAGTCGCGGTTATTTTAGGGTTGACAGCAAAGCGGGTGATGCCTATCATGCGCCTCCGTTGCCGGAGATAACTTCGTCAGCGCCGAGGTGAGTTGGGGTTATAGCTCAGCTGGGAGAGCGCTTGCATGGCATGCAAGAGGTCCGCGGTTCGATCCCGCGTAGCTCCACCAAATTCTCCTCGAACAATCTGGAATCAAAGGGGTTATAGCTCAGCTGGGAGAGCGCTTGCATGGCATGCAAGAGGTCCGCGGTTCGATCCCGCGTAGCTCCACCAGATTCTTGATTGACATGAAGTACCCAGGGCAGTGTGGTGTGTATCACCCAGGCCGACCTTTGTGGGGTTATAGCTCAGCTGGGAGAGCGCTTGCATGGCATGCAAGAGGTCCGCGGTTCGATCCCGCGTAGCTCCACCATTATTTAGGATGAATGGCCGCCAGAACCATTCATTCAGTACCGAATTTGGGGTTATAGCTCAGCTGGGAGAGCGCTTGCATGGCATGCAAGAGGTCCGCGGTTCGATCCCGCGTAGCTCCACCAAATTCAGAGTGACTGCCGGTCATTCACACAAATTGGGGTTATAGCTCAGCTGGGAGAGCGCTTGCATGGCATGCAAGAGGTCCGCGGTTCGATCCCGCGTAGCTCCACCAAATTCTTGTTACAAGAAGCAAAAAGGCCACCGCATCGCGGTGGCCTTTTTGTTTTCTCCATCATTTATTTTCTCCATACGTCCGCGCCTTTCATTTGTACATCCAATGACCTGAATGAAAAAGCCCGCGAGACTCGCGGGCTTTGCTTGCACTATTCAGATGCGCTTGTGATTAACGGCGACGTCGCCAGGCCAGTGGCAACAGTGCCAGCAGGCCGAGTCCCAGTGCACCACCGCCTGAGGAGGTGTCCGGTTTGGTGGCATCGCTCTCCAGTCTCAGGTCGACGATGATGGGATCATGGTCGGAGGCACTGAAGGGGTTGTCAGACTTGAGCAGGGCGCCGGTGTACTGGCTGCCGTATTCGAACAGGGAGCTCTCGAAGGAGTTGATGTGCCAGTCGGCGACACCTGCCACCTTGCTGGCCAGCGCCGGGTTGGCGAGGGCATAGTCCAGGGTGCCCAGCTCCCCGTCGTAGCTGTAGGAGATGGCTTTCTCCTTGTTGAATTTGACGTTGAGATCGAGCAGGCCGTAGCTGCGAGTCACTTCGCGACCGAGCTGTTCATAGGACTGATCACCGATAAAGGTGTGAGAGGCCGATACGATCTTCCGCTCGCTAGTGGCAGGGTTGTAGTCGGTCAGCACCCGGATCGGATCTTCCTTGGCGTAGGAGTTGAAGTCGCCTACCAGCAACACCTGGCCCGGCAGTTTACTGACCGCCTCACCCAGCACCTTGGCGGCAGAGACCCGGAACTCGGTGCACTTGCCTTGCAGGTCGGCCGGTTCTGTCTTGCCATCGCCATTTTCGTAGCAGCCTGACCCCTTGGATTTGAGATGGTTGACAACCAGTGTCAGCGGCTCCTTGCTCTTGGCGAGGGTGAAGGTCTGAACCAGCGAGTCGCGCTGACCGGCTGTCTTGGCCACACCACCAGTGGTGTAGCGCTGCTCCGGCAGCTTGATGACGCTGGCATCTCCGCTGGGGGTGAGCAGGGCAGGACGGTAGAGCATCGCCACCATGATGGCGTCGCCGCCGAAGAACTTGCCATCGGTAAGGGCAGTGACCGGCAGACGCACATAGGCGTAGTGTTTGCTCGCATCCTTCTGCTGTTCGTTGAGGCGGGTCACCAGATTGTGGAGGGCCGAGTTATCCTCGAAGCCGTTGTTCTCCATCTCCATCAGGCCGAGCAGATCGGCATCCATTGCGGTAATGGCATTGACGATCTTGGTGCGCTGTTTCTCGAACTCGGGCTGGCTCTTGGCACCCCGGTTGCAACCTTTGGCGTTGTCGGCATCCGCCTGATCCTTGCACAGGATATTGAGTGCGCCGCCAATGCTGGAGTGGCTGGTGAAGTAGTTGAGCACGTTGAAGCTGCCGATCCGCAGATCGCTGCCAGCGAGGCGAGCCGGCGCGTCTTGACGATCCTCTTCAGGGCTGCGCAGCAGGGCGCCGGCAGTCAGGGTGACATCGCTCGGTACCACCAGACGGAAGGCATCCTTGTTGTAGACGATCACTCCCTCCAATCCATTTAGCTGATCACCAATGCGCAGATATCCCTGATCGGCATCCCAGCTTGGGAACCAGGGCAGTACGCCATCCGGTGCTTTGTAATCAGACTCAACTACCAGACGGTTGCTGCCATTTTTGGTGGCCAGCGCGACAGCGTCCGCACTGTTGGCAACATGAAGTTGGGTCGGTTTGATCAGCGGGGTTTTGTGGGCCAACTCTACGTTGTTGCGATAGACCTTGTAGTCGAAGCCGTAGTTGCGGGTCAGGTGCAGGTCACTGCTGCTGTCGAGACGTACCCGCATCCCTTCGTGGCGATTGAGCGCTTGCGCCAGTGTCTCCCCTTCATTGACCTGCAATACGCTGGTCGGCACATTCAGCCCTTGTGCGGTGACTTGCAGGCGGGCTTTGCTGGATTCGAAGGTGGGTTTGAGCTGGGTGCCGCCGTAATACTCCTCGACCTTGGCTTCGAGGCAGAGTTCAGCCCCCGGTTTGACGTCTTTATATTTGGTCGCGAAGTCCTTGTCGTTCAGATAGACAAAGATGCCATCAGAGGTGGCCGGATTGCCATCGCCCACCGGGTCAGTCAGATAGAAACCCTTGGTCAGACTTTGGCCAAGCGTCGTCACGATACCGCGAACGTTGAAGGTGCCCGGGCTGATTTTGCCGGTCACCTTGCCGTTATTGTCGGTCACGGTCTGGGTGGCCAGCGCGCTGGCGGAGCCTGTGCCCTGAATGGTCGGGATGGGGGTGAGTTGAGCCGGATCGGACGGGCAGACAAATGCCGCATGGGCGCCTGAGGATGCAAGTGCCAGCCCCACGGCCAGCGACAGCAGGGTACGAGTACCTTTCATAGGTGTTCCTTTTTTATTTTTGCCAGTGATTCCATAGCCTTGGCTCGTTGACCAAGGGCGCGCATTGTCACATTTCTGGCATGTCATACCAGTGAGCCAACGCACATTAAATGAATCTGGGAAGGTGCGGGAAAGCGTTTTTATGATCCCAATAACGATATGATTTTTTTGATAATTCAATCAATTTTAACCCTGTGATCATGACGCTTTCGTGGCAGGGGATAATTCTCTTTGAGAATAAAGATTGAGGGGATCTTGTCGCCTTCCTATACTGGGTTCGTTCCTCACGGAACCCAGGTAAAGGGCAAACCGGCAGTGATGCCGGGGCGCAATGCTTCCGGTCTCGATCGTGGATCCAGATAGCGGGGTTTCCCTGGGTGAGGGGTGGTTTTTGTGGCAGGTCCATTGCCAGTTGTCTGCGCCCATCATGCAGGTTGCGATTGTTCTTTGCCTTGGTGACCAATGCCAAGACAAAACAAGGAAGATAACAATATGCAACAGCTCTTCAGACCCAGCAGGCTTGCCATGCTGGTCGCCCTTGCGGCTGCGCCCGCCTGGGCTCAGGCCGCTTATCCCGCCTATAAATCCGGTACTGCCTACAAGGCTGGCGATATCGTCAGCAACGTCGGTGCCCTCTACGAGTGCAAAGAATTTCCCTATTCAGGCTGGTGCGGGGCATCCCCCTATCACTATGAGCCGGGGGTAGGTGTAGTCTGGGCCGATGCCTGGAAGCCCTATGGTGGCGAGGTGCCTCCTCCTGCACTCGGTGTGGCAGTCAGCTCACCGGCTGCCGGTTCCAGCTTCAACGAAGGAGCCAGCGTGGCGCTGGCAGTGACCCTGAGTGGCCCGGTAACGGCCTTGGCCAAGGTGGAATATCTTGTCGACGGCAAGCTGGTCGCCACGGCGAGCGCCTCGCCCTGGAGTGCCAGCTGGAGCGCCGCCGGAGTGGGAGGCCATACCCTCAAAGCTCGCGCGCTGGATAAAGATGGCAAAGTGCTGAGCGAGGCGGATTCGAGCTTCAACGTCGCCGCCGTGGTGGCGCCAGAGGCGCCCAAGGCGAGCATCAGCAGCCCGGCCAATGGAGCCAAGGTGACCCTGGGTCGCAGTGTGGCGGTGAGCGGCAACGTCACAGATGCCAACAACGATGTGGCCAAAGTCGAACTCTATGTCGACGGCAAGAAGGTGGGCGAAGATACCACTGCCCCCTGGCAGGTGAACTGGACGCCGGATGCCAAAGGGAGTGCCGCCCTCAAGCTGGTGGCCACTGACAAGACCAACCTGAGCGGCGAGTCGGCGGCGGTGACCGTCAATGTCGAGGAGGCCGCGCTGCCGCCCACCGGTGGCAACCTCTCTTGCGACATTCGCCAGATCTATCGTCCGGATGGTTACGAGTGCATGGGGGATGACCATGCCCGCCGGGTCATCGGCTACTTCACATCCTGGCGCACCGGCAAGAACGGCCTGCCCGCCTATCTGGTGAGCGATATTCCATGGAACAAGATCACCCACATCAACTACGCCTTCGCGGCGGTGGATGAGCAGAGCCACACCATCAAGGTGGATGACTCGGCGACCAAGATGACCTGGGATGGCGTGCCGGGTGCCGAGATGGATCCTGAATTCGCCTACAAGGGCCACTTCAACCTGCTGTCGAAGTACAAGAAGCAGTATCCGGACGTGAAGACCCTCATCTCGGTCGGCGGCTGGGCCGATACCCGCGGCTTCTACACCGCCACTACCAAGGGTGACTGCTCGGTCAATACTGCCGGTATCAACATCCTGGCTGACTCGGCGGTGAGTTTTATCCGCCAGTACGGTTTTGACGGGGTCGATATCGACTACGAATACCCCACCTCGATGAAGGATGCGGGCAATCCCAACGACTTCCCGCTCTCCAACCAGTGCCGGGCCAAGCTGTTTGCCAATTACGAGGTGCTGATGAAGACCTTGCGGGCGCGGCTCGACAACGCCGGTAACGAAGATGGCCGCAAGTATATGCTGACCATCGCCTCACCGGCTTCTGCTTATCTGCTGCGCGGGATGGAGAACTTCCAGGTCACCCAGTACCTCGATTACGTCAACCTGATGACCTATGACTTCCACGGTGCCTGGAACCACTTTGTCGGTCACAACGCTGCCCTGTTCGACAACAATGCCGACCCCGAGCTCTCCCATTGGGGCGTCTATACCCAGGCCCAGTTTGGCGGTATCGGTTACCTCAACGCCGCCTGGTCTGCCCACTACTTCCGCGGTGCGCTGGCGGCTGGCAAGATCAACGTCGGTGTGCCCTATTACACCCGCGGTTGGCAGGGGGTGAGCGGTGGCAGTCATGGGTTGGGTGGCAAGGCAGCCCTGCCGAGCCAGAACGAGTGCCAGCCGGGCACAGGTGGCAGCACCATTCCGTGCGGCAACGGGGCGGTCGGCATCGACAACATCTGGCATGATCTCGACAAGAACGGCAAAGAGATCGGCGGTGGCGCCGTGCCCATGTGGCATGCCAAGAACCTGGAGAATGCGGCCAGCCTCGGCATCACGACTCTGCCCAGCTACGGCACGGCCTGGGGTCTGGATCCCAACAATCCGGCTCACGTGATGCAAGGCAAGTATGTACGTTACTACGATGACAAGGCCCACGCGCCCTGGTTGTGGAATGAAGAGAAGAAGGTGTTCCTCTCAACCGAAGATGAAGAGTCCATGGGCCACAAGCTCGACTACATCATCAAGCGCGGTCTGGGTGGCGTGATGTTCTGGGAGATGGCGGGTGATTACGCCTTCGATCCGGCCAAGAACGAGTACGGCATGGGCAGTACCCTGACCACCCTGGCTTATGAGAAGTTTGCCAAGGCAACTCCGTACAACACCAAGCAAAACGATCTGGCCGCGCCGAGCGCCCAGCTCGATATCCAGGTCAGCCTCTCCGGCTTCAAGGAAGGGGACTCCAACTACCCGATCAACCCGAAACTCAAGCTGATCAACAAGTCGACCCAGACCATTCCGGGCGGCGCGCGCATCGAGTTTCTGGTGCCCACTTCCACCTCTGACACCATCACGGATCAGAGTGGCATGGGCCTGAAAGTGGTGGAGAGCGGTGGTAACGACAATTCGGAAGGCATTGCCAATGAGAAGGACTTCCACAAGGTCGCCATGAACCTGCCGGGCTGGCAGACCCTGGCACCGGGGGCCGAGATTGAAGTCGCCATGACCTACTACCTGCCCGCCGCTGGCGTGCCGAGCGGTATGCGCATCATCAGCGGCAGCCAGACCATTGGTCTCAAGGCCGAGTTCCCGACCCTGCCGGAGGCCATGCTGGGCTCGGGTGGCGGTGAGAATCCGGGCACCAGTTGCAGCAGCCAGAACGTCAATCCGGCAGCCTACAAGGCCTATCCGAGCTGGCCACAGGGGGATCATGCCAATGGCGGCGATCGCATCACCCATAACAAGGTAGTGTGGCAGGCGAACTGGTGGACCAGCAGCGAGCCCAAGGCAACCGATGGCAGCTGGAAGTCTGTCTGTAGCTATTGATTTTAAAATCAATGAGATAAGTGAGGCTTCGGCCTCACTTTTTTTGTCTGGTTGGTCGCTCTGGTTGAAAATGCGCCTGCCTTTCCTGGCGGGCAGCCTCTATAATAGAGTCGATTAATAATCAGATGGATATCAGCGTATGGCGAGTATATTGGATTCCGTTGATCAACGAACTCAACTGGTGGGTGAAAACCGCCTCGAGTTGTTGATGTTTCGTCTCGGCACCCGTCAGATGTTCGCCATCAACGTCTTCAAGGTACGGGAAGTGGTCAAGTTGCCCCATCTGAGCAAGATGCCGGGCTCCCATCACAATATCAGCGGGGTAGCCAATATCCGCGGTACCTCGATCCCGGTGATCAACCTGCGTAGCGCCATCGGCATGCGTCCCATGCCCATCGACAATGAATCCAACCTCATCATCACCGAGTACAACCGTACCATTCAGGGCTTTCTGGTGGGGCAGGTGGCCAATATCGTCAACATGACCTGGAAGGATATCCTGCCGCCGCCGCGCTCCGCCGGGCGCGCCAACTACCTCACTGCCATCACCCGCATTCCCGAAGATGGAGTGGAGCAGATCGTCGAGATCATCGATGTGGAGAAGGTGCTGGCGGAGATCATCACCTATGACATCCGCATCTCCGAAGAGGTGCTGGATCGGGAGATCCTGCCCGAGATGCATGGACGCAAGGTGCTGATCGTCGATGATTCCAGCACCGCCCGCAATCTGGTGCGCGAGACCCTGGGCCAGCTTGGGCTTGAGGTGATCGAGTGTCAGGATGGTTTGCAGGCGCTGACCCTGCTCAAGGGGTGGTGCGATGCAGGCAAGAAGGTGACCGACGAGATCCTGCTGATGATCACTGATGCCGAAATGCCGGAGATGGATGGCTACCGCCTGACCCACGAGGTGCGCAGCGATCCGCGTATGTCCGATCTCTTTATCACCCTCAACACCTCCCTGAGCGGCAACTTCAACGAAGCCATGGTCAAGAAGGTGGGGTGCGACCGCTTTATCTCCAAATTCCAGCCCGACTTGCTGGTCGGCGTGGCCCAGGAGCGGCTGCGTCAGGTGCTGGAAAGCTGAGAAGTTGCCTGCCGGTTATGCTAAATCAATAACAACACATCCCGCTTCGGCGGGATGTGTTGTTATTGGGTATTGGCGATGAATTGGTTGAATCAAGGTGCCACGCAGAGATCGTCGACCATTCAAAACATCCAAGTTCGGCGGGATATTTTGTTATGGAATATTGGTGATAGACGGCGGGCTTATTGGCTGAGCAGCGGCTCCATAAAGCGGGCGACTTTATCGCGGATTTGGGGCTGGGCCGCCGGGGTGGGATGAATGCCATCGTTCATCATAAGTTCAGGGCGCAGCGCAATATCATCCATAAAGAAGGGCAGCAGGGGCAGATCGTTAGCCTGGGCCAACTCGGGAAAGATCTGTTCGAACTGGCGCAGATAGCGGGCACCGTAGTTGCGGGGCAGCTGGATTTGGGTCAACACCACACGGGTCTGCTGCTCCTTGGCGAGCGCGATCATGCTGGCCAGATTTTGGCGGGTAATGGTCGGTGCGAAGCCACGCAGGCCATCGTTGCCCCCCAGTTCGATCAGCAGCCAGTCCGGCTTGTGCTCCTTCAGCAGAGCGGGCAGACGGGCCAGCGCCCCTTGTGTCGTTTCACCGCTGATGCTGGCATTGAGCAGGGTGTGTTTGCCCCCCTCCTCCTGCCATTTCTGGTTGAGCAGGGCAGGCCAGCTCTGCTCAACCTGCATTTGATAGCCGGCGCTCAGGCTGTCTCCCAGCACCAGCAGGGTCTGGGCCTGAGCCGACGAGAGCAGGCTGCCGAGGCCAACAAACAAGGCAAACAGAATACGCACCATCAATTCAACTCCCGCTATGGATTGTCATCAAGGGATTGGAACAAAGGATACAGAGCATGAGTTCAACCCCCATTATTGTCGTCAAGGGCCTCGGCAAATCGGTTCGCCTCGGCCAGGAAAGCCTCACCATCCTTGAAGGGATCGATCTGCAAGTCAATAGCGGCGAGACGGTGGCACTGGTCGGCGCCTCCGGCTCCGGCAAGTCCACCCTGCTGGGGCTGCTGGCCGGGCTCGATCTGCCGAGTCAGGGAGATATCGAGATCCTCGGCAAATCCCTTGGCGAGCTGGATGAGGAGGGGCGGGCCCGATTGCGCGCCGAGCAGATCGGCTTTGTGTTCCAGTCGTTCCTGCTGCTCCCGACCATGACGGCGCTGGAGAATGTGATGCTGCCCGCCGAGCTGCGCGGGGAGCGGGATTGCGAACCAAGAGCCCGCGAGCTGCTGGCCGCGGTCGGGCTTGGCGAGCGGTTGCATCATCTGCCGCCACGGCTCTCAGGCGGTGAGCAGCAGCGGGTGGCCATCGCTCGTGCCTTTATGACCCGCCCCAGTCTGCTGCTGGCGGACGAGCCGACCGGCAACCTCGACAGCAAGACCGGCGAGAAGGTGATCGAGCTGCTGTTTGAACTCAATCGCAAGCACGGCACCACGCTAGTGGTGGTAACCCATGATCATCAGCTGGCCGAACGCTGCCAGCGGCAAGTGGTCATGACGGCGGGCAGACTGGAGCGCGAGGTGGCCCATGATGTGGTGTAACGGGGTGAGCTGCGGGTCAGGCGGGAGATGCAAGGGATGATGCAGTGGCGATTGGGATGGCGACTGCTGCGCCGGGAAGGTTTCAGCGGCGAGCTGCGCTGGTTTGTGCTGGCGCTGGCCCTGAGCGTGGCGTGTGTCTTGAGTGTGGCATTGGTGGCGGATCGGCTCGATGCCGGACTCAAGGCGTCGGGCCGCGACTTTATCGGAGCGGATCGGGTGCTGCGTACTGCCGCTGCTCTGCCGGATGGTTGGCTGGAACGAGCGAAACAGGATGGCTTGGCGGTGCAGACCACCGTCAGCTTCAACAGCATGCTGTTTCACGGTGATGCGTTGCAGCTTGCCTCTATTCGGGCGGTGCCCGATGGTTTTCCCTTCTATGGCAAACTCACTCTGGAACCTGCCCGTGCCCCTGTTCCCGGCGAGATCTGGCTCTCCGCCCGGGTGATGCAGCTGCTTAAGGCCAAAACGGGGGATGAGCTGGAGGTGGGCAATACGGTGCTCAAGGTGGCAGGCCTGCTTGGCGAGGAGCCGGATCAGGGCTTCAGCCCCTTCCTGCTGGCGCCGCGGGCGCTGATCCACAGTGCCGATATCGAGGCGACCGGTGCCCTGCTCCCCGGCAGCCGCCAGCAGTGGCGCTATCTGTTCAAGGGGCAGCGGGAATCGCTGGCCCGTTACGAGCAATGGCTGCTGCCACAACTACAGGCCGGACAGAAGTGGATCAAACCGGATGACAGCGAATCCCAAGTGGGCCGCTCGCTGGCCAATGCCGAGCGTTTCTTCCGGCTTGCCTCGCTAAGCGGGGTGTTGCTGGGGGCGTTGGCGATGGGGATTGCGGTGCGCCACTTTGCCGAGCGCCAGACCAATATGGTGGCGCTGCTCAAGACCCTGGGGGCATCACGTCGCTCGCTCTGGCAACTGATGGGAACCTTGCTGCTGTCGCTGACGCTGATCGGTGCGCTGCTGGGGCTGGTGGCGGGCACAGCCATGCAGTGGATCACCTTGCAGCTGCTGGGGGACCTGCTGCCGCCGGATCTGCCGCCCCCCTCCTGGCGCCCCTTTGCCCTGGGGGTGGCTGTGGCGCTCTTTATCACTCTGCTGCTCGCTTTTGTGCCCTTCTTGCGGCTGCTGAAGGTGCCGCCGCTGCGGGTATTGCGCCGGGAGCTGGAGGCGGGGATTCCCCCCTGGCTGGCTCTGCCGGTCGGCCTGCTCGGGCTGTTTGCGCTGGTCTGGGGCTTTACTGCCGATGTGCGGTTGGCGCTGGGTCTGGTGGGTGGCATGGGCTTGCTGATGGGGCTGCTGGCCCTGCTGGCGGCACTGATGTTGCGGCTGGGGGCAAGAGTGAGCGGGCCTCATGCCTTGCGGCTGGCGCTGGCCCACCTGTCGCGCGAGCGCAGCAGCGGCCTGTTTCAGCTGGCGGGCTTTGCGCTGGCGCTGATGCTCTTTGGCTTGCTCTGGGCGGCCCGGGTCGATCTGCTGGATGAGTTTTCGGCTCGTCTTCCCGTCGATGCGCCCAACCGTTTTCTGGTCAATGTGGCCGAGAACGAGCGGGAGGGGATCCTGAGCGAACTGGCGGCGGCCGGGGCCACCACCTCCGACTTCTACCCCATGGTGCGCGGCCGGCTGACCCATATCGCCGGTGAGGCGGTGGGCGAGGGTGCCAGCAGTGGTCGTGAAGGGGTCGATCGGGAGCTCAACTTCACTACCACGGCAACCCTGCCAATAGACAACAAGCTGGTGGCCGGGAAATGGCTCGCTGGCCCCGGCGAGGTGTCGGTGGATAGTGAGCTGGCCAAGCGGCTCGATATCAAGCTGGGGGACATGCTCGCCTTTACCATCGAGGGGCGCAGCTTCGGCGCCAGGGTCACCAGTTTGCGCAGCATCAAGTGGGACAACATGCGCCCCAACTTCTACATGATCTTCTCCGAGGATCTGCTGGCACCCTTCTCCCGAACCTGGCTTGGCAGCTACCGGCTGCCCGAGGCGGGGCGCTCTGCCGAGGTGGAGTTGATCCGCCGTCACCCCACGGTGAGTCTTATCGATGTGGATGACCTGATTGCGCGGCTCACTCAGGTATCGGAGCAGGTGAGCCGGGCGCTGGCGCTGATGTTGGGGCTGGTGACAGTGGCCGCGCTGCTGGTGCTCCTGACCCAGACCCAGGCCAGCATGGCCCAGCGTCGGCGCGAGCTGTTGCTGATGCGTACCTTGGGCGCCAGCAGTGAACTACTGAAAAAGATGCTGCGCTGGGAGCTGGTGGCCAGTGGTGCGCTGGCGGGGCTCTGTGCCGCCATGGTGGTGGAGCTCTGCTCCTTTGGCCTGCAGTGGTGGTGGTTCGAGGGGCAGTGGCAGTTCCACTGGGCCATCTGGCTCGGCCTGCCGACGCTGGGGGCGCTGCTGGTGACGCTGGCGGGGCAGGGGATGCAGCGTCAGCTGCTGGCTGGCACCCTGAGCGATCGGCTGCGGGGGCTGGGTCAGGGACTGTTGTAATACCGCCAACGTGAGCCGATGCACACAAGGCGCAATAGCGCAGCCACAATAAACAAGCAGCCCGGCCATTGGCCGAGCTGCTTGCTATATGAGGTGCTGACGAGTGGACGCAGCGAGCGGGTGTGAGTTAGCGGGGCTCACGCAGCAGATTGGTGAGGGCGCTCGGCAGCTCGGGATAGCTGAAGTGAAAACCGGCCTGTTGCAGCCTTGTTGGTATCACCTTTTGTCCGGTCAGCAGCAGGTCTGCCGCCTCCCCCATCACCAGTTGCAGCAGCGGCGCCGGGACGAAGAAGAGGTGCGGACGGTGTAGCGTCGCAGCCAGGGTCTGGCTGAACTCCCGGTTACTGACCGGATGAGGGGCTGTTCCGTTGAAGATGCCGCTGCACTCCTCGTGCTCCAGCAAGAACAGCATGGCACGCACCAGATCCTGCACATGGATCCAGCTCATCATCTGGCTGCCTGATCCCATGGGGCCGCCGAGTCCGAGTCGGTAGGGGGGGAGCATTTTGGGCAGGGCGCCGCCATCCATGCCAAGCACCAGCCCGATCCGCACGATACAGACCCGGGTTTGGCGGCTCTGGGCCTCTTGCGCCAGGGTCTCCCACTGCTGGCAGAGCTGGTGGGTAAACTCGTCGTTGGGAGAGCGGCACTGCTCGTCGAGGGTTTCGGTGCCCTGTCTGCCATACCAGCCGATAGCGGAGGCATTGATCAGCACCTTGGGCGGCGTGCTGGATAGCTTGATGAGATCCACCAGCTGCTCGGTCAACAGCCAGCGGCTATCGCAGAGCAGCTGTTTGCGCGACTCGCTCCAGCGTCCGGCGGCGATGGGTTCACCGGCCAGATTGATCACTGCGCCCACGTCATTGAGGTCATCAAGCCGGTCGAGGTTATCCAATACCTTGATATCATGGCCGAGCAGGGAGTAAGCGCGGCTCCCCTGCCTGCTCAATACCAAGACCTCGTGATTGACCTTGAGATGGGCAACCAGCTTGCGGCCGATAAAGCCGGTCCCTCCGGTAATAAGAATCTTCATCGCTGCATGCTCCTGCTGCCGTTTGCTCAACTTTAATGGTGTGGCTTCCCTTCAACAAGTGAGACGTGCTTCGGGAGTTTTCTGTTTTACGTTTGTTAACTCTATCCTCTTCTTACGACATATTGTTGAACAATAGTTTGAATTGATTGATTTTTGTTGGGTGGACATTTGTTGAACAATCGCTATTATGGCGACCCTTTTCGCCTGTCCAACGAGGCTGTCACCCATCATCCGAGCATCAAAGAGGCCGCTATGCCATTTCGTCGTTTGAAACTTCGCCAGCTTTACTCGAGGATTCTGTTGGCGCTGCTGATGGGGGGCGGGATCCTGCTGCTGGGGGTTGTTGCCGTTATCTGGCAGACGGTGACGGAGATAGAGCGTGATGCCGATTCACGGTTGCAGCATGCCCGTATGATGTTTGATCGCTCCATCGGCCATGCCCGGCAGGCGGCCATCAATGTGGAGGGGATGCTTGGTCACTCCTGCAAGGAGGCGGCACAACTGCTGCGCGAACAGGTTGCCACGGTGCCTGATGTCCGTTCCGCCAATCTGGCTGTCGGCAGCCACATCTACTGCACCTCGCTCTATGGTGACTACGATGGCCCCTTCAATCCTGACAGTTATGTGGATGGCAGGCTGCAATTGCTGCCTGGCAATGAGGTCACACCGGATCGCCCCTTGATCGTGCTGCGTCATGAAACGGACAAGGGGAGTGTGCTGATCGGTGTAGATGGCTACTACCTGCGCAATACCCTGGAGATCTCCAGCAAGAACTCCCCGATGGCTCTGGTGGTGGGGCAGAGGGCTCTGTTTGGTTCAGGCCAGGTCGGGGCGGCGCCCTCTCCGACAGAAGAGGGTTATATTGCCCTCGCTTCGGCCGGTTTCCCCTATCAGGTCGTCACCCGGGTCACGGTACATGACTACTGGAGCCACGCATGGCGCTACTCCAGATATACCTTGTTCCTCTCTCCGCTGCTGGCGCTGCTGATTGGATTCGGCACCTTCAGGCTGATGGGGCGTAGCAGCTCACCAGCGGAAGAGCTCAAGCGGGCGTTGATCGAAGAGGAGTTTATCCCCTATCTGCAGCCGGTGGTCTCCGGTGAGGATGAGCAGTGGCGTGGCTGTGAGGTGCTGATGCGCTGGCAGCATCCCAAGCAGGGGATGATCTCGCCGGATCGCTTTATTCCGCTGGCGGAAGATAGCGGGCTGATCGTGCCCATGACCAGCCTGTTGATGGCGCAGGTGCGCGATCACTTCTCCCCTTATGCCCGCAAGTTGCCGGCAAAGTTCCATTTTTGCTTCAATATCAGCGCCAAGCACTTTCAGGACCTTGACCTGTTGGCTGACTGCAAGGCGTTTCTTGACGCATTTAAAGACAATCCCGTTGATTTGGGGCTGGAGCTGACTGAGCGTGAACTGCTGGTAGCTGATGAGACAACCGCTCAGATGTTTGCCGAATTGCGTAAACTGGGCGTGTTGATCTCTATCGATGATTTTGGCACCGGTCACTCCAGTCTCACCTATCTGCAACAGTTTCAGGTCGATGCACTCAAGATTGACCGGAGCTTTGTGGAGATGATCGGCACAGATGCACTCTCCAGCCATATCGTTGAAAACGTGATTGATCTGGCGAAGCGACTTGAATTGATCCTGATCGCGGAGGGGGTCGAGAAGCAGTCGCAGGCGGACTACCTGCGGGCGCGCCACGTTGACTATCTGCAAGGGTATCGTTACAGCCGCCCCATCCCGATGAAGCAGTTTTGCAAGACCTTGTTTGGCTGAACGGTTGAATGGGGAGCATAAAAAAACCAGCGATCACTCGCTGGTTTTTTGTTGGTACGGTTTGGCTTGGGCGATCAGAGCATGCGCTGGAGGGCGCGGGCCAAGCGTTTGACCCCCTCCTCGATGGTCGCTTCATCGACGCAGGAGAAGCTCAGGCGCAGGGTGTTCTTGATCTCGGGGCGCACGTAGAAGGGGGCGCCGGGCACGAAAGCCACCTTCTCCTTGATCGCCTCGTCAAACAGCGCCATGGCACTGATGTGGGCTGGCAGGGTCAGCCAGAGGAACATGCCCCCTTCCGGTCGGGTGTAGCTGACGCCGGGCGGGCAGTGACGGGCCAGCGCGGCCTCCATGGCGGCACGCTGGCGACCATAGACCTCCTTGATCTTCTCCAAGTGAGCGTCGAGGGAGTTGTCGGTCAGGAAGCGGTGCAGCACCTGCTGGCTGAAGGCGTTGCTGTGCAGATCGGTCGCCTGCTTGGCGATGGTCACCTTCTTGCGCAGCCAGTCCGGCATTACCATCCAGCCCAGCCGGAAGGCGGGCACCACGGTTTTCGAGAATGAGCCGAGCAGCACGGTATTGTTTGGCGCCAGCTTGGCAATGGGGGGCAGATGCTCGCCCTCGAAGCGCAGCTCGCCGTAGGGATCATCTTCCACCATCAACAGCTCGTGGCTGATCAGCCGCTCCGCCAGTGCCTCGCGGTTGGCACGACTGTAGGAGACACCGCTCGGGTTCTGGAAGTTGGGCACGCCGTAGAGCAGCTTGGCATTGGAGCCGCTTGCCAGCAGCGCATCCAGCGCCGCCAGGTCCAGCCCCTCTTCTTCAAGGGTGATCGGCTTGAAGGTGGGCTGGTAGACAGAAAAGGCCTGAATGGCGCCAAGGTAACCCGGCTCTTCGATGATGAGATCCTGACCCTCGTCGATCAGCACCTTGCCCAGCAGATCCAGCGCCTGCTGGGAGCCGCTGGTGATGAGGATGTTGTCCGGATTGATCTGCATGCCGTGGCGGGCCAGATAGCGGTCGGCAATACATTGGCGCAGCGGGGCGAAGCCCTCGGTCGCCGCATATTGCAGGGCGGCAGCCCCTTGCTCGCGCAGCACATCCTGACAGGCCTGATCGATCGCCTTGACCGGAAACAGGTGGGGATTGGGCAGGCCACCGGCGAAGGAGATGATCTCCGGATTGGCGGCAACTTTGAGGATTTCACGGATAAAGGAAGGTTCAACCTTCTCGAAGCGCTGGGCAAAAAACGGCTGCATAGACAATTCTCTCGGCATGTGGGCGGTCGCTCCATTCGACCGCCAGGTTATCCGTTTGTATCAGATTTCAGAAATGAGGCAATGATTGTCACAAAAATCGCCAAAAAAGGGCTGGAACGACTCTACTGCGGATTATATTGGACGGTTAGTCGGTGTGGTGATGCCAGTGAGGGAGCAGGGAAGTGGATGGCCGGAATATTTGTTGCGCGAAACACTTGCGCCTTGGGCCTATCTTGGGATAATTCGCTCCCCTGTTTTCGCGGGTTGATGAAATGCCGAGCCGCGAGCGGTCCCGCTCGGGATCGGACACAAGATGTATTACCCGGATTGATGAAATAACGAGACCATTATGCCTGTGACCCAAGATGTATTTAACGAAGACGGCAAGTTCATGCGCAAGATCCGCAGCTTTGTCCGTCGCGAAGGCCGCCTGACCAAAGGGCAGGAGAAGGCCCTGGAAGAGCTCTGGCCGGTCATGGGCATCGATTTCGAGCCAAAGCAGCTCGATCTGGTCGCACTGTTTGGTCGCGAGGCTCCTGTGGTGCTGGAGATCGGCTTTGGCATGGGCGCCTCTCTGGTGGAGATGGCCAAGAATGCCCCCGAGAAGAACTTCATCGGCATTGAAGTGCACTCCCCGGGCGTGGGCGCCTGTCTGGGTACCGCTCAGGAAGCGGGCGTCACCAATCTGAAAGTGATCTGCCACGATGCGGTCGAGGTGCTGGAGCACATGATCCCGAACGGTTCACTCTCCTGCCTGCAGCTCTTCTTCCCGGATCCCTGGCACAAGAGCCGTCACCACAAGCGCCGCATCGTACAGCCTGCATTTGCCCAGGATATTCGCCAGAAGCTGGCCATCGGTGGCGTGTTCCACATGGCGACCGACTGGGAAAACTATGCCGAGCATATGCTGGAAGTGATGAGCGCCGCCGAGGGTTACGAGAATACCTCTGCCACCGGTAACTGGGTGCCGCGTCCTGACTGGCGTCCGCTGACCAAATTTGAACAACGTGGCCACCGTCTCGGCCACGGGGTTTGGGATCTGATTTTCAAGCGTGTCAGCTAAGCTGGCACGTCAACACACCTAGCGTATCAACTAACTTGAGGAGCTATCATGGCCAATCGTAGCCGCCGCCTGCGCAAGAAACTGCGCGTCGATGAATTCCAGGAAATGGGTTTCGACATCAGTTTCAACTTCCCGGTCGGCACTGCCGAAGAGACCATCGATGCGGTAGTCGATGCGATGATCGATGAGGTTGTTGAACCCCGTAAACTGGCGTTTGCCGGCTCCGGTCACCTGGCCTGGGAAGGGATGATCTGCACCCAGCAACTGGGCAAGTGTACCGAAGAAGACCGCGCTGCCGTCAAATCCTGGCTGGAAGGCAAGGGGATGGAAGCCGTGGTCGTTACCGAGCTGTTCGACCTCTGGTACGGTGAACCGGCCTGATACAAGGCTGCCGCATCTGGCGCCTTGTTGTGGGTAACTGAAAAATCCCGCCGCTGGCGGGATTTTTGTCAGTGGGGATGGGATCTCCACCGCTGTTTTAGTCATGGAATCGCTTATTGCTTATGGTGTTGTCATCCGAATTACTGGCCAGCATCCTTGAAGAGGTGCGCCCGTTGCTGGGACAAGGCAAGGTGGCCGACTACATTCCGGCACTGGCTCAGGTACCGGCCGATCGGCTTGGTATCGCAGTCTGTACCGTCGAGGGTGAGCTGTTCACCGCCGGTGACGCTTTTGAACCCTTCTCCATCCAGAGTATCTCCAAGGCCCTGAGCCTGACCCTGGCACTCACTCTCTATCAGGAGGAGGAGATCTGGGCCCGGGTGGGCAAGGAGCCCTCCGGCCAGCCCTTCAACTCGCTGGTACAGCTCGAGTTCGAGCAGGGGATCCCCCGCAACCCCTTTATCAATGCCGGAGCGCTGGTAGTGAGCGATCTGCTGGAGACCCGCCTCACTGCGCCCCGTCAGCGTACCCTCGAGCTGGTGCGCCGCCTTTCCGGCAATCCGGCCATCATGGCGGATCAGGTGGTCGCCCGCTCCGAATATCAGCACTCTGCCCGCAACGCCGCCATCGCCTATCTGATGAAGGCCTATGGCAACTTCGAAAACGAAGTGGACAAGGTGCTGCAAAGCTACTTCAATGCCTGTGCCATTCGCATGAGCTGCGTCGATCTGGCGCGGGCATTCATCTATCTGGCCAACCGTGGTGTGCCACTGGGCGAGAGCGTGCCGCTGCTGCCCGCCCGCACCACCAAACAGGTCAACGCCCTGCTCGCCACCTGCGGTCTCTATGATGAGGCGGGCGATTTTGCCTATCGTGTCGGCATGCCGGGCAAATCGGGCGTCGGCGGCGGTATCATCGCCCTGATCCCGGGCGAGCTCTGCGTCTGTGTCTGGTCGCCCGAGCTCAACAAAGCCGGCAACTCGCTGGCGGGCACGGCGGCGCTGGAGCTGCTGGCCGAGCGGCTGGGTCGCTCCATTTTTTAACCTTGTTCACTATGAATCGAGAAATCACCATGAAACGACATCTTCGCTTCCTGCAGGCCGCGCTGGCGACCTTACTGCTCTGGTGTGCCCTGCCCGCCGTGGCAGGGGAGTTGCCACCGCTCTCGCTGGCCGATGCCAAGGCCAAACAGGCTGTCATCCTGGATACCCGCGCCAGCTACTTCTATCAGGGGTGGCCGATGGAAGGGGAGAAGCAGGGCGGTCATGTGGCGGGCGCCGAGAACCTCTCTGCCGAGTGGAAATACAGCGATGAAGAGTGGCCAAAGGCGCTCGAGATCAAGGGGCTGAAGGCCGATCGTCCGGTTGCCCTCTACGGCGCGTCCCGCGAAGTGGCTGAGGTGGCCCGTCTGCTGCGCAAGCAGGGGATCAAGCAGCTGTTCGAGCTGCAAGGGTGGCAAGCTGCACCGCGCGAGTCGCTGGCACGCTGGCAGCAGCTGGTCTATCCGCGCTGGTTGGCGGATCTGCAAGAGGGCAAGCCGGTCGCCGCAGCGCCCAAGGGTGACTGGAAGCTGTTTGAAGTGGATTGGGGTTCACCCAAGGCCTACCTCATCAGCCACATCCCGGGGGCCGGTTATATCGATACCAACAGCCTCGAAGAGGAGCCGCTGTGGAACAAGGTCTCTGACGAAGCGCTCAAGAAGCTGCTGCTGGATAACGGCATCCGTCACGACACCACCGTTATCCTCTATGGTCGCAACACCATGGCGGCTGCCCGTGCCGCGCACCTGATGATGTATGCGGGGGTGGAAGATGTGCGCCTGCTGGACGGTGGTCTGGATGCTTGGTTTATCCAGCACCTGCGTACCGAAACCGGTCTGCCCAACAAGTATGAGCCGGTGAAGGAGTTTGGCGTGGCCATTCCCGCTCACCCCGAGTACTACACCACGCTAAGTCAGGCGAAAGAGCTGCTCAAGAAGCCCGATAGCGCACTGGTCAGCGTGCGTACCTGGGACGAGTTTGTCGGCAACACCTCAGGTTACAGCTACATCAAGCCGAAGGGCGATATCCCGGGGGCCAAGTGGGGTCATGGTGGCGTTGATGCCAACAGCATGAGCGATTTCCACAACCCGGACGGCACCATGAAGCCGGCCCGCGAGATCCTCGCCATGTGGGAGCAGTGGAACATCGAGCCAACTCAGCAGGCTGCGTTCTACTGCGGTACCGGCTGGCGGGCCTCCGAGGCTTTCTTCTACGCCTGGCTGATGGACTGGAAACAGATCAGCGTCTACGACGGCGGTTGGTACGAGTGGAGTTCCGATCCCAAGAACCCGACCGTGACCGGTGAGCGTCAGCCTGCCAAGTCATGATTGCGCTCTTGCGCTGAAAAGAAGAGGCCGGACAGATGTCCGGCCTTTTTCATTGCGCTCGCCACCCGGCCAGATAGCGAGGCTAAGTCGCTGATTATTGACGGCGATCCCGCTTTGCTCATCGCGCCATCCCGTGCCGTGCGATTGAACTAGGCTTCAAGAAACATCCTCGTGGTGAGGATGATCGCAGAAGAGGCCGCAATGAAAAAACTGATGATGATCCTGGTGTGCGCCCTGGGGCTGGTGGCATGCAGCTCCCAATACATCATGAGCACCAAGGATGGCAAGATGATCACCACAGAGAGCAAGCCCAAGCTGGACGAGAGCACCGGCATGTATCGCTATTACGATCATGAAGGGCGCGAGGTCATGATCAAGAAAGATGACGTGACCCAAATCATGGAGCGCTAAGCGCTCTCTTGCTGCAAGGGCCGCTATCTGCGGCTCTTCTCTTTTTGCCGAAAAGTCGCGCTGTTTTCTCTGTTGATCCCCGCACATTCGCAGCAAATTCAGCTTTGATACAGCTTCCGTTATGGTTTAACCCTTATCATCACACTCCATTTTTTATTGGAGGTGTTATGTCCTTGATGTCTATCTGGAATTCCCGTTTTTCTGCACGCAGCTTGCTGGGTGGTGCCTTGCTGGTGGTGGCGTCAGCCAGCCATGCCGGTGACGATCAGTTCACGCTGGGGCGGACTATATTGCTGGGAGCCGGTGATCATGGTGCGACAATTCCTTTGGTGATTTGCCGTCAGACCAAATATATCAAGGTGAAGGCGGAGCGTGATTTGACCCTGGATCGGGTGGTGGTGACCTATGGTGGTGATCGTACCAAGACCATTCGTTTCGATCGGGAAATGAGCAGTGATAAAGAGACCGAGTGGAAATCACTGGGCTCGCGCCGTTGTGTGAAAAAAATCGAAGTTTACGGTAATTCAGAGCGCAGCAAAGCGGGCGTAAAAGTATTCGGCCGCAAATAAGTGATGCGGTTTGTCTGCGCAAACAGATGAATTGAAAATAATGGCGAGCCGTGGCTCGCCATTATTTTTTATGGTCGGGTTCGCTATTTTTTCGGCCGAAATGGCTTGATGACGGTTTCATCGCACTCGAGATACGGCCCTTCCATCAAATCGATACAGTAGGGGATGGCGGGGAAGACGGCATCCAGACATTCGCGGATTGATTTGGGTTTGCCCGGCAGATTGACGATCAGGGTATCGTCGCGCAGTCCGGCAGTCTGGCGCGACAGAATGGCAGTCGGCACAAATTTGAGGGATTCGGCCCGCATCAGCTCGCCAAAGCCCGGCATCATGCGATCACATACCGCCTCGGTCGCTTCCGGCGTGACATCCCGCTTGGCCGGACCGGTGCCGCCTGTGGTGACGATGAGACAACACTGCTTCTCATCCGCCAGCCGGATCAGGGTCGCTTCAATCTGCTCCTGCTCATCGGGGATCACCTGATAGACAGGTTCCCACTCCGAGGTCAGATAGGCGTTCAGGGTGTCGATGATGGCCTTGCCGGAGAGGTCTTCATAGATGCCCGCGCTGGCGCGATCGCTGACGGTGACGATACCGATTTTTGCCTTGCTCATGGTCTGCTCTTGAATGTCCGATAAAAGTGGCAATTAAAATAACATAATCAGTGAGATATGTTAAACCGTCAGGAGATGACGCGGGTCGGTGAGGGAAGAATAAAGTGTCGAATGAAGCAAAAATAAGGCCACCCGGATTTTTATTTGCAATAAAAAACAGAAAATCACAACCTAAAATGTATAAGTGTTTTATCTCGCCTGAATTAAAAACAATCGCTTGTTTCCAAACACAATTAAAATAGATAGACACCCTCGTAGTGACCATTGTTCGGTTTAGTCGCCAGTGGATGGATTGAACCCTTTTTAGTCGCGTCGTATATACAGATTTATATGGCTGGGACGTGATGGTGTGGTACCGCAGTGTGTTGCCAGCAATAGTCGCCAAGGAGGGCATATGGAGTTGCCTGATTTTGACACCCTGAAGGAGTTGGCTGCGAGTGAGCCCTCCCAGCTGGATGCGATTCTGGAGCAGCAGATCGACCAGTTGATGGCCCGAGCGAGCCCCGATCAGCAGCGCCGTCTGCGCGGGTTGCAGTTCAAGATTGATGGTCAGCGCCGTCTGGCGAAAAACAATCTTGATAGCTGTATCCGGATTACCAACATGATGCGGGAATCTTTTTATTTGATGCGCAGCGAAATGAGCCAGTTCAGGGAAGAGGGGGACCCTCCGCCTGAAAGCGATGGCAGTGGTAAAATAATCCGTCTGGCGGACTATCGACGTCGTAAATAATCTGCAATAACCCCCTTGGTTGATATTTCAGCCAAATCGGTGAGGCCATAATAAAGGGAATTGCTGGCGACCTGATTGTTATGGTTTTTAATGTTAGTCGTAATGTATTTGTGATGTAATCTCTTTTCTCTTTCTTGTAATAACTAATTAGTCAGGTTGTGATAGGGGTGGATGAATAACAGTAAAAGTTAGGCTAATATGGCCGAAATTTTTATTGCTACGACTCGAAGGGATTATGAGAAGTATCACACCAAGACGGGTGTTGTCGCGGGAGCAACAGACAGAGATCACCCGCATTATCGTCAAGGTGGGTCAGATGTTGGCCCAGTTCGGGGCGGAGAGCCGGATCATCGAGCAGACCACGGTGCGGTTGGGGATGGCGCTGGGGCTGGAGAGTGTCGAAATGGCCATCTCTTCCAGTGCCATCGTGCTCACCAGTCTCTATCAGGGGGGTTGCGTCACCACTACCCGGCGGGTGCGCGAACATGGCATCAATATGCAGGTGGTGTGCGAGATCCAGCGGATCTGCATCATGGCGGAAAAAGAGCTGATCGGTGCCCGTGAAGTGCGCCAGCGCCTCGAGGCCATCGTCCCCTTTCACTATCACCCCTGGTTGGTGGTCCCCATGGTGGGGCTCTCCTGTGGTGCCTTTAGCCTGCTGTTTGGCGGTGACTGGCCCATCTTCCTGGTGACCTGCTTCTCATCTGCCGTGGCGATGCGGGTGCGCCAGCTGATGGCCCGCCATCACCACAGCCCGCTCATCAACTTTGCCGCCACCGGCTTTATTGCCACCTTGCTCTCCTCCAGCGCCACCTTCTTTAACTGGGGTGACCAGCCTTATCTCGCCATGGCGGCCAGCGTGCTGCTGCTGGTGCCGGGCTTTCCGCTGATCAATGCGGTCTCCGACATGGTGAAGGGCTACTTCAACATGGGCTTGGCCCGCTGGGGGACTGCGACCCTGCTGACCATCAGCGCCGCCATAGGTATCATTTTGGCCATGTCGGTCACCGGGATCTGGGGGTGGAAGGTATGAAGGCTGTCGACTCTGTATCGGCCAGCGGGAACGGGGTTGCCCTGCTCACCATCAGCGCACGGATCAATACCGGCATCATTCTCGCCATGTCGGTCACGGGGATCTGGGGGTGGAAAGTATGATGGATTTGCTCTGGCTACTGGCCAAGGATGCCTTCTGGTCCTCCATTCCGGCGGTGGGGTTTGCCATGCTGTTCAACGTGCCGCCACGGATGCTGAAGTATTGCGCCATGGGGGGCGCGCTGGCCCACAGCCTGCGTACCTTGCTGATCCACTATGGTATGCCCATCGAGTGGGCGACGCTGGCGGCGGCGACCACGGTCGGCTTTGTCTGCGTCTACTGGTCTCGCCGTCTGCTGGCGCCGCGTCCGGTGTTCAGCGTTGCTTCCATCATTCCGATGATCCCGGGCAGTTATGCGTTCAAGACCATGATTGCGGTGGTAGAGCTCAACATCAACGGCGTGACCATGGAGTTGATCCAGAGTGCGGTGGAGAACGGCCTCAAGGCGCTCTTTATCGTCGGTGCCCTCAGTTTCGGTTTGGCGATCCCCTCTCTGGTCGTGTACCGTAACCGCCCCATAATCTGACAGATGGTGAGAGGCCCCATGAAGATTTCCATGATTGCCGCCATGGCCCACGACAGGGTGATCGGCAAGGACAACCAGATGCCCTGGCATCTGCCTGCCGATCTGGCTCACTTCAAGCGTGTCACCCTCGGTAAACCGGTATTGATGGGGCGCAAGACCTTCGAATCCATCGGTCGACCGCTGCCCGGACGGCGCAATCTGGTGATCAGCCGCAATCCCAATTATCAGGCCGAGGGCATTGAGGTGGTGGGCTCCGTCGAGGCGGCGCTGGCGCTGTTGGCAGGCAGCTCGGTGGAGGAGTTGATGGTGATCGGTGGTGGTCATCTCTATGCCGAGATGTTGCCGAGCGCGGATTGTCTCTACCTGACCCGCATCGATCTGGCGGTGGAGGGGGATACCCGCTTCCCTGCTTTTGACGATGGTCAGTGGCAACGCGTTGATTGCGAGAGCCACCCTGCCGATGAGAAGAACCCGCACCCCTATAGCTTCGAGACCTGGCAGCGCCGCTGACGGACGAATGCTAATGGGCAAATAACAACAAGGGCATCTTCGGATGCCCTTGTTGTTCGGTTGCGTTTTCAAGACGGGATTAGATGCCTGAGCCGTCGTTCTCGCCATTTTCCTCGTGCAAACCGCACTCGCGCTTGAGGCCGAAGAAGCGGGTCTGCTCCTCGCTCATGCCCGGTTCCCACTTGGCGGTGGTGTGGACATCGCCCACCGAGAGATAACCTTGCTCCCACAGCGGGTGGTAGGGGAGGTCGAACTCTTTGAAGTAGTAGTAGACGTCCTTGTTGCTCCAGTCGATCACCGGCAGGAACTTGAAGCGGCCGCGCTGGATGCCCAGCACCGGCAGCTTGCCACGGCTGCCGGACTGCTCCCGGCGCAGGCCGGAGAACCAGGTCTGGGCCCCCAGCTCGCGCAGGGCGCGGTCCATCGGCTCCACCTTATTGAGCTGGTTGTAGCGGGTAATCCCCTCCACCCCCTGCTCCCACAGGAGGCCAAATCGCGCCTCCTGCCAGGCCGGGCTGAGCTCGGCCCGGTGGATCTTCAGGTTGAGCGCGAGGCGCTCGGTCAGCTCGTCGATAAAGCGGTAGGTCTCCGGGAAGAGATAACCGGTATCGGTCAGCACTACCGGCACGTCGGCCCGCTCGCGGCTTACCAGATGGAGCATCAGCGCCGCCTGAATGCCGAAACTGGATGAGAGCACATGCTCCCCCGGCAGATTGGCCAGGGCCCAGCGCACCCGCTCGGAGGCACTCATGGTATCCAGCTCGCGGTTGAGGGGCGCGAGTGCCTCGACTTGCTCCTCACGGCCGAGGGCCAGCAGTGCCTGCAGGTCAAGGCGGCCATCTTCAGTGACATTAAGCGGCAGATTAAGCGGCATAGAAGTCCCTCGCAGAATCGATAACGGGGGCAATCACCCCAACCCGGATCACGAAGTCGCCGAAGCACTCACCCTGATTGCGCTCGGTGGCCCAGCGGCCGATCAGCGCGTCCAGTTCGGCCAAAATCTGCTGCTCGGTGATGTTCTCCTGATAGAGGCGCGGAATGCGGGTGCCTTCCAGGTTGCCCCCCAGATGGAGGTTGTAGCGGCCAGGCGCCTTGCCCAC
This sequence comes from Aeromonas sp. 84A, assembly GCF_051919345.1. Taxonomy (NCBI): domain Bacteria; kingdom Pseudomonadati; phylum Pseudomonadota; class Gammaproteobacteria; order Aeromonadales; family Aeromonadaceae; genus Aeromonas; species Aeromonas sp. 84A. The sequence continues at coordinate 1,422,542 of NZ_JBQBEW010000001.1, forward strand.
CAGACCCACTTCCGCCAGCATGGCGCGGCCGCAGCCGTTGGGGCAGCCGGTGACCCGGAAGACGATGGCATCGTTCGCCAGCTCGTGTTTGGCCAGCAGCTCTTCAAGTTCGGTGACGAAAGCAGGCAGCATGCGCTCCGCCTCGGCCATCGCCAGCGGGCAGGTAGGCAGGGCGACGCAGGCCATCGACTGCTTGCGCTGCTCGCTGACGCCGTCATCCAGCAGGCCGTACTGGCGTGCCAGCCCTTCGATACGGGCCTTCTCGCCAGTCGGGACGCCCGCGATGATCAGGTTCTGGTTGGCGGTCAGGCGAAAATCCCCCTGATGTACCTTGGCGATCTCCAGCATGCCGGTTTTGAGCGGCTTGCCCGGGAAGTCCAGCAGGCGCCCATTCTCGATAAACAGGGTGAGGTGGTGCTTGCCGTCAATCCCTTCGACCCAGCCGAAGCGATCGCCACGGCTGGTGAACTCATAGGGACGCACTTCGCCAAACTGGATACCGGCACGGCTCTCCACCTCGGCCTTGAACGCTTCGACGCCAACACGTTCGAGGGTGTACTTGGTCTTGGCGTTCTTGCGATTGACCCGGTTGCCCCAGTCGCGCTGGGTGCTGACGACGGCGGCCGCCACCTCCAGCACGTGGGAGAGCGGAATAAAGCCAAAGTCGCTGGCCTTGCGTGGATAGGTGCTGGTGTCGCCGTGGGTCATGGCCAGGCCACCGCCCACCAGCACGTTGAAGCCCACCAGCTTGCCGTGTTCGGCAATCGCCACGAAGTTGAGATCGTTGGCGTGGATATCCACGTCGTTGTGAGGCGGGATCACCACAGTGGTCTTGAATTTGCGCGGCAGGTAGTTGGAACCCAGGATCGGCTCCTCGTCCTGCCCCAGTTTTTCACCGTCCAGCCAGATCTCCACGTAGGCGCGGGTCTTGGGCAGCAGATGCTCGGAGATCTTCTTGGCCCACTCGTAGGCCTCCTGATGCAGCTCGGACTCCACTGGGTTGCTGGTGCAGAGCACGTTGCGGTTCACGTCGCCCGCGGTGGCAATACTGTCGATACCGGTGCTGTTGAGGGTCTGGTGCATCAGCTTGATGTCGCGCTTCAATACCCCGTGGAACTGGAAGGTCTGACGGGTGGTCAGGCGGATGCTGCCGTAGAGGCTGTGCTCTTCGGCGAACTTGTCGATGATCTGCCACTGGGCCGGGGTGATGATCCCACCCGGCAGGCGGGCACGCAGCATGACGTTGTGCAGCGGCTCCAGCTTCTGGGCGGCGCGCTCCGGGCGGATGTCGCGGTCATCCTGCTGGTACATGCCGTGAAAGCGGATCAGCTGGAAGTTGTCGCCGTTGAAGCCGCCGGTGAGCGGGTCCTGCAGATCCTGCTCAATGGTGCCGCGCAGGAAGTTGCTCTCGCGCTTGAGGCGCTCGTTGTCGGCCAGCGGCCCTTCGACCGGTCCCGCTTTTGGGTGAGAAAGAGGTTGTTTGCTCATCAATAGACATCCCTTTGATAACGTTTGGCACGACGCAATTCGCTCAAATACTCTTCTGCTTCCTCACGGCTCTTGTGGCCGTGTTCGGCAATCACATCCAGCAGGGCCTCCTGCACATCCTTGGCCATCTTGTTGGCGTCGCCACACACATAGAAGTGAGCGCCTGCTTCCAGCCACTGGTAGAGCTCAAGCCCTGCCTCGCGCAGGCGGTCCTGCACATAGATCTTGTTGGCCTGATCCCGGCTGAAGGCCAGGGAGATCTTCGACAGCAGCCCCGATTTCACATAACGCTGCCACTCCACCTGATAGAGGAAATCCTGGGTAAAGTGGGGGTTGCCGAAGAAGAGCCAGTTCTTGCCTTTCGCGCCCTGAGCTTCCCGCTCCTGCATAAAGGCGCGGAACGGGGCGATGCCGGTGCCCGGGCCCACCATGATGACGGGGGTGTCGGGGTTTTGCGGCAGGCGGAAGTTGTCGTTGTGCTCCACGAATACCCGCACCTCGCCATCCTCAATCAGCCGATCTGCCAGATAGGAGGAGGCGGCGCCGCTGCGCACTGTGCCATCTTCCTGTGGATAGCGCACCACGCCGACGGTCAGGTGCACCTCCTCTTCCACCTCGCTCTGGGCGGAGGCGATGGAGTAGAGGCGCGGGGTGAGGGGTCGCAGCAGGCCAACCAGCTGCTCGGCCGTGAGGGCGGTCGGGAAGCGTTTCAGTACATCCACCACTTGGGCAGAGGCGACCAGTGCATTGACCTGGGCCTTGTCGCCAGCCAGATCTTTCAGCGCCGCATTATCCGATATGTCAGCGAGCCCTGTGATAAAGCCGCCGTGCAGCCGGGTCAGTTCGAAGTGACCGGTCAGGGCAGCGCGCAAGGTGCCGTGGGCCGTGGCTTCATCGCCAGAGAGGCCGGTCAGGGCCAGCACTTCGCCCACCAGTTCGGCGTCATTGTCGAACCAGACACCGAGGGCATCCCCCGGCTGATAGGTGAGGCCGGAGTCGGCCAGATTGATCTCGATATGGCGGATATCCTTGGTGGAATCCCGGCCGGTGATCTTCTGATTGACCGAGAGGCGGGCAGGGAAGGGGTTCTCCTTGCTGTATTGGCTGTGGCCAACCGCCTGCTGCACCGCGCTGGCTACGCTGCTGCCGGCAGCACCGATAGAGAGGGTCGCGGCAATGGCATTGAGTGCCTGCTCGCCCCAACTCTTGGCCGCATCCTGATAATCAACATCGAGGCTCGCGAGCTCATAAATGCGTTCGGCCCCTGCTTTGGTGAGAAAGTCGTCAAAATCTTTGCCGGTCTGGCAGAAAAATTCGTAGGAGCTGTCACCCAGCCCCAGCACTGCGAACTTGAGCCCGTCCAGCTTGCCAATCTTGCCTTTTTTAAGCTGATCGAACAGATCGACGGCGCTCTCCGGCGGTTCACCCTCCCCGTAAGTGCTCACTACCACCAGAAGGTGGCTCTCTTTCTTGAGCTGCTTGGGTTTGTAGTCGGCCATCGACGCTAGGGTGACCGGTAGACCGCGGGCCTCGGCCTGCGCCTTGATGGCATTGGCGACGCCTTTGGCGTTGCCTGTCTGGGAGCCGTAGAGAATGGTCAGGCTGCCGCTGGGCGCAGCCACGGCGGCGCTGGCTGCAACGTTCTGGTGACCGCTCTGGGAGAGGCCGTAGAGATATCCGCTCACCCAGGCCAGTTGCTGGGTATTGAGGGTCGAGAGTACCTGACCCAACTGACGTTGCTGCTCGTCAGAGAGGGGGAGAGGTTGAATGGGGAATCCTTCAATTGCATCACACGCGTCTTCCATGGTCTGATTTTTGGCCAGATTAAAGGGCGTGTTGGCTAACAACAAAGAATAAAAATATCTTCTTTATTCCATTATTGAATTTATAAAGTGATTTGGCGGTAAAGGAGATAGAAAAACGCCCCGCAGTCGCGGGGCGTTTTTATGGGCTATCACGCTCGGGATTGACCCAAGGGATTTAGCTGGCTTCTGTGGGCCTTACTTCTGCGGACGCAGGGCAGGGAACAGAATAACGTCACGGATGGTGTGGCTGTTGGTGAACAGCATGACCAGACGGTCGATACCGATACCCTGACCGGCAGTCGGCGGCAGGCCGTGTTCCAGTGCGGTGACGAAGTCTGCGTCGTAGAACATGGCTTCGTCGTCGCCAGCTTCTTTCTGATCAACCTGATCCTGGAAGCGCTTGGCCTGATCTTCTGCATCGTTCAGCTCGGAGAAGCCGTTGGCCAGCTCGCGGCCACCGATGAAGAATTCGAAGCGGTCGGTTACGTCCGGGTTCACGTCGTTGCGGCGAGCCAGCGGAGAAACGGCAGCCGGGTACTCGGTGATGAAGGTCGGTTGCAGCAGCATGTGCTCCACGGTCTCTTCGAAGATCGCGGTGATCACGTGGCCCAGCTCCCAACCCTTCATCAGCTCGATGTGCAGACGCTTGGCAACGGCCTTGGCGCTCTCGAGGGTAGCCAGATCATCCAGGGTCACATCCGGATTGAACTTCAGGATGGACTCGACCATGGTGAGGCGCTGGAACGGCTGACCGAAATCGATGGTCAGGCCCTCTTCGCCCTCTTTGGCGTAACGGATCTTGGTGTCGCCCAGGATGTCCTGCGCCAGGGTGCGCAGCAGCTCTTCGGTCAGGTCCATCAGATCGATGTAGTCGGCGTAGGCCATGTAGAACTCGATCATGGTGAACTCGGGGTTGTGACGCACCGAGATACCTTCGTTACGGAAGTTGCGGTTGATCTCGTAGACACGCTCGAAACCACCAACCACCAGACGCTTCAGGTAGAGCTCCGGAGCGATACGCAGGTACATGTCGATGTCCAGCGCATTGTGGTGAGTGACGAACGGACGCGCGGAGGCACCACCCGGGATGACTTGCATCATCGGGGTTTCCACTTCCATGAAGCGCTTTTCGTTGAAGAACTTGCGGATACCGGCAACCACCTGGGTGCGGATCATGAAGGTCTTGCGAGACTCTTCGTTGGCGATCAGATCCAGGTAGCGCTGGCGGCAGCGAGCTTCCTGGTCGGTCAGGCCTTTGTGCTTCTCGGGCAGCGGACGCAGCGCCTTGGTCAGCAGGCGGATATCGGAAACGTGAACGGAGAGCTCACCGGTCTGGGTCTTGAACAGGGTACCTTCGACACCCACGATGTCGCCCAGATCCCACTTCTTGAACTGCTCGTTGTAGAAACCTTCCGGCAGGTCGTCACGGGTGACGTAGACCTGGATCTTGCCGGCCATGTCCTGCAGGGTGGCGAAAGAAGCCTTGCCCATGATCCGGCGGGTCATGATGCGACCGGCAATCTTCACCCGTTTACCCAGGCTCGTCAGCTCCTCGGCGCTTTTGTCGTCGAACTCTGCGTGCAGATCGCCAGAGAGGCTGTCGCGACGGAAGTCGTTGGGGAAAGGATTACCCTGGGCGCGCAGGGCGGCCAGCTTGGAACGACGCTCGGTCATCTCGTTGTTAAGTTCGAGAGTTTGGTCGACTTCCGGAGTGATGGTTTGTTCAGACATGGTGATTCCTGCTTGTTTACAGACCTGATTTCAGGCTGGCTTCGATAAACTTGTCCAAGTCACCGTCGAGCACCGATTGGGTATTACGGGTTTCGACGCCGGTGCGCAGATCCTTGATACGGGAGTCATCCAGCACATAGGAACGGATCTGGCTGCCCCAACCGATATCAGACTTGGTCTCTTCCAGGGCTTGTTTCTCAGCGTTCTGCTTCTGAATTTCCAGCTCGTAGAGCTTGGCTTTCAGCTGCTTCATACACTGGTCTTTGTTTTTGTGCTGGGAACGGTCGTTCTGGCACTGTACCACGACACCGGTCGGAACGTGGGTAATACGCACCGCGGATTCGGTTCGGTTAACGTGCTGACCACCGGCACCGGAGGCACGGTAGACGTCGATCCGCAGATCCGCCGGGTTGATCTCGATATCGATATCGTCGTCGATCTCGGGGTAGACGAACACAGAACAGAAGGAGGTGTGACGACGGCCACCGGAATCGAACGGGGACTTGCGAACCAGACGGTGTACGCCGGTTTCGGTACGCAGCCAGCCGAACGCATATTCGCCGGTGAACTTGATGGTGGCGGATTTGATACCAGCCACGTCGCCTTCGGAGCATTCAATCAGCTCGGGCTTGTAGCCGTGGGCATCGCCCCAGCGCAGGTACATGCGCAGTACCATGTTGGCCCAATCCTGTGCTTCGGTACCACCGGAGCCGGATTGAATATCGATATAGCAGTCGGAGCCGTCGTGCTGACCGGAGAACATGCGGCGGAACTCGAGATCCACCAGCTTGGCTTCCAGCTGTTCGGATTCGGCGATGGCTTCGTTGAAGGTCTCTTCGTCTTCCCCTTCCACGGCCAGGCTCACCAGCATCTCGACGTCATCCACGCCCTGGGTCAGGGTGTCGATGGTACCGACCACGTTTTCCAGCGCAACGCGCTCTTTGCCCAGCGCCTGTGCGCGCTCGGGTTCATTCCATACGTCCGGCTGTTCCAGCTCGGCGTTGACCTCTTCTAGACGCTCTTTCTTGGCGTCATAGTCAAAGGTACCCCCTAAGAAGCTCGGTCCGCTCAGACAGCTCCTTAAGTTTATTTAATACGGGATTAACTTCGAACATCGTGAAAACTCTCAGGGTCGATGTGATTTAAAAACGGGATATTCTAGCCAATTGTGGAAGGAATAAACAGGGTTGCCTTGGCTTGTGCGGCTCATGCCGTCAATTTCTGGTGCACTTTTCTCCACCTCGGTAGAAAATATCGCCCGCCGACCCATTTTCAGGTTCAGTTTTGGCCATTCGGGTCGCTAATGACTACGTGTAGTGTTGTGCAATTTAGGGAAAAACCCGCTCCTCACCTCAATAAGAAGAACACATGATGAAAAACCTGTCACTCAAGCAGAAGATACTGTTGTCAGTGGTGATCGCCCTTTCGTTGGTGATTTTGTTGCTCTCCTGGCAGAGCTATAGCAGCCAGAAGTCCCTGTTGCTGCAAGGCAGCCAGGAGCAGTTGCAACGGCTGGGTACCCAGCAGGCCGAGCGTGTCAGCGACTGGCTCGCAGCCCGTCGCGACGTGATCCAGGCGCTCGGCAGCAAGGCCGGTGCCGACCCCCTCAATGCCTTGCAACAGGCACAAGTCTCCGGCCGTTTCCAGCTCACCTATTTCGGTGAGAGCAGCGGCAAGATGAATGACTCCGATCCCTCCATCAACCGCGATGGTTACGACCCGCGCTCTCGTGGTTGGTATCAGGAGGCGATGAGCAAAGGTGGCCTGATTGTCACCAAACCCTATCTCGATGTTGCTTACAACATCATGGTGGTGACCCTGGCCCAGCCGGTTTCTGGCGGGGTAGTCGGTGGTGACCTCTCCATCGCCTCGCTGGTGGAAGACGTGACCAAGATGCAACTGCCTGCCGATGGTTTCGCCATCATGATGCACAAGGATGGCACCATCATCGCCTACAAGGATGCCGCCAAGGCGATGAAACCGGCCAGCGAGATCGACAACGATTTGACCAATGCGCTGATCGAGCAGAGCAAGTCGAGCAAGGATCTGGTGCCGGCCTACTTCGACAACGAAGGTCGTGACAAGCTGCTGTGGGCGGCTGATATCCCCGACACGGATTGGGATCTGGTGCTGGTGCTGGACAAGGCCGCGCTGGAAGCGCCGCTCTCCTCCCTGCTGATGACCCAGCTGGGGATGGCGCTGCTGGTGCTGGTGGGCAGCATCCTCGCTATCTCCTGGCTGGTCAGTATGCTGCTTGGCCCGCTCACCAAGGTCTCCCAGGCACTGGCCCGCATTGCCGATGGTAACGGCGATCTGACCCAGCGCATCAAGATCGACGCCAACGACGAAGTGGGCCAACTGGCCAACAGCTTCAACCGTTTCGTCGGCAGTCAGCATCAGCTGATCGGCAATATCCGTCAGCTGGCCAACGAGTTGAACGCCGATGCCGAGCGCAGTCTGGTGACCAACCAGGCCGCGGTGGACGAGTTGCAGCGTCAGCAGCAGGAGGTGACCATGGTCGCCACTGCGGTCACCGAGATGGCGAGCGCCACCATGGAGATCGCCGGTAACGCCGAGAACACCGCTGCCGCTGCCCAGCAATCTGCCCAGAGCAGTGAGCAGGGCAAGATGCTGGTCAACAAGACCCGCCAGTCCATCAATGGTCTGGCCGAAGAGGTAGGGCAGGCGACCGAGGTGATCGGTGAGCTGAGCCGCCACGCGCAGGCCATCACCAGCATCCTCTCCACCATTCAGGGGATTGCCGAGCAGACCAACCTGCTGGCGCTGAACGCGGCCATCGAAGCGGCCCGTGCCGGTGAGCAGGGGCGTGGTTTTGCGGTGGTAGCTGACGAGGTGCGGGTGCTGTCGCGCCGTACTCAGGACTCCACCCAGCAGATCCAGTCCACCATCGAGACCCTTCAACAGACCACTGCCCGCGCGGTGAGCCTGATGCAGACCAGTCAGGGGCTGGCGGACAACAGCGTGCAGGATGCGGATCAGGCGGTACGCGCACTGGAAGAGATCACCAGCGCCATCTCCCTCATCTCCGACATGGCGGGTCAGATCGCCACCGCCGCCGAGGAGCAGACTCAGGTGACCGGCGAGATCACCCAGAACACCACCGCCATCAAGGATGTGAGTGACGAGATCACCGCATCCGCCATGCGCGACCTGGATCAGGCCCACAGCCTCAAAGGGCGTGCTGCTGACCTGAACCAGCAGGTGTCGACCTTTATCCTGTAACGTGCAACTCTCGGCCTGTTCCGGCTGACATAATCAAGCCCCGCCCTCTGTCGAGTGCGGGGCTTTTTGTTGTTCGGGGGGAGTGTGGGCTTGGTGATTTCGGGCTGTCTAGGTTGCTCGCGGGTCACCTTGGTGCCGGATACGTGCCACGGCTCTGCCTGCATCAGCTGGCGAGTAGAGAACAAACAAAGAGCCCACCGAAAGGTGGGCTCTGATCATATACGTCTGACGGAAAGGGAATTACAGGAATGGCATCGCCATAAACAGCTTGATCACCATGGCGTTGATGATGTCGATAAAGAAGGCGCCCACCATGGGCACTACCAGAAACGCCAGGTGGGAGGGACCGAAGCGCTGGGTGATGGCCTGCATGTTGGCAATCGCGGTCGGGGTGGCCCCCAGGCCAAAGCCGCAGTGACCTGCCGCCAGTACGGCCGCATCGTAATTTTTGCCCATCACCCGGAAGGTGACGAAGATGGCGTAGAGCGCCATCGCCACGGTCTGGGCGGCCAGCAGGATGAAGATGGGCAGAGCAAGGCTGGCCAGATCCCACAGTTTCAGGCTCATCAGTGCCATGGCGAGGAACAGCGACAGGCTGACGTTGCCCAGCAGGGAGACTTCTCGATCGCTCACCTCATGCCAGTTCAGCAGGGTCAGCACGTTGCGCAGCAGCACGCCGACAAACAGCACGCAGACAAAGATCGGCAGTTCGAAGGCGCCCCCTTTGAGGGAAGCAGAGAGCAGCTCGCCGCCCTTGAGGCTGATGGCGATCAATGCCAGCGTTTCGATGACGCTGAAAGTGGTGAGGGGGCGCTCCATATCCGGCATTTCGAAGCCCTGGGGGGCCTCATCCTGATTGTGCTCCTCACCGGGCACCTGCACTTTCTTCACCAGATAGCGAGCCACCGGGCCGCCAATCAGGCCGCCCAGCACCAGACCGAATGTGGCACAGGCGATGGCGAGCTCAGCGGCGGATTGCACGCCGTACTTCTCGGAGAAGGTGGCACTCCAGGCCGCTCCGGTGCCGTGGCCGCCGGAGAGAGTGATGGAGCCGGCCAGCAGCCCCATGTGGGGATCCAGACCGAGCAGGGTCGCCAGACCGACACCCAGACTGTTTTGCACCAGCAGCAGGCCGGTGACCACCATCAGGAAGGTAACCACCGCCTTGCCGCCGCGTTTCAGGCTGGCGAGATCGGCGGAGAGACCGATGGAGGCGAAGAAGGCCAGCATCAGCGGGGTTTGCAGGCTGGTATCAAATTGCAGATCCATCTGCAGGGTGGAGCGCAGCAGTAGCAGTACCAGCGCGACCACCAGGCCGCCGGCTACCGGTTTGGGGATGTTGAAGGTACGCAGCAGCCCGACTCGGGTAACCAACACCCGGCCAAGCAGCAATACCAGAGTGGCAGCGACCAGCGTTGCGTAGGAATCAAGTTGTAACATTCAGTACTCCCATGTTGATTGGCTGTGTCTTTCATAGCAAAAGACTTACAGATTCAGCCGGGATGAAAACAGTGTGGCTTATGTGCCAGCAAAGAAGGGGAAACATCTCCCCGCCCCAGGAAAGATGGGGCTTGTGCGGGCCTGAAATGCTCAGGCATCCAGATGAGATTTTAGTAAAATCCGGCGGATTGTAGCAAAAAGCATCGTTTAATTCCATCTTTGTCGTATTAATGCTCGTTTTAGTGGTTTATTGTGACATTTGACACTATGTAGGTAGAGGGCAGAAAAGCCGAAAAGGGTGCATGGAACGGCTGTCATTTAGGGCGCCAGTCTCTATAATTCGCCGGTTTCCGCTGCACGCAGAGGCGCTGGCGGGCGTTGACATTGTGGTTCACCCCGACATGGTTCATGTTCCGGCGGTGTTCACTTCATCAAGAGGAGAGGGTGTGAAGAAGTCTATCTACATTGCCTACACAGGCGGCACCATTGGGATGCAGCGTTCCGATCACGGCTACGTGCCGATGGCGGGCTTTATGGAAGACTGTCTGGCGCGGATGCCCGAGTTTCACCGCCCCGAGATGCCGGATTACCATATCCACGAATATGCGCCCCTCATCGACTCCTCCGACATGACCCCGGCGGATTGGCAGCGTATCGCCGAGGATATTCGCGACAACTACGAGAAATACGATGGTTTCGTGATCCTGCATGGCACCGACACCATGTCGTTTACCGCCTCGGCGCTCTCTTTCATGCTGGAAGATCTGCACAAGCCGGTCATCATCACCGGCTCCCAGATCCCGCTCGCCGAGCTGCGCTCCGACGGTCAGCAGAATCTGCTCAACGCCCTCTATATCGCGGCCAACTACCCGATCCACGAGGTGACGCTGTTCTTCAACAACCAGCTTTATCGCGGCAACCGTAGCAAGAAGGTGCACGCCGACGGCTTCCACGCCTTCGACTCCCCCAACTATCCGCCGTTGCTCAACGCCGGGATCGCCATCTCGCTGGAAGCGGGTGAGCTGGGTGTGCCCTCCGCACGGCCGCTGGTGCTGCACGACATTACCCCCCAGCCGATCGGCGTGGTGACCCTCTATCCGGGGATCTCCAGTGAGGTGATCGCCAATATCCTGCAACAGCCGGTGAAGGCGCTGATCCTGTTGTCATTCGGGGTCGGCAATGCGCCGCAAAACCCGGCCATGCTGGCGCTGCTTTCCGAGGCATCGGCCCGCGGCGTCATCATCGTCAACTTGAGCCAGTGTCTGCACGGCAAGGTCAATATGGGGGGTTATGCTACCGGCAACGCCCTGTCGCGGGCCGGGGTGATCTCGGGCTTTGACATGACCGCCGAGGCTGCACTCACCAAGCTGCACTTCCTGTTGAGCCAAGACTTGCCCTCCCACCGCATTCGCGAGCTGATGCAGCAGTCGCTGCGAGGGGAGCTGACTCCCTGACTGGTTTCCCCCTCACCCTAACCCTCTCCCGGCGGGAGAGGGGATAGCTCGAGGTGCGGTTGGCCGCGAGGCTTGCCATGAAGAGCGTTGGCAGGTGGCCCGTTCACTGTTCGCAGGTGCGAGCCTGCTCCCTTCTCCCCTTGGCGGGAGAAGGGTTGGGGATGAGGGGGATGAGTCACCCGGCATCGATAGGAAAGAGGGGAGCCATCATGGCTCCCCTCTCTGCTGTGGCCGCTGCGAGCGGCCTGCCGGATCAGGTTCAGTGGTTGAGGTCGACCCGCACTATCTCTTCCTCGTCGCGATACTGACGCTTGAGCTCGCTCTTGCTCTTCATCACAATCTCGCCGTCACGACCTATGTTCATGTGCTCGGGGTTGTCGAGATGCATCGCCTGCCAGGCCATCACGGCTTGCAGGGAGGTGGCCTTCTGCTCGTCGGTCAGGGGCTTGCCATCGGGCCACTTGCCCAGCTCGACTGCGGTCTTGAGCCGCTCGTACACCTCTTGTGGCATCTGCCTGATTGCTTGTAAAAATTCACCCTGTTGAAACGACATCCGGCCTTCTCCTTGAACTATTGAGCCATAAACTTCGGGGTCAGCCCGGCAGATCCTGGCGGGCTATGCCGGTAGATCTTGGCGGACTACGCCAGCCATCTGCTCCATCACCCGCACTACCTGACAACTGTACCCGAACTCGTTGTCATACCATACGTAGAGCACGCAGTGATCTCCCTCGGCGATGGTCGCCTGGGAGTCTACGATGCCCGCATAACGGGAGCCTACCATGTCGGAGGAGACCAGCTCGGTGCTGGCGCTGAAATCGATCTGGCGATGGAGGGCCGAGCTTAACGCCATCTGTTGCAGATAGGCGTTGAGGCTCTCCCGATCGGTGGCCTGCTCCAGCGACAGATTGATAATCGCCAGCGACACGTTGGGGGTCGGCACCCGGATGGCGTTGCCGGTCAGCTTGCCCTTGAGTTCGGGCAGCGCCTTGGCCACCGCCTTGGCGGCGCCGGTGCTGGTCATCACCATATTGAGGGCTGCGCTGCGACCGCGGCGCTCGCCTTTGTGATAGTTATCGATGAGGTTCTGATCGTTGGTGTAGGAGTGGACCGTCTCCACGTGGCCGTGGCGGATGCCGAACCGCTCCTGCATTACCTTGAGCACCGGGGTGATGGCGTTGGTGGTACAGGAGGCAGCGGAGATGATCCTGTCATCCGGGCCTATCACCTCATGGTTGACCCCGAACACCACGTTTTTCATCTCCCCTTTGCCGGGGGCAGTCAGCAGCACCTTGCCGGCACCGCGCGCCTTCAAGTGCTCGGAGAGGCCTGCCTCGTCACGCCAGACGCCGGTGTTGTCGACGATCAGCGCATCGTGAATACCGTAAGCGGTGTAGTCGATGTCGGCCGGGCTATTGGCGTAGATCACCTGAATGAAGGTGCCGTTGGCGATGATGGCGCTGCGCTCCACATCCACCTCGATGGAGCCGTTGAAGGGACCGTGCACCGAGTCGCGGCGCAGCAGGCTGGCGCGTTTTTCCAGATCCCCGTCGCGACCACCGCGTACCACGATGGCGCGCAGGCGCAGCGGATTGGCAGCGCCGGTACGCTCGATCAGCAGGCGGGCCAGCAGGCGGCCGATACGGCCAAAGCCGTAGAGCACCACGTCGGTCGGCTGCGGCATCTGGCTGCGGCCAAGGGCTGGTGCCAGTCGCGCTTGCAGATAGTCCTCGATCCCCGCCTCATCCTGATGATCCTGCCAGTAGCCGACTGCCAGCTTGCCAAGGTCTACCTCGGCGGCGGTGGGTTTGAGGGCAACGATGGCCTGAAGCAGGGGGAAGCTTTGCTGGATGGGGAGGGGAGCGCCCTGGTGGCGGCGGACGACCCGGTGGGCCTTGAGGATATCGATGGTGGAGGCGTTTTGCAGCGGGCGGCCGTAGAGGGTGATCTCGACCCCTTGTTGTCGGTAGAGGCGACCAATCAAGGGCTGCATGGCTTCGGCGAGCTCCTGGCTCTCCTGCCACGCTTGCAAGTAGTGCTCGTGGGTCATTGACCAGATCCTTTATTTCACGTTGTTGGTGTAAATAGAAAAATCGTCGAATGCAGATCAGTGTAGGGGTGTATATTTCGTTATATTATTCTGCAATCGCGGCCTTATATGGCGCGCGCATTGTAATGGATATGTAACCGGTTTGCTAGCCGGAGGTGGCCCGTAAAGGCGCCAGTTGTTACCAATCCGCGTTACCAACAAGATGTGAACCATGGCCAATTTCCCCCTGCGACAGACCTTCATCATGCTTTCAGTCGGCCTTGCCGTGGCTGGCTGCAATGACGATCGGATCCACAACATCTGTGGCAATCATCCCGAGCTCTGCCAGGATCTGGTGGACGATGGCTGGTGTCGCTACGAGCGTACCGATGTGATCCGCAGTCGCTTCTATCTCAAGGAGGAGGGGACGGATCGGCGCAAGTACGAGCTGATGCGTAACCTTGAGCGCTATCTCAAATGTGCCGAGCGCTCCACCAGCATTGAATACAAGAATGCCCGCGAGCAGAAGAGTCCACGGGTCGAGGGCATGCTGGCGGCCGGGGATCAGTTGGCCCAGCTCGATGCCGCGACCCGCAATTCGCAAGATCCCTACCTGCTGCTCTGGCACTGGACCAACAACACCAACGAGCTGGCTCGTCAGCAGTTTATGGCGCTGGAAGGCACCAAGGCGCTGGATGAACCCGAGTTGCAACTGGCACTTGGCGGTATCTACGCCAAGAGTGACCCCGAAAAGGCCATTGCCACCCTGCAGCACGGGCTCTCCCTCTATCAGGAGGGGGACAAGGTCAACAGCCGCATGTTCACCTCCCTCAGCACCCTCTATATGGGCCAGAAACAGTATGGGCTGGCCTATCTGTGGGGCAAGGTGAGCGAATCGTTTCAGGATAGCCCCGAGGTCTCAGCCAAGCGTTTTGGCATTTACCACACCCTGAGCAAGACAGAGCAGGATGGTTACGATGTGCGGGCTGCCGAAATTGTCGAGCAGCTCAAGCATGGCAACTACCGGCCCTGAGGCAGTGATGACGACGTTCTCTCCGGCCAGCTGCTGGCCCAATCCGTTCGATCTCTCTTTCGTTCATGGCGAGGTGCGTACCGATGGCCGCACGCTTGAGCGCCTCACGGTGCGTGCCGTGGTGCCCCGTGGCGATGAGCTGCTGCTCGTTCACTCCCGGGTCAACGGCGATCTGATGTTCCCCGGGGGCGGCATTGAAGCGGGGGAGAGCCACCATGTGGCGCTCGCTCGCGAGCTGCTGGAGGAGTGCGGTGCCGAGCTGCGGGAAGTGGGGGGCCTGCTTGGCGAGACCCGTGAATATCGCGCCGCCCGCGAGCCGGGGTTCGATGCCTACTGCATCCGCTCGCTCTACTACTTGTGCCGGATTGGCGATCAGCTGGTGGCCCCGCAGCCGCAGCCCTACGAGATCCGCCTTGGCTTCGTGCCCGGCTGGTTTGCCCTCGACGAGGCGCTGCAGACCAACAAGACCCAGCTGGCGGGGCCCTGTCCCCAGTGGACGGCGCGAGAGACCCAGGTGCTGGCCCAGCTGCAACGCTGGCATCAACAGGGGATCTTCGACCACGGCTGATGAGTACATCAAGCTGCAACTGTCAGTGATACCAATAAAAAGAGCGCCAATAGGCGCTCTTTTTCATTGCGAGGGTGGCGGTTATTTGGCCTCCCTGTCGTACGAGATCATTTGACCTCTTCGCCCTTGGCTTGCAGATCAGCATGGTAGGAAGAGCGAACGAAAGGACCACAGGCGGCGTGGGTAAAGCCCAGCTCCATGGCGACATCTTTAAGCTCGTCAAACTCTGCTGGCGGCACGTAGCGCTTGACCGGCAGGTGGTGGCGGCTCGGCTGCAGATATTGACCCAGGGTCAGCATGTTGACGCCGTGGGCGCGCAGATCCTTGAGCACCTCGACGATCTCTTCGTTGGTCTCGCCAAGGCCCATCATCAGACCGGATTTGGTCGGCACGTGGGGGTGCATCTCCTTGATGCGGCGCAGCAGCTCCAGCGACCACTTGTAGTCGGCACCTGGGCGGGCGACGCGATACATGCGCGGCGCAGTTTCCAGGTTGTGGTTGAAGACGTCCGGCGGGGTCTCTCGGAACACCTCCAGCGCCTGCTCCATCCGGCCACGGAAATCCGGAGTCAGGATCTCGATGCGGGTCTGCGGACTGTGCTCGCGGATCTCGCGGATGCAGTCGGCGAAGTGCTGGGCACCGCCGTCGCGCAGATCGTCGCGGTCCACCGAGGTGATCACCACATACTTGAGGTTCATCTCCTTGATGGTCATCGCCAGCTTCTTCGGCTCTTCCGGATCGAGTGCCAGCGGGCGGCCGTGGGCCACGTCGCAGAAAGGGCAGCGACGGGTGCAGATGGCGCCCATGATCATGAAGGTGGCGGTGCCGTGGTTGAAGCACTCCGCCAGATTGGGGCAGGAGGCCTCTTCACAGACCGAGTGCAGCTTGTTCTTGCGCAAGGTGCTCTTGATGTGTTCGATCTTCTGGCTGGAGGGGGGCAGCTTGATCCGCATCCAGTCCGGCTTGCGAAGGAGTTCTTCGTTGGGATCCGGCATGAATTTCACCGGGATCAGGGCCATCTTGTCGCCATCGCGCAGCTTGACGCCCGGCTCCATACGAACGGGTTTGCTCATGATTCACTCTCGGTGTTTGTTATTGTTTGATAGCCAATCAGGCGGGCCAGCTCGGCCACCAGAATGGATTGCGCCTCGGCCACGCTCTGCGGGCCGCCCAGGGCGCTGGTCTGGGTCATGGCCATGCCCGCATAGCCGCACGGATTGATGTGCAGGAAGGGGGTCATGTCCATGTTGATGTTGAGGGCCAGCCCGTGGAACGAGCACCCCTTGCGGATGCGCAGACCCAGCGAGGCCAGTTTTGCCTCCATGCCAAGGTCATTTTTCACATAGACCCCGGGGGCATCGGCCTTGGCATAAGCCTGGATATCGCTTTTGGCGAGGGTATTGATGATGGCTGTCTCCAGCGCGGTCACCAGCTCGCGAACCGAGAATTTGCAGCGGCGGACATCCACCAGTACGTAGAGCACCAGCTGGCCCGGGCCGTGATAGGTCACCTGACCGCCGCGATCGCTCTGCACCACCGGGATATTGCCCGGATTGAGCAGGTGTTCGGCCTTGCCGGCCTGGCCCTGGGTGTAGACGGGGTCGTGTTCGACCACCCAGAACTCGTCCGGGGTGTCGCCGGTGCGGTTGTCGGTGAAGGCTTTCATGGCGTCCCATACCGGCTGGTAGGGGCGGCGACCCAGATGTCTGACGATAAGCGTGTTCTGGGCGGGGATCCCGGATGACATGGCTTCCTCACGGCGGCTCAATGGCCAAAAACAGTCGCCCCGCAGAACGGGGCGAGAGAGAAATTACAGTACGTATTTCACCAGCTCGATCTTGCCAAGGGCGTGATACATCGCTTCGATGTGCTCTTTGCTCTGGGCAGTCACGGTCACGCGGACCGAGTGGTAGTTGCCCTTGGAGCTGGGCTGGACTGTCGGGCTGTAGGTGCCGGGGGCGTGCTGCTGCAGCACTTCAACCACCATTTCCGGCAGTGCCGGGTCGGCAACGCCGAGTACCTTGAACGGGAATTTGCAGGGAAACTCCAGCAGTTCATCAAACTTGGTATTCATTTACTCACCTTTTGCGTCATCACCGGGATGACTTCATCTTGGATGGCTAGTGGCCGATGGCCCGTGGAGGCCGCCATTTCAAGTCTATATGGGCACGGCTCATAACTATATGGGCGCTGCCCGGACCGGGATCAAGGCCAGGATCGGTCAGACAAGGATGGAAGTGCTGCTTTTTACCACAAATCAGGGTGAGGCGGAACCTGCAGTTTACAGGGTTATTCACTGCCTTTGTCCGTCACAGACAGCAGCGGCGCCTGTTGGCGCCGCTGTTTGGTGAGGATTGTGCGTTGGATTACTTGAACCAGCTGGTGACCAGCAGTACCAGGTAGTCCCACAGACGGCTCATCAAGCCACCTTCCTGCACCTCTTCCAGGGCGACCAGCGGCACCTGCTTGATCTCTTTGTCACCCTGCTTCAGGAACACGGTACCGACGCGCTGCCCCTTGGCCAGCGGCGCTTTGAGTTCGCTGTCGAGCTGGAAGTCAGCCTTCAGGTTGTTGCCCTGACCGCGGGTGACCAGCACGGAGACATCTTTGTCGACGCCCAGTTTCACTTCCGGTTTGTCGCCCATCCAGATCTTCTGGGTGACCAGCTCGGTGCCTGCCTTGTACGGGGTCAGGCTCTGGAAGAAGCGGAAGCCATAGGTGAGCAGTTTTTTGCTCTCGGCGGCGCGGGAGGCTTCGCTGCTGGCGCCCAGTACCACGGCGATCAGGCGCATGCCTTCGTTGTTGGTGGCAGAGGAGACCAGGTTATAGCCGACCTGGCTGACGTGGCCGGTCTTGATGCCATCCACCTGCAGGGATTGATCCCACAGCAGGCGGTTGCGGTTGTGCTGGGTGATGCCGTTGAAGACGAAGGATTTCTGGGAGTAGATCTTGTACTCCTCCGGCAGGTCGCGGATCAGCGCCTGACCCAGACGGGCCATGTCGTGAGCGGTACTGTAGTGACCTTCCGCATCCAGACCGTGCGGGTTCATGAAGTGGCTGTCATTCATGCCGAGCTTGGCGGCCCAGCTGTTCATCAGGCTGGCGAAGGAGTCGGTGCTGCCTGCCAGGAACTCAGCCATGGCGACACAGGCGTCGTTGCCGGACTGGATGATGATGCCCTTGTTGAGATCATCGACGGAGACCTGCTTGCCCACCTCGATAAACATCTTGGAGGAGTCGGAGTAGTTCTTGGACCAGGCGTTCTGGCTGATGGTCACCATGTCGGTGCGCTTGATGTTCCCCTTCAGCAGCTCCTGGCCGATGATGTAGGAGGTCATCATCTTGGTCAGACTGGCAGGCGGCAGACGCTCTTCGGCGTTCTGCTCGGCCAGCACCTGACCTGAGTAGTAGTCGATCAGAATATGGGCCTTGGCGGAGATCTCCGGCGCGGCGGGAACCACCATGGGCATGGCATTCGGGGTCGGTGTCGGCACCGGCGTATTGGCCTGGGCGGTTACGCTGATCAGTGAGGCCAGAAGAACTGAACGGGCAAATTTGGACATCTTGAAATTCCTGCGAGCCAGATGGGGATAAAATGCGGGCCTAACTATACCAGATGCGCCCGCAGGTTATAGCCCGAGATGGCGATCAGAACTGGTTTTTTATCCATCACTCCCTGTCATCACGCCATAAAACGACGTGATGACAGTGAGTAAGCGGTTAGTCACATCCGCGGCAAAAGGGGGCGATCAGGGCACGATAAAGGCCTGTTCCAGCCCGCCCTGACGTACTTTTTCCAGCACACTTGCCTGCTGGTCGGCGGCGACCGGGCCAATCAGCACCCGGAAAATGGCGCCATGGGCATCGATCCGGTAGGGCACGCCGTAACGCTGGGTCATCACCTTGCCCATCGCCTCGGCCCGATCCCGGGAGCCGCTGGCCAGTACCTGGATCATCTTGCCATCCCCACTGCTGGCGGGTGCTGCAGCCTTGGCTGGTGCTGGCTTGACAGGTGCCGCTTTGGCGGCGGGTGCCTTGACAGGAGCCGGATCGGCGGCGGGAGTGGCCATCGCCAGTGCGGTCGGTTCACCCAGGAAGCCATCTTGCGACAGCGTGTTGGAGGCCGCAGCCGGAGTGGTCGGGGTCATCTCGATGGGCTTCATCGGCTCCATGATCACCATCTGATCCGGGGTGTCGCTGATCAGCTCCAGCCGTACTCGGGCCTCACCGCTATCGACCATCTCCAGCTGCTTGGCCGCTGCGTAGGAGAGGTCGATGAGGCGGCTGCTGTCAAACGGGCCGCGGTCATTGACCCGCACTATGGTCTCCAGCCCGTTGTCCAGATTGGTGACCCTCACATAGCTCGGGATGGGCAGGTTGCGGTGGGCGGCACTGAACAGCTTGCTGTCCAGCACATCGCCGTTGGCGGTCTTCTGGCCGTCCAGATCCGGCGACAACCAGCTGGCGGTGCCCTCTTCGCTGTAGTGTTTGATGTCGCGCCACACCTCGTGCTTCTGCTTGCCGATCCAGTAGTCCCGGTTGCCGCTGGCACTCAGGGGCTCGGGGCGCGGAATGGCGCCGGTGGCTTGCGGGATCTCGATAACGGGTGGCTTGCTGACCGGTGCTTGTGGCTCTACGGGGGCGCTCTGTTCCGGCTGGCTGCTACAGGCGGCCAGCAACAAGCTCAGGCTGAGCGGGAGGAGTTTGTGACGAAGATGCATACGCTTCCTGAATGGCTTGGCTAAGTTGATACACCGCCATCGCATAGAGTGGGCTGCGATTGTAACGGGTGATCACATAAAAGTTATGCCGTGCGACCCAGTATTCCGGTCCATCGGCTCGGGCAAACGCCAGCAACTTGACCGGCGTCTGTGGGGCCAGCGGCGTGGCGAGCTCAATCCCTGCCGCCGCCAATTCTGACCACTGTTGTGTTAACTCGGGCTCAGGCCTGAGTAGAGGTTCGACTGCCATCAACCCGATCTGTGCCGGTTCCACCACGGATTCGCCCCAGCGCCACTGGTGGCTGGCAAAATAGTTGGCCACGCTGCCGATGGCATCGACCGGGTTGGCAAACAGATCCCGCTTGCCATCCCCGTCAAAATCGACGGCGTAGTGGCGGTAGCTGGAGGGCATGAACTGCCCCATCCCCATGGCGCCGGCATAGGAGCCCTTGAGGGCATCGAGTTGCCACCCTTCCTCTTTGGCCAGCACCACCAGCTGGGCAAACTCCTTGGCAAAGAAGTCGGCCCGCTCGGGGTAGTGAAATCCCAGGGTGTAGAGGCTATCGAGCACCGGATGACGGCCCATCTGGCGACCATAGAAGGTTTCTACCCCTATGATGGCCACGATGAGCGAGGCGGGCACCCGATAGGTCTGCTCAGCGCGGGCCAGTGTCTCGGCATGTTGCTGCCAGAACTG
Organism: Aeromonas sp. 84A; assembly: GCF_051919345.1. Taxonomy (NCBI): domain Bacteria; kingdom Pseudomonadati; phylum Pseudomonadota; class Gammaproteobacteria; order Aeromonadales; family Aeromonadaceae; genus Aeromonas; species Aeromonas sp. 84A. Next base: position 1,442,751 of record NZ_JBQBEW010000001.1, read on the forward strand.
CTGGCCATCACGGATGCGATCCGTGGTAACGAACAGCGGCCGGTAGCGATGCCAGGGTTTGGCCTCCCACGGCTTGCTGATGGTGTCGAGCACCTCCTGCCGTAACTGGGCGCGGGCGACGGCGGCCTGCAACTCCGCCAGCGGCACCTGCTGCTGGTCGGCGAGCAGGGCCAACCGATCCGGCGCCACAGCGGCGGTCGCCATCGTGGTGGCGAGAAAGAGCAGCAATCCGACCCGTCTCATCAGGCGAGCAGTCTTCTATGAGTCTGGATGGACATCAGGATACCGAATCCGGCCATCAGGGTCACCATGGAGGTGCCGCCATAGCTCACCAGCGGCAGGGGTACCCCCACCACCGGCAAGATGCCGCTCACCATGCCCATGTTGACGAACACATAGACGAAGAAGGTGAGGGTGATGGCGCCGCCCAGCAGTCGCTCGAAGCTGTTCTGGGCCTGCATCGAGATAAACAGACAGCGGCTGATGACGTAGAGGTAGAGCACCAGCAGCAGGGCAACCCCCACCAGACCGAACTCCTCGCTGAATACCGCGAAGATGAAGTCAGTATGGCGCTCGGGTAGGAACTCCAGCTGGGACTGGGTCCCTTGCAGCCACCCCTTGCCGAAGACGCCGCCGGAGCCGATGGCAATCTTGGACTGGATGATGTGATAGCCGCGGCCGAGCGGGTCTTTCTCCGGGTCGAGCAGCATCAGCACCCGCTGGCGCTGGTAGTCGTGCATCAGGAAGAACCAGAGCACCGGCATAAAGGCCAGCATCAGCAGGACCGCCAAGCCGATCAGCCACCAGCTGAGCCCCGCCAGGAAGATGACGAAGAAGCCGGAGGCGGCCACCAGAATGGAGGTGCCAAGGTCAGGCTGGGCGGCGATCAGCAGGGTGGGCAGCAGCACCATGATGAGGGCGATCACCACATGGCTGAACTTGGGGGGCAGCGAGTGGCGACTGAGCCAGGCGGCCACCATGATCGGCATGGAGAGCTTCATCACCTCGGAGGGCTGGAACTTCATAAAGCCCAGATCGAGCCAGCGCTGGGCCCCCTTGCCGATGTGGCCGAACACGTCCACAGCAATCAGCATCAGCACCACCACGGCGAACAGCGGCACCGACCAGCGGGCGTAGAGGGAGGGGGGCAGCTGGGCCAGGCCGATCATCAGGGCAAAGGCGAGGCCGCCGCGCACCAGCTGGCGCATGATAGAGTCCATATCCTGACCGGAGGCGGAGTAGAGCACCACCATGGAGAGGGTCATCACGGCCAGCAGACCGAGCAGCAGGGGCAAGTCGATATGCAGCTTGTACCAGATGCTCTGCTGGCGGGCAGAATTACTCATTGGGAGCGACCTCACTCGGTTGGGACGGCTTTTCCGGTGCCGGTGGCAGTTGCGGATCAGGGGGCAGCAGATAGGCATCCAGCATCTGGCGAGCAACGGGGGCCGCATTGGTACTGCCACCACCGGCGTTCTCCAGCACCAGCGCCACGACTGCCTTGGGTGTTTCATAGGGGGCAAAGGCGACAAACAGGGCATTGTCGCGATGCTCCACTTTCATGGTTTTGGCGTTGTAGACCTGATTCTCTTTCATGTTGACCACCTGGGCGGTGCCGGACTTGCCTGCCGCCACATAGGGGGTGTTGGCAAAAGCGCGACGGCCGGTACCTTCGTGGCCGTTGATCACTCGCCACATCCCCTCCCGCGCCACCTGCCAGTAGCTGTCGCTCTTGGTTTTGAGCGCCATGTTCGGGTTGATCGGTGCATCGACCACTCCCGCTTGGGAGGCGGTACTCTTGAGCAGGTGTGGGGTCACATCGTGACCATTCTGGGTCAGGATGCTGATCGCTTTGGCCAGCTGGATTGGCGTGGCGCTCCAGTAACCCTGACCGATACCGATGGAGATGGTGTCCCCCTGATACCAGGGCTGGCGCCAGCGGGCCATTTTCCAGTCACGGGACGGCATGACCCCCTTGGTCTCTTCATAGAGGTCGACGCCACTGTACTGACCGAAGCCGAACTTGGTCATGTAGCTGTGGATCTTGTCGATGCCGACCCGATAGGCGAGATCGTAGAAATAGGTATCTGCCGAGACCTCGATGGCGCGATAGACATCGAGCCAGCCGTGACCCCAGCGGCGCCAGTCGCGAAACTTCTTGGTGGTACCGGGAATAGAGAAGCTCGGGCCGCCGAAATAGCGGTAGCCCGGGGTAATGGCCCCCTCGTTGAGCCCCATCACCGACATCATGGGTTTGACGGTGGAGGCTGGGGCATAAATGCCCTGAGTGGTGCGGTTCACCAGCGGCCGCGCCGGATCGTTGAGCAGCGCCGAGTAGTTGGCGCTGGAGATGCCGGTCACGAACAGGTTGGGGTCATAGCTCGGACTCGACTCCATGGCGATGATGGCGCCGGTTCTCGGGTCCATCATCACGATGGCACCGCGCTGGCCAGCCAGCAGTTGCTGAGCCTTGAGCTGCATCCGGACGTCGATATTGAGGTAGATATCCTTGCCGGGAATAGGCGGCTGGAACTTGAGGGTGCGGACAATCCGACCGCGGTTGTTCACCTCGACCTCCTGATAGCCCGCCACACCGTGCAGCTCATCTTCGTAATACTTCTCCACCCCCTGCTTGCCGATATCCTTGGTGGCCGCATAGTTGGCGAGTTTTTCTTCCTTCTCGAGGCGCTCCACGTCACGGGTGTTGATCTTGGCCACATAGCCCAAAGCGTGGGTGAGGGTGTCACCAAACGGGTAGTAGCGCTTGAGGTAGGCCTCGATGCTGGCGCCCGGGTAGTTATGCTGATTGACCGAGAAGAGGGCTACCTGATATTCGGTCAGCTTCTCGTAGAGGGGGACCGGCTTGAAGCGGCGCTGGCGCTTCACTTCGGCGAGGAACTTCTCCTTGGTGCCCTCCGGCAGACCCAGCAGGGTGATCAGCTGGTCGGCGGTTTTATCGAGATCTTTGGTCTCTTCCGGCACGATTTCCAGACTGTAGACCGGGCGGTTTTCCGCCAGCAGCACGCCGTTGGCGTCATAGATGAGGCCCCGTGGCGGCGCCACCGGCACCACGCGGATGCGGTTGGAGTTGGAGCGAGTCTGGTAGGTGTCGTAGGACTCGACCTGCAGATAATAGAGATTGCCCAGCAGCACCAGCATCAGCACGACGATGCCGATGTAGGCTACCAGGGTGCGCCGGAAGAACAGATTGCCCTCGGCACTGTGATCGCGCATTTCGATGCGTTGTTTCAGCATGCCTTTACCTCAAGACCCTTGGGGGCAATAAGAGCAGGAACTGCATTGTTCACTCTCTGTGATAGGGGTGAATATGAGAGGTGAGACTCCAGAGACGCATGGCTCACTCTCTATGATACGGATGATTGGTGGTGATGCTCCAGGCCCGATAGAGGCTCTCGGCCACCAGCACCCGTACCAGCGGATGGGGCAGGGTGAGCGGTGACAGTGACCAGCTCTGTTCGGCGGCAGCCTTGCACTCGGGGGACAAGCCTTCCGGCCCGCCTACCAGCAGGGCCACATCGCGGCCATCGAGTTTCCACGCCTCCAGCTGGGTCGCCAACTGCTCCGTGGTCCAGGGCTTGCCCGGAATGTCGAGGGTGACGATGCGCGAGCGCCCCGCAGCCGCCAGCATGGCTTCCCCTTCCTTCTGCAGGATGCGCGGAATGTCGGCATTTTTGCCCCGTTTGCCTGCGCCGATCTCGACGAGTTCAAACGGCATGTCTTTGGGGAAGCGGCGACGATACTCTTCGAAGCCATGCTCTACCCAGGCGGGCATCTTGGTGCCCACCGCAATCAACTGGATCTTCATGGTCGTTACACTTGTGCTCTTATTGCGTATTCATTTGAGCGGCACCGCTCCACAGCTTTTCCAGTTGGTAGAAGTCACGGTGTTCATCCTGCATCACATGCACGATCACCGAGCCCATATCTACCAGCACCCATTCACCGCTCAGTTGCCCTTCCACGCTCAGTAGATCCAGACCCGCGTTGCGGGCCTCGCTGGCCAGATGGTGGGCAATGGCGCTGACGTGACGACTGGAGTTGCCGGAACAGATGATCATGGTGTCAGTAATGCTGGATTTGCCGCGTACATCGAGGGTGATGATGTCGCGGCCTTTCATGTCATCGATCTTGTCGATGATAAAGGCATGCAATTCTTGGCCTTGCAATGAGTCTCTCCTGTATTCCGGCGCGCAGCGTTTGCGTCAGGGCGGCGGATTATATCATGGTCACTCCCGTTTCCCATCGGGTGGGGCGGGATTACGACAGGGGCTAGCGGTGGTTGGCGCGGTAGAGCCCCTGTTGATCAATATAGTGCGCAACCGACTCGGGCAAGAGGTAGCGGGTGTCTTGCCCCCCATCCAGCAAGGCCCGCAGTCGGGTGGCTGACAGCTCGATGGGCTGGTTGTCCGCCAGCCAGATATGACCGGCCAGACGCTGATGCAGCGCGTTGGCATCCGTGGTGTGATGGCGCGCCAGCAGCTGCGCCACCTCGGCCGGATAATCCGGTTGCCAGCCCGGCCGAACGCTCACCACCAGGTGGGCATGGTCGAGCAGCTCCTGCCAGCGGTGCCAGCTTGGCAAGCTCAGCAGGGAATCCATACCCATCAGAAAACAGAGCGGCGTATCGGGCAGTTCATGACGCAGCTCGATCAGAGTATCGATGGTGTAAGAGGGCTTGTCCCGTCTCAGCTCCCGCTCATCCACCACAAAGTGGTGGTTCTCCGCTGCCGCCAGTTTGACCATGGCGAGACGCTGTTCGCTGGAGCAGAACGGATTGGCACGGTGGGGCGGGATATGGTTCGGGATCAGCCGCATCTCGGCCAGCCCGAGGGCATCGCGCGCCTCGATGGCCGGGCGCAGATGACCGATATGGATGGGGTCGAAGGTGCCGCCAAGCAAACCGACAGGCGCCTTCAGCATGGCGCACTCTCCATCACCAGCGGCAGCGGGGTGCCATCACGAAAGCCGAGGGCAATGGTCTGCAACATCAGCCAGGCCTGTTCGGTATCGAAGCTGCGCTGGGCGTCGTCCAGCTGGGCCATCAGTTGCCACAGTTGCTGCAACTTGGCAAACGGCAGGCGGGTCAGTGCTTGCTGAATGAGCTGCTGGCGGCTCTGCCAGATGCGCAGGCGGCTGAAGTGCTCACCCAGCGGCTGGCCGTTGCGCATCGCCAACGACAGCTCGGTCAGCTGCTCCAGCTCGCGGCAAAGGGTCCAGGCCAGCATCCCCGGCTCGGTGCCTTCGGCCCGCAGGGCGGCCAGAATGCGCTGGGCCCGGTTCACCTTGCCCTCCAACAGGGTATCGACCAGCTGGAACGGGGTGAAGTGGGCGTGGCGGATAATGGTCTCTTGCAGATAGGTGACGCTGATGGGCTGGGGCGGCGAGAGCAGGGTCAGCTTCTCGATCTCCTGGCTGGCGGCCAGCAGGTTGCCCTCGTAGGAGTGGCACATGAAGTTGATGGCATCCGGCAGCGCCTTGAGGCCGAAACGCGCAAAGCGGGCACTCATCCAGCGGGGGAAGAACTTGGGCTCCGGATGGTTGACCGGCACATAGGTGCCAATCTGGTAAAGCTTGTCGAACCAGGCCGCCTTCATCTGGGTCTGGTTGAGGCGACTGCCACTCAGCACCAGCAGCAGGTCGGGATGAAGCTGTTTGCCGATTTCGCTGATGCGGGCGGCAAGATCCTTGTCCACCTTGGCGGGCAGCTCCAGCTCGATGATCTGGCGGGCGGAGAAGAGGCTCATGGCCTGACAGGCATCGTAGACCTGATTCCAGTCCAGCCCCTGTTCCACTACGAAGGTGTGGCGCTCATCGAAACCCTGCTTGCGGGCGACCTGACGGATGGCATCGATGGCCTCCAGTCGCAACAGGGGCTCGTCGCCAAAAACGAGATAGCAGGGCCGAAGCCCTGCTTTGAGGTGGTCACCAAATTGTTCCGGGTAGATCCGCATCAGAAGCTGACCTGACTCAACTGCCGGATCACCTGATTGGCCGCCTGCTCCTGCATCTCGCGGTTGAGCTGCTCCTGCTCACGGGAGGAGGCGAGCGCTGCATCCGGCTTGTTGAGGAAGCTGCGGTTGAAGTTGATGGGGAAGACCTGAGTCGGCTTGCCCGGCACCGAGATGGTGAACTGGGTACCAAAGCCCAGCACATATTCGGTGTCCGTCCCCAGCGCGTTGACCGAGGCGACCTGACTGGTGCTGCCTACGCCGCCCAGAGTGAGCACCGGAATGCCCTCCTTGTCGGCCAGGGTCACGCCAGAGGCCTTCAGACGGGTGGTAACCATCCGGTAGAAGTCGCTCTTGTTGTCGCCCACGACCTTCATGGTCATCAGCTCGCTCGGAATGCCGTTGCCGCGCATGTGAAAGCCGCAGCCTTGCAGCAGCAGACCAGCCAGCACGATGGCCATCCAGCGGGTGAAGATGGTGCCCATAGAAAATCCTCTTTGCATTAAGGGAAAGCGGCGGGCGCAGGGCCCGCCGTTATCATCCGTTTGCTGTCACAGATTGGCAATGATCAGTTGGCAGCCAATTAGTTAGCGACAATGTTGAGCTGTCATGGGCCGGTACGTCGTTACCCATGAGTGGCCACACAGTCAGCCAAGGTCGCCAAATGGTATGACATCAGTTGGCAGCCAATTAGTTAGCGACAATATTGAGCAGCTTGCCAGGTACATAGATCACTTTGCGCACGGTCAGACCGTCGGTGAACTTCTGCACGGAAGCATCGGCCATCGCCAGCTTCTCGACGTCGGCTTGGCTGATCTCGGCCGGCACGGTCAGTTTGCCGCGCATCTTGCCGTTGATCTGTACCACCACCAGCTTCTCGGTCTCGACCATGGCCGCTTCATCGGCCACCGGCCAGGCTGCGTGATCGATGTCGTCGCCCTTGCCCAGCATCTTCCACAGCTCGAAGCCGATGTGCGGGGTGATGGGGTAGAGCATGACTACCACGGCTTCCAGCGCTTCCTGCATCAGGGCGCGGTCCTGCTCGTCGCTGCCTAGCTTGGCCAGATTGTTCATCAGCTCCATGATGGCGGCGATAGCGGTGTTGAAGGTCTGACGGCGACCCACGTCGTCGCTTACCTTGGCGATGGTCTTGTGCAGTTCGCGGCGAATGGCCTTCTGCTCGCTGGTAAGGGCGGCCACATCCAGCGCGGCAACGGCGCCACCGGAAACGTGTTCGAAGGTGACGCGCCACAGGCGACGAAGGAAGCGCTGGGCACCCTCTACGCCGGAGTCGGACCACTCCAGGGTCATCTCGGCCGGAGAGGCGAACATCATGAACAGACGGACGGTATCGGCGCCGTAACGCTCGACCATCAGCTGCGGGTCGATGCCGTTGTTCTTGGACTTGGACATCTTGGTCATGCCGGAGTGCATTACCTCACGGCCTTCGTTGTCGATGGCCTTGGTGATGCGACCCTTCTCGTCACGCTCTACCTTGACGTCGGTCGGGCTGACCCAGACGTTGCCGCCCTTCTCGTCTTTGTAGTAGAAGGCGTCGGCCAGCACCATGCCCTGGCAGAGCAGGCGCTTGAACGGCTCGTCGCTGTTGACCAGACCCGCGTCACGCAGCAGCTTGTGGAAGAAGCGGGCATAGAGCAGGTGCATACAGGCGTGTTCGATACCGCCGATGTACTGATCCACCGGCAGCCAGTGGTTGGCAGCCGCCGGATCCAGCATGCCCTTGTCGTAGTCCGGGGAGCAGTAGCGCGCGTAGTACCAGGAGGACTCCATAAAGGTGTCGAAGGTATCGGTCTCGCGGAACGCTTCCTGACCGTTGTAGGTGGTCTTGGCCCACTCGGCATCAGCTTTGATCGGGCTCTGGATACCATCCATCACCACATCTTCCGGCAGCAGCACCGGCAGTTGGTCTTCCGGCGTCGGCACCACTGTGCCGTCAGCCAGGGTCAGCATCGGGATGGGGGCACCCCAGTAACGCTGACGAGAGACACCCCAGTCACGCAGACGGTAGTTGACGGTGCGCTTGCCCTTGCCGAGCCCTTCCAGCTTGTTGGCGATGGCATCAAAGGCGCCCTGGAAGTCGAGACCGTCAAACTCGCCGGAGTTGAACAGTACGCCCTTCTCGGTGTAAGCGGCTTCGCTCACGTCGACGTCGCCATCAACCGGCTTGATGACCGCCTTGATGTCGAGGCCATATTTGGTGGCGAATTCGAAGTCACGCTGATCGTGGGCCGGAACCGCCATCACGGCGCCGGTGCCGTAGTTCATCAGCACAAAGTTGGCGACCCAGACCGGTACCTTGCGGCCATCCAGCGGGTGAATGGCGTAGAGGCCGGTGGCCATGCCCTTCTTCTCCATGGTGGCCAGTTCAGCTTCGGCTACCTTGGTGTTCTTGCACTCTTCGATAAAGGCGGCCAGTTCCGGATTGTTTTCGGCGGCCTGCAGGGCCAGCGGGTGGCCAGCGGCGATACCGACATAGGTGACGCCCATGAAGGTGTCCGGACGGGTGGTGTAGACCTCCAGCTGCTCAGTCTGACCCTCGATGGCGAAGCTGATGTTGACCCCTTCGGAGCGGCCAATCCAGTTGCGCTGCATGGTCTTGACCATCTCCGGCCAGCCTTCCAGATTGTCGATGTCGTTGAGCAGCTCTTCAGCGTAGTCGGTGATCTTGATGAACCACTGGGGGATCTCTTTCTGCTCCACCGGGGTGTCACAGCGCCAGCAGCAGTTGTCGACAACCTGCTCGTTGGCCAGCACGGTCATGTCGTTCGGGCACCAGTTGACGGAGGAGGTCTTCTTGTAGACCAGACCCTTCTCGTAGAGCTTGGTGAAGAACCACTGCTCCCAGCGGTAGTAGTCCGGCTTGCAGGTGGCGACTTCACGATCCCAGTCATAACCCAGACCCAGCATCTTCAGCTGGTTCTTCATGTATTCGATGTTTTCGTAGGTCCAGGGGGCCGGCGCCGTGTTGTTCTTGATGGCGGCGTTTTCCGCCGGCAGACCGAACGCATCCCAACCGATGGGTTGCAGCACGTTCTTGCCATTGAGGCGTTGATAACGGGAGATCACATCACCTATGGTGTAGTTGCGAACGTGCCCCATGTGTAGACGACCAGACGGATAGGGGAACATGGAGAGGCAGTAGAACTTCTCTTTGTCTACTTTCTCCACGGCCTTGAAGGTTTTCTTGGCATCCCAGTGCTTCTGCACTGCTGGTTCGATAGATTGGGGAACGTATTGCTCTTGCATTGGTGACATCCGGATCTGTGAAATGAATAGATAAATCAGCTGGGAAATCGCAATAGAATACCCATATCCTGCGGCGGCAACAACCGCCAGCGTCCCTTGGGCCTTAAGCCGGGCCAGATCAGGGTTTAGTAGAGGAGTTAGAGCCATGGACAAACGTCAAAAAGGGTACGAAGCCTTCATTGCCGAGCTGCAAAAACAGTGGCAAGAGACTGAAGAGTTCCAGGGGGAGCGCCTCAACCGGATGATTGCCAAGGTGCAGGCCTATCTGGAGGCTGCCAGCGACCTGACCCAAGACGAACTCGCGCTCATCGCCGAGTACGTGAAGCGGGATCTGGGCAACTATGACGAGGGGCGCCATGACGATAGTGCGCAGTTGGAAGAGTCTGCCTTTATGTTGGCCCTCAAAGACACCGCCTGGTCCTGGCTGGCGGATGTGACCGACCGCGCCCAGGTGGAGTGGCGGGAGCTGGCCGACGAGCTGGAGCACAAGGGGGTTTACGAAGCGGGTGACTGGGTGGGGCTCGGGGTCATGGTGTGCGACCAGTGTGGCTGGCGCCATACCGTGCTACACCCACAACAGCTCGATACCTGCCCCGAATGCGGCTGCGCCGAGTATCACCGCGAGCCGCTCTCGCCCTGAGTCATGCCATCAATGTGGACGAGATAACGAGCAAAAAGGCGCCATCAGGCGCCTTTTTCTTACTTGCAGGTTTCGTCGGGGCATTTACTTGCCGGCGACGGAGAGACCGCCAAAACGGATAAGCGGGGCGTAGAAGCCCTTGCCATCGTTGTGGTGCAGGGTATCACCGACCGCTTCCAGCTCGCCCAGCAGGCGGTAGAAGTTGCCTGCTACCGTGATGCCGCGCACCGGCTGCAGTCGCACCCCATCGCGGCAGAGGAACCCTGACGCGCCAAAGGAGAAGTCGCCGCTCACCGCATCGGCACCCGAATGCAGGCCATCCAGCTTGACCAGCTCCAGATAGTCGCCGCTTTGCACCTCCGCTTCGCTATGGGGGCCCGCGCCAAACACCAGATGGCGAGCGGTCACATCGAGGGCGCTGCGGGCACCGCGAGCGGCCGAGCCGTTGCTGGCGACGCCAAAGTGGCGGGCGGTGGCGCTGTTGTGGAGCAGGGTTTTCAGCTCCCCTTCGCCAATCAGCAGCAGATCCGAGCTGGCCGCCCCCTCGCCATCAAACGCCTTGATGTTCATGCCGCCCGGCATATAGACCCGGCTTTCCAGAGTGAGCCAGCGCGAGGCGACGCTCTGCCCCACCTTTTCCCGCCAGGGGTTGATCCCCTGTTGGGCCCACTTGCCTGATAGCACGCCCTGAAAGCAGCCAAACAGGCTGGCGAAGCAGTTGGTGCTGAAGATGACGCTGTAGCGGCCGCTCGGCACCGCTTCACCGGGCAGCAGGCCATCGGCGATGGCGTAGATCTGCTCGATCAGGGCCTGGCTATCCAGCTCGTCGAAGCGACGGCCATACTGCCCCTGCGAGTGCATCGACTGGCGGCCATCCCGTTCCACCAGCGCCGAGGTGTAGCAGCCGACGCTGAACTCGCCGTGCTGGCAGAGGGTGCCCTGACTGTTGGCGAGCCAGAGCTGGCTCTCCCCTTCGAAGAAGCTGTTGTAGGGGGCGCCGCTCACATCGGGCATGGCCAGCATGTCAGATTCCAGGCGCAGGGCCAGGGCGATCTTCTCCTCAACCGGCGTGGTATCTGGCTGGTTGATCTCGGCGCAATCTGTGGTGATCCGGCTATTGGCCACCGAGATGCGCTGATCCAGATCCACCTTGGCAAAGCGGCTGGCGTCACAGGCATCCTGCAGCATGGCATCCAGCGCCAGCTCATCGAGGGATTCCGAGTAGGCGATGCCGACTCGGCCCTCTTTGATCAGGCGAATGCCGAGCTGCTGGCTGCTGGTGACCTTGTATTCACCCAGCTCGCCCTTGTCTGCCTTGAGGGAGAAGGCCTTCTCCTGATTAGCGATGATGTCTGCTTCGGCGTTGAGGTCGGCCACCTTGTCGAGCAGGCGAGTGAGCAGTTGGTTCATGTCGAGCTGGCTCATCAGGTGTTCCCTCCCACCAGGATATTGTCTACTTTCAGCGCCGGCTGGCCCACCGAGGTGGGGACCGAGCCCGAGACCGAGCCGCACATACCGGCGGCCAGTGCCAGGTTGCGGCCCACCATGGAGATCTCTTTCAGCACCTGCGGGCCGGTGCCGATCAGAGTGGCCGACTTGAGCGGCTTGGTGATTTTGCCGTGCTCGATGAGGTAGGCCTCCTGCACATTGAAGTTGAATTCACCGGTGCCGGGCTGTACCGAGCCGCCCCCCATCTTCTTGGCGTAGATGCCGTGTTCCACCGTGGCCAGCATATCGTTGAGGCTATGGTTGCCCGGTTCGATATAGGTGTTGCGCATGCGCGAGGTGGGGGCGTACTTGTAGGATTCGCGCCGACCCGAGCCGGTGCGGGCGTAACCGGTCTTGAGGGCGCCCATTCTGTCCACCAGAAAACCGGTCAGGACGCCGTCCTTGATGAGCTGGGTATGCTGGGTCGCCATCCCCTCGTCATCGACGTTGATGGAGCCCCAGGCGTTGCCTTGCAGTCCCTCGTCCACCGCATTGACCACCGGATTGGCGATGAGCTGGCCCATCTTGTCGTGGAATACCGACGCCTTCTTGGCCACCGAGGTGGTCTCCAGCAGGTGGCCGCACGCCTCGTGGAAGATGACGCCGCCAAAGCCGTTCTCCATGATGACCGGCAGGGTGCCGCTCGGGCAGGGAGCCGCGCCCAGTTTCACCAGTGCCTGACGGGTGGCGGTGAGGGCCAGCTCGCGCGGATCGATGCGATCGGCATGCTCCCAGCCCATCAGGGCGCCGGGGGCCTCGTAACCGACGCTCTGCTCGCTCCCTTCCATGGCGATGGTCTGGGCCATGATGCGGTTGTAGTGGCGGCGATCGGCCACTTGCACCCCTTCGCTGTTGAAGATCTCCACCTCCTGCTCCCAGCCCAGCACATTGCCGGAGAACTGGCTCACCTTGCTGCTCTCGGCGCGGGCCACCGCATCCATGGCGTGCAGATAGGCGATCTTCTGCTCCAGCAGCTTGTCTGCCGACAAGGGCAGGGCCACCGGGTTGCGATCGCTCAGGCGGGTGAAATCGAAGGCGGTGGCGGTCACCACGGGGTTGCGGCGGTCTTTGGCCGCCAGCAGGGTGACGATGCGCAGCAGCTCGTCGCGGCTGGCCAGATTGGTGTAGCCGTAGAGCACCTTGTGGCCGTAACAGAGGCGCACGCCGATGCCGAAATCGAGGCCGCCGCTGATGTTCTCTATCTGGCTGGAGAGCAGGCTGAGCTGGCTGCGGCGCTTGCGCTCCACAAACAGCTCGGCGAAATCGGCACCCAGCGCCAGTGCGTGATCGAGCACGTCACGGGCAATGGCGGGGGCCAACAGGGAGAATGGGGTCATAGAATATCCTTTTCTGGTCTGTCCGTTTGCTTCCGACATCCGGCTCTGATTGTTATGGGATGTCGAGTCCATTGTTGCAGACCAGCACAAAAAAGTCGCTATAGCGTCATGCGATGATACCGATTGAGAAAATCGGTGCGATAACTGCGCCCGGCGGCCAGGGCCAGGCGCTCAGGGTCGTTTTGCCAAAACGTGGGAAAGATCAGAGCAGGGCGTGGATTTCGCTCAGGATCTGCTCGACCCACTGCTCGATGCGCGGATCGGTCTGGTCATATTGGTTGGCATCATCGAGGGCCAGCCCGACGAAGTGACGGCCATCGTCGATCAGTGCCTTGGAGGCATCGAATTCGTACCCTTCGTTGGGCCAGTAGCCCACCAGCTTGACCCCTTTTGGCACCAGCTGATCGTGCAGCATGCCGAGGGCGTCCTGGAACCATTCGCCATAACCGAGCTGATCGCCGAGGCCAAACAGGGCCACGATGCGCCCCTCCAGATGGAGGTCGGCGATATCTTCCCAGCGGGACTCCCAGTCCTCCTGCAGTTCGCCAAAATCCCAGGTGGAGATGCCGAGGATCAGGATCTCGTAATCCTCCATCCGGCGCAGGGAGACATCCTTGATATTGTGAATATCCACCAGCTCGGGGCCGATGAGGGCGCGGATCTTCTCGGCTGCCATCTCGGTGTAGCAGGTGGTGGAACCGTAAAACAGACCAATCTTCATCGCTCTTCTCTCTGTTGGCGCTTTCTCGCTTGCTTTTGGCGCGTTCTCGCATGCTCGTGTGGGCAGCGCCATGTTGGCAACACGATGGGTAACGTAAGGGGAGGGCGCCAGTCTAGCAGATTGCCATTCGACCTTCACCGCTCGGTAAGGGGCGTGGCAAACGTGCCTTATCTTTCCAATGAAAGTGCCTTGTCTTTCCAAGGAGTTGGCGCGTTACAATGGGCCATCTTTCCCCTGATTGCAGCGCACCATGAGCAAACCCGACCCCCATCCCCTGATTGAACCCTTTCTCGACGCCCTCTGGCTGGAGCGGGGATTGTCTGACAACACGGTCAGCTCCTATCGCAGCGATCTGGAGAAGTTCTCCCTCTGGCTCGACGAGCAGGGGGCTCGCTGCTGCTGGCGGGGATGGACGAGATCCAGCACTACCTCGCCTGGCGGGTCGATCACCAGTTTGCGGCGAGCAGCACCGCCCGTTTTCTCTCGGCCCTGCGTCGTTTTTACCAGTATCTCAACCGCGAGAAGCTGCGCAGCGACGATCCGACCGTGCTGCTGGAGGGGCCCAAGCTGCCGAAAAAACTCCCCTCCGATTTAAGCGAAGCGGAAGTGGAGGCACTCTTGAGTGCGCCGCTGGTGGATGACCCGCTGGAGCTGCGGGACAAGGCGATGCTGGAGCTGCTCTACGCTACCGGGCTGCGGGTCTCCGAGCTGGTGGGGCTCACCGCCGAGCATGTCAGTTTGCGGCAGGGCTTGGTGCGGGTTATTGGCAAGGGTAACAAGGAGCGGTTGGTGCCGATGGGCGAGGAGGCGATGCACTGGCTGGAGCGTTACTACCGCGAGGCCCGCACCCTGCTGCTGGGGGGCACCAGCTCGGATGTGGTATTTCCCTCCAAGCAGGCCCGTATGATGACCCGCCAGACCTTCTGGCACCGCATCAAGCTTTACGCGCAGCGGGCCGGGATTAACGGCGAGCTATCCCCCCATACCTTGCGCCACGCCTTTGCCACCCATCTGCTCAACCACGGCGCCGACCTGCGGGTTGTGCAGATGCTGCTGGGTCACGCGGATCTTTCCACCACCCAGATCTACACCCATGTGGCCAACGAGCGACTCAAGGCGCTGCACGGGGAGCATCACCCCAGAGCTTGAGTGGCTGGCCTCCCAAAAACAAAAAAACCGCCAGCAGGCGGTTTTTTTATCTCTACACGACAGGAGATGGCGCTTATTTCCCTTGCTGGGATTTCAGCAGATCACGGATCTCGGTCAGCAGCTCCTGATCCTTGGTTGGGCCTGCCGGGGCGGCGGCTTCCTCTTCCTGCTTCTTCTTGAGGGTGTTGATGGCCTTCAGTCCCATGAAGATGGCAAAAGAGATGATCAGAAAGTCGATGATGGTCTGGATGAACTTGCCATAGGCGATGACCACGGCGGGTGTTGTCCCTTCTGCGGCCTTCAGGGTGACCGCCAGGTCGCTGAAGTCCACGCCGCCCAGGATCAGGCCGATGGGCGGCATGATCACGTCACCGACAAAAGAGGAGACAATTTTGCCGAAGGCGGCACCAATGATGATACCGACCGCCATATCGATGACGTTGCCGCGGGCGGCAAAGGCTTTGAACTCTTGAATCAGACTCATTATTTCCTCCGAAATTAAACAAGATAGCGCGTTGATTACCCTTGCCAAAGGGCGAACTCTTGTCAGGAAAAACAGAGGCTAAGCCGCGTTGTTCCTGTCGTCCTGACTAGCTTGCGGGCGTTATGAGTCCTTGGCAATCGGGGGGAGCCATTTTTTTGGTACAAAGTGATATTAATTTTTTGGTAAGTAGCTGGTTGAATGATGAGCTGTGCTGCTGTAGTTTGCTGGGTCGATTCATTCATACCACGTGAGTAAACAAGTGAAGTATTTACTACTGGGAATGATGCTTTTGTGCACATTTGCTGCCAGAGCGGGGATGGATACCCAAGCCTTGAAACAGACCATCACAGCCCGGCTGGGGGTCCCCGTCTATCTGGTTGAACCGACCCCGATCGCGGGGTTGTATATGCTGGGCACCTCACAGGGGGTGCTCTACAGCGATGCCAAAGGGGATTATGTGGTGCAGGGGGTCATGCTGGATATGACCCGTGACATGAAGAACCTGACCATCTCGGGTATGCGCGAGCAGCGCCGACTTGGTCTGGCGCAGGTGGCTCATGCCCCCGTCGTGCTCAAGGCTCGGGATGAGCGTCACCGGGTCGCACTGTTTCTCGGCGAGCAGGACGCCAAACGTCGTCAGCTCTCCGGCACCTTGCAACACCTGCAGGCATCCGGGGTGAGCGTGGCTCTCTATCCGGTGATTGATCACGCCGAACGGGCCGCCGACTGGTGCAGCGATCCCCTACTGCAAAATGATCCGTTAAAAGCCTATTTGCCTCAAACGGCATGTAGTGAGACCCTTATCCAAAATATTGGCCTGAGCCAATGGTTGGGGGTCAAGGTACTGCCGGCCTGGGTCTCCTCCGACGGGGATCTGGTGCGCGGGTATCAGAGCCCCGAACAGCTGCTCAAGATACTGGATCATATTGATGTCCCTGCAAATCCGTCGTCGTCCGCGAGTTGATGATTCCCATCTGCCTGCCACTTTGCATCCCCTGCTTCGTCAAATCTTCGCCAGCCGTGGCGTAGATGATCCCGCCCTGCTGGAGCGCAGCGCCAGCCAGCTGTTGCCGCCCCAGCGCCTCTATGGGATGGAGCAGGCGGTGCCGCTGCTGGCGGATGCCCTGATTGCCCAGAAACGGATCCTGATTGTCGGCGACTTCGACTGCGATGGTGCCACCAGTTCGGCGCTGTGTGTGCTGGCCCTGCGCGCCATGGGCGGTCGCCACATCGATTTTCTGGTGCCCAACCGCTTCGAGTTTGGCTACGGCCTCACCCCCGAAATTGTCGAGCTGGCGGTGGCGCGCGGCGCCGAGTTTCTGATCACGGTGGATAACGGCATCTCCAGCATCGCCGGAGTGGCGGCGGCCAAGGCGGCCGGCATGCAGGTACTGGTTACCGATCACCATTTACCGGGTCAGGAGCTGCCTGACGCCGATGCCATCGTCAACCCGAACCAGCATGGTTGCGACTTCCCCTCCAAGTCGCTGGCCGGGGTGGGGGTGGCCTTCTACCTGATGGCGGCCCTCAACACCCATCTGCGTCAGCTCGGCTGGTACGAACGGCAAGGGTTGCGAGCGCCCAATGTGGCGGATTACCTCGATCTGGTGGCCCTCGGCACGGTCGCCGATGTGGTGGCGCTCGATGGCAACAACCGCATTCTGGTCCATCAGGGGTTGCAGCGGATCCGGGCTGGCCGTTGTCGCCCCGGCATTCAGGCGCTGGTGGATGTGTCGGGCCGCGATGGTCGCCGCCTCACCGCCGCCGACCTCGGTTTTGCACTGGGGCCACGCCTCAATGCGGTGGGCCGTCTCGATGACATGTCCCTCGGGGTTGCCTGTCTGCTCTGTGATGACCTCAATCTGGCGCGCCAGCTTGCGGCCGAGATGGACAGCCTCAATCAGGAGCGCAAGGAGATTGAGCAGGGGATGCAGCAGGAGGCGCTTGCCACTCTGGAGCAGATCCGGTTTCGCGATGGCGAGGTGCCGTCGGGCATAGTGCTGCACCGCAACGAGTGGCATCAGGGGGTGGTGGGGCTGGTGGCCTCCAAGGTGAAGGAGAAGTACTACCGCCCGGTCATCGCGTTTGCCGAGAGCAGCGAGACCGAGCTCAAGGGCTCCGGCCGCTCCATCCCTGGCGTGCACTTGCGCGATGCGCTGGAACTGCTCGATACCCGCCATCCTGGGCTTATGGGCAAGTTTGGCGGCCATGCCATGGCGGCAGGGCTGACCCTGCCCAAGGCCAATATCGAGGCCTTCGGTCGGGCGTTTGAGGCGGTCATCAGCGAGCTGGTGACGCCGGAGCTCTTGACCGGGGTGCTGCTCACCGATGGCGAGTTGTTGCCGGACGAACTCAATATCGAGCTGGCGGAGCTAATTCGCGCCTCCGGCCCCTGGGGTCAGGCCTTCCCCGAGCCGCTGTTTGACGGCGAATTCGTGCTGGTGCAGCAGCGGCTGGTGGGGGAGAAGCACCTCAAGATGATGCTGACAACCGATTCCGGTCATGCTGTGGATGCCATCGCCTTTGGCGTCGATCTCAAGCGCTGGCCCGATGCCTCGGTCAAGCGGGTGCGGCTTGTCTACCGGCTTGACGTCAACGAGTGGCGCGGCAACCGCAGTGTGCAGCTGCTGGTGGAGCATCTGGAGGCAGCCGGTCTCTGAGTCAAGAGCATCGCAGCCCTATCGCTGACAACGGCCACCCTCGGGTGGCCGTTTTTGTTGGCAGATCTCTGGAAAAGGGCGTTGACCTGTCTATAGCTTTACAGTTTAAGCTCGTCTCTATCGGGTCACCTGAGGGCCCGCACCGTGAGTGATTGCCATGAATATATCCGAACTGGCCCGCCGCTGCGGTCTCGCCCGCTCCACCCTGCTCTATTACGAGAAGCTGGGGGTGATTGTCGGCACCCGGGCCGCCAACGGTTATCGCCACTATGACGAGGGGGATCTGCAGCGACTGCAGATGGTGCAGGCCCTGCAGGCGGGTGGTCTCAGCCTCAAGCAGTGCCTCGCCTGTCTGGCTGGCGAGATAGATCAAGCGGCATTGCAGGCCCGGGTCAGGGAGCTGGATGAGGAGCTGGCGCGGATGCAGCGCGCCCGGGATCTGCTGGCGGACTTGGCAGGGCTGCGCCCGCGCTCCGGTGAGGAATTCAAGGCCTGGCAGCTGCAACTGCAGCGCGAGGCACCGGAGGCCTACTTCGCGTGGGTGATGAAACAGGGTTTTAGCGAGAAAGATCGCTACCACTTGCAATGGTTGAGCAAAGACATGAATGAACATGAGCGTTACATCAAGGACTTTATCCAGTTGCTGGATGGCATGAGTTACTGGGGGCCGGGGGATCGCGCCTTCACTCAGCTGCAGTTTGCCGCCTTGCCCATCCGGCCGCGCCGGATCCTCGACATGGGCTGCGGGCGCGGTGCCTCGACCATGGCGCTGGCTCAGGTGACCGATGCCGCCATCGTAGCCATCGATCTGGAAGAGGAGGCACTGGCCGCCGTGGCGCACTCCGCCCGTGCAGCAGGCTTTGAGCATGTCTCCACCCTCTGCGCCAACATGGCGGCACTGCCGGACGATCTGGCCCCGGCCGACCTCATCTGGGCAGAGGGGAGCGCTTACGTGATGGGGGTTGCCAATGCGCTGAAGGCGTGGCGTCCGCTGCTCGCGAGCCCGCAGGCTTGCATCGTGCTGAGTGATGCGGTCTGGCTGACCGATAACCCGCCCGAGGAGGCGTTGGCATTCTGGCAGCAGGATTATCCCGCCATGCAGACGCTGGCGGGCCTGCTTGAGACGGTACAAGCGGCAGGCTACCGCTGCCTGTCACACACTCCCTTGCCGATGAGCGCCTGGAACAACTATCTGGACCCTATCGAGGTCAATCTGGTGCGCTATCGAGACGAGCTAGGGGAGAGTGCTGCCTGGCAGGACTTGAGCCGGGAAGTAGCTATCCACCGCCAATATCTTGGCAGTTACGGCTATGTGATCTGCTGCCTGCAAAAAGATGCGTGATAAGTTGTCGTAAAAAACGAGGCGCCTGCGGGCGCCTCGTTTTTTATCAGGGATTGCGGATGGCCATTACAGCTCGCGGGCCCAGGGGTGAGCCTTGGGGCGCAGCGCCAGCGCCAGACCCAGCAGCAGCACGGTCAGACCGTAGAGGGGCCAGCTGCCAAAGCGCATGTAGGGGGTCTCGCCGTGGGCGGGACGCACCTCGCTGCGCAGCACACCCGCTTCAAACTGCGGGATCTGGCCGATGATGCTGCCATCGATCTCGGTCACGATGGTGATGCCGGTGTTGGTGTCCCGCAGCAGCGGACGAGCCAGCTCCAGCGCGCGAATCCGGGCGATCTCCATATGCTGCCACGGACCGATGCTGGTGCCGAACCAGGCATCGTTGGAGACGGTCAGCAGGAAGTCGGTATCGGCATTGACGTTGCGGCGCACCTCCTCCGGGAAGATGATCTCGTAGCAGATGGCGGCGGCAAACTTGAGCCCCTTGGCGATCAGGTTGGGCTGCACCTCGTCACCCCGGCTGAAGGAGGACATCGGCAGGTTGAAGAAGGGGGCGATGGGGCGCAGCAGATCTTCAAACGGCACGAATTCGCCGATGGGCAGCAGGTGGTACTTGTTGTAGCGGTTGGAGTGGTTGTAGAAGTAGGACTCCTTGCCATCCGCATCCTGCACCCCCATGCCGAGCACGGTATTGTAGAAACGCTGTTGCTGCTCGTCGTAGTGGATGATCCCCGCCAGCAGGCCGGTATCGTTCACCTTCATCGCCTTGTCCAGATTCTCCAGATAGGGGCCCATCGCCTTCTCGATGGCCGGGATCGCCGACTCCGGCCAGATGATGATGTCGGCATCCTGATTCTCGCGGCTCAAGTCCTGATAGGTGCGCACCGTGGGGGCCAGCGCCTCCGGATCCCACTTGAGGGACTGGGCAATATTACCCTGCACCAGTGCCACCTTGACCGGCTCGCCACGGGTCACCCAGTTGAGCTGCATCAGACCGTGGGCACCGGCCACCAGCAGGGCAGGCACCGCCAGCCAGAGCGGGGAGCGGGACTTCCACACCAGCCAGATAGCGGAGGCGGACAGCAACAGGGCGAGGGTGATGCCCTGCACCCCGAGAATGGGGGCAAAGCCCTTGAGCGGGCCGTCGATCTGGCTGTAGCCAAACCAGAGCCAGGGGAAGCCGGTCATCACCCAGCCGCGCAGCCAGTCAGCCACCAACCAGAGGGCCGGGAAGGCGAGCAGCCAGCGGCTCCAGTGACGGCCGCCAAAGAAGCGGGCAAAGACCCAGCAGGCGAGCGTCGGGTAGAGTGCCAGATAGGCGGAGAGCCCGGCCAGCAGGACGAAGGCGACCGGCAGCGGGATGCCGCCAAACTCGGTCATGCTGACATGGATCCACCACAGGCCAGGCAAAAAGAGTCCCATGGCGTAGCCAAAACCGCGCCAGGCAGCCTGTTTTGGCGTGGCTTTGTCCAGCAGGGCGTAGAGGCCAAGCAGGGAGGGGATCACCAGCGGCCAGTAGCCGAAGGGGGAGAAGGCCAGCACGGCGATGGCACCAGAGGCCAATGCACTGAGGCTTAACAGAATTTTGGAAGTAACAGGGGATAATCTCACGGGCGATGGTGCTCGTCTTGGTGTGCAACTGGGGTCGAATGGCCGGTATCTTAACCTGTAAGCGGGGCAACGGCGAGCCTCGATGCCGGTGGCAGAGAGCACAACGCCCCGAGGTCGGGGCGTTGTTTCACACATCGAGCGGATCTGCCTATTGCGGCTCGGATTGCGCCGCCGCGTGGTGCTCGGGGATCTTCACCTGCAGCTGCTGCAGACGGCGCCGGTCGGCATGCATCACCTTGAACAGGTAGCCATCCAGCTCGATCTCCTCGCCCTTCTTTGGCAGGTGGCTGAAGGCGTGCATCACCAGACCGCCTACCGTATCCACCTCTTCATCGCTGAATTTGGTGCCGAAGAAGTCGTTGAAATCCTCGATCTCGGTCAGGGCGCTGATGGAGAAGACCCGCTTGCTGAGGCGGCGGATTTCGTCCGGCTCATCCTCGATGTCGTCAAACTCGTCGTCGATCTCGCCAACGATCAGTTCCAGTATGTCTTCGATGGTCACCAGACCGGAGACGCCACCAAATTCGTCGACCACGATGGCCATGTGGTAGCGCTCTTCACGGAACTCCTTGAGCAGACGGTCAACCCGTTTGCTTTCCGGCACGATCACCGTGGGGCGCAAGATTTTCTCGAGCTGCAGCGGCTCGCTGGCGTGATGGCCGCCAAACCCGAAGGGGAGCAGATCCTTGGCGAGCAGAATGCCCTCCACATGGTCCTTGTCCTCGTTGATCACCGGGAAGCGGGAGTGGCCGGACTCGATGATCACCGGCAGGATTGCATCCACCGGTTGGGACTTCTCGATGGTCACCATCTGGGAGCGGGGGATCATGATATCGCGCACGCGAAGATCGGCGATCTCCAGCACCCCCTCGATCATGTCCTTGGTGTCCTGATCGATGAGGTCGCGCTCTTCGGCATCGGCTATCACGTCTACCAAATCATTGCGGTCTTTTGGCTCGCCCTGGAAGAGTTGGCTGAGTTTGTCGAGCCAGGTTTTCTTCGGCGAGCCGGTACTAGGGTGATCGTCGGTCATTTTTTCTCTTGGTTACTCGCTTAAACACACTTGAAATTGTTCGGGTTATATAAGGATGGCCATCTGCTGTTTCAAGACGATGACCATCCGGTTCTTTACTCTTCGTCGTTCAGATAAGGATCGGCAAAACCGAGCTCCTGCATGATGTCGCGCTCAAGCGCTTCCATCTCTTCGGCTTCCTCATCCTCGATATGGTCATAACCTAGCAGATGCAGACTGCCATGCACAACCATGTGGGCCCAGTGGGCCATGAGGGGCTTGCCCTGCTCCTCGGCCTCGCGCTCTACCACCTGACGGCAGATCACCAGATCGCCGAGCAGCGGCAGCTCCAGACCGGGTGGCGCCTCGAACGGGAAGGAGAGCACGTTGGTGGGCTTGTCCTTGCCGCGATAGGTGAGGTTGAGCTCGTTGCTCTCCGCCTCGTCGACGATACGCACCGTCACTTCAGCCTCCTGCTGGAAGCCGAGAATGGTGCCGTCGAGCCAGCCTTGCAGCTGGGCTTCGGTGGGCAGGCCGTCAGTTCTGGCACTGGCCAGTTGCAGATCCAGGGTTACGCTCATTGCTCACTCTCTTTGCTGGCGTTTGTTTGGCCGGCCACCTTCTCGGCGGCCTGTTTGGCGTCGAACGCCTCATAGGCCTGCACGATACGGGCCACCACCGGGTGGCGCACCACGTCTTTGGACTCGAAGAAGTTGAACGACAGACCATCGACCCCTGGCAGCACTTCCAGCGCGTGGCGCAGGCCGGATTTGGCGTTGCGCGGCAGGTCTACCTGGGTGATGTCGCCGGTGACCACGGCCTTGGAGTTGAAGCCGATCCGGGTCAGGAACATCTTCATCTGCTCGGTGGTGGTGTTCTGGGCCTCATCGAGAATGATAAAGGCGTCATTGAGGGTTCTTCCGCGCATATAGGCGAGCGGCGCCACCTCGATGATGTTGCGCTCCATCAGCTTCTCGACCCGCTCAAAGCCCAGCATCTCGAACAGGGCGTCGTAGAGCGGGCGCAGGTAAGGATCCACCTTCTGGGAGAGATCGCCAGGCAGGAAGCCCAGCTTCTCGCCCGCTTCCACCGCCGGACGGGTCAGCAGAATGCGGCGGATCTCCTGACGCTCCAGCGCATCCACCGCCGCTGCGACCGCCAGATAGGTCTTGCCGGTACCGGCCGGGCCTATGCCGAAGCAGATATCGTGGCGCACGATATTGGCAATGTACTGGGCCTGATTTGGGCTGCGTGGCTTGATGAGACCGCGCTTGGTCTTGACCGTCACCTCCTTGCCATAGGGGATGCTCGGCGCCGGTTCATCATCCTGCTCCAGCACCCGCGACTCCTGAATGGCCAGATGGACCATGTCGGGGGTGATGTCGGTCACCTTGCCACCCTTGAGGGGCTGGGTTTCCACATAGAGGTGTTTGAGGATGACGGCGGCGGCATCCAGCTGGGCCGGTTTGCCCACCAACTGGAAGTGGCTGTCACGGTAGCTGATCTCGACGCCGAGGCGGCGCTCCAGCTGCTTGATGTTGTCATCGAAGGGGCCGCACAGGCTGGCAAGGCGCTGGTTGTCGGCGGGCTCCAGATGCAGATTCAGGGTCGAGATGTGTCGGCTCAAAATATCCTCGTCTCAAGGCGCTCCCCATCCGCCGGGCGAATGGGGAGGAGGGGATTAATGGGGAGTGAAGGCGGCAACGCCCAGTTCGTCCGGTACGTTATCCGGGCGACGGGCCAGGATTTCGCTCGGTGCGGTGGCGATCCGCAGGTTCATCTCGCTCTCGCCGCGGATGAACTTGCCGCGCAGGGAGTTGGGACGCACCTCGGTGATCTCCACGTCGGCAAAGCCGCCGATCAGGGTGTGCAGGCCTTCGAAGTTGACCACCCGGTTGTTCTCGGTGCGGCCACACAGCTGCATCGGGTCGAGCTTGGAGGGCCCTTCCACCAGGATGCGCTGGGTGGTGCCCAGCATGGCGCGGCCAATCTGCATTGCCTGGTTGTTGATGACGTGCTGCAGGCGGGCCAGACGGGCTTTCTTCACTTCCATGTCGACATCGTCGGGCATGTCGGCGGCCGGGGTGCCCGGGCGCGGACTGAAGATGAAGCTGAAGCTCATGTCGAAACCCACATCCTCGATCAGCTTCATGGTCGCTTCAAAGTCTTCGTCCGTCTCGTTCGGGAAGCCAACGATGAAGTCGGAGCTGATGGTGATGTCGGGACGGGCGGCACGCAGGCGACGGATCTTGGATTTGTACTCCAGGATGGTGTGCGGGCGCTTCATCATGGTCAGAATACGGTCGGAGCCGCTCTGCACCGGCAGGTGCAGGAAGCTGACCACTTCCGGGGTGTCTTTGTAGACTTCGATGATGTCGTCGGTGAACTCGATCGGGTGGCTGGTGGTGTAGCGAATGCGATCGATACCGTCGATGGCGGCCACCAGACGCAGCAGCTCGGCGAAGGTGCAGATGCCGCCATCAAAGGTCGGGCCGCGGTAGGCATTGACGTTCTGGCCGAGCAGGTTCACTTCGCGCACGCCCTGCTGGGCGAGCTGGGCGATTTCGTAGAGCACGTCGTCCAGCGGACGGCTCACCTCTTCACCGCGGGTGTAGGGCACCACGCAGTAAGTACAGTATTTGGAGCAGCCTTCCATGATGGAGACGAACGCGGTGGCCCCTTCGGCGCGCGGTTCGGGCAGGCTGTCGAATTTTTCGATCTCGGGGAAGGCAATATCAACCTGGGCACCACGGCCCTCTTGCACTTCCTTGATCATGGCGGGCAGGCGATGCAGGGTCTGCGGGCCGAACACGATATCCACATAGGGAGCGCGCTGGCGGATGGCATCGCCCTCCTGAGAGGCAACGCAGCCACCCACGCCGATCACCAGACCGGGCTTGTTGGCCTTGAGCTTTTTCCAGCGTCCCAGCTGGTGGAACACCTTCTCCTGCGCCTTTTCGCGGATGGAGCAGGTATTCAGCAGCAAGACATCTGCCTCTTCGGGCTCTTCGGTAAGGGTGTAGCCATTGCTGGCATCCAACAGGTCGGCCATTTTGGACGAGTCATACTCGTTCATCTGGCAACCCCAGGTTTTAATGTGAAGTTTCTTGCTCATTGCTTCTCTTGACTTGTTTTGAAATCGGCATGGTCAAAGGACCGCGCATTTTACTCCGCAATCTGGATACTGCCTAGCTAATATCCAGCTGGCAATGGTGCTCACCCGATACCTGTTGCCAGCAAGCTCAATAAGCTTTCTCCTTGATTTGACGCAGCAATTCCCCGTTTGTCTCACTGTTTATCAGCCGTCCTTGCGCTATCATGCAGCCATCCGGTTCACGTCCGGGCGCTGTCGCCGGACGCACCCTTTCAGGAATAAATGTATGGAACAGTGTGATATCGCCATCGTCGGCGCCGGCATGGTAGGCGCCGCCACCGCCTGCCTGCTGGCAGCTCAGGGCCTCTCGGTGCGGGTCATCGAGACCCAACTGCCGGAGCATTACGCGCCGGAGCAGCCGCTGGATCTGCGGGTCTCCGCCATCAGTCAGGCCTCGGTGGCGCTGCTGGAGCAGGCCGGTGCCTGGCACCATCTGCAGCAGATGCGGCTCTGTCCCTACCGCCGGCTGGAGACCTGGGAGCTGGACGGTTTTGCCACCCGCTTCAATTCCGCCGACCTCGGTCTGCCCCAGCTTGGCTACATCATCGAAAACCGGGTGGTGCAGCTCGCCCTGCTCAAGCGGATGGAAGATTTTCCCACCATCCAGACCCACACCCCGGCGGCTGTGACCAGCCTGCGCCAGAGTGCGGATGAAGCTGTGCTGACTCTGGATGATGGCACCGAGCTGGCGGCCCGCTGGGTGCTGGCTTGTGACGGAGCCGAATCCCACACCCGCAAGCTGGCGGGTATCGGCGTATCGCGCTTCGAGTACCGCCAGCACTGCATGCTGATCAATATCGACACCGACTTTGCGCAGGAAGATATCACTTGGCAGCAGTTCACCCCGAGCGGCCCGCGCGCCTTCCTGCCGCTGCCCGGTCAGCACGGCTCTCTGGTGTGGTATGACAGCCCGACCCGAATCCGCGCGCTGGCTGCCATGAGCAACGAGGCGCTCGCCGCCGAAGTGCGTCGCCACTTCCCAAGCCGGCTCGGCGGATTTACCGTCACCGGCAAGGGGAGCTTCCCGCTGGTGCGCCGCCACGCCAACGACTATCACGCCGGTAGGGTGGTGCTGCTTGGCGATGCTGCCCACACCATCAACCCGCTGGCGGGGCAGGGGGTCAACCTCGGCTTCAAGGATGTGGCCTGCTGGGCTGATCTGCTGCAAGGAGCTGGCGCCGACTGGCATCAGCTGGCATTGGCAGAGCGTTACGAGCGGCGCCGTCGTCCCGACAACCTGCTGATGCAGTCGGGGATGGATCTCTTCTACGGGGTGTTCAGCAACGAGATTGGCCCCCTCAAGCTGGCCCGTAATCTGGCACTCAATCTGGCGGATAAAGCTGGCACCTTAAAGGAAATGGCGCTGCGCTATGCACTGGGGCTGGTTTGACAGGTAGAAACCAGATAGCACGGGCTGAATGCGCGAAGGAGCAAAGGTGATGAACAAGGCACTGCTGGTGATCGATTTTATCAACGATATTGCCCATCCCGACGGGCGCATTGCCGCCTCGGCAGCCCACGTGGTGGAGCAGGATGCCATTGCGCATGCCAATCAGGCGCTGGCCCATGCCCGCGCCCACGGTTGGCTGGTAGTGCTGATCAAGGTGGGCTTTGACGGCGGCTATCAGCTGCAACCCAAAGGCTCCCCCATGTTTGGTCGGGCTCACCAGTTGGGGGCGCTCTCCTTGGCTGACAGCGGCACCGACTTTCATCCGGATCTGGATGTGCAACCCGGTGATCTGGTGCTGGCCAAGCCCAGGGTCAGCCCCTTCTATGGCACGGCGCTGGAGCCTGCGCTGCGGGCCAACCACATCGACCACCTCTATCTGTGCGGAGTGAGTACCAGCTGGGCCATTCAGGCTGCGACGCGGGATGGTCACGATCGCGACTACTCCATCACCATTCTGGAGGATGCCTGCGCCGCCGCAGATGCCACCGAGCATCACACCTCGCTGCGGATGCTGAGCCGCATCGCCGAGATCATCAAGGTGTCCCTGCTGGCTTGATCCTTAACGCAGGCTGCACCCGAGCACCGTGTTGAGATTGACTCTGCGGCCCCTTGTCGGGCCGCAGCGCTTTTGGGCAACATGATTGTCGGGCAAGATAGTGCTCACATGGATAACAACAAGGATGGACAGATGCGTTATCAGGGACGGATCGCGAGCTGGAACGAGGCGCGCGGCTTTGGGTTTATTACGCCGGAGCAAAATGGCGCCGAGCAGACAATCAATGGATCACGCGGTGCAGGGCTGTTTGTGCATGTTACGGCGTTGCAATCAGATGGTCGGGTGCCAGAGCCGGGGGAGCGTGTCACCTATCTGATCGGCAGTGGCCAGGATGGCAAACCGAGGGCGTTACAGGTCTTTTTCCCCGATCGCCCGCTCACGTTGGCGGATGCCGTGCCCTCGGCCGAATCATCAGCAGCAAGATCGGCCGCATCATCAGCGGCGCCATCGTTTCGGGCGGCAAGTCAGCCGCCACGACCTACCTTGACCAGAGAGAGAAGTAACCCCTATCGACGTCGCAAGAGCAGCTGGAGTGGCAAACTGATCCCCCTGCTGGTGCTCGTCGGCCTCTTTTCCATCTATTCCCGTTTCTCGGCCGAGTCGATGGCGCCATTGCCGGTCTCCTCTTTCAATCAGGAGGAGGTCAGTACGCCACAGGCAACGACCTTTATTCGCCAGTGTGATGGTCGGCAGCATTGCTCCCAGATGACCTCCTGCGAGGAGGCAACCTGGTTTTTACAAAACTGCCCTGGTACCAAGATGGATGGGGAAGGAGATGGCATCCCCTGTGAAAATCAGTGGTGTGGTCATTAAATGTGACTTATCAGATACATATGCTCATGATGTGCTCTTGTTATCCGGAACAGGGAAACTGTCCTGAAACCTTGCCGGATGGTGTTCGATGGTGAAATTTGGTCTCAGTTGGCTAAGTGGGAATGGGGTGCTTTACTCTATCTGCTGACTTAATTGTTAATAGATGGCGGTATGCCACTTTTGCCACAGGATGGCCACCATGGCGGATGAGATACAGACGCGGCAGAGTCACTTCGCCGAGCGAGCCCATCATCTGGCTGCACTGCTGGATTCGCTGGAAGACCAGATATCGGTGATAGATCGGGATGGCGTGATCCATTACACCAATCTCGCCTGGGATCTGTTTGCCGAGCAAAACGGTATGCCCAAGGGATATAACTGGATTGGGGTCAATTACATGGGGGCTTGTGACGCTGAATCCGAGCCCTCTGGATTGGCTGCCGTGGAGGGGATCCTCCGGGTTATCCGTCATCAGCAGGAGAAGTTCTATCTGGAATACCCCTGCCACAGCCCCGACACCCAGCGCTGGTTTATGATGCGAGTCGCGCCGGTACCCGGGCTTGATGCCGAGTATTTTTCCATCGCCCATATCAATATCACCGAGCGCAAGCTGCTGGAGCTGGAAGTTGCCAGCCTCTCCCAACATGATCCCCTGACCGGACTGGCCAATCGGCGGCTGTTCAACAGCTTTTTGCATAACGAGTGGCGGCGCAGCATGCGTGAACATACCCCGCTCTCCCTCATCATGCTGGATCTGGATAACTTCAAGGCGTGTAATGACCATCTTGGTCATCAGATGGGGGATGGCTCCCTCCAACTGGTGGGCCATCTTCTGCAATCCTTCTGCCAGCGTCCGGCGGATCTGCCCTGCCGTTTTGGTGGTGACGAGTTTGCCCTGATCCTCGGCAATACAGATCGAGATGCGGCTCAGCGGATTGGAGAGGAGATCCGCCAGGCCATCAACGATCTCGACATCGTGGTGGCAAATAATATTCAGCTTAGCGCCAGCATTGGCATTGCCACCTACACGGCAGAGCAACTGCTGGAGGGGGAAGGGGCGTTGCTGGCTGCGGCCGATGCGGCGCTTTATTGCGCCAAGGGGGCGGGTAAAAACCGTAGTCACTGCGCCAGCTGTTGAGCCGCATTACCGCTTTTGTCCTGCATGCGCCCCCTTGATGGGGTCGCACTGTTTTGACGTGGCACGATGTTAGCTACCAGCGAGCGTTGGTTTCAGCGCTCGGGTGTGGCTGACACCGGCAGGGGATGGCTGGCGATCACCTGCCTGACGAAGTGATCCCGGATGGGGTCGGCAAAGTCCGGATTCCATACCATGCTGACCTCCCACTCGGAGCTGGGACCAGAGAGAGGATAGAGGGTGACATCGGGCCCTGCGATAAAGCTGACGCTGCGCGGCAGGATGGCGTTGCCTATGCCTGCTGCGACCAATGCCACCAGCGTCTGGATATCTTCGGCCTCCTGAACCATGCCGGTCAGCCGATTGGCGCCGAGAAAACCGGCGATCTGCTGGCTGAGACCGGGGCAGCGGTGGCCCACCATCTGCAACAGGGGTTGACTGGTCAGTGCCTGCTGGACGTTGAATGCGGCCGGGTCTGGCTCGGTCATCCGTGTCGGCACCGCCAGCACCAGCCGGTCGATCAGCAGTCTGTGCTCCTGCAACTGCGGCACGTGAGGTCTGCGCATAAAGCCCAGCTGCAACTGGCCGGAGAGCAGCTGCTCCTGCTGGATCGCGGAGGGCATATCCTGCAGATGGACCATCACGTCCGGAACCTGCTGCTTGAAGCGGGCCACCAGCGCAGGGGCCAGTGCGAAACTCGACAGACCGAAGCCAATTTTGAGTCGACCGGCTACCCCGCTCGCCACCGCCAGCGCATGGCTTTCGAACTCCCTGCCGTGTTTGACCAGTGCACTCGCCTGAGTGAGCAGCTGGGCGCCGAGCGCCGTCAGCTCGGCACCATGGCGGCCCCGCTTGAACAGGGTGCAGCCCAGCGTCTGCTCCAGCCCCTGGATCTGCTTGGTGAGGGCCGGCTGGGTGATAAAGAGGCGGCTGGCTGCTTCCCGGTAGTTGGCGGTGTCGGCCAGCGTCACAAACGCCTGTAGTTGCCTCAAGTCGAATTTCATTCCAATTGGTTATCCAAGGTGGCGATTTATTGATTATAAATTATCTAATCGCCTTGTTCTAATGGCTCGGCAAGGGGGGAATCGCCCTCCTCTGAACCGGAACAAGGAGCCATATCATGTCTACCCAACGCTATCTCTTTTTGATCAAGGGCACGCTGGTGCTGGCCCAACCGCTGGCCGCGCCTGAAACGGGGGAGCTGCTTGCCAGCCTGCTGCAACAGGGGTTTGTGGTCGGCCCGCTGCAGGTGTGGGCAGGCAGCGCTGAACAGGCGCTCGCCTGTTATGAACGTGCCGCCCAGCAGCAGGCCTTTGCCGATGCGCTACAGGGGGCTGAGCCTGAGCTTACGGGAGTATCGGCATGATTACCGGCATGAGTCGCGAACCGGCCGTTTGTACAGGCGGCACCAAAACCGTAGCGGTCGCCGCCCTGCTGCTCGATATGGATGGCACCCTGGTCTGCTCGACCGGCGATGTGGAGAAGGTGTGGCGGCTCTGGTGCCAGCATCATCAGCTTGCCCCAGAGCCGGTACTGGCTATGTGCCACGGTATGCGCTCGCGTGAGGTGATCCGGGCGCTGGCCCCGCAGCTGGATGTGGAGCGGGAAGCGGCCCGGCTCGACGAGCTGGAGATGCAGCATACCGGTGGCGACGCCATCTTTGGGGCTGGCGAGTTGCTGCGCCGCTTACCGCCAGAGCATTGGGCCATTGTGACCTCCGCCAGTGAGCGGGTTGCCCGCCATCGCCTGAGTTGTGCCGGTTTGCCGCTGCCCCACGTACTGGTGGGGGCCGAAGCTGTGATCAATGGCAAACCCGATCCCGAGTCCTATCTGCTGGGGGCTGAACGGCTTGGCGTCTCGCCTGATTGCTGTCTGGTATTTGAGGATGCCCCGGCCGGTATCGAGAGTGCCCTGCGTGCAGGTTGCACCGTGGTGCAGGTAGGAGGCGATGCGCCGTTCAATCCGGCGGTGGTGGCGGTGATCCGCGACTGGCGCGAGGTTAAGGTTGCGTTGGGGAAAGGCGAGTCCCTGCTGGTGACGCTGCTCGCCTGAGCGGTGGATAGAGCGTATTACGACCGCAGATTGCGGTATGAACCATCGCCATCAACACTGTATGCCGCAATAAAAACGCCCCCGAGATGCGGGGGCGTTTTGCCATCTGACCGTTATTTGAAAACGCGGAAACGGGTAGCGTCGTCGATAAAGGTCTTGTCGCCGGCCGGTTGCTTGATACTGCCAAAGGGCATCTGGGCACGCAGCAGCCAGCTGGCGGGCAGGTTCCACTCCTTGCGTACCGCCTCGTCGATGAGGGGGTTGTAGTGCTGCAGGGAGGCACCGACTTTTTCCTGCGCCAGCGTCGTCCAGACCGCAAACTGGGCGATGCCGGTGGCATGTTCCGACCAGATGGGGAAGTTGTCGGCGTAGAGGGCGAATTTTTGCTGCAGATCCTTGATGACGTCGGTGTCTTCGAAGAACAGCACGGTACCAAAGCCTGCGCGGAAGCTGCCATCTACCTTGGCCTCACTCTGGGCGTAGGCTTCCGGCGGCACAATCTTTTTCAGCTCGGCTTTGACGATATCCCACAGCTTGTGATGCTGGGCGCCAAACAGGATGACTGCACGGGAGCTCTGGGAGTTGAAGGAGGAGGGGCTGTGCCTGATGGCATCCTGGATCAGGGCTGTCAGCTGCTCCGGTGTATGGGACACCTGGTCGCCCAGGGCATAGATGGTACGACGTGCTTTGATCTGTTCGATAAACGGACTGCTCATAACATCTCCTTGTTCTGCTTGGCGTTGCAGCCGGTGATGGACGGTGTGTCCAGCGCCGGCCGCGTCAGGTATAGACTATAACACCCGCAATGCAGAGCGGGGTTAACCCGGGGTAACTAGCGTTTTTCCTGTCAGTTGATATTCGTTTGCGAACCTTGATGTTTTGTTAGTATTGGAAATGTCATTAAAGGGGCGTTGAAGTGATATTAATCAATGATTCACTCTCCTTTCTCTCGCACAATCCCGCTATGTTTTCCCCTGTTCGGATGTCATGTGAGCCGCTCGTATCTCAACAAGCGTTACTATGTGCTGGCCCCCCTCTCCGCACTGCTTGGCTTGTTGATCCTGATCGTGACGATCATCATGGCCATTGCCAGCTATCTGCGGGATATCGACATGACGGTATCCGGCTTCGGTCACATGGCTTCCTCCGTTGAGGCGTCCTTGATCCACGAGATGGTGAAGGTCAATGAGCGGCAACTGGCAGTGCTGGAGGGCTCCCTAGACAAGGAGAAGATAGCCCGCGGCGAGCCGGCCGACTCTCCCATCTGGGCTATTGCCCATCAGATCAAGCCCGGCAACCACTATATCTACTTTTACAACCTGAAAGCGGATCGCATCGACAGTTACCCGGAGTGGCTCGCGCCCCCAGGTTATAAGGCAGCGCTGCGCCCCTGGTATCAGGTGACCGCCATGCCGGGCGACGAGCCCGTCTGGTTTGGCCCCTACCCTGAATACAATACTCAGGAGCTGATTCTCAGCCTGATCAAACGGGTGAGGGACGAGCAGGGGCAGTTGCTGGGTCTGCTGATGGTTGACATGTCATTCGACTCGCTGCAGCAGGCGCTGCAGCGCACGGTCGGTAGTAATCAGGCGGCACTCTATCTGACCTTACGTGACACTGAGCAGCTGGTAGTGGGCAGCAATATGGATCTGCTGGCGACCAACACCATCAAGCAGCATCAGAGTCAGCAGTGGCTCGGCCTGGATGTGCTGTGGCATGGGACTTATATCAAGCGTGAGCTGGCGGATATTGGTTGGGATCTCAACATCTATCTGCCGCCAGTACTGTTTCGTGACAGCCTCTACGATGCGTTGCAGATGGTGGTTTTTCCACTGCTCTCTCTGTTTGCCATCTGGTGTTGCAGCCTGAGTCTGCTGGTGCGGATCTTCCGCCAGGAGCAGGAGCTGGTGTCGGGCTCATTGACCGGCATCGTGCGCGATCTGGAGCGTTCAGCGCCTGTCAGTGAGCCCAAGACCTGGTTCGTGCGGCGCAGCCTGAACGAGATCGATCAGGTCAGGGTCAGTTTTCTCAAGGTGCAGGATGCGCTGTTGCGGGATCCCCTGACCGGTATCATGAACCGACGAGCCTTCGAGCAGCACAAGGCGGCACTGGAGCAGAGGGGGGCGTGCTTCTGGCTGCTGCTGTTTGATGTCGATCACTTCAAGGGGGTCAACGACAGCCAGGGCCATGCCTTCGGCGATCAGGTGCTGTGTCGGGTGGCCAACTGTCTTGCTGATGTGCTGGGGGTGAGTACGGTTTACCGGATAGGTGGGGATGAATTTGCCGCTCTGCTGCAACAGCCACAGGATGAGTTGGCGGAGAAACTCGGTTGTCTGCTTGAACTGGTGCGTCAGCAACAGTGGCGTGAACACCATGGGCCGATCACCCTGAGTGCCGGCGGCGCCTGCCATTCTCCTGCCGCCGGCCCTATCTTCGAGCGGGCTGATGCTGCCCTCTACCGCAGCAAGGAGGCTGGCCGGAACTGCTGGCATTTGGCGGATGAGGCTGCTGACTGACAGCTTTTGTCCCAGCGCGGCGGGCCTGTGCCGGGACACGACAACCAGATTGTGGGTCACCCAGCCGTAATAGTTTGGCTTTTTGGTGATTTTAATCTTTAAATTCAATCGCTTGATTTTACTCTTCCATTTTTGGCAGTAGCCGTGCGGCCATTGACTGTCGCATCCCTCATTTCTGCTGGCTGGCGAACCCCGTGGCGCTTTGTATAGTGCCGCTGAATATTAATCAGGTTTGACAGGAGTACCCATGGAGATGAATTCGCGCGCGCTTCGCGCACTGGCCCTGTTGGGCGCCTTGCTCGCTGGCAGTACGACCGTGCACGCCTCCGAGACCCTCAATACCATTCTCGGTGGCGGCGCAGGCGGGGTGGCGGGCACCATGATCGGCAAGGAGTTGGGGGGCGATACCGGTGCGCTGGTTGGTGCGGCCATTGGCGGCGCAGCTGGTGGTGCGGCAACGGCCAACAAGGGCAACAAGAATGAAGCGGCCCTTGGCGGCGCGGTGGGGGCGCTGGGCGGTGCAGCCATCGGCAAGAGTGTCGGTGGCGATACCGGTCAGCTGATCGGCGCCGGGGTCGGCGGGGCGAGCGGTTCAGCCATCGGTGCCAAGACCGGCGATGGCCACAAGAGCCAGGATCGTTATTACGATGATGACGATGATCATCACCATCACAAGCACCACAAGAAGTACAAAAAGCATAAGAAGCACAGATGGCATGACGACGATTGATGCGTGTGCAGTGAGTGAGTGCGGAAGATGCAAAACGGGGCCTGTTGGCCCCGTTGTGCATTGTGTGGTGACTCGATCGTGCAGTCACACCAGCCGGTGCTGGCGGCGACCGGCGGCAAAGGCGTTGATGTTGTCGATCAGCTGGTCGGCCAGTCGCTGCATCGACTCTTCGCTGGCCCAGGCCACATGGGGGGTCAGAATGAAGTGAGGGTATTGCAGCGCCTTCATCAAGGGATGGTCGGGAGGCGGCGGTTCGACGCTCGCCACATCGAAACCGGCACCACCGAGGCGGCCGTTGGCCAGCGCTTGCAGCAGCGCCTCCTCATCCACCAGCCCGCCACGGCCGACGTTGATCAGCAGAGCGCCCGGTTTCATCAGATCCAGCTCCCGCTCGCCAATCAGGTTGCGGGTGTAGGGGGTGAGCGGGCAGTGCAGGCTGATCACATCCGAACTTTGCAGCAACTCGTCGAGGGGTAGGCGATCCTCGTCGTGACTGGCGCCGACCTGGCTCTGGGCGTAACGCACTGTCATCCCCATTCCCTTGGCCCGCTCGCCAAGCGCCTGACCGAGTGTCCCTTTGCCGATGATGCCAAGCTGCTTGCCGTGCAGATCCATGATGTTGTGGTCGAAAAAGCAGAACTGGCCGCTCTGTTGCCAGCGCCCCTCCAGCAGCGACTGGCGCCAGCAGAAGAGGTTGCGTGACAGGGCCAGCATCAGCGCCATGGCGTGCTCCGGCACCGAGGGGCCCGAGTAGTTGCGAATGTTGCACACCCCGACGTTGGCGGCGCGGCACGCTTCCAGATCCACGTTGTCGCTGCCGGTTGCGGCGAGCGCGATGAGTTTGAGCTCAGGCAACTGGGCCAGTTCGGCGGCGCCGATCCGTACCTTGTTGATGATAGCGATGCTGGCATCTTTGAGCCGTTCCACCACCTGTTCCGGGGTAGTACTTGGATAGCTCTGCCAGTGGTGGGGGAAGTCGGGGTGATGCAGGGTGATGCCCGCATCCAGGGTATCGCTGTCGAGAAACACAATCTGCTGCATGAGCCTTCCTGCCATTGTTCAGGTTCGAGAGGCCATGATGCCAAAGAGGATGCGGTCAGGGCCAGATCGTCGCCGTGGCAGGGTTGGGCTTTATCCGGCAGATGTGAGCTGGCGCGCGCTTTATTGCGCCACGGTGGCGGCTGGTTTAGAGCCAGCCCAGATGGTTGAGCCAGCCCTGAATGCGGGTGGGGGTCTCCTCCAGCTCCATCAGGGCGTAGGGGCGATAGTTGAGCTTGTTGCTGCGCCGGCTCTCGCTTTTGCGGGCCTCGGCGGCCAGCAGTGGCCAGCGACCGCCATCCTCCTGATAGAGATCGAGTGTGGGGATGGCCGCCTGAGCCACCTGTTTGGCCAGGGTCTGATTGCTCTGCTGATTGGGGAAGAAGCCATCGAGCAGCACCAGCGCGTCGGGGGCGGGTAACTGTTCGCTGGCGATGAGGTTGGTAGTCCAGGCGGCGCCGGTACCTTGCGCCAGGATCAGCTTGAAGCCCCCCTCCTGCAGCTTGGCATCAGCTAGCTTGCTGATCCGCTCAGCCAGTTGCTTGCGAAAGGCATCGCTCTCCTTGGCTTTCTTCTCGGCGGCAGGGTCGAGCTCGGTTTGCTGGGGAGAGGGGAGCAGCAGCAGGGTATCAAAGCCCAGTTGGCTGAGGGCGCGAGTCAGTTGCCACAGCTGGCCGCTGCGCTGCCAGTCGGGCAGTAAAATGGCGAGCCCCAGATAGTTTTCACTGTCGTGTTTGGCGAACAGCACCGTCTGCTTGTCGATCCGGGTTACATCGGGCAGCCCTTTCCAGTCGCTCGCTTGCCAGTGATCGAGGGGGAGTGGCTCCGCGATGGGCGGTGCAACGTCGCTCGCCTGCGCGACATGGCCAGCCAGCATGGTCAATAACAGCAGTGATAAGGATAATCTGGCCATAGTGTGCTCCCCCGGTTATCTGGGTTAGCGGCGGCGGCGGAATTTTCTGAAGGCGGGCGGTGTGATGGCAACTCGGAGGCAATAAAAAAGCGAGCCGGTGGCTCGCTTTTTTGCAATCAATTCAAAGCGGTCAATTAGTTGACGCGACGCTTGAATTCGCCGGTGCGGGTATCGATTTCGATCTTGTCACCGATCTCTACGAAAGCGGCAACAGCCAGCTCGTAGGTAGTGCCTTTCAGACGGGCAGGCTTGGTCACTTTACCGGAGGTGTCGCCACGGGCAGCCGGTTCGGTGTACTCAACTTCGCGCACGATGGTGGTCGGCAGTTCTACGGAGATGGCTTTCTCGTTGTAGAAAGTCACTTCACACAGATCTTCCATGCCGTCTACCAGGTAGTTCAGCACGTCACCCAGGTTGTCTTTCTCTACGTCGTACTGGTTGTACTCGGTGTCCATAAAGACATACAGGGGATCGGAGAAGTAGGAGTAGGTGCACTCTTTACGTTCCAGCTGAACTACGTCCAGCTTGTCGTCGGCCTTGAAGACGGTCTCGGTAGCGCTGCCGTTCAGCAGGCCCTTCAGCTTCATTTTGACCACGGCGGAGTTACGGCCGGATTTGTTGAATTCAGCCTTCTGAACCACCATCGGCTCGGTGCCGATCATGACTACGTTACCAGCGCGGATTTCCTGTGCGGTTTTCATGTAAAAAATTCCTGTTCGTGAAACGGACGGATAAAAACTGCCAGATTATATACGGCTTTCTAAAAATTTCACCAACCGTGTGACGAGATCCCCATCCCGGAGCAACTTCTGTGACCAGCTTCGCCCATGTTGCTGCCAAATGGCGCTATATCGGGGCCATTGGGCCCAAAGTTCGCCGCAATCTTCACCACGGTTGAGGGCAAGATTGAACCGGCGCAGCCATTGAGCGCAATCGACAGGCAGATCAGCAAGATAGTGGTCGAGGAACTGCTCCAGCTTGACCAGATGGGCCTCCTCCTCCTGTTGGTAGATATGCCAGAGGAAAGGGCGAGCGGCCCACTGGGCCCGCACGAAGGAGTCCTCCCCGCGCACCAGATTGAGATCGCAGCTCCACAGCAGTCGATCGTAACCGGCCTGATCGGTCATCGGCAGCAGCTTGATGGTGAGGTTGCCCGAGTGGAGCAGATCCCCCGCTTTGGCTGCAGGGATGGCATCAGTCAGACCGGCACCGGTGAGCACATCGTTGAGAGAGCGCCCCAGCGGCAGCAGCAGGGTGACGGGCGTGGCACTCTGGCACCAGCTCTCGATCAGGCTTTGCAGCGCATCGCTCTCGTAGGTAAAGAGGCTGACCCGCAGCTCGTTCTCTTGTTTTGGCGGCAAACCGAGGCTGGCCCAGTAGGCGGTAAGTCCCGCATCATCTTGCTGCCACCGCTCCTGTTCGGCGATGAGGTCGTGCTCGCACAAAAGGCCGCCGGTTTTAGCGGTAAAGCCCGGGAAGAAGAAGTATTTGTTGAGGCTTTTATTGCCAACCCGCTGGGGCGAGGCGAGGCCGTGGCAATCCTCTACCCAGCTCTCCGCCGAGAGGTACTCCAGATTGATCCAGCATGGGGGGCTGGGTTGGCTCGCCATCAGCTCTATGAAGAGGTTGGGCAGCTCGCAGGCAAAGGCCTCGATCACCACTCTGGCCGGGGTCATGTCGGTCGGCAGGGTCTCATGCCAGTGCTGGATATAGATGCCATCGACCCACTGGCCATCCTGCGCCGGGTCGAGCTTGGGGCAGATGCGGGCGAAACTTTCCAGATCGTCCACCCAGAGCCGCACCTGAACCTCATTGCCATGTGCCGCAATATTCCCCTCCCGTTTTAGCTGGCGGGCAAGTCGCCAGGTGACGCCGATGTCGCCGAAGTTGTCGACGACACAGCAGAAGATGTCCCAGTCAAACGGGGGCAGGGGAGTTGTCATGGCTCGGGATCCCAGATGCAAAAAAACCGGTGCGCAGGGTAGCACACCGGTTGACTGGCTTCTAACCGTCAGCGCGTGACGGCGGTCTGTGGCAGGTTACTCTTTGCCGTAGACGTTGTTCTCTTGCTCACGCACCCGGATGAAGGTGGTGCGTGCTTTGTTCAGCTCTTTCAGCTGGCGGTGAAGCAGATAAACCAGATAAACCAGGTTTACTCCTTACCGTAGACGTTGTTCTCTTGCTCGCGAACCCGGATGAAGGTAGTCCGTTTTGTCAGCTCTTTCAGCTGGCTGGCACCCACGTAGGTACAGGTGGAGCGCACGCCGCCCAGAATGTCGCGCACGGCGTTCTCGACCGGGCCGCGGTAGGGCAGCAGCACGGTTTTACCCTCGGAGGCGCGGTATTCGGCGACGCCACCAGCGTGCTTGTCCATGGCGCTGGAGGAGCTCATGCCGTAGAACTTCATGAAGGGTTCGCCGTCTACATCGACGATCTCGCCACCGCACTCTTCGTGGGCTGCCAGCATGCCGCCCAGCATGACGAAGTCGGCACCGCCGCCGAAGGCTTTGGCGACGTCGCCCGGGCAGGTACAGCCGCCGTCACCGACGATCTGGCCGCCGAGACCGTGGGCCGCATCGGCACACTCGATGATGGCGGAGAGTTGCGGATAGCCGACGCCGGTCTTGACGCGAGTGGTGCAGACCGAGCCCGGGCCGATGCCGACCTTGACGATGTCGGCGCCGGAGAGGATCAGCTCTTCGACCATCTCGCCGGTCACCACGTTGCCCGCCAGAATGACGTGGTTGGGGCAGGCTTCACGAATTTTGCGCACGAACTCGACGAAGTGTTCGGAGTAGCCGTTGGCCACGTCGACACAGATGAAGCGCAGCGCTTCGGACATGGCGAGGATCTGGCGGGTCTTGGCGAAATCTTCAGCCGAGGTGCCGGTGGAGACCATCACATGGCCCAGCAGCGCCGGGTCGGTCTCGTTGACGAAAGCTTGCCACTGCTCAAGGCTGTAGTGCTTGTGTACCGCGGTCATCATCTCGAAACCGGCCAGCGTGCGGGCCATGGCGAAGCTGCCGACGGTATCCATGTTGGCGGCGATAACGGGTACGCCTTGCCATTGGGTCTGAGTGTGTTTGAAGGTGAACTGACGGGTCAGGCTGACTTGGGAACGGCTCTTGAGAGTAGAGCGCTTGGGGCGGAACAGGACATCCTTGAAACCGAGCTTCAAGTCTTCTTCGATACGCATTACAAATTCCTTATTGAGCCTTGTTGAAAGTCACTTTTGCAGTGGCAAATTTTCGGCAGGCGCAAAAAAACCGGTGGTTTTCAGGCCCTCCGGTTTACAACAGTGTAGGCAAAAATCCCTTCAGAACAAGACTGATAATTTGTCAATCCTTGTGGTAGCCTTTGGCGTCACAACCTGAGGTTAACCACCAGTTTCATCTAGCACCGTTCGGTGCCTTGCTCTCCTGCGATATTCCCGCCCGCTTGGGCCGCCGTTCGGCCACTCTTTGTCGTCTCTCTCCTGACCCGCCAGATATTATCCAAGTAGCTGAAATAAATCGGATTGACCCACAATGAGACTGTGGTAGATCTGGGCGCAGGATTGACAAAGCAGGGCCGTAACATGGGCAAGATGATGGTGGGGATCACCCTGATGCTGGCACTGTGTGGCAGTGCGCTGGCTGAGACCCCGACCAGCTATGGCTGGATCGAGAAGGGGCTTATTTTGCCTACCTGCGTGGCGGTGAAGATGAAGCTCGACACTGGGGCGCTCACCTCTTCCCTTGATGCACGCTCCATCACCAGATTCAAACGGGATGGCAAGCCCTGGGTGCGCTTCATGCTGGTGGTGACCGATGCCGACAGCGGCAAGCTGGTCAAGCA
The DNA here is from genome assembly GCF_051919345.1 of Aeromonas sp. 84A. Classification (NCBI taxonomy): domain Bacteria; kingdom Pseudomonadati; phylum Pseudomonadota; class Gammaproteobacteria; order Aeromonadales; family Aeromonadaceae; genus Aeromonas; species Aeromonas sp. 84A. Next base: position 1,482,625 of record NZ_JBQBEW010000001.1, read on the forward strand.
GCAGTTCGAGCGGCGGGTCGAGCGCAGCGTGACGGTGCGCGGAGCGGGCGGCATGGAGCAGCGGCCAACGGTGACCATGTCCATCTGTCTGGGGGACAAGGTGTATGAGGAGTGGTTTACCCTGCGGGATCGCAGCAAGATGATCTATCCGGTGCTGCTTGGCCGCCGCCTGCTGGCGGAGCTGGGCCCAGTGGACTCCAGTCGAACCGTTACCGTGCAGCCAGATTGTCATTGAAAGTAAAGAGCCCGCATCGCGGGCTCTTTACTTATCGCTTATCTTGCCGGCGGGAGCGGGAGTAACACGCTCACCTCCAGCCCCCCTTCCGGCCGGTTGTGGACATCGAGGTCGGCGCCGTGCAACTGGGCGATGCGCGAGACGATGGCCATGCCGAGCCCCACGCCATCCCCCTGCTGGGGATTGACCCGAAAGAAGCGTTCATACAGCCGGGGCAAGGCGTTGGCGGGAATGCCGGGGCCGTTGTCGCTCACATCCACCCTCACCCGGTTGCCCTCTCGCAGTACCCGCACCCTGATCTCGCCCTCTGGCTGGGTGTAGCGCAGTGCATTGTCGATAAGGTTGCTGAACAGCAGCTCGAGCAGGGTGGCCTGCCCCATCACCAGCTGCGGCACTTCACACTCCAGCGACAGCTGCTGATCCTTCTTGAGCGCGATGGGTGCCAGGGTCGCGAGGGTTCCTTGCAGCAGATGACCCACCTCCAGTTCGGTCAATACCAGACCCTGCTGGTTGTCGATACGGGCCTGGGTCAGCAGTTGGCGGATCAGCCGATCGCTGCGGTCTAGGGCTTGCAGCATCTTGTGCAGGGATTGCTGGCGGCTTACTTCATCTTCGGCAGCCAGGGCATTTTCACTATGAATGCGCAGCACCGCCAGCGGGGTGCGCAGCTCGTGGGCCGCCTCGTTGGTGAACTGTTTCTCCCGCTCTATGGTCTCCGCCAGCGCCTGCATCAGCCGGTTGATCTCGTTGGTGAGGGGGGTCAGCTCCTGAGCGCTTATCTTGAGGCTGAGCGGGCTCAGGTTGGCGGGGTGACGCTCGCTGATGGCCTGGGCCAGCTGACGCAAGGGGGCCAGCCCGCGAGTGATGAGCCACCAGAGCAGGGCCAGCAGAAAGGGCAGGGTGATCAGCAGCGGCAGCATGGTGAGGGTGGCCATCTTGCTGGCCAGTTCGCTGCGCTCGTCGTCCCGCTCGGCTACCACCAGCCAGGTCTGCTCCTGCTGGTTGTAGAGAGTGAAGGTGCGCCACTGGTGATTATCTTTTTCGACCGTGTCGAAGCCGATAGCCAGGGTGACCAGCGGCTGCTCCGGGGCGCTGGGGGCGCGCAGCAGCAGGCCGCCCTTTTCATCGAGCAGCTGGAAGTAGAGATTGCGTTCGAACTCGTGACCGTAAGGGGTGATTTCCCGATCCTCGCCGGTCAGGTTGAGGCTGGGGTCTTTTTGCCACTCATCGGGGTTCTGCGCCTCCCACTCCTGATAGACGGTGCCGTTGGCGGGCAGTTGCCCCTGCTGGGCCATATAGCGGGCCAGCAGCTGATTGGTGATGCGCGCCGACTGGGCGAGGCGGGCATCAAACAGCTCCTCCATTTCGTGGCTCGCCTCCATGTAGCCGATAAAGGCGCTGATGGTGAGACTCAGGCTCACCATCGTCAGGATACCGGTGAGCAGAAAGCGGCGAATGGAGCGCGGACGTTTCATCGTGCGGGTGTCCGGCTTGGCTGTTCGAGCTGGGGAATGATGTAGCCGACCCCGCGAATATTGCGGATGAGGTCGCTGTAGAACTTCTTGCGCAGATGGTGGATATGCACCTCCACCGCGTTGCTCTCGGCCCCTTCATCCCAGCCGTAGAGGCTATGTTGCAGCTGATCCTTGCTCAGCACTCGGCCGCTCTGGCTGATCAGCTCCTGCAGCAACTTGTATTCGTGGGGGGTGAGTTTGACCGCCTCCCCCTGATAGGTGACCTGCTGGGATTCGGGATAGATAAGGATATCGCCATACTCCAGTACCGCCTGAGCCTGCCCCTTGCTGCGACGAACCAGGGCGCGCAGGCGGGCGTTGAGCTCCTGCAGGGCGAAGGGCTTGACCATGTAGTCGTCGGAGCCGGCATCAAGGCCGACCACCCGATCGTCCAGCGCATCGCGGGCGGTGAGGATCAGCACCGGCAGCTGGTATCCTTCACGCCGCAACTTGCGCAGCAGGCTGAGGCCATCGATGTCGGGCAGGTTGAGATCGAGGATCAGGGCGGCGAATTCGTCGCTCTTGAGGGCTGCCAGAGCGGGCAACCCCTGTTGCAGCCAGTCCACCGTATAACCGCTGTGGCGCAAGGCATCCTGCATGCCATCACCCAGCATCACATCATCTTCCACCAGCAGGATCCGCATTCTTTTCTCCCTGTTTGTTGGGTGTGGCGATCTGGCTAAGCGCCAGGGCGTGCCGTGGCATAAACAACCCTGCCCACCAGTATGCAAGCTGGTGGGCAGAGTTTAAATAGTTCTTTGATCCATCAGGGTTTTATAGCTTGGCCAGCCGATCGCGGATCTCCATTCTGCGCCCTTCGTCGGCCACTTCGCGACCTGGGCGGGCCGGGGCTGCCAGCGCCTTGTCGAGGTAGGTTTTGGCCTCGGCCTTGCGACCCTGATCCAGCAGGAAGTCGCCATAGAAGAAGTTGGGGTCGATGCCATCCGGATTGATGGCCAGCGCCTGCTTGAGCAGCTGTTCTGCCTTTTCGTCATCGCCAAAGCCGACCGGCCAGCCGGGCACCTGATAGTAGAGGGAGCCCAGACTGGTGTAGGCAGAGCCGTCCAGCGCTTTGGGATCCTGCTTGAGCGCCAGCTCCAGCTTGGCCTTGGCCTCTTTCACCAGACCCAGTGCCCCCAGCCCCCCTTTGGCCCCCGCCCAGGTGCTCTTGACGATGGCAGACCAGATCAGCAGGTCGGCGCGAAAAGGCTCCTTGGCGCTGGCCGCTTCGGCTTGGGTGCTCAGTGTTTCGAGGCAGCTCTCTTTCGCCTTGCCGCTCTGTTGATACTGGCAGACGGCCCACTGTTGCTGGATGGGGACGAGGGCATCACCCGCGGCCATGACCGAGGAGGACCCCAGCAGGATGGCGATGGCACAAGAGGTCACGGATTGACGGAAAAAATTCATATTAATGCTCCTTCTTGGTCGGGATCGGGCGGGACAAGTCTGGTTGTGGCGCACTGTTGGCGCCGGCATCAGCCGTCCCTGGCTGAAGATGACGGGCATAACGTTTGATGATCGGCAGCTGTCTGGCCAGCGCTTTATCGACGATGCCGGGCAGCAGGGCGTTGAGCCGCACGAACAGTTTTTCCGGCCAGCCGAGCCAGCTGCGGCGGGTTTCGTTGCACAGGGCGATGACCGCCTCTTCGGCCACCTCCTGCGGGCTGTCAGTCTGGGTGCCAAGCGCTGCATTCAGATCAAAGGCGGCCTCGGAGTTGAGCTTGGTACGGGTGGCGCGGGGGGAAAAGTGCAGCACCTTGATGCCACTCCCCTCCAGCTCCCGTCCCAGCGCTTCGCTAAAGCCGCGCAGGGCAAATTTGCTGGCGCAGTAGACGCTGTAACCGGGGTAGCCGATGCTGCCCAGGCTCGAGCCCATGTTCATGATGATCCCCGGCTTGCGCATGGTTGGCAGCAGGGCACGGGTGAGCTGGATGGGCGCCTCGATATTGAGCAGCAACTGGCGCTCCACCTGTTCGAAGCTCTGATCTTCCAGCCAGGCAAACTGGTTGCAGCCAGCGTTGTTGATCAGGATGTCGATCCCGTCCTCCAGCGCAGGGTGTTGCAACAGCTTGGCCCGCTCCTGCGCAGAGCCGAGGTCGGCGAGCACCACCTGATGGCGCTCGGGGTGGGGCAGTGACTTGCACAGCCGCTCCAGTGCGGGGCCGCGACGACCGTGCAGCAGCAGGTGTGCTCCCTGGGCGGCCAGCTCCTGCGCCAGCTCCTCACCTATGCCACCGCTGGCGCCGGTGAGCAGCACGAGTTTCCCTTCAAGGTTCATGGTATGGATTCCCTTTTTGCTGTCTGCTGCCGACTTACGGTGTGGCGGTGAGGTTGTAGAGCATCTCGCCATAGAGGCGATAAACCACCTTGGCCCCGTGGATGATGGCGGCCTGATCCGCCGGGCTTTCGACCTTATCCATCAAGGATTCAAAGAACTTGAGGTGCTCCTGATCCAGGGCGCCGTGGGAACTCAGGTAGCTCATCGCCTGGGGTGGCAGGCCGAGACCCTTTTTCAGCTGGTCGGCGACGGTGAGGGCGATGGCCACGCTGGTGCCTTCCAGCACCTGTACCATGCCGAAGAAGCCCATGGGGTTGCCGCGCTGGATCTGGTCGTAGAGGAAGGCGACCATCAGCTCGATGGGCAGCCCGGGCTGGCCGTGGCGCACCGCCTCGGCATCACCGCCACAGGCGCGGATATCGTTGAGGATCCACTCCTGATGGCCATACTCCTCGTCGATGTACTCGGCAATGGCACCGCGCACCCACTCGTACTCCTGACCTAGCTTGCCACCGGTTGCCATCAGCAGCGGAACTGTGTGGCGCACGTGGTAGTAAGCCTGTGCCAGAAAGGCGAGATAGGTGTCACGGCTGATGTCGCCACGGCGACAGGCTTCGATAATGGGGGCGTTGAACAGATGCTCACGCTCCTGGGCTGTGGCTTGTTGCAGAGTCTGATAGAAGCTCATGACGATTCTCCTGTAAGGCATTGGCTGATTTGCCGGGAAAAGTGTTGGTAAATCTCGTTGCGACGGGGGCGCCCGTTGGCGGTCAGCAGGCCGGGATGCTGGTCGAGTGCCACCGGCAACCAGTGGTGCAGCCGGGCATAATCGGGCAGCCGCTGGTTCAGACCTGCGATCTGGCGTGGCAGATCCGCCTCTTTGCCCGGCAGGGGCTGGATCAGCGCCACGTTGGCGGGTTGACCATCGCCAAACACCACGATGCGGGCGATGGCGGGGCAGAGCTGTGCTTCGGCCTCCACCCACTCGGGGGAGAAGTTGCGGCCAAAGGCGGTGATCTGGACATTCTTCTTGCGCCCGGTGATATGGAGGTAGCCCTCATCATCGAGATGACCCAGATCGCCTGTGGCGATCTGCATGGCAGAAGGTTCGCTGCTGCCGAGATAGCCCAGCATGGCGCTGCCGCTCACCATAATTTCGCCGTCGCTGGCGATGGTGACCTGACAGTGGGGCAGGGGGCGGCCGACGCTGCCGGGCTTGTCAGCATCTGGGCTGTTGAGCGCCACCACGGAGCCACACTCCGAGAGGCCATAACCTTCGTATACCGGCAGGCCGAGCTGGCGGGCATGTTTGATCAGGTCGGGGGCCACCTTGCCGCCACCGACGGCAATAAAGCGCAGGCTCTTGAGCTGCTGGGCCAGCGTCGGTGTGCTGGTGCAGAGCGCCAGCAGCAGGCGCAGCAGTTCGGGCACCAGCACCAGACTATGGGTCGACCAGCGCAGCAGGGCCTCCCCCAGCATGGCAGGGTTGAGCGAGCTGGAGCCGGTGAAACCGAGCTCACCGAGGGACGGAATGCGGCTGCAGGCACCGGTCAGCAGCGGCACATAAAGGCCGGTGATGTTCTCAAGCAGGGTCGCCAGCGGCAGCAGGGTCAGGTGTTTTTCCACCTTGGCTGGCGCGACTCGCTCGGCCAGCGCATGGCTCACCGCCATCATCTGGGTCAGTGACAGGCAGACGCCCTTGGGCTGGCCCGTGGTACCGGAGGTGTAGGTGATCTTGGCGGTGCCCTTGGGCAGCGCCGGTCGATTAGCCGGTGTGTGGCGCCAGAGTGGCAGCTCGCCGGTGATCAGCGAGAGCGGCTCGGCGGCATGCCACCCCTGATGATATGGGCCGACCAGCGCATCGGCGCCGCTGCTCTCCAGCAACCAGGCCTGCTGGGCCTGACTGAAGAAGTGGGGCACCGGAATGACCACGATACCGGCGCGGGTGCAGGCGAGATCCAGCAGCGCCCAGGGCAGGCCGTTGTCCAGTTGCAGCGCCAGACGGCTGACGTCGAGCTGTTGCAACTGGCTGGCCAGACGCTGGATCTGTTGCCACAGGGTCTGGTAATCGAGACGCTGCAGGCTGCTCAGCAGCGCAGGGGATTGCGGAGCCTCGTGGGCATGTTTGGCGATGGCGTCGAACAGGCTCATTGGGCGCACCTTTTTTGATGGGGCTGGTTATCACTGCTCTTGCCGGCATCCTCAAACAGGGTCGGCATGGGGGCCAGCAGATTGAGCAGCAGGCTGCTCTGGGCCAGCACCTCGCGCCCCTGATTGATGTCACCCACCATCACCTTGGGTTGGCAACGGTAGTACTCGCCCCAGGCATCGGCGTCGGCCCCCACCTGATGGGCCTGGGCGGGGGCCAGCTCCACCGGATTGAGTTGCAGCCGGGCAAAGCTGTTGCGCAGCTTGGCCGTGCCGGTAAAGACCACGTAGTCGAGGGCGTTTTCACACAGCAGACGACACAGGGCCGCGAACATCAGGCGGGCATTGCCTGGTTCGCTGCAGGCCAGATTGCCCACTTCGATAATCCGATTGCGTGCCGGGTAGACCCCGAGGCGGGTGTTGATGGCGGCCTCGATGGGTTGCTCCAGATACTGTTCCAGATAGAGAGCCCCCTCACTGGCATGATTGAGACCACAGGCACCGACCAGCGTCCCGTCCGCCCGATAGAGCCCCAGCAGGCAGGGGAGGAAATGGGGGATGCGGGCATTGAACTCGAGGGTGTAGGCGGCCTGGATATAGGTTTGCAGCGCCATGACCTGCTGCGGGGACTTGGCTAGCAGCAATCGGTAGGGGGCCTGGATCTCGATGGTCATGGGTGACTCCTTCTCTTGCGATGGTTTGAGAGTAAAAGGGCAAACTTAAGAAACCCTTAAGGAGCAAAAAAAGTTGTCAGCGAGGCAGCGGGCAGGCAATCTGCGCCGCTGTTATCCAACAGGAAGCCCCCAAGAGGAACCGCCATGTCATCCACCGTCAGCTGCCCCCTGTGTGCCAGCCATCGCAGTTATCCCCTGCCGGTGGCGGGCAAGCGCTATCATCGCTGCCTCGCGTGCGAGCTGGTCTGGCTGGATGAGGCGGATCATCTGGATGAGGCGGCGGAGAAGGCGGTCTATGACGGTCACGACAACCGGGTGGATGATCCCCGTTATCGCAGCTTTCTGATGCGGGCATTTGGCGAGGTGTTGAGCCGGGTGCCAACTCCTGCCTGTGGTCTCGATTTTGGCTGTGGCCCGGGCCCGGCGCTGGTGGCGATGGGGCGTGAGGCGGGTTACGACATGGTTGGATATGACAAGTTCTATGCCGATTTTCCCGAGTTGCTGACGCGTCAGTATGACTTCATCACCAGTACCGAGGTGATCGAGCATATCGCCGAGCCGCGCACGGTGCTGGCGCAGTTGTGGGATTGCCTCAAGCCTGGTGGCCTGCTGGTGCTGCAGACCCAGCGGGTGCTCGGTGACGAGCGCTTTAAAAACTGGCGCTATCGCCACGACCCGACCCACATCGTCTTCTTTGCCGAGGCATCGTTTCAGGTGCTGGCCGCCAGCTGGCAGGCCGAGCTCAGCTTCCCCCACGCCGATGTGGCGGTATTGCAGAAAGGCACGCAGTGAGGCGTGCCTTTGTCTGTTACTCGGCTGTTTCTTGCTCGGCTCTCGGTTACTCCTTGTAGCCCTTGTCCTGCCACTGGTAGTACATCAGGGCAGATTTGACGCCGATTGACTTGAACGGCTCTGGCGGCAGCCACATTGGCAGCGTCTGCTCCGCGTGGTTGAACCAGGGGTGATCCTTGCCCTGATAGAGGCTGGCTACAATGTCGCCAAACAGGAAGGAGAGGTTGATGCCGTGGCCGTTGTAGCCGAGAGCGTAGTAGATGTTCTTGTGAGCCCCCATTACCCCCACCGCTTCGGTGCTGTCACCTGTCATGCCGAGCACCCCGTCCCACACCTGCTCAAATTTGATCCCCTTGAGGGCCGGATAGAGGGTCACCAGCTCGGTCATCATCATCTCGCTGACCCGGTTAAGATCGCCTTTGTAGTTGAGGCCGTCGTTGAAGACGTACTCGGCATTGCCGCCACCGATGACGATATGGTTATCCGGGGTCAATACCAGATGGAACAGGATGTTGCGGGTGTCGTAGTAGGGCACCCGACTCTGCCACTGGATGGCGGCCAGCTGCTTTTTGGTGAGCGGCTCGGTGACGGCGCTCTGGGCGTGTACCGGAAAGACCCGGCCGCTGAAGTAGCCAAGTTTTGAGGTATAGCCGTTGGTCGCCAGCACTATGCTGTCGGCGGTCACCTTGTACTTGTCGGCTACATTGAGCTCGATCTGCTTGCCCTCCTTGATCCCCATTACCGGGCTCTGCTCGTAGATGGTAACGCCCGCCTGCTCCACCGCCTTGCGCAGGGCATTGACCAGTTTCATGGCGTGTACCTGACCGCCATTGGGGTCGTAGACCGCCCCCACGTAGCGGTCGGTGCCCAGTTTCTCTTCGGTGGTATCGGCGTTCCAGTACTGGAGCGGGATGCCGAGGCGATTGGCGGTTTTCACATAGTCGCGGTACTCGGCGATATCCTCCTCATCGAGGATTGCCTCTACATAGCCATCGAGCTTGAGGTCGGCCTCGACGCCGGTTGAGGCGACCAGCGCCTGCAGCTTGCGCATGCTGGCGACGGTGAGATCGTAGTGGCGTTTGCTCGCTTCCCCCTCTTCGTAGAGATCCATCACCTCGGAGCCCGGCAACACCATGCCGCCGTTGCGGCCCGAGGCACCACTGCCCACCTGCCGGGCTTCGAAGATGGCGATCTTGAGCGACGGATTGGCTTTGGCCAGATGCCATGCACTGGAGAGGCCGCTGTAGCCGCCACCTATGATGGCGATATCCACCTTCGTGTCTTGTGCCAGCGGGGCGCTCTCCTCTGTCGGTTTCTCCTTGAACCAGTAGCTGGTGTTGGGCTCAAAGTCGCTCATCTTGGGGCCGCAGGCGGTGAGGAAAAAACAGCTGATGCACATGGTCAACGCTCGTTGGCAAAGGGTGGTCGGATTCATCTTCTACTCCGGTTACAGATACAAAATATCAAATCATTTCATCGGGTTGGGCGGTATTGACCCGGCGGCCTATGTCTCTCAGCCGGGCCAGCTGATCGGCAAGACCGGGCCCCTCATCCAGGCTGGTGACAAAGTTCCAGAGGTAGGTCATCACAGCATAGACATGGCCTGCCGAGACCTGGGGCTGGGCCATCAGCATGGTGATGGCCAGCAGGAACAGCAGGGAGGCGCTGATGCCGACCGCCAGAAAAGCGAGTGCCTCCCGATCCGAAATCCGGATACGGAGCCAGGCCAGCGCGCGGTAGTGGCGGGCGAGGCTGGCTGACTGGGCATGAGTGACCAGCTTGACCTCGTGTTCCAGCCGATCGTTGAGCCGCTCGTGCAGCAGCTGGTTCTTGCGCGAAAAGCCGGGCAGTAGCAGGCCGAACAGCAGCAATACCCCCATGCAGGCGATGCCGACCCAGAACTCGATCACCATCAGCATCACGGCCGCCCCGACGATGGAGATCAGGCTGGTAGCCAGGATCGGGATATGTTTCTCGAAGAAGTCGACAAACTCCCGCGCCAGAGTGACCCGCGCCACTATGGTGGATTGCCCCTCCTGCTGCTGGCGCTGGGTCAGGATCACCGGCACCGCCAGTGCCGCATAGATATGGGTAAAGGTGCGGGTATCAACCGCCCGGCGCAGGGCGCCGATGAGCCAGAACAGCAGCACGATCAGGGCGTAGCTCGAGGCCTGCCACCACTGGCCCTTGACGATGGCGTCGATGGCAAAGCCGGCGAACAGGGGATAGACCACCAGCAGGATGTTTTCGAGGGCCACCAGCGAGAAGGTGCCCGCCAGCTTGAGGGGATTGGCCCGTGCAATCGCCCCCAGCGAACGACCGGCCGAGTGTGGCAACGGCGTGGCCTGCTCGTTGCAACTGGCTGCCGAAGTGGTTGGTGTTGTCATGGGTTATCTCCTAAGATGTCGGAAACGCTAATTTTGAGCGAGTGCTCAAAGTTTGTTTGAGCGACTGCTCAAAGTCAAGCAGTTCGATTGATATCGCAGGAGGTCAGATGGCACGCCCATCAGCAGAACAGCGCAAAGAGATGATCATCGAGGCCGTACTGGCCCTGTTTCGAGAGAAGGGGATGGCGGCATCGTCAACCCGTGATATTGCCGAGCGCACCGGTCTGGCGCGCAGCCACGTCTACCACTACTTCAAGGATTGGAAGGAGCTCTGCCTCTGCGCCGTGGAGCGTTTCACCTATCAGGAGATCGCCGAGCAGCGGGAGTGGCTGTTGCCGCTGCCGGCCCGCGAAGCGTTGCCGCTCTTTGTGCGGGACAACCTGCCGACCAGTCAGGATGCCTCCTGGGCCATCTATCTGGATGCCTGGAACGAGTCACTGCGCGACCCTGTGTTTGCCGAGAGCTACCGCAAAATCATTCTGGCGTGGCGGGAGGTGCTGGAGCAGATCCTGCAAAAGGGGATCGACAGCGGCGAGTTTGTGGCGGGCGATGCCCGGCGACTGGCGCGTCAGATCACCTCCCTCATCAACGGCTATGCCGATGACCTGATTCTGGAGCCGACTCCCGAGACGGTAGAGGCCACTTATCAAGAGATCATGCTGGTGGTGAATCAGCTGGTCTTGCCCCCGGCCCATTCATAGCGGCGCTGGCACACAGGGAGGGGAGGCATACCAGCGTGGTACCTCCCCCGGTTTTGTTGGCCATCCGCCGGGCGCGCGATGGTCAGATACCAGGGAGCGGTTGTTGATGTCGATTACCCATTTGTCACAGCAAGATGCCCGTCATCTGCAACTGGCAGCGCAAGGGCTGCTCGCCCCCCGTCGCAGCAAGGCGACCCCGGCCGATCTGTTGGCCACCATTCGCCGCATGGCGCTGCTGCAGATCGATACCATCTCGGTGGTGGCGCGCAGCCCCTATCTGGTGCTTTTTAGCCGCCTTGGCCAGTACGAACCGCGCTGGCTGGAGCAGTTGCTGGCCGACGGCGAGATCTTCGAATATTGGGCCCACGAGGCCTGCTTTGTGCCCCGCGAGAATTACCGGCTGCTGCGCCACCGAATGCTCGACCCCGCCGCCATGGGCTGGAAGTTTTCGGCCAACTGGCTCGCTACCCATCAGCAGGAGATCGACCTGCTTATCGAACGCATTCGCCAGCACGGCCCGGTGCGGGCGGCTGACTTTGAACGCACAACCGGCAAGGGCAATGGCTGGTGGGACTGGAAGCCGGAGAAGCGCCATCTGGAGGTGCTCTTTACCAGCGGTCAGCTGATGGTACGGGAGCGGCGCAACTTTCAGCGGGTCTATGATCTCGCCGAACGGGTGCTCCCCGAGTGGAGCGACCAGCGGGATCTGCCAAGCGTCGAGCAGGCCCAACGGGATATGGTGCGCGCCAGCTGCCGGGCGCTGGGGCTGGTCAAAACCGGTTGGGTGGCGGACTACTACCGGCTGCGGCGCGGCAAATATGACGCCTTGCTCCATCAACTGGCGGACGAGGGTGAACTGTTGCCGGTACGAGTGGAGGGATGGCAGCACGGCGCCTTTGTGCACGCCTCGCTGGCCGATGAGCTGGCAAGGGCACAGGCGGGCACCCTCAAGGCAACCCATACCACCGCCTTGTCGCCGTTTGACCCGCTGGTGTGGGATCGCAAACGGGCCAGTGAGTTGTTCAACTTCGACTATCGCATCGAGTGCTATACCCCGGCCCCCAAGCGCCAATACGGTTACTTCGTGTTGCCCTTGCTCCATCGCGGCAAGCTGGTGGGCAGGATGGATGCCAAGGCCCATCGCCAGCAGGGGATCTTCGAGATCAAGAGCCTCTATCTGGAAGCTGGTGTGAGAGTGACCCGCCAGCTTGCACAGGATCTGGCGAAAGCCCTGCAAAAGCTGGCTGACTGGCACCAGACGCCGCAGCTTCGTTATGGTGCCATTCCGGCCAATTTGCTGGCGTTGTGGCATGAAAGCACCCCTGCAAAGTGAGCTCTATCCCTTCTGGGCTAAGCTGCAAGAGGGATAAACAGTCCGGGAGCGGGAGATGAAACGAGTGGCAACATGGTGGGCGGGATTGGCGATGGCCATCTTGTCCCCCGCGCTATGGGGGCAAGAGCCGCCAGTGAAGATCTGTCTGGGGGAGGGCAACGAGTGGGCCCCCTTTACCTACTGGGAGCGCAAGGACGGGGTGCCCGATACCAGCCGCCTGACCGGTTCGGCGACAACGCTGGTGCTCGATGCCCTGCAACAGAGCGGGCTCTCGCACCAGATCCGCTATCTGCCCTGGGCGCGGGTGCAGCAGGAGCTGGCGGATTATCGCCAGAATGGTCTGTGCGAGCTGACCTGGGATGCCAGCTACAAGCCGGAGCGGGCCGAGTTTGCCTTCTACAGCGTTCCCCTCTACTACACCCACCTCGGTTTCTTCTATCTCAAGCGCCGCTACCCCGAACCGCCGGATCTGCAGACGGTCAATCGTTCCCGGGTGTGCGGGGTGATTGGCTACAACTACACGCCCTACGGGCTTGCGCAGGAGCCACGCCGGGTCAAGCAGTTGCAGCAGGCGCTCGATATGCTGGAGCGGGATCGTTGCGACTTTCTGCCGAGCGAAATCGAACCTCTGGTGGCAGGCATCAGCCTTGGCATCTACCGCAGCGAGAGCGGGTTGCTCAATCTCGCCCTGCCCAGCCGCAAGGGATTCTATCTGCTGGTGAGCAAGGGCTCCCCCCGCGCCCACCAGCTGGTGAACATCCTCAATCAGTCGCTGGTGGCATTTCAGGAAGGGGGGCATACGGATGAGGTGATGCGCCGCTTCTTGCCACCGATGGAGTAATAGCAAAGGGGGCTGTCATTCAGGAGGAGCAGATGGACAGAGGGCCAGCCGGTGCAAACCGGCTGGCCCTTTTCTACGTGAGAGGCTGTCAGGCTGCCAGACGGGTCAGTACCTTCACCAGCAGCTCGATGCGCGGGGCAATGCTGGCCAGATCCAGATACTCCTCGTTACTGTGGAAACCGGCACCGATGGGGCCCAGACCATCCAGAGTGGGAATGCCGAGGGCGGCGGTCAGGTTGGCATCGGAGCCGCCCCCCACCTCCTGCCAGCTAATTGGCAGTCCCAGTTCGGCGCCACACTCCTCCACCAGCTGCATCAGCGCCAGAGTGCCTTCTGATGGCACCATGGCCGGTTTGTGGGCCTCGCGGGTCAGCTGGATGGTGACGCCGTCCAGATGCGGCCGCTCGGCCAGGGTGAGCAGATGATCGTCGATCTGGTGGTACTCCTGATTGTCCCAGAAGCGGACGTCTACCACGGCGCTGGCATGGGCCGGCACTATGTTGGCGCCATTGCCCCCCTCGACAATGCCGATGTTGAGGGTGGTGCCGCTCTCGAAGTTGGTCAGGGCGTTGATGGCCAGGATCCAGTGGCCCAGCTCGGTGATGGCGCTGCGCCCCTTCTGCGGTTCGTTGCCCGCGTGAGCCGCCTTGCCGGTGAAGTCGATGCGATAACGGGCCATCCCCTTGCGCGCCTTGACCAGCGAGCCATCGGCGCGGGCCGCTTCGGCCACCAGCACCTGTTTCGCCTGTTTGGCCACCGCTGCCAGCCAGTCACTGGAGTGGAGGGAGCCAATCTCCTCATCCGGGTTCATGCAGACGCAGATGCTCAGGCGATCGCGCACCTCGCGGGGCAGTTCACGCAGGGCATAGACGATGTTGAGCAGGCCGGATTTCATGTCGGAGACACCGGGGCCGTAAGCGCGCTCACCATCGATGCTCATCGGGCGGGCGGCGGCGGTGCCGAGGGGGAAGACGGTATCCATATGGCCGATCAGCATTACATCGATCTGTGCCGCATCAGGCTGGTTGCGGATCTCCAGTCCCACCCCGGCTGCGCCACAGTCGACCCGCTTGATCTGCCAGCCGCCCATGGCCTCATATTTGGCAGCCATCAGGTCGGCCACTGCCGCAATGCCCGGCTGGTGCAGGGATCCGCAATCCAGATTGATCAGCGGGGCCAGTTCGGTCAGGTATTGATCCAGAGAAAAAGTCATTGCTTGCTCCACTATCAGATTCGGGTCAGAGAAGGATGTTCATCACCAGCATGGCGCCGAAGGCGTTGAGTACCGAGATGGCGACCATGATGGGGATGTAACGCCCTTCGGTGCCGATGCAGCCGAGAATGCGGCCCATGTACTGCACCTGGGAGCCCATCAGGTAGATGGCTGGCGCCAGAATGGCGATGTGGGTGCCGTTGAGGATCCCCTGATCGAACAGGGTGATGACCACACCGACCGCACCGCCCATCGACATCCAGGCGCCGATCAGCACGGCTGCCGCTTCACCGGGCAGACCGAAGATGGCCATGACGGGGGAGAAGATGGCGCCCATGGCATCCAGCGCGCCGGTGATCTGCAGCGCCTTGATGATGACGAAGGCCATCAGTACGTTGGGTACGGTGGAGGTGGTGGCGATGACCCAGCCCTTCTTGGCCCCTTCGACGAAGATATCGGTGACGATGGGTTTCTTGATGTTGGCCTGGCTCATTTGGCTTGCTCCTGAGAGTTGAGAGTCTGCTGGGTGTTGTTATCGGTCTGCTTGCCTTCGCTCATATTGAGGTAGACCCGGAACAGGTTGGCCCCGACAAATTTGAAGGCGAACATCACGATGACAGCCAGACCGATGGAGGAGCTGACCGCCGGGCTGCCATCTGCCAGCGTCAGAGTGAACAGCACGGCGCCGGAGGAGAAGAAGTTGACGATGGTGGCACCAGCGGAGAACTGGAACATGGTGAACACGTCGGTTTCACGCTTGGTGATGAGCCCTTCATCCTTGAGCTGACGAGTCATGGCGGCACCGGCATCGGTACTCTGCAGGGAGGCAATAAGGGCGAGGCCGGTGTTGCCCGGGATCCCCATCAGCGGGCGCAGCAGCGGGGTCAGCAACTTGCGGGCCGCTTCCAGCGCGCCGTAGTGTTCCAGCACATTGATCATGCCGAGGGCAAACATCACGGTGGGGATCAGGGTCAGGGCAAACAAGAAGCCATCGCGAGCGCCGTTGCCCCCCTTGCCGCGCATGTCGGTCATGGCGGTCTTGATGCCGTCACCATTCTCGCTGACGCTCTGGACCATGGTACCGAACGAACCGTTCAGCGTGGTGAAATCGAATACCCCGTACCACTCGCCGGATTGCAACAGTCCGGAGAAGAAGACCACGGCGAAGGCCAGTGCCAGGTAACTGCCTATGCTCACCGAGCGTGTTTTGTCTGTCATTAGCTAGCTCCATATGAATAATTATTTAATCTGAATAATTATAATTGATATGGATGTCACTAAATTGATGGTGGTCAAAATGGTTTGCTACAAATGACGAATGTATTGGGGTTATGTGACTGTGATCGCCATATGATTGGACGATAATCTGGTTTTTATCGAATTGTTTGAGTGAATAAAAAGCAGGGGCGGGATAACGGGGCAAAAAAAACCGGGCACGAGGCCCGGTTTGGTCAATCAGTCAGATGTGATTACTGGAGTACCAGCACCATCAGCAGGCCGACACTAATGGCAGATACCAGGAAGGCAAAGCCATAGAACACATAGTGGTGCAGCTTGGTGGTGTGGATCCCCAGATCGTGCAGACCGTGGTAGATACGGTGCATACCGTGCCAGACTGGCAGAGCGATGATCACCAGCAGGATGCAGGCACCCCACCAGGAGCTGGCGAACGCGTGCACGCGGTCATAGCTCATGGTTTCCACGTCCATGATGCCCATGGGCACCAACAGACCGGTGATGAGGACAATGACCGGCAGCAGCATGGCAACGACCATGCCACCCGCACCAAACAGACCCCAGTAAATTGGTTCGTCAGAACGTCTCATTGTTTTCTCCTCAGGCCACGATGATCAGGACAAGCAGGGACACCACCGCCAGCGCCACATACTGGGCGAGAACGATCGGCTTCTCCGGTACCAGGTCTTCACCACGGAAGATGCGCATGGCTTTCGGCGCCAGGGCGAACCAGGTTTTGGCATGGAACAGGCACGCCGCCAGAGCGACGACATGGAACAGGATAGCGATCGGGCTTTGCAGGGATTCCAGCCAGCCGTTGAACGCTTCCTGACCCTGAACCAGGCGCATCAGGCCCCACATCAGCACAACGGCGTAGATGGAGACGAAGATACTGGTGCCTTCACGGATCATGTAACCGGTGTAGAAGGCGTTCTTCAGCCACCAGTCTTTCTTCATTTCGCGGACGTAAGGTTTACGTTTGCTATCAGTGTTGTTCATGGTCTCAATCCTGCTCTCAATCTGGCTTGAACATGGCGATCATGTAGTCCTTGGCGCTTTCGACCTTGCCAAGCTGGATGGCCGCCGCCGGATCGACGCCTTTCGGGCACACTTCGGAGCAGTAGCCCACGAAGGTACAGCCCCAGACGCCTTCGTCCTGGCTGATGATGCGCATACGCTCTTTGGCGCCGGCATCACGGTTGTCGACGTTGTAGCGATAGGCCAGAGCCAGTGCCGCTGGACCGGTGAACTTCTTGTTGATGCCGTACTGCGGGCAGGCTGCGTAGCAGAGACCACAGTTGATGCACTGGGAGAACTGCTTGTACTGCGCCATCTGGGCCGGAGTCTGGATGTACTCGCCATCACACAGGCTGCGCGGCTCGCTCGGGATGATGTACGGCTTGATGCTCTCCAGCTTCTCGATGAAGTCGGACATGTCGACCACCAGATCGCGCTCGATCGGGAAGTTGTTGAGCGGCTCGACGGTCATCTTGCCCGGCAGATAGTCGCGCAGGAACGCCTTGCAACCCAGCTTGGGCACACCGTTGACCATCATGCCGCAGGAGCCGCAGATCGCCATCCGGCAGGACCAGCGGAAGCTCAGGGTAGAGTCCAGGTGATCCTTGATGTACTGCAGGGCGTCCAGCAGAGACATCTCTCTCTGGTATGGCACCTGGAAGGTTTGCATCCAGGGCTCGTTATCCTGTTCCGGACGGTAGCGCAGGATCTCAATTTCAATCATCTCAGCCATTCTTCTTAGCCTCGTCTTGTTTCTCACCCTCGGAGCCGTACACGCGTTTTGCCGGCTGGGACTTAGTGATCTTCACATCGGAGTAATCGATGGAGGGCGTTTCGCCATTTTTGTAGAACGAGAGCGTGTGCTTGAGGAAGTTCACGTCATCGCGCTCTTCGTAACCATCCAGACGCTGGTGGGAACCGCGGGACTCTTTACGATTGATGGCGGAGTGTGCCATGGCTTCAGCCACGTCCAGCATGTAACCCAGTTCGATGGCGTACAGCAGATCGGTGTTGAAGACAGAGGACTTGTCGTTGATCTTGACCTTCTTGTAACGGGCTTTCAGCTCGTTGATCTTGTCGATGGTGCCCTGCATCAGCTCTTCGGTACGATAGATACCGACACCGGCTTCCATGGACATGCCCAGCTCGTTGCGGATATCGGCCGGGTTTTCGGTACCGTCTACATCCATCAGGGAGAGGTGCTGCTTGATGAGTGCCTCGGCCTTGGCGGCCAGCGCTTCGGTGTTGCCATGCTTCTGAGTCTTGGCAAATTCACCTGCCTGCTCACCGGCCAGCTTGCCGAATACCACGATTTCGGACAGGGAGTTGGAACCCAGACGGTTGGCACCGTGCAGACCGACGGAGGCACATTCGCCCGCGGCGTAGAGGCCGGGCAGACGGGTGGCACACTTGTTGTCAGTCTCGATACCACCCATGGTGTAGTGGGCAGTCGGACGTACCGGGATAGGCTCTTTGGCCGGATCCACGTTGACGTAGGCTTTGGCCAGTTCGCAGATGAACGGCAGACGCTCTTTCAGGTACTTCTCGCCAAGGTGACGCAGGTCGAGGTGAACCACATCGCCCATCGGGCCCTGAATGACGCGGCCTTTCTGCTGCTCTTGCCAGAATGCCTGGGAAACGCGGTCGCGCGGACCCAGTTCCATGTATTTGCTCTTCGGCTGGCCGATCGGCGTTTCCGGGCCCAAGCCGTAGTCTTGCAGGTAGCGGTAGCCATCCTTGTTCAACAGGACGCCACCCTCACCACGACAACCTTCGGTCATCAGGATGCCGGTGCCCGGCAGGCCGGTCGGGTGATACTGGACAAACTCCATATCACGCAGCGGTACGCCGTGACGGTAGGCCAGTGCCATGCCGTCGCCGGTGACGATGCCACCGTTGGTGTTGTAGCGATAGACACGGCCAGCGCCGCCGGTTGCCACGATCACGGATTTGGCCTGGATGAAGCGGGTGATACCGTTCTGGATGTCGAAGGTCAGTACGCCCTGGACACGGCCGTCGTCCACGATCAGATCAAGGCAGAAATGCTCGTCGAAGCGCTTGATGCTCGGGTATTTGACGGAGGTCTGGAACAGGGTGTGCAGAATATGGAAACCGGACTTGTCTGCGGCGAACCAGGTACGCGGAACCTTCATGCCACCAAACGGACGCACGTTGGCTTTACCATCCGGCTTGCGGCTCCAGGGGCAACCCCAGTGCTCCAGCTGGATCATCTCTTTGGTTGCGTTGTTGACGAAGTATTCCACTACGTCCTGCTCGCACAGCCAGTCACCACCGGAGACGGTGTCGTTGAAGTGGTTTTCGAGGGAGTCGTCATCACGGACGACACCGGCGGCGCCGCCTTCGGCAGCAACCGTGTGGCTGCGCATCGGGTAAACCTTGGAAATCAGGGCGATGTCCAGGTCTGGCTGTGATTCGGCTATAGCGATAGCGGCGCGTAAGCCGGTACCGCCAGCACCGATGATGGCCACATCGGTCTTGATAATATCCACATCTGCCTCCTTAGGGATAGATTTGCTGGGCACGATTTTGCTCTATGAAAAAAATTCAGGCTTGATGCAAGTCAAACTGCTAGGTTTTATTCCCTTTTTATTGGTTATTTTTCTATAAAACACCCAAATCCCTGGATGAAAATGTCGTTATTATCGTCATTTTTTGGTGTTACTGAGCAGTTGAACACCTAGCTACGAGTACTTTAACTTCTGGATTGTACGTAGTTTTCTTTCAATAAAATGCGAATCACCTCTCTTTTTAGGTACTCGCGAAAAAAATTTTAAGTTTTTTATTGTATTTTTTTAATGAGAATTATTGGCATTTATCTATTCGGATAGAAATAGGTAATCCGAAGTGCTGCGGTGACCACGGCGGTGATCTGATAATCCCAGACGAATCACAAGGATTTCAAGGCGGGGTATTTGGCGGGTAATGTGAGATTACTCACTGAAAATTAAGCGCTATTTAGAAAAATAAAAGGGGCCTGTACGGCCCCTTTTGCTCATGCTCAAATGCGGAACATGCCTACCTGATTGCTCAGTTCACCCGAAATATTTTTAAGTTGTTCAGAGAGATGGCGTGAGCTGTCTGCATCCACTGCCAGTTCGTCCGAGACATCTTTCACCGCCTGAATGTTGCGGCTTACCTCGTCGGTGACGGCCCGCTGCTCTTCAGCCGCGCTGGAGATCTGGGTTGCCATGTCTGAGATCTGGTTGATCGAGGTGGTGATCTGTTCCAGCGCATGGGTGGCGTTGTTGGCATCATCCACGCTGTTCTGGGCCAGCAGCTGGCCTTCGTGCATGGTGCTGACCGCTCCCTGGGTATTGCGTTGCAGGGTTTCGATCATATTGCGGATCTCGACGGTGGAGCTGTGGGTACGCTGTGACAGGACGCGCACCTCGTCGGCTACCACCGCAAAGCCGCGGCCCTGTTCACCGGCACGGGCCGCTTCGATGGCGGCGTTGAGTGCCAGCAGGTTGGTCTGCTCGGCGATGCCCTGAATGGTGGATAGGATGGTGTTGATCTCCTGAGCGTTTTTCTCCAGTTCCTGAATGATGTTGGAAGCCTGTTCCACCTGAGTGGCCAGATCGGTGATGGAGCGCTGGTTGCGGGCGATCACCTGCTTGCCATGCTCGCAACTGCTGGAGGAGCTGCGGGCCGCTTCGGCGGTCTGCTCCGCGTTGCTGGCAACCTCGACCGCAGTGGCCGACATCTCGTGTACCGCAGTGGCGATCTGGGAGATCTCGTTTTGCTGGCGTGCCAGCCCCTGATTGGCCTTCTCCGCCATGCTGTGGGAGGACTTGGCCTGCTGATTGAGCTGGCCGGAGGAGTTGGAGATATCTTGTACCATCACATGGATCCGCTCAATGAAGGTGTTGACGTGTTTGGCAACCGCGCCTACTTCATCCTCACGTTCAATCTTGATGCGGCGAGTCAGATCGCCGTTGCCACGGGAGAGATCGGCAATCGCTTCGCCCAGGGTTTTCAGAGGGGCCAGCGAGCCGTTGATGGCGACATAGGAGAAGCCTGCCACGATCAGTATGGTGATAAGCCCCTGAATGAAGGAGGAGGTAACCATGCGGCGTACCGACTGGTAGGCGATCTCTTCATCCACCATCATGCCGTAATACCAGTTGGTATTGGGAATGGCATTAAAGTCGTAGACCTCTTTCTTGCCGCTGATCACCAGCTCGTGGATCATGCCGTCATGGGCGACCTGATTGATGTAGGCCGCAGTCAGTTCCGGTGCCAGAGCGGTGGCGGATTTCAGGCTCAGGGAGGCATCGGGGTGGGCGATGATGGTGCCATTGCTGTCCACCAGCATGGCGTAGGTGCCCTCGGTGGTGACCGCCAGAATGTCCGAGATCAGTGAGCTGATGGAGACGTCACCGGCGATGACCCCCTGGGTATTGCCGCGCTGGAACGGCTCGGCAATGGTAACAATCAGTTGGCCGGTGGAGATATCGGCATAAGGGGAGGTGATGGTCATCTTGCCAGCAGCCATTGCGTCTTTGTACCAGGGGCGTTGACGTGGGTCATAACCGGCGGGCAAATCGGTTGGTTTGCTCTGGATCATTTCGCCGTCTGCGGTACCGGCATAGACCAGGTCGAAGCCACCGGCATTCATGGACTGGGCCAGATGGCTGATGGGTTCATCCTCTTTGACAAAGGCCTCCTTGGTGCTGCTGACGATGGCGATACGGGAGTCAACCCAGCGGGAGATCCCCTTGACGTTGGCCATGGAACTTTCGTCGATGATATTCCAGACCAGTCGCTGGGTTTCGCTGCGCAATTGCGAGGTGTTGTACCAGACCTGTACCCCGGTAATCACCAGAATGATGATGCCGATAGCCAGGACCAGCTTGTTTTTAATCGATAAGTTCATAGTTACATCCTTGTGAGCGTCAGTCTGTGTTAGGAAACTGGTTATTGTTATGTGCCTGTTCTTATCGGCTTAAGTTGAGATCCTTGTATCCCTAATTTGCTATGTAAAGTTAGTGCCCAAATCAGAGCTTATCCATATATGTATCCTTGTCAGGTGGCTACAGGAAGCGATCTGGACGATTGGTGAAGATTCCATCGATCCCCATGCTGGCTAGTTTTTCATAATCTTCATGATAATCAACGGTATAAACTAGAACTCTTAATCCGCGTTGATGTGCATCTTCCACCAGTGTCCGGTCGACAAAATCCACGTCGCAGTTAAGTGACCAGGCCCCCAGCTCATCAGCAAACAGCGCCAGGTTGAGTGGCAGATTGGCAGTCAGGGCACCGAGCTTTATATCGGGCCGCGAGGCGGCAAATCGGGCCAGCTCCGGGTGATGGAAGGAGGAGACCACCCACTGTCCGGGTGTAAAGCCCAGCTCGACCTCTGCCCGTCGGGTCAGGGCTGCCACCACATCGGCGGTATGGGCGCCCTTGAGCTCGATATGCAACTCGCAGCGTCCGGCGATGATCTCCATTACCTGCCATAGGGTCGGGATCACCTCTCCCTCACCGGCATCGAGCTGCTCCAGATAGGAGCGGGATTGCTCGGTCAGCACCCCCTTGCCATTGGTGCAGCGCTCCAGCCGTCGGTCGTGGAAGACCCACAACTCGCCATCGGCCGCCTGCACGTCGATCTCGATGGCTGATGCTCCCAGCTCCAGCGCTTTGGCCATCGCCTTGAGGGTGTTCTCCGGTGCCAGACCGCTGGCGCCACGGTGGGCAATAATCTGCATGTTCTGCTCCTTTTACCTCGCGGATCAGCCGCGGCTCAGGTGAATGTCGATCTGTTGATGGGGCAGGGTAAGTCCCTGCTGCTGCATCTTCTCCAGCACCAGCGAGTGTACCTCGTGGGTGATGGGCATTCGGTGATCCATGTTATTGACGTAGAGACGGATCTCGTAGATCAGCGCTGAGTCGGTGAATTCGGTCAGGAAGACCTCGGGCGTCGGCGTCTCCAATACCAGGGTCGATGCCTGGATGGACTCTTCCAGAATGCGCTGCACCAGTTTCGGATCCCGGGTCAGGCCGATCCGGATCCGCAGTTTGACCCGGGTGATGGCATCGGAGAGCGACCAGTTGATGAACTGCTCGGTGATGAAGGCCTTGTTGGGCACGATGATCTCCTTGCGATCCCAATCCACTATGGTGGTTGCCCGGGTTTTGATCTTGGTGACCGTGCCGGTGAGATCGCGGATGGTGACGGTGTCACCGAGCCGGATCGGCTTCTCAAACAGGATGATGAGGCCGGAGACAAAGTTGGCGAAGATCTCCTGCAGACCGAAACCCAGCCCCACCGAGAGAGCCGCGACCAGCCACTGGGTCTTCGACCAGTCGATGCCGAGCATGGAGAAGCCGGTGAGGGCGCCGATCAGGATCACCAGATATTTGCTGATCGTAGTGAGGGCAAAGCCGGTACCGGGTGAGAGGCTCAGGTGTTGCAACAGGGTCAGCTCCATCAGCCCCGGCAGATTGCGGGCGGTCACCACGGTCAGAATGAAGACGAAGGCGGTCAGCATCAGATCCTGCAAGGTGATGGCAGAGAGTTGCTCGATGCCGCCAATCTTGCTGCTCACCTGCCACACTTCGATATTGCTGAGGAAGCTGAATGCCGAGTTGAGATCAGACCATTGCACCACCACCAGCATGGTGAAGCCCAGCATCAGCAGGGTGCGCACCAGTCCCAGCGACTGGGCGCTGATGGTGTCGAGATCCAGCTCGTTATCTTCCACCACATCGGGGATCTCCGAGCTCAGCTCCTCCTGATTGTCGTCACGCTCGCGCTGGGCCAGCATCTCGGCCCGTTTGCTCTTGGCGCGCTCGAAGGCGAGGCGGCGGCGCTGGATCAGCATCCAGCGTCTGGCCAAGTAGTAGATGAGCAGGCAGCCGAGCCCCATCAGCAGGCTCAGCTCCAGCTGGCGCAGCAGGGTGCGCGAAGTATAGAAGTAGCCAAACAAGGCGCCAATCACCGCCAGCAGCGGCGCCAGCATTAGGCTGTTCCATATGAAGTGGTGCAGCAGATGAGGCTTGGTCATGTCGGTCTGGCCCCAGGTGAGTGGCAGCCGCTCCCGGTTGAGGCGGGCAAAGAAGAGCAGCAGCCAGAGTGCGCCGATCATGAAGGCCATCCGGCCGAGGGAGTCGTAGAAGGCGTGCTCCTGATAGCTGTTGGCCATCCCCTGCACAAAGAAACTCGGGATCAGCACCAGCAGCAGGGTGCGAAACTGCCCCCATACCTTTTGCACCTGTTCTCGGGGCCAGCGGAAGTGGTGGATCAAAATCCCCCTCTCCAGTGTCAGATGGCGGGCCATCACCAGCGCCAGCAGCAGAAACCAGATCTCGCCAAGACCGCGCGCCACCGCCACCGCAAACGGGTATTGCCAGGCCCCTTCGAGCAGGCCGCGCACCATCAGCACCATGGCGGGCAAGGGGAGGGCGGCAAGCAGGGAGCGCAGCAGCAAGCGGCTGGTGAGGCTGAATTTGTCCTGAGTTACCTTGCCGATCCGCGGCGCAATATGGTCGCAATAGAGGCTCAGGTGACGGGCCAGCTTGAACCAGCTCCAGGCCAGCACCAGCAGCCCAATACCGGCCAGCGTGAGGCTCAGCGGGCTGTTCTCGGCGATGGCGTAGGGCAGTTGCAGCCAGTTATCCGGGTTGAAGGCCAGGGTCAGCGCGGCGGGAATGCCGAGCATCACCCGTGGGGTAAAGGGGCGCACATCCGGCATCCAGAACAGGTGGCTGGCGCTTATTTCACGGATCTCGTCGATCTTGCTGTTCTGACGGCTGTATAGCAGCTTGAGACGAGTCTGCTCCTGAATGAGGGTGTCTGAGGCGTCGTTGAGCCGGGTCAGCAGCTGGCGCCGGGCCTTGAGCAGGTTGTCGAGCACCGCTTGCTGTGGCCGATCCAGCGTCACCTCCTCTTCGGCCATCAGCTTGTCGCGCAGCTGGCGGGTATCCTTGAGCCCATCCTGCTCGCTCTCGTACTGGTACTTGGCCATGCGGGCGCTGACGATGGCGGACTCCAGCTTGTCGAGGGGGAACTGGGGAGGCAGATCGGAGAGTTTGCTGCGCAGGTTCTCGCCGTAGGCATTACTGATCTGCAGCCACTCCAGCTGTTCGCGTACCGAGTTGACCAGTTCATTCAGTTCAAACAGATTCTTGTCGACGCTGCGCTGCTCGTCCTGCACCCGCTCAATCTGATCCTCCAGCGTGCCGAGCTGGATGGAGAGTGCCTGATTCTGCTGTTGCTGCTCCAGCAGCAGCGGCATGTCGGTGGTGAGCTGCTTGCGCAGCCGTTCGCTCTCCTCCAGCGCCTGCTCGGTCTTCTCCCGCCGCAGCTGGTTCTGCTGGGTCAGCAGGCTGGCTTGCCACTCATCCTCGTCGGCGATGGCCAGATTGAGCTCCTGCAGCTTCAGCTTGCCGAGATCGTTGCGCTGCTGGGCCGAGAGCTGCTCCAGCTCCAGCATCTGGATCCGGTCGGAGAGGCTCTGCTCTTTCATTCTGGTCAGCAGCAGTTGTGCCTCCTGCTGGCGATCCGATTCGCTGCTGAAGCTCAGTCGCTCCAGCTGGCTGCGGGTCAGTTGCAGCTGCTTGCGCAGATCATCCACCCGCAGGTGATACTCCTGCCCGGTGCTCTCCAGCTGGTTGAGGCTGTCCATCACCCCCTGCCGCTCCTTGCGCAGGTTGAGCTGGCGGTTGCTGCTCAGGCCAATGGCCTGGCGCAGCGCCTCCTCCTTGAGGCTCGCCAGCGGCGGGCGAGCTGCGGGCTGATAGTTGTGCAGGCTCTCCTTGAGGCGTGCCGACTCCTTGGGGTAATCGATAAGGATCTGCTGATAGGCTTTACTCTGCTCCCGGTAACGCTCGGCCTCTCTGGCAAATTGCAGCGCCTGCTGGTAGCTCTCCCGCAGTTTCTGGTTTTCCGGGGTATCGCTCTTGGGCACGCTCTGCAACAGGGATTCGGCCTGGGCAATGGCATCGTCGGCGCGCACGGTTGGCGGCAACAAGAGAAGGGAGAGCAGCAAGAGGGTGAGCAGGCGTTGCAACATGAGGCTCGTTTCCGTTCAGAAGAGGTGGCCCTAGCCTAAAACAGGGCAGGGAGGCGGGTAAAGCAGTCTATATTAATGATTCATAACACAAATAACAGGAAGTCGTGCTGCCGTTTCGCTATGATCCCGGCCGCTTTCTCTCCACCGAGTCGAATATGTCAGCTGTTGATCTGGGCACAGCCCCGCTATCTCGCCTTTTCTGGCGTTACGTAACCCCGACCGTTGCGGCCATGCTGATCACCGGCATCTATGTCACCATCGATGGCATCTTCGTTGGCCATGTGCTGGGTCAAGATGGGATGGCCGGTCTGATGCTGGCTTATCCCATCTGCGCCGTGCTCTATGCGGTAGGGGCGCTGATCGGCATGGGGGCCTCGTCGCTGGTCTCCTTCTATCTGGGGCAGGGCAACCCGGCCAAAGCCCGCCATATCGTCGGCAATGCGCTGGTGATGGTGTTGCTGGCCTCGGCACTGCTCAGTTTTATCGGGATCCGCTATGGCGAGCCCATGCTGGCCTGGATGGGAGCGGAGGGGGAGATCTTCACCGCCGGGCTCTCCTACCTGCAGGCCTACGCCTGGCTTGGCGTCTTTGCGGTGCTGTCGATGGCGTTCAGCTCGCTGCTGCGCAACGATGGCCGCCCCGGGTTTGTCACCCTCATCATGGTAGTCGGGGGGCTGCTCAACGTGCTGCTCGATTATCTGCTGATGGTGGTGTTCCCGTTCGGACTGGCCGGGGTGGCGACCGCCACCATGCTCTCTCAGGCCGTGACAGGCCTCGCCTGCCTGTGGCACTTCTTCACGCCGCGCAGCCAGCTGCGGATAAGCTGGGATACCTTGCGCCCCGACCTGCGGCTGATGGGCGAGACGGTGCGCCTCGGGATTTCCAGTTTTCTGATGTACCTCTATCTCTCTGTAGTGCTGGCGCTGCACAACAAGGCGTTGCTGGCGGTGGGTACTTCGCTGCATGTGGCGGCCTACGGGGTGATCAGTTACACCGAGGCCTTCTTCTATCTGGTGTTCGAGGGGATCGCCATGGGTATCCAGCCCATCGCCAGCTTCAACGCGGGCGCCGGTCACTGGCGGCGGGTGCTGCGGATCCGCAATCTGGCACTCGGAGTGACGTTGGGGATCGCCCTATCCGCGATGATCCCGCTCTATCTGTGGCCGGAGGCGGCGGTCTATCTGTTTGCCGGGGACAACGCTACCCTGCTGCCGGTGGCGAGCCTCGGGATCTGGCTCTACTTCTGGGGGTTGCCGATGGAGGGCTTGCTGCTGGTGGGGGCCACCTACTTCCAGGCCATCAATCGGGCCCGCATCGCCTCCCTGCTCACTGGTGGCAAGCTGGTGCTGATTGGCGGTTTCTTGTGGGGCTTCTCGACCCTGTGGGGCGTGCCCGGGGTCTGGCTGGCATTGCCAACGTGCAGCTCATTGCTGGTGTTGGTGATGTGGCGGGCGATGCGTCGGGAGTCCGGCGCCCATGCGCTGGCCGGATAGGTAATCAGGTTCGACGTGCAGATAGCAGACAGGCAGCCATGGGCTGCCTGTTTTGTTAGAGGATGTTTTGTTAACGGGCTCTGCCGATTCAGGGCTTGAAGGCGCCGATAAAGATGGCGGGATCGACCCGGGTGTCGTTGAGGCTGACGTTCCAGTGCATATGGGGGCCGGTAGCGCGGCCGGTCGAACCGACTCGCCCGACGATGCCGCCCCGCGGCAGGCTCTGGCCGAGCTTCACATCGATCTTCGACATGTGGCAGAACATGCTGATGAGCCCCTGACCGTGGTCGACAAAGACGGTATTGCCATTGAAGAAGTAGTTGCCGATCAGGATCACCTTGCCTGCGGCGGGGGACTTGATCGGGGTGCCGGCACCCACTGCGAAGTCGAGGCCGGAGTGGGGATTGCGCTCCTCGCCATTGAAGAAACGACGCAGGCCAAACGGGCTGGAGAGGGGGCCGTTGACCGGCTTGTCGAACATCAGGTTGCTCGGCTGGTAGGGGCTGAAGGTCTGGTAAGCCCGGGTCTGCTCCGCCAGCTCGCGGTTGATACGTGTCATATCCTCGGCGAGCGGATTGACCTGACGGCTGTTCTTGAGCTTGATGTGCTGCTCGCGGTAGTGCTTGGGGGTGACGGTGAAGCCGAGAGTGCGGCCATCACCTGTGGTCAGTTGTTGGGTGCCGGGCTTGCTTTTCAGAGAGATGCCGACGATGGCGATCCACTGGTTGTCTTCGCGCACTACCAGCACGGGTTTGTCGTGATAGCGGGCCGTGGGGGCAGTGGGTGACGCGCCAAGAGGGATCACCGCAACGCCACCTGGCACCGGATGGTTGAGCAGGCGACTGATAAAACCCTCGGCCAGAACTGAATGGCTGGCCAGTAACAACAACAGACAACACACAACTCTCATGACGATATCACTCGATGTTAAAACGCCCGGGATGGCGGGATGACAACCTCCTGTCCGGCAGTCGCCGATCACTAAAGGGTGGTCACGACATGCTGGCCACGACAGGCGCGGCTGGAGGAGGGGACAGATTGTGCCTCGTTATGGTCGGGGCAGCCAGTGGCGGGGCGTGGCTGATGCCCCTTTTGTGCGTAGCTGCGTCAGGTTTTATGTCGTGGTCGGGCCGCTTCGCCATTGAGTCGCCCCCGCCCTGGCTCTAGAATCGGCTTCCGGCACTGATGCCACCGACACTCCGAGGAGACGATATGAACGGATTACCCCCTTTGCGCACCACTCCGGCCCGGTACACGACAGGTCGTGGCTGGCTCTGGGTTCGCAGCGGGTTCGATATCTTCAACAAGGGGATGGGGATCAGCGTGGCCATGGTGCTGGTCTGGTTTATGGTGGGTATGCTGCTGGAGCAACTGCCAGCGGGTGGCCTTATCTCCCAGCTGCTCTACATGGTGTGGGGCGCGGGTTGGGTGGCGGTCGCCGCTCGGGGTTATCGGGGGGAGCCGCTGCAGTTTGCCGATCTCTTCGCCGGTTTTCGCCACAAGCTGACCCCGCTGATGCTAGGCGGTCTGCTGGTGTTGCTGCTGTTCAGCCTGGTGGGCCTCGTCTGTCTCGGTCTGCTCTCCATGTGGGGGCTGCTCCCGCTGCTGACGCAGGATCCCGAGAGCATGGTGGTCTCAGCCAGTCAGTTGCAACAACTGCTGCTGGTATTGCTGGTGGGGATGCTGCTCATCATTCCCGTGCTGATGGGGGTCACCTTTGCTCCGGCGCTGATCTACCACCACGATATCGGCATCATCCAGGCGGTACGGCTGAGCTTCTTCGGCTGCTGGCGCAATATTTTTCCCTTCTTCTGGTGGGGGCTACTCTCAGCCATTTTGTTGCTGTTTGGTGCTGTGCTGTTGCTGGTAGGTCTGCTGGTGGTGATCCCGGCGCTCAACTACTCCATCTATGTGGCTTATCGGGATATTTTCCTGGACGAGAGTGCGCAGCCGGAAGCGCCGCATTCAGAACCATTCGGATTTGAAGCCTGATCAAGGGGTCAGAGTGAAGAAGGGGCCCGCAGCGGCCCCTTCGTTATGTTTGGGTGTGCGGAGTGCTTACTCCTGCCAGATGGGATCCGCCGCCATGCGGGCCAGCAGAAAATCGAGGAAGCTGCGCAGCAGTGGCGACATCTGTTTGCGGGTGGCATACACCCCGTAGACCCCGAGCCGCTTGGGCTGCCAGTCGGTCAGCAGGGGCACCAGTTCCCCGCGCTCCAGATAGGGTTGGGCCGAGTAGCGGGGTTGCAGGCTGATCCCTGCGCCTTCCAGCGTTGCTTCCAGCAGCAGGTTGGAGATATTGGCGCTCAGGTTACCGCTGACCGGCACTGACTCGGGACCGTCCGGTCCATTGAACTCCCACAGGCTCTTGCCGAAGTAGGTGTAGGTGAGGCAGTTGTGCAGCGCCAAATCCTGCACCTTGTGTGGCATCGGATGACGGGCCAGATAGGCCGGGCTGGCGCAGACTACCGAGTGGCAGGTGCCGAGACGACGCGCTACCAGATTGGGGTCGAGGTCGTTGGTGATGCGCACCGCCAGATCGATCCGCTCCTCTACCAGATTGACGGTTCTGTCGAGCAGCAGAATGTCGATGGCCGTCCCCGGGTATTGCGCGAGATAGTCGTTGGCAGCCCCGACCAGCAGTGCTTCTGACAGGGAGTAGCTGCTGGTGATCCGCAGTTGCCCCTTGGGGGCGTCATCCCCCTTCACGGCGATCTGCTCCATCTCCTCGCCGAGTGCCAGCATTGCGCGGGCCCGGTTCAGCGCCTCCTCTCCCGGCCCGGTCAGGCTCAGACGACGGGTGGTGCGGTGCAGCAGGCGGGCGCCCATCCAGCTCTCCAGCTCGGCCAGATAGCGCGACACCATGGCGCGCGACATATCCAGTTTCTCTCCGGCGCCGCTCAGGCTCCCTTGTTCGACTACGCTGACAAAGACCCGCAATGCGGTCAGTCGATCCATGTATGGCTCTCTATATGTTCGATATGTGCAACAGTGATGCGCCTTTTATGCTGTATTTGCACCTTAAGTGATCCAATACACTGTGTCCATCAAATGAACCCCCGAATACTTAATGAGGAATAGATGATGAACAACACCCTGATCCGCAACCTGACTCTGGCGACCACCCTGCTGAGTGGCGCCGCACTGGCCACCCCCCTGAGCGTGACCGTCTACAACCCTGGCGAGAAGGCGATCTTCCCGGTCTCCTCCTCACTGGTGACCGGTGACAAAGAGGCCATCCTGATCGATGCCCAATTCGATGTGCAAAATGGTCAGGCGCTGGTCGACATGATCAAGAAGAGTGGCAAGAAGCTGACCACTGTCTATATCAGTGCCGGTGACCCCGACTTCTACTTCGGTCTGGAGCCGGTCATGGCGGCGTTCCCGGATGTCAAAGTGCTGGCCGACCAGCATGTGGTTGACCACATCAACCAGACCAAGGATGCCAAGCTGAGCTACTGGAGCCCGATCCTCGGGAAGGGTGCACCGAAGAGCCTGACCGTGCCGCAAGTGATGACCGCCAGCCACCTGACGCTGGATGGCGAGAAGATTGAAATCAAAGAGATGAATACCCCGAATGCCTACCTCTGGGCCCCTTCCATCAAGACTGCTTTTGGTGGTGTACCGGTCTACCACGGGGTGCATGTCTGGATGGCGGACAGCCAGACCAAGGCTGCTCGCAGCAACTGGGTCAAGGCGCTGGATAACCTGCTGGCCCTGAAACCCGAGCGTGTGGTACCCGGCCACTTCCTAGGGACTGCTCCCAAAGGCACTGCTGCTGTGACCTTTACCCGTGACTATGTAGAGCGTTTCGAACAGGAGCTGGCCAAGGCGAAAAACTCCGGTGAGCTGATTGAGGCTCTGAAGAAAGCCTATCCGGCACTGCCGGTTGACGATGGTCTGGCCATCGGTGCCAAGGTCAATACCGGCGAGATGAAGTGGTAAGCCACTGAGCCTGCTTTCCCTGTGTTTTTTTACCGGGCCTAAGGGCCCGGTTTTTTATCCGAGATCGAAGCGAGAATGAAGATGAGCGAACAACAAACCACCCTCCATTATGTCTATGACCCCCTCTGTGGCTGGTGCTACGGTGCCGCCCCCCTGTTGCAGGCGGCTGCCACCATTGCTGGGCTCAAGATCGATCTGCATGCGGGCGGTCTCTGGATGGGTAGTCGCCGTCAGCCGATGGGCGAGGCATTGCGTGATTATGTGCGCCCCCATGATCAGCGGATCGAAGCGCTGACCGGCCAGCATTTTGGCGAACGCTACTTTAACGAACTGCTGCTGCGGGAAGGCTGTCTGCTGGACTCCGAGCTGCCGATCCGTGCGGTTTTGGCCGTCACGGCGTTGGGGGGCGATGGGCTGGTCATGTTGCACCGGATCCAGCAATCCCACTATCGGGACGGGATCTGGATTGGTGAGCCAGCGTTTCTAGCCACGCTGGCGGCAGAGCAGGGGATTTCAGCCGAGGCATTCCAGCAAGCTTATCTGCAGGCCCCCTTGCTGCAACATCTGGCAGATAGCCAGGGCTGGATGAAACGGCTAGGCGGTCAGGGTTATCCCACCCTTGGGTTGATGCACAACGGTAAGGTGAGTGCTGTTCGAGTGGCTGACTTTTTGGGCGATCCTGCCGGGTTGCGTCAGCATCTTCTTGAGTTGATGGAATAGTTATTAGAATGTGAACGGACAAGGTCTCTTTAGAAGTGAAGTGAACGGGCCGATATTCCTGTATGCAGAAGCGATATGAAAGCCTTCGACTTTCTGCTTGCAGACTATGCTCTATGTGACCATTCCCGGCGGATTTGCGGGAGTGCAGACTCATTTCAAGGAAGCCCTCATATGTTCAAAAACATGTCTATTGGCCAGAAACTGAGCGCCGGATTTGCCATTCTGGCCTTGCTGGTTCTTGGCTTGGCCTGGTTCTCCATCAGTCAGTTAGCAAAGCTCCATAGTGATACCGAGACCATTACCGGCAATTTGTTGCCTTCTACTCGTCTGGCGAGTCAGATGCATGTCGCCGTGCTGGATGCGCGCCGTTCAGAGCTGGCCCAGGTAATTGGTGGCCTTAACAAGGATGATCAGGAGGTGAGTGAACGAGCTCTAACCTTCAACAAGGCCAAGCAGGAGTTTGAGCAGGCCGTCCAAAAATACGGTGCTTTACCTTTCACTACTGGTGAAGAGAAACAGGTTTATGAGCAGGTGGTTGCGGCGGGGGCCAAGTATTTTGCGGTGCATGACCAGTTGTTAAGTGCCTTTGCTACTGGCGATCTGGAGCGAGTCAGAAGTCTGCGCAAAAACGAAACCCGGGTCGCGCTGGAGGAGGTGGAAGCAAAATCCTTCCGCCTGCGGGAAATCAATAACGAGATTGCGGCCCAGATGACAAAAGATGTGGAGGCGCTCTACAGCAGTGCCAGAACCATGAGCGTCATTGTCAGTCTGGTGACGCTGGGTTTTGTTGTGGCAATTGCCTGGCTGCTGACCGGTCAGATCCGCAATCCGGTGATGGCGTTGCTGGAACAGACCCGGCGGGTCTCCTCTGGTGATCTCACCTCCCGCATCGATATGCAGCAGTTCAACAATGATGAACTGGGAACCCTTGCCAAAGGGTTTGGTGAAATGCAGACCAATCTGCGCACTCTGGTGAGTGAAGTGTCGGGCTCTGTGGTGCAACTGAGTTCCGCCGCGGAGGAGATCAGCTCTGTTGCCAGCCAGTCAGCCAACAACATGAATGCTCAGCAACATGAGCTGAACCAGCTGGCGACGGCGATGAACGAGATGCAAGCTACGGTGCAGGAGGTCTCGCGCAACACCAGCGATGCGGCCAGTGCCGCCACCTCGGCCAGCGAAACGGCAGAGATTGGTGCGCAAACGGTGAATGACTCCATTCTGCGCATCGAGCGGGTCGCCGGTGCTATCGAGAGCACTGCGGTGGTGATCCGCCAACTGGGCGATGACAGCCGCAATATCGGCATGGTGCTGGAGGTGATCCGTGGCATTGCCGAACAGACCAACCTGCTGGCATTGAACGCCGCCATTGAAGCGGCCCGTGCCGGTGAGCAGGGGCGGGGTTTTGCGGTGGTGGCCGATGAGGTGCGTACTCTGGCCAAGCGCACTCAGGATTCCACCTCCCAGATCAACACCATCATTGCCGAGTTACAGCAGCGTGCCGAACAGGCCGGCAGTACCATGCAACAGAGTCAGGAGCTGATGAACACCACGGTTGCTACCGCGCGGGAAGCTGGCGAGTCCATTTCCCAGATCAGTGGCTCAGTCAGCAGCATCTCTCACATGAACATCCAGATTGCAACGGCCACCGAAGAACAGGGAGCGGTGAGCGAGGAGCTCAACCGTAACGTGGTCAATATCAGCCATGCTTCCGAAGAGGTGGCCGCCGGTGCCACCCAGATGGCTCAGGCATGCAACGAGTTGAACCATTTGGCTACCCAGTTGCAGGATATGGTGCGCCGTTTCAGGGTGTAATCCCTCGGCGAGCCAAACAGCCCGATTACCGCAAGGTGATCGGGCTTTTCTGTTTTGGAGGGGCAGCCAGAGAGGTTCACCGCGAGCGGATGACTTGTCCCGCCGGACGATATTGTGCATGCTGATGGCCCATTTTCCAGGCAGGACTCTTGCTGTATGAATCTTCGCGATCTCGAATATCTGGTGGCGCTGGATGAGGAAAAACATTTTCGTAAAGCTGCTGAACGCTGCTTTGTCAGTCAACCCACCCTGAGCGGCCAGCTGCGCAAGCTGGAGGATGAACTCGGGGTCATTCTGATCGAACGTACCTCGCGCAAGGTGCTGTTTACTCCGGCTGGTGATGCCATGGCCCATCAGGCGCGTCGGGTGCTCAAGGAGGTGCGCGAGCTCAAGAGCATCGGTCAGCACTTCTCCGAGCCGATGTCCGGGGAGATCCATATCGGTTTCATTCCGACCGTGGGCCCCTACCTGTTGCCCCGCATTATCCAGACCCTGCGTGAGCGTTTTCCCCAGCTGGAGTTCTACCTCTACGAGGAGCAGACCCAAACCCTGCTCAAGCGGTTGGAAGAGGGGGAGCTGGATTGCGTCATTCTGGCCGAGATGCCGGGGATGGAAGGGTTTGGTTCAATCCAGCTCTATCATGAGCCGATGTGGTTGGCTGTGCCTTGCCATCACCCCGAAGCACAGGCCAGACAGGTGCCACTCGGTAATCTCAAGGGCAAGAAATTGCTGATGCTGGCCGATGGCCACTGTTTGCGGGATCAGGCGATGGGATTCTGTTTCGCCGGCGGGATAGGTGAGGATCAACGCTTCAAGGGGACCAGTCTGGAGACGCTGCGCAACATGGTGGCCGCCGGTAGCGGCATGACTTTGGTGCCAAAGTTGGCCGTACCTGCCGGTCATGATGAGGGCGGGGTGAGCTATCGACCTGTGGTTGACCCTGTGCCGGGGCGTACCATCTCGCTGCTCTATCGCCACTACTCGGTGCGTCGCCCCTGCTTCAACGAGCTGGCCGCCTCGATCGCCACGCTGATGAGCAAGCAGTTGGCCCAATAAAAAAACCGGCAGCCAAGGCTGCCGGTTTTGCTTCTGCCGCAAGAGCAGCTTAGAAGATATCGTCGGTTGAGACAGGCCCTTCCACATCGGGGTTGTCACCGCCGTAGACCTGATTGCCATCCGAGCTCGGTGCTGCGTAGCGGGTCGGCTCTGTCCCTTCCTTGAAGTATTCGTCGGTGCCGCCACTGGTCGCCAGCAGGCCAGTTTCGCTATCAATCTTCACCGTCATGATCCCTTCGGGAACCGGCATCTTGTGCTCCGGCAGTTTTTTGAGGGCGACTTTCATGAAGTCGATCCAGATAGGCTGCGCGGCACCACCACCAAACTCGGCACGGCCAAGGCCACGCTGGTGGTTGTCAAAACCGATCCATGAGGTAGCAACGATGTCCGGGGTGTAGCCGGAAAACCAGGCATCCCGCGATTCGTTGGTGGTACCGGTTTTACCGGAGATGTCGTGACGTTTCAGGTCGCGGGCTGCGCGCCAGCCGGTACCACGCCAGCCGTTGCCACCCCAGATGGCTGTGCTCAGGGTGTCGGTGATCAGGAACGCACTCTGGGCACTGATGGTATGCGGGGCGATGGTTGGCGCGAGAGGGGTCTGCGTGCCATCTTGTGCGGCTCCATCAACAGTTGGCTCCGGCAGTGTGCTCTGCTCGGGTGCAGCCTGCTGTTCGCAGGTGGTGCAAGCAATAGCAGGGTTGGCCTGATAGAGGGTGTTCTCAAGACTGTCGGTCACTTTGTCGATGAAGTATGGGGTCACCAGGAAGCCACCGTTGGCCAGTACCGAGTAACCACGCACCACTTCGAGGGGGGTGAATTCGGCAGCGCCCAGTGCCAGCGACTCATGGGGAGAGATGAAGTCGCGGGGGAAGCCAAAGCGGGTCAGACCGTCGATATAGGTATCCAGACCGATGGCGCGCATCAATCGAACCGACATCACGTTCTTGGACTTGGCCAGTCCCAGACGCAGCGGGGTGGGGCCATCATAAACGGCCGGGGAGTTCTTGGGCTGCCACATGGGCCCTTTTGACGGATCCCACTGGTTGATCGGCGCATCGTTGATGAGCGACGCTAGGGTATAGCCGTGCTCCAGCGCGGTCGCATAGAGGAAAGGCTTGATATTGGAGCCGATCTGACGACGCGCCTGATCGACCCGGTTGAATTTGGATAGTTCGAAGCTGAAACCACCGACCAGTGCTTCCAGCGCGCCATTTTTCGGGTTCATGGCAACCAGCGCGGCGTTGACGTCCGGGATTTGGGCCAGCAGCAACTCTTCGCCCTCTTCCCGCACCCAGATCTGGGCGCCGACTTTCAGCACATCGCGCGCCGATTTCGGGGCATAGCTCTGACGGTCGTCGGTAATAAAGGAGCGGGCCCATTTAATGCCGTTCCAGCCGAGCTCTGCTTCCTTGCCATTCTTCAGTACCAGCGTGGCGCTGCGATCACCGAGCTTGGTCACGACCGCCGCCATCAGCGGATCATAAGTGGGCTGCTTGCCAAGGTGAGCGACAATCTGCTCGTAATCCCAGGCTGTCTCGCCTGCCTTCCATAACTGAGCCGTCGGGCCACGATAGCCGTGACGCATGTCATAGGCAAAGACGCCATCCAGCAGCGCCTGTCTTGCCGCCCGCTGACGTTCGGCAGAGACGGTAGTGTAGACGTGCAGGCCCATGGTGTAGGCATCTTCACCGAACTGCTCGACCATCTTCTGGCGCACCATTTCCCCCAGATAAGGGGCGTGCAGGGTCACTTCGGCGCCGTGAAAACGGGCCTTGATCGGCATCTTGGACGCTTCGTCAAACTGGGCCTGGGTGATCTTGCCCGTTTCCAGCATCCGGCCCAGTACCACGTTGCGGCGAGCAAAGGCGCGCTCGGGGGAGCGGATGGGGTTGAGCATGGAGGGGGCTTTCGGCAGACCGGCAATGATGGCGATCTCGTCCAGTCCCAGATCCTTGACCTCTTTACCAAAGTAAACCTGTGCCGCAGCACCGATCCCGAAGGAGCGATAACCGAGGGGGATCTTGTTGAGGTAGAGTTCGAGGATCTCATCTTTTGAGAGATTCTGCTCGATCCGCCAGGCCAGGAAGACCTCCTTGATCTTGCGGATGATGGTCTTCTCATTGCTCAGGAAGAAATTGCGGGCAACCTGCTGGGTGATGGTACTGGCCCCCTGACGGGCATGGCCGGAAACAGCCCAGACGGATGCTGCTCGAATGATACCAATCGGGTCAATGCCCGGGTGCTCATAGAAACGTGCATCTTCGGTCGCCAGTACGGCATCGATCATGGGTTGCGGAATTTCGTCCAGACGCAACGGAATGCGACGAATTTCGCCATATTGGGCGATCAACTCCCCATCCCGGCTGTAAACCCGCATCGGGGTTGCCAGCTTGACGTCACGCAGTGCGGTGACATCGGGCAGTTGGGGTTTGATATAGAAGTAGATACCGATGAGGCTGGCAACACCCAGCACTGCACCCAGCATCATGACAATAAACAGGCGAACGAGCCATTTCAGCATGGAAGAACTACCAATCGTCTTAAAATTAGCCAACGGGCGCAGAGTATAGCCCTTTTGCCATCGGGAATTCGAGGTTTTCCTGTGGCGAGCCACCCACCTCAAAAGGATGCGAGAGGTTAGCACTACGGGGAGCAATAACCAAGGAGGGCCACTTGCCATGAAGAAAGCGAGATGGGTCACTTTTCGGCATAAACTTTATGACATTGATAGTTAGAGCATTTAGGATGAGTGAAGCACTCCTCTGATCGGGTGTCCTACACTCTGTTCAGGAATAAAACCAAATAACGCATGGATGTGTATATGTTTGGGCTTTTTAACAAGGGATCCCTCCTCCCTCTGGTGGGCATTGATTTTGGCAGCCAGACCATCAAGGCCGTTACCCTCAGTGGCCGACCTGGCAAGCTTCATCTCGAATCGGTCGCCGATATTGCCACCCCGAAAGGGACGCTGGTTGACTATCAATTGCAGGATATCGAGCGAGTCAGCCAATCTCTCAAGAGCCTCAAGCGTCTTATTCCAACTCACAGCGACTATGCCGCCACTGCGGTGACCGGTTCCAATGTGATAACCAAGGTGATCCAGATTGATGCCCGCCTCAGTGACAAGGAGCTGGAGAGTCAGGTGCAACTGGAGGCCGAGCAGATCATTCCCTTCCCCCTCGATGAAGTGAGTCTCGATTTTGAGGTGCTGAGCACCAACAACAGTGAAGATCGTCAGGATGTGCTGCTGAGCGCAGCCCGCACCGAGAGTGTCAACGGCCGGGTCAGCGCCCTTGCCGAAGCCGGTATTGCCGTCAAGGTGGTGGATGTGGGCGCCCATGCGCTGGGCCGTGCCGTGGTGGCCTGTCTGCCCGAATTGCAGGAGAGTGAACGGCCGATCGGGGTGATAGATATCGGTGCCAGTGCCATGACCTTTGCGGCGCTGGTCAAGGGAGAGGTGATCTACTCCCGCTTGCAAAACTTCGGCGGCGATCAGTACAGCCAGGCGCTCTCCTCCTTTTATGGCATGACGCTGGATGAGGCTGAGCAGGCTAAAACCAAAGGTACCTTGCCTGTTGACCATGAGCTGGATGTGCTGATGCCCCACATCAACTCGCTGTTGCAGCAAGTGCGGCGCAATATCCAGCTGTTTTGCAGTTCATCCGGTTATCGCGACATCGCAAAACTGGTGCTGACGGGGGGAGGCAGTCTGCTACCCGGTTTGTTGGTGCAGGTAAAAGAAGAGGTCAATTGCGAGGTGTTGCACCCGGATCTGTTCGCTCTGTTTGGCAAACCGAAAGGGGAGGCCGAGCTGGTACATGGTGCTAAATATATGACGGCATTCGGGTTGGCTCTGAGGAGTTTCACACCATGTCAAATATAAACCTTCTACCCTGGCGTGAAGCCCGGGCCCAGCGCCAAAAGAAACAGTTTGGGGCCTTGCTGGGGATTTTTGTGCTGGCCACGGTCGCGTTGGGATTTTTTGCCAACTGGCTGGTTGATCGCCAGATCGCCGCCCAGCAGCAGCGCAACCAGAGGCTGGTTCAGGAGATGACTATTCTGGATGCCCAGCTGGGGGAGATCCGTCTGCTCAAAGAGCGTCGCAAGGAACTGATCGATCGGATGCAGCTCATCGAACAGTTGCAGATGCGCCGCAATGTGCCCGTCCGCCTCTTCAATCAGCTGCCTTCACTGGTGCCCAACGGGGTTTACCTGAACACCCTCTCAATGCAGAACAATATTATTGATGTAAATGGCAAGACCGAAGCCTATGGTCGGGTGGCCAGCATGATGCGGCGGATTGATGGTTCCGGTTGGTTGGGTCAGGCAAAGATAAGCACTATTTTTGCGGCTGATGTTGCGCCAGTGTCATTGAGCCAGTTTTCCATGATGTTCCTGATCGCCAACAATGCTGCGGCTGCAGGGAATGTGGCCAAGGAGCAACAATGAACCTTCAGCAACTCAACGAGTTGGATATCAATGACATAGCAAGCTGGCCAAAATGGGCAAAAGGGGTCTTCATCTTTTTCTGCTGCGTGTTGACCGGCGGCGCCATCTACTACTACGTGATTGCCAACTCACTGACCAGTTTGACTCAGGAAGCGGGGAAAGAGACCGAACTGAAAGCCCAGTTTGAAAGCAAGGCGATGCTGGCTGCCAACCTGGGGGCATACAAGGCGCAAATGGTTCAGCTTGAGCAACTGGTCGATACCCAGCTCAAGCAGTTGCCCAATACCCATGAGGTCGCCGGTCTGCTGGACGATATCAGCTTTATTGCTACCGACAACGGCTTGAAATTGAACCGGATCAACTGGGAACCCGAGGTAAAGCACGAGTTTTCAACCGAGCTACCAATGCGTATCGAAGTCGTGGGCACTTACCATGAAATTGGCAAGTTTACCGCTGACATGGCCGCTTTGCCCCGTATCGTCATCCTTGACTCCTTCACTCTGGGTCAGAGCAAGGATGAAGGGGAGCTGATTTCGATGTCGATGCTGGCCAAGACCTACAAGTACAACGGTAAAACAGTGGAGCCGAAACAATGAGACGCATCTGCTGGTTATTGCCTGCCCTCTTGCTGGCGGCCTGTGGTGGTCAGGAGGACATGGATAGCTATGTCGCCCAGACCAAAGCAAGGCCACCCATACCTATCGAGCCCTTGCCCGAGCTGAAGCCTTTTGCCCCTATGCACTACCAGCAACGCGAGTTGCGCAGCCCCTTCATGGTTCCCCAGCCTGAGGCGACGGTCGGAAGTACAAGTACTGCCAAGGCCCAGCCGGATTGTGCACAGACCCTGATGGATCGTGAGAAAGAGGTGCTGGAAAATTATTCGCTGGCCAGTCTGTCGATGCATGGTTCTTTGGGTAAGGCGGGTCAGTTGTGGGCCTTGATCAGCACCCCGGATGGCAAATCGATGCGGGTCGGGCTCAACCAGTATATGGGGCTTGATCAGGGTCGGGTCATCAAGATCACAGACACTGCCGTGGATTTGCTGGAAACCATTCCGGACGGGAAGGGGTGCTGGGTAACAAGAGAAACCCAGTTGGCAATGGCCAATGTGCAAGAAAAACAATAATCAGGGACGAACAGCAATGAGAACAATAATAGAGAGTGTATCCAAAGTGGCTTTGCTGTTTTGCGCCAGCGCCCTCAGTCAGGCGTGGGCAGTGGCAACCCTGCAGGAGATCAAGGTCAATCCGCTGCTTGCCGATCAATTGCTGGTGGAGCTCAGTTTTAGTGAGCCGGTCACTGGCTTTACCGATCGTCTCTCTTATCAGCCCAATCAGCTGTTGTTGCATGTTCCCGGTGCGGTAGGGGCACTTAAAGTGAACCCGCTGCCGATCCAGCGCCTGGGGGTAGATAATATCAAGGTTGAGGGTAAGGGCGCAGGTCTGGATATCAAGATCGCACTCGATCAGCTGGCCCCCTATCAGGTTCAGCAACAGGGGAACAAATTACTGGTGTCATTGGGCGAGGGGGCCTCTTCCGGGCTCATTAATGGTGAGAGCGCCCTGATTGCACCCTCACCCTCGGCTACTCCTGTGCCAGCGCCCTCTGCGATGGTGGTCACACCCTCTCCTTCGGCGCTGCTCAATCCTCAGGTCGTTGCCCGGTCTATGCCTGTTGCGCCCGTGACAACGCCGGTAGCCACACATCCTGCCAGCAAGCCGGTGCTCAACAACTATCAGAGCAGTGGGGGCGGCGCCTATTTCAACACGGTTACCGGTGTGGATTTTCGTCGTGGTAAAGATGGCCAGGGGGAGTTTCTGGTCACGCTGGATAACAGCTCCGCCGCCGTTGATGTGAGCAGCCGCGGCCAGACCGTACTGGCCAAGTTTCATGGCACTCGGGTACCGGATGGCTTGCTTAATCTGATCAATGTGCAGGATTTTGCAACGCCGGTCTCACAGGTTGAAGTCTCCCGGCAGGGGAGCGATACCCTGTTTGAACTGTCGATCAATGGTCAGTTTGATTACCGTTACGATCAGGCAGACAAGCTCTTCATTATCGAGGTGAAAAAGCGGACGACGGCCACGGCATCCAAGCAGTATCAGGGTAAGCCCATCTCATTGAACTTTCAGGATATTCCAGTCCGTACCGTATTGCAGCTTATTGCCGATTTCAACAACCTTAACTTGGTAACCACAGATTCGGTATCAGGCAATATTACCCTGCGTCTGGATGGGGTGCCGTGGGAGCAGGCGCTCGACATTATTTTGAAGGTGCGGGGTCTGGATAAGCGGTTGGATAACAACATCTTGCTGGTAGCGCCTGCAGAAGAGATCGCAACACGCGAGAAGCAGCAACTTGAGAGCCGCAATCAGGTCGCTGATTTGGCGCAGCTTTATACCGAATATCTGCAGATAAACTATGCCAAGGCCTCGGAAGTGGCGGCTCTGCTCTCTTCCGAAAGTACCAAGTTGCTGTCACCCCGTGGTGCGGTCAGCGTGGACGAGCGAACCAACGTGCTGGTGGTCAAGGATACCGCCGATGTCATCAGCAGCATCAAACGGATGCTCGATATTCTCGATATTCCGGTCAAGCAGGTGGTTATCGAGGCGCGGATGGTGACCATTGATGACGGCTTTGATGAAGCGCTCGGGGTGCGTTGGGGGGTGACCAAAAACGATGGTCATGGCAACAGTACGTCCGGCTCCATCGAGGGGAATGATGGCTCTGGTAACAACAATGGTGGCTCGACAATTACCAGACCGACAGCAGACGATCGGTTGAACGTCAATCTGCCGGTGACCAATGCGGCCGGTACTTTGGCCTTCCAGGTTGCCCGTTTGGCTGATGGCACCTTGCTGGATCTCGAGTTGTCGGCGCTGGAAAAAGAGAGCAAGGCCGAGATTATCGCCAGTCCGCGGGTGACCACTGCGAACCAGAAACCGGCATTGATCGAGCAGGGTACCGAGATCCCCTATGTGGAGTCATCTTCCAGTGGCGCTACCTCGGTTACCTTCAAGAAGGCGGTATTGAGCCTGAAGGTTACCCCGCAGATCACCCCTGACAATCGGGTGATTCTCGACCTGACCGTGACCCAGGATACCAAGGGTGAAACGGTACCGACCGGTACCGGTGATGCGGTTTCCATCAACGCCCAGTCCATCACCACTCAGGTGCTGGTGAACAATGGCGAGACCCTGGTGCTGGGCGGCATTTATCAGCAGACCATCAAGAGCGATGTAACCAAGGTGCCGCTGCTGGGCGACATTCCCGGATTGGGGGCCTTGTTCCGCAAGACCACCAGCGAGAACAAAAAGCGGGAATTGCTGATTTTCGTGACGCCCAAGATAGTCACCGACGCCTTCTGAATGCTTTACATGTGAGGGTAAAACACATATAACCTTACGCCCCAATGAGGCTGGGGCGTAAGGGCTGCGGTTGCCAGTCCCGATATCTATTGAGATAATCCCCCTCCTGATCCATCGCAAGATAAGGTTCATAGGTACCCCGATCCAGTATTCATCGGGGTCGTACAGTTTGTAATTACTAACGAAAAGACATGGCTGAGAAACGCAATATTTTCCTGATAGGTCCCATGGGTGCGGGCAAGAGCACCATAGGTAGACATCTGGCAGAACAACTGCATATGGAGTTTTTCGACTCAGATCATGAGATTGAGCGCCGCAGTGGTGCTGATATCGGCTGGGTGTTCGATGTTGAAGGCGAAGAAGGTTTCCGGATTCGCGAAGAGAAGGTGATCGGCGAATTGTCAGAGCAGCAGGGTATCGTGCTGGCGACGGGTGGCGGTGCCATCAAGAGTCGTGAAACCCGCAACAAGTTGTCTGCTCGTGGCATCGTGGTCTACCTCGAAACCACAATCGAAAAGCAGCTGGCGCGCACACAGCGAGACAAACGCCGCCCTCTGCTACAGACCGAAGAACCGGCACGCGAAGTGCTGGAACGTCTGGCACAAGAGCGTAATGCCCTGTATGAAGAGGTTGCCGACTTTGTTGTGCACACTGATGACCAGAGCGCAAAAATCGTTGCCAATCAAATTGTAAAACTGATCGGTATGTAATCTAGAGGACGTCCATGGAACGGTTGAAGGTCGAACTGGGTGAACGCAGCTATCCCATCGAGATAGCTGCAGGGTTGTTGCAGCGCCCCGAGGCGCTGGTATCGACCATCAAGGGCAAGCGGGTGATGATAGTGACCAACACGGTTGTTGCTCCGCTTTATCTTGAACAGGTAACCGCTCTGCTGTCGGGTTTTCAGGTTGAACACCTGATCCTGCCTGACGGCGAGGCGTACAAGAACCTGGCGACCTTTGAGCAGATCATGTCTGCTCTGCTTGAAACCAACCATGGGCGCGATACGACACTGATCGCTCTGGGGGGCGGCGTGATCGGGGATGTGGTGGGCTTTGCGGCAGCAAGCTATCAACGTGGCATTCCTTTTATCCAGATCCCGACCACTCTGCTCTCCCAGGTTGACTCCTCTGTTGGCGGTAAAACCGCTGTCAACCACCCCCTCGGCAAGAACATGATTGGGGCTTTTTATCAGCCCAAACAAGTTGTTATCGATACCGAATGTCTGAGTACCTTGCCCGCCCGCGAATTTGCCGCAGGGATGGCCGAGGTGATCAAGTACGGCATCATTTGGGATGCTGATTTCTTCAGCTGGCTGGAGCAGAACATGGTGCGTCTGCAACAGCTGGAACCTGCCGCGCTGGCCTACGCCATCAAACGCTGCTGCGAGATCAAAGCCGATGTGGTCGGTCAGGATGAGACCGAGCACGGCGTCCGT
The DNA here is from genome assembly GCF_051919345.1 of Aeromonas sp. 84A. Taxonomy (NCBI): domain Bacteria; kingdom Pseudomonadati; phylum Pseudomonadota; class Gammaproteobacteria; order Aeromonadales; family Aeromonadaceae; genus Aeromonas; species Aeromonas sp. 84A. The sequence continues at coordinate 1,526,313 of NZ_JBQBEW010000001.1, forward strand.
GCTCTGCTCAATCTGGGTCACACCTTTGGTCATGCCATCGAGGCCGAGCAGGGGTATGGCAACTGGCTGCATGGTGAAGCGGTATCCGCTGGCACCATGCTGGCAGCTTGGACTGCGCAGGCCCGTGGCGATATGAGCGAAGAGGACGTTGCGCGAGTGCGCGCTCTGCTGCTGGCCGCCAATTTGCCCATTCATGCGCCTGCCGAGATGGATTTCGCCGCCTTTATTCGCCATATGCGCCGTGACAAGAAGGTGCTGGAAGGCAAGCTGCGTCTGGTGTTGCCGGTTGGCATCGGCCATGCGCAGGTGGTGGGGGATGTGTCCGATGCCGAGTTGCTGGCGGTGATCGAGTCTGGTCGTGACGAATAAACTGCTAAAACTTCCTTCCCAGCGGCAGCTGGTTGACCGGCTGCTGCATCTGATTGAATTCAATCACCCTTTCATTTTTCTCTCCGGTAAACCCGGTTGTGGTCGCGGTACCCTGTGCGAATCCCTGCTCGGCGTGTTGCCGGAAAAAGTGCGGGTGGTAAGCCTGATTGGTACACCTGCCATGAAGATGGTGGATGTACGCCAGCTGTTGCTACCACAGGTGGTGGCGCGCCCGCTGTTCAATCCACAGGATGCGCTGGCGGAGAGCTTCTTTCGCATGCTGGAGGGGAGCAAGCCAGCCACCCTGTTGCTGCTGATAGAGCGGGCCGACCAGTTGCCAGCCGAATTGCTGGGAGAGTTGTGGGCGATCATCCGTCATAACGATACCCTGGCGGCGCCCCATCAGCTGGCCATTATTGTCTCGGGCAGTGACGTCTGGTGTCGTACCCAACGACCGCAGCTCAAAGGGCGTGCCATGCCAGCCCTTGAGCTGGAAGTGCCGCCCCTGAGCCCGCCCGAGCAGCGCATCTTCTTGTATGAGAAAGCCAAAGAGCTCAAGATCCCGGCGACCCTCTTGCCCAAGCCGCAAGTGGAGGAGATCCTGAAAACGGCGAACGGACATCCGTCCACCATCATGCAGTTACTGGAGGATATCATGACCGACAGAAGGCCCAAGAAGCGTCAGGCGGAGTTGCCTGTCAAGAAGATTGCCACCGCTATCGCGCTGGTCGCTGGCGGGCTACTGGCTTTGAGCTACCTGCTGCCTGCGCTGTTTGACAATGAAAGCAAACCGGCACTGCAGGATCCGGCGCAGAACACGGCATTGCCGATCCCGGTAGCGGGAGGCGATCCCCTCACCGCAGGCGGTTCGAATACCGATGCCGCTGCACAAGGCGCGCAAAACAGCGATGCAGCCAGCAATCCCAACGGGGTAGTGAAGGATTGGCAGCCGGAGGCGAAAGTGCTGCCCAAATCGGTGGAGAGCGAAACCGTGACCACCGAATCAACCAATTACGAAGGGCGTCGGGTGGTGATCTCTGACGAGGTCGTGCAAAAGCTGATGACCGAACCCAAGGTGAGCGGCGCACTGCCTACTGACGTGGTGGACGAGCTGACCGGCAAGAACCCGAGTGGCACAGCCCCCAGTGGTGCAATCGCAACCACGGCGCCAGCCAGTACCTCCAAAGCACTGAATCCGGCTACAACCGCAATGCCTGCGGCCACCACCAAAACAGCCAGCAACGAGCCGGTTGCCGCGCATGCACCCAAAGTGGCCCTGACACCGGTCGCCACCTTGAACAAGAAGCCGCGCAATCACTACAGCGTTCAGCTGATGGGGGCGAGCAACACCAAGGCGGTGGATCAATTTGTCGCCGAGCATGGTCTGGCGGGCAAGGTCTGGGTCTATCAGACCAAATTCCGTGGCAGCCCCTGGTATGTGGTGCTGCAAGGGGATTATGCCGGTCTGACCCAGGCCAAGAGTGCCATTCGCAAGCTTCCGCCAGCCTTGCTGAAAGGCCAGCCCTGGCCCAAGTCGTTTGCACAGGTACAAAAAGAGCTGAAGCAATAGCCTTGATACCGGATAAGGGGGTAGAATCGTCCCCCTTTTTGGGTCTTGCCTTCTTACACACCGGATTTCCATGAAAAAAACACGCGCTTTTTTAAAATGGGCCGGGGGAAAATACTCCCTGGTTGAAGAGATTGCCGAGCGCCTGCCGGCCGGGCGTGTGTTGCTGGAGCCCTTCGTCGGGGCCGGGTCTGTGTTTCTCAACACCGACTACGACGCGTATGTGCTCAACGACATCAATCCGGATCTGATCTGCCTGTACAACCACCTCAAGCTGACGCCGGACAGTTTCATTGCCGAGGCGCGCAAGCTGTTTGTGGCAGAGCACAACCACAAGGCGGCCTATTACCGGCTGCGTACCCAGTTCAATCAGACCGAGACCACCTTCGAGCGGGCACTCTTGTTCCTGTTTCTCAACCGTCACGGTTTCAACGGACTGTGCCGCTACAACAAGAAGGGCGGCTTCAACGTGCCGTTCGGTTCCTACAAGAAACCCTATTTCCCGGAAAAAGAGCTGTGGGCCTTTGCCGAAAAGGCGCAGAAGGCGACCTTTATCTGCGAGAGCTACGCCGACGCCATCAAGCGTGCCGAAGAGGATTGGGTTATCTATTGTGATCCACCCTATGCGCCGCTCTCCACTACGGCGAGCTTCACCACCTATGCCTCCGGTGGGTTTACCCTGGATGATCAGGCGATCCTGGCGCGACTGGCTCGCCACACAGCCGCTCACAAAGGGGTGCCGGTGCTGATCAGCAACCACGATATCGAGCTGACTCGTGAGCTTTATCGCGGTGCCCGCCTCGACGAGATCCTGGTCAAGCGCACCATCAGCCGCAACGGCGGCACCCGCAACAAGGTGGCCGAGTTGTTGGCGCTCTATCCGCCCGGAATCGAACCGGAGCAGGGCTACTATCCCAGTGACAGCGAACAGCTGCCACTGACGTAACAGACCATGCGGCGCCCAAGGGCGCCGTTTTTTATGGGCGAGTCCGCGCCCGTGCCGATGCCGCAAAACCCGGGTGGCTGGGGGAGGGGAGGCGATTGCCCCATTTACCCCGCATTCGAGTCGTTTTCGCCCGCCTTTTACGTTAAAATTGCGCCGCTTTTTCTCCCTGGCTGCCAATGGATGATGCTGATGAAAGACTTTCTGATTGCCCCCTCGATCCTCTCTGCCGATTTTGCCCGTCTGGGTGACGACGTAGCCAAGGTACTGGCTGCCGGTGCCGACGTGGTTCACTTCGACGTGATGGACAACCACTATGTCCCCAACCTGACCATTGGCCCCATGGTCTGTCAGGCGCTGCGTGACTACGGTATCGAGGCCCCCATCGACGTGCACCTGATGGTCAAGCCGGTGGATCGCATCATTCCTGATTTTGCCAAGGCCGGTGCTTCCCTCATCACCTTCCATCCGGAAGCCTCTGATCACGTTGATCGCTCTTTGGGCCTCATCAAGGAGATGGGCTGCCAGGCGGGTCTGGTGCTGAATCCTGCTACCTCGCTCTCCTGCCTCGAGTATGTGATGGACAAGCTGGACGTGATCCTGCTGATGTCGGTCAACCCGGGCTTCGGTGGCCAGAGCTTTATCCCCGGTACCCTCGACAAGCTGCGTCAGGTGCGTCGTCTGATCGACGAGAGCGGCCGCGATATCCGTCTCGAGATCGATGGCGGGGTGAAGGTCGACAACATTCGCGAGATCGCCGAAGCGGGCGCCGACATGTTTGTCGCCGGCTCGGCCATTTTCAGTCAGCCTGACTACAAGGCGGTGATCGACAAGATGCGTGCGGAGCTGGCTCATGTCACACGCTGAGCGCGCATTTGATTTGGTGCTGTTCGATCTGGACGGCACCCTGATTGACAGCGCCGCCCAGTTGGCGCTGGCAGTCAATCTGACGCTGACCGATCTGGGTCTGGAGCAAGCTGATGAAGCGGTGATCCGTACCTGGGTCGGCAACGGCGCCGACAAGCTGATCCAGCGGGCAATCGCCTATCGCGAGGCCGATCCCGAGCTGTTTGCCAAGGCCAGACCGATCTTTTTCCAGCACTACAACGCTTGCCTGCTGCAAGGGTTGGAGATGTATGACGGGGTTGCCCAGAGTCTGCGTCGCTTGCAAAGCCTGGGCTACAAGCAGGCGATCGTCACCAACAAGCCGAGCGATTTCGTGGCCCCTATCCTCGATGCCCTTGGCATCAGCGATTGTTTCGAACTCTGGCTCGGTGGCAACTGCGTGCCGGTCAAGAAGCCGAGCCCGGAGCCTTTGCTGCACGCTTGCCAGGAGTTGGGGGTGAGCCCGGCTCGCACCCTGATGGTGGGCGACTCAGAAAATGACGTGCTGGCGGCCAAGGCTGCCGGCATGAAGGTGGTGGGTCTTACATACGGCTACAACTATGGCCGTCCCATCGCCGACTCCCATCCCGACTGGGTATTTGAGCAGTTTGCCCAGCTCGATGCACTTTTGGTCTAATAGCGCAGCTGGGCTGGCTGAATAACAAGGATTCACACTCTCATGACTAAACCAATCGTATTGAGCGGAGCGCAACCCTCCGGTCAACTGACCATCGGCAACTACATGGGGGCCCTGCGTCAGTGGGTCAACATGCAGGATGAGTTCGACTGCCTCTACTGCATCGTCGACCTGCACGCCATCACCACTCGCCAGGACCCGGCTGCCCTGCGCAAGGCTTGTCTGGACGCAGCCGCCCTCTATCTGGCGGTCGGTATCGATCCCAAGAAGAGCACCGTCTTCATCCAGTCTCACGTGCCGCAGCACGCCGAGCTGGGCTGGATCCTCAACTGCTATACCCAGATGGGTGAGCTGTCGCGCATGACCCAGTTCAAGGACAAGTCCGCCCGTTTCGAGAACAACGTCAACGTCGGCCTGTTCGGTTATCCGGTGCTGATGGCGGCCGACATCCTGCTCTATCAGGCCAATCAGGTACCGGTCGGCAACGACCAGAAGCAGCATCTGGAGCTGACCCGCGACATCTGCACCCGTTTCAACAACCTCTATGGTGAGGTATTCACCATGCCGGAGCCTTTCATTCCGACCGAAGGGGCGCGGGTGATGAGTCTGCAGGATCCGACCAAGAAGATGTCCAAGTCGGATGACAACGAGGCCAACTTCATCGGCCTGCTGGAAGATCCCAAGCAGATCGTCAAGAAGATCAAGCGTGCGGTGACCGATTCCGACGAGCCGGCGGTGGTGCGTTTCGATCCGGAAAACAAACCGGGTGTCTCCAACCTGCTGACCCTGATGTCCGGTGTGACCGGCCGCTCCATCCCCGAGCTGGAGCAGCACTTCGAAGGCAAGATGTACGGTCACCTCAAGACCGAAACCGCCGAAGCCGTGGTCGCGCTGTTGGAACCGATCCAGGCCCGTTTCCACGAGTTGCGTCAGGATGAGGCCCATCTGATCGCGATTCTGGCAGAAGGCGCACAAAAGGCGCGCGAAAGAGCTGAAAAAACCCTGACCAGCGTATATGATGTAGTCGGCTTCGTTCCTCGAGCCTGACATACTGGGAAGGTGTAGTAGAAGAGAGCTGGGTATTTGCCTGGCTTTCTTTATTTTCTGCCTAGCTATTTTGTTTAATTTCTTTATTTCAACCTGGGTAATATCCCCAAGAGAAAGCATGCCTGTTCAACCAACTATTTCTGCTGAAGAGCTGAGTGACAAAGGTCACTGGCTACGTAAATTTCGCAAGGCGAAAAACCTCAATACCCTGCAGTTGATGGTCTCCAATGCCATCGACAAGCACCATAAAACCCCTGCCGTTGCTGCCGCCATCTATCTGGCCGAGTGTCAGCGTGAACGGGAAATGGAACAGGGTCGTTATCTCGATCGTTAATTCTCCGCTGTTGGTTATCTCATGCTGTTGTTGATCGATAACTACGACTCTTTTACCTGGAACCTGGTGCAATATTTCGGCGCCCTGGGACAAGAGGTTGTGGTCAAGCGCAATGATGAACTGACGCTTGATGCCATAGCGCAGCTCTCCCCCCGTTTTCTGGTGATCTCTCCCGGTCCCTGTACGCCCAATGAGGCAGGGATCTCTCTCGATGCCATCAGCCACTTTGCTGGCAAGCTGCCCATTCTCGGCGTCTGTCTCGGTCATCAGTCGCTGGCGCAGGCCTTTGGCGCCCGCGTAGTCCGTGCCCGTCAGGTAATGCACGGCAAAACCTCGCTCATCCGCCATCGCAATGAGGGGGTGTTCAAGGGGCTCAACAACCCGCTGCGGGTGACCCGTTACCACTCGCTGGTGGTGGAGCGCGACACGCTGCCCGACTGCTTCGACATCACCGCCTGGAGCGAGCATGCCGATGGCTCGTTTGACGAGATCATGGGGCTGCGCCACAAGACGCTCCCTGTCGAGGGTGTTCAGTTCCATCCGGAGAGCATTTTGAGCGAGCAGGGCCATCAGTTGCTGGCCAACTTTCTGGCGCGTTCATAAAAAGTTGTGATCGCCTTCTCAAGTTCGAGAGAAGGCAAAAAAAATTTCCCTGACACTTTATTCACCCCCTCTCCTGCCCAAATTATCTCTTGCCAAGCCCCCCTGAGTCGTTATGCAATGCGGTTGCCTAAAATCTCAAGAGCAATCGAACATTGTTCCTTATAGGCCGTCTTGTTACAGACTTTTTACTTTATTTCTGTGATAATCCCGTCACGTTTACACGGATTTAACTTTTGGGCGGTGGATTATTCTGTCGCCGAATCGAAGGAGAGCTATATGTCAGAGTTGTTGGCAGTGACACGTGAAGTGTTTGATGAAGTGATGGTTCCCAACTATGCGCCCGCCAAGATCATCCCGGTGCGTGGTGAAGGGTCACGTGTCTGGGATCAGGAAGGGCGCGAGTATGTCGACTTCGCCGGTGGCATCGCCGTCAACGGTTTGGGTCACTGTCATCCCAAGCTGGTCGAGGCCCTGAAAACCCAGGGCGAGAAGCTGTGGCACCTCTCCAACGTCATGACCAACGAGCCGGCCCTGCGTCTGGCCAGGAAGCTGGTCGCCGCCACCTTCGCCGACAAGGTCTACTTCTGCAACTCCGGCGCCGAAGCGAACGAAGCGGCCCTCAAGCTGGCACGTCGCTATGCCATCGAGAAGTTTGGCGAGCAGAAGACCCAGATCATCGCCTTCAATCAGGGCTTCCACGGTCGTACCTTCTTTACCGTCAGCGTCGGTGGCCAGGCAGCCTACTCAGATGGCTTCGGTCCCAAGCCCGGTGACATTACCCATGTTCCCTACAACGATCTGGCGGCGCTGGCCGAGGTGATCTCCGACAACACCTGCGCCGTGGTGATGGAGCCGCTGCAAGGGGAGGGGGGCATCATTCGTCCTACCGACGAGTTTGCCAAAGGGGTGCGCGAGCTGTGCGACAAACACAATGCCCTGCTGGTGTATGACGAAGTGCAGTCCGGTGTCGGCCGGACCGGTGATCTCTATGCCTATATGGGTCTGGGCGTCACGCCGGACATCCTCACCAGCGCCAAGGCTCTGGGGGGCGGTTTCCCCATCGGCGCCATGCTGACCACCAACGAAATCGCTTCTTACCTGAAAGTGGGCACTCACGGCTCTACCTACGGCGGCAACCCGCTGGCCTGTGCGGTGGCGGAAGCGGTGATCGATGTGATCAACACTCCGGAGGTGCTGGCGGGCATCAAGCAACGCGAGCAGCTGTTCCGCGAGGGGCTTGAGGCAATCAACGCCAAATACCACTGCTTTAGCGAGATCCGCGGCAAGGGTCTGCTGCTGGGCGCGGCCCTGAGCGATGCCTACAAGGGACGCTCTCGCGACTTCCTACTGGCCTCCATCGATCAGGGGCTGATGGCACTGGTAGCCGGTACCAACGTGGTTCGTTTTGCCCCTTCACTGGTGATCCCGGAAGCGGACATCAAGGAAGGATTGGCCCGCTTCGAGAAGGCGGTTGCCCAGGTGGTTAACGCCTGATTTCAAATTGAGGTGGGGAGCTCTCCCGGCAGGAGCCGGGACCCCACCTGTCGTCAATGAAAGGGAGTTGTCATTTATGTTGGTTATCCGTCCCATCGAGCAAAAAGATTTTGCCGGGCTCAAGACCTGCGCCATCGAGTCCGGCACCGGCATGACCTCGTTGCCCGTCAACGATGAGTTGCTGCAGCGCAAGATTGATGCCTCTACCCAGACTTTTTCCGACAAGCCCGCCGGCAAGGGGGACTGCCTCTACTTCTTCGTGGCTGAGGATCTGGAGACCGGCGAGATGGTCGGCACCTGTGCCATCGATGCCGCGGTTGGCCTCTCCCAGCCGTTTTACAACTACCACATCGGCAAGGTGGTGCACTCATCACCCAAGCTCGGCATCTACAACGTCGTTGAAACCCTGACCCTCTCCAACGACTACACCGGCAACTCCGAGCTCTGCACCCTGTTCTTGCGCGAATGTGCCCGCGAGGGGCTCAACGGCCGCCTGCTCTCCAAGCACCGCTTTCTGTTTATGGCCGAGCACCCCGAGCTGTTTGACGAGACCGTCTTCGCCGAGATGCGTGGCGTCTCCGATGCCAACGGTCACAGCCCCTTCTACGAGTGGCTGCAAACCCACTTCTTCTCGATGGATTTTCCTACCGTCGACTATCTGACCGGCATCGGCAAGAAGCGCTTTATCGCCGAGTTGATGCCCAAGTACCCCATCTACGTCAATTTGCTGAGCAAAGAGGCGCGCGCCGTTATCGGCCAGACCCACGAGAAGACCCGTCCCGCCATCAAGATGCTACAGGACGAGGGCTTCGTGAACCGTGGCTACGTCGATATTTTCGATGCGGGCCCCACCGTCGAGTGTGACGTGAAGAATATCCGCAGCGTGCGCCGCAGCAAGAAACTGCGGGTGCTGGTGGGCGAGCCCATCGGTGGCAAGACCCACCTTATCTGCAACAGCCGTTTCGAACATTACCGCGCCTGCTACGGCAATATCCGCGTCGATCTCGACAAGCACGAAGCCATCATTCCGCCCAAGATGGCGGCGGCACTCAAGGTGCAGGATGGCGACATGGTGCGGGTGGTTGACCTCGACTGAGGCAAACAGGACAAGCAAACCGATTATCAGACAGGCAGCCGAGGCTGCCTGCCAGCGACAGGGAGTGAATGGATGAGCCAGTTAGTGCAATTTATCGACGGTCAGTGGCTTGCCGGTGAAGGCAAGCCGTTCGAGTCAACCGATCCGGCCAAGAACGAGGTGATCTGGCAGGGGGCTGCCGCCAGTGCGGCGCAGGTGGATGCCGCCGTCAAGGCCGCCCGTGCCGCCTTCTACCACTGGGCGGACATGAGCCTTGAGGATCGTCTGGCCATAGTGCGTCGTTATGCCGACCTGCTTGGCGAGCAGAAAGAGGCGCTGGCCCTGACCATCGCCCGCGAAACCGGCAAACCGCTGTGGGAGACCCGTACCGAAGTAGCCGCCATGCAGGGCAAGATTGCCATCTCCATTCGTGCCCATGACGAGCGTACCGGCACCGTTGAAAATGCCATGCCGGGCGCCAAGGCGTTTGTCCGTCACAAGCCCCACGGTGTGGTTGCGGTGTTCGGCCCTTACAACTTCCCGGGCCATCTGCCCAACGGCCATATAGTCCCGGCGCTGATTGCGGGTAACGCCGTGGTGTTCAAACCCTCCGAGCTGACCCCCATGGTCGCGGAAGCCATGGTCAAGGTGTGGCAGGAGGCCGGATTGCCCAAGGGAGTGCTCAATCTGGTGCAAGGGGAGGTCGAGACTGGCAAGGCGCTGGCTGGCAACCCCGACATCGACGGCCTCTTCTTCACTGGTTCATCCCGCACCGGTCATTTCCTCCATCAACAGTTTGCCGGTCAGCCGGGCAAAATTCTGGCTCTCGAGATGGGCGGCAACAACCCGCTGATCGTGAAAGATGTGAGCGACATCGACGGCGCCGTCCATGCCATCGTCCAGTCTGCCTTCATCACTTCCGGTCAGCGCTGCACCTGCTCCCGCCGCCTGTTTGTCGAGCGGGGCGAGCGGGGCGATGCGCTGGTCAAGCGACTGGTCGAGGTGGTTAGCCAGATCAAGGTCGGCCTCTATGACGCCGCCGAGCAGCCGTTCATGGGCTCGATGATAAGCGAGAAGGCTGCACTGGGCATGGTCGAGGCGCAAGCCAACCTGCAGCGCCTCGGTGGCGAGAGCCTGCTTACCCTCAAGCACCTGGAAGCGGGCACAGGCTTTGTCTCCCCGGGCATTATCGACGTGACCTCAGTGAGCGCGCTGCCGGACGAAGAGTACTTCGGCCCGCTGCTGCAACTCATTCGCTATGACGATTTCGATGCCGCCATCGATCAGGGCAACGCTACCCGTTATGGTCTTTCGGCCGGTCTGCTGGGGGACAAGGAGGCGGACTGGAATCACTTCTTCAAGCGGATCCGCGCCGGCATCGTCAACTGGAACAAGCCCATCACCGGTGCATCCAGTGCCGCGCCGTTTGGTGGCATCGGCGCTTCCGGCAACCACAGGGCAAGCGCCTACTACGCTGCTGACTACTGTGCTTACCCAGTTGCCTCCGTTGAAGACAGCAAGGCCGCCATGCCGGATCAACTGTCGCCCGGCCTGCGCTTCTGATAACGACACGGGGCATCCAGCGGTGCCCCCATCTGTACCCGCAATCAAAGGAAAGAGAGATGCAAAAGGATATCGACACCCTGTTCAGTCATCTGTGGGACAACTACATCAAGGTGACGCCGAGCGCCCTCAAGGTGCACACCCTGCTGGGTGGCGGCGAGCCCATCGTCAACGATCACGTGGCGTTTCGTACCTACAACCTGCCCAAGCTGGGGCTGGAGAAGCTGGCAGCCCACTTCCTGGCGCTCGGTTACGAGCAGAAGGGCGAGTATGTCTTCAAGGCCAAGAAGCTCTACGCCAAGCACTTCGAGCATCAGGATCCGGACGCTCCCAAGGTGTTTATCAGCGAGCTGAAGGTCGAAGAGCTCTCCCCGGCGGCGCAGGCCATCATCCACAAGCTGGCCGATCAGGTGCCCGATCATCTGACCGATACCCCGGCATTTCTCTACACCGGCGTCCCCTGGCAGGTCTCCTATGCCGATTATCAGACTCTGCTGGCGGAGAGCGAGTACGCGGCATGGATGGCAGCATGGGGCTATCGTGCCAACCACTTCACGGTCAATATCAACAAGTTGAAGGATTTCGACACCATCCATCAGGTCAATGCTGCGCTCAAGGCGGCGGGTTTTGTGCTCAACAGCGTGGGTGGCGAGGTGAAAGGGGATCCGCAGGTGATGCTGGAGCAATCCTCCACCATGGCTGACAAAGCCGAGGTGCCGTTCAGCGATGGGGTACGTACCATCCCGAGCTGCTTCTACGAGTTTGCCCTGCGCTATCCGCAGGCTGATGGTGTGCTCTATCCGGGCTTTGTCGAGGCTTCGGCGGACAAGATCTTCGAATCGACGAATGCCATGTAACGGGAGCCACCCTGTTTCAGTCGCAACGCCTCCTTTGTGGAGGCGTTTTGTTTGGCGCAGAGTGACGGTATCGGGTGTTGTCTGACGCCGCGTGAAGAGGGGATTTGGACGGCGCCTAACAGGTGAAAATTTGTTGATAAAAATGTGAACGAGATCACTTGAGACGACACAGATTGACGCTGGCGGCGGAGCAAAAAGGAGTAGAATGGCGCTTTATTTTTGCGGGGCCAATCGATGCCTAACTATCACTTTTTCAAGCAGGGTCAGTCGCTTACCTATCTAGATGCCAATGCACCCAGCTATAGCGATGAGCGTCGTCAACTGGTCGAACAGGGATTTGCCGCCATCGCCGCCCCCACCTTTGCAGATACCCCGGCCGAAGCCCTTGAGCTGCTTCGCACTCATCAGGCACTACAGGATGAGGCGCAGGCCAACGCCCTTTGTCTGACGGTTGCCACCATTCCGGCGGTGATCGCAACTCTGTCCGGGCACTGACGCTACCGCCATGCTCACCTGAATAAAAAATGGTGCCACTGTGATGGCACCATTTTATCGGTTTGCCTGCTTGCCCCTGAGCCGTTTAGCGCGGGTGTAGGTCACCTTCGATGACCAGCACGGTATCCATCCCTGCCGCCTTGCCTGCCTCAAGCCCGATCCGGGTATCTTCAAACACCAGACAGTTGGCGGGATTGGCGCCGAGCAGTTCGGCCACCTGCAAGAAGGTGTCGGGATGCGGCTTGTGGTTGGTGACATCATCGGCGCTCACCACCACAGAGATATAGGCGTCAAGACCGGTACTCTTCAGGATCGACTCCGCCTGATTGCGCGGTGAACCGGTGCCAATCCCCATCGGCACCTTGCCGTGGTAGTGCCTGACCAGCTCCCACATCCGGGGGAAGACGCTGACCTTGTCGATATGCTCCATGTAGAGGGCAATCTTGCGGCGGGCAAAGGCGTCGGTATCTACCTCCAGTCCCTGCTGCTCGGCCAGCATGGCGATGATCTTGCGAGTCGGAATGCCGCCGTACTGGTAGAGCTGCTCCCGCTTGAAGGGGATGCCGAATTCGGCGCAGGTGAGCTCCCAGGCATCGAGGTGGAGGGGCATGGAATCAACCAGAGTGCCATCCATATCGAAAATCAGGGCATCGTAGTGATCAAACCGGTACTGCTCGCTCATGGGGACTCCTTGGCTAAATAGGGCAGGCTAGCAGATCGGGGACCTGGATTGTGGGATCGGCCTCATGGTTGAGGATGGCCGGCCGTGGTTTTTTCTATCTCTTGCTGATTTGTGAGACAATAATTCGCTCAATGCCGGATCCTTTGGCATATCAGATTAGCGAGTCCTCTTATGTCCCCGAAAACCATCTTCTCGAGTGTGGCGCTGGTGATCGCACTGGGATCACTGGAAAAAAGCATCGTCACTACCCCGCTGCCCATGATTGGCGCCGAGCTGCATGCCGGTGGCGCCCTTACCTGGGTGGTGACCGCCTACCTGCTGGCAGCCACCGCCGTGCTGCCCCTCTACGGCAAGCTGAGCGATCTTTTTGGCCGGGTGCGGATGCTCAATATCGGCATCGGCCTGTTTCTGGCGGGCTCGGTGGCCTGTGCTCTCTCTCAGGATCTGCAGACCCTGCTGGCAGCGCGGGTGCTGCAAGGGCTGGGGGGCGGTGGCCTGATTGCCCTCGCGTTTACCGTGATTGCCGATACCATTCCGCCGCGGGAGGTGGGCAAGTATCAGGGCTACATCTCGGCGGTCTATGCTGTCTCCAGCATCGCCGGCCCCTTGCTCGGCGGCTACTTCACCGAGCAGCTCAGCTGGCGCTGGATCTTCTGGATCAATCTGCCGCTCGGGGCGCTGGCGGTCTTTCTCATCAACCGCAACCTCAAGCAGCTCAACGTGCGTCGTCACAGTCGCTTCGACTGGAAGGGGGCGGGTCTGCTGATTACCGTCACCACGCTCACCCTGTTGCTGCTCTCGCCGGAAGCGGCGCTGCCCGCCGTCTGGCTCTCGGCGGCACTGGGCGTTGCGCTGCTGCTGCTCATTCTGATTGAGCGGCGTGCCCACGATCCCATTCTGCCCGCCCACCTGGCCCGGTTGCCCGGCTATCTGGTGAGTGTGCTGCTGGTGATGCTCTCCCAGTTGCTAATGTTTGCCGTGCTGGTCTATCTGCCGTTGCAGATGCAGTGGCAGAAGGGGATGAGCGCCAGCGAGAGCGGCGCCATCATGGTTATCTTCATGATTTGCATCACTGCCGGCGCCTTTGTCGGAGGCAAGCTGATTGGCCGTACCGGCCACTACAAGAGCTTTGTCGCGGTGGGCTTTGGCCTTGCGGCGGTGGCGCTGTGGCAGATCCACTTCGATGCCTGGGTCAGGCTGGCGCTCGGGTTTGCCGGTCTCGGTCTCGGTCTGGTGCTGCCCGCCCTCTCGGTGGTGGTGCAAAATGCCCTGCCACGGCAGGATCGCGGTATCGGCATGTCGCTGTTCAACTTCGGGCGGGAGCTTGGCGGTGCCGTCGGCGTGGCCATCTGCTCCATGCTGTTTCATTTCCGCCTGCCAGCCGGCAGCGGTGGCGATCTGAGCCGGCTCGCCCCCGATCTGCTGGCCCCGGGCTTCAGCGCGACCTATATCGGCATGGCATTGATCGCCACGCTGGCGCTGCTCATCACCCTGCTGGCGTTGAAGCGCCACGAGCTGGCCTCCATCAGCGCCTGATTTGGCCTGCGCCGATATTGGCTCACCATAGCTAGCATCAGGGCTCCCCGCGGGGAGCCCTGATCGTTATTTGGCGAATAGAGTGGCTGCTGCCATCAAGCCATACGTGGCTTACTCCTGCGCCGGACTCTCCTTGCCTGCCAGCTGGCTCAGCCAGGCGAAGCGGCGATTGGCCTCCTGCTCCGCCTCTTGATAGAGCTGGCTGGCCACCTCAGGCAGCTGGCGCTCCAGCCGCTGGAAGCGGGGCTCGTGGCGCAAGGTCTCGGCCAACGAGGCATTGGGGGCCCGCGAGTCGAGTGCCAGCGGCAGTTTGCCCTCGTCAGCGCGGCGCGGATCGAAGCGGTAGAGGGGCCAGAAGCCGGTTGCGGTCAGCTGCTTCATCTGCTCATGGCTCTCGGCCATGTCGTAGCCATGCTCCTCGCAGGGGCTGTAGGCGATGATGAGAGAGGGGCCCGGGTAGGCTTCCGCCTCCTGAATTGCTTTCACAGTCTGGTTCATCTGGGCGCCGAGGGAGATCTGCGCCACATAGACGTGGCCATACATCATCACGCTGGCGCCGAGATCCTTGCGTGCCTTACGCTTGCCCTGCTCGCCAAACTTGGTGATGGCACCGAGTGGCGTCGCCTTCGACTGCTGGCCGCCGGTGTTGGAGTAGCACTGGGTATCGAGCACCAGCACATTGATGTTCTCCCCCAGACTCAGCACATGGTCGAGCCCGCCAAAGCCGATGTCGTAGGCCCAGCCATCGCCGCCGATGAGCCAGACCGATTTTTCCACCAGATAGTCCGCATCGCGAGCCAGCTCTTGGGCTGCCGGGGTCTGGCTCCCCTGCAGCAGTGCTCGCAACTGCTGGATATGGGCCCGCTGCTCGGAAACCGGCAGGGTGGCATCGCCGAGCGCCTCGCGCAGCGCTGCCGGTATGGTGTCGCCCAGGCTCGCCAGCAGACGGCGCACCCGCTCCCTGTGCTGATCGACGGTGAGGCGGAAGCCCAGTCCGAACTCGGCGTTGTCTTCAAACAGCGAGTTGGCCCAGGCCGGCCCGCGCCCCTCGGCGTTGGTGGTGTAGGGGGTGGTAGGCAGGTTGCCGCCATAAATGGACGAGCAGCCGGTGGCGTTGGCAATCAGCAGCCGATCGCCATAGAGCTGGGTCAGCAGCTTGATATAGGGAGTCTCGCCACAGCCGGAGCAGGCGCCCGAGTATTCAAACAGCGGCGAGATGAGCTGGGAGGTGCGAATGTCGATGCGCTCCAGCTGCTCGGCGCTGCGCTCTGGCAGGTCGAGGAAGAAGTCGTAGTTGGCCTTCTGCTCGTCGAGGTGATCGAGGCGTGAAGCCATATTGATCGCCTTGCGATCCGGGTTGTTGCGATCCTTGGCCGGGCACACTTCGACGCAGAGATTGCAGCCGGTACAATCCTCCGGCGCCACCTGCAGCACGTACTGCTGGCCGCGCATGTCGCGGGATTTCACATCCAGCGCATCCAGGGTGGCGGGAGCATCGGCCAGCGCATCCGGTTCCACCACCTTGGCGCGAATGGCCGAGTGGGGACAGGCGGCGACGCAGTAGTTGCACTGGGTACAGAGCTCCGCCTCCCAGATGGGGATCTCCTTGGCGATATTGCGCTTCTCCCAGCGAGTGGTGCCGACCGGCCAGGTGCCATCCGGCGGGAAGGCGGAGACCGGCAGGCTGTCACCCAGCCCTGCCAGCATGGCGGCGGTGACGGTCTGGACAAAATCGGGGGCCTTGGCTGAAACCACCGGTGGGCGCGGGCGACTGGCGGGATCCAGCTCGCCAAGTTGCACCCGGGTCAGGGCGGCGCAGGTTGCCTCCAGTGCCTGCCAGTTGCGTTCGACCAGTGTCTGCCCCTTGCTGCCATAGCTGCTGGCGATGGCCTGCTTCAGCAGGCTGGTGGCCTCCTCGGGGGGGATGATGGCGCTGAGCTGGAAGAAGGCCATCTGCATCACGGTATTGATGCGGTTGCCGAGCTGGCAGTCGCGGGCAATTTTGGCTGCGTTGATGATGTAGAAGCGCGCCTCTTTCTCGCGCAGGGCGTGCTGCACCTCGCTGGGGAGGCGCTGCCAGATCTCCGCTTCGCTGTAGGGGGTGTTAAGCAGGAAGATACCGCCTGTTTTCAAGCGCTCCGCCATCCGGTACTTGTCGACAAACTGCCACTGATGGCAGCCGATAAAGTCCGCCTCTTCCACCAGATAGGCCGATTGCAGCGGCCGCTCGCCCACCCGCAGGTGAGAGACGGTGAGGCCGCCCGCCTTCTTGGAGTCGTAGACGAAATAGCCCTGCGGATAGAGGTCGGTGTGGTTGCCGAGGATCTTGATGCTGTTCTTGGCCGCCGAGACGGTGCCATCGCTGCCAAGGCCGTAGAAGAGCGCCTCCAGCTTGTGTTGCTGGCTGTGGATGGGGCTTTGCGAATCCAGCGTGGGCAGCGGTAGCGAGAGGCCTGTGATGTCATCGAAGATGCCGACGGTAAAGCGCGGACGCGGGTTCTCTTGCGCCAGTTCGGCAAACACCGCCAGCGCGCAGGCGGGGCCGAACTCTTTGGAGGAGAGGCCATAGCGGCCGCCGATAACCCGCGGCAGGCTTGCCCGCTCGCCCCGGCTGACCGCGTCGGCCAGCGCCGTCATCACGTCGAGATAGAGGGGCTCGGCCTGTGCGCCCGGCTCTTTGGTGCGATCCAGCACGGCGATGGTGCGGGCACTCTCGGGAATCACGGCCAGCAGGTGCCCGGCCGAGAAGGGGCGGAACAGCCGCACCTTCACCAGCCCCACCTTCTCCCCTTGGGCCTGCAGGCGCTCGATCACCTCTTCACAGGTGCCAATCGCCGAGCCCATCAGCACCACAATCCGCTCCGCCTGCGGGTGACCGACATATTCAAACGGCCGGTAGTGGCGGCCGGTCTGCTCGCCAAAAGCCTGCATCGCGTCGCTCACATGGCCATAGGCGGCGTCATACCAGGGGTTGCTCGCCTCCCGGCACTGGAAGTAGGTGTCCGGGTTGGCGGCGGTGCCGCGAATGACCGGTTTGTCGGGGGTGAGCGCCCGGTCACGATGGGCTCGGATGGCATCTGCGGGCAACAGGGCACGCAGGGTGCCGTCAGCGAGCGGCGCTATCTTGGCGATCTCGTGAGAGGTACGAAAGCCGTCGAAGAAGTGGATAAAGGGGAGGCGGCTGTTGAGGCTCGCTATCTGGGAGATCAGGGCAAAGTCCTGCGCCTCCTGCACATTGCTGGCACAGAGCATGGCGCAGCCGGTCTGGCGCACCGCCATCACGTCAGAGTGATCGCCAAAGATCGATAGCGCGTGGGTCGCCACGGTACGCGCTGCCACATGCAGTACGAAGGGAATGAGCTGACCCGCCAGCTTGTAGAGGTTGGGGATCATCAGCAGCAACCCCTGCGACGAGGTAAACGAGGTCGCCAGCGCGCCGGTCTGCAGGGCGCCGTGGACGGCGGCAATGGCGCCCCCTTCCGACTGCATCTCGACAACCCGGGGCACATCCCCCCAGAGGTTCTTGCCCCGCTCGCTCGACCAGGCCGACGACTGTTCAGCCATGGCCGAACTGGGGGTGATGGGGTAGATGGCGATGACTTCGCTGGTGCGGTACGCCACCGAGGCGACTGCGTTATTCCCGTCTGTGGTGATCATGTGTTTTCCACTTTGCTATGCCAGTTTGAAGGCCGATAGTTGCATCGGCAATGGATAGGTCGCTGGCATAGTAAGAGGGGCAATGAGAGCGTATCAAACGGGATAAATAATCAATTAATAAGTCAGTAATAGTGGTTAATTTAATCCCGCCGCGTGGGGGCATGATTTTCTGCTGACAACAAACGGGAGGTGGCTGACGGGCCATTGGTATGGCCCGTCAGCACGGGGTTAACCCTGATCCACTTGCAGCCAGATGGCGCACTGATAAGGGGCGAAGAGTGGCAGTGGTTCGCTTGGGTAATTGGCCAGTAGCAACCGCATCTTGTCTGTCACCTTGTCGAAGTGGGGCATCGGCAAGGGGTTCGCCGTGAGATTGGCGAGCAGCAGCAGGGTGTGCTGCTCTCCGCTGGCCGGATCCTGCCAGTGGCGGCGATAGCTGATGCGCTCGGGATCATCCCCATCCAGCAGCTCGAAATTGCCGTGGCGAACGACAGGGTGAGCCTTGCGCAGGGCGATAAGCTGGCGATAGCAGTGAAACGGCGAGTCGGGGCGGGCCAGCTGCTCGGCTGCATTGATTGCAACGTGGTTGGCGTTGAGGGCAATCCAGGGCGTGGCCGTACTGAATCCGGCGTGGGGGCCGCCGTCCCACTGCATCGGGGTGCGGGCGTTGTCGCGGCCAATGGCATCGAGCCGCCGACTCAGCTCGGCAGGATCCAGCCCTGACTGGCTGGCGCAGTAGTTGATGGCCTCCACATCGCGCAGCTCGCTCGGCTGCCAGTGGCGGTTGGTCATGGCGAGCTCCTCCCCCTGATAGATGAAGGGGGTGCCCTGCATCATATGCAGCACCATGGCCCACAACCTGGCGCTGGTTTCACGCCACTCGGGTCTGTCATCGCCAAAGCGGGAGACGGCGCGGGGCAGGTCGTGATTGCTGAGAAACAGGCTGTTCCAGCCACGCCCGTGTAGCCCTTGCTGGTGGCGGGTCATGGCTCGCTTGAAGGCGAGGGGATCGAAGCGGGATGACCACTTGTCACTGCCGAGCCCCAGATGCTCGAAGTTGAACACCATGCTGAACTCGCTGCCATCATGGTTCGAATAGTTCTGCATATGGGCGAGATCGGCCCCCCAGGTCTCCCCCACCGTAATGATCCCCTTGCCGCCGAAGCTCGCAGCATTGAGCTCACGGATATAGTCGTGCAGGCGAGGGCCATTGCTCATGGCCAGCCGGTCCCACTCCTTGCTCACCATGTCGATCACATCGAAGCGAAATCCCTTGATCCCTTTGCCCAGCCAGAAGTTGATCACCGCCGCCATTTCGGCCCGCACCGCCGGGTTGTCCCAGTCCAGATCGGCCTGACTGGGATCGAAGTTGTGCAGGTAGTAGCGATCAAGCTCCGGCACATACTGCCAGCCGCTGCCGCCAAAAATCGAGGTAATGGGGTGAGCATCGACAAAGGCTTGATCCCGGAATACGTAATAACCCTGATAACGGGGATCGCCAGCCAGTGCCTTCATAAACCACTCGTGCTCGGTGGAGGTGTGGTTGGCGACGATATCCATCATGATGCCGATGCCGTGAGCGGCCGCTTCGGCGATCAGCTGCTCCATCTCGGTCAGGGTGCCAAAGGCGGGGTCGATGGTGCGGTAGTCCGCCACGTCGTAGCCGTTGTCCCGCTTGGGGGAGCGATAGATGGGGGTGAGCCAGAGCATATCGACACCAAGCTGTGCCAGATAGTCGAGGCGCTGGCGGATGCCGTTGATATCGCCCATGCCGTCGCCATCGCTGTCCTGAAAACTCATGGGGTAGATCTGGTAGATGACGCAGCTATCGAGGTCGATATCGGGCGTGTGGAGGGGTTGCGGGTTCATCAGCGTGGCCGGTTGGGGGAGAAGATTTTCTATCTTACGCAGATGAACGGGTACTCGACAGGGCAGGGGAAACCTTGAAAAGGGTTCCATAGTTGGCTGATTGCCAAAAGTGCGGGAAGGGTCACAAAGGTGCCATCCCGGGCCACGGAGGTGGTCGGGATGGCACGGCACTTAGCACTGATACTCTGCAGGAATACAGGTTATTGAGCAGCCTTGGCCTGCTCGATGCGCTGCTCCTGCTGGCGCTCTGCCTTCTCTTGTTGGCTTTCCGCTTGCGCCTCCAGCTCCTTGCCGAGGAAGTAGTTCAGGAAGGTGCGGATCACCGCGATGATGGCGAGGCGGATCAGCTCCTCCTTGCTCGGTGCGACCGTGGTGGCCAGGATGTCTGCGGCGAGCTGGAACTCCAGCGCCAGAATGAGCCAACTGCCAAAGCAGAGACGAATACGCGGAAAGCCGGGCTGGTGATCCCGCACTCTTGCCGCCAGCCAGAGGGTCTTGCCAAGCCCTATCACCACACAGGCGATGGAGATGATCTCCAGCAGCAGCTGGAACAGCTCGACCCCGTGCATCATCCCTTCTCTCAGGCTCGCTATCTCAAACACTCGGGTCACCTCCCTGATTCAAAAGAGGACACTATTAACACATCGCTCGGCAAAGGCCAAATCCGGCTCAGGCAATCAGCTTGAATTCAATCACATAGAGCGGCGGCAGATCGGGGTAGATATCGTGGATCACCTGTTTGAGCTCGGGGAGGGTCATGTTCTCCTGACGGGCATGCTCGTTATTGAGCTCATCGAAGGCGACCGCCTTGACCGAGAGCACCTCTATGGTGCCAAAGGGCTGGTGCTCCGGGTTGGTGAACAGCGCCAGCCGCTGGCCGGGCTGCCAGTCGGCCTCGCTCTCGTCGCGGATGGTGATGGTCTTGCGGCCCGCCTGGATGTCGGCAACGAAGCGGCTGAAGAAGGTGAATTCGGGATAGGAATGAGCAGACATGGTGACTCCTGACTGGGTGAATCGAAATGAGGTGAATGGAAATCAAAGATCGAGATAGGCGCGCAGCCTGGCCAGATCGGCGATAACGGGGCCGTCACTGCTGTCGGCAATTATGCCCTGTTCGACCAGCTCCTTGAGGGCGCGGCGGTAGACCCGCTCTGTTGTGCCGAAGCGCGCTGCCTCGTGGGCCCGCTTGCGCGATCCCAGCATCGGAGTGCGCTGGCGCTCACGCCATAGCTCATAGGCGATGTTGTAGGCGATGGGGTGGAGCAGTCGGCTGGTGGTGATCTCCAGCGTATCGAGATAGTCGCTGGCAAGCGCCGCAGCGAAAAAGAGGGTCAACTCGGGTTCGGCCAGCAGCCGCTGGGCTAGTTTGTGGGCGCAGATGACTCGGGCATCCAGCTCGGTCTCGGCCACCACGTTCCACTGCACCGGGGTGGCGCTGAAGAACTCCATCTCGCCGAAGATCTGGCTGTGGCACTCAATTTCGCCAAGCTGGAAGCGGCGGCCAGAGTGTACCGTGCTGTTGAGGGAGACCCGGCCATGTTCGACCAGATAGAGCTGCTCGCTCTGCTCCCCCTGCCGCATGATCAATTCGCCCGGCAGGTAACGGCGCAGAAACAGGGTGCAGGCGTCGAGCGCCGCGGCAAAGCGGGGTTCCAGTTTGGCGAGTTCGGCGTGAAAACGGCCGAGGGGGTAGGGCTGTTGCTGCATGACTTGCCTGTCGCACCGGATGACGAGGGCCATGAGGCTAGCAAGAGTGCGGGCCGGATACCAGCCCGCACGGTAGCGGATGTGCCGCAGTTAACGGTTTACGGTTTATTGCACCAGGGCGTGGAGGGCAGCCGCGATGGCGTGCTGCTCACCGGCCATCATCGCCTGTTCGGCGCTGGCGTAATCCGCTACCCCTTGTTGCACATCCTGCTCGAACAGCACCACGTTGCAGAGCACGGCGGCGACCCGCACCTTGCGCAGGCGGCCCACGGTCAGCAGGGAGGCTGTCTCCATATCGGCGCCGAGCACGCCACGGGCATGCCAGTAGCGGCACACCTCCTGCTCGTCATCCCGATAGAAGCTGTCGTGGGAGCGTACCAGCCCGTGCCAATGAGGCTGGCTGCTAGTGGCCACATGGTTGAGCAGGGCCGCTTGCAGCCAGATATCGGCGCAGGCGGGGTACTCGGCGGGCAGATAGGCCTGTGAGGCGCCCTCATTGCGCACAGCGCCTTCTACCACGATAAGGTCGCCCAGCCCGATATCGTGTTGCAGGGCACCGGCGGAGCCGACCCTAATGAGCGAGTGGGCGCCGGCTTGCACCAGCTCCTCCAGCGCGATGATGGCTGAGGCGCCGCCGATGCCGGTGCTGCAGACCGTGATGGGCAGCCCCTGATAGCGGCCGTTGATGAGGCGAAACTCCCGGTTTTGCCCCAGCACTTCACACTGTTCGAGCTGGCTGGCGATGCGATCGACCCGGGCCGGGTCGCCGCACAGTACCACCCGCTCGGCAATCTGGTCGGGGCGGCACTGGAGATGGGGTAACAGACTCATGGCTTACAGACCTTGTGGCTGGCGCTTGGCGGCAATCACCCAGAGGCGAGTGCCGTTGGTGGCGATAAACAGCAGGATCAGATACTCCAGCGACATGGCGTAAACGCCCTGCGCGGCATAGACACCGATGCTGATGATGTTGATGACGACCCAGAGGATCCAGTTCTCCACGTATTTGCGGGTCATCAGGATCTGGGCGACCACCGAGAGCACCGTCATGCTGGCATCCCAGAACGGGAAGGCATCGGGGGAGGGCTCGGGGATGGCAAGGTTGGCACCAAACAGGTTGAGCAGGGAGACCGAGGTGCGTGCCAGGGTGGCGAAGACCGGGTCGATATAGCGGGTCAGCAGAGCGATGGCCAGCACGCTCACGGCGGCGGTCACCATCAGTTTGGATCTGCTGAGCCAGCGGATCTGCAGGGTATCCCCCTGATCGTTGGCCGGGCGGGTCCAGGCGTACCAGCCGTAGACGTTGGCGCAGAAGAAGAACAGCTGCAGCAGCAACAGTCCGTAGAGCTGGATCTGGAAGAAGATGATGGCAAACAGGCTGACGTTGATCAGACCAAACAGGTAGTTGATGGTTTTCTCCTGACTGGCGAACCAGATACAGGCCAGACCAAACAGGGTGCCGATGGCTTCAATCCATGACATGGCATAGCCGCCACCCAGCGGGATGGTCACTAGCGTGTTATTGATGCTGAACAGCTCGAATATGCTCATTTTCTGATCCTTGGGCATGAGGGTTAGTATGCGAGGGCGCCATTCTAAGGGGTGAGGGGGAGGAGGGGCAGGACTTTTGTCCGCCCCGTACTTGGCCCATATCAAAGAAATCGCCGCTGGTGCCCGGTTATTCCAGCAGTGATGGGTTATGGGGCCCCAGCGGGTCGGACTTTATTGATATGTAGCAAGATGATAGCGCCGTGGCTGTGGTCTGATAGAGTCCACTCTCCGGGAGGAGAATCACGTGATAAAAGGAGGTTGTATTGAATTCCGAGCTTGTCTGGGTGCTCTGTCTGCTGGCTGGCGCCATCTATCTCTTCATGACCAACAAGGTGCGCATGGACGTGGTCGCCCTGGGCGTGGTCATCTTGTTTGTGCTGAGCGGCACCCTCACCCTGCCGGAGGCACTGGCGGGCTTTAGCGATCCCAACGTCATTCTGATAGCCGCCCTGTTTGTTGTCGGGGAGGGGTTGGTGCGCACCGGCATCGCCTATCAGGTGGGGGATGCATTGGTGAAGGTGGCGGGTAGCAGCGAGACCAAGCTGCTGGTGCTGCTGATGGTGGCGGTGGCGAGTCTGGGGGCTGTGATGAGCAGCACTGGGGTGGTGGCCATCTTTATCCCGGTGGTGCTGAGCGTGGCGAACCGGATGGGGATCCCGGCCGGTCGCCTGATGATGCCCCTCGGTTTTGCCGGGCTGATCAGCGGCATGATGACGCTGGTGGCGACGCCCCCCAACATGGTGGTCAACAGCGAGCTGATGCGCCACGGCATACATGGTTTCGGGTTCTTCGATTTCACCCCCATGGGCCTGCTGATCTTGGGGCTGGGCATCCTCTACATGCTGCTGGTGCGCGGCTCCTTGGTGGGTGAAGGGGAAGAGGGCAAGGGCAAGCCGACCGGGCGCCGCACCCTGCGCGATCTGATCCGAGACTACCGATTGGCCGGTCGGGCCCGCCGTCTGGCGCTGCGGCCGGATTCCCCGCTGATTGGTCACACCCTGGACGAGCTGCAACTGCGCGCCCGTTATGGTGCCCACGTCATCGGGGTGGAGCGCTGGCGCAAGTTTCGCCGGGTGATGGTGCCGGTGTCGGGGATCAGTGAATTTCAGGCCAAGGATGTTCTGCTGATCGACATGTCAGACCCCGAGGTGGATGTGCGGGCGTTTTGCACCGAGGCGCGGCTCGAACCCATGATCCTGCGCGGGGAGTATTTCCGATCAGGCGCGGGAGGTGGGGATGGCCGAGGTGTCGCTGATCCCCGAGTCCAAGCTGCTGGGTAAAAGCGTGCGTGAGGTGACCTTTCGCTCCAGCTATGGGTTGAGCGTGGTGGGGCTGCGCCGCGACGGTGAGGCACTGGCAGGCAAGCTGGTAGACGAGCCGTTGCAGATGGGGGATACCCTGCTGGTGGTAGGGAATTGGAGCCACATCAGACAGTTGCAGACCCATAGCCGTGACTTTCTGCTGATGGGGCTGCCCGCCGAAGTGGACGAGATGGCCCCCGCCCGCAGTCAGGCTATTCATGCCCTCTTCTGTCTTGGAGTGATGATCCTGCTGATGGTGACCGATCCGGTGCCCAACGTGATTGCCGCGCTGATCGCCTGTCTGCTGATGGGCAAGTTTCGCTGCATCGACATGGAGAGTGCCTACAAGTCGATCCACTGGCCGACCCTGATCCTCATCGTCGGTATGCTCCCCTTCGCGCTGGCGCTGCAAAAAACCGGCGGAGTGGATCTGATCGTCGGTGGTCTGATCAATGCGGTGGGGGAGATGGGGCCGCGGGTCATGCTGGCCAGCCTGTTTGCCCTCTGCGCGGTGATCGGGCTCTTTATCTCCAACACCGCGACAGCTGTGTTGATGGCGCCCATTGCACTGGGCACGGCCCAGCAGATGGGAGTCTCGCCCTATCCGTTTGCCATGACCATTGCCATTGCCGCCTCGGCCGCTTTTATGACGCCGGTCTCGTCACCGGTGAATACCCTGGTACTGGGGCCGGGCAACTACAAGTTTGCCGATTTTATCCGTATCGGAGTGCCATTCACCCTGTTGGTGATGGCGGTGAGCGTGGTGGCGATCCCCTGGTTCTTCCCGTTCTGATAACCGGGATGATGAATGTGTGCACCAGCGGCCTGCGGGCCGCTTTTTTATGGCCGGGAGACAAGCGTGGCAAGGCGTGCTCGGAATCAGTGAAGAGTGATATGGACGGGAATTAACGTGGAGATGGGTTAATAGAGGAGCGAGAGAAAAAC
Organism: Aeromonas sp. 84A; assembly: GCF_051919345.1. Classification (NCBI taxonomy): domain Bacteria; kingdom Pseudomonadati; phylum Pseudomonadota; class Gammaproteobacteria; order Aeromonadales; family Aeromonadaceae; genus Aeromonas; species Aeromonas sp. 84A. The sequence goes on from NZ_JBQBEW010000001.1 coordinate 1,551,430, forward strand.
TGGGGAGAGGCAAATTTCAGATACAAAAAAACCAGCGTGAGCTGGTCTGTTTGGTACTGCTATTAATGGTGCGGAAGGAGAGACTCGAACTCTCACGCCTAGGGCGCCAGAACCTAAATCTGGTGCGTCTACCAATTTCGCCACTTCCGCAATATTAATGGTGGCTATGACGGGATTCGAACCTGTGACCCCCGCATTATGAGTGCGATGCTCTAACCAACTGAGCTACATAGCCGTTTGTTATCGACCACAGATGTGGAAGAGAACAGAAAAATGGCTGGGGTACTAGGATTCGAACCTAGGGATGGCGAGATCAAAACCCGCTGCCTTACCGCTTGGCGATACCCCAACAGAAATAATGGTGGCTATGACGGGATTCGAACCTGTGACCCCCGCATTATGAGTGCGATGCTCTAACCAACTGAGCTACATAGCCGTTTGTTATCAACCACTGATGTGGAAGAGAACAGAGAAATGGCTGGGGTACTAGGATTCGAACCTAGGGATGGCGAGATCAAAACCCGCTGCCTTACCGCTTGGCGATACCCCAACAGTGATGCCTGACAGAAACTATCAAACACCTTTCAAAAATGGCTGGGGTACTAGGATTCGAACCTAGGGATGGCGAGATCAAAACCCGCTGCCTTACCGCTTGGCGATACCCCAACAGCGTTCCTCAACAGTCGCGAGACTGGCAAAGAACTTTTAAAAATGGCTGGGGTACTAGGATTCGAACCTAGGGATGGCGAGATCAAAACCCGCTGCCTTACCGCTTGGCGATACCCCAACTAGAGATGGTGGCTATGACGGGATTCGAACCTGTGACCCCCGCATTATGAGTGCGATGCTCTAACCAACTGAGCTACATAGCCAACCTTGCTTCCGGTGAGTCGTTACCTCGTCACCGTGCGGGCCGAATTATGCGTATCTGGCTCTGGGGCGTCAACCCTTTTTTTGCCAGAAAAACGCAATTTGAGTGCGTTTGACCAGTTATTGGTCTCTGTTGCGCAAAAGCCCAACAATCTGGTTTTTTTTAAGACATTGCCATTATTGCCCGGGCAATGGTAGATAAAAAACAGGCCAGCAAATGCTGGCCTGTCATGGTATTAGACGTTGAACAGGAAGTTGGTCTTTAGTGAGTCTCCATGGGTGTCGTGAAGTCTCATTTTTAAATTTAAGATCTTTGTTATCAAAGGATTAAAGGTTTTTTTGTCTCACTACGTTTCAGGTGGAATCACTGGTAGCCAGGTATTTTGTGTACGCAGTTGTGTACTCAAAATGCTATTGTGTACACAGCTTGAACAAAGGGGGCTAGGGTGGCGCTTAAGACAGATCGGGAAATCGCCAATTTGAAGGCGGAGGATGGCCAACGGCAGGTGGTTGCTGTTGCTAGTGGTGCTGGTGGTGGGTTGTGTATCGAGGTTCGCAGTGGTGGGCGCTCTAAAACATGGCTTTACCGTTATCGTATCAATAATAAGGCCCGAAAACTCACATTGGGCTCTTACCCAGCCATGAGCTTGGCGACTGCGCGGGTTGAGCACGGTAAGGCTGTCGCTTTGGTTAAGGCAGGAGAAGATCCTGCTGCTGTTGCCAAAGCATCCAAAGTGAAGCGGTCTGCTATGCCGACATTTGATGCGTTTTTTGAAGAGTGGTTGGAGTGGAAGCAAGTTGCCAAGCCTGCCCGAGCATCTACCGTTGAAGCCTACCGTCATACTCACCGACTATATATAAGCAAAGCCATTGGTAGTCTGTTACTGAAGGATGTGACGCGAGCAGTGTTGTTTGCTCACTTATCTAAGGTACGAGGGCGCAGTATACAGGCTGCACGAAAGGCACTGACTATCTGTGCTCAGATGCTAGATCATGCTGTAAACCTTGAATTGCTCGAACTAAATCCAGCTCGAACCATTAAGCCATCAACAATTGGGGCTGAGGCACCACCTCCTCGTCAACGCTGGCTTTGTCGTGAAGAGATTGCAGCCTTTTGGCTTGGGTTAAATGAGGGAGGCTATCATCCGGCGCAGGTTAACTGCTTGCGCTTGATCTTGTTGACAGGGGCACGACGTGGGGAGGCGACATCCATGACGTGGGATCAGATTATTGGCAATAAGTGGGTCATTCCAGCCAGTAATGCTAAGAATGGCAAAGAGCATACAATAACTCTTCATCCATTGGCTTTTGATGTGATCGCCTCTCAGAGAGCTATCAGCAGAGGTAGTTCTTGGGTCTTCGAAGCCATTCGTGAACATGATGCGGGACAGGGCCATATTGATGGAAATGCCTTACGCTGGGTGCTTAATAAAGTGAGAGCACTCACTATGCCACAAAGTGAGGCATTTACCGTTCACGATTTACGCCGTACTTTTGCCAGTTGTTGTGCTGAATATTTAGATGCAAACGAAAGTGTTATTGAACTGGCACTTAATCATAGTAAACGTGATCGTCTTGTTGCCACCTACCAAGCAGGTAAAAGGGCTGAACAGGTAACTAGATTGTTTGAGCAGTGGGGGGACTTTGTCTGCACTTTAATAAAACCAGCGCAATACAATCCAGTTAACGTTATTTCATTTGATTTTCGAGGTCGTAATTAATAGTAGCGAGTTAAGCGTTTGCTACATGCCATATTGATATTTTTGAACCTTATCCTTAGTGATGAGTTTATTAAGGCGTTTGAATTTTTATTGTTAAAGTATTTAGGTGAGTTAGATGTGTTCAATCTACATGATTTTTCCCTAAGAGTAACCCTCTGATGAGACAGAGATCTGAGTACACCTGAATGACAGTCTGTTGCTACTTGATCATGTTTTCAATAACTACCTTGTTCTGAGCTATCAGGTTGGAGAGTGGAAGGTAAATTGAACTCATCATTTTATCTTAAAAGGATGCATATCGAGTTCATGGTCGCTGTAAAGTTTAGTGTCTATAGATTTTAAAAAGGCGGACTAGTGTCCGCCTTTTTTTATTTGTTCATATTCTTCTTGTATCAGTCTAATTATTACTTCATTTTTTCTTCTGTCAGTTTTTATGCAAATATCGTCTAGCATGCTAATTATCTTTTCTGGCAAGACAACACTAACCGCTCTTTTCCCATTGTTTTTGTCTCGAAAAGATTTTTGTGACCAAGCCGATTTCATTTTCCTAAGAATCAGTTCTCTGGCTGGTGGTATTTCATTTAGTAGGTCAAATAGTGTAATAATACAATCTTTGATTGTCGACGAATTATCCCTGTTGATGAACCATATCGGAGGTCTATTACTTCCTGTTTTTATATTTTCAAACAAATAACTCCATGCCCATTTATCATCACATTTATCCATCCATAACTTTACATCAACTTTTTGACTTGCAATTTGCCATTTAGTTTTTAAATAAGTAATATCTTTTATTTTTTGTTCGCTAGTCGTATTGAGTATATCAAAAAACGAGATTATGCAGTTTTTTTTGCTGATGTTATTAATTGGGCAAGGGTCAATATTCCAGATGTTATATGGATGAATACTGCGAGTCACTTCAAATGCACCATCTATTCTGACGCCTACATCCATAGTCGAAGGTGACATAAAAGAGAATGTAGTTAAAGAGCGTATGTATGACCATACATAATTGCACAAACGATCATTTTTTGTATCTATCCAGCTGAAATTTGTTTCGTTTATACATTCAGATTTAATGCTGCTTATTATTAATTCTCGTGGGGTAACTTTCCCCTCAAAACTTATAAGCGGAGAGCCAAGTCCACAATTATTTCTTTTTATAAGGATGCTGCTGTTATTGGATAGGTGGCTAATTATCTCCTCATCACTTACTGATAAGGATGTGTCTTTATTTAATAATCTGAGGGCGAACTCCCTTTCTCTTTTGGATAAAGAGATAGTGTTCGGTATTTCTAAACCAGTACCATCATATATTTTTGCCATAACAATATCAGTTCCGAATAGAATTCATTACTAAGTGATTTTATTGTTGTTTTTAGTTGTTTTATTGTTGTTTTCTAACTTATTTTAGAGTGGTTTGCAATGTCTTTGTGTCGCTTTGTTTTCCATTTTACAGGGCAGTGTTAATGTACTTTTGTCCACTATGAGCCTACGTTCTCTGGCTTCGTTGAAGGTAGTGAAGGCCCACTGTGTGGGGGGGTATGGCAGGAATCTCTATCAACGGACAAGTTGATGGGCACTCTATTGGTCATCGCAGTGGTCTGGTAGAGGGTTACCCACGATTTGAGCCGGACGTTAATGATAGGCGCACTGGACTTGCTAAAATACAGCCGCTAGGTAATCGAATGTCTGTACCAATAATTGGGCTCTTGATCCTCTGCGAGGATCATAAAGAGATGCCTTCAGCTGGGGAATGTTGGGGAATGTTGGGGAATGATATCTGGAGCGTTAACGTTGAATACATAGCACAAGTTACATGAAACCATCACACGCAATCACCAATGCAGAGGAATGGCTAGCCTGCTGGTTCGAGTGAAACTCTTCATGTATACCGCATCGTCTCTCCCTGGTAATAGCTATGAAACAGTGAGGTGTAGCACTATTAGGAGCAGTTATTTAGCTTAGCTCCTCAAGTTGGTGCCTCAGATTTGCTAATGAGACGTAGACCTGTGCTTTTTAAATTCTCTCTTTGGTAACGGAATTTGATCAAGAGATATGGGGTTTACGTTTTCTGTTCCGCTATATTTTTACACGAGCACCACGTCCTATGGACGACAAAGGAGCTCATCATGAAACTACTTAAGTTGAAAGATGTCATCGCAATGACATCACTCTCTAAGGCATCAGTTTACCGTCAGATGAATGACGGGAAATTTCCAGCATCAGTGAAGATAGGTCCAAGATCTGTTGCTTGGGTTAGCTCTGAAATAGAGTCATGGATTGAAGAGAAAAGAAATCTTCGTTAGGGTAATTTCTGGCGAGTAATTGAAATAAATTAGCTCGTTGCTCAGGCTAGAAGTCTTGTCCTATCAGGGACCAGAGTTATTTGGTTGGTTTGATATTCAATGCTTTGGTGTCGGCAATAGTAATATATAAATAAGGAGTGAAAATAAATACCGAATAAAACTGCATACACAGTATGCAGATCGACAGTACAAACATGTGGATGTCGTAACCATCAACATACCGAAATCCATAATCCATTATATCGCTAAGTTGATAGCACCGTTTCAAACCTTCAATGAAAGTGTGCTAGTGCACACTTGCAAACTGCTACCTTAATTCTAACGTCGGCATACATTCTCAGAATGTGGCCCTCCTTCTATCTATGGAGTTTAATATGTTTAACACTCTTAATGAGTATCGAGTGGCGGCTGAACGCCACTATCAGAAAAATGGATATACTTTCGATAAGGATAACCTCAGTAAAATTGTTGCTGTGATGCATCATGCTTTTGCGCAATACTCTAGGGTATTTGCTTTTAGAGTTGACCTTCGCTTCCCTGATAATTTGTTTACCAGGATGCTATCAGAAGGTAGTTCACGTTATCATGGCGCTGTGCTGAAAGCATTCTTTGCGGAGCTTGAAAAACTGTTTGTTCTGGATCAGCTGTCCCAAGCTACAAATGGAAAAAGGGTTCGCAAAACAGCAATCAGATATGTTTGGGCGAGGGAGCAAACAGCAGAGGCTGTCGTTCCTCACTATCACTTGATGTTTTTCTTAAATGGGGATGCCTATTGCTCTCTGGGGAGATTTAAGTCTGAGAATATGAATCTGGCAAACAAGCTTAGAGTGGCTTGGCATCGAGCTGTCTTTGAGGCGGATGTATCAATTGATTTTTGCAGGAGGCGAGGGTTAGTTGAACTTTCAGAGGAGGGACAGCACGAAGTTTTTTCAGATGATCCTGTGGCTATAAAAAAAGTGCTGCTCCATGCGGCCTACCTTGCCAAAAAGGAATCGAAGCGCCGTGGAGAGGGATATCAGTGTTTCGGGGGGAGTAACCTTTGAAGGCTTATTGGTGTTGATAAAAAGACTTTTACTGCAGTTTTAGATGGCATCTGATCCGGGAGTTTCTGCTCCCGGATCTGTTAAGCTAACCCTCATTTGTTATCGCATCAGTTGGAGTAACCCATGGCAGCCTATTCCCCTCCCTTCACCCTGACCCATGCCATGTTGAGTCGAGTGGCGGAGATCGCCGAGTTGGTGGGGCAGTGGCGGTTTGCTCAGAGTTCTCAGGTGCCGATGCTGCGTCGAGAGAACCGGATCCGCACTATCCAAGCCTCCTTGGCTATAGAGCACAATACCCTGAGTGTCGAGCAGGTGACGGCAGTGATTGAGGGGAAGACGGTGCTTGGGCTTCCACGGGAAATCCAAGAGGTCCGTAATGCGTTTGCGGCCTATGAAGCAATGCCTGATTGGGATCCTGCTTTAGCGGAAGATTTACTTGGTGCTCACGGACTCCTGATGCGTGGACTCTGCGATGATGCGGGTCACTGGCGTAGCGGTGGCGTAGGTATCTATCGAGGCGAGCAGTTAGTGCATATGGCTCCCCCTGCGAACCAGGTCCCTCGTCTGATGGGACCGCTATTGACTTGGCTGGCTGAGAACGAGGCTCATCCGCTGCCATATAAAGGGGTTTGGTCGGTGTGAATTGCCCCTAGTTCCCTAGAGACCTAACTGCCTTAAAATGAGGCCAGCATTGGAGGTGCCATGGTCCGTCAGCGTTATCCAGAAACTTTCAAAATCGAAGCTGTTAAACAAGTTACTGAGCGTGAGATGCCTGTGGCTGACGTTGCACGAGCCCTTGGGGTATCCAGCCACATTCTGTATGCCTAGCTCAAGCAGTACGGCAAGCCTGCAGAGCAGCAACACGATGAGTCTGCCTTGCAAGCCGAGATACACTGCTTGAAAACCGATCTGCGTCAATTAACCGAGGAGAGCGCAACATCTTAAAAGAGGTGGGATTCAATCGGGTGTGCGGCGACCATGTGAAAACATGCAGTTGCGGAGGATTGTTGAATGAAACGAACATTTACAGCAAAGAAAAAGGGGACTGCCGAAGCAGTCCCTGAGTTAGGCTCATTGCGATAACACATGTCTGAAGTTTGGTTCAATTGTATTATCTACATGTTAACCACAGCTGCTCACAGAGAGCGTTGTTTAACTCAACTAAGTCGAGCGTTCACCGTCTAGCAGGGCGGCTATACCATGACCAGTCTGGAAATACGTGACCACTACAATATTGAGGTGTCAGCGAACATATCAGAGTGGGCCGGCTCCGGCGGAGGGCTTACAGATATAGATGCTCGGGGCCAGACCGCTCACTTGGGGATAACGAATATTAACCTGTTCGCACACTGCTGCTGTCAGTGACTGTGGAACCAATGCAACCACACAGCCACCAAACCCGCCACCAGTCATCCTCACACCACCACGACTGCCGATGATCTCTTTGATCATGTCGACCAAGGCGTCGATAGCAGGCACTGTGATGGCAAAATCATCACGCATCGAGGCATGGGACAGCGCCATTAATTCGGCCATCATGACCATGTCTTCATTCGCAAGCGCATCGGCTGCTGCCAGCGTTCGTTCATTCTCGGAGATGACGTGGCGTGCACGGCTCGCGACGACAGGATCCAGTTCGTTGGCTCGCTCGGTGAACTGGGTCATCGTCAGATCGCGCAGTGCCTTGACCCCAAAATGCCGTGCGGCCTCTTCACACTGTGCCCTGCGGGTATTGTATTCGCTATCCACCAGGCCCCGACGTACGTTCGAGTTGATGATGACCACATCAATGTCGGCTGGCATGCTCACAGGACAGGTATCCAGACTGCGGCAATCGATCAGCAGAGCATGATCTTGCTGACCCAGAGCCGAGATGAACTGATCCATGATGCCGCAGTTGCAACCGACGAACCTGTTTTCCGCCAGTTGTCCATTCAGGGCGATATCTGCTTGGCTGATGTCGAGGTGATTCATCTCTTTGAAGATCTGTCCTACTGCCACTTCCAGAGAGGCGGAAGAGCTCAGGCCTGCTCCCTGAGGTACATTGCCACTGATTACCAGGTCTGCCCCTGTCAGTTGACAGCCTCGCAATAGCAAATATTTGACGACGCCTCGCACATAGTTGGCCCACAGGTATTCCGGGCGCGCCTCTATGGGGTGGCGTAAGTCAAATTCATCCAGTTGGTTGTGATAGTCGGCAGCGATAACCCTGATCAGACTATCTTGGCGGGGGGCAGCACTGATCACGGTCTGATAATCGATGGCGCAGGGTAGCACGAAGCCATCGTTATAGTCCGTGTGTTCCCCAATGAGGTTAACACGCCCAGGTGCCTGAATGGCGAGGGTCGGGCGATAACCATACTGAGTGTAAAAGGTATGTTCAGTCACGCTGTGTGGCGATTCAATACTCATATCTCAACCTCAAACCTGTTCACGAAAATGGATATCGCTGACGGAACGCAGGCGTTCGGCCGCCTGTTCTGCCGTCAGGTCACGTTGTGTTTCTGCCAGCATTTCATAGCCCACCATAAACTTGCGTACGCTCGCAGAGCGCAGCAGGGGCGGGTAGAAGTGGGCATGCAACTGCCAGTGATCATTCTCTTCGCCATTGAATGGCGCACCATGCCATCCCATCGAATAGGGGAAGGAGCACTGAAACAGGTTGTCATAGCGGCTGGTTAGTTTTTTGAGCGCCAGTGCGAGGTCTGCACGCTGTTGCGGTGTCAGTGTCGGTAGACGTGTTACCGCAAACTTTGGAAGCAACAGGGTTTCGAAGGGCCAGGCAGCCCAATAAGGCACTACTGCCAGCCAGTGTTCCGTTTCCACTACGGTGCGGCTGCCGTCAGCCTGCTCGCGTTCCGCATAATCGAGCAACATGGCTCGACCATGTTTGGCAAAATACTCCCGTTGGGCGACATCTTCCCGCGCGGCTTCGTTGGGCAAGAAGTCGTTGGCCCATATCTGCCCATGGGGATGGGGATTGGAGCACCCCATCATGGTGCCCTTGTTTTCGAATACTTGGATCCAGCGGTATTCGCGCCCCAGCTCTGCAGTTTGTTCACACCAGGTGTTGACCACGGCAGTGAGGGAGGGGATAGACAACTCGGGCAAGGTCTTGCTGTGATCCGGTGAGAAGCAGATTACCCTGCTGGTGCCGCGTGCACTCTCTAGCTGGAAGAGGGGGTCCTCGCTGGTTGGGGCCATAGGTGTATCAACCATCAGTGCCGCAAAGTCGTTGGTAAAAACGAAGGTCGACGGATAATCCGGATTTTTGTCACCAGTGACGCGAGTGTTGCCGGCGCAGAGGAAGCAATCCGGATCGTGAATGGATCGCTGGGTGCGATCAGGTTCATCCTGCTGCCCCTGCCAAGGGCGCTTCGCCCTGTGGGGAGAAACTAGAACCCACTGCTGGATCAATGGGTTGTAACGACGGTGGGGGTGATCGGTTGGTTCAAATTGCATAGGAAGGCCTGTCTCGTTCTGTACATTCATGGAAGGGGGTAACCGTTCGGATTTTGGGATTGCCAGCGCCAAGTATCGGCCGCCATCTCATCAAGCGTGCGATTAGCCTTCCACCCCAGCTCGTTGTAAGCCCGTGTTGGAGCGGCCCAACACTGCGCTATGTCCCCGGCACGGCGGGGCACGATCTCATAAGGCAGCTCGCGACCACAGGCCTTGGAGAAGGCGGCATGAATGTCTAGGACGCTGTAGCCATGCCCAGTGCCCAGGTTGTACACATGGACGCCAGCTTGCCCAAGAGTATGTTTCAAGGCTGCAACATGGCCATCGGCTAGATCCATGACATGAATGTAATCCCGCACACCGGTACCATCCGGTGTCGGGTAGTCATCACCAAAGATGGCGAGTTTGGCACGGCGGCCCACTGCCACCTGGGCAATATAAGGCATCAGGTTATTAGGAATGCCCTGGGGATCTTCGCCCATTAGACCGCTGGGATGGGCTCCCACCGGATTGAAATAGCGCAACAGGGTCAATGACCAATCGGGAGCTGATCGTGCAAAGTCTTTGATGAGACGCTCCACCATCAGCTTGCTCTGACCGTAAGGGTTGGTGGCGCTCAAGGTTGGCGTTTCCTCGGTGATGGGCATGCTCTCTGGCTCACCATAAACGGTGGCAGATGAGCTGAATAGTAAGGTCTTGACCCCGGCGCGTCGCATTGACTGCAGCAACACCAGGGTGCCGCTGACATTGTTGTCATAGTACTCGAGAGGCTTTTCTACCGATTCTCCTACGGCCTTGAGGCCTGCGAAGTGGATCACTGCATCTATCGGTTGGTCTGCAAACACACGATCCAGCAGGTCGGCATCCCGCACATCACCGTGATAGTGCAGGGGACGCTGCCCGCTGAGGGTGTGGATACGTTCTAGTACACTTTCTTTACTGTTAACCAAATTGTCCAACAAGATGGGGGTCATCCCGGCAGCGATAAGCTGCAAGCAGGTATGACTACCTATGTAACCAGTTCCACCTGTGACGAGTATCTTCAACATGAATCTCTCCTTGGTGCTCGTTTTAATTAGGCTTTATTTAGTGTAACCGCTTACCCTTATTCTGCGCTTGTGAAAGCAGGCCGGGAAGATGCACCTCTGTTTTGTGTGACTTTTGTCACGTTTTTATCCGCGATTAGCATGATAATGAAGAATAGTGTATGTAAGATGATTACACGGCGAGGCGCTCGTATTGATAGAATGCTCCCGCTTTTGGTATGAAAGCCGTGTCAGGCATTGGAAATATCGGTAGTATCCTTACCCTGTAAAGCACAGGTTTTTATTTATACCGTTCACCGGAAAAGCTAATTCATGGCAACCATCAAAGATGTAGCAATCCTGTCAGGCGTATCCGTCGCCACAGTCTCACGTGTCATCAATAATTCGCCAAAGGCAAGTCAGGCGTCACGCGATGCCGTCTTCAAGGCGATGCATGAACTCAACTACCACCCCAACGCGAATGCGAGAGCCTTGGCCCATCAGAACAACGAAACGCTGGGGTTGATTGTTGCTGATGTGTCTGACCCCTTCTTTGGCACCATGGTTAAAGCAGTCGAGCAGGTGGCGCAGGCTACGGGGAATTTTCTGCTCATCGGAAATGGCTACCACGACGCAGCCAAAGAGAAGCACGTAATAGAGCAGTTGATAGGGCATCGCTGCTCTGGTTTGGTGGTTCATGCCAAAATGCTGCCAGATGAAGAGCTGATCCAGATGATGAGCTATGTTCCCGGCATGGTGATAATCAACCGTATCGTTCCAGGGTTCGAGTCCCGTTGTGTGGCGCTGGACGATCGCTATGGTTCCTGGCTTGCAACTCGTCACCTGATCCAGGAAGGGCACAAGAAGATAGGGTTTCTGTGTTCAAATCATCAGATTTCTGACTCTCAGGATCGCCTGCAGGGGTATCTGGATGCGCTGCAAGAGCACAATATCCCGGTCGATGAGCGCCTGATCTCCCGTGGCAGTCCGGATGAGCTGGGAGGTGAAGCCGCGATGACTGAGTTGTTGAGCCGAGGGCAACAGATGACGGCGGTCGTCTGCTATAACGATTCGATGGCGGCAGGAGCTTTGTCCGTGCTTAGCGACAACGGGATCGAGGTTCCCCAGGAGCTATCTCTGGTGGGGTTTGATGATGTACTGATATCCCGCTACTTGCGCCCTCGTCTGACTACGGTGCGTTATCCCATCATCGCCATGGCGACCCAGGCCGCCGAGCTGGCCATTGCTCTGGCAAAAGGTGGGCCCTTGCCCCAGACGACACATATGTTCAGCCCGACTCTGGTTCGCCGTCATTCAGTCCGCAGTATCGATTGATCGACATTCTGGCAACCTGAATTCATCGGCCATCAGGCAAGGTTACCCGTCAGGGGCCTTGCCTTTTTAGTGCCTCATCTTCTTCCTCTCTCTTTTGTCGCTCACCCCTGTGGGGTCGGGAAGGTCTCACGGTGCCTTCCTATGCCCTGCACGAGGAGGTCATGTCTGCTGCGATGAGTCTGGTCGAGCCATGGTTATCTCAGGTGTAGACATTACCATCATGAGTGTAATCGATAACACACAATTCATTATCAAATGCCCCTTTAATTTCAATTGCTTGGGTTGCTAGTGATGTATTTATCAAGTGTTTTTATAGCAATATTTATGTAATAATTACAGTTTTGTGAGTTTCGTCATGTCAGTGATGGCACAGTTATTCCTATAATCCCCACCGGACAGTGAAAGCGCTTTCCCTATGGATTGGTAAGCGGTTCATCAAGATAACAATGCAACAGTGGAATAAAGGAATAACTATGAAAGTGAAACTACTGACGACATCCGTTGCCCTCGCTCTGTCAATGACTGCATTGAATGCTAATGCTGTTGATTTTACAGGCTATTTCCGCTCTGGCGTAGGTGTGTCCCAAGACGGTGATATGCAAACCGGTCGACAGAACTTTGTCGGTCGTCTGGGTAACGAAAGCGATACCTATACCGAAATTGGTATTGGTCAGGAGGTTTACAACAAGGATGGCAAGACTTTCTATGTAGACAGCATGTTCAGCATGCAGAGCGATGGCTCCAATGACTATGAAAGTACCACCACTGTGTGTAACTTCGATCAAAAGGAGTGCAAGGATGATGCAACATTTGCCCTGCGCCAATTCAATGTTAAGGCCAAGGGGCTGATTTCCGCTGCGCCCGATGCCGTGGTTTGGGCTGGCAAGCGCTTCTATCAGCGTCACGACCTTCACATCATCGATACCAAATACTGGAATATCTCGGGAGCCGGTGCCGGTGTTGAAAACCTCAAGGCAGGTCCAGGCGCCTTCTCACTGGCGTGGATCCGGTCTGATGGTAACGATATCGATAACTCGATTGTTAACAATGACCTCAACGTTAACTTCCTGGACCTGCGCTATGCCGGCTGGGCTCCCTGGGAAGGGGCCTGGACTGAAGCGGGTGTCAGCTATGCCATGCCCAATCCGACCGATGAGCAGGAGAAGGCCGGTAATCTCTATGATCCCAAAAATGGTGTCATGCTGACCGCAGAAATGAGTCAATATTTTGCCGATAGCCGCATCTACGAGAAGTTGGTGCTGCAATATGCTGACAAAGGGCTGGCCCAGAACATGATCTCCCAAGGGGGCGGTTGGTATGATGTTTGGCATCTGACCGATGATGCCAAGGGATACCGGGTGATTCTGACTGGTGACATTCCCATGGGAGAGAAATTCAGTGTGAACCATGTATTCACTTACGGTAAGGGTGAGAAACTTGAAGCATGGCATGACAACACCGAACTGTTCAGCGCTGTCGCGCGAGGCGGTTATGCGTGGACTGACATCATGAAGACGCTGGTTGAAGCCGGTACTTATGAGAGCACCAAGACCTGGACAAGCGGCTCTGAAGAGAAATCGAGTGGTCAAAAATATACCTTGGCTCAAGCTTGGTCAGCTGGTCCCAGCATGTTTGCCCGCCCGGAGATCCGTGTTTTTGCCAGCTATCTGAAAGATGGCGAAGGCAAATCCTTCAACGGCGGTGAGGATGATAATACCTGGAACTTCGGCGTGCAGGCCGAAGCCTGGTGGTAAAACCCGACTCGTTACACCACAGGGAGCCCGCTTGGGCTCCCTTTTTTATTTTGCATTGAGGACTCGCCTTGTCGTGCTGACGTCGTCTTAGGGAGCCCGATGTTGCGAGTCCCGGCTACGGAGGCTGCAGTCGGTGAGTCTGTTTGCCTCGGGGAGAGGGTGGTCATGTTTTCGGTGATGGTACCGGAGGGCCCCGAGCGACTCTGCTTAGTGGAGCTGCCACCCGCATCCAGAGTCATTACGCGCAGGCAAGTGGCGGGATGATATGCGTTGGTGATAAAGGGCGAAGAGACGGGCGAAGTCATGTCCAGGTGGCAGAATGAAAAGGCGCACTACCTACTGCGCCTCTGTGCAACGTTATATATTTACTGCAACAGGAAGGCATCCAGCGCATAGGTGGGTTTGCCGCTGTTGTCCATCAGCCCCAGGCTGTAACCCTGCCAGTTCTTGTAGCTTTGTGGTTCCCAGTAGAGCACTCCGAGCCCTTTGCTATCGGGGATCCACGTCATCTTATTGAGTAGATCAGCAATGGTGTCGTAACTGTTTTTCGGGTCATCCCATGGCATGCCCACCTCGACAATCATCACCTCCTTGCCATAGCGGGTCACCATATCGGAGAGGTTGTCGTAGCAGAGGTTGTTGAGGGTGAACCAGTCGCCGTTGCCACTCTGGGTTGGGTAGATGGAGGCACCAATGACATCCCACTTGGCACCGTTGTTCTTTAGGCCATCAAACATCCAACGATAGAGGCTGTTGTTCTCGCAGTTGGCCAGGTGGACGATGACCTTGGTGCTACTGTTGACCGCCTTGACGGCGTCATAACCGCTGTTGATGAGCCAGGCAAAGTTCTTCATGTTGACCGAGGCGCGCCCCTCTTCCCAGAGCATGCCATTGTTGGTCTCGTTGCCCACCTGTACCCACTTGGGGGTGATGCCTGCGTTTTTCAGGGCTACCAGGGAGTTGTAGGTGTGCCACCATACGTTCGACATCAGCTGATCAAAGGTGTAGCTCTGCCAGGCCGCCGGCTTGGTCTGCTTGCCAGGGTCGGCCCAACTGTCGCTGTAGTGGAAGTCAATCAGCAGATCGAAACCGGCCGCCTTGGCCCGCTTGGCCTTGGCGATGACGTCACTGATGTTGTTCCAGCCATCAGCAGGATTGACCCATACCCTGAGCCGGATGGTGTTCATACCGTGCTCTTTCAGGGTTTTTAACAGATCCTGCTGCTGGCCGGCGTCGTTATAGAACTTGTATCCGGTGTTCTCCATCTGGGTCAGCCAGCTGACGTCAGCCCCCTTGACCATGGCCTCTCCCTGGCCATGAAACAGCAGGGCGCTGCCAAGCAGCATGGTGGTAAGTAGATGTCTCTTCATTGTTGTTATCTCCTGTCTGGATGTGTGTAGGGTGGCGACAGGGATGCAGTCCCGCGCCGGGATGGCGTCGCCGTGTGACGCCATCCCGGCGGAGGCTGGGGCCGCCTTGCGGCGGCCCTGGGATCACCCGGCGGGGGAGACGGTGACCTGGATGTGTTGGGGATCGCGGCGATCCAGTGTGATGCGATACTGGCCGTCGTGGGGCGGGGTGAACTTCATGTCGCTCCACTGCCAGCCGGCCTTGACTACCACCGGTTTGTCCGCCTCGACCTTGACGGCGGGGTCGAACTGGCCATAGCTGGTGTCGGCCTTCCACTTCTCGTCGGCAATCTTGAACTTGTAGGCGCCGTGACTGGCCTGCAACGCCACCTGTACCGACAGCAAGTCTCCTTGCTGGGTCACCAGTTGCTGGTCTGCCGGTGCCTCCCAGTTGTTCATCTCGCCACGCAGGAATAGCGGGCGTGCCAGGGGATCCTCCTCATTGGCCAGCGCGGGCTGGAGGCAGGCAATCAGGGTAGTCAGCAACAGTGTCTTCTTGAACATGGGAGGTCCTCTTTGTGGTGTGTGGTCAGGCACTCTGCAGGGTGAAGCGGCGGGTCAGCGACAGTTGCTGCTGCGAGAGCTGCTGTAACTGGTCGCTGGTCTGTGCCACCCTGGCCAGGGCGCCCTGGTTGTCGTCGGCAATCCGGGCGATGTTGGTAATGTTGCGGGCGATCTCAGCACTGGTCTGCTGTTGCTGCAGGGTCGCGCTGGCGATACGGCTGCTCTGTTCGGCCACTTGCTGCAGCGCCTTGGATAGTTCTGCCAGGGTGGCGCAACCTGCATCGCTATCGGTGCGGCTCTGGGCCATCGCGTCGTGGCAGCGCAGCATGGTGGCGACCGCGCCGCGGGTGCTCTGCTGCAGATCGTCGATGATCCCCTGGATACGAGTGGTGGAGTCTGCGGTGTGGTGTGCCAGCTGACGCACCTCGTCGGCCACCACGGCAAAGCCACGCCCCTGTTCGCCGGCGCGGGCCGCCTCGATGGCGGCGTTGAGGGCCAGCAGATTGGTTTGTTCCGTGATGCGCCCGATCAGGGCAAGGATTTCACCGATGTTGACGCTCAATGTCTGCACCTGCTCCACACTGCGGCGTGATTGCGCCAACTCGTCAGCCAGTTGCTGCAGCCGTTTGCCGGTCGCAGCCCCACGCAGGCTGGCGGCGTGGGCTGCCGCAGCTATGTTGCCGAGTGTCTGCTCGGTCTGGCCAATACTCCCGGCAACCTCGCGAACCGAGTAGTCCATCTCCTCCATGGCGCTACAGACCCCTGTGGTCTCGTTGCGCTGTTCGCCGATGGCAAGCTGTGCGTGATGCTGGGCTTGCTGGTTCTGGCCGGCCATGCGGCCGAGCGCGTCGGCCGCATGAACTATCTGACCGAGCATGCCGCTCATCTCGTCGGCCAGGGCATTGATGCCGATGGCAAGCTGGCCAAACTCGTCGTGGCGCAGCAGCGGTACGCGTTTGCGCATGTCTCCCTGGCTCAGTGCCTTGAGGGTGGTGAGGATATGGTGCAGCGGCTGGCGGATGGCGTGCACCAGGTGCCACAGCACCAGGGCGCCGAGACCGAGAGAGAGCAGCAGGCCGGCGCACAGCCCGAGGCGTAGCCAGAGCAGAATGGCGCCGCTGCCGGCGGTGCTCTGGTGAAGCTGCTCGTCGATTGCTCCGTCAAGTTCGCTCAGCTCGCCTAGCAGACTGTCGATGAAACGGCTGGCTTGTGCGCTTTGGTTGCGAAGCATGATGCTTTGCTCGACCAGTGACAGGTGGCGGGCCAGCAAGCTGTCTGGACCACTTAGCAGGGTTGCGAGGGTATCGAGCCGTGCCCCTGTGCTACGTTCCAGGCTTAGGGTTGCGCCGAAAGCATCTTCTTGGCCTGCAAGCTGGCGCTCCAGCTCCTTGCGCAGATCTGTCATCTGCTTATTGGCCCGTTCATTGATGGCTAAGCGTGCCGCAATAGGAGCCGGGTCTTGCTGCTTGAGGATCTCCTGAGTAGCACTGACTTGCTGTTCCAGGTTCGCCAGCAGACGATTCTTGAGCAATGCGGCAGGATGGCTACCCAGAGGGGCAAGCAGTACATCGAGGGCACTGGCAAATTGGCGCGCCGTGCTGCCGAGGCGGGTGTCGGCAGCCAGCTTGCTCTGTTCGAGGCGGTTGTGGGCATAGTCATCGACCAGTTGTTGGGCCAGTTGCCAGTAGGCGGCCTGTTGCTCGCGCAGGCTATCGACGCGCTTACTCTGCTTTGGTTCCCCTGCTATCTGCCTAGCCAGGATGTTTAGGTCCTGCTCGAAGTGTGCTTGCCATTGCTGCATCTGCTGACGTGCTGCATCCAGATCCTCATCTCTGGTCTGCAGTAATGCGTTGCCCAGATGGCGGTCAAGCGTGAACAGATCGCGAGTCACGGCGCGGCTTTGTACCAGGGTTGGAGCAGTATGGCTGGCAAGTGTCCCTACCTGGTCGGCCAGCCGCTGGCCGGCGTAGAGGGAGAGGGCTACGGAGAGCAGCAGTAGCAACAGGATGACGGCAAAGCCCAGCGCCAGGCGCTGGATGATGGAAAGGTGACGGGTACGTAATTTCATGGTATCGATTACATGTGGTATTGAGCCAACCCGGCCTGATGGCAGAAGTGATAAGTCATCTATTATCAGTGTCTTACTTTAGTGAAAAATAAGGCTTTGATAAGACAGGGCACCTGAATCTGATTTCTGTGTAACTTTTTCACTATTATGTGAATCTTTTACACTCTTTCTCGGTACCCTTGTACGGGATTTGTCCTGGGTTGCGAGCCCGCTCTCATTTTGTGTCCTGCGCCCGGGAATAAAAAAAGCCCCCGACTGGGCGGGGGTAAAGTGGATCGGGGCATGCAGTAGCCCTATTTAGCGGCTGATCCTGAGCCCTTCGGCATTGAAAACAAGGCAATTTTGCGGGGCAAAGAAAACATCCATCTTCTGGTACGGATGAAACTCCCCATCCCCTGCCAGCAGCAGCTTGAAGCCGTCGGTGCCGCAGCACTGGCCGAACAGATAGGTGCTGTTGCCAAGACGCTCCACTACCTCGCAGGTAAAGGCGAGGTGGATCCCCTCTGCGCCCGGCACCACATGCTCGGGACGCAGGCCAAGGGAGATCTCGCTGCCCGGCTCGAGTCGCTCGGTGAGGATGGGCAGGGTGAGCTCCTGCTGGCCGGCTACCCTGACCCGGATCTGCTCCGGGCTCCAGG
The DNA here is from genome assembly GCF_051919345.1 of Aeromonas sp. 84A. NCBI lineage: Bacteria > Pseudomonadati > Pseudomonadota > Gammaproteobacteria > Aeromonadales > Aeromonadaceae > Aeromonas > Aeromonas sp. 84A. The sequence continues at coordinate 1,569,568 of NZ_JBQBEW010000001.1, forward strand.
CCAGAACGCTGGCTGGCAGGAAGTTCATCTTGGGTGAGCCGATGAAACCGGCCACGAAACGGTTGCAGGGCTTGTAGTAGAGCTCCATTGGCGAGCCGACCTGTTCCACCTTGCCATAGTTCATCACCACTATCTTGTCGGCCAGGGTCATGGCCTCCACCTGGTCGTGGGTCACGTAGATCATGGTGGTCTTGAGTTCCTGATGCAGCTTGGCGATGTGCAGGCGCATCTCGACACGCAGCTCGGCATCGAGGTTGGAGAGTGGCTCGTCAAACAGGAACACTTTGGGGTTGCGCACAATGGCACGGCCGATGGCAACCCGCTGGCGCTGGCCGCCGGAAAGCTGCTTGGGTTTACGGTCGAGCAGATGAGAAAGCTGCAGAGTCTTGGCCACCATGCTGACCTGGTGGGCAATTTCCTCTTTTGGCACCCCATTGACCCGCAGGCCATAGCCCATGTTCTCCGCCACCGTCATGTGGGGATAAAGCGCATAAGACTGGAACACCATTGCCACCCCGCGATGAGCTGGGGCCACATCGTTGACCACTTGTTCATCAATGGCAATGTGGCCGTCCGATATCTCTTCCAGGCCTGCGATCATCCGCAGTAGGGTGGATTTGCCACAACCGGAAGGACCGACGAAGACGGTGAACTCACCGTCTTCTACATCCAGGTTGACGTTATGCAAGGTCACGTTGCTGCCAAAACGCTTGACCACATTGTTCAATCTGATACTCGCCATGAGCTTTAACTCCTTGATAGTAAATGCATTAGCTGCAGAGTCTCGAAGTAGTCAGCCCCTGCTGCGGCTTTTTTGCCCTGGGAGGGAGAAGGGGTTTCACACCGTTTCACTCTGTGGCTTTAAGGGGACTATATCAGTCAGTTGTAAGCGGTTGCACAAAATGCTGTTTCTTTTGTGCATGAGATCACAGCCTTGATATGTGCTACTAGCAGGCAGGGCAAGCACAGCTTACCGTAGAGTCATTCGGTGTAATCGTTACCTTTTTTCTGTTTAAGTGCACACCTGGAAGGCGTGCCAAGCAAGAATCAAGAGATAGAGCGAATTGATCCGGATCTGATGTATAGGGTTAAAGCATTTATTTATCATGATCTTAGTTAAGTTGGTGTGTGCGACTGCGATTTCCGACTTAACCGGTATGTAATCAAGATAAATTCTTAATTACACAATAACCGGTAAAAAATGCCACAAGTTACACTGGCTTGATGAAATTGTAACATTCACCTCACCTAGATGCTCGGCTAAGGCCTGTTTTCACCTGAGTTAGGGACAAGGAAATCATATGAAAATCAATAAATTGACCGTTTCAATGCTGTTGTCTTTGGGCGTGATGGGGCTGGGGCAGGTTGCCCGTGCCGCCGATGGCGAGCTGCTGGTGTGGGAAGACATCAAGAAATCCAATGGCATCGAAGAAGCGGTCAAGGCATTTGAAGCCAAGCACAACGTCAAGGTGAAAATCCTCGAAACGCCCTATGCCCAGCAAATAGAGAAACTGCGCCTGGATGGACCGGCCGGTATCGGTCCGGATGTGCTGGTACTGCCCCATGATCAGGTTGGCACCGCCGTGGTACAGGGGTTGATCAGCGAAATCAAGCCAAGTGCCGACTATCTGGCAGGTTTCACCAAGCCTGCTGTAGACGCCCAGACCTATGAAGGCAAGCTCTATGGCCTGCCCAAGGCAGTCGAGACCATCGTCATGGTCTACAACAAGGATCTGCTGCCCAAGGCACCGGAAAGCTTCGACGAGCTGATCAAGGCTTCCCAGACCCTGCGCGCAGAGAACAAATACGGCCTACTCGCCAAGTTTGACGAGATCTATTACTCCTACGGCGTAGTGGCAGCCATGGGGGGCTACATCTTCGGCCAGAACCCCAACGGTTCACTCAACGTCAAGGATGTTGGCCTGGCTAACCAGGGGGCAGTCGACGGGGTCACCTTCCTTAAGCGCTTCTATACCGAAGGGCTTTTCCCTGCTGGCATTGTCGGTGAGACCGGTGCAAACGCCATCGACTCTCTGTTTACCGAGAAGAAGGCGGCGGCTGTTATCACAGGACCTTGGTCGTTCCAACCTTACAAGGATGCCGGTGTGAATTATGGCGTCGCCCCGCTGCCGACACTGCCCAATGGCGAACACATGCGTTCCTTCCTCGGCGTGAAGGGGTACAGCATTTCAACCTATTCCAAGCAGAAAGAGCTGGCACAGCAGTTTATCGAGTTCATCAATCAGCCTGAGTACGCCAAGGTCCGCTTCCAGAAGACCGGTGAGATCCCGCCGCTCAAGGCGTTGATCGACGATCCGCTCATCAAGGACGACGAGAAATCCCGGGCCGTAGCCATTCAGGCTGGCTTCGCCATCCCGATGCCAAGTGTGCCCGAGATGCAGGAGGTGTGGACCCCGGCCAACAGTGCACTGCAGCTCGGTGTGACCGGCAAGCAGGATGTCAAGGCGGCTCTGGACGGCGCGGTCAAGAACATCAACATGCAGATCGAAGTCAATCACGCACAGCAATAACAACAGTCGAGCTCCGGCTCGATTCGGGCCGGGCGGCATCAGTGGTCGCCCGGGCTCTTAATGGAAAGGAGGTAAATTGTGGTTGTCGATTCCGAATCGTTCACCCAGATCGGTACAAGAACCCATCATGCCAAGGTTGCCGCGCTGCTCTCGCTGATACCGGGACTCGGACAGTGGTATAACCGGCAGTGGGTCAAGGGCACCCTGTTTTTCATCGTCATGGTTTGCTTCTTCGGCGTATTCCATGACTTCCTGTCCCAGGGCTTCTGGGGCCTGTTCACCCTCGGCACCGAGTTGCCGCGGGACAACTCCGTCTTCCTCCTGGCCAAGGGGGTCATCAGCGTACTGGTGGCCATCTTTGGTTGTGCTTTCTACTACTGGAGTATCCGCGACGCCTATATCAACGGTGATCGCCGCGATCGTGGCGTGGCCCTGACAAGTGTGCGCAAGCAATACCAGTTGCTGCTGAGCGAAGGATTCCCGTACCTGATGATCACCCCGGGCTTCATCCTGCTGGTGTTCGTGGTGGTGTTTCCCATCATCTTCGGCTTCTCCATCGCCTTCACCAACTACGATCTCTACCACACCCCGCCGGCCAAGTTGGTGGACTGGGTGGGGATGAAGAACTTCATCAACATTTTCAAGCTCGATCTGTGGCGATCGACCTTGCTTGACGTGCTGCAGTGGACCGTGATTTGGACACTGATCGCCACCACATTGCAATGCTCTGTCGGGGTGCTGCTGGCGATCCTGGTCAATCAGAAGGATCTGCGCTTCAAGCCGCTCATCCGCACCATCCTTATCCTGCCGTGGGCCGTGCCCGGTTTTGTCACCATTCTGGTGTTCGCCGGCATGTTCAACGAAACCTTTGGCGTCATCAATAACGGTATTCTGGCTTCTCTGGGTATTGACCCCAAGGCATGGATGACAGATCCCTTCTGGACCAAGACGGCCCTCATCCTGATGCAGACCTGGCTTGGCTTCCCGTTCGTCTTCGCCATGACCACTGGGGTGTTGCAGGCTATCCCGGATGATCTCTACGAGGCGGCCACCATCGACGGTGCCAGCACATGGCACAAGCTGACCACCATTACGCTGCCCCTGGTGCTGTATTCGATCGCTCCGATCCTCATCACCCAGTACACCTTCAACTTCAACAACTTCAACATTATTTACCTGTTCAACAACGGGGGACCTGCGGTGGCCGGTTCCAATGCTGGCGGCACCGACATCCTGGTCTCCTGGATCTACAAGCTGACCATGTCGTCATCCCAGTATGCGATTGCGGCGAGCATCACCATTCTGCTCTCCATCTTCGTGGTCGGCATTGCCCTGTGGCAGTTCCGTGCGACCAATTCGTTCAAGCAAGACGACATGGTGTAAGGAGAGCCAGCCATGAGTGCCAAACACAGTCTGAAAAAGAGTAATGCCATCCGCCTGACCCTAAGCTATTTGCTGCTGGCTATGGTTGCGGTGGTCATCATCTACCCCCTCATCTGGACGGTAGGGGCATCCCTCAACCCGGGCAGCAGTCTGCTCAACACCTCGATCATCCCGGAAAACTTCTCCTTTATTCACTACCAGGAGCTGTTTGATGGACGCATCGACTATGCCGCCTGGTACTGGAACTCGATGAAGATCAGCTTCCTGACCATGGTGCTGACCCTCATCAGTGTCAGTTTCACCGCCTATGCCTTCTCGCGCTTTCGTTTCCGCGGGCGGCAAAACGGCCTGATGCTGTTCCTGCTGCTGCAGATGGTGCCCCAATTCTCGGCCCTCATCGCCATCTTCGTGCTGGCCCAGATGCTCGGCCTGGTCAACAGCCACCTGGCATTGGTGCTGGTCTACGTGGGTGGCATGATCCCGATGAACACCTATTTGATGAAGGGTTACCTCGACGCCATCCCCAAGGATCTCGACGAGTCGGCGCGCATGGATGGGGCTGGCAACTTCCGCATCTTCATCGAGATCATCATGCCGCTCTCCAAGCCCATCATCGCGGTGGTAGCACTGTTCTCCTTCACTGGTCCGCTCGGTGATTTCATCCTGGCCAGCACCATATTGCGTACCCCGGATCAATTCACTCTGCCTATAGGTCTTTACAACCTGGTCGCCCAGAAGATGGGAGCCAGCTACACCACCTACGCGGCGGGGGCTGTGCTCATCGCGGTACCGGTGGCCATCTTGTACCTCTCCTTGCAGAAGTACTTCGTTTCCGGTCTTACCGCAGGTGGGACCAAGGGTTAATTCGTTAAACAGGACGTTCGACATGAAAATCAAGAAGACGCTGGTGATGGCGGCGCTGCTCGCCACCGGCATGTTGGGCATGCAGACCCAAGTCATGGCCGCCGAGAGTGCAGTGGTGCAACCAGTGGCGGTACCGCAAGCCTTCATCAAGGGGGCCGATGTATCCATGCTGGCCGAGGTGGAGAAGTTTGGCGGCAAGTTCTTCGATGCCAGCGGCAAGCAACAGGACGCCATGGCCATCCTCAAGGAGAACGGTTTTAACTACATTCGCCTGCGCCTGTGGGTGGATCCCAAGGATGCAGACGGTAAGCCTTACGGCGGCGGCAACAACGATCTGGCTGCAACGATAGAACTTGCCAAACGTGCCAAGGCGCACGGCATGAAGTTCCTGCTCGATTTCCACTACAGCGACTTCTGGACCGATCCGGGTCGTCAGAACAAGCCCAAGGCGTGGCGTGATATGTCGGTCGAGCAGTTGGCGGATGCGGTCTATGCCCACACCAAGGAGAGCATGGATGCCCTGGCCAAGGCTGGCGTGGTGCCTGACATGGTGCAGGTCGGCAACGAGATCAACGGCGGCATGCTGTGGCCAGAGGGCAAGAGCTGGGGCCAGAACGGTGGCGAGTTTGATCGCCTGGCGACTCTGCTCAAGGCCGGCGTGCGTGCGGTGAAAGAGCACGGCAAGGATATCAAGGTGATGTTGCACCTGGCTGAGGGTACTAAGAATGACACCTTCGTCTGGTGGTTTGACGAGATTGCCAAGCGCGAGGTGCCTTTCGATATCATCGGGCTCTCCTTCTACACCTACTGGAATGGTCCCATCAGCGCCCTCAAAGCCAACATGGATGACATCAGTAAGCGCTATGGCAAGGATGTGATCGTGGTCGAGGCCGCCTACGGCTACACCACGGACAACTGCGACAACGCCGAGAATAACTTCACCGCCAAAGAGGCGAGCGACGGTGGTTACCCGGCCAGTGTACAGGGGCAGGCCGATTTCCTTCGCGATCTTATCAAAAGCGTGGTGGCGGTACCGGATGGGCGTGGCAAGGGCGTCTTCTACTGGGAGCCTGCCTGGCTGCCGACGCAGGGCGCGACCTGGGCAACCAAGGCCGGTATGAAGTACAACAACGACGACTGGAAAGAGGGCAATGCCCGGGAGAACCAGGCGCTGTTTGACTGCTCCGGCCATGTGCTTCCCTCGATCAAAGTATTCAACTGACCCGGTTTCAACCGATAGGGCGGCCGGCCATGGCCGGCGCCCCCTCGTCTTAGGAGATGTGTGATGTTCAAGTTTTCCCCGCTCAGTGAACGGGTGCCCGCCCTGTTGCATGGCGCTGACTACAACCCGGATCAGTGGCTGGACGACCCTCAGGTGTTCGAGCGAGATCTCGAGATGATGAAGCAGACCCATTCCAATGTGATGTCGGTCGGTATCTTCAGTTGGTCTTCCCTGGAGCCGGAGGAGGGGCGCTATGAGTTTGGCTGGCTCGATACTGTGATCGATCGCCTGAACGAGAACGGCGTGTCGGTCTTCCTCGCCACCCCGAGCGGTGCCCGCCCTGCCTGGCTTTCCCAGCGCTATCCCGAGGTGCTGCGGGTCAGCAAGGAGCGGGTCAAGGCGCTGCACGGTGGTCGTCACAATCACTGCATGAGCTCGCCTGTCTATCGTGAGAAGGTACGTGCCATCAACGGCGCTCTGGCCGAGCGCTATGGTCGTCATCCAGGTGTTATCGCTTGGCACATCTCCAACGAGTACGGTGGCGAGTGCCACTGTGAGCTATGCCAGGGGCGCTTCCGTGACTGGCTCAAGGCACGCTATGGCAGCATAGAAGCACTAAACCACGCCTGGTGGAGCAGCTTCTGGAGCCACACCTACACCGACTGGTCACAGATCGAATCCCCGTCACCTATCGGGGAAAGTTCGATCCACGGCCTCAACCTCGACTGGAAGCGTTTCAACACCGCTCAGGTGAGCGACTTCTGCGCCGAGGAGATCAAACCCTTGAAGGCGGCCAACCCGAGCCTGCCGGCCACCACCAACTTCATGGAGTACTTCTACGACTATGACTACTGGCAGTTGGCCAAGGTGATCGATTTCATCTCCTGGGACAGCTACCCCCTGTGGCACAACAGTGGCGATGACTCGACCCTGGCAGCCTACACCGCCATGTATCACGACCTGATGCGCACCCTCAAGGGAGGCAAGCCCTTCTTCCTGATGGAGTCGACCCCGAGCCTGACCAACTGGCAGCCCATCAGCAAGCTCAAGAAGCCAGGGATGCACATACTCACCTCCTTGCAGGCGGTGGCCCACGGCTCCGACTCGGTGCAGTACTTCCAGTGGCGCAAGAGCCGTGGTTCGGTCGAGAAGTTCCACGGCGCCGTGGTCGATCACGTTGGTCACATCGACACCCGGGTCGGCCGCGAGGTTCAGGCTCTCGGCGAGATCCTGGCCAAGTTGCCTGAGGTTGCAGGCAGCCGCGTCGAGGCGAAAGTGGCCATCATCTTCGACTGGGAGAGCCGTTGGGCCATGGACAACGCCCAAGGCCCGCGCAATGCCGGTCTCTTCTACGAGAAGACGGTGGCCGATCACTACCGCCCCTTCTGGGAAGCAGGGGTGGCGGTGGATGTCATCAATGCCGACTGCGCGCTCGATGGTTATGACCTGGTTATCGCCCCCATGCTCTACATGGTGCGCGATGGCTTTGCCGAACGGATCGATGCCTTCGTCAAACGAGGCGGCCAGTTTGTCACCACTTACTGGAGCGGCATTGTCAACGAGACCGATCTCTGTCACCTGGGGGGCTTCCCCGGGCCGCTGCGCCCTGTCCTTGGGATCTGGGCAGAGGAGATAGACAGCCTCTATGACGAGGAACGTAACGCCGTCTCGGGTCTTGCCGGCAACGAGGCCGGACTCTGTGGCCCTTACGAGGTGACCCACCTGTGCGATCTCATCCATTTGGAGGGTGCGAGGTCCTTGGCCAACTATGACGGCGACTTCTATGCCGGGCGTCCGGCGGTGACGGTCAACGAACACGGGGCAGGGCGTGCCTACTATGTCGCCTCGCGCAACAATCTGGCATTCCAGCGCGACTTCTTCGGACACCTCATCGATACCCTGGCACTGCCGCGCGCCCTGCCGGCCTTGCCGGATGGGGTCACCGCCCAGTGTCGCACTGACGGTGAGCAGGTGTTCGTGTTCGTGCAGAACTTCGCCAACGCCGAGCGCCTAGTCACGCTGCCGGGTGGTCACAGCGACATGGTGAGCGGCGAGGTGTTGGGCGACTCGCTGGTGATGCCGCCGTTTGGCTGCCGGGTGTTGCGTCGCGCCTGTTGATCGCGGGGCGGAGCCAGTGGCTTCGCCCTCTTTTTTCACGTTTAGGAGGTTCAAATGGTCAAGATGCAGGACTTTAAACGGCTGTTCGCCGCCGCCCTCGGCCACAAGGGGGAGAAATCAGCCGAGGCACCGCTCTCCGGGCTGGACGAAGCAGCCATCACCGCGCTCATCGCTGCCTTTGGTGGGCGCGACAACATCGTGGGCTTTGACGCCTGCCTGACCCGGCTGCGGGTCAGGGTCAATGCCTTGCAGCCGGTCGACAGCGAGGCGCTGCAGCGTCTCGGCGCCATCGGCGTCATCATCATCGGCGACGAGGTGCAGGCCATCTTCGGCAAACGCTCGGACAACCTGCGTCGTGAGCTCGGTCAGTGGTTCGAGCTGCACGAGCCGGAGCAGCACTAGGATGCACCCCCCGCTGAGCTGGCCACTGCTGGTCATGCTAGGTGCCCTCAGCGCCGGGGCTGGCGCCGCCCCCCACAACCTGGCCATCCGCGGGGCGGATGTGTCCACTCTGGCCGAACTCGAGCGCCTCGGCGTGCACTATCAAGACGGAACGCGGCAGGGGGAACTGCTGACCCTGATGCGCGAGCGCGGTCTCAACCTGGTACGCCTGCGGTTGTGGGTCGATCCCCACTCCGCCAAAGGGGAACCCTTTGGCGGTGGCAACAACGATCTGGGAAGGGTGATTGCACTGGCACAGCGCAGCCGGGCCCTCAACCTACCCTGGTTGCTCGATCTTCACTACAGCGACTTCTGGGCCGACCCCGGCAAGCAACACACGCCACGCGCCTGGCTGGGCAAATCGGACGCCGACCTGGCAGCGGTGCTGCATGATTACAGTGCCACCGTCATGCGCCGCCTGCGTGAGGCTGGGGTGCCACCGCAGATGGTGCAGGTCGGCAACGAACTCAATAATGGCATGCTGTGGCCGCAGGGGCGACTGCACCGGCGGGAAGAGGCCGAGTTCGACCGTCTGGCTCAGCTGCTCAAGGCGGCTATCGCCGGGATCCGTGCTGGCAGCGAGGGGGGGAGCCCCCCGCGCCTGATACTGCATCTGGCCGAAGGGGGCGATGAGGCACAGTGTCTGCGCTGGTTCAAGGCGATGCAGGCGCGGGATGTGCCGTTCGATCTGGTGGGTCTCTCCTTCTACCCCTACTGGCACGGATCCTTGGGTGACCTCTCGCGCACCATGAACAGCCTGGCTACCCAAATCAGGCGCCCACTCCTGGTGGTCGAGACCGCCTATGGCCACGACACCGTCAACCAGGACGCAGTCCGCAATGCCTTCGGCGAGCAAGAAGCCGCGCGCGGCGGGTTTGCCGCGACGCCCGAGGGGCAACTGGCGTTTCTCGATGCCCTGCGTGCCGCTATCGCAGCTGTGCCGGATCGGCTCGGACTCGGGTTTGTCTACTGGGAGCCTGGCTGGATCCGGGTCCCCGGCGACAGCTGGGCCAGTCATGCCGGCATGACATTCCTCGGGATAGACGAACCCCTCGGCAATGGCTGGGAGAACCAGGCCCTGTTTGATCGGGAGGGCAGAGGACTGCCGTCGCTGGCCGCCTTCGCCCGGACCCGCTGACTATTTCACGTTAAAGAGATGACAACAGCACCATGAAGACTGACATGAAAAAGACCAAAATCGTCTGCACCATCGGTCCCAAGACCGAATCCAAAGAAATGCTCGGCAAGATGCTCGACGCCGGCATGAACGTCATGCGCCTGAACTTCTCTCACGGTGATTACGAAGAGCACGGCACCCGTATCCGCAACCTGCGTGAAGTGATGGCCGAAACCGGCAAACACGCAGCCATCCTGCTGGATACCAAGGGTCCGGAAATCCGTACCATGAAGCTGGAAGGTGGCAACGATGTCTCTCTGGTTGCCGGCCAGACCTTCACCTTCACCACCGACCAGACCGTGGTTGGCAACAAAGACAAGGTCGCCGTGACCTACGCCGGCTTTGCCAACGACCTGCGTGTCGGCAACCGCATCCTGGTGGATGACGGCCTGATCGGTCTGGACGTCATCGAAATCACCGAACGTGAAGTCATCTGCAAGGTGCTGAACAACGGTGATCTGGGCGAGAACAAGGGCGTCAACCTGCCGGGCGTCTCCATCAAGCTGCCGGCCTTGGCCGAGAAAGACAAGCGTGACCTGATCTTCGGTTGCGAGCAGGGCGTGGACTTCGTTGCCGCCTCCTTCATCCGCAAGAAAGAAGACGTGCTGGAAATCCGTGAGCACCTGAAGGCCCACGGTGGCGAGGCCATCCAGATCATCTCCAAGATCGAAAACCAGGAAGGCCTGGACAACTTCGACGACATCCTGGCTGTCTCCGACGGCATCATGGTTGCTCGTGGCGACATGGGTGTGGAAATTCCGGTTGAAGAAGTGATCTTCGCCCAGAAGATGATCATCACCAAGTGCAACAAGGCACGTAAAGTGGTCATCACCGCCACCCAGATGCTGGATTCCATGATCAAGAACCCGCGTCCGACCCGCGCCGAAGCCGGTGACGTGGCGAACGCCATCCTGGATGGCACCGACGCCGTCATGCTGTCTGGCGAATCCGCCAAGGGCAAGTACCCGCTGGAAGCCGTGACCATCATGGCCACCATCTGCGAGCGTACCGACGCCGTGATGCCGTCCAACCTGTCTGCTGCCAACGACAGCAACAAGCTGCGCATCACCGAAGCCGTGTGCAAGGGTGCGGTCGAGACCTCCGAGAAGCTGGACGCCCCGCTGATCGTGGTTGCCACCGAAGGCGGCAAGTCTGCCAAGGCCATTCGCAAGTACTTCCCGAAAGCCTGGATCCTGGCCATCACCACCAACAAGAAGACTGCTGCCCAGCTGGTCCTGACCAAGGGTGTGGTTGCTCACGTGGTTGACAGCATCGCCTCCACCGACGATTTCTATCGCATCGGCAAAGACGCAGCGCTGCAAAGCGGCATGGGTCTGAAGGGTGACGTGGTCGTCATGGTCTCCGGTGCCTTGGTACCGAGCGGCACCACCAACACCGCCTCCGTGCACATGCTCTGAGCTGGAGTCGAGTCTTTCTAGTCCCATACTAGACTTAAATATTATTAGCTAACTTTAGCTACTCAGAACCCGCGATGCTCCATATCGCGGGTTCTTTATTTCAAGAGGGGGTACGCATATGTTATAAATATGCGCTATCTTACCGCCTTGATATCACTGCAGAAAACGTGGTGTACCACCTTTCCATCTTCTGCGGGGCACTTCCATTTTACCTATGCTTCTGAAGAGCTCATACATCACAGTCAGTAGCATTTCATCAAACTTGAGCAAATAGTTCAGCACATTATGCAATAGCAGATGACGTTCTTCTAAGTCATCGTGATACACCATGCTAATATCGTATATTCCCTACTCCTCAAACTTATTCCTATACGTATTACAGTTGTAATATGTTCTGGGTGCACTGCTCAGTGATTTCCAGCCTTTGCCTAATCGACGCCAAAGGTTAATATCAGTGACGGCGTATCATTTGTGGGCACGGATGGCGCCAGATAACGGCAGGCATGCGACCTCTTGGTTGGGTTCCAATACGCCAGCGAAGGAGGCGATCCGGGTCGGTTTCGATTACTTCAAAGGCAACCTGAATCGGGTCAGCGCAACAGCCAAGTTCTCCGAGCATGAGTACCATTTGCATGTGGTCGAGCTACATAACTCCTGCCCCAGCACCAAACCAGTCTGGCCGCGCTGGTAGCGTTTTGTTCCATTCTGATGGGCAAGCCGGTGCAGGAGCAGATGGTAGTGCTGGGTGACATGACGCTAGGCGGTGTGGTCAATCCGGTTGAGGATTTGGCTGGCAGTCTGCAACTGGCAATGGACAGTGGCGGAAAACGGGTATTGTTGCCGATGGCGTCAGCCTCGGATATTCCAACCGTACCGGCGGAGATCTTCTCCAAGTTTCAAATCAGCTTTTATGCTAATCCGGTAGATGCCGTCTACAAGGCATTAGGGGTTCAGTAGTCAGCCAAAAAAAAAGAAGTATCAGGTAGGGTGAGCTACATGCTCACCCTCTGCCTCAGATTCATATTTTCGCGGCTTGAACACTACTGCATTCCTGCCGGTAGACATCCAGATAGAGATATCCGTAGCTGGCTTTGGGATTAGCCAGACACACCCATTCCCCTTGCTGCAACGTCACCAATTTATCTTGGTCACTCAGTAGTTCTCCTTGTTGAAAGAGCTTTCTAAGGCGCTCAATAAAACTCGGTATAACGGTATCAATGTCGGTGAGCCATTGCTCGTCAGCATCGCCATAGACGCCGCAGCGATCCCAAAGCAGGGAAACCCTGCTTCGTTCAACAATTGCACGTGCGCCAAAACGTGGCTGAACTTGGGTGTGTAATCCCCAACTCCCTATGGTTCGCATTTTCTGTGTACTCCTAATGATGGTAAGTCGTTGTAGAGCTCACTGCTGGCTATGCCTTCTTCCTCCATGGGCCCCCTGACCGGCGTGGCAGTTACAAATTTCCTCGTTCTGCCAGCGACACCACACCCTCAGTACCGACGACCAGATGATCCAAAATCCGGATATCCACTAGTGCCAAGGCATTCTGCAGGCGCAGGGTGATCTCGATATCTGCCCGGCTGGGTTCCGGGTATCCCGACGGGTGGTTATGCACCAGTATCAGAGCGGCAGCATTGTGGTGCAGTGCCCGCTTGACGACATCGCGAGGGTAGACGGTCGCAGCGGACAGAGTGCCAAGGAACAGCTCCTCGTAGGCCAGGATCCGGTGTTGGTTATCGAGGAACAGTGCTGCAAACACTTCGCGGTCTCGTGTTTGCAGCAGCCCTTGCAGCGCTTGTTGTGCCAGGTATTTATCGGTGAGAGCTGTGCCCTTGGCGAGTTTCTGGCGGGCAACGGCTTGGGCGATGGTGAGCAGGTCATCGTCGGTGACAAGGTCAGTCACCCGGTAGGTGCCGGGGGTTTCCCCGGCGATCAGTTTGTGATGCAACATGATTGTGCTCCATACACCATCGTCCCACCGCGTTGGATGCGGCAGGGTTGGCGAGGTAGTTGGTTAATGGGTTACTGAATGGGGGGTGACTGCAGACTTGGTTGGCGGTGTTCTGGCCGCCAGGGTGTGCGGGGTGTAGTCGTGCAGCGGAATGTGGTAACTGGTGGCGAGCAAGTTACCTACCTGTGTTAGCCAGTAGTGATCCAAGTGATCGCACAGCCATTGCGCCAGTGCATCACCCCGTTCGTTTTCATAGCGCAGGTAGAGGGCGTAACCGTCTACCGGCTGGCTTTGGTCATGCACTGCTTCAATCTGACCATCATGCTCAAGATAAGCCTCCAGCTCGATGGCGAGCACGGCGTTAATCATCTTCGGTCTCCTTGTCAGGGATGGGGTCACTCGCCACGGCATAGCCGCGATGGATGCAGATGCGTTGCAGGTCGGCCAGAAAGTTGGCCAGTACGCGAGGTTGCTCGGTGAGCGGGACTGGTCCTGCCTGGCAATGCCAGAAACAGCGACGTTCGGGGTCGATGCAGATTTCATCCCTCGGCCGGCTCATGGTGTGCCAGTCCTCAGCATTGGTGAGGGAGATCAGTTGCCACTGCACGCCAGACCAACGGACCTGCAGGGTGACGGTGCGGATGTGTGGACTATCCGGTGTCAGGTGCAGCAGCCATCGCTGACTACTGCGGGTGGGGGGTATCTTGGCGTTGGCGGCAACTTGTCCCAACCACTGACGTGAGTAGTGGGAGAGCGCTAATTCTTGGCTCATCGTGTCCTCCTAATCTCCTGCGACGGTGACGCTGAAGCATTCCAACCGGCAGTAGGCAATGAAGTTGCTCTGCCAGATGCCGAACAACTCCCGCGCCTCAGCCAGCCGCAGCGGTCCCCAGCCCAACATGGTGTGTTCCCCATCGAGGAAGTTGAAATCGAGCTCCTTGCAGAGCTCAGCATCTTGGCCCGGCCCCTGGTAGCTGAAGTCGGTGACGTAATCGAACAGCCAGCCATCAAGCCCACGGATCAGGCGGATCTCGACCGGGTGTACGCCGCCTTGCTCGGCGCTGTAGCCGGGATTGCGAAAGTTGAAGGTCAGTTGGGTTAAGCGATCGATATTGAGCTCGGTTTTAGCGATTTCCTGGTTGAGCAGAACTAGCAATGCTTGGGCTACGGGCAGGGCAAAGCCGTCCCGGAAAAAAGGAATGGTCATGGTGTTTCCTCATTGAGTTCCAGCAGGAGAGCGCCCCTGCGTTTTGCTTTGAAGTGATAGGTCAGTCGTTTAACCAATCCCACAGTTTGCTGACGCCATAGGCTGCGACGGCGCCCACGGCAAGGGGGGCTAACAACGGGGCGGTGGCAATACCGGTCACCGATACTACCGTTGCAGCAGCGCCACTACCTCCCGCAGTTGTGGCTAGGGTGCTGGCAGCAAGTCCAGCCGTTGCACTGGTGGCAGCCTTGCTTAACGTGTGACGAGCGACTTCGGCAGCCACCACCGTTGCTACAGCGGTCTGCAGCAGCTTGGGGGGATGCTGAATCCCTTCAATACACCAAGTGACAAACAGCTCACTGTTGGCAAACGGCTGGCCCTGCTCTCCTTCACTGAGTCGGGCGTAAGCCCGTGTCAGGCTTTCCTCTCGACTGAACAGGCGTTGAGTATGGGGTTTGACTTCAATAGCGCAGTGCAGACTGAATTGAGCCAACGAGGTCAGCGTCAGTTGGCCTGAATGCTTTCCTGAAGCGGATGGTAGACAGTGAATGATCTGGTCATGGCCAACAAAGATGCCATGATGGTGGCCTTCAGACTGTGGTGTTACCAAGTGATCGCCGATAATGAAATGTCGTGTCATGGGGTGATGATCCTCATCAAGAGTTGGAAATGAAAAAGGGCGTCACCATTACGGTGACGCCCTTTGGCTTTGTTTTTCCTGAGCGGGCTAATTGCCGCCCAAGGTTATCTTCAGTGGTTGATGAAACTGGGGGGTGAAGGTGGAAACAGGTAGCCGAGTGACTTGGTTGTGAGCGAGCACCTCGGTCGCCTGAATAATGGCGATGGACTTGGCCTGCTCTACCTGGGCGCAATCCACTTCTGTAAAGCCGCCACCATAACGAGTAGCGGAACTCCCACCGAATGGCTCAACCTCCAGCGTTGACTCGGCCAGCGCTTTGCCCTTTTTGTCATTAAACTGCAGCGTGATATACAACCGCCCAAACTCATCGGCTCCCCCACTATCTAAAGAGAAGTGATACGCGCAGACGCCCTGGTTGGCGTAGACGGTGTCGGTGTGCTGGATAGAGAGATAACGTTGTTCTTGGGCACTGCAGGCGATGGCCGAGAATATCAGCGTGGAGGCCAATAAATACCGATGTATGTCTTTCATAGAAATCCTCGTGACAATTACTTTCTCTTAAACCACTTAGTTATTTACGCCCAAGGTATCTGAATATTTCTTTGCCATTGTAAAAGCCAACCAGGTCTTCCTCATTCTTATACTTCTTATTTGGTTGAAATTTGACAACAGTGCCAGGTCGACACATATCTTTCAGTGAAATATTGAATTTTTCATCAGGCGTAACTGTGTAACCAATGGCAATTTTCTGTGGGGAGCCCGCAGTGGCGATCCAGCCCCACATGCCTGCTTCACACTCACCGAAGGGCTGACTGCGAACAATGACCATTGAAAGATTACTGATTTCAGTTGCGATACATTTTCTATTTAACTTCAAATGGGCGTTACACCAAAATGGTTTCCCTGTTTTGTCCTGCACTAGTGCAGGCAGAAAGCCTGTGAACGGCTCTGCTGCCCGTAGTGATAGACTTCCAGACATAAGCGTTAGTAGTAAGCAGAATGTCAGCTTTTTCATTTTTTATCTCACCGAATAACTATTATTAAATAGAGGCGTATGGCTATCACTAGGAACGGTAAACCACACTACTTTTCAGTTGCTCTGAGATCTGAGTATGCGTTGTACGCTGGAGATACTGATCCCCGTGCGCTTGGCAATTTCAGATCTTGGTAATCCTTTGGCAACCAGTGCAAGAACTTCATTACCTTTTGCCATTGCAGTAGGCTTACGCCCCTTATAGGCACCTCGGCGCTTGGCTAACTCAATACCTTCAGCTTGCCGCTCCAACATCAATTCTCGTTCAAAGGTTGCGATAGCACCGATCATGGTGAGCATTAACTTGCCGGTAGGCGTTGAGGTATCAATCCCCAGATTTAATATCCGCAATGCAACTTGCTTGTGTTGTAGAAATTCTGATATCTCCAATAGGTGACGAGTATTACGAGCCAGACGGTCCAGCTTGGTAACCATCACCACATCCCCCTCCTTCACATAATCCAAGAGGAGAGCAAGTTGTGGCCTATCATCACTGGCACCGCTAACCTTCTCTTGGAAAACCTTATTGCATTCGGCCAGCGCTCGAAGCTGGACTTCAAGGCTCTGACCTCCCGTACTAACACGTGCGTAACCTACCAGTGCCATGGTCTCCTCCCGGTCAATAGGGCAAGGTACACTGACCCCCATGGTCAAAAGTCTCGAAGAGACCTTCTTGACCTGAAAATGGAGGAAAATAGATGAAATGAGTGCCGATTTCGTGAGTGTCACTAGGGCTTGATCTATTGACTCCAAACTAGCGATGGAGAGAAATAACGGGACGCTTTGTGATAAACGTCCCGTCGTGATGGGTAGCAGAATAATGTGCTACTGATTGATTTGATTGGATGTAACAAGATGCCAACGTAAGTTATTGGCTTTGTGGCTCAGGCGTAGGTGGTGAAGAGGCCGCGTTTTTACCCAGTTTACTGGTCAGGGGCGAGGAACGAGGGTTGAGGCGTTTTGGTGCTGTTACGGTTGCCAAAGGCTGTGAGGTGGAAGATGACGCTATTATTGCTGGCTCAGGATAAAACTCCTCCAGCAGCATCGGCACCTCTTCATCGATATCCTCAAACTGGCCGTTACGCAGCAGCTCGCGAGCAGCCTGCTCCATCTGCTCAATGGCGAGCCCCGCTTCTTGGTCACGCTGGGCGGCCTCCTGTGCGAGCCTGACTGCCTCGGTCAGGTTGGTTTCCTCCCGCAAGGTTAAATCCACGTAGTAGACCGGGGTGCGGTAGGACTGGGCAGTGCTCTTGGCTCGCAACCGCAGGGTGAGCGGCAGATAGCGGGTATGGCCCCCGCTCACTGCCTCCAGGTACTTCAGTCGCGCCGCCAGGGTGCGTACCGAGTTGTAGCCGGTGGTGCGGAAGATAAAGCTGCCCAGCTCATCCCCTTGCCCCTCCACAAACAGGTTCAGTCGCCCGTACAGCTTGCAGCCCTGTTGCCCGGCAAAAGCGCAGCGCTCAGGTCCCTGGCAGCTGACCTCCTCCATGCCTTGCGCCCCGACGCGTCTTGCCACCTCCCCATTCCCGACACAGAGCGGCCTGCCGGTTTGCCGGTCAAACGCGCTGTATTCCGCCCGCAGATTCAGGTCGCTATCGTTGAACAGCACCCGCACCGGAATGGCGCGGATCTTGGTCTGCTCCTGCCCTTGGTTATTCTTTTGCGCTGAGTAGTGTTGATGCAGGGGATGGAGCAACCATCCCCCCTTTTGTTGTATCTGGGTGGTGAGGGTGAAGCTGTCATCCTTCTCCGGCACCCACTTATCCTGTTTTTGCACCAGCTTGCCGATGCAGATCCGCCCGATCACGGGCGGGGTGATCGCCAGTCCTTTGATCATGGTGTTTGCCTCAAGGGTTGAATGGTGAAACGGCGTACGCCGGGCACCGGTTTGACGTAGAGGGTGAGCAGGTCGGGATGATCCCGTCCGAGCTTATCCAGATCCGGTGCCAGCCGGTCTTTGCTGCGCTTCCAGGTGATCTTGCCGTCGGCAAACAGCCCGGCTGTCGCTTCACCCAAAGTGGCTTGCAGCCGCTGTTTGAGTTGTGACTCCTGCAGTTCGACCGTTTCTTTCTGCTCACGCAAACGCAGTAGCTCGCCAAACATCTGGTTGAACTCGGGGGAATCGGAGAGATCCACCGTCTGGCCATCATCGCGGGGGAAGAGCCAGCTCAGGGCATTGGCGGCATCACTGGATCCGTCAGGCTCTGGCTGCTGGTCTTGTTGCACCATCTGCCAGAACTGTGCTTCCCGCTCGGTGAGATCCTGGATCTTCTCCTCATCGCGCTTGATGCGGTAAATCCGGAAATCCTGGCCACCGATCAGCACTGCCACCTCAGCCCAGGCATGGCCGGTAACAGCCAGCTGATGCAGTACCTGACACTGGTAAGCCACCGGCACTCCTTCCTCCCACTGGGGAGCGCTGTGATAGCTGGCAGTTTTGATCTCCAGAATGCCAGGCCCATCGGGGTGGCCGACTACCTCCCGATCGAGGTTGGCGAGCATGAAGGGTTGCTCGGGGTGTTGCAGCACCGCATTGACTCGGCGCACCTTGTAACCGGTGCGTTTGGCGTAGACCTGTGCCAACACAGGTTCCAGCTCAATGCCCCACAGCACCGCTTCCTTGTGGGAGATATCTTCCGGCTCCTTGCGACCGGTCTTCTCCAGCCACAGACTGAGCGGGCATTTGTAGGGAGATAGCCCCACTGCCACGGCGGCATCGGAGGAGCCAATGCCGAGTTTGCGGATAGCGAGCCACTGCTCGCGGGTTAATTGGGTAGTGGAGGCCAGCCGCAGGGCCTGGCCGTATTTGGATTTTGCTTTCATGACGACTCCTTGTTAACGGCATAAATGGCTACGCCCGGATTGGCTTGCGCCAGTCCGGGTGAGGTCGTTATGCGGTTTGAATAGGGAAGAGGAATTACTGCAGCAGGGTAAGGGCTTGGTTCAGGGCTTGGGATTTGAGTTGGGCTCCCTGACCGAACCAGGCGGAATCGAGTCGATGGTCCTGACTGCGAGCACGGCGGTGGTGATCGACATATTCCGTGACAGCATTAACCAGCCCCCAGGCGGTATTGCGGGAGCTGACAAGTTCTGAGCCCATGCCTGCGCCCTGATAGAGCTCATGCAGCCGTTGTACCGGCTTGGTGAGGATGATGTTCTCCTCATCCAGCGGTTGCGCCAACAGGTCGCTGAAAAAGCGCAGCGCCTCTTCGGGGGCGACGGGCCGCTGTGCCAGCGCCTTGGTCTGCGCCTTAAATTCATCCCAATGAGAGAGCCCCAGCCCGAGCGACTCTTTGACGGCAGCGGCATCGAACTGAGTAGAGTGGGGCACCTTGATGGCACCGGTAGCACCGCGCAGTGCCATCTGTAGGGTGTTGTTGCAGACTACCCGCAGCGAGGTGAACTGCGCCGTGGTGCAGAGCGTGCCGTCGCAGCTGGTCGCCAGCAGCAGATAGGACTTTACCAAGTCATTGCCTTTGAGTTTTAGATCCTGGCCGGTCTTAGCGAGTGCCCACAGCTTGCGGCCGCCTTTGAGCGAGCCTGCGGTCTCCAGCTCAAAGCCTCCGGCTTCCACCAGGTCTTGATAGAAATGCAGCACCTCGTGAGGCTGTACCACGTTGTAGCGACTTGAGACCACCGATAGGGGGGCGAGGGTATCGGAGCGATACAGCACCTTGCTGTCGCTGTAGGGGCGGATATGCAGTGCATCGGAGGCGACGTTAAACATCACGTCGCTCTGCTCGATGGTCCAATCCATCCCAGCTGCTTGCAGCCAGATATCGAGAGATTGCTGTGGGGGCAAGACATTGCCAAGGCCATGCCAGGGCGTTTGACCGGTGTAGGCCATTGTGTCGATCAGGTGAGCCATGAGAAATCTCCAATGAAAAAGGGACTGCACAGAGCAGTCCCTTGGGTAGGTTCATGGAGATAATATATATCTGAAATCAATTCAAATGAGACCTGTTGGCTTCTCTGGTTTCTAGCTATGGAATGCGCGCTGTGGCTGCACTGTGGTGTACAAATTGAAAGGTGGGACTCAAAAGGAAGTAAGGAGGGATCAGGGAAAGAGAAGGGCCTATCAGATTTTAGATAGGCCCTTTTGATAACAATTATGCATGCCTAGCGTTGCCTAGTGTGTACGCAAAAGTGTACTCAAACTAATAATGGCTGCGCATTGTGATTGCATGTCATTGAAAGTAATCTATAATTTTATTTTAGACGTTGAACAGGAAGTTCATGATATCGCCATCTTTGACGATGTAATCTTTCCCTTCAGCGCGCATCTTGCCCGCTTCCTTGGCGCCTTGCTCACCCTTGTAGTTGATAAAGTCTTCAAAGGCGATGGTTTGGGCGCGAATAAAGCCTTTTTCAAAGTCAGTGTGGATCTTGCCAGCCGCTTGCGGGGCAGTGGCACCGACCGGAATGGTCCAGGCGCGTACCTCTTTCACACCGGCGGTGAAGTAGGTCTGCAGGTTGAGCAGCTGGTAGCCGGAGCGGATAACGCGGTTCAGGCCCGGCTCTTCGATGCCCAGGTCAGCCATGAACTCGGCGCGATCTTCGTCGTCCAGCTCAGCGATGTCGGCTTCAATAGCACAGCATACGACCACGACAACCGCGTTCTCGGCGGCGGCGATTTCACGCACCTTGTCCAGATAGGGATTGTTCTCGAAACCATCTTCCGCCACGTTGGCGATATACATGGTGGGTTTCAGGGTCAGGAAGTTGAGGTGGCTCACGGCGGCCAGCTCTTCTTTATCCAGCTTCATGCCGCGGATCATCTGGCCGTTTTCCAGCGCGACCTTGATCTTCTCAAGCACTTCCACTTCCAGCTTGGCATCCTTGTCGCCGCCTTTGGCACGCTTGGACTGACGGTGAATGGCGCGCTCGCAGGCGTCCAGATCCGACAGGGCCAGCTCGGTGTTGATCACTTCGATGTCGTCGGCAGGGGAGACCTTGCCGGCAACGTGAATGATGTTCTCGTCGTCGAAGCAGCGCACTACATGGCCGATCGCTTCGGTTTCACGGATGTTGGCCAGGAACTGGTTACCCAGACCTTCACCCTTGGAGGCACCGGCAACCAGACCGGCGATATCCACAAATTCCATGGTGGTCGGCACAACACGCTGCGGATTGATGATGGCAGCCAGCTGATCGAGGCGGGGATCCGGCATCGGCACCACACCTGTGTTCGGCTCGATGGTGCAGAACGGGAAGTTGGCGGCTTCGATACCGGCCTTGGTCAGCGCGTTGAACAGGGTGGATTTGCCTACATTGGGCAGGCCCACGATACCGCATTTAAAACCCATGGATTGTTACCTTACTTGATGGATGCTGTTGGGGGTCGCCCGCAGGCGGCCCATGTCATGCTTGTTCTGGTCGTTGCTCATGTACCGGCACAATGCCCGTACAGGGTCAAACCGACCTAACCTTTTTCAGCCTTGAAGCTGTGCAAGCGATTCATGGCCTTGGTCATATCTTGTTTGAACAGGATGTCGGTGGCGCGCAGAGACTCGTCCAGCGCGGCGTCGATCAGGTTCTGTTCACTGCTGGGGGCCTTGGTCAGGACGAAGCCAGCCACCTGCTCTTTGCTGCCGGGATGGCCGATCCCGAGACGCAGCCGGAAGAAGTTATTGTTGTTGCCCATCTTGGCGATGATGTCCTTGAGGCCGTTATGGCCACCGTGACCACCACCCTGCTTGAACTTGGCGATGCCAGGCGGCAGATCCAGTTCGTCATGGGCCACCAGCATCGCTTCCGGCTCAATCTGATAAAAACGCGCCAGTGCGGCCACCGCCTTGCCAGAGAGGTTCATATAGGTGTTCGGGATGAGCAGCCGCACATCCTGCCCCTCGACCAGGATGCGGGCAGTATGGCCGAAGAACTTGGGTTCTTCACGCAGGCTGACATTGTGCCAGCGGGCCAGTTGCTCCACATACCAGGCGCCCGCATTGTGGCGGGTCTTGGCATATTCCGGGCCGGGGTTGCCCAGTCCGACGATCAGTTTGATTTCGCTTGTCACGCTTGATGTCTTCACTCGCAGCTGCCGTGGGCACACTACCCAGGGCAATAGGACGCAATATTCTAGCCGCCGAGTGGCGATCACTCAACCAATGCGCATGTTATGGCGGGATTTGCAGCATTATTGCGGCCAATGGGTGGCTAACTGTGGGCAAACGGGCCTCTTGCAAGAGGCCCGTTTCAGTTTACCGATGGATTGTGCCCGGTTGACTACCGTCGTTATTTGGTACGCAGCAGGGTGACGGTCTCTTCATCCAGTGCGGTCAGGGTGGGACGGGCATCGCGCACATACTCCACGAAAGAGGCTGCATCGGTGCCGCAATCCACGCCGCTGGCTTTGCAATCGAGGGCCTGGCCCGGGGCATAGACGGCGCCGAGCAGTTCACCGTTTTGTGCCACCTTCAGCACCGGGAAGGCGGTCAGCTTGCCATTGACGCTGGCGATATCGACCCGCTCGCTCTGGTGGCGCTGGGCATTGGCCAGTGCCTGCCAGCCATCGTTGCCGTTGGCGCTGTAGGCGTTCATCACCACCCGATAGCGCTGGCTATCCACCAGATCTTGCCACTCGCCGTTTGCGGTCTCACGCTGCAATTGGGTCAGGTTGCCCGCTTTGCCTGCGTCGATCTCCTGGAAGGTGTAACGCAGGTGACCGCCATAGGGGAACTTGCCGGCATGGGCGCTGGCGGGCAGGGTGGCGGTGATGGTCTCGGTCAGCAGGGCGCGTACCTCGGCGCCGGTCAGGGTCAGCACCGCGAGCTGGTTCTTGAATGGCAACAAGGTGAGGGCACTATCCCCCTCACGCCATTCGCCAGCAGGCAGGTCGGCGCGCACGCCGCCCACCGCAACCAGAGAAAAATCGACCGGGCCGCCGGTCAGGGCTTGCACTGCTGGGGTATTGGCCCAGTAGAACTCCCCTTCGGCAACCAGCGGCGCTACATCTGAGCCGTGGCTGTCGCTGCCGTTGTCACCGGGACGACGGGCATTTTGCAGCTGCTCGGGGATGGTGCCGATCACCGGGCCGTAGGCTTTCTCCAGCGCCGGTTTGTAGTGGCTGTCGATGATGCCGCGCAGGCGCGGATCTTCATCCACGGTCACCAAATTGGGCTGGTTGTCGACAAACTGGCTCGCCTCTTTGCTGCGGGCGTCGTCGAGTGCTTGCTTGCGCGCCGCATCGGCGAAGAAGTCGCGGCTGGCCAGCAGGCTGTTGTGGCCCTGGCAGTCGGTCACCTGACCCTGGCTGTCAAAGGTCACCTGTGCCAGACCGATGGCCTGGGCGTAGGAGCCTGCCTGCACCACGCAGGTTTTGCCGATGCCATCCGGATTGGTCACCAGCTTGGCGTAATCGCCGGTCTTGCCCCAGCCGATATTGCGAAAATCGCCGAGCAAGCTGTGGGAGTGGCCGCCGACGATGGCATCGAGGCCGTTTACCTTGGCGGCCAGCGCCAGATCCCGCTCGTTGCCGATGTGGGTGAGCGCCACGATCTGATGGATCCCCTTGGCTTGCAGCATGTCGACCGTGGCTTGAGCCGAGGCGACCTCCTTGCCAAAGCGCAGCTTGCCGACGTTGGGGGCGATATTGCCCATGTCTTCCAGTACCAGACCGATGACGGCGACCAGCTGTTTGCCTTGTGGCAGGTTGTCGAGATCGGTGACCGGGCTCTTCTGGTTGCCGTCAAAGGCGTAGACCACGAAGGGCTTGAGGTTGTCAGCCTTGCTGAGGGCCGGATCGGCCTTGGTGTCGAGGTTGGCGGCCAGCACCGGGAAGTTGACCCCCTCGATGAAGCGGGCCAGCTTCTGGTTATCCAGGTCGAACTCGTGGTTGCCCAGCGCCATGGCATCGAGGCCGAACTGGCTCAGCAACTCGGCGTTGGCCATCCCCTCGTTGAGCTTGAAGTAGCCGCTACCCTGCCAGGCATCGCCGCCGTGCAGCAGCAGCAAGGGCTGGTTCTTGGCCAGCGCCTCGGCCTGATAGGCTTTCGCCATGGTCAGCAGGCGCGGATAACCGCCAAAGCGGGTATAGAGGGTGTCCGTCTCCCCCTGCTGGGCAAAGATCTGCCCTTTGATCTCGGCATTGACCGGCTCAAACTGGGAGTGGGTGTCGTTCATGTGAGCCAGGGTCAGCACGAAGGGTGGGTTCTCTTTGGCGGGCTGACAGGCGAACAGGGCGGAGGTGAGGGTCGCGAGCAGGAGGGGACGCAAGCAATTCATGGGTAAATCCTTAAGCCTGCCGGGGGCAGGGTCGTACCAGATAGCAGAAAGTTGGAAAGAGACGGTCCAGAAAGACGAAAACCGCCTGATGGCGGTTTTCGTTATTGCTGAATCTATCAATGCTCAAACATGGCAGAGATGGACTCTTCGTTGCTGATGCGACGAATGGCTTCGGCCAGTACAGTTGACAGCGTCAGCTGCTTGACCTTGCCGACCGCTTTCATCTCCGCAGTGAGCGGGATGGAGTCGGTGATGATCAGTTCATCGATCACGGAGTTCTTGATGTTCTCGACGGCGGAACCGGAGAAGACCGGGTGGGTAGCGTAGGCGAATACACGCTTGGCACCGCGCTCTTTCAGGGCCTCTGCGGCTTTGCACAGGGTGCCGCCGGTGTCGATCATGTCATCAACGATGATGCAGTCGCGGCCGGCAACGTCACCGATCAGGTGCATGACCTGGGAGACGTTCGGGCGGGGACGGCGCTTGTCGATGATGGCGATGTCGGTGTCATCCAGCAGCTTGGCGATGGCGCGGGCACGCACGACGCCACCGATGTCCGGGGAGACAACGACAGGAGACTCGAGGTTCTTGGACTTCATGTCTTCCAGCAGCACCGGGCTACCGAACACGTTGTCTACCGGAACATCGAAGAAACCTTGAATTTGCTCGGCATGCAGGTCAACGGTCAGCACGCGATCCACACCGACGCTGGAGAGGAAGTCAGCGACAACCTTGGCGGTGATGGGTACACGGGCGGAGCGGACGCGACGGTCCTGACGGGCATAACCAAAGTAGGGGATAACGGCAGTGATACGGCCAGCTGAAGCACGACGCAGAGCATCCACCATGACGATCAATTCCATCAAATTGTCGTTGGTCGGGGCACAGGTGGATTGAATGATGAAGATATCGCCACCACGTACATTCTCATTGATCTGTACGCTGATCTCGCCGTCGCTAAAGCGACCTACGGCAGCATTGCCGAGTTTGATAAACAGGCGATCTGCGATCTTCTGGGCTAGTTCCGGCGTTGCGTTACCAGCAAACAGCTTCATGTCAGGCACGGTTTGAAACCTCGGGGTTGCATCCAGTATGTGGGGGAGTCTGAAATCAGACCCTATCGTTTTGGGGCAAACGATTTATCAAGATAACGTACAAGGTGTCTGCTGCCCAATGAATGTGATGATACCGGTAACCCGAATCCGTGGCCGAGTGCACAACCGGCCACGTTTATCACAACGCATCATTGATACTTGGGAATTGGCTGGGGTACTAGGATTCGAACCTAGGAATGGCGAGATCAAAACCCGCTGCCTTACCGCTTGGCGATACCCCAATCATTTGAACTGTTGCAATGTGGAGAAGAGAGGTGATATGTTCTCGCCCTTGGCGACAAACCCATCAAGTCCCTTCGGCACGCAGGCCAACACTTCCCGAGCAGTCACTTCGTCTTCAAATTGAGCAAAGACGCAGGCTCCTGTGCCCGTCATTCTTGACGGCGCGTATTCTAGCAACCAGCCGAGCGCATTGGCAACCTCGGGGTGGCGCTTTTTCACCAGTGATTCGCAATCGTTTTTCCACTCGCCTTCCAGCAGGTTGTCCAGCGCCATTTTCGGCGTGGCTCTCGGCAGGTCCGGATCCTGGAATACGGCCGCGGTCGCTACATGGCAATCGGGCTTGAGCACCAGATACCAGGCATCGGGCAGTTCGACCGGTTGCAGCCGCTCGCCCACTCCTTCGGCAAAGGCCGCCCGGCCACGGACAAATACCGGTACATCCGCTCCCAGCTGGACGCCAAGCGCTGCCAGTTCATCTTCACTCAAACCTGCTTGCCAGAGGTGGTTAAGCGCCACCAGCGTGGTGGCCGCATCGGATGAGCCGCCGCCAATGCCGCCCCCCATGGGCAGTACCTTCTCCAGCCGGATATGGGCCCCCTGCGGGCTCGACAGGGTTGCCTGCAGCAGGCGCGCCGCTCGGATAATCAGATTCTGCTCATCCGGCACCCCGGGAATGGCCGGGCTCAGGGTGAGTGTGTCGCTATTCGGTATCACCTCGAACTCGAGCCAGTCGCTGTGGTTGAGGAAGATAAACAGGGTCTGCAGCTCGTGATAGCCATCGGGACGACGGCCATTGACGTGTAAAAACAGGTTGAGTTTGGCCGGTGCCGGCCAGCGTGTGGAAGCCATTAACGTGCAAGAGTCCATTGGTTGATCTGAAGCTTGAGGCGGCTGTTCTGGCCGGTCATGGTCAGCTGGTGCGGCAGGCGGTAGCCATCCTGATCCCGATAATCGCCATAGACGATCTGCCACTGACCGTCGCGCACGCTGGCCAGACTGCTGTCGGGGTTGAGTTCAAACTCCGCCTGACCTGGCAGCCCCTTGATCCACTCTGGCAATCCCGCAACCGGAATATTCCAGCCGGTCAGTTGATAGATGAGCGCTTCGGCATCCTGGCTCTGGTGGCGATTGCCGTCGCTGTCGAGCAGGGTGATTTCGCCCTTGCTGCGGGAGAGCTCCAGAATGCTGGTGCCAATCAGGCTGGTGAGGTTGAGGCGATAATCCTCCCCATCCTGCTGCCAGTTGAGACGGGCGCTGCCCTTTTGCTGTGGCGTGATGATGGCCATCTTGCCGGATAGCTGCCAGTGGGTCAGTTGCTCGAGACGGGTCCGCTCCTGGTTCCAGTTCACCTGGTCACGCTGGGGCTGGGTGGTGGCACAACCGGCCAGCAACAGCAGGCAGGTGAGGGTAAAAATACGTAGCAGCAAGAGACGGCTCCAGAGAGAGGAATTTGCCACAGTATACGGGGCGGCCGTATTGCTTTTAAAGACTTACCCTTTCTCGTACAATTGGCAGCCTTTGCACCCAGCGTATGAAATGATCGTCGCCCACTCATGAGTTTGCTTGCCCTCGGAATCAACCACAACACCGCCAGTGTCGCCTTGCGGGAACGGGTCGCCTTTGGCCCGGACTGCATCGATCGCGCCTTGCGTGAGCTGGTGAGCCAACCCGGTGTCAGCGAGGCGGTGATCGTCTCCACCTGCAACCGGACCGAACTCTATTGCAATCTGGAGGAGGCGCGGCAGGAGCAAGTGCTGCGCTGGCTGCAGCAGTTCCACGGGCTGGACGCGGCCGAACTGGTCACTGCCATCTATCAGCATCACGATGAAGAGGCGGTGCGCCACCTGATGCGGGTGGCGTGCGGGCTCGACTCGCTGGTGCTTGGGGAGCCGCAGATCCTGGGGCAGATCAAGCAATCCTACGCCCATGCCCAGCAGGCGGAGTCGGTGAAGGGGGCGCTGGAGCGGCTGTTCCAGAAATCCTTCTCGGTGGCGAAAAGAGTGCGTACCGATACCGAGATTGGCGCCAGTGCCGTGTCGGTGGCGTTTGCCGCCGTCAGTCTGGGTCGGCGGATCTTCTCCGATCTCTCTCAGACCAAGGTATTGCTGGTCGGGGCGGGGGAGACCATCGAACTGGTGGCCCGTCATCTGCGCGAGCAGAACGTCACCAAGATGATGGTGGCGAACCGCACCCTGCAGCGCGCCCAGACTCTGGCAGCCGAATTCGGCGCCCAGGTGATGACGCTCGAAGAGATCCCCGACTATCTGCACGAGGCGGATATTGTCATCAGCTCGACCGCCAGCCCACTGCCCATCATCGGCAAGGGGATGGTGGAGCGCGCGCTGAAGGCCCGCCGCTTCAAACCCATGTTTCTGGTGGATATTGCCGTGCCGCGCGACATCGAAGCCGAAGTCGATGAGCTCTCCGATGCCTATCTCTACACGGTGGATGATTTGCAGGGGATCATCGAGCAGAACCTCGAAACCCGTAAACGGGCTGCCGCACAGGCGGAAGTGATCGTGCAGGAAGAGCGCGACGAGTTTATGGGCTGGTATCGCGGCCAGAGCTCGGTCGACCTCATTCGCGATTACCGCCATCAGTCACAGCAAGTGGCTGATGAAGAGTTGCAACGGGCCCTGCTGGCATTGGCGCAGGGCGAGAGTGCCGAACAGGCGCTCAAGGCGATGGCCCATCGCCTCACCAACAAATTGATCCACGCGCCGACCCAGGCGTTGCGCCAGGCTGCCTCCCTGGGGGATCAGAGCGAGCTCTCCCGCTTGCGGCAGGCGCTGGGGTTGTCACAAGAGCCATAATTTTCGGGCAACCTGCCGGTTGTCCCGTCCTCCATTGAGAATGCAAGAGTTATGAATCCGTCACTGATCAGAAAGCTGGAAGGCCTCATCGAGCGCCACGAAGAAGTACAGGCCATGCTCGGCGAGCCGGACGTGGTCTCGGATCAGGATCGCTACCGCGCCCTGACCCGCGAATATGCCCAGCTGGAAGATATCGTTCACGCCTTCCAGCGTTACCGTCAGGCTCAGGATGATCTGGAGACCACCCAGATGATGCTGGAGGAGGAGGATGCCGACCTGCGCGAGATGGCGCAGGAGGAGCTGCCGCTCGCCAAGGCCAATCTGGAGGCGCTGGAGCAGGAGCTGCAACTGATGTTGCTGCCCAAGGATCCCAAGGATGACAATAACTGCTATCTGGAGATCCGCGCCGGTGCCGGTGGCGACGAAGCGGCCATCTTTGCCGGTGACTTGTTCCGCATGTATTCACGGTTTGCCGAGCGTCAGGGCTGGCGCGTCTCCATCGTCAGCTGCAACGACGGTGAATACGGTGGCTACAAGGAGGTGATCGCCAAGATCGACGGCGAGCGCGTCTATGGCCGCCTCAAGTTTGAATCCGGTGGTCACCGGGTACAACGGGTGCCGGAGACCGAATCTCAGGGTCGGGTGCACACCTCCGCCTGTACCGTCGCCGTGCTGCCGGAAGTGCCGGAAGCCGAGCAGATCGAGATCAACCCTTCCGACTTGAAGATCGACACCTTCCGTGCCTCCGGTGCCGGTGGTCAGCACGTCAACAAGACCGACTCGGCCATCCGCATCACCCACCTGCCGACCGGTCTGGTGGTGGAGTGTCAGGACGAGCGCTCCCAGCACAAGAACCGCGCCAAGGCAATGTCAGTGCTCTCCGCCCGCCTGCAAGCGGCCGAGGATGAGCGTCACCGCGCCGCCGAGCAGAGCACCCGCCGCAATCTGGTGGGCTCCGGCGATCGCTCCGAGCGCATCCGGACCTACAACTACCCGCAGGGTCGCCTCTCCGAGCACCGCATCAACCTGACCCTCTATCGCCTCTCCGAAATTTTGGAAGGGGATCTGGACTGCGTCATCACCCCGCTGGTGCAGGAGTATCAGGCCGATCAGCTCGCCTCGCTGGCCGAGAACAACTGATGCAAATGGTGATCCGGCAAGCTCGCATTAAGTGTCGTGCCCATAAGGTGGAGTGGCACTGATGCAGATACAGCAGGCCCGCACCCATATCATGACTGTGTTGGCTGAGGGGGACTCCCCCCGCGCCGATGCCGATGTACTGCTCTGCCATCTGCTCGGGTGTCGTCGCATCTATCTGATGACCTGGCCCGAGCGTGAGCTGGATGCTGCCCAGCAGGCCACCCTGCAGGGGTGGCTGGCCCGTCGTCTCAACGGCGAGCCTATCGCTCATCTGGTGGGCGAGCGGGAGTTCTGGTCGCTGCCGCTGAAAGTGAGCCCGGCGACCCTGATTCCGCGCCCCGATACCGAGGTGCTGGTCGAGCAGGCGTTGACCAGAATCCCGCAGGGGCCCTGCGCCGTGCTGGATCTGGGCACCGGCACCGGCGCCATCGCGCTGGCGCTCAAGTCCGAGCGGCCCGAGGTCGATGTGTGGGCGGTGGATCGGATGGCGGATGCCGCGGCGCTGGCCCGCGAGAATAGCGCCGCGCTGGGATTGCCCATCGAGGTGCGCGATGGTAGCTGGTTCGAGCCCCTTGGCGAGCCGGATCGCGACAATACGCCACGATTTGCGGTGATTGTCTCCAATCCCCCCTATATTGATGGCGCCGATCCCCATCTCGAGCAGGGTGATGTGCGCTTTGAGCCCCGCTCGGCGCTGGTTGCCGATGACGCCGGGCTGGCCGATATCCGCCACATCGTGGCCCATGCTCCCGCTTATCTGCTGACCGATGGCTGGTTGCTGCTGGAGCATGGCTGGGATCAGGGGGAGGCGGTGCGTCAGTTGCTGCGTGATGGCGGCTACCGCGAGGTAGCCACGGTGCGTGATTACGGGGATAACGACAGGGTGACGCTGGGCCTCTGCCCGCTGCGCTGACGGTTCCTCACTGTTACTCGGCGGGTTGCCTGTGCGCCCCCATGCAAGGATTGAATATGGTTTTTGTGCTCAAACACCTGCACCTCACCCTGATTGCCGGGGCCGTGCTGATGTTTATGCTCCGCTTCTACTGGGTACAGACCGCCACTGGCCGTGCCTATAGCGCGCCGGTGATGAAGGTCAGCGGCTGGCTCAACGGTCTGGTGGTGCTCTCCGGCGTATTGCTCTGCATGGCGCTGGATCTCAACCCGCTCAATAACGGAACGCCCTGGCTCAGCGAGAAGCTGATGGCCATTCTGGTGCTGGTATTTCTGGCGGCGATGGCGCTGCGGTTGGCCAAAAGCAATCTGGTGCGCTGGTGCTCCTTTCTGGGGGCGCTCGGCTGGATCTACTTTATTGCCAAGTTGGCAGTGCTCAAACAGACGAGTGTGTTCGGCTAAGGCATGAAGAGAATGTTACACATAGACGAATGGACCGATTTCGAAGCCCACGACATCACCGAGCTGGCGTTGTCAGTCAGCGACGAGATTTATGGCTCGGTCGAGGAGGGGATCCGCGAGTTGAACCTGCTGGACGAGTGGCTGGACGAGCATATCGAAGAGGGCACCTGCGACGAGGTGCGCCAGCAGTTGCTGCAAGGCTTCTACCACAGCCTCGGTTTTCATGGCGACTGGCAGGACTATTTCTCGGCCAACAACTGCGATCTCAATCAGGTGCTGGTTCAGCGCAAAGGGATCCCGGTCAGCCTCGGCATTCTCATCATCCAGCTGGGGCGCAAGCTCGGGCTCGATGTAGAGGGGATCTGCTTCCCCGGCCACTTCCTGGTGAGCTTTGCCGGTGGCGAGGGCGAGGTCTATGTCGACCCCTTTACCGGCGACGAGCTGAGCCTGGCCCGTATCGAGCTGCTGCTGCGCGGTGCGTTGGGGGACTTGGCGACTCTGACCCCCGACTACCTGCAGCCCTCCGGCCAGTGGGAGATCATCGAACGGCTGCTCAACGTCAGCAAGGGAGCCCTGCTGCGGGAAGACCGAATGCCCGAGGCGCTGCGTTGCAGCGAGCTGTTGTTGCGGATGAAGCCCGGCGATCCACTGGAGACGCGGGATCGCGGCTTTATCTACGAGCAGCTCGATTGCCCGCGCCAGGCTGCCGACGATTTTGAATATTTTATTGAACAATGCCCGGACGATCCGGTCGCCGATGTGCTGAAAGTGCAGCTGGCCGCGCTGGATCTGAGCCCCAAGCCCCTCCATTAAGGGCGGCTTGAAACTAAACAGAAGAATATCAAGGCCGCTGCGTCCGGTCGCAACGGAGTAACTTGGCTTCAGGCCCTTTTATTAAGGATGTCTTGGAGTTGAAACAGAAGAATATCAAGGCCGCAGCGCTCGGCTGCAACGGAGTAACTTGGCTTCAGGCCCCTTCATTAAGGAAGTCTTAGATGGAACAGAAGAATATCAAGATCAACCAGATCGACGTTGCCAATGACAAACCGTTCGTGCTGTTTGGCGGCATGAACGTGCTGGAATCCCGCGACATGGCGATGGCGGTGTGCGAGAAGTACGTGGAAGTGACCAGCAAGCTGGGCATCCCGTTTGTCTTCAAGGCGAGCTGGGACAAGGCCAACCGCTCCTCCATCCACTCCTACCGCGGTCCGGGCCTGGAAGAGGGGATGAAGATTTTCCAGGAGCTGAAAGCGACCTTCGGCATGCCGGTCATCTCCGATCTGCACGAACCCCATCAGGCCAAGCCGGTCGCCGAGGTGGTTGACGTTATCCAGCTGCCCGCTTTCCTGGCACGCCAGACCGATCTGGTGGAAGCCATGGCCCGCACCGGCAACGTCATCAACATCAAGAAGCCGCAGTTCCTCAGCCCAAGCCAGATGAAGAACATCACCGACAAGTTCGAGGAGTGCGGCAACGACCAGCTGATCCTGTGCGAGCGCGGTGCCAATTTCGGTTACGACAACCTGGTGGTGGACATGCTGGGCCTGGGCGTGATGAAAAAGAGCACCGGTGGCTATCCGGTGATCTTTGACGTGACCCACTCCCTGCAGTGCCGTGATCCGCTGGGTGCCGCCTCCGGTGGTCGTCGTGAACAGGTGACCGAGCTGGCACGTGCCGGCATGGCGGTCGGTCTGGCCGGTCTCTTTATCGAATCCCACCCGGATCCGAAAATTGCCCGCTGCGATGGCCCGAGTGCCCTGCCGCTGGAGAAGCTGGAAGGCTTCCTCAAACAGATGAAGGCCATCGATGACCTGATCAAGGGCTTCGAACCTCTCGATACCTCGGCCTGATCCCGACGCTGTCATGCCTGATGAAAATGCCCCGCAATGCGGGGTATTTTTATATCTGCCATATTTAGTTGAAGACTCAAATTAATCTACGAGCAAACAATTGTTGGTTGCTGTGGTGTTAATGGTGTTAATGGTGTTAATTTTGTTGTGTGATTAATGTCTCTTAATTGTTTTTTATTACATGTAAAGTGGTCCCCGTAGTAATGCAGAAACAGCATGGATCGGGTGAGGTACGCAGATATCTCGTCCGGCTATCTGCATGTTTATTGCTGCCATAACAATGTGCAATTAAATTAACAGGACGTTAATAATGCGAAAGAAACTATTTAGCAGCCTCTATTTTCAGGTATTGCTCGCGATTACCCTCGGGGTATTTCTGGGGCATGTCTATCCGGAACTGGGCGCCGATATGAAGCCCCTCGGTGATGGCTTCGTCAAATTAATCAAGATGATCATCGCCCCCGTTATTTTCTGTACCGTGGTTACCGGCATTGCCGGGATGGAGAGCATGAAGGCGGTCGGCAAGACCGGCGCCATTGCTCTGCTCTACTTCGAGGTGGTCAGCACCATCGCCTTGATCATCGGGCTGTGCGTGGTCAACCTGCTGCAACCGGGTGCCGGTATGAACGTCGATCCGGCTGCGCTGGATGCCAGCGCCATCTCCGCCTATGCGGAGCAGGCCAAGTCCCAGGGCATTATCGCCTTTTTGCTGGATATTATTCCGGGCAGTGTGATCGGTGCCTTTGCCAGCGGTAATATCTTGCAGGTGTTACTGTTTGCGGTGCTGTTCGGCTTCTCCCTGCATCATATCGGTGAAAAGGGACAGATTATTTTCGGCGTCATCGACAGTTTCTCCAAAGTCATATTTGGCATTATCAATATGATAATGAGACTGGCGCCGGTCGGTGCATTCGGGGCAATGGCATTTACCATCGGCAAATATGGAGTAGGTTCACTTGTACAGCTGGGCCAGCTTATTGCCTGCTTCTATCTCACCTGCCTCTTCTTTATCTTCATTGTGCTGGGCAGCATCGCTAAAGCCTCAGGCTTCAGCATCCTGCGTTTCATCTCCTACATTCGCGAGGAGCTGCTGATCGTGCTGGGGACCTCCTCTTCCGAGTCGGTACTGCCGCGGATGCTGGACAAGATGGAGAAGCTGGGTTGCCAGAAATCGGTGGTGGGGCTGGTCATTCCGACCGGGTACTCCTTTAACCTGGATGGCACCTCCATCTATCTGACCATGGCGGCGATTTTTATCGCCCAGGCTACCAATACGCCGCTGGATCTGTTCCAACAGATCACCCTGCTGGTGGTACTGCTGATCTCCTCGAAAGGGGCAGCAGGGGTGACTGGTAGTGGCTTTATCGTGCTGGCGGCAACTATTTCGGCGGTGGGCCATCTGCCACTGGCTGGTTTGGCGCTGATCCTGGGGATCGACCGTTTTATGTCCGAAGCGCGGGCGTTGACCAACCTGATCGGTAACGGGGTTGCCACCGTGGTGGTCGCCAAATACTGCAAGCAACTGGACGAGAAGAAAATGGATGCAGTGCTCGGCGGCAAGGTCGGGCAACTGGAAGCGGACAGGGCGTAAGCGCTGTTTCCCCCGCACGGCCGCGTTGGCTGGTGCGGGGGCAATAAAAAAACGGCCAATCGGCCGTTTTTTTTTGTGCTGATACCGCAAGTATCAGCTATTCACTGCAGGGCGCTGATTACAGGCTCTGGGTGAAAGTACGGGTAACCACGTCACGCTGCTGTTCCGGGGTCAGGGCGTTGAAACGCACTGCGTAGCCAGATACACGGATGGTCAGCTGCGGGTACTTCTCCGGGTTTTCGATAGCATCTTCCAGAGTTTCGCGACGCAGCACGTTGACGTTCAGGTGCTGGCCACCTTCAACAGCAGGTTCAGCCTGAACCGGCAGTTCGCGGTATTCGAACTGACCCAGGTCAGCCAGTTGCACTTCTTGATCGGCAGCGAAAGCATCGCCTTTGACGCAGATGCAGCGAGCTTGTTGCTTCTCTTCGTCCAGCAGCCAGAAAGAGTTCAGCAGAGCGGTGTTGGCGGCCTGGGTGATTTGAATGCCTTTGATCATGGTATGACTCCTCAATGGGAACGCGAATCCAACTGTAAGGAAATTACCCTGATGTATTTAAGCTACCGTCGATGGCGATGACTTAAAGGGCCCTTGCCTTACACCTTTTCTTTGATGGGGTCATATATACCACGGTGGTAATATTACCAAAATTGATCTAGATCAAGAAAATCCGACAAAGCGCCATTTCAATGGGATTAAATTCTTGAGTTGAATCAAAAATAGGTCATTTTTCTGATTTTGTAAGATATCCAAATTATGCATCTTTTATCTCGTTAATCTAGTAATTTAACTACATCTTTTCGGCTTTTTCTGAGGTTAATTGAGGGGTTGGCGACACTCAGCAAAAAAAGCGAGGAGAGTGCCGGGTGAATAATGGGTGGCGAAAGTGGACATGGCTCGCCCTGTGCTGTTGCTGGGCAAGCAGTGTTGCGGTGCGGGCCGAGACGGTGCGTATTGCCGTGGGCGAGTGGCCACCTTATATCAGTGAGGCGCAGCCCAATCAGGGCTTTCTCTGTGAGGTGGTGCACCAGGCCTTTGCCGAAGAGGGGCTCGATGTCAGCTTTCACTTCTATTCCTGGGCCGAGGCTTACCGACTGACTCTGGAGGGGCGCTATGTGGTCACCATGCCCTGGTTTCGCTCCCGCGAGCGGGGGCAGCTTTTCTATCTCTCCGCCTCGCTCGGCCATTTCACCACTCGCCTGATGACGCTGACCGGTACGCCCGTGGTCAATCTGGGTGAGCTGAAACACCAGCCGGTCGGGGTGACCCGTGGTTATTTCTATGGCGATGGTTTTGCCGTCCGCCAAGCCGGGCTCACCCTCGAGTGGTCAGATTCCGATGAGGAGAGCGTGGGCAAGCTGCTTGACGGGCGGATCCACTATCTGGTGATGGATGAGCAGGTAGCACAGACTCTGTTCCAGCAGGCGCTCGTTCGTCATCCCCAATCGCTGTCACTGACCGGTGCCGCCGACCCCATCTGGTCGCAACCGGGATACCTGCTGATGCGCAAGGTCGATCCCGAGGCGCGCCGTCTGATGCTGCTGTTCAATACCGGCCTGCGCAAGCTGGAGCGCTCGGGGCGCCTTGCTAGGCTCTGGAAAGCGTGAGCCACGGTTGCGTCTTGCGGGCTGGCCCCCTATCCTGAGCCCTTCGCCGTATCAAGTGAGGAGGCCGGGGTGCTGACCTGGAGTGATGTGATTGGCTCTGAGAAAGAGCAGGACTATTTCAAGAGTACGCTGGCAACTGTCAGAGCCGAGCGGGAAGCGGGCAAGGTGATCTACCCGCCAGCTACCGATGTGTTCAATGCCTTCAAGCTGACCGAGCTGGATCAGGTCAAGGTGGTTATCCTGGGGCAGGATCCCTACCACGGCCCCAATCAGGCGCACGGTCTCTGTTTCTCCGTTCTGCCCGGCGTGCGTACGCCCCCCTCACTGGTCAACATCTATAAAGAGATGCAGCGTGACCTGCCAGGTTTCGTCACACCCAATCACGGCTTTCTCGAATCCTGGGCCAAACAGGGGGTCTTGCTGCTCAACACTGTGCTGACGGTGCAGGCCGGTCAGGCCCATTCCCACGCCCATCTGGGATGGGAGACCTTTACCGATCGGGTCATCGAGCAGATCAATGCCAGTTGTCAGGGTGTGGTGTTCCTGCTGTGGGGTGCCCACGCCCAGAAGAAGGGACGTTTCATCGACCGCCAGCGCCACTATGTGCTGACCGCGCCGCACCCGAGCCCACTCTCTGCCCACCGCGGTTTCATCGGTTGCGGTCACTTTAGCGAGACCAATCGCTTGCTGGAACAACAGGGCAAGAGTCCGATAGAGTGGAAATCTGTCTGCATCCCACTTGATTGAGTGCAAAGTTCGGGCGACAAATGACCGTATACTCAGGGACATAAGATTAATTCAGAGCCAAGGAGTGCCCATGTTATCCAGTCTGCACAAGGACCATCTCAACATCGCCCGACTTTTGGAGCTGCTCAAGCACAAGCTGGCAGCCATCCGTGCCGAAGAGCCCATCAGCTATTTTCTGGTGCGCGATGTCATCGACTACCTGCGGG
Source organism: Aeromonas sp. 84A (assembly GCF_051919345.1). Lineage (NCBI taxonomy): Bacteria > Pseudomonadati > Pseudomonadota > Gammaproteobacteria > Aeromonadales > Aeromonadaceae > Aeromonas > Aeromonas sp. 84A. The sequence goes on from NZ_JBQBEW010000001.1 coordinate 1,606,425, forward strand.
AGGTCTCTGACAAGTACCACCATCCCAAGGAAGATCTCATCTATGACTACTACCTGAAATATCGGGTGGTGGAGGGGGAGGTCGCCAACCGCCTGCAGGAGGAGCACGTCAAGCTGCTGGAGGCCGGGGCCGATCTCAAGGAGATGGTGGAGATGATCCTGATGGATGCAGTGATCCCCCTCGATCAGTTCACTACCAAGCTGGAGCGCTTCGTGGAACTGCAAGAGGCACACATGAACTATGAAGAGGGGGTGATCTTCCCCCATCTGCGTGACTCCCTGACCGAGGATGACTGGCGTCATCTGGAGCAAAACTGGCAGAACCGCGCCATTGGCGACCCCCTGTTCGGGGCTGAGGTGAGCCAGCACTTTCAGGCACTGGCCAAACGCCTCTCCTTGCCGCTCACGAACGGCTAAGACTAGCCCATACCTGCCGTGTGGTGGGTATTGTGTGAGTGCAACTTGAGTGAAAACAGAAAGGCCTCCATCCGGAGGCCTTTTGCATGTTGGAGCAAGCTTACGCCTGTGGTTTCAGGAAGTTGCGATAGAGCATGTAGAGGTGGGCCGAGCTCCAGCTGAAGTTGCTGGCCCCCTGCATGGCGCCGGTCTCCGGATTGTAGTTTTCGCGGATGGGGCCGCTGCCCGCCAGTCCTTCGGCATTGTTGAACAGCTTGTTGACCAGTGCCTCGGCATCGCTGCGATAGCCGTAGTTCTCCAGCCCCTTCACCCCGAAGTAGAACTGATCGAGCCATACCCGGCCGCGCCAGTAGATATTGGGGTCGTAGGCCGGGTTGGTCAGCGCGGCTGTGCCCAGCGGGATCTTTGTGTTGAACTCCTGAGCGTTGAGCATGACCTCGCGCACCCGCGCCGCTTTCTCCTTGTCGGCGACTTCTGCCCAGAGCGGGCTCCACCCTTCCGGGCCACGGCCGCGAGCGGTCAGCAATTTGCCGACACAGCCGTTGCCGTCAGCCACATCCCCCTGAGCAATCTGGCGATCGTAATAGAAGCCTGATGCCTCATCGAACATGCAGCTATTGATGTAACCAGCCAGCTGGGTCGCGCCATCGCGGTAGCGGCTTGCGTCGTCCGGTTTGCCAAGCAGGTCGGCCATGTCGGCCAGAATGCGTTTCTCCTTGGCGAGGAAGGCGTTGAGCTCCACCGACTCCTGATCGATGGAGAATCCGATCAAATCGCCATTGTCCTGATGGTTTTCAAAGAAGGCGACGTTCCAGTCCTGACGCGCCTTGGCCAAATCTCCGCCATAGGTCTTGTCGGCATAACGTTGCAGCTGGCCCGGTTCGATAAAGCCGAAGCGGGCGGCGTTGTCCATGCCGGACTCCCAACCGGCGCCGTGCTGGGCACCGATATCCATGTCGCTGTAACCGCCCACGTTCAACACCTGTTGATAGAGCGGCATACCGGCGCAGGCATACCAGCCATCCCCCTCACTGGTACAGCTGGAGAGATCCAGCCCGGCGGGAATGCCGTTGGAGTACTGCACCTTGAAGGTGATATTGCCGTACTCGTCGTTGTGCTCCACATGCTTGGTGGCGCCATATTCGATGATGCCGTTGCGGTTGTTGTCCCGCGCGCGGTACCACCAGTCGTGGTAGGCCTGCAGCTTGGGATACATCTCGGCGATAAAGGCCTTGTCCTTGGTGGCGCTGTAGATTTCCCAGATGGCCCAGGCGGAGAGGGGCGGCTTGGTGTCGCGCTCGTTCCAGTTGCCGCCATCGCCACCGCGATCCGCCAGCTTGTTGTAGAAGACGGCATCGATCACCATGCCCGCATCCTGCGGTCGTACCGGATCATCCGGCTGTACCTGATAGTCATACATGGCGCGCACGTTATTCTTGGCTACCTCAGGGTTGAAGTGTGCCATGGCATAGGCGTGCTTCCAGCTGTCCCAGGCCCAGACGCCATCGAACCAGCGGGCGGTATTGGAGGGGGTTACCCCATCGTGGAGGATGGCGCCAGCCGGGGATCGCCAGTTGCCATTGAGGGTCTCCATCGCCTTGACGGCGATGCGGCGCTCCGACTCGGGGATACCCTGATTGGAGAGCCCCTTGGCAAGGTAGCCCTCCCAGCGGCGGATGGAGTCGGCAAAATAGCTGGCCGGGTTGGCCAGCAGGGCCTGATGGCTCTGTTGATGGCGGCTGGCGTCATCTGCGGAGTGGAGATAGCTCTGCAGGGTGTAGATATCCTCGCTTCCCTTGGCGGCCAGGGTAATGCTGGCGTCGCTTTGGTAGCCCAGTGTCTTCTGGTCGAGGGTGGTGCGACTTGGCAGGGTGCGGTCGATTCGATAGCGGGCGCTGCCGCTCTGCATGATGTTCCAGGTGCTGCGCAGTTTACCGAACTGGAATTCGATTCCTTTGTCGCTCTCGCTGATGGTGCGTGTCCAGCCTGGATATTTGCTGGCAATCGTATCCTTGGCATCCCATTGATTGAGCAACTCGCCCTGCCAGTTGAGGTTGAGGGTGAGCGGTGCATCGGTCTGATTGATGAGTCGGGTGCGGATAAGAGCGGTGCGGGCATCGCCATAACGCAGCTCCAGCTCCAGCGTAAAGGGCTCGAACTCGAAGCGTTGCACCAGCGCTCCGGGAATGGCGTACACCTCCTGCTTGCGGGCGCTGGTGAGCGGAAACGGGCGGCCGCTCGCATCGCTCAGGGTGAGCTTGTCCAGCTCGCGGGCAAAGAAGAGGCTGTACTCCTCCGAGATGACCATGGGGCCGGTAAAGCCCCCCCACTCCTTGTCGCTGGCAGGCAGCAGGAAACCGTGCCAGGCCCCCAGATCGAGCAGCGGGTTGTATTTGAGGTTGGAGTAGCTGTCAAAGTCGCGGAATTGGGTCGGTGTTCCCCGACGGTCGATCACGTCCTTGTACTGGATGGCCTGCTCCGGTTTGGCGACTGTGCTGCTCTCTGTCTGGTTATCGTTGCAGGCGGTCAGTCCGAACAGGGCGGTGCCGAGGGCTACCGAGAGTAAAGTTTTACGAAACATTTCTCGCTCCAATTCCGTTTATGTAGGTTAAAAGGAAGATTTTTTACGCTTATTTTTAGTGAAAAGGTGTTCGGTAGCCATTGTATGGCAAGGGGAAAGGGAGCGTTGGCGCGAGATCACACTCTGAAGAGGCGGCAATGTGAGCGGGATCACCGGGTTACATCAGGTTACATAGAATGGTCTTTAAGTAATATTTTACTTTTCGTTGCTCGCCAATCTGGCAGGGCAGGTGTGCAGGTATTGGTGGGGTGTCAGGCCGAACTCCTGTTTGAAGCGGGCGGCAAAGCGACTGGGGGAGTCATAACCGCAGGCGAGGGCGACCTCCAGCGGGGTCAGGCCCTGTTGCAACAGGTTGAGGGCGTGGCTCATGCGTACCTGAGCCAGCAACTGGCGAAAGCTGCGACCTTCGGCGGCCAGCTTGCGCACCATGGAGGCGCGGCTCATGGAGAAGTGGGGGGCCACTGCCTCAAGGGTGTGGTCGATGCCGGGTTCCACCGCCAGGTAGCGGGCCAGCCGCTCTGCGAGGGTCATGGTGCTGGCGGGAAAGAGCAACCCGAGGGCGTTGGCGGCCCGCAGCTCGGCATAGAAGCCGCGCAGCAGTTCGGCCTGGGTCGCCTCGCTCAGTCCCCGTTCGGCCATGGTGCTGATGAGCTCAAAGCAGAAGGCGAGCCCGGGGGTGACCTTGACAGCGGGTTCCTCCAGATCTGCGTGGGAAGGGGCTGACTCGGCCAGCCATTCTGGTGGCGGCGGAGTGAGCAGCGTGATGGCGTGGGAGCGAAACTTGCCCTGCTCCGGCTGATTGACGAAGGTGAGCTGGTGGCCTGCCGGGATCAGCAGCCACCGCTCCCTGTCAAACGACAGACGTCGCTCGCGCCACCATAATTGCTTGCTCCCCTGGGTGACCCAGATGAGGGTTGGGGCATAGATGAGCACCCGATGCAGGGGCTGCTGGCGGATCCCGAGATAGTGGCTCTGTTGCAGCAGGGGAGTGCTCATCCGGTTGGCTCCTAGGGGGTGACGAAGGTGGCGGTCAGGGTGGCTTTGCCGAGCGCCATGCTGTTGAGCATGTAGCCTATCATAGCGGGCGGGGTATCAGCCTTTACCTCGAGATCATGGGGCAGGGCCCAGGCGGTGAACTGATAGCGGTGCATGCCGTGACCTGCAGGCGGGCAGGGGCCGCCGTAACCCTGGCTGCCAAAGTCGGTGCGGATCTCCAATCCCTGCTTGAGCTTGCCTGAGGCATTGCTGGCAAGCTCGCTCTGGGTGGCAGGCAGGTTAACCACCAACCAGTGCCACCAGCCGCTGCCGGTGGGGGCATCGGGGTCATAGGCGGTGATGGCAACGCTTTTGGTGCCAGCCGGCAGATCCTGCCAGCTCAGCTGGGGCGAGTGGTTGTCGCCGCTGCAGCCAAAGCCGTTGAAGCTGAACTGTTTGGCCATCAGCTGGCCTTCGTGAATATCCGTGCTCTTCAGGGTCATGGCAAAGGCTGGCATGGCCGTCAGGCAGAGCAGTGGCAACAGGGCACTCTGTTTGAGCAATTTCATCGGGTGACTCCTCGTGTGGTAACGGGTTCACTTTAACGAGGGCAGGGTAGAATGTTATTGCAGAACGGCTCAATGTGAGGTCGATTGGTGAGTTAATTGAGCCTTTGGGTTGTTTTATGGCAAGAAGGTAAACGGCAGCCATAAAAAAACCGGCATCAGGGATGCCGGTTTTTTGTTTGACGATGAGAGGTGCGGCTTAGCGCAGGATCATCTCGTCACGGCCCGGGCCGACGGAAACCATCGGAACCGGTACGCCGAGCAGCTCTTCGATACGCAGCACGTACTGCTGGGCAGCGCGCGGCAGCTCTTCGAAAGTGCGGCAACCGGTGATGTCTTCGCTCCAGCTTTCCATCTGCTCGTAAACCGGCTTCAGGGCAGCGGTTTGCGGCCAAATCGGGTTCTCGGTGTGGGCACCTTCGTAAGCCACGCAGATCTTCAGATCCGGCAGACCGGTCAGGCAGTCCAGCTTGGTCAGTGCCACTTCGGTGGCGGCTTGCAGCTCGACACCATTCTTGGTGGCAACGGCATCGAAGTAGCCGACATCACGGGGACGGCCGGTGGTAGCGCCGAACTCGTTGGTGATCTTGCGGAACTCGTCCTGGTTCTCCATGGCGGTCAGCAGGGTGCCGGTACCGACAGAGGAGCTGAATGCCTTGGCCACAGCGATGACGCGCTCCGGACGCAGACCCGGCAGACCGCCACCGATACCGGCGTAGGCGCCAGATACGTGGGAGGAGGTCACCCAGGGGTATTCGCCGTAGATCAGGTCACGGCCAGCGCCCAGCTGGGCTTCGAACAGCAGGGTCTTGCCTTCGGCCTGCAGCGCTTTGAGCGGCATGCTGACGTTGCACACGGCGTCGATCCAGGGTGCAGAGACTTCCAGCAGCCAGTCGGCCATCTCCTGGGCAGTCTGGGTGAATTCGAAGGAGGGGTAGATAGCCTTCATCTGCGGCAGTTTCCAGTCCAGCATGAACTGGATGCGCTCGACCAGTACGTCCGGCTGTTTCAGCCAGCCGACCAGGATCGCTTTCTTCATGACGCGATCGCCGTAGGCAGGGGCGATGCCCTGACGGGTGGAGCCATAGGCGCCATCACCCAGACGTTGCTCTTCAAGAGTATCTTCCAGCGCGTGCAGCGGCAGGCAGAGGGTTGCGCGGTCAGAGATGGCCAGCTTCGGAGTCAAGCCGGAGGCTTTGACTTCGTCGAGCTCGACGGTCAGTTTCTCGGGGCTGATCACCATGCCCGGGCCGAGGACAACCAGGCAATCCGGGTTGAATACGCCACTCGGAACCTGGTGCAGCTTGAAGGTGCCAAGGTCGTTGACCACGGTGTGGCCAGCGTTGTTGCCGCCCTGGAAGCGAATGCTGGCGCCAGCTTGACCTGCCAGATAATCCACGATGCGGCCTTTGCCTTCATCACCCCAGTTAGCACCTACGACTACGATAGACGACATGACTCTTTCTCCTAAGACGTTAGGCGTCCATCCTAGGAGCCTGATGCGGATTAGAAAAATTAATTATCTTTATAATTCCGATAAGATAACCATATAATTATGGCCAATTAAGCGGCAAACTGCTCGATTTTGCCTGGCAAACCCCGCACCTCGCGGGTTGAGGGACTCTTATGCTGGATATTCACTGGCTGCAAACCTTTGTCACCCTGGCCCGATTGCAACATTTTGGCCAGACCGCCACCGAGCTGCACATGACCCAGCCCAATGTCAGCCTGCATATCAAGCGGCTGGAGCAGGCGACCCGAGTGCGGCTGATCGAGCGCAGCCCGTTTCGCCTGACGCAGGCGGGGGAGCGGCTGCTGCAAAGCGCCGAGCGCACCATCGCCGAGTTGCAGCTCTGCCAGTCCGATCTCAATGCCCTCAACCAGCTCAGTCAGGGGACGCTGGCCATCGCCGCCAGCGACATCATCTCCCGCCTGCTGCTTATCCAGCCGTTCCAGCGCTTCAAGCGGGAGTTCCCCGGCATCGACCTTACCCTGTTCAACACCACTTCGGATCAGGCCGCCGAGCTGGTCAAGGCGGGCAAGGCGGATCTGGGTTTTGTCATGGCGCAAAAGCGCAGCGAGCCGCTCTTCTACACCGAGCTGCAACAGGTGACCTGGTGCGCGCTGGGCCACGGCCTTGCCCGCTGGCAGGCGCGGGCGGTGGCGGGGGAGAGCGACCCCCTCGACGAGCCGACCCTGATCCTGCTCGGTCACGACACCCGCACCCGGGCGCTGATCGACCCGTCCCTGCCGCTGCTGGCCTTGCCTCCCTGTCGCATCATGGAGGTGGGCAGCGTGGACGCCCAGCTCGATTGGGCCGAGGCGGGCTTTGGTGTCGCCATCGTGCCGGACTTCTCCCTGCATCCGCGCCTCAACCTCACCGCGCCGGTCACCAGCCTCGGCGACTTTCCCGGTACCAGTCTGGGCTACGTGGTGCGCCAGAATCAGGTGTTGTCGCGGGCCATCAAGCAGTTGCTGCACTGGGTGGAGGAGGAGATCCAGAAGCCCAACCCCTATCTGACCCGGGTGATGGAGCCGTAGCGGGGCGGCAAGGTGAGCAGGCCTATTGGGGTGACTGTGCCGCCATCAATTGCGTCACTATCGAACGCGCGTAAACAATCAGGGCAGCCGAGGCTGCCCTGATGCATTTGTGGGCGCTGACCACTCAGTGCTGCGGCGGTGTGGCTGCACTGGTGGCAGGGGCGGGAGGTATATCGGTTTTATCCTGCGGTGGGGTTTCGCCAGTCACCGCGCTGCTAGCAGGCTGGGTTGCCTGCTCTTGCGGCGAAGTTGCCGCAGAGGCGCTTTGCGGCCACTGAGTCGAAACGGCAGCCGATGGTGATGGAACCGTTGACGCTGCGGCAGAAGGAGCCATGCTCTCACCCTCGTTGGTTGGCGTAGCAGTGAGCTCGGAGGTGACCTCAAGTGCCTCTTCGGGCAAGGGATTAACCTCTGTAGCTTCTGTTGCCACTGCGGCACTGCTGGTGGCGGTCGCGTCAGAGGGCGCAGTCGTCCCGTCGGCGGCACTCACCTGCTCTGTCGTGGGCACCGCTTCCGAGGTCGATGGTGCTGGTGTTAACGGCTCCGGCGTCAGCTGTTCCGCAGTTAACTGCTCGGGGGTCAGTGGCAAGGGGGCTGGCGGTTGATCCGACATCCCCGCATGGAGGGGCAGCTCGGTTTGCGCCTGCAACTGCTCGGGGGTCACCTTGCTCAGGGCGGGATGCAGCCGGCTGAACTGTTTGACCCGGGCCAGCAGGGTATCGCGCACGGTACGGACGATGGGGTCCGGCAGGCTGGCCAGCGCCACCAGTTCGGCACTCATTCCGATGTTGTTGATGGCAGTAGTCTGTCCCGGATAAAGGTTGGCGGCGATACGGCTGCGCTGGTAGTAGGGGTGTTGTTTGAGCAGCGTGTCGATCTGCTCCCCTTCGATGGGGATGAGGCGCACCTTGCAGCGGCTGATCAGATCGCCGACCGCCAGACTGGGGTGACCGGCAACCACAAACGCGGCATCCAGCGAGCCATCGCAGAGTCCTTCCAGCGGTTCGCTGTCCGATTTGAGCTGATAGGCAGCAAACTGCCCGGGTTGCCATCCCATGGCCGCCATCAGGGCCTGGCTGGTGATCTGCTCACCGGCGCCCTTGTTGCCGGGATAGACCCGCTTCCCTTCGATATCTGCCAGGGTGGTGATGCCGCTATTGGGGGCGGCCAGCAGGGTTAACGACTCCTGATAGAGGCGAAACAGGCTGCGCAGCTCATTGTTGGCCCCCTGCCCGCTGAAGGGGCCGGTGCCGTGCAGGGCGTGGTGCAACACATCGGACTGCACCAGCGCCAGCTGTACGTCCCCCTTGTCGAGTGCCTTGAGGTTGGCCATCGAGCCACGGGTGCTCTGCACGGTGCAGCTGTCCCCATGCAGTGCATGGCCGGCATTGAGCACCCGACAGATGGCGCCACCGGTCGGGTAGTAGACCCCGTTGAGCGGGCCCGTTCCGATAGTCAGCGCCTGGCTGCCAAAGGGGAGCAGCGCAGAGAGTGCACAGAGGGGAAGCAGAAGGTGATGCAAGATCCGTAGAGACATAATTGACCGTTGACTGAGTTGACCGCAGGCTGATGACACAGGGGAAAAAGGGATGGGGCTTGCCCATCCCGTTGCTGGCTGATCAGGGCTTGTTGTTGAGGATTGCCCGCTCCATCCGCGCCAGCGCGTCGGTCAGTCGTGCCCTGGTGCAGCCGAAGTTGAGCCGCACAAACTGACCATCGCCAAACTGGGCGCCGGGGGAGAGACCAACGCCGGCCTGCTCGAAGAAGGCGATGGGATCGGCAAGGCCAAGGGCGCTCACATCGATCCAGGCCAGATACGTCGCCTGATGGCTGGCCAGCTTGACGCCGGGCCAGCGTGCAACCGCCTGCTGGATCAGGGCCAGATTGGCCGCCAGATAGTCGAGTTGCTCGGTCAGCCACTGTTCGCCACCCTCATAGGCTGCTTCGGCGGCGACAAAGCCCAGCAGGTTGACGTCGGCGCTGATGCCGCGCATAGCCTGTTGCAGCCTGAAGCGCAGACGGGCGTTGGGGATAATGGCGAAGGAGCAGCAGAGACCAGCGATATTGAAGGTCTTGCTCGGGGCCATCATCACCGCGCAGCGCTCGGCTGCTTGTGCACTGATGGCGCCGTAGGGAATGTGGCGGGCATTCTTATCCAGCAGCAGATCGCAGTGGATTTCATCGGAGCAGATCACCAGATTGTGGCGCGCGGCGATGGCATCGATGGCCAGCAGCTCGTCACGGGTGAAGATGGTGCCGCCCGGGTTGTGGGGATTGCAGAGCAGCAGCAGATCTGCGGCGGGAGCCTGACGCTCCAGCTCTTCAAGATCCAGCACCCAGCGACCGGCTTCCTCAATCATCGGCACGGTGAGCAGGGGACGATCATTGAAGCCCGGCGCCTGCAGGAAGGGGTAGTAGACCGGCTTGGGGGTGATGATACCGCGGCCATGCTGGCTCCACGCCTTGCAGGCAAGGTTGAGCCCCGGCACCACGCCGGGCAGGAACACCAGCCATTCGGGCTCGATGGCCCAGCCATAGCGGGTCGCCATCCGTTCGATAATGAGTTCGATCAGGCGCGGCGAGGGGCGTGAATAGCCGAAAATGCCGTGGGCGACCCGTTTGGTCAACGCCTCGATCACGGACGGGGGGAGACAAAGTCGGTATCGGCAACCCACATGGGCAGCACATCCTGACCCTTGTACTTGTCCCATTTCAGGCTCATGGTGCCACTGCGGTCTACTTCCTGATCAAAATCAAACATGCGAACTCCTTGTGCTGGCAGGATGGGCTTTCACTCTACGGGGTCGCGGCCTCCCTCGCAAGGCGCACACCCGCTTATGCCATCCTTGAGCCTGCTCTTGATAGTGACATAAGATAGGCGCCGAATTTTCATACGGCTGCCGCCCGTTAGCCCGTATCGTCCCTCCAACCAGTGGTAACCCTATGAGCTTGTCGATAGCGGCGGTCAAACGCCCGGACCCCGTCTCTCTTTCATTTCTTGCCGTGACCTTTATGACCGGCGTCGCGGTGGCACTGCAGGTGCCTACCTTAAGTCTGTTTCTGGCCGAAGAGGTGCAGGTGCGCCCCTTTCTGGTCGGGCTCTTCTATACCATCAATGCTGTGGTGGGCATTCTGGTCAGCCAGTGGCTGGGCCACCGCTCCGACAACAAGGGGGATCGCAAGCGACTGATCCTGCGCTGCTGTTTTGCCGGGGTGGCGCTCTCCTTGCTGTTTGCCTGGAACCGCAACTACTGGCTGCTGGCGAGTCTGGGGGTGATGCTGGCGGCGCTGGCGGCCACTGCCAGTCCCCAGCTGTTTGCGCTGGCGCGGGAGTACTCCGACAGCCGCAACCGGCGGGCGGACATGTTCAGCTCGGTGATGCGAGCCCAATTTTCGCTGGCCTGGGTCATCGGCCCACCCATCGCCTTCGCGCTGGCCATCGGCTACGGCTTCGAGCTGATGTACCTGGCCTCGGCACTGGCCTATCTGCTTTGTGCCCTGGTGGTGTGGCGCTGGCTGCCCTCGCTGCCACTGCCCAAGATGGCTGAAGAGAGCGAGCGGGTCAGCAGCTGGCGGGATCCGGCGGTGCGGGCGCTCTTTATCGCCTCCACCCTGATGTGGACCTGCAACAGCATGTATCTCATCAATATGCCGCTCTACATCACCCGGGAGCTTGGGATGGATGAGAAGCTTGCCGGTATCCTGATGGGCACGGCAGCGGCGATGGAGATCCCCTTCATGCTGCTGGCGGGTTACTACACGGCTCGCTTTGGCAAGCGCCCCATGATGTTGCTGGCGGTGCTGGCTGGCGCGGCCTTTTACACAGGTCTGGTGACCCTCACCGACCAATACGCCCTGATCGCCTTGCAGCTGTTCAACGCCATCTTCATCGGCATCGTGGCGGGGATCGGCATGTCCTACTTTCAGGATCTGATGCCGGGGCGAGCCGGGGTGGCGACCACCCTGTTTGCCAACAGCATCCGCACCGGCTCCATCATGGCAGGGGCCATCGCCGGTGTGGTGGCGGAGGTGTGGAGTTTCCACGGGGTCTTTATGGTGGCGCTGGGATTGGCACTGGTGGCACTGGCCGCCAGCTGGCGGGTGCCCAACGTCTGACAGGGGGCTGGCTGTTATTTGTCGTGTTGGGGCTGGGCGTGCGGAAGCGGCGCTGATTCGCCCTGATATTCGTTGCGCAGGCAGCGCAGCAGCAGCTCGGTCGCGGGGCCGAGGGATTCGGGGGAGAGGGTCAGCAGATAGGTGTAGAGGTGGCGCTCGTTGCCGCTTTCCAGATCCAGCTGTATGAGTGACCCTTCCGCCAGCTCTCGCTCAACCAGATGGCGCGGCAGCCAGGCATAGCCGAGGCCGAGGCGTAGCATGGCGAGCACTTCGTGGTAGTGGGTCGCCTTCCAGCCGGTGTCATCCGCATCGTTCCAGTCCACCGAGCGGTGAATGGGGGGATGAAGGCTGATCTGGTTGTGACTGGTCAATACGTCGCTGCGGATGGGCCCCTCCTCCTGTGCCAGCGGATGGCTGGCGGCGCAGAGGGGCAGCAGGCACACCTCGTCCAGCAGCAGACCGGTGCGATCGCCGGGCAGGTGCTCGGAGAGCATCAGATCCCCCGGTTGCAGGGCGTTGAAGTGGCAGTGAATGCGTTCGTGCAGGTTGACCCGGCAACCCCGGCTGCGGGGATAGAAGCTGGCCAGCGCCCGATAGAGGCGATCCCTTGGCTGCAGCGCCGAAACATAGAGGTTTATCTGCGGCTCCCACTGCCGCTCCAGGTTGTTGGCCAGATTTTCCAGCTCCTCCACCTGCTGGCTCAGTTGGCGGGCCCGCTTGAGGAAGATCTCGCCCGCCGGCGTCAGCACCGCCTTGCGGCCGCGCACCTCCAGCAAGGGCACCCCCAGACTCTGCTGCAACTTCGCAACCGCATGATTGAGGGAGGACTGGCTCTTGTTCAGCGCCTCGGCCGCCTGGGCGTAGCCGCCGCAGTCGACCACCGCCTGAAAGATCCGCCATTGCTCAAACGTGCTCTTGGGACGAAACATAGTTCAACCTGATTGGAGATAGGATGGTCAGTGGTTCGAACAGGGAGCCTGTGCCCCCTATTCAATTTAACCCCTGCCGCACAACACTCTGGGTATTTTATTGATTTATTTGGGCTGGGCCACGCAACTTGTTTATTTTGGCTGAGCCACAAAGGTCTGGCCGGTTTTGCCGCGGCTGTCCGATCCCATCAGGTAGAGGTAGAGCGGCATCAGGTCGGCCGGAGTCTTGAGGTTCATGGGATCTTCCGCCGGGAAGGCGCTGGCGCGCATCTTGGTACGGGTACCGCCCGGGTTTAGGGTATTGACCCGCACACCGGTGTTCTCAAGCTCGTCGGCCAGCACTTCCATCATCCCCTCGATGGCAAATTTGGAGATAGCATAGGTGCCCCAGTAGGCGCGCCCCTTGCGCCCCACGCTGGAGGAGGTGTAGACGATGGAGGCATCGCCCTGCGTCTTGGCGGTCTGGCGCAGCAGCGGCAGCAGCGCCTGGGTCAGCAGGAATTCCGATTTGACGTTGACCTGCATCACCTCGTCCCACTCCTTCTCCTGAATGTGTTCAAACGGAGAGAGGGTGCCAAGCAGACCGGCGTTGAACAGCACGCCATCGAGGCGGCCAAACTGCTGGGCGAAGGTTTCGGCCATGCCGCGGTAGTGGGCAGCGGTGGCCCCTTTCAGATCCACCGGCACGATGGCGGGCAGCGGATAACCGGCCGCTTCAATCTGGTCATACACGGCTTCGAGTTTGGCGCTGGTGCGGCCGAGCAGGATCACGGTGGCACCGTGAGCGGCGTAGGTGAGGGCGGCTTCGCGGCCGATCCCGTCGCCGGCACCGGTGACCAGAATGACTTTATCCTTGAGCAGATCGCGGGGCGCCTGATAATCGAGCATGACAACTCCTGTTAACAAATTCCGGCCATAAGTGCATGGCAATCGGCGCCAAGTGTACTGATCCGCGCGCCTGTTTGACCAGCCAGCGGCAAGAAAAATGTGAAGAAAATAGAGAGGTTGTGATGCTCGGGTTGGTTTTTCCTGGCACTGGCTGCGATTTTTTGCGCGCCTCCATCAAACTCCCTAGAATGTGACGAAAACCGATCCATTCTGGAGTCCATCGTGACATTTCTGACCGAATATGGCCTGTTTCTGGCCAAGACAGTGACCTTCCTGCTGGCCATCGGCGCCATCATCCTGATGATCGTCAGCACTCGCCAGCCGAAAGCGCGCAAGGGTGAGCTGGTGGTGACCGATCTCTCGAGCGAGCTGGAGCAGGGGCAGTTTGCGCTCAAGAGCGCGCTCGCCAGCAAGACCGAGCGAAAGGTGATGGAAAAGCAGCAGAAAGAGGAGCAGAAAAAACGCGCCAAGGCGGGGGATGAGCGCAGTCGCCTGTTCGTGCTCGATTTCAACGGCAGCATGGATGCCAAAGAGGTGGCCTCCCTGCGCGAGGAGGTGAGCGCGGTGATCGGCGTCGCCCAGCCCGGCGACGAGGTGCTGCTGCGGCTCGAATCCGGTGGCGGCGTGGTGCATGGTTACGGCTTGGCCGCTTCCCAGCTGCAGCGGCTGCGCGATCGTGACATCAAGCTCACCGTGGCTATCGACAAGGTGGCGGCGAGCGGCGGCTACATGATGGCCTGCGTGGCGGACAAGATCCTGGCTGCCCCCTTTGCCATCGTCGGCTCCATCGGGGTGATCGCCCAGATGCCGAACTTCAACAAGTTGTTGAAAAAGCATGACATCGAATTCGAGATGCACACCGCCGGTCAGTACAAGCGCACCATCACCATGTTTGGCGAGAACGACGATCTGGGGCGCGAGAAGTTTCGCGAGGAGCTGGCGGCGATCCACGAGCGCTTCAAGGCCTTTGTGGCCGAACACCGCCCGCAACTCGATATCGATCAGGTCACGACCGGTGAACACTGGCTGGCGAGTCAGGCCAAGGGGTTGGGGCTGGTGGATACCCTCTGCACCAGCGATGACTATCTGCTGGCGCAGGCCAGCCACCACAAGGTGATCGGCATCAGCTATCGTAAGCCAAAAAGCCTGACCCAGAAGCTGGGGCAGCAGGGCGCGCAGGCGCTCGAGGCAGGACTTGGGCGGCTGTGGCAGCAAAGCCCTTGGCGCTAAGCCTGGCCCTCTGGCGCTAGCCCGAGGGAAATCCCGTGATAAAAAGGCCAGCCGAGCCCATCGGCTGGCCTTTTTGCATCCGGTTGCACCTTGTCGGTGAGCAAAGGTTGTTTCTATTGAGGCCCTCTGTTACAACTGAATGCTTTCCCCGTTTATGACAGGATCTTGTGGTAAGAGCTGCGGGGCATGGAGTATAGCGATGTCATGGAGCACCTTCAGGCAATTTACCCCGCTGGTCTGGATCGTCATTCTGGGCACCTTTATGGTGCGTACCAGCTACTACATGGTGTGGCCCTTCCTCTCCATTCTGCTCTATCGGGAGTATGACCTTTCGGCCACCTTCATTGGCCTGTTGCTGGGTGGCTCAATGGCCCTCTCTACCCTGGTCAGTTTTTACGGCGGCTGGCTCTCTGATCGCTTCGGGCGGCGCAGCATACTGCTGGCCGGTTGTCTGGTGGCGATGCTCTGTTTCGGCCTGCTCGGCTTCTCCCATGCGGTGTTCTGGCTTGGGGTCGGGGTGATGGGTAGCGGCCTCTCGTCGGGGCTCATCGATGCCCCCGGCAAGGCGTTGATGGCCGACAGTCTGGCCTCGGCCAAGGCGAGGGAGCTGGCACTGCACCTGCGCTATTTTCTGCTCAACCTGGGGGCGGCGTTGGGGCCTCTGCTCGGGGTGACCCTCGGGATCAACGCCCAGCAGGAGACCTTCCTGTTTCTGGTGGTGAGCTATCTGCTGCTGGCGCTGGCCTTTGGCTGGGGATTTCGCCGGGCTGGCAACACAGGCAAGCCGGGGGCGGCAGGCCCCGGACTGCGGGATGCCATCAAGGTGTTGCTGGCGGATCGCGCCTTCCTGCTGCTGGTGATGGCCAATCTCCTGATGGTGCTGGTCTACTCCCAGTTTCACTCGCCGCTGGTGCAATACCTGACCCGGGCTGATATGCCGCAGGTGGCCGAGCTGGTTGCTCTGCTGGTGGCGACCAATGCCCTGACCGTGGTGTTGCTGCAGTTTCCGCTGCTGCGGTTGTTGTCACGCTGGCCGGTACGGGTGCGTCTTCATATCGGTATGGCGCTCTTTCTGGCGGCCCAGCTGCTCTTCGCGCTGGGGGACCCGATGGTGCGCAGCCACTGGTTTGGCGCCGTGCTGCTGCTCAGCATCGGCGAGACCATCCTCTTCCCCCTGCTCAACGTGCTGATCGACCAGATGGCTCCCACCCACCTCAAGGGGAGCTATTTTGGCGCCAGCGCACTGGCCGGGTTGGGAGGGGCCGCCGGTGCTCTGCTGGGAGGCTGGATCCTCGAGCAGTGGAGCGGGCAGTTGCTCTATGTGCTGATGGCGCTGCTCTGTGTGGCGATTTTTGCGCTTTATGAGTGGGGGGCCAGAGTACAGCGTCCCGCTGCGGCCACGTCTGTGGTTGAGCGGAACTGACCCGGTTAACGCAGGGATCCTTGATGCTGAATGTTCAGTGAGTGCTACCCGGCGTCTTCTCTTTGAGCGCCTTCTTGGCTGCGTACATCCTCTCGTCGGCGAGGCGGATCAGGTTTAGCCCGTCGTCGTAGTGCTCCGGCCCGGTCTGCACTATGCCGATACTGAGAGTGAGATCGCCCAGCTGCTCCTTGACGGTGTTGATCAATCGTTTGAGATAGATATCCCGCGCCTGACTCTCGTTGCAGTTGGGCAGGATCAGGCAGAACTCATCTCCGCCATAACGAAAGCAGCTGTCTTCGGCGCGAAAGACCTGACGGATGCAGTGGCCAACGATGCGCAGGATCTCGTCTCCGCGCTGGTGACCTTCGGTATCGTTGATTTTCTTGAAGTTGTCGATATCGAGATAGGCGATTGCCATGGGTTCGGCACGGCGCTGACAGGTGCGCAGGCTTAGCAGCAACAGTTCGTTGAGGTGGCGAACGTTGAGCAATCCGGTCAGGGCATCGGTGCGGTTCAGCTCCTCCAGTTGTTTGGTACGCTCGCGTACTTTCTGCTCCAGACTCTTGGCATAGTTCTCCGACTTCTCTCTGGATGACTCTATTTCCGACACCAGACTGCGAATGTAGGTTTCGAAGACCAGAGTGATGTCGAACAGAAAGAGTTTGTCCAGTGCGGCCAGCATGACGAGACGCTCCGGTTCATCGTGGATCTGCTCGAACATATCCTCGATCAGCAGGGCTTTGAGGGTGTTGATGGCGGCCAGATAGAGCTTGGGTTCGACCCCGATCCGCTTGTGAACCAACCCGATCCGCAGCCGGTTGTTGACGTACTCCAGATCGTAATGGCCGCTGAAGAGATCGAGCACATAGCGCCGTTGCGCGGTGCGCAACCGTATGAGGGTATCGGCATCCCCGATCAACAGGGCGATCTCGGTGATGGCCGTCTGCTGCTGGTAGAAGCGATCCACCAGGGCGTCGATCCGTGGTTCTATCTTGCTGCAATAACTTGCCAGCCGCGCCACATCCTGCTCATTGAGCAGCAATAACTCCTTGCGATGGGCAATCTCGAAGTCGGTGATCCTCATCTGCTCAAGCAGGGTCTGTTCGGTCGGATTCATCGTCGTCCTCGGTTTATTACTGGGCGTTACGCTGTCCGTGAGGTGGGACAAACAAGCTGGCGTGGCAACTGATAGTGTAGTCAGTGAGGCTGGCGGCGTGCGCAATGCCCCCGTGTGGCGGGGGTCATGGAGGGTCAGGTGAGAGCTAAAGAGGCAAGAGATCCGGAGAGGGTGCTCAGAACGTCAGCACCTTGTCGGCAGCCAGCGTCCATTGGGCCAGCATCGGCAGGGTGCCGACCTCAATGCCCTCGATCAGCGGCAGGGCGGTGATGCCACGGGCATCGGTGCAGGTCTTGCACAGGCGAATGGTGACGCCCTGTGCCAGCAGGATCTCCAGCATCTGGCGCAGGTTGTACCCTTCGGCCGGAGCCTGACCGGCCAGTGCTGCACTCACCGCATCTGACATCAGGAACAGCTTCAGGCTGGCACCACCCTGTTCGTTGAGGGCGATAGCGAGACGCAGGGCGTTGAACAGGGATTCGCTGCCATAGGGGGCACCGTTGGCAATGACCACAATTTGTTGATTCATAACAGACTCCCGATTGGAAAGAGCGCCATTGTAGAACCAACAGGGTGGCAATTGCGTGATGTTGCACAACTTCTGTCGCACCTTTTTCCCGCTTGCTTGACCCTGCTGCCGATCGAGGTTTTTATGGTCAGCTCGCAAACAAGACCGGATGAATCGAGATGTGGAAAGTATTGGGAGCCGGCTTGCTGCTGTTGGCGGGTCAGGCCTTTGGCAGTGAGGTGGTCGGTTGCAAGGCTCGTCTGCAGGCCGTCAACGACCAGCTGGTGTTTGCCAAAGCACACAATAACGCCGGGCAGATTGCCGGGCTGGAACAGGCCGCGCGCAATATCAAGGCCAACTGTACCGATGAAGGTCTGCTCAAGGAGCAGAAAGAGCGGGTTAACAAACTGCGTGGCGAGGTGAACGAGCGCCTGCTCGATCTGCAGGAGGCGAGAGTCAGTGGCAAACCGGAGAAGATTGCCAAGCGACAGGCCAGGCTGGAGGAGTCCCAGACCCGGATGCTGGAGGCCCAGCGTGAGCTGGACAAACTGATCCGGCTGGTCGGCAAGTGATGGCCAGCCGCTGCACGCAGGATCAAAAAAGGCCGATTGCTCGGCCTTTTTTCGTTTTATTGCCTGTGCATCCGTACAAACTTCTCCATCAGCTGATCTTCGGTCTCCACATGAGCGGGATCCCAGATGATGCAGTCGATAGGGCAGACACTGATGCAGGTCGGCTTCTCATAGTGACCGACGCACTCGGTGCAGCGACTGGGGTCGATCTCGTAGATCTCCTCACCCAGGCTGATAGCCTGGTTGGGGCACTCGGGATCGCACATGTCACAGTTGATGCACTTGTCGGTGATGAGCAGCGCCATTTCAGGCCGCCGTGTGCGGGTTGCGGGTATCCTGGCTGTCGCCCAGATTGCGCAGCAAAATGCCGTAGTTCACATCCAGATCTTTCGGGACCGGCACATAGACCACGTGACCGTTGCCCGGCGCGGTGTCGATAAGCTCCCCTTTGCGGTTCTCCATCTGCTCCAGATTGAAACGGACGTTGCCCTGCGGGGTCATCAGCTCCAGGTTGTTGCCCACCAGGAACTTGTTCTTCACCTCGACCTCGACCATGTCACCTTTGCGACCGGTGATCTCGCCGACAAACTGCTGGGTGTCGGAGACGGAGTAGCCGTAGTCGTAGTTCTGGTATTCGCTGTGGTTGTGACGGCGCAGGAAGCCCTCGGTGTAGCCGCGGTGGGCCAGATTTTCGAGGGTGCCCATCAGACTGCGATCGAACGGACGACCCGCCACCGCATCGTCGATGGCCTTGCGGTAAACCTGAGCGGTACGGGCGCAGTAGTAGAAGGATTTGGTGCGCCCTTCGATTTTCAGGGAGTGAACGCCCATCTTGGTCAGTCGCTCGACGTGCTCGACCGCGCGCAAGTCCTTGGAGTTCATGATGTAGGTGCCGTGTTCGTCTTCGAACGCGCTCATGTACTCGCCCGGGCGGTTGGACTCTTCCAGCAGCACCAGCGCATCGGTCGGTTTGCCAAGGCCTAGCGTGTTGTCCGGACGCACTGCGATGGGCTCCTGACGGTGGACGATCTGGCCCACGTCATCTTCTTTACCTTCGTGCACCTTGTACTCCCAGCGGCAGGAGTTGGTGCAGGTGCCCTGGTTGGGGTCACGCTTGTTGATATAGCCGGAGAGCAGGCAGCGGCCGGAGTAGGCCATGCACAGCGCGCCGTGAACGAACACTTCCAGCTCCATCTCCGGTACCTGCATGCGGATCTCTTCGATCTCGTCCAGCGACAGCTCGCGGGAGAGGATGGCGCGGGTCAGGCCCATTTGATGCCAGAACTTCACCGTGGCCCAGTTGACCGCGTTGGCCTGCACCGAGAGGTGAATGGGCATATCAGGGAAGGCTTCACGCATCATCATGATAAGACCGGGGTCGGACATGATCAGCGCATCGGGCTTCATCTCCACCACGGGGCGCATGTCGCGGATAAAGGTCTTGAGCTTGGAGTTGTGGGGCTGGATGTTGGCCACCACATAGAACTGCTTGCCCAGTGCATGGGCTTCGTTGATGCCCAACTGCAGGTTTTCGTGATCGAATTCGTTGTTGCGCACCCGCAGGCTGTAGCGGGGCTGACCGGCATAGACGGCATCGGCGCCATAGGCGTAGGCGTAACGCATGTTCTTGAGGGAACCTGCGGGGGAGAGCAATTCTGGTTTAAACATGGCGGACTCTTTATATCTGATTGCAAATCAGGACGATGCCACCTGATGGCATCGTAGTGGTTGAGCTGCGGTGCAAGATGCCCTCCGAGAGGAGGCTCAATGCAGCGCGACCCGATGACGGCATATCCGGGGCTATCGAAAGAAGATGCGCCGGATATTCGGGGTGCGAGATTGTACTCGCCCCCACGTCATCATGCAATTTGGCAGGAAATTGTTGGCTGCGCGAGCCGACAGAATGCCGAAATGAAACAGCCGCTCAGGCCCAACGGGAGAGGGGGGAGGGCATGGCGTAGACGTAACCCTGTTGATAGTCACAGCCGAGCTGATCGGCAATCTCGATATGGGTCTGGTTTTCCACCCCTTCGCACACCACCTTCATGCCGAGTCGCTGCAGGTACTCCACCAGTCCGGTCAGCATGCGCAAGGCATGGCTACTCTTGGTCGCTTGCAGCAGCAGAGAGCGATCCAGCTTGATGATCTCGTAGGGGAGTGCCATCACTCGCTGAAAATTGCACTCCTGGGTGCCAAAGTCATCGCAGGCGATATGGGCACCGTGGCTGCGCAGTACCTCGATCAGGGCCAACTCCTTGCGCTCTAGCGGGGCGTACTCCACCACCTCGAACCAGATTGCGATATCCAGCTTGCGGGCCTGCAAGAGAGTGAGCAACAGCAGGTTCTTATATGTAGGGCTCTCAAAAGCGGGGTTGAGGTTTATCGAGAGGGTACAAGGAGCATGGCGTGCCAGCGCGGTCAGATCACGCCAAATGGCTCTGAGCATAACGATATCCACATGCAGGGACTCCTCATCGCAGAGAGAGGGAAAGTCTATTCCCTGATAGCGCTGCTGGTGGGGTTCCCAGCGTCTGGCCAGCGCCTCAAAGCCGATGATCTGGCGATCCCGGTCAACGATTGGCTGATAAAAGGGCACGGCAATGTCCGCTGTCGTCAGGGATGCCACGTCACCGACCGGAAACTCTTCTTTAAACGCAAACATGTCACTTCCCTGCTGACTGAGATGATTTCGGATAATAGGGAGGATGTTGAAAGCTGGCTGTAGGAATTGTCTGATTGTTTGCAGAAAAAATTCTTTGGCAGTATCAGATTATTCCGATTAAGTCCGGTGCATGGATTATCTAGACTGGCCTCAATGACGAGTCGCTGAGCCAAATATGATCATTGGGCGATTTGCATATATGGAACCCATATATTTTTCGGAGCCTGCAATGAAGGCACCACTCTCTATCGTTTTTACAGTGTGATTATTATTCATGAATAAGATTTTTACTGTATTGCTGCTTATATTAAGCAGCAATGTCTTGGCATCGCCGGATATTAGCGTTGGCACCTTATATGACTATATGTCGGCAGAAAAAACTACGCTGCTCAAGCGGGTTAGAAATCTTGGTGATGAGACTGCATTTGTCAAAATAACGCTGGCCGAAATTATATATGGTGCCGATGGCGTGCCGAAGGAGCGGGAGTTACCGGAGGAGGGCGTTCGTCAGTTGGTGACAAGTCCATCACGGTTGATTATTCCGGCAGGTGGTATGCAGGCTACCCGTTTTATCTATATGGGCGTGCGGGAGCGAGAACGTTATTTTCGGGTGCGTTTTGTGCCGGTCAAACCACAGGACGATGAAATAACCGAATTACCACCACAGCAACAGATTAGCGCCGGGGTCAGCATCATGACCGGTTTTGGCACCATTCTCTTTGTGGCCCCTAAAGAGACCCGTTATGACACCCGTATTGACCGTAAAAACGGTGTTCTCTATGTGGAGAACCGGGGCAATGCCACCGTTATTCTCGATTATCTGGAACTGTGTGACCAAAAAGAGAGCTCATGCAGTCAACCGGAGAAGATGCATCTGCTGCCCGGCGTTAAAAAGCGGGTCAGTCAAGAGGCAACCCGATTGGTTCGTTTTGAACTGATCGAAGGGAAAAAATCGGCATTCAGGGAGTTCAAGCTCTGAATCCCGATATAACACAAGAACGACAATCACACCTTAAGGAGTGACTATGAAGATGGTATCGCTTTTTCCCGCCCTGTTGCTGGCGAGCGGATCGCTGATGGCGGCCGAGCGTATCGAGCATACGGTGACGGTAACGGCGCAGATCCCGACCGAACACTTTTATGTGCAACCCGTGGGTGACTGGATGAGTACCCCACAGAAACTGACCTTCAACCCCTTTAGCCAAAAGCTGGATCCCTTGGCCAAGCAGCTGGAGATGAAGAGCACCATTGGTCCCATCAAGGGTTATCTGGTTTATCCCGCAACCATGGCCAGCGGCAAGGAGAGTATCGGCTTGACGGTCAAGGTGGCAGGCGTTGCGCTGACCACTACATCTGCTGACTTGCTGAATCAGGCAGATGCCAATACTGGCAAACAGGTAGGGCTGGAGATTATTCCGGCCGCGGCGCCAACCGGTGGCTACAAGCCCGGCAACTATCAGGGGATTGTCAGCATGATGTTTGAATCGGAGGCACCGCCGGCACCGCCTGCTCAAGGCAGCTGACATGAGTATGTGGGGGTCATCAGGCCCCCTTTAATTGATATTCCAGGCATTCAGGTTGTTCTTCATGGTTCGTTCTCTTCTTCTCTTGCTCGGGTCGTTGCTCTCTGCCTCACTGGCGGCGGCAGACCCGGCACTGTTGCTGCAACAGGCGCGGCAGTTGCCAGAAGGGTTTGAAGCGCACTTTTTTGGTGTTCCCCTGATGGTGCGGGTGACCGTCGACGGTCGCCTGCTGGGGGATGGGGAAGTGCTGCTCGGGCGGGATAACTCGGTACAGCTGCTTTCACTGGTGGATGTGCAGGAGAGCGATTTTGACGAGGGGGCGCGTGAACGCTGGTTGAGCAAGCTGGGAGCCCAGCAGCCGCTCGGCGAGTGTGGCCGGACCTGTCCTGAAGGCATAGTGGGGTTGCAATACAGCCTGGAGGAGTCCCAGCTCTCGGTGCTGACCGGTGAGGTAGAACAGGAGGCACGGGATCAGCGCTTTATAGCATTGCCTCAAGAGAGCAAGGGGTTGCTGATCCAGAACCAGCTGAACTTGGTGCAGGGCACTCAGCGCAACGGTCACTACAACCTGCAGCTGGAGGGCAGCTGGGGACAGTGGACCCCTTTTATGGAGGGGGATGCCACCTGGCAAGAGGGTGGGCCAACTGATCTCGGGATGGCTCAGGTCTATGGAGAACGGCTCCATGAGGCCAATTTTTATCGTCTCGGCTTCTTCTTTCCCTCGGCGCAGGGGTTGGTGCGTCAACCCAACTACTACAGTGGTGCGACGCCCACAGTGCTTGGCGTGATGTGGGGCAGCTCGGATCTGCTACGTCGGGAACGCGGGGTGCCCAGTCTGGCGCCGATCCAGGTGGCACCGGCACGACCGGGCATGGTGGAGATCTATCGTGACGGCAACCTGATCCAGTCCCAGCCGGTCGTATCGGGTTTGCAGGCACTTGATACCCGATCGCTGCCCGGAGGTATCTACGAGGTAGAGCTGCGGTTGCTGGAGGATGGTCAGGAGACCCGCCGTTGGCGCGAGATGATCTACAAACCCTCCAACTGGCAGACGCCGGAGGAGCCGTGGCGCTTCAACCTGTTTGCCGGACGCCAGACCCGCTGGCTGGTACGCCAAGGCGATAGCGATTTGGAGGGGGCCAGTGGCGGCGTAGCGGTGAACCACCTGTTGCTTCCTTCGTTGGTGGTGGGGGCGGGTAGCCAGTATGTGGACAGACGGACTCAGCACTCCCTCTCGCTCGACTGGGAGGCGACCAGTCAGCTTCACGGCTTTGCCTCCTTCAACCAGAGTGTTGGCATGGGGTGGGGCTACGATCTGCAGGGGATCTACTGGCATGGCAACAGCAGTCTGGTGGCCAGCCATTCGCGTAATCTGCGCAAGCAGGTTGAAGCAACTGCGGTGTCCAGTCTGTCACTGCAACAGTCGCTGGAAAAGTGGGGCTCCCTCAGTCTCTATGTTTCTCACCAGTCTGGTCGTGGCAATGGTGCCGATCTGGGGTGGCACTATAGCGATCGGTTGTGGGGGCGTTGGGTGACCTGGGGGGTGACCCTGTTCGATCGTCCCGGCAGCGAGAGCACGGCGCAGCAGCGGGATCGCGGTAGCACGCTGAGTCTCACTATCAACTTGGGGGGAGATGATCGCCAGTTGTCGCTGGGGCTGGGCAGCAATACCTCACGCTCGGGCGGTGCCCAGCGCAGCGCCTATCTCAACTACCAGCAGGAGGTGGATTGGGGGCCGCTGCGTCAGGTCAGCGTGGGCAGCACCCATGACAGCTATGGTACCGGTCTATCCGGCTATGGTCGTTTCGCGTCGTCCTGGTTGGGTGGCGACCTGTTTGCCCAGCACTCCTCCTATAACGCAGAGGTGACCGGCGGCGTTAACCTGGAGAGTGTGCTGGCGCTGGGGCATGAAGGGGATCTGGCGCTCGGTTTCCGCGATACGGGCGGCATGGGCAATGAGGCGGCGATGATCCTCGATATTGCGGCCGATGATGAGGCAGCGCGGATCCGGGTCAACGACGATCTGGGCAGCGTACAGACCCTTGGGCCCGGTCGTCATCTGGTCTCGGTGCCAGCCTTGCAAAGTGGCGCCTTGCAACTGGAGATGGCCGACCACGAGGGGATGCCACTCACCATCAAGCCCACCGTGCTCCCCTACCATCTTAATCGCGGCGGGGTGGGTTATGGCCAGGTGAATGCTGTGAGCACCGTTACTGTGATTGGTCGCCTGCTGGACGAGCAAAGCCAGCCGCTGCGTGGTGCCATGGTCAGTAACCCTATAGGGCGGGCATTTACCGAAAATGATGGCTTCTTTGCGCTGGAAGCGAGCCGACGACAGCCGCAATTTAGCGTGGAACACAATGGTACCCTCCATTGCAACAACTCATCAGGAGTGCAGAGCCGTACGGAGGCATCGGAGATTATTATATTGGGAGAGTTAATATGTTCACCTGGTGTGACTGTAAAAAATGAAAACCATTAAAATATTAGTTCTACTGATGTTTAGTCACTCTTCTTTGGCTGATGTGATTAATATTACTGCAGACTATAAACCTGAGAGCTATGAAGTCAGTGGTGGGCGTTTTATCAACACCACTCCGTGCGATGTCGGTCAACCGATTTCTTATTGTGACCCACAGAAGCCGCTAGAGTCATCGGTTATAGTAAAACTCCCAGTGTCGATAGCAAAAACAATAAATTCGGCGAAGGGTAAACAGAACTACCTAAGTTACTATCGACTTTCTGGTCCTAAAAAAGTGACGTTGACGAACAGCAAAAATGGAGAACATCATGAATTGGCATTTATTCCAAACAATATAGGTGCCAAGGTAATAAAAATGGAGTATCCAATTGTCAATAATAATAGATGGCCCATGCATACTATTGGTGGTGATTGCTATCAAAGCTTTAGTACTTGGGGGTGGTTCGGGTCTGTAGTAACTGGGCAACTTTTTTTATATTCTATTAATGATTTAGCTCAAAATGGTGCGTCTGAGTGCTATCACAATAGCCAACTTGGTGATGGAACATCATACTCTGTCGATTGGCTGAATTATGGCTTTCGTATCAAAGCACCTAATCCATTGACTATGTCAAACGGAAAGTATACTGGTATTTTAAAAATAATGGTGGGGCGTAACAAGGATATTGACCTGGGTGATGCAACTTATTCTGGGGGAACAGAGCATGAACTTAAATTTACACTGACAGTCCGTCATCAATTGAAAGTTGATTTTCCCAAAGGAGATAGCGATGGCCATAGCCAAGTAACCTTATTGCCACCAGGTGGGTGGAGTAATTGGATTCATAGTGGAAAGCGAGAGCCAAGCATATTGCAGCAAGATCTTCCTTTTCGAATATGGTTTAGTGCCCCATTTACTGTCTCACTGCGTTGCCAATATCAATGGTCTACTAGTGGCGAGTGCGCATTAAAAGATAGCAAGGGGCGAACAGTGCCTTTAAAAACGCACTATGTTAACAGCATAAATGAAATATTTCTGTTGACTACAAATAAAACCAGATTTGTACTTCCTGTACAGGGAAGTCCGGTTATCAATGCTGCCAGAGCGATTCGATTTCAGATTGTGGGTGGGACGGTCGCCGAGATGATGAAATACCCTGGCTCCTCCTTTAAAGGTGATGTTACCCTGATATTTGATGCGGCTATTGATTAATAGAGTCCGCTGCTTTTGGCATAGTCAAAGAGGGCGCTATCGCTGCTAATACCCAGCCGTATCATTGCGCTCTTTTTCTGGGTGCTGATGGTTTTGACACTGCGATGAAGATAGTCGGCAACCTGAGTGACGGACATGCCGCTGGCAAGTAGGCGCACCACTTCGCTCTCCTTTGGTGTAAGCGGGTGGGGTTCGCCTTGGGCAGAGATTCCGGCATTGGCCAGCAGTATTTTTACCGCAGGACCAATATAGCGATGACCGAGCAATATCTGGCGAATGGCATCGGCCAGTTCATTGATAACCGATTTTTTCAGTATCAGACCGTTGACCCCAACCTGAATAAGAGATTGCAAGATGGCGCTGTTCTGGATCTGGGTCAGCACAATAATGGGCAGGTTTGGATAATCCCGACGCAACTGCTGGATCATCACCAGTCCATCACAGCGGATATCTCCCGGCATGCTGAAATCAGTGATCAACAGATCACAATGATGCTGTTGCAATAATTTCAGCAAGTCAGATACCTGATATGCCTCGGCGATCACTTCACAATGGGGTGTTATCTGGTCAATCAGGCTACGGATCCCGGTCAGAATCAAGGGGTGGTCATCAGCAAGAATAATCTTGAAGGACATGGATGAGCCTCTTATAAAACGGTGAATAATATTCAGGCTACCAAAGCTAACATTTCTATACTACCGTGCGCACCCCATTTTTTTAGGAGCATATATCTTTTGACAAATATATGTGAATCGTTATGTCTATGTATTGTTTGCTTATGTCATTAATCAAGCGATTCATAATTATTGTCGCTGTTTTTTCCTTGACGCCTTCCGTATTTTCGGCGGAGGTACATTCTGTACCAACGATTGAAGTGGGCATATTGGCTGGCGGATGGGGACCATTCCAGCAGTGGGACGGCAAGGTCGCCGCTGGCTTCAGTGTTGAATTGATGGAGGAAATAGCCAAAAAGCTTGACTACCGGATTGCCTGGCAGGTCTACCCTGACTGGAAAACCATGTATGCCGATGCCTGCCGTGGCAAGCTGGATATCCTGCTCGATGCATTTAATTCTGAGGTGCGTCAGTGTGTCACCTATAGCCTGCCTTACTACACTTCGCCGACTGTGGTGGTGGTGCGCCAGGACAGCCCCCTGTTTCGGGATGTGAGCCGGTTGCAGTCCGCCAGCATTGCCATCGAAAAAGGCTTTCTGACCGAGAAGCTGGTCAAGCTGCACTATCCCAATGTTACACCGCGACTCTTTGTCGATACGCGCCGTGCATTGCAGGCGGTTGAGCAAGGTCGAGCGGATGCCTATATCGGCAACCTTCATGTGGCCAATCTGTTTATCGAGCGTCACCCGGCGTTGGTGGTGGTCGCCCAGTCTCCCTTGTTGATGGAAACCCTGCATCTTGGTGTCGCGAGCCAGAAACACTCTCTTGCTATCCGGCTTGATACTGCCATTCAGTCGCTGACGGTCGAGGCACGCAGTGCATTGGAGAAACGCTGGCTGGGGGAGAGCCTGGAGCCCAACTTTATGGGGCACAGTCATTTTTTACTGCGTCCTGATGAGCGTGGCTGGCTCTCGATGCTGCCACCGCTCAAGCTGGGGCTGATCCCCGGCTGGGTGCCCTTCTCCCATCTCGATGAGGAGGGCAATTCGGTCGGCTTGATAGCGGATTATCTGAAGCTGTTGCAAGAGAAGTTGGGGTTGGCTTACAGCCGAATATCGGTAAAGGATTGGCCTGACCTGCAGCAGCAACTGCTGCATCACGAAGTCGACCTGGCGGTATTACCCGCTCGCATTATCGAGCGGCTGGTGGGTTGGCATGCCAGTGAACCCTTCGCATCATTCCCGATGGTGCTGGTGACGGCGCGCGGTAGTATTCCGATCGGGGATCTCTCTGATCTGGCTGGTAAAAAGCTGTTGCTGACCGACAGCATGCTGATCCCCCAGCTGAGGGTAATGGTGCCTGACCTTAAACTGATCACGACCAAGAGTGCCAACGAGGGGCTTGCTCGTGTCGCTGCGGGGCAGGGAGATGCCTATATCGGCAATCTGGTGGTGGTCTCCCGTCTTATCACCGAGCAGTTTGATGACCGACTTCATATTGCCGCGCCCACCCCCTTCAAGGATGAACTGGCTGTGGCAGTACGTGAGCCTTACGTCCCCTTGCTACCCTTGGTCAACCGGGTGCTTGCCAGCATGAGCGACAAGGAGAAGCGCCAGATACGCAACAGCTGGCTGGCGCTCAATTACAGCGAAGGGATCCCCAGAGCGAAACTGGTGCGTACCCTGCTGCCCGCCGGGGTGGCGATCACGCTCTTTATTCTGGTGTTGTCGGTGGCTTACTGGCGGCTGCGTCAGGAGATAGTCCGTCGTCATCAGGTTGAGGCTGCATTGGCCAGAGCCAAGGCCAAAGCGGAGTCTGCCGCCACCCAGAAAGGGGAGTTTCTGGCCACCATGAGCCACGAGATTCGCACGCCCATGAATGGCATTGTCGGTATGGCGGAACAGCTCACTTTTACCGAGCTGACCCAGGATCAGCGCCAGATGGTCGAGGTTATCAACCGCGGTGCCCAGGGGTTGCATGCGCTGATCGACAACGTGCTCGACTTCGCCAAGCTGGAGGCGGGCAAGATGCAACTCGAAGAGGCCCCTTTTCTCATCCGTGAATTGATCGACAGCGTGCTGACCATGACGGTGAGCGAAGTACATCGCAAGGGATTGCGCGTCTATCTCTGGGCGGATGCCGGTGTGGCGGCTCGGGTTAGTGGTGATGCGCTGCGTCTGCGCCAGATCCTCTTCAACTTTGTCAGCAATGCCATCAAATTTACCGAGCGGGGCTTTATCGAGATCTCGGTGCAACTGCTGTCGCAGGGGGAGGGGCAACAGCAATTGTGCTTCGGTGTGCGCGACAGCGGCATCGGTATGAGCCCAGAGGCGCTTGGCCGGATCTTCAATGCCTTTGAACAGGCAGAGAGCTCCACCACCCGTAGTTATGGTGGTACCGGCTTGGGCCTGAGTATCTGCCAGACCCTGGCCACCTTGATGGGTGGCGAGATCCGGCTGGAGAGTGCCCCTGGGCTGGGCACTTTCATCAGCCTGACGGTCACGTTGCCAGTGCTGGCACAGCGAGAGCCTGATCTCCGTCTCAATGGCGTGCAAGCCCATATCGATCTCCATGACGAGAAGCTGTGCCACACCCTGCTGTTGCATCTTGATGCCTTGGGGGTAACACGAACGTTGGAGTCTGGTGATGCTCATTTGCGTTTCACAGACCATGAGTTGGCGGGCAACGGGCTCATCCGGGTGCTGCCGCTGGCAACCCCTCTCGGTTATCGTTGTGATGAGGAGGGTTACATCCTCAACAGCAATCCCATGACCTGGCATGCGGTGCGGGAAGTTTGCTATCGCCAGCTTGGCTTGAGCGATGGGACGGCAACGAAAGCGATGCGAAAGAGCGCACCCATGCAGCCCTGCCGGGTATTGCTGGTGGAGGATAATCCCCTCAACCAGTCGCTGATGATACGCCAGCTCAGGCAAGTTGGGATGAACTGCGATGTGGCAGAGCATGGCCAGCAGGCTCTCGAGATGGTCGCGCAGCATCCCTATGAGCTGGTGCTCTGTGACTGTCAGATGCCGGTGATGGATGGTTACGAGTTTACCCGCAGAATACGGGCTGCAGAGAAAGGCGAGCGGCAGCTGATCATCGCCATGACGGCCAATGTGTTGCCAGAGCAGGCTCAGCGCTGTTTTGCCGCGGGCATGGACGATCTGTTGGGCAAACCGGTGCTGCTGGATGCTCTGCATCAGATGTTGCAGAAGTGGCAGATCTTACCCGCGCCAACCTTGATTGATATTGCAGCTATGGAGGCATTTTTTGGTCATGGTGACAAGTTGCAGCAGATGTTTCCACTATTTCGCCAGGAGCTTGAACAGTCGATGGTGCAGGAGCCACTTGATGACAATGCATTGGCCAATTGGGTGCATCGTCAGGCGGGGACCATCAGCATGATGATGGCGCCGGAATTGGCTGAACAGGCATGGCGATTGGAAGAAAAAATCCGTCAGTTTGGATCGCCAGCTTGTACCGATGAGCTGACACGCTTTCGTACCCAATTACAGCAAATCATCGATGAACTGACGTTATTGAGCGAAAGAGAGGGGCATTCAGTTATCGAGGGAGAGCTGGAGTAAGGGGAACTGTTCGCTCATAAAATTGCGGGGGCTATGGCCATTGCCTGCGGTGGCCAGCCATTCCCAATCCAGTTTTGGCGAGCCCGCTTTGAAGCGTTGATAGGCAACGCCCTGATGAATGGTCAGAAAGAGGGTCGTGGGGAGTCCCAGCTTGTTGCTGTAGCGCACCATCAGATCACCCTGATAGTCGTTGCTGATTCTGACTTTGAGCGCCTGCAGTGTCAGACCGGTGGCGTGACCATGCTCGTCCCAGACTTCAAACATGATGTGAACACTCTGATGTCGATGATGCCACGATGAGCAAGATGGGATGCAATTGCAACTGTCAGATCTGACAAGGTCGGAAAAGTGTGATGAGAATGGCAGAAAGCGAAAACCCGGCGCGAGACCGGGTTTTCTTGAATGATGGTGGAGGGAGAAGGATTCGAACCTTCGAAGGCAGAGCCGTCAGATTTACAGTCTGATCCCTTTGGCCGCTCGGGAACCCCTCCACAGGGGCAAAGCAAATTGTATTCAGCCATTGCAATCAGGGAAATGGTGGAGGGAGAAGGATTCGAACCTTCGAAGGCAGAGCCGTCAGATTTACAGTCTGATCCCTTTGGCCGCTCGGGAACCCCTCCACGGGGTATTTCCTGATTGTCACTACTTTGCACTTGAATGGTGGAGGGAGAAGGATTCGAACCTTCGAAGGCAGAGCCGTCAGATTTACAGTCTGATCCCTTTGGCTGCTCGGGAACCCCTCCCCAAGTGCGAGGCGCATACTATCAGATCCAGAGGCTTTGTGAACCCCTTGATGAGGCATCTGGCAGTAAAAAATGACTGTTCGTCGATTTTTTGATACATCCAGCTCAAAATTCAAGCTTATCAGCAAGTTGTGCGCTGCTTTTCTGCACAAAACAGCATCCGTGCAAGTTGGCGATCGCGCTGAAGAGAAGGCAGATAGCAGAAGACCGCCAGTGTCGGCGGTCTTCCCGGGCATCACATCTAGCGCTGGAACGGGTAGACCGACCCCAGTTTCAGGATCTGGGTCAGCTCGTCCAGCGCACTGCGGGACTCCTGCACCAGTGCCGGATCCCGCAGGTCATCGAGGGTCAGGCGGTCGCGGTAGTGACGATCGACCCAGCCATCGAGGCGGGCAAACTGGCTGTCGTTGATAAGGCAGGCCGGATTGACCGCAGCGAGTTCCTGATCGTTCATGGCAACCCGCAGTCGCAGGCAGGCCGGGCCGCCACCATTACGCATGCTCTGTTTCACATCCATATAGTGGACCGCCTTGATCGGAGTCTCCTGCGTCAGCAGCTTGCCAAGATAGGCCGACACCGCCGGATTATCGCGGCACTCGGTGGGGGCGATAATGGCCATCTCACCGCTCGGCAGGGTGAGGATCTGGGTGTTGAACAGGTAGGATTTCACCGCATCCAGCACGGATACCTCGGCGGTTGGCACTTCGATAAAGTGCAAATCCCCCTCGCCAAACTTGCCGCGGATTTCGGTCAGCACCGCTTCGGTGTTGAGGAATGCTTGCTGGTGGAAGAAGAGCACGTTCTGGTTGCCCACCGCGATCACATCGTTATGGAATACCCCCTGATCGATCACCTCCGGGTTTTGCTGAATAAACACCACGCTCTCCTCGCCGAGGCCATGCAGGCGGGCGATGGCCTGGCTTGCCTCCAGGGTCTGGCGGGCCGGGTAGCGCTTCGGCGCCGGGCGGGAGTAGTCAAAGGCACTGCGGCCATAGACGAACAGCTCGACCCCCGCCTCGCCATAGGCGCGGCAGAGGCGGGTGTGGTTAGCTGCCCCCTCGTCGCCGAAGTGGTCATTTTCCGGCAGATGGAGGTGGTGGCTGAAGTGGCGATCATTGTTGAACACGGCTTGCAGGATGCGACCAGTGACGTCAGGCTCCAGGGAGCGGTGAAACTTGTTGGTCAGGTTGGCGGGGGTGAAGTGAATGCGGCCATCCTGGGTATCGGCACTGGGAGAGACGGTGGCGGCGTTGGCTGTCCACATGCTGGAAGCCGAATAGCAGGCAGCCAGTACGGCGGGAGCCTGTTTGGCGGCCAGCTCCAGCACCCGGGTATCGTTGCCGGTGAAGCCGAGACGGCGCAGGGTGGCGAGATCGGGACGCTCTTGTGGCGCCAGTACTCCCTGGGTCATGCCAAGCTCGGTCAGCGCCTTCATCTTGCGCAGCCCCTGTTTGGCGGCCTCTTTCGGATTGGAAGCCTCCTGGGCATTGCTCTGGGAGGCAACGTTGCCGTAGGAGAGGCCAGCATAGTTATGAGTCGGGCCGACCAGACCGTCGAAATTGACCTCGAAGTGCTTCATTGAGTACATCCTTTCGATTTTTATGATGGGTAGCGGTTCCTTCCGCGCGCAATGCGTCGGGGTTGGGCCATTATAAAGAGATTTTATGTTTTTGTAACAAGCCGGTAACCAGCAGACGTTTTTATGTCGTTTCAGATATAAAAAGAGGGGCGGTATGGCAGAAAATTGAAAAAGCGGTTGCGTCCGGCCTGTTGCCTTCGCATTAATAAATAAAGAAGCAATAAAAGAAGCCGTGTGGTTCGGGCTGGGCAGGCAAATTTGCTCACAAGATTGCTTTTTCGCGCCAAATCTCTTATACAGCCCCACAAAACCGCACACCAACCCCGTCGGGTGCAATGAGGATAATAGTTACAGCATGGGCAAATCACTGGTCATAGTGGAGTCTCCGGCCAAGGCCAAGACGATCAACAAATATCTGGGCAAGGACTACGTGGTGAAATCCAGCGTTGGTCATGTTCGCGATCTGCCCACCAGCGGCAGCGCCAGCACTGAGCCCAAGAAACCTGTCATTCGCGGCATCAAGTTGAGCGAATCCGAGAAGGCTGCCAAGGATCGCAAGGCCCTGTTTGCCCGAATGGGTATCAATCCGACCGCTGGCTGGCAGGCCAACTACCAGATTTTGCCCGGCAAGGAGAAGGTGGTTAGCGAGTTGCAAAGTCTGGCCGAGAAAGCTGACACCATCTATCTCGCAACTGACTTGGATAGAGAAGGAGAGGCGATCGCCTGGCACCTGCGCGAGATCATCGGTGGCGACGACAGTCGCTACAAGCGCGTGGTGTTCAACGAGATCACCAAGAGCGCCATCAAGGAGGCGTTCGCCCAGCCGTCCGAACTCAATATTGACCGCGTTAATGCCCAGCAGGCTCGTCGTTTCCTCGACCGAGTGGTGGGTTACATGGTTTCCCCGCTGCTGTGGAAAAAGCTGGCCCGCGGTCTCTCCGCCGGTCGGGTACAGTCCGTTGCGGTGCGTCTTATCGTCGATAAAGAGCGCGAAATCAAGGCGTTCGTTCCGGTCGAGTTCTGGGATCTCAATGCCGACCTGCTGACCGCCGACAAGAGCGATCTGCGGATGGAAGTGGTCAGCCGCAATGGTGCCGACTTCAAGCCGGTGACCCAGGCCGAGACCTTTGCCGCTGTCGCAGCCCTGGAAGGGGTCGACTACAAGGTGGTGAACCGGGAAGACAAGCCGACCGGCTCCAAGCCGTCCGCACCGTTTATCACCTCCACCCTGCAGCAGGCGGCCTCTACCCGTCTGAGCTTCGGGGTCAAGAAGACCATGATGATGGCCCAGCGTCTCTATGAAGCGGGTTACATCACCTATATGCGTACCGACTCCACCAACCTCAGTAAAGAGGCGGTTGAGGCGGTGCGTGAATTTATCGGCGAGCAGTATGGCGCGGCCTATCTGCCAGCCGAACCGAATTTGTATGGCGCCAAGGCCAATGCTCAGGAAGCGCACGAGGCGATCCGTCCCTCCAATGTACAGGTGACTGCCGAGATGCTGGAAGGGATGGAGCCGGATGCCATGCGTCTGTACGATCTCATCTGGCGTCAGTTCGTTGCTTGCCAGATGACCTCGGCTCAGTACGACTCTTCCACCCTGACCGTCAAGGCGGGTGAGTTCGAGCTCAAGGCCCGTGGCCGTACCCTACGCTTCGCCGGTTGGACCAAGGCACTGCCGCCGATGGGTCGCAAGGGCGAAGATAGCCAGCTGCCGGCGGTGACCGTTGGCGAGGTGCTGAAACTGGTCAAGCTGGATCCGCGCCAGCACTTCACCAAGCCGCCTGCCCGTTTCACCGAAGCGGCGCTGGTGCGCGAGCTGGAAAAACGCGGCATCGGCCGTCCGTCAACCTACGCCTCTATCATCTCCACCATCGTTGATCGCGGATATGTGCGGGTCGAGAGCCGCCGTTTCTTCGCCGAGAAGATGGGCGAAATCGTCACCGATCGTCTGGTGGAGAACTTCGTTGAGCTGATGAACTACGAGTTCACCGCCAAGATGGAAGACAAACTCGATGGCATCGCCGAAGGGAGCCTGGAGTGGAAGAAGGTGCTGGATGCCTTCTACGCCGAGTTTACCCAGGAGCTGGAGAAGGCCGACAAGGCGCCCGAAGAGGGCGGCATGCGTGCCAACCAGATGGTGATGACCGACATCGACTGCCCGGATTGCGGCCGCAAGATGGGGATTCGTACCGCGACTACCGGCGTGTTCCTCGGTTGCTCCGGCTATGCTTTGCCGCCGAAAGAGCGCTGCAAGAAGACCATCAACCTGGTCTCTGCCGATGAGTTTGTCTCCGCCACTGACGGCGAAGAGGCGGAAACCGAGGCGCTGCGTGCCAAGCACCGTTGCGGTGTCTGTGGCACTGCGATGGATGCCTACATCATCGATGACAGCCGCAAGCTGCACGTCTGTGGTCGCAACCCGGACTGCGATGGCTACGAAATCGAGAAGGGCCAGTTCAAGCTCAAGGGCTACGAAGGGCCGAGTATCGAGTGCGACCGCTGCGGCAGCGAGATGCAGCTCAAGAACGGCCGTTTCGGCAAGTACATGGGCTGCACCAACGAGACTTGCAAGAACACCCGCAAGATCCTGAAAAACGGCGACATCGCGCCGCCGAAAGAAGATCCGGTACCGTTGCCGGAGCTCAAGTGCACCCAGTCCGATGCTCACTTCGTGCTGCGTGACGGTGCTGCCGGTCTGTTCCTGGCAGCCAGCAACTTCCCCAAATCCCGCGAGACTCGCGCGCCGCTGGTGGAAGAGCTCAAGCGCTTCAAGGATCGCATCTCCGCCAAGCACAAGTATCTGGCCGGTGCCCCGCTCACCGATCCGGACGGCAACCCCGCCATCGTACGCTTCAGTCGCAAGACCAAGGAGCAGTACGTGATGAGCGAGGTCAACGGCAAGGCGACCGGTTGGACCGCTCACTACGACAACGGTACCTGGCAAGAGAGTTTGCCAAAGGCTAAAAAAGCCTGATGAAAAGAGGCCCCGACAAGGGGCCTCTTTGCTTATGGATAGCGGTATACTGAGACAGCTGCAAGGAGTGCAGCTGTCATCAATCGCGAAGTAGACAAGGAGGTTGAGATGGAGATTAACGAGATCCGGCCGGGCATGAGCTGTATGACCCGGGAAGGGGCGGCCTATGTGCTGGAGGTGGACCGGCAGAGCCTGCTGGTGCTGCTGCAGCGTGCGGATGAGACCATACCGGTGCAGGTGCGCAGCGACGAGATCCTGGCGCCGCTTGAGTGATCCGGCTGTGATCCCCTCAAAACGGCAGTAGAAAAAGCAGCTCGGCCAGATCGGGCTGCCATTGCCACTCCTTCATTCTGACCCGTCCACCGATCACCACGACCCCCTCCTGCTGCAGGCGTCCCGTCTGTTCGGCAAAGCCTGGCGATACTTTCGGTAACGAGATGGTGCCCGCGGCGCCCAGTACCCGATGCCACGGCAGTACCTTGTCGGTTTCCCGCAGCACCTTGCCCACCAGTCTTGCCCGTCCGGGCAACCCCGCCAGATCGGCCACCTGACCGTAACTGACCACCCGGCCTGCCGGGATCAGGGCGATGATCGCTTCGATACGGGCTGTTTTGTTCAATGGGGATGGACTTGGTTCAATGCTCATAGACCCGATTCGTCAAAAACAACAGAAGCGCCATTGTGGCGCTTCTGTCATGGGGCTGGCAATGATTCAGCCGAAGGTCTGGCTAAGCCCCTTCAGTTGCTTGGCCCGTTCCAGCAGAGCCTGACTTGAGTGATCGACATCCAGCATCTTCTGACTGTTGGCGTGGGAGTACTCGGAGATCTGGTGGATGCTGCGGCTGATCTCCTCCACGACCGCTTGTTGCTGCTCTGCAGCGGTGGCTATCTGGGTGGAGTGTTCGGTGACCAGCTCTATCTCTGCCAGCACGGTATGGAGGCTGCTGGCGCCCTGGCGGGTCATCTCGGCACATGCGCGGGTCTGTTGCAGGTTCTCCTGCATCATCCCCTTCCAGCGTCCCAGAGTGTGCTGGATCTGCTTGATGCTGACCTGGATCTGCTCGGTCGCCTTGTGGGTGCGGGTCGATAGAGTTCGCACCTCGTCTGCGACCACCGCAAAACCACGGCCCTGCTCCCCGGCGCGAGCCGCTTCGATGGCGGCGTTGAGGGCGAGCAGGTTAGTCTGCTCGGCGATGCCCTGGATCTCGCCCATGACACTGCCAATCCGTTCGGATTCGCTGGCGAGCTCCACTGCCGAGTTGAACGCCAGCTCAGCCTGTTTGGCGAGCTGTTCGATCTGCAGCTCGGTCTGGTTCAACTGCTGGTTGGTTTGTTCACAACGATTGCGAGCTTCGTTGACCTGACCGTTGGAGTCCTGAATGTTGCGGGCGATCTCGTGAGCTGTGTTGGCCATCTGAGTCATAGCCGTAGCCATCTGCTGGGTCTGGGCATCTTGCTCGTTGATATCGAGACAGGCTTGATGAGAGGCCTGCTTCAGATTGATGGCCAGGGTTTGCAGAGGTGCCGTGGCATCGTTGATCCGTCCCAACACGGTTCGGATGCGGGCTTGAAGCATCTTGATATGAAAATCGGCAATGGCGCCGGGGTTGTCACCGGAGTAGACCAGCCGGGTCAGACTGTCATATTCACGGCCCAGTTTCTGCAGATAGTGGGGCAGGGCAAAGAGCTCGCGCCAGTAGGCTCCGCCAATAAGCAACAGGGGCAGCAGCATCAGCAGGACGGTCATGGCCCCTTGACTGGCGAAGGTCCAGCCCATCAGGCCGAGCAGCAGCAGGGTAATGGCCGGGGTGCGTACTTTGGCAAGAGAGGGGAGGTTGCTGCTGTTGCCGCGCTCGGCCTTGAGCAGTGCCTGGTAGGTCTGAGCGGCGATGCGCTTGAATTGGGGCTCGGGCTTGCAGCGTACCGACTGGTAGCCGCTGATCCTGTTGCCTTCATAGATGGGGGTCACATAGGCATCTACCCAGTAGTAACGGCCATCCTTGCAGCGGTTTTTTACCATACCGCGCCAGGGTTTGCCCTCCTTGAGGCGGGCCCAGAGATCGGCGAAGGCGGCCTTGGGCATGTCGGGGTGGCGTACCAGATTGTGGTTGTGTCCCACCAGTTCATCGACCGTGTAGCCTGCGATTTCGCAAAAGGCCGGGTTGGCGTAGGTGATCACCCCGCGCAGGTCAGTGGTGGAGACCAGTTGTACGTCGGCAGGAAACTCCACTTCGCTATCCAGGGTATGGACATCTCTGCGGGCCATAGGAATACGCTCCGATGTTCTTGTTGATAATGTTGTCGTTGTTATTGTGGCAGATCTGGAGGTGGCCGCAGGCTCGCGCCAGCAGGAGGCAGACCAGCTTCATTG
The DNA here is from genome assembly GCF_051919345.1 of Aeromonas sp. 84A. Taxonomy (NCBI): domain Bacteria; kingdom Pseudomonadati; phylum Pseudomonadota; class Gammaproteobacteria; order Aeromonadales; family Aeromonadaceae; genus Aeromonas; species Aeromonas sp. 84A. The sequence continues at coordinate 1,644,017 of NZ_JBQBEW010000001.1, forward strand.
GGGGCTGGATTTTGCCAATAATGGCGGATGAATGGTAGGGGGAAGTTGATGTTTTGTTGGCTAATCGTAAAAAAGGCGGCCGATTGGCCGCCAAAGTAGAGACAACATTACCTCTGTGGCATCCGGTAGCGCACCTGCAACTGATCGAGGATCTGCAGCTGACCCGGCAGGCGGGCGGCGAAGTGCTCCCAGCCCTTGTGGGCGGGATCGCTCCAGGCCACCTCGGCCGTGGCCAGCATACGCGGGAACAACATGTAGTCGAGACGATCACGGCTGGTGATCAATTCTGACCACAAGGGGCTCAGCACCCCGAGGATGTTATCGTTGGCATGGAAATCGGCTGGGGCAGGGTCACACGCGTAGATCTGCTCCAGATTGAGGGTCCCCGCCCAGTAGAGGCCGGGTTCATGAATATCGGCGCTCCAGGCGAGATCGAGATAGAGGAACTGGGCGGGCGCCATCACCACCGGATAACCGGCTGCGGCTGCGTCCAGCCCCGCCTGAAAGCTGGTCCAGGCACAGATGGCCGCTTTGCGGCTCACCTTGTCGCCATGCAGGATCTCCTCCCAGCCGATCATCTGTTTGCCTCTGGCGGCCAGATAGCGCTGGCAGTGGCGCAGCAGATGGCCCTGCAGCTCGCGGCAGTCGGCGTAGCCCTGTTCGGTCATCAGCTGCTGGCAGGCGGGGCTGTCGGTCCAGACCCCGGTCGGCACCTCGTCACCCCCCATGTGGATCTGCGGGCCGGGGAAGAGTTCGCACACCTCGTCCAGCACCGCTTCCAGAAAGCGGTAGGTGCCGGGCAGGGCAGGGTTGAGCACGTTGTCATCGAAATGCTGAACCGAGCGGTAGCGGGAGTGATCCGCCGTTTCGATCAGCAACTCGGGCAGCGCCTTGATGGCGGCGTGGCAGTGGCCCGGGATGTCGATCTCGGGAATGACGGTGATGCCGAGCTCACTGGCATAGCTCACCAGCTCCTTCACCTCGCTCTGGGTGTAGTAGCCGCCATAGGGTTGGGCACCGCCGCTGAGCTGGGGGGCGATCGCCAGATCGTGGCCGCGCCAGGCACCCACGTCGGTCAATGCCGGGAAGGCCTTGATCTCGAGTCGCCACCCCTCGTCATCGGTCAGATGCCAGTGGAAGCGGTTGAACTTGTAGAGGCTCATCAGCTTGAGCAGGCGCTTGATGGTTGTCGGAGTGTGGAAGTGGCGGGCGCAGTCGAGAAAAATGCCGCGAAAGCCAAAGCGCGGGGCATCCTCCAGCGTGACGCAGGGCAGGCTCTCCCCATGTTGCAGATACCACTGGGCCAGCGTGACCAGCCCATGACGCCAGCCCGCTTCGTCGGCGGCGGCAATCACCACCTCCTGCGGCGTGATGGTCAGTTGGTAGGCTTCGGGGGCCAGTTTGGCCTCGGTCAGCCGGATTTCAGCGTCGTGATCCTGCTCCAGCGCCAGCGACGTCAGTTCGTTGAAGTGGGCCAGCAGCTTCGGTACATCGCGGGGGGCGCTGACATGAGCCCGCTCTGCCAGCCGGAAGTTCCCCTCCAGCAGTACCAGATGGGCCGGTTGTGGCACTATGCCGGGCTGGGGCTCGACATCCGGCAGGTCGGGGCGGGTTACCGGCGGGTTTTCCAGTCCGAGATCCTGCGCCGCCAGCGTCACCGGCAGCAGCTGGGCACCCGTAGTCGCTTCCGGCAAGCTGAGGAAAAAGCCCTGCGGCATGTCGGAGAGCTTCTTGATGGGGGTCTGGCGGCAGCAAAAGCGTAGCTCGCAGCTGCCAGCGTTCGGGACAATCACCTTGTAGCTGCCGCTCTGGCGCTCCAGCTCGCCCCCTTGCAAGGAGTCGGGGTCGATATGGCGAGCCAGACAGAAGTGCAGCTTCCACTTGGTATCCGGCATGCGTGAGAGGGTGAAGGTGAACCAGACATCCTCGCCGTCACGTCGGGCGACCTGGGTGTGGATCAGGGGTGTAGACATGGAAAATCCTCTGATTGGGCAAACAGGATGGCGCCATCAAGCGCATCTGCCAGGGGGGGATCAGGTTGAGCTGGCCGAGACGGGGGGCAAGGCGGGTGCCAATCCCCCCCAGCAGGGCGATCTGTCTGGCACCCAGCTGGGTCATCCCCTCCAGCAGGATCCGCAGCTGTTCGCAGGTTTCGTCCAGCAGCTGATTGGCGAGCTCGTCGCCATCGCTGGCGGCATCGAACACCCAGGGGGCAAAGTGGCCATAGTCCGCCGGAATGGCGCGGGCGGCCCAGCGTACCACCTCGGCCTGATCACGCTTGAAGCGATCCATCAAGCGGATGGCGAGGGTGCTGGGGGGCAGAATGCCGTCGTGGCAGAGCAGGGATTGCTGGATGGCGCGCAGCCCCAGCCAGGCACCGCTGCCTATGTCTGAAATGGGGAAGCCGCGGCCGGAGCAGGTGCGAATTCGCCCCTCCTGATAAACCAGTCCCACCGAGCCGGTACCGGCGATGAGGATGGCTCCCTCACGGCCGCCAAAGGCGCCGAGGCAGGCGCCGAAGGCATCAGAGGTGAGCCTGACGCTGGCAAAGGGGAAGGGCATCTCGAGCAGGGCGTGATAGCAGTCGGACAGCTCGGCGGAGGCGAGCGCCAGCCCGACCCCCATCTGCTGTTCACTCTCGATAGCGATCCCGGCGGCAAGGCGGGCGCTGGCGATGGCGGCCAGCACATTGGCGTGGGCATGGGGGATGCCAAGCTCCAGATTGGAGCCGGCTGCGCGCCCCTCTCCGAGCAGTTTGCCCGCCCGATCCCGAATGCGGGCGCGGGTGTGGGTGCCCCCACCATCGACGCCGACCCAGAACTCAATCATGGCGACCTCCTGCGGCATTTTGCCAGCTGATGGCCAAGGCAAACCAGGCGGCGTGGGGGATCCACTGCTCGCCCCAGCGCCAGTTCTGATCCAGCCGATCCTTGTACTCCTCCGGAATAAAGGCCACCTCATTTTCGTCATCAAACCCGGCGGTGATGCCGTTACAGATACCCCCCTGCGCATTGGGATACCCGGCGGTATAGGCGGGGTTGTTGATGCCGTGGCCCGCCAGCATGCAGGCGTTGAAGGGGTTTTGCCCGAGGATCCAGTCGAGTTGGCGCTGACCGTAAGTGATGAGCGGCTGGCTCTGGCGGGGGAAGTGGCGGGCGCCAGCAAAGGCCATGGCAGCCAGCGAGGCCAGGCGGGCATTCTCCCCCTGCCACCAGTAACCGGATTCGTTGTGGTGGGGCATAAAAAAGCTGACGCGCGGCGCTTCATCCACCCCTTTCACATATTGGCGGGCGAGGGAGAAGGGGTTGCCCGCGCGGGCGCAGAGCGCCAGCTCGGCGGCCAGCGCCTGCTCCACCACGGTTTGTACCCGGGCCTGGTGCCCCTGATCCGGCTCTACGCCCAGATATTCCAGCAGCGCCAGCACCGGCAGACCCGCCTCAGCGGCGTGGTAGTAGGGGCGCGAGCCATCCTCGTTGGCCGACCAGTAGTGACCCAGCTCAGGATGAGGGCGCTGGTGGGCACAGAGCTTGCTGGCACGGGCTCTCGCCTCATTCAGCCACTCGTTGCCGAAGGTGCGGGTCAGCTCCACCGCTGCCAGCAGGGCGCAGTAGTCGTCGATGATGTTCTCGACCCCGTCATCAAGGTAGGCAAGGTTGTGTTCGCACAGATGCAGGTAGCCGCGTTTGGCGGCCTCGGCGTAGCGGCTGGCATTGAAGTCGCCACTGACGCTCTCGCGGGCGGCGCGGGCCAGCGCGGCGATAGCCATGCCGCCCCCTTGGCGAAAACCCGCCTGCCAGTTGGCTGATTTGATCCCCTGTTGGGTGGCATAGGCGCACAGCTCGCGCTGGGCAGGATCCTTGCTCCACTTGTCGAACAGGGTCATGAAGAAGAAGCCCGACTCATCCTGCATCCGGCAGAGGAAATCGGCGCCGTGCAGCGCCTCGTCATTGAGCCGCTTGCAGAGGTTCACCCCGTCGATATCGCGGCGCGGGGCCAGCAGTTCGCGGCACTTGAGCAGAGCCCACACCACCATGGGGGTCTGCTGGGGGTTGAGGTAGTTGGTGTAGGAGAGGTGGCTCAGGTACTTGCTCATGTCGCCGCTGGCATCGAACCAGCCGCCGTGCACATCTTTGTGCTGGTCGGTGCCAAACAGACGGGCGTTGCGGTCGGCCCGATCGAAGGTGCCGCTGGCGCGCTGCCCCTTGAAGTAGTGGATGACATCGGAGAGGCAGTGGCTGGCCAGCAGATCCTGGCCGATGGCAAAGCGGGTCGAGCGGACAATGCCTTGGGCAGTGATCGCCTCCAGCCGATAGTCGCCGGGCTCCTTGAAGGCGGAGAAGTCGGCACGCCAGTAAGCGCGGCCCTGCCAGCCGGGAACGCTGCCGGCCGGTTGCAGCGGGGTTTCAAACAGGATCTGGCCATCGTCGAGGCGTTGCAGCCTGACATAGCCGCCGAGATCAGGGGCGGGGGAGGTTTGCAACAGGGCGACCTTGTGTCCGTCGCACTCGTAGCCCACCTGATTGATCAAGAGTTCCATCAAGGTATTACTCCTGTGGTTCACCGCCGAGCGGTGAGGCACATCACGGGGCTGTGGCCGCCCCGTATCGAGGCATGGCCGGACAGGGTTGTCCGGCCGGTCTAAGGCTCACCCTCACTCGTAGAGGTAGCAACGCACGAAGTGGTTGTCGGCAAGCTTGGTGATGGGGGGCAGCGCCTCCTTGCAGCGGGGCATCGCCTGATTGCAACGCCCGGCAAAGGGGCAACCGCAGGATTCTGGCGTCCAGAGCGGGATCTCCCCCTTGCGGCCTCCTTCCAGCTCGGCGTGGATGCTCTTCTCCGGGTCGGGCACCGCCGAGATAAGCAGTTGGGTGTAGGGGTGCTGCGGGTGGTGCAGGATCTCATCCACCTCGCCCCACTCCACCATGTGTCCCACATACATGACTGCCAGATCTTCCGCCACATAGCGGGCGGTGGCGATGTCGTGGGTGATGTAGAGCATGGAGACGCCGAGCTCATTCTTCATCTGCTCCATCAGGTTGAGGATGCCGATGCGAATGGAAACGTCGAGCATGGAAGTCGGCTCGTCCGCCAGCACCACCTCCGCCTCCACCGCCAGATTGCGGGCGATGTTGACCCGCTGGCGCTGGCCGCCGGAGAGCTGGTGCGGATACTTGGCCGCCGTTGCCTTGGCGGGGGTCAGGCCGACCTTCTCCAGCAGGGCGTAGACCATGTCTGGCAGCTCTTTCTTGTCGATCACCTTGCTGTGCAGCAGCAGGGGGCGGGCGATGTGGTGATAGATGGTGTGGGTCGGGTTGAGCGAACCGAACGGATCTTGCCACACCATCTGCACGCTCTGGCGATAGTCCAGCAGGGCGGTGCCTTTGTTGAACTCCTCCAGATCGTGGCCGCGATAGAGAATGCGCCCGGCACTGAGCTTGTACATCTTGGCGATGATCTTGGCGATGGTGCTCTTGCCGGAGCCCGACTCCCCGACCACCGCCAGGGCGCGGCCCCGGTGCAGGTTGAAGGTGATGTCGGAGAGCGCCCGCATCTTGCCACTCTTGATGGCATTGGAGTTGATGGGGAAGTCCTTGTAGAGGTGCTGGACTTCGATGATGGGAGCATCGGTTTTGGCGATTTGCATGACAGACATCCTTAACAGCCAGCGGCCTTGTCCAGATAGATCACGGAATCTTGTTGCAGTCCCTGCTCCTCATAGAGGTGGCAGGCGGTCTGTTGCCCGGGGCGGATCTCGGCCAATCTGGTGTACTCCTGACGGCAGCGATCGTGCACCTTGCCGCAGCGGGCCTGAAAGCGGCAGCCGACCGGCACCTCCAGCAGGTTGAGCGGGGTGCCCGGGATCCCTTCCAGCACCTTCTTCGGTCCGTGCAGGGGCGGGAAGGAGTTGCCGAGCCCTCTGGTATAGGGGTGCAGCGGCGCGGTCAGGATCGCCTTGGAGGGGGCGACCTCCACCAGTTCACCGGCATACATGATGCCGATGCGATCGCAGAACTCCACCATCAGGGAGAGGTCGTGGGTGATGAACAGAATGGAGAAGTTGAACTTCTCTTTCAGGGCATAGACCTTCTGCAGGATCTCCCGCTGTACCACCACATCGAGCGCCGTGGTTGGCTCATCCATGATGAGCAGCTCGGGGTTGAGCGCCATGGCGATGGCAATCACCAGCCGCTGGCGCATGCCGCCGGAAAACTGGTGCGGGTAGTCCTTGAGCCGGCTCGGGTGGATATCGACGATAGTGAGCAACTCCTGGGCGCGCTTGATCGCCTCGTAACGGGTCATGCCGGGGTTGTGGGCCAGCAGCACGTCGCAGAACTGCTCCTCCATCCGCAGCACTGGGTTCAGGGCGTTCATGGCGGACTGGAACACCACCGACACCTGTTGCCAGCGGTAGGAGCGCAACCGTTCGTCGTTGTAGTGGAGGATATTCTCCCCCTTGAACAGGATCTCGCCACCGCTGATGTAGGCGGGCGGCTTGTGCAGCCGGGCCACCGAGAAGGCGACGGTGGATTTGCCGCAGCCCGACTCACCGGCGAGACCGAAGATCTCGCCTTGTCTGATATCGAAGCTCACCGAGTTGACGGCGCGCACGTCGCCATTTTCGGTGATGTAGTCGACGCAAAGATTGCGTACTGACAGCAGGGGATGCTTGTTCATGCTGTCTTCTCCTGTGCTGTGGCAACCGGAGTGGTGACCGGGGCCGCGAGTTTCTTCCAGCGGTTGAGCCCTTTGTGGGAGCGCAGCTGCGGGTTGGCAATCTCGTCGATGGCGAAGTTGAGCAGAGCCAAACCGGCACCCAGGGTGGCGATGGCGAAGCAGGGGGCCAGGATCTCCCACCAGGCGCCGACCAGAATGGCACTGGAGGTCTGGGCGTTGTAGAGCATGATGCCCCAGCTCACCACGGTCGGGTCGCCAAGCCCCAGGAACTCCAGGGTCGCTTCGGTGACGATGGCGTAGATGATGGAGCCGATAAAGCTCACTCCGATGATGGAGATGAGGTTGGGCAGGATCTCCACCAGAATGATGCGCCAGGCCGGCTCGCCCAGCACTTCGGCGGCAATGACGAACTCCTTCTCGCGCAGGGCCAGGGTCTGGGCGCGGATGACCCGCGCGCCATAGGCCCACGAGGTCAACCCTATTATCACGGCAATTACCGCCGGTGACGCCTCCCCGATAAAGCTCGCCAGCACCAGTAGCAAGGGGAGGTTGGGGATCACCAGCACCACGTTCATCAGGAAGGTGAGGCACTCATCCACCAGACCGCCGAAGTAACCGGCAGTGATGCCGATGGCGACGGCCAGGGTGCAGACCAGCAGGCCAGCACTGAACCCCACCATCAGTGAGATACGGGCGCCGTTGGTGGATTGGGCCCAGATATCGTGGCCCATGCGGGTTGAACCCATCACGAACTCGGCACTGGGCGGCTGGTGCGGGCGAGCCACCCGTTTGGTCGGCTCGTTGCTGGCCAGAATGGGGGCAAATATGGCCATCAGTACGAAGGCAACCACGATGGCGAGGCCACAGGCAGCCTTCTTGTTGCCAAGCAGGATTTTGAGAATGGTCGGCATACGCATCTTATTTGCCTCCTGTACGCAGACGGGGATCCAGGAAGACGTAGAGCACGTCGGCCAGGAAATTGAAGCTGAGCATGGTGATGGTCATGATGAGCAACTGCCCCTGAATGAGCGGGTAGTCGCGGGCCAGAATGCCCTGATAGAGGGTCAGGCCCAGACCGGGATAGTTGAAGATCACTTCGGTGATGAGAGAGCCACCGATGACGAAACCGAGCGCCATGGAGAGGGCGGTGACGCTGGGCAGAATAGCGTTGCGGGCGCCGTAGTTGAAGATCACCCGGTTACTGGAGAGCCCCTTGGCCTTGGCCATGGTGATGTAATCCTCGCCCAGCAGGTTGATCATGTTGTTGCGCATGGTGATAAGAAAGCCCCCCACCTGCACCACGGCCAGGGTCAGCACCGGCATGATGGCGTGGGTCATGATGCTCTTGATGTGCTCCCAGCCCCAGTCAGCCGGGATTTCCGGGCTATAGGCATAACCGATGGGCAGCCACTCGAGGCTGACCCCGAACAGGAACAGGGCGAGCAGGGAGACCACCACCGGCGGAATGGCCTGCATCACCAGGGTGAGCGGGGAGAGAATGCTGTCCATCCGGCCGCCGCGATACCAGGCGGCGAAGATGCCGACGATGGAACCGATGGAGAAGCTCAGGATGGTGGAGGTGCCGACCAGAAACAGGGTCCAGCCGATGGCACGGCCCAGCACGTCAGAGACCTGCTGCGGGTAGAAGCGCACCGAGGTGCCGAGATCCCAGGTGAAGACACTCTTCACATAGGTGAGAAACTGGGTGCCGATGGGGCCGTCGACGAAGCCGAAGGTGGCTTTGAGGGCTTCCAGGGCGGCGGGTTCCATCATGGCGCCAGCGCGGGCAAACATCACGGAGACAGGATCCCCTGGCATGGCACGGGGTAACAGGAAGTTGATGGTGGCGGCTACCAGAAAGGCAACCAGATAGAAGGAAAAGCGTCTCAGTATGAATCCCATGATAGTACCTTTTACTGCAAGTCTGCCCCGCGTCGGGTATAGCGACCCCAACCCCGGCGGTGCCGGGCAAGAAGGGGATTAACGGGGAAGATGGCCCCCCGCAGGGGGCCGGGATTGTTTAGCTGTTTGGCTTGAGGGACAACACGTGCAGCAGACGCTCAGGGGTGTCCGGGTGGAGCTGAGGTTTGGCTACCGGGTTATCAGCACTGAACCAGCCGTTGAAGCGCTTGGTGCTGTACTCATACCAGGTCGGGTTGTTGAAGACCGGAATGATGGTCTGGTTGGCACCAACACGATCCTGGATGGCGAACATGATCTCCTTCTGCTTGGCCGCATCGGCGGTCTGGGTGAAGTCATCGATCAGCTTGTCGAGCTCGGGGTCCTTGTAACGGGGCGCAGCGAAGCGGTTGCCACGGTCACCCATGTTGCGGGAGTGGAACGCAGTCTCGAAGTACTTGTGCGGGTTGGCACCGGCAAAGTAACCCTGTAGGGCGACATCAAAGTCACCGGTGATCAGGTTCTCGGTCCAGACGGTTGCTTCCGGGGTGGCGGTCTTGGCGTTCAGGCCCAGTGCCTGCAGCCCTTCTACACCGATCTGTACTGTGTTGACCCAGTCGGTCCAGCCGTTCGGTACCAGTACCTTGAACTCGATCTTTTTGCAGCTCGGGGTGTCGAGGAACTTGTCGCCGTCACAATCCTTGTAGCCTGCCTCTTTCAGCAGGGCCTTGGCCCCTTCCAAGTCGAACTTGTTGTACTTGCCGTACTTCTTGTCCACTTCCGGGTTGTTCCAGGAGTCAAAGGCTTTGCCCAGACCTGACGGGTACTCGTTGACGGTGGGGTAGCCGTAGCCCGCGATATCCACCATGGACTGGCGGTCCATTGCCATGGAGAAGGCGCGGCGGAAGTTGATGTCGTTGAAGGCTTCGTTATTGCCCGGGTTCTTGGTCTGGAAGTTGACGTTGAACGCCACGGTACCGGAGGCAGGGAACCAGTATTTGTTGTTCTTCGGATCGTTGCCGACGTAGAGGCGCTCGATATCCGGCACGAAGGAGCCGAACCAGTCGATGTCACCCTTCATGACAGCAGCCAGCACCTGGTCGTTGGTGGCCATCTGCGGCATGCGGATACAGTCGATGGCGAGGTTGGCGTTATCCCAGTAGTGCGGGTTGCGGCACTGGGTATAGAGCTGGGCGGAGAAGTTGTCCACTTCGGTGAAGGGGCCAGTACCAACCGGCTTGTCGTTGGTGAAGGCAACCGGATCTTTCACCGATTTCCACTGATGCTCCGGCACTATGGGTACCAGCACCAGATCGTTCACCACGTTGGTGTTGACCTCGGTCAGGTCGAATTTGACCTTGTTCGGGGCCAGCTTCTCGACGCTCTTGATCTGGGTCCAGATTGAGCGCTCATCCAGCGCCTTGTTGGCCTTGACCAGATTGAAGGAGAAGATGATGTCATCGGCATCAAAGGCTTCGCCGTCAGACCACTTCACGCCGTCACGCAGATCGAAGGTGACGGATTTCAGGTCATCGCTGAACGCATAGTTGGTGGCCAGACGATAGACGGGTTTGCCCCCTTGCATATCGTTGAAGATCACCAGCGGCTCATAGATGAAGTGACGGGTGGTGTGCAGCAAGCCCGCTTGCAGGAAGGGGTTGAAGTTCTTGACCCAGGCGGTTTCCTGCTGTGCGACCATGGTCAACACGGTTTTGTTTTCTGCGGCCATGGCGTTACCGGCGGCACCGGCAAGCATCATGGTTCCCAGCATTACAGCGGTAGAGATTTTGGATACTTTGGCAAGCATATGTTTTCCTTTCTTATTTTTTGGCATTCCCGAGGGTTCGCCTTGTTTTGTGTGAGCACCGGTTTCGCATGCTGATGAAATCGGCCCTCTGTGTTGGTCAGGTGTCTAACCTTTGTCGTTCTGTTTTCCAACGCCCTAAGCAAACCAGAATTAACAGGAAAACAACAACTATTGATTTCGTTGTTTTCGTAAAAATTGACGGTGTTACGTCAATCTCGTCAAAATGCTTTTTTATTTGTTTAGAATCATTAGCTTGCGTTATTTGCTCTCGCGTAGAAAGTGGCTGTGAAAATAGCGTATATGACAAATTTGTGAATTGGATCTGCTCTCGGTTTCGGGGTTGTGCGGGGCTTTGTTTTGCATAAAAAGAAACCAGATTGCCAATTGTGATCCGGCGCCCGTTTAGGGCGTCGTGTCACGGCTTGCGGTTGGCGAGTTGACGCAGGGTCTGGGCGCTGTGCTGTAACTGTTGGCGCTGGTGGTCATTGAGTGGGCAGTGGCCCAGCACATACTCGGTGGTGGCCACTACCGTCTTCCAGCGTGGCGACTTGGGCAGGGTGTCCAGACTCAGGTATTTGTCGAGGGTGCGGGTCTGCGGGCTGGATCTGTCCATATAGACCCGCCACAGCTTGCTCTTCTCTGCCAGCACGATTTTGCCCTTGCCGGTCCCCTGCTGCCAGGCATCCAGGGTTAGCTGCATGGTCTCTACCAGCGCCCGGCGCAGCGGCTCGTCATCCTGCTGGCGAATGAGGTCGTCGGCCAGCGAACGGAACTCGCCACCCAGGCGGCTCAGCTCGCCCAGCAGCTGTTCATCTTCGATGATGGCTTGCCGCGAGAGGTTCTTGAGGGCGTTCTCCAGCGCCATTACCCGGTTCTCATCCTGACGCAGCTCGGTACTCAGAGTGAGGGCGAAAGCGGCCTGTCCTCCGAGCGCGATGGGCAGGGCACGGGCGTTGAGCACATCTTTTTGCCCGGCCACCAAAAATTCCAGATTGTGTTCCCGCTCGCTGGCAAGGTCGGGCCACTGCTGTTGCAGCGGGGTGGCGAGCCACTCATTGAGGGGCTGCCCCTCCATGGCTTCCGGCTCCTGACCCAGCAGGCGTGCCATCACCCTGGAGGCAAACAGCACAGTGCCCTGCTCGTCGATAAAGAGCATGGGGTCGGCCCCTTCACCGAGCAGGGCCAGCAGCCGCTGCTGATCCTGATGCAGCCGATCCTGCAGGGTGAGGCGATGTTCGATCTCCTGCTTCAATAGCCGGTTCTCTACCAGCGAGGCGCGTCCGGCCTTGGCCTCCAGCAGTGCCTTGACCCGGGCAAACAGCTCTTCTTTGCAAAAGGGTTTGACCAGATAGTCGTTGGCACCGGCCCCGAAGCCCTCCTCGATATCCTTGGGCTGGTTGAGGGCGGTGAGCAGCAGCACCGGCAGCATATCTTTCGGGTGTTGCTGGCGCAGGCGACGGCAGACGTCAAAACCGGAAAGGGTCGGCATCATCACATCGAGCAGGATAAGGTCCACCGGCTCTTCGGCCAGCTTGGCCAGCGCATCGTGGCCGTCACTGCTGGGCAGGATGCGGTAGCCGCAGGGCTGCAGCAGATGGCGCAGGATGTGCAGGTTGATGGGCTCGTCATCCACCACCAGAATGAGCGGAGCATCCTCGGGGGGAGGGGGCAGATCGTCGCTCTCCCAGTCCGGCAGGATCAGCGGTTGCTGGCGCACCAGCTGATGCTCGATCTGGCGGCTGTCGAGAGTCAGATTGGCCGCTTTGCCGGTGGCAAGGGGCAGGGTAAAGGCGAAGGTAGAGCCGACGCTCGGCTCGCTCTCGACGAACAGCTCGCCCCCCATCAGGTGCACCAGCTGGCGGGTGATGGAGAGGCCAAGACCAGCCCCCTGCTTGCTTACCTCCGGGCTCATCTGCACCAGCGGCTCGAAGATATGTTCCAGATGGTCGGGGGCGATGCCGATGCCGGTATCCGTGACCTTGATGCGCAGGAAGTTGTTCTCGACGATGGCGCTGAGCACCACCTTGCCCTGCGGCGTGTACTTGATGGCGTTGCCCACCAGGTTGTAGAGCACCTGTTCGAGCCGCTGTTCGTCGGCCAGCACCGGCGGCAGTTCGGCCGGGCTGATATCCACCAGAGTGAGGGGTTTGGCCTGCACCAGATGCTGGCAGAGATCCAGTACCAGCCGGATCACCCCTTTTGATGAGACGGGCTGGGAGTGGATCTCCAGCTGGCCGTAGCGCATCTGATGGTAGTCAAGCAGATCATCTACCAGACGGGCCAGGCCATCGGCGCTCTTGATGATGAGGCCGAGCTGTTTTTGCTGCCCTTCGGTCAAATCCTGCTGGCTGGCGAGCATCGACTCGGCCATCCCCTTGATGCCGTGAATGGGGGTACGCAGCTCGTGGGAGGTGTTGGCCAGCAGTTCATCCTTGAGCTTGTCTGCCTGCTGCAAGCTGAGGTTCTGCTTGTGGGTCAGCTTGACCTGCTGTTGCAGCTCCTGGGTCTGCTGTTCGATCAGTTCGATCTTGTCCTTCACCGAGCGCTGCATATGGCGAAACGCCTCGGCCAGCCGGTCGATATCATCGCCGGTGCGCTCGATGGCGATGGGGTGATCCAGCGCGCCGTCGGCCACCTGCTCGGCTGCTTCGGTCAGGGATCGCAGCGGCGCCGTGATGGAGTGGGATAGCCAGCGGGAGAAGAGGATCAGCAGCAGCACCGAGCCGGCACCCAGCACAATCACCAGAGTTTCCAGCTGGCGGATCGGGGCATAGGCTTCCCGGGTGGAGATCTCGGCGATAAAGGCCCACTCGGTATCGAACACCTTCACCTGGGTGTAGGCGGCCAGCACCTCGTCATCCTGATAGGAGTGGAACAGCCCGACCCCCTGCTCGCCGGAGAGCGTCTTGGTGATGAGGGGTGTTTGCAGCGGCCGGAAATTGGGGCTGAAGCTGTTCTCGACGCTGAACTCCGGTGCCAGCCAGGCATCGGCGCGCATCCGCTTGTCAGGGCCGATCAGGATGGTCTCGCCGGTCTCGCCCAGCCCCTCCCGCTCCGCCATGATCTGGTTGAGCTTGTCCGGCAACAGCTCGAAAATCACCACCCCGCGCACATAGTCGTACTGCATCACGGGGGCCGCCATGTAGGCGACCACCTGCCCGGTCAGCTCGTTGCGGCCAAAATCGGTGAACTCGAAGATCTGCTGCGGTTTCTGGCCGCCATCGAGGCGGCGTTTGATCTTGGCGAAGGTCTGGCCCAAGCCACTGCCCTGATAAGGTCCGGAGAGCAGATTGGTGGCAAAGTTGGGGTGCTTGGTGACCGAATAGACCACATCACCGTTGAGGTCCACCAGAAAGATGTCGCTGTAGTTGGACTTGCGCACCATGTCGGCATAGCCGCGATGAAAGCGCTGGTGCACCCGGCCATACATCTCGTCGGCGAGGATAAGCGCCGTGATGGAGGGTTCGATCTCCACCTGACTGTCCGGTTTGCGCAGTTGATCCCAGGAGCCGGGCAGATAGCGGGCCTGGGCACGGCTGCGGGCCTCCTGCGGTGTGGTGCCCAACTTCTCGAAGGCGCCGGTAAAGCCATAGAAACGGCCGATACTGTTGCCGGCAAAATCCTGCTGGGAGAAGTTGATGATCTGCTCTTTGAGGTTGTTGAAGTAATCCTCGAGCTGACTCTTCTTGATATTACGAACGGAGACCAGGTGGTTGGAGGTCTGGGTGGTGAGATCCTTGCCGTGGCTGTATAGGAAGAAGAGGGTGATGACCAAAAAGGGCACCATGCCCAACATGAAAAAAGCCAGCATTAACTGCGGCCTGAGCCCACGAAGCGTGAAGATCCATTTCATCTTGTGATTTTCAATTGAGAATCCGGTTATTAAGCCGCTCAAGTCTCGAACGAAAGCGTAATCATTTCAACGACTTTATCCCAAATTCGCTTGGTGGGTCACAGCTGGCTGGAGAAAAATGCAGCAAGGCGTTTAAACCCTGAACAAACAGTCTGCATCAGGGCTTAAATTGCGAAAAAGGGGTTGTGCTGGCGCTCGTGGTACGTATAATGCGCCTCGTTGTCAGGCAACTGGCACGAAAGCAGTAACGCGGGAATAGCTCAGTTGGTAGAGCACGACCTTGCCAAGGTCGGGGTCGCGAGTTCGAGTCTCGTTTCCCGCTCCAATTTTCCATCACACCAACGATGGAACTCACTTTCAAGACAATCAGTCTTGTCAGCATGGCGCGTTAGCAAAGCGGTTATGCAGCGGATTGCAAATCCGTTTAGTCCGGTTCGACTCCGGAACGTGCCTCCATCTTCTCTCTCTTTTCCCTGATTTATCACTCTTCGAGCCGTGAAGCTTGGTCAGTATCCTTGCTGCACCAGTAACTGTTCGCAGCCAGCCTGTTTCCACTCGCGCTCGAGATAGTGGCTCACATCCGCCATGTTTTGCCCCCGATATTGAAACTGCACCTCGGCACTGTGCTGGTTGAGATCCGCAATCCGTTGCTTCAGTGTGCCGCATTGCCACAGGCTGACGGTGGGCACGCCCCGTTCGGCCAGCACGATGGCATCTTCCCGATTCAGTTGCCACTCCTCCAGTTGTGCCCGTGTCAGGGCAACCATCAGCACCAGCAGTGCCACTTCAGGCAGTTTCATGCGTGTCTCCCTACTGCATGTTTTTCCCCTGATAACTGTGGCAAAGCGCACGATTTTCGCAAGTTTGTTAACTGTTGGTTAATGACGTAACCCGTTTTCAGTATTTCCCGTTTTTCACCATTTTTTTATAAAAAAATGCGTTGGTGATGTAGTAATCCTACATGGAGTGGGGTAATCTTTGCTCAGTGGTCTTACCAGTAAGGAGTTACATCATGTTTCATCCCTTTTCCCTGACTCAGATTATTCTTCGTCGCATTTATGTATTGCTGGTGGGCATTCTGGCTTTCCCCGTGATGCTGTTTCGCAGCGATCGTGCCCGCTTCTACAGCTATCTGCACCGGATCTGGAACAAAACCAGCACCAAACCGGTGTGGCTCAAAATGAGCGAGCGTGGCGAGCGGATCTTCTACTAAACCCCATTCGCACCATGTGCAAAAAGAGACAGCCAAAGCTGTCTCTTTTTTTATCTGTATGCCGCAACTCCTGCCTCCCAACACTACTCAGATTGTTTATTTCTTGTTTCTTTAAAGTTGCATCCAGCCCTGCCTGTTGGCGGGGCTTTTTTATGTCTGACGCCTCTCTTTTGATGGAAGCAGTGAAGAAGATTAACGGGATGAAAGCATCAAATGGCACTCTTTTTTTGTTCATAAAACGGTGGTCGGCAAGAAATTTTTAATGAGAGGATAGTTGTTTTAAATCAATACTTTGACTTCTGTCATTTGGATTATTTAATTCTTTTTGTGTTTTTTTTGAAAGGGAATATCCCGTTTGCCGGTTCTATTGCAGGTACCCGGTTGCGACAAATCGGGGATATCAGCAACATCCAACGACATCAAAAGGAACATGAACATGAATGTTAAAAAAAGCACTGCTATCGCCTCCGCCATGACCGGTCTGCTGGCGCTGGGCGCCCAATTTATCGCGGCACCAGCAATGGCTGCCGATGAAAAGGAGAAGTGCTACGGCGTGGTCAAGGCCAGCAAAAATGACTGTGCGACCAAGAGCAGCTCCTGCGCCGGTACTGCCAAGGAAGATGCTCAGGGTGATGCCTTTGTGGTGATGCCCAAAGGGCTGTGCGAGAAGCTGGTCGGCGGTTCGCTGCAACCCAAGTAAGAGACATCGGGCAGGGGATGGCCAATGGGTCGCCCCCTGCATCTTCTCTGATTGGCGAAAGCGAGTCTTGCGATGAACCCTTTGATTGGTATCGGATTACGCACTCCCCATTACGATGAGATCCGGCAAACCCTGCCGGCAGTCGGTTGGCTGGAGGTGCATAGTGAAAATTACTTCGAACGGCACAGTCACGGTTTTCAGGTGCTCGCCGAACTGGCGCAACACTACCCCGTCAGTCTTCACGGCGTTGGCATGTCCCTCGGTTCTGCCGACCCGCTCGATCCGCACCATCTGCAGCAGTTGTCGACACTGGCTGCGGCGATCAAACCGGTACGGATCTCCGAACATCTCAGCTGGGGCAGCATTGGTGGGCGTTACTTCAACGATCTGCTGCCGGTGCCCTATACACGCGCCTCCCTGCGCAACATGAGCGACAAGATCCAGCAGGTACAACAGACTCTGGGTTGCCGCATGTTGATTGAAAATCCCTCCTCCTATCTGCAACTGCCCGGGGAGATGAGCGAGTGGGCATTTCTGGCCGAGCTGCAGCAGCGCAGCGAGTGCGGCATTCTGCTCGACCTCAACAATCTCTATGTCAGTGCCTTCAATCACGGTTTCTCTTGCGATGAGTATCTGGCGGCGATCGATCTCGCCACCGTCGGGGAGATCCATCTGGCCGGTTATACCGAGAAGCAGCTGCCGGAAGGCTCCCTCTATATCGACACCCACAGCGCCCCTGTGGTGGAGCCGGTCTGGGAACTCTATCGCCAGATCTGCCGCAAGCAGGCCATTCCCACCCTGATTGAGTGGGATCTCGAGATCCCGCCGCTGCCGGTCTTGCTGGCAGAGGCGGCGCAGGCTGGTGCCATTCTGGATGAGGCGTGCGCCATGAGTGCACCACGGGAGGTAGCCCATGGCTGAACTGGCACAGCTGCAACAGCACTTTGCCGATGGTCTGCTGGGGGCGCCTGACGCCATTTCCCCTCACATCAGCTCCCGGCTCTTTTCTGCCGAATCTGTGCTGCAGGTCTATCGCAACCACTTCATCCTGAGCCTTGGCGAGGTGCTGGCGAGCAGTTATCCCGCCGTCAAGACCATGGTCGGGGATGACTTTTTTGCAGCGGCGGCCCGTGGCTTCGTATTGGCCGAGCCCCTCAGGGAAGGGAGCGTCATGCACTATGGCGCCGGGTTTGGTCAATGGTTGGCCCGCTTGCCGACTACAACCGGACTGCCCTGGCTGGAGACGCTGGCTCAGTTCGAATGGCAGCTTGAGCGTGCCAGTCTGCTGCCGCTGGAATCACGCTGCTGGCCAGCCGAGCGTCTGGCCGCATTATCGCCGCAACAATGGGAGCGGCTGCGGCTGTTGCCAGCCACGGATCTGCTGCTGGTTGCCAGCGATTATCCGGTGCTGGCCCTGTGGCAGATGGCGCTGCACGGTGGTGAAGCGGTGGACGCGCTTGATGCCCCCGTCTGGTTGGCATTGAAGAAACAGCCGGATTGCCGGGTTGCCCCCTTGCCCCTGACGGCGGGTGAGTGGGCGCTGCTACAGGGTTGTCTCGCTGGTACGGCGCTGGTCGATCTGCTGGCGGCCGACCCTGCGGCCAGTGAACATCTCACTCGCCTGATAACCCTTGGTCTGCTGGTGGATATGGAGGTAATGCCATGATGGCAAACAAATGGCTGGCGCTGGCCAGCTCGAGTGGTGATTTGCCGCGCTGGAGCAGCGCTGGTGTGCTGTTGCTGGCGCGGCTTTGGGTCGCCTCGGTTTTTTTCACTTCAGGCTGGCTCAAGCTCACGGCGTGGGATTCCACCCTCTATCTGTTTGAATCTGAGTATCAGGTGCCCCTGTTGCCCTGGTTGTGGGCTGCTTATCTGGGTACGGCGACCGAGCTGCTGTTGCCGCTCTTCCTGCTGGCGGGGCTTTTTACTCGCCCGGCCGCCTTGCTGCTGTTTGGCTTCAATATCATGGCGGTGATCTCCTATCCGACCCTCTGGGCGGGTGGCTTTTACGATCACCAGTTGTGGGGCTGGATGTTGCTGACCCTGACCGTCTGGGGCGGTGGTGTGCTGAGCTTGGATCACTGGCTGACACGTCGCAACCATTGATTTATCAGTGATTTCCCCCAATGACAAAGAGCGCCACAAGGCGCTCTTTGTCATAATGACGGCCGGCGAAATTTCCCATGAGAGAAAAGGAGCAACCCATGATCATTCGTCAGGCAAGGGCCGCAGATATACCCGCACTGGTGGCGCTGCGCATGGAGCTGTTTTGTGAGGTCGGTGAGCTGGTGACGCCGCAGGCAGACCCGGCCTTGTGGCAGGCCACCCTTGACTACTTTACCCGGGCGGTGAGTGAAGAGAGTGCTTTATCCTGGCTGGCTGAGGACGATACGCAGGAGGGCGGCAAACAGATCGTGGCGGCCGGGACGCTGGCATTGTTTGAACGGCCGCCCTATCCCGGCAATCTGGCGGGGATGGAGGGGTATCTGCTCAACATGTATACGCGGCCACAATGGCGCCAGCAGGGGATCGCTACGGCGCTGCTCGATGCCATTACAGCCTTCGCCAGATCGCGTCAGTTGGGCAAGGTGTGGCTCCATGCCAGCGAGCAGGGGCGCCCTCTCTATGAGCGGATCGGCTTTGTCGCCAATCTAGCCTATCTGGAGTGGCAACCGGCGGTGGAATAAGGGTTTCAGCTCTGCATGAGTGGCGTTTGGTCGGTGAATTTGATTTACAGCAATAAATATGGCGTCAGATGGGATCGCGGCAAAGCCGCCAACTATGCTGATGGAGCACGCCACCATTATCTTATTGATCCACTGCGTGGTTTGGCCATGGTGGGTGCCAGTCTGGAGGATACGTTTCGATGTTCAATAGCAAACTGAAAGCCGAGTTGCAGCAGTGCCAGGATCAACTTCTGGAACAGCAGGGATTTTTTGACGCAGTGCACGGCAGCGTGGCGACCATCACCTTTACGCCGGATGGCACTGTGCTGGCCGCCAATGATCTCTTTCTCAACGTGGTGGGCTTCAGTGCGCCCGAGGTTATCGGTCAGCATCACCGTATCTTCTGCGACAAGCTGTATGCCCAGAGCAGCGACTATCAGCAGTTTTGGGCGGACCTGAAGCAGGGGCGTTCCCGCACCGGGGTGTTCCAGCGCTTCAACAAACGGGGCGAGGTGATCTGGCTGGAAGCGACCTATTTTCCGGTCAAGTTGCGGGGAGTGGTGACCAAGGTGATCAAGATCGCGGCCGATATTACCGAGCACCACCTGCAACTGCTCAGCCAGCAGGCGGTGGTGACGGCGCTGGATCGGTCACTGGCGGTCATCGAGTTCACCCCCGGCGGGGAGGTGATTGCTGCCAACGGTAATTTCCTCCATACCATGGGCTATACCCTGGCGCAGGTGCAGGGCAAGCATCACCGCATCTTCTGCGACGATCAGTTCTATCGAGACCAGCCCCACTTCTGGGATGAGCTGGGCCGTGGTCAGTTCAAGTCCGGTCTCTTCTGTCGTCAGAACAGTCACGGTAGCAAGGTGTGGCTGGAGGCAACCTACAACCCTATCCTGGATGACAACCGCCGGGTGGTGAAGGTGATCAAGTTCGCAAGCGATATTACCGAGCGGATCAACAAGAGCGATGCGGTGCGGGAAGCGGCCATGCTGGCCCACGATGCGGCCCGGGAGACCCTGAACTGCGCCGAGCGTGGCGCGGGTCTGCTCTCCTCGGTGGTCGATACCTCCAGCCTGATTGCCAGCCAGCTGACTCACAGTATCGGCCTTATCAACCAGCTCAACGAGCAGTCGCGCAGTATCGAGGCGATCGTCTCCACCATCAGCAGCATCGCCGACCAGACCAATCTGCTGGCCCTCAACGCGGCCATTGAGGCGGCGCGGGCGGGGGATCAGGGTCGTGGGTTTGCGGTGGTGGCCGACGAGGTTCGCCAGCTGGCGGCCCGCACGTCTCTCTCTACCGACGAGATCGCCAAGGTGGTACAGAACAACCGGGAGCTGACCGCCAAGGTCACCTCCGAGATGTCCGACGTCGCCAGCAGCGCCGAGCTGGGTAAACAGCAGGTGGGTGAGGTGAATGAGGTGATGAGCGACATCCGCCGGGAGGCGAACAACGTCTCCAGCACCGTCTCTGATCTGGCAATCTGAACCCCCTGACTTCTTGTCATGCCGGGGCATTGACTCATATTTGAGCAGTCAGTGCCCCAATCTGAACCCCTCCTGTATCGTCCCGCCATTGTGAATTGTCCTCTTCTGGCCCCTTGATTAGGCTTGCCGCCTCATTTATTTCAGAGCAGGAACAGAACAAGATGGCATTACAACAGAAGGGGCGGGCAATGGCCCTGCTGGTTATGGTCGCGAGCATGGGTCTGGGCGGCTGTATGGGGCAGATGGGGCTTTCCGGCATGGTCACCAAGGGCAACCTGAGCGTGGTGGATAATCGCTACGCTCGTGCCGGGGTCTTTATGCTGCTCTCCCCTGTCTACGGTCTGGCCGCGACCGCTGACCTGTTCGTCTTCAATACCATCGAGTTCTGGTCTGGCAAGAACCCCATCACCGGCAAATCTCCGGCTGTGGTGGACATGAAAGCCGATCCGGTGATCAAGGTGAACCAGCATCTGGATCCGGCCCTCAAGACGGTGCCGCTGGCCATGCTGCCGCAAGGGGTACGCGAGGTGGAGATCAGCTACCCGGACGAGCATACCGCCCAGATGGAGGTGCACTATCTGGATGGCCGCCGCAGCATGATGCGTGGCGAAAAGCGTGGTGAGCTGATTGATATCTACTTCGATGGCCGCTTTGTCTCTACCCTGAGCCGTGCGGAGCTGGAAGAGCGGGCTAATCAGGGCAAGGTTGCTGCCTAAATTCAACTGAATCCAGATCGATCCAGCTTCAGATGGGGTATACCTAATCTGCTGGCAAAATCGCCATGATGTCTAAGGGAGTAGACTATGACGGTGAATGGATTGCGATTGGCGGAGTTGATTGGTTCCCTCAGTCATGCGCTCGATATGACCGAGGGACAACCAAGAGGACACTGCATTCGCTGCTGCTGGATAGGTTCCCGTCTGGGGGAGCGGCTGGGACTGGACGCCCGGCTGCGCCATGATCTCTACTACACGCTCCTGCTTAAGGATCTTGGGTGCAGCAGCAATGCTGCCCGTATCTGCGAGCTCTATCTCACCGACGATCTTCACTTCAAACGCGATTTCAAACTGGTGGATGGCTCCCTCTCCGAGGTAGTCAACTTTGTGCTGGGCCACACCGGCTTGCAGGCGGACCTGCTGGGACGTTTTCGCAGCCTGTTTCATATCTTTCGCAACGGTGACCAGATTGCCAACGAACTGATCCAGACCCGTTGTCATCGGGGGGCGGATATCGCTCGCCAGTTGCGTTTCAGTGACGAGGTGGCCGATGGCATCCTCTCCCTCGATGAACACTGGAATGGCAAAGGTCGGCCCCTGCAACTGGCTGGCGAGGCGATCCCGCTCTTCTCGCGCATTGCCCTGCTCTGTCAGGTGGTGGATGTGTTTCACGCGGCCGCCGGCCCGGATGCGGCGCTCAAGGAGCTGCGCGAGCGCAGCGGCAGCTGGTTTGATCCGGCGCTGGTTCGGGAATTTGAAGCGCTGGCCGACGAGGAGTTCTGGCAAGGACTGGCCGATCCCCGGTTGACCGAGTGGGTGCTGGTCCACCCGGCCGGACAGGGGGAGGTGGCGCTGGATGAGGATTATCTGGACGAAATCGCGGCGGCCTTCGGGCAAGTGGTGGACTCCAAAAGTCCCTACACCGCGGGTCACAGCGGCAGGGTTGCGCTCTATACCGACATTCTTGCCACCCAGATGGGGTTGTCCGAGTCGCGTCGACGCTGGCTCAAGCGGGGCGCCTTGCTCCATGATGTGGGCAAGCTCGGGGTGAGCAACGCCATTCTCGACAAGCCAGGCAAACTCGATGCGCAGGAGTGGGCGGCGGTGCAGATGCATGCCGCCTATACCGAGGAGATCCTGAGCCGCATCGGCGCCTTCGAGGAGCTGGCACAAGTGGCAGGCGCCCACCATGAGCGGCTTGATGGAAAGGGCTACCCCAAGGGACTGAAAGGGGACGAGATTACCCTTGAGACGCGCATCATCACCACAGCCGACATCTTCGATGCCATCACCGCCAAGCGCCCCTATCGCGGCGCCATCCCTGTGCCGCAGGCACTGGAGATGATGGCGGAGAATCTGGGCACTGCGATAGACCCCGACTGTTTTGCCGCCCTGCAGGCGGGTATTCAGGATTTCTCCCTCTACCTCACCACCGAGCAGCCGCTGGCCAATGCCAGTTAAGAGTTGCTGAACAACGGCCCAAGCGGCCAGTCAGACAGCAAAACGCCCCGCCACTGCGGGGCGTTTTGCATTGGATCTAGTCGGGCTGCTTGCGATGGGGCGGGGTGAGGATCAGCCCCAGCAGACGGCGCAGGTGGGTGAGCTGCTCGGTCAGCTGGACGTTGAGCCAGAGGTAGCCATTGATGGCTGCCTCTGCGTTGGGCGGCAGCGATACCCGGGTCGCCACCTCGTGCAGGCGGGCGATGGCGGCATCTGCGCCGCGACCATCGCCGGTTTGCATCATCAGGGCAAGCTGGTTGATCGCCTCCTCGGTGGCCAGATGGCAGGTTTGCAGCGCAGCCGTGCTCTGCATCAGGAAGTGGCTCTCCCGATCGTTCCAGTAGGTGTTGGCCAGCATCTCAAGAGTGCAGAGGGTGTTGCGCATGGTGACCTGCACCGCATCAAACAGGGCGACGCTGTGGCGTGTCTCCTTGGCCGCGGGGGCCAGCAGGGCCCGCAGTTTGCCGGTCTGTGCCAGCAGTTGGGAGAGATTGTGCTTGAGGCGCGGGCGCTCCAGCACATTGGGGGAGAGGTGGGTGTGATAGAGCCGCCCCGACTGCTGCAGGATCTGGTGCAGTTGCAGCCGCCAGTGGCTGTAGGCCCGCTGGGGGTAGATGCTGCAAAAGAGCAGCGCCAGCAGGGAGCCCAGTATTACGTCGGCACTGCGCCACAGCGCCGTCTCTATATCCCCCGGCATGGCCCCCATGGTGACCCCCAGGGTGATGCCGATCAGCAGCCCCACATAGGGGCGCTTGCCGAGGGCCAGATAGCCGCAGAGAAACATGATGCACCCGCACCAGATCAGGGTAAGCGGTAGCGAGTAGATCTCGAGATAGAGCGCCACCACCCCGCAACTGGCGCCGAAAATGGTGCCCACCACCCGCTGCAGGGCGCGGGAGAGCACATTGCCCCAAAACGAGATGGGGCCCATCACCACCACCAAGGTTATCAGCGGCCAGGTGCTCTCCGGCAGTTTCAGCTCGCGGGTCAGCAGAAAGGTGAGCATAAAGGCGAGCGCAATGCGCAGGCCATGGACGATCCGGTAGCGGCCATAGACCAGCAGATCGAGTCGGGAGAGGGGGGCATCAAGACGCACGGTCTGCCTCCTATCTGGTGGGGGACGGGGCGCCGTGCATCCGGCCAACGCCCCGTCGGGATTTAGGCCAGTCGTCCCTGCAGGGGATGGATCCAGACCCGCTCGCCAACGGTAATCCCGGGTTGGTCCGGTACGATTTCGATCAGGCAGTTGGCATCGCTCATGGAGCTCAGAATGCCGGAGCCCTGTGGCCCTGTGGTGCGCACCCGCAGCTGGCCGTTACGGTCCTGATGGAAGATGCCGCGCAGAAACTCGGTGCGCCCCGGGCGGCTCTTCATCTTCTCGTCTGCCAGTGCCGAGAGGCGCAGCGGCTGCCACCGCTTGCCTTGCAAGCGGGCGATGGCAGGCTCGACAAACTGCAGCACGCAGATCATCGCCGCCACCGGATTGCCCGGCAGGCCGAAGAAGGGGGTCTGCCCCAGCTTGCCAAAGGCGAGCGGGCGGCCCGGCCGCATCTGGATGCGCCAGAAATCGATCTGGCCCAGCTCCGCCAGCACCAGCTTGATAAAGTCGGCATTGCCCACCGAGACCCCGCCGGAGCTCAACACCAGATCGGCGCTGGCGGCGGCCTGCTCCAGCTGCTGGCGCAGTATGGTCTTGTTATCGGGAATGATGCCAAGGTCCATCACCTCGCAACCGGCGGCGCGGATAAGGGCCATCAGGGTGAAGCGGTTGCTGTCGAAGATATGGCCGGGGGCGAGCTGCTCGCCCGGCGCCTGCACCTCGTCGCCGGTACTGAACAGCGCCACTTTCAGCGGGGGGCGCACGCAGAGCGATGCCTGACCGAGGGATGCCGCCAGCCCCAGCTGGGGGGCACCCAGCCAGGTTCCGGCCGGGATGGCGACCGCGCCCTTGGCGAGATCTTCCCCGGCGAGGCGCACATTCTGTCCCGCCTGGATCGGTGCGGTGACCGTAACCCACTCACCTTCAATCAGCGTCTCTTCACGCATCACCACGGTATCGACACCGGGGGGCAGCGGGGCGCCGGTCATGATCTGCACCGCCTGACCGGCCAGCACAGGCTCGTGGCGCTGCAGGCCTGCCAGCACTTCCCCCACCAGTTGCCAGCGACCGGCGGCGAGATCATCGCTGCGAAGGCCAATGCCGTCCATCGCCGAGTTGGCGTGGGGCGGCACATTGATGGGGCTTATCAGATCGGCGGCCAGCACGGCGCCGTGGCACTGGGCCAGCGGTTTGTCGCTGCAGGCCGTGCTCGGGGTGAGGGCCGCCAGAATGGCATTGCGGGCCGCCTCGACCGAGAGAAAGCCCTTGCCCGCCTCCGGCTCCTTGCTCTGGCAGCCGTCAAGCCAGCTGCAGACGAAGTCGGCGATAGCCGCCAGATCGTTGATATCGAGTCGGGGCAGGCTTGTCTGCTGTTGTTCGCCACTCTGTGGGGACTGATCGCTGGCCAGCGCGATGATGTCGCTGTCTTCGGGGAAGAGCAGCGGCTTGCCAATCTCGGCGCGGTGCAGCTCGATTTTCGGGAAGTGTTCGTGCTTGAACCCCTCGACCAAGAGCAAATCGAGCTCTGTCTGATCGAAGCTGGCCAGCAGCTGGCGAAAATCGGCTTCGTCCAGCTCCGTCTCAATGATACGAGCATGACGACGACGGGAGGCGACCATCATCTGCTTGGCACCCGCCTTGCGCAGGCGGTAGCTGTCTTTGCCCGGCTGGTCGATATCAAAGTCGTGGTGGGCGTGCTTGAGCACCCCGATGCGCAGGCCGCGATCCACCAGCAGGGGGATCAACTGCTCCAGCAAGGTGGTCTTGCCGGTGCCGCTCCAGGCGGCGAAGCCGAGCAGGGGAAGGGTGGGGGCCGGGGTCATGAGGTGACTCCTTGTTGGGGGTCGATAGCCGTGGCGAGCAGACGGGCCTCGTAGGCGGCCAGCTCGGCAGGGCTGTTGAGATTGATAAAGGCATCCGGCTGATCGGCAAAGCTCACCACCGCCATATTGTGGCGGGCAAACCAGATATCGATTTTGCGCTCTCCCTCTGCCAGTGCGGCGGTGAGGGAGGGGAGCAGGGATTTGTGCAGCAGGGCCACCACGGGTTGCAGCCAGTCGCCGTCGTGGGCCACTACCAGCTCGGTATCCGGGGTCAAGGCGGCGCGAAAGCGGCTCATCAGATCCAGCGGCAGGGCGGGGCCATCGCAGGGGACAAACAGCACCCAGTCGTGACGGGCGGCAGCAAGACCAGCCTGCATGCCCGCCAGCGGGCCGAGATAGTCGTTGTTGTCATCGCTGATGACCGGAGCCAGCGCCTGATAGCGGGCCTGACTGCGGTTGGCGTTGATCAGCACCTCATCCACCTGGGGGCGCAGGCGCGCCAAAACATGGTCGATAAGAGGGCGTCCCGCCAGTGCTACCCATCCCTTGTCTTCGCCCCCCATCCGGGTGGCGCGGCCTCCTGCCAGGATCACTGCTGATACGGCAACGGCATCAGAGTGGCTGTCGCTTTTTGAAGTCATGTCGCTCGATGATTTTTAAAGGGGTCGTCTCTTGCAGCTGGCCACGGGCGAGGGTCCATTGCCGCTCGCACAGGGAGGTCAATGCGTTGCTCTGGTGGCTGATAACGACCAGGCCGCTGCCATGTTCTCGCAGATCTTGCGCCAATGCGGCCATCAGGGCAACCGAATGTGTGTCCAGATTGGCGGTGGGCTCATCCATCAGCAGAAAGGCCGGTTGCAGTGCCCAGGCACGGGCCATCGCCAGCCGTTGCCGTTCGCCACCGGACAAAATGCTGATGTGCTCTCGCGCCAGCCCCTCCAGCTCGACCCGGCGCAGCGCCTCGAATACCCGGATCTCGCTGCCGAGTTGTTTATCGAGCGCCCAGGCCACGTTGTCGTGCACCGTGCGATCGAACAGATAGGGGGTCTGGTGCAGATAGGTAACCCTACCCGGCCCCAGATCCCGTTTGAGCAGCCGGTTTAGCCGCTGCTGCCAGCGCCCCGGCAGATTGGTGTGGCCGCGGGTGGGTGCCAGCAGCCCCGCCAGAATTTTGAGCAGAGTGGTCTTGCCCACCCCGTTGGCTCCATGCAGCCAGATGGCATCCCCCGGTGCGATGGCGAGCCGGTCAATCTCGAACAGCTGACGCTCGCCAAAGCGCATCGTCAGCTGGTGGGCGGTCAGGGCCATGGGTTACTCCTGTTGGTACACAGTGGGGGGCATGGTCAGTTCTTCAGATAGCTGTGGCCGCGACACGCCGTCAGCAGCAGGTTGAGCAAGAGGGCGAGGGTGAGCAGCACTATGCCGAGTGCCACCCCCTGGGTGAAGGCCCCTTTCTGGGTCTCCAGCGCGATGGCGGTGGGGATATTGCGGGTGAAGTGCAGGATATTGCCCCCCACCATCATGGAGCAGCCCACCTCGGTGACGATACGGCTGAAGGCGCCGATGATGGCGGCCAGCAGGCCAAAGCGGCACTCGTGCATCAGGCCGATCAGCGCCTTGGGCCAGGAGACCCCCAGGGTCAGGGCGGTCTCCCAGGCACGCCGGTCGCTCTGGACAAACGCCGCGTGACCCATGGTGGCGATCACCGGGAAGGCGATCAGCATCTGCCCCACCACCATCGCCTGCTGGGTAAAGAGCAGCTTCCAGTCGCCAAAAGGGCCGGCCCGCGACAGCAGCATATAGAGCAAAAGACCGATCACCACGGTCGGCACCGACTGCAGGGTGTTGATGCAGGAGAGCCAGAACCAGCGGCCGGGCAGCGGCAGATAGGCCAGGGCAAAGCCCAGCAGCAAGGCGGGCAGCAGCACCAGCAGCAGGGCGATGCAGGAGACGGAGAAGGAGACCCCCACCACCTGCCACAGTTCGGTGTCACCACTGAACAGCAGGGCGAGGGCAGCCAGCGTGGTATCGATCAAGGTCGGCATGACGCCTCTCTCTCATCGTGCAGGGCGAGGGCCGTCAATACGGTCGTGTCGAGCAGAGTCGGCATCAGGCGCCTCCCTCAGCGAACCGGGGGAGGGCCATCAAGGTCAGCTCAGCGGTCAGCGTTGCCATTATTTCCCGTTGGCATCCGCTACAAACAGCGCCTGACCCGCCACCTTGAAGTCGCCGATCAGCTTCTGGCCATGCTCGGAGACCAGCCAGTTCTTCAGAGTGCGGGCCCCTTCGGTGTTGAGATCCGGGTAGCGCTTGGGGTTGACCAGGATCACCTGATAGGGGTTGAACAAGCGCTTGTCACCCTCCAGCAGCACGGCGAGATCCAGCTTGCTCTGGTAGGCGAGCCAGGTGCCGCGGTCGGTCAGGGTGTAGGCTCCGAGCTCCGAGGCCATGGTCAGGGTCGGGCCCATCCCCTGGCCGATGGATTTGTAACCGGCAAACTCGGGTTTGACGTCGGCCGCCTGCCACAGGGTCTTCTCCTTGATGTGGGTGCCGGACTCGTCACCGCGGGAGATAAAGGTCTGGCCCTTATCCTTGATGGCCTGCAGCCCTTTGGCTGCATCGTGCAGTTTGCCGAGACCCGCCGGGTCTTTGGCCGGGCCGACGATAACAAAGTCGTTGTACATCAGGTGCACCGGCTCGATACCAAAGCCCGCATCGACGAACTTCTTCTCGGCAGAGGGGGCGTGGGTCATCACCAGATCCGCATCGCCATTCTCGCCCATCTTCAGGCTCTGGCCGGTACCGGCCGCCATCACCTGCACCGGATAACCGGTCTCCTTGGTGAATTGGGGCAGCAGCCAGCCCAGCAGACCGGACTGCTCGGTGCTGGTGGTGGTGGCGAGGCGGATCGGCGCTTTTGTGGCATTAGTATCTGCTTCGGCGTGGGCCGCACCGGCGATCAGCAGGCTGGCGGCGAGGGAGAGGGCAAAACGTTTGAGGTTGGTTTTTATCGTCATCGTGATGCAACTTTTTCAGGGTGGCTGAGGAGAGGGCAAGAGTAAGCAAGCAGGGTGCCAAACTGTTCCTTTGCCGCTGCATTCACGGTTTGCCGTTTAAAAACAGAAGCTTATTAGAATCAATTAGGTGAGCTTGTTATCGCTTTTAATAATTGGTGTTGGTGCTTTTGATACGGTAAGGACAAAATGTCCCACTAAGGTTCCGGTTATCGGGACATTCACCGACCGTACGTGCATCCGAGGTACTTTTTTCCATGACACTCCCTCCCAGCCGCTGGTCTGCCCTCTCCCTGCTTATCGTTGACGATGAGCCCGGCATGCGCAGCTTTCTGGCCAAGGCGCTGGCCAAGCGTTTTGCCCAGATTGAGACTGCCGCCAGCGTGGAGGAGGCGGAAGCCCTGCGCTGCCGCCTTCACTTTGACCTTATCATCGCCGACATCCGGCTGCCGGGGCGCTCTGGCATCGAGTGGCACGAGGCCATAGACCCCGCCACCCGCCGCAGCGACATCATCTTCATGACCGGTTTTGGCGATATGGAGACCGCCCTCAAGGCGCTGCGCCTCGGCGCCAGCGACTTTATCCTCAAGCCCTTCAACCTCGATCAGATGGTGCAGGCGGTGGACAGAGTCATCGAGCGCCGCCAGATGGAGCGGGAGAACCTGCTGCTGCGCCGGGAGGTGAGCAAGCTGTTCCCCCCACCCTGATCGGCGACAGTGCCAAGACCCGCGAGCTCAAGACGCTCATCGCCAGAGTAGCGCCCTCCAACGCCGCCGTACTGGTGGAGGGGGAGTCCGGCACCGGCAAGGAGCTGGTGGCCCGCGCCCTGCATCAACTTTCCGGCCGTATGGGGGCCTTTGTGCCCCTCAACTGCGCCTCTATCGCGCCGGAGCTTTTGGAAAGCGAGCTGTTCGGCCATGTGCAGGGGGCCTTTACCGGCGCCCGCAAGGGGCGCGACGGCCTGTTTCGGGTCGCCCATCAAGGCACCCTGTTTCTCGACGAGATCGGCGAAATGCCGCTCGCCATGCAGGCCTCCCTGCTGCGGGCACTGGAGCAGAAGGCCATCCGCCCGGTCGGTGCCGAGCGCGAATTGGCGGTGGATGTGCGCATCGTCGCCGCCACCAACCGCAACCTCAAGGCCGAGGTGGAGGCGGGCCGCTTTCGCGAAGATCTCTTCTATCGCCTCAACGTGGTGGCGCTGCCGGTCGCCCCGCTGCGGGAGCGGATCGACGATATCCCCGCGCTGGTACACCACTTTACCCGCCAGCTCACCGCCGAGATGGGGATGGGCTCCTTGAGCTGGACCCACGAGGATGTGGTAGCGATGCAGGCCTACCCCTGGCCCGGCAACGTGCGGGAGCTGCGCAACCTTATCGAGCGCTGCCTGCTGCTGGGCAAGCCCCCGGCGGATTACTGGCAGAGCAGCAAGCCCGCCGAACCGGGGGCGAGCGAGGAGGGTTATCCGCTGGCGTGGCCGCTGGCGGAGGTAGAAAAAGCCCACATCCTGCAGGTGGTGGCGAGCCATGATGGCAACAAGTCGGCCGCCTCCCGGGTGCTCGGGGTGGCGCGCAAGACGCTGGATCGCAAATTCAAGGAGTGGGCCATCGAATGAGGAAGGCTGACTGGATGGGGTGGCGATGAAACTGACCCTGCTCTCCCGCTGCATGCGTGCCCTGTTGCCCCGTTGCGTGCGCACCAAAGTGCGCTGGCGCCTGCTGCTGCTCACCTCGGTACCCATCATGCTCACCCTGGTGGGCATGATTGCGCTCACCCTCTACTGGACCCTCACCTACAGCTGGCAGAACCTGCTCACCACGGTGCGCAGCGATCTCGGGGTGGCCCACCACGCCATCACGGTGCAGCAACAGCGCCAGACCGAGCATCTCGAGCATCTGCGCGATGCCTGGGCCTTTCAGCTTCGGCTGCGGGAATCGCCGGATCAGCTGCATGACTGGGTGATGCCGCTGGCGGCCAACTATGGTCTCGATTTTCTGCGCTTGCGCCGTGGCCCCGAGCTGGATCAGCTGACGGCGCAGGAGCGCGCCGCCCTCACGGCCGGGCGCAGCGTCAGCCACTTCGTGGTCTGGTCGCAGCAGGAGATGCTCGCCCTCTCCCCGCAACTGGCCAAGCGGGCCGTGCTGTGGCAGCGGGATGGCACCAGGGTGGTGGAGGACCGGGGGCTGATCAGTCTGTCACTGACCCCTGTGATGGGCCGCGACGGATCGCTTTGGGCCGTGCTGGAGGGGGGCGAGCTTGTCAACGGCAGCACCCGGCTGGTGGATGAGCTCAAGGGGCAGGTGTTTGCCAAAAATACCCTGCCGGATGGCAGCGTCGGCACCGTTACCCTGTTTCTCGACGATCTGCGGGTGAGCACCAATGTGCCGGTCAGCAGCAGCCGTCAGGTGGGCCGGGCGGTGGGTACCCGGGTCTCGCCGCCAGTGCGCGAGCAGGTGCTGGGGCGGGGGGAGATGTGGGTTGACCGCGCCTTCGTCCACGACGCCTGGTATGTCTCTGGCTACGAGCCGCTGCTGGGAGCCAGGGGCGAGCGGCTCGGCATGCTCTATGTGGGCTTTCTCGAGTGGCCCATTATCCGCACCTACCTCACCAATCTGGTGGAGCTGGGTTCCGGCGTAGTGCTGCTGTTGCTGCTCTCCGGCCTGCTGGTCTATCGCGGCGCGCGGGATCTCTTCTCCCCCATCGAGCGGATGCACAAGGTGGTGCGGCAGGTGCAGGCCGGGGAGTCGGCTCGCATCGGCCCGCTGGCCCTCGACCCTGACCACGAGCTGGCCCAACTCGGTCGCCAGTTCGACGCCATGCTGGACAGGCAAGAAGCGCATCAGCAGCAGATGGCTCGCAGCGCCGACGAGCTGGAGCAGAAGGTGGCCGAGCGTACCCAAAGCCTCGAGCTCAAGACCGCCGAGCTGGAAGATCATATTCATATGCTGACCGAGGCGCGCCAGCAACTGCTTATCAGCGAGAAGCTGGCGGCCCTTGGCGAGCTCTCGGCCGGGGTGGCCCACGAGATCAACAACCCGCTAGCGGTGATCCTCGGCAATGTGGAGCTGATGAAGCTGGAGCTGGGGGAGGCGGCCGAGCCGGTCAGCGAGGAGCTAGCGCTGGTGCTGGCCCAGATTGAGCGCATTCGTGCCATCACCCGCAGCCTGCTGCAATATTCGCGCCCCGGCGATTACGAGACAGAGCCTGTGTGGCAGCACCTTAACCCCATCATCGAGGAGAGCTTGACCCTGGTACGCTCCGCCCTGCGCCAGCAACAGGTGGAGCTGGTGGCCGATCTCAGGGCCCAGCAGCCCATCGAGGCGGATCGCCAGCAGCTGCTGCAGGTGCTGATCAACCTCCTGGTCAACGCCCGCCACGCGCTGGGGGAGCAGGGGGAGATCCGGGTCGAGAGCCGCGACTGGGTCGATGAACTGGGTCAGTTGCGCGGGGCCGAGGTACGGGTGATCGACAACGGCAGCGGCATCGAGGCGGCCATTATCGACAAGATCTTCGACCCCTTCTTCACCACCCGTGCTACCGGCACCGGACTGGGGCTGGCCCTGAGTCACCGCATCATCAGCCGCTGGGGTGGGGAACTCTTGGTGGACTCCACCCCGGGGCAGGGGAGCTGCTTTACCGTGCGGCTGCGCAGCCACGCCCTGCTGCCCAGCGGTGGCGAACCGGTCCAGCTAGAAGGGTGGCGCATCGCCCTCAATGCCGAGGGGCGTGAGACAGGCGATTGATCCCGTTATAAAAAGGCCCGTGATAAAAACAGCCCGTCAACATGGTTGACGGGCTGTTTTGTCGGTGGGTGAGTGGTTATTTACTGCGGGCTCCACACCAGCTTGCCGCTCTGGGTCAGGTCATAGCCGCCGAGGCGGGCCGCCAGCTCGCGCCCCTCGGGGGATTGCAGCCAGCCGATCAGCTGCTGTAGCAGGGTGCGAAAGAAGACCCCCTGCGGCATCACCAGATCGAAGCACTCCTGCGACAAGGGCATAAAGCCGAGGCCAAACTCGGTGGCGGTGCTCTGGGCGCCGGGCCCGACATCCGCATCGCCACGGCTGATGGCGGCGGCCAGCTCCCGCTCGCTGTTGACCTCGAGGGTGCGCTCCAGCCGGGTCAGCGACTCGCCTTGAGTTTGCAGCCACTCCTGCAGGGCGCGCTGGCTGCCAGCCCCCTCCTGACGCATGGCCCAGCGCCAGTCGAGCGCCTCTTTCGCCTCCTTGGGTTGCAACCCCTGGCGCAGCACTAGACCCTGCACCCGCCTGAATCCATGAACGATCACCCATTGCCGGTGGCCCTGATACTGCTGCACCAGCGCCGGGTGGCGCAGGTGCGCCTCCTCGGCCTGCCCCCAGTGGATGGCGCAGAGATCCACATGGCCGCGCGCCAGCATCGCCAGCCCCTGACGGGTACCGCACGGGGTGTAGCCCACCAGTGCCTGGGTGCCGAGCTGCCGGGCCAAGCGGCTGCTGGCGTAGTGGAGCAGCACATCGTCCGAGCCTGCCAGCAGCAGGCGGTCGTTCATCACCCCCTCGTGGCAGCTGCCGAGCAGCCAGCGATCGAGCAGGGATCGCGGAAACAGCCACTTGCCGGTCGCCTTGGTGGCGGGGATACGCGCCTCGTTGGCGAGCTGGTAGACCTTCTTCTCGTTGAGATCGAGGTATTCCGCCACCTGCTTGACGTTCATAAACTCATTCATGGCTTAGTCCCGCATCCCGCGACCGGCTGAACCGGGCGCCAGCACCGGCGGCTTCTCGTCCAGCACCATATGGTCGTGGCCGCTGAATACCTCGAAATGGCGCCCCTTGGCGCGGGCAATCATGGTGATGCCGAGCTGGCGGGCCAGATCCAGCCCCATCTGGGTTACGCCGGAGCGCGACAGCAGCACCGGAATGCCCATCTGCGCCACCTTGATCACCATCTCCGAGGTGAGCCGCCCGGTGGTGTAGAAGATCTTGTCGTGGCCACTCTCGCCGCGCATCCAGAGCTCGCCCGCCAGGGTATCCACCGCATTGTGGCGCCCCACATCCTCGACAAAGGAGAGGATTTCGCTGCCGCGACAGATGGCGCAGCCATGGACGGCACCCGCCATCTTGTAGGTTTCGTTATGGGCCGACAGCGCCTTGAGCAGGGCGTAGAGGGTGCTCTGTTTAAGCTCAGGCGCCGCCAAGACCACCCCTTCGAGCTTCTTCATCACGCTGCCATACATGGTGCCCTGACCGCAGCCGGAGGTGACCGTCTTCTTCTCCAGCGACTTGTCGAGATCGGCGGCCTGCTGGCTGCTCACCACGGCGGCGGCCTCGCTCTCCCAGTCGACGATCACCGACTCGATGGCCGAAATATCCTCGATAAAGCCCTGATTTTTCAGATAACCCAGCACCAGTGCCTCGGGGCGCGCCCCCAGCGTCATCAGGGTTACTATTTCCTTCCAGTTGAGGTAGACCGTCAGTGGCCGTTCACAGGCGATTTGGCGGGTGTTCATTGTGCCCTGCTCATCCATCACCTCGACGGCCATGGTGAGCTGGGCTGCGGCATTGCTTTTGATAAAGGTCGGTGTCATGGGCCCCTCGCGACCGGTTGCCGGGATCTAAGGGGAGGGATACAGCAAGTTTTGTTCCAGATTATTTCTGGGTGAGGTTTTTGCTACTGTTCTAATCATTTTAATATGGCAAAGAGAGTGGCAAAAATAACACAAATAGTAAAAAGCCAATTCAATACAACTGAAATTCGGTGGAGGTTTTTCCTGACGTTGGTTCTTTCATACCGCAAAGGTCTGTCGTTAGGTGTAACGCATATTCGATATTCTGTAAGGATGTTGTTCAGTAGCTCATCAGATTCTTTCTGGTTTTTTCCGTAACGATACTGACGGGATAGTAAGTCAGCTCTACAGCTGCTAATAACGTCTTTATTTGTCACAAGCTCATCCTCTGTGATGAACTCGAACTCATTAATGATGTATTGATAGGGTCTGCGTATACTAGGGTGAGTTACAAACGCATCACACGTTATCAACTCATCTTTGTATAAAAAATCTTGTAAATCCAAGTTCTGAGCAGCCTGAATATTATCAATCAAAGACTGTCTAAGAATTTTATCAAATGGTCGAATATAACCTGCTCTTGATCCAAGCTCGTTGCCAACCGAATTATACTCATAAAATTCCCCCTCTATTGACTTACCTCCCCAGTTAAAACGCACATAGTTATCTGGGTAGGTCTGGTAACAATTGAGAACCGACATAAGTAACCTCTAGTGATTTCATTTGTTGAAACCTGAACCAAGCATCGTCTCGATCAAGTTTGTCAAAAATTTGATATTCCAGGGGCGGCGCAGACAATGACGATTGTAATCGACCTCTATGTGCTCGAATATCGTTTTTGCATTTTATCTCGCATGTTGGGCTAAAGCGTAGGTTGGTGCTGAACGAAGTGAAGCCCAACGTTTACTGGGTGATCTTGTTGATGTAGGCAATCATCTGGTCACTTGTTTATTCCCAACACCAAGCTGGATTGGGATGTGGGGAAATTGGTTTCTCTTTACATGTTGGGCTTCGCTGCGCTCTGCACCAACCTACCTCCCGCATGATGCCTAACCCGCAGCAAAGCCCCCATCGGCTACCAAGCCTGCCTTGGCCCCACTCTTGCTAAGTCTTATCCCATTGATGGCCGTGGCCGCCCTGAATCTCCTGCTCTGATCCGCACCGAACGGGGTGGATCACGGCGGAGGGCGGCCCGGCAGAGACCTTCTGATGGGAGCCGTGACAGTGCAAGACACCACCAATACCTTGCCCCCGCAGCGCTGGCTGCAACTGGAGTTAAAGGCCATCGACAGCCAGGTTGGCCGCTGGCAGAGCCGCCGTTTCGAGATTGCGGCGCTCCATCCCGCCGAGCCCGAGACTGCTGGCGCCTTGCCCCTCACCCTGTTTCGCGATGAGCGGGGGGATTATCGCTTCAATTTGAGCTCCGGCTCGCCCCGCCTCTTTGTCACCGGAAGCCGCGTGGACAATGGCTTTGTGGCCGATGGCCTGACCCTGAGCCAGACCGTGGCCGCCGCCTATATGGATGGCGAGCGGCAGGTGCTCTCCTGCCCGCTGCCCGAGGCGCTGCAAGCCTGGGTGGAAGCCTTTATCGGCCGTCACGGCGAGCTGCTGGAGGCCCGTCGCAAGGGCAAGAAGGGCAAGGGGCGGGCGCAGGATCAGCTCGGTGTCGATACGGTAGATCAAGCCAGCTGCGGCGCCGTTAAAGCCACCGGCCCCGATGGCCGCGAGCGTGACAGCGACGCCGGAACCTGTGCCGTAAACAAGGCCGGAAACAGCGCCCATGAGTGAGTTCCTCAAGCGCTGGTCGTCTCGCAAGCATCAGGCATTGCAGCCGAGGGAAGAGGTTAGCCCCGAGGTAGTTTCCGCCCCCATAGAAGGCAGTGGTGAAGGTGAAATCTCAGATACCGCGCTGGATAGCCCCGTAGTCAGCACTGACAAGGGGAGCTGTGAACTGCGTGCCGTTGAGGGGGCCGAGAGTGGCGAACCGCCGCTAACAACAGCCCAGCCGGGCAAGGCCAAACTCCCCGACAAGGAGGCGCTGCGGGCCATGTTTCGCAGCCACAAGCCGGATGAGCTCGACGATTACACCCAGGATTTCAGCCAGCCCGAATTGCTGCCCGCGGCCCTGACCGCCGGGCTGCGCAACTGGCTGGTGGATCAGGTGATCGCCCCGGAGAGCGAATCGGCCAATCCGGCCAGCGGATCCACTGAACCGGTGGCGCTTGCCAGCGAACCTGCCGCCGAGCCGCCCGAGTTGGCTGATAACCATTCTCAAACCCACACCGACGATCGGGACATTTTGGTTTCCTGTGGTGGACAAAATGTCCCAACCAACGGTGGGGGAATGGAACCCTCAGGATCCTGACTCCCTGTCAGTCACTTTTTTCCCGGGGGAGTTGGCTCGCCTCTTGCTCTCTCGGCTTACCAACAAGCGCCCATCCCATGAGGTGGTGCGCACAGGAGCGTATGTGAGCACTGAACAAACATTGCCAAGTCTGACCCCAAATCTGGCCTCCAATCTTGCCCATGGGGCGGGGGCGGCCGCGCATAACGCGCGCGCTCGCGCCTATGCCCTGCAGCATACGGTCAAGACCGATAACCTGATCCCGGCCACTGTCTCTTACCAGAGTCAGGGGCGCCTGCTGCTGGTCGGCCCGGAAGATCGCATTCGCCGCGCCGCCAGCCTGCTGCCCGCCGGGGTGAAGCCCACCCTGCTGGTGAGCGAAGCGGTCCACGATGCCGAGGCGGCCGATCTCGAAACCATTTTCGATGCCACCGCATCCCTCGCGGCCCTGACCCTGCGCGAGCCGAGCCTGACAGGGTATCTCGGCCAGTTTCAGCTCACCGGCCTCAATGGGCAGGGTGAGCGGGTTAATCTGGCGGCGCTTTGCTTCCCACAGAAAGGCTTTCCACACCAAGCGGCTGCTGTTAGTGAACAGCCACGGGAACCGCGCTTCGATCTGGTGGCCGATCTGGGCCGCGCCCCGCTCTTTGCGCTGGAGCGTCCGCCGGTCGGCTATCTGCATCTGGCTGATGACGATGGGCTTGCCGAACGGCTTGCCGAGCTCTGTGCGCTGACCGGTATTTTCGACAAGCCGCGCTATTTTCGCCTCGACCCCGAGGCCTGCGCCTTTACCGCCCGCGGCGTGCCCGGTTGCAGCCGCTGCCTCGATGTCTGTCCGACCGATGCGCTCAAGCCCATCAATGGTCGCATCCAGATCGATCCCCATCTCTGTCAGGGCTTTGGCAGCTGCGCCTCGGCCTGTCCGACCGGGGCGATTGGCTATCATCAGCCCGATGCCAACACCAGCGGCGACTATCTGTTCCGATTGCTCAAGCATTATCGGGAGGCGGGCGGCGAAGCGCCCCAGTTGCTGATCGCCGGTGAAAACGAGCGCGAATGGGTGGAAGCCGAACTCACCCGCCTGCCTGCCAACTGGCTGCCGGTCTGGGTGGAGGAGAGCGCGAGCTTAGGCATCGAGAGCTGGTTTGCGGCACTCGCCTACGGTGCCAGCACGGTGCGCATTGCGCTGGGTGACGATGCCCCCGAAAGCGTCCGTGCACTGGTTGAGCGGGAACTGGCGAGCGCCGCCGTGCTCTTGGCGGGCGCAGGGCTTGCTGCCAATCGTATTGCCCTGTTTAACCCGGATGCCGAACAAGATAAGCCGATCTCCGGTGAGCCAGCCGTTGCCTTGTTGGAGAAGCCGCTCAAAGGGGACAAACGGGAAAACCTGTTTGCCGCCTTCGATGCCCTCTGGCAGGCCAACGAGGGGAGCCGCGAGCCGCTGGCGGTGCCCCACGGCGCCCCTTACGGCAGTGTGGAACTCAAAGAAGCTGACTGCACCCTCTGCATGGGCTGCGTGGCGGTCTGCCCGAGTCGCGCCCTGCATGCGGTTGGGCACACGCCTGGCCTCAACTTTATCGAGCAGGACTGCATCCAGTGCGGCATGTGCGAAAAGGCATGCCCCGAGCAGGCCATCGTGCTGGTGCCCCGCTTGCAACCCGTGCCCGAGGCGCGCCGCGCCGTGCAGAGCCTGAAAGCCGAAGAGGCGGCCTGCTGCATTCGCTGCTCCAAGCCGTTCGCGCCCGCCTCGATGATCCGCCGCATCCAGCAAAAACTGGCCGGTCACTCCCACTTCCAGAACGAGGCAGCCCAGCGGTTGCTGATGTGCGAGGACTGTCGGGTCAAGGATGTGTTTGCGGCGCTGGCGGCGGATCCCGTCTCCCAACTCAAGGTATGAGGGGCCAGTGATGAATGAACAACATAACGAAAAGGCTGGCGAACTGACCATAACCGAACTGGAACAGAGCAGCGCCGATCTCTACGCCCTGCTGGCAAGCCTCTGGCGCGCCGCTCCCCGTGGCGAACAGCTCGCTTGGCTGCAAGGGTTGCAGGCTATGCCGGGCCCCTTTGCCAGAGGGCTGGGGCTGGTGCAGCTGGCGGCCAGCAGCCACCACGAAAACGAGCTTGCCGAGGAGTATCAGGATCTCTTTATCGGGCTGGGGCGCGGTGAAATTGTGCCGTTTGCCTCCTGGTATCTCACCGGCTCATTGATGGAGCTGCCGCTGGCGGTGCTGCGCGCAGATCTGCAGTCCCTCGGTTTCGAGCGCCAGAGCGGAGTGTGCGAGCCGGAAGATCATCTGGCCGCCCTCTGTGAGGTGATGGCGGTACTGATTGGCGAGCAGCACCCGGAGCGCAACCGCTTCTATGAGCGCCACCTTGCCCCTTGGGTACTCGCCTGTTGCCGCGATCAGCAACAGGCGAAAGGGGGCAGCTTCTACCGGGCGGTCGGGGCCCTTGCCGAAGATTTCTTCAAGCTGGAAAACGAATTGCGCCTGCCGTTTGGCGCCTGCGTGGTGCCGGGCTGAACGCCCTTATCCACCCACAACAAAACGAACAGACGAGATATCCCATTGGACGCGAAGCTGGCGCGCAGGCGCCGGCAAGAACAACAACAGAGGTCACAAGAATGAGCGATGAACAGCTGAAAGACCCGTCCCGCCGCAATCTGATCAAGGGAGTTGGCGTGGTCGCCACCATAGGCGTATTGGCCGGTGCCACCGGCCGGGTGGTGGGCAAAGAGGTGTTGACCCACGACACCGAGCCTGACAAGGGCTATCGGGAGACCCCCCATGTTCACGACTTTTATCGCACCCTGCGCGGCACCGACTGAGCCGGATCAGTGAAGGAGAACTCATGAAACTGACAAAACGTGCCGAGCAGCCCCAGGCGGGTGAGCAGGGCAATGAGGCCATTCGCGGCCAGGGGCTGACCCGCCGTGCTTTTATGGTCAACTCAAGTCTGGTGGCCGGTGGCGCCGTGGTGGCCGGTGGCGCCGTGGCGGCCGGTTGGCTGGCTCCTGCCATGATGCAGCGGGCCGAAGCCAAAACTGTGGCGGCCGGGGTGCCGGTCGAGGTGAAGCGTACCATCTGTTCCCACTGCTCGGTGGGCTGCGGCGTCTATGCCGAGGTGCAAAACGGCGTCTGGACCGGTCAGGAGCCGGCCTTTGATCACCCCTTCAACCTTGGCGGTCACTGCGCCAAGGGGGCGGCCCTGCGCGAGCACGGCCACGGTGAGCGTCGCCTCAAGTACCCGATGAAGCTGGTGGGCGGCAAGTGGCAGCGCATCAGCTGGGATCAGGCCATCGAAGAGGTGGGCAACGAAGTGCTGCGCCTGCGCAAGGAGTCCGGCCCCGACAGCGTCTACTGGCTCGGCTCCGCCAAGCACTCCAACGAGCAGGCCTACCTGTTTCGCAAGATGGCGTCGCTTTGGGGCACCAACAACGTGGATCACCAGGCGCGGATCTGCCACTCCACCACGGTCGCTGGCGTAGCCAATACCTGGGGCTACGGCGCCATGACCAACAGCCTGAACGACATGCACAACAGCAAGTCGATCATGTTTATCGGCTCCAACCCGGCGGAGGCCCACCCGGTCGCCATGCAGCACATCCTGCTGGCCAAAGAGCGCAACGGCTGCAAGATCCTGGTGGTCGACCCGCGTCGCACCCGCACCGCCGCCAAGGCGGACATGTACCTCTCATTGCGTCCGGGTACCGACGTCGCCTTTATCTGGGGCATGCTCTGGCACATCTTCAAGAACGGCTGGGAAGACAAAGAGTTCATCCGCACCCGCGTCTACGGTATGGACGAGGTGCAAAAAGAGGTGGCGCGCTGGACTCCGGCCGAAGTGGAGCGGGTGACCGGCCTCAACGAGCAGCAGGTCTATGGCGCCGCCAAACTGCTGGCCGACAACCGCCCCGGCTGCGTGGTCTGGTGCATGGGCGGCACCCAGCACACCACAGGCAACAACAACACCCGCGCTTACTGCATCCTCGAACTGGCCCTCGGCAACGTGGGCAAGAGCGGGGCGGGCACCAACATCTTCCGCGGTCACGACAACGTGCAGGGGGCCACCGATTTTGGCGTCACCTCCGACTCATTGCCCGGCTACTACGGTCTGGAAGAGGGCTCCTGGAAGCACTGGGCCCGGGTGTGGGATGTCGATTACGAGTGGATCAAGGCCCGCTTCGACAACAAGGCCTACAACGGCAAGCTGCCGATGAACAACAATGGCATTCCGGTCTCCCGCTGGGTGGACGGTGTGCTGGAGAACGCCGATCTCATCGAGCAGGGCTCCAACATCCGCGCCATGTTCTACTGGGGCCATGCGGTCAACTCCCAGACCCGCGGCCCGGAAATGAAGAAGGCGATGCAAAAGCTCGACATGATGGTGATTGTCGACCCGTACCCCACCGTCGCCTCGGTGATGAACGATCGCACCGACGGCGTCTACCTGCTGCCGGCCACCACCCAGTTCGAAACCTATGGTTCCGTTACCGCCACCAACCGCTCCATGCAGTGGCGCGACAAGGTGATCGAGCCCCTGTTCGAATCCAAGGTCGACCACGAGATCATGTATCTGCTGAGCAAGAAGCTCGGCTTTGCCGACCAGCTGTTCAAGCACATCAAGGTGGAGAACAACCAGCCACTGCTGGAAGACATCACCCGCGAATATAACCGCGGCATGTGGAGCGTGGGTTACACCGGCCAGAGCCCGGAGCGGCTCAAGGCGCACCAGCAGAACTGGCACACCTTCCACAAAACCAACCTCAAGGCCGAGGGCGGCCCGGTCAGTGGCGAAGTGTACGGTCTGCCGTGGCCCTGCTGGGGCACCCCGGAGATGAAACATCCCGGCAGCCACATCCTCTACGACACCAGCATTCCGGTGTCGGAAGGGGGCGGCGGTTTCCGTGCCCGTTTCGGCATCGAGTATCAGGGCGTCTCGCTGCTCGCCGAAGACTCCTGGCCGAAGGGAAGTGAAGTAGAAGACGGCTATCCCGAGATCACCGCCGATTTGATGAAGCAGCTCGGCTGGTGGGATGAGCTGACCGAGGCCGAGAAGAAAGAGGCCGAGGGCAAGAACTGGAAGACTGACCTCTCCGGCGGCATCCAGCGGGTCGCCATCAAGCACGGCTTCGTCCCCTACGG
Organism: Aeromonas sp. 84A; assembly: GCF_051919345.1. Lineage (NCBI taxonomy): Bacteria > Pseudomonadati > Pseudomonadota > Gammaproteobacteria > Aeromonadales > Aeromonadaceae > Aeromonas > Aeromonas sp. 84A. The sequence continues at coordinate 1,685,508 of NZ_JBQBEW010000001.1, forward strand.
CAACGCCAAGGCGCGCTGCGTAGTGTGGACCTTCCCGGATCAGGTGCCCAAGCACCGCGAGCCGCTCTATACCCCGCGCCGGGATCTGCTGGCCGACTACGCTACCTGGCCTGATTCGAAGAGCCTGTGGCGCTTGCCGACCCAGTACGCCTCGGTGCAGGAGAAGGATGTCAGCAAGGAGTTCCCGATCATCCTCACCTCCGGCCGTCTGGTCGAATACGAGGGGGGCGGCGACGAGACCCGCTCCAACCCCTGGCTGGCTGAATTGCAGCAGGAGATGTTCGTCGAGATGAACCCGGCGGATGCCAACGATGTCGGCGTGCGCGACGGTCAGGATGTGTGGGTCGAGGGGCCGGAAGGGGGCCGGGTCAAGGTGAAGGCGCTGGTGACCCCGCGGGTCAAGCCGGGGCTCGCCTTTATGCCGTTCCACTTCGGCGGCCACTTCGAGGGCAAGGATCTGCGATCCAAATATCCGGAAGGGTCTGACCCCTATGTGCTGGGGGAGTCGGTCAACATAGTCACCACCTATGGTTATGACCCGGTCACCCAGATGCAGGAGACCAAGGTCACCCTGTGCCGTTTTCGCAAAGTAGGAGCCTGATCCCATGGCCAGAATGAAATTCATGTGTGACACCAAGCGCTGCATCGAGTGCAACGGCTGTGTGACGGCGTGCAAGAACGAGAACGACGATGCCCTGGAGTGGGGCATCCAGCGCCGCCGGGTGGTGACCCTCAACGACGGCCTGCCGGGGGAGACCTCCATCTCGGTCGCCTGCATGCACTGCACCGACGCTCCCTGCATGGCGGTCTGCCCGGCCGACTGCTTCTATCACACCGACGACGGCATAGTGCTGCACAACAAGGATCTCTGCATTGGTTGCGGCTACTGCCTGTTCGCCTGCCCGTTTGGTGCCCCCCAGTTCCCGAAAACCGCCGCCTTTGGCGATCGGGGCAAGATGGACAAGTGCACCTTCTGTGCTGGCGGCCCGGAAGAGGATCACTGCGAGGCGGAGCGCCAGAAGTACGGTGCCAACCGCATCGCCGAGGGCAAGCTGCCCATGTGTGCCGAGCTCTGCTCCACCAAGGCGCTGCTGGCGGGGGATGCGCAGGTGATCTCCGATATCTTCCGCGAGCGGGTTGCCTATCGTGGTGCCAAGGATGCGGCTTGGGGTAATGGCGATGAGCTGTTCCACGATGCCAGCAAGCTGAACAAGCAGGGAGGGGCGGCATGAAAACCTGGCTAATGGCCCTGTTTGCTGCCCTGCTGCTGGTGAGTACCGCAAGTTTCGCCGATGCCGAGAAAGAGGCGGTCGGCTTTGCCGGCGCCGATTATTGGCGGGCGGTGAAGGATGGGCAGGAGGGGGTGACCACCTCCCGCTCGCCGGAGCACGGAGTGCTTATCTCGGTGCCGGGCCAGCTCTGGTTCGAGGTGAAGACCAAGTGGGTGTCGCCGCTTGGCGCCATCGCCATCTTCGGCTCCTTGGCCATGTGCGGTCTGATGTACCTGATCGTGGGGCAGACCAAGCTCTCCAAACCGCGCACCGGGCGCAAGCTCAAGCGCTGGAGCAGGCTGGATCGGGCACTGCACTGGACCACGGCGGCTATGTTCCTGACCCTCTCCGGGTCGGGGCTGGCCATCATCTATGGCAAGTACTTCATCAAGCCGGTGGTGAGCCTCGGGGTGTGGGAGAACTGGATCTGGTTTGCCAAGGTGTTCCACAACTACGTGGGGCCGCTTTTCTTCCTCTGCCTGATGGGGGTGCTCATCAAGTGGTTCCGCCACAACATCGTCAATATGGTGGATGTGCAGTGGTTCATGAAGTTTGGTGGCATGCTCGGCAAGCACAAGGGAAGTCACCCCTCGGCGGGCTTCTCCAACGGCGGCGAGAAGGCGATCTTCTGGTTGCTCATCTGGTTTGGCGGCATTGTGGTGGCGACCGGGTTGTTCCTCGACTTCCCAATCTTCGGCCAGCTGCGCCGCCAGATGGAGTGGGCCAGCTTCATCCATATCGTCGGAGCACTGATCCTTATCTGCGGCTTTATTTTCCATATCTACATGGGCCTGTTCCAGTTGGAAGGGGCGCTGGAGGGGATGGTGACCGGCGAGGTGGACGAGACCTGGGCCAAGGAGCACCACGACCTCTGGTATGAAGAGGTCAAGCACACCCTCGATGAGCCCAAGTCGGGCAAATCAAGCTGATGGTCGACAAAGAGTAAAAGAGAAGGGGCGCAGCGGCGCCCCTTTTGATGGCGGGTCGATGGTGATGGCAAATTGATTGAGCGATGCCGCAAACGGCGATGGTTTTTTGGGCCACCTTGAGCAACAGTAACAGGGGTTCCATTCACACAAGGGATGACAAATGATGAGAAAAGCATGGCTGGCAGCGGTATGTGCATCTGCGCTCTTCGGTGGTATTGCGGGCGTGGCGCAGGCGGCTGACGGGATCAAGACCCAGCAGGTGCAGTTCAAGAAGGGGGAGTCAGGGGCAACCATCAACAGTACCATTCAGGGTAGCCAGACCCTCGATTACAAGCTGACGGCCAACAAGGGCCAGAGCATGGTGGTGATCCTGACCGGCAAGCCCTACTTCAATATTCTGCCGCCGGGCAGCAAGGGGGAGGCGATGTTTATCGGCTCTCGTGACGGGAACAACTTTGAGGCAACCCTGCCCGCCAAGGGCACTTATACCATTCGGGTCTACCAGATGGGGGCTGCCGAGAGCAGCAAGGCCAAGACGCCGTTCAAGTTGGAGGTGGGCATCAGCGGCTAATGCCAGCAGCTGACAAGCATCACAGAGGTGGCGGCCACAAAGGGCCGCCACCGTTGTTTTATCCCCTCTGTTTTTGCCTCTCCAAGGTCAATATTCACCCCGGGCCAGTCGCTCGAAGTAGCGCTGATAACGTCCGCTGGCGATGGCCTGCTGCAACTGCTGATTGAACTGATCCCGCAGTTTGGCTGAATCCGGCATCTTGCGCGGGAACATCACGAAGCTGTCGTTGCGCAGAAAAGGGGTCTGACTGTGGGTGATGAGTGCCGCGCTGGCGGGATCGAGCTGGCTCTGCAACTCGGCCAGACCGACTCGCAGCTCTTGCGGATAGAGGTCGATCCGCCCGCGCAGCAGCTTGCCGAAATTCTGCTTCACGTCGGTGACTTTCTGTTGGGTTACCTTGCCATCGGCCACCATCTTGTCCAGCTCGGGCCCGTAGCTATAGGCGATATCGCCCCCCAACCGCATGCCGATGATCTGCTCAAGGCGCTCGGCTTGCAGTTGCCGTGATTTGAGGGAGAAGAAGACAAACTGCTCCTGCAGCACCGCTTCGCTAAACAGAAAATCCTGCTCCCGCTCCGGTTTGTGCATCCAGACGGCGGTGGCATCGTAGAGCTGGCTGTTGGCCGCCAGCGAATAGACCCGACCCCAGGGGGCGAAGTGGAACTTCACCTCATAGCCCGCCTCCTTGAACAGATCGCTGATGAGGTGGGCCACTGGCCCGTGCTGTTTTGACTGCTCGGAGACGAAAGGGGGCCATTCACCCACGATGATGTTGAGCACCCGGCCCGGTGCGGCGAGAGCCGATTGGCTGGTCAGAAACAACCACAGAGCAAGCAGCGGGATCAGGCGCATGGCAGGAAGAACGGGGCGCAGGCTGGTAGAGGCGAGGGCATCAGGTCACTCCCGGCTGTGATGCGGTGAAAGGGGCTGGGTTGCCCGCAATGCTAACATGAGTCTCATTCCTTGCCGTGGATATTTGTCTCGCCGGGGTCGCTAGGCGCCTATTTTGGCCGCAGGGTATGCCCAAGCTCACAAAACCGATCGAGTAAACGTCATATGATTGATTTCATTATGAGTCTTGCTCTCCTGCCGAACGGCAATTTCACGTAAATCAAAGAGAATGACTATGGCTACCGGACAATATCTGCTGTGGAAAGATGCACAGGGACAGGATTTTCGCCCCGTTGCACTGACCGGCACTGATCTGCTTAACAATCGATACCTCAACAAGGGCACAGCCTTTACCGAACAGGAGCGGGCCGATTTTGATCTCGATGGTTTGCTGCCGCCTCAGGTGCAAACTTTTGAAGCCCAGCTCGAGCGAGTGTATGAGGGGTTCAAGAGCGCTTGCAGCGATATCGAGAAGTACCAGAACCTGCGTGCCCTGCAGGATCGCAACGAGACTCTCTTCTATGCCCTGTTGTCACGTCATGTGGAGGAGATGACTCCCTACATCTATACCCCGACCGTGGGCAAGGCGTGCCAGGAGTTCAGCCACCGCTTCCAGAAGCCGCGGGGCCTCTACATTACCCCGGACAACGTGGATGACATGGGCAGTCAGGCCCGTCACTTCGATGCCAAATCGATCCGCATCATAGTCGTCACCGACAGCCAGGGCATTCTGGGGATCGGCGATCAGGGTGTTGGCGGCATGGGGATCCCCATCGGCAAGCTGGCGCTCTATACCCTGGGGGCCGGTATTCACCCCGCCTGTTGCATGCCCATCGCGCTGGATGTGGGCACCGACAATCAGAAACTGCTCGATGACCCCATGTATCTGGGCCGCCCCCACAAGCGCATTCGCGGCAAGGAGTATGAGGAGTTCATCGACAAGTTCGTGCAGGGGGTCAAGCGTCACTTCCCCAATGCGGTGCTGCAGTGGGAAGACTTCAGCAAATCCAATGCCTTCAACAATCTGGCCCGCTACCAGCAGTCACTGCCGTCATTCAACGATGATATTCAGGGCACCGGTGCCGTGGTGCTGGCCGGTATCATAGGCGCGGTCAAGGTCAAGGGGGAGACCCTGGGCCAGCAGAACTATCTGGTCTATGGCGCTGGCGCCGGCGGGGTTGGTGTCGCGGATCAGATCTGCGCGGGGATGATCCGCGAGGGGATGGATCCGCAGGCGGCCCGCGATCGCATCTACATTCTGGATACCCAGGGGCTGGTGTGCGACAACCGGGACGGGCTCGACGAGTACAAGCGTCGCTACGCCAAGCCGGGGCTGCTGCTGGCGGGCTGGGATACCGAGGTGCCCGGCAAGGCCAATCTGGCCGATGTGCTGCGTCATGTGCCCATTACCGTGTTGCTGGGTACCAGCGGCTCGGGCGGTGCCTTCCAGGAAGAGCATATCCAGCTGATGCTGCAGCATTGCGAGCGCCCCATGGTGTTCCCGCTCTCCAACCCGACCGCCAACTGTGAAGCGCTGCCGGAAGATATCTACCGTTGGAGCAAGGGCAAGGCGATCGTGGCGACTGGCAGCCCGTTCAAGGATGTGAGCTACGAGGGGCAGGATTTTCGGGTCGGGCAGGGCAATAACGTCTTTATCTTCCCCGGTGTAGGTCTGGCGGCCATCGTCAGCCAGATCCGCGAGATCACACCCGATGTCTTCACTACCGCCGCCTTTGCGCTGGCCGAGTGCGTGAGTGAGGTGGACCTGGCGAAAGGAGCCGTGTATCCCCGCATTCGCGAGCTGCGCAGCATCTCGGTGCATGTGGCCACCGCCGTGCTCAAGGATATCGTGCGTCGGGATCCCTCCCACCCGCTGATCGGTCAGGATCTGCAGCAGCATATCCTCAACCACATGTGGGAGCCGGTTTACCTGCCCTATCGTCGGGTATAACCGCGTATTCACCGCCCGGATAACGGATCGGTAAAGATGACAAGGGGGTAGCGCTGCTACCCCCTTTCATTCATCACCCGTGGCATTCACTAAGTTCGCAATGGCCGCCAGCGCCCTTGCTGATTGCGACAGGCGGTATCCTGCCACTGCTGGCTCGCCTTGCCGATATAGAGTTGCTCGCGATAGTCGCGACACCACTCCCCGCTGGTATGGCGGAAGGTGCGCAGCGGGGTGACGCTACCCGAGTGACGGTTAGCTGGATTGAACCAGGTGAGGCTTTGGCCTTTGGTACGGGTTTCCAGCGCCTTGGCGAGAGCCTGATTGGCCAGTTGAACATCTGCCTTATCCATTTGATGGTAAAGCGGCGGAGTGTCGACCGTGGCGCAGCCAGCGAGGCCGAGCAGGAGGAGTGTTAGCAGATAACGCATCATGGTTGCCCCTGTTGGCGAAAGCCGTTGTTGAGCAGCGCCCGCTCCTGCTCATCGGTAAGCACTTGCTGGCGATCGTCGACCGTGCCATCACCCCTGAGCTTGTTGCCATTGGCATCGACGGCATCCACACCGTTGTCATCGACCGTGCCATCGCCCCTGAGCTTGTTGCCATTGGCATCGACGGCATCTACGCCGTTGTCATCGACTGTGCCATCGCCTCTGAGCTTGTTGCCGTTGGCATCGATGGCATCCACGCCGTCGTCATCGACTGTGCCGTCACCTCTGAGCTTGTTGCCGTTGGCATCGACGGCATCTACGCCGTTGTCATCGACCGTGCCATCGCCCCTGAGTTTGTTGCCGTTGGCATCGACGGCATCCACACCGTTGTCATCGACCGTGCCATCACCTCTTAGTTTGTTGCCGTTGGCATCGACGGCATCCACGCCGTTGTCATCGACTGTGCCATCGCCTCTGAGCTTGTTGCCATTGGCATCGACGGCATCCACGCCGTTGTCATCGATGGTGCCATCACCCCTGAGCTTGTTGCCGTTGGCATCGACGGCATCCACGCCGTTGTCATCGACTGTGCCGTCACCTCTGAGCTTGTTGCCATTGGCATCGACGGCATCTACACCGTTGTCATCAACGCCATTGCCAAATCCGCGGCCACCCCCATGGCGTTCTCCCCCTGCATGTTTTTCTCCACCAGCATGCCGTTCACCTCCACCATGCTGCTCTCCGCCGGCATACTCGCCTTGGCTGCCACTGTCATCGCTGCCCCCATCGCTGTCGCTGCCACCGCCGCTGTCGCTGCCTCCGCCGCTGTTGCTGCCACCACCGCTGTTGCTGCCACCACCGCTGTTGCTGCCACCACCGCTGTTGCTGCCACCACCGCTGTTGCTGCCACCACCGCTGTTGCTGCCTCCGCCGCTGTTGCTGCCCCCATCGCTGTCGCTGCCACCGCCGCTGTCGCTGCCACCGCCGCTGTCGCTGCCACCGCCGCTGTTGCTGCCTCCACCACTGCTGCCCCCACTGCCACCATCGCCATCTTTGTTGTGAACGATCAGCTCATTGGCGATGTAGCTGTGGCTGCCATCGAGCAGCAGATTGAAGAGTGCGGTAGTGGGAGATGCCTCGATCCAGCAGAGTGACTCAACCAGCAGTAATTCCGGCTGGGGTTGCAGGGCCAGATTGCCCGTCACCATGGCAGGTGCCGGGCGACACATTATCTGCATGCCGGTAAATAGCGGCAGCACCGCCAGTTGCGGGTTTTCGGTTCGGGTCATGGCCGGTGAGATGGCCGCCCAGCCCCGAGTGGTCAGCAGAGGGTGCTCTGCGGTAAAGAACGGGGGCACATCATTGATCCCATAGAGTCTGCGCTTGCCCAGTATGACCCGTTCGACCGCCAGGATCCGGTTACTGCCGCCGTGCTGATCCAGCACCTGTTCACCGACCCGGAGCGTTTCTATGGGGCGGGTGGAACCATCGGCCATCGTGATGCGAGTGCCGGCGATAAAGCAGGACTTGGCATAGGCCTGATTCATTTGCCACTCATTTTGGGCGAAATCATAACTGAACGGGTTCGCAAACAGGGCGAGTGCGATGGCCGAGCCAATAAGCAATCTGCGCTGGCTGGCCTTGAATGGGGGCTGTGACATGGGGACTCCTTGTCCATCTTGATTCACAGGATCCATTATAGAGCGCGCCCCTGGTGGCGGCATTTTTGACCATGAACACAATAAACATGATGGAAAAACGATTGGCGTTCGTCACAATAATGCGTAAAATCGCATACTCGATGCTTGTAGCAACGAATCCCGCCTAAAAAGCCAGTTTCATGCCCTTCCCAAGCAGTAAAAGGCAACAAGTGACGTATTTGTGTTCATTTTGTGCCTTGGAAAAGTCTTGTGATAACTGAAAAGTGATAAATATCCCCATCAGTTATCAAAAAATTAAGGACATCCATGTTTTCCTTAGTCAAGCAAAGTGTCGCCGGGCTGCAAATCCTGTTTGTCGCCTTCGGTGCCATGGTTCTGGTGCCCCTGCTCACCGGACTGAACCCCTCCATGGCCCTGCTTGGCGCCGGTGTGGGCACCCTGTTGTTCCAGCTCTGCACCCGCCGCCAGGTCCCGATTTTCCTCGGTTCCAGCTTTGCCTTCATCGCCCCCATCATCTACGCCACCCAGACCTGGGGATTGCCATCCACCATGTTTGGCCTGTTTGCCGCCGGTTTCATGTATTTCATTCTGGCTGCGCTGATCCGAGCAAAAGGGATGGGGTTTGTGCACAAATTGCTGCCCCCGGTGGTGATTGGCCCGGTGATCATGGTCATAGGTCTTTCTGTGGCGCAGGTTGCCTGCAACATGGCGATGGGCCGTGCCGGTAGTGAGCAGGTGGTTCTTGCGGGGACTGCGTTGACGCTGGCCGGTATCTCGCTGGCGGTCACCCTGATTGCAGCTGTGTTCTGCAAGGGGTGGATCAAGCTGATCCCCATCCTGTGCGGCGTGATTGCCGGTTATGTCTCGGCGGTGTTCATGGGCCAGGTGAGTTTCGATGGCATGGTGAACGCCCCTTGGCTGGCGCTGCCCCACTTCGAAACCCCGGAGATCAACTGGGCTGCTGCGTTGTTCATGTTGCCGGTAGCCATCGCCCCCTGTATCGAGCATATCGGTGGCGTGTTGGCGATTGGTGGCGTGACTGGCAAGGATTACACCAAGGATCCGGGTTTGCACCGTACGCTGGCCGGTGACGGCATCGGCGTCTGCTTCGCCGGTTTCATCGGTGGCCCACCCGTGACCACCTACGCCGAAGTGACCGGTGCCGTGATGATCACTCGCAACTTCAATCCGGTCACCATGACCTGGGCTGCGGTGTTTGCCATCATTCTGGCCTTCTTCGGCAAGTTCAATGCGCTGCTTACCTCCATCCCGATGCCGGTGATGGGCGGTATCATGCTGCTGCTGTTCGGATCCATCGCTGCCATCGGTCTCAAGACGCTGGTGGAATCCAAGGTGGATCTGGGACTGTCACGCAATATCGCCATCGTCGCCGTGACTCTGACCGTCGGTGTCGGTGCGCTGGAGATGAAGATTGGCGACTTCGCGCTGGCCGGTGTTGGCCTGGCATCTGTTGCCGCCATCCTGCTCAACCTGATCCTGCCTGCGCACTCCGAAGAGGGTGTGATGGACGCGGCCAAGGATTGAGTTCCACCAGACGTTCATTGTTGATTTGGAGAAGGCCACCTCGCGGTGGCCTTCTCATTTTCGGGTATCTCGTGCCACTTTGTGGCTCGACGGAGCTCATCTGGAATCTAATTTGGAAGCAGATGAGGGGGTTAGCATTCTCATTTGACGTATCTCTTTTCGTGACCTTAGCTAAAGGACAGGTTTGGCTCTGAGGTCTCCTCGAGCAGTATGGGAAAATGGATGTTGGCGTTTTCTATCATTTCTCTCCCAGACCCCTGTCATAAAACGATGCGCTTCTTCTTTGCCACGGCGCTGTTGTATGGCAGAGGCTTATCCGCCCCACTCCGCACTCCCCTCATGCTGCCCTGGCATGTTTCCACCTCGATTTGTTGTGAGCCTCCCTCGCCGGTTGCGTTTCGTTGCGCACAGGCAAAATCCGGATCTGTTTGCTGCTGCACATGGGTGGGCGGCGAGCCGTGAAAGCCGGCATGACCCCAGCGGGTCAGACGTGCACCGCCATCGGTAACGGCGGATGTTCAGGGATGAATGGCAAGCTAAGCGAGGTTGCAATGAACTATCAACTGCTGTGGAAAAGTGCAATTTTTTCAGTCTCTTCCATGATGGCGATAAGCGCTGTTCAGGCTGCGCCACTGAACGTGATGACCGAGGATTACCCGCCATTCAACATGCAGGGTGAGGGGGGCAAGATTGTCGGGCTGTCGACCGAGGTGGTCGAAGAGCTGTTCAAGCGTGCCGGGGTCGAATACAAGCTGACCCTGATGCCCTGGAAACGGGCGTACGAAGATACCCTCGGCACCCCCAATACCGCCCTCTACTCCACGACCCGCACTCCGGAGCGGGAAGCACTGTTCAAGTGGGTAGGGCCGCTGGTCAATAACAACTGGGTGTTTTTCTCCAGTTCGACCGCCAATATCACGGTCAAGTCGCTGGAAGATGCCAAGCAGTATTCGGTGGGGGGCTATAACGGTGATGCGGCCGCCGAATATCTCAAGGCCCAGGGATTTGCCAAGTTGCAGCTGGCGGCCAACGATACCGCCAACGTGAAGAAACTGGAGGCGGGCCGCATCGATCTTTGGGCAACCGGCCAGTATCTGGCGCCTTATCTGGCCAGCAAGGAGAAAGTAGCTTCACCCAAGCCGGTCTTCGTGTTCAAGGAAACCCAGATGAGCTTGGCGTTTAACAAGGATACGCCCGATGAGCTCATCACCAAGCTCAACGAGATCCTCGCTGCCATGAAGGCGGATGGCACCATCGACAAGATCAATGCCAAGTACCAGTAACAGTACCAATAGCAAGTGCCGCTCAATGGCACTGCGCCGGCTGCCGTAAAACCGGGAGGAAACCATGGATTGGAAAAGTCTGACGTTCAGGATTGCCGTGTTGACCTCCCTGTCGGTGAGTCTGCTACTGGTGTTGTTTGGCGCTTACAACTACCACGCCGTCAAGGCGGAGAGCTACAGCAAACAGAGTGCGCTGGTCGAACAGGCCATCGGTCGGCTGCAGCTCTCCCTGCCCGGCCCGCTGTGGAATTATGAATCGGCCTTCATCGAGGCATCACTCAAGTCCGAGCTGGCGGCCGATATCCTGAGTGCTTTGCTGGTGGTCAACAAGGACAAGCTGGTGGCCGGGTTTGCCCGTGACACGGCGGGGAGCATTGCCCCCGTGACAGCCATGCCTGCCGATACCACTGCCTATGGGGGATATGATCTGGTCTATGACGACAGCGGCCAGAAAAACACCGTGGCCCGATTGCTGGTGCAAACCAGTGATGCCGCCATTCAGGCCCAACTGCGCCAGCAGTTGATCACCACCGTCTGGCAGATCCTGGTGCTCGATCTCTGCATCATCGCCCTGTTGATGGTGCTGATTCATCGCAACGTGCTCAGGCCGCTTCACCAGATGAATCAGGCGGTGTTCGATCTGGCCAAAGGAGAGGGGGATCTGACCCGGCGTCTGAAGATCAGTCGCCAGGATGAGATAGGCGCGCTGGCCACTAACATCAACCATTTTATTGCCAAGTTGCAGGAGATGGTGGCGGAGATCAACGAGCTCTCTGCCGGTGTGTTGCAAACCGCCGAACTCTGTGACTCCCTCTCGGCAGATACCCGGGTAGGCAGTGACGCCCAGCAATCCGAGCTGGATCAGGTCGCCACCGCCATTACCGAAATGAGTCAGGCTGTGCAGGAAGTGGCTGGTAACGCGGTGAAAACATCTGGCGCCACCGATGAGGCCAACCTCTATGTGGAGCAGGGTTACAATCTGGCGGGCCATGCCAATGAGGCCATCCATCAACTGGTGGGGGAGGTGGAGCGAGTCGCCACCCTGATGCGCACCCTTTCGACCGAGAGCAGCAGCATTGGCACCATCATCGAAGTGATCAACGGCATTGCCGAGCAGACCAATTTGCTTGCCCTCAATGCGGCCATCGAGGCGGCGCGGGCGGGTGATCAGGGGCGCGGTTTTGCGGTGGTGGCGGATGAGGTGCGCACCTTGTCGGGCCGTACTCGCCAGTCGACAGAAGAGATCAGCGCCAGTATCAAGCGGTTGCAGCAAGCGACCCAGAATGTCGGTGCCGGCATGCAACAGAGTCAGGAGAAGGCATCCCGCGCCGGCATCGAGGCGGCAGATGTGCAGATATCGGTGGAGAAAATTAAAAATCAGGTCAGCCTGATCCGCGAGATGAACATGTATATCGCCCAGGCATCGGAAGAACAACACTCGGTGGCGGAGGCGGTCAGCCACAGCGTCAACCGGATTGCGACGCTCAACAGCGAGAGTGCGGCCAGAGTGGCACAGGTTGCCGAGGCCAGCAGCGATCTGCGGCAGCTGTCGGCCCAACTCGACACCCTCCTCAAGCAGTTTCGGGTCTAGTCAGTTCACTTCGCCCCGTTGGATCATCCTGCGGGGCAGGCCAGTTCCCATTATTTTGAGGCGCGGCGAGATGTTGTGAGGGGCAAGGGGCCTTGTCCAGCAGCGCTTTTCGTCATACCCATGTCACTGTTCAGCTGAGATTGGCGTGACCGCGATAGGCGAAACTCGCAGCATCATGCTCTGCCCGATACGCAGTCCGACAGCGCTGGACGCATATTTTCATTTTCCCCGCTCATGCCTGCCTGCATCTATTGTGCCGCTGATCTCGACCCTTTAGAATTTCGTTTAATTACAGCGAGTCCTGAGCCGCCATCTGGCTTTATCAGGTGTGGAATCCCATCTTCTTCATGATGAATGCAAATAACAGGTGGTTGGTATGACGGGGGTTGCGCCAGGCAATAACATATCAGCCTATCACTTCGGTGATTATGTCTTTGATGTCAAAAGGCGAGAGCTGATCTTCTGTGCCGACAAGGACAACTTGCAAAGCGCCCGGGTGGTGCGTTTGTCATCGGCAGAGAGCCTCATTTTCAGCTATCTGCTCGATCACCATGACGAGGTGTGCGACAAGGATCTGTTGCTCGAAATCGGCTGGTTGGGTCGCCCCATCAGCCCCAACTCCCTGAACGTGGCTATCGCCAATATTCGCCGCCACTTCGCCTCATCCCCCCAGACGCTGGATATCAGAAGTACCCCGAAAAAAGGGTACTCCCTGCATCTGAACTGCAAGATGAAGAGCTATTTCGGCAAGGCACTGCCAACAGAGAGTGAGCCCTTGTCCGAGCCGGTGAGCGAGCCCACGCCTGCAGCGGCTGCGCAACCACCGTCGACATCTCCAAGCTCCGACCACGAGGTCATCAAAGAGCCTGCTGCTCCCCGTTCTTTTGGTGAGCGCGCCAAACTTGCCTTTCTCAGCGGTATCGGGCGGCCAATGCTGGCAAGGGGCCTGATATACGTCAATCTGCTACTGGCTGTGCTGGTGGCGTTTGTCGCCAGCTATCTCCATTTCGAGTGGCTCCATGTGCACTGCACCGACTCGCCGACCGGCGTTGTTTGCCAGATGGAGGCACGTAGCGATGTGCCTCCAGTCAAACCGGCATCGCTGGTGCTGGTCTCCGGCCACCAGGTTCGCGTGCTTTCCTATAAAGAGCTCGAAAAAACGCTGTAAGGGATCTCTGATGAAACGAACGCTGAAAAATACCTTGCTGCTGTTGCCACTGCTTGTCGTGCTGCTGTTTGTGGTCGGGATGTTTATCAACAGTCTGGGCTGCCATTACGACCTGAAGATGTCGGCCAATGGAGTCAACTATCACGGGGTGTGCCGCTGGGGCAAAATCACCGTGATCGAAGAGGAGGAGGCGACCAGGGAGAAGTGGCGGGTGACCGGTTTTCAACTGACCTTCTTCAACCAGCTTGTTTACCTCATCGACAGTCGTACCCAACTGCACGAATCGGGTAACGATGACTCCTATCTCAATGAGTACAACCTGATCCAGTCGCAATATGCGCTGGTCAACTATGCCTGGGTGCCGCTGACTGAAAACAAGGTGGCGATCTTCCAGCGCGATCCGGTGCACGAGGTCGTGATTGCCCAGCGAGATGGCTGGTTCGATCTCTACCGCTGGTTCTTCCCCCCGGCACCGCTGGTGCCTGTTCAACCACAAAGCGCAGGTGCCGGGCGTCCCGCTAGTTTCTAAGCAATTTGCACCAGGGGCCGGTGACCTCGCAGTGGCCTGTCTCATCACTGTTTTGCCAGCCCAGCCGATGGTAGAAGGCTACTGCCGCCGTGTTGCGGGTCGCAACCTTGAGCGAGCCGTGCGGCGAATCAGCGAGGCCCCGCTCCAGCAGGGCGCGTCCTATCCCCTGACCGTGCCAGTCGCTTGACACATAGAGGTGATGGACGAAGTGATCGGGCTGCCAGATGGCGATAAAGCCGCAGATATTGCCCCCCTGCTCGGCTACCCACACCTGTTCACCTTTGGTCTGTTCCTCGAAATCCTCGAGTTGGAAACGGGCGGGATCGACCCAGTGAAAGGTGTGGCGGCGGCTTTTCAAAAACAGCCGAGCCAGTTGTGGAATGTCGTGTTCTTCCATGAGCCGGATCATGATGCCCTCCCGGATCAAGCCAATGTTCATTGAGGCAACTGCACAGCGGCAGGTTAATCGATGCAAATGACAAGGGTGTGATTAAGCACTGTCCATTGTATTTGCCATGGGGCTATACTGCCGGAGTCCCTTGTATGGATGGCTTGAGGATCGCTGATTTATGGACAATAAACTGATTGAAGGCAACATTTTTGTTCCGGCGCACATAGACGATGTCTGGCACGCCTGGACTACCGAAAGCGGTCTGCGCAGTTTTCTGGCTCCCGAATGTTTGATGGTGGCCGAACCGAATGGTCCTTTCGAGATCTACTTCAGGCCTGATGCCCCGCTGGGTGAACGTGGCAGCGAAGGGTGCCGGGTCATGGCCGTCATGCCCTATGACCTGCTCAGTTTCAGCTGGAATTTCCCGCCCACCCTGCCCCATATCCGCCAGCAAAAGACCCAGGTTTGCCTGCGATTTGTGCCGGAAGGGCAGGGTACTCGCCTCTACTTCCTGCAGAGCGGTTGGGCCAATGATCCGGATTGGGATCAGGGTTATGCCTATTTTCGGGAAGAGTGGCTGGAGACCAGCCTGCCACGGTTGCAGTACCGTTTTACCCATGGTCCCATCGACTGGAACAATCCGCCAGACAAGGCGCAGTTGAAGGCGCTGGCCCAGTAATCCCAGGTGTCAGACATAAAAAAAACCGGCCAAAAGGCCGGTTGAAACAGTTCAGGCTTGTCAGGTGACAAACGTATCCAGCGGATGAGAGTCGCTTTCCACTCCTTGTGAAGCACAACACTCTTGGTTACGTGCGGCTACTTTATGCCATTCACACTGAATCGAGGCTGAACCATGGATGATCCCGCCTCGTTCCCCTCTTCAATCAGATAGTGATCCCCATCGACTGGCGCAAGTAAGCGCCCGCACCGAGTAGCCCCGGCCCTTCATGGGTGATCAGAAACACCGGGATCTCCTTGAGGTAGGACTTGAAGCGCCCCTTGTCTTCAAAGGCGACCCGGAAACCGGAACCGGTAAAGAACTCCTGGAAGCGCGGCACTATGCCACCTGCTATATAGACGCCGCCAAAGGTACCCATATTGAGGGCCAGATTGCCGGCAAAGCGGCCCATCAGCACGCAGAACAGGCTCAGGGTGCGACGGCAATCGAGGCACTCACCCGCCAGCGCACGTTCGGTAATGTCTTTGGGGGCGAATGGCTCAGGCTCACGGCCATCGGATTTCACCAGCCCGCGATAGAGATTGACCAGGCCCGGGCCGGAGAGGAAACGCTCTGCCGAGACATGGCCCAATTCGCCTCGCATTACTTGCAGCACCGCATCTTCCTCTTCGGTGTTGGCAGCAAAATCCACATGACCACCTTCACCCGGTAAGCTCAGCCACTGCTCACCCGCCTTGACCAGATGAGCGACCCCAAGGCCGGTACCCGCACCATAGATGGCGATGGGCTTGCCTGCTACCGGCGCGGCGCCGCCAAGCTGGATGCGATCCGATTCAGCCAATACCGGCACCGCCATCGAGACCGCAGTAAAGTCGTTGATCACTTGCAGGCGTGCCAGCCCGAGATTGCTCTGCATCTCGCTGATGGAAAACTCCCAGCTGTGGTTGGTCATGGCAACCCAGTCACCGTTGATGGGGCAGGCGATGGCGATGCAGGCTTCAGCCACCTGTACCTTGTGTTCCTCCAGATAGAGGCGTACCACGGCTTCAAGGCTGGGATGGGCCAGACCTGAGTAGGTCTTTGCCTGAGAGATAGTACCGGTGGCCAGCTCACACAGGGCCAGACGCGCATTGGTGCCGCCGACATCGCCGACCAGCGCATGGGTATGCTGCATAACAACTCCTTCGTTACAGGATGGGGACGACTCTGGTGTCCCGAGATTATTGTTGGATTATGACGGCCCATTCTATCCGAGCTCAGGCTTGCTCACCCGCCGGATCGATACAAACGTGCGCCTGCTCACAGTGTTGTTGCTTTGCAACATTTGTAAGCGCTTTCATGGCTAGGTGACGTTTTGTAACGAAAAGTACGAAATAATTAGAGATGAGTCATACTTTGTATGGCAGGCGTTAGTTGCGATAACCGCTTGTCTTGTATAGTCCTTAGCTTGAATGGAAACTTGCTTAGCCGTAGATTGAGTGCAAAGACACTGAAGCTAAATTACAAAAACGCCTGGTGGTGATGATGAATACCCTTGATAAAATTACGAACAACTTGGAAAGTTTCAGTAAATCAGAACGCAAGGTTGCCGAGGTGATCCTGGCGTCTCCCCAGACCGCCATCCACTCCAGCATCGCTGCTCTGGCCAAGATGGCCGATGTCAGTGAACCGACCGTCAACCGCTTTTGCCGCCGTCTCGATACCAAGGGCTTTCCTGATTTCAAACTCCATCTGGCCCAGAGCCTGGCCAATGGCACCCCTTACGTAAATCGTCATGTGGAAGCGGAAGATGGGCCGGATACCTACACCGCCAAGATCTTCGAATCCACCATGGCCTGTCTGGATGCTGCCAAAAACAGCCTGGATATCTCTGCCATCAACCGCTGCGTCGATATCCTGACCCAGTCCAAGAAGATCAGCTTCTTCGGCCTTGGCGCCTCCTCCGCCGTTGCCCGCGATGCCCAGAACAAATTCTTTCGTTTCAACATTCCGGTAGTGAGCTTTGACGATATCGTCATGATGCGCATGAGCTGCATCAACAGCAGCGAAGGGGATGTTGTGGTGCTTATCTCCCACACCGGTCGCACCAAGGCACTGGTCGAGATCGCCGCGCTGGCCCGCGAGAACGACGCCACCGTGATCGGCATGACCGCCAAGGACTCCCCGCTGGCCCGCGAGTGCAATCTGGTGCTTTCCATGGATGTGCCGGAAGATACCGATGTCTATATGCCGATGGCATCCCGCATCGCCCAGCTGGCTCTGGTGGATGTGCTGGCGACCGGTTTTACCCTGCGCCGGGGGATGAAATTTCGCGAAAATCTGAAGAAAGTAAAAGAGGGATTGCGCGAATCCCGCTTCGAAACCCCGCACTCTTCCTGAACCGTCGGGGGCTCCGGCCCCCGACTGTCTATGCCACCCGCCTTGGTGTAGTATTGTAATTTAATAACAAAAACCACCCAGATGGTTTGTAAACGGGTGCATCAAGCCATGGGCTTGATGGGGCAGAATCTCAAGTCATATCAACTTCATATTGGAGTCTTTCATGCCTAGACGTACAAAGATTGTAACCACACTCGGTCCGGCTACCGACCGCGAAGGGATCCTCGAAGGGATCATCCGCGCCGGGGCCGACATGGTGCGGATGAACTTCTCTCACGGCACTGCTGAAGACCATATCCTGCGCGCCAATCAGGTGCGTGACATTGCTGCCAAGCTCGGTCGTCACGTCGCCATCATGGGTGATCTGCAAGGCCCGAAAATCCGTGTTTCCACTTTCAAGGATGGCAAAATCTATCTGGCCATCGGTGACAAGTTCATTCTCGACGCGGCACTCGGCAAGGGTGAGGGTTGCCAGGAGCAGGTTGGCATCGATTACAAGAGCCTGCCAGACGATGTGGTTCAGGGCGACCTCCTGCTGCTGGACGATGGCCGTGTGCAGCTGAAGGTCGAGCAGGTTGAAGGCACCCGCATTCACACCACGGTGACCGTGGCCGGGCCGCTCTCCAACAACAAGGGCATCAACAAGAAAGGGGGCGGTCTCTCCGCTCCGGCCCTGACCGAGAAGGACAAAGAAGACATCAAGACCGCTGCCCGCATGAATGTGGACTATCTGGCTGTCTCCTTCCCGCGCTGTGGCGATGATCTGCGCTATGCCCGCGAGCTGGCCCGCGAAGCCGGTTCCAATGCCAAGATCGTGGCCAAGGTTGAGCGCGCCGAAACCGTCGCCACCGATGAGGCGATGGAAGACATCATCCTCGGTTCCGATGCTGTGATGGTCGCCCGTGGCGATCTGGGTGTCGAGATCGGTGACCCCGAGCTGGTTGGCGTACAGAAGAAGCTGATCCGCCACTCCCGTCGTTTGAACCGTGTGGTGATCACCGCGACCCAGATGATGGAGTCGATGATCAATGCGCCGCTGCCGACTCGTGCAGAAGTTATGGACGTGGCCAACGCCGTGCTGGATGGTACCGATGCGGTGATGCTCTCTGCCGAGACTGCTGCCGGTCAGTTCCCCATCGAGACCGTGACCTCCATGGCGAGCGTCTGTGTCGGTGCCGAGAAGCACCCGAGCCTGAACGTCTCCAACCACCGCATGAGCTACACCTTCACCTCGGTAGAAGAGGCGGTGGCCATGTCCACCATGTATGCGGCCAACCACCTGGAAGGGGTCAAGGCGATCGTGGCGTTGACCGAGTCCGGCACCACTCCGCTGCTGATGTCCCGTATCAGCTCCGGTCTGCCGATCTTCGCCATGTCTCCCCACAACAAGACCCTGGCCTGGACCAATCTCTACCGTGGCGTCACCCCAGTGATGTTTGACGGTGACGAGACCAAACCGGTCTACGAAGTGTGCCGCGATGCGCTGGCCGTGCTCAAAGAGAAGGGGCTGCTGCAAAGCGGTGACATGGTGCTGCTGACTCACGGTGACAAGATGGAAACCGTGGGTAGTACCAACACCTGCAAGGTGATGATGGTCGAATAAGCCCGTCCGGTTTTACTGTGCTTAACAAGGCTGCTCCTCTTTGATGAGCAGCCTTTTTGTTAACCGCAGTCGGGCTGTGGCGGTATAAACAGGACTCAATGATTGCTTAACCGGATTCCCCTTCCGATAATGCGGGAGTGATTTTCAGCGGGTAGCCTGTTGTAGGTGATCCCCCTAGGTAACCCAGACACTCGACAATACGGGAGTGAAAAAATGAACAAGCGTAACTGGTTGCTGGCCCTGTCACTGAGTCTGGCCTTCTCACCTTGTTATGCCGACTGGGCCAAGCTCAAGGCCGCAGCGTCCGATCTGGGAGCGGCAGTGAGCGAGACCAGCAAGGAGGTGTGGCAGGATGTCAGCGATTTTTCCAAAAAGAGCTGGGCTTCCATCTCTGCATGGGGTGAAGAGGCGTTCAATACCGCCGGGGTCTGGACCGACAAGAGCATCGCGACCGGTAAGGAGTGGCTTAAGGCGGCCGACAAGGAGCTCAACGAGATGCTCAACCCCAAGACGGCGAAAGAGGCTAGGGTCGCGCTCAATACCATGGCCGACACTGCGCTGATCCGGTTGTTCAACGAGCAGCCATCAGCCAAATTGTTGTTTGACAAGGCTTATGGCTATGCGGTGTTCGATTCGCGCAAGTTCTCCCTGATGCTGCATACCAATCAGGGGGCCGGGGTGGCGGTCAATCGCAAAACCGGCAAGCACACCTATATGAAGATGTTTGGTGCGGGTCTGGCGGCCGGGATTGGTGGCAAGTTCTATCAGCAGGTGATCCTGTTTGAAGACAAGGCCAGATTCGATGCCTTCGTGACCCAGGGTTGGGAGGCCACTTCCGAAGTGGGCGTGGTGGCCGGCAAGGAGAGCGCTGAGTTGACCGCCAAATATAATGGCGGCATGGCCATCTACCAGATTGGCGAGAAGGGTTTGCTGCTCGATGCCAATATCTCCGGCTCTAAATACTGGATTGACAAGGACTTGACTGAAACGAGCCGCTAATCCTGTCGTGATCTCGCCAACAGGCCCGCAGTGCGGGCCTGTTTGTTCTCTCGGTGTCAGTGGGCTGAATAGACCTGCTTGCCCTTGAACATGGTCCAGAGCACCTTGGTCTCCTTGATCTCTTCGCTTGCTACTTGCTCCAGATTGCGATCCAGCAAGATCAGGTCAGCACTCTTGCCCGCGCTGATGGAGCCAATCTCTTTCTCCCGTCCAATTACCTTGGCGGCGTTGAGGGTATAGGCCTGCAAGATGGCCTGACGGCTGATCTGCTCGCTGGCGGGGGGCAGCAAGCCAAGCTCCCCTTGACGAGTGATCGCGGTATACATGGCGAGGAAAGGGTTGGGGTTGGAGACCGGCCAGTCACTGGCACCGGCGATAATGGCGCCGCTTTGCAGCAAGCTGCCTGCCGGATAGAGGCGGGCTAGCAGTGCCGAGGGCACTTTTCCTTCAAGCAGCAGGGTGGTCGCCACGTTTTTACCGGCCCACAAGAGTTGCATCGATGCGGCCACATTGAGCGGTTTGAAACGGGCAATGCTGGCCGGGCTCACCACCTCCAGATGGGTGATGCTGTGCAGCAAGCGGTGATCCTGATTGTGGGCCCGGGCATAGGCGATGGCATCGAGGGATTCTCGGACGGCCCGATCGCCGATGGCATGAAAGTGAGCGATCAGTTGATGGGCATCCGCGGTGCGGATCAGCTCGTTGAAACGCTGCTTGTCCAAATCGTCCTTGCCGCTGTAACCGGGACGGTTGAGGTAGGGCTCGCTCAACTTGGCGGTCTGGGATGGATACTCGATGACACCATCTTGCAGGATCTTGATCCCCACCAGTTTCACGTCCGGGGCATCTTGAAACTGCTGTCGCAGCGCCAATACGTCATCAATGATGGCGGGTGATGCATGTATCCCCACCAGTGCCAGTGCGGATACATGTCCGGTCAGCTTGCCTTCCCGGGAGAGCATGCTGTACGCCGGCAGCAGGCCGGTATCGCGGCGATCCGGCTCGGCGTTGAAGATGGGGGCGAGGGGGCGAATGTTGCTGATAGGGTCCATCCAGGCGGTAATGCCCACCTGATTGAGTTGTTTGGCGGCAGTCATGATGGCACTGGCAATCGTCTCGTCGCTGACAGGTGGCAGCGCCTTGAGGATGGCATCCCAGCCGCCTTCCGAGGCAAAGCCATTGAGCTTGCCGGATGGGGTGAGGCCAAAATTGCCTTTCAGCGGAGCATAACGACCGTCAAGGGTGTCGGCATCAATGCCAGCCTTGCGCAGCATGGCCTGATTTGCCCAACCGGTGTGGGCATCCGAACCGGCCAGTACTACGGGTATTTGCTGGTATTGCGGACCATTGAACACCTGATCGAGCAGGGGAAGCTGATGCCAGTAGTCGAGGGAGACATTGCTGTATAGCTCTACATCGCCCAGTGTCAGGCGGGGGTCATCCTTGCTGCGGGTCAGAAATTGCTGCACCTGCTCAACCTCACTCATGGCATCGGGAAAGTTAACCGTCATCCCCTGAAAACCGGCAAATGCCGCATGAACATGGCTGTCGATGAGCCCTGGCATCAGGTACTTTCCTTTCAGATCAAGACGCTTGGCATGGTTGCCGAGGCGGGCGCTGACCTCCTGATAGCTGCCGACTGCCACTATCTTTTTACCTTCAATGCCGACCGCTTCCGGGTGAGGGTTCGCCGGATCACCACTGTAGATGGTGCCGCCAAAGATCAGCGTCTGGCTCTGTGACTGGGCATTGGCGGCAGCGGGAAGCGTTACCAGCAGGCTGGCTAGAAACAGCGTTTTGATATTCATGGGCATGACTCCGTCGCTTCGGTGCCCGAAGGCACCGAAGTGGGTAAATGGAAATGAGGTATCGGCTTATCGGTTGATCAGCGGGATACAGATATCAAACACGTAATGATCCCGGTCGGAGTCCGTGCCTGCGTGGTATTGCTCGTAACACGGGCGATCGTCGCAGTTCAGCCCTTGACCCACTACCCAGCGAAACGCCGTCTCCCAGCAGGCAACCAGTTGATCGCCGCGAGCGATAAACTGACAAACCGCATAGGGGCCCGCGGCGATGGTCTGGGTGGTTAACTGGCGCCCTGCAGGGATCTCTGGCCCCAGCTCGATGCAGACGTCAGTACGGCAACGGGTCTCATCGGTGATATCGGGGATATCCCAATAGAGACTCAGGGTACCCGCCGGTGTCATCGCCTCGTCTGAGGCGAACAGCGCGAGCAAATCCCGATGAGCTTGCTCACAGGTCTCTTTGCCATAGGGGCCCAGGCGGCGCATGTACGCCACGCGCCGGGCGGGCATCAGCCTGACGCTTGCCCCCTGCAACAGACCCGGGTGTTCGGTGACCGGGTGCATGACCAGGCCATCATAGGTGTCAAAGGGAAGGGGATCGTTTCCAATCTTGCTTTTCCAGTTTCCCCCCTGCTGCTGGCGGTATTCCGAGGGGCTCATGGCGAAGTGCAGGCGAAAGGCTTTGGCGAAATTCTGCGAGCTGGAGAACCCGGCGGCCAGTGCGAGGGTGGTGATGTCGCTCTGGGGGGAGGCGAGCAAGCGACGGGCAGCGCGCTCCATACGCAGGCGCCGGGTAAATCCGGCAATGGTCTCGCCGACCATCGTCTTGAAAATACGGTGGAAGTGGAAGGTGGAGATGGCTGCCGCTGCTGCGACCTCATCCAGGCCCGGATTGTCATCCAGATGGTGGCTGATGTAGTCCATCGCCTTGAACACGGGTTTGCGATAATCCAGAGCGGACTCCTTGCCAGCCAGCAAAAGTGGGCGTCAGAGTCGGATTTAATCAGAGCCACCTGCCGTTGTCGAACCCGTCCGGCCTGGTCTGGCCACTCATCCGCATCGCGCTTTTAACGCATTGGCACTCTAATTGCTTGTTGCATGCAAGCGTCAATGATTTGTCTGGGGATGGAAAATGGAAATTAGTGCAAGCAGCCTGATGCAAGAGATGCAGGCGCTCAAGATCGAAGCAGGCGCAACGCCGCTGGCACAACCCGGTCGTCAGGTAACCTCCGACTTTGGTCTGCTGCTGCAACAGGCGCTTGGCAACGTCAACGAGCTGCAAGGGGCCGCCAATGACCTGCGTACCCGTTTCGATATGGGTGACAAGTCGGTGGATCTGGCCGAGGTGATGATCGCGGGCCAAAAATCCTCCATCGCCTTTGAAGCCACGGTACAGGTACGCAACAAGATGGTCGATGCCTACAAGACCATCATGAACATGCCGGTATAAGCGACGCCAATAAACCATGACGACTGAACATCATGAACATGTCAGCAATAAGGACATAAATCGTGGCTACTGACCAAAACGGCGATCTGCTGATAAACGATGAGGGCACCGCCGCCCTCGATGAAAATGAGCAGAAGAGTTCGGCGCTGGGCTTCCTGTCCAACACCGATGTGCTGCGGCAAATCACCCTGATCCTGGGGCTTGCCATCTGTCTGGCCATTGCGGTGTTTATCCTGCTGTGGGGCAAGGAGCCGGATATGCGTCCCCTCGGCACCTACACCACCCAGGAGCTGGTGAAGACTCTCGATTTCCTCGATCAGCAGAAGATCCCCTATGAGGTGGATGGCAAGAGCGTGCTGGTCAACGCCGAAAGTTACCCCACTATCCAGCTGGCCCTGACCCGTGCCGGTCTTGCCAATGCCACCGATAGCAGCATCGGTGGTGAAGATATCCTGCTCAAAGATTCCAGTTTCGGCGTCAGCCAGCGGATGGAGAGCGAACGTCTGAAGCTGAGCCGCGAGCGCCAGCTGGCGAGCGCCATCGAACAGTTCCAGAATGTGGCCAAGGCCCAGGTGCTGCTGGCTATCCCGAAAGACAACGTGTTTGCCCGCAACGAACGCAAACCCAGTGCCACCGTGGTGCTCAACCTGAAAGGGGCGGCGCTGGGGCAGGGGGAGGTGGACTCCATCGTCGATATGGTTGCCTCCGCCGTACATGGCCTTGAGCCGACCCGCGTCACCGTCACCGACCAGAATGGCCGCCTGCTCAACTCCGGCTCGCAAGACCCGATCTCGGCCCAGACTCGC
Organism: Aeromonas sp. 84A; assembly: GCF_051919345.1. Classification (NCBI taxonomy): domain Bacteria; kingdom Pseudomonadati; phylum Pseudomonadota; class Gammaproteobacteria; order Aeromonadales; family Aeromonadaceae; genus Aeromonas; species Aeromonas sp. 84A. The sequence goes on from NZ_JBQBEW010000001.1 coordinate 1,709,441, forward strand.
AAAGAGTTTGCCATGCAGCAGAAGCAGGAGCTGGAGTACAAACAAAAAATTGACGCCATCCTGATCCCGGTGCTGGGGGCCGACAACTATACGGCGGAAGTGGATCTCTCCCTCGACTTCTCCCAGCAGGAGCAGACCCGCAAGACTTACAACCCTGACCTGCCTGCAGTGCGCTCCGAAATGACCATGGAAGAGAACAGCGCCAGCGGCAGCAACGGTGGTGTGCCTGGCGCCCTCTCCAACCAGCCCCCTGCCGCCTCCAATATTCCCGAGGAGGCGACCGGTGGTGATGGTGCCAGCGCTGCCGCTTCGGGCCGTTCCCGCAAAGAGGCGACTCGCAACTTCGAACTGGATACTACCGTCAGCCATACCCGTCGCCAGATGGGTGGCATTCGCCGTATGACCGTCTCGGTTGCGGTGGATTACAAAGCGGTGCCAGGTGCCGACGGGGCCGTGACCCGTGAGGCGCGCACCCAGGCGGAACTCGATACATTGCGCCGTTTGCTGAGCGGTGGCCTTGGCTTTGATGTGACCCGTGGTGATACCCTTGAGGTGGTCGCGATTCCGTTCAATCGCCCAGAGCTGGATACCGTGGCCGAGGTGCCGCTCTACGATCAGCCCTGGTTCTGGCGTGCGGTGCGGATTGCCGCCTCGGTATTGGTGATCATCGTCTTGATCGTCACCGTGGTTCGCCCCATGCTCAAGCGACTGCTCTATCCGGATGCCAAACCGGAAGGGGAAGTGGATTTCGACAACCACACCGTACTGGGTGGCGACGACGAGTTGAGTCTGCTGTCAGCACAAGTCGAGAACGATCAGGTATTTGGTGTCCGCGATGGCCAGCTGAAACTGCCGGATCTGCACCGTGACGAAGACTTGCTCAAGGCGGTACGTGCGCTGGTGGCGAACGAGCCGGATCTGGCCGCTCAGGTCATTAAAGAATGGGTAACGAACAAAGATGCCTGAAGAAAAGAAGAGTCAAGTCACCGGCAATGACATCACCGACAGTCAGCGCCAGATCCTCGACCAGATGTCGGGGATGGAGATGGCTGCGGTGCTGATGCTGAGCCTCAATGAAGAGGATGCCGCCCAGATCTTCCGTCATCTCGAGCCCAAGCAGGTGCAGCGGCTCGGTATGTCGATGGCCTCCATGTCTGACTTCAGTCACGATCGGGTGGCTGCGGTGCACCGTCAATTCATCGACGATATCCAGAAGTACACCAACATCGGTATCGGCAGCGAAGACTTCGTGCGCAAGGCGTTGGTGGCGGCCCTTGGCGAGGACAAGGCGAGCAATCTGGTGGACCAGATCATTCTCGGTTCCGGCGCCCGTGGCCTCGATTCGCTCAAGTGGATGGATGCACGTCAGGTGGCCAGCATCATCCAGAACGAACACCCGCAGATCCAGACTATCGTGCTCTCCTATCTGGAGCCGGAGCAATCCGCCGAGATCCTGAGCCAGTTCCCGGAGCAGGTGCGCCTCGATCTGGTGATGCGTATCGCCAACCTCGAAGAGGTACAACCGGCGGCACTGCAAGAGTTGAACGACATCATGGAGAAACAGTTTGCCGGTGCGGCCGGTGCCCAGGCAGCCAAGATGGGCGGCCTGAAGGCAGCCGCCAACATCATGAACTATCTGGATACCAATATCGAAGGCCAGCTGATGGACTCCATCCGCGAGTCGGACGAAGAGATGAGCCAGCAGATCCAGGATTTGATGTTCGTGTTCGAAAACCTCATCGATGTGGACGATCGCGGCATCCAGACCATGCTGCGGGAAGTGCCTGGGGATCTGCTGCAACGCGCCCTCAAGGGCTCCGACGATCAGATGCGCGAGAAGATCTTCAAGAACATGTCCAAACGGGCGGCCGAAATGCTGGCGGACGATCTGGAGGCCATGGGGCCGATCCGGGTCTCCGAAGTGGAAGCGGCCCAGAAAGAGATCCTCTCCATCGCCCGCCGTCTGGCGGATGCCGGCGAAATCATGCTGGGTGCCGGTGGCGGCGAGGAGTTCCTCTAAGCCATGGCCCATAAACCGAATTGCGATGCCAAACCCGCATCAGGCAGTGGTGAGGAGCCGCGCAAAGCATGAACAACAAACTGCGTGGTTATGTGCGCCCCGAGGGCGATGATGCCCGGGTTGAGACCTGGGGCTGGCCCGAGATGGAGGTCGAGGTAGAGGCGGGAGCGCCTACCAATGCTCTTGGCCTTGCCCCTGACTGGTATCAGCAGGAAGAGGAGGTGGTGGAGCCGGAGCCCGAACAGGAGCCGGCCCCCAGCATCACCGCCGAAGAGCTTGAAGCGATCCGTCAGGCCGCCTGGGAAGAGGGGATGGCCGAGGGGCGCGAGTCCGGTTATGCCAAGGGGATGGAAGAGGGCAAGCTGGAAGGATTGCAACAGGGCCACTCTGCCGGTCTCGAACAGGGGCGTGAGGAGGGGCTGGCTATGGGGCGCGAGCTGGTGGAGCAGGAGATCGCCCACTGGCAGGGGCTCGCCGCCCGCCTTGCTAATCCGCTTAACGAGCTGGATCAGGCGGTGGAGCAGCAGTTGGTCTCGCTGGTGATGCAACTGGCTCGTGCGCTCATTCGTCACGAAGCGGAGACCTCTCCTCGCATTTTGCTGGAGGCGCTTAAAGAGGGGCTGGCCTTGCTGCCCGCCGCCGAACAGGGGGTAACTCTGATGCTGCACCCCGACGATATAGCGCGAATCGAGCAGGCATTTGGCGCCGAAGAGTGCGCCAAGCGCCACTGGCGATTGCAGAGCGATCCCACCCTCTCCCCCGGCGATCTGCAATTGGCTACCGAGCTCTCCAGCATCGATCTGACCCTCTCCGGTCGCATCGATCAGTTGCTGCGCAACTTCTTGCGCGACAATGCGTCGCAGAAACCGGCTTCGCAGGACTCACGCCCATAACCGATGCCGGACGTTGCTGTCCGGCTGCACTTTTTAGCTCTCAGGAGGCCAGATGAGCGGCTCGCTACTGAACCGGTTGCAAGGGTACAAGGTACGCGACAGCGCCCCTAAACCGCCGGTCGCCGGCAAATTGACCCGGGTGGTGGGGCTGACCCTCGAAGCCATCGGCTGCCGTGCCGCCATCGGTGCCCTCTGCCGCATCGATACCCTTGATGGGACGCTGGAGGCTGAAGTGGTCGGTTTTTCTGGCGATCGCCTCTATCTGATGCCGAGCGAGCAGCTCAAGGGGGTGATCCCCGGTGCCCGGGTGGTGCCCATCACCGAAGAGCACGGCATTCCGGTCGGCATGAACCTGCTAGGTCGAGTCATCGACGGCATCGGCCAGCCACTCGATGGCCTCGGCCCCATTCTCTCTTCCCAGACCGTGCAGTTTGCCCAGCATCGCATCAACCCGCTCTCTCGCCGCCCGATCCATCAGCCGATGGACGTGGGGGTACGCGCCATCAATGCCGTGTTGACGGTGGGGCAGGGCCAGCGGATGGGGCTGTTTGCCGGTTCCGGTGTCGGTAAATCGGTGCTGCTTGGCATGATGACTCGCGGCTCGGTGGCAGATGTGGTGGTGGTCGGCCTCATCGGTGAACGGGGCCGGGAAGTGAAAGAGTTTATCGAAGACATTCTGGGAGAGGAGGGGAGAGCCCGCTCCGTGGTGGTGGCGGCTCCCGCCGACGCCTCGCCACTGATGCGGCTCAAGGGGTGTGAAACGGCGCTGGCCATCGCCGAGTATTTTCGCGCTCAGGGGCTTAATGTGCTGCTCTTGATGGATTCGCTGACCCGTTATGCCCAGGCCCAGCGTGAAATCGCGCTGGCGGTGGGCGAGCCGCCAGCGACCAAGGGTTATCCACCGTCGGTATTTGCCAAATTACCGGCGCTGGTGGAGCGGGCGGGTAACGGCAGTGACGGCCAGGGCTCCATCACCGCCTTCTTCACCGTCTTGACCGAGGGGGATGACCTGCAAGATCCCATTGCCGATGCGGCGCGGGCGATCCTCGATGGCCACATAGTGTTGTCGCGCGAGCTGGCCGATGCGGGCCACTATCCGGCTATCGATATCGAGAAGTCCATCAGCCGGGTTATGCCCATGGTGACCTCGCCGGAACATATGGATTTGGCGCGCACTCTCAAGCAGTTCTACTCCCTCTATCAGCAGAACCGGGATCTCATCACCATCGGCGCCTACAGTCAGGGTTCCGATCCGCGCATTGACCGCGCCATCATTCAAAAACCCTATCTGGATCAGTTCTTGCAGCAGGGGATGCGCGAGGTCATTCACTATGATGATGGCCTGCAAGCCTTGCAGATGGTGGCGATGCCATTGATGCGCTGATGATGGTCGGTAACAGAGAGGTCGACGATGAGTAAAGGGTTGGTATTGTTGGCCGATCGGCTGGTGGAGGCGGAGCAGCAGTGTGCGCTGGCGCTGGTGAAGGCGCAGCAGGATCTCAAGCTGTTCATGGATCAGCAAAATGCCCTCAACCAGTACCGCCAGATCTATCACCAGCAGTGGACCGATCGCGGCCTGCAGGGGATTTCGCCCCAGCAAAATACCCAGTATCACGCCTTTATCAACAAGCTCGAACAGGCAGCGACCCAGCAGTACGAAGGGGTGTTGCAGGTGCGTCAGGCGCTGGAACAGCGCCGTGAAGAGTGGCTGGCGGCCCAGCAGCGGCGCAAGGCGGTAGAGCTGTTACTGGAGAAGCAAGCGAGCCGCGAGCAGCAGAAAGCCCAGCGTCAGGAGCAGAAGATGCTGGATGAGTACGCCATGTTGCGACGTTTTCATCAATCTGGCCTGTAACTTGCTTTGATATGGACATTGTCGGCGGCCATCTCTTTGGGGGCCACCAGAATTCAGGGATCCCATCATGATGCAGACACTGTTGACACAAACGCCTTCGGCTCCGGCCAACGGGTTGGACAAAGCGCCTCTGAGCGGTTCCGTCGAGAGCAAAAGTATCGATGGGGGAACCGGTAGCGACAGCAAGGGTGATTTCGCCACCCTGATTGCCAAGGCCCGGAACAGCGAACAGGGCGCCGCCGAGGCCACTCAGGGCGGTAACCATGTCCGAGCAGCCAAATCTTTGGCGACCGAAAGTGCCTCTCCCAAAGAGGAGACCGGCAAGGAGCAGGATCCTGACGCCGACAACAAGGTGGAGGAGGTCCCTGCCACCGACTTTCTACTGCGCCTGCAAGACTCCCTCAAGCTCGATACCTCGCTAGTGACACCCCAGCTGGCGGTGGCGGCCCAACAGAGCGCCACTGCGGTAGACGGCAATCCGTTGCCGCAAGAGGGTGAGCTGGAGGGGATTGCGCTTGATGACGGCGAGCAGACCCCTGCCGCTGCCAGAATTGCCAGCCAGCTTGCCGGTCAGAACGGGGCGCAGTCGCCGCTGGCGACGACCGCCAATTCGACTCTTGATACCACCGTATCGTCTTCAGCGGCGCGAGTGGTGGCGCAGGGCGATGCCTCTGCTGCCGTTCTCTCCTCTGAAGGTGAAGATGCAGCCACTACTACGGATAGGCAGTCCGGGGAGAAAGCCTCTGCCAAGGGAGAAACCCTCGGAGCAGATGGCAAGCACACCAAGCCCCTCACGGGGGCAGAGCGAATGGCCCAGCTGGCCAAGGTGCTGCCGGTCGATGAGTCGGCAAGCACCGCCAAATCCGCTGAGTCACTCGCTGCAAAAGAGGCTGGCGACAGCAAATCCGATCTCGCCGCCAGCAATGCTTTGACTAACAAGGGGCCGGCGACGCAAGCCACAACTCAGGGGGCTGCGCTCAAGGCCTTCAGCGAGGGGCTCAAGCAGCCTGAGGCTGGCGCTGCTAACTCTTCAGCAACTGCGGATGGAAGTGGGGTAGCTGGCAAGGGGGCAGAAAAGGGTGCCGCCGAGGGTAGCCAGCAGCCAGCCACCGCCGCCAATCAAGGTTCGGCGCCCGTGACGACGGCGCAAAGTGCCGCAGAAAGTGCCGCAGCCCAGAGCAGAGTGACGGCAAATGTGACGACTCAGAGCGATAGCGCTGCCGCCCCCGTGATGGTGGCGCCGCAGCAGGTGTTGGCACAGGTCGAATCTCAGGGGCCGCAAGCATCGCTGTCGACTATTTCAGCCGGCATCAAGCAGATGGAAGTGACCGGCACCGACGAGGTGCGCAAAGCGGTGTCGCTTGAGGTAAAACCGAAGGCCGGTGAGGCGGAGAAGAGCCTGGTTGCGACGACATCTAGCAGTGAGAGCAGCCCGAGCCAGACCGTTCAGCATGGCCAGAACAGCCAGACTCAGCCACAGGTAGCCGATAGCCGGGCGCCCGCCGCTGAGACGACGCTGCGCCGTGAGCCGCAGAATTTACCCCATTTGAAACTGGCCAGTCAGGAAGCGCCTGCCGAATTGCACCAGAAGGTCAATGTGATGCTGGCCGAAAAACTGCAACAGGCGGAAATTCAGCTCGACCCCCTCGGCCTTGGCAAGATGAAGATCCAGATCCAGATGGGGATCGACAGCCAGGCCAACGTCCATTTTGTGGTACAACATGGCCAGACCCGCGAGATGCTGGAGCAGGCAATGCCCCGGCTGCGTGACATGCTGGCAGGGCAGGGGATCCAGCTTGGTCAGACGCAGGTGCAGCAGCAGTCGCAACAACAGCAGCAACAGGGCCAGCCCACCTTTAATGGGCAGGGTCAGCAGGGTCAGAGTAGTGGTCAGCCGCGGTCCGGTAACGGGCTGGTTGAAGGGGAACTCACCACTTCCAACCCCAGTTTGCTGGTGGAATCGACAAACGGTTCTGGAATTGATTTCTATGCTTGATGCAATCCCGAGTAAGTTTATGATATCGAACAAGTTTGAGACTAGGGTGGACAAGGGATGGCTGACGATAACGAGTTGACGCTAAAAGACCCGGCTGCGGGCAAGAAAAAGAAGCTGATCATTATCATTGCCCTGGCGGTTATTTTGCTGGGCGGAGGTGGTGTTGGCGCCTTCCTGATGCTCTCCGGCTCCGATAAACCGCCTGCTGAAGCGGCGGAAGGTGCCGAGGCCACACCCAAGGAGGAAGCGCCTAAACCTTCCCTCTATGTCGGTATGCCGCGCCCCTTTGTCTTCAACGTCGCAGGTGCCCAGCGAGATCGACTGGTGCAGATCAAGATCCAGCTGATGGTGCGCGGTACCGCCGACGAGACGCTGGCCAAGCAGAATATCCCCCTGATTGAAGGCACCTTGCTGCGGGTATTCAGCGCAGCCAGTGCCGAACAGCTGATGACCTTTGAAGGCAAGGAGAAGCTGCGCAAGGATTCACTGGAAGAGTGCCGTCGGGTGCTCAAGGACCTGGTCTCTTCCCCCGTTATCGAACAAGTGCTGTTTACCGGCTTTGTAATGCAATAGGTGAAGCGTGAGCGATCTGTTAAGTCAGGACGAAATTGATGCCCTCTTGCACGGTGTCGATGATGTCGAAGAGGAAGAGATAGGCGGCGCTGGAGACCCCGGCGTAGCCCAATTTGACTTCTCCTCCCAGGACCGCATCGTCCGTGGTCGCATGCCGACGCTGGAGCTGGTGAATGAGCGTTTCGCCCGCCATATGCGGATCAGTCTGTTCAACATGATGCGTCGTACAGCCGAGGTCTCGATCAACGGGGTGCAGATGCTCAAGTTTGGCGAGTATGTTCATACCCTGTTTGTGCCGACCAGTCTCAACATGGTGCGGTTCCGCCCGCTCAAGGGGACGGCGCTCATCACCATGGAGGCTCGACTGGTCTTCATTCTGGTAGAGAACTTCTTCGGTGGCGATGGCCGTTATCACGCCAAGATTGAAGGGCGCGAGTTCACGCCGACCGAACGGCGCATTATCCAGATGCTGCTCAAACTGGTGTTTGAGGATTACAAGGATGCCTGGGCGCCGGTGATGGACGTGGGGTTCGAGTATCTCGACTCCGAAGTGAACCCTGCGATGGCCAACATCGTCAGCCCGACCGAGGTGATCGTGGTCAGCTCGTTCCACATCGAGCTCGATGGTGGCGGCGGCGACTTCCACGTGGCGATGCCCTACTCCATGCTGGAGCCGATCCGCGAGCTGCTGGATGCCGGTGTGCAGAGTGACAAGGGGGATACCGACGTACGCTGGAGCAAGGCGCTGCGTGACGAGATCATGGACGTCAAGGTGGAGCTGCGGGCCAAGCTGCTGGAGACCGAACTCACTTTGCGTGAGCTGATGGAGCTGCGACCCGGCGATATCATTCCGGTCGATATGCCGGAAAATCTGCTGGTTTTTGTGGAGGACTTGCCCACTTTCCACGCCAAGATGGGCCGCACCAAGGATAATGTGGCGCTCAAGATCACCGACAAGCTCAAACGTCCGGAAGGGGTCAAGACGGAGATGCATCTGGTTACCCGGGGCGGGGTACGAATTGATGGCGAGGCCGAGCTGGAAGAGCTCGAGCGCAGTATCGAAGATCAACAGCGATAATTGACGGTTTATTACGGTAAACGGTCACGAAGTAGCATAAGGAAACAAGATGAGCGGAACTGAGGAAGAGGATCTGATGGCTGATGCCTGGGCTGCGGCTCTGGAGGAGCAGGTGACGGCGGAAGCCAAGCCAGCCCCGCTGGAAGAGTTGAAAGATGATGCCCCCATCAGTGCCGAGGAGCGTCGCAAGCTCGACACCATTCTCGATATTCCGGTCACTATCGCCATGGAGGTGGGCCGCAGCCAGATCAGTATCCGCAACCTGTTGCAGCTGAACCAGGGCTCGGTGGTGGAGCTGGATCGGGTTGCAGGCGAGCCGCTGGATGTATTGGTCAACGGTACCCTGATCGCTCATGGCGAGGTGGTGGTGGTGAACGACAAGTTCGGTATCCGCCTGACTGACGTCATCAGCCAGATTGAACGGATCAAGAAGCTCAAATGATGCGCCTCCTGTTGTTATTGCTGCCTGTTCCGGCCTTTGCCGAGACAGCGGCATCTGCCAACGTGCCTAGTCTGAGCTCCTGGTTGCTCTCCAGTCTGATGGTGATTGGTCTCATTCTGGTGCTGGGCTTTCTGCTCAAGAAGAGCAAGCTGGCGACCGCCATGGGTGGCGGCCAGATGCGGGTCATCGCCTCGTTGCCGGTGGGTTACAAAGAGAAGCTGCTGGTGGTCAAGGTGGGCGAACAGCAACTGCTGGTCGGCGTAACACCGCAGCAGGTCAACTTTCTCTACCGGCTGGAGGAGCCGCTGGACGAAAACCAGCCGCAGGCGTTTTCCCAGCAGCTTGGCAAATTGATGGGCAAGCATGAAAAAAGCTAACGGCTTATGGCTGAAAACGGGGCTGTTGGTCAGCCTGCTGATACCACTGTTTTGCTCTTGGCCAGCGCTGGCACAGGACGCCATGTCGGCGGTGACCGTCAAGACCATGGGGGATGGCTCTCAGGAGTACAGCCTGACCCTGCAAGTGCTGGCGCTGATGACCGCGCTCTCCTTCTTGCCGGCCATGGTGATCATGATGACCTCGTTTACCCGCATCATAGTGGTGCTGGGTATCTTGCGCCAGGCGATCGGTCTGCAACAGAGTCCCTCCAACCAGGTGTTGATCGGCATTGCCCTGTTCATGTCGTTTTTCATCATGTCGCCGGTGCTGGATCGCATCAATGATGAGGCGCTGCAGCCCTATCTGGCCGAAACCATTCAGGCAAAAGAGGCGCTGGAGCGGGCCGAGTTGCCCATCCACCAGTTCATGTTGGCCCAGACCCGGATCAAGGATCTCAACACCTTTATGGAGATCGCCAACGTGCAGGTGGAGAAACCGGCCGATGTGCCGCTACGGGTGCTGATCCCGGCGTTTGTCACCAGCGAGCTGAAAACCGCCTTCCAGATTGGTTTTATGCTGTTCTTGCCATTTCTGGTCATCGATCTGGTGGTCGCCAGTATTCTGATGGCGATGGGGATGATGATGCTCTCGCCGATGATTGTCTCGCTGCCTTTCAAGCTGATGCTGTTTGTGATGGTGGATGGCTGGAACCTCATTCTGGGGTCGCTGGCCAACAGTTTCGGACTGGGTGCCGGTTAGCCGGTCGAGCGCAAGGAGCCCGAACATGAGTCCTGAAACCTTTGTCGACGTCTTTCGTGAGGCGCTCTGGCTGGTGACCATCATGGTGTGCGCCGTGATCCTGCCCAGCCTCGCTATCGGACTGGTGGTAGCCATTTTTCAGGCGGCCACCTCCATCAACGAACAGACCCTGAGCTTTCTGCCTCGTCTTATCGTGACCCTGCTGGCCCTGGGAATTGGTGCTCACTGGGGAATGCAGAGTCTGATGGACTTCTTCATACTGATGGTCAATCAAATCCCCGAGGTGGTGGGATGACCTACACAACCGCTCTGATCATGGAGTGGTTGTCTTCCATCCTCTGGCCGCTGGCGCGGGTGAGCAGTCTGCTGATGGTGATGGCGGTGTTCGGCAGCCGCCTCGCTCCTGCGCGGGTACGGATGGGGCTGGCTTTGGCCATCACCTTTCTGATTGCCCCGCTGCTCCCGAAAATGCCCCCCATTGAACTCTTCTCTGCCGGCAGTTTTCTGGTATTGGGCCAGCAACTGCTGATCGGAATTGCCCTCGGCCTGATGACCCAGTTTCTGATGGAGAGCTTCGTGATGGCCGGTCAGGTCATCGCTATGCAGACCAGTCTGGGTTTTGCCACCCTGGTGGACCCGATGAATGGCCAGTCTGCCCCCGTGGTGGGTCAGTTTTATCTGATGCTGGCGACCCTGGTGTTTCTGGCGCTGGATGGTCATCTGGTGATGCTGCGGCTGGTCATTCTTAGTTTCGAGACACTGCCTGTCTCCGAGCATGGCCTCTCGGTTTCATCCATGAAAACCCTGAGTGCGTTTCTGGGTGTGATGTATCAGGCTGCTTTGGTGATGTCGCTCTCAGCCATCGTCGCCTTGCTCTTGATCAACTTCGCCTTTGGTGTCATGACCCGGGCGGCGCCGCAACTCAACATTTTCAGTATCGGTTTTGCGGTCAGCATGATATCGGGTCTGCTGATCCTCTGGCTCACTATCGGCGGGTTCCTCGGTCACTTCGACATCATGTGGGAGCGGGTGCAGGAGGTCAGCTGCGAGCTGATCAACACCCAGTGTTTCGGGGGCGCTCATGGCTGATACCGACCAGGAACGTACCGAACAACCCACGGGCAAACGACTGCAACAGGCCCGTGAAAAAGGGCAGATTGCACGTTCAAAAGAGCTGGGGACCGCCAGTGTTCTGCTCTCGGCGGTCTTTGGCCTGCTGATGCTCAAGGGCTCGCTGGCGACTGCCATGATCAAGGTAGTCACCATGGGCTTTACCCTGGACAGGGAGCAGGCTTTCGATCCCAATGCCATGATCGCTATGGTGCCGGCGCTGCTGGGGGAACTGGTGCTTCCGCTGGGACTCTTGTTTGCACTGGTGGCGATTGCCGCGTTTATCGGCAACACCCTGATGGGGGGGATGAACTTCTCCACCGAAGCCATGATGCCCAAGATGAGCAAGCTGAGCCCGCTCAGCGGCCTCAAGCGAATGTTCGGGGTGCAGTCGCTGATTGAGCTGGTCAAATCCATCGCCAAGGTGGTGTTCATCACCCTGTTTGCCTGGTGGATGTTATCCAGCCAGTTCAATCACTTGCTCAACCTCTCTATGGAGGGGTTCCCCGGCGGTATTATCGATGCGCTGGAGTTGTTTCTCTGGATGTTGATCATCCTCTGCTGCGCCCTGCTTCCCATCGTTGCCATCGACGTGCCGTTCCAGCAGTGGAATCACATGCGTCAGCTCAAGATGACCAAACAGGAGGTCAAGGACGAGTTCAAGGACAGCGAAGGCAAGCCCGAGGTAAAGGGCAAGATCCGTCAGTTGCAGATGCAGATGGCGATGCGCCGGATGATGGGGGATGTTCCCAAGGCCGATGTGGTGATCACCAACCCGACCCATTACTCGGTAGCGCTCAAGTATGATGCGGGCAAACCCGGTGCCGCGCCCAATGTCGTGGCCAAGGGCACCGATGAAATTGCAATGAAGATCAGGGAGATCGCCAGAGAGTACGAGATCCCCATCATGCCGTCACCGGCTTTGACCCGGGCTATTTACCACTCAACCGAGCTGGGCCACGAGATCCCGGAAGGGCTGTTTGCGGCGGTTGCCCAGGTGCTCGCTTATGTCTTCCAGCTCAAGAAATTCCGCCGTGGTCAGGGGCGCCGTCCCCAGCCGCTGGCTAAAGATCTGCCCATTCCGACCGAATATCGAAAATGACAAAGTTCTGACGTAGTCAAAAATAAATCCATTGCATTTCAATGCCTTGCATTGTTGGCTTGATGTTTGCTTTAATCTGGCACCAGCAGGTTGAAATTGAGAAGCGCGATGGAATTCAAGGCAGTATTGGGCCAGTTCAAAGAGTACCGGGGAGTTTTGGGCAAAGGCCTTGGCACCCCTCTGCTGGTATTGGCCGCGCTCGGCATGGTGGTGTTACCCATCCCGCCGCTGATGCTGGACGTGCTCTTCTCCTTTAACATTGCCCTCTCCATCGTGGTGCTGCTGGTATCCGTCTATACCCGCCGCCCCCTCGAATTTGCAGCCTTCCCGACCGTACTGCTGCTCGCTACCTTGCTGCGGTTGGCGTTGAACGTTGCCTCGACCCGGGTGGTGTTACTGGAAGGTCATAATGGCAGTGCGGCGGCCGGCCATGTGATCGAGGCGTTCGGTAACGTGGTGATCGGCGGCAACTATGCGGTTGGCATCATCGTTTTTACCATCCTGATGATCATCAACTTTGTGGTGATCACCAAGGGTGCCGGGCGGATCGCGGAAGTAAGTGCCCGTTTTACCCTTGATGCGATGCCGGGCAAACAGATGGCCATCGATGCCGATTTGAACGCCGGTCTCATCAATCAGGAAGAGGCGAAGAAGCGTCGCCAGGATGTGACCCAGGAAGCCGACTTCTACGGCTCCATGGATGGTGCCTCCAAATTCGTCAAAGGGGATGCCATTGCGGGCATCATGATCCTCTTTATCAACATCATCGGCGGCTTCATCATCGGGATGATGCAGCACCAGCTGACCTTCAGCGAATCGGCCGAGATCTATACCCTGTTGGCCATCGGTGACGGTCTGGTGGCGCAGATCCCCTCCCTGCTGCTCTCCATCGCCGCCGCCATCATAGTGACCCGTCAGAATACCGATCAGGACATGGGTACCGCAGTACTGGGTCAGCTGTTTGACAATCCCAAGGCGCTGATCATCTCGGCCGGGATTCTGCTGATGATGGGGCTGGTGCCGGGGATGCCGCATTTCGCCTTCCTGAGTCTGGGGGCTCTTGCCGCCGCTGGCGCCTGGTGGTTGCTGCGCCGCGAGAAACTGGCTGCCGCCAAAGCGGCTAAGGGCGAGCTGCTGCCTGCCACTGCCGAACAACCTCATGAGCAGAAAGAGCTGAGCTGGGACGATGTGATGCCGGTGGACATCATCGGGCTGGAAGTGGGTTATCAGCTGATCCCGCTGGTGGATCGCAATCAGGGTGGCGAACTGCTCAACCGGATCAAAGGGGTGCGCAAGAAACTCTCGCAAGAGCTGGGCTTTCTGGTCCCGGCCGTCCACATTCGCGACAACCTGGATCTGGCGCCAAACCAATACCGCATCACCTTGATGGGGGTCAGTACCGGCGAGGCCAATGTCTACCATGATAAGGAGATGGCCATCAATCCGGGGCAGGTGTTCGGCCAGATCCAGGGGATAGCGACCCGGGATCCCGCCTTCGGACTGGAAGCGGTCTGGGTTGCCAAGGAGATGGTATCTCAGGCACAGACGCTGGGGTATACGGTGGTGGATACCGCGACCGTGGTGGCTACCCATCTGAGCCAGATCCTGACCAACCATGCGGCTCTGCTGCTGGGCCATGACGAAGTACAACAGCTGCTCGACATGATTGGCAAACATCAGAGCAAGCTGGTCGAAGGGTTGGTGCCGGAAGTGATCAGCATGGGTAACCTTGTGAAGGTATTGCAGAATTTGCTCAATGAAGGCGTGCCAATCCGCGATATGCGCACTATCCTGCAGACCCTGGTTGAATACGCGCCGCGCAGTCCGGATCCGGAAGTGCTCACGGCCGCTTGCCGGATTGCCCTGCGTCGCCTGATTGTGCAAGAGATTGCAGGCCCCGATCCCGAGCTGCCGGTGATTACCTTGGCGCCGGAATTGGAACGTATATTGCATCAATCCCTGCAGGCTGGTGGCGGTGATGGTGCCGGTATTGAACCGGGTCTGGCAGAGCGGATGCAGCGTTCGCTGGTGGAAGCCACTCAACGACAAGAATTGGAAGGCCAACCGGCCGTGCTTCTGACATCGGGGATCTTGCGCAATACCCTGGCGAAATTTGTCAAGAATGCCATTCCTGGATTGCGCGTTCTGTCTTATCAGGAAGTGCCCGACGACAAGCAGATCCGCATCGTCAGTGCGGTAGGGCAGAACTAGTTAGCGGAGACGACGGGTGAAGATTAAGCGGTTTTTTGCCAAGGATATGCGAACGGCTCTGGCCGAGGTCAAGGAGACTCTCGGGCCTGACGCCGTCATCATGTCCAACAAGAAGGTCACCGGAGGGGTAGAGATAGTCGCCGCAGTCGATTATCAATCCCAGGTCCCGGGGCCCAAAGATGCGTCGGTTCGCCGTCAGCTGAACGATGAGAGCGTCAATATTTCGTCTGCTGCACGGCAGATGATCCGCCCCGAGCCGTCGCCGGCGAAGGAGCAGAACGAACATTATGCCGATACCCTGGCCGCCTTGCTGGCGCGCCAGCAGAAGCTCAAGCCGGGCAATGGGGCGCCACTGGGTAATACCCAATCGGCCGGTCTGGCCGCTGCCAATGCTGCGCCCAGAACATTGGCCGAGCAGGGGCAGTGGGGCGCCGCTCCGGAACCTGCCAAGCCCAAAGCCCGGGTTGCGTCCGGCCAGCGCCCCCCTCAACCTGCCCAGCGGGATCAGGAGATGGAAGGGATGCGCAAGGAGATGGCCAGCATCCGTAAATTGCTGGAGCACCAGATCTCCGGGCTGATGTGGCAAGAGGTGGAGCGCCGCGAACCGATGCGGGCTCTGCTGATCAAGGAGCTCAAGAAACTGGGCTTTGATGATGCCTTTGCCGATCAACTGGCGGGACTGATCCCCGAAGATATGTCCATCCATCAGGCGATGGCCCAGTTGGCCGAGGTGTTGACGGCCCAGCTCAAGATCAGCGAGGACGAGATCATGCGTCAGGGCGGCGCGGTGGCGCTGCTTGGCCCGACCGGGGTGGGCAAAACCACCACTATTGCCAAGCTGGCGGCCCGTTTCGCCATGAAGTATGGCGCCGAGCAAGTGGCGCTGATCACCACCGACAACTACCGGATTGGTGCCCATGAACAGCTGCAGACCTATGGCCGCATCATGGGTTGCCCGGTACGGCAGGTGCGTGATGCCGAAGAGCTGGCCAATGCCCTTTATCAGTTCCGCCATCGTCGGCTGGTACTTATCGATACGGCCGGGGTTGGCCAACGGGATATCCGGTTGACCGAGCAGCTCGATACCCTGGTCAAGAATGCCAAGGTACGGATCCGCAGTTATCTGGTGATGTCGGCAACTTCCCAGCGTCGGGTGATGCAGGAGGCGGTTGACCATTTCCGGCGTATTCCATTAAGCGGCTGCATACTTACCAAATTGGATGAAAGTCTGAATCTGGGCGAAGTGATTAACGTGTGTATCCAGAATTCATTACCCATCAGCTATATCACTGATGGACAAAGGGTTCCGGAAGATATTCAGGTTGCCAATGCGGCGCAGCTCGTCGGAGCAGCCATGGGCTCGCTGGAGCGAGAAACAGAGGAGCCCTATTTCTGGGGCGCAGGCTTTGGCGAGGCCGAAGATTCGGAGTTTTATGAGTAACATGTATATGGATCAGGCGAGTGGTCTGCGCAAAATGCGTCAAAACAATCGAGTAAAAGTAATCGCCGTTTCCGGTGGTAAAGGTGGCGTGGGCAAGACCAACGTGACCCTGAACGTGGCCGGAGCCATGGCCGCCCAAGGCAAGCGGGTGATGGTGCTGGATGCCGACTTGGGTCTGGCCAACGTCGACGTCATGCTGGGGCTGCGGGTTCATCGTAACCTCTCTCATGTCCTGGCGGGTGAATGCACCATCGACGATATCATCGTCGAAGGTCCCTACGGCATGATGATCGTGCCTGCGACCTCGGGCACCCAGTCCATGGTCGAGCTTTCTCCGGTGCAGCATGCCGAGCTTATCCGCGCCTTCAGCGAGATGAAGACCCAGGTCGACATCCTGCTGGTGGATACGGCTGCGGGGATCTCCGACATGGTGCTGAGCTTCACCCGAGCAGCTCAAGACATCATGGTGGTGGTCTGCGATGAGCCGACCTCCATCACCGATGCCTACGCCCTCATCAAGATCCTCTCCAAGGATCACGGCGTGTTTCGTTTCAAGGTGGTGGCCAATATGGTGCGCAGTCTGCGCGAAGGGCAGGAGCTCTTTGCCAAACTGACCCGGGTCACGGATCGTTTCCTCGACACCTCGCTGGAGCTGGTAGCCTGTGTACCCTATGACACCAATCTGCGTGCCGCTGTGCGCAAGCAGAAGCTGATTGTCGAGGCGTTTCCCAAGTCGCCGGCCGCACTGGCGTTTCGGGCCCTTGCCAACAAGGCGGCGAGCTGGCCGGTTCCCAACCAGCCGGGCGGCCATCTGGAGTTTTTCCTGGAAAATTTGTTGCAGAAACCGGCCACAACACAGGAAGGTTCCCGTGAATAAAGCCCAAGCGTACTTGCGTCATCAGGATTCCTACGTGCTGGTGGAGCGTCATGCTCCCCTGGTCAAGCGAATTGCCCAGCATTTGTTGGCTCGCCTGCCCAGCAGTGTCTTGCTGGATGACCTGATCCAGGCAGGTATGATTGGGCTGCTTGAAGCCTCCCGCAACTTTGACGGTAGCAAGGGGGCCAGCTTCGAGACGTATGCCGGGATCCGCATCCGAGGCGCCATGCTGGATGAGATCCGGCGTGGTGACTGGGTACCCCGCTCTGTGCATCGCAACAGTCGCGCTATTGCAGAGGCGATCGAGAATGTCGAGCAGACTCACGGGCGTGACGCGCGAGATACCGAAGTTGCTGCCGAGATGGGGGTCTCCATCGCTGATTACCATGCGATGCTGCAAGACGTCTCCTGCGGCAAAATTATCGGCATCGAAGATTTGGGGGTCAGCGAGGATGTGATCGGCAACCCCGATGATGCCCCTTCAGGCTCGGGATTCGATGAATTGGCTGCCGAGCGATTTCAGATTCAATTATCCGAGCAAATTGGTCGTCTACCAGAGAGAGAAGCTTTGGTTCTCTCTCTTTACTACGATGAAGAGCTGAATTTGCGTGAAATTGGCGAGGTTTTGAATGTCAGCGAGTCGCGTGTGAGCCAGATCCACAGTCAGGCAATGCACAGATTGCGTGCTCGTTTGAGAGATTGGCATCTATAAGTGTTTGTACTGGCTACACTGAGATGAAACTCTAAGGCATAATCCGCACGACACAACCCGTTTTTAGCATCATGTAAGTGAGCCACTCTGGTGGCTATTTAGGAGGGAATTTTGGACAAGAACATGAAAATCCTCATTGTTGACGATTTTTCAACGATGCGCCGGATTATCAAGAACTTGCTGCGCGACTTGGGATTCAACAATACCCATGAGGCGGATGACGGCAATACAGCGCTGCCGATGCTGAAAAATGGTGATTTTCAGTTTGTAGTTACCGACTGGAACATGCCTGGCATGCAAGGTATTGACCTGCTTAAAGCCATCCGTGTCGATGAGAAGCTCAAGCATCTGCCGGTACTGATGGTAACCGCTGAAGCCAAACGTGAGCAGATCATTGAAGCCGCCCAAGCTGGCGTCAACGGTTACATCGTCAAGCCCTTCACCGCAGCAACGCTCAAAGAAAAACTCGACAAAATTTTCGAACGAATTGGCTAAGGAGCTGCAGGGATGATGGCCAAAACGAGAGCAATGATTTCGCTCGACCAGGCAAGGATGCTTGTTGCTCATCTGGAGCAAGGCGAATTTGAGCTGGCCGATGAACTGCTTGCCGAAGTATGTGCCCCCAACGCAGCCGATCTGTTTGAAAAAGTAGGTCAGCTGACCCGACAACTGCATGATTCACTTCAAGAATTTCGCCTTGATCCCCGTATTCCCGATTTGGCTACTCATGATATTCCCGATGCTCGGGAGCGCTTGAGCTACGTTATCGATATGACCGACAAAGCGGCCAATCGCACAATGGATGCGGTGGAGGCCAGTTTGCCGATAGCGGATCGCCTGAATGACAATATCCAGCTGGTGATGCCGAACTGGAATGCCCTGATGTCTCGTGACATGAGCGTGGGGCAGTTCAAATCCTTATGTCACCAACTTGATGATTTTATTAAGGCTTCAGAGTCTGATGCCGATAAATTACGGCAACTGCTGACAGAAATCCTGATGGCACAAGATTTTCAGGATTTGACAGGTCAGATGATCCGCAAGGTCATCAAGCTTGTTCAGGAAGTTGAAACAAAATTAATAGAAATGCTGACCATGTTTGGTGAGGCTTCTGCTGAGCATTCAACTCGTAGTATTCCTGTCAACGGGATTGAAGCAGAGGGCCCTATCATGAACCCCGAGGCTCGTGCCGATGTGGTCAATGGTCAGGATGATGTGGACGATCTGCTGTCTAGCTTGGGATTCTAATGGAGTGACGCATGGCCTTCGAAGTTGATGAAGACATACTGCAAGACTTTCTGGTCGAAGCATCCGAAATATTGGAACAGTTGTCTGAACAACTGGTCGACTTGGAAAAGCGGCCCGATGACAAGAACCTGTTGAATGCCATCTTTCGCGGTTTCCATACCGTGAAAGGGGGGGCAGGTTTTCTGTCGCTCGGTGAACTGGTTGATGTATGCCACGGTGCGGAAAACGTGTTCGATATCTTGCGTAATGGCAAGCGAACCGTTACTGCGGAGCTGATGGATGTAATCCTGCAAGCGCTGGATGCCATTAATGTCATGTTCGCCCAGGTTCAAAATCGCGAAGCACCCAGCCCTGCGTCAGATGATTTGCTTCATGACCTCCATGAGTTGTGCAAGCCAGAAGGGGAAGAGCAACTGCGCACTGCTACCAGTGCGGCTGCGGCTGTAGAATCTGAACCTGCAGCACCGGTAGTTGTTGAAGAAGTCGCTCCAGAAGTTGTTGAACCCGCAGCCATCAACAGCGAGCCTGCGCCTGTCAATGGCGGCGGCTCGATCGATGAAATTTCTGCAGACGAATTTGAACGTCTGCTGGACGAGCTCCACGGCGTGGGTGGGGCTCCGACCAAGACGGCTGCAGCAGCCCCGATAGCGGGTGGCTCTGGCGATATCACCGA
The DNA here is from genome assembly GCF_051919345.1 of Aeromonas sp. 84A. Taxonomy (NCBI): domain Bacteria; kingdom Pseudomonadati; phylum Pseudomonadota; class Gammaproteobacteria; order Aeromonadales; family Aeromonadaceae; genus Aeromonas; species Aeromonas sp. 84A. The sequence goes on from NZ_JBQBEW010000001.1 coordinate 1,728,806, forward strand.
TGATGAGTTTGAGGCCTTGCTGGATCAGCTCCATGGTCAGGGACAGCACATGGGGGCGCCAGAGGTAAATCCTCTGAAGTCGGTGCAAAAAGAGGTGGACGAGCTTATCGATGATGATGAGTTTGAGCGTCTGCTCGATGAATTGCATGGTCGTGGTCAAGGGCCTCAGAGTACTATGGCACCTGCCGCACCTGCCGCACCTGCCGCACCTGCCGCACCTGCCGCACCTGCCGCACCTGCCGCACCTGCCGCACCTGCCGCACCTGCTGCGGTGACTCCGCCCAAACCGGCCACTCCTGTAGCCAAACCAGCACCGGCTGCCCCCGCAAAACCCGCTGAAGTAGCCAAGGCGCCAGCGCCAGCCGCCAAGGCTGCGCCTGCGCCAGCAGAAAACAGTGCCGTGCAAAGCGATACGACGGTGCGGGTGGATACCAAGACCCTCGATGTCATCATGAACATGGTAGGTGAGTTGGTACTGGTTCGTAACCGGCTGGTGAGCCTGGGTATTGCCAGCAATGATGAAGAGATGTCAAAGGCGGTTGCCAATCTGGATGTGGTAACGGCTGACCTGCAAGGTGCGGTGATGAAAACCCGCATGCAGCCAATCAAGAAGGTATTTGGTCGTTTCCCGCGCGTGGTGCGTGACCTGGCCAGAACCCTCAAGAAAGAGATTGAGCTGGTGATGGTGGGGGAAGAGACCGATCTTGATAAAAACCTGGTAGAGGCGCTCGCCGATCCTCTGGTTCACCTTGTTCGCAACTCATGCGATCACGGGGTCGAAATGCCGGATGTGCGAGAGAAAGCGGGCAAGCCGCGGCAAGGAACTATTACCCTTAGCGCCTCCCAGCAAGGTGACCATATTCTGCTTTGCATCGAGGATGATGGGGCAGGGATGGATCCTGAGAAACTCAAGTCCATCGCAATCAGTCGCGGTGTTCTGGATGCAGATACTGCCGCTCGCATGAGCGACAACGATGCCTATAACCTGATTTTTGCTCCGGGCTTTTCAACCAAGGCCGAGATCTCCGATATCTCTGGCCGTGGTGTCGGAATGGATGTGGTTAAAACCAGCATTGTCAGCCTCAATGGATCGGTGCACATCGATTCCACCTGGGGGAAAGGTACCCGTCTCGAAATCAAGGTTCCGTTGACGCTAGCCATTCTGCCGACTCTGATGGTTGAGGTGGGTGAGCAGACCTTCGCACTTCCCCTTGGTTGTGTGAACGAGATTTTCCATCTGGACCTGAAAAAGGCAAATATGGTGGATGGTCAGCTCACCATCATTGTTCGTGAGAAGGCAATTCCGCTCTTCTATCTGCACAAATGGTTGATTCGTGGCGCTAACAAGCGTTCACGCCAGGATACCGGACATGTGGTGATCGTGCAGATTGGCACTCAGCAAATCGGGTTTGTGGTAGATAGCCTGATTGGTCAGGAAGAGGTAGTGATCAAGCCACTTGATAACCTGCTGCAAGGCACCCCTGGCATGGCCGGGGCGACGATTACCAGTGATGGCGGAATTGCTCTTATTTTGGATGTGCCGAGTCTGCTCAAAGCATATGCGCGTAGACATTAATAGCTCAGGCCCAAGGAGTTAGAAAAACAACAATGGCAGTCAAGGTATTAGTTGTCGACGATTCGAGCTTCTTTCGCCGTCGGGTGAGCGAGATCATCAATCAGGATCCCATGCTGACGGTGATTGATACGGCCCAGAATGGACGTGAGGCGGTGGACAAGGCGCTGTCACTGCGCCCTGATGTGATCACCATGGACATAGAGATGCCCGTGATGGATGGCATCAGTGCGGTGCGGGAGATCATGGCCAAGTGCCCAACCCCCATTCTGATGTTCTCCTCCCTGACCCATGAAGGGGCCAAGGCTACGCTGGATGCGCTGGACGCTGGTGCCCTAGACTTCTTGCCCAAGAAGTTTGAGGACATTGCCAGAGACAAAGATGAAGCGGTCAGACTGTTGCAACAACGGGTGAAGGAGATCTCCCGCAAGCGCTTCCTGATGACATCCGCTGCTCGCCCCAAAGCACCTGAACCGGTTGCTCGTGCTCCTCTGGGCAGCACAGCGTCCAGAACTCCTGATCGTCAGCCTGACCTGCAACGCACTGTGCCAAGTGCTTCATTCAAGCGTAGTGGCAAGAGTTATCAGTTGGTGGCGATCGGTACTTCTACCGGCGGGCCTGTTGCTTTGCAAAATGTGCTGACCAAGTTGCCGGGGGATTTTCCCCATCCAATCCTGCTTATCCAGCATATGCCAGCCACTTTTACCGCCGCGTTTGCTGCCCGTCTCAACGGGTTATGCCAGATTGGCGTCAAGGAAGCGGAAGATGGCGATGTGCTTAAACCAGGACATGCCTACCTTGCTCCCGGTGGCAAACAGATGCTGCTGGAAGGTCGTGGTGCAGGGGCTCGCATTCGCATCGTGGATGGCAACGACAAGGTAAATTACAAGCCTTGTGTGGATATTACCTTTGCCTCTGCGGCCAAGACCTATGCCGACAAGGTATTGGCGATTGTGCTGACCGGTATGGGCGCAGATGGCCGTGATGGCGCCAGACTGCTGAAAGAGCAGGGATCAACCATCTGGGCTCAGGATGAGGCTTCCTGCGTGGTATATGGTATGCCCCAAGCAGTAGCTAAAGCGGGGATTGCCAGCGAATCACTCCCTCTGGACAAGGTGGCCCAGCGTATTCTGGTTGAGTTGGGGCGCTAATCATGGGCTTGCTCGGTCTGCTCCTGGCATTGGGAGCTATTGCCATTGCCCAACTGTGGCATGGCGGCTCCCTTTTGACGCTGGTGGACGGCCCTGCTTTTTTGATCGTACTGGGTGGTACCGTCGGCGCCGTCACGTTGCAGACTCCAGCCAAGTACATCTTGCTGGCGTTGCGCCAGCTGTTATGGATTTTTAATCCTCCCCGCCAAGATCTTGCGACGCAGGCCGAACGGCTGCAGTCATGGGCCGTCTTTGCGCGCCAGCAAGGGCTGCTGGCCCTTGAAAATCAGGCCGAGCAGGAGGAAGACAACTTTACCCGCCAAGGGCTTGGCATGATTGTCGATGGGGTATCCACAGAGGATATTCGTATGCTGCTGGAAGCGGACATCGATATCGAACAGGAGCGCAATGAACATGCCGCCAGAGTATTTGAAGCCATGGGGGGATACAGTCCGACCATCGGGATCATCGGTGCCGTGCTGGGCCTGATCCAGGCCATGTTTCATCTCGAAGACCCGTCAGCACTCGGGGCGGGGATCGCAGTGGCATTTGTGGCAACCATCTATGGAGTGGGGTTTGCCAATCTCATCTACCTGCCTATCGCTAACCGGCTACGCGCGTTTCACTATCACTATGCACTCTTTCAGGAGATGACTCTGGAAGGGCTGCTGGCTATTGCCCATGGTGAAAACGGCTTGCAGGTTGAACGCCGGCTCAGAGCCTATTTGAAAGGAGAGTAGCCATGCGCAAGCGCTATCGGTTGCACTTGCAGGGGCGCGAGCATCTTGACCGTTGGCTGGTCTCCTATGCCGATTATATGACGCTGATCTTTGCCTTATTTGTGGTGCTCTACTCTGTTGCACTGGTGAATAAGGACAAGTATCGCGCGGTGATTGATGGTATGAGCCAGGCGTTCAGTGTCATGCAGTCTGGCGGCAATGGCTTGCTTGAAGGGCAGGGTAATTCCCTGCTGGATAACCCGGTATCTGCCTCTCCATCATTGCTGGAAAGCCCAGCATCCTCCTCTCCTTCACTTGCTCCTATTTCTGGTGTGCCAGTGCTGCAAGATGGCGCGACACTTGCAAAACTCGATATGCAGTTGCAACAGAGCATGGGCTCGCTGGTGGATGCCGGTATCGTCAAACTGACGCAAGATGAGAACTGGCTGACGGTTGAACTCAGTTCAGGCTTGTTGTTTGGCAGCGGCAGTGCCTTTTTGGGACCAAACGCTGCACCGGTCATTAATACTCTTTCAAGTATTCTCAAACCGGTCGATAACTATGTAAGGGTTCGGGGTTATACCGATAACCAACAGATAAATAATGAAATTTATCGTTCTAACTGGGCGCTTTCTGCTGCTCGGGCCGAAGCGGTACTCAATGGCTTGATTGCTGATGGGATCGCCCCCCAGCGTCTGGCGTTCGAGGCATATGGCGAGTTTTCCCCCTTTGCTGACAACGGCAGCGAGCAGGGCAGACTGCAGAATCGCAAGGTTGTGGTCGCTATCTCCAAATTTGCCTGGGTGCCGCCGGCACCTGTGGTTGCAACGCCGACGGTAGTTGCCGAACCGGTTCCTGCTGTACAACAGGCGGTGGATGCAGGAGAGATAAAGGTGATCACCTTGCCCGGTGGTGGCATACGTATAACAACAAGGCAGGATTGATACAGTGATTGTTTGGACGGTTGCCAACCAGAAAGGTGGTGTGGGTAAAACCACCACAGTGGTCTCGCTTGCGGGGATCCTGGCCCAGCGTGGCCAGCGGGTGCTGTTGATTGATACCGATCCCCATGCTTCGCTGACTGCATATCTTGATTTTGATTCAGATCGCCTGGATGGAACCCTCTATGAGTTGTTTCAAGCTGTCAAACCGACAGCCGAGCTTGTCAATAAACTGACGCTCAAGACCAAGTTCGAAAATATCAACTTACTGCCAGCATCTATTACCTTGGCGACCCTTGATCGGGTGATGGGCAATCGTGAGGGGATGGGACTGGTACTGAAGCGGGCACTGCTGCGCATTCAGGATCAATATGATTACGTGCTGATCGATTGCCCGCCAGTGCTGGGGGTGATGATGGTCAACGCGCTGGCTGCCTGCGATCGCATTCTGGTGCCTGTCCAGACCGAGTTTCTGGCCCTCAAGGGGTTGGAGCGGATGATGAAAACATTCGAGATCATGCAGCGTTCCAAGCGTGACAAGTTCCGTTATACCGTGATCCCGACCATGTTCGACAAGCGCACCCGTGCCTCTCTGATGACCTTGAAGTCGATCAAGGATCAATATGGAGATTCAGTATGGAATGCGGTGATCCCTATTGATACCAAGTTTCGGGATGCCAGCTTGCTGCATATCCCCCCGTCTATCTATTCTCCCGGGAGTCGTGGAACCTATGCATATGAAACGCTGCTCAACCATCTTGATGCCCTTGAGCGGCAACGGGTTCATGAGGTGACGGTATGAGAGATACCATTCAAGTTCGGGCGATGGATGACTATTTCCACTCCCTGCTGCTCGATGAGCCACTGGTGCTGGATGAGGCGGAAGAGATTCAATCTGCCCCTGTTTTACAGTTGCAACGTCAGCCTCAAAGCGTCCCCGAGGTCGTCGCCGTACCTTACCTTGAAAGCGATCCACGGCTTGCCCAGCTCGGTGAGCTATTGGCTCAGGTGGGACAAGTCCAGTTTGAGAATGACGCCTTCACCCAGGAAGCGACTCTCACCGCACCGCTGGAGATTGTGGCGGAGGAGTCACTGTTGCCGGTGGAGCCTGAGTGGCCTGCGGAGGTGCTGCTCCCCGAGGTTGCGGAGCCCCATACTACTATCCTGACCGAGACAGCGCTGGAGGTTGCTCCGGTAGAGGCCAGTGAACCTGTTGCCTGGGAAAATATCGATACCGGCAAAGAGTTCCAGGCCCTTTTCTTTGAAGTCGCGGGTGTGACGTTTGCGGTCCCGTTGACCGAGCTGGGTGGTATTCATCAGCTGGGCGAGATCACCTCCCTGTTTGGCCAGCCGGGCTGGTACAAGGGGATCATGACCTCTCGCGAGCAGAAGATGAATGTGGTCGATACTGCCCAGTGGGTCATGCCGGGTCAGCATCTCGAGATGGATGATTACAAGTATCTGATTATGCTTGGTGAATCGCCGTGGGGATTAGCCTGCCACCATCTCAAAGGGACTGAATTGTTACACCGTGACCAGGTGAAATGGCGCCATCAGGAGGGCAAGCGCCCCTGGTTGGCGGGCATGGTCAAAGAAAAAATGTGTGCCCTGTTACACGTCCGCGAACTGCTCCTGTTACTGGAGCGTGGGGTTAACATAGAAGGTCGCTGATAACTTCTGCAATCGAGCTGTTTTATTGCTAGTTTTAGCAGTAGACGTTTTCATAAAAGGAATAAAAACATGACAGAAAAGCGCAATATTGCACAGAATCTGGCCGAAGATGAAGTGCTGCAATGGGTAACCTTCCAACTGGAAAACGAAACCTACGGCATCAATGTGATGCAGGTTCAGGAGGTGTTGCGCTACACCGAAATTGCACCGGTGCCGGGTGCGCCTGAGTACGTACTGGGGATCATCAACCTGCGTGGCAATGTGGTGACTGTCATCGATACCCGTTCCCGCTTCGGTCTGCCTTCCGGTGATGTGAGTGAAAACTCCCGGATTGTGATCATCGAGGCCGAGAAGCAGGTGATCGGCATCATGGTCGACAGCGTGGCGGAAGTGGTTTATCTGCGCTCTTCCGAGATCGATGCGGCACCTGCGGTCGGCACTGAAGAGAGCGCCAAGTTTATTCAGGGGGTGAGCAACCGCGATGGGCAACTGCTGATCCTGGTTGACTTGAACAAGCTGCTCTCCGATGAAGAGTGGGAAGATATCGGTTCCCTCTGATAAGTAAGGTGATGTTTTGATAATCGAGATGGTTGCCTTGGGGGTGTCCCTGATTGCCTTGGCGTTTGCTTCTTATATCTGGTTCAAGAGCAAGCGCAGCAAGCAGGAGTCCGAGGCCAGTGTGGCAACCCTGCAAGGTCAGTTGGAAAGCTTGCGCAAGCAGATGATGGAGCTCCATACCGGTGCCATTGGCATGGGTCAGCGTCTGCAGTCGGTGGAAGGGGCGATGCAGCAGGTCAATGAGCGCCAGCAAGAGCTGACCATGCAGGACCCCGAACGCAGGCTCTACAGCCGAGCGGCAAAGATGGTCGAACTGGGCGCCGATCTTGATGAAGTCATGAGTGAGTGCGAGTTGCCAAAGGCAGAGGCTGAGCTCTTGATATCGTTGCGAAAAGGTCGCTCATGATGATTCAGGAAGGCAATTGCCTTCCTGAATTTTATGGCGTGCAGCCGCTTTCCCCCCAGCTGCGTTGAGCAGACGGTTTCTACCATATTTTCTTTGTGATCCCGGTCGCCAGTCAGTTCAATTGTTGCATCTTTGAAAAGACGTATTCCAATACTGTGTTAAGATGCAGACCGCTTCATTTTCTCTGAAAAAATCCCCATGCTGCTTCAAGTTAACAATCTGAGCTGCGTGCGCGAAGATCGCACTCTGTTTGAACACCTCTCTTTCTCTGTTGCGCCCGGCGATCTGGTGCAAATTGAAGGGCCCAACGGGGTCGGCAAGACAAGCCTGTTGCGGTTGTTGACCGGGCTGTCGCAGCCGTTTGCCGGTGAGGTGTGCTGGAATGGGGAGAATATTCGTCACTGTCGTGATGAGTATCATGCCAATCTGCTCTATCTCGGCCATCAGCCGGGCGTCAAAGCGGCGCTGACCCCTTTTGAAAACCTGAAGTTCTACCAGCAGTTGCATCATCCGCAGCAGACAGAGACTGACTTGTGGCAGATATTGGCCCGGGTAGGGCTTGCCGGGTTTGAAGAGAACCCGACCGGGCAACTTTCTGCCGGCCAGCAACGCCGGGTGGCTCTGGCCAGACTCTGGCTGTCACAGAAACCGGCGCTCTGGATCCTTGATGAGCCCTTTACCGCTATCGACAAGCAGGGGGTCAAGGTGCTCGAGCAGCTCTTTCTGGCCCACGCCGAGCGGGGCGGCATGGTGATCCTCACCACCCATCAGGATCTGACCCTGATGCAGGGGCGGCTGAAGACTATCTCGTTGACCCCCTTCGCATCGACATTGCAGGAGTAACGCCATGTTGCGCGCTGTTATGCACCTTATTCACCGTGAACTGCTGATGGCTCTGCGCCAGCGTTCCGATATTCTCAACCCGCTCTGGTTTTTCCTCATCGTCATCACTCTGTTTCCGTTAGGGATTGGCCCTGAGCCCAAACTGCTGGCCCGTATTGCCCCGGGGATTATCTGGGTGGCGGCGCTATTGGCGGCCATGTTGTCGCTGGAGCGGCTGTTTCGCGATGACTTTGCCGATGGCGCGCTGGAGCAGATGATGCTGATGCCGCACCCTCTGGGCTTGCTGGCGCTGGCGAAAGTGGTCGCTCACTGGCTGCTGACCGGCTTGCCGCTGCTGCTGATCTCTCCCTTGCTGGCGATTTTGCTGTCGCTGGATATGAACACCTATCTGGCTGTCGTCGCGACGCTGGCACTGGGCACTCCAGTATTGAGTCTGCTCGGCGCGGTCGGAGTCGCGTTGACGGTGGGACTGCGCAAAGGCGGGGTGCTGCTTAGTCTGTTGATCCTGCCGCTCTATATTCCGGTACTGATTTTTGCCACCTCAGCCATCGATGCCGCGGGGATGAGCTTGCCCTATGGCGGGCAGCTTGCCATTCTGGCCGCCATGCTGGTGGGGGCTTTGACACTGACGCCGCTGGCTGTGTCGGCGGCGTTGCGGGTCAGCCTCAACTGATGGCCGTGAGCTGAACCGGATTTGGCTCCGAACGGAGTCTTTTTGCAAAAAATAATGTTGCGATGGATCAAGGAGAGTGCCGCTTATTGCTTTCGGGGTATTTGATGCTGCCCTGCGGTCGGTATGGTAGGCCTCGCCAAACGATTAATAACAAAAAGGTTTTGTGAGCTATGTGGAAATGGTTGCACCCTTATGCCAAACCGGAGCGTGCCTATCAGCTGGCAGGCACGCTGTTGCCCTGGTTTGCGGTGATTAGTCTGCTCTCGTTTGTGATCGGTACTGTCTGGGGCCTCGCGTTTGCGCCAGCGGATTACCAGCAGGGAGATTCGTTCCGGATCATCTATATCCACGTGCCTTCCGCCATTCTCTCCATGGGGGCTTACTCCACTATGGCGATTGCTGCGTTTATCGGGCTGGTATGGCAGCTGCGGATGGCTGACATGACGGTAGCAGCTATTGCTCCGGTCGGTGCCATCTTTACCTTTATCGCGCTCTTTACCGGTGCGGCCTGGGGCAAGCCGATGTGGGGAACCTGGTGGGTCTGGGATGCCCGTCTCACCTCCGAGCTGATTTTGCTGTTCCTCTACCTCGGCGTCATCGCCCTCTACAACGCCTTCAGCGACAAGGTGGTCGCTGGCCGTGCGGCCGGCATTCTGGCGCTGGTCGGGGTGATCAACCTGCCCATCATTCACTACTCGGTGGAGTGGTGGAACACCCTGCATCAGGGGGCCACCATCACCAAATTTGACAAACCCTCCATTTCACCCGAGATGCTCTGGCCGCTGCTGATCATGATTCTGGCGTTTGCCGCGTTTCTCGGGGCCCTGACCCTGATGCGTTTTCGCAATGAACTCCTGATGCGGGAGTGGCATCGCCCCTGGGTCAAAGAGATTGCAGAGCAGGAGAAGTAAGCATGCACTTTGCCTCTTTCAGTGATTTTATGGCGATGGGCGGTTACGCCTTCTATGTCTGGCTCTCTTTTGGCCTGACGCTGGTGTGTCTGGTCGGCATCATTATTTCTACCCGCATGAAAACCCGCAGCCTGCTCGCCGAGTTACGCAGCAAACAGGCGCGTGAGGCCCGTCGCAAGGCGGCCCAGCAGATGGAGAACACCCTATGAACCCGAGACGCAAAAAACGCCTCACTATCATTCTGGCCATTACCCTGGGTTTGGCGACCGTCAGCGGGCTAGTGCTCTACGCCCTCAGTCAGAATATCGACCTCTTCTACACCCCGAGCGAGCTGGTGGAGGGGAAGGGGCCGGACAAGATCAAGCCGGAAGAGGGGCAGCGCCTGCGCATCGGTGGGTTGGTCGTGCCGGGGTCGGTACAGCGGGATCCCCAGAGCCTCAAGGTTGCCTTCAAGCTGGTGGATAACGGCGGTCATTTGGTGAAGGTCGAGTTTGACGGCATCCTGCCGGATCTGTTCCGTGAAGGGCAGGGGATTGTTGCCCAGGGCACCCTCAAGGATGCCACGACCGTAGAGGCGTTCGAGGTGCTGGCCAAGCACGATGAGAACTACATGCCGCCGGAAGTGGCCGATGCCACCAACGGTATGCACTTCAAGCCGGAGTATACCGAGGCGCAGTTGAAGGGAGCCAAGCAGTGATTCCTGTGGTGTCTGCCTTTTCCGCTTTTCCTGCCGTGCGTGGTGCGGCTGTTGTCACCGTTCAATTGAAAGGAATGCCTTCATGATCCCGGAATTAGGTCAGTTTGCGCTTATCCTGGCCTTTGCCACCGCCCTGCTGCTGGGCAGCTACCCACTACTGGGCGCCAGTTGGGGGCGTCTTGGCATGATGTCGGCGGCCCGTCCGCTCGCCTATGCCCAGTTCTTGCTGCTGCTGCTGTCGTTTCTCTGCCTGACCTGGGCCTTTATCGATAACGACTTCACCGTGCAGTATGTGGCCACTAACTCCAACAGCCTGCTGCCGCTCGCCTATCGCATTTCCGCCGTATGGGGCGCCCACGAAGGTTCCCTGCTGCTGTGGGTTCTGACCTTAGGTGGCTGGACTGCGGCGGTGGCCATGTTCAGTCGCCGTCTGCCGCTCGATGCTGTCGCGCGGGTACTCGGTGTGCTGGGGCTGATCTCGGTCGGCTTCACTGCCTTCGTGCTGTTCACCTCCGATCCCTTCACCCGCACCTTGCCCTATTTCCCGGTCGATGGTCGTGACCTCAATCCGCTGCTGCAGGATCCGGGTCTTATCTTCCATCCGCCGATGCTCTACATGGGTTATGTGGGTTTCTCGGTGGCGTTTGCTTTTGCCATTGCTTCGCTGATGACCGGCCGTCTCGATGCGACCTGGGCTCGCTGGTCGCGCCCCTGGACCATGGCGGCCTGGGTATTCCTGACCCTGGGCATCGTGCTCGGCTCCTGGTGGGCCTACTACGAGCTCGGTTGGGGCGGCTGGTGGTTCTGGGATCCGGTAGAAAACGCCTCGTTTATGCCTTGGCTGGCGGGTACCGCTCTGCTGCACTCGCTGGCGGTGAGCGAGAAGCGCGCCACTTTCAAGGCGTGGACCGTGCTGCTGGCCCTCTCCGCCTTCTCGTTGAGCCTGCTGGGTACCTTCCTGGTGCGCTCCGGCGTGTTGGTGTCGGTCCATGCGTTTGCCTCGGATCCGACCCGCGGCCTGTTTATTCTCGGCTTCCTGCTGGCGGTGATCGGCTCATCCTTGCTGCTGTTTGCCTTCAAAGGCTCGCAGGTGAAGAGCCACGGTAAACACGAGCTGTGGAGCCGCGAGACCCTGCTGCTTTGCAACAACATCATGCTGGTGGCGGGTCTGCTGACCGTGCTGCTCGGTACCTTGCTGCCTCTGGTGCACAAGGAGCTGGGGCTGGGGAGCATCTCTATCGGTACCCCCTTCTTCAACCACATCTACAGCTGGCTGATCATCCCGTTTGCCCTGCTGCTGGGGGTTGGCCCGCTGTTTCGCTGGCGTCGTCAGGAGCTGGGGGAACTCAAAAGCAAGGTGGTTGTGGCACTGGTGCTGAGTCTGGCCGCAGCCTTGCTGTTGCCGCAGCTCTTTGCCGAAACCTTCAAGCCGTGGGCGGCGGTAGGGATTGGTCTGGGGGCCTGGATCATCGTCACCAGCGTGCAGGAGACCTGGGCGCGGGCGACCCACAAGCACAGCTTTGCAGTCGGTGTGCGCAAGCTTGGCAACAGCCACTGGGCCATGATTCTTGGCCACGTGGGGCTGGCAGTCAGCATCATTGGTATCGCCTGCACCCAGAACTACAGCATCGAGAAGGATCTGCGAATGCAGGCGGGTGATCGGGTGCACTTTGCCGATTACGAGTTCGTCTTTGCCGGGATAAAAGAGAAGAACGGCCCCAACTACGATGGTTTCAAGGGCGTGTTGGAAGTGCACAAGGATGGCAAGCAGGTGGCCCTGCTCAAGCCGGAGAAGCGGATGTACAAGGTGACCCGGATGCCGATGACCGAAGCGGCCATCGATGCCGGTATCACCCGCGATCTCTATGCGGCGCTGGGGGAACAGCTCGACAACGGTGCCTGGGCGGTGCGGATCTACTACAAGCCGTTCGTGCGCTGGATCTGGTTCGGCGGCGTCTTTATGGCTATTGGTGGCGTGTTGGCGATGCTCGACAAGCGTTACCGTTTCGGCCGTCGTGAGGAGGAGGCCAAGGCATGAACAAAAAGACCTGGTTGTTTTTAATCCCCTTTATCGTCTTTTTGCTGGGGGCAGTGTTCCTGTTCAAGGGGCTCTACTCCGATCCCACCAAGCTTGAGTCCGTGATGGTGGGTAAAGAGGTGCCGGTGTTCACTTTGCAGGACATTTACGATCTGAACAAGCAGCACGATCGCAGTATCCTGACCGGTCGCCCCATGTTGCTCAACGTCTGGGCCACCTGGTGCCCCACCTGCTACGGCGAGCACACCTACCTCAAACAGCTGGCAGGGCAGGGTATTCCCATCATCGGCATGAACTACAAGGATGAGCGCGACAAGGCGATCAAATGGCTGGCTGAGCTGGGCAACCCCTATCAGGTCAACCTCTATGATCCGGACGGCATGCTGGGGCTGGATCTCGGGGTATACGGCGCGCCGGAGACCTTCTTTATCGACAGCAAGGGGATCATCCGGTATCGCCACGTGGGGGATATCAACCCCGAGAACTGGGCGTCGACCCTCAAACCCATCTTTGATGCCATGAAGTGAGGGGAGTCCTGATGAGAGTATTTATTGCTTCCCTGCTGCTGTTGCTGGGATGGGTGGTGCAAGCGCCCGCCATGGCCGCTATCGATGTCTACACCTTCGACAACGACAATCAGGAGCAGGTCTTCCGTGAACTGACCAAGGAGCTGCGTTGCCCCAAGTGTCAGAACCAGGATATCGCCGACTCCAATGCTGGGCTGGCCAAGGACTTGCGCGACAAGACCTACCAGATGGTGCGCGAGGGTAAGGATAAAGAGGAGATCGTGGATTACATGGTGGCCCGCTACGGCAACTTTATCCTCTATAACCCGCCCCTGATGGCCTCCACCCTGATCCTCTGGCTCGGCCCGCTGCTGGTGATCCTGATTGGTGGCGCCGTGGTCGTGATGCGCAGCCGCCGGCCACCTGCGGTGAAAAAACAACTGGATAACGCCTTGAGCGAGGAGGAGCAGCGCCGACTGGCCGAGCTGCTCAAAGAGGAAGAGAAACAATGACCGCTTTTTGGATAGTGATTGCGGGCTTGCTGGTGCTGGTGAGTCTGGCGCTCGTCGTGCCGCTGTGGCGTGGTGAAGGCAAACAGAGTATCAGTCGCTCGGCGCTCAACAAACAGCTCTATCGCCAGCGGCTGCTGGAAATTGGCGAAGAGCGCGAGCAGGGTGTTCTGGCTGAGGAGTCCGACTCGCTGGTCGAGCTGCAACGAAGCCTCTTGGATGATATCCCTGATGTGGAGCAGACCGCCCGCAGTGGCAAGAGTCTGATCTGGATCCCGGGTGTGCTGGTGCTGTTGGTGGTGAGCCTGGGGCTCTACTACAAGTTGGGCTCCTGGCAAGAGGTGAGTCGCTGGCAAGATGCCAGCGGCCGTCTTGGCGAGTTGAGCAACCGCATTTTGGTGGAGCGGGATGCCCAGGTGACCGAGCAGGACCTGCTGGATTTCACGCTGGCACTGCGTACCCGCCTCAAGGATGAACCGAATGACTACCGCGGCTGGCTGCTGCTGGGGCGCTTGGCGCTGGATGGCAATGATCCCGAGATGGCCAGCGAGGCGCTGGAGCGGGCCTACAAGCTGGCTCCCCAGAAGTCGCTGGTGGCGGTGCCCTATGCGCAGGCGCTGATGATGACGGGGGATGAGGCGCAAGCGGATGCCCTGTTGCAGGCTGCTATCGCGCAGGATCCGGACAATATTGAAGCGCGTTCCGTCTATGCCTTTATGGCGCTGCAAAAAGAGGACTTCCAGACCGCGCTGGCTCGCTGGCAGGCGATGTTGCCACTGATGGAGAAAGGCACTCCTCGTTACGTGATGGTCGAGCGCTCCATGGAGTATGCCCGCGCGCAGCTCAAGCAGCGCGGCATCGAGGTGACGAATTCAGGCGCAGCCAAAGCGGGTACAGTTGAGGGACAACCGCTGGCGGTGAAGGAGGGGGAATTCCCCATCCACGTCACGTTGGCGGCGGGCATTCAGATGCCGGAAGATGCCCATCTCTTCGTCTTTGCCGTGGTGCCCAACGGGCCGCCCATGCCCATCGCCGTGAAGCGTATCGCAGGGCCAACCCTGCCAGTTACCCTGTCACTAGGGGATGGCGATGCCATGATGGAAGGCAGCAAGCTGGCGGCCTATCCGGAGCTGCAGTTCAAGGCACGTCTCTCGCGCGGTGGCAATGTGATGAACAAGGAAGGAGCCTTCGAAGGGGTATCCGTGCCGGTCAAGACGGCCGAGATCCCTGCTGCTCCGATTGACATCCGTATCGATCACGCCCTCTAATATGCCTTTGGATAACCCGGCTCCTGGATAGGAGCCGGGTTATCTATACTTCTGATAAATCAAAATAAAACGTCAGGACAATCATATGTATCTTCGTTCAGGGGCCATACTGGCAGCCCTCTTGCTGGCTGGCTGTGCCGGTGGCCCACCCAAGCCTGGCCCAGAGAGTCTGGATCTCAATCCCGGCATGAATAATCCGGGTGCAACCAGTACGGCGGCCGATCCGCGCGATCCCTTCCAGGGGGCCAACCGGGCCATGTGGGCGGTCAACTATGATGTGCTGGAGCCCTATGTGGCACGTCCAGTGGTACATGCCTATGCCCGCTACATTCCGGTAGGGGTGAAGGATGGTATTGCCAACTTTGTTGCCAACTTTGATGAACCGAGCAGCATGGTGAACCATCTGATCACCGGTGATTTGAAGGGGGCTGGCACCAACCTGGGGCGCTTTACCCTCAACACTACGGTCGGTCTGCTGGGTATCTTTGATGTGGCCAAACATGCCGGCCTTGAGCGTAACAAGCTGGAAATGGACACAGTGCTGGGCAGGGCCGATATCGGTAATGGTGCCTACATCATGGTGCCTGTCTACGGCCCGACTACCACCCGGGAGCTGGTTGGTGATGCGATTGACAGCTTCTACTTCCCCTATGCCCTGTTAACCTTCCCGATGAAGGTTGCACACTGGGCCCTGGATGGCTTGGGCACACGTGCCAAGCTTATCGATCAGGAGCGGATCATCGACAACTCCCTCGACCCCTATGCGCTGACCAAGGACTTCTACCTGCAATATAACCAAGGCAAGGTGACGGGCAAGCAGACCGAGCTGAAAGCGTCTCAGCAAGAGCAGGCCGACGATGCCAATCTGGATGAATATATGGACGAGCTGGACCAGTAAACGGGCTATCTCGATATGTAAAAGGCGCCTGCGGGCGCCTTATTCATTCTCGCAGCCACATAGAGATAAAAAAACGCCCCGCAGAGCGGGGCGTTTTGGCAAGCGAGGCTGATTAGGCAGCCAGATTCTTGGCCACGAATTCCCAGTTAACCAGAGCCCAGAAGGTTTCCATGTACTTCGGACGCAGGTTGCGGAAGTCGATGTAGTAGGCGTGCTCCCACAGGTCAACGGTCAGCAGCGGGGTGGTACCGGCTTCAGTCAGCGGGCAGCCAGCGTTGGAGGTGTTGACGATAGCCAGAGAGCCGTCAGCTTTCTTCACCAGCCAAGTCCAGCTGGAACCGAAGTTGCCGATGGCTGATTTGGTGAAGGCATCTTTGAACTCGGCGAAGGAGCCGAATGCCTTGTTGATGGCATCAGCCAGGGCGCCAGTCGGCTCGCCACCGCCATTCGGGGAGAGGCAGTGCCAGTAGAAGGTGTGGTTCCAGATCTGGGCAGCGTTGTTGAAGATGCCGCCGTTGGAGGTCTTGATGATCTCTTCCAGAGACTTGCCTTCAAACTCGGTACCCGGCACCAGATTGTTCAGGTTGACCACGTAGGTGTTGTGGTGCTTGCCGTGGTGATATTCCAGAGTTTCCTGGGAGATGTGCGGTTCCAGAGCGTTGATTGCATAGGGCAGAGCGGGAAGTTCGAATGCCATTTTCTACTCTCCATTGGCTGGACCGTGCGAAGGCGACGGTTGCAAGACATTGCGTACTCTTTTCTATATGTGAAAAGAGTTGTTTTTAAAATGATGGGGCTGGGTAGCCCAAAGCCAAGGGATTGTAGCAGTATCAAAGATGGCCTAACAACTCTTGATTGGCGCCATGATCGCGATCAATCCTGTGTGGGTTCTTTGCACAATTCGAGCCGGGTCACCCCTTTGTCAGTTTGTGCTCGGGCAAGATTGCAGTAGAATGGCCGCCGAAATCGCTCTAGTGAGGCACCTATGGAAACTATTGAAAAGATTAAGCAGCAGCTGGCTGACAACCCCATCATCATCTACATGAAGGGCTCCCCCAAGCTACCCAGCTGTGGCTTCTCTGCCCAGGCCTCCCAGGCTCTGATGTCCTGCGGCGAGCCGTTTGCCTACGTTGATATCCTGCAGAATCCGGATATCCGCGCCGAATTGCCAAAATTCGCCAACTGGCCGACCTTCCCGCAACTGTGGGTTGAAGGTGAGCTGATCGGTGGCTGTGACATCATGATCGAGATGTTCCAGGCTGGCGAGTTGCAGGCTCTGATCAAAGAGACTGCTGCCAAGTACAAGAAAGATGATGCGGCAGCCGAGTAATCGGTTCTGTGTTGTCGAGAGGGAGCCTTATAGGCTCCCTTTTTTATTGTCCCGGTTCTGGCAGGCAAGCAACTGATTGCCGGTTGCAAAAGCAACGCAATTGCCCTGAAAAATCTAATATTTACGGCTTTGTTTTGGAGTTGTTAATTATATTATTTCCCAATGTCTGATTACTTTTTTTAATCCATTTGGATTCAAGTGTTGCTGTCATCACATTTTTTGATAATTTCACCGTAACGCAGTCTCTTTGTAGATTTTTTTGTGTTTATGCTCACATTAATTGCAAGTGATAGAACCTAGTATCGCTTCGCCCTGTGAAATAAAACCCTACAAATTAATAAATAAAAAGAGATTTGCGATGAAGATGTATAGCAATCTGCCCATTGGTCTTCATGATATAACTGAAGCCAAAAAAAGACTGACCAATCATATATACAAGACCGCGCAACTACCCTCTAACTACATCAGCGAACGTTGCCATGGCGAGGTTTACCTCAAGCTTGAAAACATGCAACGTACAGGCTCTTTTAAAATTCGTGGTGCCTTCAACAAACTCAGTTCATTAAGTCTGGAAGACCGACAAAAAGGTGTTGTCGCCTGCTCGGCGGGCAATCATGCCCAAGGTGTATCACTCTCCAGTGCTATGCTTGGAATTGATGCCAAGGTGGTCATGCCTTGCTGTGCCCCCAAATCAAAAATTGCTGCAACCAGTGACTATTCAGCCAAAGTGATCCTCCATGGAAATAGCTTCAATGACACCATTGCCAAAGTCAGCGAAATCGTGGAGATGGAAGGCCGCGTATTTATCCCCCCCTTCGACGATGCAAAAGTAATTGCCGGCCAGGGCACCATTGGCCTGGAAATTATCGAAGATTTGTATGATGTCGATAACATCATAGTGCCGATCGGTGGCGGTGGTTTGATTGCCGGTGTTGCCATGGCTATCAAATCTATTAATCCGACCATCAAGGTGATTGGTGTGCAATCCGAGAATGTGCACGGTATGGCGGCCTCTTTCTATGCCGGTACCATGACCAATCACAGAACCAGCAGCACGCTGGCCGATGGCTGTGATGTGGCAAGACCCGGTTCACTGACCTTCGAAATCGTCAAACAATTGGTGGATGATATTGTACTGGTCACCGAGGATGATATTCGTCATAGCATGGTTGACCTTATTCAGCGCAACAAGGTGATTACCGAAGGGGCGGGAGCTCTGGCCTCGGCAGCGCTGCTCAGTGGCAAGCTGAAACATTATGTCGAAGGTAAAAAGACCGTCAGCATTATTTCGGGTGGCAATATTGATCTGACTCGGATCGCCGAAATTATCGAACAGAACAATATTCGTAAATTTAGCCTGTAAGGAATGCAGTCATGATATTAGACAGTGTTGTCACCGGCAGTAAAGAGAATACGCGTGCATGGCGTAAATCGGATACCACATGGGGATTAGGTCTGTTCGGTACTGCTATCGGGGCGGGGGTCTTGTTCTTTCCAATTCGGGCCGGATATGGTGGCCTGATCCCAATATTAATCATGCTGGTGCTGGCTTACCCCATTGCATTTTATTGCCACAGGGCGTTGGCCAGATTATGTCTTTCCGGCAGCAATCCTTCAGCCAATATCACCGAAACCGTTGAAGAACATTTTGGCAAAATGGGTGGCGTGGTAATTACCTTCCTCTATTTCTTTGCCATCTGCCCACTGCTGTGGATATATGGTGTGACAATCACCAATACCTTCATGGCATTCTGGGAACATCAACTGCAAATGGCGCCGCTCAATCGGGGTGTTGTCGCCCTTGGGCTGCTGCTGTTGATGGCCTTCGTGATCTATTTCGGTAAGGATCTGATGGTTCGCGTAATGAGCTATCTGGTCTTTCCCTTTATTGCCAGTCTGATCGTTATCTCTCTCTCCCTCGTCCCGTACTGGAACAGTGCCGTCTTTGATCAGGTCAATCTGAGCGAGATATCGATGTTTGGCCACGATGGTATTCTGGTCACCGTCTGGCTGGGGATCTCCATCATGGTCTTCTCCTTCAACTTCTCGCCGATTGTCTCTTCTTTCATTGTCTCCAAACGGGAAGAGTATGAGCAGGAGTTCGGTCGTGATTTTACCGAAAAGCGCTGCTCGAAGATTATCTCCGGTGCCAGCATGCTGATGGTGGCCGTGGTGATGTTCTTTGCCTTCAGCTGCCTCTTTACCCTGTCACCGCAAAATATGGCGGAAGCCAAAGCCCAGAATATTCCGGTGCTCTCCTATCTGGCCAACCACTTCTCCTCAATGACGGGCAGCAAGTCTGCGTTTGCCACCACCCTGGAGTATGCGGCGTCCATTATCGCGCTGGTTGCTATCTTCAAATCCTTCTTCGGTCACTATCTGGGGACGCTGGAAGGGTTGAATGGCCTTATCCTCCGCTTTGGCTATCAGGGCGACAAGAGCAAGGTTTCCAGTAAAAAACTCAACATGGTCAGTATGTTGTTCATCATGGGCTCCACCTGGCTGGTCGCTTATGTGAACCCCAACATCCTCGACCTGATTGAGGCAATGGGGGCGCCAATCATCGCCTCCCTGCTCTGTCTGCTGCCGATGTATGCGGTGAGCAAGACACCGGCACTTGAAAAATATAAAGGTCAGGCCAGCAACCTGTTTGTCACCATCATCGGTGTGCTGACCATCCTGAATATAGTTTCCAAGCTGTTCTGAAAACCTTTTCTGCAAGTCATCAACCATTCAGGCCCCCCTGGCGGGGTCTGGATGGTGCAGTCAGACATGAGCAATAACCGGTTCTTCGTTGGCCACAATTATGTGGGCCCTGGGTAAGGCTTGCCGTTTTTTGACTTTCTGTTTATGGCGAAATGCCCTGACTGCAGTGACTCGACACTATTAATCTCGAGGCGATGTAATGAAGTTTGATTCGTTGGTTCTGGTTATCAATTGCGGCTCCTCATCGGTCAAATTCTCGGTACTGGAGAGTCAATCCTGTGAGGTGGTGATATCCGGTATGGCGGATGGTATTGAGACGGCCCATCCCCAATTGCAAGTGGGTAAAGAGCCCGCTATGTCATTAACTGAAAATAACCACACCTGTGCATTGGCTGCCATCGCGGCGGAATTGAAAAAACGGGATCTGCTGGGTGCCATTGCACTGGTGGGTCATCGTATTGCTCATGGTGGTAGTGAATTTAGCGAAGCCGTGATCATTGATGAACATGTCTTGGCCAAAATACAGCAGGTGTCACCCTTGGCCCCCCTGCACAATCACGCCAATTTAAGTGGCGTGATGGCCGCCCGCCAGCTATTTCCCAACCAGCCCCAAATTGCGGTATTTGATACCGGCTTTCACCAGACCCTCAAGCCGGAAGCTTATATATATGGGCTGCCTTACCAATATTTGCAGGATTACGGCGTGCGCCGCTATGGCTTCCACGGTACCTCCCATCGCTATGTCGCCGAGCAGGCTTGCGTATTTATGGGGCTGGATGAGCAGCATGCCGGTCTGGTCATCGCCCATCTGGGCAATGGCGCCTCTATTTGCGCTGTACAGGATGGCAAGAGCGTCGATACCTCGATGGGGATGACGCCGCTGGAGGGGTTGATCATGGGCAGCCGAAGCGGCGATATCGATTTTGGCGCGCTGGCCTATATCGCCAGCAAGACGGGTCAATCCATCGAGGATATCGAGCGGGTATTGAACAAGCAGTCCGGCCTGCTGGGTATTTCGGGGCTCTCCTCCGATATGCGGGTATTGGAATCTGCCTATCACGAAGGACATCCCGGGGCAAAATTGGCCATTCACGCTTTTGTCCATCGTATTGCCCGCCATATCGGCGGTCATGCCACCTCATTGCGCCGGCTGGATGCCGTTATTTTCACCGGCGGGATCGGCGAGAACTCGGCCTTTATCAGAAAGCTGGTATGCGAACGACTTCAGGTATTTGGCGTAGCGATCAGCGAGCCGTTTAACCAGCGTCCCAATAGCGAGGGCTGCCGGGTAATTTCGGCGGCAGAATCCATGGTACTGGCGGCGGTTATTCCCACCAATGAAGAGAAAATGATCGCGCTGGATGCCATTCGTCTGGGGCAGCAGGTTCGTCAGGCCGAGTGCGTCTGAGATCTTCCACTCTTGTGTCATGAGTAGTGAATGAGGTTTATTTGATGAAAGTTGATATGCAATTGGATCAGGATAAATTCCGTCAGGCATGGCAAGGGTTTGCCGGTGAAAACTGGAAGCACGAGATCAACGTCCGTGATTTTATCCAGCAGAACTACACCCCCTATGAAGGTGACGAACAGTTTTTAGCAGATGCGACCGAAGCGACCACCACTTTGTGGAACAAGGTGATGGAGGGGATCCGTATCGAGAACGCCACCCACGCACCGGTCGATTTTGATACCAATATTGCCACGACCATTACTGCCCACGGGCCAGGTTATATCGAGCAGGGGCTGGAAAAGATTGTTGGCCTGCAAACCGACAAGCCCCTTAAAAGAGCACTGCATCCATTTGGCGGCGTAAATATGATCCGCAGCTCTTTTGAAGCATATGGCCGGGAGATGGATCCCGAATTTGAATATACCTTCAGCGAATTACGCAAAACCCATAACCAGGGCGTGTTCGACGTCTACTCTCCCGAGATGTTGCGCTGCCGAAAATCGGGAATTTTGACCGGTTTGCCGGATGGTTACGGCCGTGGTCGCATTATCGGAGATTATCGTCGGGTCGCGCTTTATGGCATAGATTATCTAATCCGTGAGCGGGAACTGCAGTTTGCCGATCTGCAACCGGCGCTTGAGCGGGGAGAGCAGCTGGAGCAGGTGATCCGCCAGCGCGAGGAGCTGGCCGAGCACAAGCGGGCACTGGTGCAGATCAAGCAGATGGCGGCCAGCTACGGCTTTGACATCTCCGGGCCGGCACGCACGGCGCAGCAGGCAGTGCAGTGGCTCTACTTTGCCTATCTGGCGGCGGTGAAGTCGCAAAATGGCGGGGCCATGTCCCTCGGTCGTACTGCCACCTTCCTCGACATCTATATCGAGCGGGATCTTAAGGCGGGGCTTATCAGCGAGCAGGATGCCCAGGAGCTGGTTGATCACTTCATCATGAAGATCCGCATGGTACGTTTCCTGCGTACCCCCGAGTTTGACTCCCTCTTCTCCGGCGACCCCATTTGGGCCACCGAGGTGATTGGTGGCATGGGGCTGGATGGTCGTACTCTGGTGACCAAGAACTCTTTCCGTTACCTCCACACCCTCAAGACCATGGGGCCGGCGCCCGAGCCCAACCTCACCATCCTTTGGGCGGAAGGGCTGCCGCGGGCCTTCAAGACCTATGCGGCCCGCGTCTCCATCGATACCTCATCCCTGCAGTATGAGAACGATGATCTGATGCGCACCGACTTCGAGAGCGATGACTACGCCATCGCTTGCTGCGTGAGCCCTATGGTGATCGGCAAGCAGATGCAGTTCTTTGGGGCCCGTGCCAATCTGGCCAAGACCCTGCTCTACTGCATCAACGGCGGGGTGGACGAGAAGCTGAAGATCCAGGTTGGCCCGAAAGTGGCGCCCATCATGGACGAGGTGCTGGATTACGACACCGTCATGGCGAGCCTCGACAGCTTTATGGATTGGCTGGCGGTGCAGTACATCAGCGCGCTCAACCTTATTCACTATATGCATGACAAATACAGCTACGAGGCTTCCCTGATGGCACTGCACGATCGCGACGTCTATCGCACCATGGCCTGCGGTATCGCCGGTCTGTCGGTGGCGGTCGATTCGCTGGCGGCCATCAAGTACGCCAGGGTCAAGCCGGTGCGCGATGCTGACGGGCTGGCGGTCGATTTCGTGATTGAGGGGGAGTATCCCCAGTACGGCAACAACGACGAGCGGGCCGACTCCATCGCCTGCGATCTGGTCGAGCGCTTCATGAAGAAGATCCAGGCGCTGCCGACCTACCGCAATGCGGTGCCGACCCAGTCGATCCTGACCATCACCTCCAACGTGGTCTATGGCCAGAAGACTGGCAACACCCCGGATGGCCGCCGCGCCGGTGCCCCGTTTGCCCCGGGAGCCAACCCGATGCACGGTCGGGATCGCAAGGGTGCGGTTGCTTCGCTCGCCTCGGTGGCCAAGCTGCCGTTCAAATACGCCAAGGACGGGATCTCCTACACCTTCTCCATCGTGCCGGGGGCGCTCGGCAAGGAACCCGCCAATCGCGAGAACAATCTGGTGGGGCTGATGGATGGCTACTTCCATCATGAGCGGGATGTGGAAGGGGGTCAGCACCTCAACGTCAATGTGATGAATCGCGAGATGCTGCTGGATGCCATCGACAATCCGGACAAGTACCCCAGCCTGACCATCCGGGTCTCCGGTTATGCGGTGCGCTTCAACGCCCTGACCCGCGAGCAGCAGCAGGACGTCATCTCCAGAACCTTCACCAACATGATGTAACTCTCATGCCCGGGGTGAGCAGGCTTGCTCCGGGCCTACTTTTTGTTTGTCAGTACGAGGAAGTAACAGATGCGACAGGTTATCACTACCAAGGCGGCACCGGGTGCCATCGGCCCCTATGTGCAGGCCACCCGGATTGGCAACATCCTCTACACCTCCGGTCAGATCCCGCTGGACCCGGTGAGCGGCGACGTTGCGGAGGGTATCGAAGCGCAGACCCTGCGTTCCTTGCAAAACGTTCGGGCGATTGTCGAGGCGGCAGGTGGCGAGGTGCGCAACATCTTCAAGACCACGGTGTTTGTCTCGGATCTGAACGACTTTGCTGTGGTGAATCAGGTCTACAACGACTTCTTCACCGAGCACGATGCCATGTATCCGGCGCGCTCTTGCGTGGAAGTGGCTCGGTTACCGAAGGATGTGAAGATAGATATAGAGGCGATTGCTGCGCTGTAACCCCATCGGGAGTGGGTCAGCTAGCCAAAACAGAGCGGCTGCCAATGGCAGCCGCTTTTGTCTATATGGTCATCGGGCGGATCAGGCGATCCGTTCGATTCGAGCCATGTAGAAGCCGTCGAAGCCGGTCTCGGACGGGCTCACGGTGTGATCGTCACGCAGACGGAAGTTTTCGTTGGCGGCGAGGAACTTGTCCACCTGCTGACGGTTCTCCTCGGGCAGGATGGAGCAGGTTGCATAGACCAGCAGGCCGCCCACCTTCACCATCTGGCTGTAACGCTGCAGGATCTCTTCTTGCAGCGCGACCAGCACCGGCAGACGCTCGGCGGTATCACGCCACTTGGCATCCGGATTGCGCTTGAGTACGCCCAGACCGGAGCAGGGCACGTCCAGCAGTACGCGGTCGGCGCTCTCTTTGAGGCGCTTGACGGTCTTGCTGCTGGTGATGACCCGGGTCTCCACGTTGTGGGCACCGGCGCGACGAGCGCGTTGCTTGAGGTTCTCCAGCTTCCACTCTTCCACATCCATTGCCAGCAGACGGCCTTTGCCCTGCATCATGGCGGCGATATGCAGGGTCTTGCCACCGGCACCGGCGCAGGCGTCGATAACGCGCATGCCTGGGGCAACTTCCAGCGCAGCAGCAACCAGCTGGGAGCCTGCGTCCTGCTGTTCGAAGCAACCATCGGCAAAGGCCTTGGTGCGGAACAGGGCTGCGTCGGAGGTGACCTGCAGGGCAGTCTCCACACCTTCAACCGGAATGGTGGTGACCTGCTCTTTGGCCAGCATGGCCTGCAGCTCATCACGGGTGCACTTGAGGGTGTTGACCCGCAGGTAGCGCTTGGGCATCCAGGCCAGAGCTGCACGCTCGGCAGGCCAGGCTTCACCCAGCTGCTCGCTGCCCAGTTTCTCCAGCCAGCTCGGGCAACCATCCATCAATACCGGGTTCTTCTTCGCCTCGGTCAGACGGCGGCGGAATGCTTCTTCATTGAAGCGATCCAGGGTCGGGTGGTTGGGCTGGGCAATTTTGTGGAATGCGTGCCAGCTGTGAAGCAGCGGCCAGACATTCTTTTCGGCCTGACGCACCTGAATACCGGTGAGGAAACAATAGAGGCTGAGACGGCGCAGCAGGTCGCCGGTGACCAGGGCAATCCTTGCCTGTTCTTGCGGTTTGAGTTCGATGCCGGAGAAGTGACGGGCATAAGCGCGGTCGAGGGTAAGACCCTGACCGAGCACATCGTCAACAATGGCAACGACCAGATCCCCGAAACGGGGCAACAGTGGGGATTTGAGCATGAGATTAACCTTGGCCAGATAAAGATGAACCGCCCTTTGTGAAGAGGAGCAGTTCTAAAATTGACAAATCCGCGCAATGATAGGGGTTAGACGGGGTTGGCGCAACACTCCCCATGGGTGAGTGGCTGAAACAGTGGCGCCGGGCTTTTTGATTCGGCGGGATAATGATGCCGGTAATGGTTCAAAAAAGTGCATGACTACAAGGATGACAAAGATGCATGTGACCAGTAAGTGTTCGTTGGCCTTGTTAGTGGCCAGTTTGTTGGGGTCAACCAGCCTGATGGCCAGCGAGTGGAGCACGGTAGCCGCCAGAGCGACTGCGGAGCAAGGTTATGAGGTGCGGGCTAATCAGTTTCGGGTGGCCAAGGTGCCGCTCGACTATTTTGCCGGGCTGCAAGCCGGGGCGAGTGAGCTGACCCTGCCGCTGCCCGATGGGGGGGAGGTCACCTTTGCTCTGGAAGCCTACGACTTGCTGCCTGCAGATCTTGCCGCCAAGTATCCGCAGATCCGCACCTTCAAGGGTCACAACCCGGCGCATCCGATAGAGACGGGGCGCTTCGATCTGGGGCCGCAAGGTTTCCACGCCATGTTCAGCCATCAGGGCAGGATGGTGTTTGTCGATCCGCTGCGCAATGCCGAAGGTTACGCCATCTATTACCAGCAGGATGCCCATAGTCGATTGGAAGAGGCTGCAGATGAGGTGATAGGGCCCAAGCTCAGCAAACTGGTGCGCAAGGTGCAAGTGGATGGCAATGTTCGCAAGCGCTACGTCATTGCCATTTCGGCGACAGGAGAATTTACCCAATACCACGGTGGCTCCAAAGCGCTTACCATGGCGGCGATTGCGACCTTGCTCAACCGCGTCAATCAGGTCTATCAAAGGGATGTGGGCGCCGAATTCGTGCTGGCCAGTGGCAATGACAACCTGATCTTTACCGATCCGGCCAGCGACTTGTTTGCCAATGATAATTCGGATGCGCAGACCAATATCGGGGTACAGGCTTATTACTTTACCAATATGCAGCTCGGTAATTTTGATATCGGCCATGTCCTGAATACCAATGGCGGCGGTCTGGCCGGATTGGCAGTGCTCTGCACCAATCAGAAGTCTGGTGGGATGTCGGGTTCACCCACACCGGTGGGAGATGCCTTCTTCGTTGACTATGTGGCTCATGAAATTGGCCACCAGTTTGGTGCCGATCATACCTTCAACGGCACTACCGGGAGTTGCGGTGCTGGTACCCGGGTTGCGAGTCAAGCCTATGAGCCTGGTAGTGGCAGCTCCATCATGGCCTATGCCGGTATTTGTGGTGATGAGAATATTCAGACTCACAGCGACCCCTATTTTCATAGCAAGTCCATCGAGCAGATGCGTGCGCACATGGCGACCGTATCGACTTGTGGAACCACACTCGCGTTGAGCAATAATGCCCCGCAGGCAGCTGCAGGGGGGGACTATGTGATCCCTGCCAATACGGCCTTTATGCTAAAAGGGGCGGGTGGAGATCTGGATAATGACTCTCTGCTCTACAACTGGGAGCAGATCGATCTGGGTACTGAATCGAGCAGTGCCGCCACCATGATTGACGATGGCTCCCGGCCGCTGTTTCGTTTTGTCTCTCCCGCGGCATCGTCGGAGCGGATCATGCCGAGTTTGCCATCCCTGCTCTCCGGCACGCTTGCCAAAGGAGAGGCTTGGCCGACTACCAACCGGGATCTCAATTTCAGACTGACGGTGCGTGATGGTCAGGGTGGCGTTGCCAGTGATGACATGAAAGTGCAAGTGATCAATACCGGTGCGGCATTTCGCATCACCAACCCGTTTTACGGGGTGACTCTCACTCCGGGGGCCAGTCAGGCCATAGCATGGGATGTGGCGGGCACAACTGTGGCGCCGATCAGTTGCAGCAAGGTGGACATCTCGGTGACCCAGGATGAGGGCGCAAGCTGGACAATGCTCGCCGCCGGACAACCCAATAACGGCGCAGCAACGGTAACGTTGCCTGCCGATCTCACCAGCAGCGTCAGGCTGAAAGTGGCATGCAGCGACAATATCTTCTTTGCCATCAGTCCCCTCAAATTGCCTCTGGTGCAAGGTGGCTCGACTTCAGGTGGCGGCGGTGGTGGCGGGGCGCTCGGATTGTGGACGCTGGCTCTGGCTCTGGCTCTGGCACTGCTCGGCTGGCAACGGAGGCGTACATGAAGGGAGTCCCTCTGTTGCTGCTTGTCATGCTCGGCGGTTGTCAGGCCGATGCCAGCACGTTGGAACAGGAGCTGAGTGCAAACCTCGCCAGGCAGGATTACCGCCTGATAGTGATAGCCGGGCGGGGAGAGTTCGTCCCCGGTATTGCAGCCGAGCAGCAGGCAGAGGCCAAGGCGCGCTGTGGCAAGCGTTATCTGGATGGATTGGGCGATGTGATAAGGCCCGGTCAGCAAGAGATACATGCCAAGTTGAGTGCTTACGCCAGCGAGTATAACCAGCGTATGGTGATTCATTGCCCAATAGCATCGGGCGCTGGCAAGCAGTAATACACCAACGAACCAATCCAAATGGAGGGGATATTCATCCCCCTATCTATCCGTGAAGGCGCCAATGGCGCCTTCACTTTTTCCGTTGTTGAATGGGGCCAGTCTGTATTGCCTGAGATGGGGAGCGCGGGTGTAGCACGATTTTTCAGCGTGACAGAAGTTTTGTGCGAATTTTCTTTTCTGTCTGTCACGCAGATCGTCAATTGACGCTGCACCATACTTGTTGTCACCAAGGTAGGGCAAGGAGGCTCTATGAAGCATGGCATTGCGGTGATTATCACCAGTTTGTCTGTTCAGGTAGCAGCAGAACCACAGTGGACCTTCATGGATGAAAACTTGGAAAGGGGAGGGATCTATGATGTGCGAGCTGAAAAGGTCAGAGTGGTGGTTCCTGACAAGCCTTTTGAACCCGGGCATCTCGCCAGTGTATTGACCTTGCCATTGCCGGATGGCACTACGGTGCAGTTTGATGTTCATCCCAATGCCTTGCTCCCGGAGCCTTTGGCCCAGCGCTACCCTTCTATCAATACTTACAGTGGGAAGGCTATCGATCGGGCGGCGGATACAGGCCGATTTGATGTCACCATACATGGTTTTCACGGTATGTTTACCCATCAGGGGCGTACCTTTTATGTCGATCCGCTTCAGGACGGTTTCTCTTATGCCGTTTATGAACAGCAAGATGCCTGGCGGCGACAGGATGTGGATCAGGTGATTGATCCTCATGGTATCGAGCGTGAGCGAGCTGTGCTGGTCGATGGCAATTTGCGCAAGCGCTACACTATCGCCATCTCGGCAACCGGGGAATATACCCAGTATCACGGTGGTACCAAGGTTGCAGCACTCTCGGCCATTGCAACACTGCTTAATCGGGTCAATGAAGTCTATCGCCGTGATGTGGGGGCCGAGTTTCAGCTTGCAGCTGATACGGATAATGTGATTTTCACCGATCCTGCGACGGATCCTTTCACCAACTCGACTCAGGATATCGCCATCAACCAGACCCAACAGGGGGTGTTGCTCAATCCTTCTTTTGATCTGGGCCATCTGCTGGCGACATCAGGCGGCGGGGTGGCGACCCTGAGATCTTTATGCAACCCTTTCAGCCGTTCACGGGGCATGACCGGAGGCTCACAGCCTATCGGTGATGCATTTTTTATTGATTATGTGGCTCACGAATTGGGGCACCAGCTGGGGGCCGAGCACTCCTTCAATGGCATGGCCGACAGTTGTGCCACGGGTCGCAAGGCTAGCTCAGCCTGGGAACCGGGCAGTGGCTCGACCATCATGGCCTATGCCGGGATCTGTGGTGAGGAGAATCTGCAGGTTAACAGCACACCTTTCTTTCACAGCAAGTCGATCGAGCAGATGCGGGCTCTGATGGCCTCTCTGCCCTCCTGCGGCACCGACCTGGCGCTTGCCAATAACGCGCCGGTTGTGGATGCGGGGGGCGATAGGGTGATCCCCGCCAATACGCCTTTCACTCTTGTCGGTAGTGCGCTGGATCTGGATGGTCATCCCCTCAGTTACACCTGGGAGCAGGTTGATCTTGGCAATGCATCCTACAGCGTGGCAACCATGGTGGATGATGGAACCCGCCCGCTGTTTCGCTTTGTTTCACCAACATCGGATCCCCGTAGAACATTGCCCGCCATGAGCTCTCTGATATCGGGTGTCTTGGCTAAAGGAGAGGCGTGGCCTGCGACCAATCGCAATCTCCAGTTCCGCATTACCGTACGTGATGGTCAGGGGGCGGTGAGCAGTGATGAAATGGTGGTTCAGGTGATCAATACCGGCGCGGCATTTGCCATCACAGCTCCGCAGATCGGCGCCATGGTGGCGGGTAGCACTCAGCTAGTGACATGGAATGTTGCCGGGACCGATCAGCCTCCTATCAATTGTCCCAGCGTGGATTTGGCACTGACACAGAATGGTGGTTCTACTTGGGCTACGCTGGCAAGCGGGCTTGCCAATAACGGTTCGGCCAGTGTGGTGTTGCCTGCACCGTTGACCAGCACGGCCAGGCTGAAGCTGGCATGCAGCAATAATATTTTTTTCTCTATCAATGGGATAAGAGGTAATGCGTCTGCCACTACGGAAAGTGCAACTGTCATTACCGACAACAATGCGGGTGGCGGCGGTGGTGGTGGTGCAGTGAATCTTATCGTGATCCTCCTGATGGGAGGGGCAGCCGGATGGCGCAGGTATTACGGTTAGCCGTCAGTTTGCTGTTTCTATATATCTGCGCAGCGCCTGTTGTGGCCGCATCACTGACCGAGGCAATAGATGAAAGTCTTGCTGCTCAGGATTATCGGCTCATCGTGCGTGGCGGGCGCGGCGGTATGGCTCCGGGGGTTGTGGAGTCATTGCAAGCAGAAGCGAGAACCCGGTGCGGAGTCCGTTATCTGAAAGGGTTCGGTGATGTCATTGAGATGGGCAAGGAATCGGAGTTTGAGCAGCGGATTGACTATGCCACCCGATATAACCGACAGATGCTGGAAAGGTGCATGCCGGAGGCGATTTCAAGGCCGTAGTGGCTGTTCAACAACGGCGTGTAAATCGGCATGATTGGAGTTATAACTCTAATATTCCAAACATAGTGATAGCCTCATGGGAATGATTCGATGACTCACATATGAGCCTCCATATAATTTTTTTGGAGTTTTAACTCTATTAAAAGAACTGCTTAAAATGCTAACAAAATGAGCTGTTTATAAACTTTAACTCACTAACCTTATGATTTTAAATGAAATAAAATTCATTTAATTTTTATTGAAAAAGTTGAATTGTGACTTGCGTCACGTTATTCTCGCCGGCTGTTCAGTCAGGTGATTAATAATGATGAAGTTCACAATAAATGCAATCTCAGTTGTCATCGCAATGTCAGCCAATATCGCGCTGGCATCCCCATGGCATATGGTCGAAGCACACAATAGGCAGGCGGCTGATACAGTCACAACTAGTGCCTATACCAGCTTTAAGGTCGATGAAGAGTTTATTCAAAATCTGCGTGCTGGCGATACGCTGATTACTTTGCCATTACCAAATGGTGGAATGGTGCAATTTGAAGTGCAGCCCTCGTCGGTGTTGCCACCTGCATTGGCCGCCAAGTATCCGGATATCATGACCTTTAAAGGCCATGAAGTGGGCAATGAAAATAATACCGGTAGTTTTGATATTTCCCCACGTGGTTTTAATGGCATGTTTATGCACCAAGGGGAGCAGGTGTTTATTGATGTTCAACGTAGTGGTCTTTATTCTGTTTATTACAAGAAAAATGTAAAGCCGCGAAAAAATGGGCATCATGAAGAGCTGATGCAGAATAATACAAGTGAGCATGAAAGTGAAAAAAAGCGCTCATTGTTAGATAGTGCAACTAAGCAAGCAGCACAAAAATATAACTTTCCTGGAATAAAAACATATCGGATTGCGATATCTACCACTGGAGAGTACACCACCTCATTTCATGGTAAAATAGGTGCTTTGTCATCTATTGTAACATTGCTGGTTCGAGTCAATGAGATATATGAGCGTGATCTCGGTATAAAATTTATCTTGGCTGATGGCAATGATAATATTATTTTTGACGATCCGGACACAGATCTATTTTTTAATGGAACTAATAAAGACCGCACATTTACCACGCCTACAATAGACCGTGATGATGCACATCGAAATGAGCTTGTTCAACTGTTGGCTCAAAGAGAAACCAATCCTGCGAAAAAGTTAGGTGAGTTTGATATTGGCCACGTGCTGATGACGACTAATTATTCTGGCTTGGCATGGGGGACGCTGTGCGCAGCTCCAAATCTGGATTATTTTGGGAATAAGTCCCCTGGTCGAAACTTGCGATCTAATGCAATGAGTGGAGCCGGTAATGGCAGCTCGGGAGCGGGAATCGCAGAGATCGATGCGATGTTTGTCGATACCTTTGCCCATGAAGTGGGTCATCAGCTCGGTGCAGAGCATATCTTTAATGTCGACCAAGGCGGACGTGTAGCTAATTCCGCTTGGGAGGTTGGTAGCGGTGCGACCATCATGGGTTATCCGGGCAGAGTTGGCATGGGGTCACAAAATCTGCAATCTAAAACGACTGGTTATTTTCATAGCAAGTCCATTGAGCAGATGCTTGCTGTGCTAGCCAGCCGTCCAGATAATTGTGGCGTTGTTGAGCCTATGTTCAAGCAAGATATTGATGTGAATATCTCACCAGCATCGCAATCAAAAGTTATTCCTGTTAGAACTGCATTTTCACTCACAGGGATTGGTTCTGGTGAAGATGGAATGACCTTTAGCTGGGAACAGGTTGATCTTGGTCGAGCGACAGAGAGTGCATCTGATATTTACTATGGGAAATTGAACGATGGACCCTTATATCGTTTTGTAGCGCCTACAACGTCTCCTGAACGTCACTTTCCTTCTTTGGCTACTCAGCTAAGGGGATATGAACGATTTATGTTGCAACAGCCTGAGCTAATAAAAGATGAAGAGAAGGGCGATCCATGGGTCAATGTACCGCGTACTCTGAATTTCCGTTTGGTGGCCCGTGATGGAAAAGGCGGTGGTGCCTATGATGAGACCTCGGTCGAAGTGGTCGATACAGGTTCACAAACCTTCAAGATATTGCCAGCCCCTGACCAGCGTATTCTGGTTGGCAGCCCGACCACAGTGAACTGGCAAGTAGCTGGAACTGACGGTGGCCGTATCAACTGCCAGCGGGTCGATATCAGTTATAGCAACGATGAAGGCAAGAGCTGGCAGCCGCTGGTCAATGGCGTGAGCAACAATGGCGCTCATGAGGTAACCATTCCGGCCAATGCTGGCAGCGCTGTTCGCCTCAAGCTGGCCTGTAGCGACAATATCTTCTATGCCATTACGCCAAAACTGGCGACCAAGAGCAGCGATACACCGGCTCCCCAGCCTGAAAGCAATGGCGGCGGCGGTGGCGGCGGTTCGACCGGTCTGTTCGCGCTGCTGGGCCTTGGTATCGCTGCGCTACTGCGTCGTCGTGAGATCATGAGCTACTAAACCAAGATAACCCAAGGGTGAGATTACCCATCTTTGGTAAATTGATAAACCAAGCGAAGAGGCGTGAGCCTCTTCGCTTTTTTTGTATGGTTTACAAGGTCGCTTTATCGAGCGCACAATGCCTGCGTCACTCTCTTGATGGTCGTGGAACCATTATTTATTTGAAGGAAAATCAAGATGATGGATGTTGCTGATCTGCGCCGTGAGTATACCCGTGGCGGGCTGCACCGGGCCGATCTGCCGGCCGAGCCGCTGGCGCTGTTCGAGAAGTGGTTGGCGCAGGCCTGTGAGGCCAAACTGACCGATCCCACCGCCATGGTGGTGGCGACGGTGGATGCCGAAGGTCAGCCCTGGCAGCGTACCGTGCTGCTCAAGCACTACGACACCCAGGGGATGGTCTTCTACACCAACATGGGCAGTCGCAAGGCGCATCAGCTGGAGGGGAATCCCCGCATCAGCCTGCTCTTCCCCTGGCACACCCTCGACCGTCAGGTGCATGTGACCGGTCGGGTGGAGAAGATGAGCACCTTCGAGGTGATGAAGTACTTCCACAGTCGTCCCAAGGATAGCCAGATCGCCGCTTGGGTCTCCAAACAGTCGACCCGCATCTCGGCGCGCGGTGTGCTGGAGGCCAAGTTTCTCGAGCTCAAACAGAAGTTTGCCAACGGCGAAGTGCCGCTGCCGAGCTTCTGGGGCGGCTTTCGGGTGGTAATCGAGACGGTCGAATTCTGGCAGGGGGGTGAACACCGTCTGCACGACCGTTTCTACTACACCCGTGACGGGGATGGCTGGCATATCGAGCGTCTGGCTCCCTGACCGGTTTCTCAAATCTGTTTTTCACAAGGAGTGTGCATGCGTCTGTACGGTGATCTGCGCTCCGGCAACTGCTACAAGGCGTGGTTGCTGGCGCGCTGGCTTGAACTGCCCCTCGAGTGGGTGGCGGTCGATATCGCGGCGGGGGAGACTCAAACCCCCGATTTTCTGGCGATGAACCCCAACGGCAAGATCCCGGTACTGGAGCTTGCTCTCGGCGATCTGCTGGCCGAATCCAATGCCATCCTCTTCTACCTGGCGCAGGGCTCGTCTTTGTGGCCGACCGATCCGCGCCAGCAGGCCGACGTGCTCAAATGGATGTTCTTCGAGCAGTACAGCCATGAGCCCTATATTGCGGTGGCCCGTTTTATCGTCCGCTATCTGGGGCGGCCCGAGTCGCAGGAGGCGCGGCTCGACGGGCTGAAGGCCGGTGGCGAGAAGGCGCTGGCGGTGATGGAGCAACAACTGAAAAAGAGCCCCTATCTGTGCGGCGAGGCGCCGACCATCGCTGATATCGCCCTCTACGCCTACACCCATGTGGCGGAGGAGGGGATCTTCTCCCTGCAGGGGTGGCCCGCCATTCGTGACTGGATTGCCCGCATCGAGGCGCATCCACATCACATGAGCCTGCCAGCGGCCTGTCAGGCGGGCTGATGGAACTGTTGATCGAGGGGAGCCTGTGGCAGCCCAATTGGAACGAGGTGGTCGGCCACTGGCAGCAGCAGGGCCATCGCTGGCAGCTGCTCTTGGGCAAGGAGGCTGCTGCCACCCTCGATCACCAGAGCGCCCTCTGGGCAGGTCTGACCCCTGATGGCGTGATCTGTCCCGGTGCCCTGCTGGCCGCCTGGCTTGATGGGGATTTGTTGCCGCAACACCACGCCGATCCTACCCAGCAGATCCTTCTAAGTGGTTCAGCTTCCTTGCTGACGTTGGCCCGGGAACAGGGACTGCTCACGCTGGGGGCGGTTGGCGCCGATCTGACGCTGGATGCACATGCGGATCTGGGCGCTCTGCTCAATCGTCTGCTTGCACGCCGCCTGCGGATACCCTCTTTACGGGAACAAGATTGCGATGCTCCACTGCAACTGCGGGCACTGCGCGCCGAGGATGAACAAGAGATCGTGCGCTATTGCAGCGACGAGGCGCTGGCCCGCTATACCCTCAATATTCCTCACCCCTATCCGCCGGAGGGGGCCCGCGACTGGCTGGCCCTTAGCTGGCGCAAGGCGGCGCTTGGCCTTGGCTGGAGCTGGGCCATCACCTTGCCAGAGGAGCAAGGGGCGGCGCTGGTTGGGGTGATCTCCTTGCACTGGAATGGCGAGCTCGCCTGGTGGGTGGGCGTGCCCTGGCAAAATCGCGGTCTGGCGACTCGGGCCGCTGGCTTGGTCAAGGAGTTTGCCTTTGACCAACTGCAACTGCCGGCGCTGACGGCTCGCCATATGCCGGACAATTTAGCCTCCGGCCGGGTGATGGCAAAAGTGGGGATGCACTATCGCGGGCGGCGCCATATCAGTGGTCGCCAGCCGTGTGAGGTGAGTTACTGGCGGCTGGATCGCGCTCCCTCCTTACCCAATCCTTTGCCCGAGGAGATTTCCCGCTGGCTGGCTGATGAGCGGATCGCCGTGGTGATCCTGTGGGATCCTGTAACGTTGGATCGGCAGAGTGCCAACGGCAAGCTGGCCATCTCGCTCTTTGTGGATGAGAGGGGCGCGGGGGAAGAGTCCTGCTCTATTCGCTGCCCGCCGCATCTTGAGAGGTTGCTGGTGCTGCACTGTTATTCCGTCGATCTGCTGGAGCAGGCCGAACCGGAGCAGTTGTCCCATCTTGGCGGCGTCTTGCTGAAAGACAGGGATGAACAGGGGCTGGCGTGGTTGCTGCAACTGGCCGCGCTGCAGCGGCAGGGGCCCGATCTGCTCAGCCGCGAGGAGCGCGCATCACGGCTCCACTGGTTCAACCAATTGATGGCGCAGGCGCTGGGCGGCAACGGTGACTCGTCGCAGATACGCTATCAGCAGTTACGGCTGCTGGTGGAGCTGCCGGAGCTGGTCGATGAGCTGGATGGCTGTTGGCATCAAACGCCCGAACTGACCTTTGAGCGGTTGGTGCGGGAGGCTCCCGCCCTTTGGTTGGCCTACAGCGAGGCGATGAACAGGGTCACCCCGGCTACGCTAACCGCCTTGCAGCAGCAGTTTGCAGCTCGTTTTCCTGAGTGCACCCTCCCATTTTTGGACAAAGGTACTCAGAATGACCAGCCGTTGTGTGGAATAATGCCCGCTCTGCTGTACGAGGAGTAATACCTGATGTTGAGAACCGAGCGCCCCGGTGACATGCTGCCGGTCTATGAGCTGCTGAGTGCCGCCTTCGGTCGTGCCGATGAGGCCGAACTGGTCAACCGCCTGCGCGAATGTGGTGCTGCCGTAGTGACCATGGTCGAAGAGGAAGAGTACGAGTTCATGGGGCACCTGATGCTAAGCCCGATCACCATTAACGGCATGGAAGGGCCCTGGCTCGGTCTGGCGCCGGTCGCGGTTCATCCCGACTGGCAAGGTCAGGGTATTGGCTCTGATCTCATCCGTGAAGGGCTTGATACGGCGCTCGAAATGGACTGGAAAGGGGTGGTTGTACTTGGGGATCCGGCCTATTACAGCCGTTTCGGTTTCCGCCCGGCCAGCGAGTTTGGCCTCCACTGCATCTATGAGGTGCCTGCCGACTGCTTTATGGCTATGGAGCTACAGGAGCGCGGTTTTGCGGGTGTGCAGGGTGAGGTGCTCTATCACCCCCTGTTTGATGAACTCCCCGACGAGCTGCCGGACGCGCAGGCAGAAGTGTCCCATTTATAGCGAGACGTCGCAGCGACAAGCCATAACGAAAAAGCCCTCATCGAGGGCTTTTTCATCTTGTATTGGTCCCTGTCGGGCTTATTCGAGCAAATTGGCTCAGGCAATGATATCGAGCTGGGTACCCTTGCGATTATCTTCACCCACCATGTCCCCCATCTGCTGGGCGAGCGGGCTCTGCTGGAATTGCATGTAGTCGCTGAGATTCTGCTGGCGCTGGTAGCGATTGGTCGCCTGATAGAGTTCAGCCGTGCTCGGGCCCGACTTGCTGTCGCTCTCCTGACCGCTGGCCTCCAGGTAGCGCTCCACCACGGCTTTATCTTGCTGGTTAGCCGTATAAGAGACCGCCAGGGTTCTGCGAGCCGTTGCTTTCTCTTCGCTCTGTGCCTGCAATTCATCCTTCTTGGTCAGTGCTTCGTTACGGGCCTGACTGACCTGCTCGGGTGTGACAGCCGGAGAGGAGGGGTATTTGCCGTAATCGGGCAGCGGCATGGGCCTGGAGGTGATTTGCATGGTGGCGCTTCTCTTGTGAACAGGGACGGACGCATGATACCCATCCATGTTAGCTCAATAAATCACCACATGTCGGTTCATCAAGAGTGGGTTCAGCTTCACGCATCGATTGTTAATTGAACCGCATCTGAGTGACAAAAAAGGCGCCATAAGGCGCCTTTTTATCCTTCGCTAACTGCTGGATCAGTTGAAGAACCAGTAACCGCGGTTGACCAGACGGGTCAGCAGTTGCAGGAAGCCAGCCTGATCGGCCAACTCCACCATGTCGGCCTGAGTGATGATGTCCTTGTCACACAACAGCGAAATGGCTGCCGCGTCTTCGCTCTGCAGCGTCCAGGCTTCGCCGTCGATGAAGCATTGCTGGCTCTCGCCGCTGAACCAGACGGTGCGCAGACCTGGCACCTTGATGGCGGGCTCGCCCTGGGTCAGCAGGTCGGCCACTTCCTCGGCACTGTAGTCCGGCTCGACCGGATTGACGTCCAGATCGTGCTTGGCCTCGGAGATCATGGTGCCGAACCACTCCTTGAACAGGGTCTCGTCATCGAGCGCCTGTTGCATCAGCTCGCGCAGACGGTGCAGCTCGTGGGGCTGGATCTCGCCGTGACGGGCGCGGGGCTTGAGATCGGCATCGCCGTAACGCTCGGTACGCACCTCGTTGTCGATCAGATGATCGGCAAAGGAGGAGATAAGCGCCTTGGCATCCGGTGCGCGGAAACCCACCGAGAAGTTCATGGAGGGCTCGATGGCGTAGCCTTCGTGGGGGAATCCGGGCGGAATGTAGAGAATGTCGCCCGGCTCCATGATGACGTCGATGATCGCCTCGAACGGCTCGCAGTGCAGCAGGGCGGCGTGGGCGGCAAACTCGTTGAGCGGCTTGGCATCGCCAACCCGCCAGTGGCGTTTGCCCAGCCCCTGGGTGATGAACACATCGTAGTTGTCGATGTGGGGGCCGACACCCGCATGGGGGGTGGAGAAGCTCACCATCACATCGTCAAAGCGCCAGCCCGGGATGAACTGGAACGGCACCGCCAGCTCGTTCACCTCGGGAGCCCAGTGGTTGCAAGCCTGTACCAGAATGGTCCAGTTCTCTTCGCCCAGATGGTCGTAGGATTCGAAGGGGCCGTGGGCAGCATCCCACTTGCCGTCGAAACGGGTGACGAGGCGGGACTCGACCACCTCTTCCATGGCCAGACCGGCCAGCTCGTCCGGGCTGATGGGATCCTGAAAGTCCTTGAAGCCACCCTTGATAAGGAGCGGGCGCTTCTGCCAGTAGTGCTCGAGGAAGTGAGCGATATCCAGATTGAGTTCGTACATGCTGTTTCTCGTGTCTCGCAAAGAGGTTTTGCCCAAAGCAGGCTTGGGAAAAGCCACTCGGGATCCTGCCGTGGCAGGGAAAATAACAGGGGCCCTGTGGCGTATCGTGCACAGGGCCCCTTCGTCACTGCCGGTTGGCTTACTTCAGCAGATCAACCAGACGCTGGGCGTCGCCGATATAGTTGGCCGGTGTCAGCTTCTTCAGCTCAACCTTGACCGCTTCCGGCAACTCCAGGGTGTCGATAAAGGTACGCATCCCTTCGGCATCGACGCGGCGACCACGGGTCAGCTCCTTGAGCTTCTCGTAGGGCTTCTCGATACCGTAGCGGCGCATCACGGTCTGGATCGGCTCGGCCAGCACTTCCCAGTTGGCATCCAGATCGGCAGCCATGGCGGCGTCGTTGGCTTCCAGCTTGGAGATACCCTTGAGGGTCGCCTGATAGGCAATCAGGGAGTAACCCACCGCCACACCCAGGTTGCGCAGCACGGTAGAGTCGGTCAGATCACGCTGCCAGCGGGAGATAGGCAGCTTGCTCGCCAGATGCTGGAACACGGCGTTGGCCAGACCCAGATTGCCTTCGGAGTTCTCGAAGTCGATGGGGTTGACCTTGTGCGGCATGGTGGAGGAGCCGATCTCGCCCGCGATGGTGCGCTGCTTGAAGTGACCCAGGGAGATGTAACCCCACACATCGCGGTCGAAGTCGATCAGGATGGTGTTGAAGCGGGCCATGGCGTCGAACAGCTCGGCGATATAGTCGTGCGGCTCGATCTGGGTAGTGTAGGGGTTCCAGGTCAGACCCAGGGAGGTAACAAACTCCTCGGAGAACTGGTGCCAGTCCACATCCGGGTAGGCGCTGAGGTGGGCGTTGTAGTTGCCGACTGCGCCGTTGATCTTGCCGAGGATCTCCACCGCCATGATCTGCTTGAACTGGCGCTCCAGACGGTAGGCGACGTTGGCCATCTCCTTGCCCATGGTGCTCGGGGTGGCCGGCTGGCCGTGGGTTCGGGAGAGCAGCGGCATGTCACGGTACTCGTGAGCCAGACGCTTGAGCTCGCTGATCAGCTTTTCGCAATAAGGCTTGATGACCTCTTCGCGAGCGGTTTTCAGCATCAGACCGTGGGAGTTGTTGTTGATGTCTTCCGAGGTACAGGCGAAGTGGATGAACTCGCTGACAGCCGCCAGCTCCGGGTTCACTTCGACTTTCTCTTTGAGGAAGTACTCCACCGCTTTCACATCATGGTTGGTGGTGCGCTCGATCTGTTTGATACGGGCGGCGTCACTCTCGTTGAAGTTGCTGACGATGCCGTCGAGCAGGGCGTTGGCGGCCGCGCTCAGGGCAGGGACTTCCGGGATCCCGGCGTGGCTGGCCAGTTTTTGCAACCAGCGCACCTCGACTTCGACGCGAAAACGCAGCAGGCCGAATTCGGAGAAGATAGGGCGCAGGGCATCGGCCTTGTCGCCATAACGACCGTCAATCGGGGAAACAGCAGTCAGCGCGGACAGCTCCATGGGGTGAACTCCTGATGATTTGTGTGGGGGATCCATATCCACTCGCGCGTGGGGCTGAGTCGTCATCAAGGCGGATGTGCGGCTGTTCACCCTGATGTTGACCTCGCTTGCCCGCGCGCGAGCCGATGATTAGTAACGTTTGGCCAGCTCCACCATCTTCTTGCGAGCAAAGATGATCTGGGTGCGGCTGCCACCGAGCTGACGCCACAGCACGCAGGCACGAATGCCTGCCAGCAGCAGGGCGCGCACCTTGTGCTGCACCAGCGGTTGCTGCAGGAACAGCGGGGTACCCGCCACCTGGATGCGTGGCCCGATGGGGCTGATAAGATCGCTGTAGATGCTCGCCATGTTGGCCAAAATCTGCTCGTCGAGCAGATCGAAGTGCTGTTGCTGGCGGCCAATCTGGCTGATCCGCTCACCCAGCATATTGAGAATGTCCTTGCGCTTGGCCAGCTTGCGCTCCAGTGCAATCAGGCTCACCACGTAGCGGGTCAGCTCGGCATTCTTCTGGCTGCCGTCGGCACCCAGCTGTTCGACCAGCGCACGGTAGCCGTCGCGAATGGCCAGATGGGTGTTGTTGAACACCTCGAGCGGCTGGCTCGGGTTGGTCACCAGAATGCTGGAGAGGCTCTCGCGCAGGGCGGCCTCGTCACAGCTGCCGTCTCGGGCCACCTTCTGCACCAGATACGCGGCCTGGCAGATGCCGGCAAAGGCCATTGTTCTGTCTTGGAATTTATCGCTCACGTCTGCTGCCTTCTGTTAAGGATTCAAACCGGATGGCTGAAACGTTGTTCGATGATGCCGCCGCCCAGACACACTTCCCCGTCGTAGAAGACGGCGGACTGGCCCGGGGTCACCGCAGCCTGTTTCTCGTCGAAGATGACCCGGATGGTCTCGTCGTCGATAGGCTGGATCAGGCAGGGGATATCCTGCTGACGGTAGCGGGTCTTGACGGTGCAGCGACGCGGCTCGCGGATCGGAGTGCGATCCACCCAGTGCAACTGGCTGGCAATCAGGCCATCGGAGTAGAGACGGGGATGCTCGCCCTGCGCCACCACCAGCACGTTGCGCTCGACCTCTTTGTCGACCACATACCAGGCCTCTTCGGTGGCATCTTTGCGACCACCGATGCCGAGCCCCTTGCGCTGGCCCAGGGTGTGATACATCAGACCCTGATGCTCGCCGATCACCTTGCCATCCACGGTCTCGATTTTACCGGGCTGGGCGGGCAGGAACTTGGCCAGGAAGTCCTTGAACTTGCGCTCGCCGATAAAGCAGATGCCGGTGGAGTCTTTCTTCTTGGCGGTAATGAGATCCAGCTGCTCGGCGATGCGGCGCACCTCGGGCTTCTCCAGATCGCCAACCGGGAACAGGCTCTGACCCACTTGCTTTTCGCTCAGGGTATAGAGGAAGTAGCTCTGATCCTTGTTGGTATCGAGACCGCGCAGCAGGCGCGGGCGGCCGGTGCTGTCGTCACGGCGCACATAGTGGCCGGTGGCGATGTAGGTGGCACCCAGCTCTTCGGCGGCAAATTCGAGGAACGCCTTGAACTTGATCTCCTTGTTGCACAGGATATCCGGGTTCGGCGTGCGGCCAGCCTTGTACTCTTCGAGGAAGTGCTCGAACACATTGTCCCAGTACTCAGCCGCGAAGTTGATAGTGTGGAGTTTCATCCCCAGCTTGTCGCAGACGGCCTTGGCATCAGCCAAATCCTGGGCGGCAGAGCAGTACTCGTCCGTGTCGTCTTCTTCCCAGTTCTTCATGAACAAGCCTTCGACCTGATAGCCCTGCTGCTGGAGCAGGTAGGCCGAGACGGAAGAATCCACGCCGCCGGACATGCCGACGATCACCTTGATTTGGCTGTTGTCTGTCATTAGTCGAAGTTACCAGTTCGTTTAAACGGGGCGTATTCTACCAGAGTTTTGCGCCCCCGGTCACATATCCATGCCGCAGTTCCCATCAGGAGCCTGATAGCAGGAAATCGTTTTTCTGTTTGTCAGCACCATGATGAAAAAATGGTGCCAAACGATATCGGATAGCCTGTTCACGATCTGTCACGAGAGGCCGTCAGCAAGGTAAAGAGCAGCGCAGGAACCGGAGCGTATATATATACGTGAGGATTCCGAGCAGCACATGAGCCTTGATCACGGCCTCGCAGTAAGAGCGTGGGCAGGTTCTCAAATAAAGGCCTTGAGTGCCGACAGTGGCAGCCGTGTCCCCGCCAGATAATCCTGAATGCACTGCCATACCAAGGGGCTGCGCAGGGCCGGTTTGCATTCCGCTATTTCTTCCAGAGTGAGCCAGTGGCAAGCCAGCACATCACCGTCAGGATCCTCTGGATGGTGCTGACCCGGCGCTTTTTCAAGGTCGAAGATGATGGCGGTACGCACATAGGTGGCCTCGCTGTCGGCCGGTTTGAACAGATAGGTGCCAAGCCAGGCGGTCGGCGTGGCGGTCAGACCCGTCTCCTCTTTGAGCTCGCGGCAAGCCGCTTCAAGCAGGTTTTCCCCCGGCTCCACATGGCCGGCGGGTTGGTTGAAACGGCGCTTGCCCTTGATCTCCTCTTCCACCACCAGAAAGCGCCCCTGCCACTGTACTAGGGCGGCGACTGTCAGGCGCGCCTCCATGCGGGCGTGGCTGGTGGCCGATTGCTCTGCCTGATTGCTCATCATGACTCCTTGTCGTTGCTATTGGGATTGCCCGCTCGGGCCGGTCGGCGTGCCGTTCCTCGCCCGCTGCTGCGGGGTTTGCCGCCGGTCGGGTTTGAAGTTGAATGCTCGGTTGGGTGAGTGCTGCGGGGGCGTTCGTCCCGTCTCGGCTGGCTGGCCCGCCGTGGCGCATCCCCTGCCGGTTTGGCCGGTTTGACGGTATGAGCGCCTGAACGAGATGAGGAGGGACGCGGGCGGCTGCTGGAACTCGGCGCCAGCTCGGGGGCGGGCAGGCAGCGGCTCTCGCCGGGGGCCAGACCATCCAGGGTCCAGTCACCGATGGCGTAGCGAATAAGGCGCAAGGTGGGGTGGCCGATATGGGCGGTCATCCGCCGCACCTGCCGGTTGCGCCCCTCGATGATCTTGATCTCCAGCCAGCTGGTGGGGATCTCCTTGCGCTCGCGGATCGGCGGATTGCGCGGCCACACCGCAGGTTCATCCATGATGCGCGCCCCGCGGCGGGCAGGGTCATGCCGTCATTGAGCTCCACGCCGGCGCGCAGGGCGGCCAGTTGCTCCTCGCTCGGGATCCCTTCCACCTGCACCCAATAGGTCTTGGGGGTCTTTTCTCCCGGCTGGGTGAGGCGCGCCTGCAGCTTGCCATCGTTGGTGAGCAGCAACAGTCCCTCGCTGTCGCGATCGAGCCGCCCTGCGGCATAGATGCCGGGCTCTTTGATGTAATCCTTGAGGGTCTCGCGGCCCGCCTCGTCGGTGAACTGGCAGAGCACCATGTAGGGCTTGTTCAGCAGGAGCAATTTGCGATCCTCGGGGGCCAGCTCCGGTTTGCGAGGGGCTGCTGGTTTGGCCGCCGTGCGCGGGGCGTTATCGCGCGGCGAACGGTTGACGGAGAGACGGGAGCGGGGAGATTTCATCGGATACACACTTCAGACAGACGATGGCAGCGAGTGTACCACAGGGTGCTGAGGGCAGGATGAATGGCTGGCGTTACAGCAAGCAGCGCCCAGAGCCAATTCGCCTAGCTTAGCAGGCTCTCGATCACGATAGCCTGACGGGCGGGGGGCGAGCCTGCCAACAGCAGGGCGTGGCTGACCACATCGTCGATCATCGCCTGCGCCAGTCGGGTAAGGGGGCGCAGGGTCTCCCGCCCGCTGCCAACCGGCACCGCCAGCAGAATAATGGTCTGCACCGGCCCTATTTGAGAGCCCCACTCGATGGGCTCCTTGCAGCTAAGCAGGGTCAGCGCTGGCTGGCTGATCCCTTCGCTCAATACATGAGGCATGGCAAGGCCGGGGCGGATGATGGTGGCCGAGACCTGCTCGCGCCGCTCTACCGCAGCGGTCAGTGTGGCGCGGTCGGTGATCAGCTCGGCGGGCAGCAGATCGATCAGATGCTCGAGGGCCTCGGCCTTGGTCAGCGGTTCGGGGCTGTGGGCCAGCTGGCGCAGGGCAAAATGGTACTCGGGCAGGGCGTTGGCCAGTCGCAACTCCGCCAGTGCGGCGGTGTGCGGGCGCACCAGTGGTTGACCCAGCTCCCCGCACCAGCAGGTGAAGGCCATGTGGGCCAGCTCGGCATCGCACCCTTCAATCTGCAACTGGCAGAGATCGCCGGGCTGGGTAGCGAGGGTCAACAGGGAGAGCTGGTTGCTGGCGGCAACGGTCTGGCGCCGGGTGAGGTTGGCGCAGCGGATGGTGGATTTGAACATCCCCGCCAGCCGGTTCAACTGCTTGGCCTGGGTGATGCTCAACCCCTGCTGGCAGTAGAAGGTGATTTCGCGGGTCAGCATCAGGCCGGGATCGGCAGGGCCTTGAGTACGGCGTTGGCATCCAGCAGCACGGTTTCCAGTCTCACCTGATGGATGGTGCAGCCGAGGAAGCGCTCTTTCTGCTCAATCTCGATATCGGAGGCAATCAGCACCAGGTCGGCGCTGGCAATATCGCGGGCGGTCAGCATGTTCTCCATGCCCATGGCGCCCTGAGTCTCGACCTTGATCTTGAGTCCCAGCCCAGTGGCGGCTTTTTGCAGGGCATCGGCAGCCATATAGGTATGGGCAATACCGGTCGGGCAAGCGGTGACGGCGACGATCTTCATCTGCTCTCTGTGATGCTGACAAGGGGGAGCAACAAGATAGCGCCAGTGGGGGGCTTTTACCAAAAGTCCATATGAAAAGTGGGATCTTGATGGGGATATGCCCGTCCCTTGAACGGTAGTGCAGGCTCATGCCGGGCCAGTCGGGTGTCTGGTTGCTCTAAACAACAAGGGCCACCCTGTGGGTGGCCCTGAACAATCTGCGTCTG
This sequence comes from Aeromonas sp. 84A, assembly GCF_051919345.1. Taxonomy (NCBI): domain Bacteria; kingdom Pseudomonadati; phylum Pseudomonadota; class Gammaproteobacteria; order Aeromonadales; family Aeromonadaceae; genus Aeromonas; species Aeromonas sp. 84A. The sequence goes on from NZ_JBQBEW010000001.1 coordinate 1,773,203, forward strand.
TTGTGATGGCTATCAGGCGGTCTGGGCGGCCAGTTCGGCGGCTTTCAGTTCGCGCTTGATGCGGCGGATCTTGCGCTCTTCGGCGACCGCGACACAACCCATCAGCACCAGACAGGCGGCTGCTGCGATATCCAGCGCCGCGAAGGTGCCACTCCAGCCGGTCAGGCCGAAGATGGGGGTGCCATCGGCGATCATGCCCAGACCCAGTTTGGCGAAGCTGTCACCAATCAGGTAAGCGAAGGTGCCCTTGACGCCATCGGCCACGCTGATGCCCTGCTTGGGGACGAAGCCCACGGCGGCGACGCCGATCAGCAGTTGCGGACCAAACACCAGGAAGCCCAGCAGGAACAGGGAGCCCAGGAACATGAACTGGGTGGTGGCATGCTGGTAGAGCCCCAGGGTGGCGATGATCAGCGCCAACGCCACGCAGGCCACCAGACCACGACGGCCATTGGCCAGGTCGGAGAGGTAACCCCACATCAGGGTACCGACCAGAGCACCCACCTCGAAGAAGGTGAAGCCCTGAATGGCCACGTCTTTGGAGAAGCCCAGCACCTGGTGAGCGTAAACGGTGGACCACTGGTCAATACCGATGCGCACCACGTAGAGGAAGATGTTGGCAAAGCAGAGCAGCCAGATCACCTTGTTGAGCAGCACGTACTTCACGAAGATCTGACCCTTGGTCAGCTTCTGCTCCTCGGTGGCGACATCTTCTTCACTCGCCACTTCGTCAAACAGCTCTTCCACCTTGCCCAGACCATAGGCTTCCGGTGAATCGCTACCAAAACGCAGGCCGATAAAGCCGACGATCAGCGCGATGATGGAGGGGAAGATAAACATGCCGAGCACGTTGCCATCAAACAGGTAGTTGGCACCGAACAGTGCCACACCGGCCGCACCGGCACCGCCCACATTGTGGGAGAGGTTCCACATGCCCAGATAGGTACCGCGCTTGTTGCGGGGCGTCCACTTGGTGATGGTGGAGTAGCTGCACGAGCCACCACAGCTCTGGAAGAAACCGCTGGCCGCGTAGAAGAAGATCATCAGGTAGAGGCTAAACCCGGTACCGCCCATGCTGGCACTGAAGCCCAGCATGCACAGGGCGGAGAGGATCAGCATCAGCGGCAGGAACTGCTTGGTGTTCTTGCCATCGGCGTAGTAGGAGACGATGGTCTTACCCACCCCGTAGGTGATGGAGAAGCCAAGGCCGATCATGCCGAGCTCGGTCATGGAGAGACCGTACTCCTGGATCATGTCATTTTGCGCAATGTTGAAGTTCTTGCGGATCAGATACATGGTCAGGTAGCCAATAAATACAACCAGATAGGATTGCATAAACGGCTTGAACCAGAGCTTGCGCCGGGCTTCGACCGGCAGGTCGAGGGTGGGGACCCGGACCTGTTGGAGCAATTTCAGCATCTTCGTTCATCCTCTGCGAGATAGACGGTATTTCCGCCGCGCCCCTCATTTGTAGATAGGTTGTTCGAGGTCACGCCACGGAAGGGGGAACGGAACGTCGGGGCCGTCAGCCGTTGCTGCGCTCGACGCACCATCCATATAAACCCGGGCCCGGCACGGGATGATGGGGCGTTTTGCCCATCGTGGTGCGGGTCACGACATCAGGTGAGGTGACTCTAATCAGGGGTGAAATAAATGGCTTGAGAGTCATCCCTAGTAGGGCTAGGAAATTTTCCTAGTTTTTGCGCTTTCGTGGACAAAGCGTGAGAAACATCACACCACTGACGCCTGATTGCAGCCATTTCAGCCAGTTTTCCGCGGCGTATGAGCTTTTGTTTGCTAGGTGAGAGAGCGGTGGGCGGCCAGGAGGGGGCGATGGCGAGGTGAGGAGAAAGAGAAGGACAAAGGCAAGGCGGGCGGTTAGGAGATAGGTGCTCATCGATCACCATTTCGTGGAGGTGGTGTCGGGGAAAACGGCCCGCCAGCCATTCCAAAAAACAAGAAGCCACCCCGTGGGGTGGCCTCTTTTTATGCTCTATGAGCCGCGATGGTGAGGGGGAACTCAGGCCGCCTTGGCCAGGGTTACCTCGTCACTCTTTTTGACCCGCAGCTTTTTCAGGGCAACCGCGACCACGCCGGTGACGATGGCGCCGCAGATCATGCAGAGCAGAGCCAGCAGCGGCTTGTTGACCGCACCCAGCAGGGCCACGATGGGGCCACCGTGGGCGACGCTGTTGGTGATGCCAAACAGGAAGGCCATCACGGCGGCGGTCATGCTGCCCAGAATGTTGGCTGGAATGACGGCCAGCGGATCACGGGCGGCAAACGGAATCGCCCCTTCGGAGATCCCCACCAGACCCATGGCACCGGCGGCTTTGCCCGCTTCGATTTCAGAGGCATCGAAGATACCCAGCTTGCGACCGAGCACGGTAGCCAGCGACATGCCAAGGGGCGCGGCCGGGATGGCGCAAGCCATGGCACCCATAAACTGGGTCTGACCGGAGGCGATCATGCCGACGGAGAAGAGGAACGCCACCTTGTTGACCGGGCCACCCATATCAAAGCCGGCCATACCCCCCAGCACGATACCCAGCAGCACCAGACTGCCACCACTCATAGAGAGCAGCATGGCGTTGAGGCCGGTCATCATGTCGGCAATGGGGGCGCCGATGATGAAGATGAATACCGCCGCGATAAACAGGGAACCAACGATCGGGGCGATCAGGATCGGCACCAGCGGCTGCACCATCTTGTGGTACTGACGGGTCGCAATCCAGCGCACCAGATAGCCGACCAGGAGGCCCGCGATGATGGCACCGATAAAGCCGGTACCGGCGTCAGCGCCGTAGAAGCTGCCGTTGTTGGCGATCCAGCCGCCGATAAAGCCCGGTGCCAGTGCCGGACGATCACCGATGGCGTAGGCGATATAGCCCGCCAGAATGGGGATCATCAGGGTGAAGGCGGCCACGCCCACGTTGAGGATCTGGTTCCACATGCTCCCTTCCGGGATCTGCATACCGCTCGGGGTCGGGTTGCCGCCGATGGCCAGTGACAGGGCGATCAGCAGACCGCCGGTCACCACGAACGGGATCATGTGCGATACGCCGTTCATCAGGTAGCGATAGAGATCCGAGCTGCCGCCCGCGCTCTTCTCTTCACCTTTTTTATCTTCTTTGCCAGCCACGTAGGCGGGGGCTTTCAGGGCCTGCTCGATCAGACCCTTGCCATCCTTGATGGGGGCCTTGACGCCGGTTTTGATCAGCGGCTTGCCAGCGAAGCGGGCCATATCCACCTGCTTGTCACAGGCGACCACGATGGCGCTGGCGCGAGCGATCTCGTCCGCGGTCGGGCTGTTCTTGACGCCGATGGAACCGTTGGTCTCCACCTTCACCTCATAACCCAGCTCCTTGGCGGCGCGCTCCAGCGACTCGGCCGCCAGATAGGTGTGGGCGATACCGGCCGGGCAGCCGGTGACACCGATGATAAAGCCTTTGCTGGTGGTCGGGGCCGCGCTCTGCTCCTCTTTCTTGGCCAGCAGCAGCGCCAGCGCATCGGCCGGAGTTTTCGCCGCCAGCAGCTTGGCGATAAAGCCCTCTTCGATCAGCTTGCCGGAGAGCTCGGCCAGCACCTCGATATGGTGGTTGGCGCCGCCATCGGGGGAGGCGATCATGAAGAAAATGTGGGACGGCTTGCCATCTTCGGCGCCGTACTCGATGCCGTTGCGGCTGATGCCGATGGCGACCGCCGGGTTGCAGACCGCCGCACTCTTGGCGTGGGGCAGGGCTACGCCCTCTTCAAAGCCGGTGTTGCCCAGCTCTTCGCGGGCCCACAGATCCTTGATAAAGGCCTGCTCGTCGCTGACCTTGCCTTGCGACGCCAGCAGACGGGCCATCTCGGTGAAGACCTCTTCCTTACGCGTCGCTTTCAAATCGAGGTTGATCAGATGTTCATTGATCAAGGTGGTGATCATAGCGCTCTCCCCGCTTCCGGTGACGGAAGCTATGCGTGAGTACGTATCGACGTACTAGATAAAAATGACCTGATCATTATCGCGGCTCGCCCGCACCCTCCCTATCGGACAAATGTGCTAATCACTGGATTTTTGTGCGCAGCAAAACGCGATGTGATGAAGATCCCGTTTCAGGCAGGACTCGCCATTTTCAGCCGACCATCCATTTTTTCTTTAAAAACAGATAAATGAATTGATGTCATGCTCACCGTCAGGTTTGTAATGCGCCATATCAATAAATTAATCATCAGCAGGGTCTGGATTTATATGTGGTTAAACGGCGCCATCAGATGTGACCCTTCTCACAAAAAGTCGCCATTTCGCCGGGAGGATTAGGATTTTTATGCGCCATTTCTCCCCCTGCCTTTTGCCCTCGCTGATAGCGGATTGGCGCGCACTGGAATGATGCCAGGGCGAGCTTTAATGAGTCCCCAAACCTCTTCGTTGGAAAAAATAGTTTGTTGCATATGCCATAAACTGAGCGTATACATGGCATATGCCAATTAAGGCGGCATCATGATCAGACGCTTATCGAGCCGAATGATGCGTGACTAAACCAGTAAAAGTTGATGCGTACGGCTCTTCATCTGGTTGCTGCAAGAGGCTGGGAACATGGCCATGCCAACCGGCAAGCCTGCGGGAAGCTCCTGAACAAGGGGACGAATGCAGAGTGGCAAGGGGCAGGGCCGGAATATCAACAGTGATAGCAGGAGGTCAAATGACCATCATCACAGCCATTCCGATGAATGACGACCATATCGCAGGACATTTTGCCAAGGCAGAGCGCTTTGTATTCGTAGATGAACAGGGACGCACCCTGGCAGAAATCGCCAATCCGGTGGCAGGCAACGAGTGCAAAAGTGCGTTGGCGGAGCTGCTCCAGGCGCAGGGAGCCCGTCGTATCGTGCTGAAAAATATCGGTAGCAAGATGCTTGGCAAGCTGCTGGGCAGCGGGCTTGCCGTCTATCAGGCCAGTCAGGGGCGTCTCGCTATGGCCGACATGCTGAGCAATGAGTCGGGCAATCTGACCGAGCTGACATCCGCTGAACAAGGCAGTGCATCGCGCTGCGCCGAGGGGGCTGGCCATCACGGCAAGGGAAGCCGTCAATGCGCTCCCCGTGGCCGCCTTGGCAAAGGGGGGGGCTGCAAGTCAGCCTCCGGACAACAGCAGGGCTGTCAGGGTAACCGTCAGCGCAACCACAAAAAATGTTGTGAAGAGTAAGCACAACCGCTAGGTCGAACTGGAGGGGAACGTTGATGGAAAACCTGAATCAAGAGGGTAAGCAAATCCCCTCCATAACCAAGATTGCACATATGCCTGTCACACTGTTTTCAATCATCATGGGGCTGACGGGGGCGGCGATTGCCTGTCGCAAGGCATTTCCGGATCTGCTGCTGTTGCAGTCGGCAGGGTTCCTGTTCGGGGTCTTGTCCTCCCTGTTACTGGCGACGTTTCTGGTGATGTATGGCTGGAAAATCCTCAGACACAATGACGAGTTCCTGCATGAGCTGAAACACCCGGTCAGGATCAATTTCTTCCCGACCATCTCAATCAGCTTGCTGCTGCAATCCGCCTACTGGGCCAGCTGGCATGATGCAGCGCTGGCCCTCTGGTCGGTGGGCGCCAGCTTGCAACTGCTCTTCACCCTCTACATCATGAGCAACTGGATCCATCGCGACCATTTCACAATCACCCACACCAATCCGGCATGGTTTATACCGATTGTCGGCAATATTGTGGTGCCCCTGGGGGGCGTGCCGCTTGGCTTTCACGAGATCAGCCTGTTCTTCTTCAGCATTGGCCTTATTTTCTGGTTCTCTCTGCTGACCATAGTGCTCTATCGGCTGTTCTTTCATGAGAGCCTGCCCGAGAAGCTGATGCCCACCATGTTTATTCTGCTGGCACCGCCTTCCATCGGATTTATCTCGTATAGCGAAATAGCCAGCTCCAGCGACCTGTTTGCCCATGTCATTTATTATTTTGCGCTGTTTGTATTTATCTTGCTGATGTACAACACCCTCACTTTTTTGAAACTGAAATTTTTTCTCTCTTCGTGGGCGTACTCATTTCCACTGGCGGCATTTTCCGCAGCCTCGGCCATGTTTGCCGACGCAACCGGGAATATCATTCCATATTATCTGGCCAAAATAGTGGTGTGTGCCCTGATTGTATTGATCATCTGGTTAATCAGCATGACAGTGCAGTCATTCTATAAAGGTGAGATTTTCACACCGGAGAAATAACGTGATGAAAAATTATCGAGAGATCAATAAAGAACAACACCAGCTTGGCTCTGCTTATCGCAAGAGCAGCCCGGATACCATGAATGCATTTATTGCGCTGCACAAAGCCGTTATGAAAGAGGACGAGGCGCTGGCGTTGAAATATCGGGAAATGATCGCCCTCGGTATTGGTATCGCTTCCCGCTGCGATGGCTGCATTGCCGCCCATGTTGCCGGGGCCGTGAAGGCCGGTGCTTCGCGAGCGGAACTCATTGCCACCGTGGATGTCGCGGTATTGATGGGAGGCGGCCCCTCCATCATCTATGGCACCCAGGCACATGCCGCCATCGAAGAGTTGCTCTCCTAGCACTCTGTTCTCAACATGCGAGTGGCCAAATAGCGAGTGAATAGATCAAGTGGATGAATATCAATCAGAGAGTTATCAACAGACCATGATGTCCCACGCCCGTTGCATGGTGTGTGGCACTCATAACCCGGATTCACTGGGAATTCGCTTTTATCAGGGGGAGGAAGGGGCGACGGAAGGGCTGTTTATTGCCAACCAGCGTCATCAGGGTTACAGCGATATTTTGCATGGCGGCATGACCAGCACTCTGCTCGATGCGGTGATGACACATGCGTTGCTGCAACGGGGAATAAGAGGATTAACAGCGGAGCTGACTGTTCGTTTTATTGCTCCCATCGATATCGGTAGCAAAGTAGCGCTGTCGGCCAGAATAGTCGACCAGCGTCACGGTATCTATCATCTGAATGCCGTAGCGTCGGTCGGCGGGATGATTGTTGCAAAAGCATCGGCCAAATTTATCAAGCCGAAAGCCAATAACAGGAGTTAGCGTGATGAAAAAAGAGAGTGTGGTTTTACCAGAAATGGATATCGGTATTTCAGCCGCCGATCGCAAGAAAATTGCAGATGGATTGTCGGCACTGCTTGCCGATAGTTACACCCTTTATTTGATGACCCACAATTTTCACTGGAACGTAACTGGCCCGCAGTTCAACAGCCTGCACAATATGTTTATGGATCAATACACCGAGCAGTGGAATGCGCTGGATGTTATTGCCGAGCGGATCCGCGCATTGGGCTTCCCCGCACCCGGCACATACAAGGAGTTTGTCCGTCTCTCCTCCATTGAGGAGGTCGAAGGGGTGCCCTGTGCCAGTGAAATGCTCAAACATCTGGTGTTGGCGCAAGAAGCCACGGCGAGAACCGCCAGAAAACTGTTCGATCTGGTCGATGCCGTCAATGACCAGCCCACCGCCGATGTGCTGACCCAGCGCATCGATATTCATGAAAAAACCGCCTGGATGCTAAGAAGCATGCTCTCCTGATGGCACGGGGCTGCCATATCTTTGGCAGCCCGATCTTCCCTTACCTGTTTGGTCCAACCGGGCCCTTTGGCTGCTGTCGTTTGGTTCGATAGCGATGCACGAGCCAGTCAATTCCCGCCATTGCCGCCGCGACGCCAATCATGATCAGAGTGAGGCGGCCGCCCTCCTGCCATGAGAGCAAATCCAGATGAAAGTCCTGCCGAATAAATTCCGGGATCAGGCCGATAGGCAAGGTAATAGCCAGATAGGATATAAATTTTCTGAAAAACATATGGTCATGTTTTGGCGTCTGTTTGTATTGGTCCATCCAGTTTCCTGTTAGCTGTTAACGGTCAGTTGAGTGAGATAGCTATTTACCGCTTCACGAGTCGTGAAATGGTGCTTGTCGTTTGGGAATAGATCAAACAGCTCTTGATGGAAGTGGCGGGAGCTTTTACCGGCTCGCTGCCCATATTCCGATGCCCACACCAGCAGTTGTTGAAAGCTCTCTTCGGCTGCTACGGCATCCCGTTGCCTGGCACTTTGTGATCCGCGCGATAGCAGTGAATCACGGCATACCGACCAGTCAAGATCCAGAAAAAGCACGGTATCGGCGGCATCAAGCAGTTGCTCGGCCAGGGCACCAAATACCCCTTCGACCACCCATGATTGCTCTTGAGCAAGTGTCTGAATGGCATGGTCAATCTCATGCTGGGGCCGTTTTTGGTTAAAGCCGCCCGGCTGCCAGACAATGGTGTCCAGATTGACCTCGCGGATAGTTAACCCCTCAGCCAATCGAGCTGCCAACCAGCTCTTGCCCGATCCCGAGTTGCCAATAATCAGAATACGTTTCATCTATGAGTGCTCTTTTCTGGAACAGATATCTGGAGGCTGGAAAGTAGAGGTGCAATGCGCTGCTCTGCGGGATCGGACTCCAGCAGCAGCGCCAGCGGCAGTTGACCGGGGGCCCTCTCGACAAACTTCATATTTATTTCTCTTTTATCCCGCACTGACGGTCCGTGGTGCACCGCCATCTGAGCCTCAATACTCCAGAAATTTCTCCCCGCAGCGCTCGCAGATAAGATGTTTTACATGGGTGGCCTGATAGGCGAGGGTCTGGCCGAATACCGCATTGGTCAGGCTGCTGGAGCGAAAAGCTTGCCAGAAGGCTTTGCGCGGATCCTTGGGCATGATGTCCTGGCTGTGATCGCGGGCGACCAACACCACGATATGGCGGGTTCGCTCCCGGCATTTGTCACAGCGATGGATTTCACTCGGTGGGTTCTGGTCGTGCGGGTTGCTCATAAAGGGGCTCGTGAAGAGAAGGGGCTCCCATCATATGCCTCTCCACTTGACTCTCAATTCCCTCGCTGCAAAGAGGTGATCAGGCTCACCTTCTATCTTGGGGGGCTGGGTCTGGAGTGGGAATTTACTGTGCTTTCACCGGTACCGAAGGCCAGAACCTGTGGTAGAAATCCAGTGAACCCTCAAAATGGCCCTGCAGTATTTCCGGGTGAGGCGACTGTTGAAAAATGGCGATATGGTCGGGGGTCAGCTTCTTCCAGCCATAGTTAAGGGGCATGGTGAAGCTGCCATGCATCTTGTTAAGGTCACTCAAAGGTGATTTGGTCTGGGGGGCTTCAACCTGAGAACGTTCAGTGACGAAGAAAATGAGCTGGCTACCCAGCACAGCCTGATATGCCGTGACCATCCAGGTCGCTTTGGAGCCGTGTTCACGTTCGATGACGGTAAATTTGCCAGCTCGGCAAACGGCATAATAATCAGCCTCTTTGGATGACAAACGCATTTCATAGTCACAACCCAGACTATTTAGCAGTATCAGCGAGACCAGCAGCATCCCCAGCGAACTCGACACATAGAGCAGTCGAGTCAATAAACTACGTTTCATCGCTGTTTCTCCTGAAATTTTGCCTGCTCCTCACCCACCATCAACCAGATCTCCCCCTGTTTTGGGGTCGGCAGTTGGCTGGCTGGCTTCTGGGTATGGCAAAGGATCCCTTCTCCGGCCGGTTCGCATTTGACGGTGACCCAGGTAGTACTCAAGTAAATGCCTGTCAGCAGTAGCAGGAGCACAAATCCCCCCATCATGATCAGCATCAGATTTTGCTGCCAGCTGGACAGCGGGAGCGGCTTTGGCTCTTTGCTTGTCGTTGCAGATACCGGATGGGTTGGGTCATCCGCGGTTGACATGACAGGCGTGGCAGCAGCCTCTTGTTCACGGGGAGCCTGCGGTTGGGCCAGCTCGGCCTCCTGCACAGAGACAGCGCCGGGGGCAAGCATGAACAGATAGCCTTGCCGCGGCAAGGTTCTGATCACCGCCTCTTGTTCCGGGGTATCGAGATAGCGGCGCAGGTTGGCGATGGCGACTGGCAGTGAACTGGCGCTGACCGGTCGACCCAGCCAGCCGGTTTGCAGCAGCGTTTCTTTGCTGAGCAAGGTGCCAGCATGCGTGAGAAAATAATGCAGGAGACGCGCTTCAGCGGCAGAGACACGCATGACCGATCGCTCGCCATCCTGGCGTCGGGTCAACGTAAGTTGTTTGGTGTCCAGCACGAATCGGCCGAAAGAGTGCAAATGGGAATCCTGATCCGGAAGCATGGCGTGGTGAGCGTCTCGAGAGTCATGGTGCTGAAGGTCAACTTGATAGTGAACTCTGACGGGGGAGGCTCTTTTTTGTCAAGGGACATATGTGCCTGACAGGCTTCTGTTGTTGCTGATCGTGAGTAAAGGCAGGAGCCGTCACAACAGACTCCCGCCCTGAGCAGGGGAATAGGGTGGTTAGCGTTTGAGGTTCATGCCGAGGAAAGAGCCATCTTTGCTAAAGGTACACTCGAAGAAAATCTCGTCACTCTGCCCCGGCACCACGTATTTGCCATGGCTTTTTTCGGCGGGCAGGGTGCTGACATCATCCTTGTATCTTCCCAGGTCTTCGGCAGCAAAATTCAGGCAGTAGCTGGGCATCTGGTTGACGGCAAGTCGCTGTTTGTGGTTATGACTCGGGGTTGAAGAGTGAGATCGTTGTACGACAGCGCCACACTCATCACGTTGCTCGTCACTGATGTCATTGACCTTGCCATGTTTGACGGCCAGGCGGATGCACTGCCGGTCTTGTTGGTTCCACCAATATTCGACGGCGTTGCTGGGTGCTGAACCTTTTACAAAACCGCGGTCGCTCAGTTCCTGTTTGACCCAACCAATATCCTGATAATTAAGATCGGCAGTGTCGGCTGCCATTATCGGTAATGCACAACCAGAGACACTCAACAAAATCGCGACAGCCATATATTTTGAATATGTCATTTTCATGGGGATGTTCCTGTTAATAATGATAATTTAATTAGGCGTGGCAATTTTCATTGCGTGTATCAGAGGCATTTTTTACGTCTCCATGAACAGTTTTCAACTGCAAACATTGATGAGAGTTGTCGTTATACCAGATGGCAAAAGAGGCATGGTTGCCATGATCATTTTGCCAGCCATCGACCATATGAAATCCATGTTGCTGCAATTGGTCACTGGCCTGGCTCTCACGCAAACCGGTCAGGTCTTGCTGATCGAATTGTGCTGAGTTGTTCTCTTTTCCTGAATTTTTATGATGCCCGGCATAATAGCCAATCGCACCGGCTGCACCCAATGCTGTTGCACCAATCAAGGCATCACGGGTACTGATATTCGAGCAGCCTGTGGTCAGCAAGGTCATGGTAACAAGGATGGCTAAACTTTTTTTCATATCTCACCTGTTTGGCATTTGTGATGTGGAACGTTGCTTTCTGACCTGAAGCCTAACTGGCCAGTCCAGTGAGATGCCAACCAAAAATAATTATTAAAAACTATTAAAACAAATTAAATCATGGTGTTAGCGAATGGTCTGACGGCCGAGCGCCCATTTCCAAGCACGTTTGCTGATGTGGTGAGCAAGCCACCTCTCTCTCTCAAGCTGCGAGGCTCCCATCCCGTGCGAAAAGGGAGGCGGCGGCAAGTGAGCCATCAGCCAGAACACGCTCCGCCATCCTCGTTTTTTATATTTTCGCGTTAATATTTTTTAATAATCTTTATTGTGTTGGTACGGCTAACGCCATTGGTTATTGTTGAACTGCTCCGGCCAATTACGACATATCGCATGAAATTGGCACAACAATATTTTTGTTCAGATACTCATATAGAGGTGTGTGATGGATTGTTACTTTAAAGCGTTCAAAAACTACTTTAATTTCCACGGACGTGCATCACGTCAAGAATACTTTATGTTCTTGTTGTTCCATACCGTGATATGCGTTATTTTAGCCTTGTTATTTAACTCCCCGGAACATCTAAATTACGAACTTGCAGTTTATTCGGTGCTGACAATTATTCCTTGTTTGTCTCTGGCTGTGCGTCGTATACATGATACCAATCGCACTGGTTGGTATGTATTGATCGGTGCAATACCTGTCATCGGTTTCGTGTTGTTATTACTGATTAAACTGCAAAAAGGTTCTAATGAAGCCAACCGCTATGGTGAGGCGTTGCTGTAAATAGATGGCATTACTTCTCATAGCAATGACAAAACACCGCCAATTGGCGGTGTTTTGTCATATATGGGGATGCCATGAGTGGTGGGGTGGGCATCGGCAGATAAGGCCGCTTTACTCATCCAGCTTGTAGTTCATGCCCCCTTTACTACTCTGCAAGCCTCCTCGCTCAGGCTGATTCTCGCTTCTGCAGATTGGGGGTGATGATATAGCGGTTGGGGGCGAGCTCGGGTTGCTGCATCCGGGTCAGCAGGCGCCTTGCCGCCTGACGGCCGATTTCGCGGGCTGGTGAGCTGACGAAGGTGAGAGCGGGGGAGGTAAGTTCGGCCTCCGCCACGTCGTCAAAGCCGAGCAGGGCCACCTGCTGGCCGATGTAGTTGTCCTTGCCCACGGAGCGGCCGCTCGCCTCGACGCCATAGATGGCGCCGAGCGCCACCTCGGGGTAGTGGCAGAGCACGGCGGTCACCTTGGGGTGCTGGTGCAGCAGCTGGGCGATGGTATCGGCGGCGCTGCGCTGGGTGCGCTCGCACTCCAGTACCCACTCCGGTTTGAAGGGCAGGCCATATTGCAGCAGGCTGGCACAGTAGCCGCCGATCCGCTCGGCGCGGGTGAGGGAGTCGGCCCGCCCGCCGACATAGGCGATATGGCGGTGGCCCTGCTCGATCAGGTAGGTGGTGGCCTGCTTGGCGGCGTGGGTGTTGTCGGGGCCGATAAAGTCCACGTCATCGCGATAGTAGGAGCGGGCGGCGCACACCACCGGCAGTTCGGAGTCGATCAGGGTCTCCAGGGTTTTGGCCGCCGCGCCGCGCACCGGATTGAAGATGATGCCCGCCACCCCCTGCCGTGACAGGGAGTGGATGCTCTGCTGCAGCCGCTCCGGGCTGTGGCCGCACTGGGTCAGAAACAGCAGATAGCCCTGCTGCTCAAGCACCTCGCTCACTCCGGCGGTCACCTCGGTATAGAAGGGGTCGGTGATGTCGCGCAGGATCAGTCCCACCAGATTGGACTGCTGGCTGCGCAGGTTGGCGGCGGCGCTGTTGGGCACATAGTCGAGCTCTTTTATCGCCTGTTGCACCCGCTCGGCGGTGGCCGGCGAGATGCGCCCCTTGCCGTTGAGCACCATGGAGACGGTGGTGACCGACACTCCCGCCCGCTGGGCGACATCGGTGATCTTGGTGGCTTTGGCAGAGAGGGATTTGGGCGACATAGGGCGAATGGACGACGGACAGTTGAAAGCGAGGCTCAAGCATACCTGCTCATATGCCCAAGTGAAACGTTACATCACCATCTGGCCGATCCGGCTCACAAATTTGGATCCTGCTGCCAGCCAGCCCCCTTATTCTGTGATCCTGTCGGCACTTGTAAATTGATAAAACGTTTTATCATCCAGCAAAACCTGATGCTGACCCGCGCCTTTTGCTTCGAGATTGCCTCGAGCGGGGGAGGGCAGCCGCAGACATTGCTGTCTATTCACAAGGAGCCGTTTCATGGCCAAGCCTCAAGCCAAATCCACCATCTGGGAGTTCCTGCAGAGCCTCGGCAAGACCTTTATGTTGCCGGTCGCCCTGCTGGCCTTCTCGGGCATCCTGCTCGGTGTCGGCAGCTCGCTCACCAGCGATGCGGTCAAGCAGAGCATGCCCTTCCTCGACAATACCGTGCTGCAACTGCTGTTCCTCTGGATGACCAAGGTGGGGCTGGTGGCCTTTATCTACCTGCCGGTGATGTTCGCAGTTGCCATTCCGCTCGGGCTGGCGCGGGAAGAGAAGGGGGTCGCAGCCTTTGCCGGTTTCGTCGGCTATGCAGCGCTCAACCTCTCCATCAACTTCTACCTGACCGTAGCCAACGTCATCGGTGACGCGGCGGCGGAGAAGGCCTACGGGGTGAAATCTATCCTCGGCATCAGCTCCATCGACACCGGGATTCTGGGGGCCATCATCGTCGGGGTGATCGTCGCCAAACTGCACGCCCGTTTCTACACCTACAAGATGCCCGATGCGCTCGCCTTCTTTGGCGGTGCCCGCTTCGTGCCTATCATCACTGCACTGGTGCTGGGTGTAGTCGGTCTGGTCGTGCCGTTCGTCTGGCCCTGGTTTGCCGCCGGCATCAACGGCATCGGGGCGCTCATCTCCCACGCCGGTCCCTTCGGCCCCTTCCTGTTCGGTACCGGTGAGCGTCTGCTGCTGCCGCTCGGTCTGCACCACATTCTGGTGGCGCTTATCCGCTTTACCGAAGCGGGCGGCACCCAGCTGGTATGCGGTCACGAGGTGAGCGGCGCCCTCAATATCTTCTACGCCGAACTCTCCTGTGCTGACACTTCCGGCTTCTCGGTCTCTGCCACCTCCTTCCTCTCTCAGGGCAAGATGCCTGCCTTCCTCGGCGGCCTGCCGGGTGCGGCGCTCGCCATGTATCACTGCGCCCGTCCGGAAAATCGCGGCAAGATCAAGGCGCTGCTGGTTTCCGGCGTGGTGGCCTGCGTCATCGGTGGCATCACAGAGCCGCTGGAGTTCCTGTTCCTGTTCGTGGCGCCGGTACTCTACGTCATTCACGCCATCCTGACGGGTCTGGGCTTTATGACCATGGGGCTGCTCGGCGTCACCATCGGCAACACCGACGGCAACCTCATCGATTTTCTGGTGTTCGGCGTGCTGCAGGGCACCGCCACCAAGTGGTATCTGGTGCCGGTCGCGGCCGCCATCTGGTTTGCCATCTACTACAGCGTGTTCCGCTTCGCCATCGTGCGCTTCAACCTGAAAACCCCCGGTCGTGAAATCGAGACCAGCGAGGCTGCTCAGCCCGCAGGCAAGAAGGCCGGCAACAGCGGTTACAACGGTGAAATCATCCTTAACGCCCTGGGCGGCGCCGATAACATCCTGGCGCTCGATAACTGCATCACCCGCCTGCGGATGTCGGTGCAGGACATGAGCCGGGTCGATGACAAGGTATTGAAAGCGAACGGCGCCATCGGGGTGATCAAGCTCGACGAGCACAACCTGCAGGTGGTGATCGGCCCGCAGGTGCATCTGGTGAAAAACCAGCTGCAGAGCCTGATGGGGGCCTGAACCGGCCAATAAGATCCGAACGGGGGGCGCAAGCCCCCCTTGTTTGCCTCTCCCAATATGTCTCCTGTTTATGGAGGGAGAAACTTCATGCACGATATTTATGACTTCGACCGCGTAGTCGACCGCCACGGCACCTACTGCACCCAGTGGGACTATGTGGCCGACCGTTTTGGCCATGCCGACCTGCTCCCCTTTACCATCTCCGATATGGATTTCGCGACCGCCCCCTGCATTCGCCAGACGCTGGCAACCCGCCTTGAGCACGGGGTATTTGGCTACAGCCGCTGGAATCACGGCGATTTCAAAGGGGCGGTGAGCGACTGGTTTGCCAGCCGCTACGGGGCGACCCTCGACCCCGAGACGCTGGTCTACGGCCCCTCGGTCATCTATGTGATTGCCCAGCTGGTGAGCCTCTGGTCGGCGCCGGGTGAAGGGGTGCTGGTGCACACCCCCGCCTACGACGCCTTCGGCAATATGCTGGCCGCCAACGACCGGGTGCTGCTGCCCTGTCCGCTTAAAAAAGAGGAGGGGAGTTACCAGATCGACTGGGAATGCTTTGAGCAACAAGCGGCTCGTCCCGATTGCCGGATTTTGCTGCTCTGCAGCCCCCACAACCCCACTGGCCGGGTCTGGACGCGGGATGAACTCGGCCGGATGGCCGCCATCTGCCAGCACCACGGGGTCAAGGTCATCTCGGACGACATCCATATGGATGTGAGCTTTGCCCGCTACCTGCCGTGGAGCGAGGTAGCGCCGGACGATCACTGGGCGCTGGTGAGCTCGGGCTCCAAATCCTTCAATATTCCTGCCCTTGGCGGCGCCTACGCCTTTATTGCCAACGCAGCGGCGCGGACCGCCTATCTGCAGCGGCTCAAGGCGGCCCACGGTCTCTCATCGCCCCCCATTCTCGGGGTGCTGGCCCATATCAGCGCCTATCGGGACGGCGCAGCCTGGCTCGATGCCCTTAAAAGCTATCTGCACGGCAACCTCGCCCATGTGGCGACGCGGCTTAACGCCGCCTTCCCCACCATCGACTATCGGGTGCCCGAGGGAACCTATCTCGCCTGGATTGATCTGCGCGGCCTTGGCATCGATTCCAGCGAACGGATGGATGCGCTGCAAGCCTTGCTGGTGGAGAAATACCGGGTCGCCATCATGCGCGGCGACACCTACGGCCCGGAAGGCACAGGTTATATCCGCCTCAACGTCGGCTGCCCGCGTTCAAAGGTCGATCAAGGACTCGACGCTCTGATCGGTGCACTGGGGGAGCTGGTTTAACACAGTGCCCCTTGCCAATGCTGGCAAGGGGCACTGAACCATAAGATACCTGTTTACATACAGCGAACGGCTTTCTGCCGTGCGATGATATAGTCTCCCAGCGAGGCGTAACCATCCACCCCCTGCGGGGCTGCGCCTGAGTTATGGCGCAGATTATCTTGGTAGGCTGTCAGCGCCTGAGCCAGGGATGAACAGGTACTTTTTTGATCCTGCAGTTCCTGATAGACAGAGGCTTTTAGTAGCTGCACATTGCTCAGCTTGTCGTAAGCGGTTGTTGTATTTAGCTGAGTGGCGGCCTGCTCCAGATATGCTGCTGCCTTGATTGTCCTGTTTTGCAGGTTGACTGTCTGATCTATAAATCCTTGTTCTTTATAGTGTTCTGCCCAAGTAGAACCAACGGAAGAAGATAGGAGTAGCAGGGCATATTCTCTATCTGCCATGGCATGGCAAACCGCGTCTTCCTTGCAAATGTTTCTGGCTTCGACGATAAGTTTTTCTGCAGCGGTTGCCCGCCCATGTTCAATCAGCACATCTGCTTGGGCCAGATTTTGCCAAGGGTCGTTGCTTATTACGACGCCAGCAGCAGAACAACCACATAGCAGAAGGGCGATAGCGGAAAGTCCGATTTTTTCCATATCTAATTCTTCCTTGGCGTGATTCATATCAGTTTGTAACTCGAGGTTGTATTGTTTGCGGCCACGACTAATTGAAAGCAAGTATCTATTGCCAAGAGTGTGATTTATAAGCCTCTTTGGCGTTGTGTCTGATGGCAATACGGTACGGGTTTACGATGATAATCGAGTTGCTCGTCACGTCGGCGCACGTGTCGCTCGATTGCAACTTTTGATGGAGCTGGCGTGTATGACCTTGCTCTCCGGATTGCTCTCTATTCCGCGCCCAAAACAAAACCGCCCCGGATAGCCGGGGCGGTTTTGTTTT
Source organism: Aeromonas sp. 84A (assembly GCF_051919345.1). Classification (NCBI taxonomy): domain Bacteria; kingdom Pseudomonadati; phylum Pseudomonadota; class Gammaproteobacteria; order Aeromonadales; family Aeromonadaceae; genus Aeromonas; species Aeromonas sp. 84A. The sequence goes on from NZ_JBQBEW010000001.1 coordinate 1,790,530, forward strand.
GGTGATACCGGGATGAGTCGTGGACGACATAAGGGCTCAGCGATAGCGGCCACGTACCGAGCTGCTGGCGCGACCGGCCATCTTGATCAGGCTCTGGCGGGTGTGCAGGTGGCAGAGCGCGACGCCGAGGGCATCTGCTGCATCCGCCTGCGGGGTGGCGGAGAGTTTCAGCAGATGGGTCACCATATGCTGCACCTGCTCCTTGGCGGCGCCGCCGGTACCGACCACCGCCTGCTTGATCTGGGTGGCGGAGTACTCGCTCACCGGCAGATAGGCGTTGACCGCGGCGACGATGGCGCTGCCCCGGGCCTGCCCCAGTTTCAGGGCCGAGTCGGCGTTGCGGGCCATAAAGACCCGCTCGATGGCAAATTCGGTGGGCTTGAACTGGGTAATGATCTCGCATACCCCGTCATAGACCTGCTTGAGGCGCTCCGGCAGCTCGCCGCAATCGGTGCGGATGCAGCCAGAGCCCAAGTATTCGGCCTTGCCGCCCACGACCCGGATAACCCCGTATCCGGTGATCCGCGAACCCGGATCGATGCCCAAAATAATGCTCATGGGTGTTGATTGCTCTAAACGCGAGTGATGGCCGCCAAGATAGCAAACTGTGGACCGTTTGGCTGTATGTCCCGGGTCAAGCGGGCAAAGATTGGCCAGCTTGCGTCGGGTGTGGTTAGCCCTTGAACAGCGCTATGGTGTCGCCATCCTGCAGGCTGCCCGCGCCACGCACCACCACCCGATCCCCCTGCTTGAGGGCGCCGCTCACCGCCACCTGCTGGCTGTCGCCAAACAGCACGGTGACCGGCACCCGATTAACCTTGAGCGCCTTGCCGCTTCGCGCCACCTGATAGACCACGCTGCCATCGGTGCCGAGCACCAGGGCGTCCCGGGGCAGCAGCATGCTCTGCTGATCCCCCAGTGGCAGGGCAACCCGTACCGGCGAGCCGATGATGAAGGTGCCCGCTTCCGGTTTGAGGCGCAGCTCGATGAGGCGCGACTTGGGGTCGGCGCTGGCGGCCCGCTGGTAATAGACGCCATGACCGCTCAGCTGCTCCCCTTCCACCCGCAGCCGGGTTTGTGGCGCCAGCTGCTGGGCCCATAGGATGGGGGCCTGCAGGCGGATATCCGGTTGATCCGGGTTGACCAGCTCCAGCGCCTGCTCGCCTGCGTCCACATGCTCGCCGGGCTGGATGAAGTGGTTGTTCACCACCCCGTCGAACGGGGCATAGATGTGGCTGCGGCGCAGCTGTTCTTCAATCTGGTTCACCTGTATGGCGGCCAGCCGCTCGGCCAGCGCGGCCTGCTCCACATCGTAACTGGCCTTGTCGTACTGGCTTTGGGAGGCGCTCTTTTGCTGGTGTAGCCGGGTGATCCTCTGGGATTCGGCGCGAGCGAAGCGCAGGTTGCTCTGCCATTTCGCCTGCTCGGCGCGAGCCTGCTCCAGCGAGAGGCGCAGCGCCGTACTGTCGAGGCGCAGCAGCTCATCTCCTTTTTTGACCTGGCTGCCAAATTCGGCGATCCACTCCACCCGGCCGCTCACTTCGGCGCTTAGCGCAGCTTGCTGGCGACTCGCCACCGTGCCGCTGACCCAGATATTGGCGGCCGCATCCCCTTGGGTCACATCCGCCAGGGTCACCATCTTGCCCTGATCGGCCAATACCGGTAGCGCGCTGCCTGCAATCAGCACAGCGCCAGCCAACATTCGGGTAATCATATGTGTCATCGATGAGCTCCTTGCTCAGGCCCGCTGGCGCAGGGGTTGTGGGATCGCCACCTGCTCCCCGAGACGCAGGAAAGCAGGCAACAGGATCAGGGTAAACAGGGTGCTGCAGCTCATGCCGCCGACAATGACGGTGGCGAGCCCGCGGTAAATTTCGCTCCCTTCGCTCGGGCTCAGCATCAACGGCAGCATGCCGAAGATGCTGGTGAGACTGGTCATGGCGATGGGACGCATCCGGCTTTGCAGGGCATCGGCCACCGCCAGCTGACGGCTCATGCCGTCCCGCTCGGCGGTGCGGGTCTGATGCACCAGCAGGATGGCGTTGTTGACCACCAGTCCCAGCAGGATGACAAAGCCGATGATGGTGAGCAGGTCCATCGGCAGCGGCACCAGCAGCCCGCTCAGTTGCAGCGCCAGCACGCCGCCAACTGAGGCAAGGGGCAGGGTGAGCAGCACCAGCAGGGCATCCTTGATGGAGGCAAACACCCCCCACAGCAGCACCAGCAGGATCACCACGGCAAACAGGAAGATGGTCCCCAGATTGTCGAGCGCCTGTTGCAGGCTGTCGGCGTTGCCGGCAATGCGCAGCTCGCCACCAGCGGGCAGCAGGGGGCGGATGGCGGCAAAACTGCGGTTTTTCAGGGTGTCGAGCACCTGCTCCATGGTCATGCCTGCCGGGGGCGCTATCTGCAGGCTGATACTGCGCCGCCCATCGGCCCGGAAGATGCTGGCCGGGCCCATGTCATGCTCCACCCGCAGCAGCTCGCCAAGGGGAACGATGCGCCCGGAGGGGGTGGCCAGCGGCACTGCCTTCAGTTCGCCCGGATTGGCGGAGCTCTGCCCCATCAGCATGATGTCGAGCCGATCTTCGCCGTCGAAATACTCGCCAACCCGCAAGCCGTCGCCAAAGGTCTGGATGATGGTGGGCAGGGGCGTGCGATCCCAACCCACTTCGGCGAGACGCCGATCTTGCGGCACCAGTTTGAGCTCGGGGGCGGTGAAGTCGAGACTCGGCTCGGGCCGGATCTGTGCTCCCGGCAGGTCCTTGCTGAGGATCCCCATGCTGGCTCGGGCCGCCTGATAGAGCTCGGGCAGGTTGCCTCCCTGCAGCAGCAGGGAGACGCCGTTCTCGCTGTCAAAGCCGCCAAACAGCGACCCCTGACCGCCGAACACCCGGGTGTCGGGAATACCCACCAGCAGCTGTTTCATCAACAGGCTCTCCAGCTCCTTGATGCGGGTCTCGTCCTTGGGTCGCACGCCAATCTGGGCGCCCCCCGGGTAGCGCAAGATGTAGTAGTTCTTGAGGGCAGGCTCTTTCTCCCCCTTCATGTAGGGGGCGAGGCGGGCTATCAGGGTATCGATCACCTCTTCGCGCTGGGCCTTGAGGTTGACCCCGGGGGTGAAGTTCATCCAGACATCCACCGCGTCCCGTTTCACGTCCGGCAGATAGTCCATCTTGGGCAGCAGCGCCCAGGTGGCCAGGGCCGGCAGGCTCATCATCAGGGTGATGACCGTCCAGCGCTGGCGTGAGGTCGAGGTCCAGCGGATCACATGACGAGTGGTGCGCTGCCACAGCGACTCATAGGGATCGGTCAGTGTTTCATGTCCCATCCAGCGCGCCGCCACCGCAGGCAGCACGATGACGGCGACCAGCATGGAGACCGTTACGGCGCAGGCGATAGTGAGCGCCAGATCGGCAAACAGCTGACCTTCTACATCGTTGAGCAGCAGCACCGGCAGGAAGATGGCGACAGTGGTGAGGGTGGAGGCCACCAGCGCCGTCCACACCTGACGGGTGCCTTCAAGCGCCGCCTCCGCCTTGCTCAAATCCCCCCGCTCGTGGCGCCGGTAGATACTCTCCAGCACCACGATGGCGGCGTCGAGCACCATGCCTACGGCAAAGGCGATGCCCGCCAGCGAGATGATGTTGAGGGTGCGATCCATCACCTTGAGCAGGCAGAAGGTGAGCATGATGCTGATGGGAATGGCGAGGGCAATCATCAGGGTCGCCTTGAGCTGGCGCAGGAAGAGCCAGAGGATGGCGCAGGAGAGCAGCACCCCGAGCCCCAGGTTGGCAGTGACCATGCTGACGGCGCGATTGATGTAGAGGGAGGCATCGAATGACTGCTCCATGTGCAGCCCGACCGGCTCCAGCACCTCGCGGTTGAGCTCGTTCACCCGGGCCTTGATCGCCTCAAGGGAAGCCAGGGCATTGGCGCCGCTCTCCTTGAAGATCTGGGCGGCGATGGCGGTATTGCCGTTCTGGATCCGCAGCACCGGGTTCTCTTCCCTGGCCACCCTTACTTCCGCCACATCCCGCAGATAGATGGGCAGGCCATCGCGCCAGTCCACCACCTTGTCCCCCAGCGTCTCGACATCGTAGCGACCGGCAAAGCGCAGCTTGTACTCCCAGCGACCGATGTCGAGGGTACCGGCCGACACGTCCCAGCCGGTGGTGGCGCGGCTGGCCAGCACCGGGATCTCTACCCCCAGCTCGGCGGCTCGGTAGGGGTCGAAGCGGATCTGGATCTGGCGCTCGTTGATCCCCTCGATCGCGACCGTCGAGACCCCTTCGATGCGCTCCAGCTCGGGTTTGACCCGCGCCTCGATCAACGCCTGATGGTCATCGATCACCCCTTTGGCGCCGGGCAGCTGCTGGATGAAGAAGAAGGTGAGGGTGTCGTTGCTGCTGTAGTTGTTGACGTAGGGGCCGCCAATCTTGTCCGGCAGTCCCGAGACCCGGTTCAGCCGCGAAATCACATCGAGCTGGGCCCGCTGCATGTCGGTGCCGAGGGCAAACTCCATGTCGATTTCGGTAAAGCCGGGATAGCTGTTGCTGACAAGGCTCTTGAGCCCTTGCACCCCCTGCATTTCCTGCTCGATGGGGTCGGTGATCTCCGACTCCATCTCTTGCGGCGAGGCGGAACGCCAGCTCACCGAGATGTTGAGGTGTGGACGGTCGATGTCGGGGAACAGCTGGATCGGCAGTCCCCGGATGCTGAGCAGGCCCAGCAGGAAAATCAGCACGATCGAGACCGCCACCCAGATGGGGCGTTCGATCGCTGTTTTGGCGAGGTTCATTCACTCTTCCTGAGTTGTTGTTATCGGCCATTCCGCTGGCCTTGCTTCCAAAGCCCCTGCAACAGGGACTCAAGCATTTAACTGGAATTCTCCCGGCTTGTAAATGCATGGTTAACAAACAAAAAAACCGGCCACGAGGGCCGGTTTGGTACTGGTTTGCCAGGGGATCAGGCGGCGTGCTCGACCTTGTTTGGCTGTTTGTTTGCTTGCTGGGAGAAGCCTTCCAGCTCGCCCGGGGCGAAGTTGTCTACCTGGATCGCTTCGTAGCGCAGGGCATCGGCGGCCAGCAGTTTGTCCGCTTCGTCCTTGCTCAGGATGGAACCGGCCAGTGCGGCGGCAACCAGCTCCGGCAGCGCCAGTTTGCGGGGCAGTTTGCCCTCTTTCTGGGCCTGCACCAGCTTCTTCTCGTAGGGCTGCACAGCGACCATGGCCTGGAAGGCGCGCTCCATCAGGCCGACCGGATCTGCCTCGTCTTTGCCCACATAGCAGAGGGCGGTCAGACGGTCGCGGAACTCGCCCGGCTTCATCATGGCCAGGCAGATGGCGTGGCAGCGATCGTCTGCCGGCATCTTGTAACCGACACCGAACGGGAATACCACCCGCTTGAGTACGGCACCCACCACCTTGTTCGGGAAGTTCTGGAAGAAGCCCTCGAACGCCTTGCCAATCAGGTAGAGGTTGCGCTCCACCGCGTACTGCACGAACGGCAGGTCGGAGACCATACGGCCCTGATCCTCGTAATGCTTGAGGGTGGCGGAGGCCAGATAGAGGTGGCTTAGCACGTCACCCAGACGGGCGGAGATCATCTCCTTGCGCTTGAGATCGCCACCCAGCATCAGCATGGAGACGTCGGCGCACAGGGCCAGCCCTTTACTCATGCGGGAGAGCTGCTTGTAGTAGCGAGCGGTTTCGCCTGCTACCGGTGCGCTGTTGAACTGACCCAGAGTCAGCCCCTGGAACAGGGAACCGAAGAAGTTGCCGGCGCCGAAGGCGATGTGTTTCATCAGCAGGGCGTCAAACTTCTCGAGACCGCGTTCCACGTCGGTATCGGCCGCCGCTTCCAGCTCGGCAAACACGTACGGGTGGCAGCGGGTAGCCCCTTGCCCGAAGATCATCAGGTTGCGGGTCAGGATGTTGGCCCCTTCCACCGTGATGGCGACCGGAATACCCATGTAGGCGTAGCCGGTGTAGTTTTTCGGGCCCAGCTGGATGGCACGACCGGCGTGGATGTCCATGGAGTCATCCATGATCTGACGCGCCATTTCGGTCATGTGGTACTTGGAAATCGCGGTGACGATGGCCGGTGCCTGACCCAAATCCAGCGAACCGGCGGTCATGCGACGGGCCCCTTCCAGCTGATAGGTGAGGCCGCCGATGCGAGCCAGCGCCTCTTGCACACCTTCAAACTTGCCGATGGACATGCCGAACTGCTTGCGCACATAGGAGTAGGCGCCCACGGTGCGGCTCGCCATGTGACCGCAAGCGGTGCCCAGCGCAGGCAGCGAGATACCGCGGCCGGCGGAGAGGCATTCGACCAGCATGCGCCAGCCGCGGCCAGCGTAATCCGGGCCGCCGATGATCCAGTCGAGCGGGATGAATACATCCTTGCCGAAGGTCGGGCCGTTCATGAACGCCAGACCCATAGGGTAGTGGCGATCGCCGACGCGCACGCCGGGGTGGCTGGTCGGGATGAGCGCGCAGGTGATGCCGAGCTCTTCCTTGTCACCCAGCAGTTTTTCCGGGTCATAGAGTTTGAACGCCAGCCCCAGCACGGTGGCGCGCGGCGCCAGGGTGATGTAACGCTTGTTCCAGTTGAGGCGAATACCCAGCACCTCTTCACCCTTGTGCATCCCTTTGCAGACGATCCCCTTGTCAGGAATGGCGCCTGCATCGGAGCCCGCTTCCGGCCCGGTCAGGGCGAAGCAGGGCACCTCTTTGCCACTGGCCAGCCCCGGCAGCCAGAAATCTTTCTGGGCCTGGGTGCCATAGTGCATCAGCAGCTCGCCCGGGCCGAGGGAGTTCGGTACCATGACGGTGACCGCCACGCTCAGACTCTTGGTGGCAATGCGGGTGACGATGGTGGAGTTGGCAATCGCCGAGAACTCGCGGCCGCCATAGGATTTCGGGATGATCAGGGAGAAGAAGCCTTCCTTCTTCAGATAGTCCCACACCGGCTCCGGCAGGTCTTTGGTTTCGTTAACGATCTTGAAGTCATCAACCATGGCGAGCAGGGTTTCGACCTGATTGTCGATAAAGGCCTGCTCCTCTGCGGTCAGCTCGGCCTTGCCGTAGCCGTGCAGTTTTTTCCAGTCGGGGTTGCCGCGAAACAACTCGCCATCCCACCAGACGGAGCCGGCTTCCATGGCCTCCCGCTCGGTAGCTGACAAGGGCGGCAATATCTTTTTGAAGATGCCGAACACCGGACGGGTTACCACCTTTTTACGGATGGAGGGTACGCCGAGCACAACGGCTATCGCCAGCACCAGCAGGACAAGCAATGTGATCATACCGAAGTTCCTTCTATTTCACTGTTTCCGTTGATTTATTGTTGGTTGTTACACGGCCAGGGAGAGCCTGGTCGACTCCACGGGCGCCCCGACTCCGGACGCCAGATAAGGAATAACGTTGCGCACCAGCCCTTCCACATCGAGCTGCTGGCCAAAGTCGGCCAGGGCGATGTCGCGCAGGGCATCGGCGGAGGCCATGGTGAATACGACGGTGCCCAGAGTGAAGTGCAGGCGCCAGAAGAGATCTGCCGGCGAGAGGGCCGGGTTGGCCTTGGAGATCGCCTGGGTGATCCGCTGCAAAATGGGGCCATAGTGGGCAGTGATAAAGCGGCGCAGGTGGCCCTGGCTGTCGATATAGCCGCGCCCCAGCAACTGCATGAAGATGGCCGGGCCGTTGGCCCGCACGGCCGAGAGCTTCATCAGCGGTTCGACAAAGCTTTCAAAGAGTTGCAGCAGGGTGAGCTGATCCTGCTCCATCAGTACCCGCAGGCGGGCATCAAGATCGGGCATAAACAGGCTCAGATAGCGGTCGAGCACCGCCTGGATCAGCTCCTTCTTGGAGCCGAAGTGATAGTTCACCGACGCCAGATTAACGTCGGCCTCGCTGGTGATCAGACGCAAAGAGGTATCGGCGAATCCCCGCTCGGCAAACAGCACTTCAGCGGCGTCGAGAATACGGTTTTTGGTATCGATTTTACTCACTGGACACCTCACTTAAACGAATGTTTAAAAAGTACGTTTCATAACGTAAAGTGTCAAGAGGATGTGAATGAGTGTTAGCGGAATGTTTTTCGATGAAAAAAGCAAAGTGGGCGGAACTTAGTCAAAAAGCAGGACTCTATATCTATGCCACTGCAATTAAACATTAAGTCTCGCCCAACCTGCACCATGCTAGTTGGGCCTTTTTTTGCGCGTCTGTTACCGGTTTGCGGTTTGCAGGCAAAAAAAACCGCCGCAGGGCGCGACGGTGGGGAAAGTGAGTTCGCGTCATCCTGACGGCAAACTGTCGATGCGAGTTCAGGCATGTATCGACGGGGGCAGTATGCCAGCCAGAGCCCCTCAGACTATGTCAGCTTCGCGGTATTTTGTGACAAAGTGTGGCAAGCACTGGCGTGGCCCAAGCTACCGCTCTTTGCTATGCTGCCCTTTCAAAATATGAGGGGAGAGAAGATGAAGTACCCGGTCGATACCCACACTCACACCATTGCCAGCACCCATGCCTACAGCACCATCCACGACTATCTGCCGATAGCCAGGGCCAAGGGGATCAAGCTGTTTGCCACCACGGATCACGGCCCCGAGATGGCCGATGCCCCTCATGTCTGGCACTTTGCCAACTTGCCGATATTGCCAAGAGTGGTGGATGGGGTAGGGATCCTGCGGGGTATCGAGGCCAACATCAAAAACCTGGAGGGGGAGATCGATTTTCCCGAGCGCTATGAGTCGCGCCTCGACATGATCATGGCGGGCTTTCATGAACAGGTATTCCCTCCTTGCGATCAGGCCACTCACACCCAGGCGATGATCAACACCATCAAGAGCGGCCGGGTCGATATGATCAGCCACCCGGGCAACCCCTCATTTCCCATCGACATTCAGGCGGTGGTCAAGGCGGCGGCCGACTATCGGGTGGCGCTGGAGATCAACAACTCCTCCTTCATTCACTCGCGCCCGGGCAGCGAAGGCAACTGCCGTGCCATAGTCGAAGCCGCGCGAGATCTGGGGGCCTATCTCACTTTCGGCTCCGATTCCCATGTCGCTTTCAGCCTCGGCGATTTTGACCATTGCCACCGTCTGGTGACCGAAGCGGGCTTTCCGCTGGAGCGGATCCTGGTGCGCTCCCCCCGCGCCCTGCTCGAATTTCTCGAGAGCCGCGGCCGTGCCCATATCCCCGAGTTTGTCGATCTGTAAATCGGGCTCTAACACCATGAGCCAACTCATAAAATCGAGCTGGCTCAATTGACTTGCCGGTCATTTTTTATGAATGTGGAGAGCAACAAGCCGGTATAGCTCAGTTGGTAGAGCAGCGCATTCGTAATGCGAAGGTCGCAGGTTCGACTCCTGTTTCCGGCACCAGATGCAGCAAGGCTCGCAGCGATGCGAGCCTTGTTCGTTTTTTGAACGGGCTAACATCAGGCTAACGTCAGCCCCTCCGTGGAATCAGCATCGGCTCCCCTTTCAGTCGTTCGCCGGCCTGCTGTACCATGTAGGTGCGGGCCAACTCAGGTAGCCAACACTTACCGCGCTATCTTGCGGAGTACTGCTATCGCTTCAACAACCGCTTTGAGTTGGACAACTTGTTGGCAAAATTGAGGCTGGATGCGAGCCGAACGCCACTCATGCCATATCGCTTGCTCAAAATGACTGAGTTTCATGGGTAATCACGTTAGAAATTGTACTGAAACCTTAAAAACGGAATTGAATCAACTGGTCAGAAGTGCCAAGTTGAAGTACCACGCCTATTTACAGGCACTGTAAACACCGTATCAGATCGACCCTACAAGAAAATGTCAGAGATTCAGCCACCTGTTCAGCTAACTGCCCATCCGCTCTCTCACCTGTGGGGCCTTCTCTCCCGTCGAGCAAGCGGTATCAGGCTTGAGTCGGGACAACTGCTATTTGAGTTTCATCGCTCACAGATTGCCATTCCGATAGGCGAGATCACCGCATTACGTCTAGAGCGGGGGATACTTTTCTCTCGACTGGAAGTGCACACAGTCTCTAAAAACTTTCGGATTGGCGGCCTGTCTAGCCGCTCGCTGGGGACATTCGTTACCCGTATACAGCGCATGGCGCTGACGGTGCTGCAACATAGTGGCGAATGGCGCAGGCTGATGCGTTCGGTCGAACGCTATCAAAGCGGTGTTCACTATTTTTCTACCCATGAGTGGCAGGCGCTGGCTGCCCTGTTGCCATTGCAGCAACGACTGGGCGACCTTGCAATTGATGAGGCGTTCATCGCAGGGGAACAGGACAATTCCATCGCACAGCTGGCGCTAAAACTTACTACCAAGGATGTGTCGGAGCTGGCCCGTGACAATTTCAACCGACAGGTTATCCCCCGGCTCTTGGTCACAAATGCTGCATTCTTCGACCAGATTGAAAAACAACCCCTAAGCCAGCCGCAACGAGAGGCTTGTGTTACCAACGAGGATCATACCCTAGTAGTAGCTGGGGCCGGTACCGGCAAGACCTCGACCATCATCGGCAAGGCCGGCTATCTGCTGCATTCTGGTCTGGCCCAACCGGACAATATCTTGATGCTGGCCTTTGGCAACAAGGCGGCAGGCGAGATGGAGGAGCGGATAGCAACCCGATTGCCGGCTGCGGCTTCCAAACTCAAGGCCACCACCTTTCATGCCTTTGGTAATCGTATCGTTGCCGAAACTCAGGGGACAAAAATGGCCCTGACCCGCTTTGCCGAACAGGACCATGAACTGCATCAGTTTATCGAGTCGGTGCTGGAGCAGCAGATAGCTAGGAGTGCTGACTACCGCGCCGAGTTGATAAAGTATTTTGTCTGCTATAGCACCCCTGGCCGCTGTGAATATGATTTCGAAACGATTGAGGAATATCACGAGTTTTTAGAGAGTTGCCGCTTGATTACCCTCAAGGGCGAATTCGTCAAGAGTGTGGGCGAGTTGAGAGTAGCCAACTATCTGCATCTGTATTCAGTTCCCTACGCGTATGAGGCAGCCTACATCCACAAGACAGCCACTGTAGATCGTCGTCAATACAAACCGGATTTTTACCTGCCAGATAGCCAGCTCTATATCGAATATCTGGGTCTGGACCGACAACAGCGTACCGCACCCTTTGTGAATCAGGATGCCTATCTGGAGGGGGTAGCCTGGAAACGGGAACTGCACCGGCAACAGGGCACTCATCTGGCGGAACTCTATAGCTATCAGTTGTGGGAAGGCATTTTAGAGGAGGCACTACTTGAGATCCTGAATAACGCGAAGATACCTCACCAACTGCGAAATATAGATCTCCTGCTTGATGAATTGAAGGCTTCCTCCATGTCACCCTGGCAGGGGTTTATCGATCTGATGTTGCGATTTCTGAGTCTATTCAAGGAAGGCCAATTTACCTTCGAGAGCTTGAATGAACCGGCAAGAGGTGTTGATCTGGGCCGAACCAGAGCCTTTTTGTCGCTGTTCAAGCCCGTGTTTGAGGCTTACGAAAAACAGATGCTTGAGCAAGGTGAGTTGGATTTCAGCGATATGATAGCCAATGCGACTCAAGCGTTGCAGGAGGGGCGTTTCCAACATCGTTACGATTATGTGCTAGTCGATGAGTTTCAGGATCTCTCTGGCGGCAGAGGTAAATTACTACGGGCACTACTTGCCAGTCGCACCAATATGCGGCTGTTCGCTGTGGGTGATGACTGGCAATCCATCTATCGCTTTAACGGCTCGGATCTGCGCTTTTTCACCCAATTTAACCAGCAGTTCAAACCGTCCAGAATGTTACCGCTGGACAAGAGTTATCGCTTTAACAATCGTATCCATGAACTGAGCGCCGCTTTTGTGATGTGCAATCCGGCACAACTGAAAAAGCAGATCATCACCCATACCCAAGTAGAACATCCGGCGGTGCAACTGCTGGATATTCAGGAAATGATGGAATATACCCCACAGTCTGCATCGAAGAGAGAGCGGAAGGCTGGTTCTTACGCACTACTGGTGAGGCGGGCACTTAAACGTTGCAGCGATCGGCAGATGCGTCTGAATAAGGGCGGGCAGGCTCCCGTCATGTTGATTGGGCGCTATCGTAAGGAAAATATGTCGATCATGAGTGCTATAGATCTTCAGTTTTTAGCCCAGGAATTTCCGCTGCTGGATATTCATTATCAGACTGCGCATGCCAGCAAGGGTTTAGAGGCTGACTATGTGATCATATTGGGACTCGACGAGGGAGGCTTTCCTTCTGCCCGGGAAAATGACGAGCTGATCGATTTATTGTTGCCCGAGCGGGAATCGTATCTTTTTGCCGAAGAGCGCCGTCTGTTCTATGTGGCGATGACACGCGCCCGTCATTATGTATTCATGATTTTTGATGGCCAAAATGCGTCTGGTTTTGCTGTGGAAATTGCCAAAATGGGCAAGCAGTATGTTACCAAAAAAGATGATCTGACGCTGGGTCTGTGGGGTTGTCCAAGTTGTGAGTCAGGCTGGCTGAAGACCAAGACCAATAACTACAACAAAAAATTCTATGTTTGTTCACACGAACCGGCCTGCGACCATATCACCAATGCGTGCAAGCAATGTGGGGCCCCGTTGCTGAACTTCGCAGGTGTATTGCGAGTTTGTGCCAACAATGCGTGCCGAGAAATCGAGATTGGTTGTCGTCGCTGCGGTATTGGCACCATGCGTCAGCGTAAAAACAAGGACGGTGGATCCTTCTATGGTTGCAGCAGGTTCAGGCGTGAAGCAGCGGATTGCTGTTATGAAAATATCACCAGCGAGGAGTATGAGCTCCGAATGTCACAGGCAACAGTGATGGCGACCTCCTCGTCTGGTAGCAAAATTGCCCCTGGAGTTGAGAACGCTGTGTATTTCAGCCCACTATTTCGCAAGTAAACACATCCTTGAGGTCGGCCAGATAGAGCCAGCGCTCCTCGGCGGCGATATAGGTAATATCACACATCCCGACTTAGTTGGGCTTAGTCGGCCAAAAAACCTGGCCAAGGATATTCTCCGCTGTCAATCAGCATCGAAAAATGACCAGTGATCAGCGTCCAAAATTGACCAGGGTTAGCTGGTTGATTTCAACCTCTGCTTGAAGCAACGGGGGCCATTAAGCACTTTTTCCAGCTCAACTACCGGAGGTTGCACACACTCCGGGGTGGTCATTTGAGCGCGCCGAACAACAGTCCAAGGGCAGGGAAGACAGCGCGTGACTGTCATACGTGACTGACGAACCGGATCAAGGGGGGATTCAAAAGCTCCCCTTCTTTACTTTGCGTGGAGTCAATGCGATCCCGGTAAACGCTTACCTTTCATCTTCGTGTCCTGCCTTGTCGAACTCGAATTCCAGCGCCTCTGCACGACACACGCCAGTCAGCATAAGGTCGCTGCGCACCCTGACATCAAGCTGCGCTAACGGATCGAAGATGAAGCGGACGCGTAGCTTGCCCGCACCGTCCTCTAGACCAGAGACAATAGCCAGGAAGAAATCCGGGTCGTTCCTCGCAGCCTCAACCTCGCTTGCAGTGAGGATGATGTCATTGGGTACCGCCGAATTCGAACTCATTTTGATCTCATAACACTGGCGCAATTCGTCGATCGCATCGACGCCCACCCCCCTTGCGTTGCGAAGGTCGTTGAGCTGCTGGGCATCTAGCCGCAAAGCACACCGCACTGCGTCTAGTGCCATCCTCTCACGGTCGCTGGCAGGCGGAAGCACCGTACGCTGCAGCGAGGGTCCGTTCGATCCGTTCCTCGGGGCATTAGGATCATACTGCCTCGTCCCAGAGTCCTTCCGGCGCCTGGCAAAGATAAGTTCGCCGGACGGCTTTGCCCCCTCGTTGATGACCTTTCCAACCGACGGCATCAACTCGTCGAGGTCGCGCAGTTTACGCACTTGGACCGGTCGTGAGGAAGTATCAGTCTTCATCCCAGACTTCTCAGCTTGGGCCCTGCCCTTTTTCCGGCTGGACGCCTGCTTTGCAAGCTCTTCGAGCCGCTCCTTACCATCGCCGCGCTCGGCCCGAGTCTTTGGCAGCACGGCGCCTTCTGCCTGCTCACCGGCTGCGGCACGAGGCCAGACAGCAGCCCACGCCCACGCGACCTTCTGGCGATCACCGTCAAACAGCGATGCGAGGGCGGCGCCAGCGCCCTCCGCAGTTCCCACTTCTGACAAGCTTCTGACGATCAGGCTGAGCGGTTCTCGACCGACATGTGCTCTCGTCCGCAGATGGACAGGTCCAGAGGTGAGTTCGGCGACTATCGATAAGTTGGGGTCGACCACCACTGGTGCAGCAATAAGATGCTCCCAATCGACAATGAGCCCGTCGAGCAGCGCTTGGTCAGCCCTGACGAGTTCCTGCCTAAGAAGAGCGATACCCCTGGCAAAGACCAGCCTAATGGAATCCCCCTCAGCCATTCCGTATGCGGGAATTGATGCAGGGCGGAAGTCCGATGGGCTTAGTCGGACCACACCTAGCGGCTCGAGCAGTGTCGAGATAGTGGAAAAGGAGGTAAGCCCGGGCCTCCAAACCCTCATGTTGACAGGCGCGCCGGACAGCAGCGCCTCTCCCTCCAGTGCGTAGACTGGGCGCTCCGTCGTCCATTCCGAGCCAGTCCAAAGCGGCAGTTTGCGTAACTTCGTACGCATCTGAGGCGACATATCGGCTAAGCCATTCGACACGAGAGTGAAGGCACGGATTGCGATCCCCAAGTCTTCTGGTGAAGGCTGCCCTTTGGCGATCTCCTTGAGGACAGCGATTGCATCGCTGGCAACCGGCAATTCGACGCCGAGAATGTTCCATAACGGCTCTAAGCCGTCCACGTGCGGCGCGAACGCCCTGCGGCTGCCAAAGATTGTCGGTCCGCGCAGCAGGGTCTCGGGCGATTGCCATTCGCCACCTACCAGCAGCAGACCCTTACCCTCCGAGTCTGCTCGGAACGCGTTCTTCAGCTGTGCGGTCGTCATTCTTCCTTCCGGGAAACCGTCGCTTTTGTTACGCAGTGAAGCGGCGAGGAGTTGATAGACGGCCAACGAGTCAGCAACGACCGACACCGTCACAGGCTCTTTGCGCAGGGCACGAAGCCGCTCGATCAGATCTCTTTGAGTTGGTCCGGCCTTCACCCCTAGTGCGGCAAGAATCCCTGTCCGCAGGATCTGCGGATCTAGCTTGGCAACGGTTGAAGCTCGCTCGCTCGGTCTAGGCGGACTTCCTGGTATTTGTACCTGTAGATCCGATGGCCGCTGCAGGCCATTGCCAGCGTCGGGCATCCATTTGATGTCCGCGAGCCGTGCAAGCCATGTCGCGCGCACCTCGCCGACGCGAGACCAGTATCCGTTGTACGCGGAAGCGGTGAATGCCGTCGCAGAGTCCGAATAGTGTTTATCCCATGCACGACTGAGCGTCGAAAGTAAGGCTGTCCCCCTCTTTTTACGAGTCTTGACCGGAGAACGGGAGATGTTTACAGCGACCGCCTCAGCATCCGGCGACCAATGGTCGTCAAGGAGATGCGTGGAATACCCTCCTGCTCGAATACTGCGCAGCTGGTCCACGGTGCGCATGGGTGTATCAACAGGGCTCACCGGCCTCGAGTCGCGAGAATAGCGGACGTATTCGTCGTTCGGCCTAGTCAACCGGGGCTCACGCGCGACTCCCCAAGCGGACAGAAGGCGCTGTGCGCCAATCGCCGAGCGCCCCGCCGGCTGCTTAAGAACCTTGGCGTACTCCCCATCCACCCATTTTAGGCCGTGTGTGTGGTAAGCGGCCGTGGCGAAGCTGTCCTTTTCGCGATCGATGCTGGCGGGCAGATACATCACCACTGGGCGGGCCCAGCCAGCGACCCGCCTGCCGTCGGTGCCGTACCAAATCGCTTTCAATTCGATCCGCTGGCCAACTTTATGACCCAGATCGGCGTGCCGTTCGCGTGGAAGCTCAGCCCAAGCGTCACGGAGCGCGAGCAGGTCTGCATCCTCTAGTCTGATGGTCGTAGGTGTTTCGCCGAGAGAGGACGCGCCGCGTTCAAAGATCGTGAAAACGTCGGTCGCGGCGTCCCGGTCGTCGAACAACGCGCCTTGGCTTTTAAGTTTCGACAAGAAGGCGACGGTTCCTGCATCGTCATCGAAGTAGGCCGGGTGAAGCTGGCGGGCTAGTCCGAGACGCGTGGCCAGTGCCGCTGGTGACGCCGTCTTTACTAACACCCATATATCTGTCGACGCCGGCCGAGTGGTGGTCGTGCCATCAGCCAAGAAAAGACCTCGCTGCGATATGAAGGTACCGAAATGCCCATGTCGCTCCGCGATCGCAGCGAACAGCACGTACCAATCGACGCCCCGGTCGGGGTCGCCGTCGACGACGTCAAGCGCATCATGAACCTCGACGATCTTGGAGCTATCCAATTCTCCCAGCACCAGACGCCAACGTCCCGATATATCCCGACTTCCGCGCGGAAGAGCAACCTTACCCTCAGTCAATCGCTCAACGTCCTGCTCGTTAAGTAGGGCCTCGAGCGCTTCGGCTTCGTAGGCGATGTCGTCGACCGACGTTTCACCATAACCGGTCCGCAGGGTCAAGTGGTCTCGGAGGATGGCATGACTGGCATCGACGATGAACTTGCGAACTTGGTCGGCAGTCCATCCCTCACTCTGATCCGCTTCGGACATCAGGGGGACGTGGTTCCAAGCCATGGCGGCGTCGGTTTGAAACGCGTCGAGCGCAGCCCAAGCTATAAGCTGACCAAGATCAGCGAACCTGTTCCTGTTCCAATCATTGGGTAGCAAGGTCGATCTAGCTGCATCAGGGTCGAACTGTGCATTAAATCCTATCGGCAGTCCGGTGAATATTGGTAGCGGCATGCGGTCGTACAGTCGCAGGGGCCTGGGTAAATCATTCACGGGCACGCAGACCCCAATAGGAGTGGAAGTGTCCGTAGCCTTATTCGACCGCTTTTCGCCATTTCGTATAACGCGCCGCGTCGTATAACGCCGGTAGGACTGCGCCACGCCAGCAGGAAAAACGACGTCCACGTCCGCGATTTCAACTACGGCGGCTTCCTTATCGAATTCGATCCGTCCGTTTTGCCGTGGAGTCACTTCAATGGCGAAGATTAGATCTTGGGAAGGATCTTCGAGATGATGGAATTGGAGGGTGCGGATGCTACGTAGGAAGATTAACGAGTCGGTATCCAACTCGCGAACGGCGTCGACGACCTTTTCGCTTGTGACCGATTCTACCAGCGGAATCACAAGCATCGTATCCCGGCGACTTGCCCGGTAGACACCATCTACGTCGGGGTATGGTTCGACCGATATTGGCCCCTTCTCGCCCATCACAAAGTGAAATGGCGGAGCGTGAAGCGTGATCGGGCCACCAAGAGCTCCGAGGGTGCGCTGGCCGATGCCGAAGCGCCCGGAAGCATCGGCGTCGGCATCCTTGGTCGATAGCCATGGGAGGAGCATCGCGCCAACATTCGCAAACGTGACAGGTGCGCCGTCATGGACAATTAGCAACTCGGGATGTGGTTTGCTCCCATATGCGATATGCAGAGTTGAGGCACCGAGATCATCCGCGTTTTGCAGACACTCTATGAGCCCCTGGAAAGGTCGCGGGCTAAGTGTGCTAGCCCCCCTGTCGGCGCCCCTCATACTGGCCCGGAATATCGTCGGCTGGGCGGAGATGAGCTCGCCTAAGCGATCAGTTGCAGCGCGAGCCCACTCGCGAGTCGGTGATGCGGGTATCCAGTCACGATTGTCCCAGTCATGCACAAGCCGATCTGCAGCATCCCGACCCGCTGCAGTCTCGTCGTCGATCATCGTAGTCGCTGCCAGTAGCTCCTTCACTTCGCGTCCCCTTCAATGTACCGCAAGAATTTCGCTCAAGGTCGCGAATGGATAGCTGCGACAGAACTCATCCTACCACTGGATATTTGAATTGCTAGGCAGTTCAATTGTTTGATGACATCGGCATCACTTGGTGTTCATGGCTTAGGGGGGCGCTCGATTGTTGAGCTGGAGGCCGAAGTCGCTCAACCGTCCTCAAAATTCAGTTAATACTGATTCCAACATGTGGAACTATTCGAGTTACCATGATGCATCTATCTGTGATCAAACAGGGTCTAGGGGAATTACAGTGGCATTCTGGTAGGGAGACCATAAGCAAACGTACAGCACAGAAATCGAGGGTGGCTACATCTGGTCGCCTAAATCGAACCGCAACGGCTCGAAGAACCAGACCTATATCAACCTCACGCTGACCCGTCCTGAGGACTTTGTAATCTCCTACGCCAGCGGACTTATCAAAGCAATCGGCCAAGTGACTGCCCGATGTAATATGCGACCGAAGCCGCTTGAATATGGCAACGCCGGAGAGTCTTGGTCTAATTCAGGCTGGAGAGCCCTCATAAAATAGGTGCCTAATGAGCTCCGCGACAACCGAAGGACCACTTGGAGTTGATAGCACCACGACTCCCCTTAAGGAACTCCCTTTACAGGTCAGCGGTAATGGGTATCAGGGTTGCTACCTTGCAGGTATAAGCGACGATCTTGGTAGCCTAGTGCTCTCGTTGGCAGAGAGTGTGAATCCATTCCTTGCGAATGCCATCAAGCAACACCAGACCGAACAGGAAGAGGAAGCTACCGAAGCGGCCATTAAGACGTCCTCCCTGAACACGACAGAGAAGGTGCAATTAATCAAAGATCGCATCGGCCAAGGCCTTTTCCGCATGAACCTAGAGAAGATAGAACCTGCTTGCCGGGTTACCGGCGTAACCGACAGGGCTTAACTCATCGCCAGCCACATCAAGCCCTAGAGCAAGAGTAACAACGACGACGCCTTGACGGGCACAATGGCTTGCTTATCTTCCCCCATATCGACAAATTATTTGACCAGGGGTGGATAAACTTTTCTGACTCCGGCGACTTACTATGTGCCGAAGCAGGCATCGAGCAGGCCCTTCAGCAGTGGGGAATTGCTCTACCCATGAATGTCGGTCTATTCAGCCCCAAGCAGACTAAGTTTCTCACCAATCACCGCGCCGAGATCTTCAAAACAGCTCCTGCCTAACCTTAATCCCCGTCACATTCAACATCCGTCATATCTTCCTTTACGTGACCCTGCAAGCGCGTTTTACGCTGGCGGGCGAGATACCGAAGTGTTCAGCTGTCAATTTAATGCTCGCTGAGTTTTCTTTGCGCCAGACAGAGACAGCTGCATCGTCAATAGTCTTTTCACGTCCGAGTGCCTTACCCTCTGCCCTCGCCTTGGCGATCCCGGCCATCTGTCGGGTTTTGATGTTCGAGCGCTCCAGCTCTGCAACAGCGGCCAACATGGTTAGCATGGCTTTGCCGATGGGCGTGGACAGATCGAACCCCTCCCGTAAACTGATGATTGAAACTCCCTTGCCTTGTAGTGCTTCAACCGTATTCAACACGTCGATGGTATTGCGCCCAAGGCGGTCGACAGCGGGTACGATCAGTGTGTCGTCCTTGCGTATGAACTTGAACAGTTCGGCAAACCCAGGACGCTGTAGCGCCTTCACAGCCCCCGATACCCCCTCATCAGCAAACCACGTCTCAATCTTGTGAGTCTGTTCAATGCTGTGACGCTGTGCCCCAATGCTCTGTTCGCCAGTGCTGACCCTGAGGTACCCAATTACCGCCATGATGCGCCCCTTAATTAGCTCATAATCTATGGCTCTAAGTGTAGGTGTGGCTCATATGTAAAACAACATATTTGAGCCAGTGATTTGGGAGGGATTGCTGAATAGATCAAAAGGTACACGTTTTGAGCTATTCTCGACGGCAATATTTGTGTCACCGTGACGAATAGTCGGCAACCTAATAAAGGTTCGCCCTGGCGCCATTGAAGGCCATGTCGACAATCTTGTCTTTCACACCGGGTTTGCGTGCTTCATAGGTATAGGTGAGCTGGAAGACATGGGGCAGGGCTGCGGCAACGGGCATGATCTGCTGCGGTCTTGCCGTGGCGGTATATGCGATCAAATTGGCAGCGAGAGCAGTAAATGGTGAGGGTGGCTATGAGGAATGCTGAATCTCAAAAGCCACCATAAAACATGATGCTCAACTGATTGGAGGCACCACCTTTTTACGTTTGTACCAAGTTCCTTTACAGCAAGCGATTTTGACTCATTGACACTTTCACACGGCATTGTTGGGCAATCTAACGCTCCGTTGAATTCATACAAGTCCGGCGGAATGATGCATCAAGAATAAGGTCTTCAGCGTCACTTGGATTTCGGAAGCTAATCCATTTCGTCATTCCGGAGACACATTGTTCTAGTCGTGCATAATCAACTGTGCTCGGTGGAATTGTTGCAGTAAAACAGCCAACCACCCTCCAAGATTCACGTACCTTCTGATCAGACTCATCATTGGCCAACACAACTGCGTAGCCAGATGTAACCGAAACAACATCGACCTTATGCATAGGGAACGAACCCCTCAGCTTTTCCATAAGAGTTTCAATCTCTTTTGTTGATACAGAGTGTTCCGTAGTGCACTGCTCGCCAGAAACGCACTTGAGGTTGCATATCGGCAGCAGCCTCGGTTGCGGAGAAACGCACGCCGCCAGAAAAAACAGCTGAGTTACCGCAATAAACCTGCTGCGCCGATAGATCATGGTCGCACCTTAATCACAGAAAGATCTGCGAGCACATTCGTCTCGAAAGAGGTGTTTTTTTGAGCTATATAGCCAAGTACACGAAGGCTTAAATCGCCGTCAGAAAAGCGGAGTTCATTGCCGTTTTTCTCAACATGGTGCTTTTCTTGATGTTCATGGCGTTTGTACCCTCCGCCAAGACCGATTCCAAAAAAGCGCGCAGATCCGCTGCCGCCGACAGAGAAATCGCGAACATAATCGTACTTCCACGTGTTGGTAGACTTAAAGAGAATATTGAATCCTCGCATAACAACTAACGCGGTGGGATAGTAGAGGAGCGTCCCTTTAGGGCCAAGGTACCTTTCAAAGGTTCGTTTGTTCTTCAGTATTAACTTATTTCCAAAGAGGTTCGGATCAAACCATGATGGAGGCTGGACAGGTACGATCATGCACGCCTTGCACCCTAGCGTCACATCTTTGGTGTGAGAAAATTCTTCTTCAATCTTAGTGGATGAAGAGGCGTTAACGGACGCACTAAACCAACCATAAGAGCCAGAGACTGAGCTAGACCAATCGACAGACATGCTCTCTTTCGCAGTACTAAACTCATTAAACGCAATGCTAAATTGCCCGTTCGAACCACCGACTATAGTGTCAAAAGACAGGTCGGGGAATATCACAGGTCTATCGGCATACTGTGCTGTATCCCCTGTGGGTAGAGATGCGAGGTAAGGCAGTGAGAACTTTGAACCGTCTGGGTACTCATCATCAGGACGCCGCGGGTACCTAATTCGAGACCCGATAGAGATCATCTTGTCCCACGCCTCCTTGATATCCCTTTGGTCCACGTCTGAGTACTGTTGCCGACGCAAGCGTTCAAGTGTTCCGTAGGTGTCGGCAAGTGCTCTTCCATGGGCATCTATGTCATTTGCGTTTCCATAGCGGTTACTCCACTGTAAGTACTGAGACAAGTCGCCGTACGGAATTCCGCGAAGCTCCGCATACTCTTTCCACGCATCGGCATCTTCCCGGACAAGACGTCGAACCTCCTTCTTGATGTTGTCTACGCGGACAACTTCGGCGTTAATCTTGCTGACTACCTCTGGAGGGAGTTCGATCGCCTCAACAAGCTGCAAGGCGGTTTCAACAAACCTCTCATATTCTCGCGCTAGCGTTCTATTAGTGACAGTAAACTGATCACTTAGTGGTTCAGGTTTTAGCGTTTGGTCGACTTTATTCAAATAGGTGAAGTACGAGAACCAGCGGTAGTGCTTTGCGAAATCCAGAGGCTCGGCAATTGTTTGTAGTTGAAGATACTGATTCGCTTTTATGTCGCCTTTAACTTGGCCCTTAACAAACTCATAAAATAGGTCGAATGTGGCCTTATAGTGATCAAGCGGCTGGATTTCTTTCAGGTTGGCAATATGCGGCATTGTTGTCTCCTTTGCTTTTGTGGTGCGCGAAGCAAACATAGCTCTTTGAGGAAGTGCTGTGGGTGATACTCGTGAGGCCCAATAATTTATAGATGGTATTCCGCCGCCTATCCACAGTGTTGACCGCAAAATCTGAGTGGGCTGATAGGGTGACACGGTACGAATAGGCGGATCGCGTATTTGGATTTGACCCCATAGGTCCAGACACTTTTTCCCGCTTAGGGTTGTGATACCCGACTGCGCAGAAATTCCCGTGGTGAACGGTATCCCAAGGCGCTGTGCGGGTGGTGCTCGTTATAATGCTCAAACGCGATAGCCAAATTGCCTACCGCTGTTCGGCTATCCGGTTTTGGCATCATCTCGATATAGTCTCGCTTCATCGTCTTCACGAAGCTCTCCGCTATACCGTTACTCTGTGGGCTTCTCACTGCTGTCGTTCTGGGCTCCAACCCGATTTCTCGTGCAAACGCGCGGGTCTCATGGGCTCGATACGCCGAGCCATTATCAGTCAGCCACTCCACCGGTGATGCCGGCAACGAATCCCCAAAGCGACGTTCGACAGACCTCAGCATGACATCTTGCACAGTGTCACTATCGTAACCCCCAGTACTGGCCGCCCAGTCCAACGCTTCCCTATCGCAGCAATCCATGGCGAACGTGACACGTAGTTTTTCACCGTTATCGCAGCGAAACTCGAAGCCATCTGAGCACCACCGTCGATTGCTCTCCTTGACGGCAACACGCCCCTTATGTGCCTGCTGGGCCAATGGTGCAGCTGGTTTTCTTTCCAGCAGCAAGCCATGTTCGCGCATGACGCGATATACCCGCTTAGCGTTTACCACAGGTTGTTCTGTTGCCTCAGACTGACGCCGTAACAGCGCCCAGACCCGGCGATAGCCATAGGAGGGAAGCTCTGCCATCGCCTCCATGATACGGCCAAGTAAGGCTGCATCATCACGCTGGCGATGATGACGACCATCTTGCCAACCCGGTTTTCGATGAACACGAACGGATAGCTGCGCACGCGATACATTAAGAGCCTGGCTCACAGCACTTAATCGTCGTCCCCCGGCAACAAGGGCGCATGCGCAATCCATTTTTTTGCTCGACCATACTCCACGGCTTCTTTGAGGATCTCGTTCTCCATGGTCTTCTTCCCGAGCAGACGCTGAAGCTCTCGGATCTGCTTGATGGCAGCAGCCAACTCGGAAGCAGGAACAACATCCTCACCGGCGGTGATCGCCGTGAGAGACCCTTCTTGGAATTGCTTACGCCATTTGAAAAGCTGGTTTGCGTTGACGTCGTGCAAGCGAGCAACATGAGAGACGGTCATCCCGGGCTCAAAGGTCTGCTGCACGATGGCGATCTTTTCTTGTGGAGTCCGGCGTCGACGGCGCTCGGCCCCTGTTAACACTTCGACCATCTTCTCGTTGTGACTAGTACTGAACATAGCTCCAAGACTACCTCTTAAGTTAAGAGGGGCGAAGTGTCTGGATCTTCAAGGGGCCAATCTAGTATTTGAGAATCTACTGTCGTTTAAGTGTGACCTTGGCCTATGAAGCAGAGCGAAAATGGCTGGGCTGATTGGCGCAGTGAAGGGTGCAACCTCAATAGGTGCTCCCAGATTTGTTCCCATGATGAAAACCTACATTTCAAACCAAGGGTAGGCACGGCTTTGCAACTGTTCGCTAGCTAACTTCTGTATGTAGTGGTCTAATCATCCCGGACACCATTTTAGGTGGTACAGTCGCCACCATGACCTGAGGTGTTCAATGACAAGATTACGTCGCTCATTTACTGCCGAATTCAAACTCGAAGCCGCATCCTTGGTGCTCGACCAGGGATATTCTGTCCCTGAAGCCAGCCGTTCACTGGATGTCGGTGAAACCGTACTGCGCCGCTGGGTTCAGCAACTGCAATCCGAACGCAGTGGCACTACCCCAATCAGCAAAGCGCTGACTCCGGAGCAGCAGAAAATCCAGGAGCTGGAAGCCCGCATCAATCGGCTCGAGCGCGAAAAGGACATTCTAAAAAAGGCTACGGCTCTCTTGATGACGGACGAGTTCACACGTACGCGCTGATAGACCGATTAAGAGAGCAAGCCCCCATCACCCTGGTCTGCTGCGCTTTCGATGTGCCCACTTCCTGTTTTCACGATTATCTGGCCCGCAGGCGGGCGATTAACCGTGAGCGTATGCAGCAGCGCTCTGAGTTGCGCCGTTTGTTCAAAGAAAGCCGGAACTCAGCGGGCAGCCGTGCCTTGATGTCGATGATGCGGGAGCTGGGGTATCAGATTGGTCGATTCAAAGTACGTAACCTGATGAAGGAAGCCGGCCTTGCATCCAAACAGCCGGGCACACACCGCTATAAGGTCGCTCGGTCTGAACGACCGGACATTCCCAATCTGCTAGCCCGCGAATTTGATGTCCAACAACCCAATCAGGTGTGGTGTGGCGATATTACCTACGTCTGGGCAGGTGGTCGTTGGCATTACCTGGCAGCGGTGCTTGACCTGCATACCCGGCGGGTTGTGGGGTGGGCGATGTCAGATAAACCAGATGCCAAGCTGGCCATCAAAGCACTTGAGATGGCGTATCAGCAGCGGGGTTGTCCGTCAGGCGTGCTGTTTCACTCTGACCAGGGCAGCCAATATGGCGGCCGAGCATTTCGGCAACGACTGTGGCGCTATCGCATGACCCAGAGTATGAGTCGGCGTGGCAACTGCTGGGATAACGCCCCGATGGAACGGTTGTTCAGAAGCCTGAAGTCAGAGTGGCTCCCGGCTATGGGATATATGAGCGTGCGGGAGGCGAAGCAGGATATCAGTTATTACCTGATGGATTACTACAACTGGCGGCGTCCACATCACCACAATGACGGGATACCGCCAGCAAAAGCCGAGATTCGGCCTAACCAAGTGTCCGGATTTAGTTGACCACTACATTCTGTATTGAAGCAAGAGCCTGTTGTCTAGGGAGCCCCAACCCTGACCGAACTGAAACCATCAGAACTGCGCAGAAGGGGAAGGTGGTAGCGGTTGCGCTTCAGTCCAACCAAAAGAGCAGGGCGAGCAATCGAGACCCGACGAATGCGCATATCTGCCAGCCAGGGAAACCTCTGCCCTCTGGCTAGCCGCTTTATAGCATAAGGCGGTGGCACTGATGACCGGGTAGCCTCAACCACGAGGGGTAACGAAACGCGGCACCCTTTCCGGCTGAACGGGAGGATAAAACTGCGATTGGTGAGTGGCCTGAAACTGGCCATTAGATGAGGGCGCAAAAAGGAGTATCCAGAAAAAATGCCCCACAAATGCCCCACAAAACAGGGATGCCCGAAAAGCACAAGGGCCTAGCCGAAGCTAAGCCCTTGTTGAATGTGGTCGGTGTGAGAGGATTCGAACCTCCGACCCCTTCGTCCCGAACGAGATTGCCACGATGGCTTTGGGGCTTTCATTCAATCTTACAAAATCAGTCATCCTTATAAACCTCGCTATCTTCGCCCCAGTTGGGTGGATTCACAAACGTGACTGTCGATTTCACCTGCATGCTCCCGTGGTTAACGCCAGAATTTTCTCGCGGCCCCCCATCGCCGTACTTCTTGGGAGCCAGCTTTGAGGCCAGCCATTTACGAGCATCGATCTGCAGGCGGGCACGGGCAATCACATCATGGTTAACTTTTACGTTCCCGTTGGCGTCGAGGAAGGAGTCCTTACTGCCGTCATCGGCAATCTGGAGGATCTCGTCGGCCAGTTTGTCGGCCAGATCCTCGCGCGCGCACGCGTACTGGTCCCTAAATTCTATGTAGCGTTCATCAGCCAACCAGCGCATCACCATGGATTTGGACGGCATACCCGGACGAGCCAACACTGCTCGTAGACTGACCCCACCAGCAATGGCGCTGCATATGGCCTCCCCCAACTCGTTCGTGTATGCGCTCCGACGGCCTCTAGTTACCGATTTGGTATTCGACGTATTGGTTTCCACAGTGGAAACCTGAGGAGTGCAAACTGGGCTCATAACCTGAGTTGTGGCGTTCACATGATCAGCGCCACTGATAGGGGCCGTAGGCATACCTGAAGATGAGGTAGCGTTAACTGGTGTTGTGACTCTTGACCATTTGTGCGTCTTGGCCCGCTTGTTAATGGCGGTATGTGAAATACCGTGCTCTATCGCTATCTGGCGCACACTCTGGCGGCCAGCACAGTACGCGAGTTCGATACTGTGCCAGTCTGGGGAATCTGTTGTATGCATAGGGGAATAGGTCATAGGCGACCAGTATTTACGATGGGGGTAGACCGGTTCCAGCCCTACAGGGGGAGGGCGATAATCATTGCACAGATGTGCGGCAATCAATCCATCTTCCCCCAGTCAGCTTCTCGCACGGCTCAATCTCTTGAGGTTGTGCTCTGTCTCCATAGTACTGTAGTGGAAGAACACCCTACCGATTTTGGTCAGTCAGACGCGGCCTTCCATCCAGATGCTCTGTGGCCCGTGTTACACCTTTCCTAGCAGAGATAGCTACGGCCTGCAGGGCCTGCTTAAGGGTCCGGCCACGGCGGGGGGACCTTGGGTTGTTAGGGTCTTCACCCTCCTTGAGGGGGCGCATCGAGCCATCTTGATAGTTGGCCTCCAGGGCGCAATATGCTTTCAAGAAGCGAGACTCTGCTGCATCACCGTCACCCTTGAGAATACCCGCCAGCCCACCACAATTCCTTACCGCCTGCGCCGCCTGAGTGTCATATTGCGAATTGAGTTGGGTGTGCCCCCTCTCCTTCATGTGATGCAGGTTCACCCTGATGAACGCGAACCATTCGCGGCCCCACTCTTCAGGCGACTTCATACCAGACAAGGCGGAGATCTCTTGGGCCAGGCCCGCCAGTTCGCCAGGCTTGGGAAAGAAGGAGCCAAAGCGCGGACTGGTCACCGCCTCCCGGTAGGTGGCCTCCACTACTGCCAGCGGGAACGGCGCCAGAGCGACAAAGCAGGCCTCCAGATAGCCCTCATCACCCCGGAGGTGCTGATAGGCATCGGTCAGGCGCTTGTGCAGAGCGGTAAAACGCGGCTTATCATTCATGTTCATAGGTAAATCCCTGCTGTTGCTGGTTATTGCCTAGGAAGCGATCAAAAATTGCATCCTGATCGGCCATCTGTTGTTGATATTTCGTTGGGCGGCTGCTGGTGGAGTGACCTGGGCTTTTGAAGTCGCGCAGGAACCAATCCGCCTTGAAGCCTTGCCAGCCCCTCACATTCCACTCATTCAAGATCTGGTCATCAGTAGCACCGGCCGCGCGGCAAGTGGCAAACTCCGTGCCCAAGGTATTGATGATTCGTTGGGTCAGCGGCTTGCCCTTCGTGTGGGCCTTTCGGATTGTCTTCACCTCGTCTACCAGCTCGGGCGTCATGTTGAGCGGGGAGAAATCCAGACCCTTGAAATCCTTTTTCAGAGCGCCAGCGACATAATTTTTATCGTTACCTTCCTTCATCCCTTTCCATTGTTCTTTATTCTTACTGTGGTCGTCTCCTGGTTGAGTGGTGGTTTTCTCCTGGCTGTCAGTCGGCGAGGACATGAGAGAAAGTATTGAAATCACTGTGATTTTTCCAAATTTTATCTGGCTGATTTCTCGCTCATCCTTCAGTTGCTTCAAAACGCGACGAATGACACCCTGGGTGAGTCCTGTTTTGCTTGCCCACTGGCTCCGGCCAAACACCAGTTGCCCCCTCTTGAGGTGAACTGTCTGGCCGCAGGCGGTGATCAGGCGATCCTTAATGGCAGCCTCGATCAGGAGACGGTTGTACAAGTGCGATCCTGCTGGGTCGTGCTCAAACAGCTCTATGATGCGGCGCTGAGCCATTACAAAACCCTCCATCCCACTCCCCTCGCAGCTTCCTCCAGACTAAATTTGGGTAAGGCTTCCCCCCGAGGCTGATTGCCCCAACTTGTTAATGTCATCGTGTAGACCTTACTGATTGATACTAGGTATGCATGCGGCATTGGCTTAATGCCCATCACTGGATCTCCGAGCTATCCGATTACAGACGCTCCTCGTGTCCAGCTGACTGACCTCTGGCAGGTGCTAGGGCTCCGTCTCGCCACAGTAGTTGGGGAAACAGGTCTGCAAGTGATGAGCACCTGTGATGTTGATCAGGGCGAACTGCTCTTCGGGATGCCTGTCATCCCCGCAGAACCGGCCGGTAAAGGGGATAACGCAAGTGCTTATGCGGTTCACCATGGTAAGCACAACCAGATGGTGGTAGATACCGAACAGCAGCAATGCGAGCTGGAGAACGGGGTGAAAATTGGGGAGGAAACCGTCAATACAGTACGAGTCGTGGTTCACTGATGTGGCATGGGTAACGCGCATGTTAGAACCTCTCGCCGGTGTGATGAGCAGTGCGACTGGCCAGGAACTCGGCCAGATCGCTGATGCGGTATTTCACCAAGCGTCCGACCTTGAGATAGGGCAGGTTGTAGCGGCCGGTAGAGCGCCAGACGGCCAATGTCGTCGCCTTCACGGCAAGGACCTCAGCGGCCTGCTTGTCACCTACGTTAACGGGAGGATTTTTGGGGTCAAAGCCGAGTTGCGCGACAATCTGTGCGGCAATCTCAGCCTTGAGATTGGCAATATCGGTGGCGGGGGGAGTGCGCATGAAACTAACCTCGTTCAGTTTGATATGACGGGGTTAGATTAGGTATTGGAAGATCTCGATTACAGACCACTCTCCGCGGAAACTGTACATCCTCCGCGGAGAGTGTAAACCTATCTAGAGATCACCTTTCGACCAAATGTGTCTCCAACAAGGCTATTCAAATCTGAACTTCTAAATTTCGACTGATTAAAGTGGCTTCGCCGCATTTTTGCGCTTAGCCTTCTCATGTTCGGAAAGCCATTTGCACAGGACTCTCTCTGTTACCCCATATGTTATGTGGTTACGACGGGCAAACTCACTCATGTTGGTGAGACCACTTTCATCCCATGCCTGCAGAGCCCCAGCCATCCGCTCTCGGTTGATTTTATGGTTAATATCGTTAGCCTTTTTCGACGCGCGCTGTAGGGCTCCATCAACACCCATTTTTATAATGCCTGACGCATTCCTCACCAGAGTCTGAAACATCAATGTAAGCCGATGATTCTGCTCCGCCAGAGAGCGGTAATGCTCACTAATGCTATGAAACCCTTTATCCATAGGAGGCTTACTGTTCAGGACGTCTACATAGATCATATGCTGCGCGGCAATCTCAGCCACTTGGGCCGGGGTGTAGAGCCTCTGAAGCTCCTCGGCCAATGCGCTTGTTTGTTCGTTGTATTCCTCCTCGGAAGTAATCTCCTTACCATGCTTCCAGCTTTGTTTATCCATTTATCGCTCTCTGATACTCCCACTGGATAGGTCGGTCCGCCAGACAGGTGGGAACTCTGCTATTCGCCCGTCGGGCTAGGCTGCCCGCTATTCGTTTGGTTTCTTGTTCCCCTCGTTCACCCGCAAATTACTGTCAGCGTTTGCTCGTCCTTCCTTCGACGGGAGACTTGATACCAGCCGCGTCCATCATGGCGCTTGTTGCCGTCTCAACGGACTGGCGCACGGGGTCAAGATCCAGACGGGCGTAGATTGCCGTAGCCTGATGAGTTTTGTGGTTAAGCGACTTGCCGATGATCGCCAGCGAAGCACCTGTCTTGGCCTGCCAGCTCCCCAAGGTGCGACGCAGATCGTGGATGCGTAAGTCGGTCATATCATAGGTCGCGGGGTCTATTCCAAACCCATCGGCCACCGCGCGATAACGTCTCTCGGCAACAACGGGTGCTTGGGCAATCTGCTGCTCAGCATGTTGACACTCTTCAGCAGTGAGCTTGCCAAGAGCCTCCAGATTGTCGAGTAAACGGCGCAAACTGGCGCGACGCAGGATTGCCAACCATGCCTTTTTTGGCTCGACCAGATGTCCAGTCTTGCCCTCGCCAGGGAACACAAAAGAGGTGTGGCCGATTCTGCGCTTACGGGTGATGAGGATATCCACGGCCTCGGGAGATAGAGGGACATTCTGCGGCGTGCCATTTTTGGTCATATTGATCCGCCAGATGCGGGCATCAAGGTCGATATCGCACCAGGCCATCTCCTGTACGTTGGAGCGTCTGGCGCCTGTCAGCTGCGACAACCAAAAGAAGTCGGCGAGACTCGACTCGTCGATTGCAGTAAAAAGGTATGGTAGTTCGGACGCTTGAACAAAACGATCGCGTGAAGGTGCCGGATTTTTTTGAATGCGGCTAGCCGGATTGGTACCGCTGAATATCTCCAAGTCGGCGGCGAAATTGAACACTGACGAAACGATGGCGAGCGCCCGGTCGGCCTGGGCTGCACTTTTTTTCGTGGTTTTGGTGTGGATCGCTTTGATATCTGCACGAGTGACGTGCGACAACTTCTTTGACTTAATCGGTTCCAGATACATGCGCAGGGTGTCGCGATAGTCACGCTTAGTGCGCTCACCGATGGGAGTGCCATCGCGCTTGCGCTTCTCGACCAAGAACTGCTCGAACATCTCGGCAAAACTTGGCTCTTCCCTGATGGCCCGGCGAGCAGCGGCAGGGTTTGCGCCGGCGGCGAACTCACCAAGAATCTTCTGCGCCTCGTTACGGGCTTGCTCGACTGTCATTTCGGGGAAAGAACCGAGCTTGATCCAAGCAATCGAGGCACCGGCACGCTTTACAACGTAGAAGGTGCGAGAGCCCGCTGCGGTGAGCCGTACCGCCAGCTTCTGTACTTCGGTATCGTATACCGTAGAGCGCTTTCCAGACTCCGGCGGAGCTAGCGACAGTAGTGCCGTTTTGGTGAATTTTAACTTAACCATGATCCAGCCTAACTCCTTCAGGCTAACACCGGGCTAACACCGGCTAACAAATTAGGCCAATATCCGTGTTAGCCCATAAAAGCAACGCTAGTCCTAAAGTCATATTTTGTATAGTGTAAAATAGATTGGTTAATGTGAGGGTGTTCACGCATTTTCTCATTCGTAATGCGAAGGTCAGGAGTTCGATTCCCCTTATCGGCACCAGATCGTGAGGGCAGGTTTCATTTGTGAAACCTGCCCTTTTTACATGGCTTTTGCCAAGGCTCGCTCCACATAGAGATAGCCAATCCCCATCACCTGCTGGGCGCGGCTGAGCTGGCCGAAACGGATATGGGTGGCGTTGACCGCATCGCTGCAGTCGAACGGGTTGGCGCCGGTCTGACTGACGATCGTTTGCAGCCAGGTTTCACCAAAGTGGCAGCTGCGGCCATAGAGCCAGATGCGGTTGATATTGAGGATATTGAGGAAGTTGTAGAGGCTCAGGCCAATGGCGCGGGCCCCTTCATCCACCAGGGCACGGATCATGGTATCCCCCTGATGGTAGAGCGCGAGCAGTTGGGCGGTATCCAGCTCTACACCAGTCTGCGCCGGGTTGTCGGCACTGGCTTGCTGCTTGAGAAAGACCCGAGCCCGTTTCTTGATGGCAAACAGCGAGGCGACTGTCTCCAGGCAGCCATAGCGGCCGCATGCACAGGCGCTGCCGTCCGGATTGATGATGGTGTGCCCTATCTGGCCGCTGCCAAACAGGGCGCCCCGGTAGATCTGGTCGTTGATGATAAAGGCCGAGCCGATACCGTAATCGACGTTGATGACGCAAAAATCCCCGTTCCCTTCCCGGTCCTGCCACTTCTGGGCCAGCGCCAGCATGATGCAGTCGTTATCCACCATCACCTCGCAACCCAGCCGCTCCTCCAGCAGGTACTTTAGCTCGACCGGTGCGTGCCAGGGTGCTTGCGGCATGGTTTGTGATACCCCGGTCGCCGGGTTGACCTGACCGTGTACCGCCAAGGCCAGCCGGATCGCCAGTCCCTTGTGGCGGCGCTTGTGCTGGTAGTAGTGCGCTTCAATCAGGTGCAGCAGTTCATCGGGGGTTTGCGGGGCAATCTTCTGGTCGCTGAATTCATCCAGCGGGGTGATCAGGTTATCCACCAGGATGCTCTCCAGATGGGTGGGGCTGATATTGAGGCAAAGAATGGCCCCCTGACCGCTGGCAATGCGGTAGCTGCCGCCATTGATGCCGCGCTGGGAGAGGTTCTGATCGCTGTGGCTGATGGCGCCATCGGCCACCAACTCGTCAAGGATCTTGCTGACCGCCGGAATGGAGAGCTCGCAGTGGCGCGCCAGGGTGGACTTGCTCGCCTCTTTTAACTGATAGAGCAGGGCAAGCAGCACCTGCTTGTTGTGGTGGCGGACCTTCTGGTTGTTCAACCCTATGCTCATCGCTTCACTAAACTCCGCTTACTGTATTGCGTGATCTT
Organism: Aeromonas sp. 84A; assembly: GCF_051919345.1. Lineage (NCBI taxonomy): Bacteria > Pseudomonadati > Pseudomonadota > Gammaproteobacteria > Aeromonadales > Aeromonadaceae > Aeromonas > Aeromonas sp. 84A. Next base: position 1,822,887 of record NZ_JBQBEW010000001.1, read on the forward strand.
TCAGCAATTAATGCAGGTTTAACCATTCTAATCTGGTCTCACTGAAAACTTTACTAACAAATGTTGAGTGAGGCGAGATTAATGAGAGCTGATGTCAAGGTCTGGGTAGAGACCATCTCACTGCCGACCTACGAGGTAGGCGCCGAAGATCCCAACCCCATGTTTCTCGAGAAGCGGGTCTATCAGGGCTCCTCGGGGGCTGTCTATCCCTATGGGGTGATCGACACCCTCACCGGCCAGAAGCAGATGAAGTCCTATCAGGCGGTCTGGCTGGAGAACGACTTTATCAAGGTGATGCTGCTGCCGGAGCTGGGGGGGCGTATCCACCGTGCCTACGACAAGGTGATGAATCGCGACTTCGTCTATTACAACGAGGTGATCAAACCGGCGCTGGTGGGGCTGGTGGGGCCCTGGATCTCCGGCGGCATCGAGTTCAACTGGCCGCAGCACCACAGACCCACCACTTTCATGCCGGTGGACTTCACCATTACGGAGCGGGAGGGCGGCGCCAAGACCGTCTGGCTCGGCGAGGTGGAGCCGATGCGTGGTCTGCAGGTGATGGCGGGGTTTACCCTCTATCCCGACAAGGCGCTCATCGAGATCACTGGCAAGGTGTTCAACGGCAACGACACGCCGCGCCACTTCCTCTGGTGGTCCAACCCGGCGGTGAAAGGGGGCGATGCCCACCAGAGCGTCTTCCCGCCCGATGTGACCGCCGTCTATGACCACGGCAAGCGCGACGTCAGTGCCTTCCCCATCGCCCGCGGCACCTACTACAAGGTGGACTACTCCGCCGGGGTCGATATCTCCCGTTACCGCAATATTCCGGTACCCACCTCCTATATGGCGGACAAGTCTGACTACGACTTTGTCGGTGCCTACTGCCATGACGAGCAGGGCGGCCTGTTGCACGTGGCGGATCACCACGTTTCGCCGGGCAAGAAGCAGTGGAGCTGGGGCAACTGTGATTTCGGTCTGGCCTGGGATCGCAACCTGACCGATGACAACGGCCCCTACATCGAGCTGATGACCGGGGTCTATACCGACAACCAGCCTGACTTTACCTGGCTGGATGCGGGGGAGGAGAAGGAGTTTGTGCAGAACTTCCTGCCCTATAACACCCTCGGCACCCTGCAAAATGCCAACACCCGCGCCGCCATCAAGCTGGAGCGCAGCGATGACGGCCTCGTCTGCGGAGTCTATGCGGTGGCGCCGCTTTGCGGGGCCCAGTTCGAGGTAAGTGACGAGAGCGGAGTACTGTTTACGCAGCCTCAGGATTTGCAACCGGGTCAGGCCTGGCTTGAGCCGCAGGCCATCACCAGCGAGGGACGTTTGCAGGTACGCCTGCTGGATGAGCAGGGCCAGCCGATCCTGAGCTATCTCGAGCATCAGCCCGCGGGCGAAGCCCTGCCTGATCCTGCCACCGCGCCGGAGCCCGCCGTCAATCTCGACTCGGTCGACGAGCTCTACTTCATCGGCCAGCATCTTGAGCAGTATCTGCACGCCAGCCGTTCGCCCTTTGATTACTACCTGCGGGCACTGGAGCTGGATGGCGGCGACTATCGCTGCAACCTGGCGCTGGCAACGCTGGAGTACAACCGCGCCAACTATGAGCAGGCGCTGACCTACGTTAATCAGGCGCTGGTCCGTGCCCATCGCCTCAACAAGAACCCCCAGTGTGGCAAGGCGAGCTTGCTGCGTGGCCATATTGAGGAACGTTTGGGGCAGTTCGATGCCGCCTTCGATGACTTCTACAAGGCGACCTGGAGCGGTAACTGCCGCGACAGTGGCTTCTTCGGGCTGGCCCGTATCGCCATGGTGCGCCGCGATGCCTCGCAAGCGCTGCAATTTGTCGAGCGCAGCCTCGCCATCAACGGCACCCACTACGGCGCTATCGCCCTCAAAGGGTTGGCGCTGCTGGAGTCTGGCCAGCGGGAGGCAGCCATCGCTTATATCGACGAGCAGCGCGTTCGTTATCCACTTCACTATCAGCTGGCCTTCTTGCGCTGGCTGGCAAGCGAGCAGCCGACCGATCTCGAGGCGCTGCGTACCCTGTGCAACGGGCGCGGGGTGAATCTCTGCTTCCTGGCAAGCGATCTGCTGGCATTGGGACGCCCCGAGCTGGCGCAGCAACTGCTCTCAACACTGCCGGTGGAGGAGACCCTGCCGCTGCTGTTCCAGGCTGCATTGTTGCCGGAAGGTGAGGCGCAGGATGCCCTGCTGGCGCGGGCCGAGCAGGCCTTTGGCCGCAAGGTGCGCTTCCCCAATACCCTTGGCGAGGTGGCCATGCTGGCGCAACTGCCACACAGCTGGTTTGCCAGCTACCTGCTGGGCTGCTTCCACTACAGCAAGCGCAGCTACCCGCAAGCCATTGCCCTGTGGCAGCAGGTGTGCGAGCAGGCGCCCGGGTTTGCCCCGGCCTGGCGCAACCTTGGCATCTATCACTTCAACAAGAGCGGCGATCCGGTGGCGGCCGAGCAGTGTCTGAGCCGGGCCTTTTCCCTCAAGCCGGATGATGCCCGTCTGCTGTTTGAACTGGATCAGCTGCACAAGCGCTGCGCCATGGCGCCAAGCGAGCGGTTGGCGCTGCTGGAGGCGCATCGTGAGGTCGCCCTCAAGCGCGATGATCTGACCGCCGAACTGCTTAGTCTCTATCACATCACCGGCCAGCTGGAGGCGGCGGCAGAGATCTTGCGGCTGCGCGAATTCCACCCCTGGGAGGGGGGCGAGGGTAAGGTGACCGGTCAGTACCTCATTAATCAGCAACGCCGGGCGTTGGCGTTGATGACTCAGGGACGCCACGAGCAGGCTATTCCGTTGCTGCAACAGGCGTTGCACTACCCTCTCAATCTGGGGGAGGGACGTCTGGTTGGGCAGACCGACAACGATATCCATTACCTGTTGGCGCTCTGCCATCTGGCCTGTGATAACCAGAGTCTGGCGGCCCAGTGCCTGCAACTGGCCTGTCTGGGTCAGGGGTCGCTGGGGGCCAGCCGCTACTACAACGATCAGCCGGTGGATTATCTCTTCTATCAGGGTATGGCGCTGGCACGTCTTGGTCGGGTTGCGGAGGCGCAGCGTCTCTTTGAAGGAATGGTCGGCTGGGCTGAGCAGGCGATGGGCGAGTCGATCGAGGCGGACTTCTTCGCCGTCTCACTGCCGGATCTCATCGTGCTGGATGACGACCCGCAGCACAAACATCGCCAGCACTGTCTGCTGGTCAGAGCACTCGGTCTGTTGGGGCTGGGTCAGCTGGATGGTTGTGAACAGACCTTGCGAGAGCTGCTCACCCTTAACCCGGCTCACGACAAGGGACACCTCTTTGCCCTGATCTGCCGCGAGCTGTCACTCCACTCATAACTCTCATAACAAAAACCGGCGCCCCGCCACGGTGAGGGGCGCCACTGCACCCTACAATCGACAAGATAGAAAGGATGAGTCATGGAACGCACGAAAAATCAATTGGATACGAATGGGCTCAATATGAGCTACATCTGGATGATCTGTTTGGTGGCCGCCTGCGGTGGCCTGCTGTTTGGTTATGACTGGGTCGTGATTGGCGGGGCCAAGCCCTTCTATGAGGCCTATTTCGCCATCACGGATCCGGCCCAGTCCGGCTGGGCCATGAGCTCGGCGCTGGTGGGCTGCGTGCTGGGGGCCGCCATCTCCGGCTGGTCAGCCGATCGCTTCGGTCGCAAGAAGCCGCTGCTCCTGGCTGCCATCCTCTTCACCATCTCGACGTGGGGCACGGCTGCGGCCAGCAACTTCGATCTGTTTGTGGTTTATCGCATCATCGGCGGGATCGGCATCGGTCTGGCTTCTGCGCTCTCGCCCATGTACATCGCCGAGATCAGCCCGGCCAACAAGCGCGGCAAGTTCGTGGCCATCAACCAGCTCACCATAGTCATCGGTGTGCTGGCGGCTCAGCTGGTGAATCTGATGATCGCCGATCCGGTCGCGAGCAACGCCACTCAGGCCGATATTCTGGCGACCTGGAACGGCCAGTCCGGCTGGCGCTGGATGTTCGGGGCCGAACTGGTACCTGCGTTGGCGTTTCTGGTGTTGATGTTCTTCGTGCCGGAGTCGCCGCGCTGGTTGGCCAAAGATGGTCAGTATGAGAAAGCCTCCCGCATGCTCGGCAAGATTGGCGGGGATGCCTATGCCAAGCAGACCCTGGCCGATATCCGCCAGACTCTGGTGGGCGAGACCCACAAGGTCTCGCTGGCGGAGCTGGGCAAACCCTCGGTGCGGCCGATCCTCATCATCGGGATTGTACTGGCAGTGTTCCAGCAGTGGTGCGGCATCAACGTGATCTTCAACTATGCGCAGGAGATCTTTGCCTCCGCCGGGTTTGACATCAACAGCACCCTCAAATCCATCGTCGCCACAGGTCTTATCAACCTGCTGTTTACCCTGATCGCGCTGCCCATGGTGGACAAGATTGGCCGTCGCAAGCTGATGCTGATTGGCTCGACGGGGCTGACCATTATCTATGGCATGATGGCGGCGGCCTACGCCACAGGCGTACTTGGGCTGCCAGTGTTGCTGCTGGTATTGGCGGCCATCGCCATCTATGCCCTGACTCTGGCGCCGGTCACCTGGGTGCTGCTCTCGGAGATCTTCCCGAATCGGGTGCGTGGGCTGGCGATGTCGGCTGGAACCCTGGCGCTCTGGATCGCCTGCTTCGTGCTGACCTACACCTTCCCGCTGCTCAATGCCGGGTTGGGGGCTGCGGGCAGCTTCCTGCTCTATGGCCTTATCTGTTTTGCCGGTCTCATCTTTATCTATCGCAAGGTGCCCGAGACCAAAGGGGTGACGCTGGAGGCGCTGGAAGCCCAACTGGCCCAAGGCAAGGTCGAACTGACGCCGACCAAGGCGAGCGCCTCGGCATGACGGTTTACACATTAAATAACCCGCATCTTCGGATGCGGGTCTCTGCACAAGGGGCCTGCCTGCTGGGGCTGGAGGATGACAAAGGGCGCCCGCTGTTGCGCGACACGGACCTGGCGCAGCCCTGGCATCCCGGCCAGAGCGCGCTGTTTCCCATGTTGCCGCTGGCCAACCGGGTCGCAGGCAACCGTTTTGAGTTGTGGAGGGAGGAGCATCGCTTGCCAGACAGTCCCGTCGATCCCGACTTTTTCCTGCATGGCGATGGCTGGTTGCAGTCATGGCTGTGGGTGGCGGGTTCTACCAGTTCGGTGACGTTGCAGTTGACCAGCCAATGCGGCCCTTTTCACTATCTTGCGGAGATCGACTATCGGCTGCAGGGGGCGAGCCTGGTAGCGCGGATCAGCCTGACCCATCTTGGGGAGAGCCCCTTTCTCTACGGCGCGGGTTTTCACCCCTTCTTCTGGCGCGACGAGCAGACCCGCATCCGTTTTCTGGCGAGCGGCGTCTGGCAAGAGGGAGCGGAGCATCTGCCGACCGACTGGTCGAGCAGGCTGGCGCCACACCTCGATTTTCGCCAGTGGGCTCGCCCACAAGGGTGGCTCAACCACTGTTATGGCGGCTGGCGCGGTCAGGCCGAGCTTGACCATCCTGCCCGCCAGCAGCGGCTGCTGGTTTCAAGCGAGTGTGCCTTCCTGATGCTCTACCAGACCGATGAGGGGAGTGGCTTCGTTTGTCTGGAGCCCCAGAGTCATGCCGCCAATGCCCACCACCTGGCCGGTCACCCCGGTTTGCGGCTACTCGCCAGAGGTGACCGCATGAGTATCGGGATGACCCTGACAGTGGCGTCCGGGGGCTGATAATGATCTGGCTTGTGGTATTGGTGAACGCAAAGAGCCACCCGTCGGGTGGCTCTTTTTATTGCGGATTATCCTGCCTGTTACCTGATCTCCGGTCAGGCTATCTCCATCTCTGGCTGTGGTGTCGAGGTGTGTTGGCTGGTCAGCTTGTCGATGCGCACCGCCGCCACCTTGAATTCGGGGATCTTGGCGTGGGGGTCGGTGGCATTGATGGTGAGCCGGTTGGCCGGGGCTTCGGCGAAGTGGAACGGGATAAAGACTACACCCGGCTGCATCCGCTTGGTGACGAAGGCGGGCAGTTCTATATGGCCGCGGCGACTGGTGACTTTGACCCGCTCGCTGTTGCTGATCCCCATCCGCTGCGCATCCGCCACGCTCATCATCACCCGCGGCCCGGCCAGCTTGTCGAGCCCCTTGGTCTTGCGGGTCATGGTGCCGGTGTGGAACTGCTCCAGCAGGCGGCCGGTGGTGAGCACGATGGGATAGGTCTCATCGGGCAGTTCGGCGGCATAGCGGAACGGGGTGGCGACCATCTCCCCCTTGCCACGGGTGAACTGCTTGCCGTGGAGCAGGCGAGTGCCTTCGGGCGCCGCGTCGTTGCAGGGCCACTGCAGCCCTTGTGCTCCCACCTTATCCCACTGGATGCCGGCGTATTGCGGGGTTACTTGGCAGATCTCGGCGGTGATCTCCTGCGGGTGCTGATAGCGCCAGTCGCCGCCCATGGCGTTGGCGATCTGCTGGATGATCCACCAATCCTCCCGCGCTTCACCCGGCGCCTTGAGGGCGGGGGAGATGCGCTGCACCCGCCGCTCGGTGTTGGTGAAGTGGCCGCTCTTCTCGGCAAAGGAGCAGGAGGGGAGCACCACATCGGCCAGCTGGGCGGTTTCCGAGAGGAAGATATCCTGCACCACCAGAAACTCCAGCTGCTTGAGCCCCTCGATGACGTGATGCTGATCCGGATCGCTCAGCACCGGGTTTTCACCCATCACATAGAGCCCCTTGATGCTGCCTGCACAGGCGGCATCTATGGTTTCGGTGAGGGTGAGACCGGGCGTGCGCGGCAAGTCTGGCTGCTTCCAGGTGGTGGCGAAGCGGGCATGCACCTCTGGGTCGGTCACCTTCTGATAGCCGGGCAGGCAGTTGGGCAGCGCCCCCATGTCACAGGCACCCTGCACGTTGGATTGGCCCCGCAGCGGGTTGATACCGCCCCCTTCGATGCCGATGTTGCCGCACAGCAGTTGCAGGTTGGCGATGGCGCGCACGTTGTCGTGGCCGGTGGTGTGCTGGGTGATCCCCATCGAGTAGTAGATGGCGGTGCGTTCGGCGGTGCCGATGAGGCGCGCGAGCTCGATCACCTGCTCGGCCGGTACGCCGGTGACGAGGGCCACCTTGTCCGGGGCATAGGCGGGGGAGAGCACCTCCGCTTGCAGCGCCTCGAACCCTTCCACTCGTGCGGCAATATAGGCCTTGTCGTGCCAGCCGTTCTGGATGATCTGCTGCATCAGGCCGTTGAGCAGCATCACGTCGGTGCCGGGGCGGTGGGCCAGATAGAGGCTGGCGTGGTCCGCCATCTCGATCCGCTTGGGATCGGCCACCACCAGCCGAGCTTTGCCTGTGGTGACTGACCGCTTGATATGGGAGCCGATGATGGGGTGGGCGGCCGAGGTGTCGGAGCCGATGATGAAGATGAGATCCGAGTGGTCGATACTCGGGATGTCGTTGGTCATGGCGCCGCTGCCGAGTGACGCCTCCAGCCCGGTGACGGTGGAGGCGTGGCAGAGCCGCGCGCAGTGATCCACGTTGTTGGTGCCAAGCTCCCGGCGCATGAACTTCTGGAACAGGTAGTTCTCTTCGTTGGTGGTTTTGGCCGAAGAAAAGCCCGCCAGTGCATCGCTGCCATAGCGCTGGCGCAGGGCGGTGAAACGCTCGGCGACCAGGGCGATGGCCTCCTGCCAGCTGGCGGGCTCCAGCTCGCCATTTTTGCGGATAAGCGGGGTCGTGAGGCGCTCCTTGCTCTGGATAAAGTCAAAGCCGAAGCGCCCCTTGACGCAGAGCAGCCCCTGATTGACTGGCGAGTTGCGGTTCCCCTCCACATAGCGGATGCGGTTGCGCGCCTCATCGACGTAGAGGGTGACGCCGCAGCCGACCCCGCAGTAGGTGCAGATGGTATTGACCGGCGTGAGCAGTTCGGTGCGCCCCTGTGACTTGTCGCGGGCATCCACCAGGGCGCCGGTGGGGCAGACCTGTACACAGGCGCCGCACTGCACGCAGTGGGAGTCGCCCATTGCCAGCCCGCTGTCGAACTGCGGGCGGTTCGAGAGGGTGCCATCGCTGTGCTTGGCAAAGCGCAGCACACCCTGCACCGCCTGTTCGCCACAGGTCTGCACGCACTGGCCGCAGCCGATGCAGCGGTTGGCATCAAAGACGATAAATTCGCTGCTGTTATCCACTGCAAACTTCTGGCACTGGCTGGTGTCGAGAGCGCTCTGCTCGACTTTGTATTCGGTGGCGTAGTCGCGCAGGGCACAATCGGTGTTGGCCTGACAGCCGCACTCGAGGCAGCGGCTGGCTTCGCTGCGGGCATCGGCATCACTCAAACCACGCTCCACCTCGGCAAAGCTGCCCTCGCGATCCTGCTCTGCCAGATGGGGCATGATGGTGCGGGCGACTTTTTTCAGATGAGCAAACTGGGCGGGATCCACCTGCTTGAGTGTGGGAGCCTTGCTGGCGTTGAAGGGACGAACTGGATCGACCATGTCACCGTGGAGGAACTGATCGATGGCCAGCGCGGCCTTGCGACCATCGGCGACCGCCTCTATGGCGGTTGCCGGCCCGCGGCGCAGATCGCCGATGGCGAACAGGTTGCCGTGGCCGCTGTGCATGGTTTCGGGATGGGACTCCAGCGTCTGCCAGCGGGTGAAGGGGAGGGTGAGGGGCTCCCCTTCCATAAAGCTGAGATCCGGCTGCTGCGACACTGCCGCAATCACGGTATCAAACTCTTCAATGAGGTACTCGCCGGTGGGTTCCGGGCGGCGGCGACCGGAGGCATCCGGCTCGCCGAGGGCCATCTTCTCGAGGCGCACCTGACAGACGCGACCACGGTTGTCTGGCAGATTCTCCACCGGATTGGTCAGCATCATGAAGCGCACCCCTTCATGCTCCGCCTCGTCGATCTCGTAGGCTTCGGCGGGCATCTCGGCGCGGGTGCGGCGATAGATAAGGGTGGTGTCAGCCCCCAGCCTGACCGCCGTGCGGGCGCAGTCGATAGCGGTATTGCCGCCACCGATCACCGCAACTTTCTTGCCGGTGGTGAGCCGCTTGGTCAGCATCCGATCCTTGAGGTAATCGACCCCGAGATAACAACCGGCCAGGGTGCTGCCCGGGTAATCCATCGGCACCGCCTTGGAAGCGCCAACCGCCAGACAGACCGCATCATAGTCGCGGCACAGCGCCGAGAGGGTGATCTGGTGGCCCAGTCGCTGCATGGTGTGGATCCGCATGCTGCTTTGACACATCAGGTCGATCTCCTGATCGAGGATCGCCTTGGGCAGCCGGTACTCGGGGATGCCGTAGCGCAGCCAGCCACCCGCTTCGGGCATCGCCTCGAACAGGTCGACTTCGAACCCTTCGTAACCCAGATAATAACCACAGGTGAGACCGCCCGGGCCGCTGCCGATAATGGCCACCCGCTTGCCCTTGGCGGGCTTCTTTGTCGGTTGGTAGGGGGCAACCTCGGCCAGATCGAGATCGGCGGCATGGCGCTTGAGTTGGCGAATGGCCAGCGGCTCATCCACCAGCGCGCGGCGGCACTCGGCCTCGCAGAATGCGGGGCAGACCCGGCCGATGGAGAGGGGCATCGGCAGGGTCTGTTTGATGACGGCCATTGCTGCCTCGTGCTCCCCCATGGCGATGTGATGCAGATAGGATTGAATGTCCACCCCGGCCGGACAGGCACGCTGGCAGGGGGCTTCGCAATCGGCGTAGTGATCTGCGAGGATGCGACCGAGCGCCTGCTGGCGGTGCGCACGCAGGGCATCGCTTTGGGTCGTGATCGTCATTCCTGCCTCGGGGCGCGTCTCGCAGGCGCGCCGGATGCCGAGACCGGCAATCTCCACCACGCAGAGATCGCACGGCGTCTTGGGGCCGTTGGTGTTGTCACCGCACAGGGAGGGGATATCAGTCTGGTGCTGTTTGGCTATCTGGAGCAGGGTTCTGGTCGGGTCAACCGTCAACTGAGCCCCATCGAGGGTGATGGTGATCATGGCGTCATAAACTCGCTTTCAAGGCGCAGAAAATGCTGCATCTGGCGGAGCCAGCAGGGGAAGCGACAGGGAGGCCGCTTGCTATACGCTCACCATAACAAAGATTATTTACAACTTTATTTGATTTTAGACAGCTTATTGTTCAAAAGGGAAAACGATTTCAGGTTGTCTTGTCTACCTCATCGGCACGGCGCATCGTTGAGAACTATTCCTGTTAAAGCAGGATATTCATTGTTTTATTGTCAGTTGATGCGTCTGGTAGAAGAGAGGCAGCTCTCGCTCGCGATAGGCGTTATCCGCCAGTAGCACCATTTGTGATGCAACTTATTTTGCATAAATGGTGACTCAAGACATGCGGCGCATACAGAGCAAAGGGGGGGTGGCACTCGGTTGGATAAAAGGTTGGTGGATAGGGGGCGGGCATGCGTGAGTGGCGAGTCCTAGATAAAGAAAATGGCCACCTTTTCCAAGGCGGCCATTCACGTTGCCGGTCGGTGCCCTGTTGGCCCGAAGGGTTGGTCGCAGGAGATCAGCCGGATATCAGGGTCGGCAGTCGGGCTTGCCAGATCTGGTGCCAGTGCTGCAGTTCGCTGCGCGGCATCGGGCGGGCGGTGAAGAAGCCCTGACAGATATCGCACCCCAGCTTGGCCAGCAGTTGCCAGGTCTGCACATCTTCCACCCCTTCGGCGACTGATTTCAGCCCCAGCTTGCGTGCCAGCTCGATGCTCGATTCGATGATGGCCAGACGGGAGGGGTCGGCATAGCAGCGATCGACAAAAGATCGATCAAGTTTGAGCTCGGTAAACGGCAGCAGCGCCAGCTGCTGCATCGAGGAGTAGCCGGTACCGAAGTCATCGATGGAGAGGCCAAAGCCGTGCATCCGCAGCCGGGTCAGCACCTCCAGTGCCTTGCCGATATCCTCGACAAACGAGCTTTCTGTCACCTCCAGGGTGATCAGCTCGGGATTGACGCCCCAGCGCTGGCACTGGTTGATCAGGAAGTGGCAGAGATCTCCCTCAATCAGCGAGGTGGTTGAGAGATTCATCGACAGATTGAGGGAGAGACCGGTCTGGCCCCACAGATGGCAATCCTGCAGCGACTTGTTGATGATGACATCGGTCAGCTGATCGATAAGGCCGTTATTTTCCGCCAGCGGGATAAACATGCCGGGAGAGATCAGCCCATATTCCGGATGCTGCCAGCGGGCCAGCGCCTCCATCCCCACCCACTGGCCGGATGCAAAGCCGACCTTGGGTTGATACCAGGGCAGCAACTGGTCGTTGTCGAGGGCGCGTTTGAGCTCGTCCACCGAGAGGACGAGGCCATCGTCCTTGCCCGAGGGGGCCGACTTGGGGGCCCAGGAGTCAATCAGCTGGCGCAGTCGCTGCGGGCTGGAAGGTTTCTCGATGCGACCCAGCACATGGAGACCATAGGCCGCGCTCATGCGCAGCACAGCCTCCACCACGTCATCTTCCAGCGCGCTGGAGAGGATGATGCCGCCCCGAAAGCCACCCAGCGAGAGGCGGCGCAGCAGCGCCATGCCATCCATGCCGGGCATCCGCAGATCGCAGAACAGGATGTCGACAGTGTGGCTCTGGCACAGCGTCAGGGCTTCGATGCCGTCTGCGGCCTCCAGCAGTTGCTGATAACCGAGCGCCCGGATCTGGTGCATCAGGGTCTTGCGTTGAAACCCGTGATCCTCGACCACCATGATGACCAACTCGTCTGCCGTTCTACTCATCGAGCCACAATCCCATTTCACGTTCAATATTGTTCATCTGTTCTTCCACTCTCTGTGTCAGCAGCGCGAGCTCGCTCAACTGTTTGAGGCGGGCCGCCGATTCCAGTTGCGCCGCCTGCACGGCCAGGGAGAGCTCCCCGACCATTCTGGCTGCCCCTTTGATGCGGTGGGCGATCTCCACCAGCTCCTGGCTATCATCGGAGGAGAGCGCGCTCATCATAGCGTGGCAATCTTTCCGGTTGGAGGCCAGATACTCCCTTGCCATGCTTTTGGCAATCCCTTCATCGCCAAACAGATCTTGCCAGCGACCGATCATGTCGAGATTGATGGCCTGTCGTGCGGGCACTCTCTCTGTGATCGTAGTCGCGGGCAACCACCGCAGCAGCATCTGGCGCAGTGACTCCAGCGAATAGGGTTTGCACAGCATGCCGTTCATGCCGGCTGCTGTCATATTGGCTGCCGCCTCCTCCGAGGTATCGGCGGTGACGCCGATGATGGGGGCCTGCTCCCCTTGTTCTCGCAGGCGGCGGGTCAGGGTGTAGCCATCCATGTGCGGCATGTGGCAGTCGGTGATCAGCAGGGCGAAATTCCGGGTTTGCCAGGCGCGCAACGCCTTCTCGCCATCTTCCACTACCTCGCACTCCACCCCCAGAATCGCCAGCTGACGGGTCAGCAGGGCGCGATTGACCAGATGGTCATCGGCGACCAGTACTCGCCCGCCCAGTTTTTCGATGCTGGCGGCATGGGTGGTCACGGCTCGCCCGGTGATCAGTTCGCGGCAGCTTTCGAGCAACAGATCCGGATAGAGGGGGGATTGGCCGAGGCGCCACCAGTTCTCCGAGCCTATGCGCCCCCGCAACGCTTCGCGGGGGGAGAGGATGACCCCCTTGAGAGTGCCGGACTGCAACAAGGTGTGCCAATCGCTCCCCAGACTGGATTCCAGCGCGGCCTCTTCCGCCAACAGCAGGCCGTCGAGATCGGCGGTGAGCTGGTGGATCTCGAGGGGGGTCAACCGGGCGCCGAGCCGTGCCATGGTGGCCTGCCAGGCGGCATCGCTACCCAGCCACCACCATTCGCTGCCCGCCAGTGCGGGTGGTTCCCACAGGCCATTGAGCAGCGGGATGCTGAAGCGGAAACAGGCCCCTTCACCGAGCTGGCTCTTGACCGTCAGGTTGCCGCCCATCTTCTTCACCAGCTGATCACAGATGGCCAGGCCCAGACCTGTGCCACCAAAGCGGCGATTGATATCGGATTCCACCTGCTCGAACGGGGTAAAGAGCAGCGCTTGCTTCTCTTCGGCGATGCCGATGCCGGTATCCGTCACCGCGATAACCAGCTGCTGGTCGTGACAGCTGACCTGGATCGAAATGGTGCCCTGCTCGGTGAACTTCACCGCGTTGTTGAGCAGATTGGAAACCACCTGGCCCACTCTGACCGGATCGATATCGGCCAGGTCGGGGAGTTGGTCCTCCCACTGGAGCGTGACCTTCAGCCCCTTGCTGTAGGCCAGTGTTGCATGGCCGCGGATCACATCGCACACCACGGGTAGCAGACGGCAGGATTGGCGATTGAGGTGCAGCTGACCCGCCTCGATTTTGGAAAAGTCGAGGATATCGTTGACCAGATAGAGCAGGTGGTTGGCCGAGCTCTCCACATTGCGCAGCAGATAGCGCTGGTCATCATTGAGCTCGCTCATGCGCAGCAGCTCCAGCATGCCGTGCATGCCCGAGATGGGGGTTCTCAGCTCATGGCTCATGGTGGCCAGAAAAAGGCTGCGCGCCTGCATCGCCTGCTCGGCCGCGGCGCGCGCCTCACGCAGCTCATGCTCCTGTTGCTTGATGGCGGTGATGTCCTGCACCACGCCGTTGAGCAGGCGATCATTGCCCTGTTGCGCCACAAAGTTGCCGCGGATCTGGATATAGCGCTCCCCCTGAACAGAGGGCACCAGCACCTCCATATCGAGCGGCTCAAGGGTTTGCGCATGTTTGGCCACCTTATCGATAAAGGCTGCCAACGCCTCATCGTTCAAGCCGAGGATCACGCCGCCAGACTCGGCTGCCATCAACTCTTGATGGGTCATCCCGAGAATGTCGCTGGCCCCCTGGGACAGATAGAGGAATTTCCCCTTGCCGGCCCCTTGCCAGAGATATTGATAGACCAGACCCGGCATGCTGTCGGTGATATCCCGCAGTCTGCCCTCCACTTCCCGCACCTTGTTTTCGGCGGCCTTGAGGGCACTGACATCGGTCAATACCGTCAGCACCCCCTGAATCGCGCCGTCTGCTGCGCGATAGGGCAACTTGACGTAGACCACGTGAAGGGGAACATCCCCCTCGCGCTGGGTATAACCCGATCCTTGGAAGATCTCGCCGGTTTCCCAGACCGCACGCTCCTCGCGCAGCATCTGTTGCCGCTCGTCCTCGGTCATATAGCCCCAGCGATCACCTTCTTCCCCATCACCGACAAACAGCTCGCGGTATGCCCGGTTGCTGAGGGTCAGGCGATGATCGCGATCCCGCAGCGCCACCATATTGGGCAGGGAGTCGAGCAGGGTCTGGACGAACACTAACTGTTCATTGAGCGTCTTTTCGGCCCGTTGTCGCTGCACGATCTCCCGTTTCAGGGTACGGTTCCAGGCCCAGAACAGGGTAAACAGCAGGGTGGCAGCGGCGCCGCTCATTACGAACCAGAACAGCACTGTTTCGTTATTGATGCCGGTCTGCACGCTCATGGAGAGCCAGCGTCTCTCCACTTTATTGAGCTCCTCCGGCGGTATCGAATAAAGCACCTTGGTAAGGATCCGCTGCAGCATGGGATCTTTGCGCGTGGCCATGGCGACCGGCAGGCGCAAGTCTTTGCCGGCATAGACCACCTGATAGCGTTCGCTCACCCGCTTGTTGATGGATGGCAGGGTGACCATCACGTAGTCGGCATCGCCCGTGTCCAGCAGCTCCAGCAAGCGGTTGTCATTGTTGACCTCTACCGGATGGGCGCCGATGTGGGTCAGTAGATCTTTATCCAGCGAGCCATGCACCATGCCGACCCGTTTCCCTCGCAGCAGTGAGAGATCGGTGATATCGGCACTGCGTTTGGGGGCAATAACGACCCGATCGACAAACAGATAGCCGGGGGTGAACAGCGCAAACTGGCCGCGGTCGTGGTTGGGGGAGATGGCCGGAATAAAGTCGATCTGCCGCAGCTTCAGCATATTCTGGGTTTCCCCCCAGCTATTGGTGCGAACCAGAGAGAACTTCAGCCCGGAGACTTGCTGCATCAGCGCCATCAGGTCTGCCACATAACCGACCAGCCTGCCCCGGTAATTGAATTCGCTCATGGAGGTCCAGTCCGGAGAGACGCCGTAAGTTAGGGAAGGTGCGATTTAATCAGTCATGACGATCCAGAGCCTGGATATCCTCCTTACGCGGCAAAGTAAGCACCCCAGTTTGGACAATATTTAATCTCCCCCATCAACTCAGGGTAAGCAAAATGTCACTGCTCCACTGATATTACAATGATTTTCACGACATCCCCGCCAGTTGTCCCGCCCGCACCAAATTGCACATTGCAAACAGCATTGAAAGCCGGTTGTGGTTCTTCATCAGTCCCCGTAATCGTGTTTTGCTGAAACCAAACTGGCACTTCAGTATCCGGAAAGGATGCTCAACCTTTGCCCTAATACCTGCTTTCACATATTCATCATGCAGCGCCTGCTTATTCAGCCGGGGATGCTGTCTGAGCTTTTTTACGGCATGAGGACCTTTGGCAATAAACCACTCTTTAACCCGATGTGTCAGAGAGTCCCGTTTTTCTGCCCCGCGATATCCGGCATCGGCGAAGACAATTGCTACCGGCTCCGTAATCAGGCTATCCGCCGCATTCAGGTCATGCACATTTGCCGCCGTGGTCACTACTTTTTCCGTCAAGCCTGTGGCCGCATCAACAGCAATATGAGCTTTCATACCAAAGTACCACTGATTTCCCTTGCGGGTCTGATGCATTTCAGGATCCCGTTGACCGGCTTTATTTTTTACGGAACAGGGAGCGGAAATAATGGTCGCATCGATAATGATGCCCTGACGTAACATCAGTCCGGCCTGCTTCAGTTTCTGGTTAATCAGTGCCAGTATCTGTTCTCCTGCATGATGTTTCTCCAGAAAATGGCGGAAATTCATGATGGTTGTGCGATCTGGCACCGTGTCACAGATCCCCGCAAATTGACGGAACGGCAGGACATCATGCAGGGCGTCTTCAGCCGCTCCGTCACTGAGGTCAAACCAGAGTTGCAGGCAGTGGATACGGAGCATAAGCACCAGGGGGAAAGGCCGTCGGCCGCGACGGGATGACGGATAGACGTGAAGCAGCTTATCAGCAATATCCTGCCACGGCACCAGAACATTCATACGGTCAAGAAAACGGGATTTACGGGAGGAATAGCTGGAAATGGCAGGCATTGTAAACAGCTCATGATAAAGAAAGCTTTATGTTCTCACATATGACGATTAAATCGCACCTTCCTTAGCTCAGGATGCTGGTTGAGCCACTCCTGCTCCTCAGGGGTAAACTGCACAGACTTCACCGCTCCTGAGTCCGCATGTTGGCTAGTCGTGGTAGCTGCCAGCATGTGACGACGATCTTCAACCGGTATCTCGTTGAATGCCTTGCTCACCAGGCTGGCCAGTGCCGGGTCGCTCTTGTGCATATTGATGGAGAGAGACGTGCCGCTTACCCATTCCGGAGTGGCAATGGTGAAGCCAGCCTTGGGATGCTGATCTCTCACCATCACCAGTGACGGCATGTCGGCAAGATAGGCGTCAGCCATGCGCTTTTTGAGCATAAAGGCTGCTTCGCTGCGACTCTCTGCCTCGGTCACACGGGGAAATCCCAGTTTTTTCAATTCACTGCAAGCATTGACTCCCGTGACACAGACCCAGTGCAAGCCATGGGCATCCTGTCGTGACAACTTCGTTTTGCCATTGTTGAGCAGCACGCCGCGCGGCATGGAGAGCAAAAACGGGAGGGAGACAATATTGGATCGCCATTGTTCGCTTGGCTGGTCGTTCACCAGTATGTCGATTGCTCCGTGGTCAAGTCCGGACAGCGCATCCACGTAGGAGGGGTAAACCTTGTAGCGCAGGGTCAACCCGAGCGTTCTGGCAATCTGCTGCGCAATATCGGGGACTGGGCCGGTAAAGCGTTGATCTGCATCCTCATAGCTGTATGGAGGGTCACCCATCATCGGCATGCCGATGACCAGTTCCTGGTGTGATGACAGCCAGGCGCGCTCAGACAGATCAAACTCGTCTTCATTCAGACTGGTAATGGCGTGCGCCGCCACGCCCCAGAGCAGTAGCAGGAGAAACAGGAATAGACGATCACATTGGCGGAGCATCAGAAGGAATCCAACAGAATTGGGCGCATATTGTAAGTGCATTAAAATGCAGCGGCCAACTTCAATTTACTCAATATTGGGCCACGACATGCCACTGTGCGGCTGTGAGCCCGGCTAGTGCCGGGATGGCAACCTGATGATAAAGCCTGCGCGGTGATGCACCTGATTTTTTGCCAAAGGCCAGTTCAAGGGGGATATTGGAAAAAAACCAACCAGTTTGATATCGGTAAACAACATGGACATGGACAAATAAAAAGGGCCACCTCTTGCGAGATGGCCCTTTCCAAACGTTTGGTGGGCTGGGGGAATCTGACTTGTGTCTTTAATGTGTTGATTTATATGAATTTCAATTAGTGGGAAATCTGGCTGGTGTTACTATTGGTGTTACCATTGAACAAGTCACCCCCGAATTTCGGTATTGAAATCGCGGATAGGTAACTATCACGAACAAGAGTAAGGGGGGCGGATACGGGTTCAAATTCCTGTCGCCGTCATAGTATTGCCACCAGTCCAACGGTGGCTATCTCAAGCAAGTTGCTCACTTGATCTGCAAGGAGGTTATAGAGCCAGCCAAGCAGAGGGTGAATCGTAGCTTACCCGGTTGGAGTGGGAGCAAGGCAATTGCATGGCAAGTCAATGATGATGGTTTAGCGCACCTTTTGGCATCACCAGGATGCTGTTTCCACCAACCCTTCAACACCCACATATTCCCACGAACGAGCAGTCTCGAGCTCTCCACCTGCGCGCCAGTGACGGGTACCTTGGCTGCGCTCCAGTTTAATCGGTTAGGGCTCCTCACAGAGGTGCTGATATGGGTCTCAACAAGGCCTATACATTTTTCTCGTAGCGTGATATTTCGCGCATGCGCGCGCGTACGCGTAATGGTCGCATAAGCACGCCCCAAATATCAGTTAAGTTATTGTATTTATTTGGTTTATCGTAATAAACCTTGTATTGCATTCACATGTGGTTTTTCACACTGGTCGTATAAATACCTTACTGGCCATTTGCTACCCTAACCATGTTGCATGTTGAGCCAGTTGGCCCATGTTGGTGCCATCTAACCTTCATTCTTACTCTGAACGCTTCACTGCAAGCTTCGCAGCTGTAACTGGCATTGAGCAGGCAGTACCAAGCGGGACTCAACGGCATCAATCACAAACGGCACCACCCATAAGCGCATGGTTTTTTGGCCAGCAACTGGGAAATCAAATGGCTGGGCTATCGGCTCCTGAAATCCGCGATGGGCTGGATACACCAGGAACATCTCTCTGTCCCCATCTGGGTCATCAAAGTAGTGATGGCCATAGGCAAACATCTGATAGAAATCACCTTGCTGCAGATCGTATTTGTCGGTGCCATTCCCTTTTGCGGGGTCTAGTAGCTTCCATTTCGTATCCAGCACGCTGATCACCTTACTGCCCTGCTCAATCACCATATCGGGTTTAAGCCGAAACCATGCAGCGTCATGATGGGAAACCAGGTGTTTGCGCTGTGCCTGGGGGGTTAACGTCAGCTGGGGCGCAAGTGTGGCTTGCAGCGTTTTCGCCACATAGTTTTCAAAAACCCGCTCCATCGGGAACAGTAATGAGATTGCCCGGTGCCCCCCGCTCATTGTTTGCGGAGAAAAGCCCTCTAAAATCAATTTCGCCCATGCCAGCGGCGTTTGGTAATGGCTCATTCCCCGGTCAATGCGCAAGCGGGCAAAATCACTCTTGTAGTCGGCACTGAGCGGCACCTCGCAAAAGATAAAGGTCAGCTCTTGCAGCAACCTTTGGTTATGCCCACTGCGCGTGATGGTAGCCAGCGCAACCAGTGCCGAATGCAGCAGGCGGTTGGCAGGGCGATCGACTAGGAATTCATCATATTCACAATGAAACTTGTGTTTGGTGATGATGTTTTGACGCAACTGACGGGCGGTATTGAGCTTGCCCTTGAGGTAGCTCAGATTCTCTTCACAGCGCACATAGTCACTGCGCAGCCCCTTCTTGACCAGGGTATTCACCGAATCAAGAAATTGGCTAATGAACACCTCCAGCAACGGCATTTTTTGCTGGCGGATGTTGGCGTTCGTTGTTTGAAGATGGGAAAACTCCCGCAATGCCCGCAGCATGATCAACAGCGCATGCCGGGCCGCTTCACAGCGGGCGGTAGGAGAGGGGGGGGCAGTATCGGTATCGTTGGTCTGAACAGGCCTCCCCAGCTTGGGCAACACTTCAACTTGAGTGCCATCAGGGGTGAAGATCACCCCTGCATAATTTTGTACCTGCAGTGCTTCTGCGCCGAGTTTTTTGCACAGCCGAAACAGGCGATTATCCTGGTCGATCCCCAGGACCATCTCCTTGAGGTAACGAAACGCCAACGGCGAAATCGCCTCCACCTCATGCGGGATCGGGGTAATACCGCTCTCCTCGCTGACCAGATAGGCATACTCGAACAGCGCGATATCGTTACGAAGTGACATCTTCGACCTGCGCAGCAGAGGGTTGTGATGCGTGATCCGGCGTATAGCGTTGGGCCACATCAGGGGCATAAATCGCCAGATAGGCCATGCCTTCATCCCATACCGAATGCTCATGATCAGCCAGCTCATAACGGTGCTGGTTCACTCCGAACTGATCCGACTCATAGTCATTGCCAAATAACATCTTGAAGTCGATCGGCCGCTGTTGCACAAATTGCAGCCCTGCCACCTCTTTGCCACTGGCGTCTCGCTTTTGGTTATCCCCGAGTACCAGGCGGATCTTTTGCCAATCCTCATAGAAGTACTCTTGCAGTAACGGGATCACCTTGGTCTGGAATGCCTCTTTAAGTGCGAGCAAGGCGCCTGCGTGATCGCCATTTTTTACCGCCTGATAGGCCGGGTAAAAGAACGCATGCCCCAGCGTATGTTCGCGGTCATAAAGCACCTCAATACGCTGATTGAGCCTATCAAGCAGCTTGCCAAGGCTGAGGGTGTTACCGCTGCCGATATCGATGGCATCATGACCCGCAAACAGAGTGCTATCAGGCATCATCTCGATGAAGTCAAAGCGACGGCGTAGCGCAGTATCCATCAATGCCAAAGAGCGATCGGCGGTATTCATGGTGCCGATGATATCGACGTTCGATGGCACGCTAAATGGCTTGCCACTGTAGGCAAGCTGAATGGTCATGGGGTGCTGACCACCGGCCCGTTTATCGACCTCAACCAGCGAAATGAGCTCACCAAAAATCTTGGAAATATTGCCGCGGTTGATCTCATCAATAAACATCGCGTACTGATGCGAAGGGTCTTGCTTGGCGCGGCGACACAGCTTTAAGAATTCACCCGGCTCAACCGAATAGTGAATATTTCCCTCATCGTCAGTTGCCGCTCTCAGTCCCTCGATAAACTCTTCGTAGCCATAAGATTGATGAAAGGTGGTTGTCGCATAACGTTTGATTTCGTCGGCGGATTGCGGCCCGCGGGTCAGTTCAGCATGTAACTGCACCACATCATCCACCAACTCCAGCCGATCATCGAGCAGCTGCCACACGGCGTCGCTTGATTTATCAAAGACCCCGGGTTCACTGCGCCCCTTGTAATTGACGGTCGCCGACTCGGCAATGGTAAATTTCTGCAGATAGCTCCACGCCGTTTGCGCCAGATTATCGGTACGGCCGTTAATGCTCGCTTTGGTCTGGAAGAACTTACTGCTCACAATCTCGGCCACTTTGGCGCGCTTGCCCAGGCTCAGCAATGACAACACCAGCACCTGCATCCAGTTGAGGGGCGCCAATTTATCGCGCAGCCACAGCGACTCATCCATCACGGCCGGGCGATGGGTGTACTCTGCTTGCAGCTGTTGCAAGTGGTAGGTTTTGCCGGTTCCCGGTGGCCCGTAATAAATGACATTTTTAGGCTCTGTCATAACCGCAGGCGCTGCGCTCGTTATGCTCGTCATATAGTTCGCATCTAGCTCCTTGACCTGATGAACCGGATTGGATGGGGCATGGTTGTCAT
Source organism: Aeromonas sp. 84A (assembly GCF_051919345.1). NCBI lineage: Bacteria > Pseudomonadati > Pseudomonadota > Gammaproteobacteria > Aeromonadales > Aeromonadaceae > Aeromonas > Aeromonas sp. 84A. The sequence continues at coordinate 1,844,011 of NZ_JBQBEW010000001.1, forward strand.
CATGTGCTGGCTCAGTGAGCCATTCATAGAGGTTCCATAGCAAGATATTACGGGTATACAGATCCCACTCAGCGGGGACGAGAGGGATCACCGCCGCCAGCAATGCTTGATTGTCCGCTAACCAATGATCGCTGAGTTGAATATCAAGTTGAAATTGTCTTTGCAGGCCCTGGCACAGAGGTTTAAGGCAAGAACCATCAGCAATACTGGTGTAATTTTGGGGGGATGCAGCACCAAACACCCGGTTAATGACAACCTTAAGAAACCGTTTAAAAGTCCCATCACTCTTCCAGCGTTTAAAGACTTGGCGATAGGTCTCTGCCGTGGGAGCCTGAATGATTTCCCCGGTCAGCTGGCGCAGGAATTCAAGATTGTTGTTGAACTCCTCGTTATACATAATCCCCTGGCCTGCACTGGCGATGCCATTGGATTTATCACGCCACAGCTTATTGATATCGGCATCCGTCACCGGTTTACCGAGCCTTATCTCGTCGGCTAACCGGCAGGTATCCTGATACTCCTCATACCACTGCTGATTAAAATTCTGTTCTTTTGCCCAGCCCATAAACTGCACTAACGAATGGCGATGCTTACCGGCCTCCCACAGATCCGCGAGCGCAGCAGAAACATCAGCCTTGATCGCAATGCCTGATGTTTGCGAACTCCAGGTTTGATCCCGTAGCGCAGCCTTGAGCAGCAACATTGGCAATAATCCCGCCTGACATGATTGTCGCAACTCCTGCAACTGGAACTTGATGTAAGAGCGCTCCAGATTTGCATCTTTCCAGTCTGAATCACTGAACGGTGCTTGGGTAACAACCCCTTTGGCAATGATTCCGCGCGGCTCTTTGCCTAGGCGGATCAGATACACAGTATCCCCAAATTGCGGTTGTTTGCTGCGGCAAGACCATCGGATCTCATCGCCCTCACGGTAGTCCAACAGGCCAGCTTGACTGCCATCACCACCGGTAGAAAATTGATCAGGATTCCAGGTCAACAAATAATCCGACATACTCACGCAACCTCAAAGAGCACACAGATAAGGGCGGTTATAGATATGTGGTGTCACGCCATCCCGCCTTGCCTGTCTGCAATACAACAAAAAAAAGTGCGCGGTAGCCGCCATTGCGACCACCGCTCCGAATTGTTATGGGCTTAACTGCCCTGATACTTCTTGAAGTTCTCCGCCTGCTCCAACACGCTCTTGTAGACCTCGTCGTTGGCCACTGGCGGGAAGCCGAATTTGTGTAGCAGCAGGATCAGGTCAACCTTCAGCTTGGCCTTGATATCGTCGCGGTTGCTCCAGTCGGGGTACTGGGCGTTGTTATCGACCGTCACCTTCATCTCTTTGGCCAGCTCCAGCATTTTCTCTTCGTCATAGGTGAACTGGTACTTCACGCACATGTGTTCGAGGATATCGAGAAACGCCTTCTCCTCCATGTCGATGCCCATATCGGTGAATGACATCATCTCGGACTTGATGTCATAGATCATGTCGGCCATCTGCTGGGTGAAGGCATCGAACTCTTCACCGTTGAGCACGTCGTTCTCTTTACGCTGGTTGTACTGTTCCACTAGGGCCTGGAAGCGTTTAGAGAAGTTGATCCCCTGCAGCTGGTTCACCTTTTGAAAATCGCTGATGGCCTTGGCCAGCATCTTTTGCAGCAGTTGCATCCGGGTGTTGGGCAACTTGATCTTGCCGATGCGAGCCATGTACTCGTCATCAAAGATATCGATGGTCTCGGCCTTGTCCTCACCAAGGGTGAATATCTCCTCCACCCCTTCCGCCTTGAGGGCTTCGGCAATCATCTCCCGCACCTTCTGGTTCATCTGTGCGGTATCCGGCGCATCGCCCTTGGTGAGCTTGTAGACGATGGAGCGTACCGCCAGATAAGTGGATCAGCTCGCGCTCCTCCTGGCCAATATCTTCACTGCCCACACACACGTCATAGGCGGCCTTGAGCCGTTTCACCAAGCCCATAAAGCGCAGCTCAATCTTCTTGGTCTGCAGGGCAAATTCAGCGGCGCGGTTAAGGCAGTCGAGCTGCAGGGTTGGTGTGCCAGAGAAGTAATCACTGTTATCGAAGGTATGGAACACCTGGCCTAGCAGATGCAGGTGGTTGCGCACCTCGATCAGCGACTGCTGAACATCCTCAAAGTTGGACTTGTCCGCCTTCGAATACATGGCCAACGCCATGTTCATCCGACTTTTGATCCCGATATAATCGACCACTAGTCCCTTCTCCTTGCCTTCAAAGCGGCGGTTGACCCGAGAGATGGTCTGGATCAGGTTGTGTTTTTGCAGCGGCTTGTCGATGTAGATGGTATCGAGCTCCGGCACATCAAAGCCGGTCAGCCACATGTCTACCACGATGGCTACCTTGAAGTTGGATTTGGGATTCTTGAACTGCTTGTCCAACTCCCCGCGATACGTCTTGGTGCCGAGCAAGTCATACATGGCTTGCTCATCATCCTGGCCACGGGTCATCACCATATTGACCATGGGGAGTGGCATCAGCTCCTCCTGCTCCTGTTTGGTCAGGGTGACACCATCGATGGCCAGTTTTGACTCGAACCACTCGGGCCGCAGAGCGTTAAGGCTCTGATAGAAGGCATAGGCAATCTCCCGGCTGGCACAGACAAACATCGCCTTGCCTTTGACTGTCGAGCCTTCCGCTACTCGTTGCTCGTAATGCTTGGCGAAGTCCTTGGCCAGTGCCTCGATGCGATCAGAGTCGCCCAGGATCGAGTTCATGCTGGCCGTGGTCTTCTTGCTCTCTTCAATCTGGTGCTCGCTGGCACCTAGCGCTTCACACTCCTGGTAATACTGCTCGATCTCTTCCAGCTTGCTGTTATCGAGTACCACCTTGGCGGCGCGCCCTTCATAGACGATACGTACCGTGATCTGGTCGTTGACCGACTCGGTCATGGTGTAGCTGTCGATGGTGGGGCCGAACACATCCAGGGTGGCGTCGATAGGGGTACCGGTAAAGCCCACATAGGTGGCATTGGGCAGCGAGTCGTGCAGGTACTTGGCGAAGCCATAAGTCTTTTTGATGGTGCCCTTCTCTTGGTTGAAGGTGAGCTTCAAATCAAGGTTGATCTGGCTGCGGTGGGCCTCATCAGAGATACAGATGATATTGCTGCGATCGGAGAGCTTTTGGATATCTTCGGTGAACTTGTGAATGGTGGTGAGGAATACCCCGCCACTGGCACGGCCAGCCAGCTTGTCACGGAGATCCTGGCGACTGGTGACTGGCTGAATGATGTCATCACCAATAAACGCCTTGGCGGTACAGAATTGTTCACCTAACTGTTCATCAAGATCGGTGCGGTCGGTAATGAGGATGATGGTCGGGCTGGCAAAGTCGATGCTCTTCATGAGCAGCCGCGCCAAAAACTGCATGGTGTAGCTCTTGCCACAGCCGGTGGCGCCAAAGTAAGTGCCTCCCTTACCGCTACCCCCGATGTTTTCACCATTGGCGGCTATCAGCTTGCGCTCTTTTTTGATGTTGTAGTAGAGCTTGCGGGCCGCGTAATACTGCGGATAACGGCAGCAGATCTTGGTTTCACTCTTGGATGTGTCAGGGAAGAAGACGAAGTTCTTCACCACATCGAGTAGCCGCACCGGGTGAAACAGCCCCTGGATAAGGGTATAGAGACCGTTGATACCCTCCTGCTCGGTGGACTCGTTACCGGTCACCTTGCGCCAGGCATAGTAGAACTCGTAGGGGGCAAACAGGTTGCCCATCTTGTTGTTCACCCCGTCACTGATGATACACAGGGCGTTGTAGACGAACAGCTTGGGGATATCGCGCCGGTAGCGCACACAGAGCTGACGCCAGGCATCATAGGTGGTGGCTTCTTCACCGCGCACCGCCGATTTGAACTCGAATACCACCAGCGGCAGGCCATTGACGTAGAGGATGGCATCGGGGATGCGCAGTTGCAGGCCGCCATCCCGGGTTTGCCCCTCAATTTCCAGCTGATTCACCACGCGGTAGATATTGTGGTCGGCCTCTGCGATCACCTCCTCTTGCCCCACAAACATGCTGGCCAGCTGACCGGGCAAGGCTTGGGTGCTCATCAACTCGATATAGAGGTCTTTCTGATCCCGGTCTTCGCGCTTGAGCAAGAAGCCATTACTGAGCCAATGGCAGAAGGTTTTATTGCTCTGGTAGAGGTCGCTGGCGGGCAGGGTCTGCAACTGGTGCAAAATGGCTGCAATTTCACCTTCAGTAATGCCATCGGCCTGGTACTGGCGAGCAAGGTACTGGCGCAGGTCATCAGCAATTAGCACCTCACTCTTATCTTTGCGCGGCACATCGCTACCGACATAGTGAGGGTAACAGGGCTGGCCAGCGGCGTTAAGATGCTGCCCCAGCAGGGTGATAATGGCCTGTTCCAGCTTTGCTTCCGTGAAAATATGGCTCATGGCAATGGCTTCTTCTATTTGCTTAAAATGGGTTCGTTAATGCTGGGCATATCGGCGATGGCGAAAGGGCGGCGTAGCCCACCGGATCAGGCCACCTCTTCCTTGGCAAGATCAGTGGCAATATTATCGAGGCGCAGTTCGCCAGAGATCAGCTTGGGAAGCAGCGTGTCGCGGAGTTGAGCAAGCGTTATATTCTCATGGTGACGACCGTCTGATGATGTATAAAACTTGCTCACCCTTTCGGAAAAGAACAGCCTCAAATTTAATGGCGGTACGATGAGTCCCCATTCCAAAATGGCTTTCTTATCTCCCCTTGGCATTTTTGAACCTTTGGAGGTGGCCATCATGAAATCAAAAAATGAGTCTTGATACATCAAGTTGAATACGTAACATTCTGTGTCAGAGTCTTTTGCCTCGAACCCAAGCACATCGTTGGAGTGGCCACCATTACCATTAGCAAGCCATATTTTTTTGAAATAAGGCCTGATGTTGGAAATGAGAATGCTGCCCGTCGTGTATGCAGGGACACTATTAACGGTTGGCAAATTAGCCGCTGACTGAATACCTTTTCTATCTGCGAGCATATTTTCTGTGGATATATAGTTTTCAAGCGTTAGCTCTTCGGTATCAATACGCTTGGCACTATAACGGGCAACATCTGCCACACATCCATGTTTCCACCCCTGCGGCACCCAGCCACCAAGACCAACAGAAGGCTCGGCGCACTCCTCGAAGGCGGTGGGGAACAGTTGGCGGGTAGCGTCTGGCAGTGGCTTAAAGTCAGCGTGTTCACGCACGGCTTTACGGGCCTCGGCACGGCGTAGCAGCTCGTCAGGGAAGGCTAAATCCTGCTCGAAGAAGCCCGCATCCAGCGCGTTATCGACCACGGGATCAAAGTCCACAAACCATGATTTAAACAGCGCCTGCGCCATCTGCTCCAAGGTCTGGTTGATTTGGCGGTTAAGGGTGATTTTGTCATCCAACGATGAAAGGAAATTTGCAATTTCAGCTCGTTCTTGAGCTGGTGGTTGAGGAATTTCCAATTCCCTTATACTTTTTAGGCTAATAGTTTTTTGAACCGCACCAACAGCCATGTTATCTATTTTCCGCCTCAACTGAGGAGAAACAAGTGCATAATATAAAAATCGGTCATTATCTTTTGGTATTATTAAAGCTGTGTTTTGTCCGAGACAAAACTTTTGTTTTGAAGACACGTACGAAACATTACCATAACTCCCTACTCGGGAAATAATGAGATCCCCAATTTCTGGATCTCGTCCCTTTGAAAAGTCAGCATATACATCTGAAGTGACATTTTTTGTATCTGTTAATGAGAGTTCACCACCTTTAACATCAACAACTCGAACCATAGGATACCCGATGTCGCTGTACTGAGGTGTTTTATGCCTTGAGTCTATTACTTTAGCAATTTTCTCTAATGGCAAAACTGGCCAATTATTTCCCATAACCCAGCGCCTCCATATTGGACCGAATTGCCTGATCCAGTTCAGCCGCCTCATCAAGCTGGCGATAGAGGGTCTGGGTTAGCTCCTGCATCTTGGTCTCAAAGGCGATGCCATCATCTTCAATGTCAGCGGCCCCCACATAGCGGCCCGGGGTCAGCACAAAGTCGTTAGCTTTTATCTCGGCCAGGGTTGCTGCCTTGCAGAAACCTGCTTGGTCTTGATACTGCGGGGCACTGATCTCTTTGGCCTCAATCCGGCGTTTGAGTTCGCCTTCATCACTGCGCCAGGCGTGGAAGGTATCGGCGATGGTGGCGATATCGCTCGTCGTCAGCTCTTTCTGGGTGCGGCTGATCATGGTGCCGAGATTGCGGGCATCGATAAACAGGGTCTCACCACGGCGATCGCGATAACCATATTTGACGCTGGCCTGCTTGCTCTTGCTGATAAACCACAGGCAGACCGGGATCTGGGTGGTGTAGAACAGCTGGCCCGGCAGGGCGATCATGCATTCGATGCGGTCATCTTCGATAAGCTTTTGGCGGATCTCCCCTTCACCGCTGCTGTTGGAGCTCATCGAACCGTTGGCCAATACAAAACCCGCGATGCCATCCTCGGAGAGCTTGGAGAGCATATGGAGTATCCAGCCGTAGTTGGCATTGCCGGTGGGCGGGGTACGGAAACCGGCAAAGCGCGGGTCGTTGGTCAGCTCCGCCTCATTGCGCCAATCCTTCAAGTTAAATGGCGGGTTGGCCATGATGAAGTCGGCTTTGAGATCCGGGTGCTGGTCGGCAAAGAAGGTATCGGCCGGGCGCTCCCCCAGATTGCCAGAGAGGCCACGTACCGCCAGGTTCATCTTGGCCAGCTTGTAGGTGGTGGCGGTCAGCTCCTGGCCGTAGATGGCAATATCCTGGCTCTTGCCCTGATGGCTTTGCACAAACTTGAGAGACTGGACAAACATACCGCCCGAGCCGCAGCAGGGGTCATAGATCTTGCCCTGATAGGGTTCCAGCATCTCGGCCAGCAGGGTGACGACGCACTTGGGGGTATAGAATTCACCGCCGCCCTTGCCTTCACTGGCGGCAAACTTGCCGAGGAAATACTCATACACCCGGCCCACCAAATCCTCTTCGGTCAGATTGCATTCATTGGCGAGGGTGTCGATGTTCTCGATGCTGTCGATGAGAGACGCAAGCTTGGTCGCGTCCAGCCCCAACCGGGAGAAGTAGTTATCGGGCAGGGCACCAGAGAGCGAGGCGTTGCACTTCTCGATGGTTGAGAGGGCCGTATCGATAATGACGGCAATATCATCCTGCTTGGCGCGGGCACTGATATAGGACCAACGGGCCGCTTCGGGCAGGAAGAACACGTTGTCTTGCTGGTAGAACACATCCATATCGACAAAGGCTTCCTGGCCGCTGGCGATCAGCTGCTTGCGCTTGGCCTCGAACTTGTCGCTGATAAATTTCAGGAACACCAAGCTCAGCACCACGTGCTTGTATTCGGAAGATTCCACGCTGCCACGCAGCTGGTTGGCGGTATCCCAGAGGGTCTCTTCAAAGCCTTTGCTGGCTTTCTTAGCGGGTGCTTTTTTCGGGGCGGTGGCCATGTTTTTCTATTCTCTTGTGCTGCTACAACCAGTCCCGCACCTTGACGGCATATTGCCCCCAGAGGAGTGTGCGGTACTGCAAAAGGCAACGGCCAGCCAGCGCTGGCACTTGCCGCGAATGTATTGAATTGGCGGTCATTCTAACCCCATGACCGGATAGCATAAACCGTTACGTGCCGACCCTGCCTGCAACTGTGACCCCGATCCCCCGGTGGTGGCACGTAGCCCCTTGCACACATTGCGCACATTGCGCACATTGCGCAGTTTCCGGCCTTCACCCATTTACCGCCAACCCTTGCCCTACTTGGGTTAGCCGCCCACAGCCAGCCCGATTGCGCAGCACAGCTTTACATTTCGTTTTTGACCCCTTGCGCAATCTGCGCAGTGACCCGCGTCGGGATGCCAGCCAGATAAGAGGGGGGACCGGATGGGGGCAAGGGAACGTTCAATCCCGCGATTAGCCCGGAGATGATGGCGGATGGCGATGCTGCTGTTAACGGAAGAGGACCCCAATCAGAAGGAAAATGAGTGATACAGTTAAGCCACACTCAACCAGAGGGCACAGAAAATGTTGAGTCCAAACAAACTACGCCGGACAGTGGAAGAGGCGTTGAAGTCAATCAATCCGAAGGAGTATCGCCAACTGAAAGTCGGGGGCAGGCTGGAAGAGGCGCTAGAGGCGCTGATGGGGATGTACGTCCAGAGCGTGGACGACGGTCAGCAAGCCGCGCTGAATCGGATGGTGGACGGGAAAATAACGGCGGATCAGTTGCCAATGCTGTTTCTGGAAATCGAGCGGGAAGCGATGGAACAGGTAGTGGAGCAGATCGAAGCAATGACCACATCAATTGACCCCGAGGTGATGCTGGCGGTCGTTGAAATGGGCGCACAAGCTATTGCCGAGGGGGCCGTCACGTTTGCCCAGTTTGTGCGCGAGGTGCTGACAACAACCCTAGCCGTTGGTCTCTCTGAGGATCATGTTAAGCCTTTCCTCAAAGAGGCATATGGCGCCATCTCTGCTAACCCGGAGCGATTTGGGGTTACCGAAAAGGTGGCCGATTGCATGGATCTGCCGCGCGAAGTGCGTAAGGCCGATATAGATGCCCTGTCAGCAGAAGAGGCTGCCAATGGGCAGGAGAATATCAACCAGGATGGTGGTTGGAGTGAGGACTTCGGCAAGCGGGTGACCGCGGCGATCTTTGCCTATGGCTATGACAACCAGCGCTTGTTGGAGGCTGCCACCGGCGAAACTGATGAGGTGGGGCGCAACATTACCGCAGCCTTGCTAAATAATGCGGTTGGCATGACGACATTGCGCCAACACTCCCCCTATCGCGCAAAAGTGTTGACTAACTTTCTGGCGGAAGGGATAGAAGCTATCGTGCGCAACAGGCACAGCTGCCAGTCGTTACAGGAGATGGTGGCACAAAACGATCTGCCGGGTTACCAGACCAGCCCCCATGGTATGATGCTGGCGGAAGCGATTGCGAGAAATGCCGAAAGTAGTAAGGCGATCACCGGGATTATTGGCTACATACTCAAAGTGCTGAATGATACGCAAGTCAACAGCAGCACGCTTGGTGTGCCACACCAGATGCAGCTATTCACGAATGGGTTTGATTCATATGAGCTCGAACGCAGTGAAAAGACCAAGGACGGCAGCCCTGCGGAGATCTTTTTAGCCTCGCCGCAGCACGGAATGACCACAGTGCAGGATCAAGCGCTGCGGAGCATAATCACGAATGCGATAATATGGACACAAGACCATTGTGGGTAAAAGATGCCATTCGGCAAGAGGAAGAATACCAGCAACGGGTAGAGATAGCGGGCGTCAACATCAAGACGCCCGTTTTTGATCTCGAGCAGCAGGATGCTTACAACCAATCGGTACACCGAAGCCCCGTCTCTTTCTCGCCGCAGGGCATTGAGCAATCGCCCGTTTGACGGTGAGCCGGGTGGGTGAACCGCGTTTGAGCGCAGAGAGGGGGTCGTAGCGCAATCTACTGGCGTCCATTCAGGCCGCAACTCGCCAAGCAGTAGGGGCGCCAGATCTTCCCCTTCGGATCACCTGTGATGTCGTTCACAAGGCGCCAACGGGGTCATGCTCAGGGAGAGAGCAACGCCCTGAGCTGCTCAGTGCCAGTTAATTACAGCCGTACTCGTTGCAGGTAGTCGAGAAGGGGTCTCCGTTGCTATCGGTGCCGTTAATATAAGTGGAGTTGCCGACCCGGGTTGCGGTGCTATTCCAGGAGTTGCCATCGGCATCGTGGCCATTGGTGAAGGTACTGTTGCCGACCTTTTGACTGTTTTGATTCCAGGTCGAGCCTGTCTTGGCATTATGTCCGTTGACATAGGTCGAATTACCAAATTTTTGAACGGTATAGTTATTGCCATTATCGTCATAACAGGTCTTAAAACTGCCGGTTCCGACACAATTGGCAGTGGCCATACCGCTAAAGAATAAGGCGGCCAGGGTGAGGGTAGTGATACGCATGTTGAAGGTCCTTTTCAATCGGTGATGAGTCTTGCTGTTTTATCGTCCGATCATTACCAGATGATTAACTTGAGCGCGGTCACAATTTTTTCATCATCTCCTGCGGTGAACAGCCGACCGCAGGCCAGCGAACAAGCCGCGAGGTCGTGGGTGGTAAAGTTTGGTTGCAGTGAACCCTACTAACCCTACCCAGGCTGCAAGCCCTGATATGACTGGCTGATAGCCATAGGGATTCACCTGATAAACCCTACCCTATCCCTACCTGGCACCCTACTTGCTCATATTGTGCGCGCCATTTCCATCTGCCGAACGGGCTGAAAACTCAGTGCAGCAACCAATGAACGGGGCGGGACAACGATAGCAAGGTAGGGGTTGGGTAGGGTCTGAATATGATAACCCTACCTCGTTTCATTCCTTATCTGGCTGGGCCTGCAAGGTAATGGGGTAGGGTAGGTAGGGTTTAAAACACTCTATTTGAGCATCGTCGTTGATGAGTATAAGGGGACGCTGGGCAACCCCTGTTTCTCGCTGGCTGGCGTCACGCCTCCCCGATCTGCGCCGCTTGTGGAATGAATAGCAGCGCGGCATCGCTTAATGCGACGTTGGTCTGTGCCTTGCCTTTGATGGTCCTGCTGAGGTACTGGGCGCCAAACTCTTTGGCAGCGACCTTGATGGCTCGGGTGAATGCCTGTACCGACAGTGGCCGCCCTAGCCCGTGATACCCCATAAAAGCGAGGTAGAGGTGATACAGGTAGCGGCGTGGCTGGGGTTGCATCGCGCTATTTCCTCCCATGTATAGCCCTTTGGCTTCATCCATAAAATTCAGGGTGGCGCAAAAATCAATCACCGGATCGGTGGCCCGTTTGATCAACAGGGCGTCACTGCCATTGCGCTGTTCCAGCAGCAAGCTCCTGGCAACCTCGGGATTGGCAAACTGGGTCAGCAGATGGCGGATCACTACGGGCAGCTCTGCCGCTATCTTGTCTCCTAGCAATGGGTCTTTGTCTGCATCGCTCACCACGCGATTAAAGGTGAATATCACCCGGCGGCGTGATACTCCGCCATTGCGCTCGGTGATCTTCATCGGCTCATTGTTGGTGATCAATACCACGGCCTTGATGATGGTGCCGAACTGCTTTTCATACTTGCCGTCAATCTCGACCATGTCCCCACCGGTGATCGCCTTGATGCCGCTGCCCTCACCTACGTATTGGGGTTGGTCGGGCAGGGCAATCAGGCGTTTGTCTACGAACTGGGCGCGGCCCCTGGCATTGTCTAGGGTTGCCATGCTGCCGGAACCGGTGTTGCGCTGACCTCCCGCGAGCAGGGTGGCTATCTTGGCGAAAATACTCTTGCCGCTGCCACCTTCACCGGTCACTTCCAGAAATAGCTGCCAGTCATAGCGGTTTGCCAACACCATAAACAGGGCGGCCTTGATGCGCTCCATCTTTTCGGCGTCATCTTCTGCTGCGTTCTGGAGCCATTTGATAAAACTGGGTGCGTTGCACTCGATGGATTCATCCGGCAGCGGATTGGCATACTCAATGCCATTGTGGTTTAACAGGCCATCCAGCGGCGAATGGGGGCGAAACTGGCGGGTTGCCATATCGTAGACGCCATTGGCAAAGCCGATCAGCTCGTTGGCTGGCTGACTCAGGGGGTCGATCATTAGCTTCATCGTTGCGACGGCGGCGGCAATCCCCTTGTCACTGAATTTCGCTTCGTGCTCAGTGAAGGTAGCCGCCATCTCCCGGCGCAACTCGGTATCCGATTTCGGCAACCACAGGCTGCCGTCATAGCAATAGACGCGATCTGCCTCGATATTGATCGCTACCTCTCCCAAACGAGCCATCAGCAGGGCAGCCCGTTGGCTGGCGCTCATTTTATCAATCATCACCTCCGTTGCTTTGACCGACGATGCCAATCCAGTCGGGTGAAGTGATACCACTTCGCCTCTTTGGCTGTTCTGTTTGTTGTGGGGGTGGTGGTTAGCTGCCTGCGTTTGCTCGAGTGCAACAACGTCCACCAGTTGCCATGGCTCGGCGTTCCGGTGCGGGTTGCCACGGTAAATCTCGGCATGGGGGGCTTGTTCACGCAAGGCGACGACTAGCCGCTTGGCTTTCTCGGTGGCCAGGTTGCCAACCAGGTGAACAATCACTCGCTTGGTGGCATCCCGATCGGCCATTTTGTCGAGCTTGGCGCCTTCATCCAGCTGAGCTGGTGCCACATACAGCGTCTGCTCGGGCTCGCACTCTGGATCTATCGGGTTCTCTGCCACAATGGCGTCGTTACGGGCGCGTTGCAGGGTGGCCCTGATGCCTGTATCCCGACTGGCTTGCTCACCGGTGTGGATCACGACCACCTGCAGATCGTCCAGATCTGCAAACTTGAGGCAGGCTCCAGCCCGGTATTGCGGGCTGTTTTGCTGACCGAGGTTGGTCGTTTCTTGGGATACCGCTGTCATTGCATCGCCCTCCGCTTGCTCTCTTGTGTTAGCTCGACTGCCGGATCCTTGCCCTGGTCCAGCATCTCCCGTACCTCGGCGCAAAATGCCCGGTTCATCTCGTCCAGTACCTGACAACCCAGTGCGGTGAGCTGATCCCCAACCAGCATATGACGCAGCATCAATAAGGCGTTCTCCTGCCCCTGCTGACTGCCAGCGCGCTCCAGAAGGGCGCCCACAATGTTGTTTTGCATGGCCAGCTCCAACACATCAGGCGCCAGAGGGAGGCGAACTCCCAAGTGCGTAAAGTAACTGCCTCGCTCGGTCAGATACGCCATCGCCAGTCGTGCAACTAGCACGTTGATTTCCGTCATTGTTCACCCCCCAGCAACACGGCCACCAACTGGTTAAAAGTGCGCAGGTCCAATCCGGCTTTCAGCTCGCGGGCCTGCTGGGCCGTGACCGCCACGGCCTTCCCGTTCGTTTGCTCAATAAAGCGATCCCGATCTTGCCGTCGCTCAAAGACGCTCAGACAACCCGCTTGCGAGCGCTTGCCACTTCTGGGGTTAACCGGGCCAATAAATCGGGGCGTATCCCCCACGGTTGCCCATGCGAAATATGTCATGCGCCAGCCCTCTTGGTCGGAGTGCAAGAGAGAAACACCAACGGCAGGCCAGCCAGCGTGGCACGGGCTTGGGCCTCGGTATCAGCGACGACGGAAATGGTGCGGATACGGCGCAGGTCTGCCAGACGGCAGGCGCCCGGGGCGATCAGGAAGGTGAAGATCATGGGATGAATCCTTGGTTTTGATAGACCAAGGCGGATCGGGTAGCCGCAAAGCAGTGCCAAACCAAGGAAGGCACAGTGGGGGCGTTTTCTTTGGCTCCCGACCCATGCCCCCAAAACTGGATAGATCCCCGGCAGGGTGCCGGAAATGGGGGAAGAGGTGCAAATTGTCCTTGGTTTAGTCACAGCGTGCGGGTGCTTAATCCGCCAGCCATGCCGCCACTTGCTTAAGGTGGCAGCGCTAGCAATCGTACCTTGTGGAAGGGGCGCGGACAAGGTGTGGGCGCTGATTTTGGGCATGACTTCTCCCTTGGCGCTAAGCCAATCGTTTAATGGGTTCATAGTTTATGCCTCGGTTATGCGGCGTGCTGCGGCAAAGGGAAGCGAGACAGATAGCGGTCTATCTGTTTTTGGTTCAGCAAAGTGGCACCCCGTAGTGTGCGCTTGTGGTTTATCAGTGCGATGGCCTTGCGAGCCTCGTTGCGGTCAGCCAGCCAGTGGCGTTTGAAACGAGCCACTCCACTACCACTGTGCCGGTGTTCGAAGGTTTCCCCCCGGATCACCAAGTGATGCCGGTTGCGCAGTTCATTAATCCGACTCCGGTAATTGAAGTCTTGGTGACTAGCGAATGCGGTGAGTTGGCTTGTTCCACTTAAACCCTTATCTAACAGGTGGATACAGGCGATCTCTAGCAGACTGGCTGGTTTGTGGCATCTAGCACTATGCTGGTGCTGTTCATGTTGGGTCGTGCCGTTCGCGGTGTGGCCTTTTTTATTGTTCATGCCAGCCCCCTTACGCCACAGCCTTGGAATGGCGAGCAGCAATACGCTCGGCCATCCACGCATCAACTTCTGCCTCGATGAATGCCACGGCACGACCACCCAATGGGATCGTATTAGGGAAATGGCCTTGTGCCATCATGTCGTAGATCGTGGATTTGCTTAGACCGGTTTTTTGGATGACCTCCCGCACTCGGATAAAGCGGAGTGCCGACTTCATGACATGTTCATTCATTTTTTATTCCCCCTGAGTCGAATAAGTGTCGCTAATATCGCCCAGAGGCAAGAGGGTGAATAGGGAGGGAAGTTATATAAAACCTACCCTCACAAGTCCTTTTAGGCTTGGGGGTAGGTGACGTAAGAGACGACAAGGAAAATTACTCGTTATACCGGCAACCCTTGTCAGAAGTGGCCTGTAACTTAGGGGGAAGTTAACTTGTTGGCGTTTTTGGTGCTCCGCCCTGCAAATCCCAGTTTGCCAGCGCGGCGATCTCCGAAATGCTGTTTTTGCCCAGAGGATAGTTCTTGCCTTTGGCGGTTAGGCCAAGCTCAACTGCGTTGTCTGTTAGCCAGTTTGATAGTGACTGCTTGGTAGAAATCCTTGGTTTGGGCTGGTAGTTGAGCCATGCTTGCACGGCAGCGGCTAGCTTGGGGGCGTAACGCTTATGGTTTGGATCAAGGTATCCTGGGAGGGCTGGTTCAGCGGGTGCTGGTTCAGCGGGTGCTGGTTTTAGTTCTGGACACATTGGTATAAAAACTTCATTAACTTTAATTACTTGAGGCAGATTTTTATAGGGTAAAGGCTTACTTACAGATTTATGCACCCTTTCAATTACCTTGTCTTGCATTTCGTGCACTAAATCCCAGGCCTCTCTCTGTTGCCTTTCAAGCTCCTCTACATACTTTCTCTCTTCTTGCTTAACGTTCAAAGAGTCAATTTCATCAAGGAAATCTGTAACTGCAAAATAACAACCCATATCAGGATCTGTGTATCGGTTAATCCATCTCCACAGCGACTCTCTTTCGAAGGTGGCGGTGTCTGGTCTGCCCCTTTCAGTAATGGCAGCCATAATGGCTTCCGTTTCCTTAAATGTCTCGTACTCAGGCCCATTAGATTCACTAGAGTCATTGGATATGTTATAGCCAATGAAAAGTGGCTTGGGGTCTAGACTACCAGCAAGCAAGTTATTCAGCAGGGCATCCTTGATAGTCACAGCCATCTGCCAACCGATGTAATTCCCTTGCTTTGCTTCACTCACGCTGTTGTTTACCTCTGCCGTGCAAATGTTGGCTGCCACCAAAGCAGCCTGGTCGGCGGTCACGACCATAGCAGTACTAATAAAAGTTTTTATTGTCATCGCGTTACCTTTCAACGCTCCTTGTATTGATGCCGGGTCAGGCGGGTAAGGTTTTCCCGCTTTTCGATTGGCCGATCTAGGCCCGACAATGCTTAAGTGGTCATTATTTGCCCACAACTTTTAACGCTTTAAAACCACTGGCTAAAGCCAGGCTCCCTTGGCTGGCCCTATCTATGTGCTCACTCCACCAGGTCATCATGATCACCCGCTGCTCGAAGTAGTCCGACCGGTTGTAGGCGCGGCGGATCTCGTTATCGTCGGCGTGGGACAGTGCAGCTTCAATGGCGTCAGGATTGAACCCCTGTTCGTTGAGGGTGGTACTGCCGAGCGAGCGCAAACCATGAGCTACCAGTCGTCCGCCATAGCCCAATCGCTTAAGGGCGGCATTCGCGCTTTGTTCATTGATATGGCCTAGCGGATCGCGGTAGCCGGGGAACACAAAGGGACGATGACCACTGATCGGTCTCATCCGTTCCAATAGGGAGATAGCATGTGGTGTCAGGGGGACGCGGTGTGGGCGGTCCATCTTCATTCTCTCAGCGGGGATGTTCCAGACTTTAGCTTCCATATCGATCTCATCCCAGCGAGTACCGGCTGACTCGCCAGGACGAACCAAGGTATGCAGGCTCCATTCAATTTGGCAGCGCGTTGTGGAATCTAGCCGTCCATTGGCAATGTCCGCCATAAGAAGTGGCAATTCTTCTGGCTTGAGGGTCGGCATATGCATTTTGGTGGGTTTCTTGAATACCTTGCGAACGGCAGAGCAGGGGTTGGCATGGAGAAGGCCATGATTAACGCTGTAGTCGAGGATCTCGTTAATCCGCTGACAAAGACGGCGAACGGTCTCAAGTTTGCCATCGGCCTCCAGAGGGCGCAGCATCTCGATGACTTTTGGAGCACGGATCTGGTCGATGGGCAAGGAACCGATGAAGGGCAATACATACAGCTCAAGGGAGCGCCACGAATCGGCGGCATAGGCTTCAGTTACATCATGGCGTTTGAGATCCAGCCACTTCGATGCCATGTGTTCAAAGGTGTTGGTACTGGCTTCTTCCATGGCTTTGACAATGGCGGCCTGTTCTTCTTTGTGGAGCTTGGGATCAATGCCTTGGGCCAGCAGGGCGCGAGCTTCTCGACGCCGCTCTCGAGCTGCCGATAGCGATACATCAGGATAAGCACCGAAACTAATGTTTGAACGCTTCTTGTCACTTGGCCGGTAGTAGTTGAGCAGCCACAATTTAGAACCATTCAGCTTTACTCTCAGGTAAAGCCCATCCCCGTCTGCCAAATTGTACTCTTTGACTAGAGGCTCACCCGCCTTGGCCTTCGGCGGTACCCCGGGCTTTGCAGTTCTTACCTTTGAATCACTCAGTTTGTCGTTGCTCATGGTGTTACCTGTCAAACGTAACACCAAAAACGGTGTTACCAGGGCGGTGTTACCACAGATGTTACCTTGAGAGCTGGATTAAATCGACTTCCCCGGATTTCTACGGACAACAAAAAACCCGCAAGACGTTGAATCTTGCGGGTTTCTGTACTTCTTCGTTCCTGCTCGGAACAATATTTGGTGGAGCTGGGGGGATTTGAACCCCCGTCCAAAATTACTACATCCTTGGCACTACATGCTTAGTCACTCTTTACATTCGCCAACCCGCTGCGGAGAGACACGCCACGAATTGACTAGCTCGATTGGTTTTAATGCTTCCGCCCCGAGCAGGACTTCCACACGATCCTGTGAAGGATGACCTTCCGATTCCCTAGGACACAGGCAAGCTAGGGTAGAAGGGCTCTATGCAGGTTATTAAGCTGCTAGTGCGTAGTTTTCGTCGTTTGCGACTATTTTTTTGCGGTTTATTAACGAGGCCTACCGCACCTCGGCATGCACCTTGGGTTTCGTGAATCTTGTCGAATCCAGAATCAGCCCCAAGTTGTTAATTGAGATTGTACGCAAAAATGCTGTCATAGCAAGGCGTTGATACCCATTCCCTCTGGCAGCCAGTCTGTTTGCCGATTTATTGTACGCAGCTGAGCCTGAAGAGCCAGCTGCGCCGGGGGAAGGTGAACTGGCGCCCAGATCCTGCCAGTAGCGGGTTAGCCGCGATGCTTGTTCTTCATGATGCGAGCTTTTTCCCGATCCCATTCGCGGGCCTTGGTATCTTCGCGCTTGTCGTGCTCTTTCTTGCCCTTCACCAGACCGATCTCGACCTTGACCCAGCACTGTTTCCAGTAGAGGGCGAGGGGGACGACGGTATAGCCCTGACGGGCAATCAGGCTTTCGAGTTTGTCGAGTTCACGACGGCTCAGCAGCAGTTTGCGGGTACGGGTCGGGTCACACACCACATGGCTGGAGGCCGCTTGCAGTGGCAGGAAGCTGGAGCCGAACAGGTAGGCTTCGCCATCGCGGAAGATGACATAGGCTTCGCTGATGTTGGCCTTGCCCGCCCGCAGGGATTTGACTTCCCACCCTTGCAGGGACAGACCCGCTTCGATCTTCTCTTCGATGAAGTATTCGTGGCGCGCGGTTCTGTTGAGTGCAATGGTGCTGGACCCGGCTTTGTTTTTACTGTTTTTTTTGCTCATGACGGGCGATTTCCGGCAATGACTAGGAGGCTCGTATTATACGTAGGCGGGGGCGGCTGTAAAACGCGCAGCAGGTCAAGTGGTGGCTTTCTGAGCGGTTTGGCTGAGGTTTTACCTCCACAACCCCAAACATGGTGATAAAATCGCGCCGATTGGATGAGGAAAAGCCATGCCCCGAATTACGCGCAGTGCCCTGGTGATGTTCAGTGCAGAACAGATGTTCAAGTTGGTTAACGATGTGGATGCCTATCCGCAGTTTTTGCCCGGCTGTGTCGGCAGCCGTGTCCACGAGGCTGGCGATGACTACATGATGGCGTCGGTCGATGTGGCCAAGGCGGGGATTGCCAAGACCTTTACTACCCGCAATCAGCTTGATGTGAACCGTCAGATCAGGATGGAGCTGGTGGATGGCCCGTTCCGCAAGCTGGCGGGCTGGTGGACCTTTACCCCGCTCGATGTGGATGCCTGCAAGGTGGAGTTTGATCTCGATTTCGAGTTTACCTCCAAGCTTATCGAGGTGGCATTTGGTCAGGTGTTCCGCGATCTGGTGAGCTCCATGGTCTCCGCCTTCTCCAACCGGGCGAAGGAGGTCTACGGTGTCTGACCAGCTCAACATCGAGGTTGTCTATGCCTTGCCGCAGCAGCAGACGGTGATTGCCCTGCGGGTGGCGCCCGAGACCTGCGTGCAGGCGGCCATCGAGCAGTCCGGCATCGTGCAAAAGCACCCCGAGATCGATCTGGCGGTCAACAAGTTCGGCATCTACAGCCGACCGGTGAAAGGGAGCGAACCGCTGCACGACGGGGATCGTATCGAGATCTACCGCCCGCTCATCGCCGATCCCCGCGAGATGCGCAAAAAGCGGGCCGAGAAGGCCAAAGAGGAGGGGAGAGCCGATAGCGTGACCGGGGGCCGCCCCGATGTGCATCGCAAGCACCGCGAGTAGCGCTCAGGTTTTCTTGCAGAAAAAAGGCGCCGAGGCGCCTTTTTTTGATCCCATTAGCCGGTGAGCTGGCCGAGGGGATATCAAGAGAGGGTTGCTTCTGCCACACCCAGCCGTGCGCGTGCCCAGGCGGCCAGCAGCTCGACCCCGCTTTGCATCACCCGCTCATCGAAATCGAATTCGTTGTGATGGTGTGGTGCCGCCAGATCGGCCCCCAGAATGAGGTAAGCCGCTTCGCCCCCCTGTTTTTGCACCCGCTCCATCAGAAAACCGGCATCTTCGCTGGCGCCAAAGCGGCGAGTCTGGATAGTGGCGAGCCCCTGCTTGCGGGCCAGCGCCGCCAGCTCGGCTTGCAGGGCCGGGCTGTTGTCGAGGGCAATGGCCTCACCCTGCTTGATGATGCGATAGGTGACACCGTGGGCGAGGGCAGTCCCTTCGACGATGCGCTGTACCTGACTGAACATGTAGTCGTTGAGCGCGCTGTCGGCGCCGCGTGTTTCACCGCGCAGCTCGGCATGATCGGGGATGACGTTGCGGCCGCTGCCAGCGTGAAGCTGGCCAACGTTGATGCGGGTCATGCCGTCGCGGTGGCGGGGAATGCCGAGCATGGCGGTGGTGGCCATGCAGGCGGCGGCCAGCGCATTGCTGCCAGCGTTGGGTTCGAGTCCCGCGTGGGCGGCGGTGCCCATAAAGTGGACGTCGAACTTGGTGGAGCAGAGAAATTCGGTGGGATTGATCACCAGCTCGCCGCTGCCAGCGTGAATACCGATATGGAGCGAAAGCAGGGCATCCACGTCATCGAGTGCGCCACCGGCAGCCAGCGCCTTGCCACCGCGGCACCCCTCTTCGGCGGGTTGGAAGAAGAGCTTGATGCGGCCGCAAAGCTGCTCTTTCATCGCCATCAGGCTGCTGGCCAGCCCCATGCCGATGGCGGTGTGGCCATCGTGGGCGCAGGCGTGCATCCACCCCTTATTGTGGGAGGCAAAACCCTCCTGCTGCGGTTGGTGTTGTTCAGCATCGGACTCTTCTACCTCCACCGCATCGATATCGAAGCGAAAGGCCAGGGTCGGACCGGGACGGCCGGTATCCAGCTCTCCCATCAGGCCAGTGACATCACCGATCCGCTCCAGCCAGTCGGGATGGGCTCCCTGACGGCGGGCACGGGCCTTCTCGGCCGCCACATCCACATCACGGCCCATCATCAGATTGCTGGCCAGCAGTTTGTCGCCAAGCACAATGCGATAACCGAGCTCGCTCAGGTGGTGGGCAATCAGGCTGGTGGTGCGAAACTCTTTCCAGGCGGCTTCCGGCAGGCGGTGCAAGTCGCGGCGCCACAGGATCAGGTGCTCAAGGGTCATCTTGGCTTCCTTGGTGATTCGATTTGTCGGCTATTGTGCCTTTTTTCCTGACTGACCACACGGGGGTAGCAGCTGGTCGGGGGAGCTGTGAACGCGGGCAATGGCATTGGAGGCCATTGATAGGGGTGAGAGAAGATAAAAAAACGCCTCCACAAGGGAGGCGTTGTCGATAGCTGGTTATCAGGCCGCGTGATGGTAAGCGGAGGCTTCAAACAGCTTCTTGTTGGCCACCAGATCGATGGGGTCAAAATCATCGACGTTGATGGTGCGCAGGCGACTTACCTCGGCGCGGCGCAGCAGTTCCGCTTCGCTCTGGGTCAGTACACCAGCGGCCAGGCCGATGTCGGCCACCTTGTCCAGCGCCATGAAGGGACGCTTGATACCATCGCTCTTGCAGACTTTCTCGAACAGCGTCTCGGCGGCCAGTACGTCATCGAGGGCCTGCTCCAGCAGACCGAAGGGGTTGCCCTCTTCGCGAGTCAGGTATTGCCCCTTGGCCAGGCGGCTGCGGGTCTCGCTCGGGGTTTGCAGCAGACGGGCAACCTGTTGGTCCAGCTTGTCGCATGGACGGTTCAGGTCACGACCCAGCGGCAGCACCACGGCGCGCAGGGCAAGCCCAATCCAGCGGTTCGGGAAGTTGCGCAGCAGCTCGTCAATCGCCTCTTGTGCCTTAAACATGGCATCTTGCAGTGCCCAGTGCAGCAGCGGCAGGTCGGCCTGCTGGCGTCCCTCGTCCTGATAGCGCTTGAGGGCGCTGGAGGCCAGATAGAGCTGGCTCAGCACGTCGCCAAGACGGGCGGAGACCCGCTCCTTGCGTTTGAGCTCGCCACCCAGAGTACCCATCGCCATGTCTGACAGGAACGCCAGGTTGGCCGAGAGGCGGGAGAGCTGCTGGTAGTAGCCCTTGGTCTGGTCCTTGTACGGTGAAGCGGCAAAGCGAGCGCCGGTGATACCGAGCCAGAAGCTGCGCACCAGGTTGCTGATGGCAAAGCCGACGTGGCTGAACACCGCCTTGTCGAAATCCTTCAGCGCCTGCTCCTTGTCGGGATGGCTGGCGGCCAGCATCTCCGGCAGTACATACGGGTGGCAGCGGATAGCGCCCTGACCGTAGATGATCATGCTGCGGGTCAGGATGTTGGCACCTTCCACCGTAACGGCGATGGGGGCACCCTGATAGCCACGGGCCAGATAGTTGTTGGGGCCCATGCAGATGGCCTTGCCGCCGTGGATGTCCATGGCATCGATGATGCACTTCTGGGCACGGTCAGTGAGGTGGTATTTGACGATGGCGGAGATGACCGAGGGTTTCTCGCCAAGGTCGATACCTGTCACGGTCAGGTTGGCTGCGGCGCCCATGATATAGGCGTTGCCACCGATGCGGGCCAGCGGCTCTTCAATCCCTTCCATCTTGCCGATAGGCAGCTTGAACTGGCGACGGATGCGGCTATAGGCGCCGCTCGCCAGGGCCAGCATCTTGACGCCACCTGTGCTGTTGGAGGGCAATGTGATGCCGCGACCGACCGACAGGCACTCGACCAGCATGCGCCAGCCCTGACCGGCCATGGCCGGGCCACCGATGATGAAATCGAGCGGGACGAACACATCCTTGCCCTGGGTCGGACCGTTCTGGAACGGCACGTTGAGCGGAAAGTGGCGACGGCCGATGCCGACACCCTTGATGTGAGTGGGAATGAGGGCGCAGGTGATGCCGAGCTCTTCCTCTTCTCCCAGCAGGTGCTCGGGGTCACGCAGTTTGAAGGCCAGACCCAGCACGGTAGCAATGGGGGCGAGCGTGATGTAGCGCTTGTTCCAGGTGAGGCGCATACCGAGCACCTCTTTGCCTTCCCACTCGCCCTTGCAGACGATACCGAAGTCGGGGATGGAGCCGGCGTCAGAGCCCGCTTCCGGGCTGGTCAGGGCGAAGCAGGGGATCTCTTTACCTACCGCCAGGCGGGGCAGGTAGTAATCTTTCTGCTCGTCGGTGCCATAGTGCTGCAGCAGTTCACCCGGGCCCAGCGAGTTGGGCACGCCGACGGTGGAGGCGAGCACGGCGCTGGCACCGCACAGCTTTTGCAGGACACAGGACTGGGCGTAGGCCGAGAACTCCAGACCGCCATATTTCTTCTTGATGATCATGGCGAAGAACTTGTTGTCCTTCAGGTATTGCCACACCTCGGGGGAGAGATCCGCGCGCTCGTGGGTCACTTCCCAGTCGCTCACCATGCGGCACACTTCCTCGACCGGGCCATCCATAAAGGCCTGCTCTTCGGCAGAGAGGGTGCTGACCGGGATGGCGTGCAGCTTTTTCCAGTCTGGGTTGCCCGCGAACAGGTCGGCTTCCCACCAAGTTGTGCCCGCTTCAATCGCCTCTTTCTCGGTGCGGGACATTTCCGGCATGATCGATTTGTAGATCTTGAACAGCGGCTTGGTTATTTGATTGCGGCGAAATTCCACCAGATTGAGCGGGATGGCGATCACCGCGAACAGCGCCCATACCAGCAAGGGCACATGACCATAGATGGTGCCAAGCACCAGGGCGGCGCCGGTGACCAGGGTGGAGATGAACAGGGATGCCCGGCGATAGGCCAGGGCTCCGATAACCAGGATCACCCCGAGCAGAGTGAGGGTCGTCGTCATTGCTTGCTCCTTGCGTGGTTAGGTTGCCAACGTGGCGTAACTGATCCAGAGGTCTGACCTGTTGGATATGGCCCCTGTTGTAATTCATACGCACAAAGTTATCAAGCTGTTTACATCTTCATTACCTTCTCTCTGTGATCCCCATAACGCTCACGCGCCGCCAGCGCTGTGGCTCGCAGGGGGGCGACTGTGCGATTCGCTTGTGCGAGAATAGCCGCGATCTACACGCACACTAAAAACAGTGGAAGAGACATCATGTACCAAGAATTGATCCGCAATGAACTGACCGAAGCTGCCAGCGTGCTGCAGGCCTTCCTGGCTGATGAGCAGAACCTGAAAAACATCGAAGCGGCCGCCAAACTGCTGGCCGACTCTTTCAAAGAAGAGGGCAAGGTGCTCTCCTGTGGCAACGGTGGCTCCCACTGTGACGCCATGCACTTCGCCGAAGAGCTGACTGGTCGTTACCGCGAGAACCGCCCAGGTTATGCCGGTATCGCCATCTCCGATCCGAGCCACCTCTCCTGCGTCTCCAACGACTTTGGCTATGACTATGTCTTCTCCCGCTACGTAGAAGCGGTCGGCCGCCGTGGCGACGTGCTGCTTGGCATCTCCACCAGCGGCAACTCCGGCAATATCCTGAAAGCCATCGAAGCGGCCCGCGCCAAAGGGATGAAAGTGATCGCCCTGACTGGCAAGGATGGCGGCAAGATGGCAGGTCTGGCGGATGTCGAGATCCGGGTGCCGCACTTTGGCTATGCCGACCGTATTCAGGAAGTGCACATCAAGGTGATCCACATCCTGATCCAGCTGGTCGAAAAAGAGATGGCCAAGTAATCAGGCCATCGTCACCAGACAAGGGCATCACCGGTTGCATGGTTTGCCATCTGCCGGTTGTTGCCAGTCACAGGGGAAGGGATTGCGCCTTCCCCTGCGGTCTGTCGAACCAGCGTGCTGGTCGAACATGACACAAGCCAAATCATGAAAGGAGTCTGCCGGATATGTGCGAACTGCTCGGCATGAGTGCCAATGTGCCGACCGATATCTGCTTCAGCTTTACCGGGTTGATGCTGCGCGGCGGCAAGACCGGGCCCCACAAGGATGGCTGGGGGATCACCTTCTACGAGGGGAAGGGCTTTCGCACCTTCAAGGATCCCGAGCCCAGCGCCCAATCTCCCATCGCCAGACTGGTACAAGCGCTGCCCATCAAGAGCTGCGCCGTGGTCAGCCACATTCGGCAAGCCAACCGTGGCTGCGTGTCGCTGGAAAATACCCACCCCTTTACCCGTGAGCTGTGGGGCCGTTACTGGACCTTCGCTCACAACGGTCAGCTCACCGGCTACAAGAAGCTGCCAACTGGTCGCCACCGTCCGGTGGGGGATACCGACAGCGAGCACGCCTTCTGCTGGCTGCTCGATCGGCTGGAGCAAAAATATCCCAAGCGTCCGGCCAACTTTCCCGCCATGTTTCGCTATCTCGCCACCCTGTGTGACGAGCTCAGAGCATTCGGAGTGTTCAACATGCTGCTCTCGGACGGGGAGTATGTGATGAGCTACTGCAGCAACAACCTGCACTGGCTGACTCGCTGTGCGCCCTTTGGCGAGGCGAGCCTGCTGGATGAGGAGGTGGTGATCGACTTTCAAAGGGAGACCACCCCCAACGATGTGGTGACCCTGATCACCACCCGTCCGCTGACCGGCAACGAGAATTGGGTCAAAATGGCGCCCGGCGAATTCAATCTGTTTCGCATGGGGGAGCGGGTGGCGACCAACCAGGTCGTGCTTGAGCAAGATAAAAAAATACCAGGGTAGATACCTACCCTGGTTCTTCGCAGCAGCCATAAAAGGCAAAAGGGATGAGAGGTGTTGCTGAGCATCATCACTCTGACGGCATTGAGTGTTGATCAATTGTTAATTTGTGGCAATCAAGTTGTTGTCTTGACGTGCATTTCAGCATCGCTATTTCGATACTGATCACATTTTTTGCCACTTTATTCCCTGAGCCATCCAATCGGGTGCTTCATCACTGCCTGGCCGTGAGCCACGACATCGAAAACTATCTATAGTATGGTCTGTTTGAATACCGTTCAGGAGGAGCCTCGCATGGAGTGGGTGGATCGCAAGGTGTTGCAGCAGCTGGCAGAGGATATCGGTCCGGATATGCTGCCCGTGGTCATCGCAGTCTTTATTGAAGAGGTGGGCGAGCAGCTGAGTCAGCTCAGACCCCTCTATGAGCAGGGGGAGTGGGAGGCGTTGGCTCGGGTAGCGCACAGCATGAAATCATCCTGTGGCAGCTATGGCGCCATGCCGAGTTATCAGCAGGTGATGGCGCTGGAGATGGCCAGCAAGCAGGCGGATGTGGCCGAGGCAGAGCGCCAGTTGCAACTGCTGGAGGCCTCCTTGCCCCGGGTGCTGGCGTTTCTTGCCGATTATCAGTAACGGCGGCGCTATGCAGGGATGCCGGGGCGCCGTGACCGTTGCCTAACGCTGGTTGAGCAGTTGCTGGATGATCCGGTCCAGCGCCAGTTTCAGCTTCAACCGATCGTGCCGATGGGGCAGCTCAAGCTCGCCCAGCTCGGCTTCGATCACTCGCCCTTGCCAGTCCCCCGCATCACCCGCGCCTTGTGGGGCCAGGATGGCATCCAGCCGACCCTGACCGACCCGGGATTCCAGCCAGCGACACTGACTCATCAGATCCAGCTGGCTGGCAGGGCCGTTTTCCGCCACCAGATTGCAAACAAAAACCAGCATGGCGCTGCTCTCGTTGATGGCCTGGGCGATCTCGGCCAGCAGCAGTGGCGGCATGATGGAGGTGAGAAAACTGCCCGGCCCCAGAATGATCATGTCTGCCTGCTGCAGTGCCAGCACCGCTTCGCGGGTCGCTTGCACCTCCGGCATCAGGCCGAGGGAGAGGGGTGGTGTTGCCAGTTGATCGATGGATACCTCTCCCAGGATCTGGGTGCCACACTCCATATGGGCGCAGAGATCGGTGGGAAATTCAGACATGGGTAGCAATTGTGACTCGATTTTGAGCATGTCACTGATCAGCTTGATAGCATCAAGAGGACGGACACAGAGATTATCGAGCGCCAGCAGCATCAGGTTGCCAAGGTTGTGGCCCGCCAGCTCGCCTTTGCCGGCGAAGCGGTACTCGAACAACAGGCTGCCGATGCTGGGATCGGTCACCAGTTGGTTCAGGCAGTTGCGCAGATCGCCCCAGGCGATGCACTCCTGACTCTTGCGCAGGCGTCCGGTCGAGCCGCCATCATCTGTGGTGGTGACGATGCCGGTGAGCCGTTGACCGAGAAACGAGAGGGACGAAAGCACTCGTCCCATGCCATGGCCACCACCGATGGCAACGACCCGATCGAAGTCATTGATGTTTTTTTGCCACATATGGGCGTCCTGTTATTGGTCTCAGTTGACCGCTATGTTAGCAAGCGAAGCGAGATAATTGTTTGATAAAGGTATGATTTTTGCTTGAGGCTGCCATTCGATAAAACAAGGAGATGGTGTTGAAATTTCTGACCGTTCACTCCCTCGCCCAGAATTCATCGCTGGCGGCCCAAGATATCTGCGCGCAGCTGCGCCACCATGCCGATCAGGCCCCCTCCCTGCTGTTACTCTATTTTACCCAAGCCCATGACGGGGCGATACTGCGCGA
This sequence comes from Aeromonas sp. 84A, assembly GCF_051919345.1. Classification (NCBI taxonomy): domain Bacteria; kingdom Pseudomonadati; phylum Pseudomonadota; class Gammaproteobacteria; order Aeromonadales; family Aeromonadaceae; genus Aeromonas; species Aeromonas sp. 84A. Next base: position 1,870,554 of record NZ_JBQBEW010000001.1, read on the forward strand.
CGCGCTCAAACGCCAGTTCCCGACGACCCGCCTGCTTGGGTGCAGCTCTTGCGGTGGTGTCATGACCGAGATGGGACACCACGCCCGAGACGGATATGGGCTGGCCGTTGCTGCCCTGTACGATGAGAAAGGGGCATTCGGGGTAGCCGGTGCCAGCGGTGACGGGGTGGATGTGCGACAGTTGCTGCGCCGAGCCATGAGCGACTGTGGTCGGCCGGGCGAGCTGCCCCAGCTGATCTTGTTTCATGCCAGTCCCGGCAAGGAAGAGGGGCTGCTGGCCGGTATCGAGGCCGAACTCGGTGCCTCGGTGCCGGTGGTCGGTGGATCGGCGGCTGATAGCAGTGTCAGCGGTGACTGGCAGATCTGCTGGGATGAGGCGGTGAGTCAGGATGGCATCGGTCTGGCGGTGCTCTATCCCGATTGCCAGCTGGCCTTTCAGTTTCACTCCGGTTATGTGCCTGCCGAATTCAGTGGCGAGATCACCGCCTGCAACGGGCGGGAGGTACTCACCATCGATCACCAGCCTGCTGCCGAGGTCTATGCCCGCTGGTGCGGGCGCGAGCAGCCCTGGCCGGTGGGGGCGATTTTGCGCGAGACCACGCTCACCCCGCTGGCTCGTCAGGTGGGAGCGCTGGATGGCATTCCTTACTACAAACTCTCCCATCCCGAAGCTGTGACCGAACAGGGCGGGCTGCGGCTCTTTACCGATGTGGTGCAAGGGGAGCGTCTGCTGTTGATGTACAGCAGTCAGGAAGGGTTGCTGCAGCGCAGCCTCAATGCCATGCGCGTTGAGCCAGGGTATGGGGTCGATGTGGAATTGCAGCCTATCGGCGCTCTCATCATCTTTTGTGCTGGTTGCCGTTTGGCGCTAGGTGATATGTTGTGCCAATTTGTCGAGCAGAGCCAGGCTCGCCTCGGCAAGATCCCCTTTATCACCCCCTTTACCTTCGGCGAGCAGGGGCGGCTGCCCAATGGCGAGCTGGCCCACGGCAACCTGATGGTATCGAGCGTGATTTTCCTGACCCGTTGAGTCGGCAGAACATAACAGAGCAGGCAACAAGATGATTGGCAACAGTGAACTGGAAGCCCTCGGCGACAAATTGCAGACCACGCTGGTCGACCTTATGCGTTGCCGCGAGCGCGAGGCCAAGTATCGTCACGAGTCTCAGACTCTGCTGGGGGGCGTTGCCACCCTCGCCGATGCCAAGACGCTGGAGCAGGTGCTGGAGAGCCTTATCCAGGTGCTTAAACCCTTTATCGGCTTTGAGCAGGCGGATGTAGTGGCCTGGGAAGGGGAGCAGGGGAGTACCCACCTCAGTACCGAGCCAATGCTATCAGCCCGCAGCTGGCGCATGACCCCGGCATTTGCCCGCGCCATTTCGGGTGAAACCCTGGTGATTTACGATCCCGCCCAGCTGCCTGAGCTTGCGCCGCTGGCGAGCGAGCCGGGCTGGGCCAGCGTGATGCTGACCGGGCTGCAGGCCCCCGGCTTTACCGCTACCCTCATCTGCCGCCACGCTCGGGCGGGCACCTTCGATCTCACCAGCAAGGCCGCCATGGAGCGTTGCCGTCCGCTTATCGCCCAAGCGCTGGTCAACATCACCTATCGGGCCCGCTTGCAGGAGCAGGTCGCGGTAAAAACCGAGGCGCTGCAGGCCAGCGAACGCCGTTTTCGCAGCTTCGCCGCCATGGCTTCTGACTGGTTCTGGGAGACAGATGCCGAGCATCGCCTCAGTTATGCCTCAGAGCCGGGTTATCTGGATGAGATGACCCCGCAGGCGACCCGGCCGACCCTCTATGACTACGTCTGCAACAAGCAGAGCTGCGATGCCCAGAAATACCTGCAGCTTTTGGAGCTGCGCCAGCCGGTGCGAGGGGTGCGGATGCAGGTTGCGCTGCAACACGGCCCCTGCTGGATGGAGGTGAGCGCCGAGCCCTGCTTTGACCATGATGGCCTGTTTATTGGTTATCGCGGCACTGCCCGGGATATCAGCAACCAGATCCGCCGTGAAGAGGAGCTGGCGCGGGCACGGGATGAGGCCGAAGCGGCCAACCGTGCCAAGTCCCAGTTTCTCGCCATGATGACCCACGAGATCCGCTCGCCCATGAATGCGGTGTTGGGGATGCTCGATCTGGTGCAGCATGCCGAGCTGGCGCCGGAGCAACAGAGCCTGCTGCGCCATGCCACCCACTCGGCCAGATTGCTGCAAACCATCATCGACGACGTGCTCGATTTTTCGAAAATCGAGTCGCAAACCCTGGTGTTTCACTGCGAGACCCTGCAACCCGTCCAGCTTTGCCAATCTCTGGTCGAGCCGCTGCAAGCTCGCGCGACCGCCAAGGGGATCGCGCTGGTTTATCGGGTCGATGAGTCGGTCCCCCGGGAGTTGCAGGGGGATCCGATGCGTCTGTCTCAGGTGATGGGCAATCTGCTGGACAACGCCCTCAAATTTACCGAACAGGGGCAGGTGACACTGCATCTGGGTTGGCAGGATGAGAAGCTGCTGATCTCGGTCTCCGACACCGGGATCGGGATCGCTGATGCGGATCAGGCACTGCTGTTTGAACCCTTCTCCCAGGTCGACAACTCGGCCACCCGGCGTTTTTCCGGTACCGGCCTCGGTCTTGCCATCAGCAAGCGTCTGGTGACGCTTATGGGGGAGAGATCCACCTGAAGAGCGAGCCGGGCAAGGGAAGCTGTTTCTGGTTCGAACTGCCCGGCATGGCGCTACCCTGCCATAGCCAGCCGCAGCGGGAGGAGGGGGCTTCGGCACTGCTGCCACTGGATGTGCTGGTGGTGGAGGACAGCCCGGTGAATCAGTTGGTGGTGTCGCTGATGCTGCAAAAACTGGTGGGCAAGGTACGGCTGGCTGCCAATGGTCTGGAGGCGCTGGCGCAGGTGGATGAGCAGCTCCCCGATTTGATCCTGATGGATATGCGGATGCCCCTGATGGACGGACTGGAAGCGACTCGCCGGTTGCGGGAGTTGGGATGCACCATGCCTATCGTCGCCCTGACGGCCAATGCGATGGCGGAGGACAAGGCGTGCTGTCTGGCGCAGGGGATGGATGACTTTCTCGCCAAGCCTATCACCTTGTCACGGCTGAGAGAGTGTTTGCAGCGTCACTTCGGTCAGCGGTTGCCGACGCGCGGATAAAAAAAATGGTCAACTTTGTGGGTTGACCAGTTCTTCAGCAAATACTGAAGAGAGCACGGGATAAATCGGGTTGTATCAATCTATATGAAAAATCTGTGCCAACTTTTTTAGACTCTTTTGTGTTCAATTTTGGCCGTTTAGCGCAGCGGCTCTCTCTTGTTATGGCGTTCTGCGTTCCTACTCACTCGCAAAATGCGAATTTCACATTTTCATTGTTGGAATATTTGCATTTTGCAACGCTGTTTTTGTCATTGTGAAATCAGGCGATGCAGGAATTTACGGGCTGCTTCGCTGTTTTGTTTGGCAATCAGCATCTGCTTTTCATAAATCGGCATCGGCAATATCTCGAGCCAGCGTTGGCAGAGCCAGGCGGCATCTTCAAAGCGCTTGTCCGGATAGAGCTCATCAAGCTCCGGATACTGCTCGAACACTTCCCGCAGGCGATTGACCAGCAGCTTGTCGTTGAAATCTGAGTGGGTGCTCGGCCAGTTGGGCAGCATCTCCACCTTGGCCCGGCGCAGGCCCATCTCGTCTGTTTCCATCTCGTGGATACAGAAGCGCTCCAGTCCCAGCACCGTCACCCCCAGCAGGCCATCATTAAGGGTGTAGAAGTCAGTCACCTTGACCCGGGTGCCCACCGGCAGAATGCGGCCGGATTGTCCCGAGGTGGTCGACTCTTCCATCACGATGCCAAAGCCCTGATCGTTGATGAATGACTCCTTGAGCATCTGCAGGTGGCGTGGCTCGAACAGACGCAGAGGAAGCTTGCCGCCCGGCAGTATGTGGGAAGGCAAGGGGAACAGTGCCAAAGGTTGTAGTTTCATGTTCCATCCTCCATTGAGTAGTTGCTGAATATGACAATGCAGCGACTGTGCCAGAGAATGAAAAAAGCCACCGGAGGGTGGCTTTTCGGGAGGTTGAGGGCGCTTAGTTGCGCTGCTCCAGATACATGACAGCCGCTTCCACGCGGCTTTGCGCCTCGAGTTTCTTCAGCAGGCTCTTCACGTGAACCTTGACCGTTCCCTCGGAGATATGGAGTACCGAGGCGACCTGTTTGTTGGAGAGGCCTTTTGCAATTTCGCGCAGGATTTGCATTTCGCGACGCGTTAAGCTTTCCAGCTTCTGCTGCAGGTGATCCAGCTCGTAGATGTTTTCGAGATAGGGGCGCAGCGGTTCGCTCAGGATCTGCTTGCCGGTCATCACGTCGGCCAGCTGGGCCAGCAGCAGATCAGGCTCGGTATCCTTGAGCAGGTAGCCGTCGGCACCGGCCTTGAGCAAAGCCACCACATCCTGACGGGCATCGGAGACGGTGAGGATCACCACCCGGGAGGTGATCTCTTCGGCCCGCAGCGCCTTGAGGGTATCGAGGCCGGAGAGCCCTTTCATATTGAGGTCGAGCAGGATCAGGTCCGGCTCGGACTCTTTGGCCAGTGCCACGGCATCTGTGCCGTTGGAGGCTTCACCTGTCACCTCCATGTTCTCTTCCAGAGCCAGCAACTGCACAATCCCTTTGCGCATGAGGGGATGGTCATCTACGACCAGAACTGTGTATTTCATCTCGTCCATCAGGCGTCTCTCGCTAGACTGGTGGGAAAGGTCAGATGCACGCAGGTGCCTTGTGGTTGCTGCTCGTTGATGGTCAGCAGACCGTGCAGTTTGCTGGCGCGCTCGTTCATGATGCTCAACCCGTAATGATTGATCGCCGAGCTGGCGAGTCCGATCCCGACACCGTCATCTGAAATCTGAACCTCGATGTTACCACTGGCGAGGGTCTCACAGCTAACATCAATCACTTGCGCGTTGGCATGTTTGATGGCATTGAGCACTGCCTCACGGATCAACTGCAAAATGTGGATATGCTGGCCCGCCTCCAGGTCGTTGTCGGCCAGTCCGTAATGGAACCGGATTTCGGCCTGGGTCTGAGGTTGCAGTTGATCAAGCATGACGCGGATCGCTTCCCCCAGATTGGCATCGCCAATGGTGAGACGGAAGGTACCGAGCAGTTCGCGCAACTGGGTATAGGCATTGCTAAGCCCCTCGTCGATCTGCTGCATCGCCTCCTGCGCCTTGTCATGCTGCCCCTTGGCGTAAGAGCGCTTGAGCAGGGTGGACTGGATCTTGAGATAGGAGAGGGCCTGCGCCAGCGAGTCGTGCAGCTCCCGGGCGATCACCGCCCGCTCCTCCATCAGCAGCAGTCGCTGCTGTTGCAGCAGGGTCTGGTCTTTGTGCAGCACCTGAGCCAGCAGCATGGTGAAGTTCTTGATCAACCGCTCATCGATGGGGTGCTGGCTGATGATGTCGAGGCGGCCGAACTCCTGTTCATCCATCTGCAGATAGAAGCTGGCGACCGCATCGAGATCGCCGGGCCAGCCGGTGCGCCCCGAGATGTAGACCGGCATGGCGTTGTGCTCGAAGCGGGTCAGCCGGATATGGTCGATATGCTGGTGGGCGGCGGCTCGGTCCAGCAGTTTGATGAGGGTACGGGTACTGAGCGGGGCGGCGTGCAGCTTCTGGGCGGTCGAGTAGAGAAACGAGAGGGTGTCGTTGGCCTGTTGCAGCTTGGCGGTTTTCTCTTCCACCTTGTTTTCCAGCTCCCGATAGAGCTTGCCCAGCTCGTCGGCCATGGTGACGAAGGCGCGCGACAGTTCCCCCAGCTCGTTTTCGCCGTGGGCGGGCAGCTTAAGATCGAAATCCTGCCGCTGGATCTGGCGAGCGCAGTAGACCAGCTGGTTGAGGGGGGCGACCACCTGCTGGCGGGTGAAGCGCACCGTGAACCAGGCGATAGTGATGATGGCCAGCAGGCCGAGCCCCTCTGCCAGTGCCAGCATCCTCACCTTGAATTCCACGTGGTACTGCATCTGATTGACGAAATTGTCGATGGCCGCCACAAACTGCTCGGTGTTATCGGTGTACCGTCTGGGGGTGCGATCCTCGATGTGCTGGCGCATTACCTGCCACTGGCCGAGCACCTCGCCATAGGTGCGACGCAGGGAGGCAGGAGTGATCCAGCGCTGGGTCTCCTGCAGCTCTTCGGCGTGCAGGGTCTCTTCAAACTGGGAGAGGCGCCCCAGCACGCTGTCGCCCCGCTCGATTTCGTAGGCCATCCGGTAGGCTTGCATCCGCAGCGAACCGGAGAGGTTGATCGCCTTGGCATCGGGTACCGAGTAGAAGAGGGTGACCATGGCGACCAGCGCGATCAGGCTGGCCATGAAGAGGATCAACACCATGGCGCGGCCAATGGCACTGCTGACCGAATGGACCCTGAACCGTTTTCCCATACTGATGCGCACCTCTGAATAGTGATAAGTACCCCGCAAGATGCGTGGGAGTGTACTCCAACTTGTGTTAGCATCGAAAAACTAGATGAACTCCGAGCGGTTTTGCCTAAGTCCTAGCGATAGGGGGAAACCAGCCGTCAGCCGACGTTCGAGCTGTAAGGGTCAGGAAAGAAATGCCCTGGCCTCCCGTATTTGGAAAGGTGTTTATGTTGCCACTTGAAGATGGTTTTTCCCGTCGTTTTTACTATTTGCGTCTGTCGGTGACCGATGTGTGCAATTTCCGTTGCACCTATTGCCTGCCTGACGGTTATCGTCCCCCCGAAGGTCACAAAGCGGGGCGTCAACCCTTTCTCTCGATTGACGAGATCCGCCGCGTGGTCAGCGGTTTTGCCGCCATGGGCACCCGCAAGGTGCGCATCACGGGGGGCGAGCCCTCCCTGCGCCGCGATTTCACCGAGATCGTCAAGGTGATTGCCTCCACCCCGGGCATCGAGAAAGTTGCCATGACCACCAACGGCTATCGCCTCAAGGAGCGGGCTCAGGAGTGGTTTGATGCCGGACTCAACGCGCTGAATGTCAGTGTCGACAGTCTCGACCCGCGCCAGTTTCACCAGATCACCGGAGAGAACAAGCTGGCCGAGGTGATGGAGGGGATCGAAGCAGCACTGGCCGCCGGTTTCAAATCGGTGAAGATCAATGCGGTGCTGCTCAAGGGGCTCAACGACTACCAGCTCGATGCCTTTCTGGGCTGGATCAGGCACAAGCCTATCGAGCTGCGCTTTATCGAGCTGATGCAGACCGGCGAGATGGATACCCTGTTTCGTGACCACCATGTCAGCGGCGAGCAGATCAAACAGCGCTTGCTGGAGAGCGGCTGGGTGCAGCAGTTGCGGGGCACGGATGACGGTCCGGCGCAGGTCTTTATGCACCCCGATTCGCAAGGTGGGGTGGGGCTCATCATGCCCTACAGCAAGGATTTCTGTGCCGGTTGCAACCGGCTGCGGGTCTCCTCGCTGGGGAAGCTGCATCTGTGCCTGTTTGGTGACAACGGCATCGACCTGCGGGATCTGCTCGGCGCAGATGGACAATCCGATGAGCTGCAACAGCGCATTCGCGCGGCACTGGCGGGCAAGAGTGCTACCCATCGTCTCCATGAGGGCAATGCCGGTATCACCCCTCATCTCGCCTCGATCGGCGGATAACCGCAAAAAATCGCCAACGATTAAATAGCAATCCTCACATGGAGGTATTTTAACCGATACCTCCATTTTTATTGCGCTGCAAGGCTTTGATCTGGCGCAAGAATCCCCCCTGTTTATCTCCCTGGTGGTATATCCCTTACCTTGTCAGGGCCGCAATATACACCCACTCTTATAATTGGTATCAAGAATGCCAATCATGGACTCGCACTGTCCCCTTTTTCACCAGAACAGGAGTCAACATGCCGGATGAGATCGATCTTGCCCGCCGCGGCCTGTTCCGGGGGCGGCTGAGAACTGCCGAACCGCCGGTGCAGTTGCCCTGGTCAGTCAACTGGTCGGCATTTGTCGCCGACTGCACCCGCTGCGGGGACTGTCTGGCGGCCTGTCCGGAGCAGATCCTGGTGAATGGCGAGGGCGGTTTTCCGGTGGTCGATTTCCAGCGTGGCGAATGCACCTTCTGCACCGAGTGCGCCACGGTCTGCAAGGCGCCTGTGTTTCGCCCGACCAGCGAGTCCCCCTGGCACTATAAGGCCCATATCGAGGCCAACTGTCTGGCCAATGGTCAGGTGTTCTGCCAGCGCTGTCAGGACAGCTGCGAGCCCAATGCCATTCGTTTTATTCCGGTGCTGGGGCGTGTGCCCACCCCGACGGTCGAGCCGGATCGCTGTAATGGCTGCGGCGCCTGTGTGCAGGATTGTCCGGTTGGCAGCATCAAGGTCGACGGGCGAGCCGCCCCATCCGGTGGTGCGAGCCAGCCCACCCTCAAGCAGGAGTCAGAATGAGTCAGAAGCCGTGTGACACAGAAGCCACAATGGATCAGGAGTTCCATGTATCGAGTCTGGTGGTGCTGACCCAACCCCCTTTGCGCCATCAGCTCGCCGAGCAGATTGGCGCCCTTGAAGGGGCCGAGATCCACGCCGTCAGTGACGAGGGCAAGCTGGTCGTGACCCTGGAAGGTCCGAGCCAGCGGCCGATCATGGCGGCCATTGATGCGATACAGGCGATGCCGGGTGTGCTCTCAGCCGCCCTGATTTACCACCAGTTCGATGAACTGGGCGGTCACTGAAAAGAGTGATGGGATGCCGGGCGTGCCCTCTGCCGCTGATGGCTGGCTCCCGTTCGACAGATTCGACAACTATTACGCGATAAGCAATGTGAGGATATGCCATGAAGCTGAGTCGACGCGACTTTATGAAGGCCAACGCGGTGGCAGCTGCCGCTGCCGTGGCCGGTGTCAGTGCCCCCACGCTGGCAGCCAATCTCATCACCAGTACCGACAAGACTGCCATCCATTGGGATAAGGCTCCCTGCCGCTTCTGCGGTACCGGCTGCTCCGTGCTGGTGGGCTCTCAGGATGGTCGGGTCGTGGCGACTCAGGGCGACCCCGATGCACCGGTCAACCGTGGCCTCAACTGCATCAAGGGTTACTTCCTCTCCAAGATCATGTACGGTCAGGATCGCCTGACCCAGCCGATGCTGCGGATGAAGAACGGCCAGTTCGACAAGGATGGCGACTTCGCCCCCATCAGCTGGGATCAGGCGTTCGACATCATGGCCGAGAAGTTCAAGGCGACCCTGAAAGAGAAGGGGCCGACCGCCGTCGGCATGTTCGGCTCCGGCCAGTGGACCGTCTGGGAAGGTTACGCCGCCGCCAAGCTGATGAAGGCCGGTTTCCGATCCAACAACATCGATCCCAATGCCCGTCACTGCATGGCCTCTGCGGTCGTTGGCTTCATGCGTACCTTCGGCATGGACGAACCGATGGGCTGCTACGACGATATCGAGCAGGCCGATGCGTTCGTGCTGTGGGGCTCCAACATGGCCGAGATGCACCCCATCCTCTGGTCGCGGATGTCCGATCGCCGTCTCTCCAACCCGGATGTGCAGGTGCATGTGCTCTCGACCTTCGAGCACCGCAGCTTCGAGCTGGCGGACAACGGCATGGTGTTTACCCCGCAGACCGACCTGGCGATCCTCAACTATGTCGCCAACTACATCATCCAGAACGACAAGGTGAACTGGGACTTCGTCAACAAGCACACCGTGTTCAAGAAGGGGGTCACCGATATCGGTTACGGCCTGCGCCCGACCGATCCGCTGCAGCAGAAAGCGAAGAACCCGGACAGCGGCGATGCCACGCCGATGACCTTCGAGGAGTTTGCCAAGTTCGTGGCGGATTACGATGTGGAGTCGGTCTCCAAGCTCTCCGGCGTCTCCAAAGAGAAGCTGGAAAAGCTGGCCAAGCTCTATGCCGATCCGAGCAAGAAGGTGGTCTCTTACTGGACCATGGGCTTCAACCAGCATACCCGTGGCGTCTGGGCCAACAACCTCTGCTACAACATCCACCTGCTGACCGGCAAGATCTCCGAGCCGGGTAATGGTCCTTTCTCACTGACCGGCCAGCCCTCTGCCTGTGGTACCGCGCGTGAAGTGGGTACCTTTGCCCACCGTCTGCCTGCCGACATGGTGGTGACCGAGCCCAAGCACCGCGCCATTGCCGAGCAGATCTGGAAACTACCGGAGGGGACCATTCCCGACAAGGTGGGTTTCCACGCCGTGCTGCAGGATCGCATGCTCAAAGATGGCAAGCTCAACGCCTACTGGGTGATGTGCAACAACAACATGCAGGCCGGCCCCAACATGAATACCGATCGCCTGCCTGGCTATCGCGACCCGCGCAACTTCATCGTGGTCTCTGACCCTTACCCGACCGTCACTGCCCAGGCCGCTGATCTCATCCTGCCCACCGCCATGTGGGTGGAGAAAGAGGGGGCCTACGGCAACGCCGAGCGCCGCACCCAGTTCTGGCACCAGCAGGTGAAAGCGCCGGAAGGGGCCAAGTCCGACTTGTGGCAGCTGATGGAGTTCTCCAAGCGCTTCAAGGTTGAGGAAGTGTGGCCGGCTGAGCTGATTGCCAAGATGCCGGAAGTGAAGGGCAAAACCCTGTTCGACGTGCTCTATGCCAACGGTCAGGTCAACCAGTTCCCGAAAGAGCAGAGCAAAGGTCTGCTGAACGACGAGGCCGAGCACTTCGGGTTCTACGTCCAGAAAGGGTTGTTCGAAGAGTACGCCACCTTCGGTCGTGGCCACGGTCACGATCTGGCGCCGTTCGATCAGTACCACGAAGCCCGTGGTCTGCGCTGGCCTGTGGTAGATGGCAAAGAGACCCTGTGGCGCTATCGTGAAGGGTTCGACCCCTATGTGAAAGCGGGCGAGGGGCTACGTTTTTATGGCAAGCCCGATGGCAAGGCGGTCATATTCGCCCTGCCGTTCGAGCCCGCTGCCGAGTCGCCGGATAAAGAGTACGATCTGTGGCTCTCCACCGGCCGCGTGCTGGAGCACTGGCACACCGGCACCATGACCCGTCGGGTGCCCGAGCTCTATCGCGCCTTCCCGGATGCGGTGCTCTTCATGCACCCGGACGATGCCAAGGCCCGCGGCGTGCGTCGTGGTGAAGAGGTGATCGTCTCCTCCCGCCGTGGCGAGGTGAAGACACGTGTCGAGACTCGTGGTCGCAACCGTCCGCCGAAAGGACTGGTGTTCATGCCCTTCTTTGATGCCAGCCAGCTGGTCAACAAGCTGACCCTGGACGCCACCGATCCACTCTCGAAAGAGACCGATTACAAGAAGTGCGCCGTCAAGGTGATGAAGGCTTAAGGCGGGGGAGTGCGAGATGAGTCGTAGTCGTCGCCAGTTTCTGGCCGACATGGCCAAGGGGGCCTGCGGTGTGGGCCTGCTTGGCGTGGGGCTAGGTGGCATGGCCCGCCAGCAGGCGCAAGCTGTGCCTGCCCAGGCGCTGCGCCCGCCTGCCGCCCTCGATGAAACAGAGTTCCTCAGCGCCTGCGTGCGTTGCGGGCTCTGCGTTGAGGCGTGCCCCTACGACACCCTCAAGCTCGCCCGGCTGTTTGACCCTGTGACCACCGGTACCCCCTATTTCAAGGCGCGTGCCGTGCCCTGCGAGATGTGTGATGACATCCCTTGTGTGGTGGCCTGTCCGAGCGGGGCGCTGGATCAGCAGATGACCGACATCGATCAGGCCCGGATGGGGGTGGCAGTGCTCATCGATCACGAGACCTGTCTCAACTATCTGGGTCTGCGCTGCGATGTCTGTTATCGGGTCTGCCCGCTGATTGACAAGGCGATCACTCTTGAGCTGCAGCATAACCAGCGCACCGGCAAGCATGCCATGTTCCTGCCCACGGTACACAGCGATGTCTGTACCGGCTGTGGCAAGTGCGAGCATGCCTGCGTGCTGGAGGAAGCGGCCATCAAGGTGGTGCCACGCCAGCTCGCCAAAGGTGAGCTGGGTCATCACTACCGGCTCGGCTGGGAAGAGAAGGCCAAGGCGGGGAACAAGTCGCTCATCGGCGACAGACTCACCCTGCCCACCCGCAAACCGGAGGGGTTATGAGTCGTTATCCGGGGGAAGAGGCTCGCATCAAGCTGGGTTGGTGGCGTTCCCACCGCTTCCTGCTGCTGCGTCGGCTGAGTCAGTTCAGCGTGCTCGGGCTGTTTTTGCTGGGGCCGTTGGTGGGTATCTGGATCCTCAAGGGCAACCTCTCCAGCTCGCTGTTGCTGGAGACGGTGCCGCTGACCGATCCCCTCACGCTGTTGCAGTCGCTGGCGGCGGGTCACTGGCCCATCACCACTCTCTGGCTGGGGGCTGCCATTGTACTGGCCGGTTACTGGCTGGTCGGGGGAGGGTGTTCTGCTCCTGGGTCTGTCCGGTCAACCTCATCACGGATGCTGCAGCCTGGCTCAGGGTGCGCCTTGGCCTCAAGGGCAATGGCCAGTTCAGCCGTGCGACCCGCTACTGGCTGCTGGCCATGGTGCTGGTGGTGCCAGCGGTGGTCGGGGTGATGGCGTGGGAGCTGGTCAATCCGGTGTCACTCGCCATGCGTGGTCTGCTGTTTGGCATGGGGGCTGGCTGGGCCCTGCTTGCAGCGCTGTTCCTGTTCGATCTCTTCGTGGTTGAGCGGGGTTGGTGCGGTCATCTCTGTCCAGTGGGGGCTTTCTATGCCCTGGTCAACCGGGTCGGATTTATCAAGATTTCTGCCAAGGGGCGCGAGCGGTGCAACAACTGCATGGATTGTTATGCGGTCTGCCCGGAGCGTCCCATCCTGCGCGGGCCTGTTCACGGTGCCAAGCGCGGTCACGGGCCCTTGATTGCGGCTCAGGAGTGTACCAACTGTGGCCGCTGCATCGATGTCTGCGCGGAACAAGTTTTTGAAATCACTGTAGGTTTTGCCGTCAAGGCAGAAAAAACGTCGGAGAACAAATAATGAAAAAGCTGATTGGAGCAATGCTGGCCTGCCTGATGGCGGGATCCTTGATGGCAGCGGCCCCCGAGATCACCAACAGTACCGGTGGCCTCAAGTCCGAGCGTGGCGCCACCGATCTGGTGACCGATGCCACCGCCGCGCCCCTGAAAAACTTCCGCAAGGATGGCGCGCCCTACGATCGCCAGTACATGCATCAGCCGCCGCTGATCCCCCATGACATTCGCAACTACGAGGTGGATACCAAGGTCAACAAGTGCCTGGCTTGCCACAGCTTCAAGAATGCCAGTGCCATGAAGGCCCCCAAGATCAGTCCGACTCACTTCGAGACCCGCGACGGCCTGACCCTGGGTGAAGTGTCGCCGCGTCGCTACTTCTGCCTGCAGTGCCATGTACCGCAAGCGGATGCCAAGCCGCTGGTGGAAAATACCTTTAAACCGGTTGAAGCGCTGAACTGAGGAATCCATAGATGAAATTACCCGGCTTTATCCAGCGTCTGTGGACCACCTTCAAGTCACCATCGAAGGCGGCTCTCTGGGTCATCTTGCTGATGGGCTTCTTCGGTGGCGTGATTTTCTGGGGTGGCTTCAACACCGCCATGGAAGCTTCCAACACCGAGGCCTTCTGCACCAGTTGTCACGAGATGAAGGACAACGTGTTCGAGGAGTATCGCGATACCATCCACTACGCTAACCGCTCCGGTGTGCGGGCCAGCTGCCCGGATTGTCACGTACCCCATGAGTGGACCTACAAGATCATCCGCAAAGTGCAGGCTTCCAAGGAGCTGTGGGGCATGATCACCGGCAAGGTGGATACCCGCGAGAAGTTCGAGTCACACCGACGCGAGATGGCGGAGCGGGAGTGGCAGCGGATGAAAGAGACTGATTCGCGCGAGTGCCGCAACTGCCACAACTTCGAGTACATGGACTTCTCCCTGCAGGGGCAGCGTGCCGCCAAGATGCACTCTACCAATCTGGCCAGTGGTGAAAGTACCTGCATCGACTGTCACAAGGGGATAGCTCACCAGCTGCCCGACATGACCGGGGTGAAAGGGTTCTGATCCTGCGACGACAGGCCGGGTTTGCCCGGCCTGCGTTTTGTTCATATATGGGACAAGCATCAGATTTGTGTGTCTTTTAAATCCCATATCTCGTGAAACCTTTGATAGAATCAGCCCGCCGTCACACGCTTGAGCAAGTTGGTCACCCCTGTCTGCGTCCGTTTTTGCGCCCTGACAGCTGGCCTCTCATACCCCTTCTCTTCCTGCCTCGTTGACGGCCCATAGCCACAAGGAGCTGCCCGATGGGACAGAAACACAACGCATTTATTCCCCTCAAGATCGCCGTGCTGACGGTCTCCGACAGCCGCACCGCCGCCGATGACAGCTCGGGCGACTATCTGGTCTCGGCCCTTACCGACGCGGGCCATCAGCTGGCCGATCGGGCACTCTGCCCGGACAACCTGTTTCGCATCCGCGCGCGGGTGAGCGAGTGGATCGCCGATGAGGGGGTGCAGGTGGTACTGATTAACGGAGGTACCGGCTTCAATGAACAGAACCGGGTACCGGAAGCGGTCGGTGTGCTGTTCGAGCGCACCGTACAGGGTTTTGGCGAGATGTTCCGTCAGCTCTCTTTTGCCGAGATTAAAGGCTCCGCCATGCAGAGCCGTGCGCTGGCGGGACTCGCCAATCGCACCCTGATCTGCTGTCTGCCCGGCTCCACCGGCGCCTGTCAGCTGGGTTGGGAGCAACTGATCCGCGATCAGCTCGATGCCCGCACCAAGCCGTGCAACTTTGTCTCCCACCTCTGAGAGCAAACGATGAACCAGACCGATCCCAAGCAGACCCAGCCCAACCTGACGCATCTGAACCAGAGCGGCGAAGCCCATATGGTGGATGTGACCGACAAGCAGGTGACCGAGCGCGAAGCCCGCGCCGAGGCGTTTGTTACCATGGCCCCCGAGACGCTGGCGCTGATCCTGAGCGGCCAGCACCACAAGGGTGACGTGTTCGCCACCGCCCGCATCGCCGGTATCATGGCCGCCAAGAAGACCTCTGATCTGATCCCACTCTGCCATCCGCTGGCCTTGACCAAAGTCGAGGTGGAGATAGTGCCGCTGCCCGAGCAGAATCGGGTGCATATCCGCACCCTCTGCAAGCTCTCCGGCAAGACTGGTGTCGAGATGGAGGCACTGACCGCCGCGTCGGTAGCGGCGCTGACCATCTACGACATGTGCAAGGCGGTGCAAAAGGACATGGTGATCGAGCAGGTGCGGCTGGTAGAGAAAAAAGGCGGCAAGTCTGGCCATTTTCAGTTGGGCTCAACGAGCGGGGAACAAGCATGATCAAGGTACTGTTTTTTGCGCAAGTAAGAGAGCTGGTAGCGTGTGACGAGCTGAACCTGCCGTGCGACTACGCCACCGCCGAACAACTGCGCGCGGCGCTCTGTGAGCGCGGCGACAAGTGGGCGCTGGCGCTGGAAGCTGGCAAGCTCTTGGTCGCGGTCAATCAGACCCTGGTGCCCCTCGATACCCCCATCAATGATGGCGATGAGGTGGCCTTCTTCCCACCGGTGACCGGAGGTTAAGGATGAGCGAGGCAACCATGACCGATCGCATTCTGGTGCAGCGGGAGGATTTCTCGCTGGCGGACGAATATGCCCGTCTCGCCACCCGCCCCGACAGTGGCGCCATCGTCACCTTCGTTGGCAAGGTTCGCGACTTCAATCAGGGGGAGGAGGTGAAGGGGTTGGCCCTCGAGCATTACCCCGGTATGACCGAGAAGGCGCTGGCCGATATCGTTCAGGAGGCCCGCCGCCGCTGGCCGCTGCAGGAGTGTACCCTCATTCATCGTATCGGCGAGTTGTGGCTTGGCGATCAAATCGTGCTGGTGGCGGTGAGCAGTGCCCACCGCGACGCCGCCTTTGACGCCTGTCACTTCATCATGGATTTCTTGAAAACCCGGGCGCCGTTCTGGAAAAAAGAGCTGACCGCCGAGGGTGTGCAACGCTGGGTCGAGGCCAAAGAGAGCGACAACGCCGCCGCTGCCCGCTGGCAAGCCTGACCTGTTCATCACGAGGGGCGCAGGTTCAACGGGAACCACGGCCCCGCCAAGGGGCGCGGATGTGCGGGCCCCATCAGGAGAAAGGGAATGAAACCGCTGTTATCTGTTGTCATCGCCGGCGTCTGCGCCGCCACCTTGCATACCGGTGCCGTGCAGGCCGATGAAGTGAAAGTGGCCGTGGCGGCCAACTTCAAGGGCACTATCGAGCGTATCGGCAAGGAGTTCACCGCCAAGACCGGCCACACCCTGGCCATATCGTCAGCCGCTACCGGAGTGCTCTACACCCAGATCAGTCACGGTGCGCCGTTCGATCTCTTCCTCTCCGCCGATGCGGCGACCCCCGAGAAGCTGGAAAAAGAGGGCAAGGGGAACGATCGCTTCACCTACGCCATCGGCCAGCTGGGGCTGTGGAAGAAGGGGGGGCCGGCCCCTGACGAGGCGACCCTGCGTAGCTGGAAAGGCAACCTCGCCATCGCCAATGCCCGCACAGCTCCCTATGGTGCAGCCGCCATGGCTACCCTCACCCATCTCAAGATCGATCCCAAGCAGTACCGGTTGCTGACCGGCGCCAACATCGGCCAGACCTGGCAATTTGTCGACACCGGCAATGCCGAGCTGGGCTTTGTCGCCTGGGCCAATCTGGTTGAGGCGGGCAAGACTGGTGAAGCCTGGGCAGTGCCAGCGAGCTTCTATCCTCCCATCGAGCAGCAGGGGCTGGTATTGAAGAAAGGTGCCGCGGTCGAGGCGCTGGTCGCCTGGCTCAAGGGGCCGGGTCAGGCGCAGATCAAGGCAGCTGGTTATGCCTTGCCCCAATAAGGGGATGGGCCTGATGCGATACCCTGAGTGGTCGGCCTTCGGGTCGGCCACTCTTTGCAATAAGGATGGATACCATGCCGTTGGGGGCATTTATCAACCGGGAGGTCGGCAATGAGTGAAGGGGATCTGCTGGCGGTCTGGCTCACCCTGAAGCTTGCGGCCTGCACCACAGCGATTTTGCTGTTGCTGGCACCGCCGCTGGCCTGGTGGCTGTCGCGCAGTCAGAACCGCCTGCGGCCGCTGGTGGAGGCGCTGGTGGCGCTGCCGTTGGTGCTGCCTCCCACGGTACTGGGTTTTTATCTGCTGCTCGCCTTCTCCCCCGAATATGGCTTCGGCGCCTGGTGGCGCGACACCTTTGGTGCCCCGCTCGCCTTCAGCTTTCTTGGCCTGCTGTTTGCCTCCATCCTCTATTCGCTGCCGTTTGTGGTGCAGCCGCTCACCTCCGCCTTCGTCAACATGGGCAACAAGGAGCTGGAAGCTGCTGCGACCCTGGGGCTCGGCCCGCTGGAGCGCTTCTTCCACATCATCTTGCCGATGACCCTACCAAGCTTTGTAATGGCGGCGGCGCTCGGCTTTGCCCACACCCTAGGGGAGTTTGGCGTGGTGCTGATGATTGGCGGCAATATCCCCGGCGAAACCCAGGTGCTCTCCATCGCCCTGTTTGATCATGTGGAGGCGATGGACTATCAGAACGCCCATATTCTGGCGGGCGGCCTGATGGCCTTCTCGTTGGTGATGCTGGTGCTGGTCTACGGGGTGTTGCAGCGCCGACAGCGGAGAGTGTTTGGATGAACCAGTCCGCTACTATGCCGCCTGTGAACGTGCCGCACCGCCATGCCTTGAACCTCCATGTCCGACGCGGGTTTGGCCCTTTTACCCTCGACTGCGCACTGACCCTCGAACTGGGTGGGATCCTCGGCCTGTTCGGCCCTTCAGGCTGCGGCAAGAGCACACTGCTGCGCATCATCGCCGGGCTAGATCGCCGAAGCGTGGATCGCTTGCTGTGGTGCGGGCGGGAGTATGCTCAACTTCTGCCCGAAGCGCGCCGGATCGGACTGGTGTTTCAGGACTCGCGCCTCTTCCCCCATCTGACGGTGCTCGGCAATCTGCAACTGGCGGCCCGCAAGGGGCGAGGGCGCTGGCAGCCCGAGGCGCTGGCGGCGCGGCTCGGTTTTGCCGAGTTGCTGGGGCAGCCTGCCCATGCTTTGTCGGGTGGGCAACGCCAGCGGGTGGCATTGGGGCGGGCGCTGCTGGCCGAACCCGATCTGCTACTGCTCGATGAGCCTTTCTCGGCGCTCGATCGGCGCAGCCGCATCCATCAGGCCCATGTGCTCAAGGGCTTGCAGCAGGAGAGCGGCATCCCGATGATCTTCGTCAGCCACGCCATGGAGGAGGTGAGCCTGCTCTGCGATCAGCTGGTGCTGCTGGAAGGTGGCAGGGTGGAGGCGCAAGGTCGGCCGAGCGAGATCTTCGCCCGCACTGATCTCTCGCTCGCCAGCCGTGACGATGCCGGGGTGATGCTGGCGGCGACCCTCTCTCACTACGATGAAGAGGAGCAGATGGCGACCTTGCAGCTTGGTGAGCAGCAGCTGCGGGTCACCATGACCCATGTGCCGGATGAGAGCGGCCCTTTGCAGATCAAGGTGGCGGGGCGGGATGTGGTGATTGCCACGGCACCCATCGAGCACTCCAGTCTCTCCAACTGTCTCGTCACCCGTCTGCTGGCGGTGCGCGAGGTGCGCCCCGGCCAGACTCTGTTGCAGTTAGCGCTGGGTGAGCAGATACTGCTGGCCCGGATCACCAGCCGCTCCGCCAGGCGGCTGGCGCTGGCGCCGGAGCAGCAGATCTACGCTTATATCAAGGCGGTGAGTCTGGTCAGCGAAGGCTGATTGGGCACCGTGCTGATAACGTGGCAGGATGGCCACGGGCAACATAACAACAAGAGATGGTTCAGGTGATGAGTCGAGAGGCAATACACTGATGCGCCGCAATCAGGTGATGAAATTCAACGGTCTTGCCCTGCGCAGCGCAGGAGAGGGCCCCTTGCTGTTGCTGCTGCATGGGCTGGGCTCCTCCAGCCTCGACTGGCAGGCGCAGATCGAACGGTTTTCCGAACACTACCGGGTGGTGGCGCTGGACTTGCGTGGCCACGGCCAGAGCATGCAGGAGGGGCCGTTTGACGTGGCGACCCTGGCAGCCGATGTGGTGAGCTGGCTCGATGAGCAGCCGGAGCCCGCCTGGGTGGTGGGATTGTCGCTCGGGGCCATGGTGGCGCTGGAGCTGGCGCTGCAACTGCCCCACAAGGTGCAGGGGCTGGTGCTGGTCAACGGTTTTAGCGAGTTTCTGCTGGAAACACCCAAAGAGCAGGAGCGTTACGCCCAGCGCCTCAAGTGGCTGCGCTGGTTCGGTATGCGCCCGCTCGCCTGGTGGCTGGGACGCGAGCTCTTCCCGGGCCCGGATCTGGCACAGGTGCGCCACACCTTCCGGCTGCGTTTCGTGCGCAATAAAAAGAAAACCTACAAGGCGCTGCTGGAGGCGTTACCCGGCTGGTCGGTACGCGCCCGGCTTGGCGCCATCTGGCAGCCGGTGGCCATCATCTCCACCAGTCACGACTACCTGCCGCTGGCCAAACGGGTAGAGCAGTTTGCCGCCCTGCCCAACGCCACCATCCACACTCCCAACGGCCACCACGCCTGGCCCGCGGAAGATCCCTCGGGCTTTAATCACCTGTTGCAACGGATCCTCACGACCCATTGAGGAAGGGGTTGTTAGGTGCAGGTACCAAAAAGCCGAACCACAGGGTTCGGCTTTTTTGATCCCGTTTGCGTCAAGGGTGGGAGCAGACGGGGCAGTCGGGGCGCTTGGGTAGCTTCATCTCGCGGAAGGTGCCACCGAGGCCGTCGATCATCAGCAGGCGGCCGCTGTAGCTTTTGCCCATGCCTGCCAAGAGCTTGATAGCTTCCAGTGCTTGCAGGCTGCCCACCAATCCCACCACGGGGGCGAGCACGCCCGCCTCGACGCAGGTGAGGGCCTGCTCGCCAAACAGGGCGCTGAGGCAGGCGTAGCAGGGTTCATCTTCCTGCCAGGTGAAGCTGCATAGCTGTCCCTCCAGCCGGATTGCGGCGCCACTGACCAGCGGAACCCTGTGTCGGCGTGCCTTTTGGTTGAGCAGGTTGCGAATGGCCAGGTTGTCAGTGCAATCCAATACCAGCTGGTGTTGGGGCAACAGGGTATCGAGCAGCGCCTCGTCGGCCACGGCCGCGTGGGTCTCGACGTTGAGCCAGGGATTGAGCGCGCGCAGCGACTGGGCGGCAGAGTCCACCTTGTAGTTGCCGATGCGCTCATCGTTGTGCAACACCTGACGCTGCAGATTGGAGAGCTCCACCTTGTCGAAATCGACCAGGGTGAGCTGGCCAACTCCGGCTACCGCCAGATACTGGCTGGCGGCGCAGCCAAGGCCACCAGCGCCGATCACCAGCACACGGGCCTGCTTGAGCGCCTCCTGTCCCTCGAAGTCGAAGGATTTGAGGATGATCTGGCGGTTGTAGCGCAGCAGTTCGGCGTCGCTCAGGATCTCGCTCACAGCAGCAATCCCCCGAATGGCTCCACGGTCACCGTCTCGCCCGCGGCAACGCGGCCCCGTTCCCGTTCAAGAACGATGTAGCAGTTGGCTTGCGACAGGGAGCTGAACACGGCGGAGTCCTGCGAGCCGGTGCTGCGCACCTCGAGGCCGTTTGGCCCTTGGCTCATGATGCCGCGCTGGAAGTCGAGTCGGCCGGGGCTCTTTTTGAGTGGTTCGGCCGCAATGGCCTGTAGCTGGAGCGGGCGCTCGAAGCGTTGGCCCGCCAGCTTGGCCAGAGCCGGTTGCACCAGCTGATCGAAGGTGACCATGGCGGAGACGGGGTTGCCCGGCAGGCCGAAGAACCAGGCGCGGGGCAGACGGCCAAAAGCAAACGGCTTGCCCGGCTTGATGGCCAGCTTCCAGAAGCCAATCTCGCCGAGTTCGTCCAGCAGTTGTTTGGTGAAGTCCGCTTCCCCTACCGAAACGCCGCCGGTGGTGATGAGTACATCGGCCTCTTCGTCGGCGCGGATAAAGGCGGCGCGTAGCTGGGCCGGATCGTCGGGGATGATGCCAAGGTCGAGGCAGTCGCAGCCCATACGTGCCAGCATGGCCCGCACGCCGTAGCGGTTGGAGTCATAGATATCGCCGTGAGCAAGCGGGGTACCGACCGGTTTGAGCTCGTCGCCAGTGCTAAAGATGGCCACTTTCAGCGGTCGGCGCACCGCGACGGTAGCCACGCCGAGGGATGCCAGCAGCGGCATTTCGCGCGGGGTTAGGCGAGTGCCAGCAGGCAGCACGCAGGCGCCCTTGCCGATATCGCTGCCGGCGCGGCGGATGTTCTGGCCCGGTTCGGGTTGTGCCAGAAAAGTGATCCGATCGCCGTCGGCCTGCGTTTCTTCCTGCATCACCACCGCATCGGTGCCTGCGGGTACCGGGGCGCCGGTCATGATCCGCACGCAGTGGCCAGCGGGCCACTCGCCCTGATAAGGCTGACCGGCAAAGGCCTTGCCCGCCATGATGAGCGGGGTGCCGCTGGCGAGATCCGCAAGGCGTACGGCATAACCGTCCATGGCAGAGTTGTCGAAGGGGGGCACGGCGAGTGGGGAGGCGATATCACAGGCCAGTACCCGGCCAAGGGCCTCTGGCAGGGGCAACTGCTCGCTGTCGCAGCAGCAGGCGAGTTGTTCCAGCATCCCTTGCAGGGCATCGCTTAAGGGGAGTAGTCCGCTGGTATCAAATCCCATCGTCATGACCTCTTGTGATGATTGAAGGCGGGATTATCACAAAAATCCCCGGGGATGGGCAGGTTATCTCAAGGGAATCTCGGGGTAATCGGCGCAAAAACGGGGGTAGATGGCCATAAAGTATGAGGTGACGCACAAGTTGACTTGAATCTTGGCGGCAATGGCCGTTTACTATGCCGCCATAACAGATGGCCGTCACAACCTGTGTGGCTACCATTACAGCGATACCGTCGGCCCTGTACGCCGCCATAACATAAGGGGTTGCTCCTTGAGCGGCCCTCACAGTCCCTGAGCGTGGGAGAGAAGATAATGACAACCTTAAGTCCGGAAGCCTTGCTGGTCAGGGCTGCCCTCGAAGCCCAGGGACTGGAAACTCCCCTGGTCACCAACGAGTTTAACAGCCAGCAGAAGCGGGAGAAGATCGAAGGCCATATGCGCTCCATCATGGAGACGCTGGGGCTGGATCTGACCGATGACAGTCTGGCCGAGACGCCGCACCGCATCGCCAAGATGTACGTCAACGAGATCTTCTCAGGCCTCGACTATTCCACCTTCCCCAAGGTGACGGTGATCGAGAACAAGATGCAGGTGGACGAGATGATCATGGTGCGGGACATCAGCCTCACCAGCACATGCGAACACCACTTCGTCACCATCGACGGCATGGCCCATGTGGCCTATATCCCTCGTGGCAAGGTGATTGGCCTGTCGAAGATCAACCGCATCGTGCAGTTCTTTGCCCGCCGTCCCCAGGTGCAGGAGCGGCTGACCCAGCAGATCTTGCTGGCGCTGCAGACCCTGCTCGGTACCAAGGATGTGGCTATCAGCATCAAGGCGACCCACTACTGCGTCAAGGCACGCGGAGTGATGGACTCCACTTCCTATACCACCACCACCTCCCTCGGCGGGGTGTTCAAGACCCAGCCCGATACCCGGGCCGAGTTTCTCGGTGGCCTGCGCGGATAAGATGGCGGTTGTTTTGTAACCGCCACGCTGAATAAACGAGACGCCAGCAGCCATTGCTGGCGTTTTTCATTGGTCCCGGATGAGAGTGGCGGCCTGCAACGGCTTGACCCGCGCTGCTTGCCTTATGCAAACGTTATGCATTTTTCCGATTTATTCATCTGGGCGGTATATTTAATCGAACACGAAAAACCCCTCGTTTTCACCTTACAAAAAGTAACCGGGCAGACTCTTTCCGAACCATCACAATCCGGTTACTCTAGCGCCCCCTCACGGCTCTCGCTGCCGCTCATGGAATTCAGAGATATTCATCAAGGTTGGATGGTGCGCCACTGAACAGGTGGCCAGACAGTTCATGCCAGGAGGGCGTGAACCGGACGAGTGCTACGAATTTAACGACCACCAGGATATCCCATGAATACCAGTACCATGACCATAGGTAAAAAACTCACCGCCGGCTTTGCCGTGCTCGGTTTGATGGTCGCCTTTATCGGCGGTTTTGCCCTTGTCCAGTTTGGCAACATGAATGATGTTGCCATCCGGTTTACCGACAGCATCTTGCCAGCGGTCAATCGCACCAGCGCGATCGGGGATTCTCTCGGTGAGTTGCGTCGTTATGAGCTGGGTTATTTCGTGGTGGCTGCCGAGCCGCTGAAAAGGGCTGAATATCGGAATATTGCCAGTCAACAGCTTAACGCGATCGCGCAGCAGTTGATTGCCCATGACAAGACGATCTGGCCTGAGGATGTGGCGGAGCGCCGTACCTTCGATACGGTGAAATCTGACTGGGATCGTTACGTCGCACTGCACCAGCGAGTCCAACAGCTGCAAGACAGCGATCAGCTTGCCGAAGCCCAACGCATCTTCCTTGAGGAGGGGGTTCCCCTTTATACCGCGCTGAGCAAGTCAGTGGCCTCCCTTATCCAGATTAACCATGGTTATGCGTCTGAATCCCGCAGTGATATTGTCGACTCTTATCAATCCGCCAATCTGAGTGTCACCATCGCGCTGGTGATCGGTTTGATCCTTGTGGTGGTGCTCTCCGTGGTACTGACCCGCCAAATTCGCGACCCGCTGATCATGCTGGCCCGTCAGGCCCAGCGCATTGCCAATGGCGAGCTGGGGCAGGGCGAACTGCAGCAGTGGATCCGTGACAGCCGCTTCAACCGCGATGAACTGGGCCAGCTGGGTTCCGCCATCAACCGGATGCAGGGCTCCCTCTCCGATCTGGTGAGCGAGATCGCTGGCTCCGTGAGCCAACTCAGCAGTGCGGTGGAGGAGGTGAGCGCCATCTCCAGCCAGTCTGCCAGCGGCATGGCTATCCAGCAGAACGAAGTCTCCCAGGTGGCGACTGCCATGAATGAGATGCAGTCCACCGTCAACGAAGTAGCCCGCAACACCACGGATGCCATGAGCGCCGCCAAGGATGCCTCCCGCACCTCCGCTGCTGGCAGCGAAGTGGTGCGCAGCTCGATTACCAGCATCGAAGAGGTGTCGGTCAAGATTGAACAGGCAGGCACAGTGGTACAGCAACTGGAGGCCGACAGCGCCAACATCAGCGTGGTGCTGGATGTGATCCGCGATATTGCCGGTCAGACCAACCTGCTGGCCCTTAACGCGGCCATCGAAGCGGCCCGTGCCGGTGAGCAGGGTCGTGGTTTTGCGGTCGTCGCCGATGAAGTTCGCTCCTTGGCACAGCGTACCCAGGACTCCACCGCCGAGATCAGCAAGATGATCGAGCTGTTGCAGAGCCGCGCCGCCGAGGCGGGCAACGCCATGCAGCTGAGCCGTCACCAGATGCAGGAGAGTGTCGGTCTGGCACGGGATGCCGGTACCAGTATCGAGACCATCAACGGTGCCGTGGTGCGCATCACCGACATGAACACCCTGATCGCCACCGCAACCGAAGAGCAGAACGCGGTGACCGAAGAGCTCAACCGCAGCATCGTCAACATTCACAATGCCGCTGACGAGAATGCCCAGGGCGCTCATCAGATCGCCCAGGCTTGCGTCGAGCTGAGCAAGCTGGCCAACACCCTGCACCATATGACCCAGCGCTTCACCCTCTAAGGGTTGATGCATGGATAACAGAAGGCCCCGCCAATTGGCGGGGCCTTGTTGTTTCTGGTGTTGTGGAAGGGCTCAGCTCAGGCCGACTATCTCGCCGTTCTCATCGATATCGATATGGCGATAGGCAGGCAGACTGCCCAGCCCCGGCATGGTCATGATGGGGCCCGCCAGCGCATAGATGAACCCGGCACCGGCGCAGAGCTTCACCTCGTCGATGGGCACCTCGAAATCGGTCGGCACGCCCTTGAGAGCGGGGTCATGGCTGATGGAGAGCGGCGTCTTGGCCACGCAGATGGGCAAGTGATCCCACCCTTCGGCGGAGAGTTGCGCCAGCTGCTGGCGGGCTTTGTCGGAGAGCTGCACTCCGCGGCCGCCGTAGCCGCACTCCACCAGGGTAGCCAGCTTGGCGTCGAGGCTCATCTCGTCGGGGTAGAGCAGTTTGACTTTGCTTGGCTGCTCGCAGGCGGTGACCACGGCGCGGGCCAGCTCGCTGGCACCGGCACCACCCTGGGTGAAGGCGTTGGAGATGGCTGCGCCACAGGCACCGGCTTGCTGCGCTTCATGGGCCAGCAGCGCCAGCTCGGCCTCGCTGTCGGTGGGGAAGCGGTTGATGGCGACCACCACCGGCACCCCGTAGCGACGGGCGTTCCGGATATGCCAGGCGAGGTTGGCGCAGCCCTGCTTGAGGGTTGGCAGATCTTCCCCTTGCAGGCTGGCTGGCAGCGGCTGGCCCGGGCGGATATCGAGCAGGCCGCTGTTGGCCTTGAGGCCGCGCACCGTGGCCACCAGCACCACGCAGGCGGGGGTAATGCCGGATTGGCGGCTCTTGATGTTGAAGAACTTCTCCAGCCCCATGTCGGAGCCAAAACCTGCCTCGGTCACCACATAGTCGGTCAGACCAAGGGCGATGCGATCGGCGATCACCGAGGAGTTGCCGTGGGCGATATTGGCAAAGGGGCCGGCGTGCACCAGCACCGGTGTCTGCTCGGTGGTCTGCATCAGGGTCGGTTGCAGCGCATCTTTGAGCAGCACCGTCATGGCGCCCGCTACTTCCAACTGTTCGGCGGTAATGGGCTTGCCGTGAATATTGCGGGCCAGCTGGATGCGGCCGATGCGCTGGCGCAGGTCTTTCAGATCGCTCGCCAGCGCCAGAATGGCCATCAGCTCGGAGGCGGCGGTAATGACGAAGCGATCGCTGCGCTCTACACCATCGGCAGCGCCCCCCTGTCCAATCGTGAGGTGGCGCAGGGCGCGGTCATTCATGTCGAGGGTGCGTGGCCAGAGGATGTTGTCGGCATCGATATCGAGCCGCGGCAGGCCGGTTTTGGCGGTGAACTGGTCGCCGAGTTTGCGCTCATGGAACAGGCGGGCATCGAGGGCTGCAGCCGCCAGATTGTGAGCCGCCGTCAGAGCGTGAAAATCGCCGGTGAGGTGGAGGTTCATCTCCTCCATCGGCACCACCTGGGCGTGGCCGCCACCTGCGGCCCCCCCCTTGACCCCGAATACCGGACCGAGACTCGGCTGGCGGATAGTGGCGATGCTGGGCTGGCCGATATGGTTGAGCCCCATGGAGAGGCCAAGGGTAGTCACCGTCTTCCCTTCACCGAGTGGGGTAGGGGTGATGGCGCTCACCAGTACCAGCTTGCCGCTCTGCTTGGGTTGAGACGTGAGCAGGTCGAGGCTGAGTTTGCCTTTGTAGTGGCCATGAGGGCTGAGCAGGTGCTGGGGGATGGCGAGGCGTTCGGCCAGCGCGTGGATTGAGAGACTGGGGGACTGGCGGGAGATCTCGATATCGCTTAGCATCAGCACCTCGTTGGCATATCGGGGTAAAATATGCGGCGCAGTCTAGTGGAATATAACGGGTAATCCAATGACGAAAACGATTTTATTTGGTGAGGGTGAGGTTCGTCAGAATCCTGTTCGGCTGGATCTCAACGCACTCTATCATCCCCCCAAGCAGCCGATGACGGCGCTGGGGATTGTCAGCGCGCTGGTGCCGTTGTTCGGTTTCGGCTGGCAGGCGATGACCCAGGACCCCGAAACCCAGCTGCGCCACGAGATCCGCAAACGGGTCAACAAGCACAAGACCGACGAGGCAAACCTCATTTTGATCCTGCAACTGGCCGCCATGTTTGACTGCCCCGAGATTGAAGTGGCGCTCCCCTATGCCCTCAGTGAACCGCAGTTGTCGGTGATCCGCACCCGTCTGCCACGCTGGCAGTTAAGCCTCGAGCAGGAGCGTCTGCTAGCCAAGCTCACCCCTGTTGCCGCATCCACCACCGCACCCGACCAGCGTTAGGTTACAAGCCGGACCAGCAGGCCGGACAGTCAGGCCGTATCTTCTGCTCTGGCAATCATCACGGCTTATCCCACTGTTGCGGGGCGAGATAGCGCTCCTGCACGAACTCGATAAAGCAGCGCACCTTGGCCGAGACGAAGCGGCGGTGCGGATAGACCGCATAAAGTCCCACATCTCCCTTGTCCCACTCTGGCAGCAGGCTGACCAGCTGTCCTGACCGCAGGGCCTCCCCCACGATAAAGGTGGGCTGCAATATGATGCCCTGATCATCACAAGCGGCGCGGGTCAGCGCCACCCCGTTGTTGGCCCGCAGCGGCCCCTGTGGCCGGATGCTCTGCTGCTCGCTTCCCCGTTTGAAGTGCCACTCCGGCTGGGTCAGGGTGTAGATCAGACAGTCGTGCTGCTTGAGATCCTCGGGTTTTTCCGGTCTGCCCTTGCGCGCAAGATAGGCGGGGCTGGCGCAAAGCTCGACCCGAATGGTGGCAAGCTGGCGCGCCACCAGCGAGGAGTCGCTGAGGTGGCCGATCCGCAGCGCCAGATCGAACCCCTCTTCCACCAGCGCTACCCGCCGGTCGCTGTACTCGATATCGAGCTTGAGGTCGGGAAAGCGCTGGCGAAACAGCGGCAGGGCGGGGGAGAGGTGCAGATAGCCAAAGTCCATCGGCACCGAGAGCTTGAGGGTGCCGTTGGGCTGCTGGTTGTGGTGGGTCAGCTGGCTGTGGGTCTCTTCCAGCTCTGCCAGCAGGGCGAGGGAGCGCTGGTAGTAGAACTGGCCCGCTTCGGTGGGATTGACCTGACGGGTGGTGCGCGACAGCAGCCGGGTGGCGAGGGACTCCTCCATCTGCTGCATCAGTTTGGAGGCCATGGCGACCGAGATGCCGAGCTGGTTGGCGGCCTTGGTAAAGCTCTGGCACTCCACCACCTTGATAAAGGTGCGCATGGCGGCGATCTGGTCCATTTTCCATCCTCAGTAAATAATGAATTTAATAAATCACTGATTATTCATCTTCAGAACGAGGTTAGCATTTTAATCACTGATGTGAACCCCAAGATGAAGGAACGAACGGATGAAAATGACCAAGGCTCTGCTGGCCTCCTGCCTGTTTATGGCTACCCCTCTGATGGCGGCGGATTACGATGTGGATGCGGCGCACACCACGGTGCAGTTCAAGGTGGGTCACCTGGGCTTCTCCGAGCTGGTGGGTCGCTTCAACACCTTCAGCGGCACCTTCAGCATGGATGACGCCAACCCGGCGGCCGCCAAGGCGAGCTTTGAAGTGGATGCCGCCAGCGTCGACTCCAATCACGAGGCCCGCGACAAGCACCTGCGCAGTCCGGACTTCCTCGACGTGAAGCAGTATCCCAAGATGACCTTCGTCAGCTCCGCTTACGAGGGCACCAAGGATAAAGGCGTGCTGAAAGGGACTCTGACTCTGCACGGCGTCTCCAAGGAAGTGGCCTTCGATCTGGTCAAGATCGGTGAGGGCAAGGATCCCTGGGGCGGCTACCGCAGCGGCTTCAACGCCTCCACCACCATCAAGCGCAGTGACTTTGGCGTGAACTACATGCTGCCCGGCATCCCGGACGAGATGAACATCAACCTGTTTGTCGAAGGCGTGCGCAAGTAATGGGCGCGGAACTTCTGCTGCAAACCCTGGCGGCTCCTCTGGGAGCCGCTTTGCTATCGTGGCGCTGGCCGCGACTGGGTTATCTGTGGGGCGCGCTGGCGCTCTGGCTGGTGGGCTCCTTGCTCGGTGGCCTCTATGGCATACCGGAAAAGGCGTGGCAGTGGCTGCCGCTAACCCTGTTGGTCCCCGTCATCGCGGCTCAGGTGAACGATCTGCGCGGCTCGCTGCTGCTCTTTGCCGTGATCAGTGCGCTGGTGTGGTGGCAGGGATTGGCCTCGGTACTGGTGAGCGAACCCGGGATCTGGCTGGCGCTACTGCCCGCCATCCTCTGGTTTGGCTGGAGCACCTTGCGCTGTGATAGCCGCGAGGGGCTCGGGTTTGCCCTCGGCTTTATCTGGCTGGCGCTGGTGATCGGCATCGATGGCAGTCTGCTGATTGCCCAGCTGGCCGGTGCGCTGGCCGCTTTCGCCGGTTTTCGCGCCCTGCTTACCACCTTTGTTGACATCAAGGTAGCACCCGCCGGTCTGGCGCTGGCCCTCGCCTTCGTCCAGATGCTGGCCTGGCAATATGTGGAGGTGCCGCTGCTGGTGTTGCTGCCGGTCTGGTTGCTGCCGCTGCTGGAGTGGGCGTTGCGTGACAAGCCGTGGCCAGTGCGTTGGGGTGGGCTGATCTTGCTTGCTGCCGCGGGAACCGGGCTCAGCCTATGGTGGGTGTGGCCTGCTGCTTCTTTGTACTGATTTTTGCATGAAAAACAGACAATTACAGTCATTTTTGCATACTCGCTCATACTCTTGGCAGATAATGATTGAGCCCCATATGTGTTTCAGATAAAAAGGATTTTCATTTTATTTGGACACACACAGAACCCGGCCGCGCCGGGTTCTGTTTGCCTGCTTTGCGGCACATAAGGAGGCCACAGTTGCGCAGTCAAGGATCTGAGCATCTGTTTTTTCGCCATTTCACCGGACAGGGACGTATAGATGGTCTCTGCATTCTGCTGGTCACTCACCTGCTTCCCGATCGCCCCCGTTTTATCGACGCTCTCGGTCAAATTGGACGGATTGGGGCCATTTTGCCCAAACCGAAATCGGTACACGGTCCGACCCTGGAGTGGGTGTCCCAGCACTATCCGGTGCAGCCCCTCAACCGACGCTGGACCAATGAACCCGACAGCATCATCCAGCAGATTGCGCCGCTGGTGGCCCCCCACGAACGATTGCTGATCCTCGATATTGGCGGTTACTTTGCCAAAACCCAGGTGATCTTGAGTGAATACTTCGGCCCCCGTTTCCTCGGGGTGGTGGAGATGACCGAGAACGGCCACCAGCGCTATGAGCAGGAGGTGCTGGCGACCCCGGTGGTGTCGGTGGCACGCAGTCCCCTCAAGCAGGCCGAGGATATCCAGATTGGTCTGAGCGTGGTCTACTCCGCGGAGTCGCTGGCTCGTAACCTCAACCGTACTTTCAACGTCTGCGAAGCCGTGCTGTTTGGCTATGGCAAGGTGGGGCGCAGCATCGCCCGCGACTTGCGCTGTCGCAACCTCCATCTCGGGCTGGTGGAGACCGATGTGCTGCGACAGGTCGAAGCGCTCTCTCACGGTTTTCGCTTGATCACCAAGGCCGAGGCGTTGAGCCGCGCCGAGCTGGTGATCTGCTCTACCGGCAACGGCTCGCTGGATTTGGCGGATCTGCAGGCGCTGCGCCCCGGCACCATGGTCGCCTCGGTCACCTCGGCCGACGACGAGTTTGCCTTCTCGCTGGCCCAGTTGCCGTGGCCGAGCGAAGAGGTGTGCCCTCATGTGCTGGCCCTTAACCGGCCGGATGGTACCCAGATCTACCTGCTCAACCGGGGCGAGGCGGTCAACTTCGTCCATGGCGCCGTGATTGGTGAATATGTCTATCTGGTGCTGGCGGAGATCATGGAAGGGATCCGGATGCTGGCGGCAGGCCCTCTTGCACCCGGCCTGTTCGAGCTGCCAGAATCGGCGATGCGTACCATTGCCCGCCATTGGCTGGCCGATTTTCATGGGGTTGATCAGCACTGATTTGACCAAACCGGGATCGGCCATTGGGCAGCGGTACGCCACTTCCCGCCATTGTCGCTTTTTTATGGAGTCACTCATGACCGAGTCTGAAACCCTGATCAGCAAACCCCGCATCGAAATCCGCTACTGCACCCTCTGTCGCTGGATGCTGCGCGCCGCCTGGCTGGCGCAGGAGCTGCTCTCCACCTTCGACAGCGATCTGGGGGAGGTGGCGCTGGTGCCGGCCAGCAAGGGGGAGTTCCGCATTCTGGTGAGCGGGGTGCAGGTGTGGGATCGGGTGGTCGATGACGGCTTCCCCGAGGCCAAGGAGATCAAGCAGCGGGTGCGTGACGTCATCGCCCCTGAGCGGGATCTCGGCCACTCGGATCGCAAGGCGGCCGAGTAACGCCAGATGGGCCGAGCGCCTCGAAAAGGTGCTGAGCATGAGAGCGAAAGGAGAGGGAGGCCATGGCCTCTCTCTCCTTTTTTGCCTTTGGCTGTTTGCCTGGCGCCTGCAGGGCTATAAGCGCGGCTCGGCCAGATGGCTGCCGATATAGCGGGCCCGCTTGTGGGACTTGATGCGGCTCACATCGACCCACACCAGCCCGTCGATGCAGTGGTTGAAGTCGGGGTCGATGCCAAAATCCATGAACTGCACCCCGCCCGGCTCGCACAGCTCGGAATACTGCTTGTAGAGGGTAGGGATGGCGCAGCCCAGATTGTCGAGACGGGCCTTGAGTGCTTTGAGATCAGCGCCGTAATCCACCCCCTCGAACAGAGGTTGCGTCTCGGGGTAGGGACGGCGGGAGGGGGCCAGCGCCAGCTCGGGGGCAAAGTGCTGGCGGTAGAAGCTCACCAGCAGATCCTTGGCCGCCGGCGGCAGGCTGCCGGAGAGCGACACCGGGCCAAACAGGTAGCGGTAGCGGGGATAGCGGGCCAGATAGGCACCGATGCCGAACCAGAGATAATCGAGCCCCCGCTTGCCCCAGTAGGCGGGCTGGATAAAGCTGCGGCCAAGCTCGATGGCCTGCTCCAGCCGGGGCAGCAACTTATCCTCGAAGCCGAACAGGGTGTGGCTGTAGAGACCATCCTTCCCCTTGCTGGCCAGCAACTCCGCCACCGGGGCGAACCGGTAGGCACCGATAATATCGAGCCGGGCCGGATCCCAGAGGATCAGGTGGTGATAGTCGTTGTCAAAGCCATCGAGATCCCGCCGCTTGCCGGATCCTTCCCCCACTGCGCGAAAGGCGATCTCCCGCAGCCGCCCCAGCTCGCGCAGGATCACCGAGTGGCTCAGTTCGTGGCGGCGGTAGAGGTAGATCCCCTGACCATCCGGGGTGGTGCCGAGCTGTTCGCAGCTTTCGATGGCCTGTTTGAGCTGGCGGCGATCCTCCGGCAGGGCGATGGGGGCCTCGGTCTGCAGCCGTCCCGCCTTGCCACGGCCAATCCGGTAGAGGTGGTTGCGCACCAGCCGCGCCGCCGTCTTGGCGGGTAGATCCTGAAAACTGCCGAGTGGAATGCGCGCCCCTATGGTCACCGGCAGGGTCTGCCCCTGCTGGCGAAACAGCTGGCGCACCAGCAACAGGGCTGAGGCGGGCTTGTTGAGCCAGGAGGCGAGATAGAACCAGAGGCTGTTGCGCCCTCCCAGATGGATGGGCACCAGCGGGGTACGGGTGCGCTGGGCCAGCTTGATAAAGCCTGCCTGCCAGGGGCCGTCTTTCACCCCCTTTAGGCCAAGCCGCGAGACTTCGCCTGCGGGGAAGATCACTAGCGCCCCTTCATGGGCGAGGTGCTCGTTCATGGCGAGGATGGCCTGTCGATCTGTCTTGCCCTCCATATTGTCCACCGGCAATAGCAGAGGGCGCAGCGGCGCGAGCTGGGCCAGCAGCTGGTTGGCGACGATCTTCACATCGGGGCGGATGCGGCCGAGCAGTTGCAGCAGCGCCAGTCCGTCCAGCGAGCCGATGGGGTGGTTGGCGACAAGAATGACCCGGCCGCTGTCGGGAATATGCTCCAGTTGCGCCTCGCTGACCCGATAGTCGAAATCGAGCTGGGTCAACGCCTGCTCGACAAAGTCGAGGCCGCGCAGGTGCGGGTAGCGGGCGGCAAAGTCGGCAAAGGCTTGTTCGTTGAGCAGCCAGCCCAGCAGCCGCTTTAACAGCGGGGTGAGCAGGGGGTAGCCAAGCAGGCGGGGGAAGTGCTGGGTCAGCAGGGTATCGATAGTGAACATCTGGAGGGCTCCGGCGATCCGTTGCTCCCAGCATGATTGGCACTGTTCCCGCGACATGTCAGCGGGATGACAGTTTGATGGCAGCGGCAGCCAGTAGCTCCTGAGCGACCCTCCCCGGTTTCCCTTTCTTGATGGGTGATGGCCAGATAGCAAGGGGGGCGCCGGTTAACCGGCTCCCCCCTTGGTTGTCATGGTAATCGATTAACCGCGCCAGGCTGCGGTGAGGCGCACCAGCTCCACCAGGGTGGCGACCGATTTCTCCATCGATTGCAGCGGGATGAACTCGTGCTTGCCGTGGAAGTTGTGGCCACCGGTGAAGAGGTTGGGGCAGGGCAGGCCCATAAAGGAGAGACGGGCGCCATCGGTACCGCCGCGAATGGGCTTGATTTTCGGCACCACGTCGGCGGCTTCCATGGCGGCCTTGGCCAGCTCGACGATATGCATGTGCGGCTCAATCTGGCTGCGCATGTTGCGATAGCTGTCGGTCAGGGTCAGCTCGATGCGGGCCTTGGGATACTCGGCCTGCAGGGTAGCGACCCGGCTCTGCATCTCGGCCTTGCGCGCGGTGAAATGTTCGTCGTCGAAGTCACGGATGATGTAGTGCAGGGTGCTCTCCTCCACGGTGCCGCTCATCTGGGCCAGATGGAAGAAGCCCTCATACCCGTCGGTGCACTCCGGGGTCTGCTCGGCAGGCATGGCGGCGTGGAAGCGGGCGGCCAGGGTCTGGCTGTTGATCATGCTGCCCTTGGCGGTGCCGGGGTGGACGTTATTGCCGATAAAACGCACCGTGGCGCTGGCGGCGTTGAAGTTTTCATACTCCAGCTCGCCCAGTTCGCCGCCATCCACGGTATAGGCCCACTTGGCCGGGAATCTCTCCAGCGGGAACAGGTTGGCGCCACGGCCAATCTCTTCATCCGGGGTAAAGCCGACCCAGATATCGCCGCGCGGGATCTCGGGGTGGGCCTGCAGGTGGTCGATGGCAGTGAGGATCTCGGCAATGCCTGCCTTGTCGTCGGCGCCAAGCAAAGTAGTGCCGTCGGTGGTGATGAGATCCTGACCCAGGTAGTTTTTCAGGAAGCGGTAGTCACGGATGGCGAGCACCTCGTCACCCTTGCCAAGGCAGATGTCTCCGCCCTGATAGTTTTCGATGATTTGCGGTACTACGTGCTCCGCCTCGTAGTCGGCGGTGTCCATGTGGGCAATCAGGCCGATGGCGGGGGCGTCCGGCTGGTTGCCCGGCAGGCAGCCGGTGAGGTAGCCGTTTTCATCCAGGGTGACCTGGCTCAGCCCCAGCGCCTTCATCTCTTCTTGCAGGGCGCGGGCAAAGATCAGCTGGCCTTCGCTGCTTGGGCAGGCTGGATTGGTCTCATCGGAGCGGGTATGAAAAGTTACGTAACGCAGAAAACGCTCAAGCAGGGTATCCATTAGTCAGCCTCTAACCGATTGTGAGCGGCCATTGTGGCCAATCCGTGCGGGGCACTCATTGCGTCAGCGCAGGTTTTTCCCATTTTTTGACGCAAGGGAAGAGCGGCGAATGTGCGGCGCGCGGGGCAACGTCCGGGAGGGAGATCGCATAAATGTGGCATTTATTGCGATATTTAGGCGCTGGCGGTGGCGGCCAAATTCCCCTCAGCGACCGCACAGCAAGGCGTCAGCCCAATCATGGCGTTTTCACACACTTTTCAAGGGGAAACCGGGCTGTCGCATAACCTGCGCCATCCCAGAGCCCGCCTGCCCGCCAGCAAGATTTGATCGACTTATTAAAAGGGGATTTTGAACACTATTTTTTATTGTCACTGCCCGCGGTAAGTGTGTACACTCCGCGCCGATCCAAGGGCAACCCTGAAGCAGGCAGAGCCGCCAGAAACCCGACCGATCATACGCCTATAGGGCGAGGCACGCAGAAACGACAGACACTGCTGGGGAATGGTTTCTTTAATACCGGTTAGGCTCCGGTATCAGGGAGAACAACAGACTCTCATCCTTCATTTGACCGAGTGGGCCACCGGCTCATCATCTTCCCTTGTCATGGGCGGTCACTGACGGTGAGGTGGGCTGTGGTTGTTGTCGTCTATCAACACGCATGCGTGCTGGCGCCTTCGCTTCTCTTCCTTGGAACCCTCTCCTTCTGTCGGGATCGCTGCCGAATGATGAACTGACGGCGTGGCTGATGTCGTCTGTCATCAAAGTACCGCGGCGCTACGGCATAGTGGCACCGCATACCGTTGAGCTTGATGTAAAGCCACCAGCCCCACATCAAGACTCGTTACTTCCCCAAGATCCACCAGGCAGCCTCTGGCTTGCCGCGATGTGCAAAGGGTTGGTTTGGGTGGCTGCGTCTCGTGATGGCAGCGCTCGCCGTACTCTGCACTAGATGGTCTGGATGTGATTGAGGGTAACGAAGGCGACTTTGGGTCGCTCATTTGCGAGGCATAGCCCATGACTAACTGGTCCAGCAAGGACTCCTTGAAGGTCTACAACGTTCCCTACTGGGGTGCGGGTTTTTTCAATATCAATGACGCCGGTCATGTGACCGTCGCCCCCGACAAATCACGCCCTGACGCGCATATTGTGCTCTCTGACGCCATCGAACAGTTGCGTCAGTCCGGGCTGACCACCCCCGTGTTGCTGCGCTTCCCCGACATTCTCAAGAGTCGGGTCGATGCGCTGTTCAACGCCTTTGGTCAGGCCATCGAGAAGTCAGGCTATGAAGGGGACTACCTCTGCGTTTATCCGATCAAGGTAAACCAGCAGCGTCGTGTCATCGAGACCATCAGCCAGTCCTACAGCGACAAGCCCCGGCTTGGCCTGGAAGCTGGTTCCAAACCGGAACTGCTGGCCGTGCTGTCCCATCACCATGAGCAAGGCTCGGTGATCGTCTGCAACGGTTACAAAGACCGCGAATATATCCGCCACGCCCTCCTGGGCAACCTGATGGGCCACAAGGTCTACATCGTGGTGGAGAAGCCCTCCGAGCTGGAAATGGTGCTGGACGAGTCAGCTCGTCTCAACATCAAGCCCAACATCGGGGTGCGTGCCAAGCTCGCTTCCACCGGCTCCGGCATGTGGGAATCGAGCGGTGGCTCCATGTCCAAATTTGGTCTCTCCGCCTCCCAGATCCTGGCGCTGATCGAACGTCTGCGCGGGCTGGGCAAGCTGGATTGCCTGCAACTGCTGCACTTCCATCTGGGCTCCCAGATCGCCAATATCCGCGACATTCAGGGCGGCATCCGCGAGTGCGGCCGTTTCTACGCTGAACTGCGTCGCCTCGGTGCCAACATCGAAGTCGTGGACGTCGGTGGTGGCCTGGGCGTGGACTACGAGGGAACCCGTTCCCAGAGCCACTGCTCCGCCAACTACAGCCTCTCCGAGTACGCCAATAACGTGGTATGGGGCATCGGTGATGTCTGCCGCGAGTTCGATCTGCCGCACCCGACCATCATCAGCGAGTCCGGCCGTGCCCTGACAGCCCACCACGCCGTGCTGGTCACCAATATCATTGGTGCCGAAGGTGTGGAGATGAACGACATCAGCGCGCCGGACGAAGATGCGCCGACCATTCTGCAGAACATGTGGAAAGGCTGGCTGGATCTGCGCAGCGAAGATCCCTCCCTGCTGGAGATCTTCCATGACTCGGTGGCAGATCTGGGTGACGTGAATACCCAGTACACCATGGGCCTCTTGAACCTTGAACAGCGTGCCTGGGCCGAGATGCTGCACCAGAACACCTGTCTGGCGCTCAAAGAGATGCTCAACCCGGTCAACCGCAACCACCGTGCGCTGGCTGACGAACTGAGTGAAAAGCTGGCGGACAAGTGCTTTGCCAACTTCTCTCTGTTCCAGTCCCTGCCGGATGCCTGGGGTATCGGTCAGGTATTCCCGGTGATGCCGCTGGCCGGTCTCGATCGTCCGCTTAGCCGTCGCGGTATCCTGATGGATATCACCTGTGACTCCGACGGTCAGGTCGAGCACTATGTCGACGGTCTGGGGGTCGAGAGCACCCTGCCGATGCCGGTTTATGGCGAAAACGAAGAGTGCCACGTCGGCTTCTTCCTGGTCGGTGCCTATCAGGAGATCCTCGGCGATCTGCACAACCTGTTCGGTGACACCCACTGCGCGGAAGTGTGGCTGGACGAAGAGGGCAAGATGGACATTCGCAACGTGGTGCGTGGCGACACCGTCGACCAGCTGCTGCGTTACGTCAACATCGACCCGTCCGTGATCCGCGAAAACTACCAGCGGATCGCCGCTCACCCGGCGCTGGACGATGCCACTCGCAAAGCCCTGCTCGATGAGCTGGAGCTGGGCCTGCAAGGCTACGCCTATCTGGAAGACGAATAAGCGCCCGCGCTTGACGTTCGCCGTGAAGGCATAAAAAAGGGAGGCATTTGCCTCCCTTTGTTCTATCTGTTCCTCCTGTGGCGGTCAGGTCTGCGAGCTCAGCGCCTTGTGCAGATCTCGCTGCAACTGCTGATTGTCGTCTCTTTGCAGCTCCACAATACCCAATTGCAGTCCCTGCTCGATGGTGAGCGACCCATTCAACATGGCGTTGATGGCGGCTTCACTCAGCAGCATCACCCGGTCTTTGGGGTTTGGGCCGCTGGTGTGCAACTGGAGCAGTAGAGACTCCTTGCCTCGTACTCTGGACCAGAGTCCTGAGTCGATAAGCAGGATGGAGATCCCACCGCCGACCCCTGCCTGCTGGAGTCGACTTTTGAGGGTTTGGAGCCATGCCTGGCTACGGGAGAAGCCGGCTTCGCCTGTCAGGGCTGCCAAGGGGGGTAACTGCTCGCGGCTCACCGCAGTCGCCGTGGCCATGGCAATATTGACCGTGCCGGGCCAGCTCTGTTCGAACGGATTGGGATAAAGGGCATCATAGCCACAGCTCTGCCCCATCCCGGGGATGAGGCAGAGCAGGACCATGCATGCGCGCAAGGTGCGTTGCATCATGGCGTCACTATGTTGAACCAGAAGTTGAACTTGTCGAGCAGGCTGATGAAGTCACTGAACTTCTGCTGATCTCCCTCGATCTTGATCTCGCCGTTGGCGATCTTCTGCTCTATGGTGCCCTGACCGAGCTGGATATCATCCAGCGTCTTCTTGCTCAGGGTAATGGTCACATCAGGCTTGGCGGCATAGCGGGTTGTGTGGTTGAGCACCGAGTTCTCCAGACTCAGGGTATGTTCCTCCTCTATGTCGGTGAACGCCATGTTGATGACCATCTTCTTGCCCGCCGCTTTCTCGGGGTTAATGCGCACCGAGAGATAGTCAAACAGCATGCTGGGGCTCATGGCCCGGATGGTATCCGGTGAGGCCGTGACTGTTCCGCCAACATTAGGAACGCCATTGCGCAGCTCATAGGCGCCTTGCAGATAGACGGAGCGCCACGGGCCGGATTCAGCCTGATAGCCCAGCTGCTCCAGTGCATCTGCCAGCAGCAGCTTGCCCTCTGTGTTGTTCGGGTTGGCAAACACCAGATGTTTGAGCACTTCTGCTACCCAGCGATATTCCCCCTTGTCGAACGAGGCCTTGGCTTTTTTCAGTACCTCCTGCTCGCCCCCCATGAACTCGATATATTTGGGGCCGACCATTTCTGGGGGCAGGTTATCGAGATCGGAGGGGTTGCCGGAGTACCAGCCCATATAGCGCTGATAGATGGCGCGGCTGTTGTGGCGCAGGGTGCCGTAATAACCGCGGTTCGGCCAGAAGTCGTTGAGCTCGGGGGGAGGGTGATCTGCTCGGAGATCTCCTCGCCGGTGTAGCCCATGTTCATCAGGCGCACCGACTGGTCGTGGATGTATTTGTAGAGATCCCGCTGCTTCTTGAAGTAGTCGACTATGTTGGCATTGCCCCAGCGTGGCCAGTGGTGGCTCTGGAACTTGACCTCGGCCTGATCACCCCAGGTTTCGATGGTCTCGTTGAGAAAGCTGGCCCACTTCAGCGCATCACGCACCTGGGCGCCGCGCAGGGTGAGGATGTTGTGCATAGTGTTGGTGGTATTTTCGGCCATCCACAATGCTTTGCTGTCCGGGAACCAGGTGTTCATCTCGGCCGGGGCTTCGGTGCCCGGGGTCATCTGAAAGACCATCTTGACGCCATCGACCGTCAGCGTCTCACCGGTTTTGGTGATAAAGCGGGTCGGCAGCAGCAGCGAGGGCACGCCGGTGGAGGTGGTTTGCCCCAGACCGCCGTTGACGCCCCCCTGCGGGTTACGTGGCAGCAGGGCGCCGTACATGTAGACGGCGCGGCGAGCCATGGCGTTGCCGGCGATGACGTTCTCCGACACCGCGTGTTCGGTAAATCCTTCCGGCGCGATGATCTCGACGCCGTTCTTTTTCACCTCGTCCAGCGAGTTGAACAGACCGGCGGCACCGCCGTAGTGATCCACGTGGGAGTGGCTGTAGACCACCGCGGTGACCGGGCGCTCCCCTTGGGTCTTGTTGATGAAGGCCAGCGCCGCCTTGGCGGTTTGCGGGGAGATCAGCGGATCGAACACCACCCAGCCCTTGTTGCCTTCGATAAAGGTGATGTTGGAGAGATCAAAGCCCCGAATTTGGTAAATCTTGTCGGTGACCTTGAACAAGCCGTACTGCATGTTGAGCTGGGCATTGCGCCACAGGCTGGGGTTGACGCTGTCCGGCGCGGCCTTGTCGAGGCCGATGTAGCTCTTGTACTGCTCCAGATCCCACACCACGTTGCCCTTGTCATCCTTGATGGTCAGGGTCTCCGGTTTGGCGATAAAGCCACGCTGGGCATCCTCGAAATCCTGCTTGTCATTGAAGGGCAGGGTATTGAGCACCTGCTGGTTTGCCTTGATGGTAAATTCGCTGGCAGGCTTGGGGTCGATGGCGGCCTTTGCCGACTGCACAAGAGCAGGCTGCACAAGCAGTGCGCCACAGAGCAAGAGCGAGAAAATCGTGGGGGTGGAAAGCCTCGGTTTCATCGGTATGACTCCAGATGGTGGTGTGGGTCGACAGGGCTAAGTGTAGTCAGGCTCAAGTCAGGGAAGAGAAGAAAGGGGGACTTGCGCTACACAACGCCATCCGGGTGGAAAACTGCGGGAATTGCGCCCGCAGGAGCACAGCCGTTGCACATCTTGATCTGTATCAAGATAGGTCGCAGCGGGTTGTCTTACGGTCAGGAGTGATGTTGATGGGATGTAACAAAAGGATGTGCATATGGAACTGAAAAGGGACCCGAGATGCTATACCGACGTCTGTATCGACGGTAAGTGGTATCACTACGACCACTGCAGCACCAACGTCTATATGCTGATGGGAGGCGCTGCGCCGAGCCTTCAGCTGGCCTATGAGCCGAGCAGCGAAGAGGAGTTGATCGAGATGCTCCAGCAGTTGGGGCGCTTCTGACTTACCGAATTGATGTCTTGCCATATGGCCATCGGGCGCGTTGCCACGATGGCCACCACTCTTCACCGCTGTACCTTATCTCAGCGGTTTTTATTGCCCAATAACCCCTTGCCAATCTCCAGCATGGCGACGGCCGCAGCGTAGCTGCTATCAGACTTGCCAATCTCGTCCGCTACATAGAGAAAATTGGATTGGTACTTCTCGACGGCCTCCCGTGGACTGGTCGCGTCAATAAAGTCCTCCTCCACCTCGAATCCTT
This sequence comes from Aeromonas sp. 84A, assembly GCF_051919345.1. NCBI lineage: Bacteria > Pseudomonadati > Pseudomonadota > Gammaproteobacteria > Aeromonadales > Aeromonadaceae > Aeromonas > Aeromonas sp. 84A. The sequence continues at coordinate 1,910,992 of NZ_JBQBEW010000001.1, forward strand.
GGGTCAGCAGTGCCGCCTTTTCACTCAGAAAAGTCGGAGATGACATGTCGATAAAGGTGTATTGCTGCCGATTGGACGCCGGAATGGTAAAAAACTGGTATCTGGCCATGGGTAAATCCTCGCTTGAAGCGGGTGATAAATGACGTGACGCTGGGTTTAATCTGTGGCTCGCAGGCGGCTTGCTTGCCTCGACGTCGCAGACCGTGCGTGTCGGGAATGCCGCATTTTGTTTTCGTTCGAGACTACTTTGTTGGCGTTTGCCCGGCAAGTGGGTCGCAGAGATTTTCTGGATGATCCGTGCAACCGAGATGTTGTGGGCAGGGGCGAGGCCGGGATAATGCCGGGCTCACGTTGAGCCCGGCTTGTCAGCGCTCTGTTACAGCACGAAGCTCTGTACCATGGCGCGCAGCTGTTCGGTGAGCTGGTGGATCTGGCGGGCGGCATCGCGGGCGGCGTTGGCTACTTGCAGCGCCTCGTCGCTGCCATCCGAGATGCGCACCACGTTGCGTTCGATCTCGTTGACCACTGCGCCCTGCTGCTCGATGGCGCTGGCGATGATGGCGTTGGTATCGACCATTCGATCCACCTTCTCGGTGATGGCGCCAAAAGCCTGCTTTGCCTCCTGCGCCAGCCCGACCCCCTCCTGCGCTTCATGGCTGGCCGCCGACATGGCGGTGACCGAGGCGCGGGCGCCGGATTGCAGCTGTTCGATCATCTGCTGGATCTCGACGGTAGCCCCCTGGGTGCGGTTGGCAAGAGACCGCACCTCGTCGGCCACCACCGCAAAGCCGCGACCCTGCTCACCGGCCCGGGCCGCTTCGATGGCAGCGTTGAGGGCGAGCAGGTTGGTCTGTTCGGCGATGCCACGGATCACGCTGATGACGCCGCCAATCTGGCTGCACTGCTGCTCCAGTTGGCCTATGGTGTCGGCGGTGCGCAGCACTTCGCGGTTGATATGGTCGATTGCCTTGATGGTGCGCTCCACCACATCCTCGCCCTGACCGACCACGTTCTGCGCCTCCTGGGTCATGCGGGCGGCTTGCAGGGCGTTGCCCGCCATGTCTTGTGAGGTGGCGGCCAGCTCCTTGATGGCGGTAGCGACCTGATGGGTCTCCCCTTGCTGATCGGCAATGACCTCCTGCGAGCGGCAGGTGCGCGCTTCGATCTCGGTAGCGCTCTCCACCACGGTGACGCCATTTTCACGCACCCGCAGCATCAGGGTGCGCAGGGTCTCCAGGGTCACGTTGTAATCCCGGCTGATGGCGGCCAGCTCGTCCTGACCGACGATCTCGATATGCTGGCTGAGATCCTGGGCGTTGACCCGAGCGGCAATATCACGCACCCGCCCTACGGTGTCGCGCAGGGAGAGATAGGCACCGATCATCAGGTAGAGGTAGAGCAGCAAGCTGACGGTCAGCGGCGCGGTGACCCACCAGAAGTGGCGCTGGTTGGCGGCCAGCCGCTGATGCAGGTCGGCCTCCAGCCGCTGGCGTACCTGGCCTGCCAGCGCGGTGATAGCCTCGTCTATCTTATCCCCCAGTGCCTGCACCTCCTTGGTGGAGAGCTGCACCAGCTGATCCTTCATCATCTTGTTTTCCATGGTCTCGACCCCCTGACGCACCAGCTGCATCAGGGCATCGGTCTGCTGACCCAGCTCGGCGCGGTAGGCCGGTTCGATCTGGTAGAGCAGGGTCAGATCGGCCTCCAGCTCTTGCAGAGTGGCGCTGATAAGGTCTAGACGAAAACGCAGGCCGCTGTAGCCCTCGGCCTGAAACAGGCCGAAATCGGCGATGGTGGCGGCGCGATCCCGCACCTGGGCCAGCAGGTCGCGCAGTTGCGGCAACCGCTCGCTGGCGAGGATCACCATGTAGTAGGTACCGAGCGCCGGATCCTGGATCAGGCTGCTACTGGCGGTAATGTGCTTGTAGAGATGGCGCACCTCGGTCAACAGCTTGTCGTGGCGCAGGTTGCTCTGCTCCACCTCCAGCTTGCCTGCTTCACTCTGCAGGGCGGCCCAGCCCTGCTGGATCACCTCAAAGGAGGGGTTGTTCTGGCGGGTGTCGGCAAAGGCTTGCAGGCTCTGATCAACGGCTTGTGCGGCCGCCTTGAGCTGATCGTCACCGACCGGATCCACCTCATAGGCGTGGCGGGTCATCAGATTGCGATGGGTGAGCAGGGCCTGTTCGATGGCGGGAATGGGGGCGAGATTGACCACGCCGGCCAGCTCCCGGTTGGCCTGCGCGTTGTCATCCTGCAGCCGCCCCAGCAGATTGGTCATGCTGTAGGCCAGTGGCAGCAGCATCAGGCAGGACCAGAGCAGGAATTTGTATTTGAAGGAGAGCTGATTGCCCAGCCGGATGGCGGGGTTGAAAATCCATTTCATGTTAAGCCTCGATACCTGAGTGCGGGCGTGAGTCGTGTTGCCTGAATAGTACTCCGAGCGGCCTCCCTTGGGTGATGGCCGGTTGCAAGTTGTGATCCCCTTGGCTTTTTACTTCCGGGCGGAGGCGCGGTCAGCCGCACCAATAGAAAACGGGCCACCCGAAGGTGACCCGCGGTCGATAAGGGGAAACCGATCAGTTGAACGCTAGGAAGGGCGAGACGCAGAGCAGCAGGCCGGTGACGATGATGATGTAGAGTGAGGTGCCCTTGTACTTGTGCAGCGCCGGTACCTGATAGACCAGATAAGCCGGGATGAGGCAACCCACCATGCCGAAGATGGGGCTGCAGATGGAGGTGAAGCTCAGTACCGGTGCGTTGAGCACGATGGCACCCCAGGAGAGCATGACGGTAAACACCATGATGCCCTTACCTACCAATCCTTTGTTGATGCGGTTTTCCGGCAGCACCCGGCGCAGCAGGTTCATTGCCAGCCCCTGACAGGCTTCACGAAAGCCCAGATAAACGCCGAAGTAGGCGGTCATCACCGCGAAGATGTTGAGGGTGAGGCTCAGGAGCTTGAGGGTCTGGCCGGGCATCCCCTGGGCTACCATGGCCAGCGCGGAGATGTTCTCTTCGGAGGCTTTGACCGCCTGATCGTGGCCCATGGCCAGGGTGAAGGAGACCGCGTAGAAGAACACCACCACGAACAGGATGCCGAAGGCGATATTCATGGCGCGCATCGCCTTGAAGCGGGCTACTTCCAGCGACTTTTCCCGCGAGCGGTAGGAGATCACCATGGGGCTCAGGCTCTGGATAAAGAGGATGGAGGTGAGGGTAAAGGGCAGCATGATGATGGCATCCTTCATCCAGTCACCGGCAGCGGGCATGGCGGTGATGTTGGCCGCATCCCACTTGTCCACCATCATCAGGCCGAGCACCGCAACAACGCTGATCTTGGTCAGCACCATAAAGGTGGAGATCTTGAACAGCAGGTTTTCGCCGCGCGAGGCCAGTGCCACCAGGCCACAGATCAGCACCAGACCATAGAGCGGGTTTTCGGAGAGCAGACCGTCGGTGACGCCGAAGCTCTGCAGGAAGGAGGCGCTGTCATTGGTGATGGCGGTGGAGTAGACGAAGACCCAGATCACCAGCATCACGAAGTAGAGCGCGCCGAGCAGCACACCCCAGTTCTTGCCGAGGTAGCCGGTGATGACGCTGGGGTAATCCTTGCACTCCGGCGAGGTGGCCAGGGTGTTGATAAAGAGGCGTTGGAACATGTACATGGCGGGGTAGCCGATCACCGCCGAGAGCAGAAAGACCCACAAGCCCATCAGACCCACCTGTACCGGCAGGAAGACGATCCCCGCGCCGATGGCCATGCCGATGCTCATGATGATCCAGCCCCAGTCAGTGCTGTCGAAGCGAACCGCTTCTTTCCATTCCAGCGTGCCCATCACGGGGCTGGCGAGTGTAGTGCTATGCGCGTCCATTAAAACCTTCTTTTTTGTAGGGATGTGGGAAAGCGGCGCAAATATAGTTGAATGAAACTGTCATAAACAATGCCCATAAGAGTACTTTTGTTCAAATCAGGATGGTGATCACGGTTTATATTGAGGCCGAAAGGTGCCTTTAAACGCCATATTTGTATCTTTTTGTTGAATGGATAAAATAAAAAGCAAATAATGTTGAACGAAATGAGATTCATGATTGCAAAAAAAATTGCACAAACAGGAGTGGCTATATGAAACGCATCATCACGGCAGCAGCGGCACCTGACGCTATCGGTCCCTACAGCCACGGCACTGCCTATGGCGACCTTATCTTTACCTCCGGTCAGTTGCCGGTCTGCAAGCAGCAGGGTGGTGTGGTGGAAGGGGGCATTGCCGCCCAGACCCGCCAGTCACTGGAAAACCTGAAATCCGTGCTGGAAGCCGCTGGCGGCTCGCTGGATACCGTGCTCAAAACCACCTGCTACCTCGCCGAGATCAGCGATTTTGCCGCGTTCAACGAGGTCTATAAAGCCTATTTCCAGAAAGATTGTCCGGCGCGCAGCTGCTTCGCAGTGAAGGATCTGCCGATGGCCGTCAAGGTTGAAGTGGAAGCGATCGCCCATATCGCTCGTTAATGCTGATAAAAAGGTTCAAGTGATGAAACAAGCGTGGCAGCAGTATCTGCAGATTATTCAACAGGTTGTCAAACCAGCGCTGGGTTGTACCGAGCCAATCGCCGCCGCCTATGCCGCGGCTGTCGCCGTCCGGCAACTGGGCTGTGAGCCCGGTCGCCTCGAGGTCGCGGTGTCGGACAATCTCTATAAAAACTCGATGGGTGTCTATGTGCCGGGGACCGGCAAGATCGGTCTGGCCATTGCGGCCGCGGCCGGTGCCATCGGCGGTAACGCCGATGCCGGGCTGGAGGTGCTGGCCGCAATCCAGCCAGAACAGGTGGATCGTGCCCAGCAGCTGATCGATGCCGGCAAGGTGCAGGTGAGCCGCACCGCCGCCCCCGAGTTTATCTTCTGCCGCGTGACCGTTTATGGCACTGATGACAAGGGTGAAGAGCACAGCGCCGAAGTGACCCTGTGCGGCGGTCATACCCGCATCGTCGAGCAGCGCCGCGATGGCGAGGTGACCTTCACCGCCGATCAGAGCCAGGGCGGTGCCACCGGTTCCATTTGCGACGGGGTAGATATCAGCATCGCAGCCATCTACGAGTTCGCCACCCAGGTGGAGTTCGAGCAGATCAGGTTTATCCTCAAAGCCTCGGAGCTTAACGGCAAGCTCTCCGCCGAGGGGATGAACAACCCCTATGGTCTCGAGATCGGGCGTACCATGCAGCAGAACATCAATGCCGGTCTTATCGGCGAGGATGTGATGAACCGCATCGTGATGATGACGGCGGCCGCTTCCGATGCCCGCATGGGGGGCGCGACCCTGCCAGCCATGAGCAACTTTGGCAGCGGCAACCAGGGCATTGCCGCCACCATTCCGGTGATGGTCATTGCCGAGCGCTTTGCGGCCAGCGAAGAGCAGCTGGCTCGCGCCCTCATCATGAGCCATCTGGGCGCCATCTATATCAAGTCCCACTATCCGCCGCTGTCGGCCTTCTGTGGCAATACCGTGACCAGCGCGGCCGCCTCCATGGCCATGGTCTATCTGGCGGGCGGCAGCTTCGAGCAATCCTGCTTCGCCATCCAGAACGTGCTGAGCGACAGTGCCGGTATGGTATGTGACGGGGCGAAAGCCTCCTGCGCCATGAAGGTGAGTACCTCCTCCGGCGCGGCGGTGCGCGGCTTCCTGATGGCCCTCAACAGCCACTCGGTGTCGGGGCAGGGGATCGTCGCCGGCGACGTGGATCAGACCATCCGCAACGTCGGCCAGATGGTGAAGGAGGGCATGTCTGCCACAGACAGCACCATTATTGATATCATGTCCGCCTGATGTCCCTGTCGGTTGCTGCCCGGCGTCCATCGCCCGGCAGCAACCCTTGCAAGAAGGTCCCATTGTGAAGCTGCAAGAGTTGAGTCCGAGCGATTTTGAGATCCTCAAGTCGATGGAGAACATAGTGGACGGCATCGCCGCCATGTATGGTCAGCACACCGAGGTGCTGCTCCACAGTCTGGATGTGCGCAATCCCTCGATCGTCAAGATTGCCAACGGCCATATCACCGGCCGCAGTGTCGGCGCCCCCATCACCAACCTGGCGATGATGAAGCTCAAGAGCGGGCAGGATATCTCCAGCCCCTACATGACCAAGTGCGCCACCGGCAAGACCCTGCGCTCCATCACGACCGTGATCCGCAACGGGGAGCACAGGGCCATCGGCTTGCTCTGTATCAACAGCGACATGGATGCCCCGTTGCAATCCGTGCTGCGCACCATGATGCCGGAGTGCATGCATCCCCACGAGAGCCATGCCACCCCGGAGGTGTTCGCCCGCAACATCGACGAAGCGCTCAACAGCACCATCGACACCGTCAGTGCCGAGGTGCGTGGCAACGAGGCGGTGCCTCCCTCCCAGAAGACGCGGGTTATCGTCAATCAGCTGCACGACATGGGGATCTTCGAGTTAAAAGACAGTGCCCAGATTGCGGCGCGCCAGCTCGGGATCTCGGTCCACTCCATCTACCGCTATCTGCGGGAGATCAAGAAGGGCTGAGCCGATACACTCTGGTCAAATTGGCAGCAAACGGGTCAGCCTTGACCCGTTTTTTACGCCCGTTTTAGCCTCTCTGTTTGGGCCATCCTTCGGGCTCATCTGCTATCATATTCCCCCCTTCATTTTTCTATCTATCTGAACGTGCTGGAGAAATCATGTCTCGACTCATCTATCTGCTGCGCCACGGCCAGACCCGCTTCAATGCCGAGCAGCGTCTGCAGGGGCGTTGCAACTCCGAGCTGACCGACAAGGGCGAGGCGCAAGCCATCGCCATGGGGCGGCGCCTTGCCGACGAACTGGCAGATCCAGCCCGCTGGACCGTCTACGCCAGTCCGCTCGGCCGTGCTCGCCAGACTGCGCTGCTGGTGTGCGAGCAACTGGGGTTGGCGGCAGAGCGCATCGTCTGGGACGACCGATTAATGGAGCTCGGCATGGGGGAGTGGGAGAGCTGCCAGATCCCGGCGCTGCGTCTTGCCCACCCCGAACTCGATACCGGCAAGGGGGACTGGTATCTGCAGGCACCGGGGGCTGAGAGCTTCGAGAACATTCAGCGCCGGGCACACCAGTGGTTGCAGGATCCTGCCATCGCCGAGCGGGCCATTGTTATCTCCCACGGTCTGCTCGGTGCCATGTTGCGCGGCGTCTATGCCGATCTCGACTATGAGGCGACCTGGTCACAGGAGTTGCCCCAAGATGCCTTCTATAAGCTGCAGGATGGCCACATCACTCGCATCAGCTGCTAGTTTCGTGGACGTTGCTGCCATCAGTGCATGGACGATGCAGGCTGCAACGCACTACGGATTTTGCTTTGCGAAGATTAGACATCAACGAAATGATGAATAGACTCAAAAAGCGCATTATCAATAAGGGCATTAGCCCTTCTCCTGCGGTGATGTGTTTAAGGTCTGGTTTTGCGAACAGGTTGCAACTTGCATTGCACTATGGTGCACAGACCGCGCTTTTTAATGAGGTAAGCGGGTGATTGTATTGAAATGAGTGGTCGCGTGATGCTTGGTGTATCAATTGCATATTAAACGACCAGTGGCCTGAGTATGAGGACGACACCATGAAAGGGATCTCGGTTCGTAGCAAATTATTGATGCTGGTTGTGGTACCGCTGTTTTGTATGATTTTGCTGTGCACTCTCTCCCTTTGGGGGATGCGCCTGATGAATCAGGCTGCCCATCAGGTGAATGAAGAGGAGGTGCAGCAGTTATCCGAACTGAAGCTGATTTCAGACTTGTATGCGGTCAGTGTCGTTGATGCGATCAATAAAGCGCATGTTGGATTAATCACCCGTGAAGAGGCAAAACGTTCCGTTACTGAAGCGCAGTTAAAAGCCGCAACGGAATGGAAGCGTTACATGGCCCAGAAGATGTCTGCGGAAGAGCGGGCGATAGCGGAGTCTGCCCAGGTATTGATGAACAAAGCCGACATTACACTGGATGGTATTAAGAGAGATCTTTCATTAAAAGCTCCCCTTGATAAGGCAATTCATCAGTTATACAGCACGGTTGATCCTTTTAATGAGGAGCTGGGCAAGCTGGTTGAACTCCAGCTGAGATTTGCAGATGAGCATGTTGGTACCCTGGAAAGTCTGGCCGTTGATTTCTCATTTGCCTTCCTCTCCATCACCGGGATTGCCCTGTTCGCTTTATCCGTGCTGGGGATCTGGATTTTTCGCGGGATCAGTCAACCGCTCACCGCTTTGCGCAGAGCACTTTACAAATTGCAGCATGAGCAGGATTTGACCGTCACCGTCCCTGTTATTCGGGAAGATGAATTGGGGCAAGTCGCACGGGCGCTGAATGATATGGTTAGCCATTTCCGCAGATTGATTGGCGAAATGGATGACGTGGCCGAACAGTTATCGACAGGCGCCGATGCACTGAACGAGCTGGGGCTAACCAGTGCAGAGCAAATGGCCCAGCAGCGTCTGGAGACAGATCAGAGCGCTGCGGCGATGAATGAGATGAGCGCAACGGTTAACGAAATCGCCCAGAATACAAATAGTGCTGCAATTGCCGCCCGTCAGGCTGAAAACAAGGCAGAAGAGGGGCAAGCGGTTGTCAAGGAGACCATTGGGAATATGGCTCTGCTCTCTGGTCAATTGCAAAATACATCCACTGTGCTGCAAAACCTGGCTATCGAAAGCAATAACATTACTCAGGTGATGGGGGTTATTCGCTCGATTGCCGAACAAACCAATTTACTGGCACTGAATGCGGCAATTGAAGCCGCCAGAGCGGGTGAGCAGGGGCGCGGTTTCGCGGTGGTGGCTGATGAAGTCCGGGTACTTGCTCAGCGCACCCAAAACTCTACCGGAGAAATCCAGAATACCGTCAATCGCCTGCAACAGAATGCAACTATGGCTGTTGATAGTATGAATATCGGATTATCTGAAGTGGAGAAGACGAATACCCTGATGCTGACCTGCGGCGTCTCTTTGGAAGAAATTGTGAGTGCCGTGGATGATCTGAATAATCTCAATGTGCAAGTCGCCGCTGCAGCCGAAGAGCAAAGCAAAGTCACCGAAGAGATGACGCGCAGCATGGTCAATATTGCCGATATCGCAGTACATACCTCGGACTCGGCAGCCCATGTATCGGCCAAGTGTCAGCGTCTTGATGAGATGGCCAAGTCAATGAGAACACAGATTAATCATTTTAAATGGCGATCACATGCCGCTTGATATAGTTCGATGACATTACCCCCAGGCCCCGAGAGTTCGGGGCCTTTTTGTATCATGTTGGTCGTACTGCACCTGTGTTGAAACATGTCATCGGTTTCCATAGATATGGGAAGATTCATTACCGGACTGATGAAGTGAGGCTTTCCGAAAAATTGTGCATTTTTGACGGCAGCCGTCACCCTGAATGGCCATTTTTGCCGCAGTTCAACACATCAGAGCACCTTATCGCGGCAAGATGAGGTATCTTATGCCCCGATTTCATCCATTAAACGGATCCGAGACCCCATATGATCATCAAACCCAAGGTTCGCGGCTTTATCTGCACCACCACTCATCCGGTCGGTTGTGAAGCCAATGTTCGTCGCCAGATCGCTTATACCAAGGCCAAGGGCACCATCGAGAATGGTCCCAAGAAGGTGCTGGTGATCGGCGCTTCTACCGGTTATGGCCTGGCCTCCCGGATTGCGGCTGCCTTCGGTAGCGGCGCCGCCACCCTCGGCGTCTTCTTTGAAAAGGCGGGCACCGAGTCCAAGACCGGTACCGCTGGCTGGTACAACTCTGCCGCCTTCGACAAGGCAGCCAAAGAGGCGGGCCTCTACGCCAAGAGCGTCAACGGCGATGCCTTCTCCAACGAGTGCCGCGCCAAGGTGATCGAGCTTATCAAGCAGGATCTGGGTCAGATTGATCTGGTGGTCTACTCCCTAGCCTCTCCGGTGCGCAAGATGCCGGAAACCGGCGAAGTGGTGCGCTCTGCCCTCAAACCGATCGGTGAGGTCTACACCACCACCGCCATCGATACCAACAAGGATCAGATCATCACCGCTACCGTCGAGCCGGCGAACGAGGAAGAGATCCAGAACACTATCACCGTCATGGGCGGTCAGGATTGGGAGCTGTGGATGGCAGCCCTGCGTGATGCCGGCGTGCTGGCTGACGGCGCCAAGTCCGTGGCCTACTCCTACATCGGTACCGATCTGACCTGGCCAATCTACTGGCATGGCACTCTGGGCCGCGCTAAGGAAGATCTGGACCGCGCCGCTGCCGCCATCCGTGGCGATCTGGCCGCCAAGGGCGGCACCGCTCACGTGGCCGTGCTCAAATCCGTGGTGACTCAAGCCTCCTCCGCCATTCCGGTGATGCCGCTCTATATCTCCATGGCCTTCAAGATCATGAAGGAGAAGGGCATTCACGAGGGCTGCATGGAGCAGGTGGATCGCATGATGCGCACCCGTCTCTACGCGTCCGACATGGCGCTGGACGAGCAGGCTCGCATCCGCATGGATGACTGGGAACTGCGTGAAGATGTGCAGCAGACCTGCCGCGACCTGTGGCCATCTATCACCAGCGAAAACCTCTCCGAGCTGACTGACTACACCGGCTACAAGCAGGAGTTCCTGCGCCTGTTCGGTTTCGGTCTGGATGAGGTCGATTACGATGCGGATGTAAATCCGGATGTGAAATTCGACGTGGTCGAGCTCTGAGTCTGACTCAAGTGAAAACAGGGCCCCGCGGGGCCCTGTTTTTTTGGCAAACATTCCGCTAATTTGCGGAATTTTATTATCAGCGATCACCTTTTTCCCATATCAAACCCGCTAGTCTTGCGCTGATCGGATCACAGACGGCATTGCCGAGGTACGGAAGCTATGACCACTCCAAACGAGGCGCCCAAGAAGCGCCAACTCCCCACTGTTTATACCCTGCTTTTCATCATCATCGCCCTGATGGCCGCCCTGACCTGGGTGCTGCCAGCGGGCAAATATGACTATGTCACCGCCAAGACCCAGCAGCCGGTGGCGGCAGCGGCCGTGGCCGATTACAGCGGCGACGAGCGGCTGTTGCCGGTGCCTGGCAGCTACACCGAGTTACCCGCCCACCCGCAGGGGGTGTTCGAGGTGCTCAAGGCCCCCATTCAGGGCTTTCACAAGGCGGCCGACGTGGCGCTGTTCGTGCTCATCATCGGTGGTTTTCTCGCGGTGACCATGCAAAGCGGTGCGCTGGATGCCGGGGTGGGGGCCATTGTGCGCGGCTTTGCCGGCCGTGAGCGGCTGCTTATCCCCGTACTGATCGCTCTCTTTGCCCTCGGCGGATCCACCTTCGGCATGGCAGAGGAAACGGTAGCCTTCTGGGCGCTGATCGTGCCGGTGATGATGGCGGCGGGCTTCGATCGCATGGTGGCGGCAGGGATCATCCTGCTTGGCTCCGGGGTCGGGGTGCTCGCCTCTACCGTCAACCCATTTGCCACAGGTATCGCCTCAGGCTTTGCCGGTATTCCCATCGGTGAGGGGATTGGCCTGCGGGTCATCCAGTGGCTGCTGCTGGTGATCTTCGCCTCCTGGTTCGTGATGCGCTACGCCAAGCAGGTGCAGCAGGACAAGTCCCGCTCCGTTCTGGCCGACATCGTCTATGACGACGAGTTCTCCCAGATGAAGAGCGGCAACCTCGCCTTCACCGGCAAGCAGAAGCTCACCATGCTGGTCTTCTTCGGCACCTTCCTGCTGATGATCTATGCGGTGGTGCCTTGGTCGGATTTGGGGATCGATGCGCTGCCCACCTTTGGCTGGTGGTTTGATGAGCTATCCACCCTGTTCTTCAGCGCCTCCATCCTGATCGCGCTGATCAACCGGATGCCGGAGTCCAACTATGTGGCGACTTTCCTGAGCGGCGCTCGGGATCTCATCGGGGTGGCACTGGTGGTTGCGGTGGCGCGCGGCATCTATGTGGTGATGGAGCAGGGCGTCATCATCGACACCATTTTGCATTGGGCTGAAGGGCTGGTGACCGGACTCTCCTCGTCGGTCTTCATCCTGATGGCCTATCTGGTGCACATCATCCTGAGCTTCTTCATCCCCTCCACCTCGGGGCTGGCGACTGTATCCATGCCGCTGATGGGGCCGTTGGCGGACTTCTCCGGTATTTCGCGGGATCTGGTGATCACTGCCTATCAGTCCGCCTCCGGTTGGATCAACCTGTTTGCCCCCACCGCCGCCCATCTGGTGGCCGGTCTGGCGCTCGCCAAGATCCCCTACGATCGCTTCGTGCGCTGGGTGCTGCCCTTCATCATCGGGGTGGCTCTCATCACCATGGCGGTGCTGGTGGCCGGTGCCCTGCTGCACGGCTGATGGCACGGATAAAACCACAGATAACAAAAAGGCTCCCGCGGGAGCCTTTTTCATGAGCTTTGCTTACTGCTTGTAGCCCTTGAGGAAGCGGGCGAGGCGGCCGATGGCATCTTCCAGCTCCTCTTCGCGGGGCAGGAACACCAGCCGGAAGTGATCCGGTGCCGGCCAGTTGAAGCCGGTGCCCTGTACCAGCAGCAGCTTTTCCTGTTGCAACAGGTCGAACACCATCTTCTGATCGTCGCGGATGTCATACACCTTGGGGTCGAGGCGCGGGAACATGTAGAGCGCTCCCTTGGGTTTGACGCAGGAAACCCCGGGGATCTCGTTCAAGAGCTCCCACGCCTTGTCCCGCTGCTTGCGCAGGCGGCCGCCCGGCAGGATCAGCTCGTTGATGCTCTGGTAGCCGCCAAGCGCAGTCTGGATGGCGTGCTGCATCGGCACGTTGGCGCACAGTCGCATGGAGGCCAGCATCTCCAGCCCTTCAATGTAACCGCGGGCACGGCCTTTGGGGCCGGTGATGACCATCCAGCCCTGACGGAAGCCGCAGGCGCGGTAGGCCTTGGAGAGGCCGTTGAAGGTCACCACCATCACATCGTCACACAGGGTGCAGACGCTGGTGTGGGAGATATCGTCGTAGAGGATCTTGTCGTAGATCTCGTCGGCGAAGATGATGAGGTTGTGCTGGCGGGCGATCTCGATCACCTCCAACAGGAACTCGCTGCCGTAGACTGCACCGGTCGGATTGTTGGGGTTGATCAGTACCAGACCGCGGGTGCGCGGGGTAATGCGGGCGCGGATATCGTCGAGATCCGGGTACCAGTCAGCCCCTTCATCGCAGCGGTAGTGCACCGCATGGCCACCGGAGAGGGTGACGGCAGCGGTCCAGAGCGGGTAGTCGGGGGAGGGCACCAGCATCTCGTCGCCATTGTTGAGCAGCGCCTGCATCGCCATCACGATCAGCTCGCTGGCGCCATTGCCGATGTAGATGTCGTCGATATCGACCTTGCGCATCCCTTTTTGCTGGTAGTACTGCATCACCGCTTTACGGGCAGAGAAGAGCCCCTTGGAGTCGCAGTAGCCCTGGCTCAGCGGCATGTTGAGGATCACATCCTTGATGATCTCTTCCGGCGCATCAAAGCCGAACGGGGCCGGGTTGCCGATGTTGAGCTTGAGAATGCGGTGGCCTTCGTCTTCGAGACGGCGAGCCTCTTTATGCACCGGGCCGCGGATGTCATAGCAGACATCGTCGAGCTTGTGCGACTTGTCGATTGTGAACATGGTGAGTGTGATTCCTTCCCCACAGGGACGCGTTGGCGAAAAAGGCGATTTTTAGTATCAAATTTCTTTTCCCCTATTCTTCACAGAATTGAATGCTAGAACAATCCTCTTTTTAGAAGAATTCCCTGATTTTTAGCCCTAAAACAGGGTTGCTAGAACGTTAAATTCAGCACGATCTTTGGTGCTAACCAAGGTTAACTAGTGAAACATGGGGAACGAATTAACAAAGCTGCCTGACTGTGTTGCAATATCCGGATCCTGTGGCACGATTGGCTTGTGTAAAAAATCGTCTTCGTCCCCCTTTTCGATGAGTTGACTGGCACTCATGGTGTCATCTTTATGTGGTTCGCTCATCGGTGTTCACTTCTGCGAGGTTTTCCCATGCAAGCACCCGTTCCAGGCCGCTATCGCCACTTCAAGGGGGGTTACTATCAAGTGCTTGCCCTGGCTTTGCATACCGAAACCCAGGAGCAGCTGGTCATTTATCAATCCGAGCAGGATGGTCAGGTCTATGCCCGTCCCGTCGCCATGTTTATGGAGTGGATTGAGCATCAGGGGCAGGTTGTCAGCCGTTTTGCCCCTGCAGGAGACTGACCACGCCTCCGTTTTTATCGTTCAAGGGATGAGCACTCGAGCTAAACGGTGTCACAAGTTGTCGCATGACGCCCTTGGGTATGAGATGTGCAGCCGGCTGTCTTAATGATAAATCCCTTATCTAATCAACTAATTGTGACGAACATCACATTCAATGAGCTCTGCCCGCCGGGTTCGCAATCTGGACTCACACTCCCATAATGCTGCGCTTGTTCAAGCATGGGCCCTTCTCGGGTCTTGTTCGGTGTTATCTCAAATGGGAGAAATAATGTGAAACCTGTTGCTGCTGAGTTTATGGGCACTTTCTGGCTGGTATTGGGCGGTTGCGGCAGTGCCGTGCTGGCTGCTGCCTTCCCTCACGTCGGGATTGGTCTGCTGGGGGTCTCGCTGGCTTTCGGTCTGACCGTGCTGACCATGGCGTTTGCCATCGGCCATATCTCCGGTTGCCACCTCAATCCGGCCGTGACCGTCGGTCTGTGGGCGGGTGGTCGTTTTCCGGCATCCGGTGTACTGCCGTATATCGTGGCGCAAGTGTTGGGTGGCATTGCCGCCGCTGCCGTGCTTTACGTGATTGCCAGCGGTCAGGCAGGGTTTGATCTCTCTGCCGGTTTTGCTTCCAACGGCTACGGTGAGCACTCTCCGGGTGGTTACAGTCTGACTGCCGCACTGGTATGCGAAATGGTGATGACCGGTTTCTTCCTGTTTGTCATCATGGGGGCCACCGATAGCCGTGCGCCTGCCGGTTTCGCGCCGATCGCCATCGGTCTGTGCCTGACCCTGATCCACCTCGTCAGCATTCCGGTGACCAATACCTCGGTCAACCCGGCCCGCAGTACCGGTGTTGCGCTGTTTGTCGGTGACTGGGCTATCAGCCAGCTGTGGCTGTTCTGGGTTGCCCCGATTGTCGGTGCCATTCTGGGTGCGCTGGCTTATCGCCTGGTGGCGACTGAGCAGAAGTAATCATTTGCGAAACAAAGTGTGGTATCGACACGCCTGCGGGCGTGTTTTTTGTTTCTGGAGGGGCGAGAAAAGAGCATTAACCGAGGCTAACCTCAGAGCCCTTTGTCCTGCAGCATCTCTTTGTAGCGCAGGTGGAGGAGCTGGACGCGCTCCACATAGGCACGGGTTTCCGCATAGGGCGGGATACCGCCATGTTTTTGTACGGCGCCCGCGCCTGCGTTGTAGGCCGCGGTCGCCAGCGCCACGTTGCCGTCATACTGCTTGAGCAGTCCCGCCAGGTATTTCACCCCGCCGAAGATATTCTGCTCCGCCAGCAAGGCATTGCCGACCCCCAACTCCCGCGCCGTGGCGGGCATCAGCTGGGTCAGCCCCATCGCCCCCTTGCGGGAGACCGCCAGCGGATTGAAAGCGGATTCCGCATGGATCAGCGCCCGGATCAGCGCCGGCTCAACCTGATAGGTTTTGGCGGCCGCCTTGATGGTGCTGGCATAGTCATAGAGAAACAGCCCTGTGGTTTGCCAGTTGACGCTGGATTTGGGATCGCAGGCGAAGCAGTCATTGAACAGCAGCAGCTCGTAATGGCCCTGTTCGGGTGCCATATCGGAGTAGCGAACCACCCCGTTCTGCTGCACCGATTTATAGACCTGGATCTGCTTCTTGCCGTTGGTGGCGACTGCCGCTGTTTGAGCGGTGTCGGGTTGTGAGGCGGGAGTGGCATCTTTGCTCGGACGCAAGGGGGAGGGCGCGGCGGTCAGGAAGATCACCTCCGCGGGGGGGGGAGTCTGACTCCATCCGCTCAGGGGGATCAACAACATATGGCCTGCCAGCATCCATGCTTTCAACCCTAATACTCCTTCTTGTGATGACCATGTTGAGTAAAGCATCATGACGAGGGCAGAACAAGCGGCCAACAGGGGGCAAATGATCCGATTCGGTGACCGGGATCAAAGTATCCGCCGCAATAAAGGATTGTCATCATAAAGCACGGTTTTGGCCGTCAGGCGGTGGGTCATGGCCTCTTCCACCGGGTAAGCAAGCTGCCCACGAAGTCCGCTTTTTTGTTGACGAAAGGCATGCTATCGTGCTGGCGTCATGTGGTCGGATTAGCGCACCGTATCTGGCACTAATAACTGATTATCAAAGGATTTGTCTGTGACAAGCAAGCTGGCGATGGAACTCACTTTCGAAGAGTACTGCGACGCCGACCTCTCCCTTATCAGGGACTATTACGAGACGACGTTTTCCCACTATGTGCCGGATCTGGCCGAGCGGATCTTTGTCGTGCGTGATGCTCACTGGCTGGTGGGGGCGGTTCGGTTGCGGGACGAGGAGGAGTTTTACCATCTGTGCGGCTTTCGCCTGTTGCCCCACTACCAGTCGCTGGGATTGGGGTCACGGCTGCTGCAGCACGCCTGTCACGGTCTGTTGGACAAACCTGTGGTCTGTCAGGCGCTGCCCTTCGAGAAGCCTTTCTATCTCAAGGCCGGGTTTGCTGATATGCCCCTCAATCAATTGAGCGGGTCGCTTTTCTCCCTCTACGAGCGGCAGCAGCAGCAGGGTTATCAGGTGGAGCTGCTGGTACGGGATACCACCCAGCCCCTCCTGAATTGAGTGGTTTAGCGGGGTTTGGTCAGCATGTGGATCTTGCCCGGTGACAGCTCCAGCCCCAGCAGATTCTCCTTCAGCCAGGCCTGATCCGGGTCCTTGTCATTGAGTTTGTAGACCGGTTTGGTCTCGAGTCGCTTCTCCATGCTCTGCAGCAGCATGTTGAGCATCAGCCCGAACTTCTTTTCGGCCGCCTCCGGCTCCAGCTTGTACTCCACCAGCTTCATGTTATCGAGAAACAGCGCGCTCTGGCTCTTGTCATAGCGGGGTCTCGCCTCATAGGTCATCTGCAGGCGGGCGTCATATTCGGTATTGTCTGGCAGGGCGATTTTGAGCTTGCCCTTGCCATAGACCCGGGCGGTATCGGGGCGTTGGCGACCGATCTGGACATCGCTCTGCTCAAGCGTCACATGGGCCTTGATGATGCCCGGCAGCTCCAGCTGTTTGTCGACTTGCACCTGAGATTGCAGGTACTGGTTTATCTGTTGCTCATTGATGTCATATGAGCCTTGGCCTAGCATGGCCAGGCTGAGCAGCATAGATTGCAGGATCATGCGTGCGACCTGATAGAATGGATTTGCCTTACAGCATACCATCCCGGCCGGTTGGGGTCTGCCCACCGCGCTGTTTGTCGATTAGAAGGAGTCCCCGTTGTTTAACGGTCTGGAACACGATCTTCAACTGCTGTTTTCCCGTTTTCTGGGTTGGCTGCTACTGCTTTTTCATACCGTGATTGTCACCGGTGTGTCGTTTCGGGTGGTGATGAAACGCCGTCCCATCGGGGTGTCGCTGGCCTGGCTGGCGCTGATCTATGCCATTCCGTTTGCCGGGGTGGGCTTCTATGTGCTGTTTGGTGAAATAAAGCTGGGGCGCCGTCGTGCCGAGCGCGCCCAGGCCATGTATCGCCCTTATGCCATCTGGATCCGTCAACTGGCCCGTCTGTTCCCGCAGCACTGCTGCGAAGTGGGCGCCAAAGCACAGCCGCTGCACGATCTGATCCAGGGACGGCTCGCCATGCCGATGCTCTCTGGCAACCGCATGACCTTGCTCAACAAGCCGGACTGGATCTTGCGCGAGATTGCCCAGGATATCCGTCGCTCGACGCTCTCCTGCTATCTGGAGTTCTATATCTGGCACCCCGGCGGCGATGCCGACGAGGTGTGCGAGGCGCTGATTGAAGTGGCGCAACGCGGCGTGGATTGTCGCTTGCTGCTTGATTCGGTGGGCAGCAAGCAGTTCTTCCGCTCCCACTGGCCCAAAAAGCTGCGCAAGGCGGGGGTCAAGCTGGTGGAGGTGCTGCCGGTCGGCGCCTGGCGCATTCTGTTCCAGCGTCAGGATCTGCGGATGCACCGCAAGCTGGTGGTGATCGATGACAGGGTGGGTTACACCGGCTCCATGAACATGGTGGATCCCCGTTTCTTCAAACAGGATGCCGGGGTCGGCCAGTGGGTCGACATCATGATCCGGGTGCAGGGGCCCATGGTGCCGCTGATGTGGTCGATCTTTGTCTGGGACTGGGAGATGGAGACCGGCGAGCGGCTGCTCGACAGTCTGCAGCATGAGCCGGAGGCCTGGCCCCAGACCAACTACCGCGCCCAGCTGATCCCGTCCGGTCCCTTCGTCGGCGGCGACTGCATCCAGCAGAGCCTGCTGCTGGCCATCTATCAGGCACGCAGCCATCTGGTGCTGACGACTCCTTACTTTGTACCCGACGATCCACTGGCGGCCGCACTCAGTTCGGCAGCGGCGCGCGGAGTGCAGGTGCAGCTGGTGTTGCCGGCACGCAACGACTCCATCATGGCCAATTACGCCTGCAACGCCTTTATGGAGGAGCTGCTGGCGGCCGGGGTGGAGATCTACCGCTACGATGCCGGTCTGCTCCATACCAAGAGCGTGCTGGTGGATGATGACTTCGCGCTGGTGGGGACGGTCAATCTGGATCGGCGCAGCCTCTGGCTCAACTTCGAGGTGACCCTGCTGGTGGATAACCCCTCGTTCGTGGCCCAGATGACCCGGCTGGTACAGGGCTATATGGCGGAAGCCACCCCGATGACCCTAGCCCAATGGCAGGCCCGCCCCTGGTACAAGAAGGCGATGGAGAACATCTTCTATCTCTTCAGCCCCTTGCTGTGATGTTGTGGCGAGCCGCAAGAAAGTGGACTCGCCATCTGATTGGACTTGCCTAGCCCCGAGTCCGCCCCGTAGAGTGCAGTGACAACTCCCTGGAGACACATGGATATATGAAAAAGATAGTGGTCCTCGCCGTGGGTGCGGCACTGGTAGGTGGTGGTCTGGCTGCGTGCTGGTACACGGGCAACAGCTTCGACAACATCATGGCGGAGCAGATCGCCAAGGTGGAGAAAGAGAGTGGGCTCGACATGCAGTGGCTGCCGGGCAGCAGCAACCTCTTCACCCGTGACGGGGTCCTGAAGGTCGTGGTGACGCCGGAGGAGCTGGCTGCCATCGACAGCGAGCTGGAGGGCAGTCAGCCCATCGAGTTGCAACTGGTGGTCAAGAGCCAGATCCTCCCGCTCTACATCAAGAGCCACTTCCTGCTCGATACCCATAATGGCACGCTAGCGCCGGTTTTCACCGCACTGGGCATGGAGCAGTGGGAACTAGGTCTGGAGTCGGTCACCAGTCTCTGGACCCAGGGTAACAGCAGCCGTTTCTGGGCCAAGGAATTCAAGATCAAACAGGGGCTGGACGAGTTCAGCTTCCTGCCCCTGAGCGGCGAGTTCCACGGCAATCTGGAGGGGAATGGTCACCTCACCATGACCTGGCAGGGGATGACGGTCCATGAAGAGCAGAGCAAGATGGACTTGGTGCTGGCCGACCTGAAAGGGAGTGCCGACATTGCCGAGATCAACGGTGTGCTCCTCTCGCCCCAGAGCGAGATGACCCTCTCGGCCCTCACGGTGCAACTGCCTGACAGCGTCAAGGTCGCCCTGCAGGGGATGACCACCGAGACTCAGCTGACCGGTGATGATGCCCAGACCCTCTCCAGCAGCTATCAGATGAAAATTGCCAAGCTGGATCTGGAGAACGAGACCGACACCCTGGCAGTGACCGACAGCAAGTTGGCGCTCAACCTCAACGGTCTGGATCTGGAAGGGTATCAGGGGCTGCAGGCAGCCGGTGGCAAGGGAGTTGAAGATGCCGCCATCCAGCAGGCGCTGGACAAGATGCTCAAACGTGGTGCGACCCTGGAGCTGGCCGATCTCAGCGCCAAGCTCAACGGTGAGGCGGTGACCATGAAGGGGGACGTGAAGCTGGCCTCCACCTCGCTGGAGCAGCTGTTCAACAGCGACGCGGGGATGCAGGCCCTCTCCGGCGTGCTGCATGCCAGCCTCAGCGACAAGTTGGGCAAGGCGGTGCCGCAACTGGCCCCCATGCTCGATCAACTGACCCTGATGGGTTATCTGAAGGCCGACAAGCAAGCGCTGACCTCCGAGCTGAAGC
This sequence comes from Aeromonas sp. 84A, assembly GCF_051919345.1. Classification (NCBI taxonomy): domain Bacteria; kingdom Pseudomonadati; phylum Pseudomonadota; class Gammaproteobacteria; order Aeromonadales; family Aeromonadaceae; genus Aeromonas; species Aeromonas sp. 84A. The sequence goes on from NZ_JBQBEW010000001.1 coordinate 1,931,239, forward strand.
TGGAGAAGGGCGCGGTGACGGTAAACGATCTGCCGCTCTGACACTCGGCGCAGAAACAACAACGGCTCCCGCGGGAGCCGTTGTTGTTTCTGGCGTTTGCATACGTGCCGTGTGGGCGAATTACTTGAAGACTACCGTCTTGTTGCCGTAGACGAACACCCGCTCGTTCAGTACCAGCTCCAGCGCGCGGCTCAGCACCGATTTCTCCACATCCCGACCAGCCTTGGCCATGTCCTCCGCACTGAAGGCGTGACCGACGTGGATCACGTCCTGTTCGACAATGGGGCCTTCATCCAGATCGTCGGTCACGAAGTGGGCGGTGGCACCGATCAGCTTGACGCCGCGATCAAACGCCTGCCGGTAGGGGCGGGCACCGATAAAGGCGGGCAGGAAGGAGTGGTGGATGTTGAGGATCTTGCGCGGATAGGCCTCGACGAAGCTCGGGGTCAGCACCCTCATGTACTTGGCCAGGATCACATAGTCAGGCTCATAGCTGTCGATGATGGCGCGCACCTGCTCTTCATGCTCGGTACGGCTCAGACCCTCGTGACTGACGGTGTGGAACGGGATATCGAACTTGCCGGTGAGCTCGGCCAGGGTGTCGTAGTTGCCGATCACCGCGACGATATCCATATCCAGCGCGCCCGCGTAGTTCTTCATCAGAATATCGCCGAGGCAGTGGGTCTCTTTGGTCACCAGGATGACGATGCGCTTCTTGCCCGCCTTGACCAGACGGCGCTGGGCACCGGTGGGCAGGGCATCATCGAGGTCGGCCAGCAGGGTCTCGTCGTTGAAGCGCCCCTCCAGCTCGGTACGCATAAAGAAGCGGCCATTCTCGTGATCCACAAACTCATCGTTCTTGATGATGTTGAGCTGATGCTTGTAGCAGATGTTGGTGATCTTGGCGATGAGCCCTTTGGCATCCGGGCAATCCGTGAGCAGTATTTTCTTTTCCATCTCTGTCATTTTCCGTTTGTGGTGTTGGCGCTGCTGTCTGCGTCGGCAGCGTTGTTCAGGCTCTCTTTTCGGGCTCTGTTTTTTTGTTTCGGGAACTATGCCATAAACCGATCCGCGCCATAAAGAAATTCGCCAGTCATGGCCTCTCGTGCTGGCGAGCGGGCTGCAGAGCGGGATCCCGGGCGCAATGTTGAAACGCTTTTCAGCCAGTGGGGGATTTTGGCTGGTATCTGCAACCGTTTTTCTTTAGGCTGTCTGCGCTTATTCTCAGGGCGGGGTGCAATTCCCCACCGGCGGTATCCCGATTGACTCGGGGAGCCCGCGAGCGCCCGACTTGGCTGATTGCCGGGTCGGGGTCAGCAGATCCGGTGAGATGCCGGAGCCGACGGTCATAGTCCGGATGAAAGAGGATAAGACAGACCTTGCCGTGTTGGCCCTTGTGGGCTTGCCGCTGCATGCCCGTCTCTGTCTGCCTTTCCATGCCCTGATTCTGGTCCTTGTCTTGTTGTTTAGGAGTTTTACCATGAATCAGTCTCTACTCAGTGAATTCGGTGATCCCGTTGCCCGTGTCGAAACGGCGCTGTCTGCCTTGCGTGCCGGAGGCGGCGTGCTGGTGGCCGACGATGAAGATCGGGAGAACGAGGGCGACCTCATTTTCGCCGCCGAATCCATGACCAATGAACAGATGGCGCTGATGATCCGCGAGTGCTCCGGCATCGTCTGCCTCTGCCTGCCCGACGAGCGGGTTCGCCAGCTCGAACTGCCGATGATGGTGGAGGCCAACTCCAGCCACTACCAGACCGCCTTTACCGTGACCATCGAAGCGGCGCAGGGGGTCACGACCGGTGTCTCGGCGGCTGATCGCATCACCACCATCCGTGCAGCCATCGCAGACGGCGCCAAACCGGGTGATCTGCACCGCCCGGGTCATGTTTTCCCGTTGCGGGCGCGAACCGGTGGGGTGCTTACCCGCCGTGGTCATACCGAAGCGACGGTCGATCTGATGCTGCTGGCTGGTCTCAAACCGTTTGGTGTGTTGTGTGAATTGACCAAAGAAGATGGCTCGATGGCGCGTCTGCCAGATCTGGTTGCGTTCGGTCGCAAGCACCAGATGCCGGTGCTGACCATCGAGGATCTGGTGCAATATCGTCAATTGTTGTCAGAACGTACAGCCTGAGCCTCATACGAAATTGTAATAAGGCAAAAATTTGGTTAACCTTTGTCCGTGCCCCCACCACACGGCACTCATTTTTTAGACGAATCTGGACAAAAACTGTTCATTCAAAAAAAAATGAGGGTTTTAATGCATTTATCTGTGGTGGGGACTATGCAAAGTAGGATTTTTTTGTGCCATAATCACGCCGCTTGCTAAACGTCTGGCGAGTTCAAGGGAGCTTTAAAAATGAAAAAATTGTTGTTGGTAGGTGTTGTTGGTCTGTCCGCTCTGCTGGGCGGTTGTGCAAACACCAGCGAACTGGAAACTTCCGTTCAGAATCTGTCTAACAAAGTTGACCAACTGGCTCAAGATGTTAGCGCAGTTCGTGCTGATCAGTCCAAAATCGCTGCTGATGTTGCCGAAGCCAAGCAAGAAGCTATGCGTGCTAACCAGCGCATCGACAACATGGCTACTTCCTACAAGAAGTAATCCATGCGAAAAAAATGGCGCAGTTTTGCGCCATTTTTTTTTTGCCTGAAATTCACCGTATCTCCACTATTCTCACAGTAACTTATTCCCACAGTACCTTCTTCGTACTTGACCCATGAGGTCATGCCGGTTTCCCGGCACTCCCCCATCATTACCAGCCAGTTCGATTCCGCTCAGTAGAGCAGACTATAGAGTTTTCGACGATAGCTCTGCGCCGCCGGTGTGCTGCCCATGGTCGCCAGAATATCGAGATAGGTCTTTCTGGCATCGCCGAATGCCAAATCCCGCTTGAGGATCTCCAGCAGCAGTCCCAACGCCTCTTCCTGACGGCCAGCCTGGTTGTATTGCACCGCCAGCTCCTGAGCCAGTGCAAAATCATCAGGCTGTTCTGCATGGCGGGCTTCCAGCGCGCGCAGCTCCGGGCTGTCTGCCGCTTGCAGGGCCAGCGCCAGTCGTGAGCTCAGGGTATGGAAGTGGCCATCCTGCGCCGCCATCGGGATGGTGCCGAGGCGCTCCTGCGCTTCATCCAGCAGGTTGAGGTCGAGCGCAGCTTGAATGAGCCACAGGCTGATGTCGTGACGTTCAGGAGCCAGCTGGTGTGCCTTGGTCAGATGGGCATAGGCGATGCTGGGCTGCTCGTCAGCCAGCGCCTGTTGTCCCTTGGCCAGCAACTCTTCCTCTTCTTTGGGGGCGAAGGCGGCGAAATACTGGCGCAGGGTGGCTTCATCCTGCGGCCCTTCGATGATCCCCTGTTCGTCAGGGCGACCCTGATGGAACAGCACCAGCGCCGGCAGGGCGCGCAGGCCGAGCTGACTGGCCAGCGGCTGCAACTGGGGATCGTTCATATCCACCTTGGCCAGGGTGACCTGCTCATTGGCGGGCCCAACCAGTGATTCGATCAGCGGTGTCATCCCCTGACACTCCGGCATCTGCGGAGCATGGAAATAGATGACGACCGGCTTCTTCATGGACGCATCGATAAGTTCAGCGTGAAAATTCTGGGGAGTAATGTCGACGATCATGAGTTGGACTCTTCAGAAATGGTGTTGAGTAACATGGGGTTAAGCGAGTGGCAATTCAAGCGCTCATCCAGCCGGTAAAAGGTCACAGGGGCTGCCGCCGCTGCGAGGCTGAGCCAGCCGCTGGCAAAGGGCCAATCCTGTACCTGATAAGGGGTGTCATCGAGCCGGTTGTCGAGTCGCCATCCTTCCTCCGGGATAAATCGTACCTTCTCCAGCCCCGCCGCTATGCCGCCACCGTGGGCTTTCAGTACCGCCTCCTTGCGTGACCAGAGCCGGTAGAAGGCGCTCTCCTGCTCTTGAGCAGGCTGTGCGCAGAGCCACTCATATTCACTCTGTGCATAAAAGCGGCGGGCCAGGGGGAGGGGATGCCGCCGCCGTTTGCCCAGTTCTATATCCACTCCAAGCGGCCCCTGCGGGCAGAGCGCCAGCACCAGCCAGCTGCCACTGTGGCTCAGATTGAACTGCCAAGCATCATCATGCAGTCGGGGCTTGCCGTGGGGGCCGTTGCAAAATTGCAGACTGGCGGCGGGTTGTTGCAGCCGCTCGGCCAATAGCTGGCGCAACAGGGCGCGGCTCACCAGATATTCCTGACGCCGTTCAGGATGGGTCATGGCTTGCCAGATATGCTGCTCATCGGTTGACAGCCATTCAGGCAATTGAGCAAGCAGCTCCTGGCATACCCTGGCCGGTTTTAACAAAAAAAGATCGGTTTCGATCATGATTTTTCACTTTAAAAAGGTGCTGAAGCAGGGATAAAAGCCAGTTATCTATGAGGCCTAAGGCTCTTTTTGCGATTGTATATTGTTTGGTCATGATCACATTAATTATGAAAAATCGTGCATTTCCTTGCAAAAATGTGAGCTTGATAGGGATTTTCACTTGCCTCGATAGAATTCTTGGATATAGTCGGGTGCTGTTGCCTTATAAATTGCCCTTTGGGGCCGTATTTTAACAAGATTTACTATTTAGCGGGGATAAAGGATTGCGCCACCTGATGCTACTGCTGGTCGCGCTCGGAATGGTGGGTTGTGCCTCGGCACCCCAACCCGAGGTCGCGAGCAAGATCGAAGTTTCCATGGTTGAACCTGTCATCGAACCGGAAGCTTCCCAGACACCCGATGTGAATGAAATCCTGACTGTATACAAAGAGTGGCGTGGTGTTCCTTACCGGATGGGTGGCAGCAGCCAGCGCGGTATCGACTGTTCCGCCTTTGCCCGTGAAGTGTTCCGCAATGCCGTCGGTATCGAATTACCCCGCGATACCCGCTCCCAAGTCCACGAAGGGACGCGCGTTTCCAAGCAGGATTTGGTCGAGGGTGACCTGGTCTTCTTCAAAATCAATCGTCGTCTCAACCACGTTGGTATCTATGTCGGCAATGGTGAATTCATCCACGCCTCGACCCGCGCCGGTGTGACGCGCTCCAAGTTGGATAGCCAATATTGGCGCAACAAGTTCTGGCAAGCTCGCCGGATCGATATCTGAGTCAGGCTGGACAAACGGCTCGCAGTACGGACTGTTTTTCCAACCTCACTTGAACCGGGCTCGATAGCCCGGTTTTTTATTGCCCTCGTTTAGACTTTCCCGAGTCAAATCACTATAGTGTGGGCCCGTTTTCTTCGGCAGGCTCAGCATGAAACCCCGCATCCCATCAGCCGGTGGCCCCAAGTCGGGCGACCGTAAATCCGGACTTCACTCCCGTAATCGCCATCAGGCGGGTTACGACTTTGAGGCGCTCTGCCTGCGAACTCCCGAATTGGCTGCCCACGTCTTTATCAATGACTACGGCACCCGCACAATCGATTTTGCCGATCCCGATGCAGTGAAGACCCTCAATCGCGCCCTGCTGGCCCATCACTACGGGATTGCCCACTGGGACTTGCCTGCCGGTTACCTCTGCCCGCCTATCCCGGGACGGGTGGACTACCTGCACTGGGCGGCCGACCTGCTGGCCGAGAGCGCAGGCCAGCTCCCTACCGGCAAGGGGGTGAGAGTGCTGGATATCGGGGTGGGGGCAAACTGTATCTATCCGCTGCTGGGGGCCCGCGAATATGGCTGGCGTTTTGTGGGATCGGATATCGATCCGGTCTCGGTCAAGGCGGCCACTTTGCTGGCCAAGAGCAACGGACTCGGCAACCAGATTGAGTGTCGTTTGCAGGGTAACCCCAACCATGTGTTTCGCGGCATTATAGGGCCGAAGGAGCGCTTCGCCCTGACGCTGTGCAATCCGCCGTTCCATGCGTCGCTGGAAGAGGCGAGTAAGGGGACGGAGCGCAAGCTGCGCAATCTGGGCAAGGAGGTGACAGGCGCCCCTGTGCTTAATTTTGGCGGCCAGAAGGCCGAGCTCTGGTGCGAAGGGGGCGAGGCGGCGTTTCTGGCCAACATGATTGCCCAGAGCAAGGAGTTTGCCACTCAGTGCCTCTGGTTCAGCTCGCTGGTGTCGAAAAAAGAGAACTTGCCGGGGGCGAAAAAGGCATTGAACCGGGTGGGGGCGCGTCAGGTACGGGTGATCGACATGGCACAGGGCAACAAGGTGAGCCGGATCCTCGCCTGGTCCTTTCTGGATGAAGAGGAATTGCGTCGCGGCTGGTCTAGCGCGCGCTGAGTCCCCACCACAAGGCCCGATGAGGGCCTTTTTTCATGATGAGCACCGCGAATTTTCCCTGCTGGCGGCATCTTTGGCAATCGATTTCCTCATTGGCAGATCGTGCTGGTTTGCATTGTGTAAGTAGTTACTTCCGCCTTGGTACAGGTGTACGCCGAGATTTTTTTTGCACTTACAGCTGAAACTTTAATAAAATAGGACTGGTTAGACCTCTTTACAGGCATTGAATCAAATAGGGATCGGTAGATGAAAGTTGTCGATTTTCTGAAGCGCAAGCGCGAAATTCTGGCGCAGCACCCCTTTGAGCTCAAGGATTGGCTCTCTCCGGCGATCCGCGACTACTGGCGTGAGTTTCAGCAAAAGGCACATCTTCACCCTTTGCTGGGTCGTGTGCTGGACTTGCAAGCCGAGTCCCAGAGCGAGCAACAACAGGATGCAGCAACCGTGGCACAAGTAGCCAACGGTCAGCCTGCCGTGGCTCAGGAACCCGCTGTTGAGCTGGGGGCCGAGGCGGCCGAGCTCTATGCCGCCCTGCAGGCCCGCATTGGTGAAGAGACCCATGTCGGCGAGTGGCTGCACGTCAGCCAGCAGATGATCGATCAGTTTGCTGCAGTGACCGGGGATCACCAGTGGATCCACACCGATCCGGAGCGTGCGGCCGCCGAGTCGCCTTTCAAGACCACCATCGCCCACGGCTTCCTGACCCTGGCGCTGCTGCCGCAGTTGACCGGCTCGGTCGATGAGGCCACCCCCGAGTTCCCGACCGCCCGCATGGTGGTGAACTTCGGGCTGGATCAGGTACGTTTCCCGTACCCCATCAAGGTGGACAGCAACATCCGCGCCCGCACCAAGCTGGCCCGGGTCACCCCCATCAAGGGTGGGCTGGAGTTGCTCAAAGAGATCAAGGTTGAGATCGAAGGGATCCGCCGCCCGGGTTGCGTCATCGAGTCGGTGACCCGCATCTACTTCTGAGCCCCCTCATCGGCATGAATGGTGAAACGGGCCCGCTGTCGTGTGCAACGAACAGCGGGCCCGTTTTTTTGCCTGTTTGTTGCAAGGGTTGAGGCGTCAGCCATAGTGCGCCGACCCCAGCTTGATATGACTCACAAAACGGTGCGCCGTGCAGTTAGCCAGCTCTCATTTTGGCGAGTTGGCCGCGTGAGGCGATAGCATTTTATGCCACTATTGGCTTCTTACTCCCGATCCTGGAGACAATAGTGCCCATCAATAACAAGATTATTCTGCCACTACTGCTGAGCCTCACCATCCTGCTGATCCCGACCCACTGGATCCCGCTGGAGGGGATCACCGTCATCGAGCAGCGGGTCGTGGCCATTTTCGTGCTGGCCGCCCTCTGCTGGATCCTGGAGCCCATCCCTATCTTTGCTACCTCGGTGCTGATCATCGTGCTGGAGCTGCTGTTGCTCTCCGACAAGGGGCTCTGGTTCATGACTGCCGACAAGGCCGAACCGGGGTTTGGTGAGCTGCTCAAGTCCACCGAGGTGATGGCGACCTTTGCCTCGCCGGTTATCATGCTGTTTCTTGGTGGTTTTTTCCTCGCCATTGCGGCGACCAAGTACCATCTGGACGTCAATCTGGCGCGGGTGCTGCTGCGCCCGTTCGGTCAGGATCCCCGGATCGTCATGCTGGGGCTGATGTTGATCACCGCCACCTTCTCCATGTTTATGAGCAATACCGCCACCACCGCCATGATGCTGGCCATCCTTACCCCGGTGCTGGCGGCGTTCCCCGACAAGGACCCAGCCAAAATCGGCTTTGTGCTGGCCATTCCGCTGGCGGCCAACCTCGGCGGGATCGGCACTCCCATCGGCACTCCGCCCAACGCAGTGGCCCTCAAATACCTGACCGGCGAGCATGCCATCTCGTTCGGTCAGTGGATGGGATTTGCGGTGCCCTTCGTGGTATTGCTGTTGCTGCTTGGCTGGTTTCTGCTGGGGCGCTTCTTCCCGAGCACCCTCAAGCGGATGGATCTCAAGATTGAGGGGCGCTTTATGCAGACCCCTCGCGCCTGGGTGGTCTACCTCACCTTTATCACCACCATAGTGCTCTGGCTGCTGGGGGATCTGCATGGCATGAGTTCCTACGTGGTCGCCATGATCCCGGTAGCAGTGTTCCTGACCACCGGCATCATCACCAAGGACGATCTGCACAAGATCTCCCTCGACGTGCTCTGGCTGGTATCTGGCGGTATCGCGCTGGGGCTGGCGCTGGAGGACTCCGGGTTGGCCGAGCGGCTCATCACCCACATTCCGTTCCACGAATACTCCACGCTGGCGGTGCTGATCGGCGCCTGTCTGCTGGCAGTGGTGATGGCCAACTTCATGTCCAATACCGCAACCGCCAATCTGCTGCTGCCACTGGTGGCGGCACTGGCGGTCAGCATGCCGGAGTTGGCCGAGTGGGGCGGCAGTCATACCCTGATCCTGGCGGTTACCATTTCGGTTTCGCTCGGGATGTCGCTGCCCATCAGTACCCCGCCCAATGCGCTGGCCCACGCCACCGGTCTGGTGGAGAGTCACCAGATGGTGCGCATCGGCGTCATCATGGGATTGGTCGGCACCCTGCTGGCGATGGTATGGATCTACCAGATTGCCGCTTGGGGACTTATCTGAGAGTACGGCCGGTTTCTCATCTGTTGCCTGCTCCATCATCGGAGAAGTGCCATGGCAGGTGATGACCAAAACAGAAAGAGGAGCCAACTTGGCTCCTCTTTCTGTTTGCAGTTGACTCAGAAACTGGCGCCCAGATTAAGCAGGTGCCTGAATTCGGTCTCTTTGTACTTTTGCTCGAGACCGACGAAATGGACTTCGCCATCTTCCCACTCCATCTCGCTCGACCAGGAGAGGCGCAGGTGGTCGTTGAAGTAGTAGCGCAAGCCCACGCTGCCGGTCACATCTCGATTCAGAGTGATATAGGGGGAGGGTTGATCCAGATAGAGCAGATAGCGCCCCTGACTGAACAGCTCCAGTTTTTCCCGCCATATCGGGATGGGTTGGCGATAATCCCAGTTCATGCTGGCAAAGGGATAGTCGATGATCCGGTTGCCTTTGAAGAGCAACCCAATCCCGCTCTCTTCCCTGAAGTAGGTCTTACGCAGACCCCCCTGCGCCACGAACTCCAGCCGACGGCGCTTTTCGTTCCAGAAGCGGTAACCCGGCCCGGTACCATAGTCGAGGCTGAGGTAGTTGCTCTCCAGCATGTCATATTCGGCATTGAGCGAGCTGCGCACAAACCACTGTTGATCGAAAAAGTAGTCAATGGTCGGGTTCAGCTTGTAGTCGTGGTTATCGGTGACGCTGTCAGACGTTTCGTAGGAGTACTCTCCGGAGAGGCTGTAGCGCCAGTCCAGATTGGCCAACTCGGTCTTGCCCTTGAAGTTGACGTTGTTGGTGTGCTTGTCCTTGTGTTTGAGCTTGATGTTGAGATCGCCACTACCGGTCCAGAGCCAGGCCTTGCGTTCATCCTGCTCATCCTTGAACAGGGTGAATCCACCTTTGGCGGTCGCCTTGGGTTTATCCTGATGCTCTAGTCGCCAGCGCTTGATGGCATCCCGCTTGACGGTAACGGCACCGGTATAGGGCAAAGAGATGCGTACCGACTCATCGCCAATCTCTTCGATGGTACCGGTCAGACGATCGCCATTGTTCATCCAGAGGATGTCTTTTGCCCACAGGGGATGGCAGATCACCATGAGTATGAGAGGCAGGTATTTCATGAGGTAAGGTGACTCCGGTGCGACTCGGGCGCTGCTGACTTAACCACTGACAAGCTGGCTGCTGATGGGGCGGGGCAGGCCATTTTTGCTCTCCAGCGCCGCCGTCACCTCATCCTGCATCACATCAGGTGCGCTGATAAAGCTTTCTATGGCCGGTGATAGCATCAGCGGGGCGCCATTTTCAAGCTCCTCTTCGGTGCGGGAGAGCGGGGAGTGTACCTCCAGCCAGCGCCGACCATCCGGTTCGATGGCTACCTTGACCGGTTGATTGATGACCCGTACCGGCGTGCCGATCGGCACAATCTTGAACAGGGCCTCAATATCGTCAGGTCGCAGCCGGATGCAGCCTGCACTTACCCGCAGGCCAACGCCAAAATCCTTGTTGGTGCCGTGGATCAGGTAGTCGCGCTTGCCATAGCCAAGGCGCATGGCGAACTTGCCGAGGGGATTCTCCGGGCCGGGGGGCACCACGGCGGGCAGGGTGATCCCTTTTTGCTCCAGCCAGGATTTGCGCACCATGGGGCCGGGCACCCAGGTCGGGTTGGGATTCTTCTCGATGACGGTGGTGGTCATCTCCGGAGTCTCGCGGCCGATATCACCAATCCCGATGGGCAGCACGATGACCTCGTTCTTCCCTTTGGGGAAGTAGTAGAGGCGCAGTTCGGGCAGATTGATGACGATCCCCTCGCGAGGCACATCAGGCAGCAGCATCTGAGTGGGCAGCGTCAAGCGGGTACCCGGCTTGGGTAAATAGGGGTCTACACCCGGATTTGCTTCAAGCAGCGCCAAAAATCCAATTTGTGTATTTTGGCCAACCAGCTCCAGATGCTCATTCTGCTGGATGATGTAATCCTCCAGCTCACCGATGAGGCGACTCCCGGCTGGTGGCAGCGGGTAGCGTTTGGCCTCTGCCGGCGCCGCGCAGAGCAGGATCGCTGCCAGCAGCAGGGAAAGGGCGGGCGTTAAGGATAGGAGCTTGAGTTTCGGCAATCGCATAAGAAGATCCATCAGTTCAATCGGGGCGGAACATCATCAACACAGCCGCCAGAATGGCGCGATTGTTCCTCAATCAGCCCATGATTACCAGCTTGCTGCGCACCCGCAATGATGTGGGGATACATAGGAAACCGGCCAAAATCGGCATCACCCATAAATTTGAGCGCCAAGCAGGGAAAAGAGACGCCTGATGGCAATGGGGGAATGTCACGATATGGATAATGGCCGGGTGTGCGAGCGGGTGGATACAGGGCCATACAAGAGTGGCCTCGCAACGTAAGCCGTGCGTAAAGCAATGTGAGCCTGCTCCCAGATATCTGATTCAGCCATTTGATATCTAAGAAATTTTTATTGCATCCTCGGCCCTGCTTGGGTAAAACTCTCTCCCCACGGAGAGATGCCGGAGTGGCCGAACGGGATTGACTCGAAATCAATTGTGGCAGCAATGCCACCCAGGGTTCGAATCCCTGTCTCTCCGCCAAATTGTAGTCCGAGATAGTCTGGGATAGTACAGGAAACCCGCATGGTATAAGGCCTTGCGGGTTTTTTAGTGTCCGGCGAAGTTCGGTTTGATTTGCCTAAAACCGGTGGTTTTTGGTACATGTTTTGGTACATGACGTGCGGCATTACGATGGAGCGTGTACCAATGCCAAGAATTACCAAACCCCTCTCTGCCACGGAAGTGCGTAACGCAAAACCCCGTGAGATCGAATGGACTCTTTCAGATGGAAACGGCCTTGAACTGTGCGTCTCCCCTAACGGGAATAAGCTATGGCGCTTTCGATACACTCGACCAAGTGGGTCGCGTACCCGGATCTCGCTAGGCGCATACCCGGAGATATCGTTGTCGGACGCCCGCGATCAGGCAGATGCATACCGCCGGTTGCTAGCCAAAGGCAAAGACCCCCAGGACCAAAAGGCTGAAGAACGACTTGCAGCCAACCTCACCTTCCGCATTGTTGCCGAGGAATGGAGGGCGCTGCACCAACGCAGGGTGACCGCTGAGTATGCCAAGGACCTGTGGAACTCATTGGAGCGGCATGTGTTGCCCGGGTTGGGGCATATCCCGATCCAGCAAGTGACGGCACAACATGCAATTGCTGCATTGCGCCCTCTCAAGCTGGAGGAGAAGCACGAGTCGGTTCGACGTAGTTGCCAGCGTATCAACGAGATCATGACGTATGCCGTTAACTCGGGCTACATCATGGCCAACCCGTGTGCAGGTATCCGTCAGGTATTTGATAAACCAACCAAGCAGCACTTGCCCAGTATCGAGCCAAGTCAGTTACCGGTTCTTCTCCGAGCAGTAAACCAAGCCAGCATTACCGTGATTACGCGTAATCTCATCATGTGGAGCCTCCATACCCTTGCTAGGCCGGGTGAGGCCGCAACAGCCCGGTGGGATGAAATTGACTGGGAGGCCAAGGTATGGCGTATACCAGCCGAAAAGATGAAGCGTCGCCGGGAGCATCAGGTACCTCTCACAGATCAGGCTCTCGATATTCTGCACGCAATGAAGCCGATATCGGGCAGGTTTCCCTACGTCTTTCCCGGGGAACGTAATCGACGTAGCCACTGTAACAAGTCAACGGTCAATATGGCTTTGAAGCGTATGGGATTCGCTGACAAGCTTGTAGCACACGGATTCAGGTCACTTGGAAGTACGGTGCTCAACGAGCGAGGGTTTGCAAAGGACTTGATTGAAGTCGCACTGAGTCACATGGATCGAGACGCTGTACGTGCAGCCTATAACCGTACCGATTTCCTAGAAAGACGCAGGCCTATGATGGAGTGGTGGAGCAACCACATTCAGACTATGGCGCGTAGAGCCACTGAGCTTGACGAGGAAGAGCCTGCGCTAGATGTCGAGGCTGACAGTGCCGAACTTGTTAATTGAAGCTAGCAGATCTTATTGAGCGGTTTAGCCTATCGAACAGCTCATATCATGAGGCCATTTGACAGTGTCATTGTGTCATTGTGTCACGACATCACTGCGAGCTTCTTGGCCCATGCCGGTGTATGTTCGCTCAGGTTCTGACGTCGCTCAGTCCTCCAGGGCGCTTGCTGGCCAAGGGATAAGGGGGCAGGTGCCCCCTTGTTCTTTGATTGCGCTATAGAGCCTCTGAGGCGCTCTGGGCGAACAAGCGCTGTGCTTCCTCTTCTGCCTTGCTGGCAAGCTCGGGGGCGAGTGGGGGCAGTTCGATGCCTTCCCGTCCGGCCACATAGAGTGGTCCACCCACATCATCATCGTAGTCATCGCCATTCTCATGGATGGCCCTCAAGTCGTCCTGAGTGAAGTCGTTGCCAAGCAACTGGGCTAAACGCAGCCATACCCAAGATTGGTAGAGGTTGTCCCGGTCGTACTCTTCAATGAGGGCGAGCATGGCCTGTGTATCGCCTCTCTGCGCTGCTTGCGTCAACCAGTGGTGGGCAGCTTGTTGGTTGTCGTGTTCCATTGCGAGCCATGCGATGGCTGCCGGGTCGCTCACCGTGGCTGGGTCAATGTCAAAGATGCCGCTATCCAACCTTGCTTCGGCCAGTGCAAAGCGTGCCTCGACGATGCCGCCTTGGGCGGCTTTGAGGGTGTGATGAAGCCAGCGTTGTTGTTCTTCCAACATTGCAGCGAAGCCGTTGGCAAACTCCAGTTCTGGACCGCTCAACACCATCCCTTCCTGTTGCTTTCTGTACCAGTAGCCGCTTGGCACGTCGGAGTTATCAATATAAGTCTCTGCATCACCCAATCGCTGTGCCAGCCACCAGTGCACCTGTGGATGGCCTCGTTCTGCGAAGGCCTCCAGTTGCTGCAGTGCCTGGAGGGCGATTGGGGGCTGATGGTAGGCATCAAGTTGCGCTAGTAGTGCCTGCGCCGCATCGAGTGGCGTCGTGCTGGATGGGGCAGGTTGGAGCTGCGCGTCGTCATCCTCGGCCTCATCATCGAGCCAGCCATCTTCCCATGTGTTATCCCAATCGTCCTCTCTAGTCAGGCCGAGAGCCTCGACTTGGATGCTCACCACGCCAGCACGTTGTAGATGTTGGCCAACCAGCAGCGACAGGGTCTGGGGTTGGGGTAACGCGAGCTCACGTCCTCGCTGCTCGAGTAGGGCGAGGTCAGGCTGACAGGGCCAAGGTGTCTGGTGCAGCACGATAGCCTCGGCTTGAAGCGCAGCATAGCTGCGGTAGCCGAAAGCGGCGGCGATCAGTTCGTAGAGGTGGCTGGTCTTGAGTGACAGTGCGCTTGAGTCAGCGAGTTGCTGGCGCGTGTCGTGCACGAATTGCTTGATGGTCATGATCCAATCTCCGAGTCCACGCTTCGGGTCAGGTGCACACGTTTAAGCAACCGGAAGGTGGATGCTGGGTATCAGATCATTAAGGATATGGGGTATTCAATGCCGGTTTGACTCGTGTGCAAGTCGTGCGGGCCGCACCCAAGCACGGTAGCTAACTGCGCAGTCTTGGGCAAGTGACGTTGAAACAAAATTCCGCATTGTTGATCCACTTAACAATAACGACGTTTGTATGGCTACCTTGGTATTGATTTAATTGTCATTTGTCTATGCTGTTTCGGGTGAGAGTCCGTGTGAGTTTGGTAGTGACGATCCCATTGCTTTCGTTCCTCCGTGAGATGTTCGTGCGTTAGTCGGGCCTGTTATCAGGCCCTTTTTTTATTGTGTCTGGCTGATCTGCTTGCCTTCTGACCACTTGAGCTACCTCGCCTGTGATGACTGCATCCAGCGTGACATTACGCATAGTGCTGCGGGGTTCATTTGTATAAACTGCCCGCCAGATAATGGATAGACGACTGACGGGCCGGACTTTTTCTCGCCGATGCATCACCTTGGCTGCATCGCCTTCTGTTGACCCACCACCCTGGATAGGTCCCTGCTGCGCCCGCAAGGCTCGGCATGTGCCGCCCCGTCAGTCTGACGACTTGGCCCGCATCCTCACCTTGGCTTTCGCGCAGGTGAGCTGTGACGGCAACATGCATAACCGGAGAACCCCATGACCGACCTCAACGAGCTCAGCCAGGCGCTGCTGGCCGCCGTTCCTGAAGATGGCAGCAGCATCGGCAACCAAGCCCTGATGGAAACCTTGAAAGCCCAATTCAGCGACCTGACCGATGAGGTATTTACCGCCGCACGCGAGGCCCTGCTGGAACAGGGCGTTCTGCGCAAGGGGCGCGGGCGGGGCGGTGCTGTACTCCGGGTGTTGGATGGCGAAGCCGCCGTTGCAGCACCACGCAAAGCGAAAGCGAGTGGCAGGGCGAAGCAGGCCAAGGATGAGCCGCAAGCTACCGGTATCGAGGGGCTGAAGAAGACCCTGTGGGCTGCCGCAGACAAGCTGCGTGCCGACATGGACGCCGCCGAGTATAAGCACATCGTGCTGGGCCTTATCTTCCTCAAGTACATCTCCGACTCCTTCGCCGCCCGTCGCGCTGAGCTCACCCGCCGCTTTGCCGATGAGAGCGACGAGTACTTCCTCTACGACTGTGACGATGAGCTGCTGGCCGAGGAGCTGGAAGACCGTGACTACTACCGTGAGGTGAACGCCTTCTGGGTACCGGAAGGGGCCCGTTGGGAGGGGCTGCGAGCGCATGCCAAGCAGGCCGATATCGGCAAGCGCATTGACGATGCACTGACCCTGATCGAGCAGGAAAACCCGCGCCTCAAGGGTATCCTCGACAAGCGCTACGCCCGTGCCCAGTTGCCCGATGGAAAGCTCGGCGAGCTGGTGGATCTGGTTTCCAAGATTGGTTTTGGCAGTGATGTCGGTGAAGCTCGCGACATCCTGGGGCAGGTCTACGAGTACTTCCTTGGCGAGTTTGCCAGTGCCGAGGGCAAAAAGGGGGGCCAGTTCTACACGCCTGCCAGCATCGTCAAGACGCTGGTGGCGGTACTTGCTCCCCATCATGGTCAGGTCTACGACCCCTGCTGCGGTTCAGGCGGCATGTTCGTGCAGTCGGAGAGGTTTATCGAAGCCCATGGCGGCAAGCTGGGTGATGTCTCCATCTACGGTCAAGAGTCGAACCCGACCACTTGGCGGCTGGCGGCGATGAACCTCGCCATCCAGGGGATGGACTACAACCTCGGGCGCGAAAACGGTGATACCTTCACCCGCAATCAGCACCCGGACTTGCGGGCTGACTTTGTGCTGGCCAACCCGCCGTTCAATATCAGCGACTGGTGGCATGGTAGCCTCGAGGGGGATCCGCGCTGGGTTTACGGCACGCCGCCTGCGGGCAACGCCAACTACGCCTGGCTGCAGCATATGCTCTACCACCTCAAGCCAACTGGCCGTGCCGGTATCGTGTTGGCCAACGGTTCCATGAGCTCTAGCCAGAATAGCGAGGGCGATATTCGCCGTGCCATGGTGGAGGCGGACGTGGTGGAGTGCATGGTGGCCCTGCCGGGCCAGCTTTTCTTCAACACCCAGATCCCCGCCTGCCTCTGGTTCCTCGCCAAGAACAAGACCCGCCGCCAGGGCGAGGTGCTGTTTATCGATGCCCGCAAGCTGGGCACCATGATCAGCCGGGTGCAGTGTGAACTGGACGAGGCCGCCATCGCCAAGATTGCCGATACCTTCCACGCATGGAAAGGGGAGTGCGAGCAGCCTTACGAGGATGTAGCGGGCTTCTGCCGCAGCGTAGCCTTGGCCGAGATTGCCGAGTACGGCCATGTGTTGACCCCTGGCCGCTATGTAGGGGCCGAAGAGGTTGAGGAGGACGATGAGGCCTTTGCCGACAAGATGGCTCGCCTAACCAAACAACTCGGCGACCAGATGACCAAGGGGGCCGAGCTGGATCTGTTGATTAAGCAGAAACTGGGGGGACTTGGGTATGAGTTCTGAGCTACGTAAGCGCTTAATGCAAGCAGGAGCATCTGTTCCTTATGAATGGGATGTTGTACCTCTCGAGGCTTTACTGAAAGACGCTAAAAGTATCTCTGTTGGTGTTATGTACCCGGGCCCTCATACCCCCGGAGGTACACCGCTTATTAAGGTCGGTGATATAAAAGGTGGCTTGGTAACGCAAAAGCCAGAGTATTGCATCTCAAGTGAAACTGATGAGTTACATCAGCGAACCCGACTTCACGGTGATGAATTGCTTATTACACTGGTTGGTAATCCTGGTGAGTGTGTTGTTGTAGAGCCTTGCATGGCCGGTTGGAACCCTGCAAGAGCTATCGCTGTTATCAGGCTTGCTAACCCTGGCTGGCGTATTTACTTGAAGGCCGTCTTGGAGAGCGCAGCGAGTAAACACCTGATTGATTCTGTACTTAATACTACAGTTCAAAAAACACTTAACCTGAAGGATATTCGTCAACTTCCTATCCCTCTGCCACCAGAAAAGGTAATTCAGTCTCTCAGTGATTTTTCGGATGTGCTAAGCAAGCGTATCTCCCTACTGCGCGAGACCAACGCCACGTTGGAGGCCATCGCGCAGGCGTTGTTCAAGTCGTGGTTTGTTGACTTCGACCCGGTCCATGCCTGTGCTCGTGGGGAGCAACCGGCAGGTCTGGCCCCCGAGGTCGCCGCCCTGTTCCCCGACAGCTTCGAAGAGTCCGAACTTGGTATGGTGCCGAAGGGGTGGGGAGTACAGCCGATACGTGATGTGGTTGAGGGGGTTTATGATGGCCCCCACGCTACACCGCCAGAATCAAATGTTGGGCCTGTCTTCTTGGGTATCAAGAACTTGACTGGCACAGCATTGGATCTCAGTGACGTACGCCACATTGCTGATGAAGACTTCATCAAGTGGACTAAGCGTGTGACCCCAAAAGCGGGTGACATCGTCTTTAGCTACGAGGCTACGTTGGGCTTCTTTGCGTTGATTCCAGATGAAGTTAAGTGTTGCTTGGGGCGTCGGCTGGCGTTGATTCGTCCTATGGCGATAGATGGACACGGCCATTTTTGGTTTCATCAGTTTGTCGCTGCGCCATTTCAGCGACACCTCGACAAGCACACTATTCAAGGTGCGACAGTGAATCGCATTGCATTGAAAGAGTTTCCTAGTTACCCAGTACTCAACCCCCCGAGCGAGTTAAAACAAGCATTTGAAGTACGTGCAGCGGCAATCTGGCACAAGATTCATCTCAATCAGAAGCAAGCCCAAACCCTCGCCAATTTGCGCGATACCCTGCTACCCCGCCTGATCTCCGGCCAACTGCGCTTGCCGGATGCTGAGGCACAACTGAGTGAGGTCGGATTATGTCAGTAATTCAGGATGCTTATCTGCTGACTTGGAATCCAGAGCACTACAAGGATGGTGGTAACGCAGGGGTAAGGGTCGGGGTATGTGAGCGATGGACTTGCAATTCAACTAAGCCGCAACCAGGGGACCGGGTATATCTGATCCGTCTTGGCGTTGACCCTAGAGGTATGGTCGCGCGCGGGACTGTGACCAAAGGAAGTTTTGAGGCTGAGGATTGGCGGGATGCGAACAAGAGTCGTCGATATATCGAGTTTATCCCCGAGGAGACCCGCCCGAATTGTGCCTCGGGTTTGGTGCCCCTATTGCTTCTTGAGCTGTTATCGCAAGGCCAGTTCAAGTGGAGTGCACAGAGTTCGGGGATAAGTATCCCCGCTGAATTGGCACAACGGTTGGATAACCTTTGGGAGGCTGGACGTGACGTACATAGCCTGGCCCAATGCGCTCATTGGTTTCAGGCCCAATCAGACTGGGAGAACGGAAGTTGGAAGCCACAATACCGTAGCCGTATCGATGCAATCGAAGCAATCAAGGCTGGACGGGCCACTCTCGATAAGGAGACGCTTGATTGGTTGTGGCGTGAAGGTAGTAACGGTGTGTGTACTGTATCGCCCGGTCACTTACCCAATATCGAATATGAGCGAAATATCGCACTGCTGCATGAGTTGGCCACCCAGGTAATACAAGAACCCGATCGCGAGACTTACCAACGCGTTTTTGACCGTTGGGAGAGTGCGAAAAGGGCGGGGTTGTTTCGGCAAACCTATATGGCAGTGGTGCATCGAGTGTTCGCGGCGGTTGCACCATCGCTCTATACGACGCTAGTGAACGTTCAGCATTGCCGTACCTTGCTTGGACATTTTAAACGTGATTTTGAGTTAGAAATTGTAGATAGCCGTGACTGGATTGCGTTAAATCGTGTAATCCAACGGTCTATCCATGAGGTTGGTTTAGCGGATCGAAGTCCAATCGACAATAACATATTCGTCTGGAGACTTTTTGAAGCATTTAGCGGAACCTTGCTCAAGGCCAGCGACGCTTCGCCCTCCCTTGTCCTATCACACGACAGCAAGGAGCACATCGTGGCCACAAAACCCCCCTTGAACCAGATATTGTTTGGCCCCCCCGGTACTGGCAAAACCTACCACACAATCGAGAAGGCATTAGCGATTCTTGAGCCGACTCTGTTAGCCAAGCCCGGAGTGACTCGAGCTGAGTTGAAGGCGGCATTTGACCGCCATAAAGATGCAGGGCAGTTGGCTTTTGTAACTTTTCATCAGAGCTTCAGCTATGAGGACTTTGTGGAGGGCATCCGGGCTGAGAGCAGGGAAGATGGGGGGCTTGATTACAAGGTTGAGCAAGGGGTGTTTGCAACTTTGTGTGAGCGGGCTCGACGTGGAGTTGTTGCGGTTGATGACCCATTTGAGCAAGCTTTGCAGAAGTTAGTTGAACAAGCAGAGCTGACAGAAGATGGTTGGTTGCCTATGCAGACTGCTCGTGGGAAGCGCTTCAAGGCTCGTTACTTCCCTGATAAGGGCACCTTTGCGATCGACCAAGAAAGTCGACAGGGAGACCGCAACCACGATTCGGCCAATATGAAGTACGTGCGAGCGCTGTATGAAACTGGCGAGAAAGGGGGATACAACACCTCTTACGTACAGGGGATGCTCGATTACCTTAAGGCGCAATGTGGTTTGGCCTTGTCGGTTGATGGTGGTGGTCACAGAGAGCGTAAGCCATTCGTGTTGATCATCGATGAGATTAACCGGGGCAATGTTTCACGCATTTTCGGTGAGTTGATCACCCTGATTGAGCCAAGCAAGCGAGCTGGGGAAAGCGAGGCGCTGACCACCACGCTGCCTTACTCCAAGCGCCCCTTTAGCGTACCGGGCAACCTCTACCTTATCGGCACCATGAACACCGCCGACCGCTCCTTGGCCGGACTCGATATCGCGCTGCGTCGCCGCTTTGTGTTTGAAGAGATGCCACCCAGGGCCGATCTGCTTGATGGTGTGGTCATCGAGGAAGAGGGGCACAAGGTAGACGTAGGTCGCTTGCTGCATACGCTGAACCAGCGCATCGAGGTGCTGCTGGACCGCGACCATTGCCTCGGTCATGCCTACTTTATGCCGCTCAAAGCTGCTGTAAAGCCGACCATGGCGCAGTTGGCGAGCATCTTCCAGCATCAGGTCTTGCCGCTGTTGCAGGAGTACTTCTTTGAGGACTGGCAGCGCATCGCCTGGGTGCTCAATGATCATCGCAAGAGCCGCGCTGAGGCGATGTTCCTCACACCTCCCAAACTCGATATCAAGACCCTGCTTGGTGATATAGCGGTTGGGGGGCAGCGCCAACGTTGGTGCATCAATGAGAAGGCGTTTACGCGTATTGAGGCCTATGCCTTGACCATCGAGGGTGACAAGGGGGCGCAGTGAAGGCTCCCATCACGGTTCGTGAGTATGGTCGGCTAACCGTTAGAGATAACGCTGTTGATACGCTGACGCTTGCCCATATAGACCCGGTTGATTTCGATTGGCTATGTCAGTTGAGCCAGCGCTACAAGGTAAGCCATGCACCCGCTCTTGCGCAGGTGGAAGATAGCCGGACCTTGCAACTGGACAACTACGTGGGGGTGATAGAGACCCCCACCGGGCAGGTGATCGAGATCCTGCCCAAGACCGCCAATGAGGATGACCCACTCGAGGATGGTCGTGAGTTGATCCGCCGGATGCTGGAACGAGCCCTGGATCTGCCACCCCGTGAAACGGCGGAGGCGTCGTTGGATCGCTTTGATATGCCGCTCAATGAGTGGGTTATTGCGCGCTTTCTGGCCGAGCTCGATCAGCTGGTCAAACGTGGCGTGCGCAGTGACTATCAGCGTCTTGAGGCGACCGAGCCGTTCTTGCGTGGTCAGCTGGATGTCGCCCGGCAGATGCGCCAGCCACCGGGTCGGGGCCACCATTTTGCGTTACGTTACGACCTCTTCTTGCCCGACCGGGCCGAGAACCGGCTGCTCAAGCGGGCGCTGGAGGCCGTCGCCAATGCGACTCAACACCCGGACAACTGGCGGTTGGCACAGGAGCTGCGCCACTTGCTGGTGGATGTGCCTGCCAGCCGCGATGTGGAAGGGGACTTCAGACTGTGGCGACATGACCGCTTGATGGCCCACTATCAAGGGGTTCGGCCGTGGTGTGAGCTCATCCTCTATCGTGCCATGCCGAGTGCCCTGAATGGTGAGTGGCGCGGCATCAGCCTGTTGTTCCCCATGGAGCGGCTGTTCGAGCGCTATGTAGAGGCGTGCCTGCGTCGACAGTTGTTACCTGGAGCCGAGCTAAGCAGGCAAGTTGCCAGTGAATCGCTTTGTACCCACCAAGGTAAGAAGATGTTCCAGTTGCAGCCGGACCTCTTGTTGCAGCACGGCAACAAGCGTTGGGTGATGGATGTGAAGTGGAAGCGGCTCGATAGCAGCGACCGTGATGGCAAGTACGGCATCAGCCAGGGTGACCTCTACCAACTGTTTGCCTATGGCCACAAGTACCTGACCGAGCAAGATGATGGTCATCTGGTATTGATTTATCCATCATGGAGCCAGCTCAAAGTTCCACTCGAACCTTTTTGTTATGATGCCCGCCTGACGTTGTGGGTCTTGCCGTTTGACTTGGCTGCCAGTTCGTCCCACCGGCTGATATTGCCTTGCCAGCCGGGGGCGGATTCTGCGTGCGAACTGCGTTTGCCGCTGAGGCCCACCGAGCCCGCCTGACGGGCGTTTCTCCCTGTTGATGAGTGATGGTGCATGACCGAAGATCAGTTGGAACAAGAGGTGCTGGGGTGGTTGGCCGAGGTGGGCTATCGCGTGGTGTGTGGCTACGATGTGGCCCCCGATTCTGATAATCCGTGGCGTGCGAACTTCAATCAGGTGCTGTTGCTCGACCAGTTGAGAGGCGCGATAGCACGCCTCAATCCGTCTGTGCCGATGGTAGCGCGTGAAGACGCGCTGGCGCAGGTGGTCAATCTCGATACCCCGGCGCAACTGTCGGCCAACAGGGCGTTTCACCGCCTGCTGGTGAATGGAGTGCCAGTCCAGTACCAGCGGGATGGCGAGACGGTGGGGGACTTTGTCCGCCTCGTTGACTTCGAGGATCCTACCGCCAACGAGTGGCTGGCCATCAATCAGTTCACCATCAAGGGGCCCAAGCACACCCGACGCCCAGACATCATCCTCTTCGTCAACGGGTTGCCGCTGGTTGTGCTGGAGCTCAAGAACCCGGCCGACGTGCATGCCGACATCTGGAAGGCATTCGACCAACTGCAGACCTACAAGGAGCAGATCCCCGACCTGTTCCAGTACAACGAGATCATGATTGCCTCCGATGGTAGCGAGGCGCGGATGGGATCGCTGTCTGCGGATGCCGAACGCTTTATGCAGTGGCGCACGGTGGATGGGGTCAACCTCGACCCCTACGGCGAGTTTGGCGAGCTGGAGACCATGGTGCGCGGCATTCTGACCCCGGCCATGTTGCTCGATTACCTGCGCTTCTTCGTGCTGTTTGAAGATGACGGCCGGTTGGTCAAGAAGATCGCCGGTTACCATCAGTTCCATGCGGTCAGGGCGGCCATTGAGCAGGTGGTGCTGGCGTCGCGTCCAGATGGTAGCCACAAGGGCGGGGTGGTTTGGCATACCCAGGGCAGTGGCAAGAGCATCACCATGACCTGCTTTGCGGCGCGGGTGATGCGAGACGCCGCGATGGAGAACCCGACCATCGTCGTCATCACTGACCGCAATGACCTTGATGGCCAGCTGTTCGGGGTCTTCTCACTCTCGCAAGATCTGCTGCGCGAGGAGCCGGTGCAAGTTAGTACGCGAGGTGACCTGCGTGACAAGCTTGGCAACAGGCCCTCCGGCGGCATCGTGTTCACGACCATCCAGAAGTTCATGCCCGGCGAGGATGAGGACTCGTTCCCGGTGCTCAGCGACCGTGCCAACATCGTGGTCATCGCGGATGAAGCACATCGAACCCAATACGGTTTCAGCGCCTCGCTCAAAGCGCCAGGCAAGGTTGCAGAAGGGGCTGCGCGCTATCAGGTCGGGTATGCCCAGCACTTGCGCGACGCGCTGCCCAACGCGACGTTCGTGGCCTTTACCGGTACGCCCGTATCTGCGGAAGACCGGGACACTCGCGCCGTCTTTGGCGACTACATCCACGTCTACGACATGCAGCAGGCCAAGGACGATGGTGCCACGGTTGCCATCTACTACGAGTCACGCTTGGCCAAGTTGTCACTTAATAACGAAGAGCTTCCCCACATCGACGACGAAGTGGATGAGCTGGCCGAGGATGAGGAAGAGAGCGAGCAGGCCAAGCTTAAGTCACGGTGGGCAGCCTTGGAGAAGGTGGTTGGCAGCAAGCCAAGAATTGAGCGGGTTGCCGCCGATCTGGTGGCCCACTTCGAAGAGCGCAATCAGGCGCAGCATGGCAAGGCCATGGTGGTCGCCATGAGCCGCGAGATTTGCGTGCACTTGTATGATGCCATCGTGGCCCTGCGCCCCGACTGGCATGACTCTGACCCCGACAAGGGGGCCATCAAGATCGTGATGACCGGCAGCGCTTCTGACAAGGCATTGCTGCGGCCCCACATCCATGCCACCCAAGTGAAGAAACGGCTGGAGAAGCGGTTCAAAGACCCGAGTGACCCGCTCAAGTTGGTCATCGTGCGAGACATGTGGCTTACCGGCTTCGACGCGCCCTGCGTACATACCCTTTATGTGGACAAGCCGATGAAGGGCCACAACCTGATGCAGGCCATTGCACGGGTAAACCGGGTGTTCAAGGACAAACAAGGTGGGTTGGTGGTCGATTACATCGGTATCGCCAACGAGCTCAAGAGCGCTATCAAGGAGTACACCGCCAGCCGTGGTCGTGGTCGCCCTACGGTCGATGCCCGTGAGGCCTACGCGGTGTTGGAGGAGAAGCTGGATGTACTGCGCTCCATGTTGCATGGCTTCGATTACAGCGACTACCTCACGGGTGGACACAAGCTGCTGGCAAGGGCTGCTGACTTCATCCTTGGTCTTGAAGATGGCAAGAAGCGCTTTGCTGACAACGCGCTGGCGATGAGCAAGGCATTCACCCTCTGTTGCACCCTTGATGAAGCCAAGGCGGTACGAGAGGAAGTGGCCTTCTTGCAAGCGGTCAAGGTGATGCTGACCAAGAAAGAGGTCACCCGGAAGAAGAAGACTGACGAAGAGCGCGATCTGGCCATTCGCCAGATCATCGGCAATGCTGTGGTATCGGGCGATGTGGTCGATGTGTTTGAAGCGGTCGGCCTCGACAAGCCCAACATCGGTCTGCTCGATGATGAGTTTCTGGCCGAGGTACGCAACCTGCCGGAGCGCAATCTCGCCGTGGAGCTGCTCGAGCGGTTGCTGGAGGGGGAGATCAAGGCGAAGTTCGCGACCAACCTCTCCCAGGAAAAGAAGTTCTCGGAGATGCTGAGCAAGGTCATCCAGCGCTATCAGAACCGCTCCATCGAGACCGCGCAGGTTATCGAGGAGCTGATCGACATGGCCAAGAAGTTTGCCGCTGTGAGCAAGCGGGGGCAGGCCTTGGGCCTCAACGATGACGAGCTCGCCTTCTATGATGCCCTTGCCAACAATGAGGCGTCTGTGCGTGAGCTGGGTGACGAGATACTGGCCAAGATAGCCCACGAGCTGACTGCCAGCCTGCGCCGTAGCGTGACCGTTGACTGGAGTAGCCGAGAGAGCGTCAGGGCCCGGTTACGTCTGTTGGTCAAGCGTATCCTGCGCAAGTACAAGTACCCGCCAGACCAGCAGGAAGAAGCTGCCCAGTTGGTGCTGGCACAGGCTGAGAGTTTGTGTGAGGTGTGGTGTTGAGTGGGGGAGGCGCGAGCCTCCCTCACCTTATCTATCAAGATGTGTAGATATGGCTTACTTCAGTATGACGCTGCCTGAAGGTATCTGGTTGGCCTCTTCGAGGCTCAGGTAGCGTGGGCCTTGTACGCTGGCCAGTGACTTGAATAGCCACGGATGCGGCTTTAGCCAAGCTTTGGTGTCTTCGTAAACGTCTCCACCGACCACGAAGTAACGACCATCACACCCGTCATCGTGTAGTTCATTGACATCAGGTGTCGAGAGTTTCAGCTGGCAGTCTTCGATGACAACCACGACTTGAGACTTGTAAACCCCAATGACGGTGGAGATTTTGTTGGCCATATCACTTGAAACCCGCCAAGCGCTAATGGCGCCCTTGTAAGCACCTCGGCTGGAGTAGGTCTCTACCAAGTTGACTACCAATGCCGTCACAATACATACCTCGTTAAGTTGTTTGGAATGCGGTTTGTTGCTAGTGACCTGCACAGCCACCGATGAACGTGTTGATAGGGTCAGCGAGACTTGAAGTAGGTGACCTTTTCAAGGAAGTAGCGACCCAGTTCACCTTGATGTTGGTTCGCTTCGCTTTCTGCGCTGGCCAAGTGACCGTTGCGCTCCTTCCATACCGCATACGCGGCGGCCTTCTCGACCTCGACCCGTTCTTGCTGCTCTTTCGGTAGGGCGCACAGATTGTGACTCATACTGACCTCTTTGTTATTTGTTGACGCCATGGTACGCCATCAGTGGCATGCGGGACTTGCGCTGGTTCAAAGGTGGTGCGCTATAATGCCTGTATATAAATACAGGTATTATTACCATGACGCTGTTAACCCCAGACCCATCACCCGCCGAGGTGACCATCCCGCTGTTCTTGCACCGCGCCTCTTGCGGCTTTCCCAGCCCAGCCAGCGACTATCTGGAAGGGAAGTTGGACCTCAACACCCACTGCGTGGCGCACCCTGCAGCCACCTTCTATCTGCGTGCCGAGGGGGAGAGCATGACCGGGGTCGGTATCTTTCCCGGTGACTTGCTGGTGGTCGATAAGAGCCTCACCCCTCGCCATGGTGATGTGGTGATTGCACTACTCGATGGCGGCTTCACGGTAAAGACTTTGCAGCTCAAGCCGAGGTTGCGGCTGTTGCCAGCCAATCCGGCGTTCGCGCCTATCGACCCTTGTATGAGCCTCTCCCTAGAGTTGTTCGGAGTGGTCACCCATGTGATTGGCAATCTGAGGCAGCGTGATGGCTATAGCGCTCGTTGATGTAAACAACTTCTACGCCAGCTGTGAGCGGCTGTTTCGCCCTGAGCTGCGTGGCCGCCCGATCGTGGTGCTCTCCAACAACGATGGATGCGTGGTGTCGCGCAGCCCCGAAGCCAAGGCGCTGGGTATCAAGATGGCCGGGCCCTACTTCAAGATCCGCGAGCAGTTCGAGGCGCATGGCGGTGTGGCATTCAGCTCCAACTACGCGCTCTACGGCGATATGTCTGGCAGGGTGATGAGCACGTTGGAGACCATGGCCCCTGAGCTTGAGGTCTACTCCATCGATGAAGCGTTCATGGCGTTGTCGGAGTCGTTTGCCGGGGACCTGACAGCCTATGGGCAACAGATCCGGCAGCGAGTGTGGCAGTGGACCGGCCTCACGGTAGGGGTCGGGATTGGTCCCACCAAGACCCTCGCCAAGCTGGCCAACTATGCAGCCAAGAAGTGGCCTGCCACGGGCGGCGTCGTGGACTTGCGTGACGAGCTGCGCCGTGCCCGGCTGATGGCTATCACCCCGGTGGACGAGGTGTGGGGCATAGGACGGCGCTTGGGGGCCAAGTTGGTGGCACAAGGTATCAATACCGTTGCTGACCTGGTGGCTAGCGACGCCAAAGGGTTACGCGCCCAATACGGCGTGGTGGTCGAGCGGATCGTACAGGAGCTGCGTGGCCTGCCTTGCGCAGAGCTGACCGTTGAACCGGCGGCGAAGCAGCAGATCCTCTCGAGCCGTTCCTTTGGTGAGCGCGTGACCGACCGTGGAGAAATGGCCCAGGCGTTGTCGGGCTTTATGGCTCGCGCAGCCGAGAAGCTGCGGGCCGAGGGAATGTGTTGCCAGCGGGTGCACCTGTTCGTGCGAACCAGCCCCTTTGATGAACGAGCCCCTTACTACAGTGAGCAGGCTGGCGTCCGGCTGGTCTGCCCTAGCGATGATACCCGGTTGCTGCTGCAGCAAGTGAACGTGCTGCTACCGCAGATTTGGCGCGACGGTTACCGTTATCAGAAGGGGGGAGTCATGCTGAGTGAGTTCACCCCCAAGGGGCAACAACAGGCAGATCTCTTTGCCCCGTCCTCCGCTCAATCAGATGCGCTGATGGCAGTGATGGACCAGATCAAAGCCAAGGGATTGGGGCGCGTAGGCTTTGCCAGCCAAGGTACGGGGTCGCCTGAGTGGATGATGCGACAAGAGCACCTGAGCCCCTGCTACACCACCCGCTGGGAGGACCTGCCGGTGGCGAGGTAACCAAGGCACAAGGAACCTGCTACTTGGCTGTAGTTGGACGTTTTGGAAAAGTGCTGCGAATGTAGACGGGTCTCGGTGACACATTCCACATGCGCGGCGGCGGGGTCACCTCCCGCCCCCCCATCTTGATTTGATCCACCCCCACCACCTCGTCGGTACCGGTTTTTCTCCCTTGTGCAACCGATAGCCACACTCACCCTCGACTCATCCTTTGCGGGTGAGTGTGCTGTTATGACTGCTGCTAGGTATGGTAACCAATTGAAATTGCTCGAATGTTCGTTTCCTATAATAGGAAACGAACCCCATCTTTGGCATGAGCTAGGGGAGGGGGAGTGCGTTCGAGATCCCGTCGAGCAGGGCCGCATCAATCGACCTGTGGCCCAATATCTGTCATGAACTTATGAAGTTACACCCAACTTGATGGGAATAAATATCAATTGCATTTGGTGGCAGTTTGTCCCCCTAAAGGGGGACTTAAATCTTGGGGCGGCAATAGTGCCAAAACCAAAGGACACCATCATGAAAGTGAATCTCGATCTCATAGAGCGACTCTTTGGCAAGTCGGGCCGGTCGATCCAGCGGATGCTGGATAACGGTCAGCTGACCAAGGAGGAGTTGTTGGACTTCAGCCTGTTTGTCGCGTCACTGACGGTGGCAACAGGGGGCATTCTGGGCAAGCCGTTGATGGATAGCATCAAGTGGGGATTGAGTGAGCGCATCATCTCCGGTCTGAACCCGTCTCTCGTTGGGCTCCATGTTAGCCACACCCAGCGGGAAGAGAAGGTGAGCGTGAGTGCCAAGCGAAAGGCTCGTCGTGTCTCGCTCAACGGTGATGAGGTGTTGGAGCTGGCCTATCTGATGGCCATCGCGGATGAACATTTCTTTGAGCAACTGCGAGGGCGAGTCGAGACCGACCTGCGGGAGAGGGTATGGTCGCAGGAGGAGCTGGTCGCTCAACTGACACACAAGCGGCAGCGCTGGCTTGATGAGGACTGCTCCGACGAACCACAATCCCCCCTGCATTAATAGCAAACAAGAAAAGGGGCCGCGTCCTGCGGCCCCTGTTGTTTACTCTCCACCTTGTTCCGCCAACAGCCTGTCGTGGGCGTCCGCGATCTTGTCTAACGACAATTGGTACACCCTGGATTGGCTGTGGCGTGGCAGGTCGCGGCCGGTGCCATGCATGAGAATGCCGTGTTTACGCAACACCTTATGGACGTAGTTGGCGTTAAAATCGGCGAAGGTCTTTTTAAACCCATACACGTAGAGGTGCAGGTCGGGCCCGAGTTTGTAGCCGTAAGTCTCTCCCAGCTTCGTTACATTCGGCCCATCGGCAAGGTACTGCCCGTGGCGCCCTTCGAGTAGGTCGACCAACTGCTCGATAATGTTTGCTTCTTCAAGGGAGCCGCTTGTACCACGCCTTGCGAGCCACTTGCGGAATAGTTGCTCGACAACAGCTGCTACACTACCCGCAGGCCAACCTGTGATCCCGAAGCGGTTGGCCAACTCACCTGCAGCTGATATCAATCCGAATGCATCGGCTACCCTTTGCACTTGGCCATCACACTCTTTGGCTCCAAGCCGTCGCATCATGTCAGCGCGATGTTCGTCAACGAATGCCTGAGCACCATTGATGTCCAAGGTCAGCTCTTCAACAAAAGATCGGAAGGCAATGCCATGATACTGGGCAGTCCGTTCTGCGAGGGCCTTGGAAAGGGAGGCACCATTCGGGTAGCCATGCAACTCTTCGAAGATGCCATGCCGGTCTGTATCGGCCTCAATATTGATCATGCGGACATCATGGCCAGCTTTGTGACGCTTACCGACCGAGGCAAGGCTGTGCTCCAAGTCAACTTCCCCGTTGCTGAGGAAGGTTGTTCGCCATTGCAGTTTGGCACGGCGCGACAGATCTGCATTGGCACGAGCTCGTCCTTCGCCGTTGGCCAGCATGTAGATGGTGTCGCCTAGAACATGAGGGTCAGCCTGCCCGATTTCGTCCAGAAAGAGGGTACTGTCGTTGAACAAGCCCGCAGTGGTTTCCAATCCCACCTTGGTGGCATTCCACGTCTGGATCTTGTTGGCAGGCTTGCCGAGCACACTAGCTGCAACCAACATGGCGGTGCTCTTGCCAATTGAGGATGGCCCCACCAGATGGACGCCAAAGCTGCTCTGATTGGTCAAGCGCAGCAAGGGGCCAACGAAAGCAAGCGAGGTACTTAATAGCAAGCGGCTGTTGCCAAGGCACAGCGCGGCAACGTCATCACGCCACTCGTCCAAGGTGCCTGCCACGTCGGATTGGGTTGGGTTATTCCCGGTATAGGTGTACTCATTGTCGTTGGTAGATCCCACCGGTCCATCTCCCAACATGAAGATGTGGGTATCCGGGATCCAGCCTAGTCGATCAACCCGAATGAACGTCTTGTAGGGGTTCTTCGAGTTGAGATAGTCAATCAGCTGTCTCTTCATTCCCAAGTTGAAGCGATAGCCCCCGTCCATCAGCTTCATCAACGCTTCGCGTCCGTCAGACAGCAGGTGAACGTGTGGAATGAACGCCTCCTGCGGTCGACCATCAGGGCTATACCAGCGTACTTGCAAGCCCCAGCCTAGACCCGCAGTGTCGCGCCCGCAGGCTGTTACCCAGAGTGGAGCACCGATCCTGCTCCAAACATCGTCTTGACCTTTGTCAGTGGTGACACAGTAGAGTCCATCTTGAAACTCAATGGGACCTAACTGGAAGGGCTCGGCCTTCAGCTCATAACGCTTTGTATTCATGAGATATTCCTTTATATAAAGTTGGTTGAACGATCCGGTCTCGTTGGGGTTTGTGACACAGTGACGCCGTGACACCGGATTTAATGGGCTGGAGGAGCGGCCTCAACACACGCGAGCAGTGCGGCTTTGCCGTTAAGGCAGAAGAGGTCATTGAAGTCGGTTATGCCGGGGATGGTCGGTGGCACAATCAAGCGGCCGTGCAGTTGATAAGCTGCTGCACGCGCTTTGGTTAGTCCGGGGTTGCCTGTAGTGGCATGATCGTTGTCTGCACACACCCACAGCTTGCTGTTGCTATAAAGCGTGCGAATGATATGGCCGACCTCGAGCAGGTTACCGGCAGAAAATGCAATGGCGACCGGCAGGCCGAGGTTCTCAAACAGCGTGGCCCCGGTTGAATAGCCTTCGCAAAGCAATACGGGGGCGCCGGACTTGGGTGAAGGGCCAAGGAGTAAGAACCCGCCCTTGAGTGACAACCCCCGATGGAAGCGCTTATTCCCGCTTTCATCGATGTCTTGCAAGCTCAACAACTGGGAGCGTGCATTGAAGACCGGTACTATCAACCGGTTACCAAACTGACGAGCACCGACCCCTGAGATTTGTTTGCGTGCAAGGTAAGCGTGTTGGTATGGGGGCTCGGCTGCCCCCCAATCTCTTTGGCTTCCTTGAGTGCCTTTGCTTGGGTCTCGGCAAGCCGATGTGCCTCAGCTGCTTTTGCTTGCTGAGTGAGTTGGGCACGGATATAGCTTGGTATTGCGGGTCCGATTGGCCGCCATACGCACTTTATTCCCAACTTCCACGAGCCAAAGACGGCATGATTACCCAACTCGTCGGTGATCAACCAACCATTGCTTGTACCAGGGCGGTCCCCTTGAATATGAAAGCGGAGAACCTGACCAGGAGTAGGGTTCAATGCGCGTGATGGCTTCACGCCCATGTCAGTCATTGAGTCTTCCAAGGAGAGGGCGGTGGTCATGGTTACATCCCCCCGACCAACTTCTGCATCAAGTCCTCGATATCACAGCTGCGCCAAGCGACGCGGCGACGCCCGAGCTTGTAATTTTGCGGGTAGAGACCCTGCTTCATTCCGTCATACCAAGTCGTCTTGCTGACAGGGATTAAAGCCAGCACTTCGTAAAGAGAAAGGAAGTGGTAGGAGCAGGTAGTTGATGAGCGCAGTTTGGCCTTAATTGTTGCTGGGGCAGAGGCGCAAGAGCGCTTGGTACCTTTGGGGTAAGTCTGAGGAGTGGCATTTTGATTCATACTGAGCTCCTTGCGTAGCAGTTGGTCAGCGTACGGTGTTGTCCCTGTCCGTACAGTGAGCGCAGTGAATCACTAATTTAAAAACTCCACATCAAATTTTTTTTCTAAGGTTATGTTTTTCATAACGTTTTTGTTATGTTTTTCATAACATCTCGGCGTTTTTTGTTATGTTTTTCATAACGTTTTTGGGTGTTTTTTAGACTTTGTTTTCATAACGATGTTGCTTTTTAGTTCATTTGGTTTGTTTGTTGCGGGGGGAGTACGATGATTTGGGTGGAGGGATATAGGTACAGTGATTGGTACATTGCGACTTTGTATTGATTCAAAATGCTTTAAAATTCAACTTCCTCAAGTGATGATTGCACTGGCTGTCTCTCCGCCACATACCAAGCCCAACCTGTTTAGCAGGTTGGGCTTTTTCTTTTGGTGATGTGCTGAGGAATTATCCGGCTGACTGTGTATCTGTGGTCATCGAGCCGGGTTAATGCTGTTGGATGCTCGCCGTGCCTGCCAGGAGTGCAGGCGCTGCTGCGCCCCGATGATGAAGACAAAAAAGACCGGTACGAAGAAGATGGCCAGCAGGGTGCCGCTGATCATGCCTACTTTAAAGAAGACGTCGTTGGGCATACCGCGCAGCATCACGGCCGCGACGGCACCGAGCAGGCCCAGCGGCACCACCAGCATCACCGAGAGCGGGATCGACCAGCTCTCGTAGAGTGCCGCCAGCACCAGGAAGACCACCAGCGCCGACAACAGCATCAGCAGGGGGCCTGCTCGGCCGACTGGCGCTCTTGCAACGACTGTCCCGTCCAGGCCAATGCGAAGCCTGGCGGCAATTGCGCCACCAGGCGCTCCATCTCCGCCATCGCCGCTCCGCTAGAGATGCCGGGCGCTGCCCCCCCGGCAATACGCACGGCAGGGAAGCCATCGAAGCGCATCATCTGTTGCGGCGATTCGCGCCATTCCGGTGTCACCACCTCCCGCAGGGGGACCATGCCGCCGCTGGCATTGCGCACCCGCAGGCCGAGCACATCATCGAGCTGCATGCGCGCCGACGCGTCGGCCTGCAGAATGACCTGTTGCATGTGTCCGCCGTTGGGGAAGTCGTTGACGTAGAGCGATCCCATCGCGGCCGACAGGGTACTGCTCACGCTGGCGAACGAGAGTCCCATGGCTTCGGCCTTCTGTCGGTTGATCTCGAGGTGAATGCTCTCGCCGGGAGGCAGATTGTCGGGATACACATCACTGACTACCTGGCTTTTGGCGGCCAGTTCCAGCAGTTGGGCCTGAGCGGCCAGCAGCGCGGCTTCCCCCCGGTTGGCTCTGTCTTGCAGGAACAGGGTGAAGCCGGAGGCGGTGCCCAGTTCGTCGATGGCGGGCGGCAGTAGGCTCATTACAGTGCCTTCAGGAATATTTGCCATGGCTGCTTGTGCCAGATCTGCCTCTTCGGCTGCCGTGGCACCATGACGCTGATCCCAATCTTTGAGCATGGTGAAGGCCATGGCGGCATTGGGGCCTGCGCCGGAGAAGCTGAAGCCCTGCACCACCAGGTTGGTGTCCAGCGCCTCGCGAGAGGCGATGTGAGCCTCGAAGGCCTTGACCACCTCAAGAGTACGCTCGCTGGTGGCGCCGGTTGGCAACTGGATGGAGGTCATGAAGTAACCCTGATCCTCGTCCGGCAGGAAAGAGGAGGGCAGCTGGGCGGCGGCGATGGCCAGCACGGCGCAGAGAGCGGCAAAGGTTGCCATCATCCGTCCGCTGCGCCCGACCAGCCGGGTTACACGCGCACCGTAGCCTGCCGTGAACCGCTCGAAACTCCGGTTGAAGGCACCGAAGAAGCCGCGCTTCTCATGATGATCTGGACTGACCGGACGCAGCAAGGTGGCGCAGAGCGCAGGCGTCAGGGTCAGGGCGAGGAAGGCCGAAATGAGGATCGACACCGCCATCGACAGGGTGAACTGCTGGTAGATGACCCCCACCGAGCCGCTGCCAAACGCCATGGGAAGGAACACCGCCGTGAGCACCAGGGTGATACCGATCACCGCCCCGGTGATCTCCTTCATGGCTTGCGACGTCGCCTCCCGGGGCGACAGCCCCCGGGTGGCCATCAGGCGCTCGACGTTCTCCACCACCACGATGGCGTCGTCAACTATGATGCCGATGGCCAGCACCATGCCGAACATGGTGAGAGAGTTGATCGAAAAACCGGCCAGCAGCATCACCGCGAAGGTGCCAAGCAGAGCGATGGGGGCGACGATGGCCGGGATCAGGGTGTAGCGCAGGTTCTGCAGGAAGAGAAACATCACCAGAAACACCAGCACCATGGCTTCCAGCAGGGTGTGGATCACCTTTTCGATGGAGACCTTGACGAAGGGGGCCGAGTCAAAGGGGATCGAATAGGCCATGCCCGCCGGCAGGGTGGGGGCGAGCTTGGCGAGACGGGTGCGCACCGCATCTGCGGTACGCACGGCGTTGGCGCCGGGGGAGAGCTGGATGGCGGCGCTGGTGGCGGCTACCCCGTTCTCGCGGTTGGAAAAGGCGTAGGATTGCGCCCCCAGCTCGACCCGGGCGACATCACCCAGCACCAGCTTGGCGCCATCACCACTGGCTCGCAGCACGATGGCGGCGAATGCCTCGGGGGTCGTCAGCTGCCCCTGAACCGTGAGGGGAACCGTCAGGCGCTGCCCCGGCAGGGCGGGTTCGTCACCGAGGCGCCCCGGGGCAATCTGGATATTCTGCTGCTCGATGGCCTGTGCCACCTCGCTGATAGTCAGCCCGTAGGCGGCGAGTTTGGCCGGATCTACCCAGATGCGCATGGCCTGCTCGGCGCCAAACAGCTGCACTCGTCCTACCCCGTCGATGCGGCGCAACTCCTGCACAATATTGCGTGCCATGTAGTCGTTGAGGGCAACCTCATCGAAGCGGCCATCCGGTGAGGTCATGCCGACCATCATCAGAAAACCGGATGAGGCGGACTCCACCTGCAGGCCGGTTTGCCGCACCGCTTGTGGCAAGCGAGGTTCGACTGCCTTGATGCGGTTTTGCACGTCCATCTGGGCAAGCTCAGGATCGGTGCCCGGCTTGAAGGTGGCGGTGATCTGCGCGCTGCCCGAGGCGTCCACCGACGACTCGAAGTAGAGTAGGTTCTTCACTCCCGACAGCTCGCGCTCGATAAGGCTCACCACCGCATCGTTCAGGGTCTGCGGTGTGGCGCCCGGATAGGTGGCATAGAGAGTCACCGACACCGGCGCCACCGAGGGATAGCGGGAGATGGGGAGCTTGGGGATGGCGATGACCCCTGCCAGCACGATGAACAGGGCGATCACCCAGGCAAACACCGGGCGATGGATAAAAAACTGCGGCATGGATAACTCTCCGATTCAGCGAATGCCACTGTCAGCCGGTTGGCTGAAAGCGGGTGGTTGCCAGGGGGAAGCTGTGACCTGAACCCCCGGGGTCAGACGGTCGATCCCTTCGATCACCACCTGTTGCCCGGCACTGAGCCCGGACGCGATGCGGTACTGGCTATTCACCAGTTCAGCTGTGTTGACCGGAACCAGCTGTGCCTGCCCCTGGCCATCCACCACCCACACGCTGGTCTGACCCGATGTGCGAACTACCGCCTGCTGGGGCACGGTCAGGGCGTTGGCATAGCGGGCACGGGGGATGCGCGCCTGCACATAGAGGCCGGGCAACAGGCGCCGCTCAGGGTTATCCACCAGCACCCGCAGCAGCACGTCGCCGGTTCCGGCATCGACCTCGATGCCGGAGAAGAGGATGCGCCCCTGCATTCCCAGCGGTGTGCCATTGCTGCCGAGGATCTCCACCGCCAGTTCCGGTGCCGTTGAGCCAGCCTGCTGGCGCAGGGATTCCAGCACCGAGGCCGGTTGGCGCACATCGACGTAGACCTGATCAATCTGCTGGATCCGGGCCATGGGGGTGGCATCGGTGGGCGACACCAGGGCCCCTTCACTCACCAGCGCCTGATCGATGCGTCCGGCGATGGGGGCCTCCACGCTGGCAAATTGCAGGTTCAGCTGGTGCCGGGCCAGAGTCGCCCTGGCCTGGGCCACATCGGCGGCCGCCTGATCCCGCTGGGAGATCGCATCGTCATAGGTCTGGCGGCTGATGGCGTCGGTGCGCAGCAGCGGCCGCAGGCGCTCAATCTGGATGCGGGCGCGGGCCAGCACGGCCTCGGCCCGTTGCAATGCGGCGGCGGCGCTGTCGACATCGGCCTTGAAGGGGGCCGGGTTTATCTGGAACAGCACAGTGCCAGCGCTGATCTCGGCGCCCTGCTCGAACAGGCGGCGCTGCACGATGCCGCTGATCTGGGCGCGAATGTCGGCGCTGCGCAGTGCCGCCACCCGGGCGGGCAGATCCTCGCTGATGACAAGCTCCCGACCAGTCAGAGTCAGCACCGATACCTGAGGAGGGGCGGGTGCCTCCTGCTCTTGCGGCGCGACATCGCAACCCGCCAACCCGAATGCGGCAATGACGGCGAGCAGGGCGCCCGCATACCGCTGTTTGACAAACATCATCCACTCACCTCGTTAAACCGTCTCTCCGGTGTGATGTGACCGAAGAGTGCATCGAGCGGCCATTATGGCGAGGGGCTATTGCGAATGATTCGAGGCTTTGTGGAGAATCCATGGAGGCGATGATAAAGTTCAACGCCAC
The DNA here is from genome assembly GCF_051919345.1 of Aeromonas sp. 84A. Classification (NCBI taxonomy): domain Bacteria; kingdom Pseudomonadati; phylum Pseudomonadota; class Gammaproteobacteria; order Aeromonadales; family Aeromonadaceae; genus Aeromonas; species Aeromonas sp. 84A. The sequence goes on from NZ_JBQBEW010000001.1 coordinate 1,967,498, forward strand.
CTTTTTTCGAGTCCGACTATGTCCCATCTCAATGCTCCCGCCAGCCCGGCGGGCCAGTCACTGGTACTGATTGCAGAGGATGAAGCCGAGATCGCCGACATCCTCGCCGCTTACCTGCAACGTCATGGCTTGCGCTCCCTGCACGCCGCCGATGGCCGTGAAGCGCTGGTCATGCATCAGGCATTCAAACCCGATCTCCTGCTGCTGGATGTGCAGATGCCGCAACTGGATGGCTGGCAGGTGCTCAGCGAGATCCGGGCGCGCGGCGACACGCCGGTGATCATGCTGACCGCCCTCGATCAGGATCTCGACAAGCTGATGGGGCTGCGCATGGGGGCGGATGACTATGTGGTCAAACCCTTCAATCCGGCCGAAGTGGTAGCGCGAGTGCAGGCCGTGCTCAGGCGCACCCGAGCCGTAAAGCCTGCCACGGCGAACGTGTTGCGGGTCGGCCTGTTTCAGATCGATCTGGAGAGCCACGAGGCCAGCATTTTCCGCGATGACCAGCAGCAGGTGCTGGAGCTGACCTTGACCGAGTTCAAGTTGCTCGCCTCTTTGATGCGGGCGCCAAAACGGGTGTTCAGCCGCGCCGAACTGCTGACTCACTGCTTGCCGGAGGGGGATACCCAGGAGCGTACAGTGGATAGCCACATCAGCAAGTTGCGCAAAAAACTGGAGACACACGGCATTCAGGGGGTCCCCGCCAGTGTCTGGGGCGTTGGCTATCGCTTCGGGGGCGATGCATGAAATCGGCGCCCGGCCTTCGCAGGCAGATCATCCGCTCTCTGGGCCTGATGACGCTTGGTATCATCTCCCTCGCGGTGATCGGCACCTATGTGTTTTATGGCATCGCCGTGGCGTTTGTGCCGGGCAGCATCTCCGAGACCTGGGTGCCCTCCAGAGTCGAGATGATCTGGATCGGCTCCACCATTCTCATTGCATTGGGGATGGCGTTGTACGTGGCGGTGCGCCTCTCTCGCCGCATCCTGACTCCCCTCAACTCGGTGGCAACCAGCCTGCGCGAGGTGGCCGAGGGCAAACTCGATGCCCGTGTGCCGGAGGATGAGCAGGCGATCGGGGAGACGGCGCAACTGGTGCGCGACTTCAACGCCATGGCCGAGCGGCTGCAGAGCATGACCCGCGAGCGGGAGTTCTGGAATGCCGCCATTGCCCACGAGTTGCGCACTCCGGTGACCATTTTGCGCGGCCGTTTGCAGGGGCTGGCCGAAGGGGTATTTCCTCCCAGCAGCGAACTCTTCGAGGGGTTGCTGCGTCAGGTGGAGGGGCTCAATCACCTGATCGAGGATTTGCGGGTATTGAGCCTCAACGACAGCGGCCATCTGGAGTTACAGCGGACCGAGGTCAGGCTGGCCGACGAGCTTGCCGTGGTGCTTGAGGCATTTGCCAGCCCTCTGGCGGCGAGCGGATTTGTGTTGCAGCGGGAGCTGGATAGCGAACTTCATGTTTGCTGCGATCTGTTTCGTATCCGTCAGGCTCTGATGGCGCTGTTGGAAAATGCCCAGAAGCACGCGCTGCCGGGCCTGCTGACCGTGCGGCTGCATCGCTCGGAGAGTGTGTGCGTCCTGAGTGTGGAAGATGAGGGGCCAGGCATCAGCGAGGAGATCGCCGCCTGTATCTTCGATGCGTTTCGTCGCGGAGATCCGTCACGCTCGCGCAAGAGCGGCGGTAGCGGACTCGGACTCGCCGTGATCAAGGCGATTGCCGAGGCGCACGGCGGCAGCGCGGTTTGCCGAGCTACCGGGCAGGGAGGGAGCCGATTCGTGCTCTCCTGGCCCATCTCTGCCATGTCCGGTGGCCCTGAAATCTAGCCTAGGGGCGACAGGTTCTGATGAAGCTATACAGCTGACAGCTGCCCGCACAGGGGCGTTCGACAAGCGACTGCCATAAGGGTTTTCACCGCTTGTGCCGGGTGAGCAGGAGGGGTTGGGACATGGTTCATTTGGCGCGAAATCACGGTTTTTGCCGTCAAAAGTTGAAACCGTTTTCAGAAATCCTTTTCAACTGTGATCCGCTTCAAAGCTTTTTCGGGCGCCAACCTCTAGCATTGGCTCCACGAATTAGGGGCTAGCGCTCCCGATTTTCCCGCTGTGGGAGGTAACCGGATGATCCGGCTATTTCCTTCGTTACTTTCGACGGTCATCATGGATGGCCGTTTTTTTTTGAGTTATTTCACGGTAAAGGGTCGAGCCGCTGGCGCTTTACCGTTAAAATTCCGCTTTTGCACTTGCCCGTGAGTCTTGATGTCTGCGTCCACCCTCTCTTCGGATAGTTATGCCCTGCTCGCCACCCTGCAATTGCAGCGTGTTGCCAGTACCCGTTTGCTGCAAGAACAACTGGCGATAGGCCATGCCCTGATCGATAAACTGACCCGGCTGCAGGATGCGGGGCTGGTCAGATTGCGCGGGGAGCAGCAGTGGAGCCTGACCGCCGAGGGGACGCTGGCACTGATCCTGGGGGTGCGTGCCGGTCTCTGCCCGGCGCCGGACTGGAGCCGGGTGCCCTCATTGACCGGGCAGGATCTCACCCATGCGGTGGTGCGCGAGCTCTGCCGCGGCAAAGCGGGGGAGATCCCCACCTATTTCTCGGCCAGCGATCTGCTGACCCTGCTTGATACCCCGGACGCTCACCAGTTGCTGGCGGGCTCCAGCCCCGCCTGGCAGCAAATGTTGCTGGAGCACTTCTCGCTGCAACTCTTGCTCGATGCCCCCTATGAAGAGCGCTGGCCGCTGGCCAATGCGCTGGTGCGCTGCGCCCCCGAGGTGCAGGCCCGGGCCAAAGCGTTCGAGGCGGAGTGGCGCTGGCTCTGCGGGGATGGCGAGTGCACCTCGCCAACCGGCGAGGACAAGGATGCCGCCCCCGGCTGGCCAGCCCTGCAGGCGCTGGCCCAGCAGAGCCAGAGCGGCCCGCTTGGCGAGCGACTGCTCACCGCGCTGGGCCAGTGGCAGGCAACCGATGAGGGTGAAGCGGGCCAGTGGCCCCGTTCATTCAGCGCCCTGCTCTGGCTTGGCTGGTTGCAGCAGGCCGATCCCGTCATCGCCAGCGAACAGCGCAAGAAGTGGCAGCGCAGTCTGACTGGCCAGTTCCCCCTGCTTGCCGACTTGCTCAGCCAGTGGGCGGGCGATCGCCACGGTCAGGCGGTCGGCCTGTTCGATACCCTGCAACTGCCGGTGGAGGAGCTCCACTGGGGCTATCTCTGGCTCGATCTCTGTGCGCTGGCCCGTCACGGAGCCCAGAGCCCGCAGGTGGCCATGTTGCACAAGTGGGATCTCTCCCATCTGCTCGATGCCGAGCCCCATCATCGCCTGATGGCATTTTGTCAGGATCTGCTGCGTATCTTGTTGGGCGAGGCGGCCAAAGGGGCGCCCTTGTGCCAACTGCGCGGCAGTGAGGAGAGTGCGCAAGAGGGCAGTGACGAGCAGGATGATGACGGGGACGAGGACAAAACCGCGGCCTCTGCCAGCTGGCTCAACTGGTTGCAGGGGCTGGGACGCTCCAGTGGCGTACGCAAGCCGCAGGAGCGGTTGGTGTGGCTGCTCCATGCCGACGGTCCCGAGCTGGAGTGCAAGATCCAGAAGCTGAGCACCAAGGGGGAGTGGACCGCCGGTCGCCGGGTCGATCCGGCCCTGCTCTCCACCCAGTATGCCGCCATGCTCGACGAGCACGACTGGGCACTGGTTCGCACCCTGCCACGGGTGATGGGACGGCTGCCACGGGATGTTTGGGCACCGCTGGCCGATCACCCCCGCTTGTTCAACGCCAAGGGGCAGAAGCTGCAACTGGCCATCAGCGCCCCCCTGCTGCAGGTGGTCGCCACCGAACAGGGGATGAGCGCGCAGCTCTGCCCCGATGCAGCCGCCCGCGGGGCCCATATCATGCCGCTGGCGCAGGATCTGTGGCAGCTGATCCTCACCCCGCAGCCGCTGCTCGACCGCTTGCCTGCGCTCGAATCCATCCCGCTGCTGCCCGCCGAGGGGCTGGCTGAGTTGCAACGCACCCTGGACGCCATTCCCGAGTTGCCTTGGCACAGTCAGGTTGCGGGGCTTAGCGGCAACGCCGAACTGGCTCCCTGGCCGGGCATTCCTTCGGTGCAACTGGATTGGCAGGATGGCCAGCTGTCGGTCAAGCTGGTGACCCGCTTTGAGGATCTGCCGCCCCAGCCCCTTGGCAAGGGGGAGGCGATCGTGCGGCAGGGGATCAAGGCGTACCACTACTGGCAGCGGGATCTCGCGGCCGAGAAGCTGCAGGCCCAGCTACTGCGCAATCAACTCCCCATCGGCCTGCCCGGCAGCGAGTGGCTGCTGCAGGGGGAACAGGCGCTGGCGCTGGTCAATGCCCTGCCCGAGCTGGTGGATGCCGGTGTGGTCATTCACTGGCATCAGGACAGCGCCCGCCTCAAGAGCCTTGATGAAGCGGCCCTGAGCCTGCGCATCGAGCGGCGGCAGGACTGGTTCCAAGTCGAAGGGGCACTGGCCCTCGATGAGCACCAGATCCTCGACCTGCGCCTTATTCTGCGTCAGATGACCCCGGGGCAGCGCACCGTTCAGCTCGACGAGAAGACCAGCCTGATGCTGAGCGACAAGCTGGTGGAACGGCTTACCATGCTGGGGGCCATGCTCGATGAAGAGCAGCGGATCAACAACAAGCTGGCCTATCCGCTCACTCGTCTGCTCTCGGTGATTACCACCGAAGGGGATGCAGCGTGGCAATCCCTTCAGCAGGAGTGGCAGCAAGAGGTCGATTGCCCGGACGAGCTGCTTACCTCCCTGCGGGACTATCAGAAAGAGGGGGTGCGCTGGATGGCGACCCTGGCCCATCACGGTTTTGGTGCCTGTCTGGCCGATGACATGGGTCTGGGCAAGACACTGCAGGCGCTGATTGTGTTGCGCATGCGCCAGCACCTTGGCCCTGCGCTGGTGGTGGTGCCCAAGTCTGTGGTCACCAACTGGCAGGAGGAGGTAGCCCGTTTCGCCCCCGAACTGGATGTGGTGGTGTTCGAGAACCCGGCCGAGCGGGAGGGGATCATTCGCGAGGCCAAGGCCGGTCAGGTGATCCTCATCAACTACGGCATGCTCGGCAGCCTGGCGGAGGCGCTCAAGTCCCGCCGCTGGTCCTCCATGGTGCTCGATGAGGCGCAGCAGATCAAAAATGCCGGTACTCAGCGCGCCAAGCTGTTGTTCCAGCTCGACGGCGATTTTCGCCTCGCCCTCTCCGGCACCCCCATCGAAAACCATCTGGGGGAGCTGTGGAGTCTCTTTACCTTTATCAACCCGGGGCTGCTCGGCAGCCTTGGCGAGTTCAAGCGCCGCTTTGGCAAGGCAGTCAAGGATCCCCAGCACATGGCGCTGCTGCGGGCGGTGATCAGCCCCTTTATCCTGCGTCGTCTCAAGCAGCAGGTGTTGACCGAGCTGCCGGACAAGACCGAGATCATTCACCACATCAGCCTCTCCCCCGAAGAGCGCCAGCTCTACGAGGCGACCCGGCGGGAAGTGGTGCAGCAGGTGCAAAGCGCCGATGGCCGCGCCCTGATGCATGTGCTGAGCGGCCTGACCCGGCTGCGCCGTCTCTGCTGCTCACCGGAGCTGGTGATGCCCGAGTGGTCGCAGACCAGCAGCAAGCTGGACGAGGCGATGGCCCTGCTGGAAGAGGCGATCGACGGCGGCCATCGGGTGCTGGTGTTCAGCCAGTTCGTTGATCTGCTGAGTCTGCTGCGGGCCCGCATCGAGCAAAAATCCTGGGATTACTGCTATCTGGATGGGGGCTGCTCCGCCAAGTCCCGTCAGGACTCCATCCTGCGTTTTCGTCATGAGGAGGTGCCGCTGTTCCTCATCAGCCTCAAGGCAGGGGGGACCGGTCTTAACCTCACCCAGGCCGATACCGTGCTGCACCTCGATCCCTGGTGGAACCCGGCGGTGGAAGATCAGGCGAGCGATCGGGCGCACCGGATGGGGCAGACCCAGCCGGTGACTGTGTACCGGCTGGTGTGCGAGCAGACGGTGGAGGAGAAGATCGTCGCTCTGCACGACGAGAAGCGGGCGCTGGCCGATGGCCTGCTGAGCGGCCAGTCCGAGGTGCGCGGGCTGGATGTGGAGAGCCTGCGGGCCCTGCTGATGGGCTGATTGGCGACGCCGCCTTACATACCGTCTATCGATACAGAAAAGGGGAGAACATCCAGAGATGTTCTCCCCTTTCTCGTTTGGGATGCAGATGCGGGATTCATCGTTTATTGCGGCAAGGCGGCGCAGTTATCCCTGAACCAGCTATCCCTGATCCAGTCACCCCTGATAGAGATAGAGGTGCAGCCGCTCGATGATGGGTTCGCCGCCAATCTTGCGATCCCGCCGCGCCTGCCGGCTCTTGGGGGGATAGTTGCCCAGATGGGTGACTGCAGGCGGGGTATCGGAGCAGAGCAGCAGAGGCAGGCTCGCCTTGATCTGCTGCTTGCGCGGGGTGCGCTCCAGCCAGAGCAGGTTGATCATCGGGTGGGTCTTGACCGGGCGGCGGATCCGCAGCTCGGCATCGGCGGGCAGGCGGCGAATATCGTACACCTCCTGATCCACCATCTTGCTCCACTCCTCGTTGTTGGAGAGGGCCGGTATGTAGCGGCGGCTGCGCTCGAGCATCTCAAGCACCTGCTCGCGACTGAGACGATTGATGGTCTGCTTGTCGGCCCAGGTAAAGCCGAGGGATTGCAGCTCACCTGTCAACAGGGTCAGCTTGCGGTAGACCTGCAGCGTGATCACGCCGGGCAGGGCGGTATGTACCAGCTCGAACTTCTCGTCCCGTCCCCCCGCCTGCTGCACCAACGCCTTGAAATCAAGCTTGTGCTGGTTGATTTGGTCGATCAGCGGTTGCAGCAAGGGGGCAGCGGCGGCAGGAAAGCGCAACCAGCCGGGCAGCCGGTGAGTCGCCTTGGTGGAGCAGCCGGGGCGGGCGCTGTGATCCCGATAGGCGGCGAGGGTGGCCGCCAGCGCGGCTTCACCGTTGAGATAGCCCACCTCAATTTGCTCGATCGGGTCGTGTTCTTCCCCCTGTGCAACTGGGGGGAGGGGATAGACATGAGCCTCCTGCAGCTCGAGTTGGCCAAGCAGATCGGCCAGCTGGTTGAGAGAGGCTTCAATGGCGGCCATCTGTTGACGCAGGGCGGCGGTCGGGGTAAAGGTATCCATCGATGATCCTGTGGTCTGACCCGCTGTTGACGAGATCAGGTATGACATCAGCTGCGGGTAGCAAAACTACTGTATAAATAAACATACCAGCATGCGGCTGGAGTGCCAAGAGGCACTTTGGGGAGGGGGCAATGTGCGCCTCTGAATGGGGATGCGGTGCTGGTTTTATTTATGTTTCATTGTGTTAAATAAAGATCGTCACAAGATCATTAAATTAACAATTTCGTGTAACTCCGCTGTTGCCAGCTGTTCACACCTTGTCCATCCCTGCATATGTAAAGCAGTAAAATGCATATATAGATGGGTGCCATGCAGCACAATATGCTGTGCGACTCTGCTGGCCAACCGTTAAAATAATTATTTGTTTAAAATCAAAGCTTTAAAATTAAATCCTGCCGTTTTTAGACATTAGATTTACTAATGTAACGTATCAAAATTCGTCAATTGAGTCGGTCTGACTCCCTGACTAAGCTTTGCGCATCAAATAAAGCCCAGTGCGTAAACAAATATTCAGAGGAGCCACATCATGGCCAACATGACTTATACCGAAACCGGTTACCAGCATTCCAGCCAATTGAATCTGGTTGCTCGCGTTAAAATGACCGTTCTGACCTGGCTGGAGCGCAGCCGCAGCCGTCGCCAGCTCTCCGAGCTGCCCGAGTACCTGCTCAAAGACATCGGCCTGAACGAAGCTGACCGTTATCAAGAGACCACCAAGCCGTTCTGGCGTGGTTGATCTACCTGGCATGGATGCCTTGTTTTTCTGCTGAGTCGTTTGCTGTTCTGCCCCGTGGCGCCCGGCCGCCAGGTCTGTCATTGTCTGTTTTATATCCCCCGTTTTCCCCCTGTTATTTGTTGGTCCTTTTTCCTCTCCTCTTTATTCCACATCGCTACTGCCATTGCTGTCGTCGTTCGATTGTTATCACACTTGTATCGTTAATGTTTGAATTTGTTTAAAAAATGATTTTAAGCCGTGATGCCTTGCGTATAATCCGGCCATAGTGTTCCAGCGCAAGAGGGTGAGACGGATGATTCCCCAGCACGATTTTTTGGCCATGACCCGCAGCCATGAGTGGCAGCTCGATCCCTTTGAATTTGCCCTGCCCAATGGTGCGCGGGTCAGCGTCTGGGATACGGGCGTGCTCTGTCTGGAGCCTGCCAGTGGCACGGACGACCAGCCGGGAGGACGCAAGGATATCGTCCTCTCCTGCGGCATCCACGGCAACGAGACCGCTCCCATCGAGATCTGCAACCAGCTGCTGAGTCGTCTGCTCTCAGGCGAGCTGAGCGCCCGCCATCGGGTGCTGTTCCTGTTTGGCAATCCGGCGGCGATGAATCTGGGGCTGCGGGAGGTGGAGGAGAACATGAACCGGCTCTTCTCCGGAGCACACAGCAAGGGGGAGGGGCTCTGCAATCGGGAGCGGATCCGCGCCATGCGCCTCGAGCAGTATGTGAGCCGCTTCTTTGCCGATCCGGCTCGTCCCCGCTACCACTACGATCTGCACACCGCCATTCGCGGCTCGCGCCACGAGAAGTTTGCCGTCTACCCCTTTCCCCATGAGCGGCCCCACTGCCGCGAGCAGGTGCAGTTCCTCGGCGCCTGCGGGGTGCGTACCATTCTGCTCTCCGCCAGCCCGACCACGACCTTCAGCTACTACAGCTCCCGCCAGCATGGTGCCCACGCCTTTACGGTGGAGTTGGGCAAGGTGCGCCCGTTTGGCGAGAACGATATGACCCGCTTTATCGAAACCCGCCAAGCGCTGCAGGAGCTGGTCACTCAGGATGAGGTGGCGCTGGAGCCGTGGCGGGCGGATGATTTCACCCTGTTTGCCATCGATCGGGTGATCACCAAAAAATCGGCGGACTTTCGCTTCCTGTTCGCCAGCGATGTGGACAACTTCACCGAATTCCCCCAAGGGTTCGTGCTGGCCGAGGATGGTGAGCTGCGTTACACCGTCGAGCAGCCGCGTGAGGCGGTAGTCTTCCCCAATGCCAATGTGGCGATCGGCCAGCGCACCGTGCTGATGGTGGTGCCGACAAGGCTCTGGGAATAGCGGTGATAGTTTTGCCTGCAGAGCGGTGATGCATCCGCAGGTGGCGCCAAGCCATTGTTTTAGTCGGCGGCTCAGACACAGCAGCGGTTAGCCGCAGTAATAAAAAACGGGGCCAGTCAGATGACTGGCCCCGTTTTTTATCGGGTTCAAGCGGTGAGGCTTAGCTGTTGTTCTTCACAAACAGGGTCAGCTCCTGACCGGGCTTGAGGTAATCCCCTTTATCCAGCTGGTTCCAGCGCATCACATCGTTGATGGCCACCTGGAAGCGAGCCGCGATGGAGGAGATGGAGTCACCACGGCGAACCTGATACACCATCGATTTGTCGCTCTTCTTCCCTTGCTTGGGATAGACCACCAACTTCATGCCTGGCTTGAGCGCCGACTTGGCATTCAGACCGTTCCACTTGGCGAGCTCTTCGTGGGAGACACCGTGCGCCTGGCTGATGCTCCACAGGTTGTCACCCGAGCGCACCTTGTAACTGACTTTGGCCTTCTGGCTGCTACCACGGCTTGCCAGCTGCTGCGGTTTGCTGGCGGAGCTGGCCTTGCTGCTGACCTGACCGTGGGTCGGGATCACCAGTTGCTGACCGCGACGCAGGTTGTTGCTGCGCAGATTGTTGGCCAGCTTCAGCTCGTTCACGCTGACGCCATGATTCTGGGCAATGCGCGACAGGGTATCGCCACTGGTGACCTGATAGGAGCGGGTACGAATACGCTCGCTCTTGGGCAGATCGGCCAGTGCCAGCTCCAGGGTATCGGCATACTCTACCGGTACCAGCAGGCGGTAAGGGCCACGGGGCGACATCACGCCACGGCTCAGGGCCGGATTGACCTCCTTGAGCTGTGAGGTGCGCAGACCGGCCAGTTGGGCGGCCACATTCAGATCGATCTGGCTGCCGGTCTCCACCACTCGCAGCTTCGGCTCGTTGGCGAGCACCGGCAACTGGATATTGTACTTGTCCGCATTGCTGATCATGTCAGCCATGGCGAGGATCTTGGGCACATACATCCGGGTTTCGCGGGGCAGATCGAGCGACCAGTAGTCCGTCGGTTTGCCTGCGCGCTGGTTACGCTGGATGGCGTTGCGCACCCGTCCTTCCCCGGCATTGTAGGCGGCCAGCGTCTGCAGCCAGTCACCGTCAAAGAAGCGGTTCAGGTATTCCAGATAGTCGAGCGCCGCATTGGTGGAGGCCAGCACATCGCGCCGTCCGTCATACCAGTTGTCGTGGCGCAGACCGAAGTTTCTGCCTGTCGCTGGCACAAACTGCCACAGACCGACGGCATTGCTGCGGGATCGGGCATGGGGATCAAACATGCTTTCGATCATCGGGACAGTAATAAGCTCCATTGGCAGCTCACGCCGTTCAATCTCCTCTACCATCAGATAGAGGTAGGGTTCAGCCCGGCTGGCAATGGTCGCCAGATGCTTATCATTGCGCAACAGCCACTCACGTTGCTGGCGGATGCGCGGATTGTCCGGAGTTTCCAGTTGCATATCATCGCTGATACGCACCCACAGATTGTCCGTATCTTCCATTTCGTCCAGCTGTTCATCGCCAAACAGGAAATGGGAAGAGTGTTTTTTATGCGCTTTTTTCTTGACCTGGGGGGACTTGATCGGCTCGATTGCCGTTAGCGCCCGGTCATCCTGATGGCTCAGGTTTTGGCAGCCGCTGAGCAACAGCGCTGCCAATAAGGCCGTTCGTACCTTCATCTCGTTCCGGTCATTTTTAGGAAAAACAGCTCGCATCATAAGGGGCAATGGCCCCCTGATCAAGGTTTGTTCAAAAAACGTCCTTCCACTGACGCAGGATGGTGAAGGTATCTACCGGATTTTCCACGCATTTTAGCCCATGCTTTTCAGCAGAAAATTTCACTGAATCCTGTTCGCAGCGCAGAAAAATGTTGAAAGTGCGTTCGTCACCCAGCCGGGTTGGCAGGCTTGGCAGCCCTTGTTGCCGCAGTTTGCTGATCAGCCCGATCTGGCGGCGGATCGCCGGGTTATCCGGCTCGACCGCATAGGCAAAACGCAGGTTGGAGAGGGTGTACTCGTGGGCACAATAAATGAGTGTCTCATCGGGCAGGGCGGCGAGTCGTTGCAGCGAGTGGTACATCTGCTCCGGCGTCCCTTCAAACAGGCGGCCACAACCGGCCGAGAAGAGGGTATCGCCACAAAAGAGCATGCCGTTGCCGTGGTAGGCGATGTGGCCGCGAGTGTGCCCGGGCACATGGATCACCTCGAGGGCGAGGCCGTGCCAGTTGATCTGATCGCCATCTTCCAGCCACTGACCGTGGTGATCCGGCATGGGGTCAAGTTTGGGGCCATAGAGCCGGGCGTGGGGGAAGTGGGCAAGCAGGTCGGTGACGCCCCCGACATGGTCGTGATGGTGATGGGTCAGCAGGATGGCATCGAGCACCAGTCCTAATGCCTCAAGCCGCTCCAGCACGGGTGCGGCATCGCCCGGATCGACCACCAGACAGTGATTTTCGTGGCGGATCAACCAGATGTAGTTGTCATTAAAGGCTGGAACTGTGATCACTGGATACATGAGTCTGCTTCTCTTTAGGGAGGGTATCTTATATAACAGGATGGCGTTCGAAACCCCGAGTTGAGCCCTATTATGCAGGTGGCACGTACCGAACAACAAATCGAGATCCCGACCAGCTGGTCTGCATTGCCTATGGGGGACTGGGTGGCGGCCGAGATCCAGGATCGGCTCGACAACTGGTGTCCCAATCTGTTTGGGTATCATCTGCTGAAAATTGGCGCTCTGAGCGCTGAACTCTCCTGCAAACGCTCTTCCATTCGTCACCAGATCGGGGTCGCCCCCGGCGGGCGATTGCTCGACATGTATGGCGATCCCCTCGATCTGCCGGTGCGGACCGGCAGCGTCGATGCCTGCCTGCTGGCTCACTGCCTTGATTTCTCCGCCGATCCCCACCAAGTGTTGCGCGAAGCAGAAAGAGTGTTGACCGATGATGGCTGGCTGATCATCAGCGGCTACAACCCCATGAGTCTGGTCGGGATCGGTCACTGTGTGCCGTTCTTGCGGCGCAGAATGCCTTGGTCGGCACGGATGTTTACCCCGGGGCGGGTGACGGACTGGCTGCATCTGCTGGGATGCGAGGTGATGTTCGACGAGCGCTTTGGCTATTCATTTATGGGGAAACAGAGCTGGCACAGCTGGTGGCGGGAGAGTGTGGGGCGGGACTATTGCAGGGCATTTGCGTCGGTATACGTGATTGCGGCCCGTAAACGGCGCTTTCCATTGATCCCGGTGCGGCGGCGCTGGCAACTGCCAAAGTCCCTCGCCACACCGGGAATGGCCCGTCAGGGCTGGTAGCCGGTATCTTCGGCCAGATCCTTGCCACAGGCGGCATCTCTGGCCAGCTCGTCGCACCGTTCGTTCTCCGGATGGCCGGAGTGACCCTTCACCCAGAGCCACTCAATCTGGTGGCGACCCACTTCCGCATCCAGCTCCTTCCAGAGATCGACGTTCTTGACCGGTTGCCGGTTGGCGGTCATCCACCCTTTCTTCTTCCAGCCGATGATCCACTGGGTGATCCCCTGGCGGACATACTGGCTGTCGGTGGTGAGGCGTACCTTGCACGGTTCGTTGAGGGTGCGCAGCCCCATGATGGCGGCCATCAGCTCCATCCGGTTATTGGTGGTCAACTTGAATCCGGCGGAAATCTCTTTGCGGTGCTTGCCGTAGACCATCACGGCCCCGTAACCACCCGGGCCCGGATTGCCGAGGCAGGAGCCGTCGGTATAGACATCAATCTGTTTTAACATGAGCAATCAATCTGTTTTAACATGAGGCTTGGGGTAAACTAGCGAGTAAGTAAAGCCGAAGTTTGACATAGATTGGATCATGAACACACCCCAACTGAATCGCCAGATCATTCTGGATACTGAAACCACAGGTATGAATACGGCGGGCGGCCCTGTCTATCTGGGGCACCGCATTATCGAAATCGGCTGTGTGGAGGTGATCAACCGCAAGCTGACCGGTAACCACTATCACGTCTATATCAAGCCTGATCGTCTGGTCGACCCGGAAGCGATCCAGGTGCATGGTATTACCGACGAGTTCCTGCGTGACAAACCGTCGTTCAGCCAGATTGCCGACGAATTCCTCGAGTTCATCCGCGGCGCCGAATTGATCGCTCACAACGCACCGTTTGACGTGAGCTTCATGGACTACGAGTTCAGCAAGCTCGGACTCAACTTCAAGACGGCGGATATCTGCACCATCACAGATACCCTGGCGATGGCGCGGGATCTCTTCCCCGGCAAGCGCAACAACCTGGATGTGCTGTGCGATCGTTACGGTATCGACAACTCCCACCGTACCCTGCACGGGGCTCTGCTCGATGCGGAGATCCTGGCGGACGTCTACCTGCTGATGACCGGTGGCCAGACCAAACTCAATCTGGCCACCGAAAGCAACGAAAACGAAAGCAATCAGGACACCAGTATTCGCCGGTTAGAGAGCAACCGACCCGCCCTCAAGGTGGTGCGTGCCACTGCCGAGGTTCAGGCCCTGCACGAGGCGAGACTGGATCTGGTACAGAAAAAGGGAGGAAGTTGTCTGTGGCGGCAATGAGCAAGTGGTGTGCCGGTCTGCTGCTGTTGCTCTCGCTGGGGGCTGTGGCGACCGAGGTATTTGCCCCTTCCGATATTCCGCTGCTGGATAACCGCTTTCGCATCGATTACGGCGTGAAGGAGATCACCTTCATCATCAAGCGCAAGCCGGGCACCCCGTCAGTGATCCTGGTTCGCCCCGATGGCAGCAAGCTTTACGTGGGCAAGGTCAAACCCGCAGATGTGGGTTGGCTGGCGCTGCCGGAGCATGATCTCATTACCCTGCGCAATCCCATGCCGGGCCCCTGGCAGGCGATTGGCGAGGTGGATCCCGACAACCGGGTGCGCATTCTCTCCGATATCCGGCTCGATATCGCCGCCCTGCCGATGCAGCTCTATCAGGGGGAGGTGGTCAAACTCAAGGCGTGGTTGCTGATCAATGGTCAGCCGCCGAAAGATAAATACTATCTCTCTGACCTTGGCATGACCGTCAAGCTGCAATCGTTCAGCGATGCCGATAAGAAAGAGGTCGTGCTGGATCAAGTACTTGGCCACTATCGCGATGATGGCAAGGGGCTCGACGAAGTGCCAGGCGATGGCATCATGACGGCGGAAGTGACGCTGCAGGATATTCCCGGTGGCAAGTACCGCGCCATGTTCAGCACGGGCAATCAGGTGTTTGTCCGTGCCCGTTATCAGGATGTGCTGCTTTACCCCTATCCGTTCAGTTATAACCTGGCGCCGCCTTCGGATGAGCTGGGCGCTAAGCTCTCACTGCTAATCGACCGTGATGAGCTGGATCCTGCTTCCGTGGTGGTCAAGGGGAGTGTGACCAGCAATGTGGGCGGCCTCTACGAGTTCAGCGAGACCGCCAGCGACCCCAAGCTTGATATAGATCTCTCCAACATCAAGGAGGTCGGTCAGCATGAGGTGAAAGCAACCCTCTATGGCACCACTCGCCTCGGCCGTGAGCTGAAAATCGAGTTGCCGGTGAAAACCTTCAATGTCTTCCCGCCACCGCCGCCTCCAGTAGAGGTGGTGTCGGCCGCAGCTCCTGTATCTAGCGCCGAGGCGACCCATGAAGCTCCGGCAGAGGAGGAAATGGGCTGGCTGATCTGGGCATTGGCGGGTGGTGGTGTGCTGCTGACGGTATTGGGTGGGGTCGGGTTTGTGGTGATACAAAAACGGCGTGCCCTGAAGCGTGCTCTGGCCGCTGCGCAGGCCGAGAATCAGCAAGCCGGACAACCTGCTGCCAAGCTGGATCTCAATCTGCCAGAGCAGTAACCCTCGTACTTCTCGCTCTGAAGTGGCGTGATGCCAGATATAGAAAACCGCCCTGATAAGCAGGGCGGTTTTTTTGAATTCATAAACAGAACAAGCTGGCTATCAGTGTTCGCCGATATAGACATCCTTGTTCTGCTCGCGGATCTCGAGGAACTTGTCCAGATTGGCCATCATCAGCTCGACCAGCTGGGGGTCGAAATGCTGCCCCTTCTCCTCTTCAATCAGGGCCAGCACCTTGTCCAGCGGCCACGCCTTCTTGTAGCAGCGATCCGAACCCAGGGCATCGAACACGTCAGCCAGCGCCACAATCCGCCCCTCCAGCGGAATATCGGCCCCCTTCAAACCACGGGGATAGCCACTGCCATTCCACTTCTCATGGTGATTGCCAGCGATGGTGGCCCCAATCTGAAACAGCGCCAGATCGCTGCCGGAGAGCATATCCTGCCCGAGCTGGGCGTGGGTTTTCATGATCTCCCACTCTTCCGGTGTCAGCTTGCCCGGCTTGTGCAAGATGGCATCGGGAATTCCCACCTTGCCAATGTCATGGAGCGGCGAGGCACGTTTCACCAGCTCGCTCTGCTCTTCGCTCATGCCCATCAGGTGGCAGAACTGTTCGGTATAGAGCGCGACCCGTTTGACGTGCAGCCCTGACTCTTTTGAACGGGTTTCGACCAGTTCGCCGATGCGATAGATGATCTCCCGCTGGTTGTCGGCGATCACCTCATTGAGCCGGATATTCTCCAGTGCCACTATGATGTTTTCGGTAAACAGGGTCAGCAGACTGGTATCGATCTGGCTGAGCTGGCGGGTGGTCTCGATGTGGAACAGCAGGTGGTGGCGCGGATTCTGGCAGTAGAGCACCATCTGGGTGGCGTTATAGACATTGCTGCGCTTGCTCATAGCCTGGCGCAGGATCTCCGGCGCGTCCGTGAGGAGCATGGCGGGATGGCCGGAGAGCAGGGGCTCCAATACTTGATCCTTCACCTCATAGGCGTATTGCTTGACGTCGTATATCTGGGTTTCCCCCAGATGGAGCAGGGCGCTGAGCTGCTCCTGGGCGCCTTCGACAAACTGGCGCAGGGCCCGTTTCTCAAAGATCCCCTTGGAGGCTTCGATGACTTTTTCCAGCCCCTGACGGTTACTCTCCAGGGTGCGAATATCCCGATAGGATCGCAGGCTGGCCCGCAGCAGGGTGCGCAGCTTCTGGGAGGTGAGCTCGGTTTTATCCTTGTAGTCGTTGATGTCGTAGTTGGTGACCACGTCATCTTCCGGCGCCTGGCCGGGTTGGCCGGTACGCAACACGATGCGTACCATCTTGTTTTGCAGATCTTCACGGACGTATTTGACGACATCTAGGCCAGCGTGGTCGACCTCCATCACCACGTCCAGCAGCAACAGGGCAACGTCCGGGGTGGTGGCCAGCAACTCTTTGGCCTGCGCCGCGGAATAGGCATGCAGAAAATCGATGGGGCGATTGTCAAACTCGAATTTGTTCAAGGTGATTTTGGTGATGCGATGCACTTCAGGCTCATCGTCAACAATCATCACCTTCCAGCCCGCTTGCTGTGCGTCGGGGAGGGAGAGATCGTCATCATCAATAATCAGGATCTGGTCATCCATCATACAATCCTGTTTGGCATCCTGTGCTTACATTAACTGCTTCACTAAGGATAGGAAACTTATTGGGAAATAAAATTTGATCTCGAAAAACTATGGTCGAAATAAGCAAATGGAACCCTTTGTGACTGTGGCGTTGTCCGGCTGCTTTCTTTGCCCAATCATGGAGCTAGCGTGCATAAAGCCTATTTCTGGATTGGGGTGTGGACGCGAGTGGTTGGGGATGTTTGAATCCAGCTTGTAGCTATTAGACGAGAAACAATCTTATTTGATAGTGATTCCTATTTGCGTGTAGCATGGGCGACACACTCAACGAGGAGCCCCATCGTGTCCCCATCTCTGCCTCCCAATCGCCCCCGTCTGCTGGCTGTCAAAGCCATTACCCAGATCACCCCCCATTTGCGTCGCATCACCTTTGGTGGCAGCGAGTTGGCTGACTATCCCTTTACCTGCGGTGGGGCCCATATCAAGGTGATGCTGGCCCAGCCCCATCAGGTAGAGCCGGTGCTGCCTGCCATGACCCCGAGCGGCCCGCGCTGGAGTGACCCGGCTGACAAGCCGGTGATCCGCACCTACACCATCCGCACGTTTCGCCGTGATGAGCAGGAAATTGATATCGACTTCGTGCTGCACGGTGACGGCGGGCCCGCCAGCGCCTTTGCTACCCATGCCAAGCCGGGAGAGAAGGTGATCCTCTCCGGGCCGGGTGGTCCCAACCCCATGCTGCAACCGGCCGATCACTACTGTCTGGTAGGAGATCTCACCGCCTTGCCCGCCATCATGGCGATGTGTGAGGTGATGCCTGCCGAGGCCAGCGGGGAAATTGCGATTCTGGTGCCGGATCAGGCCGATGCTCAGCCGTTGACACTGCCGGTCGGGGTGCGCTGTCACTGGTTTGTCGGCGAGCCCGAGTCCAGTGGCCTGCTGGAGCATGTGATTGCTCTGCGGCTGGTGCGCGATGGTGGCTTCTTCTGGCTGGGTGGGGAAGAGGCGCTGGTGCTACCGCTGCGCCGCCATTTTCGGTCTGTGCTCGAGGTGGATCGCCAGTCGCTCTACGCCGTGCCGTACTGGCGCCGGGGCAAGAGTGAAGAGGCCTATCACCAGACCCGTCACGATGTGATGGATAATTAAGCGGATGCGAAAGAATACCTGACTCACTCTTGCAAATAAAAATGATTTGCATTTAGTATTGCGCCGTCTGGGTATTCGTTCAGGCGGCGTTTTTATTTCCGTTGACACAAGAGCGCCCTATTTTCACGTCGGTTTGGCTGAATGTTGTCAGACCCAACGCAAGGAGTCGTAAAGGGTGGTTAAGTACCAGACCCCTCTGTTCTGGCTGGGATTGTTCCTCCTGTTCATACTGCTTTCTCTCTCGCTCGCCACCGGTGCGGGTGTTTATGGTGCTCGCGAGGTGTTCGGCTACCTGATGGGTGACGCGCCTTGGGCGAGTGACGAGAAGCTCGCCATGGTGCTCAATACCTTGCGACTGCCGCGCACCCTCTGTGCCATGGTGGTCGGCGCCTCGTTATCTCTGGCTGCCTCCTTGTTGCAGAGTGCGACCCGCAACCCGCTGGCGGAGCCCGGCCTGCTCGGGGTCAGTGAAGGGGCCGTATTTGCACTGGTGGTGGGGATCACCTGGTTTGGAGCGGAATCAGCTTACAGTTACCTGATTTGGGCTGGTTTTGGTGCTCTGTTTGGCAACGTAATAGTGCTGGTACTCAGCACTATTACTGGCAGCGCAAATCCTCTCAAGCTCATTCTGGTCGGGGTAGCCCTCTCGGCAACATTTCGTGGTCTGTCGAGTTTCTTGCTGTTTTCCAACAAGATGGTGCTGGAGCAATACCGTTTCTGGGTATTAGGCTCCCTGTCGGCGGCCAATCTCGATGCCATCATTGCCGTGCTGCCCTTCGTGCTGGCGGCGTTTGTCATCACCTTGCTGCTCTGTCGCCAGCTGACCCTGATGCAGATGGGGGACAGTCAGGCCCAGGCGCTCGGGATCCGCCCTAACCGGGTGCGAATTGGCGTGCTGCTGGCCGCCACCCTGTTTACCGCCAGTGCCATCGCTATCGCCGGCCCCATCGGCTTTGTCGGCTTTCTGGCCGCCTACTGTGGCCGATTGGTGGAGCCGGTAAAGCTGTCGGTGCAGGTCTGTTTCTCCGCCCTGTTTGGCATGCTGTTTCTGCTGTTGGCCGACATTCTGGCGCGCTGGCTGATCCAGCCGTTCGAGTTGCCAAACGGGGTCATTCTGGCCCTGATCGGTGCACCTGTGCTGATCGCTATTGTCCACCGCGGGGGCTTTCGTACCCTGCTGACCGTCAAGTGAGGGGCTGATGCGTACACCTACCGATATGCTCTGCCTGCGGGCCGGCAACCGCTCTTTGCTGATCCATCTGCCCAGCTGGCGCTGGCTGGCACTGCTGGCCGTGGCGCTGCTGGCGCTTGCTCTGCTGGCCCTGAGCGTTGGCGGTGGCAAGCTCGGCTTGGCCGGGGTGGTCAACACCCTGCTGGGGGAGGGGACCCGGCTTGAGCAGCTCACCCTGTTCAAGATCCGGCTGCCGCGCATCCTTGGGGTGGTGGTGGCGGGGGCGGCCATGGGGCTCTCCGGCTGTCTGGTGCAGACGCTGGTGCGCAACCGGCTGGCCACACCCGATATGGTGGGGGTCAACAACGGGGCCTCTCTGGCCATCATCGTCTTCTCCCTCTACCTGACCGTGGGCAGCTGGCCCTGGTGGGCGGCCCCTATCGGAGCCATCTTCGCGGCGCTGGTGCTCTATGCCCTCTGCCGCAAACCGGGTGAGCAGGGCTATCTGTTCGTGGTGATCGGCATCGGTCTCTCCGAACTGTTCGAGGCGCTCGGCCAGTTTGTGATGTCCACCCAGGCCCTGCTGCACCTGAGCTCCCTCTATCTGTGGAACATGGGCAGCTTTATCGCCGTGGGTTACAGCACCATCACCCCGATTGCCATCCTGTTGCTGCTGCTCTGCCCGTGGATCGTCTATCTCTCCCGCTCGCTGGCGGTGCTGCGCTTTGGCCCCGAGATGGCCCGAGGGCTTGGCGTCAACGGCGATCGGGTGCAACTGGGCATTCTGGCGCAGGCCATTCTGGTGGCGGCGCTCGGCACCGCCATCGGCGGCCCCGTGGTCTTTATCGCCATGGCGGCCCCCATTCTTGCCTCCTGGCTGGTGAAAGACCGGGTGGTGCCGCTCTGGCTGGCTGCACTCAGCGGCTCTCTGTTGCTGCTCGCCAGCGATACCTTGGTCCGGGTGCTGGCCAGCCCTCACGAGGTGGCGACCGGCATCATGACCCGTATTCTCGGCGGCTTGTTGCTGCTGTTTCTTCTCGTTAACGATCGCCAGAGGGCTGACTGATGACGCTCACCGTAAATCGCCTCCATTTCGCCTATCAGCAGACCCCCATCCTGCGGGACATCTCCTTCAGCGTGCCGAGGGGCAAGCTGGTGGGGATCGTCGGCCCCAACGGTTGCGGCAAATCGACCCTGCTCAAGCTGCTATCCGGCCAGATGAAAGCCCAACGCGGCGAGATCCTGCTCAAGGGCAAGCCGCTTGCCAGCTACCCCATGAAGGGGCTGGCGCGGGAGCTCGCATATCTGCCCCAGTGGCCGACCCTGCCTGCCGGCATTCTGGTGGAGCAGTTGGTGCAGTATGGCCGCCACCCTCATCAGGGCTGGTTCAATCAGTGGGGTGAGGAGGATGCCCGCATGGTGCGTATTGCCTGCGAGCGGATGCAGCTTGAAAGCATCTGGCAGCAGAGCGCAGCGTCCCTCTCCGGCGGGCAGGCGCAGCGGGCCTGGCTTGCGATGATCCTGGCGCAGGACAGCGACATGGTGCTGCTCGACGAGCCCACCAGCGCCCTCGATATCGGTCACCAGACCGAGGTGATGGAGGCGATCCATCGCATCACCGCCGAGGGCAAAACCGTGCTGCTGGTGATCCACGATCTGGCGATGGCGGCCCGCTACTGTGACGAGCTGATCGCCATCGGCGAGGGGACCATTGCCGCTATGGGCCCGGCCCGGGAGGTGGTGACCAAGGATCTAATCGACCGGCTCTACCAGACCAGTGTCGACATTCTGCATGCCCCCGGCGACGGGGCGCCCATTATCGTGCCCCGTCGCCACGAACATGGCCGCACCCTGCGTTCGGCGAGTTGAGTCATATGGGCCTGCTCTGTGGGCCCGCCGAGTATATTCACGCGGCCGATTATCCGGGCCGTGCAACGAGAAGGAGTGAGATGATGAAGCGTTTTGCCGCCCTGGCAGCAGCCATCCTGATGCTGGCCGCGCCGCTGGTTCAGGCGCAGGAGATGCGTGAAGTGACTGATGCGTTTGGCCAGAAGGTGCAGGTGCCAGTCCAGCCAACGCGGGTGGTGGTGCTGAGCGAGCTCGAACTCGACAGCACCCTGACTCTGGGGCTGACCCCCATCGGCGCCGTCAATGGCCGTGGTCAACCCACCTTGCCCCGCTATTTGCTGAACAAGGCGGGCATGGGGATCCAGGTGATCGGCGATCTCGACAGCCCCAATCTGGAGTCGCTGATTGCGCTGGAGCCCGACCTTATCCTGACAGGCCAGACCCGTCCCGAGCTGCTGACCTTGCTGGGGGAGATCGCGCCGACCGTGGTGACCAGCAAGTGGGGTGAGCCGTGGCAGGATAGCTTCCGCCGCACCGCCCACACCCTTAACCGCGACCAGCAAGGGGATACTTTCTTGCTGCAGTATGCCGAGCGGTTGACTCAGGCCCGCAGCAAGCTGGCCAAGCATCAGGGGGAGAGCATCAGCATAGTGCGCTGGAATCCCAAGGGGCCGAGCTTTATGTATCAGGGCACCTTTGCCAGCAGCGTAGTGGAGTCGATGGGGCTGGTGCGCCCAAGCAAGCAGCAGGGTACTGGCGCGCCCCACTCACCGGCGCTGAGTCTGGAGTCCCTCAACCTGCTGGATGCCGACTGGCTGGTGGTCGGCACTCTGAGCGCCAGCGGTGATGCGGTGGATGCCATGCGTCAGGCGGAGCAGACCCCGGCGTTCCAGCAGCTGCCGGTGATCAAGGCCAAGCGCTTTGGCGCCGTGGACGGGTCGCTTTGGACCTCCAGCGGCGGCCCGCAGGCGGCCCTCAAGGTGATCGAGGATGTGGAGCAGTTGCTGGCAACCCGCAGCTGAGTGCCACCGCACACTAGCGGTTAATCAATAGAAGAGGGAGGCTGATGCCTCCCTCTTGCGTTGTCACTGTCTATCGTGACCTCTTCGGCGAGCCAGAGCCATTTATTGCGGCTGGATGGCTGTCACTGTGAGCTTGCCGCTCTGGCTTTCGGCATGAAAGTGGATGGCATCCCCCACCTTCAGCCCTTTGAGCTGGGCTGGATCTGCCACTCGAAAGACCATGGTCATGGCGGGCATCTTGAGATTCTCGATCGCCTCGTGCTTGATGCCGACCTTGCCGCTCCCCTCATCGAGGCGGGTAATGACCCCCTTGGTCATCACCATTGCGCCCTGTTCGTTCATCTCACCCGTCTGGCTCATCTCGCGCCCTTCATGGTGCATCATCTCTTCGGCTTGCAGGTTGGTCTGGGTGGCAAGGCCAAGCAGCAATGTCAGGGTCAGCGTCTTGTAGTTCATGATGGTTTCCTTATCGTTCAGTCAATATGGATCGTGAAATCCGGTTATTCGGATTGCGGGTTCGAGCTCTTGCCAAGGCTGCGACTGCGCCACAGGTAATAGGCCGCTGGCAGCACCAAGAGGGTCAGCACCAGCGCGCTCACCATGCCGCCGATCATGGGGGCGGCGATGCGCTGCATCACTTCGGATCCGGTACCGTGGCTCCACATGATAGGCAAGAGGCCGGCGATAATGGTCACCACCGTCATCATCTTGGGACGCAGGCGCAGGGCGGCGCCGTGGATCACCGCCCGATGCAGACCCGCCTTGTCCGGCTTGCCGCTGGCAACGAGATCGTCCCAGGCGTGGTTGAGGTAGACCAGCATCAAGACGCCGGTCTCTACCGCCACCCCCGCCAGAGCGATAAAGCCCACCCCGACCGCCACCGAGAGGTTGAAGTCGAGCAGCCAGAGGGTCCAGATCCCGCCCACCACCGCCAGCGGCAAGGTGGTGAGAATGAGCAGTACCTCCTGAACGCGGCGAAACGCCAGATAGAGCAGCAGCACTATGATGGCGACCGTCAGCGGCACCACGTAGGCGAGGCGCGCCTTGGCCCGTTCCATGTACTCGTATTGGCCAGACCAGGTGAGGGCGTAGCCCGCCGGCAGCACCAGCTGCTTGCCCACCTCGGCTTTGGCCTCATCGACGAAGGAGCCGATATCGCGGCCGCGAATATCGACGTAGACCCAGCCGTTGAGGCGCGCATTCTCGCTGCGCAGCATGGGGGCTTCATCGCTGATGTAGACCCGGGCTACATCCGCCAGCGCGATGCGCGCCCCGCTCGAGGTCACCACCGGCAGCAGCTCGAGGCTCGCCACCGAATCCCGATAGCTCTGGGGATAGCGCAGGTTGATGGGGTAGCGCTCACGCCCCTCGATGGTCTGGCCCACCTCCATGCCGCCCACCGCGGTGGCGAGCACCGCCTGCACGTCGGCGATGTTGAGGCCATAGCGGGCTGCTTTGAGCCGGTCGATATCCACCTTCACATAGCGGCCACCCGCCACCCGCTCGGCGTAGACCGATGAGGCGCCCTCGACCTTGCCAACGATCTGTTCGAGCTGTTGGCCGAGCTGCTGGATCACCTTGAGATCCGGCCCCGCTATCTTGATGCCGACCGGGGTCTTGATACCGGTAGCCAGCATGTCGATGCGGGTCTTGATGGGGGGCACCCAGGCGTTGGTGAGACCTGGGAAACGGATGAGGGAGTCGAGCTCCTCTTTCAGCTTCTCCGGGGTCATACCGGGGCGCCACTGATCGCGTGGCTTGAGCTGGATGCTGGTCTCCATCATCACCAGATCGGCGGGGTCGGTGGCCGATTCGGCGCGCCCCGCCTTGCCGAATACGTTCTGCACCTCGGGCACGGTGCGAATGAGCTTGTCGGTCTGCTGCAAAATCTCCCGCGCCTTACCCACCGAGATATTGGCTGCTGTGGTGGGCATATACATGATGTCCCCCTCATCGAGCGGCGGAATGAACTCGGAGCCCAGGTACTTGAGCGGCCAGAAGCCCGCCACCGTCACCACGGCGGCGACAGCCAGAGTGGTTTTCGGGCGGGCCAAGACGGCCTTGAGCAGCGGCACATAGCCCTGGCTTAGCCAGCGGTTGAGGGGGTTGGCCTGCTCCGCCAGCACCTTGCCACGGATAAAGTAACCCATGATCACCGGCACCAGCGTGATGGCGAGCGCGGCAGCGGCGGCCATGGCGTAGGTCTTGGTGAAGGCGAGGGGGTGGAACATCCGCCCCTCCTGCGCCTCCAGCGCGAACACCGGCAGGAAGCTGATGGTGATGATGAGCAGGGAGAAGAAGATGGCGGGCCCCACCTCGATGCTCGCCTCGGTGATGATGCGCCAGCGGTTCTTGTCGGTGAGCGCCTCCCGCTCCATATGTTTGTGGACGTTCTCGATCATCACGATGGCGCCATCCACCATGGCGCCGATGGCGATGGCGATGCCCCCCAGCGACATGATGTTGGCGTTGATCCCCTGCAGGTGCATGACGATAAAGGCCACCAGAATGGCGATGGGCAAAGTGATGACCACCACCAGCGACGAGCGCAGGTGGAACAGGAAGGCCAGACACACCAGCACCACCACGGCAAACTCCTCCAGCAGCTTGCCGGAGAGGTTGTCGATAGCGCGCTGGATAAGGTCGGAGCGATCGTAGACGGTGACGATCTCCACCCCCTCTGGCAGGCTACTCTTGAGCTCCGCCAGCCGTGCCTTGACTCCGTCTATGGTGTGCTGGGCATTCTCGCCGTAGCGCATCACTATGATGCCGCCCACTACTTCCCCTTCGCCGTTGAGCTCGGCGATGCCGCGCCGCATCTGGGGACCGGTGACCACATCTGCCACATCCCCCAGCAGCAGCGGGGCGCCGCGTACAGTGGTGCCGAGTGGGATCTGCTTCAGATCCTCGACGCTCTTGAGATAGCCGTTGGAGCGCACCATGTACTCCGCTTCCGCCATCTCGATGACGGAGGCGCCTGTCTCCTGATTGCCCTGCTTGATGGCGGTCTCGATAAGGGAGAGCGGGATGCCGTAGGCGCGCAGCTTGTCCGGATCGACCCGCACCTGATACTGGCGCACCATGCCGCCGACGGTGGCGACTTCGGAGACTCCATTCACCGTCTGCAACTCGTACTTGAGGAACCAGTTCTGCAGCGAGGTGAGCTGGCTGAGGTCATGCTTGCCGGTTTTGTCCACCAGCGCGTACTGATAGACCCAGCCCACCCCGGTGGCATCGGGGCCGAGCTGGGGGCGGGCGGAGGCGGGCAGATTGGGCGCAACTTGGCTCAAATACTCCAGCACCCGGGCGCGGGCCCAGTAAAGATCGGTGCTGTCGTCAAACAGCACATAGACGAAGGAGTCGCCGAAGAAAGAGTAGCCGCGCACCGTGGTCGCCCCCGGTACCGCCAGCATGGCGGTGGTGAGCGGGTAGGTGACCTGATCCTCCACCACCTGGGGCGCTTGGCCCGGGTAGGAGGTCTTGATGATCACCTGCACATCGGAGAGGTCCGGCAGGGCATCCACCGGGGTTTGCTTGACCGACCAGAGCCCCCAGGCGGTGAGCATGAGGGTCAATAACAGCACCAGAAAGCGGTTGCCCACCGACCAGCGAATAATCGAGGGGATCATGGCTTGGCTCCCATATTGTGCTGGCTATGGTCCATTCCTTCCATCTCATCTTTTGCCTGCTCCAGAGCGTGGCCGCTGGTCGGGGCCTTCTCCAGATGGATGGTGGTGATGCGGTACTCATCCCCCTCCTGCATTACCTGCAGGTGCAGGGTCTGCCCCTCGACCAGCTTGCTGATGTCGACTCCTTCGGCGACGGTGAACTCCATCTCCATGGCGGGCCACTGCCACTCGGGGATGGGCTGGTGGGAGACCATCAGGGTGCGGTTGGCCAGATCGATGCTTTCAACCTCGCCCTGGGTCCACACCTGAGCGGGGCGCACCGCCGTCATGCGCTGGAAGTCCGAATCGATGGCCGACTCGGAGTCGAGCAGGAACTGGGCCGAGCTGACGATGTTATCCCCAGCCTCTACCCCTGCCTTGATGGCAACCTTGTCGCCAAACTGGGGGCCGAGGGTGACGGCGACTGACTTGAAGTTGCCATCCCCCAACGCCAGCACCAGCCGATCCTGACTACCGGTGCGGATCACCGCTTCGCTCGGCACCACCAATCGCGGCTCTCCCTGCCCGGTGCGAATGCTCACCTTGGCAAACATATTGGGTTTCAAAAACTCGTCCGGGTTGTCAAAGCGCAGCCGCACCTTGAGGGTGCGAGTAGCGGCATCCAGTGTCGGGTAGAGGTAATCCACCTTACCTTGCCAACTGCGACCGGGGGCATAGTCGAGGGTCATGGTGACCGGGTCCCCCACCTTCAGCTGGGCGGCTTGACGCTCGAACACCTCGGCACTGACCCACACCTGCTTGAGGGTGCTGATGTTAAAGAGCGCCGCAGCGGGCTCCACATACTGGCCTTCGCGCACCTTCAGCTCGGAGACATAACCGCTGCTGGGGGCGTAAATGCTGATGGTTTCGTGCACCTGACGGGTGCGCTTGAGGGCCGCTATCTGATCCGCCGGCACCTGCAGGGACTTGAGCTTGCCCTCGGCGGCGCGCAGCAGCAGCGGGTTGGCGGTGTTGAGGGCCAGCAGGTACTCGTGCTGGGCGTTGACCAGATCAGGGGCGTAGATCTCGTAGAGCAGGGAGCCTTTGGCCACCTTCTGTCCCTCGCTCTTGATGGCGAGGGTGCGGATCCAGCCCGCCATGCGGGCGTTGACCGCCTCCAGCCGATCTTCGTCATAACCGACGTAGCCCACCGTCTCGATCTGCTGGTGGATAGGCAGCTTCTCCACCTTGGCCAGCCGTACCCCCAGGTTCTGCTGGATCTCGGGGCTGATGGTGACTGTACCTGGCGAGCCGTTTTTCTGCTCCTCATAGACGGGGATAAAGTCCATCCCCATGTTGTCTTTGGCAGGGGCATCGCGCTTGTCGCGGGGATCCATGGGGTTGACCCAGTAAAGGGGGGTCTTCTCTTTGGCGCTTGCGCCATCGGAGGTCTGTTTGGCGGCCCAATAGCCGCCACCAGCGCCAAGGGCGAGCAGCAGGGCCGACATCAGGACGGTCTTGTTCATGACTGGCCTCCAGCGCGGATCTGCATGCAGAAAGTGCAGGAGGGTAATGCGCCCGCGAAGGCAGCAACCTTGGACGGTGAAAAGTGGGCTGGTGACATAATTCGTCTTCTCTTGTGCAGGCCGCCGGTCGGGTGAGGTGCAAGGCATCACCAAAGGGGCTGGCGGCAAACGGGGCGCAGCTGTATCAGCGCGCACGGCTCCCTGTGAGCGGGCCGGTTTGGCCAGGGCACAGGGTCAGGCAAGGCGGCAGGAGACGGGCAAGCCAAGGCTTGCCGCTGCCGCAAGAGAAGATCTTTCTAGTGGCGCAGCACCGACAGCATCAGGTGTCGGCGCGGCCAGGAGGGAGGGTGAGTACCGCGGGATCGCAGGAAGGGATCCCGCAACCAGTTATCAAGCAGTGACGCTACGACGTTGTTGCCAAGTAGCAAGGGAAAGAGCAGCAGAGCGACCAGTACCCCAAGCAGAGTCATCGCGCCGAAGGAGAGAGCATTGACGCCGGTCTGCATCTGGCACTCATCGCCCATGGCTGACCCCTCGTCTCCCTGATGGCAGGAGAGGGGCATGACATCGCCCGGGTGATCCATAGCAGGCATTGCATGAGAGATATCGCCATCCGCCATCGCCATGGATGAATCGAACATCACCATCGACTGGGCGCTGCTTGGGGTCGGCTCGGAGGAGAGGGGAGAACCATGCCAGCTGATGCAGAGAGTCAGATTGCAGACGAGCAGCAGCGCCAGCAATAGCCGGGCCAGAGCAACAGAGGGCAATCTTGCAGCAAGCTGGGTGAGTGACAATCCGGGCATCCTTCGGGAGCAGATGGCGGGACTGTAAACCTTGCCACGAGGTGAAGGTCAATGGCGCCGGTGATGTAATAGAGGTGCTGTGTTGGGGCGGATATTTAAGCAATGCTTAACCATTGCGTATACCCAACCCTAATGAAGCATGCCCCTCATCCCGTTACGATGCCCCTGTCAGTTACCACGATGGCGTGATGGTTCACTCTTTTGCTCCGGCATAAATGACTGCGGCAGGAGTGCTTGCCGACCTTATCCATCCCGTGACGCCATGAGCGAGCAGTATAAAGCCGCAGGTCTCCCGGATGCTGACAATCAAAGAGTCAAACCGTGTTTTTGAGCAGCACACCTTGCCGGGTGCTCACCATGTTCACTATTCAGGAGTATTGAAATGCAGCCACGACTGCTGTCGCTGATGCTTGCCGCTTTGCTGAGTCCATCAGCCATGGCTGGCGGCCTTGCCCTCTACGAGACCAGCACTGCCAACAGTGCGCTGGCCAACGCAGGGTCTGCCGCCCGTGCCCAAGGGGCAGATACTATCGCAAGCAACCCGGCCGGTATGACCAAACTGGAAGGTACCCAGTTGCAGGTCAATGGCGGTGTGGTATACGGCGACCTTGAGCTGGATCTGGACAACGGCGGTAACAACGGTGGAAATGCCCTGCAGACCGCGCCGCTCGGCAGCCTCTATCTGACTCATGCCATCGACGATCAATGGGTCGCAGGTCTCGGCGTCTTTGGCAGTCACGGTCTGGGTATCGATTATGGCGATGGCTGGGATGGTCGTGGTTATACCCAGTCGGCCAAGCTGACCGGCATCGCCTTTGCTCCGAGTCTGGCGTACCGCATTGACTCAAATTGGTCGGTGGGAGCCAGCCTGATCGCCATGAATGGTTCGCTGGAAGCCTCTGTGGATCTGACGTCCGGGATGGGGGAAGGGCGGGAATTCTCCAACAGCGACTGGGCGTATGGCGCCTCCTTCGGGGTACTTTACGAGCTGGATCAGCACTCCCGTATCGGCCTGAGCTACTTCTCCGAACTGAAGTGGGAGCTGGAAGATCAGCTCTTCCCACGTGCTGATGTGGCAGGTCTAGGGGTCGAGATCATGATTCCGCAGACCATCACACTAAGTGGCTATCACCAGCTCAACGACCAGTGGGCCTTGCTGGCCAGTGCTAACTGGCAGCAGTGGTCCCGTTTTGGCGATATCGGTGTGGCATCTGCCATGGGCAGCCAAACCATTGATATGAATTACAAGGATACATGGCATGCCAGCCTGGGGGCACAGGTTGATGTCACCCCTGCACTGCGTTTGAGCAGCGGAATAGGCTATGACAGTAGTGCCGTGAGTGATGAGTACCGTACTGTGATGCTTCCAGTGGGTTCTGGTTGGCGCTGGGGTCTGGGGGCCAGTTATCAGTTGAGCCCAGCCACCAAGGTGGAAGCCAGCTATACCCTGGCCTGGCTGGGTGATATGCCAGTGGATCAGGACGGGATCGGTCGCCCGCACTTGTCCGGCAGCTACAACAACAGCTACCTGAACTTCTTCAACATCGGTGTGCAACACCAGTTCTGAGTTGTGAGCCTTGCAAGCCTTCACTGGTTGGGGGCTTCTCCATCCTAGCCGTCGCGCCGATCCGGCGCGTTATTAGCTGGGTGGCTCGTGAGGTCCACTTGTTTGCTCATCCGTTACTCAAGGAACAACATCAAATGTCATCACAATCAACCTCTGCGTTAGCGCGGTGGCTTTGGCGCCTGACGTTTATATTGGTCACGGTCGCTCTGGTTGTCTTCTTCTCGAAAGGTGCCCACATCAATCCAATTGAGGCGACCAAGTTCAACCATGCTTTGCCAGCCATCATGGTACTGCTTGATTCCGAGATCTTTATGGGGGTGATTACTGTGATCACTCTCTATGTGGTCCTCTATCTGGTCTATCTGCTGTGGCAACTGCATGAGATCGCTGTGCATCGTGCCAAGGTGTCTGAGTCGGTGCATATCACCCTGGTGTTTGCGCTCTCCTTGTGCGGACTGTTTATCGACAAGACCTGGTGGGTGCTTGCCGTCATCATCGCCTTTGCTCGTTGGGATGTGCTGAGCGAACGGATGAGCCTTATTATCGGCCATGGTATTCGACGTGGTCGTCATGAGGGGGAGGCATCATGAAAGAGATCCTGCTGCCCTATATCCTGATCGTGTGGTTGCTGGTCAAGCTGAACATATTGCCTTGGAACCTAAAAACTGGTTTTTGGAGTACCGCAATTGGCGCGTTATTGGCGCTTGGTTTGTTGACTACTTCTCGCCATTTGGCTCCGGTGGATTTTACCGATTCAGCGACAGTCAAGGCACCTCATGCGGTGTTGGGACCATTACTAGGCATCAACCAGTTTCATCAGATAGATCAGATTTATGTTGCGCATAATCAGCGTGTTGCGCGTGGTCAGCCCATTTATAGTCTTGCGGACTGGGAGAGTAACGGTAAGTCTCAGGCGTTGAGCTATCAGATTGACGCCCAGCATGCCCAGGTGGCGTCAGAGGTAAGCCAGCAGCGAGCGATCCAGTCACGACTGAACCTCAATCACAAGGAATTGGCTCGGCTGACCCAGTTGGGTAACTTTGCCAGTATTCAGAGCCGTGACCAGCTGCAGACCCAAATTGATGGCGATCTGGCGCAACTGAGTGCCAGTGAAGCGAAGGTTCAGGCGATTGAAGCTCAGGTGTTGAATCTAGAGACAGAGCTGGCCTTGCAGGAGCGACGGAATGAAGAGAAGGTGATCAGGGCTCCGTTTGATGGCCAGGTCTCGATAGTAAATATTGCCAGCGGTTCCCGTACCGGCAACATGCACCTATACGACACTTCTCGCAAGTTTCTGGAGTTTCGCATTCCGGATCAGAGTTTTCGCAACATAGCACCAGGCCAGTTTGCCGAGTTTTATGTAGATGCCTATCCCGGGCGCATCTTTCGGGCACGGGTGCACTCAGTACTTACTGGTACGGGGGAGGCCCAGATGAGTGTTACGCAGGGGGATCAGGATGTACGGCAGCATGTGGGCAACAACATGTCGAGCCATGGCCGGACAGTGGTACTCGACATGCTGGTGCCGGACGGTGTGGACCTGCCAATTGGGGCAACCGGCTCAGCCTGGATTTCGGCACATAAACCCCATCCGCTGCTTGGCTTTATCGACATCATCGGTGCGGCCACCGTACGCCTCAAGGCGATGAAGGCCTATCTGTTTGCGATGTAACGGACCGACATAAAAAAGCCCCTCCGTGAGGGAGGGGCTTGGTGAGCTTTACCGGAATAGTCAGGCCCTTTTTTCCGACCCTCTCATGATGAGGCGGAAGAAGAGCGGGATAAAGAAGATGGCGATAAAGGTGGCCGCCAGCATGCCGCCGATGACCGGCCAGCCGAGGGCGTGACGACTTGCCGCACCGGCGCCGCTGGAGGTCACCAACGGCACACAGCCGAGGATGAAGGCGAGCGAGGTCATCACGATGGGACGGAAACGCAGGCGCGCCGCCTCCAGTGCCGACTCGATGAGGCTCATCCCCTCTTCGTGCTTCATCACCGCGAACTCCACGATCAGGATGGCGTTCTTGGCGGCAAGGCCGACCAGGGTCACCAGCCCGATCTGGAAGTAGACGTTGTTGGTCAGCCCCACCAGCCAGGTGGCGAGCAGGGCACCGAACAGGGCGAACGGTACGGCGGTGATCACCGCAAACGGCAGGCTCCAGCGTTCATACTGGGCGGCCAGAATGAGGAAGATCATCACGATACCGAAACCAAAGGCCATGCCTGCGCTGCCTGCGGCCGCTTTCTCCTGATAGGCGGAGCCGGTCCACTCCAGCTTGGCGTCGTTGCCAAGAGCTTCATTAGCAACCTCTTCCAGCGCGGCGATGGCCTGACCCGAGCTGTAGCCGGGGGCGGGCTGGGCCATGATCTTGGCGGCCTGGAAGATGTTGAAGCGTTCGACCAGTTCGGGGCCGGTGGCATCACGCACCGTCACCAGACTGCTGAGCGGGATCATCTCCCCCTTGTCGGAGCGGACATAGACGTTGCGGATGTCGCTCTTCTTGGCGCGATAGTCTGCCTCGGACTGCAACTGCACCCGGTAGGTACGGCCGAACTGGTTGAAGTCGTTGACATAAACCTGACCGAAGGTGGCCTGCATGGTGTCGAACACCGCGTTGATCGGCAGCCCCAGTGCCTTGGCCTTTTCGCGATCCAGGTCGAGATAGACCTGTGGCACGTTGGCGCGGTAGGTGCTGGTGACGCTGGCAAACTCCGGGCGCGCCTTGGCTGCTTCAAGGAAGCGCTGTACTTCGCCGGAGAAGGCCTGGGCGTTGCCGGTGCCACGGTTCTGCAGATAGGCCTCAAGGCCACCTGTGGTGGACATCCCCTGAATGGGAGGCGGGTTGAAGGAGGCGACAAAGCCATCCGCCAGCCCCATCAGGCTCAAGCCCTGGAAGGTCTTGGCCAGCGAGAAGGAGTCCTGTCCGGTCCCCTGACGCTCGCTCCAGTCCTTCAGGGTAATGAAGGTCATGCCGCTGTTGCTGATGATGGCATTGGAAAGGATGTCAAAGCCCGAGAAGGTGATCACATCCTTCACATGGGGGTTGGCCATGGCGATCTTGTCGAACTGATCCGCCACCGCCTGGGTCCGGCTCATCGCGGCGGCATCCGGCAGCATGACGGCGGAGATGAGGTAGCCCTGATCTTCGTTCGGTACCAGTTCGCCCGGCACTTTCAGGAAGAGGCCGTAGATGGAGAGGATCAGCACGGCGATGATGGCAAAGGCGACCCCCACCCGACGGTTCAGGAAGGCCACACCCCGCACATAGCCGCGGGTCAGCTGGTCAAATTTTTCGTTGAACCAGACGAAGAAGCGGGCGGGTTTGTGGTGTCCCTCTTTGAGCAACACGGCACAGAGGGCCGGGGAGAGAGTCAGTGCCACCAGACCGGAGATGGCGACCGAGACCGCGACCGTGATGGCAAACTGCTTGTACATCACCCCGGTCATGCCGCCCATAAAGGCGACCGGCAGGAACACGGCGCAGAGCACCAGCACGATGGCGACCACCGGACCGGAGACCTCCTGCATGGCGAGGATGGCAGCCTCTTTGGCGGAGCACTTCTTCTCGCTCATGATCCGCTCGACGTTTTCGAGCACCACGATGGCGTCATCCACCACGATACCGATGGCAAGCACCATGCCAAACAGGGTCAGCAGGTTGATGGAGAAACCGAGCACCAGCATGCCGGCGAAGGTCCCGATGAGCGACACCGGCACCGCGATACAGGGGATCAGGGTGGCGCGGAAGTTCTGCAGGAACAGATAGACCACCACGAACACCAGCACGATCGCCTCGAACAGGGTGTGTACCACCTCTTCGATGGAGATCTTCACGAACTCGGTGGTGTCATAGGGGATCTGGTACTCGATATCCTGCGGGAAGCGCTCCTTGAGTCGCTCCATGGTGGCGTGTACCGCATCGGCGACCGCGACGGCGTTGGCGCCCGGTTGCAGATAGGTGGCGATACCGATGGCCGGTTTGCCGTTGGCGCGGGCCACCAGATCATAATCCTTGCCCCCCAGCTCGACCCGGGCGACATCGCGGACCCGGATCTTGGAGCCATCGGGCATGGAGCGGACGATGATGTTCTGGAACTCCTTCACATCCTCAAGGCGCCCCTTGGTCTGCACCGTGTAGGTGAAGTCGATGGGGGCCGTGGTGGGCTGGGCACCGATCTTGCCTGCCGCGAACTGGGTGTTCTGCTCGCGAATGGCGCCAATCACGTCGCTCGGGGTGAGCTCGAGCTGGGCCAGTCGATCCGGCCGCAGCCAGATGCGCATCGCATAGTCGGTACCGCCAAACAAGGTGGTATCACCGATGCCGGGAATCCGCTTGAGCTCGTCGATGATGTTGAGCAGGGCGTAGTTCGACAGATAGGTGGTATCAAACGAGCCGTTCGGTGACTGGAGGGTGACCACCTGCAGGATGGAGGTCGATTTCTTCTTGACCGTCACCCCCTGCTTTTTCACCTCTTCCGGCAGCTGGGCCATGGCAGCCGAGACCCGGTTGTTGACGTTGATGGTGGCCTGATCCGGGTCGGTGCCGATCTCGAAGTAGACGTTGAGGTTCATCTGGCCGTTGGAGGCCGACCCCGACTGCATGTAGATCATCCGCTCGACGCCGTTGATCTGCTGCTCCAGCGGCGCTGCCACGGTCTGGGAGATCACCTCCGGGGTTGCGCCCGGATAAAACGCCGTGACCGAGACCACCGGCGGGGTGATCTGGGGATATTGCTCGATGGGGAGCGCCCGCATCGCCGCCAACCCGCCCAGCACGATAATGATCGAAATCACGCTGGCGAAGATGGGGCGTTCTATGAAGAACTTGGAAAACATACGGGCTCCTTACTTGGCCGCAGACTGGCTGACCACCTTGCCGGTGATCGCCTTCATCTCGTCGGCAGAGACAGGTTTTA
This sequence comes from Aeromonas sp. 84A, assembly GCF_051919345.1. Lineage (NCBI taxonomy): Bacteria > Pseudomonadati > Pseudomonadota > Gammaproteobacteria > Aeromonadales > Aeromonadaceae > Aeromonas > Aeromonas sp. 84A. The sequence continues at coordinate 2,001,824 of NZ_JBQBEW010000001.1, forward strand.
CCACGGCGCCGGGGCGAGCCTTCATCAAGCCTTCGACGATATAGCGCTCACCAGCCTGCAGGCCGCTTTCGATCAGCACGCCGGAGTCGACTGCCGCGCCCAGGGTCACCGGACGGGGCACCACCTTGTTGTCGGCATCGACCACCATCACCATGCGGTCAGCCTGGGACTGGACGATGGCGCGCGGCGGCACCACGATGGCGTTTTTGCGCAGGCCCAGATCGATGGTCATGCGGACAAACTGGCCGGGCAGTAGTACGCCGTCCTTGTTGTCGAAGATGGCACGGGCACGGATGGTGCCGGTCTGGGGATCGACCCGGTTGTCGGAGAAGTTGAGCTTGCCCGCCTCCGGGTAGAGGGAGCCATCGGCCAGACGGATATGGGTGCGCCAGGTGGTGGCATCCTTCGCCTCAATCACCCCTTTCTTTACCGAGTTTTCGAAGTTGAGGCGATCCTGCTCCGAGTAGGAGAAGTTGACGTAGAGCGGATCAAACTGGGTGATGGTAGTGAGCAGGCCGTTGTCGCCGTTGGTGGAGATAAGGCTCCCCTCGGACTGGGAGCTCTTGCTCGCCATGCCGTTGATGGGGGCGGTCACCTGGGTGTAGCTGAGGTTGAGCTCCGCCTCTTTCACCTTGGCCTGAGCGGCCTGATGGCTGGCGATGGCCGCTTCGTAGTTGGCGATGGTGTCGTCATAGTCCTTGCGACTGACCACCTGACGCTTGAAGAGGGGAATGATGCGATCCCGATCGGCACGGGCCTTGTTGAGACGGGCCTGCTCCTGAGCCAAAGTCCCTTTGGCCTGCTCCAGCGCCACCTTGTAGGGCTCAGGGTCAATCAAAAACAGCTCCTGACCGGCGGTAACTGGCTGGCCTTCCACATAAGTGCGCTTGAGCAGGATGCCACTGACCCGGGAGCGCACATCAATCTCGCGAAAACCGGCGGTCTCTCCCACCATCTCGGTGGTGAGCGGCACATCGGTCAGCTTGACCTCGGCGACCACCACAGGGACGGTGGGCATGGTCTGGGCCGTCTGGGTCGTCTCGCCGCCACAGGCGCTCAGACCGCTGATCAGCGCCAGGGTCAGCAAGCTGCGTTTGTAAACCTCTCTTCCGGCATTGGGCACCTTCATCATCACACTCCTGTTGGATCGATTTCGGCTGCTGCGTTCAGCATGTTTCTCCATACACATCATTAACTTCATGATTAAAAAAACAACTTATTTATGATTGGAATGGGAGATGATAGGGCGGCAACCTTGAACACAACCTTCTCAAAGTGGCAATTAGGGTTGCCGATTGACGAAAAAAGTCTGACTTTTCCGATTTGGGCGGGGGGTTTCGGGGATGTTCATCCCGGGCCAGGGCTCTTCGCAACCGTATCATGCCAGCCACTCCTTGCTGCAAAAAATAAGGTGCCATAAGGCACCTTTTCTGGATGGTTTTTTTACGCCCTTTTATCGCGGGCAACCGCGAGCCGCTTCACAGTTTACGAATTCGTCGCGGCTCATCGGTTAATCTTGTGCCGAATCAGGCGAAGCAGGCCCAGATGGGGGCGTGGTCGGAGGGTTTCTCGATGTCGCGCAGCTCGTAGTCGATACCGGTCTCGGTCACCTTGTCCTTGAGAGCATCGGAGGCCATGATGAGGTCGATGCGCAGGCCACGGTTCTCGTCAAAGCCCTTGGAGCGGTAGTCAAACCAGGAGAAACGCTCGCACTCGGTGGGGTTGGCCGCGCGGAAGGTGTCGGTCAGGCCAAACCCTTTCAGGCGCTCCATCCATTCGCGCTCGATGGGCAGGAAGGAGCATTTGCCATCCCGCAGCCAGCGCTTGCGGTTCGCCTCGCCGATGCCGATGTCGAGATCGGTGGGGGAGATATTCATATCCCCGATCAGCACCAGCTGGTCGTCCGGGGTGTGGTTGGTCTCGAGGTAGTGCTGCAGATCCTCGTAGAACTTCTGCTTGGCCGGGAACTTGGTCTCATGATCCTGACTTTCACCCTGCGGGAAGTAGCCATTCATCACCTTGATGAGGGAGCCGTCTTCGCGCTCGAAGGTGGCCATGATCATCCGGCGCTGGGCTTCTTCATCATCGGTGGGGAAGCCTTTCTCCACCTTGACCGGCTTCTGCTTGCTCATGATGGCGACCCCGTAGTGGGCCTTCTGGCCGTGAAACTCCACGTGATAGCCCATGGCCTCCAAATCGGCCAGCGGGAATGCTTCATCGTGCACCTTGATCTCCTGCAGGCCGATCACATCGGGCTGGTGCTTGTCGATGATGGCTTGCAGTTGGTGCAGACGGGCGCGCAGGCCGTTGATATTGAAAGAGATGATCTTCATGTCCGGGATGCTCATGTCATTTTTATAAGTGGCTATTGGACTAGGAATCGGCGGTGGATGCAAGTTTGGCCGCGGGCCTGCGTCAGTGGCAGGCCCCGCGGGGTGGGCAGAGGTGTCAGCGGGTCATCTTTTTGACGAATACCACCACAAACAGCGCCAGCGTAAAGCTGCCGGTGAAGGCTTCGAAGGCGGCAAAGATCCTGGAGAGCCCGACCGGAGTGAAGTCACCGTACCCCAATGTGGTGAAGGTGACCACGCTGTAGTAGAGGCATTCGAGCAGGAAGATGGCATTTTGCTCGAGCGGGGCAGCGGGCTGGTAGATGAGGTGCTCGCCCTGAAAATGCAGTCCGCAGAAGAAGTAAAAAATGCTGCAGATAAAGATGAGCAGCAACGAGAAGAGCACCACCCGCATCGGGGCCTCGCCATAGCCGCAGAAGAGATCGACCACCCAGGAGGTGAAGCGCTGGGTCGACCAGAACGGCAGTTGCAGGCGGCGCATGGTGAGCTCCTGCTGGATATAGTTGCCGGACATGGTGAAGATCCCCTGCGCCTCGGAGGCTTTGCGCAGATCCCGGTAGGTCTCTTCCGCCTCCTTGAACCAGATGCGCGCCTGTTTGGGATCCCGTTCGCGGCGCCCCTTGCGATCCTGCATCACCCGTTTGCCGGTCTGCATGTTGTCGAGCCGGGTGTTGTGCCAGCGGATGCCGAGCAGGTTGACGTCATCGAGGGTGGCGCACTGGAGGTTGGCATCACTGAGATCGGCTTTCATCAGGCTGCCGCCCTTCATGCGCAGGCCGTAGAGGTGACCACCGCGCAGGTTGGCGCGATAGAGGTTGCACTGCTCCAGCAAAAATCCCTGATCGGACTCCTTGTTGACCAGATTGAGACCCGCCAGATTGGCCCGTGACAGCTGCAGGCCGTGGCAGAGTCCGCCTGCGCGAACGTACTGTTCAAGCGCCTCGGCGCTGCGGGCTTCCTGATGGGTATGGTGGGGATCATGCCAGTGGCAGAGATCGTGCTCGCCAGCCTCTTCACTGCAGTGGCGGCCATCGGCCACCAGATAACGACACATCGCCATCTTCGTTTCCCTCGTATTGCCGAACTGGTTTCAGCATAGGCGGGGAAAGGGGGGCGCGGCGGCGTCTTAGCTGAACTGGTTGAACTCCTGACGCAGCTTGCGAAAACGCTCCTGCTGGGCCGGGTTGAGGGGGATGCCGTCGAGCACGTCCAGGGTCTCTTTGCACTCGGCACCAAATTCCGGGCTCTTGCGGTTTTTCTGCATCAGTTGCAGCAGCACCTGGATCTTGTTGAGAGCCGCACCGGTATTGGCGGGGGCGCGGCGCAGGGCCTCGCGAAAATGGCCGAGGGCCTGCTCCAGCTCGCCGCTCTGATAGGCCTTGATCCCCAGATCGTTGAGCTGCTGGTAGCGCTGACGCCGCTCCAGCACCGTCTTGTCATCCCGGGTTGCCTGAATGCAGGTGGTGAGCAGCCGATCTTCGTCCTCTGCCAGCAGCCCTTGCAGGCTTTCGGCATATTCAAACTCGCCGAGCTGATAGAGGGCGAGGATGGTCTCGCCAAGCAGGGCGGGGGGCATGGTGGCCGGTTCATCGAGCCAGTTCTGATTGGCGCGATAGAGCATCTTCTTACCCTTGAGCAACTCACCCAGCGCAATCTGCACCCGGGCCTGACAGATCTGCTCGAACACCGGGTAGTTGAACTCCGACATCATCAGCGAATCGCGGATGCGCGACAGGGCAGAATTGACCTGCTTTTGCAGGTTGGCGATGTGGTAGCTGTCGTTGCTGTTGAGGGCGTAGAGGGTCAGGGTCTGGATATAGGCCCCCAGATAATGGGGCGTGCGATGGATGGAGTTGCGTGACAGGTCGATCAGCGACATCAGCACATCCTTGGCCTGGGCGTAGTCGTGGCGCTGCAGGCACACCTCCGCCAGCCGGCGGGAGAGTTGCACCGACTGAGGGGAGATATCCACCGCCCGTCTGAGCTCCTGCTGCGCCTGCTCGTCATTGCCAAGGGCCAGCAGGGATTCCGCCAGCCAGAGGTGAGCCTCCACCATCAGCGGGGTATTTTTGAGGGTCGCCTGCAGATGGCTGACCGCCTCTTCGTGGAGCCCCAGGGTGTTGCACGCCTTGCCCAGTGTCAGGCGGGCCCAGCTGTTCTCCTGCCCGGCCAGCAGTTGGCGCATCAGGGAGCGCGCCTCCTGCGTCTGACCCAGCTTGAGGTGGGTATCGGCCTGCAGGCAGCGGCAGTAGTTGGCAAAACGGGGCACCGCATCGGCCCGCTCGGCACAGGCGGTAATGAGGGCTGCCAGATTGTCATCGGCCAGCGCGGTAAAGACGCTGGCCAGGGCGTTGCGACGGGCGAGGGCACGCTTCAAGCGAAACGAGAACTGCTCCTGGGAGAAGGGCTTCATCAGGTATTCGTCGGGTTCGGCTTCCAGCGCGCTCAGTACCATGGCGCGAGAGCTGTCGCCACTCACCATGATCACCACGCTCTGGGGCGGGATCAGGTCTTTGTCGCGCAGGCTTTCGAGCAGTTGGCGACCATTCTCGCCAACCCCGAGATCGTAATCGATGAGATAGATGTCGAAACTGCCCTTCTGGCAGCGGCGCCGCGCATCCTCGGCGGTATTGGAGTAGGTGATGTTGCTGATACCCAGATTGAGCAGCATCGCCTTCATCATCACCTGAAACGAGCGCTGCTCATTGACCATCAGAATACGTTGTGGCTTGGCTGGGCTCTTTTTTTCTGGCTCTTGTTCAGGTGTCTGCATCTGTCTGGGTCGAGGCGCTGCGGGCTGATGGGAGAAAGTGTGCCACCAAAGCGCCCGAAGAGGCAATTGGCCAAGTTGTCGATTGCGAACCATCTCCGTTTGTCCGCCTTTTGTCCGCGATGAGTGAAAGAAAAAGGCCCTGTTGCCAGGGCCTGGAACTCACCGTTTTTTCTCTGCCAGATAGGGAGCAAATTGCGGCGTGTACTCGGCCTTGAACCCCTGTTCGGTCTTGATGATGAGATAGACCGCCAGCTGGTGCTGTTTGGCAAATGCCATCCCCGCTTCAGGCCCCATCACCATCAGCGCGGTATCGAGAGCATCGGCCTCCAGCGCGGTCGGGGTGATGACGCTGGCGGAGACCAGCTTGTGGGTGACCGGCTGGCCGGTGGCGGGGTCGATGATATGGGAGTAACGCTGTCCATCCAGCTCGTAGTAGTTGCGATAGCTGCCCGCGGTGCTGAGCGCCATGCCGTTGGGGATGACGATATCGGAAAACGCCCCCGGCTGATCGGAGGGTTCGACGATGGCCACTTTCCATGGCGAGCCCTTGCTGTTGTTGCCCTTGCTGCGCACGGCACCGGCCACTTCGATCAGGTAGTTGTGTACCCCCTTGCCTTCGAGCAGGGCGGCAATCTCGTCAGAGGCAGCCCCCTCGCCGAGGGTGGATAGGTCGAGATAGAGATCCGGGATCGTTTTTTCGAGCAGGAAGTGATCCCCCTGAGGGGTCAGGGTCAGCTTGTCGATCCCCACCTTGTGGCGGGCGGCGGCGATGGCTGCCTCATCGGGCCGCTTGACCGGCCGTTTGTCCGGGCCAAAGCCCCACAGATTGACCAGAGGCCCCACGGTCACATCCAGCTTGCCGTCGGTCAGCTTACCGGCATCCATCCCCTGCTGGACTATGATGGCCATGGCGGGCGGGATGGCAAACGGGGTGTTGGCGGGCCCCTGATTGAAACGGGAGATGAGCGAGCCCGGATCGTAGGTGGAGATCTCCTTGTTCATCCGGGCCAGCAGGCTCTCTACGTCGCTTTTGAGGGCGGGCTCTCCACCGGGGTAGCTATCGCTCAGGGTCACCACATAGTAGGTGCCCATGGTCTTGCCCTGAATACGGGTCTGGGCAGGCGGGGTGGGCTGGCAGCCGGCCAGCGCCAGCAGCAGGGTCAGCAGCAGGCCGCGCAGGGCCGCCACGGGGGTTATCGCAATCATCCGGCGCTCTCATCTGGAGAAGGTTCATATCGGGGCGCTAGCTTAGCCAAGGGGCGCCCGCCGGGCGAGCCCTGATAGGGGCAATCGGAGGGAAAAGGGCAGAAAAAATTAAACAGTTTTGAACCTGTGGCTGGAGCGGGTCGTATCGTCCATCCGTGAGGGAGCTAGTGGCGAGTAGAGCACCGTCTGGTGACCTGGCCCGCAGCTTTGGCCAAAAGCCATAGCCGATTGAAGACAATTGAGTAAAATGAAGGTCGATTTAGACGGCATCTTTGCGAAGCGTTAACCGCATCCGCCAAGTCGTTGCCATCCATTGCCAATCAAAGGAGAAGATGATGAAAAAGGCGATTACCCTGCTGTTTCTGAGTACCCTGGCTGCCCCCGTGCTGGCGGATGAGTGTGCACTGGTCATCGAAGGCAATGATGCCATGCAGTACAACCTCAAAGAGATGAGCGTGCCGGCCACCTGCAAGGAGGTGACGGTCACCCTGAACCACACCGGCAAGCTGCCTGTGACCGCCATGGGTCACAACTGGGTGCTGGCCAGCACCGCCGACTATCAGACAGTGGCGACTGCCGGGATGAGCGCCGGGGCCGAGAACGGCTATCTGCCCAAGGACGATGCCCGTGTACTGGCTCACACCAAGCTGATCGGCGGCGGCGAGAGCAGCAGCGTGACCTTCAAGACCGACGGTCTGGCGGGCAAGGATCTCACCTTCTTCTGCTCCTTCCCCGGCCACTTCGCCATGATGAAGGGCTCCTTCAAGGTCAACTAAGGTGCTGACCGGCACGAGCCGGTTGCCTCAATAGAAAAAGCCGGGATTTCCCGGCTTTTTCATCTCTGCTGTTTGTGTGTGGCGTGGCATGACTGCACACCGCCGACTTTTGCGCTATTTGGCCTGCAGGGTAAAGAAGGCGATGGCGGTCTTCTTCTGGCATTCGAAGTGAATGCTCTCTTCACCGGTCACCACCAGCGTCTCGTTGATGGCCACCTCTTTGCCCTGCACGGCCAGCTGGCCGCTCAGCAGGTGACAGAGGTAGGTCTTCTCTGGCTCGAGGGTAAGGGTCAGCGGGAAGGGGAGGTTCAGTACCCGCACGTTGGCGCTGATGCGATCCGGATGGTAGATAAGCCCCAGATCGGTCACCTCTTTTTTCAGCAACTCGCAGTGGGTCTCCTCATCGCCGCTAAAGTGCGCTGCCTCGAAGGTGGCGTAGGGGTGACCGTTGAGCACAAAGCCTGCCCCGCTCACCGGCAGCAAAATGCGCTGATAGCCGGGAAAGGGGGAGAAGGGGCCCGCGCTCTTGATGGGGGCCGAGCTCAGTCGATAGTCAAAGTCGAGTTTGGCAAGGCTGCTCCCCTTGGGGGAGATGAGGATCTGGCTGGTAGTGCCCTGCTGGTTTTTCCAGGGCATCTTCTGGTGGTCAGACTCTTTAATCAGGGTGATCACGGGCACTTCCTCACGATAAAAAAACGCAGGGAGCCGGGGACATCTGCCCCGGCTCCCTGATAGAGAGTGGCGATGGTAAAGGCGATCAGCCCTGACCATCCAGCGCAGCCAGCCGCGCTTCCATGGCGGCGAGACGGCTCTTGAGCTCGTTTACCTCCTGCTCCAGCTCGCTCAGACGGTCGGCAGCAGGGGAGGCATAGGCCGCGGCGGGGGCGGCATCCATCATCGCCTGAATATCCACTTCGCCGCTAAACAGGTGGGCATAGCGGGATTCGCGCTTGCCCGGCTCGCGCGGCAGCTTGACCACGTAGGGGCCACGCTCGATGAGCTGGGTCAGTACCGCATCCACCTCGGTGACATCATCGAAGCTGCAGAGGCGGTTGGTGCGCGAGCGCAGCTCCCCCGGGGTTTGCGGGCCGCGCAGCAGCAGTTCGCAGACGATGCCAAGCTCCTGGGCACTGAATTTCAGCTCGCCAAATTCGGTGTTGCAGAATCTGTGCTGATAGCGGGGCACCCGGGCATTGAAGCCGGCGGTGTTGACCACCAGCCGCTTGCGGATCAGCTCGTCTACCACGGCGCGGATATCGAGCTCGGAGAGCTCCAGCACCGGCTCGCGGTTGCTCTTCTGGTTGCAGGCGTTGACCAGTGCATTAAGGGAGAGGGGATATTGATCCGGGGTGCAGATCTCTTTTTCAATCAGACAGCCGATGACGCGGGCTTCCAGCGGGCCAAGTACTAACTCCATTTCCTACTCCCTTCCAAATCGAGACATCAAGAGCCCCTATCTTAGTCATGGTCCGCGCCGCGTCTAGCGTTGCGCGCCATTTTTGCGAGCTGATCAGGGGGTTGGCGAAAGGCTCGCCAACGCCACAGACCTCTGCTTTTTATCGCTGCCCCTGATAGAAGCGCGCCTTATTGGCATACATGGCGTCGTCCGCCACCCGGCTCAGCTCCGCCAGGGGGGTCTGGTCGCTGCTGCTCCAGCCGATGGCAAAACGCAGCGGGAAGCTGTGCTCCCCATGCTGCACGATGGCGTGCTGCTGGCTTGCCTCAAGTCTACCTGCCAGCAGCTGGCTGGCGAGGTGATCCGCCTCCGCCAGCAGTACGAACTCGTCGCCGCCGATGCGGAAAATCTTCTCATTCTGACGGCACAGCGTGCGTAGCTGGTGAGCCATCTGGATCAGCAGGGCGTCGCCCGCCTCGTGCCCATACTGGTCGTTGGTGCGCTTGAGGCCGTTGAGGTCGAGCATGAAGAGGGCGAGGTGACGCTCCGGATGGCGCGCCAGCACCGCTTGATAGTGGTGGAAGGTCTCTTCGAACGCCTGTCGGTTGGGCAGTCCGGTGAGGTTGTCGGTGCGGGCGACCCGTGCCAGCTCGTCGGTGAAGAGGCGCCCCTCGATGCCCACCGCCAACTGCTTGGCAAACAGCCGCAAGATGGCCCTGTCTTCGGACTCCAACCCTTCTGCGCTCACCATCAGATAGCCAAACAGCACGCCGCTTTGGCTGCCGGGCAGGGTCATGATCTTCCAGAGTGCGTTATCCCACTGGCATTCGGAGTGTTTGACCTCCTCATCCATCAGTTGAGCCAGTTTCTCCTGCAGGGCATCCCGCAAGGGGGCATCGACCCCCTGGGTCAGGGAGTAGTGGGGCTGGCCATCGCGGCGGATCACCAGTCCCCAGCGGTGGCCAGGATAGAGCTGCGAGAGCTGCAGCAGGGCGGAGCTGGCCAGCTCGGCAATATCGATATCCAGCTGCTGGTGCAGACCGAACTGCAACCAGGATTGCAGGATATGGCGGCTGCGCTCCTCCCGGCTCAGGGCCGAGCGCAGGGCGGTCGTTTGCGAGGCAACCTCTTGCTCCAGTTCGTCGTTGAAGCCGAGCAGCCGCTGGTTGAAGGCCTCTTTCTCGCTATTGGCCTGCTGCAGCTGTTCATTTTGCTGATAGAGCGCCCGCACCTGATCCGAGATGGTGCTGGCCATCTCTTGCAGCAGCTGGCGCACCTCGTCGTACTCCACAAAGCGCAGCGGCGCCTGCCGTTGCTGGTAATTGCCCTTGCCATAGCTGCGCACCAGCGCGGCCAGCGAGCGCAGCGGTCGGGTGAGCCAGCGGGTGAGCCAGACGCAGCCGATGGCCACCAGCAGCAACATGACGGCGATGCTGACGGTCAGCAACTGCTGGGATTTGTTGAGCTCGCTGACCCTGTCATTGCTGTAGCTGTAGAGGGTGATGGTGGGGGTGATCTCCTGCTCCAGCTGGGGCCAGCCAATAGCCAGGGGCTGCGCCATCTTGCTTGGCTCCCTGTCATCCATGGCGTTGGCGCTCTGGTGAGCCCCTTCGTAGAGACGGTTCTCGCCCTGGGAGATCACCAGATATTCGCTTCCCTTGAGATAGGGTTCCAGCAACTGGGCCATCTGCCGCCAGGGGAGAATGGTCATCACGAAGCCGGAAGGGGTCTGCATCACCCCTGCTCGCTGGTGGTTGCGATAGATGGGGGCCACCAGCGCCAGCCCGCCACTGCGGTTTTGCTCCATGTCGTCGACCAGTACGGGATCATTGACGGGGAGCAGCAGATGCTTGCCCTGTTTTGCCTCGCGGGTCTTGCCCCAGGCCATCAGCTGCGGCATCAGGTTGCTCGACTCGAGGTGGGAGGCCTGACCATTGATGTACTCCACCACCAACCCCTTGTCATCGATAAGGTAGGCCGAGGTGAGCAGGCTGTTGGATTTGACAAAGGAGGCCAGCGCCAGCCGGGCATGGCTGGAGAAGAGAAAGTTGTCGAGGGCCTGATGGAGCACCCGATCCTGGCTGAGCTGATTGAGCTGGGTGCCGATCAGCTCGCTGCGAAAGCGGGCCTCGCGGGTCATGCTGGTGAGGGCCCGCTCCAGCTGTGACTGCTCGCTCTGGGCGATGATCTGGTGCTGGCGGATCAGCAGCACAGTGCTGGCCAGCAGTGCCGGCAGCAAGGCGACGGTGAACAGGATGATGATGAGGGTCGGGCCGAGCCGAAAGGTGCGATGTTTCATGGTGTTTTGACCTGCCGGTACTGCTGATCGGCCAGCTGCTGCATATAGCGGGCGGTGTCGGCAGCACTGATCCCCTCTTTAAAGCGCTCGAACCCTTTCTCCATCGCTTGCCAGGCGATGGACATGGCGCTGTCGGAGGGCATGGGGGTACTGAGGGTGAACTGTTCCAGCAGCACTTTTTCCTGAGGCGTGGGACGGTGACTAATGGCGCTAAAAGCCTGCTGATTGACCGGCAGCAGCGCCCCCTGATGATAGATGGACTGCTGAATATCCTGACGCTGGATAAAGGCCATCAATGCCTTGATGACGGGTTTCCTATCCTCATCATCCATCGCCCAGCGGGAGGCTCCCATCACGTAGGCGCCGCTCATGGAGTGCATGGGATGGCTTTGCCAGCGGGGCAGCAGTGCAACGCCCAGCTTATCCCCCATGTTCTTCACCAGATCGTTGAAGGCCCAGTCCCCATTGATGAGGTAGGCGCTCTTGCCCTCATTGAAGCGGGCGAGGGCGGTGTCATAGTCGCACTCGGGATCGACCCACTGTTCGCTGGCGATGGTGCGGTAGGCCTCCAGCGCCTGCACCATGGCCGGGCTGTCGAGGGTGATGCGCCCTTCGGTCACCGGCGAGCCGCCAAAGGTGTGTAAAAAGGCGGCGAAGTAGTACATGTCGTGATAGGGCCAGCTGACGGGGTAGACCCCCTTGGCCTTGAGGGCCGGGGTGATAGCAGTCAGTTGCTGCCATTGGGTCACCGGAGTCGAGACCAGCGCCTTGTTGTAAAACAGCATCAGATGGTTGCCCTGCATCATGGGCATGCCCCAGCGTTGCCGATCCAAGGTGACATAACGCAAGGCGCTGGCCATCAGTGCGGGGGAAAACCACTCGGTCGGGAGCGGGGCGAGGGTCATCTGGCGATAGAGGCCGATAAAATCGGAGGGGATCAGCATCAGGTCGGGCAGCCCCCTTGCCTGAGCCGCCAGCAGGAGATCCGCCTTGATCTTGCCCGGCTCAATCTGGGTGACCCGTACTCTGTGGTTCCCCTCCTGATTGAAGCGGGCGATCACGTCGTCGATCACGTAACCGGCTTGCTGGGAGTGCCACAGCTCCAGTTCAGGCTCCTGAGCCTGCAGGGGGTGGCTCAATGCGAACAGGCAAAGCAGCAATAGATGATAAAAAGATCGTTTTCTGCTCATGTTATCATCACCGTTATCCCCTGAATTCCAAGGAAAAAATGTAACAAACTACCGGCAAGATCGGTAGGCTCGGGTGTCAACTAATTGACTGAAACAACAAAAAGCCCGGCGCGTGGGCCGGGCTGGGGGATAAATTGCTTATCCGCATATTCTTCGAGGCATCTATTGTGGATGTTGTTTGAGGATGTCGTATATCTCCTCTTTCAGTTTGAGTTTCTGTTTTTTCAGATCTCTCACCTCGGCGCTATAGTCGCTGGCGTGATGCTTTTCCAACTTTCTAATCTCCGCATCCAGGTCGTTGTGCAAGTCAAACTTCTTCTGGAAATGGACATCACTGCTCTTCAGTTTCGAGATAAGTTCTCTGTACTCTGGGAACATGTAATGGAGCCTCCTTGGTTTCGTTTGATTGTGCCTGTAAGACCAAAGCTACCCCTTAGTGCCGGGGATAAATGTGATCCTGATCGGATTTGGGGGCAATGATTTGGAGTATTCGGCGGGATATTTATAACTTGTTGAATCAAAACAAGATAAGTGATTTATCAATCTGAATGGTGAGCCAAACTGTGCGACAAGTCACAACAGGGGCAGTGTTGGCGTGAGGGCGCAGGATCAAAAAAGGGGCCGAGTGGCCCCTTTTTATGGATGCAGGCAACGTTACTCTTTCTCTTCGTCCGCCTGCTCTTTTTTCTTTTTCTTCTCGGGCAGCGGCTTGCCGTCGCGATGGATCACCTTGCCCGCTTCAAAGCCAATCTGGGCCGCCAGCTCCTCCAGATCCGCCGACTTGGCCTGATCACCGATGGCGTAGCGATAGTTGGCGATGGAGAGCTTTTCAGCCACCGGCGTGCCCGGGACGATAGGCTCGCGCCAGCCCTGGCCGATGTGGGCCACCAGGGTGCCGTTCATCAACAGCTCGCCGACGATCTCCTGGGTCGGATTGCCCTTGCCGTAGGTGAGACCCTGCGGGTGCTTTTTGCCGACTAGCGGCTCGTTGCTGGCGGGGATCAGCTTGGTGCGGATCAGCCACTTGGGCTTCTTGGTGTTGCCCACCGCCTTGCCGGTCTGGTACTCGTTGATCTTGATGGTCTTGATCATCTGGGCCATGAAGTCCTTGGTCAGCGCCTTCTGGGCGTCGCTGGTTTCATCGATGGCGATGGGGGCCACATACCAGGTCTGGGTGGCTTGAGCCTTGGGAGCGGCAGGGGCAGTTTGCGCCATGGCCAGGGGGCTGAGCAGGATGGCAGCCAGCAAGAGTCCTATCTTCTTCATTGTGATTCCGCTTTTGTTTCAACAAGAATTTTGTTTTGCCAGCGACGACTGCGCCAGCGCCAGAACATGGCCAGACCGCGCACCCACTCGTCGCAGGCCAGCGCCAGCCAGATACCGACCAGTCCATAACCCTGCATGATACCGAGGAAATAGGAGAGTGGCACGGCAATTCCCCACATGGAGAGCAACGCCATGTAGAGGGGGAAACGGGCATCCCCGGTGGCCCGCAGGGCGTTGATCACCACCAGATTGAAGGTGCGGCCGGGCTCGAGGATAAGGCTGATAAGAAACAGTTGCGCCACCTGAGTGATGATGTCGGCATCATCGGTAAAGAGGCTGATGATGGTGCGGCCATTGAGGGCCGCCGCCACGGCGATGACGCATGTGACCGCCAACCCGAGCTTGAGGCTTTTGAGTAGCTGCTGATAGGCGCGATCGAACTGTCTTGCTCCCGCCAGATGGCCGATGATGATCTCGTTGCCAAGGCCGATGGAGAGGCCAAACAGCAGGATAAACAGGCAGATCTGGAAGAAGTAGGACTGGGTTGCCAGCGCCTTGTCACCCAGCAGTCCGACAAAGGCTGTCACCACCATAAACTGCAGCATCCAGGAGAGGTTCTCTCCTGCCGCAGGCAGGCCGATATGGAGCACCTTGCCCAGCATCTCCCGACTGGGGTGGACGATATCGCGCACCACCAGCCGAATGCCGGTCTTGCGGGCGACAAGCCACACCAGCAGCACCACGCCGATCAGTCGCCCGGCAACTGTGCTGATGGCGACACCGGCGACGCCAAGTTGGGGCAGGCCGAACCAGCCGTAGAGCAGCAGCAGGTTGCCGACGAAGGTGATGAGGTTGACGATGAGGGTCACATACATCGCCTGACGGGTGTGGCCGTGAGCGCGCAGGGTGGCAGCCAGACAGAGGGCCGCGGCCTCCGGTAACAGGCAGAGACCGATGATCTGCAAGTAAAGCGTCCCGTCGCTCATCAGATTGGCAGGCAGGTTCATCAGCGCCAGCATGGTGCTGGCCCCCGCCATCACGCCGATGGCGGCCACCAAACCGATCAGCAGGTTGAAGCCGATGGCGGTGTGGATCACCACCCGACTTTTCTCCCGATCGCCGGCCCCCAGATACTGGGTGATCACCACGCTGGTACCGATGCTGACGAAGCTGAACAATGTGATGGCGAGATCGAACACCTGATTGCCGACCGCCAGTGCCGCGACCCCCTGATAGGAGACATGACCCACCATGAAGGTATTGAGGGCACCCGTCAGAAAGTGCAGGGCGAGATCGATAAAGAGCGGCCAGGTCAGCGCAAAGAGGGTACCCGGGCCTGCGTGGGATTGAGATTGCATGGCATGTCCAACAGCTGGGAGGGCACGGGGGAGTGCCCTCTGGGGGCGCATTTAACACCAAGGCCAAGGCCGGTGCAATCCTTGTGCAGGATTGCATCGGCCAGGGGATCAGGCAGGCGTGGCGCCCGCCTCCTGTTCGCTTGGCAGGGTGAGGCGAGCCGAGTCGGGCAGGGCATCATCCTGCGGCCAATTCGAGCGGATAGCATCTGTGGTGCTCTCCACCACCGCATCATCCTTGAACACCGGCTCGCGGTAGCAGCGGGTCAGACGTAGCGCCTGATACATATCGGGGCAGAGGATGATCCCTTCATCGCCCACCCGCACACCCGCCTGCTTTAGCCAGTGGGTCATCTGGCCGTGGCGACCCGCCATCACCATATGGATGCCGCGCCGTTTCAGCTCCTTGTGCAGCTCCCCCACCATGCTCATCACGCTGATGTCCTGATGGGTGAAGCAGGCAACCGCATCGATCACCAGACACTTGGGGGCTCGGGGATCCTGTACCAGCAGGGCCAGCACCCGGCGCTTGAAATAGGGGGCATTGAAGTAGGTCAGCGGCGAGTTGAAGCGATAGACCAGAATACCCGGGATCGCTTTGGCCTGTTCGTTATCCCCCAGGGTGCGCACTACCCCCTCGTCATCCATGCCGAGCAGCTGATCGGTGGGGCGCATCACATTGCGCAGGAACTGGAACAGCCCCAGCAACACGGCGAGGGTGATCCCCGGGATCACCCCCATGGTGAGCACGCTGATAAAGGTGACCAGCGCCAGCCAGAAAGCGGATCGATCGGAGTGGCGCAGGGCCCAGAGACCGCGAAAATCGGTGAGCGACAGGGAGGCCATCACCAGCACCACCCCGAGGGCAGCGGTGGGAATATATTTGAGCGGCGCCGTCAGATAGAAGGTGATGAGGGCGATCACCGCAGCGGCGATGATAGAGACCAGCTGGCTCTTGCCGCCGTTGGCGTCGTTGACCGCGGTGCGTGAATCCGCGCCGCTGATGGCAAAACCCTGGGAGACCGCGGAGGCGAGGTTAGCCATACCGAGGGCCCGAAACTCCTTGTCTGCGTCGATTTCGTAACCGTTTTTGGCTGCAAAGCTGCGAGCGGTCAGCATCATGGAGACGAAGCTCACCATGGCCAGGTTAAGCGCAGGCAGCACCAGCTCCCGCATCAGACCGGGGGGAAATTCCGGCATCTGGAAGGCGGGCAGGCCGGAGCCCACGGCCCCCAGGGTGGCGATATCAAACTGGCCGAGATTAAATCCCCACACCAGCGCAGCGGTCACCACCATGGCCACCATGGAGGAGGGCCATGCCGGTTTGTAGCGCTTGGCCAGCAGCAGGGTGAGCAGGGCTACCAGACTCATGGCCAGGGTCGGCAGATGGGTCTGGGTGATATAGGTGGCCCCGCTGGCGATCCGCTCGATGAGGTAACGTTCGCTGAAAGTGAAGCCGAAGATCTTGGAGAGCTGGCCCACCATGATGGTGATGGCCACACCATTGAGTAGCCCCATCAGGATCGGGCGGGAGAGAAAGTCCGCCAGTACTCCCAGCTTGAAGCGGCTGGCAATCAGGCACCAGAAGCCGGTCATGGCGGTCATGGTCATCACCAGTTGCCAGTGACGGGTGGGGTCGCCTGCGGCCAGCGGCGTCACCACGGCGGCGATGACCGCACAGGTGGCGGCATCGGGGCCGACAATCAGCTGGCGGGAGGTGCCAAACAGGGCGTAGACCAGCATGGGCAGGATGCAGGAGTAGAGACCGACGATGGCACCCACTCCGGCGAGTTCTGCATAGGCAATGGCGACGGGCAGCGCCACTGCCGCCACCGAGAGTCCGGCGCGAAGATCTGGCATCAACCAGGCGCGCTGGTAATGCAGCAGGGCGGCGAGGCCCGGTAGCCAGCGTTCGAGAGAGAAGAAGTCGCGCATTATTTAACCCATTGAGTTACAACCAGCTTTTCCCCTAGTGTGCCCAAGGTTATCGAAAGATTGCAATCAGGTTATGGCCAGTTTACCTGAAGGTCAGGCCAGATAGCCTGCCAGCGTTTCTCCTTGATGCGCTGGGTAAAAATCTGTTTGTCCTGGCGACATCTGGGGTTGGCACTCACTTGCAGCGACCAGTTGATGGCAAAGCCGTAGGGGGCAAGCCACTCGAACTCGCCATCCCGGGTGAGGCGTACGCCGATGCAGGTGGGCACCTCGACCCAGTGGCTGAGCGCCTCAAGGCTGCTGGCAAACGGCGCTACCATCTGGCGAGTGTGCATGCGGGCCTGATTGCGTACTTCCCACTGCTGGCCGGGCAGCCGTTTTGCCAGCCAGGCTTCGTGCTCTGCTTCGGCCAGCCCTTGTGGGTCGTTGCTATCGAGATAGATAAGGTCGATATCGTTGAGCGGGGTTGACTCGGTTTTGTGATGCAGGTGATCCCAGATGAGGTTGCGGATAAAGCCAGCTCCCAGCGCCCAGTCGGGCAGATTGAGCTCTGCGGCGGCTTGCAGGCAGGCCATCCGCTGCGGATCGGCCCGCAGCAGGGTTTCTGTTTTGGCTTGGAATTGCTGTTCGAGGGCGGTGTTCAGAGGTTCAGTTGTTGGCATTGCGGCGTAACCAGACATCAATGTAGCGGCAGCTCGGCACTATAGTGAGCCCCTCCGCCTGAGTCCAGTTGAAGAAGGCGCGCGCCAGCTGATCGGCAATCCCCTGCACCCGCAGCTCGGGGGGCACGAAGGTGCTGTAGGCGTCGATGGTCTTGGCATCGAGCCGCCGGTAGCGCAGTCTCGACTCTTTCCCCTCCACCATACAGATGAACTGCTGCTGGTTGGCCTGATGGATGATGTCGCTCATGGTGGGCACCTCTGGCATAAAGTTGGGTCTCTCGGCACAACATAACTGTTAGCCAAGGTATAGAACAGATAATGAGAGCACGTGGTCAATATCATCCCCCTTTGACAGAGGGCGCATCGATATCGCGATGCAGATCAAGGTGCCCGATGGTGAGTCGGGCACCGCGTTAGTGTCAGCACAAGAGTGTTGGCAAAGGGGAGGGATCAGACCCAGGCTCGCTCCAGCAGGGTGAGTAACTGCTCACGGTCGGCATCCTTGCGATTGAACAGCAGGGCACCGTCGTTGACCGCCAGATCGCGGATCTCGGTCAGTAGCGAGCGATCGCTTACCCCAGCCTCGCTCATGGTGCGCGGCAGCTTGACCGCTTGCCACAAGGTGTCGCGCAGGGTGCGAATGGCTGTGATGGTCGCCTCCGCCCGCTGATGGGCCGGGGTGGCGGCAAAGCGCTCTGCCCCCACCAGCGGCAACAGCAGCCGGGCCAACTCGCTATCCACCTCGGGGCGGTTGTAGTCGAGCACGGTCGGCAAAAAGAGGTTCATGCACAGCCCGTGGGGCAGATGGCAGCGGGCTCCCAGACTGTGGCCGAGGGCGTGTACCAGCCCCACCATGGAGTTGGAAAAAGCCATGCCAGCCAGCGTGGAGCCTTCCGCCAGTTGCAGCCGCAGCTGTTTGTTTTGCGGGTCGTGGATGATTTGCGGCAGGGCGCTGGCGATCTTCTCCACTGCCATCAGGGCCAGCGCATCGCTCACCGGGTTATTGGCGGTACCGATAAAGGCCTCGATGGCGTGGGTCATGGCGTCCATGGCAGTGGCGGCGGTGATATTGAGGGGCAGCCCCTGGGTCAGGCGCGGGTCGAGCACCGCCAGCTGGGGCAGCAGGAAGGGGGAGGTGAAGGGCACCTTGCGCCCGCTCGCCTCATCCTTGATCACTGCAACCAATGTCACTTCTGATCCTGTGCCCGCCGTGGTGGGCACCACCGCCAGCGGCTTGAGGGGACGGGTCAGGCAACCGGCGCCCGAGTAGTCGAGCAGGTGTTCACCCCCCATGGAAGTGAGAATGTTGACCGCCTTGGCGGTGTCGATGACCGAGCCGCCCCCCAGTGCCACCAGACTGTCGCAGTCGAGCTCGCGATAGCGTTTGGCGATCCGCTCCACCACGGCGGTGGAAGAGTCGGCCGGGATCTCGTCCCAGATGGCGGCAACCGGCAGCTCCCCCTCGGCCAGCACATTGGCCAGCAGGGTGGCAAGGCCGGTGGCATTGACCCCCTTGTCGGTCAGCAGCAGCGGGCGACGGGCCCCGAGGCTGGTCAGCTCGCTGGCCAGCTGCTCCAGCGCCTGTTCACCGGCCAGCAGTTTGACCGGGCAGAAGAAATCGTAATAGCGGCTCATTTCAAGGCTCCTTGCGCGTTAGCCGGTCACCAGACCCAGATAGATGTTGCAGGCCCGGCCGATCTTGTTGGTCGGGGCGGGATAGTGGCGCAGCAGCGGCCGCGCGATAAAGGCGGGCAGGATCAGGGACTGCAACTGCTCAAGCCCCCGCACCAGATGCATGGCAACGGTCAGATCCCCCTCCACCAGCAGCCGGTTTTCGCCAAATGCCTGATTGACCCCGAGCCGAAAGCTCAGGGCGCGAAAGGCGATATTGGGGTGCTTGAAGCGCACCCGCAGCGGATGGATGGTGGCATGGGGGGCGGCTGGCGCACCGGGATACCAGCGGCCACCCTGCTTGTACATGTTCATGGAGTAGCCGATGCCGCCCACTTCGAGGCGGATTGCCAGCCCGTCCGGCAACGGCGCCAATTCGCGGCGTACCGCCTCATCGGTGCGGGCGGCGCGGCAGAGGGTACGACCCACCACCCAGAGCAGAGTGGTGATCCAGAGGCGGCGGCCAAGGGCTGCCGCAGGTTCAAACATCCGTGTTTGCATGGGGATTGGCTCCTGAGATGGCTGACCAGAAGAGGGCGAACGCACTGGCTTGCCAGTAGTCGTCCTCTCCCAGCTCCGGTTGATCGACAAACAGTGATGCGCAGGCGAGGAACTGGCCCTGACACACCTCCAGCAACAGTGGCGCGGGGGCCTGCATCAGCTCGCCGCTGGCCTGCCCCTTTGCCAGCAGGGCAGGCAGAAAGCGCAGGGCATCGTTCAGGATCTGGCTACGGGCCGGTCTGGCCAGCAGCGGAGAGTGAAAGAAGCCGAGCACGAATTTGAGCTCATTGGGATGCGCCAGCATCCATCTCATCGCCAACTGCCAGTAGTGGCGGGTCTGGTCGTACAGCGGCAGGGTGGGGTCTGCTTCATGGATGGCGCTCCCCATCCGGGTCTTTACATCCTGATAGAGGGCGAGGATCAGCGCCTCCTTGCTCGGAAAGTGGTGGAACAGGGTGCCGTTGGCCACCCCGGCCGCTTTGGCGATACGGGCGGTGGCTGCCCCCTGCAGGCCATCTTCGGCGCAGAGGGCGAGGGCGGCATCCAGGATCTGGCGGCGCTTGTCGGTCATGGTTTGTGGCTGCGGGATAGCCTGGTGCATGGTCATCTCCATCAGCGCAGGAAGAAGGCCATCATCAGCTTCTGGATCCAGCTGTGGTAGGGCGGATGGATCAGGGAGCCGGTGGTGAACTTGCCGCGGGTCAGCACGGTTTTCGCCTTGGAGAAGGTGAGGAACCCCTCGTGGCCGTGATAGTGGCCCATGCCGGAGGCGCCGATGCCGCCGAACGGCACATCGTCGGCCGCCACCTGAAACAGGCTCTCGTTGATCGCCATGCCGCCGGAGTGGGTCTCCCGGGTCACTCGCGCCTGCAGCTCGGGGTCGAAGCTCATCAGATAGAGAGCCAGCGGGCGGGGCCGCTCGGCCACATAGGCGAGCGCCTCCTCCAGGGTGTCGTAGGGAATGAGCGGCAGCAGCGGCCCGAAGATCTCCTGCTGCATCACCTGACACTGACTTGGTACCCCGGTCAGCAGGTGGGGCACCAGCAGGCGACGCTGGTCGTCGCGGGCCGGGCTGCCACAGGGGTGGAGTTGGGCTCCCGCCTGCTCGGCTTCATCGAGCCAGCTGACGAGACGTTGATACTGGCGGTCGTTGATGATGGCGCCGTAGTCGGCACTATTGAGCCCCTGCGGGTAGAGCTTGCTGAAGTGGCGGCGATAGGCGGCGATAAAGTTATCCACCTCGCTGCGGGGCAGCAGCACATAGTCGGGGGCGACGCAGATCTGGCCGGCGTTGAGGCTCTTGCCGAAGATCATCCGCTCGACCGCGGTGGCGACCGGCATGTCGGGAGCGATAAGACAGGGGCTCTTGCCACCCAGCTCAAGGGTGAGGGGGGTGAGCTGGGGCGCGGCAGCGGCCATCACCAGCTTGCCCACCATGGTGGAGCCGGTAAAGAGCAGGTGATCGAACGGCAGCGAGCTGAATGCCGCCGCCATCTGGGCATCCCCCTCGATGATGGCGATCTCGTTTTCGTCAAATACGCTGGTGAGCATGGTGCGCAGCACGGCATTGGTATGGGGAGTGAACTCGGAGAGTTTCAGCATCGCCCGGTTGCCCGCCGCGATGGCGGTGATGAGGGGGCCGAGGCTCAGCATCACCGGAAAGTTCCACGGCACGATAATGCCGACCACCCCGAGCGGCTGGAAGTGCACCTCTACTTTGGCGGGGGCCAGCAGCAGGCCGGTGTGACGGCGGTGGGGCTGCATCCAGCGCTTGAGCCGCTTCTGGGTGTAGTTGATCTGCATGATGCAGGGCAGCACATCGGCGATCAGGCTGTCGTAGTGGCTGCGCTGGCCATAATCTGCTGCCAGCGCCTTGCACAGCGGCCCCTTGTGGGCGAGCAACGCCTGTTTGAGTTTGGTCAGCTGCGCCCGGCGCTCGGCCAGGGTAGGCATGGGATGAGCCAGACTCGCCCGCTTGAGCCGCGCCAGCTGATCCGGCAGGGACAATTTGATGGCGAGGATATCCTCAGGAGTGTGTTGAAGTTGCACCGCACCCATGTTGTTCTCCGCATGAAAAATAACCGACTGATTAGTCGGTCTAAATTTAGCTGTTTGTTACCGGAATGTAAAGCTGGCAAGCTGTCTGCCGCTCACCGCGAGCCGGACGCAAGAGAGAACTGTGTGTCTCCCCACACTTTTGTGGTTTGCTCGTTGGTGACTTATCCAATAAGGGGTAGTTTTTGGCTATTAACCTACACGGAGAGAGCACTATGACCAGGGAACTGAACAGCTTGTTGGCCCGGCTTGAAGATGTGGTTGAGCGGATGCCGGATTGCTTCAACACCTACGAATTCGCCCAGAAGCTGGCACTGCAATATCAGCCGGAGTTCTTTGCCGCGGGCCACTCTCTGGCCGAGCACGAGGGCAAGGTACTGCGGGTGCTGCACCAGAAGATCGCCGAAGCGCTGGCAGGCAGCGAGATGGTGATTGAAGGGGCACTGCTCCCCTGTGTGACCCCCTGGGGAGAGAAATCCACCTCACCACGCTGGCACCGTAAACACTGAGGATCCGGTCAGGCAGATCACTGCCAGATAGCAGATAACGAACAACGATAAAGGGCGCGGCGCTGGCAACAGGGCCGCGCCGTTTTTTGTGCAGATTGTCGCCAGCCTTTGCCCCCGCTGCCGGGAGCAAAGGCCCGGTCTGTGATCCCATGCCGGGATACGAGACCGTCAGCAGGGTAGACTCTCCCTTTTGCCGAAGGGTTTGTCACCGTAGGAATTTCTCATGACCCATAAAATCATTCTGGATACCGACCCGGGTATCGACGATGCCATGGCCATCCTGTTTGCCGAGGCCCACCCCGCCATCGAGCTGCTCGCCATCACCACTGTTTTTGGTAACGCCACCATCGACAATGGCACCCGCAACGCCCTCTGGCTCAAGCAGAAGTACGGCATGAAGGCGGATGTGGCCAAAGGCGCTGCCGCCCCGCTGCTGCGCGAGCCGGTCGGCCCCACCACCATAGTCCACGGCCCGAGCGGCTTTGGCGACATGGAGGCGGGAGAGGTGACTATCGCTCCGGATCCCCGTCCCGCCTGGCAATATATTGTCGAGGCGGTGAAAGCCGCGCCGGGGGAGATCACTCTCGTCACTATCGGCCCGCTGACCAATCTGGCGCTGGCGCTACAACAGGCGCCCGAGATTGTCTCGCTGGTGAAACAGGTGGTGGTGATGGGGGGCGCCTTTGGCGTCAACGGCCATCGCGGCAACGTCACCCCCTATGCCGAAGCCAATATTCACGATGATCCCGATGCCGCCGACCGGGTCTTTACCGCCGATTGGCCTGTGGTGATCATCGGGCTGGATGTGACCCAGCAGAGCTTCTTCAGCAGCGCCTATCTGGATGAGCTCAGGGACAAGGCGGGGGAGCCGGGCCGCTTCCTGTGGGATGTCAGCCGCTTCTACCTGCGCTTCTACTCCGAGAAGCTGGGGCTCTCTGGTTGCCACGTTCACGATCCGTCCGCCATCGCCTATGTGATTGATCCGACCCTCTTTACCCTGCGGGAAGGGCCGGTGCGGGTGATCACCAGCGGCCCGGCCATCGGCCACACCCTGCAAAAGTTCGATGGCAAGCGCCATTCCCACGATGACTGGGCAGCCTATCGTCCGCAGCAGGTCGGAGTGGCGGTGCGTGATGAAGCCTTGCTGGCGCTCTATCGCGAGACGCTGGTGGGCTGGGGCAAGGATTGCTGAGCAAAGGGGCGCTATTGCGCTGAGGCGGGGGCTGTGATCGGCGCCAAACAATCGGAGCGCACGGCCGCTTATACTGCCTGATATCAAGAGCTTGGGAGGGATGAAGATGGCCTGGATTTCCTTGATAGTTGCGATTGCGCTGATCTGGTGGTTGATGAAGCTGGGGCGTGGCGCCCTGTTCGAGATCCGTCTTGCCCCCGGCAAGGTAGTGGTCAAGCAGGGCAAGGTGTCACCCGCCTTTATTGAGCATGCCAAGCAGATCCTGCGCCACGACACGGTGCGCGGTCGCATTGTTGGGCAGCGCGATGGCGATGGCGTCAAGCTGATCTTCTCCCGCTCCATCCCCGAGCCGGTGGCCCAGCGGTTTCGCAATATCTTCCCCTATGGCGATTACCGCCAGCCAACGGCGCCACTGCCGGGGCCAAAATCCCGCAAGGGATAAGCACCGGAACCTGGTTCATCAATAGCAAACGGGCCTCCAGTGGAGGCCCGTTTTTTATGGCACTTGGCCAAGAGATAGCTGACAGCCCTTACTCCTTGCCGTGCAGCTCGCGCTGGGCCTTGACCGCCGCCGCCTTGACGGCGGTGCCTTCATTGCCCCAGGAGGCGCGCAGGGTGTTGACCAGCTCGGCGAGCCGCTCGTCATCCATGGTCCAGCCATAGCCTGGCATGTGGTAACCCAGATGGCCGTGGGTGACCGGTGTTTCGGCGCCGTGCAGCAACACGTTGATCAGGCTCGACGGATCGCTCGCCAGCACGGTGCGGTTGTTGACCAGCGAGGGGATGACGTGGTCATTGCCCTGTCCGTTGACCCCGTGACAGGTGGAGCAGTACATGGCGTAGTCCGCCTTGCCGCTGGCACTGGCGTAGGCACGGGCCCCTTTCTCCGCCACCGGTTCATCTTTCAGATCGGTGAGATAGGTGGCGATGCTGGCCAGATCGGCGTCGCTGAAATACTGGCTGCTGTGAGTGATCACTTCCCCCATGGGGCCCGCGACTGCTTCATGCTGGCTGCGGCCGGTTTTCAGCAGGTCGATCAGCGCCTGCTTGCTGTATCGGCTGCCTCGAATGTCGGGGGCATACCAGCCATCCAGCGCCGCACCGCTCAGGTAGACGGGATCCGCCTCGGTCAGCGCTTTCTCCTGCATGCCGAGCCCGCGCGGGGTGTGGCAGCTGCCGCAGTGGCCGGCACCCTGCACCAGATAGGCGCCACGGTTCCACTCTTCGCTCTTGCCAGCCACCGGGGTGAAGCGGCTGTCATCGTGGTAGACCCAGTTCCAGCCCATCAGCGGCCAGCGCATGTTGAGGGGCCAGGGGATGTCGCTCTCCTTGTTGGCGATGGCCAGCGGCTGTACCTCCTTCATCAGATAGTGATAGAGATCTTCGAGATCCTTATCGCTCATCTTGGCGTAGGCGGTGTAGGGCATGGCCGGATAGAGGCGATGACCATCGCGGGCCACCCCTTCACGCATCACCTTGATGAACTCCGGCAGGCTGTAGTTGCCGATACCGTGGGTCTTGTCAGGGGTGATGTTGGTGGCAAATACGGTGCCGATGGGGGTCGGGAACCCTTTGCCGCCCGCCAGCGGCTTGCTGGTTTCGCTGGTGTGACAGGCGGCGCAATCGCCCAGCGTGGCCACGTATTCCCCCCCAGACATGGCGGGGGCTGCGTTGGCGGCAAGGGCGGGCAGGGCCAGCAGCAGGGCGCTGGCGGTCAGTGACAGGGCGCGGCTCATTGGGCACCTCCCTTGCTCATGGCTACCAGCTCGTTGACGGCGCGCCACGCTTCGTCGATGGCGGCGTGGGCGTAGGGGCTCCAGCCCGCATCCGAGTTGGCGATGGTGATGTTGCCGATCGGCTGGCGACCCAGTTCAATCCATTTTTCGCACTGCGCTTCGTCATCAAACAGGGTGTTGGTGACATAGGAGTAGCCGTGAGACCAGCGGTTGACCGTGATGGCGAGGATGTCCTGCTCATGGTTGAAACCGGCGCTGCCGAGCATCCCCTGCAACTGTTCGCGGATCATCTGTTCATGCTGCTCGAACGGCATGCCGAGGATCATGGCGCGCCCCTTGCGGGACTGCTCGCGGGCCGAGAGGCCGCTGCCCGGCAGGGTCGGCACATAGACCATGTGCAGGCACATCGGCTGATCCGGGCTCTTGGGATGCTCATAGCCACCCATGCTGACCGGATAGTCGAGCTTGACCCGGCTGTAGGGGGCGGCGGGGGAGTAGACCTCGTGCACCCCCAGCTTGACGAAGGCTTGCCAGTTCTTGATCACCACCTTGGTGTAGACCAGCGGCGCCTTGGCATTCTGGCGCAGCGCCTCCTTCTGGGGCTCCGGCATCTCGGGCACCATGTAGGGGATCATCATGTTGTAGCCAGCCATGATCGACTGCTTGGCCCGCACCCGGTACAGTTTCCCCTCCTTGATGTAGGTGACATCCACCGCCAGCTTGCCGTCGGCGAGGCGCACGTTTTTGGCCTGCAACGCCGTGCTGCCAAGGCGCAGTTGCACCTTGTGCTCCGGCAGGTCGAGTTTGCTGTAGTCAAACTTGGCCAGCACCACATCCTGCATGGTGTGACCCGGCGCCACCTGCGGAATGAGCTTGCGTACCATCAGGCGGGTGAGACCGGCGTTGCCATCAGGGAAGTGGAAGATGTAGGGATCGTCCAGCTCCGCCTGCTCCTCGGCATCCAGCGGCGTCAGATTGAGGCCGTCGAACCCCGGCAAGGCGCAGAGGCGCGCATCGGCGCAGGCGGTGGCGTCGATGCCGACCGCCTGGAAGTCGTTGGTGCGCTGCTGGAAGTAAGTGATCGCCCGCTCGCTCAGGCCCACTTTATCGCGTAGAAAGGTGGTGTAGCTGTTGCGAGTCACCCACTCGTCCTGCTGCTCGCGGGTCATGCCGCTCAGGTAGTCGATCTTCGATTCGTGCAGGGCCAACAGGGCGGCCTTGTCGGCATCATCGAGGGGGAAGTCACCGATAAATTCTGCCAGCGGCCGGCCGTTCAGGCGATCGCGCGGGATATCGTCTGCCACGTTGTGACCCGGATCCCCGTTCACTATCTTGTTGACGCCAAAGTGCTTCTCATCGAAATAGACGCCGCGGCTGAGCCCCAGATCCGGATAGAAGGTCTGCTGGAAACCGGCGGCCAGCTCGTCGATGTTGACCTCCAGCGCCTTGAGCAGCCCGAGCGCCACCGGACTGTAGACCGAACGCGGTGATTGCAGGGACTCACTGCCGCCGTAACCCAGACGCAGGCCATCGGGGGTGGTGAACTCGTTGCGCTTGGCGTGGCCGCCGAAGTCATCGTGGTTGTCGAGTAGCAGGATCTTCTTATCCGCGCCGAGCAGTTGCTGATAGAAGCAGGCAGCGGCCAGGCCGCTGATCCCGGCGCCGACGATCACCAGATCGTACTCCCCCTCAAGGGGAATATTGGCGAAGTCATACTGCTTGCCGTCACGGGCGATGCTGTGGGCCGGTTCGAAAGAGCCCGGGTGGTTGCCGCGCAGGCCGGTGAGGGCGGGCGGGTAGGCCAGGGTTTTATCCGCCAGCGTGCTGCCGCCTTCGGCAGCCTTGAGCAGATTGATGGGGGCGACGCCTGCCGCAATGGTGATGGCAACGCCGTTGAGAAAATCTCTGCGTGTAATACTCATGGCTATCCCTGTGTTAGGAGAAGTAATGAATAAGTGGATTCATTATGGGAGGGAGACACAGATCCTGTTCAGGATTGGGCGCCGAATCTACCGCTATCCTCACGCTGAGTCCATACGATTGCTAATGGATTATTAAGCACCATTTTCCTGCTTGTGACGAGAGTGATGCGCTGATGGGGGTGATTTGCCCTGTTGCAGGGCAAATTATCTTCCGGAACGGTCGGTCAATGATTGCCGCAGTTGATTAGTTTGGGAGGCGTTCGGGCATCATTGTCGACTCGGGGGGATGATCGCGCTAAGCTCTTAACTACTTGTTTTATCGACTCTCTTTTTATTCATAGGCATAAAGGCCACTCAGGAGGCGCAATGAACTGGTATATATCGGTCCTCAAGCAATATGCGGTATTCAGCGGGCGGGCCCGTCGCACCGAATACTGGATGTTTGTGCTGTGCAACGTCATCGTCATGCTGTTGCTCGGCATGGTGGACAAGCTGATTGGCGGCGACAATGAGCTGATCAGTTCCATCTATTCGCTGGCGGTGCTGCTGCCATCGCTGGCGGTGGCGGCCCGTCGCCTGCACGATACCGACCGCAGCGCTTGGTGGCTGCTGCTCGGGCTCATCCCCATTATCGGCACCCTGGTGCTTATCTACTTTATGGTTTGCAATGGCCAGCAG
This sequence comes from Aeromonas sp. 84A, assembly GCF_051919345.1. Classification (NCBI taxonomy): domain Bacteria; kingdom Pseudomonadati; phylum Pseudomonadota; class Gammaproteobacteria; order Aeromonadales; family Aeromonadaceae; genus Aeromonas; species Aeromonas sp. 84A. The sequence goes on from NZ_JBQBEW010000001.1 coordinate 2,029,297, forward strand.
GGGCCGAACCGCTTCGGTGACGATCCCAAAGCGGCCCCCTCACAGGGCTTTATCGTCAGCTAACGGGCGCGGCTTGGCCAATCATCGGTCAATAAAAAGAGAGGGAGGCATCACGCCTCCCTCTCTTTTTCGTGTTGATGGTCGATCAACGCTCAATCAGCGGGGCGGAGCGGTAGCTCCACATGCCGTAGGTGCGCAGGGCGTCGCGGTAGATGCCGAGCAGCTCGCTCTCGCTCGGGGTGGCCAGCTCCTCGAGGGGCTTGTCGGGGTAGCTGACGCTCGCCACCTTGATGTTGGCCGGACCAATCTGGTCGCAGGCGATTTCCAGCACCGTCTGGCCGCGACGTACATGGCTGGCGGAGCTTACCAGCACCGCATAGTCAATCTGGTGGCGGGCGAGGGCATAGGCGCTGTAGAGGGCGTTGTCCACCGTGCTGGTGGCGTAGTTCTCTTCAATCAGGCGGCTGCGGTCGATGCCGTGGTTGGCCAGCCAGTCGGCCATCAGCTTGCCCTCGGTCTGGCGGTTCTGGGGCACGCCGCCGGTCAGGATGATCAGCGCCTCAGGGTCGGCCTTGGCCAGCGCCAGAGTGGTTTGCAGGCGGCCCAGCAGGATCTTGTCCATGCTGCCGTCGGGATTGAGGGCGTAGCCCAGGGTGACGATGGCGCGTTTGCCCTCCCTGCTGGCCTTGACCTGATCCTCGGTCAGTTCGGTCTGCAGCGGGGCGGCGGTGATCCGCTGCACCCGGGCGATGATCTCCTCCAGATCGGCGGCGCGGCCACTGTTGCGATCCGCCACTTTCGCCAGATAGCTGCGGGAAGCCTCCTTGTTACCCTTCACCAACTGCCAGATGGCGAGATAGCTGTTGATGTCGAGATCATCGGGAGCGACGGCTTGCGCCTGCTCCAGCAAGGTGATGGCGCGGCTCAGGTTGCCGTTGTAGATCTGGGCGTTGGCCGCCGAGATGAGCAGGTCGGTGCGGTAGGGCTCAAGCTGGTAGGCGGCCAGCAGCCGCTCGGTCACCAGCTCCATATTGCTCGGCATCTTGGCGGTAAAACCGGCGTGGGAGATCTTGGCAGGCGACTTGTAGATCTGCAGCGCTTCGCCGAGCAGCATGTCCACCGCCTGGCGCTTGCTGACCAGGGTATTGAGGTCATGCTCCATTTGCATCGAGCTCTCGGCCGCTTGCAGGGCGAGGGGGGAGAGCGCCAGCAGGCCGCCGAGGGTGAGGGCAAGAAGGGTCTGTTTCATCAAAAGGTCCTCTGTCGGACTGAATCGCGCCGTATTGCGCCGGCGTGTGGGCCGATGGGATAAGGCAAATATGCGTCAATTCAGTCTGTTAGTGCCAAAGAGAGGGCAATATAGCAGCTAACGGCGTGGCAAACTGTGAGTCGGGGCGGGTCGTCGGGTGATGCCACACTAGTGGCCGCAAAAATGGCCGCAACAGTGGCCGCAACGGGTCAGCAGCCATCTAAAAAGGGCAGGGGGAGCGTGACTCCCCCTGCTGGGAGGGGCGTTGGCCCCTCCCTCTATCGCGACTCAAGACACATGGGGAGTCAATCCATCTGCTGGCGAGTGTTCGCGGTCAGTTCCACATCGGGGAGATGCGGGCTTCCAGCGTCTCTTGCTGCTCTTCGGGCATATCGCTGAAGAAGTTGAGCTGGGTCTGCTCTTCCACCTCGCGTACCGAGACCCGGTAGTCGGCGATCTGGCTGATGGGCACCTCTTCCTGCGGCATGATAAAGGCGATGGCCTGCAGTCTGGCCGGGTCCATCACGATCTTGTAATAGGCGCTCGGGATCGCCACACCCTGACCAATGGACTCTTCAGAGCCGGTAAAGATGGGGCCGGTGATCACCTGCACATCCTTGCGGGAAACCGCCCACTTGTTCACCTTGTCCTCCAGCACGCGCCACGCCTTCTGGTTGAGCACCCCGATCTGCGGCGTCATGTTGCTCAGTAGGAAGCTCTCTTTCATGGTGTTCTTGTTCGATTTCATGTCCCCCGCCGGGGCCTGATGACCACGGTCGTAGCCCGAGCCCTTGTAGTCGGAGAGGGTGGCGCGATAAGCAACCGGGATCTCCCTGTCCTCGGCGAAGGCATCCTTGCGCGGCACTGTGCCTTGTGCGCTCTGGGCGGTCATCCGGTAGGAGACCCAGTCCGCCACCTTGTAGTCGTAGTTGTAGCCGACCGCATACCCTTCACGGCAGAGCTTCTGATCCGATTCGGAGGGCAGGCCGAAGCGTACGTGCTCACCGCACTCCCAATGGGCGGCCAGCAAGGGGGTGGCAGTGAGGGTGAGGGTAACAGCCAGAACCAATTTATTGATTTTTATCATTTTTGTGATGTTCCAGTTTAGTAGGCGGAGCCATTTGACATGAGATCTGACCAGCGCTTCAATTGCTGTTTTTTTACACGTCACCGTTCTGTGACGGCTCGCCAAGATCCGTGATGTGACAGGTTAATATGTTTTAAATCAGTGGCTTGGTCGGTGGGATGATGTGCGGTTGCTCGGCAGACAACGAAAAGGGGCACGCGATGGGCCCCTTGTGATGAGCGGTCTGACTGCTATCAGGCGGCGTTTGCCTTGTTGCCCAGCGTGCGGGCCAGCAGTGCTTCCGGATTGTGGATCGCCTCCTTGGTCTTCACATCGATGACTTCGATATCGGTGAAGCGCTCACGGTTCTTGATAGCCACATCGTGGGCGAAGATGACGCAGCGGGCGTTGGCGACATCCTTGGCGGTGATGCGGTTGATGATGCCGTTGGCGCCCTGGGTCTCGACCTTGATCTTGATCCCCTGCTGGGCAGCGGCCTTCTGCAGGCTCTTGGCGGCGAGGAAGGTGTGGGCCACGCCAGACGGGCAGGCAGTGATGGCCAGTACGTCTGCTTCCCCTTCCGCTTCAATGACTTCGAAGCTGGTTTGGGTGGTGGTCACGTCATCTTCTTCGCTCACCGGCTTTTTCAGCAGGTTGACGATGATGGCGGTGGTCAGAGCGCCGAGGATGGTACCCAGGATGTAGCCCATCTTGCCTTCAACAACCGGCAGGACAATCCAGCCACCCCAGGGGGCGTGGTTGATACTGTGCATCATGAAGCCAGTGATGTTGCCGACGATGCCGCCTGCGACGATGGCCGGGATAACACGCATGGGGTCAGCGGCGGCAAACGGGATGGCACCTTCACTGATACCGATCATGCCCATGATGGCGGCCGCTTTACCGGATTCACGCTCTTCTTTCTTGTAACGCTTCGGAGACATGAAGGTCGCCAGCGCCATACCGAGCGGCGGCACACAGATGGCGATACCGACGCAGCCCATCAGCCAGGGCTGGGTGTTGACCTGAGTCTGGGCAAACAGGGTAGCAACCTTGTTGACCGGGCCGCCCATATCGAAGGCGGTCATACCACCCAGAATGGCACCCAGCATCACTTTACCTGAGCCTGCCATGCTGGAGAGCCAGTGGTTCATCCCTTCCATCATGGCGGCGATCGGGGCACCGATCCCCCACATCACGATGCCACACACCAGGAAGGTACCGATCAGCGGATAGATGAAGATGGAACCAAGGGAGGCCATGGAGTCAGGCAGCTTGATCCGTTTTAGCTGATTGACCACGAAACCTGCGATAAAGCCCACCAGAATGGCGCCGAGGAAACCGGTTTGATAGTGCTGAACGGCAATCCAGGAGCCGATCATGCCCGGGGCCAGGCCCGGCTTGTCAGCCAGCGAGTAGGCGATGTAGCCACCCAGCACGGCGGTAAACAGGGTCAGACCGGCGATACCCATGGTGGCCATGTCTTTGAGGAAGCCCGCTTCCGGCACGGCGCCCTTGCCGCTCATCATCACCGACAGTGACAGCAGCACACCGCCCGCCACGATGAAGGGGATCATGTGGGAAGTACCAAACAGCAGGTGCTGCTTCATGGTATTGAGGCGATCCTTGAAGGTGCGATCGGTGGGTTCAACCGGAGCAGCGGCAGCCGGTTTTTCCATTTTCGGGCCTTGCTTGAGCAGGGTCAGGGCTTGTTCGACAGTGGTGGCCGCCTTCATCTGCTCGATAAAGCCCGGCTCCAGCAGACGGGTAGAGAGCTCCGCCAGCACTTCGATGTGGTGGTTGGCGCCGCCATCCGGGGAGGCAATCATGAAGATCAGCTGGGTCGGCTTGCCATCTTCGGCGCCGTACTCGATACCCTGACGGCTGACACCGATGGCAATGGCCGGACGGCTGACCGCCTTGCTCTTGGCGTGGGGCAGGGCGACACCCTGCTCGAAGCCAGTGCAGTCCAGCTGTTCGCGGGCCCAGATATCCTTGACGAATTGTTGTTGATCAGACACGGCGCCATCGCGCGCCAGCATCTGTGCCATCTCGTCGAACAGGGCCTCCTTGCTGGTGGCCTTCAACTCCAGGCAGATGAGTCTGCCGTTGGTCATGGTGGGTAACATATTACACTCCTGGCTCCGTTGCCGAGCCGCATGATGGGGGGAACAATTGACCTGGATATTGTTCTCCCGTTGGCGCGGTGCCGAAATCGGACAAATGTGCCGTTTACTGGATTTTTGTGCTGGTAAGAATGAGCTGTGATTCTCATCTCGTTTTGGCGTGATGATTGAATTCGATGTGAATATTAATTTAATTATTTAGTATCAATCACTTGCTTTTGTTTCGTTCGTGCAAAATCTTATCTGAGTGTCTAGGTCGATGATGAGTTTTCTGTGATGGAATGGATATTTGTGTGATTTGTTATGGGTCAATAGTGTGAGCTGGTTGGCAAATAGCAGGCGCCTCAAGTGATTTTATTGTCATTAATTGGGAGGGAGATAACTCTGTGAGTATGGTCAACCGTGTTGCGAAGCGATGAAAGGGGATGGATGGGGATAAAAAACAAGGGCCATCATTGATGGCCCTTGTGCATATTCGAATGGGGCATTGCCTCAGGATGTGCCCGTTAGCAGCGGTTGCCGGCGCGGGCGACCCGTCCCTCGGCCAGCAGCTGGTAGCTGCCGGTGGCGGCCGGGATAAAGGCAGACTGGCCCTTTTCCAAACGCAGTGACTGTTCGCCCTGCTTGAGGATCACGGTGGCATCGATGGCAAACAGGATCTCGGCGCTGGCGGTGGTGAGCTGGTGCTCGCCCGCCGGATAGACGCTGAAAGTGAAGTCAGGTACCGGTACCTCGAAGTGCTGCACCGATCCTTCAACATGGGGAGCAAGCAGGATCTGGTCGTCCGGTTTGGGCAAGCAGCGGGTGCAGTCCAGCAGTTCTGCCACATCGATGTATTTGGGGGTGAGGCCGGCACGCAGCACGTTGTCCGAGTTGGCCATGATCTCGAGGCCGGTGCCGCGTACATAGGCGTGCGGGGTGCAGGCATCGAGGAACATCGCCTGCCCGGGCTTGAGGGTCACCACGTTCAGCAGCAGCGGCGAGAAGAGGCCGACGTCGCCCGGATACTGGGCCGCCAGACTGGTGATGAGGGCAAAGGTCTCCTCATCCTGATGCTCGCTGGCAAAGGCCAGCAGCCCCGCCAGCGCCTCCTCCTTGCGCGCCCCTTCCAGTACCAGCAGCTGGTGGAAGAAGTGCTGCAGGCCCGATTCATTCTGGCTGGCGGCAAGGGCTGCGGTCAGCTCGGCGATGGCCGCCAGATTGACCCGCTCGAACAGTGCCAGAATGGCCGGGATGGCGCGAAAACCGTTCATCGCCTGATAGGGGGTGAGGGCAAAGACCAGCTCGGGTTTGTGGTTCGGGTCCTTGTAGTTGCGATTGGCTGCCTTGGCATCAATGCCGGCAGCCTCTTCCTTGGCAAAGCCCGCTTCGGCCTGAGCCTTGCTCGGGTGCACCTGAATGGAGAGAGCCTTCTCGGCACACAACACCTTGAACAGGAACGGCAGGCTGCCAAAACGGGCGAAGGTGGCCTCACCCAGCGCGGCGGCCGGAGCCCTGTCGATCACCGAAGAGAGCTTTTGCACACTGCCCGCCAGCGTCACCTCGGAGCAGCCGTTGGGGTGAGCCCCCATCCAGAGCTCGGCCTGGGGTTTGCCTTGCGGGTTGGGAATGCCAAACAGGGTGGTGAGGGAGTCATGACTGCCCCAGTCATAGCCTTGAATCGGGTTTTGCATCAACAGAAAGGAGGGCAGATCGCTACTGCTCATAAGGGACGCCTCGTCTAGTTTGAAGAAAATCGGGTGCAGAAAAGGGTGGCATTACTGCTGTGGACCGGACTATAACATGGGCGGTCGCGCGCGCCGCAACCGCTTGCCTCTCTCTTGATCAGGATCACCATGTCTCTCATCTTCAGCCAACTGCTCGACGGAGCCCTGAGCGAACAGGTTCCATTTGACCAAATCTGGTTTGCCTGTGAACAGGGGGTGCCACCCAGTTTCAGCTATCAGGTCAACTTTCCCCGCCTCGAGCTGGTCTTTAGTGGCGAGTATCTCAACCAAATTTGGGACAGGGAGGAGGGGGGCAGAGAGATCAGTGTATTGCCGGGGCAGGCGCTCTACATTCCCCCCAACGGCTGGAACAAGCCGCTCTGGACCACCGACTGCTCGGTGCTGAGCCTGCTGTTTGGCAAACGCCAGCTGGGGTTCAGTCTGGTGAGCAAGCGCCGTGAAGATCCGGACTTTTTCGATGTGCAAAAGCACAGCATCATGGCGCGGGCGGGCCATGTGATCGAACACATTTTGGCGGCGCTGAACGTACTGACCGAGGATCCCGGTCGCTCCCCCACCGATGATCACCTGCTGCAGGCTCTGCTGGCGAGTGCCCGTCAGCTGTTGCTGGAGTCCGCCACGGATCGGCCACGGGGGGCAGAGCTCTTTCACGGGATCTGCATCTATATCCAGGAGAACTTTCACCGTCCCATCACCCGTGACTCCATTGCCCACCGCTTCAACGTCTCGGCCAGCCATCTCTCCCACCTGTTCCGCGAGCAGGGTCATATGCGCCTTGCCGATTACATCAGCTGGGTGCGGATCGATCGGGCCAAATTCATGCTGAAAAAGTACCGCTTTCGTCTTGAAGAGGTAGCCAGTCGCTGCGGTTACAGTGACGTGAACTACTTCTGCCGGGTGTTCAAACAGAAGACCGGCTTGACCCCTTCCCAGTATCGTTCCCTAAGTCAGCCGCAGGCGGTGGCCAGCGAGCTGGAGGGATAACGGGGCTGTGTCGGGAAGGCGTGGTGACGGCGCACTGGCGGGTGGCTACCTCTTTGGTCTGACATGCTTTCTTGTCGTTTTATTATGAAAATGAATGGGCTAAGATGGCCGCGCGCAACAAACAAGTTGATAACAAACGGAAGTTAGGAGATGCCGATGGAAAGCAAAGTAGTAATCCCGACCCAAGGTCAGAAAATCACAGTCGATGCCAACGGCAAGCTGCAGGTTCCCAACCATCCGATCATTCCGTTTATTGAAGGGGATGGCATCGGTGTTGACGTAACCCCGGCCATGTTGAATGTGGTGAATGCTGCGGTCGAGAAAGCCTACAAGGGCGAGCGCAAGATCGCCTGGATGGAGATCTATACCGGCGAGAAATCGACTCATGTTTATGGTGAAGGTGCCTGGCTGCCGGCCGAAACCCTGGATTTCATTCGTGAATATTGCGTGGCCATCAAGGGCCCGCTGACTACTCCGGTCGGTGGTGGTATTCGCTCCCTCAACGTAGCCTTGCGTCAGGAGCTGGATCTCTACATCTGCCTGCGCCCGGTGCGTTACTACGACGGCACCCCGAGTCCGGTGAAACGTCCTGATCTGACCGACATGGTGATCTTCCGCGAAAACGCCGAAGACATCTACGCCGGTATCGAGTGGAAGGCCGACAGCGCCGAAGCGAACAAGGTGATCGCCTTCCTGCAAAACGAGATGGGCGTGAAGAAAATTCGCTTCCCGGAGTCCTGCGGTATCGGCATCAAGCCGATGTCCAAGGCTGGTACCGAGCGTCTGGTGCGTGCCGCCATCGAGTATGCCATCGACAACGATCGCGACTCCGTGACTCTGGTGCACAAGGGCAACATCATGAAGTTCACCGAAGGTGCCTTCAAGGATTGGGGTTATGCTCTGGCCCAGAACGAGTACGGTGCCCAGCTGATCGACGGCGGCCCCTGGTGCTCCTTCAAGAACCCGAAAACCGGCAAGACCATCGTCATCAAGGATGTCATCGCCGATGCCTTCCTGCAGCAGATCCTGCTGCGTCCGGCCGAGTATGACGTCATCGCCTGTATGAACCTCAACGGCGACTACATCTCCGACGCGCTGGCCGCTCAGGTAGGCGGTATCGGTATCGCGCCGGGTGCCAACATCGGTGACGGCGTGGCCCTGTTCGAAGCGACCCACGGTACTGCACCTAAGTATGCCGGTCAGGACAAGGTCAACCCGGGCTCCCTGATCCTCTCCGCCGAGATGATGCTGCGCCACATGGGTTGGGTCGAAGCGGCCGATCTCATCATCAAGGGGATGGAAGCGGCGATCCGCAACAAGACCGTCACCTATGACTTCGAGCGTCTGATGGAAGGGGCCACCCTGCGCTCCTGCTCCCAGTTTGCTCAGGACATGATCGACCAGATGTAATCTGCTGCTTGCCAGAAACGCAAAACCGGCGCCATGTGCGCCGGTTTTTTATCGTGAAAGAGTGCAGGGGCTTATTGCGCCTGCTCTACGTGTTGCTGATAGCGTTGCTGCCATTTGCTGGTTTCTGCTTCATCACCCTGGGCCTTCCAGAAGGCGCAGATGGTATTGGCAAGTTCCGAAGCCATCGCGTGATCTCCGTCACGTCGACTCATCAGATAATCTCCCAGCCAGCTTTGATATTGTTTCATTACCCGATCTCCTTATCTCATGTGCCCTTGAGGGTGCCCACCTTGACGGAAGCCTGTCGGCTCATCTTGGGGGGAACATCATCAGGCATGATGGTGCAAAGTCACGACCCGGGCAGAGAGCCCGATGGGCCATCTGGCGGCGAACGTGACGCGAGATGTCAAAAATGAGCGCCATTTTAGCACAAACTGACCAACTTGGGGAAATTGTCGCCATGGATTGCGACAGAACAGCCCCATCCCCTTGTTCCCAAAACAGAAAACCCGCCGTGATGGCGGGTTGATTTGCAGATAAATGTGGCAAAAGAGCCTAGATCTTGGCGTTGGCCAGGTACTTTGCCATCTCTTCGGCAGGCACCATGCCACCGCCGGTGGCCCACACCAGATGGGTGGCCTGTGCCATGGTTGCGGCATCGCAACCGCGCCCGGTTAGCCACTCGGGATTGGCTGCCACCCGCCACGGGCCGGCCATACCAGCCAGAGCGGAGGGCTCGAGTGTGATCTGTTCATCGCGCGCCAGCAGCCCCAGCAGGTCATACATCTCCTGATCGCTCAGGGTGTAGAAGCCCGCCAGCAACCGCTCCATGGCGCGGCCGACGAAGCCGGAGGCGCGACCTACCGCGAGGCCGTCGGCTGCGGTGAGGTTATCGATGCCCAGATCCTGCACCGCAATGGCATCGTGCAATCCGGTGTGGACCCCCAGCAACATGCAGGGGGAGTGAGTGGGCTCGGCGAAGAAGCAGTGAACGTTATCCCCGAACGCCAGCTTGAGACCAAAGGCCACGCCGCCCGGGCCGCCACCCACGCCGCAGGGCAGGTAGACAAACAGCGGGTGGTCGGCATCCACCTTGATACCCATCTGGTCGAACTGCTTTTTCACCCGCTCGCCCGCCACCGAGTAGCCGAGGAACAAGGTGCGGGAGTTCTCGTCGTCGATAAAGAAGCAGTTGGGATCGCGCTCGGCCTCTTTGCGCCCCTGTTCCACCGCCACCCCGTAATCTTCGGCATATTCGACCACGATGACGCCGTGTTCACGCAGCTTGCGCTTCTTCCACTCCCGCGCATCGGCTGACATGTGGACGGTGACGGTAAAGCCGAGCTTGGCGCTCATGATGCCGATGGACATGCCAAGGTTGCCGGTGGAGCCCACTGCGATGCTGTACTGGCTGAAGAACTGGCGAAACTCGTCGCTGAACAGTTTGCGGTAGTCATCCTCTTCCCGCAGCAGACCAGCCTTGATCGCCAACTGTTCGGCGTGAGTCAGCACCTCGTAGATACCGCCTCGCGCCTTGATGGAGCCTGAGATGGGCAGGTGGCTGTCTTTTTTCAGCAGCAGCCTGCCGGTGACTTCAACGCCGTAACGCTGGTTGAGCGTGGCCTGCATCGCCGGAATGGCGGCGATCTCGGACTCCAGAATACCGTTGCTGGTGCGGGTCTCGGGGAAGGCTTCGCACATGTAGGGGGCGAAGCGGGCCAGCCGAGCGGAAGCGTCCGCCACATTGTTGTTATCGAGCCCCACATAGGGCAGACCGGCAGCCAGAGTGGTGGTGTTGGGGTTGAACCAGGTGACTGGCTCAAGCGCGATCAGGGATTGCACCAGTGGAAATTGCGCTGTGAGCTGTTGTACGTCGATGTTTTTCATAGTGTTCTCGGTCTTGTTACACGATAAAGGAGAGCAGGAAGGTACCGGCCAGCGCCATCAGGGAGGCGACCAAGGTGGCGGTGGTGTAGTACTTGAGTGTTTCGTTCAGGGTGGCGCCGCAATACTGCTTGACCAGCCAGCACAGAGAGTCGGTCACCATGGTGCAACCAATGGCGCCGGAGCCGATGGCCAGGGTCATGATCTCCGGGCTGATATCCGGGTAGTGCACCATGATGGGGGAGACGATAGCGGTAGCGCCCATCATGGCGACGGTGGCGGAGCCCACGGCGGCGTGCAGCACGATAGCCACCAGCCAGGCGAGCAGAATCGGGTGCATATCCAGCTGGGAGAGGATGGTGGCCAGGCTATCGCCCAGGCCACTTGCCTTGAGCACCCCGTTGAAGGCGCCGCCCGCTCCGATAATGAGCAGGATATTGGCGATGGAGGAGAAGCACTCCTCGGTCTTGTTGAGCAGCCCTTCCATCTTCATCTGCTGGCGGATCCCCAGCACGTAGTAGGCGGTGAAGGCGGCGATAAACATGGCGGTGATAGGGTTGCCGATAAACTCCAGCACGGTGTAGAGGTGGCTGGCGTGCTCCATATTGAGCTCGGCGACCGTCTTGGCCAGCATCAGCAGGATGGGCAGCAGCACGGTAAAGAGCGAGGCGCTTAAGGTCGGGAGAGTTGCCTCATCGCGGGCCTTGATGTCGGCAAAGGCAGCGGGCACCTCCTTGAACGGGAGCCGGTTACCCAGCAGCTTGAGGAACAGCGGGCCGCCCACCAGCGAGGCAAACAGCCCGACCGCGAGGCCATAGACAATGACCGAGCCGACGTCAGCCCCCAGCTGATTGGTGACATAGAGGGCAGCAGGGTGCGGCGGCACTATGCAGTGCACGGCCATCAGGGCGGTGCAGAGCGGAATGGCCAGCTTGAGCAGCGAGGTGTTGGTCTTGCGGGCGATGGAGAAGGCGAGCGGGATCAGCAGCACTACCCCCACTTCGACAAACAGGGTGATGCCGCACACCAGACCAACCAGCACCATGATGACATCCGGCGAGAGCCAGCGGCATCTCTGCAGGGCGAGACCGATGCGCTCTGCAGCCCCCGACACCTCCATCATCTTGCCGAGTATGGTGCCAAGACCGATGACGGCGGCGAGAAAACCGAGCGTGCCACCAATACCCTCTTCCATGGCGTTGACCATCTTGAGGGGTTCCATCCCCATCAGGGTGCCGACATAGAAGCTGGCCAGCAGTAGGGCAAGGAAAGGATGCACCTTGCCCTTCACTATGGTGACCACGATAAGAACGATGCTACTTAGCAAGGTAGCGATGACCCATACCTCTGAACTCATACTGCGCCTCGACATCTGTTGTGTGTGATTGTTTATGCGCTTATTGAATGAAAATGAGGTGGGGCTGACAAATGATGAAATCGACCACTTGGATGAACTGAGGTGATGCAAAGGCGCTGCATTGGTCACAATTTATCGAAATCACACTCTTTGGGTCTTTTGAGTTCATCCTGAAGGTGGCCTGTGGGTGTATCATCGGCGGCTCTTGCGAAGAGGGGGATGAATGTATAACGGGGATAATTACATATCGCGCAACAAGCTGCTGAGTGGCTACCAGCTGGCCAAGCTGCACACCTTCGAGGCGGCCGCCCGCCACGGATCTTTTGCCATGGCAGCTGATGAATTGTCGCTGAGTCCCAGTGCCGTGAGCCACCGGATCAGCGCGCTGGAAGAGGAGCTGGGGTTCAAGCTCTTTGAGCGTTTTCACCGCAAGGTGGTACTGACGGCGGATGGGCAGCGGGTGTTCTGGGCGCTCAAATCTTCGCTGGAGTTCATCAATCAGGAGATCCTGGAGATCAAGAATCAGGAGCTCTCCGGTACCCTGACCATCTATTCGCGTCCCTCCATCGCCCAGTGCTGGCTGGTGCCCAGGCTGGCGGATTTCTCCCGCCTGCATCCGCAGATCGAGCTCAATATCATCACCGGCAACGAGAACATCAACCTGCATGGTTATGGCATCGATTTGACCCTCTATTTCGATGAGAAGAGCCCGGAGCGGCTTGCCATCCACCCGCTGATGGATGAGTTCATGCTGCCGGTCTGCAGCCCGGAATATGCCGAGCAGCACGGGCTTGTCGGTAATCCCGCCAACTTGTCTTTGTGCCGTCTGCTTCATGATCGGCAGGCATGGGGATTTGACTCGGATACCGATGAATGGAGCTGCTGGGCTCGCCACGCCGGGGTCAGCCTCGAGGCATGCCAGCTGAGCATGGGTTTTGATCGCTCGGATCTCGCCATCATCGCCGCCATGAATCACGCCGGGATCGCCATGGGGCGCAAGAATCTGGTGAGCAAGCGACTGGCACGCAACGAGCTGGTGGCCCCTTTTGCCGGGCTGGAGATCAAGTGCGAGCAGCGTTATTACATGGCGACCCTGCCCAATCGGGCGTGTCCCAAGATCCAGGCCTTTATCGACTGGGCGCAGGAAATGGCTGCCGAGATGGAATGAACAGAGGCCGGTGCGCAAGAGCAAAATGAAGATGGTAAAGCGCGAGTGAACGAAGGTAGCGGTTTAACGTAGCGGGAAAATTGGGGGAGAGGGGTTGGCTGATGGTGGTTGGTCGCGAGTGGCCTTGCTGCCAACACCGGGTGGCTGGCAGCAAGGGAGCGGTCAGGGTCAGGTGGTCTTTTCCAGATGGTTCTGGTAAATCTGCTGCCACTTGTCCAGTTCGTTTTCATCACCCTGCTGCTGCCAGAACTCGCAGATGGAACTCGCCATCTCGCATGCCATGGCGTGGTCACCGTCACGGCGACTCATCAGGTATTGCCCCAGCCAGCTTTGATACTGTTTCATTGCACGATCTCCTTATCTATTTAACCCTTGATACTGCAGCTGTGGGACACCCGTCCGGCAGTGTCGCGCCACACTCCACTTTCGCCGTGCGCTGCTTGTTATTGCCTCGCTTGTTGTCAATCAGGACAGAGAGCGTATGAGAAAAAGGCGAAAGTGTTAAAAATTGGCCACCACCTTATCACAAAATGGTGTGATATGCAGGCTTTGGGGCCAATTGAGTTATAAGCGCGGGTTGTGTGTCCCGACATCGCGACAGGGATTGACGGAGAGTATCGGCACGCAACTTGTGCCGCAAGCAGGCGTTTGAGTGGTTACTGGGTCACCCGACGTGCCTGCCAGTAGCGACTGTTCCAGTAGACGTTGTCGAGGCGGGAGCGGATCACTCCCTTGCTGGTGGAGGCGTGAATAAACTCGCCGGCACCTGTGTAGACCCCCACATGGTACTGTTGCCAGCCGGTTTTGAAGAAGACCAGATCCCCGTGTTGCAGCCGGTAGCGATCCACCGGTTTGCCAATGCTGGCCTGAGATTCGGTGGTTCTTGGCAGGTTGAAGCCCAGCACCTGACTGTAGGCGAGCTGGGTGAAGGCGGAGCAGTCTAGCCCGGCGCGGCTGGCGCCGCCCATGCGGTAAGGGACACCGCGCCACTGTTGGTAGAAGCCATCAAAGGCACTGTTCTGCCGGGGGGCCGGAGGCGGCTCCGGCGTGCTGGAGCAGGCGGCCAGCAGCAGAGTCAGCAGGGATAGCAGCAGCTTGCGATACATCGGGCTCTCTCCACGGACGGGTCTACCAAACGAGACATTTATCGAGCGCCATATCCTGCCAAATCGTTATGGCGGTAGGGGGCGCGACAACTTTTCCATCATAAACAGGGATCTGGCTCCAGACCTAGTCTCTGGGAGGAAAAATGTGGTGGGGAACTGAAAAACGCCAACCCTAGGGCTGGCGTTTGTTGTCACTCGTTGTGGCTGATCAGTGGTTTAAGCAGCTCGGCCAGCTTGTAGAAGGTCTGCACCCGGGTGGTGCTGGGGCGCCAGACCAGCCCGATCTCGCGATAGGAGGTCTCTCCCGGCAGCGGGATGGCCACCAGATCGGAGTTGGCAAGAATGCCGGCATCGATGGCCATCTGCGGCAGGAAGGTGGTGCCAAGACCCGCTTCCACCATCTGTACCAGGGTGTGCAGGCTGGTGGCGGCGAACGGGTTGATCTTGCTCTTGTCCCGCAGGCGACAGGCGCTCACTGCGTGCTCGGTGAGGCAGTGCTCCCGCTCCAGCAGGAAGATGCTCTGGTTGGGCAGCTCCTTGTAGTCGAACGGGGTATGCAGACCAGCCGCCATGCTGGCGGGCATCACCATGTGGAACGGATCCTGGCCGACGGTCTTGCAGTGAAATCCACCGATCTCGATGGGCAGGGCAAGGATCAGCAAGTCGAGCTGACCCTGTTCCAGCTGCTTGAGCAGATTGCTGGTGGTGTCTTCACGCAGCAACAATTCGAGGTCAGGATAGGTTTTGCTGCACTCTTTCAGCAGCTTGCTCAGCAGGAAGGGGGCGATGGTGGGAATGCAGCCAAGACGTACCGTCCCCTGCATCACGCCGCCCTGATGTTGCCCGAGCTCCATGAGATCCCGTGCATCGGAGAGCAAATTGCGAGCGCGCTCGACGATTTCCATGCCGACCGGGGTCATAATGAAGCTCTTGTGGTCCCGCTCCACCAGTTGCAGGTTCATCATGTCCTCCAGCGTCTGGATCCCGGTACTCAGGGTCGACTGGCTGACATGACAGGCCTTGGCGGCGCGGTTGAAGTTCTTGTGCTCATCGAGAGCGACCAGATATTGCAGCTGTTTGAGGCTGGGCCAACGTTGCATAGAAAAACCCGATTAATGCTATCTATTTAATTTGATTTACCTAATCTACCACCGGGTCTATAGTTTGTCGCTTGAATTAGATGGACTTGGCTCTAGGTAGCCCAATCCTCACCGGATTGTTCACTTCACATAAAGAGGAATTGAATATGGTATTGGTAGGCCGTCCCGCACCCGATTTTACCGCCGCAGCTGTTCTGGGTAATGGCGAGATCGTTGATTCATTCAACCTGTCATCCCACATCAAAGGCAAAGCTGCCGTTGTCTTCTTTTATCCGCTCGATTTCACCTTCGTCTGCCCGTCCGAGCTGATTGCCTTCGATCACCGTTATGAAGAGTTCCAGAAGCGTGGCGTGGAAGTGATCGGTGTTTCCATCGATTCCCAGTTCTCCCACAACGCATGGCGCAACACCAAAGTGGAAGATGGCGGTATCGGTCAGGTCAAGTATCCGCTGATCGCCGACGTGAAACACGAAATCTGCAAAGCCTATGATGTTGAGCATCCGGAAGCCGGCGTGGCGTTCCGTGGCTCCTTCCTGATCGACAAGAACGGTGTCGTTCGTCACCAGGTTGTCAACGATCTGCCGCTGGGCCGCAACATCGACGAGATGCTGCGCATGGTCGATGCCCTGCAATTCCACGAAGAGCACGGCGAAGTGTGCCCAGCTCAGTGGGAAAAAGGCAAAAAAGGTATGCAAGCCTCTCCGGACGGCGTTGCCAAGTACCTGTCCGAGAATGCTGACTCCCTGTAATCGAGTCGTACTCTCCTTGAAGAACCGGCGTCTTGGCGCCGGTTTTTTTATACCTGTGAGTCATCTATCCCCCTGATATCGCCGGTCACACTCTTCTCGTTCCATCGTTCCATCGTTCCATCGCTCTCCTCGCTATTCCAAGCAGCCGTTCGCTGGCGTACTCGTTGTTTCGGGATGAGATGCTGACCCTATGGTTGGGAACGGGATGGGCCGACAGACAATAGCCATAAAAAAAGCGCGCCATAGGCGCGCTCAGTTCACAAGCGGAGGTGTTATTCCTCAAAGATCCCGAAGTGATCCTTGGCGAAATTGACCCGCTGCTCCACGTTCATCTTCACCTGCCCCAGCTTCTCGATGGTCTTGAGATTGGGCACCAGGCCGCGACCGTTGGCGATCTGGATGGCAAGACCAGGACGGGCATTGAGCTCCAGCAGCATGGGGCCGCGGAACTTGTCCAGCACCATGTCGGTACCGATATAACCCAGACCCGACATCTCGTAGCAGGAGGCCGCCAGGGTGAGCAGGGTATCCCAGTGTGGGACCTTGAGCTCATAGAGGTCGAGGCCGGTATCCGGATGGTGGCGCAGCGGATTGCCAAACTGCACCGCCCGCAGGGCACGACCGGTACGCAAGCACAGACCCACCCCCACGGCGCCCTGGTGCAGGTTCGCCTTGCCATCAGAGGCGGCGGTGGAGAGGCGCATCATCGCCATCACCGGGAACCCTTTGAAGATGATGACCCGGGCATCGGGTACCCCTTCGAAGGAGTAGCCATCGAACACATCATCAAAGTTGATGAGGCCTTCCACCAGTGCCACGTCAGGCTTGCCGCCAAGCGAATAGAGCCCCGCCAGAATGTTGGAGACATGGCGCTCCAGATCCTGACCGGTAGAGGCGCTGCCGTTGGGCTTGTAGAAGAGGCCATCTTCCTGACGCAGGATCACCAGGATCCCCTTGCCGCCCGAGCCACGGGCCGGCTTGATGCAGAAGCCCGGCCAATCTTTTACCAGTTCGGTGATGCGACCCACATCGTGCTGGGCACGGATGGTACCGATCAGCTCAGGCACGGTGACCCCTGCATCCAGCGCAATTTGCTTGGTCTGCAGCTTGTCATCCACCAGCGGATAGAGGCTGCGCGGATTGTAGCGGCTGATGTAGGAGTGGTTGCGCTTGTTCATGCCGAGGATGCCTGATTGGGACAGGCTCCACGGGGTGGTGTATTTTTCCCAGAACCACATCGGTTACTTGTCCTTACCCGGGGTGACGCCAGATTTCATCTCGTCTACCAGCGGCTTGAAGCGCTTCAGTTCGCTCAGCTTGTAGCCGGTGTAGTTACCCATCAACAGCACGGTCGCCATCAGCACCAGCTGCAGGCCGAGGAAGTTGAAGGTGAGGTGACGAATTAGCTCGTTATCCATGGCCAGATAGGCGATGACTGCAACCAGCAGAGAGCCGCCGCCCTGGCGGAACACCTCTTTCGGGCCCTCTTCTTCCCATAGGATGGACATCCGTTCGATGGTCCAGGAGAGGATGATCATCGGGAAGAAGGTGATCTTCATGCCGTCGGTCAGCCCCAGCTTGAAGGCGAACGCGGAGAAGATACCGATCATCGAGATAACCATGATGATGATGGCCGATATTCGGGCGACCAGCAGCAGGTTAAGCCGCGACAGATAGGAGCGGATGATGAGACCGGTGCCGACGATCAGCAGGAAGCCGATGAGGCCGGTGACCAGCGAGGTCTGGATAAAGGCGACCGCGATCAGCACCGGCATAAAGGTACCTGAGGTCTTGATCCCCACCAGCACCCGCAGGAACACCACCATCAGCACGCCGATCGGGATCAGCAGCAAGCCCTTGAACAGGGTCTGCTCTTCCAGCGGCAGGCTGTGGATGGAGAAGTTCATCATCTCTGATTTTTCGAACTTCTGCGCCAGTGCCACGCTCACCGGCTGCTCCTGCTCGATCATCGAGAAGCTGACACGGGAGTTGTGACCACCGGTCACGTCCAGCAGGGCGCCGGAGTTATACTCCCACAGCAGCAGGTTGGCCGGACGACCCTGTTCACCGGTTTGCGGGTTGAACAGCTTGTAGTCGGTCGGGCTGTTGAATACCTGCAGGTAATCCACCAGCTCCTGACGACGGCGGCCATCTTCCAGATTCAGGGCATGCACCACGCGGGTGGGGACGTCAGCATTGTTGAGCAGCTCGGCGATCAGGTTGGCGCGGCTCTTGTGCTTTTTCAGCAGCTCGGCGTTCTGCTCCTGCTTCTCGATCTCTTTGATGATCTCGCGAGTCAGGGTGTAGCCGTCGGCAGAGCGCTCCTGTGCCCGCTCGAGGATCTGCTTCATCGCGGTGGCATAAGGCTCACTCTCGATCTGCTTCTCGATGGCAGGCGGCTGCGGATTGGCGGCCGGTTTGGCGTGGGCATCTGCCATCATGTCGACGCGGTAGTAGAGCTCCTGACGGCCAGATGCGGTGCGGATGGACCACTCGGCGCGGGCATCGCCATCTTTCTCGACAAAGGAGAGGCCGTAGCCGGGGCTGGCGGCGTTCTCATTCATCAGGGTGAAACCGGGCTGGGTGCCCGGAATGGCCAGGGAGGCGATCACCGGCTCACCGGTCGCCTCAAACTCCAGCTTGGCTTCGATGGACCAGATCTGGCGCTTTTCACCGGGCGTCAGCGGCACATCCAACGCGATATGGTGATAGATCGTCATCCCCAGGCCGACAATGTACAGCAGGGCTACCAGCAAATAGAACGGCTTACGGGAAACCATGGATTATTTCACATCCTTGAGCTTGGGTTTGGGTTGGATATATTCGCGGGCCACATCAACCACGGCGATGTCTTTCAAAAATTCGCGACCCAGCAGCACAGGGAAGGTCATGTCGCTACGGTCTTTCAGGGTAAATTCGGCTTTCTCGGTCATGTCGCCAATGCGCACGGCCAGACGCACCACCGGACGGCGGTCCAGATCGTCGGCAGAGGCCTGACGCACCCGTACATGGCGTACCAGCGGCGCTTCGATCTGGATCTTGTCGTCCACTTCCTGATGGCTCAGGAAGAAGCGCACCCAGTTTTTGCCGTTGCGCTCGAAAATGGTGATATCCTGCGCACTGATGGAGGAGGTGGTCGCACCGGTATCGACCCGCGCCTGGAAGGCGTCGTTGGCCGCATCAACCCAGATCCACTCGGCTTCACCGACCATCAGCTTGCCATCGATGGTGTGACCCTGATTGGGGGCCGGGCACTTCTCGGTGGGGATGGCCATCGGCTTGGGCGGCTCGGAGGGGAGGGTGGCGAGCTTGTGGTCTACTTGCTTGACGGACTCTTTCATATTGGTGACATCTGTGTTGAGCTGAACCAGCAGGTGCTGTTGCTGCACATACTGCTTCTGTTGCTGTTCCATGGATGTTTGCAGGCGCTGCTCGCTCTGGCTCAGCTCGCTACGAAGCTCGGCCAGCGTCAGAGCAGGGACCTGAGGCGCTTTTTCCATATTGACACACCCGCCGAGACTAAGCAGGGAGAGCAGGGTCATTCCTTTTAATTTGCTTTTCATGTCATTCATTTAACTGTGCTTCCTGGAATTGGGTCAGTGTAACTTCCTGAATCGCCATCGGCTAGTCTTTGGCCTTGCGGGCAATCAGTACGGCACGTTTCGGCGCCGGGTGTCCTTCTACCGTGAGTGCCGGATTGTCTGGATCCAGATAGTCACTCAGGGATTCATTAATCATCCAGTCGGTACGACGCTGTTCGTCGGTGCTGGTCATATTCTCGTCTACTATCCGCACGTCGGTGAAGCCGCAGCGCTCGACCCACAGCTTGAGGGCGCGGCTTGAGGGAATAAACCAGACGTTGCGCATCTTGCCGTAACGATCGGTGGGCATCAGCACGTCGTTGACCCCGCCGTCAATCACCAGCGTCTCCAGCACCAGCTCGCCATCATCTTTCAATTGATTGCGCAACTGCTCGATGTGCTCGATGGGGGATTTGCGATGATAGAGCACCCCCATGGAGAAGACGGTGTCAAAGGCACGCAGTTCCGGTAGCTCCTGAATGCCAAGCGGCAACAGGTGGGCGCGCTGATCATTGCCCGCGAAGTGGCGAATGGCCTCGAACTGGCAGAGAAATAGCGGGCTCGGGTCTATGCCGACCGCCAGCTTGGCCCCTTCACCCACCATGCGCCAGAGGTGGTAACCGCTGCCGCAGCCCACATCCAGCACGTAACGGCCTTCGAGCGGGCTGATATGGGGCAGCACCCGATCCCACTTCCAGTCAGAGCGCCACTCGGTATCGATATGGATGCCGTGCACGGTGAACGGCCCCTTGCGCCAGGGCATGAAGTGGCGCAGCAGGCTCTCGACCTTCTTGCGTTCACCTTCGCCAAAGCTCTCGGCCGAGCCAATCTCGACCCGGCTTTTCAGCTCGATGTTGCCGGGGGAGACCACCGGCAGCTTGTTGAGGGCACGATTCCAGCGCGGCAGGTCGCCATGCTGGTTGTCATGTTGCCAAGCGTGCAGTTGGGCGGGCAGGGTATGCAGCCAGTGGCTCAGCCGGTTTTTGGCAATCAGTTGATAGAAATTGGCAAAGTCGATCATGTCTGGGCGTCGCTGGATTTGATGGCAATCATGGAGCCGAAGTTGAAGCACTGGAACCAGAGATCCTGATGGACGAAACCGGCATCCCGCAGGCGTGCCTGATGCACCGGCAGGCTGTCGGTGCGCATCACGTTCTCAAGGGCAGTGCGTTTCTGGCTGATCTCCAGCTCGCTGTAGCCATTGGCCCGCTTGAAGTCGAGATGCAGATCGATGAGCAGCTCGTTGACCGGTTCATCTTCGAAGCGGAACTTTTCGCTCAGGATCAGGATCCCGCCCGGGCGCAGACCATCGTGAATGCGCTGGATCAGGGCGGCCCGTTTCTCTGGTTCGACAAATTGCAGGGTGAAATTGAGCACCACCACGGAGGCGTTCTCGATCTCGATGTCGCAGATATCTGCTTCCACCAGCTCCACCGGCACCTCGGATTTGAAACCGGAGAGGTGGGCGCGGGCGCGCTCGATCATCGGATGGGAGAGATCCACCGCGGTGAGGCGGCAGCCGGGCTGGCTGACATGGCGACGCATCGCCTGGGTCGCGGCGCCCAGTGAGCAGCCGAGATCATAGAGTCGGCTCTCGGGTTGGGCGTAGCGGGCGGCCATCATGCCGATGGCAGAGATGATGTTGCTGTAACCCGGCACCGAGCGCTGGATCATATCGGGAAAAACGTCGACGACCTGTTCGTCAAAACAGAAGTCTCCCAATCGGGCGATCGGGGCGGCAAAAATTTGATCTTTGGTATGCATGCTGGCGCAACCTGACAGTCGGGACATCACCCGGCTGTATTGTTCAATTGAGTCGTTGGGTGACACCCATCAGAGTAGATTTATCACCTGTTTACGAACGGGGTGGCTGGTCATGAAATCCTTTGGACCTGTCCTGTTCGTACGGGCCATGTTCCGGACCCTTACTTGGGGCGGTAGTGTAGAGGATTGATGGCCGTTTGTCTTGACGCCAGGGCTTGCCACGCCACAAAAAAGCACTTTTTTTGCAGTGAAACGATGGCCGCAGAATGGGTTGGCTAAAAGCGCAGCACTCCCTGCCGTGCGCGATCGTTTTCCCCCGGCCAAGGGGCCATCTCCTGCTCCAGCAAGCGGGTGATCTGGCGGGCCAGCTCAGGTGCCTGGGCGTTGTCGGCAGTATGTATATAGAGGTAGAGATCTTTCCCCTCCGCGAGCCACTGGCGCCAGTGGGGGAGCCAGCTGGGCAGGAAGGGGTGATTGGCCGCCGGATCCGGCAGGCCGATAAAGCGCACCATGGGGGCGTTGGCGGTGGCCAGCAGATGCACCGGTAGGCGCGGTTTCTTGCCCTGGGCATCGACAAGGGCTGGCGTGGTTGCTTGGACCGAGAAGAGTGGCCGGCTGTCGAGCATCACCCGGTTCACACCCTGTTCCATCAGCAGCCGGTTCAAGGCCCGCTCGGCCTCCCCCTTGGCGAAAAAGTCGGGGTGACGCACCTCGAGGGCGTAGCGAAACGCCCGTGGCAGCCGCTCGATAAAGGCCGCCAGTCTGGCCAGCCCCTGTGGCCCGAAACGGGCGGGCAACTGCAGGGTGAGCAGCCCCAGCTTGTCGTGCAGCGGGGCGAGCAGGCGAATAAAGTCGGCGACTTGTTTGTCTGCGCTCACCAGATCGCTCTGGTGGCTGATGGTTTGCGGAAATTTGAAGTTGAAACGAAAGTGATCGGGCACTGCATCGGCCCAGCGCTGTACCGTGTCCGGTGTCGGCAGGGCGTAGAAGGTGGTGTTACCCTCCACCGAGTTGAAGACGGTCGCGTAGTGGGCGAGGTGCTCGGCGGGCTTGGCGCCCAAACCCAGCAGCTGGCCGGGCCAGGCGTGGTGGGACCACTGTGGCAGGCCCAAATAGAGGCTCATGGTGGCTATTCTCTTCGCTCTTGGTGCATTCGTGCCGATTTTTTGCCCGCTTTTTGTCATCGAGTGCAAAAAACTGGCGAAAGGAGGCTGCTGGCCATTTTACCCAAAAGGGGGTTTTCCTCTATAATGCCAGCCCTTTTGTTTTTCAATTTCTTGTGACCCATGCCTATCTACGAATATCGTTGCGACGTCTGTGGCCATGAATTGGCAAAACTGCAAAAGCTTTCCGATGCCCCCCTGACCGACTGTCCGGCCTGTAGCAAGCCGAATCTGGTCAAGCTGATATCGGCGGCAGGCTTCCGGCTCAAGGGAACCGGATGGTACGAGACTGATTTCAAACCGGGTAAGAAAAAGAATCTGGCCAGCTGTGAGACAGACGGTGCTTGCCAGTCGTGCCCGGCGGCCCAAGGTTAACCGTCTCTCTACAATTTCGAAGGAAGAAGTCCATGCGCTCTATCTATTGCGGACAGGTCAATGAGGCCCATGCAGGGCAGACCATTACATTGTGCGGTTGGGTTCATCGTCGTCGTGATCTCGGCGGTCTGATCTTTATCGATATGCGCGACCGGGAAGGGATCGTTCAGGTGTTCTTCGATCCGGACAAGCCGGATGCGTTCGCCCTGGCCTCCGAGCTGCGCGGCGAGTTCTGCATCCAGGTGACCGGCGTGGTGCGCACCCGTCCCGAGTCCCAGCGCAACAGCGACATGGCCACTGGCGCCATCGAAGTGTTCGCCCACGAACTCAACATCATCAACCGTGCCGAGCCGCTACCGCTGGACTTCAATCAGGTCAACAGCGAAGAGATCAGCCTCAAGTATCGTTACCTGGATCTGCGTCGTCCCGAGATGGCCAAGTACCTGAAGACCCGAGCCAAGGCCAGCGCGTTCGTACGCCGCTTCATGGACGAGCACGGCTTCCTCGATATCGAGACCCCGATGCTGACCAAGGCCACCCCGGAAGGTGCCCGTGACTATCTGGTGCCGAGCCGCGTGCACAAGGGCAAGTTCTACGCTCTGCCGCAATCACCCCAGCTGTTCAAGCAGTTGTTGATGATGTCCGGCTTCGATCGCTACTACCAGATCGTCAAGTGCTTCCGCGACGAAGACCTGCGTGCCGACCGCCAGCCGGAATTCACCCAGATCGACGTGGAGACCTCCTTCATGACCGCGCCGCAAGTGCGTGAAGTGATGGAAGAGATGATCCGCAAACTGTGGCTGCACATCCTGAACGTGGATCTGGGCGACTTCCCGATCATGACCTTCGACGAAGCCATGCGTCGCTACGGCTCCGACAAGCCGGACCTGCGTCTGCCAATGGAGCTGGTCGATGTGGCTGATCTGCTGACTGCTGTCGAGTTCGCCGTGTTCGCGGGCCCCGCCAACGATCCGAAAGGCCGTGTGGCTGCCCTGAAAGTCCCGGGCGGTGCCGAGCTCTCTCGCAAGCAGATCGACGAATACACCAAGTTTGTCGGCATCTACGGTGCCAAGGGCCTGGCCTGGATGAAGGTCAACGAAGCGGCCAATGGTATCGAAGGCGTGCAGTCTCCGGTTGCCAAGTTCCTCTCTGACGCCATCGTGCGCGAGATCCTGGCCCGTACCGGCGCCGCCGACGGCGACATCATCTTCTTTGGCGCTGACAGCAAGAAAGTGGTCTGCGATGCCATGGGCGCCCTGCGTCTGAAAGTGGGTCGCGATCTGGGCCTGCTGGAGAACAGCTGGAAACCGCTGTGGGTCATCGACTTCCCGATGTTCGAGGAAGATGGTGAAGGTGGTCTGGCCGCCATGCACCACCCGTTCACCGCGCCGAGCAACATGAGCCCGGCCGAGCTGAAAGCCAACCCTGTGGGGGCTTACGCCAACGCCTACGACATGGTGATCAACGGCTACGAAGTGGGTGGCGGCTCTGTCCGTATCCACAACAGCGAGATGCAGTCCACCGTGTTCGACATCCTGGGTATCACCCCGGCCGAGCAGCGCCTGAAGTTCGGCTTCCTGCTGGATGCCCTGAAGTACGGTACCCCGCCGCACGCCGGTCTGGCCTTCGGTCTGGACCGTCTCAGCATGCTGCTGACCGGCACCGAAAACATTCGGGACGTCATCGCCTTCCCGAAAACGACCGCGGCCGCCTGTCTGATGACAGACGCCCCCAGCCTTGCCAACGCCGCCCAACTGGGTGAGCTGGCGATTGCAACCACCGTCAAGGGCGACGAGTAAGCCGATACCGGCACCGGAGGCCGCCGCCGTGCGGCCTCTGTGTTTCCCTTGGGTTAGTCATGATCAGTGTTACTGACATTTAAAAAATAACGGAGAGTCTCTATGGCAGGTCACAGTAAATGGGCCAACATCAAACACCGCAAGGCCGCTCAGGACGCCAAGCGTGGCAAGATCTTCACCAAACTGATCCGCGAAATCACTACCTCCGCGCGTCTGGGTGATGCCGATCCGGCCAACAACCCGCGTCTGCGTGCTGCGGTGACTGCCGCCCTGACCAACAACATGACCCGCGACACCATCAACCGTGCCATTCAGCGTGGCGCCGGTGGTGGCGATGGCGAGCAGCTCGAGACCATCGTATACGAAGGTTACGGCCCGGCTGGCTCTGCCGTGATGGTAGAGTGCCTGACCGACAACCGTAACCGTACCGTAGCCGAAGTGCGTCACGCCTTCAGCAAGTGCGGTGGCAACCTGGGCACCGACGGCTCCGTTGCCTATCTGTTCAGCAAGAAAGGTCTGCTGACTTTCGTGGGCGTAGACGAAGATGCCCTGATGGATGCCGCGCTGGAAGCGGGCGCCGATGACGTGGTCACCGAAGAGGATGGCACCATCGAGGTGTACACCACCCCGAACGACTTCGGTACCGTGCTGGATGGTCTTGAAGCTGCCGGCTTCAAGGCCCAGAGCGCCGAAGTGACCATGATCCCCTCCACCGAAGCGGAGCTGGATGCCGAGACCGCGCCCAAGCTGATGCGTCTGATCGACATGCTGGAAGATCTGGACGACGTGCAAGAGGTGTATCACAACGGCTCCATCTCCGATGAAGTCGCTGCGACCCTCTGATCGCTGAATTGTGCTCTCCCGATGGCAGCCTGATGGCTGCCATTTTTTTATCTTTGCATCGTGGCAACTGCTGATGTGTCGGTTGCGCAACCGGTGCTACAACTCTCTTCACTGACAATCTTTCCCGCTTTCTCCGCGAATTATCATTGATCTGTCCCTGCCAGTCGGTTGGCCCTGCACGTACGCCAGTCGGCAGTTCTGCTGCATTGCGTTAGTGAGGCTCAGCTGATCCTGTTTATCACACCTATAGCTCTTGAGATGGCGTTGACTGCTCACATCTGCCCGTAAGGGTAATTCGTTGCGTTGCGTTGCGTTGCGTTGCGTTGCGGGTAGGGGAGAGGAGGTGATGGAGCGTGCTCTTGTTATCACAGGTGGCCCATCAATACAGAGTCACAGGTTGGGATGTCGATAACGGATTGGCTGGGGCGAGTTGGTTGGTTGGTTGGTTGGTTGGTTGGTTGGTTGGTTGGTTGGTTGGTTGGTTGGTTGGGAAGTTAGGGGCTGCACTACCGCAATCGGCTGGAGAGAGGAGCTCTGTGATAAGTGGCAGATAAAAAAAGCCCGCGCAGTGCGCGGGCTTGTCATCTCAGGGCTGGTTATCAGGCCTTGGATTTCTTCTTGCCTTCAACCTTGGCTTCAACCGGGGCAGCGGTTACCGGAGCGGCTTCGGTGAACGGACGACCGTAGTAGGAGTCCAGCAGAACCTGCTTCAGCTCGCTGATCAGCGGGTAGCGCGGGTTGGCGCCGGTGCACTGGTCATCGAAAGCTTCGATAGCCAGTTGGTCAACCTTGGCCAGGAAGTCAGCTTCAGTCACGCCAGCTTCGCGGATAGAGGCCGGGATACCCAGGGTAGCCTTCAGCTCGTCCAGCCAGGTCAGCAGCTTCTCGATCTTGGCGGCGGTGCGGTCACCGGCAGCAGTCAGACCCAGGTGGTCAGCGACTTCGGCGTAACGACGACGAGCCTGCGGACGGTCGTACTGGGAGAACGCAGTCTGCTTGGTCGGGTTGTCGTTCGCGTTGTAGCGGATGACGTTGCTGATCAGCAGGGCGTTAGCCAGACCGTGCGGAATGTGGAACTCGGCACCCAGTTTGTGAGCCATGGAGTGGCACACACCCAGGAAGGCGTTGGCGAACGCGATACCGGCGATGGTGGCAGCATTGTGCACCTTCTCACGAGCGATCGGGTCGTTGGCACCGTTCTGGTAGCTGGACGGCAGGTACTCTTTCAGCATTTTCAGGGCTTGCAGCGCCTGGCCGTCGGAGTACTCGTTAGCCAGTACGGAAACATAGGCTTCCATGGCGTGAGTCACGGCATCGATACCACCGAAGGCACACAGGGACTTCGGCATGCCCATGACCAGGTTGGCATCAACGATGGCCATGTTCGGGGTCAGCTCGTAGTCAGCCAGCGGATACTTCTGACCAGACACTTCATCGGTTACTACTGCAAACGGAGTGACTTCAGAACCGGTACCGGAAGTGGTGGTGATACAGACCAGTTCGGCCTTCACGCCCATTTTCGGGAATTTGTAGATACGCTTGCGGATGTCCATGAAGCGCATGGCCAGATCTTCGAACGCAGTGTTCGGGTGCTCGTACATCACCCACATGATCTTGGCTGCATCCATCGGTGAACCACCGCCCAGCGCCAGGATAACGTCCGGTTTGAAGGAGTTGGCCATCTCGGCACCCTTGCGAACCACAGCCAGGGTTGGGTCAGCTTCTACTTCGTAGAACACTTCCACTTCCATATTCTGTGCTTTCAGCAGGCTGACCAGTTCATCGGCGTAGCCATTGTTGAACAGGAAGCGGTCAGTCACAACCATGGCACGCTTTTTACCTTCCAGGTCGCTCAGAGCGATCGGCAGGGAACCACGACGGAAGTAGATGGATTTTGGAAGTTTGTGCCACAGCATGTTTTCTGCCCGTTTTGCGACTGTCTTCTTGTTGATCAGGTGCTTCGGACCCACGTTTTCGGAGATGGAGTTACCGCTCCAGGAGCCGCAACCCAGGGTCAGGGACGGTGCCATTGCGAAGTTGTACAGGTCACCGATACCGCCTTGGGTAGACGGAGTGTTGATCAGGATACGCGCGGTCTTCATCTTGTCGCCGAAGTACTTGATGCGGTCAGCGTTACGGTCCTGGTCGGTGTACAGACCTGAGGTGTGGCCGATACCACCGATGTTGACCATGTCACAGGCCATATCAACGGCGTTTTCGAAGCTGCTAGCACGGAACATACCGAGCAGCGGGGACAATTTCTCGTGAGCAAACTCATCTTCTGCACACAGCTTGACGCCTTCACCAATCAGGATCTTGGTATCAGCCGGTACAGTCACGCCAGCCATCTCGGCAATCTTGGTGGCTGGCTGGCCAACGATGTTGGCGTTCAGGGCACCGTTGATCAGGATGACTTTACGTACCTTGTCAGCATCTTCTTTGGAGAGCACATGGCCCTTGTGGGATGCAAAGCGCTCTTTAACCTGGTCGTAGATGGCATCAACAACGATGACTGCCTGCTCGGAAGCACAGACCACGCCGTTATCGAAAGTCTTGGACATCAGGATGGAGGCAACGGCACGCTTCACGTCGGCGGTTTCGTCGATAACGATAGGTACGTTACCGGCACCTACACCGATAGCAGGCTTACCGGAGGAGTAGGCTGCTTTCACCATGCCCGGGCCACCGGTGGCCAGGATCAGGTTGATGTCTTCGTGCTTCATCAGGGCGTTGGAGAGCTCAACAGACGGTTGGTCGATCCAGCCGATGATGTCTTTCGGCGCACCAGCGGCAACAGCTGCATCCAGTACCAGCTTGGCAGCGGTATTGGTGGAGTTCTTGGCACGGGGGTGCGGGGAGAAGATGATGGCGTTGCGGGTCTTGAGCGCGATCATGGATTTGAAGATCGCAGTGGAGGTCGGGTTGGTGGTCGGAACGATACCACAGATGATACCTACCGGCTCGGCGATGGTGATGGTACCCATCTGATCATCTTCGCTCAGAATGCCGCAGGTCTTCTCGTCTTTGTACTTGTTGTAGATGTATTCGGAGGCGAAGTGGTTCTTGATAACCTTGTCTTCGATGATACCCATACCGGATTCTTCCACGGCCATCTGGGCCAGGGGGATACGGGCGTTGTTGGCGGCCAGGGCGGCGGCACGGAAGATCTTGTCTACCTGCTCTTGAGAGAAGCTGGCGAATTCACGCTGGGCTTCCTTAACGCGGGCGACCAGTGCATCCAGTTCAGCCAAATTGGTTACTGCCATGTTTATCTCCTGATTATTTGAAAACTGTTTAGTAAGACGTTGGCAATGCCCGGCAATTATAGTCGCCCTGTCAAGACGGTATCGTTGCAACAGCTTTTTCACATGCCTTACTAAATCGCTTTCTGAGTCGATTATAGAGCGGGGCTGACTCAGAAAAACTTGATCTGGATCATGTGTAACAAAAGAACAAAAGAAATTTTATTTCACAATCCTTGTTTGACTGATGTTATCGGAATGTGCATCAAAGGGAAAGGCGAGAGACTTGTTAACTCAGGGTAATAAACCACATTTATCAAGTGGTTAATTGCAATCGAACATAGGATTGCAGAGCTATTTTGGCGGTATAGGTTAGCAAATATGAGTGAATTGGTTTCAAAATCACCGACAAACGCACTTTATTCCAGCGTTTGTTGCAAAAATGATTGTTGTTTTAATCCATGACTAATCCGCTTTATTCCCCAAGGGGGCCATTTCTGCCCGCTTTCCCGGTTTTTGCATTGTGGCTCTCTTGCCGAGTCAATGAAGTGATGTCTGGCCTGAAATAGTGGGAAGGTAAAGCCTGGATCCTCTCGAGTCGCTTGGTCATTCGGTCAGTCATCGTCGGGCTCTCTGGTCGTGATTAAGCAGGCTTGCGCTCACTTTTCTGGCGTGTGTCGGGCGATAGAAAGGGCTTTTGGCATCGATTTATGCCAATTAGCGCGGATGCATTAGATGAACTAACTAAAAAACCCTCAAAATGGTGAGATTATTTGATTGGTGCCCGCTCTGGCTATGATGTAAATTTACGCACGAAATTAATGGACTGGCCCGCTGGGCCCGAAACTCTATTGGAAGGCGCCTATGGCAGCAATTGACGTCTCGTTGTATCTGAAGTTTTTTGTCGGTTTGTTCGCAATTATCAACCCGCTTGGTTTGTTGCCGGTGTTTGTCAGCCTGACCAGCCACCATACCCAGGCCGAGCGGATGAAAACCAATACCACCGCCAATATCGCGGTGATGGTGATCCTGCTGGTCTCCATGTATATGGGGCAGCTGATCCTCGATGGGTTTGGCATCTCGCTGGCGTCGTTCCGGATCGCCGGTGGGTCGCTGATTACCCTGATTGCCTGGTCGATGCTGCAGGGCAAGCTGGGCGAGGTGAAGCACAACAAACAAGAAAAGGGCGAACTGGCGGTGCGTGAGTCTATCGCCGTGGTACCGCTGGCGCTGCCGCTGATGGCGGGCCCTGGTGCTATCTCCTCGGTGATTGTCTATGCCAGCCAGAGCCACTGGCAGCAGCTGCTCGGCATGTCAGTGGTTGTCGTGGTCTTCTCCTTCTGCTCCTGGCTCATCTTCCGCGCCGCGCCGCTGCTGTTCAAGATCATGGGCAACACCGGCATCAACGTGGTGACCCGTATCATGGGTCTTATCATGATGTCGCTGGGTATCGAGATCATGGTGGCCGGTATCAAGGGGGTTTTCCCCAGTTTGATGTGAGCCAGCTCCGCTTTATGAAAGCCGGTCCTCGTGACCGGCTTTTTATTGGTTGCTTTTTGCCCGGTCTTTTCTAGAATCGGTCGTTTGTGTGAAAAATGAGCGCCTTGCTGGTGTTTTAATACTGAAAAAGCGCATGCCAGCTGATTTTTTGACCAGAAAATGACGATTACCCTGACAATATCTGTTGCATTATCGGAATTGGCAGGGAATTATGCTGGGAGCGGGTTTTAACCCCGTCACTTTAAAAAATGCATGGAATGTTCTTGTTGGAGTAGGGAAATGACTCATAAAAAAACAATGATTAACACATTGCTGGTGGCTGCACTGTTTGGTGGCGTCAATGTGGCTCAGGCTGCCGATGTTCCGGCGGGAACCAAGCTGGCTGAAGTCCAGCAACTGGTAAAAGGCAACGGCTCCGAGCCTGCGACCCTTGACCCGCACAAGACCGAAGGAACGGTCGAATCCAATATCCTGCGCGACCTGTTCGAAGGTCTCGTTGCTTCCGGCCCGAAAGGGGAAATTCTCCCGGCTGTGGCTGAATCCTGGGAAACCAAGGATAACAAGCACTACGTCTTCCACCTGCGCAAAGATGCCAAGTGGTCCAACGGTGACCCGGTCACTGCCCACGATTTCGTTTTTGCTTTCCAGCGTGCCGTTGATCCGAAAACCGCCTCTCCTTACTCCTGGTATCTGGAGATCCCGACCATTGCCAATGCCTCCGAGATCATCGCAGGTAAAAAGCCGGCTGATACGCTGGGCGTGAAGGCGACCGACGACTACACCTTCGAAGTGCAGCTCGAGAAAGCGATCCCTTACTTCGTCAGCATGCTCTCCCACACCACCACCTATCCGGTACCGAAGAAGGTGATCGAGAAGTTTGGTGACAAGTGGACTCAGCCGGAAAATATGGTATCCAACGGTGCCTATACCCTGAAGAACTGGGTGGTGAACGAGCGCGTCGAAGTTGAGCGCAACAAGCACTACTGGAACGATGGCAAGACCGTCATCAACAAGGTGGTCTATCTGCCCATCCAGTCTACCAACGCTGACCTGAGCCGCTATCTGGCGGGCGAAGTGGACATCACCTATCAGATGCCCATCGAGCGCTTCAAGCAGATGAAGAAAGAGAAGCCGGACGAGCTGAAAGTGACCGGTTATGTTGGTACTTACTACTACCAGTACAACGTCAAGAAGAAGCCGTTTGACGATGTGCGTGTCCGTACTGCGCTCTCCTATGCCATCGATCGCAACGTGATCGCCGACAAGGTGATGGGTCAGGGTCAGACGCCGGGTTACACCCTGGTGCCGGACTTCGTCGATGGCTTCAAGCCGGTAGCGCCCGAGTGGTCGAAGATGACCCAGGCCGAGCGTGATGCCAAGGCCAAGGCGCTGCTGCAAGAGGCCGGTTTCGATGCCAGCAAGCCGCTGAAGTTCGAGCTGCTCTACAACACCGACGACAACCACAAGAAAGTGGCTGTGGCCGTGGCTTCCATGTGGAAGAAGCTGGGCGTGCAGGTGAGCCTGGTCAACCAGGAGTGGAAAACTTACCTGGAAACCAAGAAACAGGGTCAGTTTGACGTAGGTCGTGCCGGCTGGATCGCCGACTACAACGAAGCCTCCTCCATGCTGGATCTGATGCAGACCACCCACGGTAACAACGACGGCAAGTACTCCAATCCGGAGTTCGACAAGCTGATGGATTCATCCCGTGATCAGGTCGATGTGGCTGCCCGCAACAAGCTCTACGTCCAGGCGGAAGAGATCCTGGCCAAGGACATGCCGATTGCCCCCATCTACCAGTACGTGACTGCCCGTATGGTCAAACCCTATGTAGGCGGCTACCCGGCCAACCCGCTGGATAACCTCTACAGCAAAGATATGTACATCATTGCTCACTGATTTAAAGCAACAAGTCGCATAACAAGCAGGGCCCGCCGGACGGCGGGCCTTTATTACAACCGCGACCATTTGGAAGCAGTACAGGACAGGAAATGTCTATGTTGAAATTCATTTTTAAACGGCTATTGGAAGCGATCCCGACTCTGCTGGTCTTGATCACCGTCTCTTTCTTCATGATGCGTTTCGCCCCCGGTAACCCCTTTACCAGCGAGCGTTCACTGCCCCCCGAAGTCATCGCCAACATTGAGGCCAAATACGGGCTCGACAAACCCATTGGCATGCAATATCTCACCTACCTGGGCAACCTGGTGCAGGGTGATTTGGGCCCCTCTTTCAAATACAAGGATTTCACCGTCAATGATCTGGTGAGCCAGGCGTTGCCTGTATCCGCCAAGATCGGGACCACGGCCTTCTTCTTCGCCGTGTTGCTGGGGGTCACCTTCGGCACCATAGCGGCACTGAAACAGAACACCATCATCGATTATCTGCTGATGTCGTCGGCTATGGCCGGGGTGGTGATCCCGGGCTTTGTGCTGGCGCCCTTGCTGGTGCTGTTTTTCAGTATTCATCTGGGTTGGTTCCCTGCCGGTGGATGGCAGGGGGGTGGCATCCAGTTTATGGTGCTGCCGGTGTTCGGCATGATGATGTACTACATCTCTGCCATCTCGCGGATCATGCGGGGCAGCATGATCGAGACCATGAACTCCAACTTCATCCGTACCGCCCGTGCCAAGGGCTTGCCGCTGCGCCACATCATCCTGAAACACGCGCTGCGTCCGGCCATGCTGCCAGTGGTCTCCTATCTGGGCCCGGCCTTTGTCGGCATCATCACAGGTTCCGTGGTGATCGAGACCATCTTCGGCCTGCCGGGGATCGGTCAGCTGTTCGTCAACGGTGCCCTTAATCGTGATTACTCCATGGTGCTCGGTCTGACCATTCTGGTCGGCGCCCTCACCATCACCTTTAACGCAGTGGTCGATATTCTCTACGCCTTTATCGATCCCAAGATCCGTTACTAATTCGGGAGTTCATCATGGTTGTTTCAACTGAAAAACGCGATGCCGTCGAGGCGTTCGCGCAAAAAGTGGAAGTGGTGGAGGGGCGCTCCCTGTGGAAGGATGCCCGTCGCCGTTTCCTGCGCAACAAGGCGGCCCTGACCAGCCTGATCATTCTGACCATCATCGGTCTGGCGGTCATCTTTGGCCCCCATTTGTCCCAATACACCTTTGACGATCCGGACTGGGGCGCCATGCAGTCGCCGCCCGATATGGAAGCGGGTCACTACTTTGGTACCGACAGCCTGGGGCGCGATCTGTTCGTGCGCACCCTGCTGGGCGGTCGCATCTCCCTGATGGTCGGCATCATGGGCGCCATGGTAGCGGTCATCATCGGCACCCTGTATGGCGCGGCCTCCGGCTTTATCGGCGGGCGGGTCGACAGCCTGATGATGCGGGTACTGGAGATCCTCAACGCTTTCCCCTTCATGTTCTTTGTCATCATGCTGGTCACCTTCTTTGGCCGCAATCTGGCACTCATCTTTATCGCCATCGGGGCGGTGAGCTGGCTCGATATGGCGCGTATCGTGCGGGGCCAGACTCTCAGCCTCAAGAGCAAGGAGTTTATCGAGGCAGCCCACGTCTGCGGCGTCTCCAAGTGGAAGATCATCACCCGTCACATCGTACCGAACGTACTCGGTATCGTGGCCGTCTACGCCACCTTGCTGGTGCCGGGGATGATCATGTTTGAATCCTTCCTGAGTTTCCTGGGCCTTGGGGTTCAGGAACCGATGACCAGCTGGGGTGCCCTGCTGGATGAAGGCTCCAAGTCGATGGAAGTGGCCATCTGGCAACTGCTGTTCCCCGCCTGCTTTATGGTGGTGACCCTGTTTTGCTTCAACTTCCTCGGGGATGGTCTGCGTGACGCCCTCGATCCGAAAGATCGTTAATCGAGCATCGGATCGACAGGAAAGCATCACGAAAGATCGATAAGGAGTTTTTATATGAAGTTACTGGATGTGAAAGATCTGCGGGTCGAGTTCAAGACCCCGGACGGTAATGTGGTGGCGGTCAACGACCTCAACTTTTCTCTCTCTGCGGGTGAAACCCTGGGGATCGTCGGCGAGTCCGGCTCCGGCAAATCCCAGACGGCCTTTGCCATCATGGGGCTGCTGGCCAAAAACGGCATTATTACCGGTTCCGCCAAGTTTCAGGGTGAGGAGATCCTCAACCTGCCGGAGTCCAAGCTCAACAAGATCCGTTCCGAGAAGATCGCCATGATCTTCCAGGACCCCATGACCTCGCTCAACCCCTACATGAAGGTGCAGGATCAGCTGATGGAAGTGCTGATGCTGCACAAAGGGGTGAGCAAGGCGGAAGCGTTCGAAGAGTCGGTACGGATGCTCGATGCGGTGAAGATCCCCGAAGCACGCAAGCGGATGGGGATGTATCCCCACGAGTTCTCCGGCGGCATGCGTCAGCGGGTGATGATCGCCATGGCACTGCTCTGCCGGCCGCAACTGCTGATCGCCGACGAACCGACCACCGCACTCGACGTGACCGTACAGGCCCAGATCATGACTCTGATGAACGAGCTCAAGCGCGAGTTCAACACCGCCATCATCATGATCACCCATGACCTTGGCGTGGTCGCCGGTATCTGCAACAAGGTGCTGGTGATGTATGCCGGTCGTACCATGGAGTACGGCAAGGTAGACGATATCTTCTATCGCCCGAGCCACCCCTACACCGAAGGCTTGCTGCGCGCCATTCCCCGTCTCGATACCGAAGGGGAAGTGCTGCCCACCATCCCGGGCAATCCGCCCAACCTGCTGCGTCTGCCGACCGGCTGCCCCTTCCAGG
Organism: Aeromonas sp. 84A; assembly: GCF_051919345.1. Taxonomy (NCBI): domain Bacteria; kingdom Pseudomonadati; phylum Pseudomonadota; class Gammaproteobacteria; order Aeromonadales; family Aeromonadaceae; genus Aeromonas; species Aeromonas sp. 84A. Next base: position 2,064,247 of record NZ_JBQBEW010000001.1, read on the forward strand.
AGCGTTGCCACCGGGTCAGCGAGATTTGCGGCCAGCAGTCACCGATCCTGACCCCGTTCAACGACGGTCGGGAGCGTGCCTGCCACTGGGTATCGGATGCCATGAACAAGGGAGCCAACTAAATGGGTGCCGACAAAAAATTGCTGTTGGAAGTGTCTGACCTCAAGGTCCACTTCAGTATCAAGAGTGGCAAGGCGTGGCCCTGGGCCAAGCCATCTGACCTCAAGGCGGTCGATGGCGTGACCTTGCGTCTCTATGAGGGTGAAACCCTCGGCGTGGTGGGGGAGTCCGGCTGCGGCAAATCGACCTTTGCCCGCGCCATCATCGGTCTGGTACCGGCCACCGATGGCAAGGTGGTGTGGCTGGGTGATGATCTTACCAAGCTCGATCAGAATGCCCTGCGCGAGAAGCGCAAAGAGATCCAGATGATCTTCCAGGACCCGCTGGCTTCTCTGAACCCGCGCATGACCATCGGCGACATCATTGCCGAGCCGCTCATCACCTTCTATCCCAACCTGCCGCGGGAAGAGGTGAAGGAGAAGGTGCGCGCCATGATGAGCAAGGTGGGGCTCTTGCCCAACCTGGTCAACCGCTACCCGCACGAGTTTTCTGGCGGCCAGTGCCAGCGGATCGGTATCGCCCGGGCGCTGATCCTCGAGCCCAAGATGATCATCTGCGACGAGCCGGTGTCGGCGCTTGACGTATCCATTCAGGCGCAGGTGGTCAACTTGCTCAAATCCCTGCAAAAGGAGATGGGGCTGTCGCTTATCTTCATTGCCCACGATCTGTCGGTGGTCAAGCACATCTCCGACCGGGTACTGGTGATGTATCTGGGCAACGCCGTCGAGCTGGGGACTCGCAAGGAGATCTTCGCCAACCCGTTGCACCCCTACACCAAGGCGCTGATGTCAGCGGTGCCGATCCCGGACCCTGAGCTGGAGCGCAACAAGGTGATCCAGATCCTGGAGGGGGACTTGCCCTCACCGATGAACCCGCCGTCCGGTTGCGTGTTCCGCACCCGCTGCCCGGTGGCTGGCCCCGAGTGCGCCAAGACCCGTCCTGTGCTGGAGGGGAACTTCGATCACGCGGTCTCCTGCCTCAAGGTCGACCCGCTCTGATGGGGATGTGTTGAACCTGTTTGCGGGGCTCCTTGATGGGGCCCCGATTTATTTCTGGCGGTAGTGAAGATGCCTCTTGGCGTTATCTTTTACCGCTGCTACTATCCGCGCAACAAGGGGAGTAACTTCTCGCCGGTTTGTCGTCATTACGGTGCACCCATTTCCTGCAGTGCACCCGGCAGCCGGGCAGTCGATGCAAATCAGCTGTAAGTGAGACCTTGCCGAGAGGCAAGGTGTATCTGCTCCAAACGCAAACCCACGCCTCTCGGTCGTGGGTTTTGTCGTTTTTGGGAGAAGTGAACATGGGTGAATGGTGGATGTGGACCGGTTTCTTCAGCATAGTGCTGGTCCTGTTATGGATAGACATACGCTTTGTCGGTGGCGGCAAGTCACACAAGGTGTCCCTCAAAGAGGCGGGCGTCTGGTCCCTCATCTGGGTCAGCGTGGCCCTGCTCTTCAACCTGGCCATCTGGCTTTGGCTCGATCACAGCGCGGGCCGTGAGATTGCCAACCAGAAAGGGCTGGAGTTCCTCACCGGCTACCTCATCGAGAAAGCGCTGGCAGTGGACAACGTCTTCGTCTGGCTGATGCTGTTCGGCTACTTTGCCATTCCAGCCGAGCTGCAGCGCCGGGTGCTGCTCTACGGGGTGCTGGGGGCCATCGTGATGCGTGCCGGTATGGTGTTCGCGGGCAGCTGGCTCATCGAGCAGTTCCACTGGATCCTCTATCTGTTCGGCGCTTTCCTGCTGCTGACCGGTGCCAAAATGCTGTGGGCGGCCGACAAGGAGCCTGATCTCGCCAACAACCCGCTGCTGGGCTGGATGCGCCGTCGCTTCAAGGTGACCGAGACCCTGGAAGGGGAGAAGTTCTTCGTCTGGCGTGACGGTGTGCGCTATGCCACCCCGCTGCTGCTCATTCTGGTGCTGGTGGAGGTGAGCGACCTCATCTTCGCGGTGGACAGTATCCCGGCCATCTTCGCGGTGACCACGGATCCCTTCATCGTGCTGACCTCCAACATCTTCGCCATCATGGGTCTGCGTGCCATGTACTTCCTGCTGGCCGGTGTGGCTGATCGCTTCGCCCTGCTCAAATACGGTCTGGCGCTGATCCTGATGTTTATCGGAGTCAAGATGCTGCTGCTGGATATCTTCAAGATCCCGACCGGCATAGCACTGGGCGTAGTCGCGTTGATCCTGCTGGCATCCATGGGGCTGAGTCTGTTTGTGACCCGTAAAAAGGCCGCTTAAACGCAACATTATTTAATACCAAACAACAAGGGCTCCCGCGGGAGCCCTTTTTCATATCGCGTGATCAGCGTTTGATCTTCTTGGGGTTGGTGTAGCCCCAGATGGTGTACATGTCCGCCAGCAGGGCGCCGTTGTACTCCTCCAGATCCGCCTGTTTCACTTCGGCTTCACCCTGACGGCCAAACAGCACCACCTCGTCGCCGGGTTTCACCCCTTTCAGATCAGTCACATCCACCATGATGGTGTTCATGGAGGTCTTGCCGACCACCGGTACCTTCTGACCCTGGATCAGCACATAGGCTTTGTTGCTGAGGGCGCGGCGATAGCCATCGGAGTAGCCCAGCGGCAGGTTGGCGAGCCAGGAGTCACGCTTGAGGGTAAAGGTGCGGTCATAACCGACGGTGTTGCCCGCGGCATAGTGGTTGACCGAGGCGACCTGGGTCTTGAATGCCATCACCCGCTTGTACTCGGTGTGGGAGGGGATGGAGTCACCGTAGAGCAGGCCGCCCGGGCGCACCATGTCGAAGTAGGCGTCCGGCACGGCTAGAGTGGCGAAGGAGTTGGCGGCGTGGATGGTGATCTTGCTGCGATCCAGTTTGCCCGCTTCCAGCAGCCACTGGGAGTCCAGTTTGAACTGGGCCAGTCCCATCTTGACGTCCTCTTTCTCCTCAACCGGGAAGTGGGTCATGATGCCGACCGGGGTGATCCCCTTTAGCTTGAGCATGGCCAGCGCATCCTGCTTGGCATCGGCCAGACGCAGGTCGATGCCGTTGCGGCTCATGCCGGCGGAGTTGAGCGCGATATGCACCGGAATGGTGGTGTGGTGGCGCTGGGCGATATCGGCGATACCCTGGGCACTCACCAGACTGCCGATCAGTTCCTCCATCTTGTAGGGCAGGGCCTGCTCTACTTCATCCGGGGTGGCAGCACGCACCCGCATCAGACGGCCGGTAAAGCCCTTCTCGCGGGCGACGCGCGCCTCTTCGTTGCTGGCGATGCCGATGCAGGGGATATTGGCCTTGACCACGGAGGGGACCAGCAGGTCGATGCCATGACCGTAAGCGTCGGCCTTCATGATGGCGCAGATCTGCGGGCCCTTGTCACCGAGACGATCCTTGAGGGTCTGGATATTGTGTTCAAAGGCGCCCAGATCCACTTCCAACCAGGCGTTGCTGGCGGTTTGCTCCTGGCCGTTGCGATGATCCGTCGCAAGGGGCAGATAGGGAGCCGCAACGGCTTGGCCCGCGAGCAGGCCGAAGATCAGGGTAGCCAGCAGAGTTTTCTTGTGCATGGTGATTCCTTTTTGTTATTCGCGTTGGATAGTTTGGACGGGGTCGGCCACATTGGTGGTGGTTTAACCACAACTTGTTGTTATTATTATGATCTTTGTCACTCTCAACAGGCGCTGACTGGTTGGGAGTCTACCGCAACACGGGTTCGGCCGACACTCGTCAGGGGAAGAAAATGGTCAATCTTGAGTTACGTTTGCCACCACCGCTGATCTTTCTGCTCTGTGCTGGTGTCATGTGGTGGCTAAGAGGGGAGAGTCAGCCCGGCATCTGGGCAATGACGCTGATGGCTATGCTGGTCGTGGCGGGGGCCATCATGGGCTTTGGTGCCCTGCAACGGTTTCGTCACCATCAGACCACGGTCAGCCCCACCAAACCGCAGCACACCAGTCGTCTGGTGACCTGTGGCGTCTATCGTGTCAGCCGCAATCCCATGTATCTGGGCTTGCTCTGCTGGCTGGCCGCCTGGGGCTGTTATCTCGGTGGAAGTTGGGTCTGGGTTGGGCCAATCGTGCTGGTTGCCTGGCTGACCCGCTTTCAGATCATGCCGGAGGAGCGGCTGCTGCGCGCCCGTTTCGGCGACGAGTATGTGGCGTATTGCCAGCGTGTTCGCCGTTGGTGCTGACTGGCTGTGAGCTGCGTGAGCTGAGGGATAAGTCGGGTCAGCCGTGCTGGATAAAGAGAACCCCGGGCGGGCCCGGGGTTCTCGAGGGGCTGGTTAGAAAAAATCGCCCTTCTCGTCCTTGGTGGGTTCGAGGCTCCAGCCGGTGGCATCGCTGCTGCTGGCAATCTGTCCCTTCTCCTTCCACAGCTTGATCTTGAGGCGCAGGTTGTTGGCCGAGTCGGCGTTCTTCACCGCCTCTTCTTCCTCAATTACACCTTCCACTACCAGATCAAACAGGGCACTGTCGAAGGTGACCATGCCGAGGGCTTTGGACTTTTCCATCACCTCTTTGAGGCCGCCAAATTCGCCGCGCTTGATCATGTCGCGGATGGTGTGGGTGCCGAGCATGATCTCCACTGCGGCCCGGCGACCGCCATCGGTGGTTTTCACCAGCCGCTGGGAGACAAAAGCCTTGAGGTTGTTGCCCAGATCGTTGAGCAGCTGGGGGCGGCGCTCCTCGGGGAAGAAGTTGATAATGCGATCCAGCGCCTGGTTGGCGTTGTTGGCGTGCAGGGTGGAGATGGCAAGGTGGCCGGTTTCGGAGAAGGCCAGCGCATGTTCCATGGTCTCGCGATCGCGGATCTCGCCGATAAGAATGACATCCGGCGCCTGACGCAGGGTGTTTTTCAGGGCAGCGTGGAAGCTGCGGGTATCCACGCCAACCTCCCGCTGGTTGATGATGCTCTTGCGGTGGCGATGAACGAACTCCACCGGATCTTCGATGGTGATGATGTGGCCGCCGCTGTTGCGGTTGCGATGGTCGATAAGCGCCGCCAGCGAAGTGGATTTGCCCGAGCCGGTACCGCCGACAAACAGCACCAGGCCTCGTTTCTCCATGATGGTGTCGAGCAGCACAGGCGGGAGTTTGAGATCTTCAAAGCGGGGGATTTCGGTCTTGATGTTGCGGGCCACCAGAGAGACTTCGTTGCGCTGCTTGAAGATGTTGACCCGAAAGCGGCCGATCTGGGGCAGGGAGATGGCGAGGTTCATCTCCAGATCCTTCTCGAACTGCTGCTTCTGCTCGCCATCCATGATCTCGGCGGCGATCCGCGCCACTTCCCCCGGCTCCAGCGGCGTTTCGTTGAGGGGGCGCAGGCCGCCGTTAAATTTGGCGCAGGGGGGCGCGCCGGTCGACAGATAGAGGTCTGAGCCATCCTGCTTGGCCAGGATCTGTAACATGTCTCGCAATTCCATTTTTTTGCCTCGTCGATCAATGAGATGCCATGAGCGGGATGATATGGAGTGTACAGCCTCAGGCGCCGGTCAGTTTCTCGCGAAAGACAAAAAAGACCGCACCGAGAATGCAGAGCCCTGCCCAGAGATAGTCCCATTTCAGATCTTCCTTGAGATAGAAGATAGAGAAGGGGACGAATACGGTGAGTGTGATCACTTCTTGCAGGATTTTAAGTTGGCCCACGCTCATCACCGTATGGCCGATGCGGTTGGCAGGCACTTGCAGCAGGTATTCGAACAGGGCGATACCCCAGCTCACCAGGGCGGCAATGATCCAGGGTTTATGGTTCATGCTCTTGAGGTGAGCGTACCAGGCGAAGGTCATAAAGACGTTGCTGCAGAGCAGCAGACCGATACTGGTGAAAATCGGGTTCATAGGGTTCTCCTTGAAAATCCGGCGCATTTTATCCCTGAACCACGGGTTTTCATACGTGGTGCGGGAGGGTATTTTTAACCAACAGGATAAGCCGTGCGAGGTATGCGACGGGATGGGCAAGTTATGCGGGATAGTGTTGTTACTGTTATTTGCCATGCCGGTGCGTGCGGCCCCGACGCTGATAGTGGCCACCGATCTGTGGCCGCCATTTCGCATCCTGCAAGCGGATGGCCGGTTGCAGGGGCTCGACATGGACATCCTGCGCCGGTTGCAACAGGCGAGCGGCATTGAGTTGCAGGTACGGCGGATGCCGTGGGGCAGGGCGCTCAAGCAGATGCAGACCGGGCAGGTCGATCTGATGATTGGCATCGCCTATACCGCCGAGCGGGCGCAGTTTATCGACTATCTGCAGCCTGCCTACTACCAGTGCTGGCCCGCGTTTTATGGTCAGCCGGTCAATGTGGCCCGTATCCACCAATACCGCGATCTGCAGGGGGTGAAGGTGGGCTATGTGCTCAACTCCGCCTACTTTGAGCCCTTCAACAGTGACAGCCGCCTCGACAAGCACGGAGTACCCACCGAAGATCAGCTGCTGCGCATGGTGCAGCGCGGTCACCTGCCGCTGATGATTGGCACCGACTGTCAGGTGGACTATGCCCTGAGTCAGGGAAATGCCAGCCGGATAGGCAAGGCGGACTACCGCCCCGCCACGCCGGTGACTCTCTATCTGGGGATGAGCAAACACTCACCTCACCAGTCGCTGCGCCAGCCCTTGCTGGTGGCGCTGCAAAATCTGGTGGCCAGCGGCGAGATAAGCGTGATGGCCAAGCGTTACCAGCCTTGACCTTGGGTGGCAAGCCACTGTTATCATGCCCTTTTCCTGCTTCCCCCCGGCGCTGTGACAGGGCCGGGGATGAAGCCTTGTTATTCGGGGATCATCCTTGTACCTCTCCCTTATCGCCCGCCAGCGGCGCTGGCAGCGGCGTTGGCTCTGTGGCCTGACGCTGCTGACCTTGCTGCTATTTCTCTTCTCCCTCGTCTGGGGCGAGTTTGTGCTGCTGCCCTGGCAGCCCCTTGGCGATCTCGAACAGCGCATCTTGCTGGAGCTGCGGCTACCCCGTGCCTTGCTGGCCCTCTTGGCTGGCGCTGCGCTCGCTTGTGGCGGCGCTGTGCTGCAGGTGATGCTGCACAACCCGGTGGCGGAGCCCGGGCTGCTTGGCGTTTCAAGCGGGGCAGGCCTTGCCGCCATGGTGGCGATGGCGGTGGCCAAGTCCCTCGGCCTCTATCTGCCCGGCTGGGGGCTGTCGCTGGCGGCCTTCGGTGGCGCCCTGCTGGTGACCATGCTGCTCATTCGGCTGGCTCGTCGGGCGCGTCTCGGCCATGCCCGCTTGCTATTGTTTGGCGTCGCCATCGGTATTCTTACCAATGCCGCCATGACCTGGTTGATGTACTTTGCCGACGATGGCTCCTTGCGTGAATTCATGTTCTGGATGATGGGGAGCTTCTCTTACGGCAGCCAGCAGTTTGCCTGGTGGTGGCTGGTGCTGCCGCTCACCCTGTGCTGGCTCTGCTGGCAGGGCAAGGCGCTGCAACAGTTGTTGTTGGGGGAGACCCAGGCCCGCCTGATGGGGATGGATGTCGACAAGATGCGGGTGCGGTTGGTGCTGGCGGTCTGTCTGCTAACCGGTGTGGCGGTGTCGTTGTGTGGTGTCATCGGTTTTGTCGGGTTGGTGGTGCCCCATCTGCTGCGGCTCTGTGGTGGCAGCGATCAGCGCTTTCTGCTGCCTGCCTCGGCGCTTGGCGGCGGGGCCCTGCTGCTGGCGGCCGATTTGGTTGCTCGATCCACCCTGAGCGCGGGGGAGTTGCCTATCGGCGTCATCACCGCCTCGGTGGGGGCGCCGCTCTTTATCTATCTGCTATTGAGGCAAACTGCCGATGTCACCCGCTGATCCCATGCCGGTTTCTTCTCGTGCTGCTGCGCCGCAGCTGGAGGCGCGCGAGCTCGCTATTGCCGGACGGCTCTCTCCCCTAGATATCCGCTGGCATGGTGGCCAGCTGGTGGCGCTGCTTGGCCCCAATGGCAGTGGCAAGTCGACCCTGCTCGGGGCGCTGGCGGGGATTTTACCCGCCGATGGCACAGTGCTGCTGGGGGGGGGAGTGCTTACTGACATGAGTTGGCCCGAGCTTGCCAAACGGCGCGCCATGTTGCCCCAGCGTCAGCCCCAGCTGTTTCATATTCCGGTGTTTCAGGTGTTGAGCCTGGGGCTCGATGAGGCGGTTGCGCCCGCCAGACAGAACGAGGCGATAAATGCATTGTGCGAGGCATTGGAGCTGGAAGCTTTGCTGGCTCGTGACTTCAGCCGGTTGTCGGGGGGCGAGCAGCAGCGGGTGCTGATTGCCCGCACCCTGCTGCAGGTGTGGCCGAGCCTCAATCCGACCGGCAAGGTGCTGCTGCTGGACGAGCCGCTGGCGGGGCTCGACCTGCATCACCAGCTGGCGCTATTGCGCTTGCTGAAAACCCTGGCCGGGCAGGGCTTGCTGGTGGTGCTCGCCATCCACGATATCAATCTGGCCATTGACTGGGCCGACCGCATTCTCTGCCTGCAAGGGGGCGCGGTGGTGCGCGAAGGGGGTGTCGAGCTGGTGGATGAGGCGCTGCTGGCGCAGGTGTTCCAGATCCGCACCGACCGCATCGAAGCGGCAGGGCGCGTGTGGTTTATGCCCAGTTTGTGAGAAACAAGAAAGGCCCTTGGCGTCAGCCGAGGGCCTTTTTGAAGAATACGACTCGCTCCGTTTCGGCAAAGCCGAGTTGTTGGTGCATCTGCTGCGAGGCAAGATTGTCGATGGCGGCATCGGAGGCCAGTTCCCGGCAACCCAGCTCGCGGCCCCACTGCGCCACCTGAGCGATCAAGGCTTGGGCCACCCCACGCTGGCGCGAGGCCGGTTGCACATAGACCCCTTCCAGATACATCACAGGGCTGCTGTTGCAGCCATTCACGTAATCGTGGCGCAGGGCTGCATCGGCAAAGCCTACCGCCTGACTCTGTTCATCCAGCGCCAGAAAGGCGTTGAGATGTGCATTGGCCAACATCTCAACCCCTTCCTGCAGGTGGGCCGAAAGTGCGTGGTGCGGCCACAGCTGCTGGCGCAGGGTTGCCCACTGCGCCAGCAGCGTCTCGTCGAGGGGGACTATCTGCCAGCCGATCTTCGTCATCGGGGCTCAGGCTTGCCGCTTGGCAAGGCGTACCAGTGCAGCCTCTGCCAGCATCGCCAGCAGGGTTTCGGTGTCGCTCCATGACAGGCAGGCATCGGTGATGCTCTGGCCAAAGGTGGCGGCGCAGCCGTTCTCCACATCCTGACGCCCTTCCACCAGGAAGCTTTCTGCCATGATGCCGGCGATGCCGGTACGGCCGCGGCGCAGCTGATCGCAGATATCTTGCGCCACCAGCAGCTGACGGCGGTGATCCTTCATGCTGTTGCCGTGGCTGAAATCGACCACCAGACGCTCCGGCAGGCCCACATCGGCCAACGCTTCACAGGCTTCATCGACACTGGCGGTGTCGTAGTTGGGTCGGTGGCCGCCACGCAGGATCACATGACCAAAGGGGTTACCGGCGGTGCGATAGATGGTCATCTTGCCGTCTTTGTCCGGCGAATAGAAGATGTGGCTGTGACGGGCGGCGCGCACCGCATCGATGGCGATGCGGGTATTGCCGTCGGTGCCGTTTTTGAAGCCGACCGGGCAGGAGAGGGCCGAAGCCATCTCGCGGTGTACCTGGGATTCGGTGGTACGCGCGCCGATGGCGCCCCAGGTGATGAGGTCGGCAATATACTGGCCGGTCACCATATCGAGGAATTCGGTGGCGGTGGGCATGCCGATCTCGTTGATGTCGACCAGCAGTTTGCGCGCCAGTTTCAGCCCTTCGTTGACGTCGAAACTGCCATCGAGTCGCGGATCATTGATGAGCCCTTTCCAGCCGACGATGGTGCGCGGCTTCTCGAAATAGGTGCGCATCACGATGCAGAGGCTCTTTTTATAATGCTCGCGCAGGGCGTTGAGGCGCTGGGCATACTCGCGAGCAGCAGCGGGATCATGAATAGAGCAGGGACCGACAATGACCAGCAGGCGCTGATCGTCTCCAGCCAGAATGGCTTCCACTTCGCGACGGGCATCCAGTAGATTCTGGGCAATGGTATCGGTGATCGGAAACGCGTGTGCAAGCTCGCTCGGAGTGATCAGTGACTCCAGGCGACGGGTGCGCAATTCATCTGTGTGAATGGACATACAACTCAAGTCTCGAGTGGGTGGTGTCAGCCGCAAGGGGCGAAAAAGCAAAGAGATAAAATAAAGCAAAAGTCCCCTGATTGAAACCTTGGGGGGCTCTGATAGGATGTGAGGCCAAAATCGATTCCAAATGAGGTAGTTAGCGTGGCAAAGCCAGGGGCAACCGGGGTCACCCGCATCATCAACGCAACCGGTTACAGCATGAAGGGGCTCAAGTCAGCCTGGATTAACGAGGCGGCGTTTCGACAGGAGCTGATGCTGATCCTGTTGCTGATGCCACTTGCCTTCTGGATTGGCGATTCCCTCAACCAGATCCTGCTGCTTATCGTCATCAGCTGGCTGGTGGTGATCGTCGAGATCCTCAACTCCGCCATTGAAGCTGTGGTAGACAGGGTTGGCTCCGAGCATCATGAGCTCTCCGGTCGCGCCAAGGATTTGGGCTCTGCCGCCGTCTTTATCGCGTTGGCCCTCAATGCCCTGGTGTGGGGCGCTCTGGTGGGCCGCAACCTGTTGGGGTGGTGGTAAGCCATCACGCTGCTTTGAGGTTCTGCTTCATACAAAAGCCCGTCATCACGACGGGCTTTTTGCTGCGCAGATAAGGGTCTATCAGTGGAGAATGCGGGCTCGGATGGTGCCGTTGATCTCCTTGAGCTTGGCGAGCGCCTTCTCGCTGTGCTCGGTCTCCACGTCGATCACCACGTAACCGATATGGCTGCTGGTCTGCAGGTATTGACCGGCGATGTTGATCCCCTCTTCGGCGAAGATCTGGTTGATCTGGTTCATCACGCCCGGCTGGTTGCGGTGAATGTGCAGCAGGCGGCTGGAGCCCTTATGGCCCGGCAGCGACACTTCCGGGAAGTTGACGGCAGAGAGGGTGGAGCCGTTGTCGGAGTATTTGACCAGCTTGTTGGCCACTTCCAGCCCGATATTCTCCTGCGCTTCATGGGTGGTGCCACCGATGTGCGGAGTCAGGATCACGTTCTCCAGCCCACGCAGCGGGCTTTGGAACTCCTCGTCATTGGACTTGGGCTCGACCGGGAAGACGTCGATGGCGGCGCCGGCGATATGGCCGCTCTTGATGACGTCAGCCAGCGCATCGATATCCACCACGGTACCGCGGGCGGCGTTGATGAAGATGGCGCCCGGTTTCATCATCCGCAGCTGCTCGGCACCGATCATGTTCTTGGTGGAGGCGGTCTCCGGCACGTGCAGGCTGATGACGTCAGACATATTGAGCAGATCGACCATGCTCGGCACCTGAATGGCGTTGCCCAGCGAGAGCTTGTTCTCGATATCGTAGTAATAAACCTTCATGCCGATGCTCTCGGCGATGATGCCAAGCTGGGTACCGATGTGGCCGTAGCCGATGATGCCGAGCTTCTTGCCGCGGGCTTCCACCGAGCGATTGGCCAGTTTTTCCCACACGCCGCGATGGCACTTGGCGTTTTTCTCGGGGATGCCGCGCAGCAGCAGCAGGATCTCGCCCAGTACCAGCTCGGCGACCGAACGGGTGTTGGAGAAGGGGGCGTTGAAGACCGGAATACCGCGGATCTGGGCCGCTTCCAGCTCGACCTGGTTGGTACCGATGCAGAAGCAGCCGATGGCAACCAGCTTGTTGGCGGCGTCGAGGACTTTCTCGGTGATCTGGGTGCGGGAGCGCAGCCCGATGAAATGGACGTCGCGGATCTGCTCGATCAGCTCCTCTTCGGAGAGCGAGGTCTTGAGATACTCCACACTGGTGTAACCTGCGGCACGAAAGGTCTCTACGGTGTTGGGGTGAACCCCCTCAAGCAGCAGAACCTTGATTTTATCCTTGTCCAACGAAAACTTGGCAGTCATGACGATCCCTCTGTATGTGCAAACGTAAGTGCAGATTTGGTGTGCGAAGAAAACAGTAAAGTAGCAAAAACGTTTGGGGGAGGGAATATTTGTGACGAAAGTCAAATTCTTTGAAGTTATCAACGAATGTTGTAAACATCCGTATGCAACTTGTTGAGGGATAAATAAAAACGGCGCCATCAGGCGCCGTCATTTATTCACAGTGCAATGTTTGGGTCATATTCCATCCCGGGGCTCAATCAACGCCGCTGTTGCGTCAGGGCTGGCAGAGTGGCGCTGGCGGGCGAGGATGCCGCTGCACTGTGCTACCGGTGTCGGGATTACTGGGTAATCACGCCGTCCGGCGTACCGATCAGGACCACATCGGCGCCGCGCGCGGCGAACAGGCCGTTGGTGACCACGCCAACGATGGCGTTCAGTCGTACTTCCAGCGCCTTGGCGTCGGTAATGGCCATGCCTTTTACATCCAGAATGTGGTTGCCGTTGTCGGTGACCACGCCTTCACGCCACACCGGGTTGCCACCCAGTTTGCGAATTTCGCGGGCCACGTATTCGCGGGCCATCGGGATCACTTCCACCGGCAGCGGGAACTGGCCCAGCACGTCGACGGTCTTGGTGTTGTCGATGATGCAGATGAACTTGTCAGCTACGGCGGCAACGATCTTCTCGCGGGTCAGGGCTGCGCCACCGCCCTTGATCATGTCGCGGGTTGCGTTGATCTCGTCGGCGCCATCCACATAGACGGAGAGGGCGTCGATCTCGTTGAGATCATATACGGTGATGCCGAAGCCCTTGAGACGCTCGGTAGAGGCCACGGAGCTGGATACCGCCCCCTTGATCTCGTCCTTCATGGTCGCCAGCGCGTCGATAAAGTGGTTGACGGTAGAGCCGGTGCCCACCCCGACGATGGTGCCGGGAACCACATACTTGAGCGCAGCCCAACCGGCCGCCTTCTTCATTTCATCTTGAGTCATGATCGTTCCTTAAGAAAAAAGCGGGCGCATTATATCCAACCCGGTACCCCGTCGCGACCTTGTTGCTCACGTTCCGGGGCAAAAAGAGGGACTTTGTAAATCGTTTGCCTGTTTATTCTGCGTTTGCGCGCACAAAGCAGGGGCTGCCTGCCAAAAACAGTCTATTCAAAGCGCCAGCAGTGGCTCGGGGTGATGATCTGGGGCAGCGGCACATCCCACTCCTCTTGCGGGACCGCATCCACCTGCTGGCAGTCGTGGGCAATGCCGAGCGGCTTGGGGCCCAGCTTGTGCTCATGCCAGATGGCGAGAGTGCGATCGTAGTAGCCGCCCCCCATGCCAAGTCGATTACCTTGAGCATCGAAGGCGACCAGCGGGGTGCAGATAAGATCGAGCGTGCTGTGGGGCACCACCTGCAGGATATCCAGCTCCGGCTCTTCGATGCCGTAGCGGTTGCGCACCATGGGACTGGTAGCGGTATAGCGCAAAAAGAGCAGGTGACCCGGAGTAAAGGGGTGGAGCACCGGCAGGTAGATCTCTTTGTGCTGGGCCCACAGCCAATGGATGGTGGGCAAGGGGTTGATCTCCCCATCATTGGCCAGATAGAGGGCAATGCGTTTGGCGGCGAGGATCTCGGGGTGTTGCTTGAACTGGGCCAGCAGCTGTTGGGCCGCCAATTGCTGCTCGGCCGGACTCAGATTTTTGCGGCGTTGACGAACCAGTTGGCGCAGGGATTGACGTTCGGGTTGGGACTCATGCATGGGGAACCTCTGGTATAGCTGCGCATCGATGGCTTGAACGCGCTCTACCTTAGCACATTCACTCTTGACGTTAAGGGGGGCAGGGGAACTCCCGCCCCGGACGGCTGATGCCCGGGACGGTGGGATAAATGCTGGCGGATCCGTTAGTGAGCCAACAAAGGCCAGGATGTGGCCCCTGTTGATGGCATGTCGGCGCGCCAGCGTCTGGTCAGTTACTTCTCAGCCTTGCCGCGCATCTGGTGCTTCACAAACACTGCAATGAGTGCCGCTAGAGCGAGCGCCATCGGGTAGAAACTCATGCTCACCACCGCCAACGGCGACAGGGCGAAGATGGATCCCAGCAGCAGCGCCTGTGCGCCCCAGGGGATCAGACCCTGTACCACGCAGGAGAAAATATCGAGCATGGAGGCGGCGCGGCGCGGGGTGACACCGTGGTGTTCGGCCAGATCCCGGGCTACCTTGCTGGCGACGATAATAGCCACCGTGTTGTTGGCGGTACAGAGGTTGGTGAGGCTCACCACCCCGGCGATGCCGAGCTCGGCGGCTTTCTCGTTCTGTTCACCATTGTGTTCGCGAGTGAAACGGGCAATCAGGGCGCTGATGCGCTCGCTGATCCAGGCCAGTCCACCCTGACGCTCCATCAGGGCGCCGAGACCGCCGATCAGCATGGAGAGCAGGAAGATCTCCTGCATGCCGGTAAAGCCCTGATAGATATCCTTGCTGAACTGACCGATGGCGTAGCCGTTGATCATGCCCACCGCTCCGGCGGCCAGAATACCGATCCCCAGCACCACAAACACATTCACCCCGGCGAGCGCCAGCCCCAAGATCAGAAGATAAGGCATCACCTTGAACAGCTCGATGGCGCTGCCGTTTGCCGGGGATTCACCCACTGAGCCCAGGGTCAGATAGAGCAGGATCACCGCGATGGCAGCAGGGGCAGCAATCTTGAAGTTTTCACGGAACTTGTCCTTCATCTCGCACCCCTGGCTGCGGGTGGCCGCGATGGTGGTGTCGGAGATGATGGAGAGGTTATCGCCAAACATGGCGCCGGAGAGAATGGTGCCTGCCATCAGCACCGGATCGATACCGGCCGCCTGCGCCACGCCCAGCGCGACCGGCGCCACGGCACCTATGGTGCCCATGGAGGTGCCCATGGCGGTAGCAATAAAGGCAGAGATGAGGAACAGTCCGGGCAACAGCGCCCAGCCAGGGATGAGCGACAGGCCCAGCGCCACAGTAGCATCAACCCCGCCGGTGGCCTTGGCCACGCTGGCAAAGGCGCCCGCCAGCAGATAGATAAGGCACATCGCCATAATATTGCTGTGGCCAACCCCCTTGAAGAAGGTTTCCAGATTGCTGTTGAAGCTCTCTTTGCCAAGCAGCAGGGCGAGCATCACCGCAGGCAAGGCAGCAACCGGAGCGGGCAGCTGATAGAAGGCGAACTCGACCCCCTGCAGGGTCAGCCAGGTACCGGTACCGATAAAGAGTGCGAGAAAAACCAGAAGTGGCAGCAAGGCCCTGGCACTGGGTTGAGTCTGGATCATGTGTTCCTCTGAAATTGAACAATGACCTCCTGTCATAAACTGCTTTGTACCTGTATCGGATAGGGATAGGGGGAAAACAGGGCGGGCATCCTGCCGCATTGGGGTGCCCACAGTAGTGAGTCAACCTCGCTTGGTCAAGATAGACGTCCAGATGGATAAGTGTTTTTGTTTGATGATTCTGGTCTTGTTGAGATATCCAAAGAATATTCGGAAAAAGAAGTTGGCGCTGTTTATTATTCATTGCTGTTCTGACGCAGTCCGCGGGTATCGCGTGCCTTTAATAAGGAAAGAGGTAAACGATAAGATCTCTGCATGCCATCTTGGGGATTTCTCCCGCTGCCAAACGTCAGCCGCACCTCTCTCTATCTCTACGTGAGCATGGTGCGGATATTTCCAGAACGCGTGGACACAAGACCTGAGCTGTGTGGTTACTGTGTCAGTTTCTCCACCGCCTGAACGGCTGTCGCGAGAGCATCCTGTTCCAGCGTCAGCGGAATGTGGCCAATTCCGGGCAGTAGGGTGACAGGCCAGGAGATGCCGAGACGTCTTAACTCAGGTTCAAGTTGATCTGTTTGAAAGGCTTCGTCATTTGCACCCGCGATCACGGCGCAGGGGCGTTGCACATTGCGTATGTTTTGCTGATAGTCGCGCTCCGGCTGAAAGTTCGAAGCAAGGTTGAAGGAGTAAGAGGGGGTCAGCAGGGATTTCGCCTCATCATTAAGGGCAAAGTTCAGCACGGTCAGATGGTTGAGTGCGGAAATATGGAAACCGTTGAGGATGCTCAGGGCGATGAGGCGAGGCAAGCCGACACGCACCCAGCCACCGCTGTTGGGCCGGTAGTTGGCGGCGGTGGGGCCAAGATAGGGGGAGAGCAGCAGATAGCTCTCGAACAGGGTTTGTCGCGCACTGCCAGCAACACGCAGGACAAAGCCACCCCCTGACGAGAAGCCGACGAGTGTTGCAGGCTTGTCGGGGGCTACCGACTTGATGAAATCTTCCAGATCGTCTTCAAGCTGACCGATGTAGGCAATGGTGCCTTTGTTGCCCGATGCGCCATGGCCGCGAATATCGAGGGCGTAGGCGTCATATCCCGCTTGCGAAAAGGCGCTCGCCATCTTGTGCATGCTCTGACTGCTGGCAGAAGAGCCGTGAACCAGTATCACGCTGCCCTTGACCTTGTTGTTCTCTGCGTGCTCCTTTGCGCCATAGTGCCGATAGGCCAGCTGCGTGCCGTCACGCGCCGGGTATCTTGAGAGGGGTGGCATGTTGCTCCAGCCACTCCCCTTGAAAGGGTCGTTGATGCTGGCCATCGCCGGTGCCGGACTCGGCCCGCCAAACAGCAGAGCCGCGGTCAGCATGACCAGGGTCAGTGATATCAACCCCACAGCAAACAGCAATCCTGCGCTCATTCTTGCACCTCGGTTGATATCGACACGGGCGTTGCCCTGATTTTGCTTATGCTGGCATTTCACTCGTTCGAACCTATCAGATGGCACCCGGTCTGCCAAATGATGGAGTGAGACGATGAAAAACGGCCTGTGACCAAAAGGAAGTTCTTGGCCAGCCAGCGGGCGCTGCCGTTGGCGAGTGCTGCAAGGAGTGGTGGCATCATGGCTTTTCAAACCCGGCGCGGGCTGGTAAAACGGTCTCTTTCCATAATTAAAAGAGATGAGAGGGTGGAGATGGACAATCCGATCCGTGTGGCCGTGATGGGCTGTAATGGTCGTATGGGCAAGGTGCTGCTGGAGGCCATCACCAACACCGATGGCGTAGTGGTCGGGGCTGCACTGGAGCGGCCGGGTTCGGCGGTGATCGGTCTCGATGCCGGTGAGCTCAATGGGCTGGGCCATCTGGGCGTGGCCATCAGCGACAGTCTGGACAAGGTGCGTGACGAGTTTGATCTCATCATCGACTTCACCCGCCCCGAGGTGACCCTTGCCAATCTGGCTTTTGCGCTGGCCCACCACAAGCAGATGGTGATCGGCACCACCGGTTTTGACGATGCAGGCAAGGCCGCCCTGAAAGAGGCTGGCAAGCAGATCGGTATCGTGTTCGCCTCCAACTACTCGGTCGGGGTCAACCTGGTGTTCAAGCTGCTGGAGCAGGCCGCCAAGGTGATGGGGGATTACACCGACATCGAGATCATCGAGGGCCACCATCGCCACAAGGTGGATGCGCCATCCGGTACTGCCCTCTCCATGGGGGAAGTGGTCGCCAAAACGCTGGGCCGGGATCTCAAGGAGTGCGCCGTCTATGGTCGCGAGGGGATCACTGGCGAGCGGGATCGCAACACTATCGGCTTTGCCACCATTCGCGCCGGCGATCTGGTGGGGGAGCATACCGTGATGTTTGCCGATATCGGCGAGCGGGTGGAGATCAGCCACAAGGCCTCCAGCCGCCTGACCTTCGCCAACGGTGCTGTGCGGGCGGGCAAGTGGCTTGGTCAGCAGGGGGCCGGTCTTTATGACATGCAGGATGTGCTCAATCTCAAGTGATGCCTCTGAGCGGCACTTTCGTACTACTGCTACCCCAGTGAAAAACCCCGGCTTGCCGGGGTTTTTGCTGTCAGTCAGCCAGATTTTGTGTAAAAAGACACGCTGCCTGCAATTTTTAACTGAACTCCTTATAAATCACACTATTGCGTTATCCGCCAGATTTTTCCTTCCTGAATGTCATCACCAGGTAACAGATTTGAGCATCTTTATGGCGGATAAAGCCATTTTTTTACACGGGCTGGAAAAGACTAAAAATTCAAACACAGAAAAACGTTTTCCATTTTTCATGTTCAATATTGTCATCGTAAAAGCGTTAAATTTGTCATTAATGTTTTTTGTGTAAAAATAAATGTTATTGTTTTAATTGGTTTTTTTGTTTGTTTTTGTCGTTATCGCTGGCTTGGTGGCATCTTTTGATGGTGGTTTTTCCTTTTCTTTCGCGGGAGGGGGTTGCAAAGCGATTAAGTGCATAGATAATGGGTAATGTTGCTTTTTTATTGAATTTAGATGCATTTCATCTGAGAAAAGACGTTGAAATGCCACTTTTTTTAAGTAGAATGCGCCCAATTTGCCAGAAATCTGCCGGGTTCGAGTCCTGTCCAAGACCGGAACCGAGCCCGCAACACCCAGGTAAATTGCTGAATTTAAAGCTAAATAACTGGAGGTTGTCTTGAATCACACTGCATTGCTAGTGCTGGAAGATGGAACTGTGTTCAAAGGCGTGTCGATAGGCGCCGAGGGATGTTCCGTTGGTGAAGTGGTTTTCAATACGTCGATGACGGGCTATCAGGAAATCCTCACCGATCCCTCTTATTCCCGTCAGATAGTCACCCTCACTTACCCCCATATAGGCAACACCGGCACCAACAGCGAAGATGAAGAGTCCAGTCAGATCCATGCTCAGGGATTGATCATCCGGGACCTTCCGATACTTGCCTCCAATTTCCGCAATCAGCAATCCCTCTCCGAATACCTCAAGTCTCACAACATCGTTGGCATCGCCGACATCGACACCCGTAAACTGACCCGCATCCTGCGCGAGAAAGGCGCTCAGGCTGGCTGCATTCTGGCCGGGAAACAGGTCGATGAAGCCTATGCTCTCGAACAGGCCCGCGCCTTCCCCGGTCTGAAGGGGATGGATCTGGCCAAAGAGGTGACGGTTGGTGAGGCGTACAACTGGACGACCGGGAGCTGGCAGCTTGGCAAGGGGCACGTCACCCCGGATGCCGACCAGCTGAAATACCACGTGGTAGCCTATGACTTTGGCGTCAAGCGCAACATCCTGCGGATGCTGGTTGACCGTGGCTGCCGCCTGACCGTGGTGCCTGCCAAGACCCCGGCCGCCGAGGTACTGGCGATGAACCCGGATGGCATCTTCCTCTCCAACGGCCCTGGCGACCCCGAGCCGTGCGACTACGCCATCGAGGCCATCAAGGCTTTCCTTAATACCAACACGCCGGTATTCGGCATCTGTCTGGGTCACCAGCTGCTGGGTCTGGCCTCCGGTGCCAAGACCGTCAAGATGAAGTTTGGCCACCACGGCGCCAACCATCCGGTGAAGAGCCTCGATGACAACACCGTCATGATCACCGCTCAGAACCACGGCTTTGCGGTAGACGAGAACAGCCTGCCGGATTGCCTGCGCGCCACCCACGTCTCCCTGTTCGATGGTTCCCTGCAAGGTATCCATCGCACCGACCGTCCGGCCTTCAGCTTCCAGGGGCACCCCGAAGCGAGCCCGGGCCCGCACGACTGTGCCGGTCTTTTTGACCACTTTATTGAATTGATTAAGCAGTATCGCGCCTAAGAAATAGAGGAAAGAGTTTCATGCCAAAACGTAATGACCTTCAGAGCATCCTGATCCTCGGCGCCGGCCCCATCGTCATCGGCCAAGCCTGCGAATTTGACTACTCCGGCGCCCAGGCGTGCAAAGCCCTGCGCGAGGAGGGCTACCGCGTTATTCTGGTCAACTCCAACCCGGCCACCATCATGACCGACCCGGAGATGGCTGACGCCACCTACATCGAGCCCATCACCTGGGAAGTGGTGCGCGAAATCATCAAGAAAGAGCGCCCGGACGCCATCCTGCCCACCATGGGCGGCCAGACTGCGCTTAACTGTGCACTGGCGCTGGAGAAGCATGGCGTGCTGGCCGAGTTCGGTGTCGAGATGATCGGTGCCACCGCCGACGCCATCGACAAGGCCGAAGA
Organism: Aeromonas sp. 84A; assembly: GCF_051919345.1. Taxonomy (NCBI): domain Bacteria; kingdom Pseudomonadati; phylum Pseudomonadota; class Gammaproteobacteria; order Aeromonadales; family Aeromonadaceae; genus Aeromonas; species Aeromonas sp. 84A. Next base: position 2,084,282 of record NZ_JBQBEW010000001.1, read on the forward strand.
CCGCTCCCGCTTTGACAAGGCGATGCGCAGCATTGGCCTGGAGTGCCCGCGTGCCGGCATCGCCCACAACATGGAAGAGGCGTGGGGCGTGCAACAGATGGTTGGCTTCCCCTGCATCATCCGTCCCTCCTTTACCATGGGCGGCTCGGGTGGCGGTATCGCCTACAACACCGAAGAGTTCGTCGAGATCTGCGAGCGCGGTCTGGACTTGTCGCCGACCAAAGAGCTGCTCATCGACGAGTCGCTGATCGGCTGGAAAGAGTACGAGATGGAAGTGGTGCGGGATCGCAACGACAACTGCATCATCGTCTGCGCCATCGAGAACTTCGACCCCATGGGTATCCACACCGGTGACTCCATCACGGTCGCGCCAGCCCAGACGCTGACCGACAAGGAGTACCAGCTGATGCGCAACGCCTCCATGGCGGTGCTGCGCGAAATCGGCGTCGAGACCGGCGGCTCCAACGTCCAGTTCGGTATCAACCCGAAAGATGGTCGCATGGTCATCATCGAGATGAACCCGCGGGTGTCGCGCTCTTCTGCGCTGGCCTCCAAGGCGACCGGTTTCCCCATCGCCAAGATCGCTGCCAAGCTCGCCATCGGTTACACCCTCGACGAGCTGATGAACGACATCACCGGCGGTCGCACTCCGGCCTCCTTCGAGCCGGCCATCGACTACGTGGTCACCAAGGTGCCGCGCTTCAACTTCGAAAAATTCGCCGGTGCCAACGACCGTCTGACGACCCAGATGAAGTCGGTCGGCGAAGTGATGGCCATCGGCCGCAACTTCCAGGAGTCCCTGCACAAGGCGCTGCGCAGCCTCGAAACCGGAAAAACCGGCTTCGACCCCATGGTTGACCTCAATGCCCCGGACTCCCTGACCCGCATCCGTCACGAGCTGCAGGACGCCGGTAGCGACCGTATCTTCTACATCGCCGATGCATTCCGCGCCGGTCTCTCCATGGATGGCATCTTCAAGCTGACCAAGATTGACCCCTGGTTCCTGGTACAGATTGAAGACCTGGTGAAACTGGAAGAAGAGGTGAAAGAGCGCGGCATGGCCGGTCTCGATGCCGACTTCCTGCGCGCCCTCAAGCGCAAAGGCTTTGCCGATGCCCGTCTGGCCAAGATCCTCGGTGTGGCCGAAGGGGAAGTGCGCAAACTGCGCGCCCGCCACAACATCTTCCCGGTTTACAAGCGGGTTGATACCTGCGCCGCCGAGTTCGCCACCAACACCGCCTACATGTACTCCAGCTATGACGAGGAGTGCGAAGCGGCCCCGAGCAACCGCGACAAGATCATGATCATCGGCGGCGGCCCGAACCGTATCGGTCAGGGTATCGAGTTCGATTACTGCTGTGTGCACGCGGCGCTGGCCCTGCGCGAAGATGGTTACGAGACCATCATGGTCAACTGCAACCCGGAGACCGTCTCTACCGATTACGACACCTCGGATCGTCTCTACTTCGAGCCGGTGACCCTGGAAGATGTGCTGGAAATCGTGCGCATCGAAAAACCCAAGGGCGTGATTGTTCAGTACGGTGGCCAGACCCCGTTGAAACTGGCCCGTGCACTGGAAGCCAACGGCGTACCGATCATCGGTACCAGCCCGGATGCCATCGATCGCGCCGAAGACCGCGAGCGCTTCCAGTCTGCCGTCGAGCGCCTTGGCCTCAAGCAGCCGGAAAACGGCACCGTCACCGCGCTGGAGCAGGCCGTGCTGCTGGCCGAGCGGATCACCTACCCGCTGGTGGTTCGCCCCTCCTACGTATTGGGTGGCCGCGCCATGGAAATCGTCTATGACGAGCAGGATCTGCGTCGCTACTTCGCCGAGGCGGTGAGCGTCTCCAACGAATCGCCTGTACTGCTGGACCGCTTCCTGGACGATGCCACCGAGCTGGACGTGGATGCCATCTGCGACGGCACCGATGTAGTCATCGGCGGCATCATGGAGCACATCGAGCAGGCCGGTATTCACTCCGGTGACTCCGGTTGCTCCCTGCCTCCCTATACCTTGTCCAAGAAAATTCAGGACGAGATCCGCGAGCAGGTGCGCAAGCTGGCGCTGGAGCTCGGCGTTATCGGCCTGATGAACGTGCAGTTCGCGGTCAAGGGCGATGACATCTACCTCATCGAGGTGAACCCGCGTGCCGCCCGTACCGTGCCGTTTGTCTCCAAGGCGACCGGCGCCCCGCTGGCCAAGATTGCCGCCCGTGTGATGGCCGGTCAGTCGCTGCAAGAGCAGGGCTTCACCAAAGAGATCATCCCGCCCTACTACTCGGTGAAAGAGGTGGTACTGCCGTTCGCCAAGTTCCCGGGAGTTGACCCGCTGCTCGGGCCAGAGATGCGCTCTACCGGTGAGGTAATGGGTGTGGGCAGCAGCTTTGCCGAGGCCTATGCCAAGGCGCAGCTGGGTGCCAACCACGCCGTACCGAAAGAGGGGCGTGCCCTCTTGTCAGTGCGTCACAGCGACAAGGCGCAGGTGGTCGACTTGGCTGCCAAGCTGCTGGAGCTGGGCTACGAGCTGGATGCCACTCACGGCACCGCAGTCGCGCTGGGTGAGGCGAGCATCAACCCGCGCCTGGTCAACAAGGTGCACGAAGGTCGCCCGCACATTCTCGACCGCATCAAGAATGGCGAGTACACCTACATCGTCAACACCGCCGAAGGGCGGGTGGCGATCCAGGACTCCAAGCAGCTGCGTCGCGCCGCCTTGCAGAACAAAGTGGCGTATACCACCACCATGAATGAGGCATTTGCCACCTGCATGGCCATCAGTGTGGATGCCACCGCCAACGTCAACTCGGTGCAGGAGTTGCACCAGAAGGTGAAAAACCGCTAAGAGTTTCCAGCGGGCATCAGCCCGACTTGCCAGACGACCAACCCCCGCCAGCGATGGCGGGGGTTTCTTTTTATCTGTCGCTCACCGTACGGTTCGGGGCGGGTGAATCCTTGAAGAAGGTCATGAGTTCCGCATCGCAGACAACGGATGGCGCGTGGGGTGGTAAAAGCTGGCAAGGGGAGGGGATGCTGCGAGCGCGGGTTTCAACTGCGGCAGGCAATCCTCTACAATGGCCCCACTTCGCTTGTCAGTGCAGTGCCAGCGGCGCTGCCTGTAGGGCCAACAAAAAATGGACATGCTTATGACCGCTTTGCCTTCCTGTCGTCTTCTTGCTTTCTGCTCTGCCTTGTTGCTGGCCGGTTGTGCCAGTGATCCCGCTTCCGCGCCCGCCAAAGAGGCGAGCGTGAGCAACCCCAAAACGCCGCCTGCCATGCAGCCGCGCAAACCGGCGGATATGAAGAGCCGCATCGTGCGCTTCTTGCCCCGTCAGGTGCCGGACAAACAGGGGTGGGCCAACGACGTGGTGACGGCGCTCACCACCCAGGGGGTGACGGTCAATGATCACAATGTCTGTAGCGTGCTGGCGGTTGCAGAGCAGGAAGCCACCTATCAGGCCGACCCCGTGGTGCCGGGCCTTGGCAAGATCGCCTGGAAAGAGATCAACTCACGGGCCGCCAAGCTGCTGATCCCCGAATTTATGGTGCGGGCCGCGCTCTCCATCAACTCGCCCACCGGCAAGAGCTACGCCGAGCGGATCGACAAGTTGCGTACCGAGCGGGAGATGAGTGAAATCTTCGAAGATATGATCAGCATGCTGCCGATGGGCAAGACGCTGTTTGGCAACCTCAACCCGGTGCATACCGGTGGCCCGATGCAGGTGAGCATCGCTTTTGCCGAAGCCAACGCCCGTGGCTACCCCTATCCAATCAAGGATTCCATTCGCCACGAAGTCTTTACCCGTCGCGGCGGCATCTGGTTTGGCACCAAGCATATCTTCGGTTATCCCGCCGACTACCCGGATACCCTCTACCGCTTTGCCGATTTCAACGCCGGCTGGTACGCCAGTCGCAATGCCGCCTTTCAGGCCGCCGTCAGCCGTTTGAGTGGCAAAACTCTGGCGCTGGACGGGGATCTGATCCGCTATGACTCGGATCTGCCGGGCAATACCGAGCTTGCCGTCTACACCCTCGCCAACCGGGTCAATATGAGCAAACAGGCGATCCACCAGAGCCTGCGCAAAGGGGATACCGCCGAATTTGCCGAGACCGCTCTCTACCATCGCATCTTTACCCTGGCCGACAAGCAAGCGGGCAAGCGACTGCCCCGCGCCATCCTGCCCGGCATTCAGCTAAAGAGCCCGAAAATCACCCGCAACCTCACCACCGCCTGGTTTGCCAAGCGGGTGGATGACAGAGAACAACGCTGCGTGCGGCAGATGGCAACGATTCGGTAAGACTGGGTTTGCTTCGAGACTAGTTGCAAAGCGGGTTGCCATTGTTAATGACAACCCGCACGCTTAATCGCCCCTTCCAATGGAGATCTTTGGCTCGCATCCAGTTATGAACGGTGGCGGCTCCTTCCGAGTGGCATGAGTTGTTACTACTTTTGCAGGATCAGCCGTGTTGGCGCCGGTCGTTGGCCTGGGCCAGTAGCATGCGGCTTTCACGCAGGAACTGGTCGGCATGTTCGCCGAAGAAACCGGAGACTTGCGAGAAGGCCTCGATGAAACCGTCCCTGTCCCCCCGCTCCAGCAGCCCCAGCGCTTCACCGAAGTTCTGGTAGTAGCGACGGATCATCGCCAGATTCTGCGGTGACGACAAAATGATGTCGGCATAGAGGTGGGGATCCTGAGCGAACAGCCGCCCCACCATGGCGAGCTCCAGCCGGTAGATGGGGGAGCTCAAACTCAGCAGGCGATCCAGATTGGCCTGCTCCCGGGAGAGGTGCCAGCCATAGGCAAAGGTGGCGAAGTGACGCAGAGCCTGAATGAGGGTCATCGCCTCATCGTGGGCCTTGGCTTCCACCTGTTGCAAGCGGGCGCCCCAGATGGTCATCTGATCCAGCAGCCATTGGCTGGCGGCGGAGTCACGACCCTGGCAGCAGACGATCACCTGCTTGGCGAGACTCGCCACATCCGGCCCGAACATGGGGTGCAGCCCCATCACCGGCCCTTGATGCACCGCCAGCATATGTTCGAGCGGTGCCGCTTTCACGCTGGTGACATCGACCAGCAGGCAGTGGGCGGGCAGGTTGCCGAGGCGATCGATGATCTGGCAGGTGATATCGATGGGCACCGCCACCATCACCAGACCGGCTCCTGCGAGGATCTCGTCAGCTCGCGGCCAGTCGGCTTGTTCCAGCGTCTCGACCCGATAGCCTGAGAGGCTGAACATATGGCCGAACAAGCGGCCAAGCTGGCCCTGACCACCGATGATGACCACTTTGCCAAGGTCTGGCTTTATGCATTTGAAGCCGGTATCTTTCTCGCTGGCGTAAGATTCGCGCATCACCCGGCGCAGTACGTCTTCGATGAGATCGCCGGGCACTCCCAACTGCTCGGCCTCGGCGCGGCGGCGGGCCAGCATGCTCGCTTCCCGATCCGGTGCATAGATGGGCAGGCCGTGGCGGCTCTTTACTTCACCCACTTCTCCCACCAGAGACAGACGGGCGGCCAGCAGATCGATCAGCTGCTTGTCCACCGCATCTATCTTGTCCCTGAGTACATTCAACTCTTCAGCCATATCCAGTCCCTGCTGGCGCCGCGAGCGGCGGCGCCCTGAAATTCAAGATGCAACAAGGTATCACGGCGTGATGCCACCAGCAGTGATACCTCGATTGTTCAATAGGTTACGACAAGATACCACGGCTTACCGCGCAGTTCTGCCCTTGAGGGGGTCAGCCAGCAGGTTGTGGCAGCGGGCCAGCAGGCTAGCGGTGCTGTCCCAGTCGATGCAGGCATCTGTGATGGAGACCCCGTAGCGCATCTGCTCCTTGGGCTGCTCGCTGGACTGGTTACCCTCAAACAGGTTGGATTCGAGCATCACCCCGATGATGGAGCGGTTGCCCTCCTGGATCTGGTGGATGACGTTGTCGGCCACCTTGGGCTGCAAACGGTGATCCTTGCTGGAGTTGCCGTGGCTGCAATCCACCACAAGGCTCGGCAGCAGGCCCGCTTTCTCCAGCGCCTCTTCCGCCAGCGACACGTTGACCGAGTCATAGTTGGGATGTTTGCCGCCGCGCAGGATCACGTGGCCATCCGGGTTGCCCTGGGTCTGCAGCAGCGCAACCTGGCCCTGCTGGTTGATCCCCATAAAGGCGTGAGGGGAGGAGGCCGCCTGCAACGCATTAATGGCAGTCCCCAGGTTGCCGTCGGTGCCGTTCTTGAAGCCGACTGGCATGGAGAGGCCGGACGCCATCTCCCTGTGGGTCTGGGATTCGGTGGTGCGGGCGCCGATGGCTGACCAGGAGAAGAGCTCGGCCAGGTATTGTGGGCTGATGGGGTCGAGCGCTTCGGTGGCCAGCGGTAACTCCAGCTCCGCCAGCCAGCAGAGCAGCTCGCGGGCACGGTGCAGCCCCAGCTCTACATCGAAGGTGCCATCCAGATTGGGGTCGTTGATAAAGCCTTTCCAGCCGACCGTGGTGCGCGGCTTCTCAAAGTAGACCCGCATGACAATGTAGAGAGAGTCCTGATAGGCATCATGCAGCGCTTTGAGTCTGGTTGCGTACTCTTTGGCGGCGTCCATGTCGTGGATGGAGCAGGGACCACAGATCACCAACAAGCGGTGATCGCGGCGGTGAATGATGTCGGCGATGGTATTGCGGGCCCCTTGCACGAATGCCAGCGCCTTGTCGGAGATGGGTAACTTCTCCTTGAGCTGGGCAGGCGTGATCATCACTTGTTCGGACTGGATATGGATGTTGTTCAGGGGGTCTCTTTGCATGATTTCATTCTCTCTACTGTATTAAGCCAAAAGCGATTGTACCGATATGTTTACGTTGGTACCTGCTTTGTTACGCAACCGCCCTCACCTTACCAAGGAAAAACAAATAATCAAGTGAAACTAGCGGGTTTACCGCTAGAAAGTCAGATAAAGGAGCTGCTATATAGTGCGAACAGGAATAATACAGAGAGGTTTTCGGAGGGGTGATGGTTATTTTGTAATTTAATGTTTACGGTTTGAGGGTGTAAAGGCAGCGTTGCCCAGCTGTTTACCCACAGTAAATGGTATCTCTGGGAGACTGCAACGCGATGGTAATGATGGTGTGAGGTGGCTATCTGGTCAGCCATAGAAAGAGGGAGCCATAGTGGCTCCCTTTGCGGTAGGAAGGGGGCTCCCGTCTGGCTGCGGATCAGCGCTTTTGTTTTCCCTGCAGCTCTTTGTTCAGGCGAGTGAGCATCCCCTGGGTGACCAGCACTATGCCCTGCTCGGAGCGGTGGAAGCGACGTGCATCTTCATCGGCGTTTTCACCGATCACCGTGCCTTCCGGCAGTTTGCACCCCTTGTCGATCACCACCCGGCGCAGTCGGCAACCGGCACCAATCTCCACACCCGGGAAGATAACGGCCTGATCCAGGGTACAGAAGGAGTCGACCCGCACATTGGTAAAGAGCACCGAACTCAGGATGAAAGAACCACTGACGATGGTGCCCCCGGCAAACATGGAGTTGATGGTCATGCCGTGCTGGCCGTTTCGGTCTTGCACGAACTTGGCGGGAGGAGTCATGTTCTGACTGGTCCAGATGGGCCAGTCCTGATCGTAGATATCCAGCTCCGGCGTGACGGAAGCGAGATCCATATTGGCCTCCCAGAAGGAGTCCACGGTGCCCACATCGCGCCAGTAGGGGCGGCGATCCGGACAGCAGCCGACACAGGACATGCCAAACGGGTGAGCGAATGCGGTGCCCTCTTTCACCACGCGGGGGATCACGTCCATGCCGAAATCGTGATGGGACTGCTCGTTGGCAATGTCCTCTTCCAGCAACTGATAGAGATACTCGGCATCGAAGATATAGACGCCCATTGAGGCCAGCGCGGTGTCGGCCTTGCCCGGCATGGCGGGCGGGTTGGCAGGCTTTTCGACGAAGGCATTGATCTTGCGATCATCATCCACCGCCATTACCCCGAAGGCGCTTGCTTCACTGCGTGGCACCTCGATGCAGGCAACGGTCACCTTGGCGCCCATATTGACGTGGTCGAGCAGCATGGCGGCGTAATCCATCTTGTAGATGTGATCGCCTGCCAGCACCACCACATATTTGGGGGCGTGATCGCGGATGATATCCAGATTCTGGTAGACCGCATCGGCGGTACCCCGATACCAGTTCACCTCATCCACCCGCTGCTGGGCAGGGAGCAGATCGATAAACTCGTTCATCTGGTAGCGCAGGAAAGACCAGCCCGATTGGAGATGGCGCAACAGGCTGTGGGATTTGTACTGGGTCACGACACCGACCCGACGGATGCCGGAGTTGATGCAGTTGGAGAGCACGAAATCGATGATGCGGAATTTGCCGCCGAAATGAACGGCAGGTTTTGCACGGTTGTCGGTTAACTGTTTGAGGCGACTACCCCGCCCTCCTGCGAGTACCAAAGCCATGGTCTCGTTCAGCAACTGTCTGGATTTTGCTGTATTGGCAGGTTGTAACAACATCTCATATCCCTTTGTAGATAAATCACTACAATGTTGCCTCCTTTGAGCCCTCAAGAAAGTGCTTTCAGTCACATTTTATGGTTTCTGACGTAATAAAATGACCTTTTTGTTATTAAAAATGACGGGTTGATCCGTCATTGCTTTCAATATAGTCAGTTGTCAATTGAGGCGAGCCGAACGACAAAATGGGCGGCGAGAGAGGAGGGATGAAAAAGCCCCTGCCAATGGTTGGCAGGGGGCCCGGTTTGTTGAGGCCCGGTGAGCCGGGCCTGGTTAACAAGGTTCAGGCTGCGTTGGCCAGTGGCTCCTCGCTCTTCTTCTGGTAGGCCTGCGGGGTGAGCCCAAGCAGCTCCTGCACGGTCGAGGCGACGGTAATGGAGGAGACGGTGCCCACCAGGATCCCGGCAAACAGGGTGAAGGAGAAGCCGTAGAGAGCGTCACCGCCAAACAACAGCAGAGCGCCCACGGTAAACAGGGTGGTGCCCGAGGTGATCATGGTGCGACTGAAGGTCGCCTTGATGGCCACATCGGAGCACTCGTGGATGCCCATCTGGGTACGCGAGCTCAGCAGATCCCGCAGCCTGTCTGAGATGACGATGCTGTCGTTGAGGGAGTAGCCGATCACCGCCATCAAACCGGCGATGATGTTCAGATCGAATTCAATCTGAAAGAGTGACAACAGCCCCAGCGCTACGATGGCGTCATGGACCACCGAGAGCAGGATGCCGATGGCCTGACGCCACTCGAAACGAAACGCCAGATAGGCCGACATCGCCAGCGAAGCGACCAGTACCGCCAGCATCCCCTGCTGGAACAGTTCTGCACCCACCTGAGGGCCGACGATGGTGGTGCGCAGCAACTCGACCGGCATCCCCAGCTGTTGGGTCAGCATGGTGGCGAGATCTGCCGCGGGCCAGGGAAGTTCGTGGGGGGGCAGCTTGATCAGCCACTCGCCGGGAATACCGGCCGAGCTCAGCTCAACGGCTCCCGCCAGCGGGGAGACCAGCATGGCATTGAGTTCATGGGCCTCTTTCAGGGTCTGGATATGAAACTCCAGCAGGATCCCGCCGGTAAAATCGAGCCCCAGTGTCAGGCCGTTCACCAGCAAGATGGCAACGCTGGCCACGGTCAGCAGGATGGAAGCCCACAGGCCAATATAACGCCAACGGGTCAGCCCCATGGCAACGATCATTCTCAACATAATTCTCTCCTTGGCCAGCCAGCACCAGGCTGTTGGCCCATCACGACGTGTCGCGACACGCCGGGAAATAGTGTTCTGCTTTGGCCGCTCCGGCCATATCCATGGCCGATGGCGCAGCCAAAGCCGCTCATCAGAAGGACTGCTGTCTCGTTACACCTTCAGCGTGCGCTCGCTGCTGCGTCCCCAGAGGGGGTTGATGATGGCGCGCGTCCCCCAGATCCCGGTGATCATGCTGGAGAGCAGACCCAGAATGAGGGTGATGGAGAAGCCCTGCAGCGGCCCGGAGCCGATGGAGTAGAGCACCACAGCGCAGATGAGCGTAGTGATGTTGGCATCGAAAATGGTGTGGAAGGCCGAGCGATAGCCAAAGTCGATGGCGTTGGCCAGTGAGCCCCCTTCTCGCAGACGGTCCCTGATCCGCTCGAAGATCAGCACATGGGTATCCACCGCCATGCCCACCGTCAGCACCAGACCGGCGATCCCCGGCAGGGTCAGCACGGCGCCCGGTAGCACCGCCAGCATGCCGACCTGCATCAACAGGTTGGCAACCAGCGCCGTGATGGCAACCCAGCCGAATTTGCGGTACCAGGCCATCATGAACAGCATCATGCCTGCCATGCCGAAGGCCAGCGCGGTGAAGCCCGCCTCGATATTCTGCATCCCCAGCGTCGGGCCAATACTACGTTCTTCCAGGATCTTGAGCGGGGCGGTGAGGGCGCCGGCACGCAGCAGCATGGCCAGCTCTTGCGCTTCCGGCAGACTGCCAATGCCGGTGATGCGGAACTGGTTGCCAAGGGCGGTCTGGATGGTGGCGACGTTGATCACCTCGCTCTGGGCGCGCAGTTTGCCCTGGGCGTTGGTTTTGTACTCGGTGAAGACGGTCGCCATCGGCTTGCCCACATGCTGGCGGCTGAACTGGTTCATCTTGCTGCCACCCAGGGTATCGAGCACGATATTGACCTGGGGTTGACCCATCTCGCCCATGTTGGCGCGGGCATCGACGATGTGCTCGCCGGTGAGTACCGGCTTGCGCGCCATGCCGACGGCCTGACCGTTGCGATCGGCGATATAGAAGTGGCTGTCGGCTTTGGCCTCGTAGAAGGCCAGCGAGGCGGTGGCGCCGATCACCTCTTTCGCCTGCTTGGGGTTATGTACCCCGGGCAGTTCGATACGGATACCATCCTGCCCCTGACGCACCACCGAGGCTTCGACGATGCCGAGCTCGTTGATCCGTTTTTTCAGGATCGACAGGTTCTGGGTCACGGCGTTGTTGACCAGCAGGGTACGCTCCGCCTCGCTCAGCACCAGTTTCAGATCATTGCCGGAGCGGGTCAGCTTCCACTGATCCTGACGGGTACCGGCACTCTCCTTGATGATGGCGAGCCAGCTCTCCTGTTCGGCCACCTCCGGCAGGGTGACGGCTACGGCGCCCTGTGCGCTGCGCGTGACGCTGGCGCCGCGCAGGTTGGCTTCACGGAAACGGGTGCGCAGGGTGTCCACCAGATTCTTGGTCTGATTGTCGATGACAAAGTCCACATCCACCCCGATCAGCAGCTGGGAGCCGCCACGCAGGTCGAGCCCCAGCTTGATGGGGTCGGCGCCGAGGCGGGTGATCCAGGCCGGCGCGTTGGAGTGAAACTCCAGGGTCAGGGCGGCACTGTCGACCCCTTGCAGCTCCAGCAACTGCTTGGCGCGCTGTTGTTCGCCCTGGCTGGCAAAGACCAGCTCGACCCGCTCAGGTTGCTCAATGACCTTGATCGGGGTCAGGTGTTTGTCGCTCAGCAACATCTGCTGCTGAGCCGTCAGGCGCTGCTGTCCGTGCAGGCCGAGGGAGGGCTGCTCACCGAAAAAGGTGGGCAGGGAGTAAAAGGTAAAGGTCAACAGCATCAACAGCAGCAGTGCGTACTGCCACTTGCTCATGCGGTTGAGAACGGTGCGATTGCTCTTTCTCATGGCAAACAAGCCTCTGTCAGGAGAATGGTGCCCGGGCCGATAGCAACAAGGCTCGGCAAGGCGCAAAAAATGGGATGCATCAGATGCGGATCAGGTAGCCGCCGGATCCGTCAGTAAGAGGAGATGAGCAAACAGTGGATGTGCCAGCCCCTCCGGGGTCAGGCGCTCAGATAGCTCTGGGTGAAGCGGTATTGCAGATGTTGGCGCTGTAGATGGCGCCGGTGGATCGCGCCAAAGCGCTCGCGAAAACTCTGTTTGTGATAGAGCTCGGGTGCCAGCATCAGCCAGCCGAGCAGCAACAGCAGGATGGCCTGGGCCGACCAACTCTGGATCAGCTCGTAGACCACACTCTTGGGCTGGTTGTCACTGCGCAGGGATTGTTCGAGACGCAGCAGGTGATTCTGATGGCTGCCGACAAACTTGATGATGCCATCATCGCTGTCGCTAAGCTGATTGAACACCTGAGTCTGCTGCTGTTCACTCTGGGGAGATGCGGGTAGCAGCGGGCCTTCCATTCGGGCGATGGAACAAAGCAGGGTGAGGGCGATAACCAGAGTTACCAGCACCAGTTTTACTTTGTCGATAAGGCGCAAAAGTTAATTCCCGATAAATAGGAAGGGCAAACTACCATAAGCGCCCGGTTTGAACAAGGTTGTCCCGGGCGCATGGCACCATTCGGTGCCGCTCGTCAGCTGCCGCTCATCTGCTTGAAGTCGCGTGCATAACCCTTGAGCAGGGAGTAGAGATGGGCCCGCTGAGAGATATCCAGCGACTGGCTCATGGCGCTCAGCCAGTTGACGGTACGTTGGCGCGACTGCTCGGTATAGCCGGTAAAGCGGCCATCCATCAGCCCATCCCCCTCGGCCAGCAGGTCAGTCAGCTCGCGGGTAAAGTCGGGACTCTGGCGCTGCTTCATCAACCTGTCCAGCTCCTGGGTCCAGGACTCCTGAAACTCGAGCCAGGGGGGCATCAGCTCGTATTGCCATTCGGCCCACTGGGCCACCAGTGGCGCCTGTGCCGGTTTCACCTCGCCAATCCAGAACTCGAGCCGCTTGTTCATCTTGTCGCGAAACTCCGCCAGCATCTGCTCTTTGGGCTCGCTCGCAAACTCCTGCTGGCGCTCTTGCTGGCGTTTGAGGCGATCGGCCATAAAGCGGGCGACCTGCTCATCGCTCAGGGTCCGTGCGATCCTGACGGTGCGGGGAATGGCGTTTTGCAGGGTGCGGGTGAGGCTCTGCTGCACCGCATCGAGGTTGGTCGAGATCTGCTCCGGCGTCATGGGGCTGGCTACCGCTTTGGCGAGGGTATCGAGATCATTGGCGTAGCGGGGCAGCTCATGCTGGCGGTGCCAGGCCATCAATCCCTTTACCTCCTGGCTCAGCAGATCCTTCTGGGGGGAGGTGAGGACGAAATAGTCGTCAAGCTGCCAGATGATGGCGGTATCGAGCCAGTAGTAGATCACCCGGGTGGAGCAACCGGTCAGCAGCAGGCCGATCAGCAGCAGACCCCAGGTTTTCGGCTTGTGCCAGCGCACCTTGTTTATCATCTGTTACTCCAGTCGTTGCCGGTTGATGGCGATCAGGATGTCATAGTCGAGTGAGGGCTGTTGCTCTGCCATCAGCAGGGCCCAGAGCAGGCCGATATAATCGACCCAGGGTAAAAATGCCTCGCTCTGAAAATCGGGCCACTGGTGGCGCGGCACAGCCTGCAGATAGTGCGCTTCCAGCTCGTCGCGCCGCTCGGCGGGCCACTCATGGGTGCGCTGGATGCTGGCGAGCTCAAAGCCGGGGTGACCTGCCGCGCCATACTCCCAGTCGATGACCCAGGGCTTGCTTCCCAACAAGTTAGCCGGATTGAGATCATGGTGGCAAGGGCGCCAGCAATCATTTGGCTCACTGCTGGCGAGCAAGCTCCGCTCCAGTGCAGGCAGCCAGGAGGGAATGCGGGCCAGTCGGGCGCGATAGCCTGCGGCGTGGGCTCGGACCGCCATCACCACCGCAGGCAGCGGCAGGCGATGGAGCTTGCGCAGCACCTCAGCCAGCAGACGGGGCTGATCGGCTTCCAGTGGCGCCGCGTGTACCCAGTTTGGCTCATCGCACCATTCGAGCAGCATCAGACCGCTGGTGGGATCGCCATAGTGGCAAGACAGTGCCAACCCTTCGCCCATCGCCCCCTGATAAAGCTGCCACTCGGTGGGACGGTCGATACCAAGGTGCACCGGGTCGGGGTGGCCCTGACGCAAAAAGTAACTGCGCCCCGAGGGGAGGCGCAGTCGATAGTTGCAGTTGGTCAGGCCTAACCCGAGTGGCTCCAACTGCCCCTCCCGCCAGGGGGCGGGTAGGCTGGCCAGCAGCGGATCACAGTTGCCTGTCATCGGGAGCCTGTTACCAGCCAAAGGTGGATTTCTTCGCCTGTTTGCGGATCTCTTTCTGATCGGCCCACAGCAGTTCGCCGTTTTGCAGGTCCATCAGGTTCATGGTCATCTGGTAGTAGACATCCTTCACCTTGCCATTGTCTTTGACGATGCTGGCGAGGTTGCCATAGACCATGTAGCGGGCACCGGTCTGCTTGCCCAGACGCACCATGGAGGCAGGATCCACCATGCCGCTGCTCTGCTGGTATTCGAGCTGCTGCTTGACGGCGGCCACCTTGCTCATGTCGACGAAGCGGAACTTGCCGGCCCGCAGCAACTTAGTGCGGATGGTGTCGGTGATAGCTTCGGTATCGATGTGCTCGGAGGTCTTGTTGCGGATAGAGTCCATAAACATCACCGGACGACCGCCTGCGGTGATCTCGCTGGTGGCGGGGGAGGCGAGCATGGAGTCCGCCATCTTGTCGGCGATGGCCTGCAGGTCGCTTGAGCCGTAATCGACGGTGACGGTTTCGGTTTCAGTGGGATCGCCATAGCTGACGGTGGTGCTGGAGCAGCCGCCCAAGAGCAAGGCGCCGGTCAATATCAGCAGGGCATGATTCATTTTCATCAGTAGGATTCCTCAATCACTTCGCGTACGTAAATCCGGTAACCCTGCGCCGCCGGGCTGGGCGCCAGGGCCGAGAGGGTGCGGGTCTGATAGCCATGCAGCTTGATGGGGGTCCAGCCGCGGCCATCGCTGGCGACCTCCTGACCGGCCTCATCATACCAATAGAAGATATATTGCAGCTTGTTATCGCCGCGCTGGGTGCTGGCGGCGGCCACATTGACCTGCAGCAGGCCATTTTGCTGGCGGCGGCTCAGCTCGGTCAGGGTGACGTTGACGTTTTGATGCTGCTCCAGCGTGGGAGCACCGCCCGCGGGGCCATAGAGCGCCACGCCGGAGGTGTTGGTGGCGCAGCCGGTCAGCAGCAGCGCGAGCCCGAGGGCCAACCCGTATGCTTTCATCTTGCTCTCCTTAATCGGGTGAGTGGGGCCGCGTGTGAGCCTGCCCGGTTAATTGTCTTGCTCATCTATCTTCGCCATCTGCTCAGAGCGGCATCACCCGGGTGGTCAGACCGGCGCCGAGGCGCTGTACCCAGACCAGGGTGGTGCGTCCCTTGTGGATGGTGAGCGGTAATTGCCGCTGGGCTGCCCCCGCGCCCAAGATGAGATTGATGTCACCTGCCGGCACCATTCCCTGCCAGCTCGATGCCTGAGCGGGCAGCGTCAGCCAACTGCGGGTATCGGCCCGCTCGGAGAGGGTGTTGAAGATCCCCACCAGAATATTGCCCACATCCCCTCCCTCTTTGGCGGCGGTGCGGCGCATCTGCTCCTTGGCCACCAGTCGCAGCGCCTGGCGGGTCAGTATGCCGGGCAGCCGCTCCTGCAGATCTTTGGCGGCCAGCGCTTCCAGCCTGACCAGCTCGCTGGTCTGCCAGGCCCGCTTGCCGACTTCCACCGTCAGCGGGCCGGTGTCGCTGGCCCGATTATCGTAATAGGGGATGGCGACGGTAAAGGTGCGAAAATCGCCGCGGGAGGTGGAGATGGGGAGCGGCAGGAACAGTTCGCGCCGTGCCGGGATCAAACCATCTTCAAACAGCACCACCAGTTGGCCTTGATCTTTTGCAAGCGGCGGCGCTTTGCGGCCTATCTTTTTCTCGGTCTCGCGGATCTCGTCCGGCGCGCCACGCAGCTGCGCCAGACGCAGCAAGGCATCTTGCAGGCTGCGGTTGTCCGGCGCTATCTGGTAGCCGCGCTGATAGTCGACCCAGGCATCGTTGAGATCCCCGGTCGCCTCATAGAGCACGGCGGAAAAATAGAAGGTGTAGGCGTTCTGAAAACCGTTTTTGACCTTGCCGATCAACCGGTCGAGATCCGGTGCGCCGCGCGACATCAGCTGGCGCATCTCGTCTTCTGCTTCGGCCTCTTCGCTCTCATCCTTCGCCTTGCGCACCTCATCGGCTCGCCGTTTCAGGGCCTGCTCCTGCACCTGATTGGCCCGGCGCACCTCCACCAGGGCACCATCGGCATCTCCCCGTTGCAGGTAGTTGAGGGCCAGATAGTGATGCAGCATGGTGCGTTCGTAATCGGGGGTGAGGTAGGCCATCGACTGGTCGTTGGTGAGCAGGCTGCCCACCTGATCCAGACCGTGGCTCAGCCGGTATTCTGCCTGATTGTCTTCCCATTGAAGGCGACTGTCGGCGGCGGTGAACGCCTGCTTGCTGCCCGCATCCTGACCCGCCAGCCAGGCAATGCGCCCCTGTTCGAGCCGATCCAGCACAAAGGTGTCATCCCCCAGGGTGGAGTCGCGCACTTCGGGCAGTGCCTCGGCGGCATGGCCCAGCAGCAGCTGGTTGCGCAGGGGCACCATCTGATCGGAGTAGGAGACGAACATATCCTGCCAGCGGGAGGCGCAGCCTCCCAGCAACAGCAGGGCGCCGCAGAGCAACAGGGCGCTGCGGCAGGTTGAGGCGTTGCGATTCATTACAGGC
Source organism: Aeromonas sp. 84A (assembly GCF_051919345.1). Lineage (NCBI taxonomy): Bacteria > Pseudomonadati > Pseudomonadota > Gammaproteobacteria > Aeromonadales > Aeromonadaceae > Aeromonas > Aeromonas sp. 84A. Next base: position 2,100,835 of record NZ_JBQBEW010000001.1, read on the forward strand.
TGAGCAGCGGTCCCAGCGGCTGGCCACCGACCAGATGCATGTGGATGTGGTAGACCTCCTGCCCGCCGTGGCGGTTGCAGTTCATGATGAGGCGGTAGCCATCTTCGGCGATGCCCGCCTCGCTGGCCAGTTTGCGGGCCACGGTGAACATCCGGCCAAGGGCCAGTTCATGTTCGGCTTCCACGTCATTGACGGTGGGGATCAGTACATTGGGGATGATCAGAATATGGGTCTTGGCCTTGGGCTGTATATCCCGGAATGCGGTGACCAGATCGTCTTGATAAAGGATGTCGGCGGGGATCTCTTTACGGATGATTTTGCTGAAAATGGTTTCTTGCGCCATGGCTAACTCCCTTATATGAAACAGAAAATTGAACTAGAACCCCAAGCGGCTCCCGAAAGGGGGGCGAGCAGCACGCCAAGTGTGACACAAGCCGACATTTGACACAGCTGATGTCCCATTCCCTTCAGTTATTGTTAAAAATACCGATAGCCAGAGGGACGTCATCTGCAGCGCCTGTTCAGGGTGGTCTGCAGGGTATCAAAAGGACGGGGTACTCAGGCAAGGGACTTTTGCATATACAGCGGGACAATAATGAAACAAACAATGTCGGATCTCTCCATCTTGCAGCGAGTCTACCTTGGCTTCGCGATCCTGGTGGCCGTGATGGTGGCCAGTTCACTGCTCACATTTCGTAGTCAGGAGACCCTGGGGAACGCACTGGAGCAGGTTACCCAGCAGTCGATGCCGCTGGTGATTGCCAGCAGCCAGACCCAGATCACCCTGCTCAGCGCCAACAAGTGGCTGGGGGATGTGCTCACCGAGCAGGATCCCAAACAGCTGCCGGCCGAAGTGGCCGAACTGAAACAGGCCAAGGCTGCGGTGGGCAAGAGCCTTGACGTCTTGCGCCAGCAGGTGGCCCATCACCCCGAACTGCAAGGGGAGATGAGCAGCCTCAGCCAGCAGGTCGGCAGCTACCTGCAACTGACCGATACCCTGCCCGGCGAACACGAGGCGCTGCTCACCCGACTGCACAAGGTCAATCTGGCCAAGGGGCAGTTTCAGGTCAGTCTGCCCCAGTTCAAGAAGAGTCTGGGTGACATGATGGTCACCATCGACGACAGCTTCATCAAGATGCTCTCCGAGACCCTGACCACCAAGCTATCCGCCATCGAACTCTCCACCATGGATGCCCTCAACCAGACTATTCCGGCTCCCATCGAAGGGGCGCTCAAGCGCAACAAGATGCAGATCGAGGGGTTCAACAGCACCATCAAGGATCTCCAGGGGGAGCTGAAGAACTTCGAGAACGACATGGGCCACTATGTTCACGGCTTTGTGCGCGACACCACCGCAACCGAAGGCGTGCTCTCCCAGTATCTGGCGCTGATGAAGCAGCAGGAACAGATGCGGGAGAAGAGCAAGCAGGCGAGCGCTCTCATCGTCGAGATCCAGAACCGGCTTGAGCGGATCACCGGCCAGAGTCAGCAGCTGATGAGCCAAAGCATTCAGCACGCCAAAGCCACACAGAGCCAGAGCACCCTGACCCAGGGAACCAGCATCGTAGTCGCCATCCTGATCGCCATGCTGGTGGCTTATACCCTGGGCAAGGCCATTCGCCGTCCGCTCAGGGAACTGCTGCGGGTGCTGACTGAAGTGACTCAGGGCGACATGACCCAGCGCATCGGTTTTCAGAGCAAGAACGAATTTGGTCAGCTGGGCAGCCAGATCAACCTGCTGATTGCCCAGATGGGGGAGGTGCTGGCGCAGCTTTCACAAGCGTCGGCCCAGCTTAACGATGCCGCCCACGGCAATCGCCACACCACCGAATCAGTGCGGGCGGATCTGGAGAAACAGCGGCAGGAGACCGCCTCGGTCGCCGCCGCCATGACCCAGATGGAGGCCTCGGTGCGGGAGGTGGCGCAGGCTGCCAACCAGACACTGGAGCGGGTGCAGGATGTGGAGAAGGCCTCCGAGATGGGACGCAAGGTGATGGCAGGCAATATCACCACCACTCATCAACTGGCGGGCAAGCTGCAACAGACCGGCAAGGTGATTGGTGATGTGAGCGCCATGAGCAGCCAGATCGGCAACATCCTCGATGTCATTCGCGGCATCGCCGAGCAGACCAACCTGCTGGCCCTCAACGCCGCCATCGAAGCGGCGCGGGCCGGCGAGCAGGGGCGCGGTTTTGCGGTGGTGGCCGATGAGGTGCGCAGTCTGGCGGGGCGTACCGCCCAGTCCACCAGCGAGATCCAGACCATGATCGAGAACCTGCAGCAGGGGGTTGCCAAGGCGGTGACCGTAATGCAGGAGTGCTCTCGCGAGATGGACAGCTGCGTGGATCAGAGCTCTCACGCCAACAACGCCATGGAGGAGGTGCAGGGAATTGTGGTGCTGATCAGCGACATGTCGAGCCAGATCGCCTCTGCCGCCGAGCAGCAGCAGGCCACCAGCGCCGATATCGCCACCAACCTCAACCGCATCTCCGATATCTCGGATCTCAACTATCAGGGGATTGAGCGGGTAGCCGAGACCAGCCAGCAGCTGGACTCCCTTGCCGAGCAGCAGGAGAGCCTGGTCAAGCGCTTCCGCCTCAGCGCCTGATGGTCGAAAGTTGAAACAACAAGGCCCCGTATCTGCGGGGCCTTGTTGTTAATGCGATTAGCTGAGCGCTTATGCGTAGGCGATTGCGCCCTTGCCGACCCCTTCATAAGCGACAATCTTGACGAACTTGTCGCCCACCATCTTCTTCACTTCGCGGGCGATATAGCAGGCCAGCAGCTCGACCGTGGTGTCGGTGTCGATCATCTCCACCTCGGCGGTGGGGATGGCCAGCTGGAACAGCCCTTGCGGCGCCACATATTTGAAGCCGCAGTGATGCTCGCCAAGCTGGGCATTGGCGCGGGGGCTCAAAGCGAGCTCGGTCAGCGCCACCTTGTCCTCCTCGGTGCCGAGGTAGATATCGCCCCAGCGTTCGGCCCAGTTGAGCTCAAGCTCCTGGTCGCGCTCGCCATCGACATGGATCTCGATGGGAGAGCGGTGGCCGTGGGCGATACGCTGGCAGTTGCCATCGTGCTTTTTCAGGCCATGGCTGTAGTGGTAGAAGGCTCCGGTGATCGCCTCCTGACGCAGGGTCAGGGAGAGATCCTTGATATTGCCCGGCAGCCGTTTGGCCAGTACCGCCAGCAGGTAGCGGGTCACCGACTCTTTATCAACTTGCGGGGCCGGGATAAAGGCAAAGCCCTGGGATGGGCAGCGCAGATGGATGGAGCGACCCGGGCGCAGCAGATCCACTGTGCTTTCGTCACCATCCAGAGCCTCAACGTGGATCAGCGGGCACTCGGTCGGCACCAGCAGCTTGTGGTCCACCTCTTCATCGATGATCGACTTGATCAGCTTCTTTACCCGGCCAAAGTCCAGCAGCATGCTCATTTCGTTGAGCTCACCGCTCATTTCGATATCTACCAGCCAGCTCTCGCCCACCATGCCGCGGCGTTCGCAGAGGTAGCTGGAGTCGATCACGGTCAAATCTCTTACAAATAACTTCATCAGTCAGGCCTTGCTACAGAGAAAGGGCAGTTTTGCGCTATTATGACCCGCGATTATCGGCAAAGGAACTGGAACCCCCCATGAACAAACTGCTTATCAAGAATGCCACCCTGGTCAACGAAGGCCGCATCTATGCCTCCGATGTGTTGATCGAGGGGGAACGGATTGCCCGCATCGCCCCGGATATCGAGGCGCCCGATGCGCTGGTGATCGATGCCGCAGGTCGCCATCTCATCCCCGGAATGATCGATGATCAGGTCCACTTCCGGGAGCCGGGATTGACCCACAAGGGGACTATCGCCAGCGAATCCCGCGCCGCCGTCGCCGGTGGCACCACCAGTTTCATGGAAATGCCCAACGTCAATCCCCAGACCACCACCCTCGACGCCCTCGAAGCCAAATACCAGATCGCCGCCGACTCCTCCGTCGCCAACTACAGCTTCTATCTCGGCGCCACCAACGACAACCTTGAAGAGATCAAGCGTCTCGACCCCAAGCAGTCCTGCGGGGTCAAGGTGTTTATGGGCTCCTCGACCGGCAACATGCTGGTGGACAATCAGGAGACCCTGGCGGCCATCTTCCGCGAAAGTCCGGTGATGATCGTCACCCACTGCGAAGACACCCCGACCATCGCCAAGGCGGAAGAGGCGGCACGGGCCAAGTGGGGCGAGAATGTGCCGATGGGCGAGCACGGCCGCATTCGCAGTGACGAAGCGTGCTACAAATCCTCCAGCATGGCGGTGGCGCTGGCGAAAAAATACGGTGCCAAGCTGCATGTGCTGCATCTGACCTCGGCCAAGGAGCTGTCGCTGTTTACCGCCAGCCACGATCTGAGCGAGTTGAAAGACAAGAACATCACCGCCGAGGTGTGTGTTCACCACCTCTTCTTCAATGAAGCCGATTACGAGACCCAGGGCAGCCTGATCAAGTGCAACCCTGCGGTGAAGAGTGCCGCCGACCAGCAGGCGCTGCTGGATGCGGTACGTAACGACGTGCTCGATATCATCGCCACCGACCACGCTCCCCACACCTGGGAAGAGAAGCAGAACAGCTACTTCAAGGCGCCGTCTGGTGTGCCGCTGGTGCAGCACTCTTTGCAGGCGCTGCTGGAGCTCTACCACAACGGCGTGTTTACCCTGGAGACTATCGTCAAGAAGACCTCCCACGCGGTAGCCGAGCGCTTCCAGGTGCAGGATCGCGGTTATATCCGCGAGGGCTACTTCGCCGATTTGGTGCTGCTGGATCTGGGCAAGCCCTATGTGGTCAACGATGACAACATCCTCTACCACTGTGGCTGGTCGCCCTTCAACGGCTACCGCTTCCACAGCACGGTGGAGATGACGCTGGTGAACGGCCAGATCGCCTGGCAAAACGGGCAGGTGACTGACCAGATCCTGGGCAAGCGGCTGACCTTTAACCGCTGATTGTTCGTAAAGCAGGCGAACGCACCGTGGCCGAGGAATTGACGGCGTTTCCCTGTTGACAGGGCAGGGTCATCTCCATAAACTCTGCCCCCGTCAGCCGAGCTGACTCCGTCGGTGTGTAGCGCAGCCAGGTAGCGCATCTGCATGGGGTGTAGAGGGTCGGAGGTTCGAATCCTCTCACACCGACCAAATTCCCCGGTAAAGGCCTTGTCAAACGACAAGGCCTTTTCTTTTGCCTGCGATTCGCCGCACAGGCGTGAAGCCAGTGGTGATGCACGCTGGTCGCTGCTGGCGTGAGCAGATTGTGCTGCCACCGCGCTTTATGGTGTAGTAACAACTCTGTTGCTCATTTGCCTGGCGAGGCCTCTCGTGTCTGCATCCGTATCTAAACCCTGTTGTCTGCTGATGCTCACCCTGCTGCTGGTGGGCTGCGCCACCTCTTACGAGAGTGAAAAGTCATTCTGGAACGGCCAGACCGGTTTCTCCCAGACCCGGCTTGGCCCGGACAAGTGGCAGCTGGAGTTTGTCGGCAACGATCTGGTGGACAGGGAGACCGCCCGCAGATATGTGCTCAAGCGGGCAGGGGAGCTGGCACTGGCAGAGGGTTACTCCTGGCTCAAGGTCGATGAGCTGACCATTAACCGCGATGCCGTCAGGGTGACCCCATCACGGCCGATCTTCGGCTTTGACGAAGATGAACCGGATCTCTTTATGGCCCAGATGCAGGTGCAGCATACCATCTCGGCGATGCTCACTTTTCGCCTGTTGCCACGGGCACTCGATGAGCGAACTCTGAATGCGAAATATCTCGCCGAAATCAAAATAAACAGTGATTAATATTGGTGGTTTGCAAGATCTATATCACATACACCTAATGGCAGGATAAAATTCTGGATAAAGCCTCTAGATTTACCCCCTGCTTTTAGGCATTCTCCCAGCATACCAGCCGCCAGGAATCAACGGCTCGGATCACAAAAACGGACTGTAGTGGCTCCCACGCCACTGTTTACGGCTTGCACCAATCAAAACCGGGACTCCCCCATGAAAATGAATAAACTGACGGTCGCCATCCTCATCTCCATGATGTTTGGCATCCTCACCGGCCAGGGCTATCGGATGTTTGCCGCAGATCAGGCTGCGGATTTCGCCAATAACATCACGATCCTGACCGATATCTTCCTGCGCCTGATCAAGATGATCATCGCTCCCCTGGTCTTCACTACCCTGGTGGTCGGTATCGCCAAGATGGGTGACACCCGCACCGTGGGGCGTATCGGTGCCAAGACCCTCGGCTGGTTCATGCTTGCCTCCCTGATGTCCCTGAGCCTGGGTCTGGTGATGGTGACCCTGATGCAGCCGGGTGTGGGTCTTTCACTATCCCTGCCCAATGACACCGCCAGCTCGGGTATTGCTGCCGGTGCCATTACCCTGAAAGATTTTGTGACCCACGCCATCCCCAAGAGCGTGGTCGAGGCGATGGCCACCAACGAGATCCTGCAGATCGTGGTCTTCTCCCTCTTCTTCGGTCTGGCTGCCGCCGCGCTCGGCGATCTGGCCAAGCCGGTAGTGGTGCTGATGGCCAGCGCTGCCGAGATCATGCTGAAAGTGACCGGTTATGTGATGAACTTTGCGCCATTCGCGGTGTTTGGCGCCATCGCCGCCATGGTGGCCAAAGAGGGGCTGGGTATTCTGGTTACCTACGGCAGCTTTATGGCCCAGTTCTACATCGCGCTGGCCTGCCTCTGGCTGCTGCTGATCGCCATGGGTAGCGTCTTCCTGCGTGGCCGTGTCATCAAGCTGCTGGCGATGATCCGCGAACCCATCCTGTTGGCCTTCTCGACCGCCAGCTCTGAAGCGGCCTATCCGAAGACCCTGGATCGTCTGGAGAAGTTCGGTTGTGACAAGCGCATCGCCAGCTTCGTGCTGCCGATGGGTTACTCCTTCAACCTCGACGGCTCCATGATGTACTGCACCTTCGCGGTGATGTTCATCGCCCAGGCGTATGGCATCGAGCTCTCCATGGCCCAGCAGATCACCATGCTGTTGCTGTTGATGGTCACCTCCAAGGGGATGGCCGGGGTACCGCGCGCCTCTCTGGTGGTGATTGCCGCTACCCTGAACCAGTTCCATATTCCGGAAGCGGGCATCCTGCTGCTGCTGGGGATCGACCACTTCCTCGACATGGGCCGCTCTGCCACCAACGTGTTGGGCAACGCCATCGCCGCCAGCGTGGTTGCCAAGACCGAAGACAGTCTGGGTGAAACCGTCGCGCTGGGCGAGAGTGAGCCAGCCAAAGCCTGATCACAAAGCCATGAAAAATAAACAACAACGGCCCGCCAATGCGGGCCGTTGTTGTTTATGGCTCGTCTACACTGCTAGATAGTTTCCATCTGGAGTGTACGGTTATGAATATTGCTCGTCGACTGCAACTGATAGCGCTGTTGGTGATGCTGACGCTCATTTTTCTCAGTTGGTTCAGTATCAATCGCCTTGGGGCAGGCAACCGTGATTTGAGCTATGTGACGGACAATACGGTGCCCAGTATTTCGCTGATTAAGGAAGTGCAGGCCGATTTCTATGAATTGCACTCGCTGGTACAAACACATGTGCTCAATACCGACTCAAGCAAGATGCAGCAGATTGAAACGGGTATCACCGAGATACGGGGACAAATCAATTCGCTGCTCGACAAATATAAGGCAGAGATGCTCTCCAATGATGAAGATCGGCGCCTGACTGACGATGATCAACGTATTGTCGCGCAATATTATCAGGAGATAGACAAGGTTCTGCAGCTCTCCCGCCAAAACAAGAATGATGAAGCCAGAGACATGCTGGCGGGAGAGGCATACGTACTGTTCAAGCAGTTTGCCAAGGCCATCGAGCTTCACGTCAACTTCAATATGGATTTGGGACTGGCGCTCAAGAAGCAGGGTCAGGAGAACTACGACAACAGCCTGCAAACCCTGCTGTTGATCGCCGGTGGTGCCACCGTACTGACGATGGGGCTATTTGTCTGGTTGTTCAATCAGGTGGCCAATCCCCTTCGCACCGCCATGGATACCCTGACCCGGATCCAGCGTGACCTCAACTTTACCCTCAGAGCGGATGTGAAACAGCAGGATGAGATTGGCCTGACCCTCAATGCGGTCAACCGTCTGCTCGATACCTTGCAGCAGACATTTACCGAATTTTCCGTCGGCAGCTTGCAGATCAAGAGCACTGCCGAATCCCTCTCTCAGGCAGCGCAACACTTGGCCAGCTCGGCTAATCAGGCCAATGATGCCACCAGTCTGATAGCCGCCGGTGTGGAAGAGATGACGGTCAGCATCACAGATATCTCCCAGCGCACTCAGGAGACGAGCCGCATCACCAACGAATCGGGGCAACTGGCGTCCGAGGGGGGCCGGACCATCGAGCGCACCGTTCATGCCATCAACGAGATCGCCGACTCGATCCGGCAGGCATCGGCCGAGGTCATTGCGCTGGGTGAGGGCATTTCGCGCATTGGCGGTGTGGTCAACGTGATCCGTGATGTGGCAGGGCAGACCAACTTGCTGGCCTTGAACGCGGCCATTGAAGCAGCGAGGGCCGGGGAGTCCGGCCGTGGCTTTGCGGTGGTGGCGGATGAGGTGCGCAAACTGGCGGAGCGGACGGCGCAATCCACCCAGGAGATCTCCGCCACCGTAGAGGCGATCCAGCAGGAGTCGAACAATACGGTCTCCCGCATGCATCTGGTGGAGGAGAAGGTGAGCCAGGGGGTCACCATGGCGACCGAGAGTGGCGCCATTATTGCCGAGATCCGCAGTGCGTCGCACCGGGTGATGGAGCAGGTGGGCGAGATCACCAATGCCATCCGCGAGCAGAGTTCGGCCGCCGAGTCGATCGCTCATCAGGTGGAGCAGATTGCTCAGGTCGTGCAGCAAACCAGCAGCACAGCGGAAGAGACCTCAGCCGCAGCCGAGGAGCTCAATGTCACCACCGAGAGCATCCACCAGCAGATATCCCGTTACCGCATTCAGTAATGCTGACGGTTGTTATCCATCTGCTATCCCCGCCAGCTGGCGGGGATTTTTTTATATGGCTTGCTTAGAAGCCTGAGCCCGGTTGCTGCAAAAATGCCGCCTCTTCCGGTGTGCTGGTGCGACCCAGAATGTCGTTGCGGTGGGGGAAGCGGCCAAAGCGTTCGATGATCACCTGATGGCGGCGGGCAAAGTCGGCAAATCCTGCGAAGGTCGCTTGCGCCGGTGTGCCAGCCTGCTCGGCAGCCAGTGCCTCGAACAGGGCCACACTTCGGACTTGTTGTTCGCGGGATTCGGCATGCTCCAGCGGCAGATAGAAGAAGACCCGCTCCAGTGGCGAGAGGGATTTGTCCGCCCCGATGGATAACCCTTTCAGGCAGAGATCCCTGGCCAGCGGATCCTGGGCAAAGGCTGCAGGCGTGCCGCGATGGATATTGCGCGGCAGCTGGTCAAGCAGCAGGATCAGCGCCAGCCGACCGCTGGGAGCATCGGCCCAGTGGGCGAGGCAGCCCTCGGCTGCCGCCTCTGCCAGCTCGCCAAATTGCTTGGCAAGCAGGGCATCCGTTTCGCTGCTTTTTCCCCACCAGAGCGGGGCTTGCCGTGTGGCCCGCAGGACGTCATCGGCTTCGTCGCCAAACCAGAGATCGAGCAGAGGTTGCCAGGGTTGCATGGGAACTCCTTGAGGTGATTCAGAGGGAACCAGGAACAAATGGCTCAGGGGTGCTGCCGAAACGGCGGCTTCTCGTTACACTGTGCCATCTTTTGCCCGAAAGACGTAACCCCCCCCCGATGGCGAGCGCTGGATTCTTGGCTCGGCCGATGATGGCCTGCGATCGCCATGAGGTGGCCCTGTTGACCCTGGTGGTTATCGGGACGTACACCTCTCTCCCGGGGTTGTTCTCACTGATATAAGGAATCTTTGATATGGCCGGAACCAGTTTGTTGGCCCTGCTCGACGATATCGCCAGCGTGCTTGATGACGTGGCGCTGATGACCAAGGTCGTGGTGAACAAGCGCGAGACATTTTTCGGGAAGACGTTTCTCACTGATATAAGGGATCTTTGATATGGCTGGAACCAGTTTGTTGGCCCTGCTCGATGATATCGCCAGCGTGCTTGATGACGTAGCGCTGATGACCAAGATGGCGGCGAAGAAGACTGCCGGGGTGTTGGGGGATGATCTCGCCCTCAACGCGGAGCAGGTTTCCGGGGTGCGTGCCGAGCGGGAGCTGCCGGTGGTGTGGGCGGTGGCCAAGGGCTCATTTCGCAACAAGCTGATTCTGGTGCCCGCCGCCATCGCAATCAGTGCCCTGGTGCCCTGGCTTATCACGCCGCTTTTGATGCTGGGGGGCGCCTATCTCTGCTTTGAGGGGGCCGAGAAGCTGGCCCACAAGTTCCTGCCCCATGAAGCGAGTGAGGGTGAGGCACACACAGCTCCTATTCCCGATGATCTGGTGGCCTTCGAGCAACAGAAGGTGAAGGGGGCGATCCGCACCGATTTTATTCTCTCAGCCGAGATCATCGTCATCGCCCTTGGCACGGTACAGGGAGCAAGCCTCGCGCTGCAGCTCTCGGTAGTGGCGGGCATCGCCCTGCTGATGACCATTGGGGTCTACGGGTTGGTGGGGCTGATCGTCAAGCTCGATGACATCGGTCTGCATCTGCTGCAAAAGCCCGATGGCAGCGCCCTGCGCCGCGCGGTGGGGCAGGGACTGCTGGTGACGGCGCCCCGCCTGATGCACCTGCTGGCACTGGTCGGCACCATCGCCATGTTTATGGTGGGCGGTGGCATTCTGGTGCATGGCTGGCCCTTTGCCCATCACCTGATTGAAGGTGCAGCCGCTGTTGTCGCCACCCTGCCCACTGTGGGGGCCGTACTGGCGGCGGTGACGCCGACGCTGCTCAACGCCGTGGCCGGTGTGGTGGCGGGTCTGCTGCTGGTTGCCGTGATGACGCTGGTGAGCCGTCTTGCCCCGGCCAAGGGATAAGCGAGCTTGCGGGCCATTTTCTCTTTTTTCCTCTCTTCATTTTTTGGCCCTCGGGTTGCCCGGTTTCGGACTTGCTGCCCGCAGGTCTGTTACGCCTCCCGATAAAGGCCTTTGCGAGAAGTTATGTATCAACAACAGTGGAATAACGACCATATCTACCCTGGCCTCGACAGCACCGAGCTGGAAGCGGACATGCGCGCCGCCCGCCACGCGCTGGAAGAGCTGGCCAGCTATATGGCAGGTCTGGACGGGGTGCGCGATGCTGACGCAGCGCTGCTGGATTTTTTGCGGGAAGTGCGGCTGCGCGCCCGTGATATTCGCCATATCGGCTGGAACGTCGCCATTCTGGCCGCGTGCCGCGGCAGTCAGGATGCGCGGGATCCGCAGGCCAAACAGCTGGCGTCCCGTGCCCGCGCCCTCAACGCCGATCTGTTCAAGATCCTGGCGCCGGTGGAAGATCTGATGCTGGCGTTGCCGGAAGAGGAATTCGCCGCGCTGATGGCGGATCCGCTGCTCGGCGAGGAGGAGTACCGCTTGGGCCATGAGCGTCGTTTGCAGGATCAGCGCTTGCCGGTGGCGGCGGAGCAGCTGGTGATTGGTCTGGGCACCGATGGTCTGCACGCCTGGGGCAACCTCTACAACGATCTGGTAGGCAAGATCCGCTTGACCATTGATGGCCGCGAGATGGGGCTGGCCGAGGCGAGCAATCTGCTCTCCAGCCCGATACGTGTGCTGCGTTTAGAAGCCTTTGATGCCATCAGCGCCGGTTGGGAAGGGGAGCAGGAGACGGTCGCCGCTATCCTCAATGCCATCAACGGCTGGCGGCTGGAGCTGGCCCGTCAGCGCGGCAAAACCCGTGTGCTCGATGCGCTGGATCTCTCCTGCCACCAGAGCCACATCGAACGCGCCACCCTCGATGCCCTGATGAGCGAAACCTGGCGAGCCCGTGGGTTGGGTCAGCGCGCCTTGGGGCTGATGGCCGAGCGCCTTGGTCTCGATGATCTGGGGCCGGAGGATCTCTTTGCGCCGCCGCCAGCTTCCAGTAGCCGTGACATTCCTTTTGATGAGGCGATCGAGTTGATTGCCGATGCCTTTAGCCGTTTCGATCCCGAGATGGGGGCATTTGCCCGCATGATGGCCGAGAAGGGGTGGATTGATGCGGCGCCCACGCCAAATCGTCGCACCGGCGCCTACTGCACCAAGTTTGCCGAACCGGTCGAACCGCGGGTCTTCGTTACCTATGCCGGTACCATGGACAACGTCATTACGCTGGCCCATGAGCTGGGTCATGCCTGGCACAACTGGGTGATCCGCGATCTGCCGATGAGTCAGCGCAGCTACCCCATGACGCTGGCGGAGACCGCCTCCATCTTCGCCGAAACCCTGGTGCGCAGCGCCCTGTTCGGGCAGGCGCAAAGCCCGGAAGAGCAGTTGGCCATCGCTTGGGCCGAGGCCGATGGCGCAGCCACCTTCCTGGTCAATATCCCGGCCCGCTTCGATTTCGAGCAGGCCTTGGTGGCCGAGCGGGCGCAGGGTTATGTGTCGGCAGAGCGGCTCAAGGCGTTGACCGACGAGGCGTGGGGACGCTGGTATGAGGGGAGCCTGACCCGCTATCACCCGATGTTCTGGGCGGCCAAGGCGCACTTCTCCATCGCGGGGCTGGGCTTTTACAACTATCCCTATCTGTTCGGTTATCTGTTCAGCCTCGGGGTCTATCAGCAGTTGATGAGCCGCAAGGCGGCGGGGGAAGAGGGCATTGCCGAGGCGTATCGCGCCTTGCTGCGCGATACCGGCCGGATGAGCGCCGAAGAGCTGGTAGCCAAGCATCTGGGGCAGGATATCCGTGAGGCCGCCTTCTGGCAGGGGAGTCTGGCACAGGTAGCGCAGGCGGTAGAGCGCTTCGCGCAGTTGCCTGCCTGATTGGGTCAGCGGTGATATGAACAACAGGCCCCCGGACAGTCTCGCTGTCCGGGGGCCTGTTTGTTATGCCTGCTCTTGCTGTGGTTTGATGGGACCAACGAACAGAGGACGGGTCTGGTGAGTCAGATCAGGCTGATAGCCGTTGAAGAAGAGGTTGAGCAGTACCGAACTGATGGTGGCCAACAGGATACCGCTATGAAAAAGCGGTTGTAGCTGCGCCGGAAGTTGTTGGAAAAAATTCCCGGAGACCGTCGGGATCATGCCAATTCCGAGACTGATGGCGACGATATAGAGGTTGTGACGGTTGCTGTTGTAATCGGTGCGCGCCAGGATGCGAATGCCGGTGGCCAGTACCATACCGAACATCACGATACCGGCGCCCCCCAGCACGAAGGGCGGGATGGAGGCGACCAGCACCGACATCTTGGGGATGAGGCCAAAGGTGAGCAGGATCCCCCCCGACATCACGCAGACCCAGCGACTCGATACCCCGGTCACGCTCACCAGACCGATATTCTGGGAGAAGGAGGTGTGGGGGAAGCTGTTGAATATCCCACCAATAATGGTACCGATGCCATCCACCCGCAGCCCGCGTACGATATCACCGCGCCTGGCCGGATGGCCGACGATGTCGCCAAGGGCCAGAAACATCCCCATGGATTCGATAAAGGTGATGAGCATGATCACCGTCAGAGTGGCGATGGAGATGGGATCGAAGGTGGGCCAGCCGAAGGCGAAGGGCACTATGGGGGCAAACCAGGCTGCCTCGCCGAGGCCATCGAGGCTCACTTCGCCCATGGCGATGGCCACCACGAAACCGAAGATGATCCCCAGCAGCACCGAGATATTGCTGAAAAAGCCCTTGGTGAAGCGGGTCACCAGCAGGATAAAGACGAGCACCAGAAAGCTGGTGCCGATATAGCGCAGGCTGCCATATTCCGGATTACCCTTGCCCCCCGCCATCCAGTCGATCCCCACCTGCATGATGCTGATCCCGATGGAGGTGATAACCACCCCGGTGACGACGGTGGGGAAGAGTGGCATCAGCCGACCTATCAGCGGCACCAGCAGGGTCGAGATGATACCGGCGGCAATGGTGGCGCCGAAGATGCCCGTCAGCCCCAGATCCGGGTTGGCTCCGATGGCCAGCATGGGCATCACGGCGGCAAAGGTGACCGACATGATGACCGGCAGCCGGATCCCGGCAAAGCGACCAATCCCGACACATTGCAGCAGGGTGACGATGCCGCAGCAGAATAGATCCGAACTGATGAGGTAGGAGATTTGATCCTTGGGCAGCCCCAGACTGCCGCCAATCACCAGTGGCACCGCCACGGCGCCAGCGTACATCACCAGCACATGTTGCAGGCCCAGGGTAAAGAGTTGGCCCATGGGGAGCATGCGCTCCACTTCATCCACCGGGTGCTTGCGCGCACCCGGTCGGGGGGAGGGGGGATTGGTCTCGTTCATGAACAGATCACTCCTTGAAGCCCGCGCAACTGCTACAGGCAAGATAGTGAAAGCCGCAGCTTTCCCGGTCATTGATCTCGTGTATTGACAGAGGTGCCAGATCCCTCGGCAGTAGTGAGAGGGAGCCGGTGCAGCACGGGTCAGTGCACAAAACATGCACAACGCCACTCACGAGAGAAAACGTTTGGCGATAACGCCTTGTTTTTGCGGGATGAGTCACATACCGGCCAGATAAGTGTCCGGCTGCTGGCAGGGGAAGGAGGTGGGGGCATCTCAGATTGGTAAGGGGTTTATCATTATTGGTCTGGCGATCTCACTTTGATAGCCGGGCACCAGAGGGTTGCTCGCAATGCGTCCCTCTGCATGTGACGGCGCTCGCGGGCCGCAGGGCGCAATCGAGGGCGGGGGCGTGATCCAAAGCAAGAAAGTTGGATGTTTTGGTGGCGCACGGGGCCGCCGCTGGGGTAGTTTCGATAAAACCGACACAGATCCTGAGGTCTTATCCATGATCATCTATCTGCATGGCTTTGATGCCACCAGCCCAGGCAATCACGAGAAAGTGCTGCAGTTGCAGTTTATTGATGATGATGTGCGTTTCGTGCACTACAGCACGGTTCACCCCCGTCATGATATGAGCCATCTGCTCAAGGAAGTGAAAAAACAGCTCGATATGAGTACCGATCCCAAACCGCTGATCTGCGGCGTGGGTCTTGGTGGCTACTGGAGCGAGCGGATCGGCTTTCTGTGCGGCATTCGCCAGGTGATCTTCAACCCCAACCTCCATCCGGAAGAGAACATGCAGGGCAAGATCGACCGGCCGGAAGAATATGACGATATCGGTACCAAGTGTGTAACTGAATTTCGTAAGAAAAATTCAGGAAACTGCCTGTGTATCCTTTCCGTTCAGGATGAAGTGCGCGATAATCGGGACACTGAACGTGAATTGAAGAACTATTACGACATCGTGTGGGATGAGCGCGAGACTCATAAGTTCAAAAATATCTCGCATCATCTGCAGCGGATGAAGGCCTTCAAAGAAGCCTGATCCATCACGTCGACCGATTTCGTTTTAGGGAGCCAATGGCTCCCTTTCGTTTTGAGGAACCGAGGAAAATCATCATGATGAATATTGTCGTTGTAGGCGGCGGCGCCGGTGGCCTGGAGCTGGCCACCAGTCTGGGTCGCAAGCTTGGCAAGAAGAACAAGGCCAAGATCACTCTGGTCGATCGCAACCGCACCCACCTGTGGAAACCCCTGCTGCACGAAGTAGCCACCGGCTCTATGGATGCGGGCATCGATGCTCTGAGCTACCAGTCTCACGCCAAGAACCACGGTTTCGACTTCCAGCTCGGCACCCTGACCGACATCAAGCGTGACGATAAACGCATCGTGCTGGCCCCGATCCACGACGACAATGGCGACATCGTGGTCAACGAGCGCGAAGTGCCCTACGACTATCTGGTGATGGCCATCGGTTCTGTCTCCAACGACTTCAACACCAAGGGCATCAAGGATCACTGTATTTTCCTCGATAGCCCCTCCCAGGCGCACCGTTTCCACAACAGCATGATGAACCGCTTCTTGCAGTTCGCCACCGAATATAAGCCGGGCGACAAGGTGAAGATTGCCATCGTTGGTGGCGGCGCCACCGGCGTCGAGCTCTCTGCCGAGCTCTACAACGCGGTCGAGCAGCTCTATGCCTACGGCTTCAAGAACCTCACCACCGACAGCCTGAAGGTGACCCTGGTGGAAGCGGGCCCCCGCATCCTGCCGGCCCTGCCGGAGCGCATCAGCGGCGCCGCTCATCAGGAGCTGGTCAAGCTGGGTGTGGACGTGCGTACCGCCACCATGATCACCGAAGCGACAGCAGAAGGTCTGCACACCAAGGATGGCGAGCTGATTGAAGCTGACCTGATGGTGTGGGCTGCCGGTATCAAGGCACCTGACTTCATGAAGGATATTGCTGGCCTTGAGACCAACCGCATCAACCAGCTGGTGGTGAAAGAGACCCTGCAGACTACCCGTGACGAGAACATCTTCGTTATCGGTGACTGCGCAGCCTGCCCGCAGCCGGATGGCAAGTTCGTGCCGCCGCGCGCCCAGTCTGCCCACCAGATGGCCAGCCAGGCATTCAAGAACATTCTGGCCAAGATGAACGGCGGCGAGATGAAGCCCTACCTCTACCACGACCACGGTTCGCTGGTATCCCTCAGCCGCTTCTCCACTGTGGGCAGCCTGATGGGCAACCTGATGCGCGGCTCCATGATGGTGGAAGGCTACATCGCCCGTCTGGTCTACATCTCTCTCTACCGGATGCACCAGATCGCCCTGCATGGCTACGTCAAGACCGGCCTCATCATGCTGGTGGGTCGCATCAACCGGGTATTGCGTCCGACCCTGAAGCTGCACTAAGCCGGGATTTGTCACAATTCGGAATAGCAAAAGGAGAGGCCATGGCCTCTCCTTTTTTATGCGCGCAGATCGGGGAAAAGGAGTTATTTGCCCAGATAGGTGCGATCGAAGAAGGTGTTGACCCAGTGGGGGCGGTAGATGGCGAGCACCGTCATCGCCATGCCGTTGAGCAGGGCTTCGGGGAACAGCAGCAGCGGCCAGATGGAGAGGTAGTCTGCCGTGATGGTATGCCAGGGGTAGCTGCCGCTTATCCCCATCAGCAGGGCGCTGGCTGCCACCTTGACCGAGATGGCGAGGGCGCCGCCAAGAAAGGCGGCAACGAAGATATAGACAAAGAGATGGCGCGGCAGCCAGGCCCAGCTGGCCAGAAACAGCAGCCAGCTGCTGGCTACTGGCAGGGCAATGCCAACCAGCGCCTGCCAGCCAAAGTCGGCCAGATTGGTGACGCCAAAGTAATCGAGTACCAGCAGGGTCAGGCAGGGGGCGAGCAGGGCCAGCCGCCAGCCAAGCAGCAGAGTGAGGGAGGTGAGCCCGAGAAAATGGACCTCCAGTCCCTCATGCAGACCGGCCCTTAGATACCAGAGCGGCACCAGCGCGATGGCGCTACCCAGCAACAGGTGCTGATAGAGGGGGTTGTCATGGAGGGTTTGCCACAGAGAGCGGCGCAGGCTGAAGGCCAGCATTACCAGCCAGATCAGGAGGGCGGCGAGTTGTCCTTCACTCATCTTGTCGTCCATTTATGCAGTAGAGTCCGGGCGGCCTTCCCGACCGCCACATAGCAGAGCAGGCTGACGAGTCAGCCTGCTTTTACCATCAATATTTGACGTTGTTGTGGTACTTGCCGAGGATGCCCTTGACCCGTTCCATGGTCTCCTTGCTGGGGGGCTTGATCCCGCTCAGCTCGTACGGGTCGCCCAGCACATCCCACTTGTGTTTGCCGAGCTCATGGTAGGGGAGCAGCTCCACCTTCTCCACGCTCTCGCCCAGCTCGGCGATGAACTGGCCCAGCCCTTCGGCGCTCTCGTCGTCGTCGCTCCAGGTCGGCACCACCACGTAGCGGATCCACATGGTCTTGCCTTTGGCTGCCAGATAGCGGGCAAACTCCAGGGTGTATCTGTTGCTGACGTGGGTCAGCGGAATGTGTTTCTCGTCATTGATCTGTTTGATGTCGAGCAGCACCAGATCGGTCTGGTCGAGCAGCTTGTCCACCTGTTCGTCGAGATGACGGACGAAGCCGTTGGTGTCGAGACAGGTGTGGATCCCTTTCTCTTTGCAGGCGGTAAAGAGTTCGGTAATGAAAGCCGGTTGCAGCATGGCTTCACCGCCGGACGCTGTCACGCCACCGCCGGAGGCATTCATGAAGTGGCGATAGCTGGTGATGTCACTCATCAACTCCGGTACGGTCACTTCGCGGCCACCTTCGGTATCCCAGGTATCGCGGTTGTGGCAGTACTTGCAGCGCATCAGGCAGCCTTGCATGAATACGATAAAGCGTATTCCCGGGCCATCGACAGTGCCGCAGGTTTCGACGGAATGGATCCGGCCAACGGTGCCGTGAGCTCCGGCTGGCTGGCTGATTTCAACGGCTGGGATCCGATTAATGACAGACATAAACAACTCCAACGATTCGAGCAGGCCGTTATTTTATTACATAAACCCCTATTGATCCTACACCTTTAGTCCGGCGCCCGGCTGCCAAGCAGTTGCTCCAGTCCCTTGACGGTGAGCGGCCGACTGGTGAGAAACCCTTGATAATGCTGGCATCCCAGCGTTTTGAGGATGGCCAGCTGCGCTTCCTCTTCCACCCCTTCGGCGGTGACGGTAAAACGGAAGACCTGGGCCAGATCGAGTATTGCCTTGACGATGGCTCTGTCCTGTTCGCTGTGTACCAGGGTCTGAATGAAGCTTCTGTCCAGCTTCACTTCATCGGCGGGCAGATCCCGCAGATAGGCCAGCGACGAGTAGCCGGTACCGAAGTCATCGATGGAGATGAGGATGCCGAGCTCCTTGAGCTGGCGCATTCTGGCAATACTCTCCTGCCGATTCTCCAATACTACCGATTCGGTCACCTCCAGCAGCAGGCGGGAGGGGGCACACCGGTGTCGCGCAAGATGTACTCTACCTGTTGTACGAAGCCCTGGGTGTGGAACTGGCGGGCACTGACGTTGACCGACAGATGGGGGATCTGCAGGCCACGGTTGAGCCAGAAGCTGTATTGGGCGCAGGCGGTCTTCATCACCCAGTAGCCGATTTCGAGGATCAGGCTGGTCTCTTCGGCGATGGGGATAAACTCCCCGGGCGGTACCATGGTGCCGTCGCTGCGCTGCCAGCGCAGCAGCGCCTCGATACCCGACAGCGAGCCATTGTCGACCCGGTATTGCGGTTGGTAGTGGAGTTGCAGCTCGTGGTGACGCAGAGCATCGCGCAGCTCATTGGTGAGGGTCAGCCGGTTCTTCTCATGCTGGGCCATCGCCTCGGTAAAGAAGACGTAGTGGCCCTGACCGGCGCGCTTGGCCATGTGGGTCGCGGTGTCGGCCTGTTGCATCAGGACCAGATGATCCGTCTCGTTGCCGGAGAAGAGGCTGATCCCCACCGAGGCGCTGCAGTGCAGTTTGTGATCGCCGATGTCGAACGGGGTGCGAAACAGCCCCATCAGCTCGCGGGCGAAGTGCTCTGCCAGAATTTTGGCGGTGACTTCCCCTTGTCCCAGCTGGGTAAAGAGCAGGGCAAACTCATCCCCCGAGATACGCGCCTGCACCAGATTGTCCTGGGGCAGCTCCCTGAAACGCTGCACCACGGCCTGCAGCAGCAGATCGCCGCAGGCGTGACCAAGGGAGTCGTTGATCGACTTGAAGTTGTCGAGATCCACCAGCAGCAGGGCGCCCCACTGGCCGTTGGAGGCGCTCAGGGTCTGCTGCAAAATATGGTTGAGGCTGCGCCGGTTGTGCAGACCGCAGAGATCGTCGTAGTAGGCGAGCTGCTCGATGTGTCTGGCCGCCTCTTTTTCCTGGGTGATGTCGTAGAAGCTGCAGATAAAGTGGCTGAGCTCCCCCTGCTCATCCTTGACGCCGTTCACCATCAAGCGCACCGGAAAGAGGTGACCATCCTTGTGCAGGCAGCGCTCTTCCCCAAGCCAGAACTCCTGCTCGTTGACGGTGCGGCTGACATCCTCCTTGAGATGATCCCCGTAGTAGGTGGGACGCAGCTTGCGAATGGAGTGACCGATCACCTCTACCTCGCCAAATCCGGTGATCCGGCTGAAGGAGTGGTTGACCTTGAGGATGATGCCGTTGTGATCCATCACGATCAGCCCATCGTGGGTATTAAAGGCTACCTCGGCCAGCCGCAGGGCATCGTCGGTGGCGAGGCGCTTGAGCTCGATGGCTGCCCGCTCGTGCTGGCTGCTCAATAGATCCAGCAGGGGCTCAGGCTCCTCAAGAGGGGTATCGAGCAGCAGGGTGATCTGGCCAATGGGGGCGCCGCTCTGGCCATGGAGCGGAATGCCGATGTAGGCGCTGGCATTGAGGGCAAGCAGCCGGGTCGCTTTGGGATAGCGCACGGGCAGATCTTCCACATAGATGGCCTGACCGTGCTGGAACAGCTCCTGAGCGGGGCCGGGGTCGAGCTGGATGGGCTTGAGTGTGGAGCAGATCTCCTCGTTGATGACGCAGCGGGGGATGATCCAGAGATCCTGACCGCGGGGCTGGAACTCGCCGATCCAGCCCACCCGGGCACCGCTGGCGCTCATGGCCCAGCTTACCAGCGTCTTGCAGTAGTCGATGCCGGTCTGTTGGTGCAGTTCGGGCGGGAGGGCCAGCTCGGCGCGGTGCTCTTCCGGTTGCGGTTGCCAGTGGCCGAGCAACTGGGCGCTGCTGCGCACCAGCTGCAACATCTCCTCGCTAAGCGGGGTGGGATCGAGATACTCCAGACTCAGCACCCCGAACAGCTTGTCCTGCTCCAGCAGGGCACCATCGAGGCGTGAGCGCACACCGGCACTGGTCAGATAGAGGTGATTGCTCAACATCGGTTGGTGGGCGGCTTCCGAGAAGCTTAACGATTTGCGGGTACGCAGGGCGCGGATATAGCGGCTGTCACCGCGAATGGGGTAGAGCGCCTCGACCCCCAGGGTGAACACAGGGGTAAGTTGCTCGCTGCCGAGATCGCCGTTGGCCTGATAGTGCCAGAGGATGAGCCGATCGGCCCCCAAACTCTCTTTAAGGGCCTCGAGCAGGGGCGCATACTGTTGCTGGCTCGCCATCTGGCTGAGGCGCGGCAGTTGCAATGCCAGATCGGCGATGGGCTCCTGACGAAGGTTCTGCAGACAGATGAGCCAGAAGCCATCCTGCTCGTGAGCGAGGGCGATGTGCCAGAGCTGGCTGGCAAAGCGCACGGTGATCTTGCCGCCATGGCCGTTGGCCAGCAGTTGTTCGATGGGCAGGCGCAGGGCATCGGGAAGCTGGGCAGGCCAGGGGGCGCGCGGCTCATCGAGCCAGTAGAGCGGGGTTTGCATCACGTCGGTCAGGGCGACCAGCCGTTGACTGCGCAGATCCAGACGGAAAAAGAGCGGCGTCTGGAGGGCAGGGGGTAGATGACTGAGTGCGGTAGACGACATGAACAAACAACATCCTGTTAAGCAACCGTCGGGGTTGCAAGAATACTGCAAAATGGTGTGAAACAAAATTTCATTGAATTCTAAATTAGAAAAGTCTAATTTATTGCCCATTATCATGTATGAGGAGTCTTGCAGATGAAACGGATCCTGATTATCGGTGGTGTCGCGGGGGGCGCATCGGCGGCGGCTCGTGCTCGTCGTTTGAGCGAAGAGGCAGAGATCATGATGTTCGAGCGGGGCGAGTTTGTCAGCTTCGCCAACTGCGGTCTGCCCTATCACATCGGGGGCGATATCCCCGACCGGGATGCCTTGCTGCTGCAGACTCCCCAGAGTTTCAAGCGCCGTTTCAACGTCGATGTGCGGGTCTTCCACGATGTGATTGAGATCGACAAGGCGGGCAAGACCTTGCTGGTGCGCAACCTGCAAACCGGTGAAGAGCAGCGCGAGCATTACGATGTGCTGCTGCTGAGCCCGGGGGCGGCGCCGATCCGTCCTCCCTTCCCCGGTATCGACAGCCCCCATGTCTATACCCTGCGCAACATCCCGGACATGGATCGCATTCTGGCGGCCCTGCATCACGATCAGCCGCGCCACGTTACCGTGGTGGGCGGCGGCTTTATCGGGCTGGAGATGATGGAGGCACTGCACCAGCGCAAGCTGGATGTCACCCTGCTGGAGTTGGCCGATCAGGTGATGGCACCGGTGGACAAGGAGATGGCCAACATGCTCCATGCCCGCATCCGGGAAGAGGGGATCGACCTGCGCCTGCGCACCGGCCTCACCGCCATCGAGAGTCTGGATCTGCCTGCCGAGAAGACCTCCGCTGTGCCGACTGCCAAAAGCGGTGGCCTGCGCCTGACCCTCAATGACGGTTCCCATCTTGATACCGGCCTGCTGATCCTCGCCATCGGCGTCAAGCCAGAAACCCTGCTCGCCGCCAAGGCGGGGCTGGAGCTGGGCCCACGGGGCGGCATCAAAGTGGATGCCGGGATGCGTACCTCGGATCCCTTTATCTATGCGGTGGGGGATGCGGTGGAAGAGATAGACTTCGTCACCGGCGAATCTGTGCTGATCCCGCTGGCGGGCCCGGCCAACCGGCAGGGGCGCATTGCCGCCGACAATATGTTGGGCCGAAGCGAAACCTACAAGAAAACGCAAGGGACCGCCATCTGCAAGCTGTTCGATCTGGCGGTGGCCAGCACCGGCCTCAACGAGAAGCGACTGGTGCAACTGGGATTGCCGTTTGAGAAGGTTTATGTCCACCCGGGCAGCCACGCCGGTTACTACCCGGGTGCCCATCCGGTCAGCCTCAAGCTGCTGTTTGCCCCGGATGGCAAGATTTATGGCGCCCAGGCCATCGGCAAGGATGGCATCGACAAGCGCATCGACGTGCTGGCGGTGGCCCAGCGCGCCGGTCTCACCGTGTTTGACCTGCAGGATCTGGAGCTCACCTATGCGCCGCCCTTTGGATCGGCCAAGGATGTGATCAACATGGCGGGCTTTGTGGCAAGCAATCACCTGAAGGGGGACACCCTGCTCTGCCATGTGGCCGAGGTGCAGGCTCGTAACCCCCATCAGCTGGTGGTGGATGTGCGCAATGGCCCGGAGCTCGACAAGCTGGGTCGCATTCCGGGGGCGCTGCATATCCCCCTCGACGAGTTGCGTGGTCGCCTCCATGAGTTGCCCAAAGAGAAAGAGCTGCTGATCAGCTGTCAGGTTGGGCTGCGCGGCCATGTCGCCTGCCGTTTGCTGAGCCAGCACGGCTTTAAAGTGAAGAATCTCTCCGGCGGCTTCAAAACCTGGCAGATGGCCACCGCCGAGTAACCGTTTTATTTCTGTGCCTGTTTGCCCCTCTCCCTTGTGCGTGCAAGATGAGGGGCTTTTTGTTTCTGCTTTTCGCCCTTCTTGCATTTCCTTCGTTGCTGCAATATTTCGACACACTTTATTTTCTGTGCCGGACAAAATTAACGTTTTGTTCAGGGGATGGGTGCTATAACCCCTGCCTCGTTCATGATGAACCGTGTAGTAGGGAGAGTGACATGCTGGATATGCTGATGGCCATTTGGCATCAGGATTTTGACGCCCTGGTTCAGATGCAGGCGGTACCCCTGCTGATCAGTTGCCTGATGCTGGTACTGCTGCTGGAGTCCGCATTCGTCTTCCTGCCCCTGCCGGGGGACAGCCTGGTACTGCTGGCCGGTGGGCTGGTGGGCATGGGGGTGTTTGGCCCTGAAGTAACACTTATTTATCTGCCGTTGGCTGCTGGCATAGGTTCTGTGCTCGCCTACTGGCAGGGACGGGTACTGCAGCGCACCCGCTTTATGGAGCATATCGAACGGATGTTGCCTCCCGACAGCCTGCCCAAGGCGACCCGCTTGCTGAAAAAGTACGGTTTTCTGGCGATGTTCTCCTCCCGTTTTATCCCGTTTGTGCGGGTGCTGACCCCCATGTTGATGGGGATTGGCCGCCTGAGCGTGCTGCGCATGTGCGTGGCCAGCTTTGCCAGTGCCTTTATGTGGGCGCTCTGCCTCAGTTTGGTGGGCAAGCTGGCGATGAATACCCCCTTCTTTCTCCACCACAGCGAACTGTTGACCCGGGCCCTGCTGATTACCTCGCTGGTGCTGTTTCTGGCGGCCGTCATGGCCATCCTGTTTCGCTGGTTCAAAGGCGGAGCAAAAAACGAGACCAGCCACGACTAGATGACAACCCTTGCCGCACTGGATCAGTGGGCAAGGGGGTTCTCGCTCAGTAGGGGCGCGGAATTGTGCCCATTCGGGTAATGAGCTTTGTGTCGGGTGAGCAGGATGCCTTATCCTGTTTCCAGCCACGCTGCGTTTGCAGCGCTCCAACTCGGGATGGAACCTATGCGCCTCTTCGACTTTCCCTCTGCTTCTCACCGCTCTACCGCTGAAACCGGCGCTCTGCGCCGCCGCTGGTCAACCCTGCTGCTTTGCGGGGTGGTCGGTTTGCTGTCTGGCTGCGGCCCTGACAAGCCCACCAGCCAAATATCGACCACAGAATCCACAGCCCAGCAGGAGGCCGGGGCGCCAACTTCTGTAGTGCAGGCCAATGCCCGCCAATATCGCGATGCGCCGGCGCTGGCGCTGGTCTTCTCCGGCCCCCTGTCGCCCAAGGCCAATTGGCAGAGCTGGCTCGGGGTCAGTGAGGGGGGCAAGCAGGTGCAGGGGGAGTGGATCCTGGCCGACGATGGTCGCACCCTTTATTTCCCGAACGTGCAGCCCGATAAAAGCTATGAAGTGAGCCTCAAGGCGGGACTGGGCCCATCCCCTCAGAGCTGGACCCTCAAGACCCGGCCGCTGGAGGCGGGAGCCTCCTTTACCGCCAGTGGCATGGTATTGCCGCTGCGTCAGGAACTTCGCTTGCCCATCAGCGCTGTCAACGTGGATGAGGTCAATATCGATTTCTTTCGGGTCGATGCGGAATATCTGCCCCGTTTTCTGGCGGAATATCGCCCCGGTGCTGGCATAGGCAACTGGGAGCTTGAGCAAATCACCCAGCGGGCCAAGCGGGTATTCAGCGGCCGCTATGCGCTGGAGCTTGATGCCAACCGGCGCGAAACCCGCCTCATCAATGTGAAGGAGCCGCAGCTGGCGGAGGCTGGCGTCTACTTTGCGGTGATGTCGCCCCTTGGCAACTACGACTGGCGCAAGGAGACCACCTACTTCGCGGTGAGCGACATGGGGCTCAGTGCCCGCCGCTACCGCGATCAGCTGGAGGTGTTCGTGAGCTCCTTGGCCAGCGCCGATCCCCTCAAGGATGTGCAGCTCTCCCTGCTCGACGAGAAGGGCAACCGGCTGCAGGTGCAAACCACTGATCCGCAGGGCCATCGTCGCTTCGATCAGGTGCAGGGGGCTCGCCTGCTGCTGGCCGAACAGGGCAACCATCTGGCGGTGCTGCGCCTCGATGGGGCTGCGCTCGATCTCTCCGCCTTCGATCTCGGCACCCAGCCCTGGCAGGCCCAGCAGCTCTATCTGTTCAGCGGGCGCGATCTCTATCGTCCCGGCGAGCGGCTCGACAGCGAGATCCTGCTCAAGGGGCAGGATGGCCAGCTGCTTCCCGGCATGGCGGTGGAGCTGGAGGTGAAGCAGCCGGACGGTCAATTGCTCGAACAAAAGCGGCTGCTGCCGGACAATTTGGGCGCGGCCCACTACGGCCTGCGTTTGCCTAACGATGCACCGCTTGGGCGCTGGACCATCAGCCTCAAGACCGCCGCCGGCAGTCGCTTCGAGTGGCCCTTTTTGGTAGAGGAATTTCTGCCTGAGCGCTTGAAACTGCAGCTTGGCAAGGGGCCGGATGGGGAAGTGACGAGTCTGGACGCCGCCCTCAGCCTGCCACTGCAGGGGGACTATCTCTACGGCGCGCCGGCCAGTGCCACCAAGGCCAAGGCGGAGGTAAAGATCAGCCGCGCCACCATGCCTTTTACCCAGTGGCAGGAGTTCACGCTGGGGGACGTGCTGCTTGCCGAGCAGGCCAAGGATCTCGAGCCTCTCAATCTCACCCTCGATGCGCAGGGGCAGGGGACTTTTTCGCTTGCTGATGAACTCGATGGGGTGCACGCCCTCGGGCCGCTGGAGGTGGCCTATCGGGTGTCGCTCGCCGAGCCCGGTGGCCGCGCCGTCAATCGCAGCCGCACCCAGTATGGCTGGCCCGCGGGCAGCCAGTGGCCGGCGCTTAAGGCCGACTTCGTGGCGGATCGGGTAGAGGGGGGTAAGCCGCTCCCCTTCCAAATCCTCAACCTTGATGAGCAAGGCCAGCCGGTGGCGGGGGCGGTGAAGGTGCGCCTTATCAACGAGTACCGCGACTACTACTGGCACTACGCCGATGGCGAGGGGTGGAAGTACGAGTTCAACAGCCAGCCTTATCTGGAGCAGGAGCAGACCTTGCAGCTGGATGACAAGGGGCCGACCCCGCTCACGCTGCAACTGGCGGCTGGCTGGTATCGATTGGAAGTGGAGAACAGTCAGGGCCATCAATCCAGCCTGCGGGTGGAAATAGGCAGTTACGCCTGGGGCGGCGGTGGCGAGCAGGCGCGGCCCGACAAGATTGCCATCACCCTCGACAAACGTGCCTATCAGGCGGGTGACAAAGCCAAAGTGACGCTGGTGGCGCCGCGCCCCGGTAAGGGGTTGCTGCTGGTGGAAGATGGCGATGGCCTGCGCTGGTGGCAGCGTATCGAACTCAAGGGTGCCGGTGATGATGCCAAGGATGCCCGCGGCGAGTTCGAGATCCCGGTCAGCCCCGAGTGGCTGCGTCATGATCTGCACATTTCGGCCCAGATTGCCGCGCCAGACAGCGCCTCCAGACCGGCTGGCAAGCAGCAGGGGCAGAGCCTGCGCTCGGTCGGACTGGTGCCGCTCACCCTGGACCGGGAAGCGCGCCGACTGCCGCTCACCCTGAGCGCGCCTGATAAAGCGGTGCCCCTTACCCGGCTGGAAGTAACCGCCACCTCCACCCCCAACAGTCGGGGGCGGGTGGTGCTGGCGGCGGTGGATCGGGGCGTGCTCAATATCAGCGACTACCAGCCTCTCGACCCGTTCGAGATCTTCTTTGGTCGCAAGCGCTTCTCCCAAGATTTGTTCGACAACTACGGCCAGGTGATCCCGCCGCAGGATGGCAAGCTGGCCCGCCTCAACTACGGGGGCGATCGGGCGCCGCTGAAAAAGGGTGGTGCGCTTGAGAGCCGGGTCGAGATCGCCGCACTCTGGAGCGGCGAGGTGAGTTTTGACCAGCAGGGCAAAGCGGTGATCCCGCTCGATTTGCCCAACTTCAACGGCGAGTTGGCGCTGATGGCGCTGGCCTGGAACGAACAGCAAGTCGGGGAGGCCGAGCGCGCCGTCAAGGTAGTGGCGCCGCTGGTGGCCGAAATTGGCTGGCCGCGCTTTGGCGCCAGAGGCGATGAGACCCGGGCATTGGTGCAGTTGCGCAACATGAGTGGCGAAGATCAGACCCTCTCCCTTGTCTGGACCCTCAACGGTGGGCTCAAGGCAAACGGCGAGCTGCCCGGCACCCTTGCCCTTAAAAACGGCGAGGAGCAGTGGCTGACCCTGCCGCTCACCGTGACCGGGGCGAGCGGCGTGGCGAGCCTGCAGTTGGCGGCCAGCGGCAAGGATTTTGCCATCAGCCGCGACTGGACTTTGCCGCTGCGCTCCCCCTGGCCGGCCGAGACTCGCCAGCGCTACCAGATGCTGGCCCCCGGCCAGCAGATGAGCTTTGCGCCAGCTGAGCTGGCCGGGCTGGATCGCACCAACCTGCAGGGGCTGCTCAGCCTCTCCGGCACTCCCCCCTGGGATCCGGCAGCCCAGTGGCAGGCGCTGGCTGACTACCCCTACGCCTGTCTGGAGCAGACCTTGTCGCGGGCCTGGCCTTACTTGCTGACCACGGCCGATGAGCGGGCCGCCTGGAGCAAACCCGCAGAGGGCAAGAAAGCGGCGAGTGAGGCGGATGTGCAGCGCGCCCTGCTGCAACGGCTGCAGCGGTTGCAACTGCCCAGCGGTGGCTTTGGCCTCTGGGATGGTCGCTCCGACGAGGAGCAGTGGCTCACCGCCTATGCTGCCGACTATCTGCTGGCGCGCAAGGAGGCGGGTGACGCAGTGCCGGAGGCCATGCTCAATCAGGCGCTGAACCGACTGCAGAGCTATCTCACCGACAGCCAGTTCGGCGAGCGCTGGAGCAGTGCCCCCGAGCACAGCCGGCTGGCCTATCAGGCTTACAGCGCCTATGTGCTGGCCCGGGTGGGCAAGGCGCCGCTCGCTACCCTGCGCCTTATCTGGGAGCAGCAGGCTGATCACGCCCGCTCCGGTTTGCCGCTTTTGCACCTCTCGCTGGCGCTCTCGGCCATGGGGGATGAGCAGAACGCCGCCAAGGCCCTCAGCCGGGCATTGGCGACCGAGCGCGGGGATGACTATCTGGGTGATTACGGCTCACCGCTGCGCGATGAAGCCCTTGAGCTCTCCTTGCTACGCCAGCACAAGCTGGCTGGGGAGCGCTGGCCTGATCTCAGCGCCAAGGTGGCCGATACCCTGGCTCACCGTCAGTGGCTCAGCACTCAGGAGCGGCTCGCTCTGTTGCGACTGGCCCGTTTCGATCCTGCCGTCGACTGGCAGGCCAAGGTAACTTCCTCTCTTGGCAGTGGATCCCTGAGCGGTTCGGCTCCGCTACAGCAGGGTGCCCCCGAGGCACTGGCCGCGAGCACCGTCACCAACGAGGGCAAGGGATCCCTCTATGTGCAGCGCACTCTGGTAGGTTACCCCGAACAGGCGCCAGCACGGATTAGCAAAGGGATGAGTGTGACCCGCAGCTGGTTCAACGGCGACGGTCAGCGTTTTGATCCCGCCACAGTGAAGGTGGGGGATCTGGTGGTGGTGCGACTCAACGTCAGCAGCGAATCCGCGGTGCCCGATGCCCTGCTGGTGGAGATGGTGCCCGCAGGCTTCGAGCTGGAGAACCCGGCCCTTGGCAACAGCATCAAGCTGGAAGAGCTCTCCATTGAGGGAAAACCGGCGTGGCAGAGCGAGTGGAACGACTACCTCAAGCATCAGGAGTTTCGCGATGACCGTTACACGGCGGCGCTGGATCTGAGCGCCGGGAGCAACCAGCAACTGGTCTACCTGATGCGGGCGGTGACGCCGGGTCGCTATCAGGTGCCGCCGACCCAGGTGGAGGATATGTACCGCCCCGAGCTGCGGGCTGTGGGTGAGGATATCCAAGAGGTGCGTATCTCTGAGTAACAAACCCTCCCTTGAGCGGGTTCGCCCGCTCACTTTCTGGCGGCGCGGCTGGCTGCGACTGTGTCACGGTGGCCGCATTTGCCGCCACCGGCTTGGCCGTCTGCCGCGCTGGCTGCGTTTCTCGGTGCTGGGAGTTGTCGCACTGCTGCTGTCATTGCTGGCGTTGGATCGACTCTTCCCGCCGCCGCCACTCGACCCCGCCTATGCGCGGGTGGTGCTCGACATGAAGGGGCGGCCGCTGCGCGCCTTTGCCGATACCAGCGGCGTGTGGCGCTACCCCGTGACCCTGGAGCAGGTCTCCCCCCGCTATATCGAGGCGTTGCTGGGCTACGAGGATCGCTACTTCTGGCGTCATCCTGGAGTCAATCCGGTGGCCATGGTGCGCGGGGTCTGGCAGTGGCTGCGCTATGGGCGGGCTGTGTCGGGCGGCTCGACCCTCACCATGCAGGTGGCGCGTCTTATCGAACCCTACCACAGGAGCGTGCCCGGCAAGTTGCGCCAGATGGCCCGTGCGCTGCAACTGGAGTGGCACTACGACAAGCGCACCCTGCTCACCGTCTACCTCAATCGGGCGCCGTTTGGCGGCAATCTGGAGGGGGTGCAGGCGGCAAGTTTTGCCTATCTCGGCAAGAGCGCCGCCAAGCTGACCTATGCCGAGGCGGCGCTGTTGGCGGTGCTGCCGCAGGCCCCCAGTCGCAACCGGCCGGACCGCCATCCCGAGCGGGCCCGCACCGCCCGTGACAAGGTGATGCAGCGGCTGGTAGCGCAAGGCGTCTGGCCCGAACAGGTGTGGCTGGAGGGGCGTATCGAGCCGGTGCTGGCCCGCGGTCACTTCACGCCGATGGAGGCGCCGCTCTTTGCCCGTCTCGCCGCCGACCATCAGGCCGGGGCGCTGGTGCACACCACCATTGATGGCGATCTGCAGCGCTGGTTGGAGGGGCGGGTGGCGAGCTACATTCGCCGCTTCCCCGAGCAGACCTCAGCGGCGTTGCTCTTGGTAGATAACAAAACCATGGCTGTGCGCGCTTATGTGGGTAGCGCCGAGTATGGCAATTTGCGCCGCCACGGTTATCTCGACATGGTGCAGGCAATCCGCTCTCCCGGCTCCACCCTCAAGCCCTTTATCTACGGTCTGGCGATGGATGAAGGGTTGGTGCACTCGGCCTCCCTGCTCTCCGATGCGCCGAGGCTGGGATCTGACTATCGCCCCGCCAACTTTTCCGGCGCCTTTCAGGGGCCGGTGACCCTCGCTCAGGCACTGCAGCAATCCCTCAACGTGCCGGCGGTGCAGGTGCTGGAGGCGCTCGGGCCCGACAAGCTGGTCAGCCGCCTCGACAACGCTGGGGTGCGGCTGGCGCTCTCCGACAAACCCAATCCGGCCATTGCGCTGGGGGCGGCGGGCATTCGACTCGAGCAGCTGGTGGCCCTCTACAGCGCACTGACCCGGCAGGGGCAGGTGGCAATGCCGGTCTGGCTGGCGGGGCAGCAGGCGGTGTCACGCCCCTTGCTGAGCCCGGGAGCGGCCTGGATCATCTGGCAGATATTGAGCGCGCAGGGACGGGCGGACCAACCCTTTGCCAGCGAGGCGACCGGCCGGGTCAACAGGCTGGCCTGGAAGACCGGTACCAGCTATGGCTATCGCGACAGCTGGGCGATGGGGGTCTCCGGTCGCTGGACCATCGGCGTCTGGCTGGGGCGCCCCGACGGTACCCCTATGCCCGGTTTTTACGGCCAGAGCGCGGCGGTGCCGCTGCTGCTTTCGGTCTACTCGCGACTGGCTGACAACAGCCCTCTGCCGGCACAGCCCAACACGGTGAGCGAGGCCGAGATTTGCTGGCCGCTGGGGCGCAAGGCCAGCGCGACCCTGCCTGAAGCCTGTTTGCAGCGCCAGAGCGCCTGGTTGCTGGAAGGGCGCGATCCTCCCACCTTGCCGGATCCCATGGACTGGCCCTCGCCGCTGCGGCAAGTTGCACTCACTGCCGAAGGCAAGCCGACGCTGACCCGTTGCCCCGATGCGGCACAATCCGGTTTTCGGGCACTCTGGCCGTTGTCGTTGGAGCCTTGGCGGTCCCCCAGCGAGCGGCGGCAGTCGCTGCTCGCCAGCAGTTGTGCAGGGGAGGGGCAGAGCGCCGAGCTGCAGGCCCCCATTCGCATCGTGGCGCTGGGGGAGGGCAACCTTATCCGCAGCCAGCGCTATCGGTTGCAGCCCAAGGTGCTGGGCGGTGTCGGCAAGTCGGCCTGGTTTCTCAACGGCCAGCGACTGCGCTGGGACGGGGATCAGGTGCTGAGTGTGGCGGGTCGTTATCAGCTGGTGGTGGTGGATGAAGCGGGCAACAGCGATCGTATCGAGTTTCGCGTGGTGCATCCTGACAGTGATGCCGGCACCATCACCCGTTGTTCGTTTTGCCGACAGCCATTGAGGTGAATGTAATTAACTATTTGAAATGCATCAATATTTGATTGGATGAATTAATTTATGAATAATTACGAGTTCATTCAAATCCAATCGGGAGTTCTCTTTTGCTGCGTGTTCTGTGTCCCTTGCTGGTGCTGATGAGTTCGGGTTGTGCCACAACCAATCATGGTGATCACCATGTTTCTCCTGAACGTACCGGGTTCTATTCACCTTTCGAACCAGCTTCCGAGAGTTTTGCGCGTTGCTATCAGAAACAGTTTGCCTGTACCCCTTCCAATATCCGCCGTGACAGGGCGATGGAGGCGCGCAGGAAGGCGCAAGAGCGGGCCAATCATCGTGGTGATGATTGGTAGGCCGCAGATAACGAGAGGGGTTGGCAAATGCCAACCCCTTTTTCATTCCGCCCATTCAGCCCGGTTGGCGCAGATGGCCGAGCCGGCTGAAGAAGTGCTGGCTCTTGCGCTGGTGAAAGTGGCTCTTCTTGATGGGATGGAAGATGAGGTTGCTTTCGGGGTGGCTCGCCTTTAACTGGTGGAGCATGGCTACGGCGGGCAGGCTGGTGCTGACCAGGGTGGTGAGTGGCATGCTGAGGGTCTCGGGCCCGAGCAGTTGATTGAGCCCTTGCTGAGCCTGCTCAAGGCGGGTCAGGGCCGCCGGGTCGGCATAGCCGCTACCCAGCATGGCGAGCAGGTTGTCGATGGCCAGATGAAATTCGGCCAGCTGTTGGCGAAAGCCGCTGCGCCCGCGCAGGGCAATCAGCTCTGCAAACGGAATGTCGGCCAGGTGAGTGGGCACTTGCAACGGGATCTCGAGGTGGAAGCAATCCTGACCACCGCGATTGTGGTAGCGGGATTCGAGCAGATGGAGCAGGCGGTCGAGATAGTCGTGATCGGTAATAAGCGCCCCGTCATTGGCGAGTGCCCACTCACGGGCGAGACGCATGGAGAGCAGGTTGGCAAAGCGCCGCGCCATTCTGATCCCCCCTTCATCCCGGGTCGCAAAGCCGTGAGTAAGGCAAAAGCCGTGCAGCCGCTCCAGCCCCGCCTGATCCGGGCAGAAGCAGTCGTGGTTGGCCTCCTGACGCCAGCGACCAATCAGCTCCTTGTTGCCAAACACCTTGTGGCGGACGAAATCGGGGGCCACAAGGCCGCTTATCTGGCTCTCCAGTTGCGGGGTAATGGCGGCAAAAAAGGCTGCATCGGGCCGCTCGGCCAGCAGATCGCTCTGCTGTTGAAGGGTATCGAGCAGGGCGGTGAGACCGCTCTTTTCGCTGACGGTGAAGACAAAGGCAAGCCGCTCCAGATAGAGCAGGGCAAATTTGAGCCAGAGCTCGTCGCGTACCTCCATGCCGGGGTAGTAGATATAGGTCTTCATCGGATCAGTCTGTTGTCAAAAATCTGGCGAGGCGCAGGGTCGGGAATATACGCAAGATTGGCGCTGTACGGCAAACACTGCGTGGGGGAATGTGAGCAAACGCTCATCCAGTAGGCGCTGGCCACAAAGTTCTGATATAATTCGCGCCCTTAAATCAAGGTCACCCGAGTCATTACCATGAAGTTCATTATCAAGCTGTTCCCGGAAATCACCATCAAGAGCAAGTCGGTTCGCCAGCGCTTTATCAAGATCCTGCAGGGCAATATCCGCAATGTCCTGCGCCGCTTCGACGACGATGCCCGCGTACGGATGGATTGGGACAAGCTGATCGTGAGCTCCCGCAATGACCAGTTCCGCGAGCAGGCTATCGAAGCTTTGGCCTGTATTCCGGGCATTCAGGCCTTCCTCGAGGTACAAGCCAGCAAGTTTACCGATCTGCACGACATTTTCGAGCAGGTGAAAGCCGTATGGGGCGACCAGCTCAAGGGCAAAACCTTCTGCGTGCGCGCCAAGCGCCACGGCAAGCATGAGTTCTCCTCCCTCGAGGTTGAGCGTTACGTGGGCGGTGGATTGAATCAGCACTGCGAAAGTAATGGTGTGCGCCTCAAGAACCCGGATGTGAAGATCAACCTCGAGATCGACGGCGAAGAGCTCTTTATTGTCAGCGCCATCCATCAGGGCCTGAGCGGCATGCCCATCGCGACCCAGGAAGATGTGCTGAGCCTGCTCTCCGGCGGTTTTGACTCCGGCGTAGCGTCGTTCCAGTTCATCAAGCGCGGCTGCCGGGTGCACTACTGCTTCTTCAATCTGGGCGGTGCGGCCCACGAGATCGGCGTCAAGCAGGTGGCCTATCACCTGTGGAACCGCTTCGGTTCATCCCACCGGGTACGTTTCACCGCGGTCGACTTCGAGCCGGTGGTTGCCGAGATCCTCGAGAAGATCGACAACGGTCAGATGGGCGTGGTGCTCAAGCGGATGATGATGCGTGCTGCCGCCAAGGTGGCCGATGAATTCCAGATCCCGGCGCTGGTGACCGGTGAGTGTGTGGGTCAGGTCTCCAGCCAGACTCTCACCAACCTGAACGTGATCGACCGGGTCACCGACAAGGTGATCCTGCGCCCGCTTATCACCTGGGACAAGCCGGATATCATCAACGAAGCCCGCCGCATCGGCACTTTGGAGTTTGCCGAGACCATGCCGGAGTATTGTGGGGTCATCTCCAAGAAGCCGACCGTGAAGGCCGAGCTCTCCCGCATTGAAGAGGAAGAGGCCAATTTTGACTTCTCCATTCTGGACAAGGTGGTCTCAGAGGCCCGTTACCTCGATATCCGCCGTATCGGTGAAGAGACTGCCGCTGAAGTGCAAGAGGTGGAAACCACCCAGGTGCTGGGCGCTGACGAGGTGATCCTGGATATCCGTTCTGCCGATGAACACGATGAGAAACCGCTGGTGGTGGAAGGTCGTGAAGTGCTGCATATCCCCTTCTTCAAGCTGGCCACTGCCTTTGGCGATCTGCCCAAGGAGAAGACCTACCTGCTCTACTGCGATCGTGGCGTGATGAGCAAGCTGCAGGCGCTCTATCTGAAAGAGAAGGGCTTTGACAACGTCAAGGTGTACCGCCCGTAAGCGTGTTTTTCACTTTCAATAAAAAATCCGGCCAATGTGCCGGATTTTTTAATTTCACAGAGTGAGCCCTGACTATCAGGGACAGGGAACCGGAGTGAAGGAGTCTTGCCCCTGACAACGCCAGCCCATTTCTGCCTCCCGCATCTGCCACAGGTTGTTGCTGCGATAGAGGGTCAGGATGTAGATCATGTCGCTCTTGCTGCCGTCGAGGGCGACCGAGAGCACCAAGTCATTGTCCAGTTGCTGGGCATGGATGCGGCTGGGCGTGTCACCATGACCGACGAATCGCAGAGCTACCTCACGGTAGTCATTGACCCAGTTTTGCTGTTGATGGCTTGCCTGGCGTATCTGTTGGTTGAACTGCTGCACCGGCGCCGAGGCCAGTCGTCCAAATACCACTTGTGCTTCGGCGTGGGCTGCCGTCACGTTCGCCAGGAGGAGGGTGGTAAGCATACCGATTTTGCGCATGAGAAGTTCCGGCTAACAACGACTGCTTCTATGACAACAGAAAAGCCTATTTGGTTCAACGCGCGGCCCACAGCGACATGATGACGCTGTGGGCCTGCTCTCAATTGCGTTGCAGCGAGAAGGTTGGCAGCGACAGATGCCAGTAGATAGCCGCGACCCGCAGGCCAAACACGGCCGTCATGCAGATTAGCATGGCCGTTACCCTGTCCATGTTGGCCTCAAGTGCCAGGGTATAGAGAATGCCGCCAAGGATACAGGCGGTGGCATAGATCTCTTTTTGCAGCACCATGGGGACCTCCCGCGCCAGTACATCGCGGATCATGCCACCGGCTACCCCGGTCATGGTGCCCATGATCACGGCAATCAGCCCCGGGGTGCCGAAGTTGAGGGCCTTCTGGGCACCGATCACGGTAAAGAGGGCCAGTCCGAAGGCATCCGCCACCGGCAGTACATACCAAGGCATTCTGCGGGGCAGCTTGACCATCCACATACCGATCAGCGCCGTCGCAATGACGACCCAGATATAGAGGGGATCGCGCACCCAGAACACGGGGGTGGCTCCCAGGATCATGTCACGGATAGTGCCGCCGCCGATGGCAGTGACCGCCGCCAAAACCATGACGCCAAACCCGTCCATTCTGAGTCGTCCAGCCACCAATACCCCTGAAAACGCGAATACCGCAGTACCAAACATGTCGCTGATGTAAACAATCTGCTCAACCAGTGTCTGCATGGAGAACAACTCACGCCAAATTGTTGATGGGGCCGCGATTTTAGGGGTTGGTGAGCCCAATCGCCAACAGTGCTCGACAAAATTGAGAGTCGGGGCGGATTTTTTATCGCAGCACGAACGGTAGTGTCTCGTTTGTCCCCTGCCGTTGGCTAGCTTCAGAAGGTTGAGTCTGTCACTGGTTTTGACCCGATTTTTTCCTTAAGTATCCCCCCGACCCGCCGATATATAAGGTAAGCGGCGTTAATGCGATGAAGCGTTGAAAAAAATGCTAAAGACATCCAAAAACGAGCCGTTAAATAAGACGCATCGGGCACAGAAAATAATAAAGCCAGAGCAAATAGAAGAGTAAATTTAATAGCTTAGGAGAATAGTCATGGGCCTTTTTATCAACACTAACGTTTCATCACTCAACGCTCAGCGTAATATGATGAACGCGACCAAATCACTGGATACTTCCTACACTCGACTGGCATCTGGTTTGCGTATCAACAGCGCCAAAGATGATGCCGCGGGTCTGCAAATTTCCAACCGCTTGACCTCTCAGATCAACGGTCTGGACCAAGGTAACCGTAACGCTAATGATGGTATTTCTCTGGCACAAACTGCGGAAGGGGCCATGGATGAAGTGACCGGCATGCTGCAGCGTATGCGTACTTTGGCACAACAGTCGGCTAATGGTTCCAACTCTGCCAAGGATCGTGAAGCACTGCAAAAAGAGGTGGATCAACTGGGAGCAGAGATCAACCGTATCTCTACCTCTACCACATTTGCGGGGACCAAACTGTTGGATGGTTCTTTCACTGGGAGCTTCCAGGTTGGGGCTGATGCCAACCAAACCATTAGTTTCAGTTTGAGTCAAAACGCGGGCTTTAGCATTTCGGGTATTGCTGAAGCTGCTGCAACTACGATTACGGTTCTGAATGCTGCTAGTGCACAGACCACAGTTGCTTTGAGTAATATCTTCACTGGTGGGGGAGTTGGCGGCATCAGTATTAGCACTCAGAGTAAAGCTCAAGAGGTTTTGGCAGCAGCAGATGCAATGTTAGCTGTTGTAGATGGCAAGCGTGCTGAGCTGGGGGCAGTACAGAACCGGATGGATTCGACTATTCGCAACCAAGCCAACATTTCGGAAAACGTTAGTGCAGCTCGTTCGCGTATCCGTGATGCTGACTTCGCGATCGAAACTGCCAATATGACCAAACAGAATATCCTGCAGCAGGCAGCTTCCAGTATCCTGTCACAGGCCAACCAGAGACCTCAGTCAGCACTCCAACTGCTGCAAGGCTAACAAAAGAAAACAGGGCGGTTGTTCAGGCCGCCCTGGTCAAGAGATGGAACAAAGGGGTGTTCGGGTTCGCACTCTGTTCTATCGGGAGAGATATAATTCTCTACTAGTAATGCCAAGTGTTGTCCAGCTGTTCAGTTCTGTCACGCTTGGTCATATTCTCCTGAGCATATGCTCATTTTTAGGCCGGTTCTCCGGCCATTTTTTATTGTGTCGCCAAATTGGCGTCACTCCCCTCAGTGTGTGCATACATCATGCCAAAATTATATTTCCTCAGGCTCATCTATGGGCATGGCTGGAAGGCTCTCCCATAGAGGGTGGGGTGATTGAGTATGTTACCCCTCACAGGAGGAGACTTGCCGTTATCGGCAACAATTTTCCTAAAGCTTGGCAAAATTCTGCCGCTAAAAAGATGACGCAATCGAGGGGTGTTCGGAATCCAACGTTTGCATTGCTGCGGGTAGTCTGTCTGTTCAAACAGGTACCCGCCAGAAGAGAGAGGCCAGTTCAACCTCCTCTTCAACGGTGGGTCGTCACTCAGTTATGGTGACGCAACCCGCAGTCGCATGTTCTTCGGGAGAATTTATTATGGCCATGTTCATTAACACTAATACGTCATCACTGAACGCCCAGCGTAATTTGATGAATACCACCAAATCTCTGGATACCTCGTATACCCGTTTGGCATCCGGTTTGCGTATCAACAGCGCAAAAGATGATGCTGCGGGTTTACAGATCTCCAACCGTTTAACTTCTCAGATCAATGGTCTGGATCAGGGTAACCGTAACGCTAACGACGGCATCTCTCTGGCACAAACGGCTGAAGGCGCAATGGATGAAGTGACCGGCATGCTCCAGCGCATGCGCACCTTGGCGCAACAATCTGCCAACGGCTCAAACTCAGCAAAGGACCGTGAGGCTCTGCAGAAAGAGGTTAACCAGCTTGGGGCCGAGATCAACCGTATCTCTAAAGACACTACGTTTGCTGGTACTAAATTACTGGACGGCACTTACGGCGGAACTTTCCAAGTCGGTGCTGACGCCAACCAGACCATCGGTTTTAGCTTGTCTCAAGCTGATGGCTTCAGTATCTCTGGAATTGCTGCTGCGGCGAATACTACCGTTGACGTAGGCACCGTGATTGGTACCGCGATTAACGTTACTGCTATTTTTGCTGCAGGTAGCTCCATCAGCATCAGTACTCAGAGCGGAGCACAGCAAGTCCTCGCTGCTGCAGACGTCATGCTGGGAGTTGTGGATAGCAAACGAGCTGAGCTTGGTGCCGTACAAAACCGCTTGGACTCAACCATTCGCAACCAGGCAAACATCTCTGAAAACGTCAGTGCTGCACGTTCGCGCATCCGTGATGCCGACTTTGCGACTGAAACAGCCAATATGACGAAGCAGAATATTCTGCAGCAGGCGGCCTCAAGCGTTTTAGCTCAGGCTAATCAACGCCCTCAATCAGCACTATCTCTGCTTGGTTAATAGTTCCTCACTTTTGTGTAGCAGTCTGAACTCAAGCGGCCAACTTAAGGCCGCTTGAGTTTTATTGAGCGTTCTGAATACAACCTGGGAAAAGTCGGGTAATGCTTGCGTTATGTCTGCAAGGCTGGTTGAAAAAGTGATGAGAGAAAGCGTTCTGTTTTTGCCAATAATGTCCTAAAGATTGCGACTTGGCCGCCGTTAACCAAGATGAGGCAATCGAGGGGTGTTCGGAATCCAACGTTTGCATAGCTGCGGGTAGCCTGTCCGTTCAAACAGATACCCGCCAGAAGAGAGAGGCTCGTTCAACCTCCTCTTCTACGGTGGGCCGTTGTCAGCTTTGACAGCGCAACCCGCAGTCGCATGTTCTTCGGGAGAATTTATTATGGCCATGTTTATTAATACCAATACGTCATCATTGAACGCCCAGCGTAATTTGATGAATACCACCAAATCTCTGGATACCTCGTACACGCGTCTGGCATCCGGTCTGCGCATCAACAGCGCGAAAGATGATGCAGCGGGTCTGCAGATTTCCAACCGTCTGACCTCCCAGATCAACGGTTTGGATCAGGGTAACCGTAACGCCAACGACGGTATCTCTCTGGCTCAAACGGCTGAAGGCGCGATGGATGAAGTGACCGGTATGTTGCAGCGCATGCGTACGTTGGCACAGCAATCTGCTAACGGTTCCAACTCAGCCAAAGATCGTGAAGCATTGCAGAAAGAGGTTGACCAGCTGGGGTCAGAGATCAATCGCATTTCCAAAGATACGACTTTTGCGGGAACCAAGTTACTTGATGGTTCTTATACAGGTACTTTCCAGGTCGGTGCTGACGCCAATCAGACGATCGGCTTTGCACTTGATCAATCCGCTGGTTTTAGCATCTCCGGTATTGCTGCCGCCGCAGCGACAACTATTGCTACAACGGCAGCTGCTGTTGGTGTCACGACCATTTTTGTTGGTGGAAGTGCTGGTGGTATCAGCATTAGTAGTCAGAGTAACGCTCAAAACGTATTGGCGGCAGTGGACTCAATGTTGGGAGTGGTTGATAGCAAACGAGCCGAGCTTGGTGCGGTACAAAACCGATTAGATTCGACTATTCGTAACCAAGCTAATATCGCGGAAAACGTTAGTGCCGCTCGCTCTCGTATCCGTGATGCGGATTTTGCGACCGAGACTGCTAACATGACCAAGCAGAATATTCTGCAACAGGCCGCATCCAGTGTCTTGGCTCAGGCTAACCAGAGACCGCAGTCTGCTCTTTCCCTGCTTGGGTAATGGGTTGACTAGGCTGACTAAGATGGGAGAGATAAGATGGCAACCGAAATAGGCAATCTGTCATCTGCCAATGGCGCTTCCTTACAGCTAAGTGACAAGAGCGGCCAGGTGGCCGCTCAACTGCTTTCTGGCACGGTTGAGGATGCCGGGACTGTACAGCAAAAAAGTCAGGAGCAGGCAAAGGAAACTGAGCTTCAACAAGTGCAGAGCCAGGCAGATATTGAAAAACAGGTACAAAACTTGCAGGAATTTGGCAAGTTGCAAGGGTGGACCGTTAATTTCAGCATGGAGCAGGAGTCTGGCCAGGTTGTAATAAAGGTAATGGACTCTGATACCCGCTCGGTGATCCGGCAGATCCCTACAGAAGAGTTGATTGCTATCCACAAGCGGATCCAGGCGTTGCAGCAAGGTGAAGCAGGGGCGAACCCTAAACGCGGACTGTTGTTTGATAGCGAGATTTGAACCGAATTGATGAGGAGAAGATAACATGGCCATTACTTCTGCCGGGGCGGGCTCTGGGCTTGATCTTGAGAGCGTCATCGCTGCTAGCGTAGCGGCCAAGAAGGCCCAGCTACAGAAACCGATTTTGACCAAGCAAAACAGCACCCAGATCAGCATATCTGGTATAGGCCAGCTGAAGTCATCCCTCACCGCATTCACCGATATTCTCGATACCTTGAGCAAACCAGGGGCCTTCAACAAGCGAGCCGTCACCATCACCCAAGATAAAGATAACCCGGTGATGAAGGTGGAGAGTAAAAGTGGTGGCTCCAATGGTCAGTACAATATTACCGTCAATAAATTGGCAACCACTAGCCGTGTTGAAGGTGAATTTGCCAGTTCGACAACTCCACTTGTGACTCAGGATGGTCAGTTGACCTTCAAAGCCGGTGACAAGGAATTCAAGGTTGATGTCAAGGCAGGGGATACTCTGCAAGACATTCGTAAAAGTATTAATAGCAACGGAGATAACTTCGGTCTTAGTGCAAATATTGTCAATACTGCCGATGGTAAGGCAAAATTTGTTATTGACTCTGGGATATCTGGAGATGGCAAAGATTTGCTGATCACTGGTAATAATTCTGAGCTGGATATCTTTGCAACTGGTGCTACTGGTTCTGCGATGAGCCAAAAGCAAGCCGCTAGTAGTGCTGAAATTACTGTTGATGGTAATACACTTAAAAGTGATACCAATGTGTTTGACGACTCTATTCAGGACTTAAAATTAACGGTTTTACGGGTATCAGATAAAGAAAGTGATGGCACAACTCTGAAATCCAATAAAGTTGCCATAACAACTGATAAAACTGCGATTCAGGATATGGTCAAGCAGTTTATTGATGGTTATAACGCGCTGCAAGATAAAATGGACGCGTTGGGCAAGCGTAATAGTATCGTTGGTGGAGTTAGACAAGATGATGGTGGCGCGCTCGCTGGTGATGCGAGCACTCGTACCATTAGCAGTTTTATGGCTAATACTGTAACAAATAAAGCAGGTACCAGTACGACTTACTCAACCATCTTTGAAGTAGGCATTAAGATGGATAATAAAGGCAAGTTGTCTCTGGACAAAACAAAATTTGATGATGCTGTTGATAAAAACTTTGACCAAGTCGTTGGGCTTTTCGGTGGAGAAAAGGGTATTGCTGCAACCTTGAATACAGGTTTAAAAGAGTATTCCAAGTCTGGCGGTATGCTGGATCAACGTACAGATGTTTTGAATGCCGATCTGCGTAGCTTGAACCAGAAGCAGGCCACATCAAACGCTCAATTGGTTAAATACGAAGCTTCACTACGTGCTCAATATGGTAGCCTAGACGCCTTGTTAGTGAAAATGAATCACTCAGCGGCAGCACTGCAATCATTACAGATTAATAACAAGAAATAAATTTATATTACGAGGAGCAGGCTATGTACCAGCGTAATCTTAAAGCATATAAGGCAACCAGTGTCACTGCTGACTTGGCTGTTGCCGATCCTCATCGTGTTATTCAGCTCATGATGCAAGGTGTACTTGAACGTTTGGCTCAAGCCAAAGGTGCAATTGAGCGTCGTGATATGGAAGCAAAATCTACCGCTGTATCGAAAGCTCAGGGATTATTACATGGTTTGCAGGATGCACTTGATATGAGTCAAGGGGCTATTGCTGAAGATTTATATAGCCTCTATTCCTATATGGACGAGCGAATTTGGGATGCAAGCCTTGCATTGGATGTAGCCCCGATTGAAGAGGTCATGGCTTTGATGGTTACTATAAAATCTGGTTGGGATCAGTTACCCGATTCAGCTAAACAACAGGGCTATCAAATGAGACAGCAACTGGGTGAGTTGTAATGACCACTTTAGCCTCTTTGCAACAAGCTCTCACAGAAAATTACGAGCAACTTCAATATCTATTAGCCAGAAAAAGCTATGATGATGCTCTGGTCTGTATGGATGAGCGGATTTCTTTGATTGATCGTTTGCTGCATCTCGCTGAAAGTGAGCCTTCACTAAAACAAGATACCACTTTATTGGCTACATTACTTTTTCAACAAGAAGAAAGCATGAAAAAAGTGGCATCTGATCACCGTAAAATCATTTTCAATGAGTTGTCTGTGATTGGGTTGGCGAGTAAAGCAAAGCAAATTTATAGTGTGAATAGCAAGGAGTTCTGATGTCGGAAAATATTGATGATATTTTGGAAAAAGCTGAAGGTGTTGCTTTACGACTAAAAGAACGTGCAGAGCAAGAGGCTGCCATGTCGGTGGCCTTGCCGCTTCGATTCTCACAGAATATTGCTGCA
Source organism: Aeromonas sp. 84A (assembly GCF_051919345.1). Taxonomy (NCBI): domain Bacteria; kingdom Pseudomonadati; phylum Pseudomonadota; class Gammaproteobacteria; order Aeromonadales; family Aeromonadaceae; genus Aeromonas; species Aeromonas sp. 84A. Next base: position 2,143,437 of record NZ_JBQBEW010000001.1, read on the forward strand.
TTTCGTAAATATATCCCCCATATTGCAGATATGTATGAGTCATATCAACCAAGCCGACCATTTCGTTTTTTTTGTAATGAAAATGGCCAGCCAAATATGGCTTGGATCGATGATGATGTCGCGGTATATGGTGATGAGCCGTATCTTATCTGTGAGACATTAGTTAAAGAGTTCATGGATAAAGGGGGGTTATCCAAGTTCTCATTTAGTCAAGAAGCCAACCCACTCGGATTTATGCACGTTGAGTATCTTAATAAACTCAATGCTTATCTTGATGATATTTCTGTTCGAGAAGAGCCATTAAAAAAAGTACCAACTGAAGTTCCGACCGCACTGGTGTTTGGGGTTGGGTTGGGTTACCACCTTGGTTATCTTTATGAACAATGCAAAATTGGCACTTTATTTCTTTTGGAACCAGATTTAGATCTTTTTTATGCATCTCTTTTTTGTTTCGATTGGGCTCCTTTGCTTGATTATTTACATAAAGAGAACCTCGGTCTACATATCTTATTAGGCCAAGATGAAGATACTATCTTTAATGATTTTGCATCGGCTATTCATAGCCGAGGTTCTTTTCTTATCGCTAATGCCTTTATCATGTGGGGTTACCAAAATGATAAAATCAAAAGTTTAATTGAGAGGGTCCAGCAGGAGTATTATCTGCTAGTGATGGGGTGGGGTTTTTTTGATGATAATCTGATAGCTCTTTCTCATACGGTTGATAATCTTGAACGAACTGTTCCATTCCTGGTGCAGGGGAAGAAAATCCCATCGGAATATAATAGAACCCCAGTTTTTGTGATTGCGAATGGTCCATCTTTGGATGCATCTCTTCCTATTATTGAAAGAAATAAAGAAAAAGCAATTTTAATTTCATGTGGTAGTGCTATTTCTGCATTGCATAAAGTAGGTATTAAACCAGATATTCATGTTGAGACTGAACGAACTAAGATTGTTTATGATTTCTTGGTTAATATGAATGACCCAGATTATCTTAGAGATATACTTTTCCTAAGCACGGATGTTATTCACCCTTATTGCTCAACGCTGTTCGACAAATCAGCATTAATGTTTAAACTTAGTGAGCCTGGAGTTATACTCTATCATGTAAACTTCCCTCATCTTCCCAAATATGCTGCATTGGGAGGGGTAAACCCTTTAGTCGGGAATATCGGGGTGAGTGCTCCTATTCATCTTGGTTTTAAAAATATATATTTATTTGGCCTCGATAATGGTTATAAAAACAAAGGGCATCATCACTCGAAATTTAGTGCTTATTATAACAGTGATAAAAGTGCTGAGGTACTAGGTGAGTTGATGTATGGAGACAGCCAGTGGCAGCATGAAGGTAATTTTGGTGGTGTTGTAATAAGTAACGCCATGTTTAATACATCTCGAAAAGTTATTGAGCAAGTATTAGCTGCGAATGAACATGTTCAGTGTTTTAACTGCAGCGACGGGGCTAAAATTGCAAAAGCAAGGCCATTGCCTGATAGTGAGATCAATTTTTCATCAGTCATAGATAAAGCTGAGCTGATTCACCAAATTACACAGCTATCAACTCTGATCCCTCTGTCAAAAGAAGACTTCAAACCATATCTGGATGTTGAGTTTTTCGATGTTTTAATCGATAAAATGATAGGTGAGTGGCAACAGAAGTTCTCATCTAGAAATGAGATTAATCAATTAATGTTGCGTAATTTTGGTTATCTCGCACAGATTGCAGCAACTCGGCAAAAACATATATCTCAAATTATGATTGGCTCAATGAACTATGTGTTTACCATATTGAGTTCAATTCTCTATTCTTTTGATGGAGAGGAAAAAACGATGGCGCTGATGAGGCCAGCAATCAGCTTATGGTTAGACTTTTTGGCGAAAATAAAAGAGATGTATCCAAGAGCTTTCGATAGTGTTGATATGGTTGATAATGAAATTATGTCATTTTTTAGAAAATAATGATGTTTCTGATGTAGTGAACAATGCATTATTCTTTTTGTGGGAGGCTAATGCCTCCCTTTTTTATTATTAATTTGGGTGGGGATATGGATTTTTTGCATCAAGAAGCTGCGAGTCTTTTTTCAATAGTTGAACAGAAACCAATGCATCTGGTTCCAGCTCGTGAGTACCATCATGATGCATGACGTGCTCAAATACTCGACAATAACTTGGATGCCAACTGAACATACTACTGTAATTCATTTTATGGCTAAAAATGTTGGCATGATGTTGGTAGTCATTTCGATAGTGTCCTGTCGGAGGACAAAAATCGTAAATAGCCATTACCCCCTTGTCTGCGAGCAATCTGTCACTATTAGCCGCAATGGTGAATAAATCCTGTGGATCGCATAGATATAAACAAAAACCGAAAATTATCAGATCGACAGGTTCAAAATAAGGTAAACCATCTGCAGTTCCAACACTTAGATTTAATGCAGGATAGCTCTTAGCACCATCTTTAATAGCTGCTTGTGAGGGATCTATACCATAGCAGGTGGCACCATAATGGTTAGCCAGTTGTGCCAATCGCCAACCATTGGCACAACCAATTTCAAGGATTCGTTTCGGTTGGTAGCCGATATTTTGTAACGCTATGAATATGGGATCATTACTCAGAGATTTTTTATTGATGCAGAATTTATTTCTCTCATACCATGCATCAGCCTCTTCTTTCATGAATACGCTTTTTTGTTTCATATACAATACCTTGTAATATGAGAGTTATAATTTAATGCTTTAAGGTTTCATAAAAAATCATCGATATGAACTGCCTTTCCACGATTAATATCTTGGCGAGCTTTTTTTCCCAATATTTGTGGCAATGCTTCAGGTGGCAACCCATAACCTGGCCGGATCCGTCGGATGTGTTCCGGCTTTATGGTGGTGCCCGCTGGAATGTCGGTAACAAAATACAAAGAACGACGAAATCTCAGGTTTGCTTGTTCAGCCTGGTTGTCACCACTTTCTCCTGACCCCAACGCTTGCCAGCAGAGTTTTGCCTGGCTGCAGAGCTCTTTCAGTTCATGTGGTTCAAGTGAGAACTCTGCATCCGGGCCGCCATCAGCGCGAGCCAAGGTCAGGTGTTTCTCGATGGCCACAGCGCCTAACGCTATTGCCAGTTGAGCGGCAGTATTCCCCAGCGTGTGATCAGAGAGGCCAACGGGCACTGAAAATGTCTCTGCCAAGCGGGTAATCCGCTTGAGATTGATATCGGCAAGAGGGGTTGGGTAGCCACTGACGCAATGAAGTAGCAGGATCTGTGGGCAGCCATTTTCACGCAAAATGGTCAGGGCCTTGGCAATTTCAATTTCAGTCGACATTCCGGAAGAGATAATGACCGGCTTTCCTTGCTGAGCTATGTAGCTGAGCAGGGGAAAGTCGGTAATTTCGAATGAGGCAATTTTGTATGCGGGAGTACCCAGCTCCTCCAAAAAATCAACAGCACTCTCGTCGAACGGAGTTGAGAAGATGGTCAATCCGCGCGACTTCGCTCGTTCAAAGAGAGGCTGGTGCCATTCCCACGGGGTATGAGCCAGGGTGTAGAGATCGTAAAGGGTATGGCCATCCCATAAACCGCCCTGAATATGAAAATCCGGTAGATCACAGTCGATTGTCATAGTGTCAGCGGTATAGGTTTGCAGCTTGATGGCATCAGCTCCCGCATCGGCAGCAGCATCTACCAGCGCCAGTGCCCTCTCCAGCTGGCCATTATGGTTGCCGGAGAGTTCGGCAATTATATAGGGGGGGGTATTTGGACCGATTGTACGTCCATTGATTGTAAATTCATTCATAATTATCATTAAATCCTTGAAACAATTTTGATTTTAATCGTTATGTTTCTGTATGCGAACATGTGCTTCTATATCTCCAGATAATCGCATTATCGGATGCGAAAAAATTAACCTATATTTACCAACGTCAATATAAGCTGGAGGGTAACCATCAACATCTAAAACTCTTATTTTATCAAAAATATGTTCAATGCTGTTATTCATATCAATATTGCTTTGCTCATTTTTTCTACGCTCAAATAATGTGACATCCCCAATTTGTGGCATTGGCGTAGGGAGTTCATGCAATAGTTTATTCATCATTGATATGCTAGTGAGATAGATCCTTCTGAATACCTCCTCGCCACCGCCAAGTAGGGATACATCTTGGCGTAAATATATAGGGCCGGCATCTAGCTGATTTGTCATTTTAAGTGCCACTACTTGAGTGGTTTGATGTCCATTCAGCACCATATTCTGAATGGGGCTACCTCCTCTGCCGTAGGGTAAAGGAGTGCTATGAAAGCAGATGCATGTACATTCTTCAATTAACTTATTAGAAACAATCCATGACCAATGTGGAAAAAAAATCAAATCTATATTTTTTTTAGACAACAAGAGTAAATCGTCTTGATATTTACAAATATAAGTTGCATTGTTAAGCAACGCAGGTGATTTTTCCTGTAGCAAATGCCAGAATGAGTCGCTTTTGCAAGCAATAGCATATTTCATTTACAGCGACCTCGATTTAATTATTTCAAAAGCTTCTGAATAATTAAAGCCAGCCTGAGAGCCTCTAACTCTATTTATATTTTCTATGGAGGAAATTGATCTTGGGTGAGGTATATCTCTCATCTCCATCCAATAACAGTTGAGCGCTTCAACTTTTTTATGCATAAACTTATCGATGTTTACAAATAAGTTAGGGTTAAAGGTACGAACTCCCCATTCTGTTGAGGATGCAATTTCATAAGCTCTTATTTCTTGCCATGACTCATTTGGCTGAGCTCTAAAAGCAACTAATGTTGCCTCATGAACTCGCCTATGATTGATGTTAAGATCTGCAGACGAATGAGTATATATTATATCAGGAGATATATGTTTTTTTACTTCCTCTATATATCTTGCTAATTCGAGGAGTGGCACAGTGTCAAGCATATTATCTGGAAATTGACCTCTTCCAATCCAAGTGAATCCAATGGTTTTGGCTGCTAGATCAGATGCTTGCTTTCTCTCTTGCGATAAATTTTCATCGTCAATATTATTTACTCTGGCACCGATACCATTAGTAAATGATAATACATATACAATATCACCTTGGTTAATGTGTTTGGCAATAGTGCCACCACACCCAATGGTTTCATCATCAGGATGGGCTGATATAACTAAAATAATTTTTCCCTTATAATTCATCTCTCCTCCTATTTTTAGTAAGTTCCATTTCTAGATACTCCTCATTTGAGTCTCTCTCGAGGAAGTTAGATTTTTTATATAGTTTAAAAGCTACATCATTAGTTACTTTTACACACAAATTTAGCTTTTCTAAATTTGCAATATCAAATGCGATATATTCTATTGCCTGAAGTATTTTATTTCCAAACCCTAACCATTTATCACTAGGGTGTCTATATATGTCTAACCAGGCCTCTTTTTTTATCCAATCGATTCTATGTAAAGATGTAGAACCCATGATTTGATTTCATAGAAAACCGCATAGTTTAAATTGCAAGGATCCTGTTCTTGACTTTTGATGAAGTTCATATGAGAGGATATTGATATACGCTTTGTGTCATGCATTTCTTTGCGAACTTTATATCTATTCCTTATAGATAAAATAGTTATTTTTTCAGATTTATTTAATTGAGTGAATGGGATTAATGTCAACTCTCTATAAGTGATAGCTGTAGACATTTTTGAATAATAAAAAAGTACGTGAGATAGTCGTTGTGCCCCGTCAGGAATAGGATATTTACTCATGTTCACAACATGATTTTTTCTTGTTTGAAAGTCATTTAATATCGACATAGAGGTTCTTATTTTTTCTATAAGATTATCATTTTCCCAGTTGTCAATAATTTCAAATAAGTTATGGCTAGAGATACTCTCTAGTTGTGAAGACTGGTTTTCGGCTGTTTTTATAATAATGGAAGGTAGTAAAGATGCTATTAGCTCAAAAATTGTCTGCCCTGCAGCACAAATAGATATGTCACTTTGATACATTAACTCCGCTACCTGTTTGGCGCTAAGGTTAGAGTAATAGATACAATTTGATGAACATGCTGTCTGTATATTTGTTATTATGTGTATTGTTGCGGTTGGATATATGTCTTTTGTGATGTTAACTATACGGTTAGTTATCCCCAGAATATCTGTTCCACCCATCATAATAAGAATGTTATTAATGGTTTTCTTTAGTGTTTTATTCCTTTTACGGATGTCAATAAAATCTGGTCTGATGGGTTGCCATGATGTGCCGATGAGCCAGCGAGATGGATTGTTTGTAATTTTAGTTACGTTTGGTGTGGGATGTATAACTAGACCTTTTGGATATTTCACGCGAAAAGTATCATCAATATATGCTGTTATTTTAAAAAACGATGATAATTTTTTAAGTTGTGTTACTGATGCAGCATAGCTATCTATAATAGCAATATCCATGTTCAAGGAAATCGTTATTTTTTCGAACTGCCATTGTTTCCATACTACGTTATTCCCATTAATAAACTGATGTGCAATTGAATCGCCATCAATCACCCATTGAACTTTACCACCTAATTTTTCCCATGCAGTGGCATATGAATGACATCGACTTAGATGCCCCAAGCCTCTCTGTTGGTCACCCTCGGTAAAAATCCAAAGTGTCATCATTTAGCGTACCTTGAACACTGGCTGTATAGGTTTGCCGTGTAGTTTGGCAGTTAGAGATTTATCGTGATCATGGTGGATTAGCGCTGGCAGTATGTCGCGATAGGCGGCCAGCAAAGCGGCCACATCCTGTTCGCTGTGGGCCAGATTCATATTGTGACTGCCAAGGGTGAGGATCCCTCGCTTGCACAACTCCTGGATCAGATAGCTCTTGAGAAGCCAGGTAGAGTGGTTTACTGAATCCGCAACCAGCAGAAAGCTCCAGCTCGGATGTCCGGCGGTATGCAGCCAGTCCGGGGCATCGATCTCTTTTAGCAAGCTATCGAGCCCATCCAGTACCTGTTGTCCCCGCTCTGCAAGCCTCTTTGGTACATCCAGTCGCCGCATCTTTTTGATGACGGCGTTGGCCGCAGCGAGGGCAATTACATCCCCGCCGAAGGTGCCGGAGAAGAAGATATCTTCCATCCGTTTCATATATTGGCGGCGGCCAACAACGGCGGAAATCGGGAAACCATTGGCCATGCCTTTGCCGAACGCAGCAAGATCCGGCGTCACACCAAAGAGGCTCTGTGCCCCGCCCAAGTGGTAGCGAAAACCGGTAATGGTCTCATCAAAGATGAGTAGTGCGCCATGGGCATCGCAGAGTTGGCGCAGACCAGGCAGAAAATCCGGGGTTGGCCAGGTTACATTCATCGGTTCCAGAATGACGGCTGCAAACTCGCCCGGGTGAGCTTCCAGCAGGCACTGCAGCGAGGCAAGATCGTTGTAGTCAAATCTGTGGGTCAGCTCTCTCACGCACTCGGGGACCCCCAAATGGCGGGTGGTTGAGCCGATGTACCAGTCTTGCCAGCCATGATAGCCACAGACGGCTACCCGCTCGCGGCCTGTGACTGCTCTGGAGAGCCTGATACAGGCTGAGGTGGCATCAGTCCCGTTTTTGCCAAAGCGAACCATTTCGGCGCAGGGGATGAGCTCAATGAGCTGTTCAGCGACTTCAGTTTCCAGCCGGTGGGGAAGGGAGAAGATCGAACCAAGACTGAGTTGCTCCATTACCGCTTCATTCACATCCGGATCGCAATATCCAAGACTGATGGCCAGTAGGCCGCTGGCAAAATCAAGATACTCGTTGCCATCTACATCCCAAACATGCGCCCCATTGCCGCGCTCGATAAAGAGTGGGGCGGCGCCATAGGGGAAACAGAGGCGACTTTTGGAGAAGGTTTGGGAGCCGAGTGGAATGCTCTGTTCCGCACGTGCCGAGAGAGCGAGTGAATGTTGATAACGTGAAGTCATATATGATTCTCCTTGGCCAGCGAATTAGCCAATCCTTCGTTGCGCTTGTGCCGGGTATTAAGTGTTGTCAGCTCCGGCTGCTGCGCCAGCAGGGCGAGGATATCGTCGGTCGTAAAGGTTGGGTTGGCAGGATAGAGAGCCTGATAAATTCGCTCTACCAGTTCAAAGTCGGCAGGCTCATCGACAGTCCAGCGCAGGTGGGCCAGAGAAGGCGAGCGCTGTAGTTCGCCGATAGAAAACTGTTCGGAATGACAGCGAACGTAATAGGTGACATGTTCCCGCTCGGTCTGCGTGGCGGCCTTTTCCTGCAAGGTTGCCAGAGTCGCTCCACTCATGATCTCGGCATCCAGCCCATCCGGATAACTAGGGTTGCCGCAGTTGCTGCTGTAGTCGAACTTGCCCGAGAGATGGAGGGCTATCAGCTCGTCTATTACCATAGGGTCAGCCAGTGGGCAGTCACCAGTGAGACGCACAACATGGGTCGGACTGTAGGGTTGGGCCGCCAGATAGAAACGCAGCAACACATCGTCAAGTGGACCGCAGAAACAGGGGATATTCAACCTCTCGCACAGCTCGGCAATGGCGCGATCTTCCGACTGATCGCTGGTGGCAACCAGCAGCTTGTCCAGTAGCTTGCTCTGTTGCAACCGTTCAATCTGCCTTGCCAGCATGGGTTCGCCCAGCAGTTCCTTTAGTACCTTGTTGGGCAGGCGGGAAGAACTGGTTCTGGCCTGCAGAATACCCAAGATCATCGTGTTCTCCAGAGTCCGGGGTTGATAAGTTCCTGTTCCATAGACGCCAGGTGTGCGATATCGGCCTCGTAGCACTCGTGCTGTACTTGACTGGCCGCAACGATGGCGGCCAGCTCTTGGGCATGACAAACACCGACAACAAAGCGGCTCACCTGTGGTAGGGCAGTCATGATGGAGAGGGCTCTGCCAAGCGGGGCCACCGAGGGATGCCAGTGGTCAAACCGTTCAAGTGCGGTAGCGAAACGCTGAAAATAGTCAGGTCGCTGCGCTGGTTGCATCAATAACAGGCCCTGTAAAAAGAGCGAGCGAACATGGATTTCACACCCCATATCTACCAGTTTGTCGAGCCATCCAGTGCGTAAAAAGCGTTGATCGAGCAAATTGGCAGGTAATTGCACCAGTTCCAGAGGATAGCCAGCTGCGATCCAGGTATCGAGCTCCTCCGGGGAGTAGACGGAGATCCCGAGTTTTCCGATCGCGCCCTGTTGCTGCAAATCGGTGAGTAACTCGAACAAGGCAGGTGAGGCATCTTGGCTACGGTGCAGCAGCAAACCATCGAGCCGTTTTCGCCCCAGCCAATGCAAGCTGTTGTTGAGCGCTGCCTTAACATCGGACAGCGGTAGCCCTGGTGCCAGCTTGTCGATGAGAGTGAAGTCGGTGATATCTCTTTGCCCCAGCCTCTGCTCGGCATTGCCATAGGCTTGCGCCGTATCCAGGGTATCGATACCTGCTTGACGAGCTAACGCAATGATCGCGTCGAGTTCCTCATCGCTGACTTGTCCGTCGTGATTGCTGATCCCGTAATCCAGACCGAATTGCACTGTGCCCAGAGCTAGCCGCATAGTGCCTGCTCCAGCGCATCTACGACCTGTTGCTGCTCTGAGAGAGTCAGAGCCGGGAACAGTGGAAGAGAGATTGCTCCCTGATAGTAGGCTTGTGCGCCCGGATAGGCTGCTGGATCATGTCCCAGCCCACGGTAGTAGGGCTGGGCTGGGATAGGAATATAGTGAACGTTGACGCCAATGCCGGCAGCACGCAGGCGGGCAAACACCTGATCGCGTTCAGCCACCTGAATGACATAGAGGTGATAACCGCTCTGGCGATTATTACTCTGCTGCAACGGCTGGACTGGCAAGGGGGATAACAGCGCGTCATATCGCCTGGCAAGTTCACGACGCTGGGTAATGAACTGGTCAAGACGGCTCAACTGACTAAGCCCTAGTGCCGCCTGAATGTCGGTCAAGCGATAGTTGAAGCCCAGAAGTTGTTGCTCGTAATACCACTCTCCGGGAGAGGGCATGAGCAGCGCTTGCGGATCTCGAGTGATTCCATGGCTGCGATAGAGTTGCAATTTGTCGGCCAGCACCTGATCTCGGGTGGTGACAGCGCCTCCTTCTGCGGTCGTAATCGGTTTGACCGGATGAAAGCTGAAGACCGTCATATCGCTGTGACGGCAACTACCGATAGGTGACCCCTGATAGTGGGCACCCAGTGCATGGCAGGCATCCTCGATCAGAATGATTCCGTACTGGCGACAGAGCGCACCGATCTCTTCGAGATCGCAGGGCTGTCCGGCCAGATGTACAGCAATCAGCGCTTTTGGAAGGGAGTGGGTGAGCACTGCTTGCTGCAGTTTCTTATCCAGTGCCACTACATCGAGGTTACCGGTAGCAGGGTCAACGTCGACAAAATCAACGTTGGCATTGCAGTAGCGAACGCAGTTCGCCGACGCAACAAAACTGACCGCAGAAACCCAAACTGTATCTTGGGCGCCAATATCCAGTACTGCGCAGGCCAGATGAAGCGCAGTGGTGCCGTTACTGCAAGCAACCACATGCGGCACTTGGCAGTAATCGGCCAGTCCTTGTTCGAAAGCAGGAACGGCTTGGCCTTGGGTCAGATAATCAGATTTCAGTACGGCAACGACGGCTTCTATATCGGCATCGCTGATCGATTGGCGGCCATAAGGGATCATTCGGACAATACCTGCTGGTTCATGCTCTGTAGTTCGGCTATCGACAGAAAGTACTGATTATTTAGGGAATTGTATTCAAAGCCCGGTGCAACCAGTGTGGCTGTTTCACCCAGAGCATTAACGCTGAAATCATTGTTGCGGCTGGTGAAGCTGATGCTGGGGGCAATCACGTAGTAATCATTGAATTCATAAGTGTGGAAAGAGTCGTCAGCCGGACACATCACCTCGTGCAGCTTCTCCCCGGGGCGGATACCGATGATCTCCTGCTTAAGTGCCGGTGCCATGGCTGCTGCCAGATCGGTGATCTTGACCGACGGGATTTTCGGCACGAACAGTTCGCCACCGCGCATACGCTGGAAGTTACTAAGAACAAAATCTACGCCTTGCTGCAAGGTCAGCCAGAAGCGGGTCATCTCGGGGTGGGTGATAGGCAGCGTACTGACGCCGCTCTTGATCAGATTGTCGAAGAAGGGAACCACGGAGCCCCTTGAGCCGACCACGTTGCCATAACGTACCACCGAGAAGATGGTCGGGTTCTTGCCCGCCATATTGTTGGCAGCGACAAAGAGCTTGTCAGAACAGAGCTTGGTTGCTCCGTAAAGGTTGATCGGGTTGGCAGCCTTGTCGGTCGAGAGTGCAATGACCTTCTGCACGCCATTGTTGAGTGCTGCCTTGATGACGTTTTCGGCTCCTCCAACGTTGGTCTTGATGCACTCCATCGGGTTGTATTCGGCAGCTGGCACTTGCTTGAGCGCCGCGGCATGCACCACAAAGTCGACATCGCGCATAGCCATGTCGAGGCGCTCGGCATCGCGAACATCGCCGATAAAATAGCGCATGCAGGGATGGTTGAAACGCTGCTGCATTTCAAACTGCTTGAGCTCATCACGGGAGTAGACGATCAGTCGTGCGGGTTGGTAGCGGGATAGCACGGTTGCAATGAATTTCTTGCCAAATGACCCCGTGCCACCGGTAACCAGGATTGTTTTTCCATTAAACATGACGGTGTCCCATGATGAAAATTGGTATCTATAGAATTCTAAAGCACTTTTTATGCCATTTGCAGACGTATATTGGCAGGCGTGATCTGAATGGCTGTTTTTTGGCTACTTGCTGTTGGGTTTGGTAATAGCTTGGCAAACCTGCTCCACTGCATTGAGGGCTCTCGGGGTGAACCGGTGTAGCTCATCCGAGTTGATCAAATCGAGTCGCTGATGCTGCACCGCGTCGAGATTTGGCCACTTTCGCCAGTGACGCAGGGTGTCAGGATCTTGACTCCCCGCCAGGATCAGCGATGGGTTGGCTCTGATCACCTGTTCCATGTCCACTTGAGGGTAAGGGGTCTTGGCATTCGCCATGATGTTGATCCCGCCGCAGAGTTCGATGGCCTGAGCCGGCCAGGCATTGCCACTGACGCTGGTGAGTGGCGGGTACCAGAGCTGGTAGAACACCTTGACACCGGTTGGTTGGCCATAACGCTGTTGCAGGGAATGCAGGCGTGCCAGATAGCGATCGGCGGCTTCGTTGGCGCTCTTTTCCACCCCCAGTAATTTGCCCAGCGCCCGCATCTCTACGGCCAGCGAGGCAAAATCGGTAGGCTCAGAGTAGAAAACCGGGATACCCAGCTGCTCCAACGGGGCCAGCATCCGTGATTGAGCCGAGCGCCAGCCGAGAATGAGATCCGGCTTTTGCGCCAGCACTGCCTCGACGTTGATGCTGCGATAATTCGCCACCTTTGGCTTGGTTTTGACCTCGGCTGGGTAGTCGGAAGCATCGTCGATGGCCACCAGTTTGTCGCCGGCGTCAATCTCGTAGAGCAATTCGGTCAGGTGAGGAACAACGCTCACCACCCGGGTCGGCGTGGCGGCCAGCAGGGCACCGGGCAACCAGGCAAGCAGCACGCAGGGCAGCCAGATCGGCAAGCGCAACACTCTACCCATGAAATAACCCCGCTACCGTGACAACCAGCGCCAGTATCAACCAGCCCCAGCCGCACCCTTGCAGAATGTTGAGCACCTTGCGCGGTGTCTCGCTATCTGGCTCAGCACCCGTGCCGATGACGGGCCAGCGCTGGAGAGTCCCCTGATAGTAGCGAGGGCCACCAAGACGGATCCGGCACTTGTCTACCAGCAGAGTGAGCAGCATCCCCATGGCGGGATAGGGCCAGAGCGTGCCACTTCGCAGCAGCTGTGCGGCCTGTTTGAGACGGCTTGCCAGCAGTGGCAGCCCCAGCAGTAAAATGACGGAGGCATTGAGCCCCTGATAGAGCGCGCTGGCGGCGCGACCAAAGTGGTCGAAGGCGGGATCTTTGCGACTCCAGCTTTGATTCATCAGCTGCACCAGCCGCCAGAGCAGGGCGCCCTGTACGCCAGCTAGGGCAAATCCCAGCAGCGGGCCAGCCCATTGGCCGACCAGACGCAGGGCGCAGCTTTCCGCCACCGCTTTGGCGAGCCCCATGGCCGAGAGTTTGCCGGTCTCCCGTTTGAGCCAGGGGGCGGACTGCAATCTTGCCAGCGGCAGGGTCTCCTGGGTGGCGAGCGAGCGGGTGGCATGGGCGAGTTCGCGCAGTGGACGGGATTCGAGCATCAGCAGCAGGAACAGCAGATCGAAGACTGGCTCGCTCAGGGCCAGATTGCGCAGCGACCAGAGCCCGGCGGCGCAGGGGAGCCAGACTACCAGCATTGCCAGCAGGCCGGCCTGCATTTGCTGGCCGGGTGAACCATCGGGTCTGTGTACCTTGTGCCCCAGCTTGGTCAGCAGGGGCGTGACGGCCGAAAGACGCAGATGGGATGGCCACGGGATCACCGCCTCCAGTAGGGCAGCCCCCACCAGAATGGCCGCCGTCGTCGAAGGGAGGGCGTCGGCCATCAAATCAAGCGAGCCGGTCTCGATCACAGCTTGCCGAGCATCTTGATAATCACTTCGGCGGAGTGCTTGCCGGCTACTTCGATGAAGGCATCGAAGGATTCAACCTGTTCCTTGCCGGCGATATCGGACATGGCGCGCACCACCAGATAGGGCACTTTGAACATGTGGCACACCTGACCGATGGCGGCACCTTCCATCTCGACCGCCAGCATCTGCGGGAAGTCGGCGCGAGCCTTGGCGATGGCGTCCGGTTTGCACATGAACTGATCGCCGGTACAGATAAGGCCAACCTTGGTCTGGTGCTTGCCCTGCTCGGCGATGCAATCCTGAGCGACCGCGATGAGCTTCTCGTCGCAGGGGAAGGCGGCGGGTTGCTGCGCCATCTGGCCCATCTCGTAACCAAAGGCGGTCACGTCGACATCGTGGAAACGCATCTCGCTGGCGATCACCACATCACCGATGTGCAGGTCTTGGGCAAAGCCGCCCGCAGAGCCGGTATTGATGACGCAGTCGGGGGCAAATTTTTCCAGCAGCAGGCTGGTGGCCACGCTGGCGGCAACCTTACCGATACCGGAGCGGGTCAGGATCACCTCTTTGCCTGCCAGCATCCCTTGATAGAACTCGCAGCCGCCCAGTTGCAGGGTGGTGGGGTTGCTCATCTGGCTGCGCAGCAGGGCTACTTCTTGCTCCATGGCGCCGATAATACCTACTTTCATTGCTGACCTCGTCTTGATAGCCGTGTGGCTGAATTTAAGTTGCTGTAGATCATAACAAAAGATGGCGTCGGCGCCGAGAGGCACAAGCGAAAGGAGAGATGAAGCGCGGCGCTCCATATGGGAGCGCCGCAGGTGACAAAAAGCATTGATGAGAGAGGAGGGAGGGCCTTTAGCCGAGCGCGGTGTCGAGGGTCATCATCAGGGCAAAGCCTGCCATCAGGCCGAGGGTGGCATAGGTCTGGTGACCGTTGCGGTGGGTCTCCGGGATCACCTCGTGCGAGACCACAAACAGCATGGCGCCGGCGGCGAGCCCAAGTCCGATGGGGTAGGCGATGGCAAGGCCGCTGGAGAGCCCGACCCCGAGCAGGGCGCCAACCGGTTCGAGCAGGCCGCTGGCGATGGCAACCAGCACGGCGACAGAGGGGCGAAAACCGGCGGCGCACATGGCCAGCGCTACCGCCAGTCCTTCGGGAATATCCTGCAGTGCGATGGCGGTGGTGAGTGGCAGCCCCACCGACATATCCCCCTGCGAGAAGCTGACCCCGATGGCCATCCCCTCCGGCAGGTTGTGCAGGGCGATGGCAAAGACGAACAGCCAGACCCTAGAGCACTGCTCATGGCCGGGGCCGCAGGGGCCGGTTTTGTCATGTTCGTGCGGGGTGAACTGATCCAGCCCCAGCATCAACAGCACCCCGAGGGTCATGCCGACCACCACCACGGCGGCGGCGCTAAAGCCGTTGCCGGTGATCCCCTCGGCGGCCTCCAGCCCCGGCAGCAGCAGGGAGAAGGCACTTGCGGCCAGCATCATGCCGGCGGCAAAGCCCAGCATGGTGTCCTCTACCTTTTGCGGCACCGCTCGCAGGAATAGAGCGGGCAGGGCGCCGATGGCGGTGGCGGCAAACCCGGCAGCACCACCGACAAGGCCGTAGCGCACGCCGCTGGTCACTTCGCCGGTAGCGAGCATGATGAGACTCTGCAACAGCAGCGACAAGACCGCAGCCAGCGCGATAAAGAGGCCGAGAGCGGTGAGCGGGCGGCTTTGCATCTGGCTGCGCAGTTGCTGTGACCAGGATAACGGAGGAAGAGCTGAGAGATGGTCCATGGCATGACCTCGAGTGTGCAAAGTGGATGGTGGCATTACATCCACTTGGCCGCCCCTTGTCTATGTCTGCAAGGCGATTGCCGCTATCGAAAAATGGCGTCAGGTGAATATGAAGTTTTTTGTGATCCGGCTCCGATTGTTGGTTTTTTTAAGTTGCTTTTAATTTTTAAAGAAAAGTGAGGGCGTGGTCGCTTTGTGCTAGAGTGCGCGCCTTTGCGGAACTCTACCTTCCCGGTGTTCTGCATTTTTTCCCGTCAGGAAGGTCCGGGGATTTGCTCATAGGGACGTGATCGCCACACTCCATTCGCCTGTCAGCAGTAGAGGATCACCCGCCACTATGTTTTACAAGAATCTCTCCATTGGCAAAAAGATTGCCGTGGTTTTTGCGGTCATTGCCGCAGTCAACGTTCTCTTCGGTGTTTTTCTCTCCAGCGAATTGCGCGGTGTGCGTGATCGGGTGCTGAACTTTACCGACTCTACGCTGCCGAGTGTCCTGTCGGTCGAAACCCTGCTCTATGACGTCTCCTATGTCCGTCGTGCCCAATTTGCCTTGCTGATGGTGAACGATGCCGCTGATCTGCAGGCTCGCCGCAGCCGGATCCAGCAGAATATCCAGAAAGTAGACAACGCATTTCACGCCTATGAGGCGACCGTCGGTGCTGATCATGAGCGTCAGGTGTTTAATCAGGCCAAACAACAGTGGCTCAGTTACCAACGTGCAGTGAACGAGTTTGATCAACTGCTGGTACAAGGACAACAAGAGCAAGCCAAGGCACAGTTATTTGCCTCGAATGCTGCTTTTGGTTCTTTGGAGCGGGCAGTTAATGCTCTGATCGATGTGAACCTCGGTTTTGTGAAGGAAAACCGCAGCAGCTTGCTTGGCAGCGTCAGTATGGTGACCACTTTCGCCATGGTGAGCATTGGTGCTCTGCTGGTGTTCATGGTGGTGATGACCTGGTTTCTGACCCGCCAGATCTGCCTGCCGCTGCAAGCGGTAGTGGCTCAGGCCAACGCCATTGCCGCCGGCGATCTGACTCATCAGCTGGAGCGTCAGCATATCGGCCGCGACGAGCTGGGCATGCTGGCCAAAGCTTCCCTCAAGATGCAGGACAACCTGCGTGGTCTGATTGAAGAGGTGGTGGCTGCGGTTACCCAGTTGGGGGCGGCGATTGACGAAGTGAGTGCGGTTTCCGAACAGTCTGCCAAGGGTATTCAGAGCCAGCAGCAAGAGATTTCGCTGGTGGCGACGGCCATGACCCAGATGAAAGCGACCGTTGCTGATGTGGCGGGCAATACAGAGCACACTTCTGAGTCTGCCAGTGCGGCTAATACCTTGGCCCGCAAAGGTAATCAGGATGTGCAGCGTTCGCTGGTGGCGATCACCCGTGTGGCGGAAGAGATTGAGCAGGCTGGCACGCTGGTGGCCGAACTGGAGCGTGAATCCGCCCAGATCAACGTAGTGGTCGATGTCATTCGCAGCATTGCCGATCAGACCAATCTGCTGGCTCTCAATGCCGCCATTGAGGCAGCCCGTGCCGGTGAACAGGGCCGTGGCTTTGCGGTGGTTGCCGATGAGGTGCGCACCCTGGCGGGCCGCACCCAGGCCTCTACCGGCGAGATCGTCGCCATCATCGAAACCCTGCAGTCTCGCGCCAATCAGGCGAAAGAGGTGACCGGGCTGAGCTGTGACATGATCCGTCAGTGCGTCACCCAAAGCGAGCAGACCGGCACCGGTATCCAGCAGATTGAAGAAGCGGTGGCGCAGATCGCCGATATGGCGATCCAGATTGCCAGCGCTTGTGGTGAGCAGGATGCTGTGTCTGATGAGCTGGGTCGCAATGTTGAGCGGATCAACGAATCCGCCAATGAGGTGGCGCAGGGGGCGGATCATACTGCCCGCGCCTGTCTGGAGCTGAGCCAGCTGGCGGTGGGTCTGAAGCAGACCATCGGTCGCTTCCGCCTCGCCTGATAAAGGGGCTGGCGTACGCCGGCCTCTTCATTCATAAAAGTCGGGGCGCTTTGTATGTCCTCATGACACCCGGCCATGTGCCGGGTGTTTTTTTATCTGGCGATGGGGACGAGGCCAGATGGTCGGGGTTCTTCGCAAGGGGATGAAGGTCAGGGCAACAAACAGGGGGCAGATGATTATCCCGGCCTGTGCGCGGTGATATTCAAGAAGGTTGGTTAAAGCGTATTTGCTAACGAGAGAAGAGCGACGAACGGTTTTGGGGATGGGGAACGGGGCGAGCGGTTGGGGTGTGCGCTACGGGGAAGAAGAGCATAAGCAGTTGGTTGGAATGCCCGAACAGGGCATATCGCAGCAATAAAAAAACCGGCTTGCGCCGGTTTTTTTATCTGTCTGCTCGAAGGCAGGCTTATTTGGCCAGAGACTCCGGCAGCTCTTCGCGGATCTTGCCCAGCATCTCTTTCAGGACGCGCGGGTTGGCAACCACGATGTTGCCGGAGTTTTCGTAGTTGTGACCGCCTACGAAGTCGGTGACGATGGCGCCAGCTTCTTTGGCCAGCAGTTCACCGGCAGCGGTGTCCCAGGGCTTGAGGCCGATTTCCCAGAAACCGTCGACGCGACCGGCAGCCACGTAGGCCAGATCCAGTGCGGCAGAGCCGGAGCGACGGATGTCGGCACATTCGATGAACATGCTCTGGAACATTTTCAGGTAGGACTCGATGTGGTGCTTTTGTTTGTAGGGGAAACCGGTAGCCAGTACGGTGCCAGCCAGCTCTTTGGCTTTGCCGACACGGATACGGTAGCCGTTCAGCTGGGCGCCGCTACCACGAGTAGCAGTAAACAGTTCGTCACGGATGGGATCGTAAACAACGGCTTGTTCGGTTTTGCCTTTCACGCGCAGGGCGATGGAGACCGCAAAGTGCGGAATGCCTTTGACAAGGTTGGTCGTGCCATCCAGTGGGTCAATGATCCATTGGTAGTCCGGATTGGTACCGGCAATCTCACCAGACTCTTCAGCAACAATGCTGTGCTCCGGGTAAGATTTTTTGATGGTGTGAATGATGGCCGCTTCGGCTTCACGGTCAACGTTGGTCACGAAGTCATTGCTGCCTTTTTGGATAGCCTCAATGTTCTCGGGCTGGGAGAAGGCTTTTACTACAACTTGACCGGCGTTGCGCGCAGCGCGCACGGCGATATTCAGCATCGGATGCATAGGTTCACCACTGGATGTTAAAGAACGGGGGATAAAAGGACGCGGTATGATACCAGTATTTTGTGCGATGGCAACTGTTATCCCCCTACGACCAATTGATTACCACTGCCAGATTTGACGGCTCCAATATAGACCAGATCTGCGCTAGTCTTATCCCAGCAGCCGGATACAGGCTGTCATGAGCATAGGGATGTGAACCATGAATTTGTCATTAGTGAGTCAAAAAGTGTCTACTGCCAGCGAGGGACTGCTGGCCATCTTGCGGTCATAACCCGAGTATGGTGATCACTTTGCCCACATCACCGTGACCCCCCTGGCCCAGTGGCAACCGGCCAAGACGGAGGCGGCGATCCTGCTGATCGACGGCGATGCGCCCTGGCAGGATGCCGGATTTGCCCGGGGAGAGGATGAGACGATCGGTTTGCCGGTCTTGCCGCTGCTGATCCGCAAGGGGGACAAGGAGCTGACGGTCTGCGGGCCGGATGTGCGTGACCCCCGTTTCTATTTTGTCTCAAACGGCATCGTGCTGGATGAGTCGGAGCTGGCCGAGCCTGCCTGCAGCCGGGTGCTGTTGCGCAAGCTGGAGTCCTACTTCCCGCTGCTTTCCCGCCTGATCATGCTGCGCCAGCGCAAGCCGGTCGCCGTGATTAACTAATATCTACCATTACCAGAGCGCACCAGCGGCGCACCGTGGCCTTGTTTGGCCTACGGTGCGCCGCTTTTTAATGGTCTGGAGCCGGTCACTTGTTGCAAGATGAGGCGGCTATGGTATTGCACCCTGTTCCAACCGTGCAATCTGGCTATGACCAACAAGGAGTGAATCATGATCGACTTTTACACCGCCGCGACCCCCAATGGTTTCAAAGTGGCGATCGCCCTCGAAGAGTTGGGTTTGCCCTATCGGGTCATTCCTCTCGATCTTTCGGCGCTGGATCAGAAGAAGCCCGAGTTTCTCGCCATCAACCCAAATGGCCGTATTCCGGCTATCGTCGATCGGGATAACGACGATTTCGCCGTATTCGAGTCGGGGGCCATCCTCATCTATCTGGCGGAGAAAGCAGGCAAGTTGCTGCCCGCTGATCCCAAACGCCGCTCTCAAGCCATCCAGTGGCTGATGTTCCAGATGGGCGGGGTAGGACCCATGATGGGGCAGGCCAATGTCTTCTACCGCTATTTCCCCGAGAAGATCCCCGCCGCTATCGAACGCTACCAGAAGGAGGGGCGCCGCCTGTTCGAGGTGCTCGACAGCCATCTGGCCCATCATGAATATCTGGCGGACGAGTACAGCATCGCCGACATTGCCACCTGGCCCTGGGTGCGTATTTATGACTGGAGCGGCATCTCCATCGAGGGATTGCCCCATCTGCAAGCCTGGATGGATCGCATGGCAGAGAAACCTGCCTGCCAGAAGGGGATCACCATACCGCCACGCAAGGAGCAGCCCGATGAGCTGATCAAGCAGGCACAGCAGATGGTAACACGTTGATTTTTAACTGCTGACGGGGCGTGCTGCCCCGTAATATTAGAAAAACTAAGGCAAGCCGATTATAAAGATTCGTTCGTTTTTTGTGAGCTGAATCACTATGATGCCCCCATACCACCAAGCGTCCTGTGCGGTGGCTTGGCGGGCTCCCCGCCTACTGTTTCCAACACTGTTTTTGATTGCATCACAGCCTCTGTGATCAGATTCCTCTGGGCCATTTTGTGCCAGAGGGGCGGCAGCATTTTTTCGATTTTTTGGGACTGATATGGATCGGCACAGTTTTTATCCGTTGTTTTTACTGACCATTCTGATGGTCGCTGTGGGCCAGATGACCCAGACCCTTTATGTTCCCTCCATTCCCATGATGGCGGGGGACTTCAATGTGGCCTCGGGCCAGTTGCAGGCGGTGATGGCCTGTTACCTGATCCCCTATGGCCTCTCCCAGTTTGTCTACGGGCCGCTGTCGGATCGTATCGGCCGTCGCCCGGTGCTGATCGTCGGCATGATGGTGTTTCTGGTGGGCACCCTGATCATTCAGGTCATCCCCCATTTTGCCGCCCTGCTAGTGGGCAGCTTTGTTCAGGGGCTAGGTACCGGTGCCGGTGGCGCCATGAGCCGTACCGTGATGCGCGATCGCTACAACGGCGCCGAGCTCAACCGCGCCAACAGTCTGGTGAGCATGGGGGTGATCTTCTCCCCGCTGCTGGCCCCGGTGCTGGGTGGCTGGCTGACCGAGCTGTTCAACTGGCGCGCCGGTTACTGGTTCCTGTTCGGTTTTGGTGCCGTAGCCACCCTGGCGATCATGGCCTGGTTTGGCGAGACCCTGCCTGCTGCTGCCCGTCAGCCACTGCGCGTCGGTGCTGCCTATCGCCATGTGCTGGGCAACCCCAAGTTTCAGGGCAACCTGCTCTGCCTGATGGCGACCTTTGCCGGTTTGGCAGTGTTCGAGGCTGCGGCCGGTGTACTGCTGGGCGATGTGCTGAAACTGAGCGCTCGTACCGTGAGCGTGCTGTTCGTGCTGCCGCTGCCCGGCTATCTGTTCGGGGCCTGGCTCTCTGCCAAGCTGAGCTTCCGTTTGACTCAGGGCAAGCTGATGCGTCTGGGGATCGCCTTTCTGGCGCTCGGCTCCCTCATCATTCTGGTGCCGGGGCTGTTCGGGGTGGTGAGTGCCGCCTCGCTGGTTGGTGGTGCGGCTGTCTACTTCATCGGTAGCGGTATTCTCTACCCGACCGCCACCTCCTGCGCCATCGAGCCCTTCCCGGGTCAGGCCGGCACCGCGGGGGCCATTCTCGGCGGGATGCAGAATCTAGGGGCGGGCGTGGTGACCCTGCTGGCCGCCGGTTTCCCGATGACTGGACAAGTGACCCTGGGGGCCATCATGACCCTGATGGTGCTGATCGTGGCGCTGAGCTTTGTCTGGTTACGCCACCATGGCTCGCCGCACGAGCAGATGGCCATCTAAATTTGCTTGCCAGTTGCAAAACAAAGCCCGCCTGTTTGGCGGGCTTTGTCGTTATGGCAGCTTGTTGGTGGGGCCATCTTCCGCCACCAGATCGAGAAAGGCCCGCATGGCGGGGGTGACACTCTGCTTGCGAGTCAGAAAGACGGTGGTACCAGCATCGAGCGGTTCGAGGGGCTGGCAGACGAGATCGGAGAGCTGGCTGGCAGAGCTTGCAAGCCCGGCACTGACGATGGCCCAGCCCAGCTGGTGGCGCACCGCGCTTACCAGATGGAAAAGGGAGTCGGTCTCCAGCACCACATTGAGCGAGACCCCGGCCCGCTCGGCTGCGAGATCCAGATAGTTGCGAAACTGCATGGTGCGGCTTGGCAAGACCAGCGGCTGCTGTTGCAGGCTGGCAAGGGTCATGGGGATATCGGAGAGGAGGGGTGTTGCCGCGCTGCGGCGCATCAGCACGGCCATCCGGTTTCGCCCTTGCGGATAGATGTGAAAGGCCCGCTTGTCGGGATCGCTGGCGGGAACGTCAAATCCCAGCCCGATATCGCATTGATGGAGCGCCAACTGTGACAGCAGTGCCTCGTTGCTGAGCACTGACAAGCGGATGACGATATCGGGGTAGCGCTGCTTGCACCTAGCGATAAACGGCATGATGTCGACATTGGATTGCGGCACTATGCCGATACGCAAGGTACCTGATAATTCGCCATGAAACAGCGCCAGCTCCTGTTTGAGTGCCTCCTGCTCCAGCAACATCCGCTCGGCATACTGGCGCACCAGCTCGCCCGCCTCGGTCAGGGCGACAAACTGGCTGGTGCGTACTACCAGATCGGTGCCGAGGTTTTTCTCCAGCGCAGTGATGCTGGCCGACAGGGTCGGCTGGGTGATGTGGCAGGCTTTGGCCGCCTTGGCAAAATGCTGATGTTTGGCCAGTTCGTGAAAGTAGTGCAGCTGCTTGATGTTCATGACGAGGTGGCGAGGCGTCGGGCGGGATGATGCCTAAAATTAATCAATTGAAAATTCATCGTCAATAGAGTGATTCTATCAGGAGATAGATTTAATTCATTGGTTTTGCCGGAGCGGCCTCTCTAAACTTGAATGCAGATTGCATTTTTAGGCCAACCTGTCATGCCTGCAGCCAACCCCGGCGTTCCACCCGATTCCCACTACCCCTTGCCCTCGCTGGATCATCTGGTGGAGGAGGTGGCGGTTTCCATCAATATCAATGGCATCAACCATGCGGTCATGATGGCGACCCCGGACGATCTCGATGATTTTGCGGTCGGATTTCTGTTCTGCGAGTCGATCATCCGGCACAACCACGATGTGCACGATATCCGGGTATACCCCGCCGAACATGGCTTTGTGCTGGATGTTACCATCGCCAACCGCTGCCTGGCGCAGCTCCAGCTGCGTCGGCGTAGCCTGACCGGCGCCACCGGCTGCGGCATCTGCGGTGTGGAGGCCGTCGAGCAGGCGTTTCCTCCCTTGCCAGCGCTGCCGCTCACCCCACCCCTTGATGGCGCTTTGCTGGCCGGACTGCGTGCGCAGATCGCCCGCTGGCAGCTCAAGGGACAGCAACACGGTGCCCTGCATGCGGCGCTGGCGCTGGATGCCGAGGGCCGGATCCTCCACTGCCGGGAAGATATCGGGCGCCACAATGCCCTCGACAAGCTGATCGGCCTGCTGCTGCGTCAGCAAAGTGCGTGCGACACCCTGGTGGTGACCAGCCGCTGCGGTAGCGAGCTGGTGCAAAAAGCCGCCCGCTTCGGTGCCCGTCATCTCATCTGTCTGGCATCGCCCAGCCAGTTGGCAATCAGGCTGGCCCTCAAATACAACCTCAACGTCGTTCATATTCCCAAGTTTGATGCCCCGGTCAGCTATTCGAGCTATCGCCCGGCGGATCCCATCGGAGAGTGCCATGAGTCATATTGAAAAGCCCGCCAAAGCCGGCGGTTTTTCGTCCCTGCAATCCACCATGAAACAGGTGCTGCGCAGCCAGAAGACCCGTCAGAACATCAAGAACCTGCTGCGGGTCAACCAGACCGACGGCTTCGATTGCCCGGGGTGTGCTTGGGGTGACAACGACCACGGCACCTTCCAGTTTTGTGAAAACGGCGCCAAGGCAGTGGCCTGGGAGTCCACCGGCAAGACGGTGGGGGCCGAGTTTTTCGCCGCCCATGCGGTGCGCCAGCTGGCCACCCAGAGCGACTACTGGCTCGAGTATCAGGGGCGGCTGACCGAGCCGATGCGCTACAACCCGGCGACCGACCACTACGAGCCGGTGAGCTGGGACGACGCCTTCGCCCTGATCGCCGGCACCCTCAAGGGGCTGAATAGCCCGGACGAGGTGGAGTTTTACACCTCAGGGCGTGCCAGCAACGAAGCTTCTTATCTTTATCAGCTGTTTGGTCGCCTGTTTGGCACCAACAACTTCCCAGACTGCTCCAACATGTGCCATGAGGCGAGCGGGGTAGCGCTGATCCAGTCGGTCGGTATCGGCAAGGGGACTGTGGTGCTTGATGACTTCGACCAGGCCGATGCAGTGTTCGTCTATGGCCAGAATCCGGGTACCAACCACCCGCGCATGATGAATGCCTTGCGTCAGGCGGCGCGCGGCGGCTGCAAGATCGTCAGCTTCAACAACTTGAAAGAGGTGGCGCTGGAGCGCTTCGCCAGCCCGCAGAGCCCGCTGGAGCTGCTGACCCCGGCGGCTACCACCATCAGCCACCAGTACCTGACGCCGAAACTGGGTGGCGACATGGCCGCCATCCGCGGCATGGCCAAGTACATCCTGGAAGAGGCGCCAGAGGCGGTGGATCGCGACTTTATCGCCCGCCATACCCGCCACTTTGACGAGTATGAGGCGCAGGTGCGAGCCACCGACTGGGCGGCGATCGAGCTGCAGTCCGGCCTGACTCGCGCCGAGATCGTGCAGGCGGCCCGGGTATTTGCCGCAAGCCAGCGCATTATCAGTTGCTGGGCCATGGGGGTGACCCAGCATCTGCACTCGGTCGATACCATTCGCGAAATCGTCAACCTGCACCTGATGCGCGGCCAGATTGGCAAGCCGGGGGCTGGGCTCTGCCCGGTGCGGGGCCACAGCAATGTGCAGGGCAACCGCACCATGGGGATCAACGAAAAACCCACTGCCGCCTTTATCGACCGGCTCGAGCGTCACTTGCAGGTGAGCCTGCCGCGGGCCCGTGGTCACAATGTTTACGAGGCGCTCAAGGCGCTGCACGAAGGCAAGAGCAAGGTGCTCATCTGTCTGGGGGGCAATCTGGCGGCGGCTGCTCCCGATACCGACTTCACTTACGGGGCGATGAAAAAGGCCGAGCTCAACGTGCAGATCAGCACCAAGCTCAACCGCAGCCATCTGCAGGTGGGCAAGGCTGCGCTGATCCTGCCCTGCCTTGGCCGTACCGAGCTCGATATCCAGCGCAGCGGCAACCAGAAGATCACGGTGGAGGACACCTTCAGCATGGTGCACGCCTCAACCGGGGCGGCCGAGCCGGTATCGCAGCTCTGCCTCTCCGAAACCGACATAGTCGCGCGGATGGCTCATGCCTCCGTGGGCAGCGAGCGGGTCGACTGGCTGTCTCTGCGCGATGATTATGGCCGCATCCGCGATCTTATCGAACAGACCATCGCCGGCTTTACCGATTTCAATGCCCGCATCCAGCAGCCGTGCGGTTTTCATCTCGATAACTCAGCCGCGCAACTGACGTGGAATACCCCCAGTGGCAGCGCCGAGTTTCGTGCCAGCACCCTGCCGCAATCAGTGCTGCCGGAGTGTACCCGCCATGCCGAACAGATGCGCGATCAGCCAGTCCTGCTGTTGCAGAGCCTGCGCTCTCACGATCAGTACAACACCACCATCTATGGCATGGATGACCGTTATCGCGGCATCAAGGGCCAGCGCAACGTGGTGTTCATGAACGAGGCGGATGCTCGCCAGCTTGGCTTTGCCGAAGGGGATCGGGTCGACATGGCGGCCATCTGCAACGATGGGCGCGAGCGCAGCGTGACCGGTTTTGTGGTGGTGATCTACGAGATCCCGCGTGGCAATATCGCGGCTTATTACCCCGAGACAAATCCGCTGGTGCCTATCGACAGTATCGGCGCCGGGTCGTTTACCCCGACCTCCAAGTCGATCCCGGTGCTGGTGACTGCCTCCCGCCAGCAGGAGAACCTGTTGCTGGTCAAATAAAAGCGCTAACGCGACTGGCTGCGCTGAGATAGCCTGCGCAGTGAATGCGGTGATGCCCCGGGTGAGCTTTTCATCCGGGGCATTTTTTCAGCTCTGAAAGGGGTTGGGTTCGTTGATCATCAGGCAAAGAAAAAGCCCGTCACGCTGGTGACGGGCTTTTGCTGTTGGTACCCCGAGATGCCGTTGCCGGTTTGGGCCCTTGAACCGTCGGTTCAAGGCGGGGATCGGATCTGACCGCAGGCTTCTCGGTCGTGCCGAGCATGCGCAATAGCCAGAAGGCAGATCCCCTGTTTGGTATGAATATCGGCTCGGGGACTTGAACCGGCTGACAAACATCCCAGGGAATTTTAAAACGGTTTGCGATTAGGGCTGTTGCCCCTCTTCGCTGGAATCACCATATTGTCCGTGCTCGATCAGGGCCGCTTCGATGGTGCGCTGCAGCATCTTGATCCGCTTGTCCATGGTCTCAGAGTATTGGTGGTTCTTCTCTTTTTCAAGGCAGAGCTCATGACAGAAATTGAGCGCCGCCATGATAGCCAATTGCTCGTTGCTGGAGACTTTGGAGCGTTGACGCAGGTCGATCAACTTGTCGGTCAGCTGCTCGGCGGCCTGGCGCAGGGCATCCTGCTGTCCCAAGGGACAGGATACCTTGTAGGGACGTCCCAAAATGACGATTTCTACGGCCTCTGTGCTCATGCCTTCCTCAATACGGCGGAGCTGATTTCCGCCTTTATCCACGTGGACAACTGGGCGGGACTATATAGCGCAGATGCATAAGTTTCAAGGCCTTGCTGGCTCTGCAAGAGGGAGAATGCTAGGATCCTGACCATTAATTCTGCAAATTTGACTGAACTTTGAGCGGATCCTCGATGAGCAAAACGAACCCCCTTAAATATGCGGCAGTGGCCGACATCATGGAACAACATGAGCTGATGGCCAGCGCAGTAGAGGCCCATGGTGTGATCTGCGGTCTGGTGTGCGGTGGTGTGGCACTGGACGACAAGAGTTGGCTGCCCCATTTCAACGATCTGGTGAACGACGGTTTCGGCCTGCCGGCCCCGGTGCGCCAGGTGATGACCGATCTTTATCACAATGTGGTCGAGAGCCTGATGGCCCAGAAGGGCGTCGAGCTGCTGCTGCCAAGTGATGATGCTCCCCTCGACGAACGCATCGATTCGCTGGTGGACTGGTCACAGGCATTTCTGGCCGGTTTTGGCGTGGTGCAGCAGGAGCTCTCCCGCGCGTCGGAAGAGCTGCAGGAGATGATCCAGGATATCGCCAGCATCACTCAGGTCTCTGCCGAGTTCGATCAGGAAGATGACGAGAACGAAGCTTCCTTCCTGGTGCTCTACGAACACGTCAAACTGGGTGTCATGATGGCATTCGAAGAGTTTGGCAAGCGCCCCGATACCCCGAGCGCGCCGCCGACCCTGCATTGAGGTGCGGGTCAACGCGACCCTTACTGAATCTGCAAGAGCGCCTGATGGCGCTCTTTTTTATTCCCTTGTGGTGGCTAACCCTGTGAGGCGCAACCGGTTTTTTGCCGGTGACCTCGCATTCGGCCAGCGGCTTTGTGATAGCATGAGGCCACCTTTTTCACTTCTTCCTCTCTGCTTATGTCTCAATCTGATGTGCGACAGGTCGATGTCACCCTGGTCGGCGGTGGAATGAGCGGTGCCGTGCTGGCCCTCTCGCTGGCAGCCCTGCTTCGATCCGATGGCTCCCCCCTCGAGATCCTGCTGCTGGAGGCAAGCGTCCCCGAACAGCACACCCATTCAGGGTTCGACGCCCGCGCCATTGCGCTCTCGGCCGGTACCTGCGATGCGCTGTTGCGACGCGGACTCTGGCCGCTGTTTGCCCCCCATTGCGCCCCCATTACCCAGATTCATGTCTCGGATCGGGGCCACTTCGGTCAGGCTCGCCTGTCGGCTGCCGAATACGGTCTGCCCGCGCTGGGCCAGGTGATCGAGCTGGCAGCTGCCGGTCATGAGCTGCAACGGGCGATGGCGGCCTCTCCCAATATCCGGGTCTGCTGTCCGGCTCGGGTGAGCGAGATTGCGCCCGATGAGGAGAAGGTGACCCTCACCCTTGAGGACGGTGAACAGATTGAGACCCGCCTGCTGGTGGCGGCAGACGGCGGCAACTCCTTTGTGCGTCAGCACTTCAAGTTGCCGGTGACCCGCCACGACTTTGAGCAGCATGCCATCATCGCCACGGTCAAAACGGCGCAAGACCCTGAGGGACGCGCCTTCGAGCGTTTTACCGAAGGGGGGCCGCTGGCCCTGCTGCCGATGCAGGAGGGGCTCTCCTCGCTGGTGTGGAGCGTCGGGCTGCATGAGGTGGATGAGCTGACGGCCCTCGATGATGCCGCCTTCCTTGCCCGCTTGCAGCAGGCCTTTGGCTGGCGGCTCGGCCGCTTCGAGCGATGTGGCGTGCGTAACGTCTATCCGCTCATTCTGACCGCCTGCGACTACCCGCTGGCCCAGCGTACCGTGCTGGTGGGCAATGCTGCTCATGCCCTGCACCCTATCGCCGGACAGGGCTTCAACCTCGGGATGCGGGATCTCGACCTGCTTACCGGCGCCGTAGCCAAGGCGTTGGCAGAGGGGGAGGATATCGGCAGCTTCAAGGTACTGAGTGGCTACTGGCAGCAGCGCAAGCAGGATCAGGAGCAGACCGTCTGGCTCACCTCTTCGCTGGCCCAGCTCTTCTCCAATGGTCACGATCCGCTGGTGGCGGGGCGCAATCTGGCGCTCACCCTGATGGGGCGATTCCCGTGCCTCAAGGCGCCGCTTGCCTCGCGCACCCTGGGCTTTGTCGCTGATGTGTGCGGCAACTAGCCAGCACTTGTTGAGTGGAACCTGTTGACCGCCATTCGTTGATCAAAACCTATTGAATAAAGAGGTGATGCCTGCGGGCGTCCCCTCGCTGGCCAGCCGGTCAGCCCTGAAAGGATGAGATGATGCAGATGCAAAATGTGGATGTGGTGATTGTCGGTGGCGGCATGGTGGGGCTGGGGCTCGCTGCGGCCTTGAAACATAGCGCCCTCAAGGTACTGGTGGTGGAGGGGCAACTGCCAGACCCGCAGCTGGGGGAGGTGGCCGATAATCGGGTCAGCGCCTTGAGTCTGGCCAGCCAGCAGATCCTGCGCCATGTTGGCGCCTGGGACGGCATTGAAGCGCGCCGCCTGCAGGCCTATGACAAGATGGCGGTGTGGGAGCAGGACAGTTTCGGCCATATCGACTTCGATGCCGCCAGCCTGCGTCAGGCCAACCTCGGCCATATCGTCGAGAATCGGGTGATCCAGCTGGCGCTGCTTGAGGCGATTAAAGGTGCCAGCAATATCCAGTTGCTGACCCCCGCCAGAGCCAAGAGCCTGCAGAGCGGCCCGGTGGGCGCCTTGTTGCTCCTTGAAGATGGTCAGGCCATCTCGGCCAAACTGGTGGTGGCTGCCGATGGCGCCCACTCCTGGGTGCGCCGTCAGGCTGATATCCCGCTTACCAGCTGGGATTATGGTCACCACGCGCTGGTGGCGACGGTGCGCTGCGCCGAACCCCATGAAGCTGTTGCTCGCCAGATCTTCACCCCGGATGGCCCGCTCGCCTTTTTGCCGCTGTGGCAGGAGAACCTCTGCTCCATCGTCTGGTCGCTGCCTGCGGCTCGTGCCGAGGTGCTCTGCGCCTGTGACGACGAGCAGTTCAACCGCCAGCTCACCACCGCCTTCGATGCCAGGCTCGGTCTGTGCAAGGTGGAGGGGCCGCGCAGCGCGATTCCTCTTACCGCCCGCTATGCCCGCGATTTTGCTCGCGAGCGGTTGGTGCTGGTGGGAGATGCCGCTCATACCATCCACCCGCTGGCGGGGCAGGGGGTCAACCTTGGCCTGCTGGATGCTGCCGCGCTGGCGGAGCAGATCTTGCAAAATCATGCCGCGGGCGAGGATATCGGCCTGCTCGCCAACCTGCGCAGCTACGAGCGCTGGCGCAAGAGCGAGGCGGCTCGCATGCTGGCGGCGATGGAAGGGCTCAAGCGGCTGTTCAGCGGGGCCAACCCGCTCAAGAAGCTGGTGCGGGGCGTGGGATTGCGCGCGGCCAATCTGCTGACTCCGTTCAAGGAGGGGGTGATCCGCGCCGCCATGGGGCTGGAGGGAGAGTTGCCCGCATTGGCCCGTCCTGACTGGGCTGTTGCTGCGACCAAGGGCAGTGCCATGCAGGCCAAGGGTGAAAAAAACTAATATTACTCGCCGTTTTTGACAACAAAAGTAATCCGACAAGGCTGACGACCCGTTTTGGGTGTCAGCCTTTAATTTTGCTCTGGAGCGAAACGTTTTTCTGCAAATTGTGACGAAACGGTAAAAATCAAAATTTAATCTCGCCTGAGTCGGCTTATGGCTGTTTTTATCACTGCATTTATCTTAGTGTCTGGAGTCAGTTTTACGGGAGGGGATTAGTTTTTTTTGAGCGGCACGCTCGCCTGCTTGTCATATAATCCGCTCCGTTCAAGGAATCCCTCTTGCCTGGCAAGGGCAGGAGCGAGCACACACTTTTGGATCCGGTCGCTTTTTGCTGCACGCAGTGCAGTCAGAGCGGTGGCGCGGGTCGCAAGGGTGGTCGCCAAAGCGAAAAGGCTTTTTGCTAAGGAAAGAATGCGATGATCCAGACTACTGTACTGCATCCCAAACACCTGGAAGCCGGCGCCAAGATGGTGGACTTCCACGGTTGGGAAATGCCCATCAACTACGGCTCCCAGCTGGAAGAGCACCACGCGGTGCGCAGCGATGCCGGTATGTTCGATGTCTCCCACATGACCATCGTCGATTTGACCGGCGAACGGGTCAAAGCCTTTCTGCAACACCTGCTGGCCAACGACGTGGCCAAACTCACTGCCCCCGGCAAGGCCCTCTACAGCGGCATGCTCAATCCGGAAGGCGGCGTGATCGATGACCTCATCACCTATTACCTGACCGATACCTTCTACCGGCTGGTGGTCAACTCCGCTACCCGCGAGAAGGATCTGGCCTGGATCCGCCATCACGCCATCGATTTCGATATCACAGTGACCGAGCGTCCCGAGCTGGCGATGATTGCGGTGCAGGGCCCCAACGCCAAGGTCAAGGCCGCAGCCGTGCTGAGCGCCGCTCAGCGTACCGCCGTAGTGGGGATGAAACCCTTCTTCGGCGTGCAGGCTGGCGATCTCTTTATCGCCACTACCGGTTACACCGGCGAAGATGGTTATGAAATCGTGGTGCCGCAAGAGAAAGCCTGCGAGCTGTGGCAAGCGCTGCTGGATAACGGCGTCGCCCCCTGCGGCCTCGGTGCCCGCGATACCCTGCGCCTCGAAGCAGGGATGAACCTCTACGGTCAGGATATGGACGAGTCAGTCTCTCCGCTGGCCGCCAACATGGCCTGGACCATCGCCTGGGAGCCGAGCGATCGCAACTTCATCGGCCGCGACGTGCTGGAAGCGCAGAAAGCGGCGGGCAACCAGCCCAAGCTGGTGGGTCTGGTGATGGAAGAGAAAGGGGTGCTGCGTGCCGGTATGCCGGTCACCTTCACCGCGGCAAACGGTGAGAAGCGGGAAGGTGTGATCACCTCCGGCTCTTTCTCCCCCACCCTGGGCTACAGTATTGCCCTGGCGCGGGTGCCCCGCGATATCGGTGAGCTGGCCGAGGTGGAGATCCGCAAGAAGCTGGTCACCGTGAAGGTCACCAAGCCCGCTTTCGTCCGTAACGGCCAGAAGCTGGTTTAATACCGTCTTGGGGGAGGGTAGTGCCTCCCTCATCGCTTTTCATATTCGTTTTTAAACGCGACTCAAAGATCAAAGGAAGCACAAATGAGCCATATCCCGAGCGAACTGAAATATGCCACTTCCCACGAGTGGATCCGTGTTGAAGCCAACGGTGAGGCCGTGGTCGGTATCACCGAGCACGCCCAGGAGCTGCTGGGTGACATGGTGTTTGTCGAGCTGCCGGAAGTGGGCAAGCAGGTCAGTGCCGGTGACGACTGCGCCGTGGCCGAGTCGGTCAAGGCGGCCTCCGATATCTACAGCCCGGTGAGCGGCGAGATCATCGCCGTCAACGAAGAGCTGGAAGGGAGCCCCGAGCTGGTCAACTCCGACCCCTACAGCGCTGGCTGGCTGTTCCGCATCAAGCTCGATGACGAGAGCGAGCTGGCCAACCTGCTGGATGCCGAAGGCTACCAGAACGTGGTGGACGAAGAGTAATGCCCCCGGGCCCTGCCAACACAGCAGGGCCCCTTTGTATGGCCGCCAGCCGGGCAAGCACCGGCCGGTGGAAGGGTGAAGTCGCCCGCGCCTGCTGTTTGCCAGCCTAGGTGCCTAGGGGCAAACAGGCCGGTTCGCAACAAGGCGATCCCCTCTCGATGCTGCCGCAGCATCCGGTGCCGCGCCCTGTCTGCGGGACCCAGAACATGAGTGGAGTCGGTATCAGCCGACGATCAGGAACATCAGGTCTTGGTTATCAGGATGTCATGCCAGGACTTATTTATCAGGAAATAGGGAAATGACCCAGTCACTGTTTGAACTCGAGCAAAAAACCGATTTTGTCCGCCGCCATATCGGCCCGGGCGAGGAAGAGCTGCGCCAGCTGCTGGCGACCGTCGGGGCCGAGAGCCTGGACGATCTGATTGCCCAGACCGTGCCCGCCGCCATTCGCCTGCCGGGCCCGCTGGGGATCGGTGCCGGCATGACCGAAGTGGAGGCGCTGGCCAAGCTCAAGGGCTATGCCGCTCAGAACAAGATTGCCAAGAGCTATATTGGCATGGGTTATCACGATACCCATGTGCCCCACGTCATTTTGCGCAACGTGCTGGAAAACCCGGGTTGGTATACCGCCTACACCCCCTATCAGCCCGAGCTGGCGCAGGGCCGTCTCGAAGCCCTGCTCAACTTCCAGCAGCTGACGCTGGATCTCACCGGCATGGATCTGGCAAGCGCCTCCCTGCTGGATGAAGCGACTGCCGCTGCCGAGGCGATGGCGCTGGCCAAGCGGATGGCCAAGTCCAAATCCAACCTCTTCTTCGTGGCCGATGACGTGCACCCTCAGGTGATCGATGTGGTCAAGGAGCGCGCGGTTCACTTCGGTTTCGACGTGGCGGTTGGCGCCGCGAGCGATGCGGTGAGCGAAGAGGTGTTCGGTGCCCTGTTCCAGTACCCCACCACCACAGGTGAGGTGAAAGATCTGCGCGCCCTGATTGCCGCGGTACAGGCCCAGAAAGGGTTGGCCTGTGTCAGCGCCGATCTGCTCTCCCTGCTGCTGCTCAAATCCCCGGGCGAACTGGGTGCCGACGTGGTGTTGGGTTCCGCCCAGCGCTTTGGCGTGCCCATGGGCTACGGTGGCCCACATGCCGCCTTCTTCGCCACCCGAGATGCCTACAAGCGTTCCATGCCGGGTCGTATCATTGGTGTCTCCAAGGATGCCCGTGGCAAGGCCGCGCTGCGCATGGCGATGCAGACCCGCGAGCAGCATATCCGCCGCGAGAAGGCCAACTCCAACATCTGTACCGCTCAGGTGCTGCTGGCCAACATGGCGAGCTTCTACGCCGTCTACCACGGCCCGGTGGGACTGAAAACCATCGCCTCCCGCGTGCACCGTCTCACTACCATTCTGGCGTTTGGCCTCAAGGCCAAGGGGGTGGCACTCAAGCATGCCAGC
Source organism: Aeromonas sp. 84A (assembly GCF_051919345.1). Classification (NCBI taxonomy): domain Bacteria; kingdom Pseudomonadati; phylum Pseudomonadota; class Gammaproteobacteria; order Aeromonadales; family Aeromonadaceae; genus Aeromonas; species Aeromonas sp. 84A. Next base: position 2,176,778 of record NZ_JBQBEW010000001.1, read on the forward strand.
TGGTTCGATACCCTGACCGTGCAGACGGCAGATAAAGCTGCACTTATTGCCAAGGCTGAAGCCAATGGCATCAACCTGCGTGCCGATCTCGACGGTGCGGTAGGGGTGTCTCTCTCTGAAACCACCACCCGCGCTGATGTGGCCGAACTGTTTGATCTGTTCCTCGGCCAAGGCCATGGACTGGATATCGAGGCCCTCGACAAGGCGGCCCAGACTCATCACGCCATCCCGCAGGATCTGCTGCGCAGCGATGCCGTGCTGACCCACGAGGTGTTCAACAAGTACCATTCCGAAACCGAGATGTTGCGTTATATCCACCGTCTCGAAGCCAAAGATCTGGCGCTCAACTACGCCATGATTTCGCTCGGCTCCTGCACCATGAAGCTCAACGCTACCGCCGAGATGATCCCGGTGACCTGGCCCGAGTTTGGCAAGTTGCACCCGTTCGCTCCGCTGGCACAGGCCAAGGGCTACCAGCTGCTGCTGGCCGACCTCGAAAACTGGCTGGTGAAGGTGACCGGTTACGATGCGGTCTGCATGCAGCCCAACTCAGGTGCCCAGGGCGAATACGCAGGTCTGCTCGCCATCAAGAAATATCACGAGTCTCGTGGTGAAGGGCATCGCGACATCTGTCTCATTCCGGCTTCTGCCCACGGCACCAACCCGGCCTCTGCCCAGATGGCGGGGCTCAAGGTGATCGTCACCGCCTGTGACAAATCCGGCAACGTGGATCTCGACGACCTGCGCGCTAAGGCGGCCGAGGCGGGTGATCAGCTTTCTTGTCTGATGGTGACCTACCCCTCCACTCACGGGGTGTATGAGGAGACCATCAAGGAGGTGTGCGACATCGTTCACCAGCACGGTGGTCAGGTCTATCTGGACGGCGCCAATATGAACGCGCAAGTTGGATTGACGGCACCGGGCTTTATCGGGGCGGACGTCTCTCACCTCAACCTGCACAAGACCTTCGCCATTCCTCACGGCGGTGGCGGCCCGGGCATGGGCCCCATCGGCGTGAAGAAGCATCTGGCACCGTTCGTGGCTGGCCACACAGTGGTCAAGACCGACAAGGAGAGCCGTGACAATGGCGCCGTGTCGGCGGCACCGTTCGGCTCGGCCAGCATCCTGCCCATCAGCTGGATGTATATCGCCATGCTGGGTGACGAGGGGCTGAAGAGATCCACTCAGGTCGCCATCCTCAACGCCAACTATCTGGCCAAGAAGCTGGGTGAATCCTTCCCGGTGCTCTATTCCGGCCGCAACGGTCGGGTGGCCCACGAGTGCATCCTGGATATCCGTCCGCTCAAGGAGGCTTCCGGCATCAGCGAGATGGACGTGGCCAAGCGGCTGATGGACTACGGCTTCCACGCGCCGACCATGAGCTTCCCGGTGGCGGGCACCCTGATGGTCGAACCGACCGAATCGGAATCCAAGCGCGAACTGGATCGCTTCGTCGAGGCGATGACGTCCATCCGCGCCGAGATTGCCAAGGTGCAGGAGGGGCAGTGGAGCCTGACCGACAACCCGCTGGTCCATGCGCCGCACACCCAGGATGACGTGATGGATGCAGAGTGGTCCCGTGGCTACAGCCGCGCCGAGGCGGTTTTCCCGTCCGAGGCGGTACGCGCTGCCAAGTTGTGGCCCTCTGTGAACCGCATTGACGACGTCTACGGCGATCGCAACCTGTTCTGCGCCTGCATCCCGACCGAGGATTACGCCAAGTAAGTGGCGTTTAGTAGCTACAGTTAAGCCTTATAAACAACAGGGCCACCCAGACGGGTGGCCCTTCGTTTACATGGACTTTATCTGCATGCTGCTATCCGAACGTCCGGCTTAAGTCCTTGAGCTGGCTCGCTTTGCTCTGCAAGTTGGCACTGGTTTCACTCACTTGATCGATTTTGAGACTGTTATCGTGAGAGAGCGAGGATATCTGGTTGATATTGCGACTGATCTCCTCGATGACCGCTTGTTGCTCGGTGGCCGCGGCGGTGATCTGGTTGGAAAAATCAGAGACCTTGTCTATCTCGACCACAACCTGATTCAGGTTGCCGGTACTTGCCCGGGTGGTGGCGAGGCAGGCGTTGGTTCTGGTCACATTGAGATGCATCATCTCTTTCCATCCCCCCAGGGTTTGCTGGATATGGCCAATGCTGTTCTGGATCTGCTCTGTCGCCTTGTGGGTTCTGGTCGACAGGCTGCGAACCTCGTCCGCCACCACCGCAAAGCCGCGCCCCTGATCGCCTGCCCGTGCGGCTTCGATGGAGGCATTGAGCGCCAGCAGGTTGGTTTGATCCGCAATCCCGCGAATTTCGCTCATGATGGTGCCGATCCGCTCGGATTCGCTCGCCAGCTCGACAGCTGACTGGAAGGCTTGCTCCGCTTGGGTGGCCAGCGCCGACATCTCTTCTCCTGCTTCCGAAAGCTGGGCGCTGGTGGTGATGCAGTGGCGGCGGGCCTCTTCGATCTGGCTGTTGCTGTCTTGAATATTGCGGTTGATCTCCTCGGCGGCCGAGGCCATCTGGGTAACGGCGGTGGCAATCTGTTGGATCTGCGTGTCTTGCGAAGAGATATCCTGGCTGGCCAGCGAGGCGGAGCCGCGCAGGTCATTGGCCATGGCATTGAGCGAAGCCGTGGTGTCATCCACCCGGCCGAGCACGGTACGGATCCTCGCTTGCCCGAGTTTGATATGGAAATCAGCGATGCTGTGGGGGGCATCCCCCGAGAAGATAAGGCGGCTGATGCTGTCGTAATCCTGCTCGAGCTGCAGCAAGAATCGCGGCGTGAGGAAGAGAGGGTGGCGATTGAACCAGATGGTGGCTACTAGGGGAATGATGACCCAAAGCGCCTGCAGCGGTGAGATCAGCCAGAGCGCGCTGATCACGCTGACGAGCAGCAGGGGGATGGTCATCATGGCTGGCGTGAGTTGACGCAGGCCCATGTGAATGGCAGAGCCGGTTTCACGGGCTTTAAGGGTTTTGTACATCTGGCTGGCACGCGCTTTGTGCTCTGCGGCGGGGCGGCAGCGGACGGATTGGTAACCCACCATCTTGCCATCTTCATAAATCGGGGTGACATAGGCATCAACCCAATAATAGCGACCATCTTTGCAGCGGTTTTTTACCATCCCTCGCCATGGTTTACCCGCCTGCAGGTGGGCCCAGAGATCGGCAAACGCTGCCTTGGGCATGTCGGGGTGGCGCACCAGATTGTGATGCTGCCCCAACATCTCTTCCAGGCGATAGCCTGCCACCTGACAAAACGCCGGATTGGCGTAGGTGATGTCCCCTTTGAGATCGGTCGTCGATACCAACTGGATATCGTCGGCAAATTCAACCTCGGTATCTGTGGTGTGAAGCGAGCTGGTTACCATGATCAGACTCCGGTTTCGGCGTAACGGAATACTTCGTTTGAGTATGGCAGAGGATGTTCATTTATTGTGTTGTTGCACATTAACTCTTGTGCTACTGCGTGGGGACGGGATGGGTCTCACATTTTTACAGCGCGGTTTGGCGAGGGGAGGCAAGCCAAGTAACATGGCGTGACTTATGGCTGTGAAGCGAGACAGGTAACGCAATGAAGTTGGATGCGATTTTATGGGATTATGACGGTACTCTGGTCAATTCGGTGCCGAAGAATATCGATATCACCAAGCAGATCCTGGCTGAGGTCGCCCCCCATCTGACCGGAGAACATCTGCCGCGCTATCTGCGCAGCGAAGCGGAGTATCACCATGCCAATCACGCCGCCAAGAACTGGCAGGCGCTCTATATGGATTACTACGGTTTGTCGCGGGACGAGATGGTGCTGGCTGGCAGTCTGTGGGCCAAGCATCAGGAGATGAACCGGACCGAGGTGCGTTTTTTTGCGGGGCTGGAGGCGGTGATTGACCATTTCTCTGCCATTCCCCACGGAATTTGTTCGCAGAACTCCCAAAAAAACATTCGCCGGGTACTGGAGCTGCATGGCGTGAACAGCCTGTTCAAGGCTGTGGTCGGCTATGATGACGTGCCCGGACAGCAGCAAAAACCTCATCCTTTCGGTGGCCTCAAATGTCTGGAGTCTATCTTCGGCCCAGCCAGGTGCCAGTCGCTCATCTATATCGGTGACCATGAAGCGGATGTGCAGTTTGCCCGTCATTTGCAAGCAGCGCTTGGCGAGCAGAGCCGTGTGATATCGGTGGCTGTCGCCTATAGCCGCGCGACCCCGGAGCGCTGGGAACACCAACCCGACCATATCGCCCGTGACGTCGAGGATCTGCTCCCCATCGTCGGGCAATATCTGTAACGCCGGTTGCAGATTGCCGTATGGAATAGACAAACGCCGATCAGTTGATCGGCGTTTTGTCTATGGGAAGCCTGATGGTTTCACACTCAGCTGGCTTAACACTCTGTCTGTTTAAAGATGGGTACCTTAAAACAACAGTTGTGTCAGGTAGCCCATCAGGATCGCCATGCCGAGGATCACGGTAAGAAAGGCCGCAATCATCGGGGTTCTGAACATCGATTTGAGCAGAATCACCTCGGTCAGGCTGGCACCTGCACTGCCGATGATCAGCGCCATGACGGCGCCCATTCCCATCCCTTTGCCCAGCAGTACCGACGCCAGCGGGATCACGGCCTCGGCGCGGATGTAGAGCGGGATCCCGACGATGGCGCTGAATGGAATGGCCAGCGGGTTGTCGGCACCAGCATGGGCGGCGATCCACTCGGCCGGAATAAAACCGTAAATAAACGAACCGATGAGCACCCCCAGCAGCAGGAAGGGCAATACCGCTTTGAACTGCTGCCAGGCATCAATGCGAGCTTTGACCCATGCGGTGGGGAGCTGTGGTGCTCTGGTCAGGGTTGCTGTGCCATCGCCGCAGCAGGAGAGGGTGGCCTGTTCTGCCATCTCTGGTTGCGGTGCCGGGCAGCATGCTGCCCCGTTGAGGGGTTTGATTGCGCGAATGGTACTGCGTTGGTTGTCACTGCAATTTGTTTGAGTTGTGGCGCGGGTCGCCGGGCCACAGTCGCTACCGCAAAAGGGGGTGGCCTCTTTGGGGCCGATGACATGGCGCTCGAATCCCAATCTGTCGAGCAGCATGCTCGCCATGACGGAGACGCTGGCGGCGATCACGGCGTAGAGCAGGGTCACTTTCCAGCCGAAGGTGGCCCACATCAAGCCGACGATGATGGGGTTCAGCAGTGGCGAAATAAACAGGAAGGTGAGGGTGGGGCCAAAGCCAGCCTTGGCCGAGAGCAGCCCTCTCAGCATGGGGATGGTGGAGCAGCTGCAAAAGGGGGTGACGGCACCGAGCAGGGTCGAGAGCAGATAGCCCTTGCCATGTCTCGCCCCCAGCATCCGCTGGATCTTCTCGTCGGGGATCTTCTGACGGATCAGGCTGACCCCGGCGCTAATGACCAGAAACAGCACCGACAGCTCGACAGCCAGAAACAGGAACATCTGGGCTGCATCGGTCAGCATGGTTAACCACTCATTCATTGTCGTACCCTCACTTGGTTTCTATATTTCCAAAATAATCGAAATGAATGGCCGGTCAAGATATTTCTGGTATTATCGAAATATCAAATTTGTGGAGAGCGCAAAGATGCAACTGGAAGAGGTCGCCAAGGCATTGAAAGAGCTGGGTCATCCGACCCGGCTGTTTATCTTCAAGCATCTGGTCAAGGCGGGAGAGCAGGGGCTGCCGGTGGGTGAGCTGCAAAAGCAGCTGGCGATCCCCGCTTCCACCCTCAGCCACCATATCGCGGCGCTGGTCTCGGTGGGGCTGGTGAAGCAAAACCGGGAGAGTCGCACCCTGCTTTGCGTCTCTCAATACGCGGTGTTGGAGGAGATCATCGCCTTTTTCCGCGATGAGTGTTGCGTCAACAGCCCGGAGCATCGGCAAGATCAAAGGCAAGAGCAGCCTTCCTGAGGGCTACGGCTGCTAGTAGTGCTGCGCGCAATAAAAAAACGCCGATCATGTGATCGGCGTTTTGCATTGATGTCGCTAGATTCGGGCATTAACCCAGATTGGCTGCGACCTTGCTTTGGGCTTGTCCTTTGCGCTTGATGACAAAGCCAATGCCCAACACCACCAGCCAGGCTGGGATCAGTTCGACCGAGATGCGGAAATCGGGGGTCATATACATGATCACCAGAATACCGGCCATGAACGCGAGGCAGAGGTAGTTGCCGAAGGGATACCAGAACGCCTTGAACTTGGGCTGGACGCCTTCCGCGACCTTGGCCTTGCGGAACTTGAGGTGCGCGAGGCTGATCATCGCCCAGTTGATCACCAGTGCGGAGACCACCAGCGCCATCAGCAGGCCGAACGCCTTGCCCGGCATCAGGTAGTTGATCAGCACGCAGAGCAGGGTGGCGATGGCCGAGACCGAGAGGGCAACCAGCGGCACGCCGCTCTTGTTGGTCTTGAGCAGGGCTTTCGGGCCGTTGCCCTGTTTGGCCAGACCGAACAGCATCCGACTGTTGCAGTAGACGCAGCTGTTGTAGACCGACAGTGCCGCCGTCAGCACCACGATGTTGAGTACGGTGGCGACCAGATTGCTGTCCAGAGCGTGGAAAATCATCACGAACGGGCTGCCGCCTTCCACCACTTTACCCCAAGGGTAGAGGGACATCAGGATAGCCAGAGCACCGATGTAGAAGATGAGGATGCGGTAGATCACCTGATTGGTGGCCTTGGGAATGCTCTTCTCTGGGTTGTCCGCTTCCGCGGCGGTAATGCCCACCAGCTCCAGACCGCCGAAGGAGAACATGATCACCGCCATCGCCATCACCAGACCGCTGATGCCGTTGGGGAAGAAGCCGCCCTGAGCCCACAGGTTGGTGACGCTCGCCTCGGGGCCGCCGGCACCGGAGAGGAGCAGATAGCCGCCAAAGCCAATCATGCCGATGATGGCGACCACCTTGATGATGGCGAACCAGAACTCCATTTCGCCAAACGCTTTGACGTTGGAGAGGTTGATGGCGTTGATCAGCACGAAGAAGAAGGCTGCCGACATCCAGGTCGGGATCTCGGGCCACCAGTACTGGACATAGATGCCCACCGCGGTCAGCTCGGCCATGCTCACCAGCACGTAGAGCACCCAGTAGTTCCAGCCGGACGCAAAACCGGCAAACTCGCCCCAGTATTTGTAGGCAAAGTGGCTGAATGAACCCGCTACCGGCTCTTCCACCACCATTTCGCCGAGCTGGCGCATGATCAGGAAAGCGATAAAGCCGCCGATGGCATACCCCAGCAGGACCGAGGGGCCTGCCATCTTGATGGTTTGGGCAATGCCCAGAAAAAGGCCGGTGCCGATGGCGCCGCCCAAAGCAATCAACTGAATGTGGCGGTTTTTAAGGCCGCGCTTCAGCTCCTCACCGTCTTGTTTCAAATCCATGGGTCTGTCCTTACGTCTCTGTTGTCTCTGGTCGGTGTTGGGCTCATCCTGAGCAGGCCGCATTGCGTAGCCAAAACCTGACGAAATCTGTATTTATTTCGTTACGCCATGCCATTTTCAATTTTTAGTGTTGGCTGGCAACTGAAGCAGAATAGTGATAATCCGCCATGAATGCACCTGTTTTCCATCTCTAATGGCCGTGTTTTGTACCAAAGGCAGCTTTTTCATGATTTGAAGAGGCTTCTTGGTAGTTTCTGGTTGATGTTTGTGTAATCGAATTCTGTTTTGTTGACATTTTATCTTGTTGGTGTGCTTTTGTTGTGCCAAGCCACAAATGGATGCAAATGATGCCAAACAAGCAAGAGTACAGGGAAGAGTGTAGGGAGTTGGAGTACAGAGAGCGAGAAAGCGTGCTGCAACAAGGGGTTGCCCGGGGTGTGCTGGTGGCGCTCTGGTTAGGGATTGCTGCCAGTCCGCTGTTGTTGCTGGTGGCCGCCACCATGCTGCTGGGCTGGCTCTCGCTCGGTGATCAGGAGTTGCTGCACTACTGGCAGCTGCTGTTGCTGGTGGGTGGGGTAACGGGGGCGCTCGTTGGCGGCTGGTTGGCGGAGCGGGTTCGCCTGCGCCACGGTTTGCTGGCCTTCTATGCCCGGTTGATGAACAACCCTGAGCTCAATCGTTAGTGAACGCTGGCTGTTTGCCGAGCGCAGCAGAACGGAATCGAATAGCGGCTAACTGGCAGCGGGTGACAAGGGCACAACGGCAAGGTCGACAAGAAGAGGGATAAGCATTTGTGGTGCTTATCCCTTTTTTTATCCACGCTTTTCACTGTCATCTATGTGAATTGCAGTTCGCCACAGCTGACTTTTGCCGCGACACTGTAATTTTTATCTTTTGTTGATGCCGATAGCTGTCAAGCTGGCTTAACAGAGCTGGCGGCGCAGACCGGTCGCCTCGAGGACCTTGGCGCTGATCTCCTCCACCGAGTGGGAGCTGGTATCGATGAAGCGGATCGCCTCCTGGCGAAACAGCCTCTCCACGCAGGCCAGCTCCTGCTCGCACTGTTCGATGGAGGAGTAGCGGCTGTTAGCGCGGCGCTGGTTGCGGATCTCGTGCAGCCGCTGCGGCGCTATGGTGAGGCCAAACAGCTTGTGACGGTTGGCCTTGAGGGGGGCGGGCAGCTCCAGCATCCCCATGTCCTGCTCGATAAAGGGGTAGTTGGCAGCGCGAATGCCAAACTGCAGCGCCAGATAGAGGCTGGTGGGGGTCTTGCCGCAGCGGGAGACCCCGATCAGGATGATGTCCGCCTCATCGTACTCTTTGGTGGTGATGCCATCGTCGTTGGCCAGCGCAAAGTTGACCGCCTCAATGCGATCGTCATAGAGCTTGCGATTCTCCATACCGTGGGTGCGGTGGAGGCGGGGCTCGGCTTTTACCCCCAGCTCCTGCTCCAGCGGGCTGACGAAGGTGTTGAGAAAGTCGTGGCCGCACGCCTCCGATTTCAGTACCTCTTCCCGTACCAGCGGGTCGACGATGGTGTGAAACAGAATGGGGCGTACCCCGGTCTGGCGGAACTGCTCGTCGATCCGCATCCGTACCTGACGGGCTTTCTCCAGTGTCTCCACAAAGGGGATAGTGATCTGCTCGAAGGCCAGCGGAAACTGGCTCAGTACCGCGTGGCCGAACACTTCGGCGGTGATGGCGGTGCCGTCTGAAACATAAAATACGGTGTGCACGTAGGGCTCCTGTGATACCGCTGGTGGGGTCGTATGGGGTAAAGGGTGAGAAGTATCTCCCGAAACCATACCAGTTTTGTCAACCGGTCTGCTGTGCCCAAGTTGTGAAGTGGCTTGCAAACCTGAATCGTTATCTTTTTGTGTCGCCATTGTAGAATGTTCCGGTCATTCGACCATCCCCAACGCTTGCTCGGGGATTTTTTTGAAAACCAGTAGAAAACGTTTTCGTGGTCGTTGGCAACAAAAGAAACAGACAATAACGCACCTGACTTACCCATAACCTCATCGATTAAATCGGGCGCACGAGGTGCTATGGCATCGGTGCCCACCAACCTGGAGACATCCAAGTGCAACAGTACGTGCTCTGGTACGAACAACTCGGAATGCAGGACGTAGAACGAGTTGGCGGCAAGAACGCATCCCTTGGCGAGATGATCAGCAACCTCTCTGGCGCCGGCGTATCCGTGCCGGGGGGCTTTGCCACCACCGCCTTTGCGTTTAACGAGTTTCTGGAGTCAAGCGGCCTCAACGGCAAGATCCACCATCTGCTCGACAATCTGGACGTGGACGATATCGCCGCCCTCAACCGGGCCGGTCAGCAGATCCGCGACTGGGTGATCGAAGCCCCGTTCCAGCCCGAGCTGGAGCAGGCGATCCGGGTTGCCTATGAAAAGTTGAGTGCCGGTGTCGAGGCCTCGTTTGCGGTGCGCTCCTCCGCCACCGCCGAGGATATGCCGGACGCCTCCTTTGCCGGTCAGCAGGAGACCTTCCTCAACGTACGTGGCATCGATGCCGTCATGACGGCGGTCAAGCATGTGTTTGCTTCCCTGTTCAACGATCGCGCCATCTCCTATCGGGTGCATCAGGGCTATGACCACAAGGGTGTTGCCCTCTCGGCCGGGGTGCAGCGGATGGTGCGTTCCGATCTCGCCGCCTCCGGCGTCATGTTTACCCTGGATACCGAGTCCGGTTTCAACGATGTGGTCTTTATCACCGGCGCCCATGGTCTTGGCGAGATGGTGGTGCAGGGCGCGGTCAACCCGGACGAGTTCTATGTGCACAAGCCTACCCTCAAGGGGGGGCGCCCGGCGGTGGTGCGCAAGACCCTCGGCTCCAAGCTTATCAAGATGACCTACTCGGACGATGCCGGTCACGGCCGCCAGGTGAAGATTGTCGACACCAATGAGGCCGAGCGCAGCCGCTTCTGCATCACCGATGAGGAGGTGATGGCGCTGGCGAAACAGGCCCTCATCATCGAGCAGCACTATGGCCGCCCGATGGATATCGAGTGGGCCAAGGATGGTCAGGATGGCCAGCTCTACATAGTGCAGGCCCGCCCGGAAACCGTGCGCAGCCGTCAGGAGGCCAACACCCTCGAGCGTTTTGCCCTCAAGCAGTCGGGCAAGGTGTTGATCGAGGGGCGGGCCATCGGCCACAAGATTGGCGCGGGTCCGGCGCGGGTCATCTCTTCCATCAGCCAGATGGACGAAGTGCAGCCCGGCGATGTGCTGGTGACCGACATGACCGACCCGGACTGGGAGCCCATCATGAAGCGGGCCTCCGCCATCGTCACCAACCGGGGTGGCCGCACCTGTCACGCCGCCATTATCGCCCGTGAGCTGGGCATTCCGGCTGTGGTGGGCTGTGGCAACGCTACCGATCATATTCAGCCGGGCCAGCGGATCACCGTCTCCTGCGCGGAAGGGGATACCGGTTTTATCTATGACGGCGAGCTGGACTTCGATGTGGCGGTGACCGAGGTGGGCAATATGCCACGCCTGCCCATCAAGATCATGATGAACATCGGCAACCCGGACCGCGCTTTCGACTTTGCCCAGTTGCCCAACGCCGGGGTGGGGCTGGCACGCCTTGAATTCATCATCAACCGGATGATCGGCGTGCACCCCAAGGCGCTGCTGGAGTTTGACCAGCAAACCCCAGAGCTCAAGGCCACCATCGGCAAGATGATCGCCGGTTACGAGAGCCCGCGTGAGTTCTACGTGGCCAAGCTGACCGAGGGGATCGCCACTCTGGGTGCGGCGTTCTGGCCGGAGCGGGTGATTGTGCGGATGTCAGACTTCAAGTCCAACGAGTACGCCAATCTGGTGGGCGGTCGTGGCTACGAGCCCCACGAGGAGAACCCGATGATCGGTTTTCGTGGCGCATCCCGCTACATCGCCGACAGCTTCCGCCCCTGCTTTGCCCTCGAGTGCGAGGCGATCAAGCGGGTGCGCGATGTGATGGGGTTGACCAACGTCGAGGTGATGATCCCCTTCGTGCGCACCGTGGGCGAGGCGGAGCAGGTGATCGACATCCTGGCAGAGAACGGTCTGCGCCGTGGCGAGCGGGGGCTCAAGGTGATCATGATGTGCGAGATCCCGAGCAACGCCCTCTTGGCAGACAAGTTCCTCGAGCATGTTGACGGCTTCTCCATCGGCTCCAACGACATGACCCAGCTCACCCTTGGACTTGATAGGGACTCGGGGCTGATTGCCCATCTGTTCGACGAGCGCAACGAGGCGGTCAAGGCACTGCTGGCGATGGCGATTCAGGCCGCGCGCAAGGCGGGCAAGTATGTGGGGATCTGTGGCCAAGGCCCATCCGATCATCCGGACTTCGCCGCCTGGCTGGTGGAGCAGGGGATCGACTCGGTGTCTCTCAACCCCGATACCGTGGTCGATACCTGGCTCTATCTGGCGGAGCAGCATGGTGCCAAGTAAGCCACTATCAAAATGAGCTGCACAGAAAGGGGGCCATAATGGCCCCCTTTGTTATCTGGTGTCGCGGCCTATTTCGGCTGCTGTTCGGCCCCCGACAGCTCGATCTGCACATTCACCCCTTCGCTCTTGAGCTTGGTGGCGATGGCGTTGAGATCGGTGCCCGATTTAGCCTCCAGCAGGGCGATACCACCACTGCTCTGCTTGAAGTTCAGGCCGTGGCGAGTCGCCAGCGCCTTGGCGCTGGCATCGTCAGCTTCCACCAGCAGGGTGCCGCTTACAGTCAGCTCCGGGCTGGCGGCCCCTTGCATCAACACGTCACCGCGGCGCAGGGTCTGTTGCGGGACCTTGCTGTCAAGGCTGCGGGCGACCCGCCTCTTGCTGCCGTTGTCGGGAATGAGGTAAGTCTGGCCGTTCACCTCTATGGTGCTGTACTGCTTGCCATCCATGGTGACGGACTCCTGGGCGCAGAGCTGTCCCGAGAGGGGGGCCAGCAGGGTTGCCAGAAGCAAGGTAACAGGTTTGTTCATGGTAATACTCCTAGCGTGTTAGCTGCGGTTGGCATCGTGACCCAGGACCCGCAGGGACCATGAGATCAGCTTGCCCGGTTGGCGATTGTTGCGCTCGGTCAGGGTGGTACGCTCACGGGTCTCGCGATTGAGCAGAGAGACCTGACGGGTACCGTTGGCAACGTCGGTCACTTCCAGTCGCCATGTGCCTTGCGCCGATTCGCCGTAGAACTTGTTGGATAGCATCCGCATGTCGCGCAATCCCTTGGTTCGCACAAAGCCCAGTTGCTGCTGGTCGAGAGATTGGCCGACCAGGCTGTTGAAGGGGCTCAGCAGGATGCTGCGGGTGCCGGCGGGGGAGACCAGTTCGATCAGCAGATCGGGCAGACGCTGGTGATCCAGGCTCACCATCACCTGAACCGCTTCCACCGTCAATGGTGTCGCGATGCGGGTGGTGGAACGGGTCGGGCTGTTGCCCACATCCGCAATGGCGGCGGCACTGCCGGTGACATTGATCTTCTGCCATGGCAGTTGCACCAGCGGGGGCAGGGGCTGGTGATTGGCTGCCAGCTCAAGGGCCTTGTTGACGTCGATCAGACCAAAACCGTAAGTCGGGCTGAACCACATGCCGGCGGCATTGCGCTCCCACCCTTCCAGCCCTTTCACATCACGCACCTTGCCGGTGCTGCTGGTGTAGCTGACCATCACGGGTTGATGTTTGGCATCGACCCGGGTTGCGCTGCGCGCCAGCAGATCCCGCAGGTCCCGCACCGACAGATCCGGGTAGGCGGACATCAGCAGCGCCATGGCGCCGGAGGTGCTGGGGGTGGCGGAGGAGGTGCCGTTCATCACGCCGTTGTAGTCGCAGCTGGCATCCAGTTGCGAGTTGCCGTGCAGCCGGTTGGTGCTGGGATCGTCGGTGCGGTTGTAACCCATGTCGCAGCCGGGCAGATCCGTGGTTACCATCGCCGGAGCGTCGGTACCGTACTCGCCGCCGGTCGCGCTCAGGAAGATGTTGCTGCCGACGCTGGAGTAGGAGGATCTGACGCCATCGGCGTTGAGCGCGCTTACCACCAGGTTCCAGAAGTTGCTGTTGGAGGGATCGAGGTTGCTGTTTTCAAACGGCAATTTGGGGCCATTGCCGGTGCGGTTAAGCACATAGCCGCCCGCCGCTATCTTGTTGAAGCCGTTGCCGGCGGCCTTGATATAGGCCGCACCCTGCGCCTTGAGGGTCTGCTGTTCAAACAGACGATCAAGCTGGGATTGATCCAGAGAGTTGGCAGAGCGGGGATCCACCACACTCATGCCGTAGCTCTGGTTGAACACCCGGTTGTCGCGGCTGGCATCGCTGTCGCCAAGGGCGTAGAGCCAATCTTTCTGCAACTGCTGGCTGTTGTCATCCAGCAGGTTGAACCCCTGCAGCTGGGCTCGCGGGGCAATCCCCTTGGTCCCGATGGCGTTGTCCACCGCCGCAATAATGCCGGAGACCGAGGTGCCGTGGGCCGAATCCGGATCGGTCGGTGTCGGGTCATCGCTGCCGGTCACCACGTTTTTCGAACCCGGACGCACGTTGTCCGCCAGATCCGGGTGGGCGATGGCCAGACCATCATCCACCACGGCCACATTGACTCCCTGGCCCAGCACGCCGGTGCGATGAGCCCACCAGAGGTTGAGATCATTGCCCGCTATACCGCCACGGGCGCTGAATCCATCCTGGCCGCTGTTGAGCAGATACCACTGCTGATCCTGCAGGGGATTGGTACCTGGCAGGCAGCGCTCGGTGCTGCTGCGTCCGATATCCATGCCGCTCTCCTTGCCGGTGAGCGGCGCACAACCTTCATTTGCCTGAACGAGCGCACTGGGCAGGGTCGACAGCAGTGCTGTGATCGCCAGTGCTAACGATGTTTGCTTCATTATTTTTTTAACTCCATCTTGGATCGCACCATCCTGAGTGCGACGGAAATCTATACACGGGTGAAAGGGGTTCAAAAAGAGCCATTTTCAAAAAACGCAATGAGGTTCAAAGAAATCCGATCTGGTTTATGGTAGGTATTCCAATGACGCTAGTTATGTGTTTTATTGAGAATGGTTCTCACCGCTCGCTACTGATCTTTTTATCTGTAATTCACTCATCTCGCGACTCTCCTTCGCCGCAGCCATCTCGATTCGGGGCAATCCCGAGGGGAGCTCGTGCGCTCTTGAACGTGAGCGGCATGGTTGTGTTTGCCAACGTGAGTGCAGCTATACATTCGGGGGTGACAGCAAGGGTGATGAGGTGGAACCAGCGGTTTATTGCTTGGCGGCGGCGGATGGCTCTGTTATGGTAATTGAAATAGCCGTTTGGATGGCTAGATTGCTGCTGTTTGAGGGGGGTAATCTCTGAGAGCCACCCCGCCGCAGTCCCATAGCTTGATGCGTACCTGACAGGGAGTCCCTATGCCGTTTTGTTCCTTCTTATCTTCTCCTTTGACTGCTTCCTTGCGCGCCACTGCTTGCGCCAGCACCTTTATTGCCGCGATGGCGGTCGGGAGCCTCTCTTTTTCCGCGGTTGCCGCCGATGAGCCCTTGCCGACCAAACAGGAGATTGTGATTGGTACCACGGTGGGGGATTTTGCCGACATGGTGACCGACTCCATCAAGCCGCAGCTGGAGGCCAAGGGGTACAAGGTCAAGCTGGTGGAGTTCACCGACTATGTGACCCCCAATATTGCTTTGGCTGACGGATCACTGGATGTGAACTGCTTCCAGCACAAACCTTATCTGGAGAGTTTTGCCAAAGATCGCGGCTTGTCGCTGGCACCCATTACCCAGGTGCCAACTGGCCCGATGGGGCTCTACTCCGGCAAGCTGGCAGCACTCGACAAGGTGAAAGAGGGGAGCACGGTGGCCATCCCCAACGATCCCACCAATCAGGCGCGGGCGCTGTTGATGCTGCAGGATCTTGGTTGGCTCACTCTCAAGGAGGGGATAAACCCGCTCAAGGCGAGCGAGTTTGATGTGGTGGACAATCCGCACAATCTCAAGCTGGTGTTGCTGGAGGCGGCGCAACTGCCCCGCTCGCGGGAGGATGTGGACTTCTCGGTGATCAACGGTAATTTTGCTGCCTCCAGCGGTATCCCGTTCAGTGAAGGACTGTTTCTGGAGCGCAGCTACGATTTTATCAATTGGGTGGTGGTGAAAAGCGCAGATGCGGATCAGCCGTTTGCCAAAGATGTTGCGGCAGCCTACAACTCGGCGGCTTTCAAAGCCTATGCAGCCAAACGTTTCGTCGGCTACAAGTACCCGCAAGGGTGGGGTGGCTAACAGTCGTGAACGTGGCCCGGCTATACAACGAAAAACGCCCCGAATTCGGGGCGTTTTTTATGGTAGCAAGCCATTAACGGGCGCTTCACTGGTTGCGATAGAAGCGGTTCAGCTCGTTCATCACCTGGATCATGGCGCCCATATCCGGGGTGCCGTGCTTGATCGGGCGATAGCTGTTGCGCTCCAGCAGTTCGAAGTCACCCTGCTTGTTGAAGTGGGTGATGGTGTCCCCTTCATAGATGGCGAAGTCATTCTGATCCCCGGCCAGCAGCCAGTTGCGCGGGCTGGTATCAAACAGCGAGCGGCCAACGCTATAATCGCGCGCCGGATTGCGCACGCCCAGCATCCCCTGCATCAGGGTCGGCGCCAGATCGAAATGGCTGCTTGGTTGCTCCCGAACGTCACTGCCGCGCCCCGGCCAGGCCAGTACCAGCGGTACCTGCACCTGATAGGGTGAGTAGTTGCTGCCTGCGCCCCAGCTGTTGCTGCGGGTGTCGTTGAACTCCTGACCGTGGTTGGAGGTGATGACGACGATGGTGTTGCTGTCCATCCCCTGGGACTGCAATTTGGTCAGCATCTGCTCAAGCAACTGGTCGGTATAGAAGACCGAGTTCTTGTAGCGGTTCTCCAGTTTTTGCAGGTTCTCCGCCCGATAGGCGGTCGCCGGATTGAAGTTGGCGAGCTCCGGTTGGAACGGCCCCTTCATGGTGGCGGGCAACTGGTAGTCGCCGGGGCTCGAGAGATAGACCAGCGAGAACCAGGGACGCTCGGGAGAGCGCTTCTCCAGCCACTGCTGCCAGTCGGTCAGCAGCTTGCCATCGTCACTCTGCTCGGAGACAAACACCTGTTTGCGCAGACCGGCGAGGATGCTCTTGCGATACTTCTGGGCATCTTCCATCGCGCCGAACAGCCCGAACTGGTAATCCTGACGCAGCATCTCGTCGAACAGCACCGGCGGACGCTTGTCGCTGCTGATGTCCTTGTAGTAGTGGCCGGGCAACCCGTAGAAGAGGCTGAACATCCCCATCAGATCGTCGTTGCCACCACTCAGGTGATTGCGGAACGTCAGATGCTGATCCGCATAGCGCTGCAGATTGGGCATGTTGATGTTGTTGAGCATGTCAAAACGCAATGAGTCGACCACCACAATCAGCAGATTGCTGTGAGTCAGGGGGGCGTTGACGTTGAGCGGGCGCAGCGGATAGTGCATCCGGCTGTCGTTGTTATCCCCCTGGGAAGCAGCCTGCTTCTCGTACTGATCCAGATCCAGCCAGCCATGTTTGGCCAGGAAGGAGCGGGCCGTCATAGGGTAGGAGAGGGGGAAGTTGGCTCTCTGCATGGTGATCGGCTGATAGAGGGTCGCATCCGCCCAGCTGTTAACCACGTGGGTCAGAATAAAGCAGATCAGCAGGGCCAGCCCCACCTGATTGCCGTACTGGCGGCGCTTGCGCTTGTTGATCTTGCGCCAGACATAGGCCGACAGCAGCAGTTGCAGCAGGAAGATGGTGGGCACGGCAACGAAGATGATGCTCCAGATTGAGCCCTCTTCGGTTTGCGCCTGATCCAGCAGCAACTGCCATACCTGACTGTTGAGGTGGAACTTGAACAGCCGGAATACCTGGGTGTCGATCAGCAGCAGCACCAGCGCCAGGGTGGCGATGATGGCCGAGATGAACCGCAACGGCTTCTCCTTGGGCAGCACGAAGCTGAGCGGGAAGATCGTCAACAGGTAGGTGACAAAACTCAGAAACGAGAAGTGGCCAATCCAGCTTACAACGAGATAGATCACGCCAAGCGTGGTCGATGGCCAGCTGATGGCACCCAGATAACGGGTGGCGATGAGCATGGCCAGAATAATGTTGAAGAAGGAGAACCAATGCCCCCAGGTGATCAGGCGAGAGACATTATCACGATAGGGGTTACCGGTTTCGACCATAGTGATCCATCTGCGTTGAGAAACGTCAAATCAACAGAGTCGGGGACTCAGTGTGCGTCGTGGCGATTATCGACCGATGCGGTCAGGGCCTGGACAAACTTTTCAGTGATGGCCTGGCGCTGGGCCGGTGCCATACCGTTGATGATATTGGTGGTCAGATTGCCAAGCACCATAAGGCTGAGATCCACCGGCGCTTTATGCTTTTCCAGCGCGGTGATCAGGTCGTTCATCAGGGCGTCAAATTGCTCGTTATTGTACTTTGATACGATAGGCATAATCTTCAGTTCATCTCGGTTCAAAGCGCCTTATAATACTTCACCCTTTCGGCTAACACTATGGCTTTGTGACATGAGTCTCGATATCGACAAGATCATTCTTCACTCCTTGCGCCAGGGCGGCGATGGTCAACCCCACGCCGATACCCGCAGCCAGACCCTGCCCCCTGATGAGGCGGTACAGGGACTGATGGCGGAACTGCATCGGATCTACAACGGCAAGGGCGGCAAGGGCTTTGGCTTCTTTGCTGACCCCGAGGCCGCCGTCGCCGAGCTGGCCGACGGTGAAGAGGCTCCCAAGCAGCCTTCACCCGCGTTTCGTATCGCCCTCGAACAGCTGCTCGACGAGCAGACCGAATTCGTTCCCTTCTCGGTCACCGTGACCCAGATGCTGGTCAAGCAGCTGGTGGAGCACGCCCTCGATGAGCAAGGGGTGCTGCTGTTTGCCAAATATAACTACGTCGGGGTCGATTATCTGCTGATTGCCCTGCTGGAGGGCAAGGAGAGCGTCACCGTCAGCGAAGCGCTGGAATTACGCCATATCCAGTATCTGGATATCGGCAAACTCAATCTGGTGGCCCGCATTGATTTGACCGAATGGAAAACCCAACCTGATTCGCGCCGCTATATCACCTTCAGCAAGGGGCGCATTGGTCGCAAACTGGGCGACTTCTTTATGGATCTGCTGGGTGCCCGCGAGGGCATGGATGCCAAGGTACAAAATAAAGGCTTGCTGCAGGCGGTCGAAGATTATTGCGACAGTCGTCAGCTCGAACCGACCGAGCGCAATGACTATAAAAAGCAGGTCTTCAAATATTGCACCGAACAGGCGAGCGCCGGTGAAGAGATCGAAATCAAGGAGCTGTCTGCAGAATTGCCTGGTGACGGTGACCTCGATTTTTACAGCTTTATTGGTCAGGAGTATGAGCTGGAAGAGCGTTTCCCGGCGGATCGCTCTACCCTGCGTGGTTTGACCAAGTTTGTCGGCTCCGGTGGCGGCCTGACTTTGAGCTTTGAGCAGAAGCTGTTGAACAGCCGGATCTTTTACGATCCCCAGACCGACACCCTGACCATCAAGGGTGTGCCGCCCAATCTTAAGGATCAGCTGCTGCGCCAGTCGTAGTCATGCTCCCGAGTGTGATCAACTCGTCATTTCTGGCAAAAAGAGACTCCGCCCCGGCGGGGTCTCTTTTTTATTGCGCCCGGGCAGACCTCGAAACTGGCGCGGTACTTTGTTAACAAATCAAACAAAATAAACCACCTGAAAGGGTTTTCATTGAGGTGAAAACCCTTTCATTCATGAAATTTTATTTCATTTTGGTAATTATTATTCTGTGGTTGTCTGGAATTAAGCCGATAAATGGCCGTAATTCCCTGAAATAAGAAAATGTTTTCAAAACTTTCTGGAAGGAAATACGTAATTGCATTTCAAAAATGCGAGTTGCGTCATGTGAGCCGTTTGCCGCTTGGGATAATATTCATCTCGCACACAATGCTCTTACAGCGCGGAACTAATACAAGGAAAGGCTCATGAAAAAGAAATTGCTGTCATCCCTGATCGGTCTGGCCACTCTTGGCGTCGCTTGCTCTGCTACTGCTGCCATCGATGAAGGCCAGCTGACCATCTGGATCAACGGTGACAAGGGATACAACGGTCTGGCTGAAGTGGGTAAGAAGTTTGAAGCAGAAACCGGCATCAAGGTTACTGTGGCTCACCCGGATCAGGTTGAAGTGAAATTCCAGCAAGCCGCCGCCACTGGCAACGGCCCGGACATCTTCTTCTGGGCTCACGACCGTTACGGTGAGTGGGTCAAAGCCGGTTTGCTGGTTCCGGTAACGCCGAACGCTGCCACCAAAGGCAAATTTGAACAGCTGGCATGGGATGCCATGACTGTTGATGGCAAAACCTATGGCTACCCGGTTGCCATGGAAGCAGTCAGCCTGATTTATAACAAGGACCTGCTGCCCGAGCCGCCGAAAACCTTCGAAGAGATCGCCAAGATTGACGAGACTCTGAAGAAAAACGGCAAGCGCGCCATCATGTGGGCTTATGACACCCCGTACTTCAGCTATCCGCTGGTGGCTGCCAACGGTGGTTACGCCTTCAAGAAAACCGCTACCGGTTATGACGTTAAAGATACCGGCGTGAACAACGCAGGTGCCAAGATGGGCGTGGGCTACATCTCCGAGATGATCAAGTCCGGTCACCTGGAAAAAGGCATCGACTACGGTGTGATGGACGCCAAGTTCAACAAGGGCGAAGTGGCCATGATGATCAACGGTCCCTGGGCCTGGAGCAACCTGGACAAGAGCGGCATCAAGTACGGCGTAGCGCCGCTGCCGACCCTGAACGGCAAGCCGGCCAAAGCCTTCGTTGGCGTACTGGGTGCCACCATCAACGCCGCCAGCCCGAACAAGGATCTGGCTATCGAGTTCCTGGAAAACTACCTGCTGACCGATGCCGGTCTGGCGCCGGTTAACGCCGACAAGCCGTTGGGTGCCGTTGCGCTGAAATCCTTCCAGAAGACCCTGGAATCCGATCCGCACATCAAGGCCACCATGCTGAACGCCCAGGCTGGCGAGCCGATGCCATCCGTTCCCGAGATGAGCCGTTTCTGGTCTTCCTTCGAAACTGCCCTCAAGAACGTGACCTCCGGTCGTCAGGGTGTTGACGAAGCTCTGGATACCGCTGCCAAGCGTATCGTTCAGTAAGCACGCACTACCCGGGAGGCCGTCATGGCCTCCCACTCTCTCAAATCTCTCTTGGCGTTATAAAGGTTAATTGGCATGGAAGTAGTACCTTCTGTTGAGTCCTATGCCGGTCCGAAGGATAAGCACACCTGGCTTAAGTGGACCATAGCGGCCCTGGTTGCCATCCTCAACGGCTACGCAGCCGTGATGATGTACGCCAGTGGCGAGTGGGTATTCGCGCTGCTGGATCTGGTGGTGGTTTCCGTCGGTCTGTATGTCTTCATGAACAAGAAGACCTATGCCCATCGCTACATCTTTCCGGGTGTTGCGGGCATGGTTGTGTTTATCATCTTCCCTCTTGCCTACACCATTGGCATTGCCTTCACCAACTATTCGGGGTCCAACTTGCTCTCCGTGGAGCAGGCGCGGGACTACCACCTGAAGAAAACCTACAAGGTGGCGGGCGGTGAATTCGATTTTACCCTGCTGGGTGGCGACAACGGCCAGTTCCAGCTGCTGCTGACACAGGATGATCAATCCTTTATCAGCCAACCTGTTTCCCTGATGACCAACAAGGCCCGTGAGCTGGCGTCCCGCGAGGGCCGTGTGCAGAACACCCAGCAAGTGGTCGAGCTGCAGCCCTTCACTGGCGAAGCGGCCAGCAAGGCCGCACCGATCCGCGCCATTGTTGAGCATCGTACTCACCTGAGTGACCTTGATCTGGTACTGCCGGATGGCGGTACCCACCTGACCCTGAGCAGCCTGCGCAAGTTTGCCGCCCAGAAGCAGCACTACACCCGTCTGATGGATGGTGCCGTGCTCAAGTCCGGCGTGGTGATCAAAGACAGCAACCTGCTGCGTGATACCCAGAATGGCGAGCTGATGCTGCCCAATGGCGAGACCGGCTTCTATCAGTACATCGACGATCAGGGTCAGTTTGTCGGCAAGGGTATTGCTCCGGGCTTTGTGGTGAGCGTCGGTTGGAAGAACTTCGCGCGCATCGTCACCGATCCGGGTATCCAGTCACCCTTCCTGCAGATCTTCATCTGGACCGTGATCTTCTCAACCTGCTCCGTCGCTTTCACCCTGGCTATCGGCATGGTGCTGGCCTGTCTGGTGCAGTGGGAAGAGCTCAAGGGGCGCGGTTTCTATCGGGTCATGTTGATCCTGCCCTATGCGATCCCGGCGTTTATCTCCATCCTGGTGTTCAAGGGGTTGTTCAACCAGAACTTCGGTGAGATCAACATGTTCCTGGAAGCGGCGTTTGGCATCAAACCGGACTGGTATACCAACCCCATGCTGGCCAAGGTGATGATCCTGATTGTCAACACCTGGCTCGGCTACCCCTACATGATGATCCTCTGCATGGGCCTGCTCAAAGCTATCCCGGAAGATCTCTATGAAGCGTCCGCCATGGACGGTGCCGGTCCGGTGCAGAACTTCTTCAAGATCACCGTGCCGCTACTGATGAAGCCGCTGACCCCGCTGTTGATTGCCTCGTTCGCCTTCAACTTCAACAACTTCGTACTTATCCAGTTGTTGACCAACGGTGCTCCGGACATCATCGGTGCCAGCACTCCGGCCGGTACTACCGACCTGCTGGTGAGCTACACCTACCGGATTGCGTTCCAGGGATCGGGTGGTCAGGACTACGGTCTGGCCAGTGCCATCGCCACAGCTATCTTCCTCATCGTAGGTGCGCTGGCGCTGCTCAACCTGAAATTGTCCAAAGCCGACAAGCAGCTGTAAGGAGGCTTCAACATGGCAATCGTACAACCCAAATCAGTCAAATACCGGGTGTGGGCAACCCACCTGGTCATGTGGGGCTTCCTGGCGTTGATCATCTTCCCGTTGATCATGGTTATCGCCATCTCGTTCCGTAACGGTAACTTCGCGGTAGGGGAGATCATCCCCTCCAATCCGACCCTGGATCACTGGAAACTGGCGCTGGGCATCTCCATCACCAACGCCGACGGCAGCATCACGCCGCCGCCGTTCCCGGTGCTGACCTGGTTGTGGAACTCCATCAAGATCGCCGGCATCACTGCCCTGATGATCGTGACGCTCTCCACCACCTGTGCCTACGCTTTTGCCCGTCTGCGTTTTCGTGGCAAGTCCACCATCCTGCAGGGCATGCTGATTTTCCAGATGTTCCCGGCTGTGCTGGCACTGGTGGCCATCTACGCGCTCTTTAACAAGATTGGTGACTACATCCCCTGGCTGGGTCTCAACACCCACGGTGGCCTGATCCTCGCCTACATGGGCGGTATCGCCCTGCACGTCTGGACCATCAAGGGCTACTTCGAGACCATCGACTCCTCTCTGGAGGAGGCTGCGGCCATCGACGGTGCGACTCCGTGGCAGGCATTCCGCCTGATCCTGTTGCCCCTGTCGGTGCCCATTCTGGCGGTGGTGTTCATTCTGGCCTTTATCGGTTCCATTACCGAGGTGCCCATGGCCTCCATCCTGCTGCAGGATGTGAACAATCTGACCCTGGCGGTCGGAGCCCAGCAGTATCTCTATCCGCAGAACTACCTGTGGGGTGACTTTGCCGCAGCCGCTGTGCTTTCCGGCTTCCCCATCACAGTGGTGTTCCTGCTGGCACAGCGCTGGCTGGTTGGCGGTCTGACCGCTGGCGGTGTGAAAGGTTAAGTTTATGGCCGGGGGAGCTGACTCCCCCCGCTATCACGATTTGCAAAGATTCAAGAGCGGAGCTCGTCATGGCTGAAGTAGTACTCAACAACGTTCGCAAAAATTACGATCCGGCTGTTCACAAGGACACCCTGCGCAACATCAACCTCTCCATCAAGGAGGGCGAATTCATCGTCTTCGTCGGCCCGTCAGGCTGCGGTAAATCCACCCTGCTGCGGATGATCGCGGGTCTGGAAGACATCACCAGCGGTGAGCTGACCATCGGCGGTCGCTACATGAACGACGTGCCGCCGGTAGAGCGCAACGTCGGCATGGTGTTCCAGTCCTACGCCCTTTATCCGCACATGAACATCTACGAGAACATGGCCTTTGGTCTGAAGCTCAAGAAAATGGACAAGGAGAACATCCACAAGCGGGTGATGCGCGCCGCCGAGATCCTGGGTCTTGAGCCGCTGCTGGACAGAAAGCCCAAGGCGCTCTCCGGTGGTCAGCGTCAGCGTGTCGCCATCGGTCGCTCCATCGTGCAGCAGCCGCAGGTGTTCCTGTTTGACGAACCCTTGTCCAACCTGGATGCCGCGCTGCGGGTCAAGATGCGGATCGAGATCGCCAAGCTGCACAAGGAGCTCAACTCCACCATCATCTACGTGACCCACGATCAGGTGGAAGCGATGACCCTGGCCGACAAGATTGTGGTGCTGAGCCCGCTCAAGGCCGAAGCGGCCACCAACCTGGAACAGTTCGGTTCACCGCTGGATCTCTACCACAACCCGGACAACAAGTTCGTGGCGGGCTTTATCGGCTCTCCCAAGATGAACTTCCTGGCGGGCGAGTTGCTGGAGATTGGCGAGCAGGAGTGCCTGGTCAAGTTGACCTCTGGCGATACCGTGCGGGCTCGGGTCGATGCCCGCAGTGGCGCTGTGGGTGACAAGGTGGAGCTGGGTATTCGCCCCGAGCACCTGATGCCGCTGGATCACCCCCATGCGCACAGCAAGGTGAGCGGGATCGTGCAGGTGGCCGAGCACCTGGGCGCCGAGTCCTTCGTTTATATGGATGTGGATGGTCACGACTTTACCGTCAAGGCCACCTCGGATGTGGATGTGGCGACTGGTCAAACCTACAGTGTGGGTATCCCGGCCGAAGCCTGCTACCTGTTCGATGCCAAGGAGCAGGCGTTCCCCCGTACCGCCAAATATATCCGTACCTGATTTTTTGTTGTGCTGGTTTTCCTTTCTTAATAATCAATGCCTTTTTGCCGGTCGTCAGACCGGCTTTTTATTGCCTGCGATTTGAACATGCAGATAGGCAAGGTAACCCGGTTCAAGCCTCGAGTTCGGCGGTAATATCGGGCACAAAGGTCTGGCTGGCCAGCGGCGGGCGCTCATACCCTTCGGTCTTGATGGGGGGGAGCTTGATAGGCTCGTAGTGGATCGCCTCGTAGGGCACCTTGCTCAGCAGATGGGCGATGCAGTTGAGCCGGGCACGGCGTTTGTCATCTGCCTCCACTACGAACCAGGGGCAATCCTCGGTGTCGGTGTAGGTGAACATGTCATCCTTGGCGCGGGAGTACTCCACCCAGCGCGAGCGGGACTGCAAATCCATCGGGCTGAACTTCCAGCGCTTGATGGGCGTATTTATCCGCTCCTTGAAGCGCTTCTCCTGCTCCTCATCGCTGACCGAGAACCAGTATTTGATCAAGGTGATGCCGGAGCGGATCAGCATCCGTTCAAACTCGGGGCAGGCGCGCAGAAATTCGCGATACTCGGCGTCGCTGCAAAATCCCATCACCCGCTCAACCCCAGCCCGGTTGTACCAGGAGCGGTCAAACAACACCATCTCACCAGCGGCGGGCAGGTGGGCCACATAACGCTGAAAGTACCACTGGGAGCGCTCCCGATCGGAGGGGGCGGGCAGCGCTGTGACCCGGCAGACCCGGGGGTTTAGCGGCTCGGTGATCGCCTTGATGACGCCCCCTTTACCGGCGGCGTCCCGTCCCTCGAACAGCACCACTACCTTCAGTCCCTCCTGCTTGACCCACTCCTGCAGCTTGACCAGCTCCTCCTGCAGATGGGCAAGGTGGTGCTCGTAGCACTTCTTGTCCAGACGTGGCCGCTTCTTGCTCTTCTCCTTCGCCATGGGCTTCTCCTTTTGGCATCCTTTCATGGGTGACTTCTTTGAGTCACTGCCAGCTTGCACCAGGGAGGCGTCACCTGCCAAGGGGGACGTGATACACTGCCCGCCCATCGCTGGCAACAGGAGATAACATGAAGCATTTTATGGAGATAGCGGGCCGCCGGATGGCCTATCTGGATGAAGGGCAAGGACCGGTACTGCTGTTTGGTCACAGTTATCTGTGGGACAGCGCCATGTGGGCGCCGCAAATCGAGGCGCTCAAGGGCAGCTATCGCTGCATCGTTCCCGAGCTGTGGGGCCACGGCGATTCCGACCTGCTCCCCGAAGGTGGCTGCACCCTGGCGACTCTGGCGCGGGATCACCTGGCGCTGCTCGATGCCCTCGGCATTGAGGAGTTCGTGTTGGTGGGCCTCTCCATCGGTGGCATGTGGGGTGTTGAGCTGGCGCGCATGGTGCCAAACCGCCTTAAGGGTCTGGTGCTGATGGATAGTTTTGTCGGCCTGGAACCGCAGATCACCTGCGAGCGCTACCTCGGCATGCTGGCGATGATCGAGCAGCTCGGCACCGTGCCGGCGCCCATCATCGAACAGGTGGCGCCGCTATTTTTTGCCAATCAGCCTGATGAGGCGCTGATGAGTGGTTTCAAGGCGCGTCTGGCCGCTTGGCCAAACGAGAAGATTGCCGCCATGGTGGCGGTGGGCCGCAGCTTTGTGACCCGCGAAGATCGTATCGAGTGGCTGGAGGAGATCACCACTCCCGCACTGGTGATGACCGGCTGCGAAGACAAGGCCCGTCCGGTGCTGGAGGGCTATCTGATGGCCGAGGTGCTGGGTTGCCCGTTCAGGGAGATCCCGATGGCTGGCCACATCTCGTCGCTGGAAAATCCGGCCTTCGTTAATCAGCAGCTGGCCGATTTTCTGGCGACGCTGTAAGCCTGAATTGGCAGCTTGAGCAGGCTGTACTACCAGCCTGATGGTCGTGAAAAAGGGAGCCGAGGGCTCCCTTTTGTTTGGTCGTGTCTCACGGTTCAAGACTCATAACCGTTACCAGATATAGCCCAGCGCAAAACCCGCATAGAGCTCGCCATCGTGCTGGATGATGGGGCTGTTTTTGATGTCCCGATCATACCATTCGTAGTTCATGGCAAACATGCCAATCCAGTTGGGGCTGAAGCGGTAGCTGGTGATGAGGGCCGCCATCGGGGATAGGGTGGTGCCGGTATCCCAAGCAGGCCGCTGGGCGGTTGCCTCGCTCTCGGAGATGCCGCCGAAGTAGTAGTTGGCCATCTTGTCGCTGCGCAGCATCAGCCCCATCCCCGGCATGATCAGCAGGTTGTCACGCAGGATGGGGAAGTCGGCCCACAGCAGCAGCTCCTGCCCCTTGCTGCGGCCGGTGACATCGCTGTTGGCCCGCACGGTCAGCAGGGCGTAGGGGGTGATGATGTTGCCACCGATCCCGCCTTCCAGCTGCCATTTTCGCTGCTCCATGCCAGTAAAGGCCGGAGAGTCCTCGGGATCCAGATTGCCAAAACGGACCCGGCCATAGCCGTAGAGGGCCACGTTATCATCCTTGTGGAAGTAGTAGCGGGCCCGATCTCCCAGAAACATGAACTGGTCGCCGAAGTAGATAAAGCCGGGGATGGCGTAGAGGCTGTTATCTTGTGCTTCATAGCGGGCTTGTCCCCCGATGAGCGCCGCACCGGCGACAAAGCCTTGTGGCACCGGACTGGTTGGGCTGTCGCTGGTGAGCAGATCCATGGCGCCAAGATCGATATCGGCGCGGACGGGCATGACGGCAGCGAGGAGCAGGGCCGTCAGCCCTGCCGCTCTGATTTGACGAAAAAAGGTCATGGACACTCCGTTGTCACGATTGCAGGGGAAGCAGGTTATTTTGCGGCACTGGGCATCTCTTCGCGTTTTGGCCAGGCATTGATCACCGCCTTGACCAGGGTGGCGAGGGGAATGGCGAAGAAGACTCCCCAGAATCCCCACAAGCCGCCGAAGACCAGCACGGCGATGATGATGGCCACCGGATGGAGGTTGACCGCTTCCGAGAAGAGCACCGGCACCAGCAGGTTGCCATCGAGGGCCTGAATGACCAGATAGGCCACCATCAGCCAGGCGAACTCGGGAGTGAGCCCCCACTGGAACAGGGCGACCATGGCTACCGGCACGGTCACCACGGCGGCGCCGATATAGGGGATCAGCACCGAGAAGCCGACCGCGACAGCCAGCAGCACCGAGTAGCGCAGTCCCATCAGGGCGAAGGGAACATAGGTGGCGATGCCGACGATAAGGATCTCGATCACCTTGCCGCGGATGTAGTTGATGATCTGGTTGTTCATCTCGACCCACACCCGGTTGACCAGGGTGCGGTTGCGCGGCAGGAAGCGGCGCAGGCTGCCCATCAGTACCCGCTTGTCTTTGAGCATAAAGAAGACCATCAGCGGCACCAGAATGAGGTAGATCATGATGGCAACCACGTTGACCAGCGAACTGAGGGAGGCGCTTACCAGATGCTCGCCGCCACTGAGGATGCGCTGGCGAATATTGTCGATGACGGTCTCCACCAGACTGACGTCGATGAGCTCGGGGTATTTGTCCGGCAGGGTGCGCACATAATCCTGAGCGTGGGTCAGCATGGCCGGCGCCTCTTTGGCCAGATTGATCCCCTGACTGACCAGCGTCGGGATAAGACCCAGCAAGGAGGCGACTGCTACCGCAATAAAGAGGATCAGAATGACGCTGGTGGCCAGGGTGCGCGACAGCCCCGCTTTTTGCAGCCGGGCGACCGGCCACTCCAGCAGATAGGCCATTACCAGCGCCACCAGCAGGGGGGCCAGCAGATCGCCAAACAGCCAGATGATGGTGAAGCAGAACACCAGCAACAGGAAAAGGGTAACGGCATCGGGATCGGAAAAACGGGTCTGATACCAGCGCTTCAATACTTCTAACATGACTGCATCCTTACATCACTGGGGCTCAAGATGGCTGTTTCGCCCCGACAACCAACTGCAAAGAGAGGGTATTGTCCGGTTGTTGCTGCATCTCGACATGGTGGCCCTGACGGTGCAGATAGGCCGGAATATCCTGCCGGGAGCCCGCATCGGCCAGCCGGATGGTGACGGTTTGACCGCTTTTGGCCCCCCTTAACCAGAGCTTGAGCCGGATCAGCGGCTCGGGGCAACGCCAGGGGGTCAGGTCGAGAATTTCCATGGGGGCTCCATCAGGCAGGTGGCCGCTATTATGGCCGTGATAAGAGCGTGAAACAACGCTTGTAGCCCTTGATGGGCAAGGGTATTCTGCCGAGGCCCTTTCTGATGGAGATAGAGATAACGTGGCACGTTTTTCCCCCCTGATGGCATCGCTTCCCCTGCTGGCTTCCCTGATGGGCGCCACGTTTCATGCCGAGGCCAACAATCAGCTTCCCGACATCGGCACGGCCGGGGTTGCTGCCCTGCCCATCGAGCAGGAAGTGCGTTACGGCAACGCTTTTATGCGCTTTGCCCGTGCGGGTCTGCCGATCATCGATGATCCAGTGCTGAGCCAATACATTGACGATCTGGGTCAGCGACTGCTGACCAACGCCGATGGGGTGCGTTTCCCGTTTACCTTCTTCCTCATCAATGATCCCAGCATCAACGCGGCCGCCTTCCTCGGCGGGCGAGTCAAGGTGCACACCGGCCTCTTCCTCTACGCCGACAGCGAGAGCGAGCTGGCCTCGGTACTGGCCCACGAAATCACCCACGTGACCCAGCGCCATATCGCCCGTTATATGGAAGCGCAGGCGAGCAGCTCGGCGGTGACCCTGGCCGGTCTGGTGGGCTCCATCGCGCTGGCGGTGATCAACCCGACTGCCGGTATCGCTGCGTTGCAGACTACGCTGGGCCTCTCCATGCAGTCGGCCATCAACTACACCCGCGACAACGAATACGAAGCGGATCGCATCGGCATGAAGACGCTCTATGATGCCGGTTTCGATCCCATGGGGATGGCCAACTTCTTCCAGAAACTGGCTGCCGAATATCGTTACGCCAGCAAGCCGCCGGAGATGCTGCTCACTCACCCGCTGCCGGAGACCCGGATCAGCGAGGCCCGCGCTCGGGCGGGCAGCTATGGTCGCCGCGACTTGCCGCCCAGTCTCGACTTCTGGCTGGCCAAGGTGCGGATTCAGGTGCGTTTTGGTACCGATACCCCGCAGGGGCTGCTGAGCTACTTCGATAGCCGGATCCAGAAGGGGGATTACCCGCTCAAGGATGCCGCCATCTATGGCAAGGCGCTGGCGCTGATCCAGCTCAAGCGCACCGACGAGGCTGATACTCTGATGCAGGAGCTGGCGGCCCGTCATCCGGAAGATCTCTTTATCGTCGATGCCCAGACCGACATCGATCTGGCCAAGGGGCGCAGTGCCCAGGCCATCGCGCGCCTCGAGAAGTTCCGCAGCCGGATGCCGGATAACGAAGTGGTGGTGGTCAACCTCGGCAACGCCTACCTCGAGAGCGGCAACTACAAGAAGTCCATCGCCATCCTCGACCCCTATGCCCGTGCCCATGAGGAGAACAATCTGGCCTGGAACCTGCTGGCCGATGCCTATCGCAAGGCGGGTAGAATGACCGAGCTGCATATGGCGCGGGCCGAGATGCTCGCACTGCGCGGGGATTATCAGGCGGCCATCGACGAGCTGATCGTGGCACGCGGTACCACCAGCGATCGGATGACCCTGGCTCGTCTGGAGGCGCGCATCACCGAGCTGGAGCGGGCCAAGAAGGATCTCGACAGCCTCAAGGGCTAACGAAACCTATCAAACAAGGGCGCACTATGGTGCGCCCTTGTTGTTTATGGCGGTGGCGTTGATGTGGGGGACGGTGATAGCAGCGATGGGCTAGTGACTCATGCTGCTGGTGGTCGCCTTGAGCATCTCGATCTGCTGCTGGTCGAGCTCGCCGACCAGCGTCTGCTTCAGCTTGCCCTCGCTATCGAGCAGATAGCTGGTGGGCAGGCCGCTTGGACGAGGGAAGGGGAGCCTGGCATCTTCATTGGCAATAAGGAGCGGCACCTTGATGTGATACTGCGCAGCCAGCTTGTCCAGCTCTGCTGGCGTGGTCGGGTCGTAGTTGATGGCCACCACTGTGATCTGGCATTCTGCCGCCAGCCCGTTGAGGCGCGGCATCTCCCGCAGGCAGGGAGCGCACCAGGGGGCGAAGTAGTTGACCAGCAGCGGCTTGCCGGCAAAGTGGCGCAGGCTGACCGACTGCCCTGTTGCATCGGTAAATTCGGGGGCGGGTGTGCAGGCGCCCAGCAGGCCCGCCACAATCAGCCAACAAATTCGTTTCAATTCCTTTCCACTGCCGCTTACCCTGACCATCACTTTCCCCTACAATAGCGCCGTTTCTAGTCCCATCTTGCGATTAATCAGGGAGTTACCATGAGCGAGACCCAAATCTACCACAATCCGCGCTGCTCCAAGAGTCGCGAAACCCTGGCCCTGCTGGAACAGCACGGGATCGCCCCTGATGTGGTGCTCTATCTGGAGCAGGCCCCGAGCGAAGATGAGATCCGCAACCTGCTCTCTCTGCTTGGTTTTAACGATCCCCGCCAGCTGATGCGCACCAAGGAGGATCTCTACAAGGAGCTGGGATTGGCCGATGTCAGCGGTGATGGCCTCATCCGCGCCATGCACCAGCATCCCAAGCTGATCGAGCGCCCCATCGTCATCAAGAATGGTCAGGCCCGTATTGGTCGCCCGCCGGAGCAGGTGCTGGAGATCCTCAAGTGAGCACCCGCTTCGCACGTTGGCTGACTCTGGTCGGCTTCTTCGGCCTGCTGGGCTGGGTCATCCTCTGGCATCTGTGGCTGTCGCCCCATCCGGACCTCAACCCTTGGCTGCTGCCGGTGATCTGGACGGTGCCGCTGATCTTCCCTCTCAAGGGGATAGTGCAGGGCAACCCCTACACCCACGCCTGGGGCAACTTCGTGTTGATGCCCTATTTCCTCCACGCCCTCACCCTGATCACCACGGATGAGGGGGAGCGGTGGCTGGCGGTGGTGGAGCTGGTCTTCACCACTCTCGCTTTTGTCGGCACCATCTATTACGCCCGACTGCGTGGTCGGGAGCTGGGCTTAAGCATTCGCAAAAAGAAAGACGAAGCCAACTGATGACAAATGCCCCGCAAGGGGCGTTTTTTATGGGAACGCAGCTCTATCCAGAGGGATCAGTGTGCCCTTGGGCTGCCAGATATTGGGCCAGCTGCTGCTGGCTAAAGTCCATCAGCTGGGGATAGAAGCGCAGAAATCCCGCCTCGCATGTTTGCCACTGCGACTCATCGAGGGTCAACAGCGCCTCTCCCAGTTGTACCGGGCGGCGCAGTCGGCGACCTATGCCATTTAGCGCTTGCCCCAGCCCCTCCCTGTGGCGGTAGGAGGCGATCCAGTTCTGCTCGGCCATCCGCTTGAGGGGGAGTGGCAGTCCATCCGGCAGGCGTGGGTGATCCGCCAATAGCTGGTCATAACTGCGTTGCAGGAAGCGGGGCAGTGGCTCGGTATTGAACAGCTCCCAGTGCTGACTCAGCCAGTGGTCGTAGATCATATCCACCACTATGCCGCCAAAGCGGCGCCAGGGGGCCTCGAAACAGGCGACGGCCGCCTTGTGCTCGGGGTGGCCGTCGGTGAAGGCGTCAATTTTGCGGTGCAGCCAGATCCCCTCATCGAAGTGGGCGGCAAGCCCCGTGGGCAGCGTGCCTTTGACGAAATCGCCGAGCAGATTGCCGGTGAGGGAGCTTCGGGTGTGGGCAGCCAGATGGAGATGGGCCAGAAAATTCATCGGTCGCTGTGGGTCTGTTATGGGATGGCAAGGTGCTTCGAGCCTAACGGATCCCGCCCGCCTTGACCATGATCGGGATTTTGCTACTGCCCGGCGGCTGCCTCTTGCCGAGCAAATTTGGGGCGTGTTAAGGTGATTGCCATCTTTGTCACAGGACGCGACAAACCACCATGATGCGCAAAGCCAGAGGCTTTTTTCTGGCCTTCTACTTCAAGCCTTTCTATCTCTCCGAGTGGTTCGACGAATAGATCGAACCCCTGGAGCAGTTCACTGACGCCCGCTCGGGCGTGATCTCACTCATCCAGATTTTGCCGCTTTTGGTCATCGCATGCATTCGCCTGCGGTGCCTTGTCCGCGCCTGTGCGCTTCTTATGTAATGGAGTACTCAAGATGAAGATCAGACTGACCCTCTCAGCCCTGTTTGTTGCCAGCTTGCTGGCCACCCCCGCCATGGCCAAGGAGTGGAAAACCGTGCGCTTCGGGGTGGAGGGGGCCTACCCGCCCTTCTCCTGGACCGATGCGTCGGGCGAGATCAAGGGGTTTGATATTGATCTCGCCAACGCCCTGTGTCAGCAGATGGCGGTCAAGTGCGAGTTGGTGGCGCAAGATTGGGACGGCATGATCCCGGCCCTGCTGTCGCGCAAATACGACGCCATCATCGCCGCCATGTCGATCACCGACGAGCGGCGCCAGAAGGTCGATTTCACCGAGAAATATGCCCATATTCCCAATCGCTTTGTGGCGGCCAAGGGGACCGAGCTGACGCTGACCCCGGAAGGCATGGCGGGCAAGCGCATCGGGGTGCAGCGTGCCACCACCCACGACAAGTACCTGACCGACAATTTTGGCTCGAATGTCACCATAGTCCGCTACGGCAATGCCGATGAGGCCTATCTCGATCTGAAAGCGGGTCGGGTGCTGGCCCTGCTGGCAGATGCCTCTGCCATTGAGCAGGGACTGCTTGGCAAAGAGGGGGGCGACAAGTTCGACTATGTGGGGCCCGCCCTGACCGATCGCCAGTGGTTTGGTGATGGTATGGGGATCGCCGTGCGCAAGAGCGATAAGGAGCTCAAGGGCAAGCTGGACGAGGCGATCAAGGCCCTGCGTGCCAACGGCACCTATCAGCAGATCAACCAGAAGTACTTCAAGTACGATATATATGGTGGTTGACGGGGGGAGGGAGCTTGCTCCCTCTCTTTTCATTGGGCAAGCGACAATCGTGCAAGGAGGATCGCCATGTTGACCCTGATCGAGGGAGCCGAGATCTTCAGCCCCTCCCACCTTGGCCAGCAGGATCTGCTGGTGGCTGATGGTCGTATCGCCTGGATGGGCAAGGGGTTGACGGTGCCCACAAACTGGCCGCTGCATCGGGTCGATGGTCGTGGCCGCTATCTGGTACCCGGGCTGGTGGATCCGCTGGCCCATATCACCGGCGGCGGCGGGGAGGGGGGCTTTGCTTTTCGCACCCCGGAACTGGCTGCGGGCGAGGCGCTCAAGGCAGGTGTCACTACCCTGGTGGCGGCGCTTGGCACCGACAGCCTGACCCGCACTCCCGCGCAGGTGCTCGGCAAGGTGCGCGAGTTTCGCGCCGCCGGGGTGAGCGCCTTTATGTATACCGGCTCCTACCATCTGCCGGTCAAGACCCTGACCGGCACGGTGGAGTCGGACATCATCCTGATCCCCGAGGTATTGGGGGTGGGGGAGGTGGCCATCAGCGACCACAGATCCAGTGCGCCGACCCACGATGAGCTGGCCAGGCTTGCCAGCGAGGCGCGGGTGGCCGGGCTGCTTGCGGGCAAGAGCGGGGTCAGCTTCTTCCATGTCGGGGATGGCAAGGGGGCATTGGCGCCCCTGCGGGCCCTGCGCGATGAGACTGACATTCCGCTGCGCCAGCTCTATCCCACCCACTGCAACCGCAACCCCTGGCTCTTTGCCGAGGCCATCGAGTGGGGCAAGGCGGGAGGTTGGGTCGACCTCACCACCTCGAGCTTTCCCGATCTGCTGGAAGATGGCGAGCGGCTTGCCGCCGATGCACTCCTCGAGCTGCTGGCCGCCAACGTGTCTGCCGAGCGCATCACCTTCAGCTCGGATGCCAACGCCAGCCTGCCGCGCTTTGATGGCGAAGGGCGGCTAATCGAGATGCGCTGCGGCCAGATTGCCAGCCTGTGGCAGCAGTGCGCGCGCGCGACCCGGCTCGGTGTCTCGCTGGAGAGGGCATTGGCCGTGGTGACGAGCAATCCGGCGCAGGCGCTGGGGCTTGGCAGCAAAGGGCGTATCGGGGTCGGGCAGGATGCGGATCTGCTGCTGGTGCACGACCGGACGTTTGCTATCGAACGGGTGATGAGTGGCGGCTTGTGGCGCGAATAAGGCTGCGGGCAATATCGCAGCCAGTGCGAGAGCGTGGTTGTTCCAAACAGCAAAAGCCCGACAACAAGGTCGGGCTTTTTGATCTGCAATGTGGGAATAAGGCTTAGATAGCCAGAAACCCGAGGATCAGGATGGGGCCGAGCAGGCTCAGGATAAAGCCGGAGACAATGGCCACCGGCACCACCTGAATGCCCCCTGATTTCTGGATGACCGGCAGGGTGAAGTCCAGCGCCGTGGCGCCGCCGTAACCGATGGCCGCCGAGGGGTGGCGTCGCATCAGGACCGGGATGATCAGAATGGCGATAAGCTCACGCCCAAGATCGTTGATAAAGGCAGCAGAACCGAGCACCGGCCCCAGTTTGTCGGCCACCAGAATGCCGGAGAGCGAATACCAGCCGAAGCTCGAGCTCATCGCCAGACCATGGGTAAAGGGCATGCCCAGCAACTGGGCCGCCAGCAGGCTGCCCAGCCAGCTGCTGAGGATGACGGTGGCGGCTATCTTCATCCCCCAGGGGTTGAGCAGGATCTGGCGCAGCCGCATGCCGGAGTTGCGCATCTGCACCCCGATGAGAAACAGCAGCAGCATCAGGGCCCACTCGCTCCACTTGTCGATGGGCAGTGCGCGCAGATCCACCAGTAGACCCAGCAGCACACCGCCGAGCACCACAAAGCAGAGCTGCAGGGATTCCCACAACAGGTGCAACTTGCCCGGCATCTTGGCATCGCTCGCCTCGTGGGTCGGCGGCGTGCGCTTGTCGAGCCACCAGAGGGCCAGCAGGTTGCAGACCGTGATCGCGGTCAGCATCACCCCGGCGACCTTGAAGATCACCGCCAGATTGCTGCCCAGGTTCTCCACATAGGCAAGCCCGAGCCCCATCAGAAACAAAATGAGGTAGACCATCTTGCCCAGACTCTGGTTGACCAGCTTGATCAGCCGGGCAGAGGAGAGGGGAACCAGATAGCCGATTGCCAGTGGCAACAGGATCAGCAACACATTGAGCAGCATCGAGGCCTCGATCACAAAAACTGATAAAAACACCACCTTATCATTACTTATTGGCTCTGTGTCACATATCTCTCGCTTTCATGGCCAAAAACAGCCCTTTTGGGGGCGGATTGTTACTTTTTTGCCACAACCTCTCTGTCCAATAAGGTTCTGTGCGAGCCCGAGTGCACCAATGAAATCAAGTCGATCCGATCGGGGGGCCGATATTTCGCTCGGCGAGGGGATGCATAAAGCCATTTTGGTGCCGGTTTGGCACACATCACGCTTTTCTCTTGCCACTGATATGATTGGGGTATAAAAAGGCGTTATCGGAATAGCCATTGAAACGGCTGTTTATGCAAACAAAGTGCTGAAAAATACGCAAAGATCGAATAAAAATAGAGCGAATCCCCTGAAGACCCTCGTTCTGTATTGTTTTTTCACTATCCGGGTGATATTTTCGCTGAAGGTTGCCATCGGTTAACTTTTTGTTAAATGGACGATGGTTGAGTCACGCCCCCTGCGGCGTCTAGGGACAGACAAGGTTGTAATGGATGAGCGACGTTGCCGCACTGGAAGTACGTGATCTGCACAAATATTTTGGCACCCACGAAGTGCTCAAGGGCATCGACATGACCGCCCACAAGGGGGATGTGATCTCCCTTATCGGCTCCTCCGGCTCGGGGAAGTCGACCTTTCTTCGCTGTATCAATCTGCTCGAAACCCCCTCATCCGGCACCGTCTCGCTCCATGGCGAGTTGATCCGGATGAAAACCAGCCGCGCCGGCGAGCGGTTGCCCGAGGATATGCGTCAGGTGGAGCGGATCCGCAGCCGGCTGGCCATGGTGTTTCAAAGTTTCAATCTCTGGTCACACATGACCATCATGCAGAACATCATCGAAGTGCCGATCCAGGTGCTCAAGGTGCCTCGCGCCGAAGCACTGGCCAAGGCAGAGCAACTGCTCAACCGGGTTGGACTCTGGGAGCGGCGTGACTACTATCCCGGCCACCTCTCCGGTGGTCAGCAGCAGCGGGCCGCTATTGCCCGTGCGCTGGCGGTAGAGCCCGAGGTGATGCTGTTCGATGAACCCACCTCGGCGCTGGATCCCGAGCTGGTGGGGGAGGTGCTCGGCCTGATGCGCGAGCTGGCCGAAGAGGGGCGCACCATGCTGGTGGTGACCCACGAGATGTCGTTTGCCCGGGATGTATCTAACAAGGTGATGTTTTTGCATCAGGGGCGGGTGGAAGAGGAGGGCAACCCCAAGGAGATTTTCGCCCATCCCAAATCCGAGCGGTTCAAGCAATTCATCTCCTCCATCTACTGATGGCGGGATGCCTGGTTACCCAATCAACTGTTTTATCAAGGAGAGATACATGAACAAGCTGATGCTGGCGACAGCCGTAGTTACTGCCCTCGCGTCCGGTAGCCTGATGGCCAAGGAGTGGAAAGAGGTCCGGATCGGGGTTGAGGGTGCCTATCCCCCCTTCTCCTGGACCGAGCCCAGTGGCGAGGTGAAAGGCTTTGATATCGACATCGCCAACGCCCTGTGCGAAGAGATGAAAGTGAAGTGCACCCTGGTCAAGCAGGACTGGGACGGCATCATTCCGGCGCTGCTGTCGCGCAAGTTTGACGCCATCATCGCCACCATGGACATCACAGAAGAGCGCAAGAAGAAAGTGGACTTCACCCAGAAGTACCAGCACATTCCGGCCCGCTTCGCCGCCAAGAAGGGCACTGACGTGCAGCTCGACAAAGCCTTTATGGAAGGTAAGTCCGTCGCGGTGCAGCGTGCAACCTCCATGGATACCTTTATTACCGACAACTTCCCCAATGCCACCATCAAGCGTTACGGCACCGCCGATGAAGCCTATCTCGATCTGAAATCCGGTCGTGTGGACTATGTGCTGGCCGACTCTGCCGCCATCACCGACGGTCTGCTGAAGAAAGAGGGCGGTGATGCCTTTGAATTCGTCGGCCCGAAACTGACCGATCCCAAGTGGTTTGGCGAAGGCGCCGGTATTGCGGTGCGCAAGGCTGACAAGGATCTGAAAGAGAAATTCAACGCCGCCATTCTGGCGCTGCGTGCCAACGGCAAGTACAAGGAAATCAACGACAAGTACTTCGAGTTCGACGTATACGGCGAGTAAGTCCAAAGACGTCTACGGCAAGTAACGACAGGTTGATCCCGTCAGTAGTCATCGGGCCCGTCACCTCCCTGAGGGAGTTTACGGGCCCGCATTGATTGCAATGGAGCTGCACATATTTCATTCGGACTGCTATGGAGCCTTCTGGTTAGCAGGTGCGTGAAGATTCAGTGGCGATGGAGTTGCATATGTTTGATTTGAAAGGATACGAAGCCTCGCTGCTGGAGGGCGCCTGGGTCACCCTGGAAGTGGCGCTGGCCTCCCTGCTGCTGGCGTTGCTGCTGGGGATGCTGGGGGCGCTGGCCAAACTCTCTCCCTACAAGTGGGCCCGGGCCATCGCCACCGGCTACACCACCATTATTCGCGGCATCCCCGATCTGGTGCTGATGATGCTGCTCTTCTTTGGCGGCCAGGTGCTGATCAACGGCATTTGCACCTGGGTCAACGAGACTTACAACAGCTGGTTACTGGAGAGCAATCCCAATCAGGAGTGGGTCTCCCTGCTCCCGGACTATATCGACATCAGCCCCTTTGTGGCCGGTGTCGCGACCATCGGTTTTATCTTCGGCGCCTACATGACCGAGACCTTTCGCGGCGCCATTCTTGCGGTGGACAAAGGTGAGCTGGAGGCCGCACGAGCTTTTGGCATGCGGGCAACCCAGGTGTTTGTGCGGATCCTCTTCCCCCAGATGATGCGCCACGCTCTGCCCGGGTTTGGCAACAACTGGCTGGTGCTGCTGAAAACCACCGCGCTGGTCTCCATCATCGGCCTTGATGACATGGTGCGCAAAGCCTCGCTGGCGGCGGGCTCAACCCAGCAACCCTTCACCTTCTACATGGCGGTGGCGCTGATCTTCCTGATCTTCACCGCAGTCTCCACCTCGGCGCTCAAGTGGGCCGAGCGTCACTATGCCATCAAGACGAGGTAAGCCATGTCGTACTCAATGCAGTCATCCGTTTACTGTGAGCGTCGCGGTGCCAGTGCCGAGCGTCACTACATCACGATGAAGACGAGGTAAGCCATGGATTTCTCAATCATTCTCAAAGAGTGGCCCACCTATTGGGAGGGGCTCTATACCACCGTCTGGCTGGTGGCCCTCTCTCTGATCCTTGGGTTGATGCTGGCGGTGCCCATGGGCATCCTGCGCAATAGCCGCAACTGGCTGATCAAGGGGCCGATCTGGGCCTATATCTACTTCTTTCGCGGCACCCCGCTGCTGGTGCAGCTCTTTATCATCTACTACGGCGCCGCCCAGTGGGAGTGGCTGAAGAACAGTGCCGCCTGGTCGCTCTTCTCCGAAGCCTGGTTCTGCGCTCTGCTGGCTTTCACCCTCAATACCGCCGCCTATACTGCCGAGATCGTGCGCGGGGCGGTGCACAATATGCCGCGCGGCCAGATTGAGGCAGCCAACGCCTTTGGCATGACCCGCTGGCAGACCCTGACCCGGATCATTTTGCCCAACTCGTTTCGTCGGGCACTGCCGGCTTACAGCAACGAGGTGATCTTCATGCTGCAGGGCTCGGCGGTGGCGGGCATCATCACCATCGTCGATCTGACCGGCGCGGCGCGGATCATCAATTCTCGCTACTACAGTCCGTTCGAGGCCTTTTTGACCGCAGGGCTGCTCTATATGCTGCTCACCTTTGTCATCGTCTGGCTGTTCAAGAAGTGGGAAGCGCGCTGGCACGCCCACCTGCGCCCGCGCAATGTGTAAGGGTTGACCTGCCAAGATGAGCGAAAATGGCTCCGCCTGTTGCAGGCGGGGCCATTTTTTATTTTCATCCTCTGCCCGCCCGGTTTGCCAAATGGCGGCCGAGCAGGGAGAATGCAGCACTCCCGAGCGCCGCCAGCTGTTGGCTGCATGCCTAATCCCCCAGTTCCCGAGTCCCGAGGTTTTATGTACCGGATATTGTTTGAGCATCCCGCTTTCCTGGTTATCGACAAGCAGCCCGGCATCGGCATGCATGACGAGAAGGGCGACGGGGAGGCGGTCAATCCGGGGCTGGTCAATCGCGTGAAGGCCGATACCGGGCTCACCCTCTATCCGGTGCACCGGCTCGACAAGATGACCTCCGGGCTGGTGCTGCTTGCCCGCACCCCAGAGGCGAACCGTGAGCTGAGCATGGCTTTTGCGGCCCGTGAGGTGAGCAAGCAGTATCTGGCGCTCTCCGATCGCAAACCGAAGAAGAAGCAGGGTTGGGTGAAGGGGGATATGCAAAAGGGGCGCGGCGGCAGCTGGATGCTGGCGCGCACGCTGGAAAACCCCGCCATCAGCTGGTTCGATTCGGTGTCGGTGCGCGAGGGGCTGCGGCTCTATCGCATCAAGCCCCAGACCGGCAAAACCCACCAGATCCGGGTTGCCCTCAAAAGTATCGGCGCCCCCATTCTCGGGGATGAGCGCTATGGCGGTACATCAGCCGATCGCGGTTATCTGCATGCCTGGCGACTGAGTTTCACGCTGGCGGGCGCGCCGTTCGATTTTGTCTGCCCGCCCGATGTGGGGAGTGAATTTGTCACCCCCGAGCTCATGGCCGCCATCGCGACCCTTGCGCCCTGATGGATATGCGCCCAGCGCCTGACTCAATGATCCATTCATCGATAGACCGTGAGCCAGAAGGGCGCGCGCCGCGCTGGATCCTGGCCGACTTTGACGACACCCTGGCCCCCGGCGACAGCCACGCCGGTCTGCTGTGCTATATCCTGCGCCGCCGGATCTGGTCGCTGCTGCTGTTGCCAGTGATTGTGCTGGGTGGCTTGGTCTATCTTCTTCCCAGCCAGCGGCGGCGCGGTATCTCCCTTATCTGGTGGGCCATCTCGTTGGGGCTTTCTCCTTTGGGCTGGCGCAAGCTGGTGCGCGCCTATTGCCGCACCAGGCCGGGGCTGTATCGTCAGGCTCGCGAATTGCTGCAAAGCGAGGGGGCGCGCTGCTGGGTGATCTCCGCCAGCCCCTGCGCGCTGGTGCGAGCCCAGCTCTATCAGCAACTGCCCGGCCAGTTGCCCCACCGGATCATTGGCTCGCAGATGCACTACCGTTTTGGCGGCCTGATGCCGCGCTTCTATTGCCACGGCCAGTACAAGCTGCTGCCGGAGATCTGCGCCCTCGATGCCGAATTGGCCTTGAGTGACAGCCTGCACGATTTGCCGCTGCTGGGGTTGGGGAAAGAGGCGTGGTTGATCAATCCGACACCTACGCGACTGCAAAAAGCCCGGGCCTGCTTGCCCCATCTGATGATCAAAAACTGGCAACTGTAATGCAAAGCTGACAGCCATGCGGGTCGTCACACTTTGATCCGCAGGGCTGCGGCTTGAATGTCACAATCCATTTACATCTTTTGCTGCCAGCTACGAAAAACTATCTGCAACCTGCCTCTTCTCTTCCTGCTACGCCCTGCCTCTAATGAAACAAGTTGTTAACACTTGCTGCACCGCTGCGTGCCGCAATCCGTTTTAACCGAATCAAGAGCAAGGAGCGCCCGATGAATGCCACCTCTTCCGCCACCCATACCATCAATCCGTTAGGCACAGATGGCTTCGAGTTCGTCGAGTACACGGCCCCCGATGCCAAGGGGATTGCCGCCCTCAAGAGCCTGTTTGTGTCGCTCGGGTTTGCCGAGGTCGCCAAGCACAAACACAAGCAGTGCTGGCTCTACCGGCAGGGGGATATCAACTTCGTGGTCAATGCCGAGCCCCACTCCCAGGCGGAGCAGTTTGCCAGCCTGCACGGGCCGAGCGTTTGCGGCATGGCATTTCGGGTGAGCGATGCGGGCAAAGCCCAGCAGTACGCCATCGCCAAGGGGGCCAAGCCCTTTGTCGGCAAGATTGGCCCGATGGAGCTCAACATTCCCGCCATCTACGGTATCGGCGAGAGCACTCTCTCTTTCGTTGACCGCTATGGCGACAAGGGCTCCATCTACGATGTGGATTTTGTCTTCTACCCCGACTGGCAGGCCCGGATGGCGGAGGTGGATGCCGGTCTCATCGAGATCGATCACCTGACCCACAACGTCCATCGCGGCAATATGGATGTCTGGTCCAACTTCTACGAGCGGATCGGCAACTTCCGTGAAATTCGCTACTTCGATATCGAGGGCAAGCTGACCGGGCTGCATTCGCGCGCCATGACCGCCCCCTGCGGCAAGATCCGCATCCCCATCAACGAGTCGGCGGATGATAAGTCGCAGATCGAGGAGTACCTGCGCCAGTACAAGGGGGAGGGGATCCAGCATATCGCACTCTCCTCGGCCGATATCTACCACACCATCCGCACCCTGCGCAGCCGCGGCACCGGTTTTATGCCGACGCCGGATACCTACTACGAGAAGGTGAACAGCCGGGTCGAGGGGCATCAGGAGGATCTGGCAGCCCTCAAAGAGCTGCGCATCCTCATCGACGGCTCCCCCACCAAGGATGGCATCCTGCTGCAGATCTTCACCGATACCGTGATTGGCCCGGTCTTCTTCGAGATCATCCAGCGCAAGGGCAACGAAGGGTTTGGCGAGGGCAATTTCAAGGCGCTGTTTGAATCGATCGAGCTGGACCAGATCCGCCGCGGCGTGCTGGATGGCGGTGAGGATGAGAAGGGTGCCCGCAAAGAGGGAGCGAGCAATGCGTAACTGGATTAACTTTCCCCACCGGGAGGGAACCCACTCCCGACAGGCTCATGCCGACCTGCCGGAACAGGCCATCTATGAGCGCGAGCTGGGGCGTAGCGGCTTTTTTGGCCCCGCCACCCACATGCACCACAAGCATGCCCCTACCGACTGGAGCAGTTGGGAGGGGCCGCTGCGGCCACGGCTGTTTGACCTCAATGCCCTGCAGGAAGAGGTGAGCTCCCTCTCCCCCTGGGTGGCTCCCGACATTCTCAGCAACCCCCATTGCCGCTACCGGATATGGCGGCTCTCCGAGGCGATGCCGTTTCTGGTACGCAACGCCGACGGCGACGAGCTGCTCTTTATCCACGAGGGGAGCGGCGAGTTCTTCTGCGATTACGGCCATCTGACTCTGCGGGACGGCGACTATGTGGTGATCCCCCGTGGCACCATGTGGCGCATTGAGCCGACGGCGCCCCTGTTCATCCTGATGATCGAGGCGACCAACGACAGCTACCAGCTGCCGGACAAGGGGCTGGTGGGCAATCACGCCATCTTCGACCCGGCGGCGCTCGATGTGCCCGCCATCAACGAGCGCTTTTTGGCCCAGCAGGATGAGAATCCCTGGTCGCTGCAGGTGAAGCGCCACGATCAGGTGTCGGTCATCACCTGGCCGTTCAACCCGCTGGATGCGCAAGGTTGGCACGGGGATTTGTGCGTGGTGCGCCTCAACTGGCGGGATATCCGCCCGCTGATGAGCCATCGCTACCATCTGCCGCCGTCGGCTCATTCGACCTTTGTGGCGAGCCGCTTCGTGATCTGTACCTTCGTGCCGCGCCCCATCGAGAGCGATCCCGGCGCCCTCAAGGTGCCCTTCTATCACAGCAATGACGATTACGACGAGGTGCTCTTTTACCACGCCGGGGATTTCTTTAGCCGGGACAATATCGAGCGGGGCATGGTCACCTTCCATCCCGCCGGTTTCACCCACGGCCCCCATCCCAAGGCGTTTGCGGCAGGGCAGGCCTATGCCAAGAAGTTCACCGACGAGGTGGCGGTGATGCTCGATACCCGCGATGCGCTGAACGTCGGCAGTCTGTGCGAAGGGATCGAGAACACCCGGTATGTCTCCAGCTGGCAGCGCCCGGGCGCGGCTGCCGGCAAATAAGGAATCGCTTATGAAATTGGCAACATTGAATAATGGCAAGCGCGATGGCGCTTTGGTGGTGGTGAGCCGGGATCTGACCCGTGCGGTACGGGTGAGCGAGATTGCCCCCACCCTGCAGGCCGCTCTCGACGAGTGGGCCGAGGTTTCCCCCAGGCTCGAGGCTGTCTATCAGCAGCTTAACGAGGGCCGTGTGGCCGAGGCATTCCCCTTTGACGAAGCGTCTTGCCTCTCTCCGCTGCCGCGCGCCTATCAGTGGGCCGATGGCAGCGCCTA
This sequence comes from Aeromonas sp. 84A, assembly GCF_051919345.1. Taxonomy (NCBI): domain Bacteria; kingdom Pseudomonadati; phylum Pseudomonadota; class Gammaproteobacteria; order Aeromonadales; family Aeromonadaceae; genus Aeromonas; species Aeromonas sp. 84A. Next base: position 2,220,459 of record NZ_JBQBEW010000001.1, read on the forward strand.
CGTCAACCATGTGGAGCTGGTGCGCAAAGCGCGCGGCGCCGAGATGCCGGAAAGCTTCTGGCACGATCCGCTGATGTATCAGGGGGGCTCCGACAGCTTTTTGGCTCCCCGTGGGCCGATTGTGATGGGTTCGGAAGAGTGGGGGATCGATTTCGAGTCGGAAGTCGCCATCATCACCGACGACGTGCCGATGGGGGTGAGTGCGCAGGGGGCCGCCAGCCACGTCAAATTGCTGATGCTGGTCAACGATGTGAGCCTGCGCAATCTCATTCCGGGGGAGCTGGCCAAGGGATTTGGTTTCTTCCAGTCCAAACCGTCCAGCGCCTTCTCGCCGGTGGCCATCACCCCGGACGAGCTGGGGGATGACTGGCGCGATGGCAAGGTGCTGCTGCCCCTGCGCACCCATCTGAACGGTGCGCTGTTTGGTGCGCCAGAAGCCGGGGTGGACATGACCTTCAACTTCTTCGAGCTGATTGCCCATGCCGCCAAGACCCGTCCCCTTGGTGCGGGCTGCATCATCGGCTCCGGCACCGTCTCAAATTACGATCGCAGCGCCGGTTCATCCTGTATCGCCGAGCGCCGCATGCTGGAAATTCTTGATTGTGATCAAGCTATAACCCCCTATTTGCAGTTTGGTGATAGAGTGTCGATCGCGATGGAAGATCGCTCTGGCCAAAACCTGTTTGGCACCATCTCTCAACAGGTGGTGCCAGCGAGCGGTCAGGGAGGTTGATGACCAGCGCCGGTTGGCGGCAAGCATATTCGGGAGATGTCCGGATCACGACGAGCCCTCAACTGGTGCTGGATACACACGGAGGCAGGTGGCGAGCACCTGCCGGGCTTCAGGCCCAGATAAGATGCAGGGACAGATTATGTTGCAGTTGTTTGGCTATTGGCGTTCGTCGGCAAGTTTTCGGGTGCGGATCGTGTTGCAGCTCAAGGGGCTCGCCTACGAGCAGCATCCCATCAATTTGCGGCAAGGCGAGCAGAGCGAGAAGGCCTATCGCCGGATCAATCCGCAAGGGCTGGTGCCGTTTCTGGTGGATGGCGATGTGCAGATCGGTCAGTCGGTCGCCATCATGGAGTACCTTGACGAGACTTATCCCGCCTACTCACTGATGCCCTCTTCCCCCGACGCGCGGGCCCGGGTGCGCCAGATCGTCAACATGATCGCCTGCGATATCCACCCGCTCAACAATCTGCGGGTACTCAACTATCTGGAAGAGCACTTCAGGGCCAACAACGAGCAGGAGGCCCGCTGGTATCGCCATTGGATTGACGAGACCTTCACCGCCCTCGAACAGCTGTTGATGACCACCGCCGGTGTCTACTGCGTCGGCAACGAAGTGACCCTGGCTGACTGCATGCTGGTGCCTCAGGTCTACAATGCCCGCCGCTACGACATGACCCTGGACGATTACCCCACCATCCGCCGCATCGTCGCCAACTGCGAACAACTGCAAGCCTTTATCAAGGCGGCCCCCGCCAACCAGCCGGACGCGCAGTGACCTACTGACTTGAATCGCGGGATGGCGTCAACACGCCATTCATAAATATGGGCCCCACTGTGTGGGGCCCTTGTTCGTTAACGGCACTCCAGTTTGCTGGCGTGCCTCTTTCTGTTCAGAGGGGATCAGGCACCCTGCTCCGGGCGGGCGTCCGGGATCAGCGGATCGGCTTTGCGGCGGCGCAGCAGGCGTACCAGCGGGGGCAGGGTGATCACTGCAATCGCCAGTACCAGCAGGGTCTGGCTGATGCCGCTGCTCCACAGGATGGCGGTGTCGCCATTGCTGATGGAGAGGGCGCGGCGCAGGTTCTGCTCCAGCATTTCTCCCAGCACGAAGCCCAGAATGAGCGGTGACATGGGGAAGTGCATCTTGCGCAGCAGGTAGCCAAAGACCCCGAGGGCCACCATCAGCAACAGGTCGAAGGTGGTGCTGTGCACCATAGACTCCCACTGCCGAGACGCTGGCGATGGCGGGCACCAAAAACCAGAGCGGGATGGAGAGCATGCGGGTAAAGAGCCCCACCATGGGGATGTTCATCACCAGCAGCATGACGTTGGCCAGCAAGAGGGCGGCGATCAGTCCCCACACCACATCGGGCTGTTCGGTGAACATGGTGGGGCCGGGGGTGATGTTATAGAGGGTCAGCGCCCCCATCATCACTGCTGTGGTACCCGACCCCTGCACTCCCAGTGTCAGCATGGGGATAAAGGAGCCGCAGGCTGAGGCGTTGTTGGCCGCCTCCGGTGCGGCAACGCCGCGAATGTCCCCTTCGCCGAATTTGGCATTCGGCCCCGCCAGACGCTTCTCGGTCATGTAGGTGATGGCACTGGCGATGGTGGCACCGGCGCCGGGCAGAATGCCGACGAAGAAGCCGATGGTGGAGGAGCGCAACATGGTGCCGGTGCAATGGACCAGCTCCTTGAAGTTGAACAGCATCCGTCCGGTGGTGCGCACCAGCTTGCCGCCACCACTGGTGTGCTCCAGCATCAGCAGGATTTCGCTCACCGAGAAGAGGCCGATCACCACCACGATAAACTGCACCCCGTCCGAGAGGTGAACGCTGTCGAAGGTGAAGCGATAGACGCCGGTATTGGCATCCACCCCGACGGTGGCGAGCCCCAGCCCAATTAGCGCCGCCATAAAGGATTTGAGCGGGTTTTGGCTCATCATGCTGCCAAGGCAGGCGATGGCGAACACCATCAGGGCGAAATACTCCGCCGGGCCGAAGGCCAGTGACCAGCGCGCCAGCGCCGGGGCGAACAGTATGATGCCGCCGATGGCGAGCATGGAGCCGACAAAGGAGCTGACCGCCGAGATGGAGAGAGCTACTCCTGCTTTGCCCTGCTGGGCCATGGGGTAGCCATCCAGCGCGGTCATGATGGCGGCGGCATCCCCCGGCACGTTGAGCAGGATCGAGGAGATCCGCCCGCCATACTCACAACCTATGTAGACGGTGGCGAGCAGAATGAGCGCCGATTCGGGGGGCAGTTTCAGGGCAAAAGCCAGCGGCAACAGGATGGCGACCCCGTTGATGGGGCCAAGGCCCGGCAGCAGGCCGACCACGGTGCCGACAAAGCAGCCGATGAGGGCAATCACCAGATTCTCCGGGGTGAGTGCCACCGCAAAGCCCTGGGAGAGGTACATCCAGGTATCCATATTGACTCCTTAAGAGAACCAGACGCCGAGGGGCAGGGTGACATCCAGCAGCCGGTCGAAGGCGAGATAGAGCACCAGACCGCCGACGACGCCGGAGAGCAGGGCGGCTTTAGTAGAGGCGCCAAACAGGCGCCCCAGTACAAAGGTGAGCAGGGTGGTGGCCAGCGGAAAGCCCAGCCACTCGAAGCTGGCACCGTACCCGGCCAGCGCCACCACCATGATGGCAAGGTGGCGCAGGGTACGCAGTGGCGGCCAGCTGACGGTGTCCGGCTGGCGGCGCAGCAGCAACAGGGCGCAGAGCGCCATCAGGCCGATGATTCCGAGCGGGAAGGGGCGTGGCCCCAGCGGCTCATAGCTGTATTCGCTCTGGATCTGCCAGGCGATAGCGGCGCCTGCCAGACAGAGCAGCAGCCAGATAGCGGCGAAGATGCGATCGCTCATGGCTGCGGCTCCTATTTGGCCAGACCGAAGGCTTTGGCCTGCTCGCGATATTGCGCTACCTGCTCCTTGACGTAGCTGTCGAGGGCCTCGCCGGTGAGGTCAAACTCGAACAGGCCGCGCAGATCCCGCTGCGCCTTGAAGGTGTCGGTCTTCACCAGCTGATCGAAGGTCTGCTTCCACCACTGGTATTCGCTGTCGCTCACCTTGGGGCCGACATAGAAGCCGCGGATCACCGGCCACACCAGGTCATAACCCTGCTCCTTGGCGGTGGGGATGGTGGACAGCTTGCCGGGCAGCCGTTCGGCAGAGAACACCGCCAGCACCCGCAGTTTGTCGCCGCCGATATAGGGCACCATCTCGCTCAGATCGCCGGAGACCGCCTGCACATGGTTGCCCAGCAGCGCGGTGACCGGCTCGCCGCCCCCTTCAAAGGCGACGTAGCGCATCTTGTGCGGGTCAACCCCGGCCTGTTTGGCCAGCAGCGCCGTCTTCATCCAGTCCTGACTGCCGATGGAGGCACCCGCGCCGATCACCACGCTGTTGGGGTCGCGCTCCATGGCGCTCACCAGCTCCTTGAGGTTCTGATAGGGGGCATCGTGGCGCACCGCAATCATGCCGTAATCGGTGCCCACCGCCGCCAGCCAGCGCACATCGTCCACCCCGTAACGGCCAAATTTCCCCTGTGAGAGGTTGAGCAGGGAGCCACCGGAGAAGGCGACCACAGTCCCCGCCTCGGCGGGGCGCTGGGCCACGATGGCGTTGTAGGCCACGGCGCCGACCCCGCCCGGCATATAGGTGACCCGCATCGGCTTGTCGATGGTGCCGGTCTCCTGCAGGCTCACCTGCAGCAGCTTGCAGGTGAGATCGAACCCACCGCCCGGTTTGGCCGGTGCGATGCATTCGGTACGGCTCGGGGTCGTGGCACTTTCGGCCGCCTGCAGTGGCAGGGCGCCGAGCAGGGTCAGCAGGGCGAGGGCATGACGTGTGCGTTGCTTCATGGTTGTGTGCTCCATCTTGTCGTTGTTTTTCCTGGGTGTGACTCCGTCGATAGACGAAGTGATGCGAAATTGTTAAAACAACAACCTTTCATTCACCTTTCAATCACTGACCAAGAGCCGGGAGTGTGACCCTGATCGCACCTTCTCCCGCAATGGCAGTGACGAAGGGATGCAGTTGAAGCAGTGCGGCTGAATGCTGCGGTTAGGAACAAGGGGAGAGGGATGCGCTTGCTGTTGGCAGAAGATAATCACGAACTGGCCCACTGGCTGTCGCGGGCACTCACCAGCGCCGGTTTCGCGGTGGATTGGGTAGCTGACGGGGCTCAGGCTGATCACCTGCTGCGCCACGAACAGTACGCGCTGGCGGTGCTCGATATCGAGATGCCCAAGCTCGACGGGCTGGCGGTACTCGGCCGATTGCGTAGTCGGGGGCAGGGAGTGCCGGTGCTGCTGCTCACCGCCCGCGGCGCGGTGGAGGAGCGGATCTGCGGCCTCAATGCCGGAGCCGATGACTATCTGGCCAAGCCGTTCGATCTGGGGGAGCTGGATGCCCGGTTGCGAGCCCTGCTGCGGCGCAGCGAAAGCGGTGGTGCCGAGTTGCGGCTGGGGCGTCTGACCCTGCATCCCGACGGCTATTTTTTGCTGGCCGATGCCCGCCTTGCCCTGACTCCGCGTGAGCAGGCGCTGCTGACCGCGCTGATGTACCGCCACGGGCGGCCGGTCGCCAAAGGGCAGCTGTTCGAGCAGGTGTTCAACCTCGATGACGAGGTAGGGCTCGACAGCATCGATCTCTATATCCACCGGCTGCGCAAAAAGCTGGTGGGCAGCGGGGTGGTGATCACCACACTGCGCGGTCTCGGCTATCTGCTGGAAGCGGCGCCGGAGGCCTCCCATTAGTCGCTCCCTGCTCCATCAACTGCTGCTGTTTCTGGGGGGCCCACTGCTGATCCTCTGGGCCGCCTCGGCCTGGTACAGCTACTACGGCGCGTTGGCGGCGGCCACCTCGGCCTATGATCGCACCCTGCTTGCCTCGGCCCGCACCGTTGCCGAGCGGCTGACGGCAGCCGAGGGCAGCCTCAGGGTGGATGTGCCCTATGTGGTGCTCGACAGCTTCGAGCGCAACATGCGCGATCGCCTCTTCTATCAGGTGCGCGGCATCGACGATAGGGTCATCTCCGGCTTTGACGACTTGCCCCCCATGCCCGTCGGTACGCCGCTGACCGACCGCTATCCGGCGCTCGCCTACTTCTACGACGGGCTCTATCAGGAGGCACCGATCCGCGCCGTGATGCTGCTGCAACCGGTAGGTGAGGGGGGCGTCAACGGCATGGCCCGCATCACGGTGGCGGAAACCCTGCTCGGTCGCCAGCAGCTGGCGGAGCAGTTGCTCTGGTCGGCCCTGCTGACCCAGGGGGCGCTGGTGGTGCTCACCCTGCTGCTCGCTTATCTGTTGCTCAAACGGCTGCTCACCCCGATGCGCCGTTTGTCGCGGGAGATCCTGCGCCGCGATGCCGCCAATCTTGCCCCCTTGCCGGATTTGCTCCCCTGGCAGGAGACCCGGCCGCTGGTGCAGGCGTTCAACCGCCAGCTGGCCCGATTGCGCCAGCTGGTGGCCCGGCAGGAGCGCTTTAGCGCCGATGCCGCCCATCAGCTGCGCACGCCGCTCACCATTTTGAAAACCCAGGTGGAGGTGGCGCGCGGCAGTGGCGATCCCGCCCTGATGAGCGAAAGTCTCGATGCCATGGCCGTGCGGCTCGATCACACCATCGCCCTGACCGAGCGGTTACTGCTGCTGGCCCGGCTCAAATCGGACGAGTGCTCCGGGCTGCGCCAACGTGAGCCCATCGAGTTGACGGCGCTGGTGCAGCAGGCCTGTCTGTCACGGCTGGCGCAGGCCCGCAGCAAGGGGATCGATCTCGGTTACGAGGGGGAGGAGTCCGCCATCATGGTGGCGGGGGAGCCGCTGCTGCTGGGGGAGCTTTGCGCCAACCTGCTCGACAACGCCATCAAATACACCCCGCCCCACGGCACCGTGACGGCGCGGGTGGTGCGAAGCAACGGGCAGGTCTGGCTGGAGGTGGAGGATAGCGGCCCCGGCATCGCCCCCGAGCTGGCGGAGCGAGTCTGGCAGCCGTTCCAGCGCCTCGAGCAGGGGAGTGAACAGCCGGGAGCGGGGCTGGGTCTGGCACTGGTGCGCGATATCGCCCACTATCACCACGGCGAGGTGGTGTTGCTGCCGGCCACCCAGCTGGGTGGCTTGCTGGTGAGGCTGATCTTGCCGCTGGCAACATCGTGAGGGCGATAAAAAAGAGAGGGCACCTCGCGGTGCCCTGTTTATCTACACATAGATGGCGTTGGTGGTCAGCTGCGGATCTTGTTGAAGACAAACAGGACGATAAGGGCGCCCACGGTCGCCAGCGCGATGCTCGGGATATTGAAACCGGTCACCGAGCCCAGCCCCAGCAGGGTTCCCACATAGCCGCCAACCATGGCACCGACAATCCCCAGCAGGGCGGTCATGAAGAAACCACCACCGTCGCGACCCGGCATGATCCACTTCGCCAGAATACCCACCAACAGTCCCAATACGATCCAGGTGATAAAGCCCATGGATTAATCCTCTCTGTGTGTTTGAGCCCGCATTATAGGCAGGGATGCCGCTATGCGAAGGGCCGGATGGCGCTGGCCGGTCACAAGCTGTCGGACGGCGGCCGGCGCTGGTCGGGCTGCACAGTCCGGTTATGAGCGGTTGAAGGGCGGTATGTGCGCAGCCAAACCGGAGGCAGGACGGGCCCACGTAAAGGCCAAGATGAGAAAAGCCCCGCGAGCGGGGCCGGGTTTGTGACGGGGTTGCACCCTCACTTCTTGAGGTATTTTCTGATCGCCTTGCCTGAGGTGCCGACTGCTTTGACCGCCCGTTTCAGCTGGACTTCGGTGCATTCGAACATTTTGATCCACTGCTTCATCTCATAGGGATCGTTGACATTGATCTTCTTGGCATCGAACGGGTGAGCGACCGCATTGCTGTCAGGCATACAAACCTCAACTTGTTGAAATAGCTGGCGAGAAAGATGTTTCTGCCTGAGCGCCATCATCCTCTCAATTGGCAAGGGGCAAGGTGACGGGGTTCACACAACCCGGGGACTGAGGGAGGAGTGCAGGTTTGCTTTGTTGATCTGTGAGCGATCACCACTTATTCCACCCTCTTCACATCATCAACAACGGGGCCAGAGGCCGGATAAACAACAAGCGCCCAGCCGGGCGCTTGTTGGGGTTATCGCGATGACCCTATTCAGGGTGTTGGGCAGGCGCTTGGCGAGCCACTGTTGCGGGGCCAGAGGGTGGATCCGTCGCTTTCGGAGAGCGGCAGGAATGTGACGCCTTCGCTCATGTTGGCAGGGGGCAGGTCATCCTCCATCACATACATCCCCATCGGCAGGCTGCCATAACGCTGGTTGGCCTGCACCTGAGCGACCGCGAGGCTGGAGTAACGCAGGCCAAGCAGATCGAAGTGATTGCGCCAGTCCCAACCGGTGAGCCGACTGAGTGCAACCAGCATAAAGTCATTGCCCGGTATGTCGCGCACCCGTTTGCCGCCATAGACTGCATGCCCCGAGTAGGGGAACAGGCTAAAGCCGAGCCTATCCTTGTTGGCATTCCACTGCGCTTCACTGTCGGCTGCCGCGCCGAAGATCCGTGAATGCTGATAGAGCAGGGTGAAGATAGTGAAGCCATCGTTCAGCCGGGTGCCATCAGTCAGGAGCATACGGTGGGCGCGTAATGCCATCTGGATATAAAACGCCATGCGATAGCCGTTGTGGACGGCGTAGGCATTGCTCTTCCAGGGGGCTTCGTAGCGACTCTCGCCGGTATCGAGCACCAGGCAGTTGGCCCCGAGCACGACGCGGTTGCCACTCCTGTCCCTTACCTGCGCCGCATCAGACATGAACACATAGAAGAGATCCTTGTGATTCATGTGCCCATCCTTGATGGGAGCAGTGTTGCCATCCCTCAGATAATGGGCGCGCCACTTCACCACATAAGGGAAGATGTTGTTGGAGTTTTCCCCCGCCCGGCTGCCATAGCCACTCCAGTTGTCGGCATCGCCTGCCGCAGCGTACTGCACGTTCAACCGGTTGGTCTGCAGGTTGTGGCCCAGTTCGTGATTGTCGAGCCAGCCGGTCGGGCTGATGCTGCCGGAAGAGTCCCACGGGTTGCCACTGCAACCGCTGCCGCAATGGGCATTCTGGTCATAGTTGGCATGCTGGATGATGGTGCGGGTATGAATCGACTCATCGAGACAACCCTCCCCCAGCAGTGCCACGCAGGCGTTTTTAACATCCGCAGGCAGCGACTCATCGAGCCCCTTGCCCTGAATTTTCAGGCCCGCCAGGGTGTAGACGCCATTGATGTGATCCCGGGCGATGCTGTCGAGCAGGGCATTGGTGTCGGGGATGACGCCACCCACCGCCTTGGTGAAGCGATCCCGGCGCAGATGCTGTTCGGCGCCATCGGCCCGCAGATCGATATGGGGCAGCTCGGTCTGTTCCAGCCGCTCGTTGAACTCGCGTATCTGCTGCTCATCACTGAAATCCATGATGGCCGGATGACGGGTGACGCCCGTGGCGCTCACCTGGACGGCCAGCGATGCTGCCCCCCCTTCCAGATAGAGGTAGATAGGGCCGCCATAAGGAGAAGTGAAGGTGACACTGCCCCCCTTGGCCAAGATCAGTCGTCCGGTGGTCAGCTCCAGCGGGGCTCGATAGATCTTCTGCTCATAGGCGCGATTGGTGTTGGGCCTGTGGTAGTTGAGTCGGACGGTAGCGGACACATCGGCGTTATCGGTGCGTCTCAGGGTGATGGTCTGTCCCGGCAGGGCATACCAGCCGGTGGTGGTCCACTGCCCGCTGTAGGGAACCGCAATGCGCCGAGTGTCGGTGAGCTTCGCGGGATAGGCGTAGTGGGCTGCTTGTCCCTTCACCACCTTGTTGCGATCGGTGACGTACTCCCCCAGATCGGGCTGGGCCGGGGTACGGGTGCGGGCATAGCTCACCAGCCAGTCGGCAAACATCGCCTGCTGCCAGGATTGATGTTCATCCCAGGCAATGGGGTAGTCGATGGCGGCCCTGTATTTGTCGGCCAGTAGCAGGGTGGCGGGCAACAGTGTCACGCCGTCACGGGCAAAGGGACTGATCCCGGCCTTGTCGAGGGTGATGGCCGCATTTCTCAGCCAGTCGGCACCCAGCTTGAACTGCTGGTTGAAGCTCTCCGAGCCACCGCAATTGATAAAGTTGCCGCCGCAGCTATCGAGCCACTGGGTTGTGAAGTTGCGATCCTGAAGGTTGCCAAGCAGGGTATCGACCGCCATCAGCTGGGCGTCGGGTGCCATGATGGTGTTCACTGCCAGATCGCTGGCTCTGAGTTTTGACCAGTAGTTGCCCCAGGTGACCAGCCCCATATCGAGATAGAGGGGGCTTAGCAGCGGGCTGGCATCGCGCCGATAGTTGGAGAGCAGCAGCGGGATCCCGGCCGCTTTGGCCTTGGCGATCCCTTGTGCGATCCCCTGATACCCCAGCCCTTGGCGGTCGATATCGCTGATCACGATAAGCTCCGGCGCCATGGTGTCTATACAGTCGCTCAGCGCCTGATAATCGCAGGTATTGGCTGGGTTGATGCTGTGCTTGTCGGAATAGATCGCCTTGAGCCAGTCACGCATGCCTTCGTTATGGGGAAAATAGACGCTATCGGCGCGGCTTGGCATCTGGGCAGTGAGGATGCGCAGGCCATCGCTATCCTTGCCCCGGGTCAGCCAGCCAATCAGCCCCTTGAGCAGCGCCTCGCTCTGCGCTGTGCGGTCAACGGAAAACAGGTTCGCCCCCATGGCGGCCTGACGGTAATCGGCTTGCTCGGAGACCATCACCAGACCCCGGATCTCGCTCTCCCCCTTGCCATTGATATTGGAGGGGAGCAGGGTCACCGTGCTCTCCGGCTGGAAGCTGGAAAAGGTGATGGAGTCGTGGCTCGGGTTCCAGCTGATCTGTGCCATTCCCTGATAGAGGCTGCGAACCAGCTCGGTGCGGTGCGCCTCACTGTCGGCAATCGCCGCACGGGCATGGGCGATCAGGGATTGCTCGCTGGCAAGGGTATGATCTTCTCGGGCAATGGCATTGGCGGCATCGCTGATAAAGCGGGCCGAGATCTGACAATCGGCGCGCATGGGTTCTGTGGTGTAGGTATTACCCGTCAGGGTACCCTCACACCCAGTGACCTGCGCCAGCACGAAGCCACTCTCGGGCTGCACGGTGAAACGGCCCTGTTCACCGGCGTTCAGACGCAGGGCGTCGGGGCTGAGTGCGCCCCCCTGAGAAGCTTGAGTGGTGGCGTTGAAATAGACGGCGGCACTCTCCTGCGTGAAGCTGGCCGAGATCTGGCAATCGCTGCTCATGGGGCCAGTGGTATAGGTGAGGCCGTCCAGGGTGCCATCACATCCGCTTATCTCGGTCAGGAGGTAACCGCTGTCAGCCTGTACCGAGAAGCGCCCCTGTTCTCCCGCCGCCAACCGCAGGCTGGTGGGGTTCAACTGTCCGCCCGCGCTGCTCTGGCTGGATGCCTCGAAATAGTTGGGGGTGACAGGGGGGCGGATAGGGGTCTCTTCCTGTTCGCCATCACCGCCGCCACAGCCTGTGATCAACAGCGCCAGTAAGGGGGTGAGAACCGTCTTTTTCATTGTTTGATACGTTCCTTGTGTTACGACGGGTAGGGGAGTCGGTAGTCTAATGAGCTGCCTTGCTTATTTCAACGCTGATTGAATGGTCATTTTGCTTTATTTTCAGCATCTTGGATGTTTTTTTGCCAGCTTTTGCCGTATTTGGTGTTGCTGGCGCAGCAGAACCGATAGGGATGGGGCGAGCACCCCATCAGCACAGGCCATACCAGCCTGAGCTCACCGTAATGAGTCGCTTCACCGGGTTAACAGGGGGCGATGCCGGGCCGCAGGTTTTGCCTGCAACCCGCACAGGGGGGGGATGTCAGACGGATGGATGAGCGGCGGGGCCGATCGTTGCCAGCGCCCGCATTTCCAGCCGCTGCTCGCCGGGGCGGCAGATCAGCACCGAGCCTTGCTCGAACCAGTCTCCCAGCACGATGCGCCGCGCCGGCTGGCCGTCCAGGGTGAAGTCGTGGATGGCGGGTCTGTGGGTGTGGCCGTGGATCATCATCCGGCAGTCGTGGGCACGCAGGGTGTCGTCCACCGCCGCGGGCGTTACATCCATGATGATCTGGCTCTTGTGGGCATTTTCCATCTGGCTTTGGCCGCGCATCTTGCAGGCGATGGCCTGACGGCGGGCGAGCGGCAGCCGCAGGAACAGCCAGCGCAGCCACTTGAGCTGGGTGATGCGGCGAAACTTCTGATACCCCTCATCCAGGGTGCAGAGCAGATCGCCGTGGCTCAGCACTACCCGCTCGCCGTAGAGGTCGATAACGCAAGGGTCACCCAGCAATGTCATCCCCGCGCGCTTGGCAAACTGTTGCCCCAGCAGAAAGTCACGGTTGCCGTGGATAAAGTAGATGGGCACGTTCTGCTGGCTCAGGGCCAAAAAGGCATCGGCCATCTGTTGATGGAGCGGATTGGGGTCATCGTCGCCAATCCAGAATTCGAAGAGATCCCCCAGCACATAGAGGGCGTCGGCGCCGGGGGCGTCGTGCTCGAGAAAGCGCACCAGTGCCGCGGTCATATCGGGCCGCTGGGCAGAGAGGTGAATGTCACTGATAAAGAGGGTGCTCATGATGTGGGGGTCGGGCTCTCGGTCGAAACAGGGCAAACGGGGGTGGCAGAGATAGTAGAAACAACTGGGGACGAACAGTGTGCTGCGGGCGCCATCGCGCCAGTTGAGGTATGGATATCGTCACGGGATGGCGGCTGCCATGACAGCTCGGCCAGATTGCGCCCCTCCAGCGTCAGCAGGGCGGCGTAAGGATCGCCCGCCAGACCCAGTAACCGGCACATGGCCGCTTCCCCTTTCAATCCCTCTTCAAGGCGCAGACGCAGCACTTCGCGGTAAAAAGCATCGCCAAACCGCTCGAGCAACGCGGCCATCAGGGTGAGGTGGCGCCAGCCATTCAGCGTCTCGATGGGGGCGGGGGTGACATAGAGCTCCAGCGGCCAGCTGGCCTCGCTCTTGTCAGAACCGCTAACAGCACTCTTCTGCTCGAGGCAGGAAAAGGTGCGCTCCAGCAGCCAGATATTGTCGCCCTTGGCGCTTGCCAGCCAACCTTGAGCTTCGAGCGTCGCGGCAAACGCCGCCGGATCAGCATGCTGGCAGAGAATATCGAGATCGCTGCCGGGCCGATCGAGGCCGATGGCGAGCGTGCTCACCAGCGCCATATCGGCGCACTGCGCGGCCAGCTCATCCCACACACCGGCGGTGAGCAGGGCATGGGCCGAGCGCTGGCGCGGGTTGCCGTGGGCCAGATAGTCGAGGCGGCGCCAGTTCGGACTGGCTGTTGGGGAGGCAGATGGAAAAACTGCGGCCGGGGCCGCAGTTTTGTCAGTGCCGAGTCGGCAGAGATCAGTCAGCAAGGGTCACCTTGGTGATCACTACATCTTCTACCGGCACGTCCTGGTGGATGCGGCCGTAGTTACCGGTCTTGACGCCCTTGATCTTGTTGACCACGTCCATGCCGGCAGTCACTTCACCGAATACGCAGTAGCCGAAGCCCTGAGTGGTAGCGGATTTGAAGTCGAGGAAGTCGTTGTTGTTCACGTTGATGAAGAACTGGGCGCTGGCAGAGTGCGGCTCCATGGTGCGGGCCATGGCGATGGTGCCGATCTTGTTGGAGAGACCATTGGCCGCTTCGTTCTTGATGGGAGCGCGGGTGTCTTTCTCTTCAAAGCCCGGGGCATAGCCGCCGCCCTGGATCATGAAGCCGTCGATAACGCGGTGGAAAATGGTGTTGTCGTAGTGACCGTCACGGCAGTATTGCAGGAAGTTGGCCACGGTTTCCGGGGCTTTTTCAGCGTTCAGGGTGAGGGTGATGTCGCCGTGATTGGTGTGCAGAGTGACCATGATATGTCCTTTCATTTGATGCGAGCGACCAAGTGCCCGCAGGTGTATGGCATAAAGTGGTGGCAATTCTAGCCCATCAGGGGCTGGCGGCATAGTCTCTCAGGCGCCGTAACCGTGCTGGCAGGCGGGATTAGCCCGCTTTTCTGCCTCGTTTTCTGCCCCCGAACGGGGTATTATGACCAACCATTTTACTCACAGGCAGTGGTTAGAAGATGCTGAAGATATACAACACACTCACTCGTCAAAAAGAAGAATTCAAACCTATCCACCCGGGCAAGGTGGGCATGTATGTGTGTGGTGTCACCATCTACGATCACTGTCATATCGGCCACGGCCGCACCTTCGTCGCCTTTGATGTGGTGGCTCGCTACCTGCGTTACGCCGGTTACGACCTCACCTACGTGCGCAACATCACCGACGTAGATGACAAGATCATCAAGCGCGCCGCTGAAACCCGCGTCACCTGCGACGAGCTGACCGAGCGTCTGATAGGCGATATGCACGCCGACTTTGACGCCCTCGGCATGGTGCGCCCGGATATCGAACCGCGCGCCACCCAGCACATCGAAGAGATCATCGAGCTGGTGCAATCCCTGCTGGAAAAAGAGCACGCCTACGTGGCGGATAACGGCGATGTGATGTTTATCGTCGAATCCTACGCCGACTACGGCAAGCTCTCCGGTCAGGATCTGGAGCAACTGCAAGCCGGTGCCCGCGTTGACGTGGTCGATGCCAAGCGCAATCCGCTCGACTTCGTGCTGTGGAAGATGTCCAAACCGGGCGAACCGACCTGGGAAAGCCCCTGGGGCCCGGGCCGTCCTGGCTGGCACATCGAGTGCTCCGCCATGAACTCCAAGCACCTTGGCAACCACTTCGACATCCACGGCGGTGGCTCCGATCTGCAGTTCCCGCACCACGAGAACGAGATCGCCCAGTCCTGCTGCGCCCACGGTGGCGACTATGTCAACACCTGGATGCACAGCGGCATGGTGATGGTGGATAAAGAGAAGATGTCCAAATCCCTTGGCAACTTCTTCACCATCCGCGATGTGCTGGCTCACTACGACGCCGAAACCGTCCGTTACTTCCTGATGTCTGGCCACTACCGCAGCCAGCTCAACTACTCGGAAGATAACCTCAAGCAAGCCCGCGCCGCGCTGGAGCGCATGTACACCGCTCTGCGCGATCTGCCTGTGGCCGCTGCTGCCGGAGGCGACGAGCAGGTGGCTCGCTTCAAGGAAGCGATGGACGACGACTTCAACACCCCGGAAGCCTACTCCGCCCTGTTTGATCTGGTGCGCGAGATCAACCGCCAGAAGGGTGAAGACATCAATGTTGCCGCCGCGCTGGGCGCCCGTCTGCGCGAGCTGGGCGCCGTGCTCGGCATCCTGCAGCAAGACCCCGAGGCTTTCCTCAAGGGTGACGAAGCGGATGAAGAGGTTGCCGAAATCGAACGCCTGATCGCCGAGCGCAATCAGGCCCGCGCCGACAAGAACTGGGCCGCCGCTGACGCCGCCCGCAACCGTCTCACCGAGATGGGCATAGTGCTGGAAGACAGCGCCGGCAAGACCAGCTGGCGCCGTGCCTAAGGTCGGTGGGCCTTGTTGGCGTCTGGTGCCAACAGGTTGAGCCAATAAAAAACCGCAGCCCTTGGGCTGCGGTTTTTGTTCAGTGAATATTGTCAGTTAATAATAATATCTTTTCTCAGATGATTTTCTTTCAACATATTCAGCATCATTATCTTCAATTTTAATTCTACCAAATGGCTTAAAAAGCACCCAGTCCATTATATCTAAACCATTAAGGTCTGTAGTTATTGGGATTGGAATTAAATCATCGTCAGTGTAGTTGGATAGTTTTAAATAAAAGCGATAAGAATCCTGAATTTGTTGCTGAGTAAGACGTGATTTTTCTATGTGTTGAAATGCTTGAGCGAACAGCCAAATCTTAAGATTACCAATAGAAAACTCTATAGTTCCATCATTGCAGACGTAATTATCTTTCTTATCATTAGCCTTCTGCGTTGAGAATAGAGTCATCACTACAGCAACAGAAAATTTCTTGCCGTTAACTTCAAAATAGCTTCCATACTCTGATTCATGGTCAGTGCTACTTAAATGGAAAAGTTTGTTTTTTCGTATGCATTCTGGGCCTTCGATAATTTCATTTCCATACTCCTCACCTTTTATCCACGGGTGTGTATGCATACTTCCAATATGGGCGTAGTCATCACCAAATATATTTGATATTTCTTTTTTTATTTCTAGAGACTTACGGTAAGTGCTTACGGAACTTCTGCTTCTTATTGCTGATGTCTCTATTGACACGTGATTAACAGTACATGTTAATGGCATTCTTTTATTTATTTTACCCCAAAGGTGAGCATATGTCTCAACTGCGATAACCTTACTCTCATTATGTTTTATTGTGTATGCTTCAACAGCAGACATTAATAATTCAAAAAAAGCACTTTTACTGAAATTAATGGTAGCATTCATGTTGTATATCCTTATTTAGAATTGATATCACTTGGATATTGTTCGTTTCTCAATCACCCAGCGGGAGTATGAACCACTATCATTTTTACCGCACCGCGTTACTTTAATTTTATCTTCACCCATATCCAGCTTTAACCAAGAATTCATTAATTTATCACTTTTCATAAATGAAACTGGATTTGTTATCTCAATTTTTCTAGGTTTTTTGGGACTACAGAGTAAAAAGTGTGCTTTGACACTTTTCCACTTTGTATGACTGTGCGTAGCTGAAACCTCTGGCTCATAGAAGATGGCCCTAAAACGCTCATTTTTACTCTGTAATTGAGCGTTACTAAAGGTGCTATCACCTTTAGCTTCAATCATCACTATATGGGTTGTGTTTTCGTGATCAACGAAGGCAATAAGAAAATCGACATCCTCTTGAGTGCCTGATATTTGATAGTCAATTGCAATTCCATTTTCTTCTATGAAATTGCGTTTTACGCAGCTCGCAGTGTTTTTTTTAGTGAGGTACAAGCTGGCATAGATCCAGTCAAGGTGGTAATCCATTGCAGCAAAGTATTTTCTGGGGATAGTGAGACCGATTAGGTTTGATATCTTATCAAGCTGGTTGTCATCCATGCGAAATTCTGGGTTTCCCAGCATTTGACCAATTAGGTAAAACCGCTCTTTTCGGTTAAACGATTTCAAATTATCAATTAGGGTGTCGCTCATATAAATCTCGAAAATGTATCTTGTCTGATAGGAAATAATGCAATGGAAATCGGTGTATATCGTAGGATGTAATGAACGAAGTGAATTACACCTCTATCTCAGATCGGCATGAATCCTGTATCTGATATTTTCCTCGGGGCTATGGGTCGGGTGTTGCCCCCTGTTGTTCGCCGAGGTGAGTCCGTTTGTCCAGGCCGCGAGGCAGGACGCCGAGCGAGCGCCGCTGGGCCATGGATGGCCCAGCGGCGCGTGCCCTGGGACAAACGGGTGAACCGAGGGAACCCGAAGCAGGAGGGCGAACAAGTGGGGGATAAGACTTTTGGTGTTATTTGCCAAAGAGAGCGGGTCTTTCCAAAGTCACTCGCCAAGCCGCGCAGCGGCGGCGAAACCCCGTCGAGGACGGAGTCCTCGTGTCCTGCATGGCGAAGCCATGCCATTTAGGCTGGCGATATTCCGCCATGTAATGACGTTACCGACCCCCCTCACCCTAGCCCTCTCCCGCAAGGGGAGAGGGGACGGTTACCGCGGACGATTACGCTTCGCTAATCGACCCTACGCTAAAGTGGCTACCGCCCCTGACTCTCGCTACCAGATTGCGCCGTTGACCATTAATCTCGGAAAAGGGGTCAACAGACGCCCGTCGCCATATTACGGAGCCAGAGTGGTCTTATCTATGGTTTTGATGGACTAACTATCAGAAAAGAGTGAATTTTTGCGCTGGCACAAACTTTTATTAATTGGTGATTAGTTGTTGGTTGTCGGGGCTTGGCAGTGGCAGGGCGGTGGGGTGACGCCGCGAGAGGCGTGCAAACGGTAAAAAGAGGGGGGCGCAAACGGAAAAAGCGAAGGGGCCCACTGTGGGCCCCTTGTTGTTGGCGCTCGACGCCGCTATTTGGTGGCGGGGGTAGGGAAGTATTTGCTGTGCAGCAGCGGGTATTCGCTGCTCGCCAGCACCTGGGTCAAGCCGGTCTGGAACTCCTTGACCAACTCGTCGCTCACCGGATGGCTGAAGGCGAAGCAGAACTGCTCCGAGCTCAGCACCCACTGCTCCTTGAAGCGGGCGGGGTCGAGTTTTTGTTCGACGATCAGCTGCTCCATGGTGGTCTTGTTGGTGGAGACCAGATCGACCCGGCCGGAGGTGAGCATCTTGAGCGCCTGTGCCAGCCGGTTGGCGGCCATCAGTTTGGTCTCGTCAAAGCCGTTGTTGAGCAGCAGTTGCTCCCCCACGTCGGCTCGCACCGCCCCGATATTGAACGTCTTGGCATCGTCGAGCTTGGTGATGGTGATATTGCGATCGGCCAGTCCCACCAGCACGATCTCGGCATACCCGATGGGGCAGGCCCACTTGAACAGGGGATCCCGCGCCTGGGTGCGGGCGGTGGAGAAGAGCACCGCATTGGGCTTTTGGGTCAGCAGGTAGTAGCCGCGCGCCCACGGCATGATGGTGACGGGCTGCGCCGGCGTGTTGGTCTTTTTCCACACCAGTTGCAGCAGTTCGACCGCGAGGCCGGTGGGGGCGCCGCTGGCATCGGCGTAGTTGTAGGGTTTGTATTCTTCGGTGATGTAGTGCAGTTTGCCGAGCTCAGGACTCGCCTGTGCGAGGGTGGCCAGCAGCGCCCCGGCCAATCCAATCCATGGTTTCATTTTTGCCATCCTGATCAAGGGAATATCTGCTCAAGTGTGACCAAGCTGGCCGATTTCGCCAAGGTGACGGAGCATGTTTGGCAAAAATGCGCGAGTGGATGCCGCCATCTTGCGCCCTATGTCGGCGGCGATCAGGGCGTTAGCGCAGCGGCAGGTATTTGGCTTGCAGGGCCGAGAAATCCGCCGAGGCGACAGCGTGGGTCAGCGCCTGCTGAAAGAGGGCGACCTCGCTGTCGGGCACCTGACGGCTGAAGGCGTAGCAGAGCGGTCTGGCATCCAGCACGAAGGCGACATGAAAGTCATCCGGCTTGAAGCCGATCTGCTGCAGGGTTTGATAGCCCGCCAGCTTGTTGGTCGCAAACAGATCGGCGCGACCGGAGGTGAGCATTTTGGCCGCCTGGGTGAGGCGGTTGGCCAGCATCAGCTGGCGCTCATCGATACCGCGCTCGAGCAGCAGCTGTTTGGAGACGGTGGAGCGCACCACGCCGACCTTGTAGCGGCTGATCTCGGCCACCGAGCCGAGGGTGATGTTGTCCGCCTTGCGCCCCAGCAGCACAAATTCCGAGTGATCGATGGGGCAGGCCCACTTGAAAAGCGCCTCCCGCTGCGGGGTGCGGGCGGTGGCAAACAGCACCACATTGGGTTTTTGTTGCAGCAGGTTGTAGCCCCGGGCCCAGGGCAGAATGCGGATGGGCTGGGGCGACACGCCCCGCGCTTTCCAGATAAGCTGCATCAGCTCCACCGACAATCCGGTCGGCATCCCTTGTTGGTCGCTGAAATTAAACGGGGGAGAGATTTCGCTCAGATACTCGAGCTTGCCCGGATCGGCCTGCGCGAAGGTGGCCCACAAGAGCAGTAGCAGATGAGGTAGGTGCCATGTCCGCACGGGAAAGATCCTTCGCAATCAACAATGTAGCCCAGTTTGACTGCTTGCGGCGGGAATAGCTAGCCACCTCTATTGCATCTTTCATCAATAAAATGGGCAGCGAACCGCTGCCCATTGGGTGAGTGAGTACTCAGCGCACCGGCAGGTATTTGGCCTGCAATTTGCGAAACTCTTCCGAGGCGAGGGCGCGGGTCAGGCCCTGCTGAAAGAGGGTGATCTCGCTGTCGGGCACCTGACGGCTGAAGGCGTAGCAGAGCTGCTCGGCGCTCAGCACCATGGCCACGTTGAAGTCGTCGCTGCTCAGCTTCAATTCGCGGATGGCGTCATATCCCGCCAGCTTGCTGGTGGCGAGCAGATCGGCGCGGCCGGAGAGCAGCATCTTCAACCCCTGCGACAGGCGGTTGGCCGGGATGATGTTGTTGTCATCCATGCCGTTGTTGAGCAGCAGCTGTTCGGCGGCATCCGAGCGCACGGCGCTGATCTTGTACTGGCTCATCTGTTCGAAGGCGGTCAGGGTGATGTTCTGCGCTTTGCGGCCCAGCAGTATGTACTCCGAGTAGCCGATGGGGCAGACCCACTTGAAGAGATCCTCCCGCGCCTGGGTGCGGGCGGTGGAGAAGAGCACCACATTGGGCTTCTGGGTTAGCAAGTAATAACCTCGCGCCCAGGGCAGGATGCGCACCGGCTGGGGCGTCACGCCGCTGTGTTGCCAGATCATCTGCAGCAGATCGACCGCAAGGCCGGTGGGCTGGCCTTGCGGATCGCTGTAGTTGTAGGGGGGGTACTCTTCGGTGAGGTACTCGAGCTTGCCCAGATCAGCCCGGGCCGTCGAGGCCCAGCAGAGCAGCAACAGATGACAGATCAGCCATATCCTCATTGGGAACATCCTTAGCGATCAACCTTCCCTTGAGTGTGACCATGAACAGAGTAAATAGCCACTCACTGCCGTTTCCAGCGGGCGCGGATCTGCCCGATGGGCTGGTAGGCCTCATCCCGCAGCCCCACCAACAGGGTCTTGCCATCCGCTTGCAGCCGGAACTCGCCGTAGCGGGCCGCTTCGTACTGCTCCCCCGACCCCTCTTCAAAGAAGTAGGCATCGGGGCCGATCTGCCACTGCCGCTCGCTCTGGTGCACCTGCAATAGCCGCTCATCGCTGGCGAGCCGATCCGGTTTGCCATCGACCACCAGAGTGGCTACCTGATGGGCATCGAGGCGGATCACCAGGGTGTCGCTGCCCTTGTCTTGAGTCGCACGGGCGTCGCGGCTGGTCAGCTCGCGGGCAATTTCATAGTTGAGGCGCATGTAATCCCCCTGCATCAGGGAGCGGGGGTCGACCGGAGCGAGCCGCAGCAGCACCACTTCGCCGCTGCTCATGGCGTGCTCATAGCGCCAGACGGTGGCATTGATGCCCGCCAGAATGGCGAGGCCGCTCAGCAACAGGGCGAGTTGTCGGGTGACGGGGTTCATGAATCGCTCCTTGCCGCGAAGGTGGTGAGCAGTTGGCGGGCACCCAGCAGCAGGATGCCGGAGCCCAGCAGCAGCCAGGATTTGGTCATCAGGGGGAGCCCCAGATCGTAGTAATAGAGCGAGCCATAACCGAGCAGCAGCAGGGCCGAGAGGGTCATCAGCCCCAGACTGCCGGCATAGAAGCCGAGGATCAGCACCAGTGCGCCTGCCCCCATGCCGGGGATGATGGCACTGATCAGCACCAGCGGCAGGCCAAACAGCAGAGGGAGCTTGAGCTTCACCATCACCGCCAGCAGCAGGGCGGCGCAGAGCAGGGGATTGAGCCAGAGCGGCAGGCGCGACAGCCCCAGTTCGTCCAGCACGCTGCTGCCGCCATCCCACAACGGATGGTGCAGGCGGCCCAGCACCAGCAGCGAGAGGGCCAGCCCCAGCGTGATGGAGTGGTAGAGCTGGTGACGCTCTGGATCCCTATCTGCCCGCAGCCAGCAGAAGGTGATGGCCGCCATCACTAGCGGCAGCGCCAGCAGTTGCAGCCCGAGGCAAGCGAGGCCAAGGGTGAGCAGCAGGGCCGCCGCCACGCTGTGAAACAGCCGTACCAGCCAGTGATCGAACAGCACGGCGATGGCAAGGGAGAGCAGGCACAACCCAAACCAGAGCAGGGCGTGATGAAGGTCCAGCTGATCGAGCAGGCCATAGAGCAGCCAGGCATCGGCCGCCAGGGTGAGGGCCAGCACGAACTGATCCCAGAGATCGCCGCGCTGGCTGCGATTAAGGGCGTAGGCCCCCGCCAGCAGCACGGCCCCCAGCAGCAGGGCACTGTTGGCCTCGCGGGTCAGCTGCTCGAAGGTGAGAAACAGGAAAAAGAGCAGGAACAGGGCGGCAATCCAGCCCACCAGCCCCAGCAGAAAGCGGCTCGACCAGTGGGGTTGGGTATCACGGGGCTGATCCCCTTCCACCAGATTGGCCTGTTGCAGCTTTTGCCAAAGGGTCAGATCACTCATGAGACCTCCGTTGTTGTTGCAGCCAGCGGGCGGCGGTGACAGAAAGGCCGATGGCAATCAGGCTCAGCAGCAAGAAGCCGTTGATGTCGGGCTCCATCCACTTGCCCAGCGCCGCGAGGATGACGGCAATCAGACTGAGGCACCCCATGGCGAGTCCGGCGATAAATCTGTGGTGCCACAGGGCATAGGCGGTGGCGAGCCAGCCAAACCAGAGCGGCCACACCAGCGGGGAGGCGGCATCGAAGAGCGCCAGCAGGGTGAGCAGGGTGGCCCCCAGACCGGCAGCCAGACCCGCCAGCCAGCTTGGCATCAGGCGCCAGCGGGCAGGTGCCAGCAGAAGCAGAGCCCAGAGGGCAGCGTTGAGCAGGGTAAGGCACCAGCCCAAACCCTCTTCATCGAAGGTAAAGAAGAACGTGAACAGGCCGAGCCGCCAGTAGAGCACCAGCGCCAGCTGGCCGAGCAGCCAGCTCAAGGTCCAGAGCAGGGGGCTTTGGCCAAATACCGCCAGTGGCACCAGCATCAGCGCCCAGGTGGCGAACAGCTGCCAGGGATCGGCGCCGGTCTGGTAGGTCTGACCCACCAGCGCCAGCAGGGCGCCGATATTGAGGGCGATAGCGAGCAGCAGCGCCTGACGGGGGGTATCCCCCAGCGGTTTGCGCCACAGCAGAAGCAGCATGGCGAGCAGCGGTGCCTCCAGCAGGGCGAGGCGGGAGACCCGGCCCAGCTCTTGCCAGTTGAAGGCGACGAAGAAGATGAGGCCAGCCCCGATACAGAGGGCGCCGAGCCAGAGCAGCAGCCGGTCAAACAGCCACTGCCAGCGCGCCGGATGGGGGGGAAGATCGGCGAGGGTCAGGGCGTCTACCAGCTTCTCTGGCGCCAGCCGTCCCTGTTTGACCCATTCGAGAAGCGTCTCTCTTGATATGTTGTGCATGGGGGGACTCCACGAGGTTTGCCCCATTATGGCATGAGGCACCCGCAACCGTGCACTGCCCCTTGGCTCTACGGCTGGTGGTTGCGACAGCGGATTACGCAATAGACAAAGCAGCAAACAAAAAAGCCCTCCACAGGGGAGGGCTTGAGCAGGGGAAAAGGCGATCAGGCAAAGATCAGGGTGCTCACCCCGAGGCCGACGAAGAGGATGGCGCAGGCGATGCGGATCCCCTTGAGCGGCAGCTTGTCTGCCCCCAGCTTGCCGATCAGCACCACAGGCACGTTGGCCAGCATCATGCCGAGGGTGGTGCCGGTAATGACCTGTACCAGCGAGTCATATTTGGCGGCCAGCAATACGGTGGCGATCTGGGTCTTGTCACCGATCTCGGCGATGAAGAAGAGCACGAAGGTGGCCATAAAGGGGCCGTATTTATCCAGCGGGCTCTCCTCGTCATCCATCTTGTCCGGCACCAAAATCCAGATAGCCATGGCGATAAAGGCGATGGCGACCAGCCAGGTCATTATCTTGGGATCGAGCCAGCGACTGATGAACTCACCAATCCAGGCAGCGCCCGCATGGTTGAGCAGGGTAGCCGCCAGCATGCCGGCGATGATGGGCCAGGGCTTGCGAAAACGGCAGATGAGCAGCAACGCCAACAGCTGGGTTTTATCGCCGATTTCGGCAATAGCGACGCTGAGGGTTGAGGTTAACAAGGCTTCCATAAAAATGACCGGGGGACGGAATTGTTATAAACCAAAGACAAGCCTGCGCCATCCGTCCCCGGTATTGGCACTGGCCCGTCAAAGGTCTTGTCAAATCCATGGCTGGCATGGATCACCCTGACCATGGTGATTTGGCACCAAGTATGTTGATCAGGGTCGCAAACCGGTATTCATGCAATGGATGGCACCGGCGTGCGAGACTACTCCCCCTCGATGGGAGCGGGCATTCTAGGGAAAAACCGCATGAGTGACAAGGGGATCAGCCACCCACCAGCTTGACGCTGAAACCGGCTTTCTCCAGCTCGGTTTTGATCAGGTCCCGTTTATCCCCCTGGATTTCGATTACCCCCTCCTTGATACCGCCACCGGTGCCGCACTTTTTCTTGAGCAGGGTGGCCAGGGATTTTTGCTGATCGGCGGGTACGCCATGAATGGTGATCACCCCGGCACCCTTGCGCCCCTTGGTCTCGCGGCGAATGCGCACGGTGCCGTCGGTGGGGAAGGGGGAGGCGGATTGGGGAGCGCTCTGCTCCTTGATCATGCCGCCATCTGTGCTGTAAACGAGGCGGCTGTTGTTGTCGTGACTCATGGCATTACTTTATGGGTTAGCTAAGCGGAGTTTGATTTTACTCAAATAAAAGTTGAAGACACAGCTTATAATGCCCCAAGTAAAAGCGAATTATTATTGTTTAACTTCAGGAGTCAGTCATGGTACTCACGCAGTTGTCACCGGGACAGAGTGCTCGCATCAAGAATATGAATCAGCTCGCCCGGCCGCTGCGCCGCAAACTGATGGTGATGGGCCTGTTGCCCCAGACTGAAGTCATCTATCTGCGCTCCGCCCCCCTGGGGGACCCGCTCCAGATCCAGTGCCAGGGGATCTGTCTCTCCATGCAAAAGAGTCTGGCCCAGCAAATAGAAGTCGAGCCGGTATAACCCCCTGCTCGGCTACCGCTCCGGTCAAAAAAGTCACCGGGAGCGGTTCAGAGACAAGAAGTCGAACCTGCAAAGCGGCTTGCCACACGCACGGCAGGTTCAGAAGAAAATAGAGGTAGAGCTGGTATGAATTATTCTCTGGTAACGGTAGGTAACCCCAATAGCGGCAAGACCTCCCTGTTCAACGCCCTGACCGGCGCCCGCCAGCAGGTAGGCAACTGGAGTGGTGTCACCGTTGACAAGAAAATGGGTGAGTTCAGCGCGGGTGAGCATCACTTCAAGCTGATGGATCTGCCCGGCATCTATAGCCTGGCCAGTCAGGATGGCAGTCTGGACGAGCAGATCGCCAGCCGCTTTGCCCAGGGCCAACAGCCCGACCTGCTGCTCAACGTCATCGACGCCGCCAATCTGGAGCGCTCCCTCTACCTCACGCTGCAACTGCGCGAACTGGGCCTGCCCATGGTGGTGGTGCTCAACAAGCTGGATATCCTGCAAAAGCGCCGCATCGTCATCGACGAGAGCAAGCTCGGCAAATCCCTCGGTTGCCCTGTAGTGGCCCTCTCTGCCCACAACAGCAAGCAGGTTGCCGCCTTCAAACAGCAGATCCGGCAGTTTATCGTTCAGCCGCAAGCCGCCTTGCAGCTCGATTACGGCCACGCGCTTGAAACCGATCTGGCGGAGTTGGAGACCCTGCTCGCCCCGCATCACCTCACTACCCGTGGTCGCGCCCTGCGCCTGCTGGAAGAGGATGCGGTGATGCAGGAGACCCTGCTGCCCGGTCAGCAGGCGGCCGCCGCCAATGTAGTGGCTCGCGCCCATCAGGGACAGGATATCGACCTGCAACTGGCGGATATTCGCTACGGCCATATCCACCAGTGGGTACAACAGGCTCGTCAGCAGAAGGGCAAGCTCACCGAGGCCCAGAGCGAGTGGCTGGATCGGGTGCTGCTCAATCGCTGGATTGGCATCCCCTTCTTCCTGTTTGTCATGTACCTGATGTTCCTGTTTGCCATCAACGTTGGCAGCGCCTTTATCGACTTCTTCGACATCATGGGCGGCGCCCTCTTTGTCGATGGGGTGCACCACCTGCTGAGGCTGGTCAATGCCCCCGAGTGGCTGGGCGCCATTCTGGCTGATGGCTTTGGCGTCGGTTTGCAGACAGTCGCCACCTTTATTCCGGTGATTGGCTGCCTCTATCTCTTCCTCGCGGTGCTGGAGAGCTCCGGCTATCTAGCCCGTGCCGCCTTCGTGGTGGATGCCCTGATGCGCCGCCTCGGCCTGCCGGGCAAGGCGTTCGTGCCGATGCTGATGGGCTTTGGTTGTACCGTCCCCTCGGTGATGGCGACCCGTACCCTCAACTCCGAGCGGGAGCGGCTGATGACCTCCGCCATGGCCCCCTTCATGTCGTGCGGTGCCCGTCTGCCGGTTTACGCCCTGTTTGCGGTGGCTTTCTTCCCCGAGTCAGGTCAGAACCTGGTGTTCGGTCTCTACCTCATCGGCATTCTGGTGGCGGTGCTCACCGGCCTGTTGCTGCGCAGCACCCTGCTGCCGGGCAAGAGCGACTCCATGCTGATGGAGATGCCAGATTACGAGTGGCCGCGTCCGGTCAACGTTGCCATCAAGACCTGGCAGAAGCTCAAATCCTTCGTCTTTGGCGCAGGTAAAACCATCGTGCTGGTGGTTGCCGTGCTGAGCGTGCTTAACTCCCTGGGTACCGATGGCAGCTTCGGCCATCAGGAGCAGGAGAGCTCGGTCCTGAGCAAGATAAGCCAGGCGGTGACCCCGGTGCTGCACCCCATCGGTGTACGCGATGACAACTGGCAGGCCACGGTCGGTATCGTCACCGGTATCTTCGCCAAAGAGGCGGTGGTCGGAACCCTCAACAGCCTCTACGCCGGTGGTGGCGATGCAGAGGAGGAGAGCGAGTTCTCGCTGGTGGCCAGTTTCCACGAGGCGATCGATGCCGTGGCGGCCAATCTGGCGGAGATCAACCCGAGCGACCCCATGGGGCTTGATGTTGGCAACCTTGACGACCAGAAAGCTGCCGCCGAGGCGCAGGAAGTGGATGTCTCCACCTACGGCAATATGCAGACCCACTTCGACGGGGCGGCCGGTGCCTTTGCCTACCTCTTGTTCGTGCTGCTCTACATGCCTTGCGCCGCCGCCATGGGCGCGCTGGTGCGGGAAACCGGTCGTCAGTGGGCGCTAATGACGGCGGTATGGTGCAACTATATGGCCTTTATGTGCGCGACCCTCTTCTATCAGGTCGCGACCTTTGCCGCTCATCCGGAGCAGAGCCTGTTCTGGATCGTCAGCTACGGCCTCTCTCTGGTACTGCTCTGGTGGGCCGGTCGCCGTCACGGTGATATCGTTGCCCGCAAGGTGGTGACCTTATGATCCTGCGTGAGCTGGGGGATTACCTCGCCGCGCAGCAGAAGGTGAGCCGGCGTGATCTGGCTCGCCACTTCCACACCTCGGAAGATGCGGTGGAGGCCATGCTCGGCGTCTGGATGCGCAAGGGGCGGGTCATCAAGCGTGAAAGCCGTGTCTGTGGTGGCAGTTGCTGCGGCAAGAGCGAGGAGGTGATGTTCGAGTGGTGTGACGCGGGCCAGATTGGCATCAAGATCCGCTAAACGACTACCCAACCTCATCATCAAACATCGAACAATAAAAAACGGCAGGCCCTGCTTTAAATGAGGGTCTGCCGTTTTTATTGTTGAAAACAGGCGGGATCAGGCGCCTTGGCGGGCCTCGCTCAGCAGTGCCAGCGCCGGTTGGGCGTTGTCCGGCATCAGCCGGTAGGCCTTGTGGTGTTTGACCAGGGTGGTCTTCTTGTTGCCCCGGCTCAGCAGCAGACCGTGCTTGAAGGCCGCCTCGGCCAGCACCTTCTCGTCACCGCGCACATAGAGGGTGAGGGGTTTGACAAGCTCACCGTCCTCGATATGGCCTTCATATTCGCTATGGCTTACCACCAGACTCGCCTGACCGCCCGATTGCAGGCGCAGCTTGGCGTTCACTTCGCTCTCGGTCAGCACCAGCCAGCCTGCCGCTGAGAGCTCCTCCAGCAGGGCAGCCAGCTTGGCCCCCAATTGCTGCGGATTGGTCATGGCGCACTGGTATTGGAAGGCGATGCGCTCCAGCAATCCCTTGAGATCGGCGCCCGCACCCAGAGTGCGGCCAAGCTGCACCCAAGCTTTCAAATCTTCCATCACCAGACGGGAGAAGCGCTTCTCCTTGAGGGAGTCGGCCATCCAGGTGCAGAGAAAGTGGCTCTCTTGCGCCGGAGTGCGCTTGCCCGCCTTTTGCTCGGCGGTGCGGGCCAGTTCGGCCAGGCTTTGAGTGGCCATCTCGAGCAGGGCCTGATTGTAGGTCGGAGAGGTCATAAGCAATCCTTGAGTTGACCACCAGGGGCCAACACCGATGACAGAGATGGCAAAGGCGCCAGTGGCGCCTTTGCGGTTCAATAGAGCAACTGCCCGCCTTATTTCGGCTGACGGGGCTTCTTGGCTGCAGCCAGACGCTTGAGGCGCTGACCCTGCAGCTTGGCTTCGGCCATCACCTGGGCCACGGCGTTATCTTCACGCTGCGGGCGCTTGCCAAAGCGACGACGCTCCTGCAATTGCTTGATCAGCTCGTCACGGCTGCTCACCTCATAGCCCGGCACCATGATGCGGCGGATCTTCTGGCCGATCAGGGCCTCGATCTCCAGCAGGGTACGCTCCTCTTCACGGCTGACGAAGGAGATGGCCATGCCGCGCTTGCCGGCACGACCGGTACGACCGATGCGGTGCACGTAATCTTCCGCCAGGAACGGCAGATCATAGTTGACCACGTATTCCAGGCTCGGGATATCCAGACCACGGGCGGCCACTTCGGTGGCGACCAGTACCCGTACCTTGCCTTCCATGAATTCGCGCAGGGCGCGGCGACGGTTGCCCTGGGCCTTCTCGCCATGGACAACGGCGGACTTGATGCCGTCGAGGTTCAGCTCCTCGACCAGCACATCACAGCTCTCGCGGGTACTGGCGAATACCAGCACCTGCTGCCAGTTCTGCTTGCCAATCAGCTCTGAGAGCAGCTCGCGCTTGCGCTTCTGCTCGACCGGATAGACGGTGTGGCTGACGGTGTCGGCGGTGGAGTTTTGCTTGTTGACGCTGACGATCTGCGGGCGATCCAGCATCAGGTTGGCCAGCTTCTTCACCGCGTCGGAGAAGGTGGCGGAGAAGAGCAGGTTTTGACGGGTCTTGTTGACCGCTTGCAGGATCTTCTGCA
This sequence comes from Aeromonas sp. 84A, assembly GCF_051919345.1. Lineage (NCBI taxonomy): Bacteria > Pseudomonadati > Pseudomonadota > Gammaproteobacteria > Aeromonadales > Aeromonadaceae > Aeromonas > Aeromonas sp. 84A. The sequence continues at coordinate 2,249,198 of NZ_JBQBEW010000001.1, forward strand.
CATCGGCACTGAAGCCCATGTCGAGGATGCGATCTGCTTCATCCATCACCAGACACTCGACGCCAGAGAGGCTGAGGTTGCAGGCGGTGAGGTGCTCCAGTAGACGGCCCGGGGTGGCCACAATGATGTGAGCGCCCGCTTTGAGCTTCTTGGCCTGCACGTCCTGTTTGCCACCGCCGACGATGGTGATGGTGGTGATATCGAGATACTTGGCGAAGTCATTGATGTTGCTCGCCACCTGAGCCGCCAGCTCGCGGGTCGGGGTCAGGATCAGCACACGGGCGTTGGAAGGCTGGACCGGAGCCGGATTGTCTACCAGACGCTGCAAGATGGGCAGGGCGAAGGCGGCGGTCTTGCCGGTACCGGTCTGGGCGCTGGCCAGCACATCGCGGCCACGGCGAATGGCCGGGATCGCCTGTTGCTGCACAGGGGTCATCTCCTGATAACCGCAATCTGAGACAGCACGCAAAATCTCGGGGGCAAAATCGAACGATTCAAATCTCATAATGGGTTCCTGTGTTCCAGCTGGGCTGTGTTTGGCTTGGTTAGCTCGGCATGAGCGAGACGGAGGTTGTAACCACCGACGGCTGCGCCTGACATCAAGTCAGAGAGTGAGCCGGAAAATGGCGGGCGCGAAGTGTAACAGATAGACGTCACAAATTCTGCCTCAAATGGTTGTCCTTTTCTCATCCTTTGTGGTGTGAATAGCGGTTGAAAGCAATCATTTGACTCCCAAAGACCAAGCCAAGAGCAGTGGGTGAACGGATTTGGACAAGGACGAAAGGGATATCGATGGAACTGGAACAGTTAAAACGCCAGCTGGAGCAGCTTGGCGAGCGCAATGACAGCATGCAGCAGGCACGCCAGCGCAAGCTGCTCAATATCACCCGCGACACGGGGGAGTTGCTGTCAGTGCTGGTGCAGGCCCGTGGGGCGCAGGCGGTGCTGGAGATCGGCACGTCAAATGGTTACTCCACACTCTGGCTGGCAGAAGCGGTGCGTCGGTTGGAGGGGCACGTGACCACCATTGAGCTGGATGAGGATAAGCGCGTGCTGGCCCATGACAACTTTCAGAGGGCAGGGCTGGCCCCTTGGGTAACGTTGCTGGCAGGGGATGCGAGTGAGCTGTTACCGACCTTGCCGCAAGCCGGCTATCAGCTCATCTTCCTCGATTCGGATCGTCAGCACTACCGGGCATGGTGGCCGCAGATCCGCCGCCTGCTGGCACCCCGTGGCCTGCTGGTGGTTGATAACGCCATCTCCCATCGCAGCGAGATGGTGGAGTGGATGAACGAGGTCGGGCAGGATCCGGCTTTTGCCACCTCGCTGGTGCCGGTCGGCAAGGGGGAGTGGCTGGTGGTGCGTTTGTAGGGGTAGCTACAAAAAATCAGCCCCGCATTGGCGGGGCTGATTGTGAAAGCGCATCATGGCCTTGGTCGGTCGGATCAGACCGCCAGATAGTCCATGATCCCTTCGGCTGCCTTGCGCCCTTCGTAGATGGCGGTCACCACCAGATCGGAGCCGCGTACCGCGTCGCCACCGGCGAACACTTTGGGGTTGCTGGTCTGGAAGGCGTATTCGGCCTGCTCGCGGGCCTTGATGCGATCCCGGTTGTCGAGCTCGATGCCGAACTCCGCCATCCAGGGCTGGGGGTTGGGCTGGAAGCCAAACGCCATCACCACCGCATCGGCGGCCAGCACCTGCTCGGAGCCTTCGATAACCACCGGATTGCGGCGGCCATTGGCATCGGGTTCACCCAGCTCGGTGCTCACCACCTTGATGCCGACGGTGCGACCGTTGGCATCCAGCTCGACCGCTACCGGTTGCAGGTTGAACATGAACTCGACCCCCTCCTCGCGGGCGTTTTTCACCTCCCGCTTGGAGCCCGGCATGTTCTCCTCGTCGCGGCGATAGGCGCAGATCACCTTGTCAGCCCCCTGACGGATGGCGGTACGCACGCAGTCCATGGCGGTATCGCCGCCGCCCAGCACCACCACCTGCTTGCCGGCGAAGTCGATGTAGTCGGCTTGCGCCTTCTCGAATCCCAGCAAGCGGTTGGCGTTGGCGATGAGGTAGGGCAGGGCGTCATAGACTCCCGGCGCCTCTTCGTTGGCAAAGCCGCCCTTCATGTACTTGTAGGTACCGACCCCGAGGAAGACCGCATCGAACTCGCCGAGCAGATCGGCGAAGGTGATGTCCTTGCCCACCTCGGTCTCGAGACGAAACTCCACCCCCATCCCCTGGAAGATCTCGCGGCGACGCTGCATCACCTCTTTTTCCAGCTTGAAGGAGGGGATACCGAAAGTGAGCAGGCCACCGATCTCCGGATACTTGTCAAACACCACCGGGGTGACGCCATTGCGCGCCAGCACGTCGGCACAGGCGAGGCCCGCGGGACCGGCGCCGATGACGGCGACCCGTTTGCCGGTCTTCACCACCTTGGAGAGATCAGGGCGCCAGCCCATCTCGAACGCCTTGTCGGTGATGTATTTTTCGATGTTGCCGATGGTGACGGCACCGAATCTGTCGTTGAGGGTGCAGGCACCCTCGCACAGACGATCCTGCGGGCAGACGCGGCCGCACACCTCCGGCAGGCTGTTGGTCTGGTGGGAGAGCTCCACCGCCTCCAGAATGCGCCCCTCTTTGGCCAGTTTCAGCCAGTTGGGGATGTAGTTGTGGACCGGACACTTCCACTCGCAGTAGGGGTTGCCGCACTCGAGGCAGCGATCCGCCTGCATCTGTACCTGCGGCTGATTGAAGGACTCGTAGATCTCCACAAACTGGATTTTGCGGATCTTGAGCGGCTTCTTGGGCGGGTCGACCCGCTGGACATCGATAAACTGAAATACGTTCTGGCTCATAGGGTTCCCTCCTTATTGCGCCTGGATTCTGAGTTCTGCACTGGAACGGCTGGTGTGACCCAGCAGCGATTTCACGTCGCTGGACTTGGGTTTGATCAGCCTGAACTTGGGCACATAGGAGTCGAAGTTGGCCAGGATCTCCTCGGCGCGCGAGCTGCCGGTCTCATTGAGGTGCGCCGTGATGATACCGCGCAGGTGCTCCTGATGGATGGCGAGATCCGCCACGTCCAGCAGTTCCACCAGCTCGGGGTTGGTGCGCTTGGCGAAGTTGCCGCATTCGTCGAGCACGTAGGCAAAGCCGCCGGTCATACCCGCCGCGAAGTTGACGCCGGTCTGACCGAGTACGGTGACGATGCCGCCGGTCATGTATTCACAACCGTTGTCGCCAATTCCCTCGACCACCGCCAGCGCGCCGGAGTTGCGCACCGCGAAACGCTCGCCAGCAGTGCCTGCGGCGTAGAGTTTGCCGCCGGTGGCGCCGTAGAGGCAGGTGTTGCCGATGATGGCCGCTTCATGGGACTTGAACGCCACGCCGACATGGGGCTTGATCACCAGCTTGCCACCGGTCATCCCCTTGCCCACGTAGTCGTTGGCGTCACCGGTGAGGATCATCTCAAGGCCACCCGCGTTCCAGACGCCGAAGCTCTGGCCCGCGGTACCGTTGAAGTGCACCTTGACCGGATCCACCGCCATCCCCTGATTGCCGTGACGTTTGACGATCTCGCCCGAGAGGCGCGCACCCACCGAGCGGTCGGTGTTGCGAATGTCGTAGCGGAACTCGCCACCGCTTGAGGTTTCCACCGCATCCAGCAGATCTTCCACCATTTTCAGGTTGAGCGGCCCCTTGTCGAAGGTGGGGTTGTGCTGCTGGCTGAACAGGCTGGAGCCTGCAGGTGCTACCGGACGGGCCAGAATGCCAGAGAGATCCAGCTTGGCCTGACGAGCGGTGATGCCGGGCAGGGCTTCCAGCAGATCGGTGCGGCCAATCAGGTCGGTCAGCTGGGTGACGCCGAGCTGGGCCATCAGCTCGCGGGTCTCTTCGGCGATGAACTTGAAGTAGTTCATCACCATCTCCGGCAGGCCGGTGAAGTGCTCGCGACGCAGCTTCTCATCCTGAGTGGCTACGCCGGTGGCGCAGTTGTTCAGGTGGCAAATACGCAGGTATTTGCAACCGAGCGCCACCATGGGGCCGGTGCCAAAGCCGAAGCTCTCGGCGCCGAGGATGGCCGCCTTGATGATGTCGAGGCCGGTCTTGAGACCGCCATCCACCTGCAGCCGCACCTTGTGGCGCAGACCGTTGGCGACCAGCGCCTGTTGGGTCTCGGCCAGACCCAGTTCCCACGGGGAGCCGGCATATTTGACCGAGGTGAGGGGGCTCGCGCCAGTGCCGCCGTCATAACCGGAGATGGTGATGAAGTCGGCATAGGCCTTGGCCACGCCGCAGGCGATGGTGCCCACACCGGGCTCGGAGACCAGTTTCACCGACACCAGACAGCTCGGGTTGATCTGCTTGATGTCGAAGATGAGCTGGGCCAGATCCTCGATGGAGTAGATATCATGGTGTGGCGGCGGCGAAATTAGGGTCACGCCGGGCACGGAATAACGCAGCTGGGCGATCTGGGCAGTCACCTTGTCACCGGGCAGCTGGCCACCTTCGCCGGGCTTGGCACCCTGAGCCACCTTGATCTGCACCACATCGGCGTTCATCAGGTAGTGGGGGGTGACGCCAAAGCGGCCGGAAGCCACCTGCTTGATGCGGGAGTTTTTCTCGGTACCGAAGCGCTTGGGATCTTCGCCACCTTCGCCGGAGTTGCTCTGACCGCCGAGGCGGTTCATGGCGACAGCCAGTGCTTCGTGGGCCTCAGGGCCGAGGGCACCGATGGACATGGCGGCGGAGTCAAAGCGGGGGAACAGCTTGTCGGCTGGCTCAACCTGATCCAGTGCGACCGGATTGTCGACCTTCTTCAGCGCCAGCAGGTCACGCAAGGTAGAGACCGGGCGCTCGTTGACCAGACGGGCGTACTCCTTGTAATCGGCATAGTTGCCGGAGCGCACCGCGGTTTGCAGGGTCTGCACCACATCCGGGTTGTAGGTGTGGTACTCGCCGCCGTGCACGAACTTGAGCAGGCCGCCGTGGGCAAGGGGCTTGCGGGCCAGCCAAGCCTGACGGGCCAGCTTGAGCTGATCCTGCTGGATGTCGGCAAAATCGGCACCCTGAATACGGCTCGATACGCCGCGGAAGCAGGTATCGACCACCGACTTGGCCAGGCCCACCGCTTCAAACAGCTGGGAGCAGCGATAGCTGGCGACCGTGCTGATGCCCATCTTTGACATCACCTTGTAGAGCCCTTTGTTGATGCCGTTGCGGTAGTTGACCATGGCCTGGCGCAGGGACATGGTGAGTACGCCCTCTTCAACCTGTTTGGCCAGGGTTTCGTAGGCGAGATAGGGGTAGATGGCGGTCGCGCCAAAGCCCAGAAGCACCGAGAAGTGGTGCGGATCGCGGCAGCTTGCGGTCTCTACCAGAATGTTGGCGTCGCAGCGCAGGTTGTTGTCAACCAGGGTGCGCTGCACCGCGCCCACCGCCATGGCGGCCGGGATCGGCAGGGTGTCGGCGCTGATATCGCGATCCGACAGCACCAGCAGCACGGTACCGCTCTTGGCGGCGGTTTTGGCCTCGTCGCAGATGCGCACGATGGCCGCTTCCAGTCCCTCTTCTGGCTTGAAGTTGAGGCTGATCACCTGATGACGGTAGTACTCACCTTCCAGTGCCAGCAGCTGGTGGAAGTCGGAATAGAGCAGGATCGGCGACTGGAACAGCACCCGGTGGGCGTGACCGAAGGTTTCGTTGAAGACGTTCTGCTCGCGACCGATACAGGTGGCCAGCGACATCACGTGGTTTTCCCGCAGCGGGTCGATGGGCGGGTTGGTCACCTGCGCAAACATCTGGCGGAAGTAGTCATAGAGGGTGCGCGGGCCGGAGGAGAGCACCGCCATCGGGGTATCATCCCCCATGGAGCCCACCGCTTCCTGACCGTTCTCACCCAGTACCCGGATGATCTGATCCAGCTCCTCGAAGGAGTAGCCAAACAGCTTCTGATAAGTCTTCAGCTGGTCGTCGGCAAATTCGCGGCGGCCGGTCTGGCTGTCGTCCATCTGCTCGAACGGCACCAACCGGGTGCAGTGCTTGTCCATCCATTGCTTGTAGGTGTGGCGGTTCTTGAGATCGTCATCGATCTCGAAGCTGGTCCACACCTTGCCGTTGCTGGTATCCACCACGAACAGCTCGCCCGGGCCGACCCGGCCCTTCTCCAGCACTTCGTCCGGGGTGTAGTCCCAGGTGCCGACCTCGGAGGCGAGGGTGATGAACTTGTCCTTGGTGATGACGTAGCGGGCCGGACGCAGGCCGTTTCTGTCAAGCGCGCAGGTGGCGTAGCGGCCATCGGTCATGACGATACCGGCCGGGCCGTCCCACGGCTCCATGTGCATGGAGTTGAAGTCGTAGAAGGCGCGCAGGTCGTCATCCATGTTCGGGTGCTTTTGCCATGCTGGCGGGATCAACAGGCGCATGGCGCGGAACAGGTCCATGCCACCGGCGAGGAAGAGATCCAGCATGTTGTCGAGACTGGAGGAATCTGACCCCGTGGTGTTGACGAAGGGGGCCGCTTCCTGCAAATCGGGAATGAGCGGCGTCGCAAACTTGTAGCTGCGCGCCTTGGCCCACTGGCGGTTGCCGGCGATGGTGTTGATCTCGCCGTTGTGGGCCAGATAGCGAAACGGCTGCGCCAGCGGCCAGCGCGGGCTGGTGTTGGTGGAGAAACGCTGGTGGAAGACGCAGATGGCCGCCTGCATACGGATGTCGGCGAGATCCAGATAGAAGCGCGGCAAGTCCACCGGCATGCACAGCCCTTTATAGACGGTGACCAGGTTGGAGAGGCTGACCACATAGAAGTAGTCGTCGTTGACGCGCTTTTCGATGCGGCGGCGCACGATATAGAGACGGCGCTCGAGATCCTTGTCGACCCAGCCGGGCGGGGCGTTGACAAAGACCTGTTCAATGCTGGGCAGGGAGGCTTTGGCGATGGTACCCAGTACGTTGGTATCGACAGGCACCTTGCGCCAGCCGACCAGACTCAGGGTCTCTTTTTCCAGCTCTTCGTCGATGATGTCGCGGGTCTGCTGGGCCAATACGGGGTCAGGGTTGAGAAACAGCATGCCGACCGCATAGTTGCGGCCAAGGTGCCATCCCTTCTCCTCGGCGACAGCTCTGAAGAAGCTGTCCGGTTTTTGCAGCAGCAGACCGCAACCATCGCCGGTCTTGCCATCGGCGGAGATCCCGCCGCGGTGCTGCATGCGAGCCAATGCTGACATCGCGAGACGGACAAGCTTGTGGCTGGCTTCCCCTTCCATGTGGGCCAACAGGCCGAAGCCACAGTTATCCCTCTCCAGCTTTGGATCATATAGTGACATTGCATTTCTCCCTTGCTCGGCCTTGTATCGTACAGTCATCACCTGACTGCATAAATTGCGATTGGCTCTTGTGGTTCCGTCTGCCTGACGTGGCGAATCTCCAAACTAATGGGATTTTCTGGCGAGGTCAATCGCAGGTCAGGTTTGTCTTCATGGTTACATTCGCATAACAAAATGTCGGGTTAGGGGGATTAACTCGCAGTTATGGGGTGTTTATTCTGTATGGTTTGATTTTGTTGGTTAAATATATCGCCATTGACGGGCTCAATGGTGCGCTCGGCGACGATGGGCGAATGTAGTAATTTTACCAACCCTATGCTACCGAGAGCGGAAGTGATCACATTTTCAATATCCCATGCTTGCAATTGTGTGCTGTCGGGTCTCTTTGAATTTTTCATTGTTCAACAGTGGGTTATCAGGTCTCATTTTCATATGGATGTTTACTGTTTGAATCATCAAAGAACTGTAAAAATCCTTTTTTTGCGCTTTTTCTCTATATTTATTCAAAATTGGTCGGGTATTTATATGTTTTACCCTCTCCGCTAGCTTGATCCAGCTCAGCCCCTGTTTTGCGCAAGCTCGTACAATGGCGCTCCTTTAGCGGAGGTGTCATGCAGTTACACGAACTCGTCAATACATTCGGTCAGGATCTCAAGCAGCGTCATGGTCAGAAGATCCACAAACTCTCCATCCACGGGGCCTTCACCTGCCCGAACCGTGACGGCACCCTGGGCCGTGGTGGCTGCACCTTCTGCAACGTATCCTCTTTTGCTGACGAGTCGGCCCAACAACTCTCCGTGGTGCAACAACTGCTGGCTCGCCGGGACGAAGTCACCCGTGCCAAACGCTATCTTGCCTACTTTCAGGCCTATACCAGCACCTATGCCGAGGTCGAATATCTGCAGCGGATGTATGAAGAGGCGCTGTCAGTGAGCGATATGGTGGGGCTCTGTGTGGGCACTCGCCCCGATTGCGTGCCGGATGCGGTGCTGGATCTGTTGGCGGGCTATCAGGCCCGGGGTTACGAGGTGTGGCTGGAGCTCGGGCTGCAAAGTGCCAACGACAAGACCCTGCAACGGATCAACCGCGGCCACGGTTATGCCGCCTATGAGGATGCGGTAAGACGTGCCCATCAGCGCGGCATCAAGGTATGTGCTCATCTGATCGTCGGCCTGCCGGGCGAAGTGCCGATGGACAGCCTCGATACCCTGCATCGCATCGTTGAGACCGGTGTTGAGGGGATCAAGCTGCATCCGCTTCATGTGGTAGAGGGTAGTACTCTTGGCAAAGCGTGGCAGGCGGGGCGCCTTGAGGTCTTGACGCTGGAGCAGTATGTGGAAGCGGCCGTTGCCATGATCCAGCACACGCCGCCCGAGGTGGTGTATCACCGGATTTCGGCCTCCGCGCGCCGTCCAACCCTGTTGGCGCCAGCCTGGTGTGAAAATCGCTGGACGGCCATGGCGGACATTGCCAAAGCACTCTCATTGAACGGCCCGCAAGGTCACGCGTTGGGCAGACCCTTCATACTTCCTGACCTATAATTGAGCGCCAGATTATTATTTTCACGTAAAACATAGGGTTATATAAAAAACTTCATACCCTAAACTATAGTTTTGCTACGTGCCGGTTGATATAGTGGTGCGCCATAATAAATGCCATTATCAATTAACTCCGACATTCACCCTGATTGCAGTGTTAGCATGGTGTTGATGAGCCGATTATTTTTACCAATAACGAATCATGCCGCCATTGCTGCTGTGCCGGGAAATTGGCGATGAGTGTCGCGATCTATCTGGACAGGTTTATCCCCTGATCAGTCTCATCAGCGGGAAGGCCACTCGGTTTTAGCGTGGCTATAGCAGGGAAATATGAGCGATGAACGCTCTTATCTACCTCATTTATGCAGTGACAGGATGCTATGCAAGCAGAAACAAGTCGTATTGATGAGTTATTGGAGTGTCTGGTCTTCTTGACCCGTTTTTATGGTGTGCCCAACAGCCAGGATGCCCTGACGACCGGGTTGCCACTGGTCTCCGGACGCCTGACAACCGCACTCTTTTGCCGTGCTGCCGAGCGGGGCGGGTTATCCGCCCGTGAAGTGATACAGCCACTGGCCGATATTTCTCCCTTGCTGCTGCCTTGTGTATTGCAGATGCGCAGTGGTGGCGCCTGCATTTTGCTGGAGTGGAACGAAGATCGCAGCCAGGGGAAAGTGATTTTCCCGCAGGCCGGTGATGCCGCGCAATGGCTGACCGCAGCCCAATTGGGTGATGAGTATCTGGGACGCCTCTTCTATGTAAAGAAGCAGTTCAAGTTTGACGAGCGCTCGCCCAAGGTACTGGAAACCCGTGATGGACACTGGTTCTGGAGCACCTTGTTCGAATCCCGCGGCATCTATCGCGATGTGCTGATCGCCTCCATTCTGATCAACCTGTTTGCCATCGCCAGTCCGCTCTTTACCATGAATGTTTATGACAAGATTGTGCCCAATCTGGCGTTTGATTCGCTCTGGGTGCTGGCGGTCGGGGCCATGGTGGTCTTTACCTTCGATTTTGTGATGCGGCAGTTGCGTAGTTACTTTATCGACATTGCCGGTAAAAAGTCTGATGTGCTGCTGTCCGCCAAGATTTTCGCCAAGGTGATGGGCATGAGGATGGAGTCTCGTCCCGCTTCCACTGGCGCGTTCGCCAAACATCTGCAGGAATTTGAATCGGTGCGGGAGTTTTTCACCTCCGCAACGGTTTCTACTCTTATCGATCTCCCTTTTGCCGTATTTTTCCTTTTTATTATCTGGATGTTTGCAGGCGTAATGGTGGTGGTTCCCATCGTCGCCATGCTGATCCTCATCGCCTACAGCTTCTATATTCAGGAGCCCCTCAAGCAGTCCATCGAAGAGGGGTCACGCCTTGCGTCCCAGAAGAACGCCAACCTGATTGAAAGTATTTCCGGGCTGGAAACCGTCAAGATTTTCGGCGCCGAGAGCATGTTCCAGCATCGCTGGGAACAGGCCGTCTCCCATATTTCCACCTGGGGCGTACAGACCCGCCGGATTACCAACTCCATGTCCTCGCTGGCCAGCTATATCCAGCAGGTGGTGACGGTCGGTCTGGTGATCGTCGGTGTTTACCAGATCTCGGAAGGCTTGGTCACTATGGGGGGCATGATTGCCGCCGTGATGCTCTCCAGCCGCGCCATTGCGCCCATGGTGCAACTCTCCGTGTTGTCGACCCGTTATAACCAGGCCAAATCTGCACTGGATATTCTGGAAAAAATCATGCAAACCCCGGGTGAGCAGGAGGAGGGCAAGCAATATATCCATCATCCGGTGATTGCCGGTCGCATTGAATTTGAAAATGTATCCTTCAAATATCCGGGAATGGAAACCAGCACCCTGCACAATATCAATTTGCGCATTCAGCCGGGCGAAAAGGTGGCGATTATCGGCCGGATTGGGGCGGGTAAAACGACCCTCGAGAAGTTGTTGATGGGACTGTATCGACCGACCGATGGTTCGGTACGTATCGACGGTTTTGAACTTGATCAACTGCCGCCTGCGGTGATCCGTCGCAATATCGGCTGTGTTCCGCAAGATGTCATTCTCTTTTTCGGATCGGTGCGGGACAACATCATGCTGGGTAATCCGCTGGTGGATGATGTGAGAGTCTTGCGCGCAGCCAAGCGGGCGGGTGTCACCAACTTTACCAACCGGGATCCTAACGGGCTAGATCGGCAGATAGGCGAGGGTGGCCGTCAGCTATCCGGTGGCCAGCGTCAGTCGATCCTGCTGGCACGCGCCCTGCTCAATGATCCCCCCATTCTGGTGATGGATGAGCCGACCTCCAACATGGACAACCAGTCCGAGATGCAGGTCAAACAGGAGCTCGCCAGACTGGGCCCGGAAACCACATTGATCCTCATCACTCACAAAACCTCGATGCTGGATGTGGCATCGCGAGTGATCGTCATCGAGCAGGGGCAGATCGTTGCTGATGGCCCCAAAGAGGTGGTGTTACAGCAGTTGAAGGAAGGCAAGGTGCGCGTGCAGGAGGTGTCCCATGGTTAAGGGGCTCATGGACTGGTTCAAGCGCAGCAAAAAGACGCCTTCCGGCGAGGTATTGCCGGCACCCGAGCATCTGGAGTTTGTCGATGACGGCGCGGCAGCTGTGCTGCTGACCACGCCGACCGGAGCTCGCATCCTGTTGTGGTGCTGTTTCCTCTTTTTCATGAGTGCCATCGTCTGGGCGGCCTGGGCCGAACTGGATGAAGTCACCGTGGGTCAGGGCAAAGTTATTCCGTCCCGTCAGCTGCAGGTGATCCAGAACCTGGAAGGGGGGATCGTCAAAGAGATCTTCGTCAAAGAGGGGGACATCGTCGAAAAGGGGCAGCCGCTGCTGCGTATTGATGACACCCGTTTCCGCTCCGACTTTAGAGAACGGGAGCAAGAGGTCGTCACCCTGAAGGGGGATGTGGCCCGTCTGCGCGCCGAGATGGCCAGCGTCGAGGTGAAAAACGACCCGGCACTGGGGTGGCGTGAGCAGGTAGTGGTAGGCGAAGCGCCAATCCAGTTTCCCGATGGTTATGAAACTGTCTTTGCCGAATACGCACACCGTGAGCGCTCTGTACAGCGGGATCGCCTAAATAACCTGAAGAACCAGCTCTATATTCTTGGTCAGCAAATCGAACAGAAAGAGCAGGAGCTGATTGAACTGAATGCCAAGATCCGCACTGTGAATCGCAGTGTGGAACTGGCCAGACAGGAACTGAATATTAGCCGTCCGCTGGCGAAAGAGGGTATAGTGCCTCAAGTGGAGCTAATCAAGCTTGAGCGGCAGGTCAACGAGATGCAGGGGGAGCTGGAGAGCAACCGTCTGCTGATCCCAAAACTCAATTCGGTACTGCGTGAGACCATCTCCAAGCGTAATGATATTGCGCTAAAATTCAGAGCAGACTCCCAGACTGAACTGAACGAGAAGCAGGGGCGACTTGGCCAGTTGTCAGAAGGGCAGGTTGGCTTGCGAGACAGGGTCGACCGGACCAGCGTGATTGCACCGCTCAAGGGCACCATCAAGAAGCTCAAGATCAACACCCTGGGCGGCGTGGTTCAGCCCGGCATGGATCTGATGGAGATTGTGCCGCTGGAGGATACTTTGCTGGTAGAAGCCAAGGTGTCACCGAAAGATATCGCCTTCCTGCGACCGGGGCTGGATGCCATCGTCAAGATTACTGCCTACGACTTTACAATCTATGGAGGATTGCATGGCAAGGTTGAACAGATAAGTGCGGATTCGATCCAGGATGAGGAGGGGAACTCCTTTTATCTGGTTCGGGTTCGGACAGAGAAGAGTTACTTGGGCGATGAGCTTAACGCACTTCCCATCATCCCCGGTATGTTAGCCAGTGCTGATATCATTACTGGTAAAAAAAGTGTCCTAGACTATTTGCTTAAGCCGATTTTACGGGCAAAGCAGTCTGCACTGAGAGAACGATAAGCCAACAATCTAAAAACAAAACATGACTGGAGATAACATGAAAAAAACGATTGTTGCCATGCTGGTCAGTGGCTGCATCCTGATCCCGAGTTTGGGTCAGGCCCAGACTCTGGAAGAGTCGGTGGCACAGACACTTGCTACGCATCCCAAGATCAAGGAAGCGTTTGATCTGTATCAGGCACGACTCTATCAGCATGATGGAGCCAAGGGTGGCTATTATCCTACGATCGATTTGCGTGGTGGTGTAGGCTATGAAAAAACTGACAGCCCTTCTACCCGCGCTGCCAGTGCCAACAGCAATATTGATGATTCCATGACTCGCAAAGAGGCAGGATTGAGTCTGCGGCAAATGTTGTTTGATGGCTTTGATGTCAGCAACAACGTCTCCAGAACCGAAGCTGAAGCGAATGCCCAGCGTCTGGCGATGATCTCTGAAGCTGAAAATACCGCGCTGCGAGTAGCTGAGGTCTACCTCAATATGCTGCGTCAGCAGGAGATTTTGGAACTCTCCAAACAGAACCTAGAAACCCACGAACAGATCCGCAGCGACATCAGCAAGCGGACTGATTCAGGGCTTGGCTCTACTGCGGATCAGACCCAGATAGAAGGTCGTGTTGCCCGGGCCTATTCAAATCAGGCCGCTGCTGAAAACAACTATCGCGACGCAGAGAGTGAATTTATTCGTGTCGTGAACGAGGTTCCCAAAGATCTGGTACAGCCGGTTCCCAAGACCGAGCTTATCCCGACCAGCCTCGATAGTGCGCTGAAAACGGCGACCGAAGTCCACCCGACCCTGCTCTCTTCCCTGCAGGATATCGAAGCGGCCAAGTATCAACATGAAGGCGCCAAATCCGGTTTCTATCCGAATGTAACATTCGAGGTCGATCAGAACTGGAATGAGGATATCGATGCGGTAAAAGGGCGCAACGATGATCTGACCGCAATGGTGCGGATGCGTTACAACCTGTTCCGTGGCGGTTCTGATGTGGCAGAGAGCAATGCAACATCGGCGCTCTACTCTCAGGCGAAAGACATTCATTTGAATGCGTTCCGCCAAGTGGAGGAAGGCACTCGTCTGGCCTGGAACGCGAAAGAGTCGCTGGCCAAGCAGAAGACCTTCCTGAAAGAGCATGTTGACGCCAGCTATGACACCGTACAGGCATACAAGAAGCAGTTTGGGTTGGGTCAACGGACATTGCTGGACGTATTGAACACCGAGAACGAACTGTTCGAGGCGCGTCGCAGCTATATCACTGCCGAGTATGATGCACTGCTGGCGGACTATCGCATTCTCAACGCGACAGGCAGTCTGCTCAATGCATTTAGCGTCAAACAACCCGCTGAATGGCAGGCCAGGCAATAACCGTTTGTTCATGATCCCGCAGGGATCATGAACGCCAACATGGTGATTGCAGCTGGCAGTCACCATGTTTGGCTAACGCAGGTTGTTGTACGAGCTTTGAGGAGTGCAGCAGTAATAATGCAGCAGGAATATGATGTGACACTCCAGCGCGGAACCGGTAGCCGATGGTGTTATCTTCTCAATGAATGGAGATACCGATCGCTACGCGCTCTGCGCCACTCCTTATGGATCCTGCTGTTACCCTTCTCACTTCTGCTCTGTGCCAGTCAGCCTCTGCCACAGGAAGATCTCAACTTGATCAAACGGGCGGAGCAGACCTATGGCGCCAGAGCCGGCAAGCGCGTAACCAGTTGGCGTATGTTGGTCATGGAGACGAAGGGCAGGGCCCTGAGCGAAGAAAAAAAGCTTGAGCGGGTAAATAATTTTTTCAATCGGATGCGTTTTATTGACGATATCAAGTTGTGGCGCAAAAAGGATTATTGGGCAACCCCGCTAGAATTTTTGGGAGCAGCTGGGGGAGACTGTGAAGATTTCAGTATCGCCAAATACTCTACGCTGCTCGAGCTTGGGATCCCGGATGATAAAATGCGGATGGTGTACGTTAAGGCTCTTGATTACAACCAGTTTCACATGGTGGTGGCATATTATGAGACACCCTCTTCTGTTCCGGTTATTTTGGATAATTTGATAGGCTCGATTCGCCCTGCCACACAGCGGCGAGATCTGGTGCCTATTTACAGCTTTAACGGTAGTCACTTGTGGTTGATGAAGGCACGAGGCCAAGGGGAACTGGCTGGTCAATCATCCCGCTTGGGATTATGGAATGATTTACGCAATCGCATGACCTCGGGGCGATTGGCTCGGCCAGTGGTGAATTTGGATGATTAACCTATGACGCTCTATCGACAGTTATTAGCCACCATGCTGCTGCTGTTTGGATTGTTATTTGCGGCCACATACTGGGTGCAATTCAATTCAACCCGCACTTATCTGGCGCAGCAACAGGAAACAACGGTCATCAATACGGCAACCTCACTGGGGCTTGCGCTCACCCCCTATCTGGAAAACGGTGACAAGGTCGGTGCCGAGTCGGTGATCCAGGCTATTTTTGATGGCGGCTATTATCGACTGGTTCGCCTTGACTTGCTTGCATCAAAGGATGTCATCGAGCAGGAAAATACCAACAATATTCAGGGGGTGCCGCAGTGGTTTGTGAATTTGGGTCTGTTTCCTGAGGTATCCAACGAGTCAATTCTGACGTCTGGCTGGTTGCAGCTTGGAAAATTAAAAGTAGTGGGTCACCCTGGCCAGGCTTATTACGAGTTGTGGCGGGGGATGAGCGAGCTGGCGAGCTGGTTTCTGGTCGGCTTTTTGATCACCACAATTTTGTTGATGAGAGCACTCAACTACTTGCTCAAGCCACTCAAACAGATCTGTGATCAAGCCGTCGAGATCGAGCTGCACCATTTCGGTCATACGATCCCGGAGCCTAAAACCCATGAATTGAAGCAGGTCGTTCAGGCGATCAACACCCTCTCAAGCAAGTTGGCGTTGCAATTTAAAGAGCAAGCCGATGAGGCCGAGAAATTGCGCGAGCGGGTTTATGTCGATGCCGTGTCGGGGCTTGGCAACCGAGCCTATTTTGTGGGTCAGGTAAACGCATGGATCGCGGAGGCTGGCCAAGGTGGCGTCATGCTGGTTGCGGTCGACATGCTGGATGATATCTATCGCGATGAAGGCTTTGCTGCCCGCGACAACATGGTCAAATCGATAGCTCAGGCTTTGAAAGAGCAATTAAAAGGGTGGGATGGCGCAGCATTGGCACGGATCTCCGCGACGGAATATGCGCTACTCTGTCCAACTGACGATCTGACTCAGCTAAAAGAGCTGGCTGAAGTGATTAATAGCCGCATTGCCGATCTGGTGGTGAATCCAATGGGCGAAGGGGATGCGCTCTCCGTCATCGGTATTGCCGGTCGTGATGGCAATGATGATCTCTCTGCCTTGTTGACCAAAGCCGATAATGCGCTTGGCAAGGCGCGCAATGAGCGCCGTGGTGCTGTGGTGATGGAAGGGGGTACCGAGCAAGGTTTGATGGGGCGTTTGGCCTGGCGAGATCTGGTACAAGATGCTATTTCACGACAACTTTGGCGCTTTAAAGCACAACCAGCTTGCCGGTTTGATAATGGAGCAAGGTTGCATGCCGAGCTGTTTGCTTCTATCTCTCGCGATGGCACAGATTATTTTGCCGGTCAGTTCTTGCCCGCGATTGAACAGTTCAAATTGGGTGGCGAGTTTGACCAGGCGGTGCTTGATGCTTGCGTTCCATTACTGCAAAAACAGTCTGATCTGGTACTGGCGATCAACATCACTGCTGGCTCGCTCTGCTCGGATGAATTTTTAACCTGGCTGACGCGCTATCTGACCGAGCATGCAGAGCTCAAAGAGCGGTTGTTATTTGAAATACCTGAAGCTGCCATCATGAAACATAAAGACAACGTGGCTGCGTTGGTTGGCACCTTGCAAGCTCATGGCTTCCAGTGGGGGGTTGACCACTATGGTCGTCACTTCCAGTCTCTGGGCTATCTGGAGGAGCTGTCGCCGGCTTATGTCAAGGTCGATCACGGTTATACCAGTCAGGTCATGGAGCCGGGGGCTGACACCTCATTCCTGGCAGCAGTGTGTCGCGCCGCACACAATGCCGGTGTGACCACCATTGCGACCCGTGTCGAGGATCAACATCAAGTGGAACTGCTTTCCAAGTTGCATATCGATGGTTACCAGGGATTTGTTCATCCTGCCTTCCCATTGTCTTGAACTAAATGCTGGAAATGGCCCCGATAGGGGCCTTTTTTATACCAGTCACTTCTCTTTTCGCCATTTTTCTATAACCAACTCAAGGTCGGCCTTGAATGGAGCTGTGTCTAGGGTTCTGATTTTTATTAAGAAATTCCAACTCTTCGATTTTTTTCCGTCCATTTGTTGAATTCCTCTCGAACGTACGCTTTTTTGCAACGGAACAGCGCGCTATCTCCTTCTACGGTGTAGACATCAAGATCTGTCACCTTGGAGCAATGGATATGCGTACCCAAATCATCGACAAGTCCGTGGTTGTCTCAGCTATAGAAGGCAATGTGGAGATTGTGCTGGCTGATGGAAGCAGCCGCCCTCTGCAAAAAGGGGAAATTCTCCAACCCGGAGCAAAATTGGCCATAGCTGATGACGCCAAGCTGGCTCTTTCCCCTTATGACGATACTCCAGCATCGGATGTTCCGGCCGGTTCCGAGTCCGCTGAACCTGCTCAACCGCAAGTGGCGGCCAGCCAGGAAGGCGCACCTTCAGATATTGCCGCATTGCAAGAATCGATTCTGCAGGGTGTTGACCCGACTCAAAACTTTGAGGCTTCTGCTGCTGGTGGGGCTCCAGCGGCCGGTGGTGGTGGCGGTATTGGTGGGGTTGCGGGGGCCAGTGGTAATGGTGGTTTCGTCACAATTGATCGAACTGGCGATGCCACGATAGCGGCTGCAGGGTTTGATACTACCTACGATACGGCCGCTGTCATCAATGAAAATCAGGCCGAAGATTTGATACTTGAAAATCAGCTTGATGATTTGGGCGAAACCGCCGTAACCCTGGAAGACACTCAGGTCAGTGGGAATTTGCTCGACAATAGTACCAATCCAGATGGACCCGCTGATGCCTCTATCGTTTCATATGACTGGGGTATCAATATCGGAGTCCCTGCCGGTGTTGCTGCCACCATTACCGGAGTGGGCACACTGATCATCAATCCGGATGGGAGCTATACCTTTACTCCGGCTCCTAACTATGATGGCGCAGTTCCCCCGGTGAGCTATCAGGTAACTGATGGCCAGGACACAGTGACTTCAACACTCGTTATCTCCATTACTCCGGTAGATGAGGAGGTAAGTCTTGATGGGCTTACTCAGGAAGGGGGAGAGGTGTTGGTCAGTGATGCCAACTTGGCCGACGGTTCGGCACCTAACGCTGCCGCGTTAACTCAACCTGGGGTGTTTACCTTCAATGCCCCGGATGGGGTTCAGCTACTGAGTGTGGGGGGACTTCAGCTGATCAGTAATGGCGCAGTCGTGACCTTGCCGCAGTCGGTTGATACCCCTTTGGGTAACACATTGCAAATTACGGCCATCACCTACGATCCGGTTACGGGTAATGGCACAGTGACTTACAGCTATACCCTTCTTGATAACGAATCTCATCAACAACCAGCCAACGACACTCAGTTGGGTGAAAATCTCCTAGTGACACTGACGGACGACGATGGCGATACGACCAGCGCAACGCTGGATATCGTTATTCAGGATGATGTGCCTACCCAAAGTGTGGGCGTAGCTGAAGAGGCCAATGTTGGCGGACTATCAGTCAGTCTGGACGAGACGGTTGGCGAAGGGGATACCTACAATGGAAGCGATGTGGATGATGGCTACGTCAGTGACGATGTGACTAATGCATTGGCCCAAGCCACAACGGGGATTGAAGGCGGTTTGCTGTCACTGTTTACCAGCAGTGGCAGCTACGGTGCTGATGGTGCAGGTAGCATCACCGGCAGTTTTAGCTTTGTCGGAATTGGCGAGGCGGGGGTTGCCACCAACCTGTCGGCCACCAAAGGTGGTGCGATTACCCTCAATGCAGTGAGCGCGACCGAGCTGCAAGGGGTTGATGGCAATGGTGTCGTGGTGTTCAGCATCAAGATTGTGGTGGTAGATGGGGTATCTCAACTGCAGACCACCCAGTTTGAAGCTTTGTCTCATGACAACACCGGCCTGTTTGATGAATCACTGCTACTGCTGCTCAGTGGGCAGAACAGCTTGGGACTGCAATACAGCGTGACCCGGGTGGACGGTGATGGCGATAGTGTAACCGACAGTGCCACCGTCAGTCTGGTGTCTGGTGAGCGGTCGGTGTTCAGCTTTGACGATGATGGCCCGACCCTGAGCGTCAGTGCCGAGGCTTCGAGAGAGGAGCTGGCAGCCCTGCAGGTCAATGTGGATGAAACCGAAGGCGATGAGCGACTGGCCGACGGTGAGATTGATTCGGACGGCAATACAGATGGCGATGCGCCCGGTCTGGGACAGGTGACGACCGGTCTGATTGCCGAGCAAGGCGGGCTGCTGAGCCTGTTCAGTGCCTTGGCCAGTTACGGCTCAGATGGTGCCGGGCAGACTACCGGCAGCCTGAGCTTTGTCGGCTTCCCGGAGAGCGGCGAGCTGGCAACCACGCTCGAGGCCATTGATGGTGGTTCGATCACCCTTGTCAAAGCGAGCGAAACATTGCTGCGGGGCGTGGATGAGGACGGCCAAGGGGTCTTCACCATCGAGATCGTCAACCTGGGAACGCAGGCGGATCCTAACTATCAGCTGCAGACGACCCTGTATGAGCCGCTCCGGCATGGTGACGATAGCCTGCACGACGAAGCGGTGCAGTTGCTCCTTGCTGAGGATGGCGCAGTGCAGCTGCAATACAGTGTCACGGTCGAAGATGCCGATGGCGACAGCATCACCCGCTCGGCGATGGTGGATCTGATCAGCCGCAGCTCGGTCGACGAAGAGGAAGTCAGCGAGAGCAGTGTGTTCAGCTTCGACGACGATGGTCCGCTGGTCAGCAGCTTTAGCCTGAAGGCGGGCGTGAAACTGATCGTAGACGAGTCGGTGGGCATTACCGGTTCGACCAAGGACGAGGCTGGGCAGGCGAGCAACAACGACGAGTCTGGTCGTCCGGCTGGTGTGATTGGCTACAAGACCATCACCGGTGCGAGCCTGTTCAATCTGGCGGTGGATGCCGGTAGTGACGGTCAGGATACGAGCAAAACGCAGTACGAGCTGACGCTGAGTGCCGCGAATGTGGATTCGGGCCTGGATGCCACGGCGGGTGGCGACATCCTGCTATCGAAGGAAGCAGGCACTGGCGACATCTTGGGCAAGGTCGGCGACACAGTGGTCTTCCGTCTGCATATGGATGCAGACGATGGTGATCTGACCCTGACGCAGTACTTTGCCATCGAACACACCGACAGCAACAACCACGACTTCCTGGCCCAGATCAGCGCGGGTCTGGTAGGCGCCAAGGTGACGGTGTATGACAACGACAATGACTCAGCCAGTTCCAGCACTCTGGACCTGGGCCCGGTGCTGGGTTTCGAAGACGATGGCCCGCTGGTCAGTAGTTTCAGCCTGAAGGAGGGCGTGAAACTGGTTGTGGACGAGTCGGTGGGTACCACTGGTTCGACCAAGGACGAGTCCGGTCAGGCGAGCAACAACGACGAGTCTGGTCGTCCGGCTGGTGTGATTGGCTACAAGACCATCACCGGTGCGAGCCTGTTCAATCTGGCGGTGGATGCCGGTAGTGACGGTCAGGATACGAGCAAAACGCAGTACGAGCTGACGCTGAGTGCCGCGAATGTGGATTCGGGCCTGGATGCCACGGCGGGTGGCGACATCCTGCTGTCGAAGGAAGCAGGCACTGGCGACATCTTGGGCAAGGTCGGCGACACAGTGGTCTTCCGTCTGCATATGGATGCAGACGATGGTGATCTGACCCTGACGCAGTACTTTGCCATCGAACACACCGACAGCAACAACCACGACTTCCTGGCCCAGATCAGCGCGGGTCTGGTAGGCGCCAAGGTGACGGTGTATGACAACGACAATGACTCAGCCAGTTCCAGCACTCTGGACCTGGGCCCGGTGCTGGGCTTCGAAGACGATGGCCCGCTGGTCAGTAGTTTCAGCCTGAAGGAGGGCGTGAAACTGGTTGTGGACGAGTCGGTGGGTACCACTGGTTCGACCAAGGACGAGTCCGGTCAGGCGAGCAACAACGACGAGTCTGGTCGTCCGGCTGGTGTGATTGGCTACAAGACCATCACCGGTGCGAGCCTGTTCAATCTGGCGGTGGATGCCGGTAGTGACGGTCAGGATACGAGCAAAACGCAGTACGAGCTGACGCTGAGTGCCGCGAATGTGGATTCGGGCCTGGATGCCACGGCGGGTGGCGACATCCTGCTGTCGAAGGAAGCAGGCACTGGCGACATCTTGGGCAAGGTCGGCGACACAGTGGTCTTCCGTCTGCATATGGATGCAGACGATGGTGATCTGACCCTGACGCAGTACTTTGCCATCGAACACACCGACAGCAACAACCACGACTTCCTGGCCCAGATCAGCGCGGGTCTGGTAGGCGCCAAGGTGACGGTGTATGACAACGACAATGACTCAGCCAGTTCCAGCACTCTGGACCTGGGCCCGGTGCTGGGCTTCGAAGACGATGGCCCGCTGGTCAGTAGTTTCAGCCTGAAGGAGGGCGTGAAACTGGTTGTGGACGAGTCGGTGGGTACCACTGGTTCGACCAAGGACGAGTCCGGTCAGGCGAGCAACAACGACGAGTCTGGTCGTCCGGCTGGTGTGATTGGCTACAAGACCATCACCGGTGCGAGCCTGTTCAATCTGGCGGTGGATGCCGGTAGTGACGGTCAGGATACGAGCAAAACGCAGTACGAGCTGACGCTGAGTGCCGCGAATGTGGATTCGGGCCTGGATGCCACGGCGGGTGGCGACATCCTGCTGTCGAAGGAAGCAGGCACTGGCGACATCTTGGGCAAGGTCGGCGACACAGTGGTCTTCCGTCTGCATATGGATGCAGACGATGGTGATCTGACCCTGACGCAGTACTTTGCCATCGAACACACCGACAGCAACAACCACGACTTCCTGGCCCAGATCAGCGCGGGTCTGGTAGGCGCCAAGGTGACGGTGTATGACAACGACAATGACTCAGCCAGTTCCAGCACTCTGGACCTGGGCCCGGTGCTGGGCTTCGAAGACGATGGCCCGCTGGTCAGTAGTTTCAGCCTGAAGGAGGGCGTGAAACTGGTTGTGGACGAGTCGGTGGGTACCACTGGTTCGACCAAGGACGAGTCCGGTCAGGCGAGCAACAACGACGAGTCTGGTCGTCCGGCTGGTGTGATTGGCTACAAGACCATCACCGGTGCGAGCCTGTTCAATCTGGCGGTGGATGCCGGTAGTGACGGTCAGGATACGAGCAAAACGCAGTACGAGCTGACGCTGAGTGCCGCGAATGTGGATTCGGGCCTGGATGCCACGGCGGGTGGCGACATCCTGCTGTCGAAGGAAGCAGGCACTGGCGACATCTTGGGCAAGGTCGGCGACACAGTGGTCTTCCGTCTGCATATGGATGCAGACGATGGTGATCTGACCCTGACGCAGTACTTTGCCATCGAACACACCGACAGCAACAACCACGACTTCCTGGCCCAGATCAGCGCGGGTCTGGTAGGCGCCAAGGTGACGGTGTATGACAACGACAATGACTCAGCCAGTTCCAGCACTCTGGACCTGGGCCCGGTGCTGGGCTTCGAAGACGATGGCCCGCTGGTCAGTAGTTTCAGCCTGAAGGAGGGCGTGAAACTGGTTGTGGACGAGTCGGTGGGTACCACTGGTTCGACCAAGGACGAGTCCGGTCAGGCGAGCAACAACGACGAGTCTGGTCGTCCGGCTGGTGTGATTGGCTACAAGACCATCACCGGTGCGAGCCTGTTCAATCTGGCGGTGGATGCCGGTAGTGACGGTCAGGATACGAGCAAAACGCAGTACGAGCTGACGCTGAGTGCCGCGAATGTGGATTCGGGCCTGGATGCCACGGCGGGTGGCGACATCCTGCTGTCGAAGGAAGCAGGCACTGGCGACATCTTGGGCAAGGTCGGCGACACAGTGGTCTTCCGTCTGCATATGGATGCAGACGATGGTGATCTGACCCTGACGCAGTACTTTGCCATCGAACACACCGACAGCAACAACCACGACTTCCTGGCCCAGATCAGCGCGGGTCTGGTAGGCGCCAAGGTGACGGTGTATGACAACGACAATGACTCAGCCAGTTCCAGCACTCTGGACCTGGGCCCGGTGCTGGGCTTTGAAGACGACGGTCCGCTGGTCAGTAGTTTCAGCCTGAAGGAGGGCGTGAAACTGGTTGTGGACGAGTCGGTGGGTACCACTGGTTCGACCAAGGACGAGTCCGGTCAGGCGAGCAACAACGACGAGTCTGGTCGTCCGGCTGGTGTGATTGGCTACAAGACCATCACCGGTGCGAGCCTGTTCAATCTGGCGGTGGATGCCGGTAGTGACGGTCAGGATACGAGCAAAACGCAGTACGAGCTGACGCTGAGTGCCGCGAATGTGGATTCGGGCCTGGATGCCACGGCGGGTGGCGACATCCTGCTGTCGAAGGAAGCAGGCACTGGCGACATCTTGGGCAAGGTCGGCGACACAGTGGTCTTCCGTCTGCATATGGATGCAGACGATGGTGATCTGACCCTGACGCAGTACTTTGCCATCGAACACACCGACAGCAACAACCACGACTTCCTGGCCCAGATCAGCGCGGGTCTGGTAGGCGCCAAGGTGACGGTGTATGACAACGACAATGACTCAGCCAGTTCCAGCACTCTGGACCTGGGCCCGGTGCTGGGTTTCGAAGACGATGGCCCGCTGGTCAGTAGTTTCAGCCTGAAGGAGGGCGTGAAACTGGTTGTGGACGAGTCGGTGGGTACCACTGGTTCGACCAAGGACGAGTCCGGTCAGGCGAGCAACAACGACGAGTCTGGTCGTCCGGCTGGTGTGATTGGCTACAAGACCATCACCGGTGCGAGCCTGTTCAATCTGGCGGTGGATGCCGGTAGTGACGGTCAGGATACGAGCAAAACGCAGTACGAGCTGACGCTGAGTGCCGCGAATGTGGATTCGGGCCTGGATGCCACGGCGGGTGGCGACATCCTGCTGTCGAAGGAAGCAGGCACTGGCGACATCTTGGGCAAGGTCGGCGACACAGTGGTCTTCCGTCTGCATATGGATGCAGACGATGGTGATCTGACCCTGACGCAGTACTTTGCCATCGAACACACCGACAGCAACAACCACGACTTCCTGGCCCAGATCAGCGCGGGTCTGGTAGGCGCCAAGGTGACGGTGTATGACAACGACAATGACTCAGCCAGTTCCAGCACTCTGGACCTGGGCCCGGTGCTGGGCTTCGAAGACGATGGCCCGCTGGTCAGTAGTTTCAGCCTGAAGGAGGGCGTGAAACTGGTTGTGGACGAGTCGGTGGGTACCACTGGTTCGACCAAGGACGAGTCCGGTCAGGCGAGCAACAACGACGAGTCTGGTCGTCCGGCTGGTGTGATTGGCTACAAGACCATCACCGGTGCGAGCCTGTTCAATCTGGCGGTGGATGCCGGTAGTGACGGTCAGGATACGAGCAAAACGCAGTACGAGCTGACGCTGAGTGCCGCGAATGTGGATTCGGGCCTGGATGCCACGGCGGGTGGCGACATCCTGCTGTCGAAGGAAGCAGGCACTGGCGACATCTTGGGCAAGGTCGGCGACACAGTGGTCTTCCGTCTGCATATGGATGCAGACGATGGTGATCTGACCCTGACGCAGTACTTTGCCATCGAACACACCGACAGCAACAACCACGACTTCCTGGCCCAGATCAGCGCGGGTCTGGTAGGCGCCAAGGTGACGGTGTATGACAACGACAATGACTCAGCCAGTTCCAGCACTCTGGACCTGGGCCCGGTGCTGGGCTTCGAAGACGATGGCCCGCTGGTCAGTAGTTTCAGCCTGAAGGAGGGCGTGAAACTGGTTGTGGACGAGTCGGTGGGTACCACTGGTTCGACCAAGGACGAGTCCGGTCAGGCGAGCAACAACGACGAGTCTGGTCGTCCGGCTGGTGTGATTGGCTACAAGACCATCACCGGTGCGAGCCTGTTCAATCTGGCGGTGGATGCCGGTAGTGACGGTCAGGATACGAGCAAAACGCAGTACGAGCTGACGCTGAGTGCCGCGAATGTGGATTCGGGCCTGGATGCCACGGCGGGTGGCGACATCCTGCTGTCGAAGGAAGCAGGCACTGGCGACATCTTGGGCAAGGTCGGCGACACAGTGGTCTTCCGTCTGCATATGGATGCAGACGATGGTGATCTGACCCTGACGCAGTACTTTGCCATCGAACACACCGACAGCAACAACCACGACTTCCTGGCCCAGATCAGCGCGGGTCTGGTAGGCGCCAAGGTGACGGTGTATGACAACGACAATGACTCAGCCAGTTCCAGCACTCTGGACCTGGGCCCGGTGCTGGGCTTTGAAGACGACGGTCCGCTGGTCAGTAGTTTCAGCCTGAAGGAGGGCGTGAAACTGGTTGTGGACGAGTCGGTGGGTACCACTGGTTCGACCAAGGACGAGTCCGGTCAGGCGAGCAACAACGACGAGTCTGGTCGTCCGGCTGGTGTGATTGGCTACAAGACCATCACCGGTGCGAGCCTGTTCAATCTGGCGGTGGATGCCGGTAGTGACGGTCAGGATACGAGCAAAACGCAGTACGAGCTGACGCTGAGTGCCGCGAATGTGGATTCGGGCCTGGATGCCACGGCGGGTGGCGACATCCTGCTGTCGAAGGAAGCAGGCACTGGCGACATCTTGGGCAAGGTCGGCGACACAGTGGTCTTCCGTCTGCATATGGATGCAGACGATGGTGATCTGACCCTGACGCAGTACTTTGCCATCGAACACACCGACAGCAACAACCACGACTTCCTGGCCCAGATCAGCGCGGGTCTGGTAGGCGCCAAGGTGACGGTGTATGACAACGACAATGACTCAGCCAGTTCCAGCACTCTGGACCTGGGCCCGGTGCTGGGCTTCGAAGACGATGGCCCGCTGGTCAGTAGTTTCAGCCTGAAGGAGGGCGTGAAACTGGTTGTGGACGAGTCGGTGGGTACCACTGGTTCGACCAAGGACGAGTCCGGTCAGGCGAGCAACAACGACGAGTCTGGTCGTCCGGCTGGTGTGATTGGCTACAAGACCATCACCGGTGCGAGCCTGTTCAATCTGGCGGTGGATGCCGGTAGTGACGGTCAGGATACGAGCAAAACGCAGTACGAGCTGACGCTGAGTGCCGCGAATGTGGATTCGGGCCTGGATGCCACGGCGGGTGGCGACATCCTGCTGTCGAAGGAAGCAGGCACTGGCGACATCTTGGGCAAGGTCGGCGACACAGTGGTCTTCCGTCTGCATATGGATGCAGACGATGGTGATCTGACCCTGACGCAGTACTTTGCCATCGAACACACCGACAGCAACAACCACGACTTCCTGGCCCAGATCAGCGCGGGTCTGGTAGGCGCCAAGGTGACGGTGTATGACAACGACAATGACTCAGCCAGTTCCAGCACTCTGGACCTGGGCCCGGTGCTGGGCTTCGAAGACGATGGCCCGCTGGTCAGTAGTTTCAGCCTGAAGGAGGGCGTGAAACTGGTTGTGGACGAGTCGGTGGGTACCACTGGTTCGACCAAGGACGAGTCCGGTCAGGCGAGCAACAACGACGAGTCTGGTCGTCCGGCTGGTGTGATTGGCTACAAGACCATCACCGGTGCGAGCCTGTTCAATCTGGCGGTGGATGCCGGTAGTGACGGTCAGGATACGAGCAAAACGCAGTACGAGCTGACGCTGAGTGCCGCGAATGTGGATTCGGGCCTGGATGCCACGGCGGGTGGCGACATCCTGCTGTCGAAGGAAGCAGGCACTGGCGACATCTTGGGCAAGGTCGGCGACACAGTGGTCTTCCGTCTGCATATGGATGCAGACGATGGTGATCTGACCCTGACGCAGTACTTTGCCATCGAACACACCGACAGCAACAACCACGACTTCCTGGCCCAGATCAGCGCGGGTCTGGTAGGCGCCAAGGTGACGGTGTATGACAACGACAATGACTCAGCCAGTTCCAGCACTCTGGACCTGGGCCCGGTGCTGGGCTTTGAAGACGACGGTCCGCTGGTCAGTAGTTTCAGCCTGAAGGAGGGCGTGAAACTGGTTGTGGACGAGTCGGTGGGTACCACTGGTTCGACCAAGGACGAGTCCGGTCAGGCGAGCAACAACGACGAGTCTGGTCGTCCGGCTGGTGTGATTGGCTACAAGACCATCACCGGTGCGAGCCTGTTCAATCTGGCGGTGGATGCCGGTAGTGACGGTCAGGATACGAGCAAAACGCAGTACGAGCTGACGCTGAGTGCCGCGAATGTGGATTCGGGCCTGGATGCCACGGCGGGTGGCGACATCCTGCTGTCGAAGGAAGCAGGCACTGGCGACATCTTGGGCAAGGTCGGCGACACAGTGGTCTTCCGTCTGCATATGGATGCAGACGATGGTGATCTGACCCTGACGCAGTACTTTGCCATCGAACACACCGACAGCAACAACCACGACTTCCTGGCCCAGATCAGCGCGGGTCTGGTAGGCGCCAAGGTGACGGTGTATGACAACGACAATGACTCAGCCAGTTCCAGCACTCTGGACCTGGGCCCGGTGCTGGGTTTCGAAGACGATGGCCCGCTGGTCAGTAGTTTCAGCCTGAAGGAGGGCGTGAAACTGGTTGTGGACGAGTCGGTGGGTACCACTGGTTCGACCAAGGACGAGTCCGGTCAGGCGAGCAACAACGACGAGTCTGGTCGTCCGGCTGGTGTGATTGGCTACAAGACCATCACCGGTGCGAGCCTGTTCAATCTGGCGGTGGATGCCGGTAGTGACGGTCAGGATACGAGCAAAACGCAGTACGAGCTGACGCTGAGTGCCGCGAATGTGGATTCGGGCCTGGATGCCACGGCGGGTGGCGACATCCTGCTGTCGAAGGAAGCAGGCACTGGCGACATCTTGGGCAAGGTCGGCGACACAGTGGTCTTCCGTCTGCATATGGATGCAGACGATGGTGATCTGACCCTGACGCAGTACTTTGCCATCGAACACACCGACAGCAACAACCACGACTTCCTGGCCCAGATCAGCGCGGGTCTGGTAGGCGCCAAGGTGACGGTGTATGACAACGACAATGACTCAGCCAGTTCCAGCACTCTGGACCTGGGCCCGGTGCTGGGCTTCGAAGACGATGGCCCGCTGGTCAGTAGTTTCAGCCTGAAGGAGGGCGTGAAACTGGTTGTGGACGAGTCGGTGGGTACCACTGGTTCGACCAAGGACGAGTCCGGTCAGGCGAGCAACAACGACGAGTCTGGTCGTCCGGCTGGTGTGATTGGCTACAAGACCATCACCGGTGCGAGCCTGTTCAATCTGGCGGTGGATGCCGGTAGTGACGGTCAGGATACGAGCAAAACGCAGTACGAGCTGACGCTGAGTGCCGCGAATGTGGATTCGGGCCTGGATGCCACGGCGGGTGGCGACATCCTGCTGTCGAAGGAAGCAGGCACTGGCGACATCTTGGGCAAGGTCGGCGACACAGTGGTCTTCCGTCTGCATATGGATGCAGACGATGGTGATCTGACCCTGACGCAGTACTTTGCCATCGAACACACCGACAGCAACAACCACGACTTCCTGGCCCAGATCAGCGCGGGTCTGGTAGGCGCCAAGGTGACGGTGTATGACAACGACAATGACTCAGCCAGTTCCAGCACTCTGGACCTGGGCCCGGTGCTGGGCTTCGAAGACGATGGCCCGCTGGTCAGTAGTTTCAGCCTGAAGGAGGGCGTGAAACTGGTTGTGGACGAGTCGGTGAGTACCACTGGTTCGACCAAGGACGAGTCCGGTCAG
Source organism: Aeromonas sp. 84A (assembly GCF_051919345.1). Taxonomy (NCBI): domain Bacteria; kingdom Pseudomonadati; phylum Pseudomonadota; class Gammaproteobacteria; order Aeromonadales; family Aeromonadaceae; genus Aeromonas; species Aeromonas sp. 84A. Next base: position 2,278,035 of record NZ_JBQBEW010000001.1, read on the forward strand.
GCGAGCAACAACGACGAGTCTGGTCGTCCGGCTGGTGTGATTGGCTACAAGACCATCACCGGTGCGAGCCTGTTCAATCTGGCGGTGGATGCCGGTAGTGACGGTCAGGATACGAGCAAAACGCAGTACGAGCTGACGCTGAGTGCCGCGAATGTGGATTCGGGCCTGGATGCCACGGCGGGTGGCGACATCCTGCTGTCGAAGGAAGCAGGCACTGGCGACATCTTGGGCAAGGTCGGCGACACAGTGGTCTTCCGTCTGCATATGGATGCAGACGATGGTGATCTGACCCTGACGCAGTACTTTGCCATCGAACACACCGACAGCAACAACCACGACTTCCTGGCCCAGATCAGCGCGGGTCTGGTAGGCGCCAAGGTGACGGTGTATGACAACGACAATGACTCAGCCAGTTCCAGCACTCTGGACCTGGGCCCGGTGCTGGGCTTTGAAGACGACGGTCCGCTGGTCAGTAGTTTCAGCCTGAAGGAGGGCGTGAAACTGGTTGTGGACGAGTCGGTGGGTACCACTGGTTCGACCAAGGACGAGTCCGGTCAGGCGAGCAACAACGACGAGTCTGGTCGTCCGGCTGGTGTGATTGGCTACAAGACCATCACCGGTGCGAGCCTGTTCAATCTGGCGGTGGATGCCGGTAGTGACGGTCAGGATACGAGCAAAACGCAGTACGAGCTGACGCTGAGTGCCGCGAATGTGGATTCGGGCCTGGATGCCACGGCGGGTGGCGACATCCTGCTGTCGAAGGAAGCAGGCACTGGCGACATCTTGGGCAAGGTCGGCGACACAGTGGTCTTCCGTCTGCATATGGATGCAGACGATGGTGATCTGACCCTGACGCAGTACTTTGCCATCGAACACACCGACAGCAACAACCACGACTTCCTGGCCCAGATCAGCGCGGGTCTGGTAGGCGCCAAGGTGACGGTGTATGACAACGACAATGACTCAGCCAGTTCCAGCACTCTGGACCTGGGCCCGGTGCTGGGCTTTGAAGACGACGGTCCGGATATCAGCAATGTTCAGGATGCGGTCCTTGCCAACTCGGCTAGTGGCTACTTCTCAGGTGGTTCGGTTGTCGATATTGGCACTGATGGTGCCGGCTGGGCTGATCTGACGGGTAACATCAGTGGGTGGGATGGTTCAAGCACTACCTATGCTGCCAGCGCGTTGACCTCAGGTGGGGCAACGGTTTACTACTACGTCAGTGCAGCCGATCCGAGCATCCTCTATGCCTATACCAGCACGGTGCCCGGCGCCTATACCGGTGGTGCCGGTCAGTCACTGATATTCACCTTGAGCCTGAATACGTCTGGTAATTATGTCATCGACATGAATGGCAAACTGGACAACGCTACCCAAGAATACTCGGCGACATTCTCGAATATTCCTGGCGGCAATCAGGATTATCTCGTGGTCAGTAATACCGGGGGCATCTACAAACCCGGAGAGGTTGTACCGGCCGGTCAGTTCGTAATCATGTCTATCGACTCATCAATAGACTCTGTCAATTCCAGTACCCAGGGGCTGGCGACAGACAATCAGTGGGTCGACGGCAGCGAGAAGCTGTATTTCGACTTCAGTGAGCCTGCCGTCAAGGTGTCGTTTGCCATTGACGTACAAACTGGCGCTACGACCAATAGCGTTAACTGGACTGTGTATGGCACCAACGCTAACGGTGAGTTGGTCACTGAAAGTGGCAGCACGCTGTTCACTGACGGTGTGCTTCAGCAGGTGCCGACGACCCTGACGGACATCACGCGAGTTGAACTGTCTGACAACGGTGGGGCTTACGGCTACCGGGTGCAGAAGGTCACGCTGGTCGATCGTGTAGACGAGAGCCCAGTAACGAGCAGCTTTGATCTGGCCGTCGTCGATGCCGACGGGGATAGGGATTCGGCCACACTTGATGTGACCTTTGAGCCTGTGGTTGCCCCGGTTCTGATTGTGGGCACCAATGCGGATGATGTTACCGGCAGCTCGGTGCCCTATGAGGTATCGGGCGGTGCCGGGGTTATTACCGGCAAGGGTGGCAATGATGTGTTGGTCGGGGACGTGGGGGGCACGACGCAGTTGCTCGGACAAAAGGCCAATATCGCTTTTGTACTGGATAACTCCGGCAGCATGCAGACCAATACCATTCAGTTCACCAATGCAAATGGCACCACAACGACCATGACTCGTCTGGATGCCATGAAACAGGCGGTGATAAGTTCACTGAATGGTCTCTATAACTCGGGCGCTGGTGATATTCGGGTTCATTTGGATACATTTGCGACCCAGGTTAATGGTTCCGGCACCTTCACCCTGACTTCCGGCGGTGTGGATAACGCAGCTCAACTGGCGGCCGCGATAGCTTTTGTCAATGCCATCACGGTGCCGGGCTCGGATGCTGCGCAATACACCAACTATGAAGCGGGTCTGGTGGCAGCGAATACCTGGATCGAGTCTGCAGGGGTAAATGCGCCTATAGCGGCGGCGGATGTCAATAAGGTCATCTTTGTCTCCGACGGTGAGCCCAACAGGGCGCTGCAAGGCAATGGAACCAGTTCGGTAGTTTCGTTAAGCACCACAGGGGCCATGAAACATGTGCTGGGTACCTATGACGTCTCCCCCAACAGCAATGATGATACTGTCAATGAGATCAACCTGATCGAGAACGTCGGCTCATCGACGGGACAGGCCTTTACCGTCGAGGCGGTTGGCATTCAGGTTAACGAAAGTGCGCGGAGCCTGCTGAGCCAAGTCGAGGGAGCTGGTGGCAGTGCTACCAATGTGACTAATGCCAATCAATTGAGCAGTGTGATTGGTCAGCTGACCGGTGGAAGTATCAACGCTAACTCGGTAGGCAACGACCATCTGGTCGGTGGTAACGGCAATGATGTGATGTTTGGTGATAGCATTCATGCAGACAATGTGGATGGTGGTTGGTTCGAGTTTGTTACAGACAATCCGGGCAAGAGTGGTGGGCAACTGCTCAACGAACTTTACAGTCAGCATGCAGTGTATGGTAAGGAGGGGGCTGTCGGTGGCGATGATACCCTTGAAGGTGGCGACGGTAATGATGTGCTTTATGGCCAAAAAGGGAATGACATCCTGATTGGCGGTGACGGTATCGACATTCTGATTGGTGGGACCGGGTCTGACATCCTCACTGGGGGGGCTGGCAAGGACACCTTCAAGTGGGGCGCTGGAGATGCGGGTGGTACCGATGTGATCAAGGACTTCACTACCGGTACCGGTGGGGATGTACTGGATATAAGCGAGCTGCTAACTGGCGAGCATGCCAACTCTGGTTCGCTTGATGCGTACCTCAATTTCAGTAGTGATGGGCCAGGCACAAACAAATCAACATTGACTATTGATTTGGATGGTACGAATGGAGGAACCACCCACGTCATAAAATTTGACAGTATTGACTTGACGACCCTGGGTAACAGTGACTTGCAGATTATTCAGAAGTTGCTGGATGACGGTAACTTGAAGGTTGATCCGTAACCTTGTCTTGGGGCCGGGCTTGCCTGGCCCCTGTTTTTTCCTCAAGGGGATGGATAAGATAGCGGCAGTAGAGGAGAGGGGTAATCATGCAGTCATTCAACTGGGTCGACATTGATGGCATCCGTTATAGCTGGGATGGGCAGGGGAACATTACCTGTGCAGGCCAGTTTGGCTATCAGGCATCGATCGCGGGGGATCGGCTGGATGGGATGGAGATTGAGAATGAGGCCGGTGATGTAGCGGGCTCGCTCTATGTTGACTTCGCTACGGCCTCTATCACTTATGTGCCGGTCATGGATACCGAGTCTGCCCATAACATGATTCTGGTTGGCCATCATCAGGGGCAGCAGGAGTATCCGCTGGCCAGTTTTCACTCGCCGTTGTTGCAAGATTTGCTAGGGCCATCTGATACCATCCCTTGGTCTGCGATGGAGGAGGATAGTGGTGGCACCAATATCGGACAGGCGTTGCAAGGACACGTTCTGTCGTGGGACTCGTTCCATTTCGATGATGAGGTGTTGGTCTGTGGCACGGCTCCTGCTCTGGATATGGCAAACCAGAGCCAGGATCCCGGCAGCATGGTCACCATTAGTCTCGATCTGACCAATCAGATACTGGATCAGCTCCCCCCCTTGCACGATATATGAATCCCGTAGCTGCACGGGCATAATGGCCTCAATCTTTCCGATTGAGGTTTTTTCTATGTGGCGTCCCCTTCTTACTCTTTCTGCTCTGGTTGTCAGTGCTCCGCTGCTGGCGATTGAAGTGCCGCAAGCGCCCCATCTGGTGGTGAGCGGTTATGCCGAGCAGAAGACCGAACCCGATATGCTGACCCTCAATGTGGCGGTGAGTGCACTGGATAAGCAGGGCCTCAAGGCCAAGCAGCAGGTCGATACCAAGGTTGCAGCCTTTTTCAGCCAACTGGAAGGGTTGGGGATCAAGCGCAGCGATGTTGAGGCTGGCAACCTGATGGTCTCGCCGGAATATCAGTATGGTGAAAACAAGAAGCCGGTATTGCTGGGATATCGTGCCCAACGGCAATTGGCGGTCAAACTCTATCAACTGGATAAATTGAGCCCCCTGATGGATACCGCACTTAAAGCCGGGCTGGAGTCTGTATCCCAGATTGAATACGGGTTGAAATCGCCGCAGGTCATCAAGGAGCAGGCCCGTCTGAATGCCGTTGAGGATGCCAAAATCAAGGCTGAATCTCTGGCCAAGGCGTTCGGGATGAAGCTTGGCAAGGTCTACAGTGTGGAGTACCGCAATGCTTCGCCCATTACCGCCTACAGCCGCAACCTGAAAGTGGTGCAGGCCATGGCGATGGCTGCTCCTGCGGCGGATATGGCGGACAACAGCTATCAACAACAGCAGATCACGGTAAGTGATAATATCGAGGCTGTTTTCTTGCTGGAGTGATGCCCGTCGTTTAAGTCCAGTCATGAACAACCCCGCCATTTGCTGCGGGGTTTTTATTGCGCATCGATGCAGATATAAAAAAGCCGACGCTCGTGTTTACTTAATCGAGCGTCGGCTTTTTGTTGCGCTGGGTTTATCAGGCGGTCACAGCATCAGCCTGGGTCGCTTCAGGAGCAGGGTTGCGGATGAGGTAATCAAACGCACCCAGTGCAGCGGTGGCGCCGGCACCCATGGAGATGATGATCTGCTTGAACGGTACCGTGGTGGCATCCCCTGCGGCGTAGACGCCGGGCAGGGAGGTCGCCCCTTTGGTATCGATCTCGATCTCGCCAAAGCGGGTCAGGGCTATCTCGCTCCCTTTCAGGAACTCGGTGTTCGGTACCAGACCGATCTGGACGAAGATGCCCGCTACCGCCAGGTGCTTGATCTCGCCGGTGGTGCGATCTTCGTAATCCATACCGACCACCTTGCTGCCATCACCGATCACTTCGGTAGTGCGAGCGCTCATGATGATGTCGATATTGCCCATGGAGCGAGCCTTCTTCTGCAGTACTTCATCGGCACGCAGGGTGTCGGCGAACTCCACCACAGTCACATGCTCGACGATGCCAGCCAAGTCGATCGCTGCCTCGATGCCGGAGTTACCGCCACCGATCACAGCTACTCGCTTGCCCTTGAAGAAGGGGCCATCGCAGTGCGGGCAGTAGGCCACGCCCTTGGTGCGGTACTCAAGCTCGCCCGGTACGTTCAGATCACGCCAGCGGGCACCGGTAGCCAGGATCACGGCTCGGCTCTTCAAGGTGGCGCCAGAGGCGAGATTCACGTTCACATATCCATCTTTGCTGATGGCGGCGGCGCGCTGCTCGGTGATCACTTCAACGCCGTACTCTTTGACGTGCTGCTCCAGGCTGGCGGCCAGCTTGGGGCCTTCGGTGTAGGGCACGGAGATAAAGTTCTCGATGCCGACGGTGTCCATCACCTGACCACCGAAACGTTCGGCAACGATGGCAGTGCGAATGCCTTTACGAGCGGCATAGATGGCCGCTGCGGCGCCAGCCGGGCCACCGCCTACCACTAGCACATCGTAGGGATCTTTCTCATTCAGCTCGGCAGCTTTGCGCTCTGCGGCGCCGGTGTCGAGTTTGGCGACGATCTCTTCGAGTGAAATACGGCCCTGGCTGAACGGTTGACCGTTCAGGTAAACATTCGGTACCGCCATGATTTGACGCTCGGCGACCTCTTCCTGGAACAGGGCGCCGTCGATCATGGTGTGGGTGATGCCGGGGTTCAGGGTCGCCATCAGGTTGAGGGCCTGCACCACGTCCGGGCAGTTGTGGCAGGAGAGGGAGATATAGGTCTCGAAGTGGAACTCACCCTTGAGATTGCGGATCTGCTCCTGCACGGCCGCATCGGCCTTGGAAGGGTGGCCGCCGCTTTGCAGCAGGGCGAGTACCAGAGAAGTAAATTCATGACCCATGGGGATGCCGGCAAAGTGAACGCGCGGAGCTTGGCCCTGCGGCGCGACACTCATGGAAGGCTTGCGAACGGCAGTGCCAGAGGTCTGGGTGATCTTGGGGGACATCTCGGCGATCTCGCTGGCCAGTGCCAGCAGCTCTGCAGATTTGTCGCTGTCGTTGCCGGACACGCTGATCTCGATGGGATTGACGATGTACTGCAGATAGGTGTTCAGCTGTTGTTTGAGGTTGGTATCCAACATCTTCGAATTCCTTCTTGTGATTGCGGGTCGGCGTGAGATGTAAGCCGGAAAGCAGACCGGCGCCTTTGCTTGGGGCCGGAAACAAAACCGGCCCTTATACGGGCCGGTCTTGGAAGCGGGAGGCTTAGATCTTGCCTACCAGGTCCAGGGACGGGGCCAGAGTGGCTTCGCCTTCTTTCCATTTAGCCGGGCACACTTCACCCGGGTGGGAGGCAACGTACTGGGCTGCTTTGACTTTGCGCAGCAGTTCCAGTGCGTCACGGCCGATGCCGCCAGCGTTGATCTCGACGATCTGGATGATGCCCTGCGGGTCAATTACGAAGGTACCGCGGTCAGCCAGACCAGCTTCTTCGATCATCACGCCGAAGTTGCGGGTGATGGTACCAGTCGGGTCACCAATCATCGGGTACTGGATCTTCTGAATGGTGTCAGAAGTGTCGTGCCATGCTTTGTGAGTGAAGTGGGTATCGGTAGAGACAGAGTAGATCTCAACGCCCAGTTTCTGGAATTCAGCGTAGTTGTCAGCCAGGTCGCCCAGCTCGGTCGGGCAAACGAAGGTGAAGTCAGCCGGGTAGAAGAAGACCACGGACCACTTGCCTTTCAGGTCAGCGTCAGACACCTGAACGAATTTGCCATTGTGGTAGGCGGTAGCATTGAACGGCTTGATTTCAGTGTTGATGTAGGTAGACATGTAATTGCTCCTTGGTGATGTACATATGCCGGTCTGGTGTTGAAGAGTCTTGCCAGACGAGGCGCTTAACTTTCGATGGATTCATCATAGGGGCTTCCGTTAATCGATAAAAGCCGCAATTTTGAATCGCTTAAATCTACTTATTAGATAACTCACTATGGCTGTACCTAACATGAATATCTCTGGCCTACTGAGATAACTCCTTGTCGTGGTTCAATATCTGTGCGCTACATCGCCTTTTCAAGGCATAAGAAGGGGTGTGCAGAGTCACGATGACGCGATGAGATAAACGGTGGTGCAAACAGGTGGCGCAGGAGGTTGAGGCAGCTGCTTGCAGCGATGGGGATGTGCTGACTAGGGGGAGAGCAGAAAACGCGGATAAAAAAATCCCGGCGCTATCACAACGACAGGGCCGGGTCATCAAACAAGGAATGGCTATATAAACAAATGCTTTACAGCAAAGACTAACTACGGGGTGTGCAAACTTGCAGACATATGAGAGGAAGATAATGGGTGCACAATCCCTCGTCTCCCCCTCGGCAACTATTGCATGAGAGGGATGATAGTGTGATGCAGATCACAAGGCAAGCATTTGGTGTAATTTTTCAATCAAAATGAAAGTGTTTCATCATTTCAGCTTATTTTTACGGCTGAAAACGCTTTTATTGTAATTTAATTACGGCTAAATCTGTCAAAAGTCGGTAGGTGGTTCCTGCTCTTCCATCAATTCCAGCAGGTTGATGGCCACGGAAATAAAGTCCGACTCGGTGACAATGCCGATCAGCTTGCGTCCTTTGAGGACCGGCAGGCAGCCATATCTGTGGCGCTGCAGGTAGAGTGCCGCCTCCTTGATGCCGGCGTGAGGATCTACGCTCGCCACTTGCCGTGTCATGATCTCGTCGAGTTGCACGCTGTCGGTAAATTCGGCTTCCCGCTCCGGGCTGATGAGCAGCAGCTTGGATTCCCGGGTAGCCAGGATATCGGTGAGGGTCACCAGCCCCAGCAGGTGGTGCTGCTCGTCGACGATGGGAATGTGGCGGATCCGCTCCTGCTGCATCAGGTCCATCGCCTGTTTGACACTGTTTGACGGACCCAGAGTGAAGGGATGTTCGGTCATGATTTCGGATAGGGTCATCATGGTGGGCCTCCTTGTGTATCTGCTTTCACCCTAGCCCAGCCCCAACTGGCAAAACATGATCAGGGTCAATACAGAACATTAAAGAATCATTAACCGGAGGTGTGTCTCAATATTGCTCGCTACCCCTTGTCTCTCTTGGGTTTTTGGTCTTTTGGGTTGCCTTGGAAGATGGGGATAACTAGACTAGCCGCCGATTCCCCCCGAGGTGAAAGATGCAAGTATCCGATTTTCATTTTGATCTGCCAGACGAGCTGATTGCCCGCTATCCGATGGCAGAGCGTACCGCCAGCCGCCTGTTGCAGCTCGATGGTCAGACTGGCGCCCTGCGCCACGGTCAATTTGTGGATGTGCTGGATCAGCTCAATCCGGGTGACCTGCTGGTATTCAACAACACCCGTGTCATTCCGGCGCGCATGTTTGGCCAGAAGGCCAGCGGCGGCAAGCTGGAGGTACTGGTCGAGCGCATTCTGGACGAGCACAGCGTGCTGGCCCATGTCCGGGCCTCCAAGGCGCCCAAGCCCGGCACCCGGATGATCATGGATGGTGGTGTGGAGGCAGAGATGCGCGCCCGCCACGACGCCCTGTTCGAGATCCACTTCCTAGACCCGCGTCCGGTGCTGGAGATTTTGGAGGCCATCGGCCACATGCCGCTGCCCCCCTATATCGACCGTCCCGACGAGGATGCCGACAAGGAGCGCTACCAGACCGTTTACAATCAAAAGCCGGGCGCCGTTGCCGCGCCGACCGCCGGCCTGCACTTTGATGAGCCGCTGCTTGAGAAAATTCGGGCCAAAGGGGTTGAAACGGCCTTCGTCACCCTGCATGTAGGGGCGGGGACCTTCCAGCCGGTGCGGGTTGAGAAGATTGAAGATCACCACATGCACTCCGAGTATGCGGAAGTGCCGCAAGAGGTGGTAGATGCCATCGCGGCCACCCGTGCCCGTGGTGGTCGGGTGATTGCCGTTGGCACCACCTCGGTCCGTTCGCTGGAGAGCGCGGCCAAGGTCACCCTGGCGCAGGGCAAACCGCTAGCGCCCTTCTTTAGTGACACCGATATCTTCATCTTCCCTGGTTACAAGTTCCAGATTGTCGATGCCATGGTCACCAACTTCCATCTGCCGGAGTCGACCCTGATCATGCTGGTCAGCGCCTTTGCCGGTTATGACAACGTGATGGCGGCCTATCAGGCAGCCGTGGCCGGGCAGTACCGTTTCTTCAGCTACGGGGACGCCATGTTCGTCACCCGTCGCCAGGTTGAAGCATAAGCTTCAGCTTATTTACCGGGCCGTGAGCGGCCCTCCTATTGTCAGACTGTTTATCTGACGCAGCCGAGGTAGCAATGAAATTTGAACTGAAAACCACCGACGGCCGTGCCCGTCGCGGTCAACTGGTCTTCGAACGTGGTGTGGTACAAACGCCGGCCTTTATGCCGGTCGGGACTTACGGCACCGTCAAGGGGATGACCCCGGAAGAAGTGCGTGAAACCGGCGCCCAGATCCTGCTGGGTAACACCTTCCACCTCTGGCTGCGTCCGGGTCAGGAAGTGATGCGTGCCCACGGCGATCTGCATGACTTCATGAACTGGCAGGGCCCGATCCTGACCGACTCCGGTGGTTTCCAGGTGTTCAGCCTAGGCCATATTCGCAAGATCACCGAAGCGGGCGTCCACTTCCGTCACCCCATCAATGGCGAGAAGATCTTCCTCGACCCCGAGAAGTCCATGGAGATCCAGTACGATCTGGGCTCCGACATCGTGATGATATTCGACGAGTGCACACCGTACCCGGCCACTTATGAAGAAGCGCGCAAGTCCATGGAGATGTCCCTGCGCTGGGGCAAGCGCTCCCGCGACAAGTTTGATGCGCTGGGCAACAAGAACGCCCTGTTCGGCATCATTCAGGGCTCGGTCTACGAAGATCTGCGGGATGTCTCCCTCAAGGGGCTGCTGGAGATCGGTTTCGACGGTTATGCGGTCGGTGGTCTGGCCGTGGGCGAACCCAAAGAGGACATGCACCGCATCCTCGAGCACGTCTGCCCGAAAATTCCGGCTGACAAGCCGCGCTACCTGATGGGTGTCGGCAAGCCGGAAGATCTGGTGGAAGGGGTGCGCCGTGGTATCGACATGTTCGACTGCGTCATGCCGACTCGCAACGCCCGCAACGGCCACCTGTTCACCACCGATGGCGTAGTGAAAATCCGCAACGCCCAGCACCGCAACGACACCAGCACCCTGGATGCCGAATGCGATTGCTACACCTGCAAGAACTACAGCCGCAGCTACCTGCACCATCTGGACAAGTGCAACGAGATCCTCGGTGCCCGTCTGAATACGATTCATAACCTGCGTTATTACCAACGCGTGATGCAGGGTTTGCGGGACGCGATCGAGCAGGGTAAATTAGACGACTTTGTAACAGAGTTTTACCGTCGGCAAGGGAAGCCTGTGCCTCCGTTAGCTGAAAATGACGTTAAATAACAACATATAATTTTGTTTTTTTAAATCTACATCAATAAGAGGTTGTTAAATGAGCATTATCTCCAAGGCGTATGCAGAAGGCGCAGCACCGGGTGCACAGGGTGGTGGTATGGAAATGATCATCATGCTGGCCGTATTCGGCCTGATCTTCTACTTCATGATCTATCGTCCCCAGGCCAAGCGTGCCAAGGATCACCGCAATCTGATGAGCTCCTTGTCCAAGGGTGATGAAGTGCTCACTTCCGGTGGCCTGGTTGGCAAAATTGCCAAAGTGGCTGCAGACAGCGATTACCTGGTGATCGCCCTGAACGACCAGACTCAAGTCACCATCAAAAAGGACTTCGTCTCTGCCGTTCTGCCCAAGGGTTCTATCCAGTCCCTTTAATCTCCCAAGGAGCACAGCGTGTTGAATCGCTATCCGCTGTGGAAATACCTGATGGTGATCCTGGTGATCGCCATCGGTTTTCTATATGCAGCCCCCAATCTTTACGGCGAAGATCCGGCTTTGCAGGTTTCTGCCAGCCGTGGTGCCGAAGTCAAGCTAGATACTCTTGATCTGGTGAAAGAGACCCTTGAAGCGGCCAAGATCCCGGTCAAACATGCTGCATTCGAGCACGGTTTTATCCTGATCCGTTTCAAGAACACCGAAGACCAGCTGAAGGCGCGCGATATCGTTGCCAACAAGCTGGGCGACAACTTCATTACCGCACTCAACCTGGCACCTTCCACTCCCGCCTGGCTCGAAGCCATCGGTGCGGCGCCTCTGAAGCTGGGTCTTGATCTGCGCGGTGGTGTGCACTTCCTGATGGAAGTGGACATGGCCGAAGCACTGACCAAGCAGCAAGAGCAGATGGTGCAGGATTTCCGCTCCGAGCTGCGCACCCAGAAGATCCGTTACTCCGGCGTGCGCCGGGTCGGTGATCAGGTGCAGGTGATCTTCCGTGACGAAGCCGATCAGGAACGCGCCGTTTCTCATCTGCGTCGTCAGAACCCTGATTTGACTTTCACTACCGAGCAGAAAGGGGATGAGTTCATCCTGCTGGCTAGTCTGAGCGAAGCCAAGATCAAGGAAGTGAAGAAGTACGCCCTCGAGCAGAACATCACCATCATCCGTAACCGGGTCAACGAACTGGGTGTGGCCGAGCCGCTGGTACAACAGCAAGGCGCCGAGCGCATTGTCGTTGAACTGCCCGGTATTCAGGATACCGCCCGCGCCAAGGAGATCCTGGGGGCAACCGCGACCCTGGAATTCCACATGGTCGATGAGACTGCCGACATCCAGGCTGCGGCCGATGGCCGTGTCCCGCCCAGCTCCAAGGTCTACAACGATCGCAATGGTCGTCCCGTGGTGCTGCAAAAGCGGGTGATCCTGACCGGTGACCACATCGTGGGTGCCCAGTCCGGTTTCGACGAGTACAGCCGTCCCCAGGTCAACATCAAGCTGGATGGCCAGGGTGGCAACAAGATGGCCAACTTTACCAAGGATAACGTCGGTAAAGGGATGGCGACCGTCTTCATCGAGTACAAGCCGGTCGGTCAACCGGGTCCGGATGGCAAGCGCAAGTTCCGCAAGCAGGAGGAGGTGATCAACGTCGCCACCATCCAGTCGCGTCTTGGCAGCCAGTTCCGTATCACAGGTATCGACAACGCCAACGAAGCCCACAACCTGGCGCTGCTGCTGCGTGCCGGTGCCCTGATCGCCCCGATCCAGATCGTGGAAGAGCGCACCATTGGCCCGAGCCTGGGTCAACAGAACATCGACAGCGGTATGGAAGCCATCGGCTGGGCCATGCTGGTGATCGTGCTGTTCATGGGGATCTACTACCGTGCGTTCGGCTGGGTTGCCAACCTGGCGCTCTGTATGAACCTGGTGTTGATTGTCGGCATCATGTCGATGATCCCGGGGGCCACCATGACATTGCCGGGTATCGCCGGTATCGTCCTGACGCTGGGTATGGCGGTGGATGCCAACGTGCTGATCTACGAGCGTATTCGTGAAGAGATCCGCAACGGTCGTGGTGTTCAGCAAGCCATCCATCTGGGCTTTGATCGGGCATTCTCCACCATCGCCGACTCCAACGTGACCTCGCTGATCACCTGCGTGATCCTGTTCGGAATCGGTACTGGCGCCATCAAGGGCTTTGCACTGACGCTGGGCATTGGTCTGACCGCCTCCATGTTTACTGCCATCACAGTTTCCCGTGCCATTATCAACCTGGCTTGGGGTGGACGGCGTATCGACAAGCTGCCCATCTGAGGATAGAGAAATGTTTCAGATTCTACATTTTGAAAAACCGATCCCGTTTATGCGCTATGCCAAGCCGGGTGTGGTTTTCTCTTCCGTGCTGATGGTGGTAGCCCTGTTCTTCCTGTTTGATCGGGGGCTGAACTGGGGCCTGGACTTTACCGGTGGTACCACTATCGAGGTGGGGTTCCAGCAGTCGGTGAGCCTGGACAAGATCCATGACGCTCTGGAAGAGCAGAAGATTGAAGGGGCAACCCTGCAACACTTTGGCTCCAGCCGTGACGTGCTGTTCCGTCTGACCCCGAAAGAGGGGGTCAAGGTAGAACAACAGGGTAACGAAGTGCTGGCGGCGGCCAAGCAGCTCGACGAGGGCGCTGTGCTCAAACGCGTCGAGTTCGTCGGCCCTTCCGTGGGTGATGAACTGGCGACAGACGGTGCGCTGGCCATGCTGGCATCCATCCTCTGTATCCTGGCCTACGTGGCAGTGCGTTTCGAATGGCGTCTGGCGCTGGGGGGCATTCTCTCCCTGGTGCACGACGTGGTGATCACGCTGGGTGTCTTTGCCTACTTCCAGTACGAGTTCGACCTGACTGTACTGGCGGCACTGATGACCCTGGTGGGTTACTCCCTGAACGATACTATCGTGGTGTTCGACCGCTTGCGGGAGAACTTCCGCAAGGTGCGTAAAGGGGATACAGAGTACATTCTGGATCTCTCCATGACCGAGACCCTGAGTCGTACCATCATCACCTCCGGCCTTACCTTTATCGTGGTGCTGGCGCTGCTGCTCAAGGGCGGTGCGCTGATCCACGGTTTTGCCGTGGCCATGGTGATCGGTGTGGCGTTCGGTACCTACTCCTCCATCTATGTGGCGAGTGCGTTTGCCATGTTCCTCGGCGTCAAGCGCGAGCACATGCTGCCCACCCAGGTAGAGAAAGAGGGTGCGGACCAACAGGAAATCCTGCCGTAACAGTGAAGAGCGCCTCATGGCGCTCTTTTCTTATCTCTGCGTGTCGTTTGCTGACGCACATGATTTAAACAACAGGAGTTTGTCATGCATCACAATCCCCGTTTTTTGGCGCTGGTTGACGGGATCCGCTCCCGCATCACCGAAACCGATGTTCACCAGATCAAGCGCTGGCAGGATGAAGGGCGCACGTTTCACCTGATCGACGTGCGGGAAGAGAGCGAGTGGGCTAAAGGCCATCTGCCCGGTGCCCGATATCTGGGTCGTGGCGTGATTGAGCGGGATATCGAGACCCAGTTCCCGGATCTCGAGACCGAGCTCTACCTCTATTGTGGTGGTGGTTTTCGCTCAATTCTGGCGGCGGACAACCTGCAACAGATGGGTTATCGCAAGGTGATCAGCGTCGACGGCGGGTTTCGCGGTTGGTGCGATGCCGGATACCCTGTCGAATCCTGATTTATTTGAGGTAGAGGGGCACAGCTACATGACAAAGCGGCAGTTGACCTTTACCATATGCGGGGTCAAGCGTAAGCGTCGGAGTGTTCATTGAACGTCAGGAAAGGGATTGGATACCTCCTCGGTATCCTGTTGTTGCTTCCCATGTGGGGTTGCAGCAGTAGCAGTCAGGTTAACACCCCCAAGGTTCCCAAGCCGCAGCCTGCTTCACTGGTGTTGGCGACCCCCCTGCAGGTCTCCTACCAGAGTGAGCTGGCGCTCGCCCGACTCGGGCAGATGCTCAGTGAAATGGAACTGACCACCGAGCAACGGGCAGAGTTGTTCTATGAGCGTGCCGTGGTGTTTGATCGGGTTGGTCTGCGTTCCCTCGCGCGGCTCGATTTCAACCGTGCCCTGCGGGAGAAGCCGGATTTCGCCGAAGCCTACAACTTCATCGGCGTCTATCTGGTACAGCAGCAGAATTACGACGAAGCCTATGATGCGTTTGATTCCGCCCTCGAACTGGCGCCGGACTATGACTATGCCTATCTTAACCGTGGCATCGCCCTCTATTACGGCAACCGTCCCGAACTGGCCGCGGCCGATATGAAGCGTTTCTACGAGGCGCAGCCGGAAGACCCCTATCGGGTGATCTGGCTCTATCTGGCCGAGCAGAAACTCGACCCGTCGGCCGCCATGAGCCGGATGCGCGAGCGTCTCAACAAGTACGATGACGATGCCTGGAACTGGGATCTGGTTCGCCTCTATACCGGCGAGATCAACGCTTCCCAGCTGATGGGCAACGTGGTGAAAGGGGTGAAGGATAACCGGGAGCTTGCCGAGCGCCTGTGTGAAACCTACTTCTATCTGGGCAAGTTCGAGTTGGGCAAAGGCAACCGCAAGGAAGCCATCAGCTACTTCAAGCTGGCCTTATCTAACAACGTCTATGACTTCATCGAGCACCGCTATGCGCTGCTGGAGCTGGAGTTGATGGCGCGCAAGCCCTTGCCGCCAGGTGCCCAGAGCGCTCGTAACAAGGGTGATCAGCCCTCCTGATCTACTGCCAGATAGTGGTAAAAAAGGCCTCGCGATGAGGCCTTTTTGTTGGGCGAATGGCGGGTTTACTCCACCAGGCTCATGCCGGGGATCTGGCGCCAGTAGCCGTTACAGTCGCTTCCTTGCTGCAAGGGGAGGGGAGCCTGGCCCTGCCGGTTGGCTTTGAAGCGGGCCAGCATCTCCAGCGTCTCCATCCCTTGCGGTGAAAGTCTGACCACATCCACCAGACCTTCCATACCAGCCAGCTCGTTACCCAGGTTGTAGCAGTAACCGGACTGGGTCTGGATCCCGTTGAGATTGAACACCCGCTGCCCCTCGCGGCTGTTGGCCAGTCGTCCGGTGGGGTAGTTGATGCAGGCGAGCTCGCAGTTGTCTTTCGGTTTGTCGAGGGAGCGGGCGGTGAAGCAGCGCGCCGAGTAGGCGAGCGGCAGATGGCCGTAGGCAAACACCTCCACCTCAAATTGGTCGCGCAGGGAGCCCAGATCCTGATTGAGCTGGATCAGCCAGTCACGGGAGAGCTCCACCGGCATGACCCAGCGTTTCATCCCCTGTTTGAGCAGCATGCGCAGCACATCGGCGTTATAGGCGTTGATGGCGGGGCCACAGACGAAGGGGATCCCTGCCTCCCAGGCGAGTTGCACCGTACCGAGATCGTTGGCTTCGACCATCAGGTCGCCATTGTCGACCAGCCGCTTCACCTCCTTGAGTTCGGAGGGGGCGGAGATAAGGGCGAGGGTCGAGAGCACCACCTGCTTGTCGGAGCAGGCCATCTGACGGGCCAGCGCAATCCAGTCATCGACTTTGAGTTCGCGCCGCTTGCTGCAGACGGTCTCCCCCAGATAGATGATGTCGGCCTGACTGTCGGCAGCGGCATGGTAAAAGGCTTCGGTATCGGCTTTGGGCCAGTAGAAGAGCAGAGGCCCGAGAGAAAATTGCATGGGTGGACTCCTTATTGCCACTGACGATGGTAGGCGCCGAGGGTAGTCTGGCTACCTTCGGAGACGCGGGCTAGCTGGGCATCCCACTCAGCTTTAACCTGATAGGCCTCGGGATTGGCCTGATAGGCATCGATGGCTGCACGCCAGACCCGGGTCACTTGCTCCACATAGGCGGGGCTGCGCTGGCGTCCTTCAATCTTGACCGACTGGATCCCGGTCTTGAAGAGCTCGGGCAGGAGACCCAGGGTATTGAGACTGGTGGGCTCTTCCAGCGCGTGGTAGGTCTGGCCATCCACGTCGAAACGCCCCTTGCACAGGGTCGGATAGCCAGCATTTTCGCCCGGGCCATAGCGGTCGATCAGCACCTCGTTGAGCCGCGACTCGAGACCATTCGGGGTCTCTTCCCAACGGACGAACTTGGCCGGTGAGCAGGCGCCGACGGTGTTGGGACTCTCGCCAGTCATGTAGGAGGAGAGATAGCAGCGCCCCTCGGCCATAATGCAGAGGCTGCCAAAGGCGAACACCTCTAGGCCAACATCGGTCTCGCGGGCCAGCTGCTTGACCTGATGCATGGAGAGCACCCGGGGCAGCACCACCCGTGTGGCATTGAATTGCTGCTGATAGAAGCGAATGGCGGCGGCATTGGTGGCGCTGGCCTGCACCGAGACATGGAGTTCCATCTCGGGGTAGTGGCGGCTGGCATATTCCAGCACGGCGAGATCGGCGATGATTAACGCATCGGCGCCGAGGGCCACCCCGCGATCAACCGCCTGTTTCCATCGAGTATCGGCCCCGGGATGGGCAAAGGTATTGATGGCAATATGCAGCTTGCGACCATGTTGATGCACATAATCTACCGCCTTCTCCAGTTTGCTGTCGGTAAAGTTGAGACCGGCAAAGTGGCGGGCATTGGTGTCATCCTTGAAACCGATATAAACGGCATCGGCCCCGTTATCCACGGCGGTTTTCAGTGCCGGCAAACTGCCTGCCGGACAGAGTAATTCCATTGGTACGCTCCGAGAGTGCATATGAAGGGCAAACGAGCCCTGATTGTATGCAGCCATGCACTCCCGCTTTTTGACCTGAGGCAGCTTTGTGTGGCTTTACCCTTCTTGAGGTAACCCTGCACAAGTTTGATTTCCAACAGGATCTTGCCACTCTCCCTGTGTTTGAATGCGCAAAAAAGGGAGTCTATCGTGTTTCAACAACTGCAACGCCGCCTGGTCGAACAGGCTCCGCGCTTCTTGCGCCATCCCCTCAAGCTGGTTCCCTTCAATCTGCAAAAGCAGCTGATGGAGAGTTTACTGGCCCGGGTTTTCAAAGAGGCTATCGAAGATGGCGATTTCGAGTTTCTGGCAGACAAGTGGCTGAAAGTCGAAGTCTCTGATCTGGACCTGTGCTGGTTTATCAGTGAGCAGAATGGCCAGCTGGTGGTGGCTCGCGAGTGTGACAAGGCCGATGTCTGCTTCAGCGGTACGGCCAACGATCTGATCCTCATCGCTGGTCGCAAAGAGGATCCGGACTCGCTCTTTTTCCAGCGCAAGCTGAAGATAGAAGGGGATACCGAACTGGGCCTTGAGGTGAAAAACCTGATGGACAGTCTGGATCTCGATGGCTTGCCAAGCCTGATGAAGTATCCCCTGATGGATCTGGCGACGTTTATCGAACGCGCCCGCACCGAGTCAGCGCAGGCTCCGGTGCAGACGGCGCCGGGCGGGATCCCGTCTTAAGTGGACAATCACCCCATGGGCATGGCGACGATAATGGTGCCGTGCCCAGAGGCAGCGACAGGCCCACAGACAGGGCACCAAGGCGATGAGTGCCGCAGGGGCGGGCAGCTGTGACATGGCCAGCCCCGCAGCCAGCCAGATAAAGGGTTGCGCTTCATACAGCCACTCCGGCTGTAGCCAGCGTTTGCTCGGAAAGATAATCAGATCGGTACGTCGGTAGCTGGAGCGCATCATCCAGGTCACCGCTCCGGCGATAAACAGCAAGGCGCCTGCAAACCAGAGCAGGGGCTGTTCACTCAACGTAATAATGGCAATGGCTGCCAGCAGGTAGAGGCTGGGCAATCTCTCATAGATAAAGGGAGGAAGCATGGCGTGGTGTCTCCTGTGCCGTTTATCGGATATCCATCAAGTTTAGTCCCCCCCTCTCACTTCCCTCATGCTGGTTTGTTATACAAACGGCTGGTTTTGTTCTGAAATGGCTCGGCTTTTACGGTGCCAACATCGTGTTCTCTTATGTTACAATTGCGCGCCATTTTTGACTGAAGATTGACTGGGCATGTTGGATCAGATTCGTATCGTTTTGGTAAACACCTCTCATACCGGCAACATGGGGTCTGCGGCACGCGCCATGAAGACCATGGGGTTGACCCAGCTGGTATTGGTTGATCCGCAAGCCTTGCCGGATGACAATGCCTTCGCCCTGGCTGCTGGTGCCAGCGATGTGCTTGCCAATGCCCGTATCGTCCCGACGCTGGACGACGCGATCGCCGATTGTGGTTTGGTGATTGGCACCAGCGCCCGCTCTCGAACCCTGAGCTGGCCCATGCTCGATCCCCGTGAGGCGGGCGAAAAGTCGGTGGTTGAGGGGATGCAGCACCCGGTCGCGCTGGTGTTTGGCCGTGAACGCACTGGTCTCACCAACGACGAATTGCAAAAGTGCCACTACCACGTGGCCATTCCGGCCAATCCCGATTACAGCTCCCTCAATCTGGCCATGGCGGTGCAGACTCTCTGCTACGAAGTGCGGATGCGCTGGCTGCAGGGGCAGGCCGCCGAGCCTGAAGACGAGATGGTCTATCCGAGTGCCGCCCAGCTGGAAGGGTTCTATCAGCACCTGGAACAAACCCTGATGAAGACCGGTTTTATTGCCGATGACCATCCGGGTCATGTGATGAGTAAGCTGCGTCGCCTGTTCAATCGGGCTCGGCCGGAAGCGGCAGAGCTCAACATTCTGCGCGGGATTCTGACCTCGGTACAGAAAGCGCGCGTACCGGATTAATCCGACTGATTTACTCAACCATATACTTGACTGATTTGGTCGGGTATGTGACCATGTGCTCCATTAAATTGCTTCGCAAGACGGTAAGGCACATGAGACTGACTTCAAAAGGACGTTACGCTGTAACCGCCATGCTCGACGTGGCGCTGCATGCAGAGCAGGGGCCCGTCCCCCTTGCCGATATTTCCGAGCGCCAGGGCATCTCGTTGTCCTATCTCGAGCAGCTCTTTGCCCGCCTGCGTAAACATGGTCTGGTGAGCAGCGTGCGTGGCCCGGGTGGTGGTTATCGCCTCGGGTTGGCCCCAGGCGAGATTTCGGTTGGTCAGGTGATCACCGCGGTCGATGAGTCGGTCGATGCAACCAAGTGCCTCGGCAAGGGCGGCTGCCACGGTGGTACCCAGTGTCTGACTCACTCCCTGTGGCGCGACCTGAGTGAGCGGATCTCCAGCTTCCTCGGGGATATTACCCTGGCCGAGCTGGTACGCCAGGCCGATGTGCGCCGGATTGCCGGCAAGCAAGATGAACAAATGAAGACCGTGTTGTCCCTGGTTGATCGGGCAGAACACGGCGATGTGAGCTTGAAAGTCCAACTATAAACGTGCTTTCCACAGCGGGACTCTGTATGACCCGGACTGTGACGGAGAAAAACATGAAACTGCCTATTTACCTTGATTATTCGGCAACCTGTCCGGTGGACCCGCGTGTCGCAGAAAAAATGATGCAGTGTCTCACCATGGATGGCCTGTTCGGCAATCCGGCTTCCCGTTCTCACCGTTTTGGCTGGCAAGCCGAAGAGGCGGTGGATCTGGCCCGTAATCAAGTGGCAGATCTGATCGGTGCCGATCCCCGCGAGATCGTCTTCACTTCCGGTGCGACCGAATCCAATAACCTGGCCATCAAGGGTGTTGCCCACTTCTATGCCAGCAAGGGCAAGCACATCATCACCTCCAAGACCGAACACAAGGCGGTGCTCGATACCTGTCGCCAGCTGGAGCGTGAAGGGTTCGAGGTGACCTATCTTGAGCCGATGCCCAACGGCCTGTTCACTATCGAGATGATCGAAAATGCCATGCGTGATGACACCATCCTGGTCAGCATCATGCATGTGAACAACGAAATCGGCGTGGTTCAGAACATTGCCGCCATCGGCGAGTTGTGCCGTTCCCGCAAGATCCTGCTGCACGTGGATGCCGTTCAGAGTGTGGGCAAGATCCCGGTAGATGTGGAAGCACTGAAAGTGGATCTGCTCTCCGTCTCTGCGCACAAGGTGTATGGTCCGAAAGGGATCGGTGCACTGTTTGTTCGCCGCAAACCCCGCGTTCGCCTGGAAGCCCAGATGCACGGTGGCGGCCACGAGCGCGGCATGCGTTCCGGTACTCTGCCGACCCACCAGATCGTCGGGATGGGCGAAGCTTTCCGCATCGCCAAAGAAGAGATGGTGAGTGAAGGCGAGCGCATCATGGCTCTGCGCCAGCGTCTGTGGAATGGCATCAAGGATATTGAAGCCGTCTACATCAATGGCGATCTGGAGCAACGTGTTCCGGGTAACCTCAACGTCAGCTTTGCCTATGTGGAAGGGGAATCCCTCATCATGGCGCTGAAAGATTTGGCGGTCTCTTCCGGTTCGGCCTGTACCTCCGCCAGCCTGGAACCTTCCTATGTGCTGCGCGCACTGGGTCTGAACGACGAGCTGGCACACAGCTCCATCCGTTTCAGCATGGGTCGCTTCACCACCGAGGAAGAGATTGACTACGCGGTCAAGCTTATTCGTGACTCCATCGGTCGTCTGCGCGAGATGTCCCCTCTGTGGGAGATGTACAAAGACGGCGTCGATCTGAACACGGTCGAATGGGCTCATCACTGATCCACCGGGTCAGTGAGCAACAGAATTAGCAGGAGTGAGATATGGCTTACAGTGAAAAAGTAATCGACCACTACGAGAATCCTCGCAACGTCGGTGGTTTCGACAAGAATGATCCCAGCGTTGCAACCGGCATGGTCGGTGCGCCCGCTTGTGGCGACGTGATGAAGCTGCAATTGAAGATCAGCGACGAAGGCATCATCGAAGATGCCAAGTTCAAGACCTACGGATGCGGTTCTGCCATCGCCTCCAGCTCCCTGGTGACCGAATGGGTCAAGGGCAAGACCCTGGACGAAGCAGCTGGCATCAAGAACACAGATATTGCCGAAGAGTTGGCCCTGCCACCGGTGAAGATCCACTGCTCCATTCTGGCTGAGGACGCCATCAAGGCCGCCATCGCCGATTACAAGCAGAAGAAAGGTCTCTAAGCGCCGGAGAGCAGTATGGCTATTACCATGACAGATGCCGCCGCGGCACGGGTTTCCTCTTTTCTGGCTAACCGGGGCAAGGGCATTGGCCTGCGCCTCGGCGTCAAAACCACCGGCTGCTCCGGTCTGGCCTACGTGCTTGAGTTCGTTGATGAACTGACCGATGAGGATCAGGTGTTCGAGCAGCAGGGCGTCAAGATTATTGTTGATGCCAAGAGCCTGATCCATCTGGATGGCACCGAGCTGGATTTCGTCAAGGAGGGCCTCAACGAGGGCTTCCAGTTCAATAATCCCAACGCCAAAGGCGAGTGTGGTTGCGGCGAAAGCTTCAGTGTCTGAGATGTTTGACGTCAATGATCCTTCGTCTGTGGTTGAGCGGGTCGCCCATGACCCGTTCAACCACATCTCATTTGCCAGGGGCGAGTGAGGTTGTGGCGAACGTTTCCAAGAGGTTTGCATGAATCATTTCGAGCTGTTTGGGCTGGTTGAAGGCTTCGAGCTCGATACCCGTCAGTTGGCTGATACCTACCGCCAGCTGCAAACCCAATTCCATCCTGATCGTTTTGCCACCGCCCCCGAACGGGAGCAGCTGGCTGCGGTGCAACGTGCCGCCCAGATCAACGAAGCATTCACCACCCTCAAGGCGCCGCTGCGCCGTGCAGAATATCTGCTCTCCCTGCGTGGCACCGATATCCGTGGTGAACAGCAGACTCTGCAAGATACCGCGTTTCTGATGCAGCAGTTGGAGTGGCGCGAGCGTCTGGCCGATCTGAAAGATGATGCCGACCCTGAGCGCGCCATCAAGGATTTTCGCAGCGAGATCAGGCATGATCACCAGATGTTGATGCAGCAGCTGACCGAGTCTCTTGCCGCCGGCAGAGATCTCGTTGCCGCTGATTGCGTTCGCAAACTCAAGTTTGTCGACAAGCTCCTCGAAGAGCTGGAACGATTCGAAGACTCGCTTCTCGAGTCTTGATCCTTTAACGCTGGAAGTTTCATTACCCATGGCATTACTGCAAATCGCCGAGCCCGGCCAGAGCGCTGTTCCTCATCAGCACAAACGTGCCGTCGGCATCGATCTCGGCACCACCAACTCTCTCGTCGCTGCGGTTCGCAGTGGTCACGCCGATACCCTTTGCGATGAGCAAGGGCGCGACCTGCTCCCGTCAGTGGTGCACTATCAAAGCGACGCCATTCGAGTCGGAATTGATGCCAAGCGCGAAGCGGCTCTCGATCCTCACAACACCATCGTCTCGGTCAAACGGATGATGGGCAAGGCGCTGGCCGATATCGATACCCGCCAGCAGCCTTACCAGTTTGTTGCCGCCGACAATGGCATGCCGCAACTGCAAACCCGTCAGGGGCTGGTCAATCCGGTGCAGGTCTCGGCCGAAATTCTCAAAAAGCTGGCCGAGCGTGGCGCCCAGACACTCGGGGGCGATCTCGATGGCGTGGTCATCACCGTGCCCGCCTATTTCGATGATGCCCAGCGTCAGGGGACCAAGGATGCGGCCCGTCTGGCCGGTCTGCACGTACTGCGTCTGCTCAACGAGCCGACCGCGGCCGCGATTGCCTATGGCCTTGACTCCGGTCAGGAAGGGGTGATCGCGGTTTACGATCTGGGGGGCGGCACCTTCGATATCTCCATCCTGCGTCTGCACCGCGGTGTGTTCGAAGTGATGGCGACCGGCGGCGATTCGGCCCTCGGTGGTGATGATTTTGATCACCTGCTGGCGGACTGGATCAAGGAGCAAGCGGGCCTCTCCGGCGAGCTGGATGCCCATCTGCAGCGCGAGCTGCTGGATGTGGCCGCTGCCGTCAAACACGGCCTGACCGATGCCGAGCAGGTGGCGTGCACCTTTGCTGGCTGGCAGGGTTCAGTGAGCCGTAGCCAGTTTGATGAACTCATCACCCCGCTGGTGAAACGGACCTTGCTGGCCTGTCGCCGCGCCCTGCGCGATGCTGGTCTCGAGCAGGTGGAAGTGCTGGAAGTGGTAATGGTCGGTGGCTCCACCCGGGTGCCGCTGGTGCGTGAACTGGTGGGCGAGTTCTTCCAGCGTACGCCGCTGACCAGTATCGATCCTGACAAGGTGGTCGCCATTGGCGCCGCCATCCAGGCCGATATTCTGGTGGGCAACAAGCCCGATGCCGAGATGCTGCTGCTGGACGTTATCCCCTTGTCGCTGGGTCTGGAGACCATGGGTGGCCTCGCCGAGAAAGTGATCCCGCGCAACACTACCATTCCGGTTGCCCGCGCCCAGGAGTTCACCACCTTCAAGGATGGTCAGACCGCCATGGCCATTCACGTGGTACAGGGGGAACGCGAGTTGGTGGCCGATTGCCGCTCCCTGGCCCGCTTTACCCTGACGGGTATTCCGCCGATGGCTGCCGGCGCCGCCCATATTCGCGTCACCTTCCAGGTGGATGCGGATGGTCTGCTCTCGGTCAGCGCCATGGAGAAATCCTCCGGCGTTCAGGCCGAGATCCAGGTTAAGCCCTCTTACGGACTGGCGGAGCAGGATATCCTCAACATGCTGAGTGCCTCCATCGAGAACGCCCAGCAGGATATGGATGCCCGCATGCTGGCCGAGCAGCAGGTTGAAGCCGACCGGGTGGTCGAGAGTCTCAATGCGGCGCTGGCCGCCGATGGCGATGCACTGCTCAATGCTGCCGAGCGTGCCGAGATTGATGCCGCCATCGCCCATCTGCTGACCATGCGCAACAGCGGCGCAACCCATCAAATCAAAGAAGCCATTGAGGCAGCCGACGCTGTCAGTGGCGAGTTTGCAGCCCGCCGGATGGACGCCTCCATCCGCAAGGTGCTGACCGGACAAAACGTCAACAAGGTGTAATATGCCAAAACTGATCATTCTTCCTCATCCCGTACTCTGTCCGGATGGCGCCGCCCTCGAGGGGCAAAGCGGCGAGACCATTCTGGATGTGGCGCTGCGCAATGGTATCGAAATCGAGCATGCCTGCGAGAAATCCTGTGCCTGCACTACCTGCCACTGCGTGGTGCGCGAGGGCTTTGACTCACTCGAGCCAAGTGACGAGCTGGAAGACGACATGCTGGACAAGGCGTGGGGGCTGGAGCCGGAATCCCGTCTTAGTTGCCAGGCAAAATTGGCGGACGAGGATCTGGTGGTGGAATTGCCCAAGTACACCCTGAACCTTGCCTCTGAACGCCATTAATTACACATGAGTGAATTGCACGTGCAGCATCCTGTGGTGCTTCAGTGATATGGTGGAAGGCCGTGACCCTCGGGGGCACGGCCTTTTTTGTATTCGTTATTCTCTCTTTGCCAATAAGCTCTTTCCCATAAAGAGTGCTTATACATAGTGCCAGTAAAAAGGAAGCAAACACGATGGCTGACATGATGAAGGTAGCGTTATCCACCCAGGCTGCGGCCGCTTATTGGGGCGAGGGCGCCCAGCTCAGTTTCAATGGCGACGAGGCACTGATCCATCTTGGTACCGCCGGTCAGGAGAAGGATGTTCTGCGTACCGTTCAGCGCGCAGCCCGTCGCCTCGAATCGAGCGGGATCAAGCGGGTGACGCTGGCTGGTGAGGGGTGGGATCTGGAGCGTCGCTACGCGTTCGCCCAGGGGTTCTACGCCGCCAAGGGTGCGCGTGAACTGGATTTCGGCCAGCAGAGCGACGGGGATGCCCGTGAACTGGATGCGCTGCTCAAGGCGGCTCGCTGGGTACGTGACATCACCAATGGCTGTCCGGAAGAGATCTACCCCATGAGTCTGGCGGAATCGGCCCTGTTGCTCATTCGTGGTCTGGCCGGGGATCAGGTTACAGCTCGCATCACCGCCGGTGAAGCGCTGCGCGAGTCCGGCCATATCGGGATCTGGTCGGTTGGCCGTGGCAGCGAGCGCGAGCCTGTGCTGCTGGAGCTCGACTACAACCCGACCGGTGATCGCAATGCGCCCGTGGTGGCGGCGCTGGTGGGCAAGGGGATCACTTTTGATTCCGGTGGCTACTCCATGAAGTCCTCTGACAACATGCTGCCGATGAAGTCCGATATGGGCGGCGCGGCTATGGTGACTGGCGCGCTGGCGCTGGCTATCAGCCGCGGTCTGAACCAGCGGGTGAAGCTCATTCTCTGCTGCGCCGAGAACCTGGTCTCCGGCCACGCCTTCAAGCTGGGCGACATCCTGACCTACAAGAACGGCATCTCGGTCGAGATCCAGAATACCGATGCGGAAGGTCGTCTGGTACTGGCCGATGGCCTGATGGCGGCCTCCGACAGCGGTGCGGCTTATATCCTTGACGCAGCCACCCTGACCGGCGCCGCCAAGATGGCGCTGGGGCGCGACTACAATGCGGTGTTTGCCCTCGATGAGACCGAACAGCTGCGTGCGCTGGCCGCCGCCAAGGTGGAAAACGAACAGGCGTGGGCGCTTCCGCTGGAACCCTGGCATGCCAGCCAGCTCACCTCGGCCTTTGCCGATCTGGGCAACGTCGCCTCGGCAGAAGGCACGGCCGGTGCCACCACGGCTGCTGCGTTCCTTTCCCGTTTCGTACGTGATGAGGGCAAGGGTTGGGTGCACCTGGATCTGGCAGCCTCTTATCAGAAATCGGGCAATGATCTCTGGGCGACCGGCGCCAAGGGTCACGGTCTACGCACCATCGCACGCTGGCTGCAGGAGGTGACCGCATGAATGTCTGGCTGAGTCGTGAATTTGCACCGGCCGAGTGGGGGGAGGGGGCGCTGCTCTCTCACCGTGCCGACGGCATGGTGATCCATCTGGTGACGGCCAATCCGCTGCTCGATATCCAGCAGGCGGCCCGTCGCCTCTGCCAGCAAGGGATCCAGAAAGTGACCCTGGCTGGTCACTGGGAGCGTGAACAGCAGTGGGCTTTTGCCCAAGGGCTGCAAACCCCCAAGGCGGAGGTGCAACTGCAGTGGGCCATGTCCTCGGAAGAGGACAGAGAGGAGCTGGAAGCGCGTTGGCTCTGCGGCCGCTGGGTGCGCGAGATGACCAATGCCACCCCGGAGCAGTTGGGCCCGCTGGAGCTGGCGGTGGAAGCGGCCTCCTTTATTACCGAGCTGGCGCCGGACAAGGTGAGTCATCGCATTTTGAAAGGCGAAGCGCTGCAACAGGCGGGCTGGGTCGGCCTCTATCAGGTGGGCCGCGGCAGTGCGCGCGAACCGGTATTGCTGGAGCTCGACTTCAACCCGGGGCGTGACCCCAAGGCGCCGGTAGCGGCAGCGCTGGTGGGCAAGGGGATCACCTTTGACTCCGGCGGCTACTCCATGAAGAGCTCCGAGGGGATGCTCACCATGAAGTGCGACATGGGTGGTGCGGCGATTGTCACCGGTGCGCTGGCGCTGGCTATGCTGCGCGGGCTCGACAAGCGGGTGAAGCTGATCCTCTGCTGCGCCGAGAACCTGGTCTCCGGCCACGCCTACAAGCTGGGCGACATCCTCACCTACAAGAACGGCACCACGGTCGAGATTGTGAATACCGATGCCGAAGGGCGGCTGGTGCTGGCCGATGGCTTGCAACTGGCGAGCGAGTCCGGCGCACCGCTGATCATCGATGCCGCGACCCTGACCGGCGCTGCTGTGATGGCGCTGGGTGGGCGCTACAATGCCCTGTTTGGCCTCGATAAAGGGTTGATAAGCCGGGCCATGACCTATGCCGATGCCGAGCATGAGCCTGCCTGGCCGCTGCCGCTGGAGCCCTGGCACCGCCAGCAGTGCCCCTCCCATTACGCCGACACGGCCAACAGCCGTCCGGTGAAGGGGGGCGGGCCGGGTGGCGCCTCCAACGCGGCGGGTTTCCTCTCCCGTTTCGTTGCCAACGAAGGGATGGGCTGGTTGCATATCGATCTGGCAGCTTGCTTCAGTGACAACGGCGATGCCCTCTGGGCGCCGGGGGCCAATACCCTGGGGATGCGCACCATAGCGCGGGCCTTGCTGGCGGAAGCCAAATAGGCGAGACAAGGCACCTTCGGGTGCCTTTTTCATGCTGTTCTAATTGTGAACAAAAGATGGAGTTTTGGCGGCTTAAGGTAACTATCGTGCGCAAGCGCACATATTTTCCGGCTCTGCTCGGTCAAGATGAGTGTGGATGTTGATTGCAAGGGAGTGATGTTTAATAAAAAGTTGCTTGTTTGTGTGTTTTTCCGGTTTTTGTTTACGTATAATCGCCAGCGAACATGGATTCTAACAATAAAACTCTGTAGTTAAGGAAAGATATCAATGGCCATCGAACGTACCTTCTCTATCGTTAAACCGGATGCTGTCAGCAAGAACCTGATCGGTGCCATCTATAGCCGTTTCGAAAGCGCAGGCTTGAAAGTGGTGGCATCCAAAATGCTGCACATGAGCAGTGAACAGGCTGCCGGTTTCTATGCCGAGCATCAGGGCAAGCCTTTTTATGACAATCTGGTCAGCTTCATGACCTCTGGCCCTGTCATGGTGCAGGTGCTGGAAGGGGAAGACGCCATCCGTCGCAATCGCGAGATCATGGGTGCTACCAATCCGAAAGAGGCGCTGGCTGGTACCTTGCGTGCCTGTTATGCCGAGAGCATCGATCGCAACGCAGTGCATGGCTCCGATGCACCTGCATCTGCTGCCCGCGAAATTGCCTACTTCTTCTCTGACAACGAGATCTGCCCGCGCGGCTGATTTTTGTGGATGATGACCCAAGGGAGCCTAGGCTCCCTTTGTTGTTTTCGCCGTTTACGCAATATCCCTCTATTCTCCAGGTGGAAAGCCAGACCCATTATTTGTACAATGCCGCCCCCTGACGTCGTCAGCCAATAATTGATGAAGTGTTTGAACTGAGGCCATTGATGAGCGAAACAAAAATCAACCTGCTGGATCTTGATCGGGATGCCATGCGTGCCTTTTTCGTCGAACTGGGCGAGAAGCCATTCCGGGCAGATCAGGTCATGAAGTGGATCTATCACTTTGGGTGTGATGATTTCGATCAGATGACCAACGTCAACAAGGTGCTCAAAGAGCGCCTCAAGGCGATAGCCGAGATCAAGGCGCCCGAGATCAGCCGCGAGCAGCGCTCTGCCGATGGCACCATCAAGTGGGCCTTGCAGGTGGGCGATCAGGAGGTCGAAACCGTCTACATCCCGGAAGATGACCGCGCGACCCTCTGCGTCTCCTCTCAAGTTGGCTGTGCGCTGGAGTGCAAGTTCTGCTCTACCGCCCAACAAGGCTTCAACCGCAACCTGAAAGTCTCCGAGATCATCGGTCAGGTGTGGCGTGCGGCCCGCGTGGTCGGTGGCAAGCGTCCCATCACCAACGTGGTGATGATGGGGATGGGCGAGCCGCTGCTCAACCTCGCCAACGTGGTACCCGCCATGCGTCTGATGATGGATGACTACGGCTTTGGTATCTCCAAGCGCCGGGTGACCATCTCCACCTCTGGCGTGGTACCTGCGCTGGACAAGCTGGGCGACCAGATCGACGTGGCGCTGGCTATCTCCCTGCACGCCCCGAACGACAAGTTGCGTTCAGAGATCATGCCGATCAACGACAAGTACAACATCGAGGAGTTCCTCGCCGGTGTCCGTCGTTACCTGGCCAAATCCAATGCCAACGGTGGTCGGGTGACCGTCGAGTATGTGCTGCTCGATCATATCAATGACGATATGCAGCATGCTCACGAGCTGGCCAAGGTGCTCAAGGACACTCCGAGCAAGATCAACCTGATCCCGTTCAACCCCTTCCCGGGCAACCCTTATGGCAAGCCGAGCAACAGCCGTATCGATCGCTTCTCCAAGGTGTTGATGGAGTACGGTTTCACCGTGATTGTCCGCAAGACCCGTGGTGATGACATCGATGCTGCCTGTGGTCAGCTGGTGGGGGACGTGATTGACCGTACCAAGCGAACTATCAAAAATCGGATGCAACAGGATGGGATTTCCGTCAAAATGGTTTAAATGCTAAGCCATTGTATAGACAGGGAATGGATACACGTACATTGATCGTAGTGGCAGCGCTCTGCGCGCTGCCAGGCTGTGTGACCGAGACCACTTACGCTGGCCAGAACTCGACCCAGCGTGAAGTGGGGCCTGACCTCAAGGCGGCTGCCCAAACCCGCCTCGACCTGGGTATCCAGTACCTGCGTCAGGGCAATGCCGAGCAGGCCAAGTTCAATCTTGACCGCGCCCTCCAGTATGACCCCTCCAACCCCCAGATCCAGATCGGTTTTGCCTACTTTTACCAGAAGGTAGGAGATTTCAAGGCAGCCGAGACCCATTACAAGAACGCCCTTGCCATGGATCCGTCCAATGCTGACGCAATGAACAACTATGGTGCCTTCCTCTGTGATCGCGGCAGGTATGCCGAGGCAGATCAGGCGTTCAACCAGGCTGTTATTCAGCCAGGTTACGTAAAAATTGCCGATACCTATGAAAATGCGGCACTTTGTGCGCTGCAAAATCGCAGAAATGATAAAGCAGGCGAGTACTATCGCCTGGCCTTGGGGTATAATCCCCGCAATCCAGGGTTATTGCTGGACTTGGCCGAGCTTTCCATGAAAGATGGCAAGCTGCCTGATGTGCAGTCCTACCTCGCCCGTTTTGCCGATGTGTCAGACGAGAACGAGGAGAGTCTCTGGTTGAGACTTCGGCTGGCACAGGCGATGGACAAGCCGGCATTACTTCACCAATTCGGGACTGAGCTGGTAAGGCAATATCCCACTTCGCAACAAGCCAAGCGTTATTTAGCCAATGACTATTGAACAGCAACACGATTTCCAAGACGACTCCCAGGCAGTAGGCCCAGGCCAATTGCTGCGCAACGCCCGTGAACAGCTTGGCTGGACACGAGAACAGGTTGCGTCCCGCATTCACCTTCGTCTGACCCTGATCGCCGCTATCGAATCGGATACTTACGACAAGCACACCTCCCATACCTTTATTCGGGGCTATCTGCGTACCTATGCCAAGCTGGTCGGGATCCCCGACGAGACCATTCTGGCTGCTTACGACAAGCTGGGTCTTACTCCTCCCGACAATATCGACATGCAGAGCTTCTCCCGTCGCTCCCGCCAGCAAGCTAACGACAGTCGGCTCAAGGTGGTGACCTGGCTGGTGATCCTGGTGTTGATTGCGCTCTCGGTCGCCTGGTGGTGGCAGAGTACTTCCCGTCGTTCAGCCGGTGATGAAGCGCTGGCAGCTACCGAGATGAGTGCAACCAGTTCGACTCCGGCTGAACCTGCCATCACGCCGCCCGATGCGATCAACACCGCTCCGGTGGAAGGCGCGACCATCGTACCGGCCGTCACTGATGTAGCTGCCCCTGCGGTGGTCTCCGATGCGACGGCTACCCTGGCGCCTGCTTCTGCGGCTGTTGCCCCGACCGATGTCAGTGCGGCTGTCGGCACTGCGACCGATGCTGCGGTATCCGGCGCCAATGGCTCCGAATCTGAAGAGGCTGTCGTTGATCCGGCGACGGCGCCGCAACTGAAGATGAGCTTCACCGCCGATTGCTGGCTGGATGTGAAGGATGCCAACGGCAAGACCCTGTTCAGTGGTCTGAAGAAGGCCAACGACGAGCTGGTGCTGGAAGGCGCCGAGCCCCTGAAGTTAATCATTGGCGCGCCCATGGCCGTCAAGCTTGACTACAAGGGGCAGTCGTTTGATATGAGCCGTTACAACAACGGTCGTACAGCCCGCTTCTCACTGCCGCAGGAGTAATCTGTTTCCCATGTCTTCTCACGAATCACCCATCATTCGTCGTAAATCCAGACAGATCATGGTTGGTAATGTACCGGTTGGGGGCGATGCCCCCATTACCGTGCAGACCATGACCAACACCAAGACCACAGATGTCGCCGCCACCATCGAGCAGATCCAGCGGATCGAGCGGGTCGGTGCCGATATCGTCCGTGTCTCCGTGCCCACCATGGAAGCGGCGGAAGCCTTCCGGCTGATCAAACAGCAGACCCGCATCCCCATCGTTGCCGATATCCACTTCGACTATCGTATCGCCCTGAAAGTGGCCGAGTATGGTGCCGACTGTCTGCGTATCAATCCGGGCAACATCGGCAACGAGCAGCGGGTGCGCTCGGTGGTCGATTGTGCACGCGACCTCAATATCCCGATCCGTATCGGGGTCAATGGCGGGTCGCTGGAGAAAGATATCCAGGAGAAGTACGGCGAGCCGACCCCAGAGGCGCTGGTGGAGTCCGCCATGCGTCACGTGGACTATCTCGATCGTCTCGATTTCCAAGACTTCAAGGTGAGCGTCAAGGCCTCCGATGTGTTCCTGGCAGTCGGTGCCTATCGCCTGCTGGCCAAGCAGATCGAGCAGCCGCTGCACCTTGGCATCACCGAAGCGGGCGGTTTTCGTGCCGGCGCGGTGAAGTCTGCCATCGGTCTGGGTATGCTACTCACCGACGGCATCGGCGATACCTTGCGTATCTCGCTGGCGGCGGATCCGGTGGAGGAAGTGAAGGTCGGTTTCGATATCCTCAAATCCCTGCGTATTCGCTCCCGTGGCATCAACTTTATCGCTTGCCCATCCTGCTCACGGCAGGAGTTCGATGTGATCGCCACCGTCAACGCACTGGAAGAGCGGCTCGAAGACATCATCACCCCGATGGATGTTTCCATCATCGGCTGTGTGGTGAATGGGCCGGGTGAAGCGCTGGTCTCCGACCTTGGTCTGGCGGGGGCCGCCAACAAGAGTGCCTTCTATGAAGGGGGCCAGCGGGTCGATCGGCTCGACAACAAGGATCTCATTCCAACTTTGGAGCGCCGCATTCGCGCCCGCGCCGCCATGCTGGATCCCGCCAACCGGATCCCGATGGACAAGGAGTGAGCGAAACAGGGCCACATTGGGTGGCCCTTTTTCCAGGTGACTGATTTTAAATCCCGCATCCGGATTCCCTGATTTTACCTTGGGGGGGAAAATCCCTATAATGCGGCCAAATTTTACCTCTTTTTCTCGAGTATCAACGTGGCAAAACAGATCCAAGCTATTCGCGGTATGAATGATTGCCTGCCGGAGCAGAGCCCGGTATGGCAGAAGGTTGAACAGATCCTGCGCCAGGTCGTTGCCAGCTATGGCTACAGCGAAGTGCGCATGCCGATTGTCGAGCAGACTCATCTGTTCAAGCGCGCCATCGGTGAAGTGACCGACGTGGTCGAAAAAGAGATGTACACCTTTGAAGATCGCAACGGCGACAGCCTGAGCCTGCGTCCGGAAGGGACCGCCAGCTGCGTCCGTGCCGGTATCGAACACGGTCTGCTCTACAACCAGGAACGCCGGATGTGGTACATGGGCCCCATGTTCCGTCACGAGCGTCCCCAGAAGGGCCGTTATCGCCAGTTCCACCAGTTCGGTGTCGAGCTGTTTGGCATCAACGGGCCGGACATTGACGCTGAGCTGATCATGCTGACCCACCGTCTGTGGCGTCTGTTTGGCATCAGCGAGCATGTCACCCTGCAGCTCAACACCCTGGGTCAGAGCGCCGAGCGTGCCGCTTACCGCGATGCGCTGGTGGCCTATCTGGAGCAGTACAAGGAGCAGCTGGACGAAGAGAGCCAGCGCCGCATGTACAGTAACCCGCTGCGGGTGCTCGACTCTAAGGATGAAAAGGTGCAGGCCATTTTGGCGGGTGCCCCGCGTCTGTTCGACCATCTGGGCGAAGAGAGCCTGGCCCACTTCGAGGGGCTCAAGCGCCTGCTCGAGTCTGCCGGTATCAAATACGAAGTGAACGAGCGTCTGGTGCGTGGTCTTGACTACTACAACCTGACCGTGTTCGAGTGGGTCACCAGCAGTCTGGGTGCCCAGGGCACCGTCTGTGCCGGTGGTCGCTACGATGGTCTGGTAGAGCAGCTGGGCGGTCAACCGACCCCGGCCGTGGGCTTTGCCATGGGCATGGAGCGTCTGGTGCTGATGCTGGAGACTCTCGAGCTCAACGCCGATATCCGCCCGGCGGTGGATGTCTATCTGGCGATGGTGGGCGAGGGGACCGAACAGGCTGGCTTCCAGCTGGCCGAGCGTCTGCGCGATGCCCTGCCGGACCTGCGCCTAATGAGCCACTGCGGTGGTGGCAACTTCAAGAAACAACTCAAACGTGCCGACAAGAGCGGCGCGGCAATCGCCCTGATCCTTGGTGAAACCGAGGTGCAAAACGGGGAGATCACTATCAAATATCTGCGTGGTCAGGCCGAGCAACAGACCGTCAAGGTTGACGCCGCCATTGCCCTGCTGGCAGCCAAAGGAGAGTAAGCTGTGGAAGTCTATACCACCGAAGAACAACAGGTTGAGGTTATCAAGGAGTGGTGGAAAGAGAACGGAACCTCGGTGATTGCCGGGACCGTGATCGGTCTGGTCGGTCTGTTCGGCTGGCGCTATTACAACCAGCACCAGCAAGAGACCATGGAGGCCTCCTCCCACTCTTACAACCAGGTGATTGAGCAGCTGGCCAAGGGCGATGCCGCCGGTTTCGAGCAGGCACAGCAGTTTGTCACCGCCAACAAGGGTGCTCCTACGGTGAACTGGCCGCGTTGCAACTGGCTGCCGCTGCCGTCAAGGCGGGCAAGCTGGATCTGGCTGCCGAGCAGCTGGAGCTAGTGGCGACCACGGGTGACGAGAGCATTCGTCCCATCGCGGCGCTGCGTCTGGCCCGTGTGCTGAATGATCAGGGCAAGACAGATGAAGCACTGGCCAAGCTGGCGACCATCCAGAATGAGGCCTTCAAGGCGCAGGTAGCCGAAGCCCGTGGTGATGTGCTGCAAAAGCAGGGCAAGACCGAAGAGGCTCGTGATGCCTATCAGGCGGCGGCGGATGCCGGCGGCCTGCAGGGTAGCGCCGAGCTCAAGCTGAAAATGGACGATCTGGCCCTGCCGGCCGTTGCGACTGGTGAGGCACCGGATGCGTAATCTATTCAAGATGGTGGCGCTGGGGGCTGCGGTCTCCTTCGCTCTGCAGGGTTGCTCCCTGTTCAGTTCCGAAGAGGATCTCAACCCGATGGCGCCGCTGCCCAAGGTTGAATCTGCCTTCACTGCCGACACCGCATGGTCATCTACTGTGGGTGATGGTATCGGTGACTTCTACTCCCAGCTCAAGCCGGTGGTGGAAGAGGATCGCATCTACGCGGCGGCCCGTGACGGCGATGTCAGCGCCTTTGACCGTGCCAGTGGCGATCGCCTCTGGACTGTCGATCTGGCCGACCTGCCGGTCAACGCCGACAAGCGCAGCGCCCGCCTCTCCGGTGGTCTGGTCTCCCGTTACGGCAAGCTGTTCCTCGGCTCCGAGAACGGGGTGGTCTACGCCCTGAACGAAGAGAACGGTGAAGTGCTGTGGCAGACCAATGTGCCCGGCGAAGTGGTGGCAAGCCCCGCGGTGGAAGATGGCCGCGTGGTGGTGTTGACCACCTCCGGTCGCCTGATCGCCCTCGACACTGATGAAGGCAAGATGCAGTGGTCGCTCTCCGAAGAGCAGCCGCCGCTGACCCTGCGCAGTGCCGGTGCTCCGGTGATCACCAACGGCGCCGTGATTTACGGTCGTGCCGATGGCAAGGTGGGCATCGCCCTGCTGAGCAACGGCCAGCCTGTGCGCCAGTCCAAGGTGGCTGATCCGCGCGGTGCCACCGAGCTGGACCGCATGGTTGACGTCGATGCCAGCCCGCTGATTGCCGGTGATGAGCTCTATGCCATCGCCTACAACGGTCAGCTGATGGCGCGCAAACTGATGACCGGTGATGAAGTGTGGAAGCGCAAGTATTCCGGCTATCGCGATCTGGCGATGACCGGTAATGCCATCGTGCTGACCGACAGCCGCAGCCACCTGTTTGCCATCGACCGTCGCAACGGTCTGGAGCTGTGGTCCAACACCCAGCTGGAAAATCGTACCGTCACTGCACCTGTCATCTTCGGTGACTATGTGGTGGTGGGTGATGTGGAAGGATACCTGTATTGGCTTGATCGTACCGACGGTACCATCAAGGCTATGCAGCAGCTCGATAGCAGTGGTCTCTACGCCGCCCCGCTGGTGGATGGCGAGACCCTGTATGTGCAGAGCCGTGACGGCAAGTTGTACGCCCTCAAGCGTCCTTGATCGTCCGATAATGTGAATATCCGGCTCCTGGTCTTCGGACCCGGAGCCTTTGTCGTCTTGAGAATGAGGCTTTTATGACTCCTGTAGTAGCCCTGGTGGGCCGCCCCAACGTGGGGAAATCCACCCTGTTTAACCGCTTGACCCGTACTCGGGATGCCCTGGTTGCCGATTTTCCCGGTCTGACCCGGGACCGTAAATACGGTCAGGCGAAGTTGGGCGAGCTGGAATTTATCGTGGTCGATACCGGTGGTATCGATGGCACCGAAGAGGGGATCGAGCTGAAGATGGCCGAGCAATCCCTGCTGGCCATCGAAGAAGCGGACGTCGTGCTGTTCATGGTGGATGCCCGTGCTGGTCTGACCGCGGCGGATCAAGCCATCGCCGAGCACTTGCGCAAGGCCCACAAGAAGGTATTTCTGGTGGCCAACAAGACCGACGGTATCGACGGTGATTCCGCGGTCTCCGAGTTCTACGGTCTGGCGCTGGGCGAGGTCTACCAGATCGCGGCCGCCCACGGTCGTGGTGTGCTGAGCCTGCTGGAACTGGCCCTGGCTCCCCATCTGGAGACCCTGGTCGACTCCGCTACCGATGATGATGCGCAGGATGAGGAAGAGGAGGACTTCGACGAAGAAGCCCTGCTGCGCATGGTGGCTGCCGGTGAACTCGATACCAAAGAGGACACCAAGGAGACCCCGTTCGCCGACCTGCCCATCAAGTTCGCCATCGTTGGTCGTCCCAACGTCGGTAAATCTACCCTGACCAACCGTATGCTGGGTGAAGATCGGGTCATCGTCTATGACATGCCCGGCACCACCCGTGACTCCGTTTACATTCCGATGGAGCGTGACGAGCAGAAGTATGTGGTCATCGACACCGCCGGTGTGCGTCGTCGTGGCAAGGTGCACGAGACGGTGGAGAAGTTCTCCGTTATCAAGACCCTGAAAGCTATCGAAGATGCCAACGTTTGTCTGCTGGTGATCGACGCCCAGGAGACCATCACCGATCAGGACTTGAGCATCCTTGGCTATGTGCTCCACGCCGGTCGCTCCGTGGTGCTGGTGGTGAACAAGTGGGATGGTCTGGATCAGAAGGTGAAAGAGGATGTGAAGAACGAGCTGGATCGTCGCTTGGGCTTCATCGATTTCGCTCGCGTTCACTTCATCTCCGCCCTGCACGGCAGCGGTGTCGGCCATCTGTTTGAATCCATTCAGGAGGCTTACCTGTCCGCCACCCGTCGTACCAGCACGGCCATGCTGACCCGCATCATGCAGATGGCACAGGAAGATCACCAGCCGCCGATGGTCAACGGTCGCCGCGTCAAGCTCAAGTATGCCCACGCCGGTGGCTACAACCCGCCGCGCATCGTGATCCACGGCAACCAGCTGAACGACTTGCCGGACTCCTACAAGCGGTATCTGATCAACTACTTCCGCAAGTCCCTCAAGATCATGGGCTCGCCGATCCGGGTCGAGTTCCAGGAGTCGGTCAACCCGTTTGAAGGCAAGAAGAACACCATGACCCTGAGTCAGGAACGTCAGCGCAAACGCCTGCTGAAAATGAAGAAGAAATAAGTCCTTGCGGCTGCCCTCACCGGCAGCCGCTTTGTTATCCTCGCCATGTTAAGGTGAGGAATAGGGGGAGGGGGATCTGCCATGGAACAAGACCATGGCAGATCCACTTTCGAGGAGTTGATTATGGAAGTCCTGCTTTGTCCATCATGCCAGGCTGAACTGGATACCCGCAGCAAGGAGCAAACCTGTGGCCAGTGTCAGGCCAATGTCCGCGTCACGGCCATCTGCCCGACCTGCCAACAGGAGCTGGAGCGTCTCAAGGCGTGCGGCGCAGTGGATTACTTCTGCAACCACTGCAACTCGCTGATCTCCAAGCGGTCGGTACAGTTCAAGGCGGCGCTGGTGTAAGACAGTATTCAGGTGAGAAAGAAGATAAAAAAACCCGGCGAATGCCGGGTTTATGCTGTGTGCTCTGCAATAAGCAGGGTATAGGATCGATTTCTGCGCCACAGGTTGCGCTTGATGTCATTAAGCTTGAGTTTGCGTCTGGGGCTCCAGCTGCACTTCGCTTTTCTGACCAGACTGATTTTTCTACGTTTTTGCATCTTGGTCTCCTCCCAACTCAGTTGGCCATCCCGGCCTTGGGTCATTGATGGAGCCCATCCGAAATTGCTGTTATTTAATCTCTCAACATAATGAAAACAATGCGATTTCGGATAGGCTCCGATGTGAATCGATGGTAACAGAGAAGTTTGCGTGAAAACAGCCGAATAATGGCTGGTTAGCGCATGGTGATCTGATTGACCACTTCGGCGATGGCGGTGGGGCGCTCGGCCAGCTCGGGCTCGCTGTCGTTGTCGAGACTCTCCCGTTGATGTGCCTTCTGCTGCTCGTTGTCGAGCCAGAGCAGACTCTGGTAATACTGGCGCACGTTGTTGACATAGTTGCGCGCCTCGCTGCCACGGGCATAGCCGTAACGTACCTTGCGGTGCCAGCGCGCTTGTTGTAGCAGCGGCAGCACCTCTTTCACGTCGCTCCAGGCGTCAGGATTCTTGCCGAGCTCTTTGGTCAGGCGGCGGGCGTCCATCATGTGGCCGTAACCTATGTTGTAGGCGGTGAGGGCAAACCACACCTTCTCGTCATCGGGCACCGAATCCGGCACCTTCTCCATCATCTGTTGCAGATAGAGGGAGCCACCTTTGATGCTCTCTTCCGGATGAAGCCGGTCGTTGACTCCCATCGCCTTGGCGGTGGGCTCGGTCAGCATCATCATGCCGCGCACGCCGGTGTAAGAGCGGGCCTGCGGGTCCCAGTGGGACTCCTGATAGCTGATGGCGGCGAGCAGACGCCAGTCGATATTCTTGGCGTGAGTCTGGAACAGCGGCTGGTACTTGGGCAGCAGGCTCTTGGCGCGCTTGAGGAAGGTACGGGTATCGACAAAGTCGAAGTTCTGCACGTGGCCGAAGTACTTCTCGTCCAGCTTGGCGATGGCACCATCCATAAAGCGCTGACCGAAGAAGTCGATCACGCTGGCATAGAGGCTGTCATCGGGCAGCTTGCTCATGGCCCAGGCAACGGTCTGCTTCTGGGCCAGGGTCAGCCCCTCGGTGAGCTCCGGGTAGTAGCGCTGGGTACGGGCCAGCACGGTATCCTGCACCACCGTGTAGTCAATCTTGCCATCCACCACCTGCTTGAGCAGCTCCTCCACATCGGCGTTGTCGCTGGTGCTCCAGGCTAGTTTCGGATTCTCTTTGCTCATCTCTTTGAGCAGATCTTCACCGGTGGAGCCGGCGGCCACCACCAGCTTGCCCTTGATATCGTTCAATGAGGCCGGCTTGGGTTTGCCGTTGCGGTAGACCAGTTTGGGAGAGACCTGATAGAAGCCCGGGCCGAAGCGAAACAGCTCGCGCCGTTCGGGGGTGACCATGATGGCGGCAGCCGCCAGATCGAGTTTGCCCTTTTTCAGCAGGGTGACCAGTTGGTCAGTGGTGTCGACCGGGATGATGGTGAGTTTCACCCCCAACCAGTCGGCATAATTTTGCGCCAGCTCGTAATCGAACCCCTGGGCGAGGTCGTCACGCTGGTAATAGGAGGTGGGACCATAGATAGTGCCAACCCG
This sequence comes from Aeromonas sp. 84A, assembly GCF_051919345.1. Taxonomy (NCBI): domain Bacteria; kingdom Pseudomonadati; phylum Pseudomonadota; class Gammaproteobacteria; order Aeromonadales; family Aeromonadaceae; genus Aeromonas; species Aeromonas sp. 84A. The sequence continues at coordinate 2,317,608 of NZ_JBQBEW010000001.1, forward strand.
GATCTCGCCTCGCTGGCGGATCTGCTCCAGCTGGCTGGAGGGGCTATAGAAGTCGCAGCCAACCAGTGTCAGCGTCAACAACAGCCCGATAAACAGTCGAAAAATGCAGCGCAAGTAGGTGAGTACCTTTGTTGAAAAAATCGGCATTTGTCAAAAAAGAGGCACCTTTATACCAGAGAGTGTGCGCAGAGTCACACTGCACGAAGTGAGAAAAACGTTTGTCCGCTGTGAGCCAGATCCCTATAATACGCGCGTCTCAATTCCCCCCCACTTTAAAACTTGGTGAGAAAGGTCATATGGATATCTTGCGTGGTGCCCCAGCACTGTCTGATTTTCGTGTCCAAAAACTGCTGCAACGCTTCGCACAGATGAGAAACGAGAGTGGAGTAGAGAGCGGAGTAGAGATAGAGGATGTCTATGCCGAGTATGTGCACTTTGCCGAGCTGACAAGCCCCCTCTCTCCCCCCGAGCGAGCGACCTTGGGCCAGCTCTTGCGCTACGGCCCGACTATCCCCGAACACACCCCCAGCGGTCAGCTGTTTCTTGTTACCCCCCGCCCCGGCACTATCTCCCCCTGGTCTTCCAAAGCAACCGACATCGCCCACAACTGCGGCCTGAAACAGGTCAAGCGGTTGGAGCGTGGTATTGCCTATTACCTGACCATCAAGGGGCAGGGTGAGCTGAGTGCCGCCCAGCGCAGCGCCATTGCCGCCGTGCTCCATGATCGGATGATGGAAGTGGTGTTTGCCGAGATGAGCGAGGCTGCCGCCCTGTTTGCTCACCACGAGCCGCGCCCCTTCACCCAGGTGGATGTGCTGGGCGGTGGTCGCGCAGCCCTGGCCGAAGCCAACGTGGCGCTCGGTCTGGCGCTGGCCGACGACGAAATCGACTATCTGGTGGAGAACTTCACCAAGTTGGGTCGCAACCCCAACGACATCGAGCTCTACATGTTCGCCCAGGCGAACTCCGAGCACTGCCGTCACAAGATCTTCAATGCCGACTGGACCATCGATGGCGAACAGCAGCCCAAGTCGCTGTTCAAGATGATCAAGAACACCTTCGAGCAGACGCCGGATCATGTCCTCTCTGCCTATAAAGACAACGCCGCCGTGATGGAAGGGAGCCAGGGGGGCCGCTTCTTCCCGAGCCCGGCCAACGGCGAATACCAGTATCACCAGGAACAGGTTGACATCCTGATGAAGGTGGAGACCCACAACCACCCGACCGCGATCTCCCCGTTCCCGGGCGCGGCCACCGGCTCCGGCGGCGAGATCCGCGACGAGGGTGCCACCGGTCGTGGAGCCAAGCCCAAGGCGGGTCTGGTCGGTTTCTCCGTCTCCAACCTGCGCATCCCCGGCTTCGAGCAGCCCTGGGAGCAGGATTTTGGCAAGCCGAGCCGCATCGTCAGCGCGTTTGACATCATGCAGGAGGGGCCGCTTGGCGGCGCCGCCTTCAACAACGAGTTCGGCCGTCCGGCCATTCTCGGTTACTTCCGTACCTTCGAAGAGGAGGTGCCGAGCCACAATGGCGTCGAGGTGCGTGGCTACCATAAACCCATCATGCTGGCGGGCGGCATCGGCAATATCCGCACCGAGCATGTCCAGAAAGGGGAGATCCCGGTAGGGGCTGCCCTCATCGTGCTGGGTGGCCCGGCGATGAACATCGGTCTGGGCGGCGGTGCGGCTTCCTCCATGGCTTCCGGCCAGTCGGCCGAAGATCTCGATTTTGCCTCGGTGCAGCGTGATAACCCAGAGATGGAGCGCCGGTGTCAGGAGGTGATCGACCGCTGCTGGCAGCTGGGGGACGACAACCCCATCGTCTTCATCCACGACGTGGGGGCGGGCGGTCTCTCCAACGCCATGCCGGAGCTGGTGAGCGACGGCGATCGCGGCGGTCGCTTCGACCTGCGAGCCATCCCGAACGACGAGCCGGGCATGAGCCCGCTGGAGGTCTGGTGCAACGAATCCCAGGAGCGTTACGTGCTGGCGGTGGCCAGGGAGAAGCTGCCGCTGTTCAAGGCGCTGTGCGAGCGTGAGCGCGCACCCTATGCCGTCATCGGTACTGCCACCGAAGAGAAGCACCTGACGCTCTCTGATCAGCATTTTGACAACCACCCCATCGACCTGCCGCTGGATGTGTTGCTGGGCAAGACCCCCAAGATGCATCGCGATGTGGTGACCCTGCCTGCGCAAGGCAAAACGCTCCAACTCGATGGCATCACCCTGGGCGAAGCTGCCGAGCGGGTGCTGCGTCTGCCCACTGTGGCGGAGAAGTCCTTCCTTATAACCATCGGCGATCGCAGCGTGACCGGCTTGGTCAACCGCGACCAGATGGTTGGCCCCTGGCAGATCCCGGTTGCCGATTGCGCCGTCACTGCCGCCACCTACGACAGCTACCACGGCGAAGCCATGTCGATGGGCGAGCGCACCCCGGTGGCGCTGCTCTCCCACGCCGCCTCTGCCCGCATGGCGGTAGCGGAAGCACTCACCAACCTGGCACCGGCTCACATCGGCTCGCTCAAGCGGGTCAAGCTCTCCGCCAACTGGATGGCCGCCGCCGGCCATCCGGGGGAAGATGCAGGTCTCTATGAGGCGGTCAAAGCGGTGGGCGAGGAGCTCTGCCCGGCCCTTGGCATCACCATCCCGGTGGGCAAGGACTCCATGTCCATGAAGACCCGCTGGCAGCAGGATGGCAAGGAGCACAGCGTCACCTCGCCGCTCTCCCTGCTCATCTCGGCGTTTGCCCGGGTCGAGGATGTGCGCAACACGGTTACTCCGCAGCTGCGTACCGACCTCGGTGAGACCGACCTTATCCTCATCGACCTTGGCAATGGCAAGCAGCGCCTCGGTGCCTCTGCGCTGGCGCAGGTCTACCGCCAGCTGGGTGACAAGGCGCCGGATCTCGACAATCCGGTACAGCTCAAGGGCTTCTTTAACGCTATTCAGGCGCTGGTGGCCGATCGCAAGCTGATCGCCTATCACGACCGCTCCGACGGCGGCCTGTTTGTCACTCTGGTGGAGATGGCCTTCGCCGGTCACTGCGGTCTCGACATCCAGCTCGATCGCATCGGCGGCGAGCTGCTGCCGGCGCTGTTCAACGAAGAGCTGGGCGCCGTCATTCAGGTGCGTCGTGAAGACAAAGAGACGGTGATGACCCTGCTGGCCGGTCACGGTCTGGCAGCCTGCTCCCATGTGCTCGGCACCGTGCGCGAGGGGGATCTCATCACCTTGCAGCGGGGCGGTCAGGAGGTCTATCGCGCCAGCCGCACTGCCCTTCGCACCATCTGGGGCGAGACCAGTTGGCAGATGCAGCGCCTGCGCGACAACCCGGCGTGCGCCGACAGTGAGCACGCGGCCCGTCAGGACGCCACCGATCCGGGTCTGCATGCCAAGCTGACTTACAACCCGTCCGAGGATGTGGCAGCCCCTTACATTGCCCGCGGGGTCTCCCCCCGTCTGGCGGTGCTGCGCGAGCAGGGGGTCAACTCCCATGTGGAGATGGCGGCGGCGTTCGATCGTGCCGGTTTCGCGGCGGTCGATGTCCATATGAGCGACATTCTCTCCGGTCGCATCAAGCTGGAGGAGTTCCAGACCCTGGTGGCCTGTGGCGGTTTCTCCTACGGTGACGTGCTGGGGGCGGGGGAAGGCTGGGCAAAGTCCATCCTGTTCAACGACAACGCCCGCGAGCAGTTCCAGCGCTTCTTCGAGCGCGGCGATACCTTGTCGCTGGGCGTGTGCAACGGTTGCCAGATGATGTCCAACCTGCGAGAACTCATCCCGGGTGCCGATCTCTGGCCGCGCTTTGTGCGCAACCGCTCCGAGCGCTTCGAGGCCCGCTTCAGTCTGGTTGAGGTGCAGGAGTCCCCGTCGGCCTTCTTCGGCGGCATGGCAGGCTCGGTGATGCCGATTGCCGTTTCCCACGGGGAAGGGCGTGTCGAGGTGCGTGATGCCGCTCACCTGAACGCACTGCAGCAGAGCGGTCTGGTAGGGCTGCGCTTTGTCGATAACCGCGGCAGCGTGACCGAGCAGTACCCGGCCAACCCCAACGGCTCGCCGGATGGTATCACCGCCGTGACCACCACCGATGGGCGCGCCACCATCATGATGCCGCACCCGGAGCGGGTGTTCCGCACCGTGGCCAACTCCTGGCACCCCGACAACTGGGGCGAGGACGGCGCCTGGATGCGGATATTCCGCAACGCCCGGGTTCGTCTGGGTTAATAGAGACAGCACCAGCGCATAAAAACAGAAACCGGCCAATTGGCCGGTTTTTTTATCCGTGTCGTTACGGCTTGCCGAGCGGTTGGGGGATAAAGTCTCCCCGGTCGAGGATCCGTAGACAGGCATCCACCACATCCGCATCGAGCTGATGGCCGCGCATCTGGATGATCTGCTCCCTGGCCTGGGGAATGCCGAGGGCGGCGCGATAGGGGCGATCCGAGGACATGGATTCGACGATATCGGCGACGGTGAGGATGCGGGCCTCCAGCAGGATCTCATCCCCCTTGAGTCCCAGCGGATAGCCGGAGCCATCGAGATACTCGTGGTGCTGGTGGATCATCCGGGCGATGGGCCAGGGGAAGTCGATATCCTTGAGCACCAGATAGCCTGCCGTCGGGTGCTCCTTGACCAGATTGAACTCCTGGGGGGTCAGCTTGCCCGGTTTGGTCAGGATCTCGACAGGCACCTGGATTTTACCGATATCGTGCACCATGGCGCCCAGATAAAGACCACGTAACTGTTTGTCACCCAGCCCCAGTTCCCGACCGATGGCCAACGCCAGAGTAGCGACGTGCTTCTGGTGACCTGCAGTGTAGGGATCGCGTTGTTCCAGCACGGCTGCGATGGCTCCCAGCGCATCCTCCAGGGCCAGCTCCAATTGACGGGCATGCATGGCTTTTTCTCGCTGAGCGGCGAGATAGGCTTGCTGGGTACGACGAGCTTGCAGGCCATAGGTCAGGTAGTCAGCCAGTCCGTTGAAGAGGTGTACTTCCTCATCGGTGAAGGCTCTGGCCTGCGTGCTGTGAATAAGCAGGCCACCTGGCACTGTTGCTTGCCACGGTAATGGCAGCAGCAGCCGGCCCCTCAGGGTGGCGGAGTGGTGAACCAGTTCGATGCCGAGTGCTTCGTTAAGCATCTCGCCTGAACTGATGGCCCGGATCAGGGCCACATCCCGGGTGAGCCAGTCATCGCTGGCAAACCAGATAGCCTGACCTGCCTGCGCCAGGATCTGCATACTGTCCTGATCTGCGGCCTGCAGCATGATCACCAGAGGAAAGCGCCCATCGAAGGTGATGGCATCGCAGATCTCCTGCAGTAGTGTCTGCTCGTCCCCCTGCTTGAGCATGGCATGGTGGGCGCGGGTAATGGCTTCAAGCGTCCAGGTATATTGCTGGAGACGCTCCTGCTGCTGCTTCTGGTCGGTGATATCTTCGAAGAAGACACCGACGCCGATCACCTTGCCCAGCTCATCGTACAGGGGAAACTTGGTGGTACTGAGCCAGCGGTCTTCACCCCCTTTCAGATAGGGTTCTTCGTGATGCCGGGTTGTGCCGCTGGCCATGACCTGGAGATCGTCATCCCGATAGCGTTGGGCCAGCTCGGTCGGGAAAAAATCGGCATCGCACTTGCCAACCAGTTCGGCCGGAGTGAGGGCCAGATCGTCGGCCAGCAGACGGTTGCAGGCGATGAAGTGTGAACGGGTATCTTTCAACAGGACGCGATAGGGTAGCTGTTCCATCACCTGATGGAGCAGGGCTGCGGTGGGGTGAGAGTTGACGCCCGGTGGCTGAATGGATGGCGGTAGATTTTTTAACATCATCTTGGTGCAACCAGAGTCAGGTGGTAGTAAAGCGGTAGCCCGCTTGCCAGACGGCGAAACAGGCATCGACCACCTGTTTGTCGTAATGCACACCGGCGTAGCGCGTCAGTTCGGCGAACGCATCGGTGAGGGGGAGGGCACGCCGGAACGGCCGGTGGGCCGTCATGGCGGCCAGGGAGTCGGCGACCCGTATAATCCTCGCCTCCAGCGAGATCGCATCTCCCTGTAGCCCCTGCGGGTAGCCGCTACCATCGAGATTCTCATGGTGCTGCATCACTATGGTGGTGATGGGCCAGGGGAAGTCAATCTGTTGCAGGATCTTGCGGCCAGTATCCGGATGCTGTTTGATAAGTTCGAACTCAACTGGCCTCAGTTCCCGTGGGCGAGTGAGGATCTCCGCCGGGATCTGCAGCAGGCCGATGTTATGCACCATGGCCGCAAGACCCAATCCATCCAGCTGCTCTTGCGGCAGTTGCAGCTGTTGACCGATGGCCAGCGCGAGATCATGCACGCGCCGTTCGTGTCCTGCCGTGACCGGATCTTTGTGGGCAATCGCGGAGGAGAGGGCCGCTATGGTCTGAAACAGCAGGGTGCGCTGGCGTTGTTCGCTCTCCTTGATATGAGTGATGTCGACTAGGACGCCGATGATACCTGCCACCTCGCCCTGATGGTCATAGAAGAGATCCTTGAAGTTCAGCACCTGGTAGCGGTGGCCGCTGCGATCAAACAGCGTATGCTCGAAATATTGCGGTTGCCTGCTACGCAGCACCTCCATGTCACGTTGGGTATATTCGTCCGCCATCTCTGGCGGCAGGATTTCGTCTACTCGCTTCCCCTCTAGATCGGTTTTGCTGATCCCGGTCACTTGAGTAAAGGCCGGGTTGCAACTGATAAAGCGCCCTTCAACATCCTTGTAGAATACAGGGATGGGGATGGCCTTGAGCAGGGACTCGTTGAGGCGCTGCATGTCGAGCAGTTCGGCCTGCTGGCGCCTGGCGAGCTGCTCGCTGTCTTTGCAGAGGGAAATGGCGCGGGCCAGGTTGCCGAGCACCGGGCTGAACAGATGGCAGACCGGTACGATCTGCTGATGTGGCTGGGGGGCGAGCAGCAAGATGAGATAACCCCCTTCAACCTTGAGCCGATAGGCAAATTGGTAGGGGCGGCTGCCCGGCAGGGGGAGCGTCTGTTGCAGCAGGCAGTGCTCCTCCTCGCTGACCCACCCTGGCAGTGGCAGGGTGGTGCCGGTGTGCTGGCGCAGCTGCTCGTCGCCGATCACCTTGAGCAGCTTGTATCCCTCCCGTTGTTGCTGCAATACCACACCAACCGGAGTGGCGCAGTGAAACATAAAGCGTTGCAACACCTTGGTGAGTAGGGCATCGAGTGTAACCTCCCGACCAATGCAGAGGGCGAGATCGCATACGACGGTCATGGCGTGGTCATTGTTCATCGTCGTCCCTCCCCGTTGCAGAGAATGGCGCCATTGTGAAACAGCGGATAGTCTCCAGGCCGCAGGCTGCCTATTTCACCAAGGGAGAGCGCGCCGACCAGCTCATGGGCTCCGCTTTGGGTGAAGAGGGTTTCCAGTTCAAGCGCACTTTGCGTACCGAAGTGCTGCTGACGTCCGGCGCAGTAGTAGATCTCGATGCGTTCAGGCACACCATACTGGCTGAGTTTCTCGGCCAGCTCGATGGCATTGGCGGTCGGACTTTGCGGCGCCTTGAGCAGAGTGAGAATACTGTAATCTGGCACTTCTCCCACGCAGAGCAGGGCTCCCTCTTCGGTGACGGCGACCGGGATCCGCACGATTACATCGCCATTGGCTCTGAGCAACCCGAGCGGCAAGTGGACGCCGTACTGGTAGAACTGCTCCGGGGTGAGGTTCTGCTGGAATTGCTGCCGTATCAGGGATTGATAGCGGCTGAAGGCGGGTTCCCAGTCGATAAAGGAGATCTTGTTGCCCTCGCTGCTGGTGGCAAGCATGGGTTGAGCAGTGAGCTGGTAGCCGTGCTCGAGCAGGGAGTAACTTTGGTGGGGAAGCAGTACACAACTGACCCCGTGATCCAGCAATATCTGGTTGTCGAAGAGGCAGGGCATGGCCGTGAACTGGCCGCTGCCAGCATTGACGCCGGCATAGTTGACCCTGTCCGCCAGTCGCAGATAGATCCCTTCCAGAATGGAGGCAATATTGGGGATCATGGCGTCGAAAGTGAGAAAGAGGGTTGGGACTTTCTGTTGATCCGGCCATTGGGAGATCCGAGGGACCAGCTGCTCGCAGATGATGGTGGCCAGCTCATCGGCGCTCGCGGTAGAGGAGAGTGGGATCAGCAGGGGGTTATGGGATGCCGGGCGGGGCAATAGCCAAGCCCCCTGTTCGTGGAAACCATGCTGGCTGACCAGGCTTGGAAAGATGGCCCCGCAAAGCTGTATATCGAGGCGTTGGCACTGCTGCTGCAGTTCGGCAACACGTGCAGCATCCCGCTCGGCCAGCAACACATCGAGTCGTCCTCCTCGGTAGGGAAGCAGTGTGTCGGTCAGTGGATGCGCATCAAATTGATAAAAAGTAGGCTGCATCATCGCTCGGAACTCCATTCCTGCCAGTCATCAATATATCAGCAAGGGGGCTGGGTGAATACCCATCAATATTTGATGTGTCAGTATAAGCCTTTCTAAAGAGAGACAAATTTGAGTCGTGGCAGGATGTATCCGGTTAGGTGGCAATAAAAAACCGGCCACAGGGGCCGGTTTTGATTGAGCCGCAGTTTGAGTTATTGCAGTACGACGTTCTGGAAACCCTGTACCAGCGAGATGACTGGTTGTGGGTAGAGGCCGAGCAATACCACCAGAGCTGCCGAGAGCAGCACAACCACTCCACCGGAGGAGAGAGCCCAGTCTGCGCTGGCATCCCGCTGCTGCATACCCGGTTCGCGCAGATAGAGGGTCACCATCACCTTGAGGTAGTAGTAGAGACCCAGTGCGCTGCCGAGCACGATGGCACCGGATAGCCACCAGAGCTGCGCCTCGACGGTGACGCCGATGAGGTAGAACTTGCCGATAAAGCCGAGGGTCATCGGGATGCCCGCGAGTGACAACATCATCACCGTCAGTACGGCAGTCAGATAGGGGCGCTTCCAGAACAGACCACGATAGCTGTGCAGGGAGTCGGCATCCTTGCCGCGATAGGGGCTCGACATCATGCTCACCACCCCAAAGGCACCCAGGCTGGTGAAGAGATACATCAGCAGGTAGACCCCGGCTGCTTCCACCGGCATCTGGCCGAATCGGCTCGCCACGATCACCGCCAGCAGGTAACCGAAGTGGGAGATGGAGGAGTAACCCAGCATCCGTTTGACGTTGGTCTGCACCAGGGCCAGCAGGTTGCCGACCAGAATGGATATGACCGCCATGGCTGCCAGCAGCCAGTGGATCATGGGATCGCTCGCCGCCGGTACCGCCAGATAGAAGCGCAGCAGCACGGCAAAGACCGCCACCTTGCTGACGGTGGCGAGGAAGGTGGCGACCGGTGCCGGGGCACCTTCGTAGACATCCGGGGTCCAGAGGTGGAAGGGGGCCAAGGAGAGTTTAAAGGCAAAGCCGACCAGCATTAACCCCAAACCGCCCATCAGCAGCGGATGGTGAGCCGGGCTCTCGGCCAGGGTCTGCCCCAGGGCTGCAAAGCTCAGGCTGCCAGCCTGTGCATAGAGCAGCGCCATGCCAAACAGCAGGAAGGCGGTGGCGGCGGCAGAGAGCACCATGTATTTCACCGCGGCTTCCAGCGAGTGGCGCTCGCGGTAGGCGTAACCCACCAGACCAAACATTGGCAGGGTCAGCATCTCGATCCCGATAAAGAGAGAGGCGAGGTGACGGGAGCATGCCAGCACCAGACCACCAGCGGTGGCGATCAGCAGCAGCAGGAAGAACTCCTCCCGGTTGTCCGGGTAGGCTTTCAGCCACGATTGACCGAAGGTGCAGGTGGCCAGGGCGCCGATCAGTACGAGACCCATGTAGAAGACTGCGTAACTGTCCACTTGCAGCAGCGGGGTGACCCCCTGATCCCCTTGCGCCATCACGATGGGCAGCGAGAACAGAGCAAGGTTGAGGCCAACAATGGTCACGGTAAAGGCGGTGGTGACACAGCGGCGCCAGGCGATGGCCAGCATCAGGGCCGCCATGGCCCCGGTGGTCAACAGCAGGGGAAGCAGTGCCAGCAGTTGGGAAGCGGAGAAAGTCATTGCAGGGCTCCAGCAGTCGGCAGCAGATACCAGTGCAGCACGTTGATAAGGCTGCTGCTGGCGGTGTCAATCACGGGTTGGGGATAGAGGCCAAGCAGAACCAGCAGGCCCGCGATCACCATCATCATGGTCAGCTCGCGGCGATCCAGTCCCTTGAGCATGCTCTCATCCTTGGCGGGGCCAAAGCAGGCGCGCTGCAACATGATGAGGGAGTAGACCGAGGCCAGTACCAGACCGAAGGTGGCGACCGCCGTGATGACAGGGGCAACCTGGAAGCTGCCGACCAGGATCAGGAACTCGCCGACGAAGTTGCCGGTGCCCGGCATGCCGAGCGACGCTACCGAGAAGAAGAGCATCACGCCGGGCAGATAGCGCAGGCGTCCCCACAGGCCGCCCATCTGGCGCAGATCCCGGGTGTGCAACCGCTCGTAGAGCTGACCGCAGAGGATAAAGAGGCCGGCAGCCGAGAGACCGTGGGCGATCATCTGCACCACGGCGCCCTGCAGGGCCAGCTCGCTACCCGAGTAGATAGCGATCATCACAAAGCCCATGTGGGAGATGCTGGTGTAGGCTACCAGCCGTTTGATGTCGGTCTGGGCAAAGGCCACGATGGCACCGTAGACGATACCGATCAGGCCAAGCACCATGGCGTAGGGGGCAAATTCGGCGGACGCCTCGGGGAAGAGCGGCAAGGCAAAACGCAGCAGACCGTAGGCGGCGGTTTTGAGCAAAATACCGGCGAGATCCACCGAACCTGCAGTCGGCGCCTGACTGTGGGCATCCGGCAGCCAGCCGTGCAGCGGCACCAGTGGCATCTTGACCGCGAAGGCGATAAAGAAGCCCAGCATCAGCAGCCACTGAACGCCCTTGCTCATCGGTGTATTGAGCAGCTCCAGATAGTTGAAGGTGAAGACTCCGGTGGCATGCTGGTGGGTCAGCACCAGCCCGATGATGGCCACCAGCATGATAAGGCCGCTCACCTGGGTGTAGATGAAGAACTTGGTTGCGGCGTTGATCCGTGATTTGCCGTCAGTGACCGAATGGCCCCAGAGCGCAATCAGGAAGTACATGGGGACCAGCATCATCTCCCAGAAGAAGAAGAAGAGGAACAGGTCCAGCGCCATAAAGACGCCGAGTACGCCACCCAGGATCCAGAGCAGGTTGAGGTGGAAGAAGCCGATGCGCTGCACGATCTCTTTCCACGAACAGAGAATGGCCAGTACCCCGATAAAGCAGGTAAGGATCACCATCAAGAGCGACAGGCCATCCACCGCCAGATGCAAAGAGATGCCGAAGCGGGGGATCCACGACAGGCGCCACTCGGCGGCCCAGGCGGAGGCAGCACCGGAGACGCCCGCGCTGTCGAGGCCGGTCGTGGCAAGGGAGAAATCACCACTTAGCCAGATGGCACAGGAGAGCAGCAGGCTGGCGCTCATGGAGAGCAGGGCAACCCAGCGGACAAACTGCCCGCCGAGACGCTCCATCTGCCAGCAGAGCAAGCCGCCGATAAAAGGAATTAGCAAGATCCAGAGTAAGGTCACGGTATCAGCTCTCGTTCAAGTTCATATGAGATTGCGCTCCCTGTTCCATCAGGGAGAGCAAACAGCCCGGCTGTATGATTGTCCGGTTGTTCATCGCGTTACCCCAGCAGCAACAGCGCCAGCACCAGCACGGCGCCGATCCCCATGGAGGCGGCATACCAGCGCAACTTGCCGGTTACTGTCCAGGCCAGCAGCTGGTTGCCATGCAGGGCAAGCCAGGCGGGCAGGCCCATCATCCAGTCCAGCGGATCCTGCCCGAGCAGACGGGTCGCCAGCAGATAGGGTTTGACCCACAGCTGGTCATAGAGCCAGTCAAAGCCCCAGGCGTTGAACCAGAGGGTGCTGAGCAGGCGGCCCGGCGCGCTGTTGGCAATGGAGGTGGCCAAACGGCGCTCACCAAGGAACAGAAACGCGGCCAGTGCAATGCCTGCGATGGCGATGATGCCGGAGGCTACCTCCAGTGCATGGCGACCCTCTTCGATATGGTCCCCCGGGCCTGCGGGTAGTACACCTGCCAGTGGCGGGGTGATCAGCGCGCCTATGCCGGTGGAGAGCACCAGCAATACCAGCAGCGGCAGATGGTGAGCCAGACCGTGGCCCGCATGGGCTTTGGTCTGCTCTTTGCCATGGAAGGCGATAAAGATCAGCCGGAAGGTGTAGAGCGAGGTGAGGAATGCCCCTACCAGACCTGCCCACAGCAGCGCGCTTTGGCCAGAGGCTTCTACTTGCCACAGGATGGCGTCCTTACTGTAGAAACCGGAGGTGACCAGCGGCAACGCCGCCAGCGCCGAGCCCCCCACCAGGAAGCAGGCGTAGACCAGCGGCAAACTCTTGCGCAGGCCACCCATCTTGAAGATGTTCTGCTCATGGTGGCAGGCGTTGATCACGGCACCGGCGGAGAGGAACAGCAGCGCCTTGAAGAAGGCGTGGGTCATCAGGTGGAAGATGGCCCCTTCCCATGCGCCGACACCCAGTGCCAGAAACATGTAGCCAATCTGGCTCATGGTGGAGTAGGCGAGGATCCGCTTGATATCGGTCTGAACCAGCGCGGCAAAGCCTGCCAGCACTAGCGTGATGGCGCCAACCAGCCCGACCAGATGGAGGATCTCTGGCGCCAGCAGGAACAGGCCGTGGGTACGGGCAATCAGGTAGACACCGGCGGTCACCATGGTGGCGGCGTGGATCAGCGCGGAGACGGGCGTCGGGCCTGCCATCGCATCCGCCAGCCAGGTTTGCAGCGGCAGCTGTGCCGATTTGCCGACCGCGCCGCCCAAGAGCATCAGGCAGGCCAGCGACAGGGCAGGGGAGCCCTCGGCAAACAGGGTCGGGGCACGAACCAGCAGCTCGTGGATATTGAGGGTGCCCAGATCCCGATAGAGGATAAACAGGCCGATGGCGAGGAAGACATCACCCACCCGGGTCACGACAAATGCCTTGAGGGCCGCTGCGCCGTTGTTGCGATCCTTGTAGTAGAAGCCGATCAGCAGATAGCTGCACAGCCCCACCCCTTCCCAGCCGAGGTAGACAAACAGCAGGTCATCGGCCAGTACCAGAAACAGCATGCTGGCGATAAAGAGGTTGGTGTAGGTAAAGAAGCGGGAGTAGCCCTCTTCACCGCGCATATACCAGGAGGCGAACAGGTGGATAAAGAAACCCACCCCGGTCACCACCCCCAGCATGGTCAGCGACAGGCCATCCAGTGCCAGCGAGAAGCTCGGGGTAAAGTTGCCCACCGCCATCCATTGCCACAGGTGCTGGACATAGACGCCCCCCTCGGGCGGGTTGCCCAGAAAGTCCCTGCTCACCCACAGGGTAGTGAGGGCCGACAAGCCAATGGAGCCTACCCCGATCAGCGCCGAGGTACGCTCACCAAACCGGCCGAGGGAGAAGGCCAGCACCAGCCATCCCAGCAGCGGAAATAGAAAAGTCAGATATAAGAGGCTCATCCGCGCATCTCGCTCACAGTGTCCACGTTCAGGGTGTGGTAACGACGATAGAGCAGCAGTAACATGGCAAGGCCGATACTGGCCTCCGCTGCCGCCAGAGAAATCACCAGGATATACATGATCTGGCCATCGGCCTGGGCCCAGCGGCTACCCGCCACCACAAACGCCAGTGCCGAGGCATTCATCATGATCTCGATACTCATCAGGATGTAGAGCAGGTTGCGGCGGATCAGCAGACCGCACAAGCCGATGCAGAAGAGCACCGCGGCCAGCAGGAGGCCGTGCTCCATAGGGATTCCATTCATTGCTGACCTCCTTCTTGTGCAGAGCGGGATGCTGTGCGGGGGACGGAGAGCACTTCACCGCTCTTCTCTTCCCGACCCAGGTGATAGGCGGTTACCAGACCCGCCAGCAGCAGGATGGAGGCAAGCTCCACCGCCAGCACATAGGGGCCAAAGAGCTCGACACCCACCTGCTTGGCGGTCACCTCGGTCACTCCGATCAGGCCGCCGGTCACCCCGAGAATGCCGTGGGCCAGAAAGCCCAGCAGGATCAGCGAGAGCAGGGCTGGGCCCCCCCAGGTCATGGGGGTGAGCCACTTTTTCTCCTGTGCCTGGGCACTCCCCAGGTTCAGCATCATCACCACGAACACGAACAGCACCATGATGGCGCCGGCGTAGACGATCACCTGCAGGGCGCCCGCAAAGGCGGCACCCAGGCAGAAGAAGATCATGGCCACGGCGATGAGGGAGATGATGAGATTGAGCAGCGCATGCATGGGATTGCTGGTGCTGATCACCCGCAGCGTGCTGTAAATGGCCACCAGGGCCGAGGCATAAAATGCCAGTTCCATGATTGACTCCTCAGGGCAGCAGGCTCTTGACATCGATGGGCTTGGCTTCGTTTTCGGCATCCCCTTTCGGCTTGCCGTCGATGGCCATCCCGCTCATGCGATAGAAGTTGTAGTCCGGGTATTTGCCGGGCCCGCTGATCAGCAAATCTTCCTTCTCGTACACCAGATCCTGGCGGCGATACTCACCCATCTCGAAATCCGGTGTCAGCTGGATAGCGGTGGTGGGGCAAGCCTCTTCACACAGGCCGCAGAAGATGCAGCGAGAGAAGTTGATGCGAAAGAACTCCGGATACCAGCGGCCATCATCCCGCTCAGATTTTTGCAGCGAGATGCAGCCGACCGGGCAGGCAACTGCGCAGAGGTTGCAGGCCACGCAGCGCTCGTCCCCATCGGGGTCACGGGTCAGCACGATGCGACCTCGGTAGCGGGGGGCCGCATAGACTGCCTGCTCCGGATAGTTGAGGGTTTCACGGGGCCGCCAGGCATGGGAGAAGACCATGGCCAGACTGCGTAACTGGGTGCCGACACCCTGAATAATGCTAACAATTTTCATATTGAGTGCCTCACTGCGTACTTATCAGTACAACTGCCGCGGTGACCAGCATATTGATCAGGGTCAGCGGCAAGCAGACTTTCCAGCCAAACGACATCACCTGGTCAAAGCGCGGGCGAGGCAGGGAGGCCCGCAGCAGGATGAAGAACACCATGAAACAGGCGGTCTTCAGGGCAAACCAGATGAAGGGGGGCAGCCAGGGGCCGTGCCAGCCACCGAAGAAGAGGGTCACGATGAGCGAGGAGATCAGCACGATGCCGATATATTCGCCCACGAAGAAGAGACCCCACTTCATCCCCGCATACTCGATGTGATAGCCGTCGGCGAGCTCCTGCTCGGCTTCTGGCTGATCGAACGGGTGACGGTGGGTGACGGCGACACCGGCAAACAGGAAGGTGACAAAGCCCAGGATCTGGGGCACCACGTTCCACAAGTCTGCCTGTGCCTCGACGATATCCCGCAGGTTGAAACTGCCGGTCTGGATCACAATCCCCATGAGCGACAAGCCCAGGAACACCTCGTAGGAGAGGGTCTGGGCCGAGGCGCGCAAGCTGCCGAGCAATGAGTATTTGTTGTTGCTCGACCAGCCGGCGAACAGCACCGCATAGACCGCCAGCCCCGCGATGGCCAGGATGTAGAGCAGCCCCACATTGAGATCCGCCACGCCCCAGGTGGGGGTGATGGGCACCACCGCAAACGCCAGAATAAAGGCAGTGAAGGCGATGATGGGGGCCAGGATAAAGATCCGCCGATCAGCGAACGGCGGGATCCAGTCCTCCTTGAAGAACATCTTGATCATGTCGGCGGCCAGCTGGAGCAGACCAAACGGCCCCACCCGGTTGGGGCCGTAGCGATCTTGCCACAGGGCCAGCAGACGGCGCTCGATGAAGCTCATGAAGGCTCCAGCTCCCACGATCCCCACCAGCACGATCAGTGCCTTGCCCACCTCCAGCAACAGATCGATCAGCGACTCGCTCATGCGATCACCTCCTGCAGGTTAGTGATTGAGGCTTGTTGCAGGGCCGTCGGCAGGCCGTTTACCCCAAGGGGGAGCCCCACCAGACCAGCGCTCAGCTGCTCGCTAAGCCGCAGACGCAGTTGCCAGTGGCTACCGCCCCAGGAGAAGGAGACCTGACTGCCCCCGTGGAGGGCCAGACGCTGCGCATCAAGGGGATTGAGCACCAGCTCGGGTTCGGTCATCCGGGCCTGAATGACCGGGCTGCGAGCGGAGAGCTCCTCGCCGCCAAACAGCTGGGCATAATTGACCACTTGCAGCGCCTCTGCGGCCTTGAAGGGGGCGGGGATGGTGGTGAACCAGCCGAGCAGCGCCTTGCCTTCTGCCTGCGGGTCTGTTGCTTCCAGCAGACGGCGACCCGGATCGCCAGCACGCAGTTTGCCACCCACTTCATCCTGGAACTTGTTCCAGGCGGAGGGAGAGTTCCAGCCCGGCGCCCAGGCGAACGGTACTTGCGGCAGCGGCTGACGGGCTCCGGCATACCCTTCCATGGAGAAGTTGAAGGGGGAGTCGGGATCTTGCGCTACCCGCGGCTCGCTGACGTTCTGATCCGCCAGCATGGAGGTGCGACCGCTGTAACGATGCGGCTCACGGGCCAGTCGCATGCCACGGATCCGCAAGCCTGCGTTGGGCGCTGCTTCCAGCATGGTGGCCAGCAGCGGATGACTGCTGGCGCAAGCGTGGCTGATCTGCTCGAAGTTCTGCCAGCGCAGCGGCTTGCGTTCGATCGCCCCTTGCAGCGCCGCCAGCCAGCGCCACCCTTCACGCACCTGAATATCGGCGTTGTAAAAGGCGGGTGCATAGACCTGGAAGAAGCGCTGGGCGCGCCCTTCCATGTTCACCAGGGTGCCATCGGCTTCGGCAAAACTGGCCGCTGGCAGCACCAGATCAGCCTTGTTGGCGGTCGGGGTCGCCTGATGGTCGATGACCAGCAGGTGCTGCAGCCGTGCCAGCGCAGCATCCACCCGGTTGCGCGGCGCGCGGCGGTAGAGATCGTTCTCCAGGGTGACCAGCGCCAACCCCTCTTCGGCCTCGATACGCGCAAGGGCGGCTTCGAGCGGCTTGTCTGACAAGGTTTGAGCGCCCAGCATGGCCAGACCCAGCGAGTTGGCCTCCTGGCCAACCAGCGCGATGCTGGCTTCCTGTCCAAGGCCTTTCAGGGCGCGGGCAATGTTGCTGGCCGCCTCAAGCAGCGCCACCTCGCGGGCAGTGGAGCCTGCAATGATGAGCGGCTTCCTGGCGTTGCCGAGCAGCTCGGCCCAGCGAGCCGCTTGTGCCTGCTGTTCGGGGCAGAGGTCGGCCACGGCCGGTGCACTCGGGTCGAGCAGGTTGGCGATGGCAAAGCCAAGGCGCGCCTGATCGGCATAGGGGGCGTGCAGCTTGTCGGCCGCCACATCGTCCAGACGGGTGGTGTCGAGGCTGGTGATGAGCAGCGGGTAGCGCTCGTTCTGACCCAGGGTTTGAACGGCGGCGACTTGCCACAGATCGACCTTCATCTTGCGGGCCAGCTCGCGAGCCTTGCCCTTGACGGCTTGGCGCAGCGCCAACGCGATACGGGCTGCGCTCATGGTGACATCCTCGCCGAGCAGCAGAATGGCGTCGGCCTCTTCCATGTCCCGCAGGCTCGGGGTTGGCACGCCGCCCTGTTGCAGGATCTGCAGCATCTTCAGCTGACAGGCCCACTCGGCCTGCTCGACGCCTGCGTAGAAGTTGGCTTCACCCACCAGCTCGCGCAGGGCAAAGTTGCTCTCCAGCGAGGCGCGGGGCGAGCCGATGCCGATGAGGCTGCTAGCGCTGCGCAGGGCATCGGCGGCGCGGTTGAGGGCGCCATCGACTGTGATGGTCAGCTGGTCGTTGCCATCTTTGAGCAGCGGTTGGCGCGGGCGGTCCGCCAGATTGACGTAGCCATAGCCAAAGCGGCCACGGTCACAGAGGAAGTAGTGGTTGACGCTGCCGTGGAAGCGGTTTTCGATGCGGCGCAGCTCGCCATAACGCTCGCCCGGACTGATGTTGCAGCCCACGGAGCATTGCTGGCAGATGCTGGGGGCAAATTGCATGTCCCACTTGCGGTTGTAACGTTCGGAGTGGGTCTTGTCGGTGAAGACGCCGGTGGGGCAGACCTCCACCAGGTTGCCGGAAAATTCACTCTCCAGGGTGCCATCCTCGACCCGCCCAAAATAGACGTTGTCGTGGGCACCATAGACCCCGAGATCCTCGCCACCGGCATAATCCTTGTAGTAACGGACGCAGCGGTAGCAGGCGATGCAGCGGTTCATCTCGTGACCGATGAAGGGGCCCAGCTCCTGATTCTGGTGGGTGCGTTTGGTGAAGCGGTAGCGACGGCTGTTGTGGCCTGTCATCACCGTCATGTCCTGCAGGTGGCAGGCGCCGCCCTCTTCACATACCGGGCAGTCGTGGGGGTGGTTGGTCATCAGCCACTCCACCACGCTCTTGCGAAATTCTTTAGCCTCTTCATCCTCGATGGCGATGTAGCTGCCATCGGTGGCCGGGGTCATGCAGGACATGACCAGACGACCGCGTTTGTCATCGGCATTCTGATACTGTTTGACCGCACACTGGCGGCAGGCACCAACGCTACCCAGCGCCGGATGCCAGCAGAAATAGGGGACGTCCAGACCCAGCGACAGACAGGCTTGCAGCAGGTTATCTGCTCCGTCTACCTCGTACTCTTTGCCGTCTACATAAATGGTTGCCATACAACTTCCCTGAAACCTGTTTTGTGAAATCTGTGGTGTCGTTACCAGCGCTCGCCCAGCAGATTGGGCTGGATCCCTTTGACCGGCTTGCGGTTATCACCGCTGCCCTTGATCCCGGCCTCGAATTCGGAGCGGAAATATTTGATGGCGCTGGCGAGCGGCTCGACGGCGCCCGGTGCGTGGGCGCAGAAGGTCTTGCCCGGGCCAAGGAAACCGCAGAGTTGTTCCAGAGTCGCCAGATCGCCGGATTGCCCTTCGCCACGTTCCAGTGCCCGCAGCAGCTTGACGCTCCAGGGCAGGCCATCGCGACAGGGCGTGCACCAGCCACACGACTCGCGGGCGAAGAACTCCTCCATGTTGCGCAGCAGGGAGACCATGCTGATTGAGTCATCCACCGCCATGGCGAGGCCAGTCCCCATCCGGGTACCTACCTTGCCGATACCGGCGGTATACATCTGGGCATCGAGGTGCTCCGGCAGCAGGAAGCCGGTGCCCGCGCCGCCCGGTTGCCAGGCTTTCAGGCGATAGCCGCTCTTCATCCCGCCGGCGTAATTTTCAAACAGCTCGCGGGCGGTGATGCCAAAGGGCAGCTCCCAGACCCCGGGGTTGTTCACCTTGCCGGAGAAGCCCATCAGCTTGGTGCCGTGATCGTCCGAGCCCGGCAGCGCCAGCCCGTGATACCAGGAGACCCCGTTGCCGATGATGGCGGGGACGTTGCAGAGGGTTTCGACGTTGTTGACGCAGGTGGGTTTGCCCCAGACGCCGGAGACGGCGGGGAAGGGGGGTTTGGCACGCGGGTTGGCGCGGCGCCCTTCCAGCGAATTGATCAACGCCGTCTCTTCACCACAGATGTAGCGGCCGGCGCCGGTGTGGACGAACAGCTCGAAATCAAAACCGGAGCCCAGAATGTTCTTGCCCAGCAGACCGGCGGCCTTGGCCTCTTCCACCGCCCGGCGCAGGTGGATGGCGGCATCAACGTATTCGCCGCGCAGGAAGATATAGCCGCGATAGGCCTTGAGCGCCCGAGCACTGATGATCATCCCCTCGATCAGCAGATGGGGCAGTTGCTCCATCAGCAGGCGATCTTTCCAGGTGTTGGGCTCCATCTCGTCGGCGTTGCAGAGCAGGTAACGGATGTTCATGCTCTCGTCTTTGGGCATCAGCCCCCACTTCACACCCGTGGGGAAGCCCGCGCCGCCACGCCCCTTGAGACCGGCATCCTTGACGGTACTGACAATCTCGTCCGGGCTCATCTGGCCGAGCGCCTTGCGGGCGGCTTCATAGCCCTGTTTGGCCTGATACTCCTCCAGCCACACCGGCTGGCCGTCATCCCGCAGCCGCCAGGTGAGCGGGTGGGTCTCGGGGGCTCGCGGGGTGCGATTGGCGGTGCCAAGAGAGGCGAGGATCTTGTTTTGCGGCAGGCTCATGGGTAAGCCTCCAGGGTTTTCAGCAAGGTCACCGGATCGAGACCGCCATAGGTGTCGTCATCGATCATGATCGCTGGCCCCTTGTCGCAGTTGCCAAGGCAGCAGACCGGCAGCAGGGTGAAGCGGCCATCCGGGGTGGTTTGACCGGGGCCGAGGTTCATCACCTCCTTGAGACCGGCCAGCAGATCTTCATGGCCATTGATGTAGCAGACCATGCTGTCGCAGACGCGGATGATGTGACGCCCTACCGGCTGGCGGAAGATCTGGCTATAGAAGGTGGCAACCCCCTCCACGTCGCTGGCGGGAATGCCGAGCTCGGCCGCGATGGCGTGAATGGCGCCGTCGGGTACCCAGCCTCTGGCCTGCTGCACGATCTTGAGCGCTTCGATGCTGGCGGCGCGGGGATCTTCGTAGTGGTGTTTCTCGTGTTCGATGGCATCGCGTTCAGCCTGGCTCAGAACGAAGTCGTCCTGTTTGCTGCTGCATGCCCCTTGCCCCTGTGGGGTCTGATTATTGTGACACTGACATTGCTGGCTCATGACTTGACCTTTGGTGGCTTGTCCTTTTACTGCTCGTTCGGTGATCCAAATTCCCGGCCATGGCCGGGAGGGCGGATCACTTAACGGTCCACATCCGACATAACGAAATCGATACTGCCCAGATAGACGATGAGGTCCGACACCATGCTGCCCTTGATCACCGAGGGGATCTGCTGCAGGTGAGCAAAGCTCGGGGTGCGGATCCGGGTCCGATAGCTCATGGTGGAGCCGTCACTGGTCAGGTAGTAACTGTTGACCCCCTTGGTCGCCTCAATCATCTGGAACGACTCGGCAGCGGGCATCACCGGGCCCCACGACACTTGCAGGAAGTGGTTGATCAGGGTCTCGATGTGCTGCAGGGTGCGCTCTTTGGGCGGCGGGGTGGTGAGGGGGTGATCCGCCTTGAAGGGGCCCTCCGGCATGTTCTTCATACACTGCTCGATGATCGACATGCTCTGGCGGATCTCCTCGATCCGCACGGTGGCTCTGTCGTAGGCATCGCCATTGCTGCCGACTGGCACTTCAAAGTCGAACTGATCGTAACCGGAGTAGGGGCGCCACTTGCGCACGTCGAAGTTGAGGCCGGTGGCGCGTAATCCGGCCCCCGTGGTGCCCCAGGACAACGCCTGCTCGGTGGTGTAGGCAGAGACGCCTATGGTTCGACCGCGCAGAATGCTGTTGCGCATCGCCGCTTTTTCGTAATCCATCAAGCGCTTGGGCAACCAGCTCAACAGGTTGTCCTGCACCAGCCGCTGCCATCCCTTCGGCAAGTCGTGGGCCACACCGCCGATACGAAACCAGGCCGGGTGCATACGGGCACCGGTGATCGCTTCGATGATGGTGTAGATCTTCTGCCGGTCGGTGAAGGTGAAGAAGACCGGGGTCATGGCCCCTACGTCCTGGATATAGGTCCCGAGGAACAAGAGGTGGCTCTGGATGCGGAACAGCTCCGCCATCATCACCCGGATCATGTCGACCCGCTGCGGCACCTTGATGCCGGCCAGCTTCTCGACTGCCAGCACGTAGGGGAGGTTGTTCATCACCCCGCCCAGATACTCGACCCGGTCGGTATAGGGGATGTAGCTGTGCCAGGACTGACGCTCGCCCATCTTCTCGGCGCCGCGATGGTGGTAGCCGATGTCGGGCACGCAGTTGCGGATCTCCTCGCCATCGAGCTGCAACACCAACCGGAAAGCACCGTGGGCAGAGGGGTGGTTGGGGCCGAGGTTCAAGAACATGTAGTCCTCATTCTCGTTGCCGCGGGCCAGCCCCCACTCTTCCGGTTTGAACAGCAGGTTCTCCTGCTCCATGTCCTGTTTGGCGGCATCGAGCATGAAGGGATCGAATTCGGTGGCGCGCGCCGGGTAATCCTTGCGCAGCGGGTGACCCTGCCAGCTCTTGGGCATCATGATGCGGGTCAGATGGGGGTGACCGTCGAAGGTGATGCCCATCAGATCCCACACTTCCCGCTCGTACCAGTTGGCATTGGGGAAGTGGTTGGTGATGGAGGGCAGATGCAGGTCACTCTCGGCCAGCGCTACTTTCAACATCACATCGGCGTTACGGTCGATGGAGATGAGGTGATAGAAAACGGTGAAGTCGCTCTGGGGCAGACCGTCGCGATGGCTGCGCAGCCGCTCGTCGGTGGCGCTGAGATCAAACAGCATCACAAACGGGGAGGGCACTTTGCGCAAAAAGCCCATCACATCCTGCAGCAGTTCTCGGGGAATCCAGACCACCGGTACGCCGGTACGGGTAGTCTGCACGGTGAAGTGCTCGGCCCCGAAGTGGGCAAACAG
The DNA here is from genome assembly GCF_051919345.1 of Aeromonas sp. 84A. Classification (NCBI taxonomy): domain Bacteria; kingdom Pseudomonadati; phylum Pseudomonadota; class Gammaproteobacteria; order Aeromonadales; family Aeromonadaceae; genus Aeromonas; species Aeromonas sp. 84A. The sequence continues at coordinate 2,340,047 of NZ_JBQBEW010000001.1, forward strand.
TTCGCCAATCACTTTGGCATCCTTGTGGTCGCTGGGCTGCCACTGGGCCATGGCGTAATTGCTGGGAAAATCACGAGTCAGTTTCATGGTCAGATCTCATCCGGCGTGCGCAGGTTGGTCACATTGATCCGTTCGCCGCGCTTGCGCTCTTTTTCGGCCTGCATCTGGGGACGGTAGATCCCCTGATCGCCCACCACCCAGGAGAGGGGGCGGCGTTCTTTGCCGATGGAGTCCTGCAGCAGCATCAGGGCTTGTAAAAAGGCTTCGGGACGGGGCGGGCAACCCGGAATGTAGACGTCGACCGGCAGGAACTTGTCCACCCCCTGCACCACGGAATAGATGTCATACATGCCGCCGGAGTTGGCGCAGGCCCCCATGGAGATCACCCACTTGGGTTCGAGCAACTGTTCATACAGGCGCTGGATGACTGGCGCCATCTTGATGAAGGGGGTCCCTGCAATCACCATGAAGTCGGCCTGACGGGGCGAAGCGCGGATAACTTCGGCGCCGAAGCGGGCCACATCGTGGGGGGAGGTGAAGGCGGTACACATCTCCACATAGCAGCAGGAGATGCCGAAGTTGTAAGGCCAGAGGGAGTTTTTGCGGCCCCAGTTGACTGTGTCTTGCAGCACCTCCTCGAGACGGCCCATCATGATGCCGCGCGTCGCTTCTTGCGCCAGTGGGTCATCGACGGTCTGGCGCTGCTCCTGGGGGTAGCGCTCAACGGGGGCATCCGGGTCAATCCGGGTCAGGGTGTACTTCATGGTGCAACCTCAAGGAAAGGGTCTGTGGTTCAATCACTGTTTTTGTTGTTCGACTGCGGTTTGCGCGGTGACCAGTCCAGTGCGCCGATGCGCCAGAGGTAGATCAGGCCGATAAGCAGCAGTCCGATGAAAATGGTGGCTTCAATAAAGCCGACCCAGCCGCTTTCGCGCACGGAAACGGACCAGGCAAACAGGTAGAGCGCCTCGACGTCGAAGATGACGAAGAACATGGCGACCAGATAGAACTTGGCGGAAAAACGCAGGCGGGCACTGCCGACCGAGTCGACACCAGATTCAAATGGCTTGTTCTTGGTGCGGCCGTAGGCACGACCTCCCAGCAGGGCGGCGAGGCCTATCATCACCAGACAGATGGTGATGGCACCGATGACATAAATGGCAAAAGCCCAATGTTGAGCAGAAATATCAGCAAACATAGAGGTTTTTCCTAACCAAATTAATCAAGCGACTTAACAATAATGTTACGCATTATGACACTTTCGCACTGATTTACATGTCATTTTTACGGGTTAATTATTAATCGGTTAACCGGTAATTAAATTTTGTTAAGAAGCGCACTTTTTTGTTGGTTATGGCGGGCGGGAAAGGCCTGTAAAGCGCAGAGAGCTGCTCCTCGTTATCACCTGAAAGGGGTAAATGCCGCGGGCGAAGCCGGATCAGGTCGGTATCGCGGGCAGGGGGCACTGGTGGGAGAAGAGCGTGATGGCGGGTGAGACAGGGGGGGTGGCAAGAGCAATAAAAAGAGAGGCTTTCAAGCCTCTCCTGTCATCGCGTTCCGGTTTCGAGCGTGGGGCGGTCAGGGTTTATTGGCGACCAACAAGACCTGATCCGGGTAGGCGCCAATGGCGCGAAGACCGATATCTCCCGAGGTGATGTCCAGATACGCCCGCTGACCATTGGCGGAGGTTACCGTGCTGCTCATCAGATAGACATAGCCCTCATTGACCTCTTTACCGCCCCCCGCCATGGCACGCGGGAAAATGGCTTCATTGAGAGAGGGCTTGTAGCAGGCATGCTCGACCAGGGTCGCCAGCTCCTTGATGTCGGGCAGGCGCCACTGGCTGATACCGCCGAAGTGATAGAGAGCATGGCTGCTGTCACTGCGGATCCGCTCCGCCACTTGCAGCCCCTGCTGCCAGTAGTAAACGGTCGGTTCCCCCAGGCAACTGCTGCCACTCCATGTCTGTCCCAGTTTGCAGCGCATCCAGGTGAGGCCGGTGTGTTGATCCGTGACGGTGCCGTTGCCATGGTCAAGAAAACGGGCAGAGGGGGCGGTGCGATCCATGGTGTCATCACAAATGGCAGCACCGTGGGCCAGGGGGGCCAGCAGTGCCAGCATGGCGAACGAAAAGCGATAAAGGCTCATGATATTCCTCGGATTATTGGGGAGTGGCGACCAGTCGTACCTGCATCAGCTCGATATAGGTATCTTGCTGCACCAGTGCGGGATAGGTGGTGCCCGCATCTTCTCCCAGGAGCAGGACTGTGCGTTTGCTGATGGGGCCACCGGAGAAGCGCTGGGCGGTGTTGCTGGTGGCGCTCCAGTAGTAGCCATGGTAGGTGTCATCTTCCGAGGAGGCGATATCCGGGAAGTAACGGGTATCCACGATGATGCGCTGACCCAGCGGGTCCTTGGCCAGGCTGCCGTAGTGCATCAGTGACATCAGCTCACCCATGGTGGGCAGCCGCCACTGGCTGATGCCGCAGCGCTGCTCGCCATTGAGCCACTGCTGATACGCGCGGGTGGTCAGCATGGTGGTCAGCGCCTGTGCTCGGGCGAGGGCCGCCAGATCTCCTTCGGCGGTGAGCTGTTCGATCCTCTTATGAATATGCTGGTAGGCCGCTTGCTGCTCGCCTGCGGTCGCCTTGAACTGCTCATCCTCATAGGCAAAGGGTCTGCTTTTCCAGTCAGGACTCAAGGGATCATCCGATTTGACCTCCCACACCAGACCGGTATTGAGATCCTTGACGCACTGCCAGCTCGGCGCGTTGTCAGGGAGCACCTGACCGCGATCATCGAGCTTGCGATAGGCAAGTTGGGGACGAGTGCGATTCCAGCTGGCATCTTGTCCCGGATAGTCGGCGGGTTCCTGTTCCAGCAGCGGGTCGTTGCCATCGCTGAAGGTGGTGACGCCGGTGACGGTCAGCAGGTTGCGTGGCTGCTGCTGCACCAGCAGGGTCAGCAGCTCTCTTTGGGTCTCTTCGGCAAACTGGCCGTTGCGCTGCCACTCCTGAGCCAATTGCGCCAGCATCAGGCTGATGGCGCGATAGCTGGTGGTGAGCAACTGGGTCTCCTTGGCGGTGGCAAGGCGTGTGCGGGCCTGTTGCTGCAAGCTGATCGCCACCTGCTGCAGCGCCTGATCAAACTGGCCGAGACCTGCGAGGGCCGCGCGGTCGCTGCCCGGTTGCAGCGGCGCGAGATCGGCCAGCAACTGCGTCAGTGCGCGATCGGCGGCCACCCCTTCGGCAATGCGGCTCTGCCACAGGGTACTGAGCAGGGTCGGTTGCAGCCGTTGTGGATCCCCTTTGGCGGCCGGATGTGCCAGTAGCAGGCCTCCGCTCCTCGGTACGAACAGCAGGGGCGAGTTGACGATGTTGGCCGAACGGCTGACCAGGGCCACCGCTCCTTCGCCGCTGACGGCAGGGTCGGCAGGATCACATTGCCAGTTCTGATCCAGATCGGCGCACAGGGTACCTGCGGTTGGCAGGGCGACATCGACCCGGTAGTCCGGGATCGCCAGTGGTGCGTTATCTTCCCCGCCGCCACAGGCGCTGAGCAGGGCTGAGAGGGTTGCAATAACCAGTACGGATGGTTTCACTTCACATTCCTTGATTCGGTCACAGGTTCACGGGGGCGGTAACCCCCGTGGTACAGGATTCAACGGCGCGGGGTGCTCCGGCGCCAGAGGCGGGGCCAGAGGGCCAGCAACAGCAGCAGGGGGGAAGCCGTGCCGCCACCCCCTTCATCCTGCTCAAGGGGAATGATGCCGGTGTTGGGCAGGGCTTCATCCTTGTCGCAGCGGGCGCCGACTTGCTGGGCTACCCGCCAGTTGCGCAACTGACCGGTGTCACCGGCGCTGGTGTCGTTGATCTCCAGCAGCCAGCGGCCAGCGAGCGGTTCGCCGTGCAGCTTATCGAGTGATTCGAACGGTACCAGTTCACGGGGGAACTCCCCCTTGAGCCGGGTATGGCTGGCATAACCCTTGTTCCACAGGCTGATCCGGGTGCCGTAAGGGGAGGTGAGCCAGATCTCCAGCTGCTCCAGCTTGCTGTGCTCCAGATCGAGGGCAACCACGAATCCGCTGTCGATGCGGGCCTTGCTCTCGGGCAGGGTGAGAGTGAAGCGGGACAGGCCGTGCCGTTCATCGCTCACCGCATCCTTGATCTGGCCACCCTGGCCGATGGCCCGCTGCCAGAGCGGTTCACCGATCGGCAGTTGCAGGTCAAGGCGGGTCTGGCGCTCGGTGGGGCTGGGCAGGGTGAGCTGGAACTGCAGCGGCAAGGTGACTGCCTCGCCACAGGTCAGGTTGCTCGCCGCTTCCAGCGGCAGGGTCCAGCGGGCTGTGCCATCGGCGTTGAGCTCTCCCTGCCAGTGATCCTCACCCATGAGCCCCTTGCTCGGGAGCAGGCTGGCGTCAGCCACGGTCAGGGGGCGGCCGCTCTGGTTGGTCAATTCGATGGCGAGGCTCTTTTTCTCCCCGGGCAGCAGGTAGCTGTCATCGGCAAGGCGGGCCGCAATGGGAGTGGGCAGCAGGGCGTGGTGGCGGAAGGCCTGCTCCAGCAGCTTGCCATAACTGCGATCAGGATAGAGGCGGTTGGCGGTATCCACGGTGACCCGCGCCAGCTGGGGCATCCGCACCTGCGGGCCGAGGCCGAAGTGGGATTCAATCAGCAGGGTATCGAACTCGTCACGGGCTACCTCGCCATACTGTTCAACGGCCTGGCGCAGCGCGGTGAAGAGCGGAGTGCCCCACAATTGGTCGCCGTTGCTGCCGTTGATAGTGAGGTGAGCCGGATAGAGGAAGCCCGGATGATAGCGCGCCCGCAGATCGTCGAGCTGACGGGGCGTCCGGCCGCTGATCCTGGCATCCCAGTTGAAGACCATGAAAGGCTCGAACTGGCGAGCCTCTGGACTACGCTGGCGCCAGCTGGCGGCCAGATAGTCGCTAAAGCCCTCGCCGATGGCGCCCCAGTCACCCTCGTCTCCCATGTCGGGCAGGATATGGTGCTGCACCGCATGGCCAAACTCGTGCCAGATCACCATGGGATCTTCCGCATCGGGTACCCCTATCCGGCCAATTTCCAACCGGCGCAGGAAGGGGTCATAGAGAGAGTTGTCCTGCTCCCCGGCATCGGTATCGATGGCCAGGGGGCCGCCCATCAGCGTTGGGTAGCCAAGGGATTCCACATGGCGCTGGGCCAGATCCAGATGGTAGTAGCCATTGATATCGAGGAAGGCGGGCTGCTGGTGATCCAGCTGGAAGCCATCGGCATCAGGGCTGCTAAAGGGGGCAGTTTCCGGCGCCGTGCCATCCACGACCCGGGCGCGTGGGCCATTTAGCTGGTAGGTGTCATCCACCTTTTGTACCGTGAGCGGCACGGTGCGATAGGCCCCGTTGTCCAGCACCAGATCGTGGCGCCACAGCAGGTTGCCATCTTGCAGTTGGGTGCGGGGATCGAGGGCAAAGATGCGGGCCTGCACCGTGGCCGCTTCCCCTGCCAGCGGGGCCGCTTCGGCACGGGTGTTGGCCTCTTGCAGCGTGCGCCCCAGCAGGGCGCTGCCATCGCAGGTGACAAACAGTTGCCAGTGGCTGCTCTTGCTGTTGCCCGGCTGGCTTTCCACCGCCAGCAGGCGCCAGGCCGCAGTCAGGGTGTCGCCATCCTGCCAGTACCAGGGCTGGGCCTCGTCACTGCCGGCGAATTGCCACACAGCGCTATCCAGCGTGGCGGTATAGGCATCCACCCCGGCGCGGCTTGCTTCATCACATGGCGTCGCCTGTGCCTGCATCAGCCGGGTATTGTGATAAAGGCGCCACGGGCGACCCTGCTCATCGAGACTGACGGCGGCCATCAGGCCGGCGATCGGTGCGCCATTGAGCTGCTGACGATAATGCAGATAGTGGCCCAGCTTGCCTTGGCGCTGATAGGCCGGGGCATCACTCAGGGTGACGCCGAGCTGCTGTTCGAGCCAGAGGCGGGGATCGGCCGGGGCGTCCTGTTCGACAAAACGCAGTTCGGCGGCCTGAGTGGAAAAGCCAGCCAGCCCCAGCAAGAGGGCGGGCAACAGGGGTTTCATAGTGGTACTCCCAATCAGCGGCAGGGTCATTGATTGATCCCCGCCAGATGCAACAAGAAGGCAAATTCACGAGCCCGATCGCCACCACCGGCGCGGTGGCCTCCCTCCAGTTCGGTCAGCAGCAGGTAGGGGCCGGAGCCCGTGCTGTGCTCCCGCAGGCGGGCCAGCCACTTGACCGGCTCCCAGTAGGGCACCTGGCTATCGTGCAGGGCGGTAGTGACCAGCAGGGGCGGGTAGGGGGCACGGTGCAGGTTGTCGTAGGGGCTGATGCGGCGCATCGCCTGATATTCTGCGGGCTTGGCCGGGTTGCCCCACTCCTGATACTCCTGACGGGTCAAGGGGAGGGCGGGATCACTCATGGTGCCGAGCATATCGACGAAGGGAACCTGCAACACGGCGCCGCTAAAGAGTGTCGGTTGCTTGTTGAGGGCCGCAGCAACCAGCGTGCCCCCCGCGCTGCCCCCCATGGCAAACAGGGGCAGAGGGGCGGCGTCGGGCGACCAGTGGCGCAGGGTGTTGCCGGCAGCGATAAAGTCGCTGATGCCGTTCTGCTTGTTGATGCCCCGCCCGTCGCGGGTCCACTGCTCCCCCAGCATGCCGCCGCCGCGCACATGGGCGATGGCGTAGACAAAGCCCCGATCCAGCAGGCTCAACAGCTCTTTCTGGTAGTAGGGGCGCATCGGCGTGCCATAGGCGCCATAGCCATAGAGCAGTACAGCGCGAGGGGCCAGATCCTTGCGCCACACCAGCGAGACAGGCACCCGGGTGCCATCGGCAGAGGTGATCCAGCGCCGCTCGCTCTGATAGGGCAATGCTTTATTGCCTGCGGTGTGCTGGTCGTTGATCCAGTGGCCGCTGGTCAAATCCAGCCAGCGCTGGCCGGGGGGCTGGCTCAAGCCCTGACTGCGCACCAGAATGCGTTCGCTGGCCGGGTCATGTTCTCCTTGCAGCCAGCCGGTACCGGCGCCACTGGCCAGCGGCAGGCGCTGGCGTTCATGGCCGTTGCGATCGAGCAGGGCGAGCCAATCCTCCCCCTGCTGGCGAAACTGCACCACCAGATGGCGATCAAACAGCCGCCACTTCTCGGGATCGCCGAGATCCTCCCCTTTGGCGGGCCACAGGCGCTGCCACTCACCGAGCGGCGTGCTGGCTGAGTAGAGGGCAAATGCCCCCTCCCGGTTGCTCTTGATCACCCAGCCGGATTGACTGTCCAGATAGTATTCCACCCCGCGCTGGCGGGGTTTGACCTGCTGCGGCTTGCCCGAGTCGAGCAGGTACTGCTCCGAGCTGTCGTGGTTGTTGCCCTGCAACACCAGATGTTGGCCATCCGTGGTGCGATAGAGGCTGAGCAGCCAGGCGGGATCCTGCTCCTCATAGAGAGTCTGCTCCTGGCCATCCTGCCAGCCGCGCAGCTGCCAGGGGCGCAGGGTGTAGCGCTCGTTGGCGATGGTGTAGAGGGTGCGACCATCTTGTGACCAAGCGAGATCAGCGCTGCGCTGCGCCAAACTGGCCAGCACCTTGCCGCTCTGGAGATCGAGCAGGGTGACCTGATAGTCGAGAGCGCCGCGCCTGTCTTCGGCGATGGCCAGCGTGCGGTTATCCGGGCTCAGGGCCCAGCCGCCCGCTTCGTAATAGCCCTCACCCGCTCTGGCGGGAAGCCGCTGCTGCACCTTGCCCCCGTGGCGTTGCCAGAGTGAGCCATCCGGGCGCAGCTGCCATGCCTGATCGCCGCGCACAAGCCAGTTGTCTGGCACGGGTTCACCCGCCGGATGACGGGCAAACTCGGCGCGCAAGGTTGCTTCCAGCGGCTGCTGCGCGGCGAGCTGCTGCTCGCTCCAGCGATTTTGCTGCTTGAGCAGGGCGAGAATGGCCGTGTTGCTACGGCTCTCGTCCCGCAACCAGAAGTAGGGATCCTGGCGTACGGGATTGCCTGAAATCAGGTGCGATTGGGACGGGATCGGCGGTGGCAGGGCCTCTTGCGCCCACGCCAACGGGGCGGCCAACAGGGCCGCCATGATTGCATGATGTTTCATCACATCCCCACGAAACGGTAGCTGAGGCTGGCTGACAGGTAGCGGCCGCTCTGGCTGTAGAGGGAGGTATCGCTGCCAGCCGGAAGTCCGGCCACATCCTGATAGCGGACGTAGCGGGTATCGAGCAGGTTGCCGATGGTGGCATTGACCTTGAGCGCCTCGGTGATCTGCCAGTCGCCGGTGAGGTCCAGGCTGAACCAGCCTGCGCTGCTCTGGCAGGCACCGTTGTAGCCAGTCTGCGCATTGGCGCACTGGGGCACCTTGGTCATGGCGGCGGCATAGTTGCCACTGAGCTCAACCCCCCAGTCGAGCTGTTGCCAGCGCAGGGTGGTGTTGCCTTCCAGCGGTGTCTGGGTTCGCAGCGGCTCACCGCGGTGATCCTTGCCATCCATCCAGGCCAGATTGGTCGAAAGCTCCCACTCGTCGCTCAGCCAGAGGCTGGCGGCCAGCTCGGCGCCCCAGGTTTCTGCTTTGGCGACGTTGCGATACTGGCGCAGGAAGACACCGTCATCGAGGCGAAAACCGGTCTGGCGCCAGTCGATGAAGTTGTAGTAGCGGTTGTAGAAAACGGCCGGTTTGACGCTCCAGTTGTCGCTTTGGCCATTCACTCCCCACTCCAGACTGTGGCTGGTCTCCTCCTTGAGGTTGGGGTTGGCAATGATCTCGAATGGCGGCATGGCAAAGTAGTGGGGAATGTTGCCGTAAACCTGATCGTAAGCGGGGGCGCGGAAGCCGTTGGCATAGCTGAGCCAGCTGCGCCATGTTTCGTTGAAGCGGTAACTGGCCGCCACACTGGGGGAGATGTGATCGCTGTGGTTCTCGGCCATATTGCTGTCCGGTGCGCGCAGGCGCTGGCGGTCAAAGCGCAGGGTCGGGGTAAACTGCCAGTTGCCCAGATCGATCACATCGCTCAGCCAGATACCATCGCGGCGGGTCTCGGCCTTGCTGAAGGGGGCTTTCTGTCCCTGGGTGGTGATGCCATCTTCCAGGGTCAGATTGCTGACCGGCCGCTCGTGGTTGGCCTGCTCCACTTCCACACCGTAGCTGAAGGTGTGATCCAGCGAGCCGGTGCTCAGCTTGCTCTGCAGCTCCAGCTCACTGCCAAGGCGCAGCTCCTCGAAGGTGGAGAGGGTGCGCTGGCTGCGATATCTGGGATAGCCGCTCAGGGCATCGTTGCGCAGCAACTGGCGCTGGTTGGCTTCGTTGCGTGACTGGTTGCCAAACAAGCTCCAGTTGAGGGTATCGATCATGCCCAGATCGTTGGCCTCCCAGCTGAACTTGCCGCCCTGGGTGCGCTGATCGCCATCTTCCTGAAAACCGACCACGTCCCAGCTGCCATCGGGTTGGGGCACCGCTTTGGGCCCCATCTGGCGTTTGGCGTGATCCTCGTAGTAGTCCAGCTCCAGCCGCAGAGCGTGATGGGCATTGAGGGGGAGGCGGCTGCTGGTGGAGGCACTCATGCCATCCAGATCAGCCGGAATACGGTTCTCCTCAAAGTTGGCGGTTTCGTTGCCGCGCCAGCCGGAGAGACGCAACAGATGTTCGCTCTCCAGTGCCCGTACCGCGCCGGTCATGCTGAGCTTCTTCTTGTTGCTGTCGCCACCGTAGAGGGTTTTGGCCGCCAGATAGCTATCTTGCTGTTGCAGATAATCTTCCGGCTGCTTGGTATTCATCACCACGGTGCCGCCGATGGCATCGGAGCCATGCAGGGAGGAGCCGGCCCCCTTGGCCACCTCAATCTGCTTGATGTCATCAAGGTCGAAGTTGAAGCGACCCACCTTGTCATTGATGTTGTCGGCGCCAAAACCATCGCTGACGCGCACCCCATCCTTGATCAGCAGGATACGGTTGCCACCGATGCCGCGCACGCTGATGTTTTGCGGTCGCCCGGCAGAGCCGGTGACCGAGACACCGGGGATCTTGCGAAACACATGAGTCAGCTCGCTGGCGACCTGACGGTCCAGCTCTTCCTGGGTGATGACGGTGATGGAGCCGGAAACATCGGAGAGTTTCTGTTGTACCCGTTGCCCGGTGACAATGATGGTGTCGTCGCTGCGAGCCTTCTCCACAGGGGGAAGATCGGCCGCGCCAGCGGAGGCACACAGGAGTGCCGGCCATGCCTGAAGCAGTTTGTTCATAATGATAATTGTTTTTATTTAAGCCTGAGGGGCGGCATTATTGCAGAGGCCTGACCACTTGACAATAAATGGCAATCATTATCATTAAGATCTTATGGTATTGATATTATTGAGTTATTTGTTTTTAAAAAGAGACTCCCGCGCGAAGCGGGAGCGGGGGGATCAGGGCTTGAGCAGTTGCAGCGACTCTTCTGCGGCCTTGCCTTGAGAGAGGGTGATATCGACCCGGCGGTTCGCCTGGCGATGTTCGGGGGTGTCATTGGCAAAGCGGGGTTGGGTGTCGGCAACCCCCTGAGCGATGACTCGTCTGGCATCCAGCTGGGGGTTGGTCAGCATGGTCTGTACGATGGAAGAGGCCCGCAGCACCGAGAGCTCCCAGTTGTTGCGATAGAGCTCCACCGGCGCTTGGGAGTTGTCGGTATGACCGGTGACCACTACCTGCCCCGGGATGTTGGCCAAAATGCCGGCGATCTTGTTGACCAGCGGGATGAACTGGGGCTGCAGGAACGCCGAATCAGAGGGGAATAGCGCCTTCTCGCCGATGCGGATCACCAGCTGGCTGCCAAGCTGCTCGACCTCGAGATCCTTCGATTCGATCTGGGCCTTTAGCTGCTGCTCCAGCTTCTGCTTGGTCACCTGCACCCACTCCTGCTCCTGGGTCTTGTGGGGCCAGGCTTCGGTGGCGCTCGGTTTTTCTGAGGCACCTATGGTCTCGTTGAAGGGGTCCGATGCCGCCATGGGGGCATCTTTCTCCAGTACAGTCTCTTCTTTCGGGCTGCTCGGCGTGGTCTTCGATTCCGGTTCGAGAATCCCTGTGCCCCCCTGCATCAAAGGTGAGCCGGCAGGCGGGGAGATGAGGCCGATTTTACCCAGCGACTCGATAAAGCCCTGGATAAGCACCCGGGTTTCGGACTGCTTGGCCATGGCAAAGGAGTAGAGCACCACAAACAGGGCGAACAGCAGGGTCATGAAATCGGCATAGGAGACCAGCCAGCGTTCATGGTTCTCCGGTGCTTCAGCCTTTTTCTTTTTGGCCACCGTGACCTCCCAGATAAGGTTCGAGGGTAACTTGCAGGCGCGCTTGGGATTCGCCATCCACGATGCAGAGAATGCCGGTCAGGGTCATCTCCTTGTAGTGGCGGATCTGGTGGGCAAACCCCTTGTAGCGGTTGCCGAACGGCAAGAAGATCAGGTTGGCTGCGGATACCCCGTAGATGGTGGCGATAAAGGCCACCGCGATGGCGCCGCCCAGCTTGTCGGGGGCATCCAGCAGACCCATGGCGTGGATCAGGCCAAATACCGCCCCGACGATCCCCATGGTCGGGCAGTAGCCGCCCATGGCTTCATAGAATTTGACCGTCTGTTCGAGATCTTCCTGTTCAAATTCGATCTCGTTCTCCAGCACCTCATGGATTTTGGCCTTCTCGTAGCCATCGACCATCATCTGCACCCCTTTCTTCAGGAAGGGATCCTTGATCTCCTCGATCATCCCTTCCAGCGCCAGCATACCGCTGCGGCGGGCGTTGCCTGCCAGGGTCTCCAGCAACTGGGCCTGTTCCAGCAGGTCGAGTTTGAGGGGAGAGAGCAGCCATTTGAAACGCCTCATGGTGCTGCCGACAACGGAGAAGGGGAACTGGGTCAGCGCAGCACCTATGGTGCCACCTATCACAATCAGAAATGCGGGCAGATCGAGCAGTGCACTGGGATGACCACCCTCGATCATGTTGCCGCCAAGGATGGCGATCAACGCCAGTACCAAGCCAATCAAGCTCATTTTTTACACGTCCCTGCATGTTGATAATGGCTAGTGTAGCTACTTAAGTATCAGTTTTTCAAAATGAAATCCAATCGCTGAGCAATTAATGGGCGCTGGGTAACGTCCATAAAAGAAGGCGTATTGCGGCCATAAGATGGCATTGCAATCATCTTGTTGCTCCTGTTGTGACAGGAATGAACGCTTGTCGGGTGGGGCAATCACAAAAGCAAGGTAGGGGGCGGTAGATGGCAATACGAAAAGCAGTGATGTTCCATCAGTGCTTTGCAAACCGGGGGATGAGTGCGTGGATGATCTGCCACTGCGTGGCTCACTTGTCGGCATAGGTGTTTGCCGGAAAGCAAAAAACCGACCCTGAGGTCGGTTTTTTAAATTTGGCGGTGAGGGAGGGATTCGAACCCTCGATACGTTGCCGTATACACACTTTCCAGGCGTGCTCCTTCAGCCACTCGGACACCTCACCAAATTTTCGTTCGCTGCGCTGTTGCGCTGGAACGGGGCGTAATTTAGGGGAAAGGGCTGTGTGGGTCAACCTCTTTTCCCCTTATTTTTCATAATCTTTTCCGAATGCCTAACCCTTGTGCAGAATGCCGGTTTTTTAAACCGGATCAGGGCTTGTCGAGGATGATCAGACTGTCCGGCAGCTCGTTTTGATCCCGGGTGGCCGGGAAGGCATCGGTCAGAATGGCGCTAACGCGCTCAACGCACTCCAGAAAACCTTGTTCGATCTCCTTGTTGCGCACTCGCGCCACGAAGTCGTCGATGATCTCCTGCCACTGGCCGTTGTCGATATGCTGGGCGATGCCGTCATCCACCAGTATTTCTACATAGTGCTCGGCGGCCGAGACGAAGATCAGCACCCCGAGCCGGTCGCGGGTGCGGTGCAGCCCCTGCTCGACAAATTGCAGGCGGGCCATCAGGGCCGCCCGGTGCTGGCGAACCTTCTTCGGGATTAGCCGCATCTTGATGGGGGTCCAGTGGAACAGCAGGCTCAGCAGCAGCCAGACTGACCACTGCACCAGCAGGATTTCATACCAGCCTAGCCAGAAGCCGAGCTGGAACACCAGCAGCGGGGTGAGCATCGCCAGCAGCGCCGCCCAGAGGGTGGGAATGTAGCGATAGCCATCGCTGGCCGGGGCCAGCACGGTGACCAGTTCAGCATCAGTCTCTAGCTCCGCTTCGCGCACCTTGGCCTGAAGCGTGTGGAAGAACTGTTTAGAAATCATGATTTGTCTCTTTACTCCTGTTACCAGCCACCGGAGGCTCCGCCGCCGCCAAAACTGCCGCCGCCACCGCTGAATCCGCCGCCAGAGCGACCACCAAAGGAGCCGGCACCCAATCCACCAGCCATGTAGGTCGACCGACGTCGTCCTCCCGGCCCACCGCCGCCACCCCCGCGCAGGTTGTGGAGCACGATCATCGCAATCACCACCAGAATAAACAGCCAGGGGCCGCCACCGTTGTCACTCTTTGGCTGCTCGACCGGCTGATATTCCCCGGCGAGTGCCTTCATGATGCTCTGGCTGCCCGCCATGATCCCGGCCACCATATCGCCGCGCTTGAAGGCGGGCAGGATGCGGCCATGGATGATGTTGGCGGCGATGGCGTCGGGCAGGGCGCCTTCCAGCCCATATCCCACCTCGATCCGCACCTTGCGCTCATCCTGGGCGATCAGCAACAACACGCCATTGTTCTTGCCTTTCTGGCCGATCCCCCAGTGGCGACCGAGCTGGTAGCCGTACTCCTCGATGGTCTCCCCATCGAGGCTGTCGACAGAGACCACCACCAGCTGGATACCGCTGCGCTTTTCAAAGGCGGCTAGCTGTTGGGTCAGTTGATGGGCCTGTTTGCGGGACATCAGACTGGCTTCATCCACCACCCGTCCGCTCAGCGTCGGGAAGTCCGGCGCCGCTTGCAGGGCACTGGCCCAGAGCAGTAGACAGGGAAGAAACCAGCGCAGCATCATCTTCATTGGAAGCTGACCTTGGGCGCCTCATCGGCACCGGGTTTGGCACTGAAACTGGGTTTGGCTTCCAGATCCGAGTAGAGCAGCTTGGACCAGATAACGCCGGGGAAAGTGCGGATCTCGGTATTGAACTGGCGCACCGCCTCGATATAGTCGCGGCGAGCCACCGAGATGCGATTCTCGGTTCCTTCCAGCTGGGCCTGCAGGGCAAGGAACTGCTGATCCGCTTTCAGCTCGGGGTAGCGTTCTACCACTACCATCAGGCGAGAGAGGGCGCTGGAGAGCTGGTTCTGCGCCGCTTCAAACTCCTTGAGCTGGGCAGGATCGCTCACCTGCACGCTGCCGACCCGGGCACGGGCATCGGTGACCGCCTTTAGGGTCTCCTGCTCATGGCTGGCGTAGCCCTTTACGGTGGCGACCAGATTGGGAATGAGGTCGGCGCGGCGCTGATACTGGTTCTCCACCTGCCCCCAGCTTGCTTTAACCTGCTCATCCAGGGTCGGAATGTTGTTCATGCCGCAGCCGGTCAGGCTGAGCAGCAGGGTCAGGGTCAACAGGCTCTGCGTGGTTCTGCGCCAGAGTGATGTGGCCATCTTGTTGTTCTCCTTTGGTATTTCGAGTCGATAGTGCGCCATGGATGGTGTACGACCAAGCGTGCACCACCATACCAGCTTGGGGTCAGTTGCCACAACGCGCAGGTAGTTCGGGTCGCTTGTTGATGCCGGAGACCTTGGGCAGCTGGGGCTTGTCTTTGAGCCAGGATGCCAGCTCTTCCCCGCAGCCATTGCCGGGCGGAATGGGAGCCTGGGGTTCACAATCGGGGCTGCCCACCGGGCAGCGCAGCCGCACGTGGAAGTGGCTGAAGTGGCCCACCCAGGGGCGTAGCTTGGCGACCCAGGGTTCGTTACCAGCCTGTTGGCAGACCGCGGATTTGATCACCGGATTGACGAAGATGCGGGCCACCTCGGGTTTGCTGGCCGCAAGCCGCAGCAGGGTGAGCTGCTGGGGGCCAAAGCGGCCCGGTAACATCTTGTAGCTGGGTTCGTCGATCAGTGCCCACTCCTTGGGAGCATCCTGCTCCCATTTGCTGATGGGGCGGTTGGCCATGCGAAACCAGATATCGGCGTCGAGTCCGGTCTGATGGCTGCGATGGCCGGAGGTAAAGGGGCCGCCCCGGGCCATCGCCAGATCGGCGATATAGAGATCCGGCAGCCCGGCCATGCGGGTCTGGTTGGCCAGCGTCTGCAGATAGTGGATAAGGTCGGGGTGGCCGTAGTAGCGCAGCCGTTTGGTGCGGATCACCTGATAACCCGGCCCTTCGAGGGGTAGGGGTACGCCGTTTTTCAGGCAACCGGCGGCATAACCACCGATGGCTTCCGCTTGCAATACAGTCGCCAGCAACAGGGACGTCAGCATGTGCGTGCTCCTTGTCTTGCTTCGAGTCGGCTCAGCAATACGAACAGACTCAAACATATAAATAAATAGGCCGCGGCCACCAGCAGCCAGATCTCGTAGACCAGTCCGCTGGAGTTGGCCATCTCGGTACCGACGAAGGTGAGCTCCTGTACCGAGATAAGGGAAACGATGGCGGTATCCTTCACCAGCGCGATGAGCTGACCGGTGAGGGGGGGCAACATCAGCAGCATGGCCTGCGGCAGGATCACATGGCGCAGCCGCACCCAGGGGGAGAGCCCGAGGCTCTGCGCCGCCTCCCACTGGCCACGGGGGATGGCGGCCAGCCCGGCGCGGACGATCTCGGCGACGAAGGCGGCGCTAATCATCCCGACACAGAGGGTGCCTGAGATGAGGTTTTCCCAGCGGGCTGGTGGGCCAAACAGCGCCTCTTGCCACGGGGAGAGCGAAACGGTGCCGAGCCAGCGGGAGAGGCCGCTCGCGGGCAGCAGCTGGTTGGCGATAAAGAAGTAGAAGATGAAGATAAAGACCAGCGGCGGCAGATTGCGGATCAGCTGGATAAACAGGGTCGCAGGCATCACCAGCCAGGGGCGGCGGCTGAAGGCGGCTACCCCCAGCGCAGTGCCGAGCAGCAGCGCCAGCACCATGCCGAGCAGGGCGATGCGCAAGGTGGTGAGCAGACCGCTGAAAAAGTAGGGCAACTCGCCGTGAGGGCCAGGGGTGAACAGCAGATCGAAGGCCTCATGCCAGCGCCACTGATAGGCTACCCCGATGTGCAAGCGGCTGGCCAGCCAGAGGCCAGCCAGCAGCAGGATCAGGGCGATCGCCCCATCCAGCCAGTTGATGTTCCGACATGGCTTCCGGACGATGCGCCGGATGGTCTGTTTGAGGGCCATCAGCATCAGGGATTGGCGACCTGCGCTTCCCACGCCAGCGACTTGAACCAGTAGTCATGGCGCGCCTTGAGCCAGCCATCGGCCTGACGGGCGGCGATCCACTCGTTGAACTGCTCAGCCAGGGCATCATCCCCCTTGCGCAGGGCAAAGCCTTCATCGCCTTGTGCCAACGGCTCGGCAAACGGCATAAAGAGGGCATCGGGGTGGCGCAGCGCCTCTTGCTCGGGTTTCGGGGAAGAGGAGAGGGCGCCGTGAGCGCGGCCGTTCAGCACCTCCTGAAATACCTGTGACTCGTCATCAAACTGGCGCAGGGTGGCCTTGGGGAAGTGTTCTTTTGCCACCTGTACCGGTGAGGCGCCACGACGTACCGCCAGGATCACCCCGCGCTGGTTGAAGTCCGCCACGGTTTTCTTCTCTTTGGCCATGGTGCTGGAGGCGGCCAGCTGCACCCCCGAGTGGGAGTAGGCCTGGGTGAAACGCACGCTCTTCTCCCGCTCGGGGGTGATGGTGAGGCCGCCGATGATGACGTCATACTTTTTCGCCAGCAGGGAGGGGATGATGCCATCCCAGGCGGTAGGCACGAACTCTACCTGCCAGCCGTTATCTGTGGCGAGGCGACGGGCCACGTCAATCTCGAAACCGATCAGGGCCCCCTGCTTGTCGCGCATCGCCCAGGGGGCGAAGGTGGACATGCCGACCCGCAGGGTACCGCTCTGCTCGATCTGCGCCTGGGTGTCGGATGGGGCAGTTTCTGCCAGTGCCGGATTGAGCAGACTTGCCAGCAGCAGGGCTGCGCCCGACAGGGTGGTCTTGAATGACAGATTCATGGTTAGCGTCCTTGTTGATCCGGATTCAGGTGACGGGCCAGCGCCCGCGAACAGGCTGACAGCGTCAGGGTTAACAGCAAATAGAGGGCAGCCACGGTAAACCACACCTCAAAGGTCAGAAACGTATCGGCAACTAGAGTACGCCCTTCGTTGGTCAGATCGAAGATGGCGATCACACTCACCAGCGCCGAATGTTTGATAAGGGAGACCAGCTCGTTGGTCAGCGGCGGCAAGGTGATGCGCACCAGCTGGGGCAGGATCACCTTGCGCAGGGTGATGGTTCGCGACAAGCCAAGAGAGTGGGCCGCCTCCCACTGTCCTTTGGGAATGGCCTGTACACCTGCACGCAACACCTCGGCGGTGAAGGCCCCCTGATAGAGGGAGAGGCTCAACACGGCGCAGGCAAGGGGGGCCAATCCCAGCATGGGGCCCAGCAAGAAATAGAGAATATAGAGCTGCACCAGCTGGGGCGTGGTGCGCACCAGCGCCAGATAGGCGATGGCGAGCCAGGGGCCGAGCCGGGAGGGGAGCAGCCGCAGGCTGACCACGCACACCCCGACCGCCAGAGTGCCCAGCAGACTGAGCAGCGCCACCTGCAGGGTGACCAGCAGGCCGTTTAGCAAGGGGCCGGCATAAAAGGTTCCCTCATCCCACTCGCCGAGAAAGGGCAACACCCGCGGCCACTGCCACTCATAGCCCATCTGGCGAGCGCCGCTATAGAGTGCCCAGCCCAGTAGCGCAGAGAGCATCACAGTGCCTGACAACCAGCCGAGCAGGCGGGGGCGATTGAGCCTAGCCATGATAGCTGAGCACCTGTTCGAGGAAGGCCTGGGTTCGCGGGTGCCGGGGGGCGTTGAATAGCTGGGCGGGCGGGGCCGATTCGATGATCTTGCCCTCGTCCATAAAGAGCACCCGATCCGCCACCTGACGGGCAAAGCCCATCTCGTGAGTGACGCAGATCAGGGTCATCCCCTCGTCAGCCAGCTCGCGGATCACATCGAGCACTTCGCGGATCATCTCGGGGTCGAGGGCGGAGGTGGGCTCGTCAAACAGCATCAGCTCGGGTTGCATGCAGAGGGAGCGGGCGATGGCGACCCGCTGCTGCTGGCCGCCGGATAGCTGGTGGGGGTACTTGTCGGCCTGTGCCTGAATGCGCACCCGCTCGAGCAGCCCGAGCGCCCGGGCTTTGGCCTCCTGAGGGCGCAACCCCAGGGTATGCACCGGCGCCACCATCAGGTTCTCCAGCACCGTCATATGGGGGAAGAGGTTGAACTGCTGAAACACCATGCCAACCCGACCTTGCAGGCGGCGCAGGTAGGAAGGGGTCACCGGCTCGCCAAACAGGAACAGCTGGCCGTCGTCGATCCCCTCCAGCCCGTTGATGGTGCGGATCAGGGTCGATTTTCCCGAGCCTGACGGGCCACAGATAACCCACTTCTCTCCCCGTTCAATGGTGAGATCGATGTGATGAAGAGCCTGAAAGTCGCCATAGAATTTGTCAACGCCACAAAAGCGCACACAGGGTTGCGAGCTGGTCAAGAAGCGGGTTCCACTGAGGATCATTTACGCCATGGTATTGATTTTATAGGGGGATGACAAAGAAAACCCCCTTGTCAGCATCCTTATGCCTATTCACAATGGCGCCATTTCGTGATGACAGGAGCTTTTCATGCGTATTACATCCTTGCTTGCCGGTTCCCAGGTGCAGCTGTTGATGCCGCCAGCGGTTCGCTATCGCTGCGTCATTTTTCTGTTGTTGCTGGTGAGTTGGGGCGTGGTGGCGGCCTCCTTGTGGGATGGCTGGGGCGCCATGGCGCTGCTCAACTGGGTGGGCGTGGTCTTTGGTGGCATCACCGGGATCATGGTGTCGCTGCCCCGCAGCTGGCAGCCCTGGCGCCTGGCGGAGCTGGGGTGGGATGAACAGCATATCTATCTGCTCAATGGCAACAAGGATGAGGCGCTGGCACTGCCCCGCAGCCAGCTGGTGGCGCTCGAACGGGAGCGGCGAGTGGGTCACGACGGCCAGTGGCTCGACTTCAGCCTCGATCTGCAACTGAGTGAAGAGGAGCTGGCGGCGGCTATGGCCTTACTGGATCTCAAGGCGGGTGAGCTGCATCTGGTGAGCCCGTCTGTCTATCGCTTCGGCTTTAAACGGGCCTGGCACGGTCGCCAGATGCTGGCGCAACGGTTGTCAGATCTGCAATCGGCCTGAGTCGACTATTTTCTCGACAATTCCCGGCAAAGCTCAGATACTGCCAGTGACTCGAATTGATCTTGTCCGCACTGTTAACCCAAGAGATCAATCACTTGACGACAGTGTGGAGAAGGCCACGGCATGAAGCCATGGCAGGTCCGGCATAGGGGTTGTGCCCTTACCGTTATGCTGGGAATTGCATAGAGAAGGCACCTTGAATCGAGAGTGGATGGCATGAAGATTTACGTAGGAAATCTGTCGTACCGGATGACGGCCGACGAACTGAAAACCCTGTTCAGCCAGTTTGGACAGGTCGACAAGGTTGATATCATCATCGACCGCGATACCGGCCAGTCAAAGGGGTTTGGTTTTATTGAAATGCCGGTCAATGGTGATGCCGAAAAGGCCATCGCTGGTCTGCATGGCACAGAAGTCGGTGGCCGTACCA
Source organism: Aeromonas sp. 84A (assembly GCF_051919345.1). Classification (NCBI taxonomy): domain Bacteria; kingdom Pseudomonadati; phylum Pseudomonadota; class Gammaproteobacteria; order Aeromonadales; family Aeromonadaceae; genus Aeromonas; species Aeromonas sp. 84A. Next base: position 2,359,814 of record NZ_JBQBEW010000001.1, read on the forward strand.
TCACCGTCAACCAGGCCAAACCGAAGACAGATGCTCCCCGTGGTCGCCCGCAACAGCGCCACCGCTAAGGTGCCTCGGCAATAAAAAAACGGCATGGGTTTCCCCCATGCCGTTTTTGTTTCTGGACGTTTTGCTGTTATCAGGGGACGTCGTAACCGAGCGCCGCCTTGCGGATGCGGAACCACTGCTGGCGGTTCAGCTCGACAGATTCGGCGGCTACGGCGGCAGCAATCCGCTCCCGTTTGCCGGAGCCAATCAATGGCAGCGGCTGGCTTGGCAGCATCATTACCCAGGCGTAGACCACCTGCTCGATAGTCTGGGCGCCCACTTCCTGACGGATCTGCTCCAGTTCGGCACGCAGCGGGGCATAGGCGTCATCGCTGAACAGTCGGCCGCCGCCGAGACATGACCAGGCCATCGGCTTGATGCCAAGATGCTGGCACTGATCCAGGGTACCATCGAGGGTCCCTTCCTGATGAAGCGGCGAGATCTCCAGCTGGTTGGTGACCAGCGGGAAGGGGAGGCGCGATTGCAGTAGCTCGAACTGACGGGCGGTGAAGTTGGATACCCCGGCGTGCTTGATCTTGCCCGCCTGTTTCAGGGTGATAAAGGCGTCGGCCACTTCATCTGCGTTCATCAGGGGATCTGGGCGGTGGATCAGCAGCAGGTCCAGATGGTCGGTGCCGAGCTTGCGCAGCGAGGCCTCGGCGCTGGCGATGATATGGTCCTTGCTGGTGTTGTAGTGGTTGAGAGCATGCTCCGGCTTGGCGGTGAGGGCGATACCGCACTTGGTGACGATCTCCATCCGGCTGCGCAGGGAAGGCTCGAGGCGTAGGGCGTGACCAAAGGCCTCTTCGCACTGGTAGCCACCATAGATATCGGCGTGATCGATGGTGGTGACCCCCAGATCCAGATGATATTTCATCAGATCGAGCAGAGCGGCCGGAGAGAGCTGCCACTCCATCAGGCGCCAGTAACCCATGATGAGGCGAGAGAAGGTGGGGCCTTGCGGATGCAGGGCGACACGGGATACAGACATGGTTGACTCCTTGAAAAACACGATGCGAAAACGATGTGCAACATAGATGACTGCGGGCATCTTGGCCTCATGTGGCTGGCAAAGCAATAATGGGCAGTGGCATGATTCGAACTTTGGTTCTGATCGCAGAGTAGGAGAGAGAGTTGGATGGAAGGATTTGCCGAGCGCTTGCAGAGCCTGATCGGGGAGATGAGCGTGAGCGCATTTGCCCGCAAGGTGGGGCTCAGTGAAGCGCTGATCCGCAAATATTTGAAGGGAGCCGAGCCTGGCCTGGCGCGGGCCAACCAGATCGCCATGGGGGCCAACTGCTCGCTGGAGTGGCTGGCAACCGGCTGCGGTTATCTCTACCGTCAGGCGGAAGTGGTAGACAGGGAGGCGCTGGCAGCGGCGCAGCTACTGCTGGGCGAGCAGCAACCCGGGGTGGGGCTGCCCGATGAGGAGGCACTGGTCACCCTGCTCGCCTATTACCAGTTTTTGCGCACCCACAAGAAAGCGGACGGTTTTCTCGACTTGGCGCTGGCGCGGGAGTTTGGTCGCCATCTGGGGGAAGCGTGATGAGGGGCATATTACCCTTTGGTCGTGTCACGGCCGGTTGATTATTCTGATACGCTCTAAGCAAGATAACTCTCCATGGAATGGGCGATGAGCTACTTGATCCTCGGAAGCGGTGCGCTGGGCTCGGCGCTGGCAAGAGAGCTGATGGCAAGGGGGGAGTCCTTCCTTCTGGCCGGGCGCACCTATCCAAAAGGGATCGAGATGGGGGCTTTCTTCCCGCTGCAAGAGGTGGACGCCATCTCGTTCGACGCCCTGTTTACCCTCTACGACACCGATCCGCTTCCCACTGTGGTGATCAACACCATCGGCCTGTTGCACGATGTCAGCTTTATGCCAGAGTGGCGGGTCGAAGAGGTGCACCCCAAGTGGCTGTGCGACAGCCTGCTGGCCAATGCCTGGCCAACGCTGGCGCTGGCTGCCCGTTTCAGTCGGTTGATGGGCAATGACCATCCGCTGTGGCTCTGTGCCATCTCTGATCTGGCGGGCTCCATCACCTCCAATCTGGAGGGGGGGCGTTACAGCTACCGGATGAGCAAGGCGGCCCTCGACATGGGGGTGAAAACCCTGGCCCTTGAGTGGACGCAGCGTTTCCCGCAAGCAGGGGTGGTGGCCGTTGCGCCCGGCTTGATGGACTCCCCGATGAACACCCCCTTTCTGAGCGAGTTGCCCGCGGATCAATTGCAGGAGCCTGCCGAGGTGGCGGTGAAACTGCTCAATCTCATCAAGGGGTTATCGTTGACCCAATCGGGTCAGCTACTGGATCTCAACGGTCAGCCGCTGCCTTGGTAAATCCCGCCTGCGGGTTCTATGGACGTCTATTGGCTTCACATTCTGCTCATGCGCCCCTTGCCAAGCGAGGGGCGCATGGCTAACGTCACTCTCCTGTTTCAGGAGGGATCTCATGCGCTATATCGATTTACGAAGTGACACCGTCACCCAGCCTACTGACGCCATGCGTCAAGCCATGCTCCACGCCGAAGTCGGTGACGATGTCTATGGTGAAGATCCGGGCGTCAACGCGCTGGAGGCCTTTGGGGCCAGATTGCTGGGCAAACAGGCGGCGCTGTTTGTGCCGTCCGGCACCATGTCCAATCTGTTGGCGGTGATGAACCACTGTCAGCGCGGTGAGGGGGCCATCCTCGGCAACGCCGCTCACATCTATCGCTATGAAGCGCAGGGGAGTGCCGTGCTGGGCTCCGTAGCCCTGCAACCCTTGCCGATGCAGCGCGATGGCACGCTGGCATTCGATGATATCAAGGCTGCGCTGGCCCCTGATGATGCCCACTTCGTCCAGACTCGCCTGATCTGCCTTGAGAACACCCACAACGGCAAGGTGCTGCCGCTCTCCTATCTGCAGGAGATGGGGGCATTTGTTGCTGAACGTGGCTTGAAGCTCCATCTCGATGGCGCACGGCTTTTTAACGCCGCCGTGGCCAGCGAGACCTCGGTCGAGGTGATCGCTGCACCGTTTGACAGCATCTCGATTTGTCTCTCCAAGGGGTTGGGCGCACCGGTGGGCTCGCTGCTGGTGGGCAGCCACGACTTCATCGCCCGTGCGCGCCGCCTGCGCAAGATGCTGGGAGGTGGCATGCGTCAGGCGGGCATTCTGGCGCAAGCCGGTCTGTTTGCTCTCGAGCAGCATGTGACCCGTCTGGCCGATGATCACCGCCGTGCCAAACGGCTGGCCGAAGGGTTGGCTGCACTGCCGGGCATAGAGCTCGACCTCTCGCTGGTGCAGAGCAACATGGTGTTCCTGCGGCTGCGTGAGGGGGAATCGGCCCCACTGCTCGCTTTTATGAAGGAGCGGGGGATCCTCTTCTCCGGTTACGGCGAGCTGCGGCTGGTGACTCATCTGCAGATCAACGATGACGATATTGAAGAGGTGATCGACGCCTTCACCGAGTATCTCGGAGCGCGTTGAGACGGCTGGTGAGGTAGAGGTTATACCAAGACCTGTTCATACCGAAATAACAGAGGGCGCTGCGGCGCCCTCTGTTATTTGCTGCAAGCTCAAGCCTGTCGCTGACCGCTCATCAGCATGGCCTCATCGGTGGCATCGTAGATCATCACCGCGATGTGGGTCACCTGACCGCCGAAATCGGCCAGTGGCACCAGGGTCAGGTTCTGGAACATGTGGGGGGCCGAGCCGGTAATGGGGCGGTAGTTGGAGAAACGCAGCAGATAGGGCTTCTGCTCCCAGGTGCTGAAGGCGCGGTTGTTGAGTTTGAAGACCATGTTGGCCTTGCGTTCGAACCAGGCTCTGTCCACATCGGGGAAGAGCTCGAACAGTACGCCATCGCGCACGTCACTGGCCAGTCGGCCGCTGTGGCTCTCCATAAAGCCGTTCCACACCTGAACCTTGTACTCCTTGTCGAGCACCACCAGGCCTACGTCCAGGTTCTGGACTATGTTCATCAACCAATGAAATTCACGGATTTCCATAGTCACTCCTAGAGCATGTGCATGATTTTGTTGTTCATGGTGGCGATGGAATCTTCGGTAAACAGCAGCAGCAGATCACACTGCACCGCGTAATCCTGGATCCGGTAGTTGATCTCGATGGCGAGCGTGCGGCGCCAGCGACTCTTGTTGGTGTTGATCAGCTCGTTGATGGGTCTGTGCTGGCCGAGCACCACCGGATGCCCCTGACTGAAGGGGGTGTCGAGCTGGTTGGCGTAGCCGCGCAGGAAGGCGCCGATCAGCACGTTGGCGGTATCCATCAACAGCTCCAGTTCGGCGGTGCGATCCAGCGTCCCCTGATGGTTCATCAGCTTGGCCAAATCTTTGAAGCTGGAGTCATGGAACAGGATCAGCGCTTCACCGGCGATCCCAGCTCCGATAAACCCCTGACAGACGGCGGAGAGGGTATCTGAATCCGCAGCGGCCGAGAGGGCCATATGCAACTCTGATACTTCCAGCACGTTGACGTTGGGGATAGGCAGTACCACGAAGGCGTTGAGCAGACGAGCCAGCAAGTCGGCCGCCTGACCCATGGAGACGTTGGCCAGCTCCTGATAGACATCGCGGATTTCGGGGGTGATCTTGACGCCTGCATCGGCTACAACGCCGTTTGGCTGCTGCTCGGGGGCGCTTGGTTGACCGCTCGGGGCGGCACTCCAGAAATCATGCTTTTTGAGCAGGGCGAGCAGGGTTTCTGGGGCGGCGGGTTTCTTGATGAAATCGAGCGCCCCCAGCCCCATGACCCGTTGATAGGCCTCTGGTTGGATATCCCCGGAGACCACGATCACCTTGTTGCGTAGACCCTCCCGTTGGAGGGTCTCCAGCACGCCGTAACCGTCCATTTCCGGCATGGTCAGATCGAGGAAGATGAGATCGCCATGACCCATCAGCACCTGTTCGATCCCTTCGAGACCATTGGCTGCGTAGTGCAAATCGACTTTCCAGTCGGCCGGGAGCGCCCGCGCCAGCTGTTTGCGGGCGAACCCGGAGTCATCACATATCAATACATTCATGGCGTTAGGCAGGCTCTGTTGGCAAGGGATGCTATAAGTGTGGCCCGCTAACGGTCAGATGCAATGGGTGAGGCTATCACCTTGTGAAAATTGGTTGTCCCACTGCCGATTGCGATAGCGTGCTGAGTATTTTTCAACAAATTCAACGAACATCTTAACACGCAACGGAGCGAACTGGTGCTGGCAACACAACATGTAGAAGGGGCGATTGCCGGTTTGCCAGTCGGTCAGTACCGGCACCAGCTGCTCGTCATGGAGGAAGCTGCTCAGATAGTGCAGCGGGGCATTGACGATCCCCAGATGACGCCGGGCTGCACGTACCGCGGCCTGGGTCTGGTTGACGGTCAGTTTGGCGCTGCGTTTGATGCAGACGCTCTGGCCATCCTTGTCGGTCAGCTGCCAGTGCTGGTGAGGCCAGCAGTAGATGAGATCGTGCTCTTCCAGCTGGTTGGGGTGGGAGGGAGTGCCCTTCTTGGTCAAATAGAGTGGTGAGGCAAACAGGCCGTACTCGATATGGCCGAGACGATCGCATTGGGCAGCGACTGGGGCAGCTCACCATTGAAGAACACCAGATCCCGATCATTGTCGAACAGGTGCTGGTGATCATTAGTCTGGGTGATATCGAACTGTACCTCGGGATAGTGCAGCCCGAATTCGGCCAGCATATCGATGAGGATGGTGTTGGAGAGTGCGATGGGCGCAGCTATCCGGATAAGCCCGGTGATGTCGGCCTCTTGACCCTGGATCTCGCTGGTGGCCTGCTCGATTTGCGCGAGTGGCGTGCAGAGACGTTCGTAGTATCTGAGGCCATCATCGGTAAGGCGGAGCTTGCGGGTAGAGCGATGTAGCAGGGAGCAACCCAGTTGCTCTTCCAGCTGGGAAATGCGTCGACTGATGGTGCCTGTTGGCATGCCCAGTGCGGCTGCAGCGTGGGAGAATCCTCCCTCTTGCACCACCTTGACGAACAGGTAGAACTCTTCGATGTGCTTCATAAACGCTGTTCTGGGTGTAACAAGGGGGCAACCATAAAAAGAGCGTTCCGGGTTGGCAAGGGTAATTCAGCGTTTAATTGATCTGGATTCGATTTCTGTTGATACCAGTTCTCCACCCGCCCGTCATCTCAGTTTCCCCGAGCTGGTGATTATTTCGGCACGATGCCAAATGGTGTTGCGGCAGAGATGTTTGCCATATTTCCTGATTTGTTCCGCTATAACCGTGGGCGAAGGCCGATATTGCAACCTGATGGAAGGGCGCCGGGGTGCTCTGCGTACTCAGCCGGGGTGGTTTGCCATCCACAGCCAATGTGATGCAGATCATATATTCGGGTTTTGCTCATTGCCTGTTGAAAAATGAATTTGGGGTATATCAATTCCGCCTTAGTGAACTATTTTTGTCCGATTTGGCGTTTTTTTGGCTGTTTATCCATCCGCTTGGTTAATTAATGGAAGCTTTGTGACAGAGAGTGATGACTATTTCCACCATTGATTTAAATGTTAATAACAAATTTGTCGCAGCAAATATGCAATTGCTCTTTCAAGGTCTCGAGTGGATAGCTCTTAGTGCTTGTTTTTACTGGGGAAAAAAGTTAAAAATCGACTATATGATTTGCCTGGATTAACAGGGTCCTTGGCTGAGTCCTTTGTGGTATTGCCGTACAGGCTGCCCTGTTGTTGATATCTGAAATAGTTTTGTCCGCTCTTGGCTATGTGAAAAGGGATAATGGCCGAGAGGTATTTGCACCTTGCATTCTGCAGCTAGCGGTTTGCCAGATCTGTTTTCCGGTTAACCAGTGACCATCCAGCATGAATGACCTTGACCAGATGAATACGCTTGACGAACGGTTACTGAAGACGATGGATGTTCTGCATACCCCGATCTGGGTTTATGACATCGAGCATCACCATATTTTCTGGGCAAACAGCGCCGCGCTCTCCGTGTGGGAGGCGACGTCTCTCGACGAACTCTGCTCCCGCGACTTCTCTGCCGATATGGCAACCGCCATCGATCTGCTGCTACAGCGCTATCTGGGTGATTTTCAGCAGGGGCGCAGTTACAACGAGTGGTGGACCCTCTCCCCAAAGGGGGTCAAGAAGCAGATCTATCTACGCCTCTCTGGCATTCAGCTGGCTGGCCGGCTGATGATGATGACCGAAGCGGTGCTCGACTCCGATACCCTCTATCAGGAGTCCTCGCTGGCAACCGGCGATACCCTTGCCTGCCTGTTCGATAGCCACGGTGTGTTCGAGAGCGGCAACTATCACTTCGAAATGTGTTTCGGCCACCAGATCGCCAAGCTCTCCCAGGTTTTCTCCGGCAATGATGACAGCTTCTACCAGAAGCTCTCCCGTCTCGATGAGGTGGTGACCGAGGGGGAGTGCCGTACCCTCAAGGGGATGCGCTGGTTCCAGTATCAGTTCCGCTATATCCAGCAGGGGGCCCGCATTCTGCTCACCATGCGGGATATTACCGATCGCAAACTCGAAGAGCTGGAGCATCGCCACCTCGCCTGGCACGACTCCCTGACCGGCCTGCTCAATCGGTATGGCTTGATGAAATCCCTTGAGGCCTATTGCGGGCTGGGGGAGCGTTTCGCGCTGGTGTTCATGGATCTGGACAACTTCAAGCTGGTCAACGACAACTACGGCCACAAGGCGGGAGATCGCCTGCTGGAGCGGGTCGCCGGTCGCCTCAAACAGATTTGCCCGCGGGATGTGGAGCTGGCTCGCCTCGGTGGCGATGAATTCACAGCACTGGTGCCGCTGGGCAATCAGGGGGATCGGGCGCAAGAGGTGGCCGATCAGATGCTCTCCCAGATGACCAAGCCGCTGCAACTGAGCGGGCTGCCGGAGGTGACCATCGGCGGCAGTATCGGTATCGCCATCTATCCCGATGATGCGGATGACGGGGACAACCTCATCACCCGTGCCGACATGGCCATGTATCAGGCCAAGCAGATGGGGCGGCTGCGCTGGCAGCGTTTCACCCCCAGCATGCAACAGACCCTGCAGCGCAAGCTCAATCTCAAACAGTTTCTGGCCAAGGCCATCGGCCGTCAGGAGCTGAGCCTCTGTTACCAGCCGCAGGTCGATGCCGCCAAACGGCGTCTGATCGGTTACGAGGCACTGCTGCGCTGGTACAACCCGGTGCTCGGCCATGTCTCGCCGGTGGAATTTATCCCGCTTGCCGAAGAGATGGGGCTGATCCGCGAGATCGGCAGCTGGGTGCTTTCCACTGCGCTGGCACAAGTCGCCAGCTGGCAGAAGCGCTTCCATCAGCGGGTGCCGGTCTCCGTCAACCTCTCCGGTTTCCAGCTATCGTCGGCGTTGCCCGGGCAAGTTCGCCAGCAGCTGGAGCTGCACGGGGTGGATGCCTCCCTGTTGACGCTGGAGCTGACCGAAACCGTGCTGATGCTCGATATGAAGGGGTGCCTCGGCATTCTCGACGATTTGAGCGAGCAGGGGATCAAGATTGCCATCGACGATTTCGGTACCGGCTACTCCTCGCTGGCCTATCTCAACCGGTTGCCGATCAATAACATCAAGCTGGATCGCTCCTTCGTGGTCGGTCTCAACTTGCCGGTGATCCGGGCGACTGCGGCCATGGCCACCAATCTGGGGTTGGGGATCATGGCGGAAGGGGTGGAGGAGCCTCACGAGCTGGCCGCACTGCAGACCCAGGGGTGCCATGTGTTCCAGGGATATCTGTTCAGCAAGCCGCTGACTGTGGCGCAAGTCGAGGCGAGCGGTTTTGTGGTTGAGTGCCAGGTTGGGCGTTATCCACTGCTAGATGCCGTAATGGCAGAGTAACAAGTGTGCGTTAGGCCACAACTTGGGATTTTATTCCGCAATATTTAATCAAAATTAATCATTCTTTTGCGATCGGTCATGAGACGGATTGGCTGGAGTTGCTAGCATGCGCCCTCGTTTCTAGGGAAAGGAGTATCGCAATAATGAGTCATGCTGCTGTCAATGACCGTCCGGCCAGCCCTCCCAAAGGTTGGCTGAACCGTTTCCTCAATGGCGTCGAGAAAGCCGGGAATAAATTACCCGACCCCGCCATGCTGTTCCTCTATGCCTTGCTGATCGTCTGGGTCGGCTCCTGGGTGTTGTCACAATTCCAGTTTGATCTGGTCAACCCCCGTACCGGGGAGGCGGTAGTGGTCAACAACCTGCTGACCGGTGCCGGTCTGGCCGAGTTTCTCTCCACCATGGTGACCACTTTCACCGGCTTTGCCCCGCTGGGGATCGTGCTGGTGGCCATGCTCGGGGTCGGGGTGGCCGAGCAGTCCGGTTTTATCAATACCGGTCTGAAAAAGTTGCTGAAAGTGACGCCTGCCCGTTTTCTCACTCCCATGCTGATCCTGGTGGCGATCGTCAGCCACACCGCCGCAGATGCGGGTTATGTGCTGGTGATCCCCATCGGTGGCATCATCTTCCACGCTGCCGGACGCCATCCGCTGGCGGGGATCGCCGCTGCCTTTGCCGGCGTTTCCGGCGGTTTTGCCGCCAACTTCCTGCCCTCCGGCGGGGATGCGCTGCTGCAGGGTTTTACCCAGTCCGCCGCTCAGTTGCTCGATCCTGACTACATGGTCAACACCCTGTGCAACATCATCTTTACCGGTGCCTCTTCGTTGCTGATCATCTGCGTCGGCTGGTTCGTCACCGAAAAGGTGGTGGAGCCGCGCCTCAAGCACGTGGCGCTCAACGAGGATCTGGAGAGTGCCGACGAGATGGGGCGCTACAGCGCGCAAGAGAGCCGGGCCTTCAACTGGGCCGGGTTTGCCATGCTGGCGGCTATCGTGCTGCTGGCGCTGGCGCTCTCCCCGAGCGATTCACCGCTGCGTGCTGCCGATGGCTCCCTGACCACCTTCGCCGCGCCGGTGATGAAGTCCATAGTGCCGCTCATCTTCCTGCTCTTTATCCTGCCCGGGATTGTCTACGGCTTTGTCGCAGGCAGCTTCAAGAGTGGCAAGGATGTGATCGATGCCATGTCGGCCACCATGAACAAGATGGGCTCCTACATGGTGATGGCCTTCTTCTGCGCGCTCTTTATCAAGGCGTTTGGTGACTCCAATCTGGGCACCCTGCTGGCCCTCTCCGGTGCCGAAGTGCTCCATGCGCTGGCGCTGCCCGGTGAGGTGACCATCGTCGGGATGATCCTGCTGACCGCCAGCGTCAATCTGGTGGTGGGGTCGGCTTCGGCCAAGTGGGCGCTGATCAGTCCGATCCTGGTACCCATGCTGATGGCGGTGGGGATCTCCCCCGAGCTGACCCAGGCGGCCTATCGGGTAGGGGATTCCGCCTCCAACATCATCACCCCGCTGATGGTCTTCTTCCCGCTGGTGGTGGTCTATTGCCAGCAGTATGTGAAGAGCACCGGGATCGGTACCCTGGTCTCCATGATGCTGCCCTACTCGCTGGCCTTCCTGGTGAGCTGGACGATTTTCCTGCTGCTCTACTGGGCGCTCGGCTTCCCGCTCGGGTTGCAAGCCCCTTACGTCTATCCGGCCCCTTAAGCTGGGTGTGCGAGGGAGCCTTGGGCTCCCTCGTTTTTTTCGCTATGGTGTTACCTCATTTTGGAGGTGCCATGAATCAGACCATCGATCTTATCCTTTCCCATCGCTCCATTCGTCAGTTCACTGCCGAGCCGATCGCCCCGCAGCAGCTGGATGCCATTCTCGCCGCCGCCCAGTCCGCCTCAACCTCGAGCTTTTTGCAGGTGACCAGTATTGTGCGAGTCTGCGAGCCCGAGGCGCGTCAGCAGTTGGCCATGCTGGCGGGCAATCAACCCTATGTGGTGCAGGCGGCCGAGTTTCTGGTGTTCTGCGCCGATTACCACCGCCACACCCAGATCGTGCCCGAGGCCCAGACCGGCTATGCGGAGCAGTTGCTGATCGGAGCCATCGACGGCGCCCTGATGGCGCAAAATGCCCTGCTGGCGGCGCAGTCGCTGGGGCTGGGCGGGGTCTATATCGGCGGCATTCGCAACCATCCGGTCGAGGTGAGCGAACTGCTCGGCTTGCCCCATCAGGTGATCCCGCTGTTTGGCCTCTGTCTTGGTCATCCTGCCCAGCAGCCGGAACAGAAACCCCGTCTGCCCAGGGGATTGGTGGTGCATCAGGAGCGCTACCAGCACGAGCTGGATCGCGACCTGCTGGCCCAGTACGATCAGCAGCTCGCGGACTACTATCAGGCCCGCAGCAGCAACAACAAGCAGCAGACCTGGAGCGGCCAGATCCGCGCCATTCTGGGCAAGGAGTCCCGCCCTTTTATGCTGGGATTCCTGCAATCGCGGGGCTTTAACCTCAAGTAATGGCGCTGATGGGCGATACTATGGGGAGGTGACCGTCATGGTCATCATCCCCTGATCCTGCAACCTCTCCCTGATACCGGGGGCACAGCTTGGTGACAAATCGTGGGCAAGGGGGGATCTGCAGGCTACCTTAAGTGGGTAAGCTGTTGTAGGATCACGCAATTGGATAGGAACAGGGGTTTGGACATCCTATGATTTTAACTTTGGTATTGCTGTCTATTGGCGCACTCCTGTTTTTGGTTATCGCCTATAACGTGGTGCAGCAATATAAGCAGAAGGCAGAGGCGGACAAGCGTCACGCCGTTGCCAGACACAAGACGGTGGCTGACGAGACCGAAGAGGTGTTGCTGAACGTCAATCTGGTGCCTTTCTCCAAGAACATGGTGTTGCTGTTGCAGCACCGGATCCTCGATGCCTATCGCGCCATCGCCCAGGTGATGCCGAACAACCAGATCAAGCAGCGCATCGTCGACGTGCAGACCCAGATCAAGAATGTGCAGGAGAACTACAGCGTGCAGGATGAGGGTCAGTTCAAGACCCCGGAGTCCGATCGTCAGGCGATCCAGATGCTGCAGCTGGTCAAGAAGATGCGGGCCGTGCTGCGGGTCGAGCACAACAAGGGCAAGATTGACCCTCAGGGGTTTGCCCAGGAAGAGCGCCGACTCGAGCTGATGCAGCTCAAGATCAACATCTCCAATCTGGTCAAGCGGGCGATGGATGCCCGCATTCAGGGCCAATATGGTACTTGCCGCCAGCTCTATACCAAGGGTCTGTCGGCCATGGCGAGCGTGGGCGACAAGGATCCCTATCTGCTTGCCCGTGAAGAAGATATGCGTCAGGGGCTCAAGGAGCTTGAAGAGCTGCAGCAGCAAAATAGCGCGCAGGATCTGCAAAACATCAAGGACAAGGAAGCCGACGAGCTCGATGTCCTGTTTCAACCCAAGAAGAAATGGTAAGCATGTCCCACCCACTCGATTCCACACTGGGGCCAATGGCCCCATTTGTTTCTCAGCTGTTGGCCGAACTGGCCGCCAGTGGCGTCATCATTTCCCGGCCAACGGTCGATCACCTCTGTTATCGGGCGGCTACCCTGCAGGAGTACCGCGCGCTATGTGCTGTGCTGGCTGAGGCGGGCTCCTTGCTGGTGGAGGGTATGATTGGCGGACGTCCCATCGCGACTTATCAGTTGCATCAGCCGCTGCTGGCTGGTGAGGTACAGGTACCCTGTATCGAGCTGGCTGCACCGAAACCGGGGCGCGTCCATCAGGCGGGGCTGGAACATATCGAGCTGGTGGTCACTTCATTGCAAGATCTGGTAGCGTGCTATCCCGAGCTGCCATTCAAAACCGGCAACATGCAGGATACCCGCAACCCCGATATTGGCCTGATGTTGCCCTCCGGACAGATCAAGTTTCATCTGCGCTCGCTGGCTGAGGTGATTGCCGAAGAGGTGGCGACCGGTGCTGTGGTCGCGGTGCCTGCGGATTATTTCGATCAGGAGTGATCCTGCGCACAATGCTGAGCGGGCCTGACAGGCTCTTGAATAACGCAGCAAAAGGGGTCACCGGTGTGACCCCTTTTGCTATCTGGCGGTGCTGGGTTGCGAGAGCACCATCTGCTCGTGGGTGACCCTGTTTGCGCTGAGCCCGTTACCCGTGTCGGTGGGGTTGCTGGGCGGGCAGTGGCGATTGGCTTCGCTGCTTGAGACGGCCGAGCCAGAGGCTCAAGCCCGCCGTCAGGATGAGGACCAGTTCAATTCCTATGACCAGACCGCCCAGCTCGCCTTGCTCCCAGAAGGGGTGCAGGTAAAGTCCCCCCAGACTGGCTCCCAGATAGTAGGCTACCAGATAGAGAGAGGAGGCGAGGGCGCGGTTGTGTTCGACATGATGACCGACCCAGGCACTGGCGCAGGCGTGTGCCAGGAAAAAGCCGAAGCTGGAGATCAGCAAGCCACTCAGGATCCCGAGCAGGCTAGCCTGCAGCAGCCACAGACTGCCGATAGCCATCAGTGCGATCCCCACTAGCAGCATCCGTTGTGCCCCCCAGCGGTTGGCAAAGCGGCCACTCAGAGAGGAGGCTACAGTCCCCGAGAGATAGGTGAGAAACAGCATGCCGAGCCACTGGGTGGGCAAGGAGAAAGGAGGCTTTGCCAGCAGGAAGGTGAGATAACTGAACTGGTTCAGAAACACCATAAAGTTGAGCCCGCCGATAAGGTAAGCCCCTACCAGCAAGGGATTGGTCAGGTGTTGCTGCAAGGCGCGGGCAAATTGACCGCGAACGGGGGCGCTCGCCACAAAGCGGGTCTGGTGGGGCAGCAGCCAGAAGACCAGCGGCAGCAGTGACAGGCTGATCACTCCGATCCCCAGAAAGGTATGCTGCCAGTCGCCAAACCAGCCCGCCAACAGACCGCCGACCACCCGACCGGCAATGCCACCGAGGGAGTTGGCGGCAATATAGACCCCCACCGCCGAGAGTAGCGCCCGTTTGCTGAACTCTTCCCCCATATAGGCAATCGCGGTCGCGGGCAGTCCTGCCAGCAGCGCGCCCTGCAGGATGCGCAGCAACAGCAGGGAACCAAACTGCTCAACCAGCGGGATCAACAGTGAGAGCAAGATCGCCAGGGTGAGGGTACCCAGCATGACCTGCCGACGGCCATGGCGATCCGCCAGTCTGGCGCAGATCAGCAGGGAGGCGGCGAGGCCTGCAGTGCATCCTGCCAGGGTCCAGCTGGCCGAGAGGGAGTTGACCGAGAAGACCTCGGCAATCAGGGGTAACAGGGGATGGGTCTGGTAGAGGTTCAGAAACACCAGAAAAGAGCCCAGGCTGAGGGCCAGGGTTGCACGTATCCACTCGCGACTTCCAACTTCAATCATTGCGTATTGTCCTGACTACTTTTGGTCAGGGTAGAGCCCTTGCGGTTATAAATATAATATATTTAAGTTATCCATCTCATAAGATGAATTGATACATGGATCTGAAACAGCTCACCTATCTGCTGGCGGTCAGGGATGCCGGCTCATTTACCAAGGCAGCCAACAGTCTGCATGTGGCACAACCGGCCATCAGCATGGCCATCGCCAAGCTGGAGCAGCAGCTCGAATTGCGCCTGTTTGATCGACAGGATCGGGCGGTACGGCTCACCCCGGAGGGAGAGGTGCTCTGTCGCCATGCCGAGCGCTTGTTGTTGCAGATGCATCAGGCCGAGGCCGAGATGGCCGAGCTCAAGGGGCTGGAGCGGGGGGAAGTGCGGATCGGGATCCCCTACATGATGGGCTCCTACTATTTCCCCCCTCGTCTGATGGCCTTCAAGCATCGCTATCCCGGCCTCAAGATCCGGGTCGAAGAGGCCGGCACCCGTGAGCTGCTCAGCCGGATGGTGGATGGCTCCCTCGATCTGGCCATTCTCATCACCAGTGATCTCCCCCCGCCATCGAGGGGGCACATCTGCTGAGTGAAGAGATGTTGATGGTGGTGGGGGACGATCACCCCTTGCGCGGCGCATCGGCCGTCACCCTCTCGCAGTTCTTTGCTCAGGAGCTGGCGCTGTTTCGCCGTGGCTTTTATCACCGGGAGCATATGGAGGCGCTGGCCCAGAGCCTGGGCGTTGAACCCGATATCGCCTTCGAGAGCAATCTTATCCCTCTGCTCAAGGCGGTGGTGCGGCAAGGCTTTGCGGTGACCACCTTCTTGCGGATGGTGCTGGAAGAGGAGCCGGATCTGAGTGGCGTGCCCTTCGACCCGCCCATCTACCTCGACCTCTGTGTGGCGTGGCGGCGTGGCGATCCGCTATCCATGGCCAACCGTGCCTTGCGTGATTTTCTACTCAAGGAGCGCCCGGCCTGATGGCGGCGGGCCATTGCTGAAAGTTTGTTACTATTAACGGTGGGTTCGCTTGAGGGCTACACCATGAAATTGCAGCAATTGCGCTATATCGTCGAGGTGGCGAACCACAGGCTGAATCTGTCGGCCACCGCCGAGAGCCTCTTTACCTCCCAGCCCGGGATCAGCAAACAGGTGCGGATGCTGGAGGATGAGCTGGGGATCCAGATCTTCGAGCGCAGCGGTAAACACCTGACCCAGATCACTCCCATCGGTCGGGATGTGATCAAAGTGGCCGCCGAGGTGCTGGACAAGGTCGCCACCATCAAAGTGATGGCCAGGCAGCATGTGCATCCGGAGCAGGGAACCCTCACCATTGCCGCTACTCATCTGCAAGCCCGTTATATTCTGCCCGCCATCTTCAAGGGTTTTATGGCCCGCTTTCCCAAAGTTGCCGTAACTGTGATGCAGGGGAGTGCGGCGCAGTGCCGCGCAGCCGTGCATGATGGCGCTGCCGATCTGCTGCTGGCGGATGAACCGGAGGAGGGGAGCGATCTGCTGATGCTCCCCTCTTTTCAGTGGCAACGGGGCTTGGTGCTGCCAAAGGAGCATCCGTTGGCCAGAGCAACATCGCTGACCCCGGCCGAGCTGGTGGAGTTTGCATTGGTGACCGATGGAAGGGCTCTCTCCACAGCTCATGGCACTGATTGCGCTCATGCCGAGAGCCGGATCTCCTGCTGTGCGAGCGACAGCGATGTGCTCAAGACCTATGTCAGACAAGGGATGGGCATCGGGGTGATGGCAACTTTTGCTTGGGAGCCCCAGCGCGATAGCGATCTGGTGCTCAAAACGGCGCCCTGGCTACCAGGCGGTGTAGCCACTATCGGGTTGCGCAGAGGGGCATTTTTATGCGGCTATCTCTACGATCTGATTGAACGTCTCGCGCCGCAATTGACCCGCGAGCGGGTCGAACAATACTGTGCGGCCCGCACTGGCGAAGAGCTTGAAGAACTGTTGGCCAATCTGACCGTACCACTTAGATAGCCTGGGTTGATGTGTGGTCATCCCAAGAAAAACGCCTCCCAATGGGAGGCGTTTGACTATCTGTAATTCGTCAATGCAGGCTCACTTCTTCAGCATATGATCCAGCTTGTTGGCCTTGGTCGACAGATAGAACTCGTTGTGGGGATTGCGCCCTTCCTGCAAAGGTACCCGTTCGGCCACCGGAATACCGAAGGATTCCATCGCTTTCATCTTGCGGGGGTTGTTGGTCATCAGTTTGAGAGACTTGACCTCAAGCTGCTTGAGCATATCGGCGCAGATGGTGTAGTCGCGCATATCGGCGGCGAAACCGAGGGCCACGTTGGCTTCCACGGTATCGGCCCCCTGATCCTGCAGGTGATAGGCGCGGATCTTGTTGAGCAAGCCGATGCCACGACCCTCTTGACGCACATACAGCAACACGCCACGACCGGCTTTGGCGATATTCTCCATGGCCGCCTGCAACTGGAAACCGCAGTCACAACGCAGGCTGAACAGGGCGTCGCCGGTCAGGCACTCTGAGTGGATCCGGCCCAGCACGGGCTCGTCACCTGTAATGTCGCCCATCACCAGTGCGGCGTGATCTTTGCCTGTGCCGGTTTCCTGAAAACCTACCAGCGTGAAGGTGCCCCAGGGGGTTGGCAATTTGGATTTGGCCACGAGGGTAACGCTGCTCATAGGTTGCTCCTTACTACTAACGGCTCAAAAAAGGGGGCCAGTTTAGCGCGCCTTGTCAGGAACGACCATAAGAACAAGTCCCTGCATTGCTTAATGAAATCTCCAAATGAGATACAAGCACAGCTATCCGGCGGGGTTTTGGCCCTTTGTGCGGATTGATGACTGCCAGGCTCACCACATTCGGGTATAATCGGCGCCCATTAACCCACCCCTTCGGGATGGGAGCAACACAGTGCAGGAGAGAAGTTATGCCTCAGATGGCCCCCGTAATGACAATTGATGGCCCCAGTGGTGCAGGTAAAGGCACCTTGTGTCAGCTGCTTGCTGAGAAGCTGGGTTGGCACTTGCTGGACTCGGGCGCCATCTATCGGGTGTTGTCCCTGGCCGCCCTGCATCACGATGTAGAGCTGGACAGTGAAGCCTCACTGGTGCCACTGGCTGCCAATCTGGATGTGCAATTTCAGGTTGAGGGCGATCTGGTCAAGGTGATCCTGGAAGGGGAAGATGTCTCCCGCACCATCCGCACCGAAGAAGTGGGTAATGCTGCCAGTAAAATCGCCGCCTTCCCCCGGGTGCGCGAAGCCTTGCTGCGCCGTCAGCGTGCATTTCGTCAGGCCCCGGGTCTGATTGCCGATGGTCGTGACATGGGCACAGTTGTTTTCCCCGAGGCCGAGGTGAAGATTTTCCTCGACGCCAGTGCCGAAGAACGGGCCCAGCGTCGCTATAAGCAGTTGCAAGATAAGGGCTTTGATGTTAACTTTGAGCGTCTTTTAACCGAGATTCGGGAACGTGACGATCGCGACAGAAATCGCGCTACTGCACCCCTGAAACCGGCAGAAGATGCTCTGGTGGTAGACTCTACCGCCATGACCATAGATGAAGTGCTGGCAACAGTACTCGCCTATGCAGAGCAACAACTTGGTGATGCCAGCGCAAGCTGACATCCGGTCGTCTGCACCAAGGATGGCGCAGATTATTTAAAACAGCCCCGCTTGTGCCGGATTGCAAGTGGATGTTTCATTTGTGACATAAACAATGATCGAATCTTTTGCTCAACTCTTTGAAGAGTCCCTGAACGCCGTTGAAACCCGTCAAGGTTCCATCGTCAAGGGTACTGTCGTTGCTATCGAGAACGGTTTCGTACTGGTTGACGCCGGTCTGAAATCCGAGTCCGCTATCCCGGCTGAAGAATTCAAGAACGCCATGGGCGAGCTGGAAATCAACGTCGGCGACACCGTTGACGTGGCTCTGGACTCTATCGAAGATGGTTTCGGCGAAACCAAGCTGTCCCGCGAAAAAGCCAAGCGCCACGAAGCCTGGCTGCAGCTTGAGAAGGCTTACGAAGAGCAAGCTACCGTTATCGGTATCATCAACGGCAAGGTCAAGGGTGGTTTCACCGTTGAACTGAACGGCATCCGTGCCTTCCTGCCGGGTTCTCTGGTTGACGTGCGTCCGATCCGTGACACCGCTCACCTGGAAAACAAAGAACTCGAGTTCAAAGTCATCAAGCTGGACCAGAAGCGCAACAACGTTGTTGTTTCTCGTCGTGCCGTGATCGAGACCGAGAACACCTCCGAGCGCGAAAGCCTGCTGGCTAACCTGCAAGAAGGTCAAGAAGTTAAGGGTATCGTCAAGAACCTGACCGACTACGGTGCATTCGTAGATCTGGGCGGTGTTGACGGCCTGCTGCACATCACCGACATGGCGTGGAAGCGCGTTAAGCATCCTTCCGAAATCGTCAACGTTGGCGACGAGATCGCTGTCAAGGTTCTGAAGTTCGACCGCGAGCGTACCCGTGTATCCCTGGGTCTGAAGCAGCTGGGCGAAGATCCCTGGGTTGCTATCGCCAAGCGTTACCCGGAGACCACCGTCGTCTGTCTGGCCGCGTGACCAACCTGACCGACTACGGCTGCTTCGTTGAAATCGAAGAAGGCGTTGAAGGCCTGGTACACGTATCCGAGATGGATTGGACCAACAAGAACATCCACCCGTCCAAAGTTGTTAACGTTGGCGACGTGGTTGACGTGATGGTTCTGGACATCGACGAAGAGCGTCGTCGTATCTCCCTGGGTCTGAAGCAGTGCAAATCCAACCCGTGGCAGCTGTTTGCCGAAACTCACGCCAAAGGCGACCGTGTTTCCGGCAAGATCAAGTCCATCACTGACTTCGGTATCTTCATCGGTCTGGATGGCGGCATCGACGGCCTGGTTCACCTGTCTGACATCTCCTGGAACAACCAGGGCGAAGAAGCCGTGCGTGAATTCAAGAAAGGCGACGAGATCGAAGCCGTTGTTCTGCAAGTGGATCCGGAGCGTGAGCGCATCTCCCTGGGTGTCAAGCAGATCGAAGAAGACCCGTTCAACAAGTACCTGGCTGACAACAAGAAAGGTGCTATCGTGAAGGGTAAGGTTACCGAGGTTGATGCCAAAGGTGCCGTTATCGAACTGGCTGATGGCGTAGAAGGCTACCTGCGTGCCTCCGACGCTGCTCGTGACCGCGTAGAAGACGCCACTCTGGTGCTGTCTGTTGGTGACGAAGTTGAAGCTAAATTCATGGGCGTTGATCGTAAGAACCGCACCGTAAGCCTGTCTGTCCGTGCTAAGGACGAGGCTGATGAGCGTGTTGCTATCGATAACCTGAACCAGCAAGAAGAAGTTGTGTTCAGCAATGCTATGATGGAAGCGTTCAAAGCCGCCAAGGGTGAGTAATCCTTGATGCAAGAAAAGGGCGGCATTGCGCCGCCCTTTTTTATCCTGGCAAAATGAATATTGCATGTGATCGGGGAAGGAGATTTAACGTTATGACCAAATCAGATCTCATCGAACAACTGGCAGCCAGCCGCATGCATATGCCGGCCAAGGATGTCGAAGCCGCCATCAAGGAGATCCTTGAGCAGATGGCGTCGACCTTGCAAAACGGCGACCGGATTGAAATCCGCGGATTTGGCAGTTTTTCACTGCACTATCGTGCGCCCCGTGTGGGCCGCAACCCCAAGACTGGGGACAAGGTTGAACTGACCGGGAAATATGTCCCGCACTTCAAACCTGGTAAAGAGTTGCGCGAGCGCGTCAACATCATTGAATAATGCAGAAATGGGCATACCTCGGGTATGCCTTTTTTCTTTTTGGCACCGATTCCTGTGCCAATCGTCTTGTTTCTTAAACTCTTTTCCCATTCACTCTAGAGTCTGCCTGCGATTTTAAGGATAATCAGCCTCTCATTAGATACTGACAGGGAGCTCTTATGAAGCGTATTTTGGCCCTCATTCCGCTGGTGCTGGTGTTTGTTCTGACCCTGGCGCTGGGCTCACAAAATGGCCAGCTGGTTCAGTTCAATTACCTGATCGCTCAGGGTGAGTTTTCGCTTGCCATGCTGTTGGGCTTCTTCTTCGCTGGCGGTTTTTTGCTGGGCTGGCTGGTATTCGGCCTGCTGTTCCTGCGCCTGAAAATGCAAAACCGCACCCTCAACCGCACCATGCGTCGTCAATCCCGCGAGTTGGAGCTGGCCCGGTCACCGGGTAAGGAATAATGTTCCTCAATGCTTGAACTGCTTTTCCTGCTGTTGCCCATCGCCGCCGGTTATGGCTGGTACATGGGTCGCAGGAGTGTTCGCCAGGACACCCAAAAACAGAGTAACCAGTTTTCCCGCCAGTATGTGGCGGGCCTCAACTATTTGCTGTCCGATGAATCCGACAAGGCGGTGGATCTCTTTATCCAGCTGCTTGAGGTGGACAGTGAAACCATCGAAACACACCTCTCCCTCGGCAACCTGTTTCGCCAGCGTGGGGAGGTCGATCGTGCCATCAAGATCCACCAGAACCTGGTAACCCGCCAACTGACCCGGGAGCAACGACAGCTTGCCCTGCAGGAGCTTGCGCGCGACTTTTTGGCTGCCGGTCTGCTCGATCGGGCGGAAGCCCTCTGGAACGAGCTGTGTGACGACAGCGACTATGAAGAGACGGCGCTGGCACAGCTGTTGATCATTCATCAACAACTGCGGGATTGGGACAAGGCCATCGATGTGGCGGTGCGTCTGCAAAAATTCCAGGGCAAGAAGCTGGCCGACCCCATTTCCCATTTCTATTGCGAGCAAGCTGAAATCGCGCTGCGTGAGGGCAATAAAGGGGAGGGGCTGGCCAAGCTCAAACGGGCGCTCAGTATCAATCCGGCATGTGCCCGGGCCAGTTTGCGCCTCGCTGAGCTTGCCATGGCGGAAGGGGAGTATGAGCAGGCCAGCAAGGAGCTGCTGCGGGTGTTCGAACAGGATATCGACTTTGCCTCCGAGGCAATGCCCAAATTGCTCGAGTGCTATCAGCAGTTGGGCCGCACGCCTGCGTTGATCCCGCTGCTTGAGAAGGCAGTGGAAGATCATGCTGGCGTCAGCGTGACCCTGGCCCTTGCCAAGCTGGTTGAAGAGCGTGATGGCCTGAGTCAGGCCCGTTCGCTGGTGCTGCGTCAGCTGCGTCGTCATCCGTCGATGAAAGGTTTTTACCAGTTGGTGGGTTTTCAACTGGCCAGTGCGGAGGAGGGGCCTGCCAAGGAGAGCCTCGAACTGCTGCAACAGCTGGTCGGCGAGCAGATAAAAATCAAGTCAACCCACAAGTGTCGGCAGTGCGGCTTTGCCACTCACTCGTTGTTTTGGCAGTGCCCGTCTTGTCGCCAGTGGGGTTCCATCAAGCCGATCCGCGGTCTGGACGGTGAATAACAAGCAATAGGATGTGAGATGCAAGATCCCAAAGTACTGGTAGCGCTGGATTATCAGCACGAGGCAGATGCCTTAGCGTTCGTTGAACGTATCTCTCCGGCCCAGTGCCGTCTCAAGGTAGGCAAGGAGATGTTTACCCTGTTTGGCCCGCAGTTTGTACGCCAGCTGGTGGCCAAGGGATTCGATGTCTTTCTGGATCTGAAATTTCACGATATTCCCAATACCGTTGCCAAAGCCGTGGCAGCCAGTGCCGAGCTCGGTGTCTGGATGGTCAACGTGCATGCCAGTGGTGGTGAGCGGATGATGCGTGCCGCCAAAGAGGCGCTGCTGCCTTATGGCGACAAGGCGCCATTGTTGATCGGGGTGACCGTACTGACCAGCATGGAGCAGTCCGACATGATCCCTCTTGGTCTGGATGTGAGCCCTGCCGAGCAGGTGATCCGACTGGCTACCTTGACCAAGGCATCCGGCTTGGATGGGGTTGTCTGCTCTGCCAACGAGGCCCATGAGCTTAAAGCCTTGCTGGGTGATGAGTTCAAGCTGGTGACCCCGGGTATTCGCCCGACCGGTTCAGCGGCCGGGGATCAGCGCCGGGTGATGACACCGAAAGCGGCGGTCGAGGCGGGGTCCGATTATCTGGTTATCGGTCGCCCCATTACGCAGGCTGCCGATCCGGCCGCCATGCTGGCCAGCATCAATGCCGAGCTGGCTGGTGCGTAACAGGCTCACTCAGTGATACGCGGTGCAGGCCGAGTAACAGGCCTGCACCGGCCCCGATAAGATGAGAGCCGATGTGTACCCTGGCATTGATCAGGGTGGATATCGGGGTCTCTCCTGCGTTGTAGAAGTCCATCGCCAGCTTGAGCCCCATCCCTGCCAACAGTAGCCAGCCCGATGTGCGGCGTCCGTGGCGAATATCCTGCATTGCCCCCCAGACAAACAGGCCATGCAGCGAGCCGGATAGCCCCATGTACCATTGGGTCTGCGGGCACCACCACCAGATCCCCAAGCCCACTGCCAACCAGAGCAGCAACATCAGCAGCGGCAGGCGAGCCCCACCCAGATAGTCGCGAAACAGGCTATAGAGGATGGCGAGGCCGCCCAGATTGAGCAGCAGGTGCCACAGATTGGTATGAGCCAGATTGCCTGTTATGATCCGCCACCCTTCGCCCCCGGCGATCAAGGGCCGATCGAAGGAGAGCTGAAGATTGGGAACGGTAAAGAAGAGTAGCAAGCTGGTGAGAGAGAGCGTGATAACCCAGAGCAATCCAGATTTGTCTGACAACATGAAACAGTCCAACGACAAGAACAGTCGATACTGTACACGTTGCACCCGAGCCCTCAAAGCCTGCCTGTGCGATTATATTGTGCCGGTTGACAATTACACGCCCCTCTACATCTTGCAGCACCCCAACGAGGTGGCACATCCCAAGGGGACCGCGGCGCTGCTGGCGGCCTCTTTGCAACAGTGCGAGATCCATGTGGGGGAGGACTTTTCCCGCGATGAGTGGCTCAATGTGCTGCTGGCTGACCAATCCCGTTGTTTTTATTTGCTCTGGCCGAATGAGGATGCCATTTCGCTGACCGATCTTCGCCAACAGCGGGAGAGTGAATCCTCTGGCTCCGCATCAGTCGCCTTTATCTTGCTTGACGGCACCTGGCGCAAAGCCTATCGCATGTTGCAGAGCAACCCGGCACTGGCCCGCTTGCCCCGCATCGGCATTGGTGCCATTGCCGGTCAATATGCCATTCGCAAGAAACCCTTTCCCGATGCCCTCTCTACCATAGAGGCGGGCTATCACCTCTTGTCCCGGTGGGAGGGGAGGCCGGAGCGCTATGCGCCCTTGCTGACCCTGTTCAATCGGTTAAATACCCAGTGGCAGGACTTTGCCGAAGGCCGCCGCGCGTGACATTTGAAGGAGTTATCAAGATGAAAAAAGCAGTCGTGGTTTTCAGCGGCGGTCAGGACAGCACTACTTGTCTGGTGCAGGCATTGGCCCAGTATGATGAAGTGCACGCCATCACCTTCGACTATGGCCAGCGCCATCGGGAAGAGATCGACACCGCGCGCCGTCTGGGCAGTGCACTGGGGATTGCCGCCCACAAGGTGATGGATGTAACGCTGCTCAATGAGCTGGCGGTCTCTGCCCTGACCCGTGACGACATTCCAGTCAGCTGCGAGCTGCAGGATAACGGGCTGCCCAACACCTTCGTGCCGGGCCGCAATATCCTGTTCCTGACCCTGGCCTCCATCTATGCCTATCAGGTGGGTGCCGAAGCGGTGATCACCGGTGTCTGCGAGACTGACTTCTCCGGCTATCCCGATTGCCGTGACGAGTTCGTCAAGGCCCTCAATCAGGCGGTGTCGCTGGGGCTGGATCGCCGCATCCGTTTTGAAACTCCCTTGATGTGGCTCGACAAGGCCGAGACTTGGGCACTGGCGGATCACTATGGTCACCTCGACACGGTGCGCCAGCAGACCCTGACCTGCTACAACGGCATTGCCGGTGACGGCTGCGGCACGTGTCCTGCGTGTGAACTGCGTCGTCGCGGCCTGAACAACTATCTGGCCGATAAGGCGGGCATCATGGCCAGACTATTTGAGAAAACCGGGCTGGGCGAGAAAAGCGCAGAGTGAGCCTGCGTCTTGCCGTGGCTTGGGGTATAATCCGCGACTTTTGCAACAAGCCGTGATCGAGATGCACTACCCAATCAACGAGATTTTCCAGACCATCCAGGGGGAGGGCATCTTTACCGGCCTGCCCGCCATCTTTGTTCGCCTGCAGGGTTGCCCGGTGGGCTGCCCCTGGTGCGATACCCGTCATACCTGGGTTGTTGATCCGGCTCGAGAAGTGGGTAAGGCGGCGGTGCTGGATCGCTCCAACGAATCCGATTGCTGGAGCCAACTCAGCACCGCGCAGATCATCGCCAGCTTTAGTGAGCTGGGTTATCAGGCGCGCCATGTGGTGATCACCGGTGGCGAGCCCTGCCTCTACGATCTGCACGAACTCTCGTCAGCCCTGCTGGCGGCGGGTTATCAGGTGCAGATTGAAACCAGTGGCACCAGCGAGATCAAGACCCATGAGCAGACCTGGGTGACCGTCTCCCCCAAAATTGGCATGAAAGGGGGGCTGCCTGTGCTGGTCTCGGCGCTGGAGCGGGCCAACGAGATCAAGCATCCGGTGGCGACCGAGCACCATATTGAAGAGCTGGATACGCTGCTCGCTACTGCTACCCTGCGCCCTGATGTGGTCATTGCCTTGCAGCCGATCAGCCAGAAGCCAAGGGCCACCCAATTGGCGATGGATACCTGTATCGCGCGTAACTGGCGACTCTCAATCCAGACTCATAAATATCTGGATATCGATTAATATGGATTGGCTATCCGACGAACAGGTACTGCTGACCCTGACCAACAAGATGCCTTACGGTAAATATCAGGGGCGGCGTATCATCGATATTCCAGAGCCCTATCTGGTGTGGATGGCGCGCAGCGGTTTTCCGGCGGGTAAATTGGGCCAGACGCTGGCGTTGGCTTACGAAATCAAACTCAATGGACTCGAGTCCATGATTATTCCCATTATTAACAGGATGTCGGTATGAGAATATATACGAGGCAGGGCGATAAGGGCATGACCCGGCTGGCCGATGGTATCCAGTTGCCAAAGGATCATTTGCGGGTCGAGACCTACGGTTATATCGATGAGCTCAACTCCCATATTGGCTTGCTGATTTGTGATGTGCCGTCGCAAGAGATCGGTTTATTGGCTGATTTACAGCTGTTGCAACAGGAGTTGTTTGATCTGGGGGGGAGTTGGCATTCTCCAGCGACGCCCAGAATGAATCAATTTGGCAAGTTAATGCCGCCTGGACCACTCGCCTTGAACAGCAGATAGATCGTTATAGTGAGCCATTGCCGCCGCTGCGCCAATTTATATTGCCTGGTGGTTCCCGTGCCGCGGCGCAAGCACATGTGGTGCGTACTCTGGTGCGTCATTGCGAGCGCTTGCTGTTGACATTGAGCCGGGAAGAGCGGGTCAATCCCGAGGTGCTGCCCTATCTGAACCGGATGAGTGACTGGTTCTTTACCGTTGCCCGCTATCTCATCTGCGTAGCAGGGGATCGTGAAGTGCTGTGGGTCAAGGCAGCAGATCGCCCGCAATCGGCTATCTGATATGTCACATTTAAGCGGCAATAAAAAACCTCGCCCTAGCGAGGTTTTTTATTAGCAACGAGATTGAGATCAGATAGCAAAGTCTTCCAGTGATTTGCCTGCTGCCACTGCGCTGGCAATAGCCGAAGGCATACGGCCCTGGCCGGTCCAGGTTTTCTCCACGCCATTATCCTGATAGCGATATTTGGCAGGACGTGGCGCCCGCTTGGCTTTTTCTGATTTGCCGGGGTTGGTAGCGACAGCGCTTACCAATTCTGCCGGGTCAATACCGGCGGCTTTCAGCATTTCGCTATATTCGTTAATTTTCCGCAGATGCTCTTCACGGGCCTGACGCTCGGCAGCTTCATCCTGCTGACGCTCGGCAACGATAGTAGAGAGTTTTTCCAGTGCCTCTTCCAGTTGTTCCAGAGAAAGCTCGCGGCAGGTCGCACGCAGACTGCGGATATTAAGCAGTACCTTTAAAAATTCATTCATAGGAGTTACCACGTCGAGTCAGAGAAAAATATTATGTTCCAGCTGATTCTTGCTTGGCGATTTAAATAAGTCAAGCCGGGTTAAATATAATATCCGTGGGGAACATCAATACAGATATTTAATATGGCCTGCAATAGGCTTGGAGATTGGATGCCAATGAAACCGCTGTAGGTGAAAATAGCGTCAAAGCTGGCGTTGTTGCATCATTTGACTACCATTTTCCGACCTTGATTTGTTTATTATGATTATTTAATCAAAAAACTTGCTATAAGCTGCCATCTCGATAAAATGTGCGGCGAATACCTTTAAGTAGAGGCGCGCTGCCTATGAGTATTTGTGCGGAGGGTGATGCCTGTGATGCACAAGGAAAGGAGTCAGCGCCGAAGTGGCCAGGCCATCATACCGGGCTGCTGGTTCTGCATCTAATAGGTGCAGGACTGCCATAGTCATCCACTATGGAGCGCTACCTGAAGGGGCTGAGGAGTATGACCTCCCCATAGGTTTTGTTTCTTTAGATCCTCTCGGTAGATCTCCACCTGTAATCTTTAGGTGCAAAGAGATCATGGACATTAGTCATTTCGCCGACTCCGGTTGGTCCGTTCTTCCCCCCCTGTTGGCTGTCGCGCTGGCGATCATGACCCGCCGCGTGCTGCTGTCCCTTGGTGTGGGCATCGTCACCGGCAGTTTGCTGCTCAATCAGTTTTCACCCCTCGAATCCCTGCATTACATGTTGAATACCGTGCTCAAGATCTTCTGGGTCGATGGCGCGCTCAATCGTGACAATGTCAACATGATCCTGTTTATGCTGCTGCTGGGTGGCCTCATCAGCCTGATGAGCGTCTCCGGGGCGACCCGTGCCTTTGCCGAGTGGGCCGAGCGTCGTGCCAAGACCCGCAAGGGCGCCAAAGCCCTGACTGGCATGATGGTGTTTGCCTTCTTTATCGATGACTTCTTCCACAGCCTGTCGGTGGGGGCCATCTGCCGTCCGGTGACCGACCGCTTCCAGATCTCCCGTGCCAAATTGGCCTATCTGCTGGACTCCACCGCGGCGCCGGTCTGCGTGCTGATGCCCATCTCCTCCTGGGGGGCTTATATCATCGCCCTGGTTGGCGGCATCATGGCGGCCCACGGTCTGACCGAGCAGAGCCCCATCGCTGCGTTTGTCGAGATGATCCCGATGAACCTCTACGCCGTCTTCACCCTGATCATGGTGTTGGTGGTGATCGCCTGTCAGCTGGATATCGGCCCGATGCGTCAACACGAAGCGTGGGCGCTGGAAGGCAAGCTGTGGGATGAGTCCAAGGGCCGCCCCATCGGTCTGGATATGGAGAGCCCGGAAGAGAGCAACGGCGGCATGATCGACATGGTACTGCCGATCCTGACCCTGACCGCCGCCACCATCTATTTCATGATTGATTCCGGTGCTGCGGTGCTGAGCGAGAAAGGGCTGCCCTTCAGCGTGCTTGGCTCGTTCGAAAACACCAACGTCGGCTCTTCGCTGGTTTACGGTGCCCTGTGCAGTCTGGTGGTCTCCATCGGTCTGGCGATGCGCCTGAAGCTGGGAGCCAAGAACTGGATCAAGGCCGCTCCGCAGGGCGTCATGGCCATGCTGCCAGCCATCAACATCCTGCTGTTTGCCTGGACTATCGGTGCCGTGGTGCGTGACGTGGAGACCGGCAAGTACCTGGCTTCGCTGGCTAACGGCAACCTGCCGATCGAAGTGCTGCCAGCCGTGGTCTTTATCCTCTCCTGTGCCATGGCGTTTGCCACCGGCACCAGCTGGGGTACCTTCGGCATCATGCTGCCGCTGGCCGGTGACATGGCCGCCGCCAGCGACATCAGCCTGATGCTGCCGATGCTGGCTGCTGTACTGGCTGGCTCGGTGTTCGGGGATCACAGCTCACCCATCTCCAGCACCAGCATCCTCTCTGCTACCGGTGCCGGTTGCCATCACATCGATCACGTGATGACCCAGTTGCCCTATGCACTGGCCATCGCCTTCGGCGCGGCCATCGGTTACCTGGCGATGGGCTTGATGCACTCCAGCCTGGCCGGTTTCAGTGTCAGTGCCCTCTGGTTCGTGCTCTTTACCGGCTATCACCTGAAAAAGGCCAAAGCGCGGCCAGTGCTGGCCACCGCGTAACATTTATAGAGCAAGGGGCCCGCGGGCCCCTTGGTTTTGTCAGGGGCTTTGGTTAGCATGCGCCCCATAAATTCAGTTTCGGAACAGTATCATGGCTTCACTGCACTACAAATTTGCCACCATGAATTCAGGCAAATCCACCCAGCTCATTCAGGCGCACTTCAACTATCTGGAGCGGGGTATGCATCCTCTGGCGATGACGCCAGCCATCGATGACCGTTTTGGGGTCGGGGTGATCAGTGCCCGGGTTGGCCTTGAGCTGAAGGTGGACGTGTTCAGCGACAGCTGCGATCTGTTTGAAATGGTGAAAGCGCGCCATGCGAAGAAACATATCGATGTTTTTATCGTGGACGAGGCCCAGTTCCTGACCCGTGAGCAGGTCTACCAGCTGGCCCGCATCGTCGATGAGCAGGATATTCCGGTGATGGCCTATGGCCTCAAGACCGATTTTCGCGGTGAGCTGTTCCCCGGTTCCTACCATCTGCTCTGTCTGGCCGACAAGTTTGAAGAGCTGAAGAGCATCTGCTGGTGTGGCAACAAGGCTCACATGAACTCCCGGGTCAACGAAGCGGGGCAGGTGATGCGTGATGGCGAACAGGTGGAGATCGGTGGCAACGATCGCTATGTGTCACTCTGTCGCAAACACTATCTCGAAGGTCGCGCTTACAAGTAAGTCGGCTGCGATATTTGAATCGTCGAGCAGGGCGCCAATCTGGCGCCCTTTTTATTTTCCCCAACTTCTATCGCTGTGGTTCAGTCGATCTCGATATCCACCGGCGCAATGATGGGATCGGCCACCGGCAGGCGTTGAAACAGCTGGCGAAAATGGTGCTGTACCCGGCCTATATCGACCAGTGACATGCCGGAGGCAAAACCGAACCAGACATAGAGGCCGGTGAGATCGCGAAACATCGGCGGCAAATAGCGGGGAGCGGCGATCAGCCCCTCCAGATAGTGCTGATAGAGCACCGGAATGTCATCCAGTGTCACCTTGCCGACAAACAGCATCGGCAGGATCTCGGGCACCCCTTCCAGCACGGCGCTGCGGATAAAGTTGACCGTCTCCACATAGCCACGCACGTAGGAGAGGTCCTTGGTAAAGCAGGCGCCGCCGCCCACCATGCCGCCACGAAAGACCCGCTGGGTGATCTTGTAGGCGTCGTGCTCGCTGGTGCCCTGCAGCACGAAGTGCTGAAACACCTCGATAAAATCGGCGCCGCGCTCGGCCATGTCGATGGCCATCACCCGATCGGAGATACGCTTGGCCCGATCCGGAAAAGAGCTGAAGGTGAGGGTCTCTATCAGGACAGCAAGCCCCTCCTGACAGGCGGTGATCCGCGGTGAACCGGCGCTCAGCCAGGTGGCATAAGGCTGCTGGCGACCGTTGAGGGTGGTGCCGACATGGACCCACCCCTCGTGTACCTCCAGCACCTGCAAGTCCAGCTCGGAGAAACGGGCGTGGGAGTTGAGCTTGATGTAGTCGCCACCGGCAGCGGCATCGGAGACAATCCCATCGCTCAGCTTCACCTGCACAGTGCCGTCACTGAAGTAGCTCGACAGCTTGCCCTGCAGTTTGGCGACCGCGGCTTCTCCTTCGAACTCCTTGGGATAGGGACGCACCAGATGGCGCGCGCCGGGCAGGGAGAAGATGTCGCACAGGCGGGCGCCCAGCTCCTTGAGGGTCTTGCGATCCCCGCGCAGGTGATCGCTGGCAGAGCCATAAAGCAGCTGGCTGTAACGCTGAAAATCGGGTTGGCCCCGCTGGCGCAGCATCTCGATCACCACCATGTACTGATCGACCGTCTCTTGCAGGATCCGGCCAAGATCGTCCTGTGGCCCCAGTTTTCTGCGGATCCGGTCCCGCAGCTCCTTGAGCTCCAGATACTTGTTGCGCGGATCGAAGCCGAGGGGGAGGGCATCATAGAAGTGCCTGTCGATAGCGGGCAGCTCCCTGCCACCGCTTGCCAGAAAGCGATCCTGCAGATGGCGTGGCCATTTGATGGCATCCAGAATGCGGATGGGTTTTTGCAGGGTGAGCAGCTCATCCGAGAGTGATTTCAGATGAAGGCGATACTTTTCTTGGATAGTCATGGGGCCCCCTGTGGGGCAAGCGTCATCGTGGATTTGGCTGAGTATATGCATAGCGCTTGCCAAAAAGAAGCGAGGCGCAGGGTTATCGGGTTGGCGTGCTTTTTGTTGATAGCAAATTGGTTTAGACTGCGCCCCTTGATCCCAATCTTGTCGTGGAAATGATGAATATCCCCAGCTCCGAAATGATAATGCGTTGGTTGCAACAGGCTCGTATCGAGCACTATGTCTGCGACCAGTGTCACGGTATCCACATTGTCTCTTTGCAGTCGGTCGATGGTATTCAGGAGAGCCGGATCTTCGTGGAAGAGGAAGGCCTGCTGTTCTCCTCCGAGCTGGAAGTGCGCCCCTCCGCAATGCTGCCGCTGGTTGCCGAACTGGGCCGACTCAATATGCAGTACCCCTCCCTCAAGGTGTTCCTCGATATCATCGATGACAACCTGCCGCGGCTGGTGGTCGGCCACACTGTCTTTACCAAGGCCGGACTCAGCGTCGAGCAGTTCCTGCTGTTCGTGCAAAGTACCATCGCTGCCACCCACGAACTGGTTGCCGAATGCGAACGTTCCGGCTTCCTCAACCTGCCGGAAATCCAGGTCGCACCGGAATCTGTGCATTAAGTGTTCGAACGGTTCGCCAGGTGAAAAAAGCCGTTGACGCGGGCGGGGCTTTCCCCTAAATTACGCCCCGTTCCAGCGCAACAGCGTAGCGAACACCGTGTTGGCTGAACACGTTAAACCACAGACCAAAATTTGGTGAGGTGTCCGAGTGGCTGAAGGAGCACGCCTGGAAAGTGTGTATACGGCAACGTATCGAGGGTTCGAATCCCTCCCTCACCGCCACATTGCAAAGCCCTGATGGAAACATCAGGGCTTTTTGCTATCCGCGTTTTTGCGGGCGCGGTGGGCAAGCCGATGGCGATGGGCGGCGCGCTCGGGTATAGTCCTGCGCCAATGGCGTTATCCTGTTTTGCTGACCCGTCGTGGCCCAGGTGGTGGCGAGGGGCAGGCCCGTGTAAGGAGTGTTATGAAGTTCAGTCCCCTGCTCGATGAGATGATGAAGGCCCTGCAAGTATTGCCGGGGGTGGGGCCCAAGTCTGCCCAGCGGATGGCCTTTACCCTGCTTGAGCGCGAGCGCAGCGGCGGCTTGCGGTTGGCCCAACTGCTCTCTCGCGCCCTGACCGAGATTGGCCACTGCAGCCACTGCCGCACCTTTACCGAGAACGACCGCTGCGATATCTGCGCCAATCCCAAGCGGGAAGAGAATGGCCTGCTCTGCGTGGTGGAGAGCCCGGCGGATGTGGCCGCCATCGAGCAGACCGGCCAGTTTTCCGGTCGTTACTTTGTGCTGATGGGCCATCTGTCGCCGCTCGATGGTATCGGCCCCGAGGAGCTGGGGCTCGATATTCTGGAGCGCCGCCTGAAGGATGAGGCGATCAGCGAACTGATCCTCGCCACCAACCCCACCATCGAGGGGGATGCCACCGCCTGGTATATCGCCGATATGGCCCGTGCCGCCGGGGTGGAGGTGAGCCGCATTGCCCATGGCGTACCGGTGGGGGGCGAGCTGGAGCTGGTGGATGGCACCACGCTCTCCCACTCCCTGATGGGGCGTCAGCGCCTCAAATAAGGGGCGGGTATAGCGCTGTATCATTGCGGCTTGATCAGAAAATCGGCAGTTGAATGGAAAAAGGGGGCGAGTGAGCAGGATTGCACATTCGCCCCCTTGATATTTGGATCCCTGTCCCCATCTAGGTTGGGCGTATGTTCAACCCGATGTTTCTGAGGATTGGTCCATGACCCAAAGTGTTCATGCCGAAACCCACGGCTTTCAAACTGAAGTCAAACAACTGCTGAGCCTGATGGCTCACAGCCTCTACTCCAACAAAGAAGTATTCCTGCGCGAGCTGATTTCCAACGCATCCGATGCGGCGGACAAGCTGCGCTTCAAGGCGCTTTCCGATGCCTCTTTGTTCGAAAACGACGGCCAGTTGCGTGTGCGCCTGGTGGTGGACAAAGAGAAGCGTACCCTGACCATCTCCGATAACGGGATCGGTATGACCCGTGATCAGGTGATCGAGCACCTGGGTACCATCGCCAAGTCCGGCACCGCAGAATTCTTCAAAAACCTCTCCGGCGATCAGGGGCGTGACTCCCAGCTGATTGGCCAGTTCGGGGTCGGTTTCTACTCCGCCTTTATCGTTGCCGACAAGGTGACCGTGGTTTCCCGCGCCGCCGGCACTGCTCCGGAGCAGGGCGTGCAGTGGGAATCGGAAGGGGAAGGCTCCTTCACCGTGGCTGACGTGACCAAAGAGGGTCGCGGTACCGACGTTATCCTGCACCTGCGTGCCGAAGAGGGCGAGTTCCTCGACGACTGGCGTCTGCGCTCCGTGGTGAGCAAATACTCCGACCACATCAGCGTGCCGGTTGAGATGTACAAAGAGGGTACGCCGGATCGCGAAGAGGATGGTGAAACCATCGTCGGCACCGATGCCGATACTACGGGGGGCGAGTGGGAGCAGGTCAACCGCGCGACTGCACTGTGGACCCGTAACCCGAAAGATATCAAGGACGAGGAGTATCAGGAGTTCTACAAGCACGTCGCCCACGACTTTGAAGATCCGCTGCTCTGGGGTCACAACCGGGTGGAAGGGGCGCAAGAGTACACCAGCCTGCTCTACGTACCGGCCCGCGCACCGTTCGACCTCTACAACCGCGATCAGAAGCACGGTCTGAAGCTCTACGTACAGCGCGTCTTCATCATGGACGACGCCGAGCAGTTTATGCCGACCTACCTGCGCTTCGTCAAAGGGGTGCTGGACTCCAACGATCTGCCGCTCAACGTCAGCCGCGAGATCCTGCAGGACAACAAGGTGACCGCCTCCCTGCGCAAGGCTTGCTCCAAGCGCGTTCTGACCATGCTTTCCAAGCTGGCCAAGGATGATGCAGAGAAGTACGCCAAGTTCTGGAGCGAGTTCGGTAATGTGCTCAAAGAGGGCCCGGCTGAGGATTACGCCAACCGCGAAGAGATCGCCAAGCTGCTGCGCTTTGCCAGCACCGCTGGTGAAGGCGAAGCCCAGACCGTCTCTCTCGAGGATTACGTTGGCCGCATGAAGGAAGGTCAGCAGAAGATTTACTACATCACCGCCGACTCTTACGCCGCTGCCAAGAACAGCCCTCACCTCGAGATCTTCCGCAAGAAGGGTGTCGAAGTGCTGCTGATGTGGGAGCGGGTCGACGAGTGGCTGATGAGCCACCTGACCGAGTTCGACGGCAAGCAGCTCATCTCCGTCACCCGTGGCGAACTGGATCTCGGCGATCTGGAAGATGATGCCTCCAAGCAGGCCCAGATCGATGCCGAGAAGGCCAACGCCGGTCTGGTGGAGCGGGTTAAGAAGAGCCTGGGTGATGCAGTGAAAGAGGTGCGTGTCACCCACCGTCTGACCGACTCCCCCTCCTGCATCGTCACCGACGCTTACGGTATGAGCACCCAGATGATCAAGCTGATGCGTGCGGCCGGCCAGCCGGTACCGGAGCAGAAGTACATTCTGGAGCTGAACCCCGACCATGCGCTGGTGAAGAAACTCGACACCATTGAAGACGAGGCACTGTTTGGCGAGTGGGTCACCCTGCTGCACGAACAGGCTCAGCTGGCCGAGCAGGGTGGGCTGAACGATCCGGCGAGCTTCGTCTCCCGCATCAACCGCCTGTTGCTGCAAGCCTAAGCCGCGACTCCGATAACAAAAAGCCCACTGCATGTAGTGGGCTTTTTTGATCCTGCCGTGTGAGAACGGTGAAACACAGCGGCAGGGGAGGCGGCCTGCGCCTCTCTATTTGCGATATTCGTTGTTGTAGTTCTGGATGAGACGCCGGGTCACCTCGTGCTGGGGATCGGCAAACACCTTGAGGGTTTTGCCGCGCTCTACCACCCGTCCTTCATGCATGACCAGTACCTCATCGCTGATATGGCTGACGATGCCCAAATCGTTGGCCACCAGCACATAGCTTAGCCCCATGGTCTCCTGCATCTCCAGCAGCAGGTTGATTATCTGGGAGCGTACCGAGATATCCAGGGTGGAGAGCGCCTCATCGGCCACCACTATCTTGGGGTTGAGGATCAGCGCGCGAGCCAGCGCCACCCGCTGCTGCTGACCAGAGGAGAGCATCTGCGGGTAGAAGAGGGCGTGATCCGGCAGCATGCCCACCATGCGCAAGGTCTGCACTACCTTCTCGCTGCGCTCCTCCTCGCTCATCTCGGTGTTGAGGCGCAGCGGCGTCTCCAGGATCTGGCCGACCCGGATCTTGCGGTTGAGCGAGGTGTTGGGATCCTGAAAGATCATCCGCAGCAGCTTGCAGCGGGTCTGGTAATCGCCGTGCACCATCAGCTGGCCGTCGATGGCGATGTCGCCGCTGGTGGGTTCGATCATGCCAGCCAGAATGCGGGCGAGGGTGCTCTTGCCGGAGCCCGCTTCGCCGACAATGGCGAGGGTCTGACCCACGTCGAGATCGAACGAGAGGGGCTTGATCGCCTCCACCGCCTGACGACGGAACAGACCAGTGCGGTTTTGGTAGGTTTTGCTAAGGCCTCTGACCTGCAACAGGGATGGCTCGATCACAAGCGGGGCTCCTTCATGGGGGCATTAACAGTCATCATTTTTTCGGCTCCTCCATGTTCAGCGGGAAGTGACAGCTGAACTGATGGCCTTTGATCTTGTTCATCAGCGGGGTCTGCACGCACTGCTTCTGGGCGTAGGGGCAGCGTGGCCCCAGACGGCAGCCGATGGGCAGGTGTTGCAGCGGTGGGATGACGCCGGGCAGGGTCTCGAGGCGCGACTTGTGGCGCACCAGCTTGTCAAAGTCGGGGATCGACTTGAGCAGCGCATCGGTATAGGGGTGATGCGGGGTCTCGATGATCTGCTCCCGGGTGCCCACCTCTACCATCTGGCCGCAATACATCACGTTGATGGTGTCGGTCAGGTTGGCAATGGCGGCGATGTCGTTACTGATGATCAGGATGGTGGTGTTGCCCAGCTTGTTCATCTTGTCCAGCAGTCGCAGGATCTGGGAGTGGGTGGTGGATTCCATGGCGCTGGTGGGTTCGTCTGCCACCAGCAGGCGCGGCTGGTTGGCAATCGCCATGGCGATCATCACCTTCTGGCACATGCCATCAGACAACTCATGGGGATAGGCGCGCATCACCTTGCGGTGATCCTTGACCCCGACCCGGTGCAACAGGGCGATGGCTTTTTTCTTGCGCCATTGGAAGCGCTGCCAGAACTGCCCCTCGAACGAATCGGTCGGGATCGCCTCTTCCAGCTGGGTGCCGATCTCCTCGGAGGGGTCGAGACAGCTGATGGGATCCTGAAAGATCATGGCGATCTCGCGGCCCATGATGCGACGGCGCTCCTTGGGGGCCATGGTCAGCAGATCCATGTCGTTGAAGCGCATCCGGTCGGCACGTACCGTCCAGTTGTCCTTCTCGATGCCGACGATCACCTTGGCCACCAGACTCTTGCCGGAGCCGGATTCCCCCACCAGACCGCGGATCTCTCCCTCAGTCAGGGTCAGGCTCACCTTGTCCACCGCCTTGACCTTGCCTTGCGGGGTATCTATCTCGATGGTGAGATTGCGTATATCTAGCAACGGCATTAGTCATTCCCCTCTTTGAGTGCTTCACGAATGCCTTCACCAACTAAATTGGTCACCAGCACGCTGAACAGAATGGCCATGCCGGGCAGGGTGACGGTCCAGGGAGCGAGATAAATAAGATCGCTCGAATCGGCCAGCATGGTGCCCCACTCAGGTTGGGGAGACTGGGCGCCGAGACCGAGAAAACCGACCGCCGAGATATCGAGAATGGCCGCCGACAAGGTGCGGGTGGTCTGGGCCACCAGGGTCTCGACAATGTTGGGCAAAATAGCCAGCCGCATGATCCGCAAGGGGGGCGAACCATCGAGCCGGCTGGCGGTGATGTACTCCTTTTGCATCTCGGCATGCACCGCGTTGTGGGTAGCCCGGATAAAGGGCGGGATCAACGCCAGGGTAATGGCGATCAGGGTATTGCCAAAACCCGGCCCCATGATGGCGACCATGATGATGGCCATCAGCAGGGAGGGGATGGAGAGCAGGGTATCGAGCAGGTGATGCAGCACGCTCGATTTCAGCCCCTTGCTCATGCCGCCGAGGATACCGATGGCGGAGCCCACCACCATGGCGATCACCACCACGACCAGTGCGTAACCAAAGGTAAAACGCGTCCCCACCACCAGCCGGGAGAGCATGTCACGCCCCAGATCGTCGGTGCCGAGGAAGTAGTCGATGTTGCCGGTCGCCGCCCAGGAGGGGGCCAGCAGCAGCTTGTCGGTGTGCTGCTCATCAATGCCGTAGGGAACGACCAGCGGTCCCACCAGCGTGATGAGCAGCAGCAGCAATAAGCACCAGAGTCCCGCCATGGCGAGCGGATTGCGGCGATAGGAGGCCCACGTCTGCTCAAGGGGCGAGAGGATCTTGAGCTCGGGATAGATGTTCGATTTATCTTGCATAGGATACCTGGCTCCGGGTCATGCCATGAGCACGTTCAGTCTTGTTTTGCATAGAGCTCTTTGCGCCGCGCCGGATAGATAAGGGTGGTGAGTAGCTCGGTGCTGACGCTGATGAAGATGACGAAGCTGGCCACCACCAGGGTGGCACCGCGGATGGCGGCGTAGTCCTGCAGGGCGATGCTGCTGACCAGCCAGCGGCCGATCCCGTGCCACTCGAACACCACCTCGGTGATCATGGCGGAGGTGAGCACGCTGCCCAGTTGCAGGCCCAATAGCGGCAGTACCGGCGGCAGGGCGTTTTTCAGGCCATGGCGCCAGACGATCTGCCACTTGGAGAGGCCACGGCTCGCTGCCGCCTTGATATAGTTCTGCTTCATTACGTCGATGAGCGAACTGCGCACATGGCGGATCACCTCGGTGGTGGGCACTACCGCCAGCACCAGCGAAGGGAGGATAAGGTGGCGCAGGGCATCGTGCAGCGCTGCTTGTCGCCAGGGCTCGTTGCTGAGCAGCACATCGATCACCGCGATGCCCGTGATGGGGGGAACGTCGTAGAGCAGGCTGATCTGGCCCGATGCCGGCAACCAGCCGAGATCGAGGGAAAATAGCATCACCACCAGCAGCGCCAGCCAGAACACCGGCACCGCATAGCCGATAAGACCGGCGGTCATGATGGAGAGATCCAGCGTCTTGCCCTGTGACAGGGCCGCCAGGGTGCCGAGGGGAATCCCCACCAGCAGCGAGATAACAAAGGCGGCCAGACAGAGGATCAGGGTCGCCGGGAAGTAGTGGCGGATTTCGTCCAGCACCGGCAGCCCGGAGACGCTGGAGATCCCCAGATCCCCGGCGACAATGCGACGCAGAAAGTCGGGATAACCACTCCAGAAATTGAGCTGATGGCCGATCAGCCGATAGTCCAGCAGATAGGCGACAAAGGTCAGCGCCAGCAGGGTGATGAGCAGCAGGTTGATGCGGCGCAAGGTGTATAAAAGCATGCTTATTCCCTGTGAGCCTGGTTGAAGGAGGCGCCGCCAAAGGGCATCAGCGTCAGCCCCTCGATGTCGCTGCGGCTGACCTGGGTGCGCAAGGCGTGTGCCAGCGGAATGAGCGGCAGCTGCTCGTTGAGCAAGGTCTGGGCGTAGTAGTAGTTGCGCAGCCGGAATGCCAGCTGGGGCGTGGTGACCGCATCATCCAGCAGTTGATCGAAGGCCGGGCTGCACCAGCGGCTGTAGTTGTTGCCCCGCTCAACCGCCGAGCAACTCAGCAACTGGCGGAAGAAGTTGTCCGGGTCGGCGTTGTCGGCAATCCAGCCGGAGAGCAGGCTGTCGTACTGCCCCTTGGTGAGACGACCTTCGATCACCGGCCACTCCCGTTGCACGATCTTGAGCTTGAT
Organism: Aeromonas sp. 84A; assembly: GCF_051919345.1. Lineage (NCBI taxonomy): Bacteria > Pseudomonadati > Pseudomonadota > Gammaproteobacteria > Aeromonadales > Aeromonadaceae > Aeromonas > Aeromonas sp. 84A. The sequence goes on from NZ_JBQBEW010000001.1 coordinate 2,398,245, forward strand.
GCCGACCTTGGCCAGATCACTGCGGATCAGTTGAGCGGTTTTGACCGCATCCGGGTTGTACGGGCGAGCGTCCGGTTGTACCAGCACCTGCATCTCGAACCCTTTCTCCAGTCCCGCTTCCTTGAGCAGCTGGCGGGCCCGTTTCAAGTCGGGCTTGCGCTCCGGCAGGCTGGGGTTGTAACCCCATGAAAGAGGCGGCAGCAGGCTGTTGGCGGGCAGGCCGGTATCGAAATAGACTGCCTGCAACAGGTTGTCGATGTTGATGGCGCTGGCAATGGCCTGACGTACCTTGACGTTGCTGAATGGCGGCTTGCGGGTATTGAGGGCCAGGAAGGCCACGTTCATCCCCGATTGGACCGAGAGGTTCAGAGCCGGGTTCTGTTTGATCACCGCGAGCTGGCTGGCGGAAGGGGTGCTCATCACATCGCACTCGCCGGTCAGCAGCTTGGCCAGCCGCTTGGCGGATTTGGGGGTGATGTCGTAGACCAGCTGTTCAATCTTGGCATCGCCGCCCCAGTAGCCGGGGTGGCGCAGATAGCGGATGAACTCGTTGTGGCGATACTCCTTGAAGCTGAATGGGCCGGTGCCGATGGGGCGGCTATCCAGCAGGGCAGGCGTGCCCGCCTTGAGCATCTGTTCGGCGTATTCGGCTGAAAGGATCACCGCATAGTCGCTGGCCAGGGTGGCGAGGAAGGAGGCGTTCGGTTGATTCAGTTCGAACACCACCGTCTGCGGCCCTTTTTTGTAGACTCGCTTGAACAGCAGATCTTGTCCCAGGCTATAGAAGTAGGGGTAGTCGCCGCCGGAGACATTGTGATAGGGGTGCTGATCGTCCAGCTGGCGGGCATAGGTGAAGACCACGTCATCGGCATTGAAGGTGCGGCTGGGCTTGAACCAGGGAGTATGATGAAACGTCACCCCTTTGCGCAGGGTCAGGGTATAGGTGAGGCCATCCTCGCTCATATGCCAGTTGGTGGCGAGCGCTGGCCCCAGCGCCAGGGTATTGGGGTTCACCTCCAGCAGGCGGTCGTAGAGCGGACGGGCACTGGCATCCAGCGTCACCCCGGAGTTGGAAACATGGGGGTTGAAGGAGAGGGGGGATCCCTCAGCGCAATAGACGAGTCCGGTTTTGGAGGCCTCGGATTGCTTGTCGCAGCCGGTGAGCAGGACCAGCAGACCCAGTAGCAAGGGGGTGAGCATTCTCATTGTTGAACCATGTTCTTATAGGGGGTTTGGTCGCACGTATTGATACAAATGTACCAGCACAAAGGCTGGCGTGTTGCTTGCATTGGCCTCAACCGCGCTCCATCACTCTTGTTCTGCATCATTATCGCCATCTTGCAGCTGATATTTGCGTAGCATGCCACGGAACTGGTGATAGCTTAAGGCCAGCAGTTGAGCTGCTTTGCGCTGATTATACTGGGATTGCTGCATCGCTTGCTTGAGTAAATTAATCTCGTATTCCGCCACCGCTTGCTTGAGATCGAGCGGCAGGACGAGGGGGGATGCAGATTGTACCTCGCGTTGGGCCTCTTGCGCAGGTTGCGTGACCTGTGGTCGCCAGGGGGAATCAAACGGGTTGAGCACCAGGGTCGAGAGCGGTAACTGGGGATTGCCCTGGCGGTAGATGCTGCGTTCCACCACGTTTTTCAGCTCCCGCACGTTGCCAGGCCAGGGGTAATCCTGCAGCAGCTGGGTTGCCTTGCGCGAGAAACCGGCAAAGAGCGGATAGCCCAGCTCCCGGGTCATGCTGTGGGCAAAGTGCTCCGCCAGCATCAGGATATCTTCCCGCCGCTCCCGCAAGGGGGGGAGGGTAATCACATCAAACGCGAGCCGGTCCAGCAGATCGTGGCGAAACAGCCCCTTGTCTGCCAACGCTGGGAGATCTTCGTTGGTCGCGCAGACCAGCCGCACATCCACCTTGAGGGGCTTGGCCCCGCCCACCCGCTCGAACTCGCCATACTCGATGACCCGCAGCAGCTTCTCCTGCACCCGGGCGCTGGTGGTGGCCAGCTCGTCGAGGAACAGGGTGCCGCCATCGGCCCGCTCGAAGCGGCCCTGATGGCGCTTGGCCGCGCCGGTAAACGACCCCGCCTCGTGACCGAACAGCTCGGTCTCCAGCAGGCTCTCGCTCAGGGTGGCGCAGTTGATGGTGACAAAGCTTTGATCCCAGCGCGCCGAGAGATAATGTAGGCGGTGGGCGATCAGCTCCTTGCCCGTCCCCCGCTCACCGATGATCAGCACGGGTTTGCGCAGCGGGGCGAGCCGTGAGGCCTGCTCAATGATCTCGAGAAATGCGTTGGATTCCCCCAGCAGGCTTTCCGTGGCCGTGGTCATAGTGATCCCTGTTGGTTGTTAAAGCTGGTCAATCTTACCAAAAGTTGGTGATTTTTATCACCACCTGCATGGCATCTATTGAAACGGGGCAAAGCAGCCCCATATAAATCAACAAGTTAAATTTTGTTCCAGATTGGCACACAAGTTGCCATTCTCAATGGAGAAACAACGCCATGCCAATAACAGGAGTGCAATCATGAGTATTTTTTCCCGTCTGGCCGACATCATCAATTCCAACCTGACGGCCCTGCTCGACAAGGCAGAAGATCCCCAGAAGATGGTGCGCCTGATCATCCAGGAGATGGAGGACGAGCTGGTCAAGGAGCGTTCCAATCTGGCCCGCTTCCTCGCCAGCCAGAAAGAGATTGGCCGTCAGGTCGCCCGTCATCAGGAGCGGGTCGACGAGTGGCAAGCCAAGGCCGAGCTGGCCCTGACCAAGGGACGTGAAGATCTGGCCCGCGCTGCCCTTATCGAGAAGAAGAAGCAGAGCGAGCTGGGTGAGGCGTTGCAGCGTGAGCAGCAGGCGGTCGACAGCGGTATCGAGAAGCTGGGCGAGGAGATCCGCCAGCTCGAAGCCAAGCTGGAAGATGCTCGCGCCCGTCAAAAGGCGATGGCCATTCGCACCGAAGCGGCCAGCAGCCGCCTCAACGTGCAGAGCCAGGTAGCTCGTGGCGAGAGCCAGGCGGTGGTAAGCAAGTTCGAGCGGATGGAGCGTCGCATCGACGAGATGGAAGCGCGCGCCGATCTGGGTCAGTCCGACAAGGCGCTGGCGCAGCAGTTTGCCGAGCTGGAAGTGGACGATCAGATAAGCCGCGAGCTGGAAGCCATGCGTCAGAAGCTGGGCCAGGGCGACAGCAAAAGCGAAGGTAAACAGGGGGAGTAACAGATGGAAGATCTGCTGGGCGTATTGATGGTTCCCATGGTGGTCTTCATGGTGGTGGTAGCCCCCATCTGGCTGGTGCTGCACTATCGTGCCAAGGGACGGATTGGCGCCGGTCTTGCCGATAGCGAGCGGGAACAGTTGCAAGGGCTGCTGGCCCGCACCGAGAAGATGCAGGAGCGGGTTGGCGCGCTGGAATCAATTCTGGATGCGGAAGTACCCGGTTGGAGGAACAAGGTATGAGCAGTGTCAGTCGTGAAGGGCGTAACCTCTATCGTGATCCCCAGCGTGGCAAGATAGCCGGGATCTGTGCCGGTTTGGCTGAGTATTTCAGGGTGGAGACCTGGATCGTGCGGCTGCTCGCCATCAGTGGCCTTATCTTCGCCGGTTTCATCACCTTCACCGCCTATATCGCCGCCTGGTTCCTGCTCGACAAAAAGCCGGTCACCCTCTATTCGCAAGAGGATGCCGACTTTGCCGAGGTGCGGATGAAAGCGCGCAGCTGGCAGGCGGGGATCACCCCTCATCAGGCGCTGGGCCGTATCGCGCAGGAACTTGACGCGCTGGAGCCCAGAGTTCAGCGGATCGAGAAACTGGTGACCTCCAGGGAGTTCACCCTGCAGCGGGAATTTCGCAAGCTGTAGTGCTTGCTAAAGCACTCAATGTCGATGGTGGAATCTTCTGTGATGATCCACTATCGACGACAACTATCCAGACGTGGATAAGCGGTCGACCTCTCGCACGGCTGAGCACGCCGGATGCAACCACCAAGGGAGAACGGATCAAGCCTTGATACTCAACAAACTGGAACAGAAGTTGACTCGCCTGCAACACAAGGCGAACGACGTGGTGAACCGGGTGCGGGATCGCCATATCCGGCTGGCGGTGACCGGCCTCTCTCGCAGCGGCAAAACCGCCTTTATCACGGCGCTGGTCAACCAGCTGGAACACGCGGTCATCGACGGCCGTTTGCCGTTGTGGGATGCCCTGCGTCAGGGGCGCATCCTCGGTGCCCGCCGGGTGCCGCAGCTCAATGCCCACATTCCTACCTTTGCTTACGAGCGTGGCCTCGACTCCCTGTTTGGCGATCCACCAGCCTGGCCCGAGCCCACTCGCGGGGTGGCCGAAGTGCGCCTCGAAATCCGTTATCGCACCCGTCATCCCCTGCGCAAACATCTGGGGGAGATCTCCACCCTCTACGTGGATCTGGTGGACTACCCCGGGGAGTGGCTGCTCGACTTGCCGCTCCTTGAGATGAGCTACGAGCAGTGGAGCGAACAGGTGCGCGAGCAGCTTCGTCGCCCAGAGCTGCAGGCACTTGCCGCCAGCTGGCTGACCCCCGGGTGGCAGGTCGATCAGCGCTTCGAAGAGCGGCCGGTGGCTGAGCTTGCCGAGCGCTACACCGCCTATCTGCATGCCTGCAAACAGGAGCTGGGATTGCACCTTATTCAACCCGGTCGCTTCGTGTTGCCGGGGGAGTATGCCGGTGCCCCCATGCTGCAATTTGTCCCCTGGGTGTGGGAGATGCCTGTCGGCGAGCCCGCCGATGGCACTCTTTACGCCACTCTCAAGCAGCGCTTCGAGCAGTACAAGCAGCATCTGGTGCAGGGTTTTTATGAGCAGCACTTTGCCGGCTTTGATCGCCAGATCGTGCTGGTGGATTGCCTGCAGCCCCTCAACGCCGGGGCAGCCAGCTTTGGCGACATGCAGCAGGCCATCGCCCGCATCATGGAGAGCTTTGCCTACGGCAAGAGCAACTGGTGGCGGCGACTCTTTTCGCCCCGTATCGACAAGCTGCTCTTTGTAGCGAGCAAGGCCGATCATGTCACCCCCGAACAACATGGGCCCATGGTCTCACTGCTGCAGCATCTGGTGCGCAGCGGCCGCGGCCAGGCCCGTTTTGAGGGGATCACCACTGAGTGCTTGGCGCTTGCCGCCATCAAGGCGACCGAAGTGGGCAAGGGGGTGGCCAATGGCCGCGAGTTCCCCGCCATCCGCGGCACCAGCCTGAGCGGTGAGGCGCTGCTGCTCTTCCCCGGGGAGGTGCCGCCCCATATTCCGCCAGCGCAGTGGTGGAACAGTCAGGGTTTTGATTTTCAGGCGTTTCGCCCCATGCCCATGAGCGCCCATCAGGCGCTGCCGCATATCCGGCTCGATGCTGCGCTGGAGTTTCTGCTCGGGGATCACCTCGAATAACGGTGTGCGGCTCGGGTTTGTTTCCTGCGCCGCCCGCAAGAGACTGTTTTCAGGAGAATAAGGCGATGAACGATCAGATAAAAGAGCGGCCACCGTTGCAGGGCAAGGTGATTCTTGAGCCTGCCTTGACGGTGGCCAGTGACGAGCGACCGCCCGCACCGGCCCAGCGGCTGGAGGAGGCGAGCTTCGAGCGCCTCGACGAGCTGGACGAGTTCACCGAGGTGGAGAGCGCCCTCGTCAGCAAACCGCGCCGCCGCCATCGGCTGCTGGCGTGGGGGCTGGGGGCGGTCGGTCTGCTCTCGTTGGGCCAGTATGGTGCCTTTCTTTACGATCAATTTCTCACCACCCCGCTCTGGGGCTGCGCCTGGCTGGCGGCCTCGGCGCTGGTCGCTGCGGGGACCGCCAGCGTGGTGGGGCGCGAGTGGCTGCGGCTGCGCACCCTCAAGCGGCGTCAGGATGTGCGCTCGCGAGCAGAAGATCTGCTTGCTCATCAGGGAGTCGGGCAGGGGCAAGCCTTTTGCGAAGGGTTGGCGGTCAAAAGTGGCGACAAGGGGCGCGAGGGGTATCAGACCTGGCTGGCTCAGCTCGACGAGAGCCACAGCGATCGGGAAGTGCTGACCCTCTATAGCCAGCTGGTGCTCGCCGAGCGCGACAAGCTGGCACAGGCGCGGGTGGCCAAATGGTCGGGGGAGGCCGCCGTGCTGGTGGCGCTGAGCCCGCTCGCTACCGTCGACATGATGCTGATGCTGTGGCGCAACCTGCGGATGATCGAGGATATCGCCGATGTCTACGCCATCGAACTTGGCTACTGGAGCCGCATACGCCTCATCCGTCAGGTGTTTCGCAACATGCTCTACGCCGGTGCCACCGAGCTGGTGACCGAGGTGGGGATGGACTTGCTGGGCGCCGAGTTTGCCGCCAAGCTCTCTGCCCGCGCGGCGCAAGGGGTGGGGGCCGGGCTGCTCACCGCTCGCCTTGGCCTGCGTACTATAGAGGCGTGCCGCCCGCTGCCCTGGTGTGCGGACGAGAAACCGAAACTCGGCGAGCTGCGCAAGCGGCTGATCGGCCAGCTGGCGGGGTACCTCAACAAATCCTGATAGCCCTGTCTGCACCTTGCTGCGATGATCCATGCCCCTGTCGTGCTCGCCAAGCCACAGGGGCATAGTTTTAATCGGCAGATCATTGAGTTGGCAGCAGAGTCCTGCTTTGGCGGGGCGCCCGTTTACAGTTAAGCTGGCAGTCAATCTTACCAATCACACTAATAGTACCAATCGGCAAGGATGCCCGATGAACTTTACCTTTCGTCAGATCCGTTATTTTGTGGCCGTGGCCGACAGCTTTTCAGTGAGCCGTGCCGCCGCCGAGCTTCATATCTCCCAGTCGGCGGTCACCAGCGCCATTCGCGAGCTGGAGACCGAGCTCGGCGCCCCGCTATTCGAGCGCAATCCGCGCGGCGTCACCCTCACCACTCAGGGGCACCAGTTTTTGCTCCACGCCCGCCGCATTCTCGGCGCCATGACCGAGGCGAGCCACTCCCTCAAAGCGGTGGCCCAGCAGGATCAGGGGCGACTCACCATCGGCGTGACCACCTTGGTGGCGGGTTACTACCTCTCAGAGGCGCTTGGCCGCTTTCGCCGTGCCTTTCCGGCGGTACAGATTGAGGTGAAGGAGGATGAACAGCCTTTTCTGGAGCACCAGATCGTCAATGGCGAGGTGGATGTGGGGATCCTGATGACCAACCGCACCATCCGGCAAGAGGCGTTTGATACCGAATTGCTGACCCGTTCGCCGCTGCGGCTCTGGCTGGCCGCCAACCATCCGCTCTGCGCCGAGTCGACCCTCTCGCTCACCGCGCTGGGGGAGGAGCCGATGATCTCGCTGACCGCCGATCAGCTCGATCAGATCATCGGTGGCGGCCTGCGTCGCTACGGTATCTCCCCCCGTATCGTGCTGCGCACTGCGTCGGTGGAGGCTGTGCGCAGTCTGGTGGCAAGCCAGCTCGGGGTCGCCCTGTTGCCCGACTTTGCCTATCGCCCCTGGTCGCTGGAGCAGGAGCGGGTCGAGGCGCGCCCCATCAAGGAGCCCATTCCCGCCATCGATATCGGGCTGGTGTGGCGCCGTGGTTCTCGGCTGGATTGGACGGCGCGGGAATTTATCGATATTGCGCGGGATCAGAGCCGGTTGCGGGCCCGTCAGGCGCTCCCTCGCTAGCCATCTCTTGCGGGGTAGCCACCAAAAATCAGATTCATCTGCACTCGATATCGATTTAGCTGATACCTGAGCCACCAAAAATTGAAATATTCATCGTATTGCCACTCCCCTAAGCTCATTTCTGGTTAACAGGATGTTAACGCCTATGGTGGCGTTCCTTCACCTGATGCAAGTCAACACAATGCAAGGAGTGCATGATGAAATTGACCCCTCTGATGCTGGCTCTTGTTCCGGCGCTGCTGGCAGGCCAGACCCAGGCTGCCCCGACCGAGCTCGGCAAGGGTGAAGGCCAGCTCAATATCGTGGCCTGGGCTGGCTACGTTGAGCGTGGCGAGACCGACAAGAACTACGACTGGGTGACCGGCTTCGAGAAAGAGACCGGCTGCAAGGTGAGCGTCAAGACGGCGGCCACCTCGGACGAGATGGTGGCGTTGATGAACGAGGGGGGCTTCGATCTGGTGACCGCCTCCGGCGATGCCAGTCTACGTCTGATTGCCGGTGGCAAGGTGCAGGCGCTCAATCTGGCGCTCATCCCGAGCTACAGCAAGATTGAGCCCCGGCTGCAAAATGCCCCCTGGCACACTGTTGATGGTAAGCACTACGGCGTGCCCTACCAGTGGGGCGGCAATATCCTGATGTACAACACCAAGGTGTTCCCCAAGGCACCGGACTCCTGGAACGTGGTATTCGAGGAACAGACCCTGGCGGATGGCAAGTCCAACAAGGGGCGGGTGCAGGCCTTTGACGGCCCGATCCACATCGCCGATGCCGCCCTCTATCTGATGACCCATCAGCCCGCCCTGGGCATCAAGGATCCTTACGAGCTGAACGAGGATCAGTACAAGGCCTCCCTCGATCTGCTGCGCAAGCAGCGCCAGCTGGTGGGACGCTACTGGCATGATGCCTTCGTCCAGATCGATGACTTCAAGAACGAAGGGGTGGTTGCGTCAGGCTCCTGGCCGTTCCAGGCCAATGCCCTGATCGCCGACAAGCAGCCCATCGCCACCACTGTGCCGAAAGAGGGAGTGACCGGTTGGGCCGATACCAGCATGGTGCACAGCGATGCCAAGAACCTCACCTGCGCTTACAAGTGGCTGGAACACTCCCTGAGCAACAAGCTGCAGGGGGATCTCGCCGCCTGGTTTGGCTCGGTGCCTGTGGTGCCTGCCGCCTGTGAGGGCAATGCCCTGCTGGGCCCGACCGGGTGCAAAACCAACGGTCTCGACAACTTCGATCGGGTTCGCTTCTGGCGCACTCCGGTCTCCCAGTGCAAGAGCCAGGGAACTTGCGTGCCCTATTACCGCTGGGTTTCCGACTATATCGCCATTCTGGGCGGCCGCTAAGGTGGGGTGAGCAAGGTGGTCGGAACCGCTGCCACCTTGCCAACGGCAGGGGAGCTGCGCCTCCTCTGCACGACTGCCGAGAGCGGATAATCAAGCGGGCCAGACAGGAGTCCGGCCAATCCCAGTACAGACAAGGACGCCCCATGAACGCCGTACAATTTGACCGGGTCAGTCGCCACTATGGCGAGGTGAGGCGGTCGACGACATCTCTTTCCAGATCCCCTCCGGGGAATTCTTTACCCTGCTGGGGCCGAGCGGTTCCGGCAAGACCACCTGCCTGCGGATGATCGCGGGCTTTGAGTACCCGAGCGACGGGGAGATCCGCCTGTTTGGCGAACCCTGCTCCACCGTGCCCCCCTACGATCGCAACCTCAATACCGTGTTTCAGGACTACGCCCTGTTTCCCAACATGGATGTGCGCGACAACATCGGCTATGGCCTGATGCTCAAGGGGGTCGCCAAGGCACAGCGTTACCGCAAGGTGGACGAGATGCTGGAGCTGGTGCGACTGCCTGGGGTCGGCAAGCGCCGCCCAAGCCAGCTCTCCGGCGGCCAGCGCCAGCGCATCGCCATCGCCCGGGCGCTTATCAACCAGCCACGCATCCTGCTGCTGGATGAACCGCTGGGGGCCCTCGATCTCAAGCTGCGCGAGCAGATGCAGCTGGAGCTCAAGGCGCTGCAACGCCAGCTGGGCATCACCTTTATCTTCGTCACCCACGATCAGCAGGAGGCGCTCTCCATGAGCGACCGGATCTGCATCTTCAGTCAGGGCAAGATCGAGCAGATTGCCGCCCCCGATACCATCTACGACGCCCCAGCGACGCCGTTTGTGGCCCGCTTCGTCGGTACCGTCAATCTGTTCGAAGGGGAGCAGGCCAGACGACTGTGCGGTGACGGCAGCCAGATGATGGTGCGCCCGGAGCGGATCCGGCTCGCTGAGGCGGGCGCGCCGGGCTGGTCGGGGGAGATCCGCGAGGTGGAGTATCTGGGCCCCTTCGTCCGTTATCGGGTTGATCTCGGGGAGCAGCTCGAGATCATCGTCAATCACCCCAACGAGGGGCAGGCCCGTCTGGCCCGTGGCTGCAGGGTCAGCCTCAGCTGGCCGGAGCAGGCCATCCATCGCCTGAGCGGCGCCCATCAGGGGGCGCAGCCATGAGTGCCCCTCACAGTGCGAGTCTTGCCATGAACCATCAGCCCGAACCTGCCCGTTTCAGGCCGCTGCGGCGCCTCTCGACCCTGCTCTATGGTCGGCCCGGCCTGCTGCTGGCGATCCTGCTGGGGCCGCCGCTGCTGTGGCTCGGCATCATCTATGTCGGCTCCTTGCTGATGCTGCTCTCCAACTCCCTGTTCGGGCTGGACGAGTTCAGCGGTCAGGTGCGCCACGAGCTGGGGCTGCAAAACTTCGTCGCCCTGCTGCGACCGGAGAATCTGGATGTGATCGGCCGCACCGTCGGCATGTCGCTGCTGGTGACCCTGGCCTGCGCCCTGCTCGGTTTTCCGGTTGCCTACTACATGGCACGCTACACCAGTGGCAAGACCCGGGCGCTGTTCTATGTGGGGATCATGCTGCCGCTCTGGTCCAGCTATCTGGTGCGGGTCTACGCCTGGAAGCTGATCTTGGCCAAGGAGGGGGTAGTGAGCTGGCTGGCGGACAGCATGGGGTTGGAGTGGCTGCTCGATGCCATCCTCTCCCTGCCGGTGATCGGTGGCCCGTCGCTCTCCTTCTCGCGGCTCGGCACCTTTGTCGTGTTCGTCTATGTCTGGCTGCCCTTCATGATCCTGCCCATTCAGGCGGCGGTGGAGCGTATACCACGATCCCTGCTGGAGGCGAGCAGCGATCTGGGGGCGACACCCGCCCAGACCTTTCGCAACCTGATCCTGCCGCTGGCGTTGCCCGGTGTGGTGGCGGGCTCCATCTTCACCTTCTCGCTGACCCTCGGTGATTACATCATCCCCGGCATCATCGGCAACTCGACCATGTATATCGGTCAGGTGGTCTACATGCAGCAGGGGACGGCGGGCAACTTGCCCTTTGCCGCCGCCTTCTCGCTGGTGCCGATCCTTATCATCGCCATCTATCTGGCGATTGCGAAACGACTGGGGGCTTTTGATGCGCTTTGAATCAATCGCTTTGAACCGGCAGCAAGGAGGCCGTCATGTCAGCTAGCTCAATGAGCCGTCAGGGAGAGCGCCCTTCGGGCCTGCTCAAGTACGCCGCCATCGGTGGCCTTCTGTTCCTGCACTTTCCCATTCTGTTTATCTTCCTCTACGCCTTCACCAGCGAGAGCAAGAGTTACCAGTTTCCGCCTCCCGGGCTCACCCTCAAGTGGTTCGAGGTGACCCTCAATCGCCCCGATGTGTGGCGCGCCATCCAGCTGTCGCTGGAGGTTGCTGGGCTGGCGACGTTGGCAGCCATGATCCTCGGCACCTTGGCGGCAGGGGCCATTGCCCGCAGCCGCTTCTTCGGTCAGGAGGTGGTGTCGCTCTTGCTGGTGCTGCCCATCGCGCTGCCCGGTATCGTCACCGGTATCGCGCTGCGCTCGGCCTACGGCCTGATGGAGATCCCGTTCAGCTTCTGGACCATCGTTATCGGCCACGCCACCTTCTGTGTGGTGGTGGTCTACAACAATGCGCTGGCCCGTTTTCGCCGCACCAACCAGAGCCTCATCGAGGCGTCGATGGATCTCGGGGCCGACGGCTTCCAGACCCTGCGCTACGTGATCCTGCCCAATCTGGCCACGGCGCTGCTGGCGGGGGGCATGCTGGCCTTTGCCCTGAGCTTTGACGAAGTGATCGTCACCACCTTTACGGCGGGCCAGCAGACCACCCTGCCCATCTGGATGTATCAGGAGCTGATCCGTCCCCGTGACAGGCCGGTCACCAACGTGGTGGCCCTCATCATAGTGGCCTTCACCACTATCCCTATTTTGCTTGCCTACTACCTCACTCGCGACACCCATGATGTCGCTGGCAGTGGCAAATGATGACTCAACGCGTGCGCAAGGATGCAACCATGAAACTCTCTACCCAACTCTTGATTGATGGCCAGTTTGTGACCGGCGAGGGGCAGGCTGAACCCATTCTCAACCCGGCCAACGGCGAACAGATCGCCGCCGTGCCCGAAGCCTCGTTCGAACAGGTGAACCGGGCTGTGAACGGTGCCCAGCGCGCCTTCGCCCAGTGGAGCCGCACCACCCCGGCAAGCCGCAGCAACCTGCTGCTGCGTCTGGCGGATCTCGTTGAGCGCCACGCCGAGGAGTTTGCGGCGCTCGAATCCCTCAACTGCGGCAAACCCTATCTGGCGGTGCTCAATGACGAGCTGCCTGCGGTGGTGGACTGCTTCCGCTTCTTTGCCGGGGCGGCCCGCTGTCTGCAAGGGCCGCTGGCGGGGGAGTATCTCGAGGGGCACACCAGCATGATCCGCCGCGACCCCATAGGTGTTGTGGGCAGTATCGCCCCCTGGAACTACCCGCTGATGATGGCGGCCTGGAAGATGGCGCCGGTGCTGGCGGCGGGCAATACGGTGGTGCTCAAACCCTCCGAGCAGACCCCGCTCACCGCCTTGCGTCTTGCCGAACTGGCCAGCGAGATCTTCCCCCGCGGCGTTATCAACGTCATCTGCGGGCGGGGGGAAAGCGTGGGGGCACCGCTGGTGGAGCACCCGCTGGTACGGATGGTGTCGCTCACCGGTGATATCGCCACCGGCCAGAAGATCCTGCAAAGCGCCGCCCGCACCATGAAGCGCACCCACCTTGAGCTGGGGGGCAAGGCACCGGTGATCATCTTCGACGATGCTGATCTGGAGGCGGTGGTAGCGGGCATTCGCACCTTCGGCTTCTACAATGCAGGGCAAGATTGCACCGCCGCCTGCCGTATCTATGCCCAGGGCAAGATCTACGACAAGTTTGTCGCCGCCATGACCGATGCGGTGGCCTCCATCAAGGTGGGAAGTCAGTACGAGGAGGGTGTGGAGATGGGGCCGCTTATCTCGGACAGACAGCGCAACCGGGTCGCCAGCTTTGTCGAGCGGGCCCAGAGCAGCGGTCATGTGGAGGTGACGGCGGGGGGCAAAATCCGTCCCGGCAACGGCTTCTTCTTCGAGCCGACCCTGATTGTCGGGGCCCGGCAGGAGGATGAGATCGTGCGCCGCGAGGTGTTTGGCCCCGTGGTGTCGGTGACCCGTTTCAACGACGCCGAGCAGGTGGTGCAGTGGGCCAACGACTCGGACTATGGCCTCGCCTCGTCGGTCTGGACCAAGGATTTGAGCCTCGCCAGCAAGGTGGCCAGCCACTTGCAATATGGCTGCACCTGGATCAACACCCACTTCATGCTCACCTCCGAGATGCCCCACGGCGGCATGAAGATGTCGGGCTACGGCAAGGATCTCTCCCTCTATGCGCTGGAGGATTACACTGTGCCGCGCCATATCATGGTCAAGCTGTAGTGGGGATTGGTTAGCGGGTTGTCACAATTTATTTACAACTGTTTCAGGCAGCCGACTCATGGGTCGGCTGCTTTTTTTGTTGCCATTTCGTTACATTGAAGCCGTGATGAAACGGCAAGGCGCCTGATGTGGCGCCAGAGGATGGAACCGCTATGGCAACCTTCTACACCGCCCACCAGCCGGATGCTGACGGGGTGATCCACTACAGCAACGAAGAGCATGGCACCTGGCAGATCCTGATCGAACGTCAGTTCGCCGCTCTTGCTGGCAAGGGGGGTGACGAGTATCTGGCCGGTCTCGACAGGCTGGGGCTGCCCCGTGATCGCATCCCCCAGCTGGCCGAGATCAACGCCGTCTTGCAGCCTGCGACCGGCTGGTCGGTGGCGGCGGTGCCTGCGCTTATCTCGTTCGATCGCTTCTTCGCCCTGCTGGCCAATCGCCAGTTTCCGGTGGCGACCTTTATCCGGCGCCGGGACGAGCTCGACTACCTGCAAGAGCCCGATATCTTTCACGAGATCTTCGGCCACTGCGCCATGCTGACCAATCCGGCCTTTGCCCACTTCACCCACCTCTACGGTCAGTTGGGGCAGCAGGCGAGCAAGGAGCAGCGGGTCTTTCTGGCGCGGCTCTACTGGTTCACCGTGGAGTTTGGCCTGCTGGCGACACCTGACGGGCTGCGTATCTACGGCGGCGGCATTCTCTCCTCCATCGGCGAGACCGCCTATGCCCTTTCCGGGAAGCCGCTGCTGCAACCCTTCGATCTACTGACCGTGCTGCGCACCCCCTATCGCATCGACATCATGCAGCCCACCTATTTTGTGCTGCCGAGTCTCGATCATCTCTACCAGTTGACCGGGGAGGAGATCATGGCTGCTCTGGCCGAGGCCAGTCGGCTTGGCCTCTATCCACCACGTTTTGAGGTTCCCGCTGGCAAACAGGCGAGCTGACCAAAAGCAAACAACCCTATTTCATTGTCATTAATTTTTCATTAATTCAAGCAGGAGTAACCCATGTCCGAACTGGCCAGCCAACAGTGTGAAGCGTGTCGCGCCGATGCCCCCAAGGTGAGCGATGAGGAGCTGCGCGAGCTGATGCAGCTTATTCCCGACTGGCAGCCGCTGGTGGAGGAGGGGGCGCTGCAACTGCGGCGGGAATTTACGTTTCGCAACTTCAAGGAAGCGCTGGCCTTTACCAACCGCCTAGGGGAGCTGGCGGAAGCGGAGTTCCATCATCCGGCCATCCTGACCGAGTGGGGGAAGGTGACCGTCAGCTGGTGGACCCACAAGATCGGCGGATTACACCGCAACGACTTTATCATGGCTGCACGCACGGATGAGCTGCTGAAGTGAACGCCACCACTCATCGAGTGAGCGATATGGTGACCGTCAGCTGGTGGATACATAAGATCGGCGGTTTGCACCGCAACGACTTCATCATGGCGGCGCGCACCGATCAGTTGCTCCGGTAATCGCACCCCACACCAGCGTCATCGGTTGACCCGGGCCTGCCTGCGAAAGCGGGGCAGGCCCGCATTTTTATGGGCTGGCGCTCGCACTGGGGGGATCGAGACTGTATTATCCGCTCATTCATAGAGTTAGCTAGGAAGTGTGTCCCGAATGCGTCTTGAAGTCAGCTGTGAAGACCGCCTGGGCCTGACCCGGGAACTGCTCGACCGCTTGGTGGAGCACAATATCGATCTGCGCGGCATCGAAATCGATACCTCAGGCATCATCTATCTCAACTTTCCCGAGCTGGAGTTCAGTGATTTTCAGCACCTGATGCCGGAGATCCGCCGCATTCCCGGCGTCCACGACGTCAAGACCATCCCTTACATGCCTTCCGAGCGAGAGCACCACGAGATCGAGGCGCTGCTCAAGGCGCTGCCGGATCTGGTCTTCTCCCTCGACAGCAAGGGCAAGGTGACCCAGGCCAACCAGTCGGCCCTCACCACCCTCGGCTTGCCGGTGGAGGAGGTGCGCGGCGTGGCGCTTGGTTCGCTGGTCAAGGGTTTTTCCTTCACCCGCTGGCTGGAGGCGAGTGAGATCAAGCCGCAGACCTGCAAGCTCAGTTTCAATGGCGAAGAGTATCTGGCAGATCTGATGCCGCTGTTCGTGGCAGAAGCCCGCGGCAAGCAGGCGCTAGCCGGTGCCGTGGTGGTGCTCAAATCTGCCCGGCGGGTCGGCCTGCACTTCAGCGCGCTCCATGCGGTGGAAGTGGGGGGCTTCGAGCATCTGCAGGCCGAGAGTCCCAAGATGAAAGAGGTGCTGTCGCAAGCGCGCAAACTGGCGATGCAGGACGCGCCGCTGCTGATTGTCGGTGAGACCGGTACCGGCAAGGAGCTGCTGGCCCGTGCCTGTCACGGGGCCAGCCTGCGCTCCAGCCACCCCTTTATGGCCCTCAACTGCGCCGCCATGCCCGATAACGTGGCCGAGAGCGAGCTGTTTGGTTATGCCCCCGGCGCCTTTGGCAACAACACCGAGGGCAAGCGCGGCGTGCTGGAACTGGCGAGCGGCGGCACCCTGATGCTGGACGAGATCGGCGACATGTCTCCCCATCTGCAGACCAAGTTTTTGCGGGTGTTGCAGGATGGGGTATTCCGCCGGGTCGGTGACGAGCAGGAGGTGAAGGTCAACGTGCGTTTCATCTGCACCACCCAGAAGCAGTTGCTGGATCTGGTGCACGAAGGAACCTTCCGCGAGGATCTCTACTATCGCCTCAACGTGCTCAGTCTGGCGCTGCCCCCCCTGCGCGAGCGCAAGGCAGACATCATGGTGCTGGCCCAGCAGTTTGTCTCCCGCTTTGCCAGCGAGTTGCAGCGACCCCGTCCGCGCTTTACCCGCAACATGGCCGACTACCTGACCGCCTACCGCTGGCCGGGCAACGTGCGTCAGCTGCGCAACTGTCTCTACCGTGCCATGACCCTGCTGGAAGGGGATGAGCTGGGGCCCGAGCAGATCGACCTGCCGGTGGCGGCCGATACCATGCCGCTGATCGACGAGTGGTTTGAGGGGAATCTCGACGATGCGGTGAAGCGCTTCGAGAGCCAGCTGCTGGCCCGGCTCTATCCCGCCTTCCCATCGACGCGCCAGCTGGCCAAACGCCTGGGCGTGTCGCATACCGCCATCGCCAACAAGCTGCGGGAATACGGCATCAGCAAGAAGTGATTTCCGTCTTGTTGCCTGCCACCTGAGAGCCCGTTACCAGACGGGCTCTCCGTTTTCTTTACACGAACTCGGTAGATGATGGCGGGGTGAGACTTGTCAGGCCAGTGTCAGCCAACTTACTATCTGGGTTCATCTACCCGAACCGCAATGCCATAGCAGCGGTATTGTCAAGGCGACTACCTCCCGATCATGCTGTTACTCTTTTCCCTTCGTTTAACTGCCCGTCTGGCGCTCCTGTTGGTTGCGTTTGGCCTGCTGTTGCCCCGCGCGCTGGCGGAAACGGCCGCAGAGAGCCGGGCGACGGCGGTCAGGGAGCTGGTGCTCGATATCATGAGTTACACCCGCTGGCCCACCGAGCCTGCGGTGCTGCGTATGTGCGTGGCGGCGCCGACCGAATATGCCGGCGCCCTCTTTACCATCGATCGTCAGGCCAATGGCCGTACCGTGCAGGTCCATCGTTACGAGGCGAGCGATCCGGCCATCAGCGATCACTGCGATGTGCTCTATCTGGGGGTACTCGACGAGCCGACCCGGATTGCGCTGTTTGCCCGCCTGCAGGGGCACCCTGTGCTCAGCATCAGCGAATATAACCACGACTGCTCCACCAGCTCGGTATTCTGCCTGCAGACCTCGCCGGACAGCGTGCGGGTGCGGTTTAAAGTGAACCTCGATGCCTTGGCCCTGAGCGGCGTGCGGGTGCATCCCGCGGTGCTCAAGCTGGCCCATGCCGACAAGGGGGTCCCATGAGACGACAGGTGAGCGCGGCTCCCCGCCGTCTGACCCTGCGTCAGAGCCTGGGGCGAACCCATCTGGTGGCCGCCATTACAGCCGTCAGCGTGGCAGGACTCTTTTTTACTCTGGTGGCCCTGCTGGTAGTGCGTTTTTACGCCGACCACAATCTGGAGCTGGTAGCCCGCGCCATCAGCTACAGCGCAGAGGCGGCGGTGGTGTTCCACGATGAGGAGGCGGCGAGCGAGGCGCTCAGTGGCATCGTTGCCAAGGAAGAGGTGGCCCAAGCCACTATCGTGCTGACCAATGGCCAGCTGCTCGCCAGTTGGGAGCGCCCCAGAAGCAACCCGCTGGTGACGCTCGAAGACTATCTGGCCCAACTGCTGATGCCGGGGCCAGTCAAACTCCCCATGCTGCGGGGTGGTGAGCAGATCGCCACCATCGAGCTGCGCGGCCACGGTGAATATCTGTTGCTGTTTTTGCTCTCGGCGCTGCTGGTGATGGTGGTTTGTCTGATGCTGAGCGCCATGGTGGCACTCTATGTGGCTGACCGGATGCAGGTCTCCATCACCGCACCGCTGCGCAAACTGGCACTTGTCGCCCACTCGGTACGCCGACAGCGCACCTTGGGGATGCGGGCGCCACCAGCCGATATCGTCGAGATTAACGAGCTGGGGGATGACTTCAACTCCCTGCTGGACGAGCTGCAAGCCTGGCAGGCCCAGCAGGCCCGCGAAAATGCCAGCCTGCTCCATCAGGCGACTCACGATGCCCTCACCGGACTGCCCAATCGCGCTCTGTTTGAAGCGCGGCTCGCGCAGGCCATCTCCCTCGGCGAGCAAGAGGGGTTTGCGCTGCTCTATCTCGACTGCGATCGTTTCAAGCAAATTAATGACACGCTGGGGCACAACGCCGGTGACGATGTGCTGATCGCGCTCTCAAGACGGGTGCAACATCAGCTGCGTCCGGATGATCTGGTGTTTCGCCTCGGTGGTGACGAGTTTGCGGTGCTGGTTGGTCCACTCCAGCGACAGCATGAGGTGGAAGAGGTGATTGGCCGCATCCAGCAGGCGATGAGCGAACCGGTGGCGCTGCGTGACGGTCGTCAGCTGGTGGCTGGGGTGAGTGTCGGCTTCGCCGTCTATCAGGCGGGTATGAGTGCCAGCGTGCTGTGTGATCAGGCCGATGCAGCCATGTATCTGGCGAAACGGGCGCGCCGCAGCGAACAGCAAACCATCGCCTGACTGGCAAGAATAACAACATAAACAAGGAGCAAACCATGAAGATCACCCACCTGTTGAAAGTGACCCTGCTGGGGTTGATGTTGTCGCTGCTGGCCGGTTGTCAGAGCGCGCCCAAGGGGTTGACCCCGGAGCAGATCGCCGTGCTCAAGGAGCAGGGCTTTTATCTGACCGATGAGGGGTGGACGCTGGATCTGGCCAACCGGGTGCTGTTTGCCAACAACGTGGGGGCGCTCAATCCCCAGACTCGCCAATCCGTTGAAAAACTCGGTAAAACACTGCTTGGCGTAGGGTTGGACAAGGCGCGGGTGGATGGCCACACCGACAATACCGGCGAGAGCAGCTACAACCAGCAGCTCTCCCTGAAGCGGGCCCAGTCGGTGGCCGATGTGCTGGTCTCGGTCGGCATGAAGCCAGCCAATCTGGAGATCCATGGCCGTGGCGAGACCATGCCGCTGGCGGATAACAAGACCAGAGAGGGCCGGGCCGCCAACCGCCGGGTTGCCATCGTCATCAGCGATCAATAACCCTTTCATCGTTTCGTTACCCATAAAAAAAGAGCGCCCGACCGGCGCTCTTTTTGATCGCGACAGCTGGGGTCGCGAGGGCATGTGGGGGCAGGGTTACTGCGCGCTATTTTGCCCGTTATTGTCGTGATGACTGCGCAGGCGGATGTTGATCATCTCCACCACCAGCGAGAAGGCCATGGCGAAGTAGATGTAGCCCTTCGGAATATGCAGGTCCATCCCCTCGGCCATCAGGGCGAAACCCACCAGGGTGAGGAAGGAGAGGGCCAGCATCTTGATGGTGGGGTGGCTGTCGACGAAATCACCGATGGATTTGGCGGCAAACATCATGATAAAGACGGCGATCATGATGGCCAGCACCATCACCGGCACGTGATCGGCCATACCGACTGCGGTGATCACCGAGTCGAGGCTGAACACGATATCGAGGATGGCGATCTGGATCAGGGTGCTGATAAAGCCCGAGGCCGCTTTGCTGACGCTCTCCGGCTCGGCCGCCCCTTCCAGGGTGACGTGGATCTCGTGAGCACTCTTGCCGATGAGGAACAGGCCCCCCAGCAGCAGGATCAGGTCGCGGCCGGAGATGGCTTCACCCAGCACGGTGAAGAGCGGATCGGTGAGGCGCATCACCCAGGCCAGCGAGAGCAACAGCAGGATCCGGGTACCCATGGCGAGCCCCAGACCCAGAATACGCGCTTTTTGACGCTGCGCCTCCGGCAGGCGACCGACCAGGATGGAGATAAAGATGATGTTGTCGATGCCCAGCACGATCTCGAGCAGGGTAAGGGTGGCGAGTGCGACCCAGGCAGAGGGATCAAGAACCCATTCCAGCATGATTGAACCTTGGTTGAAAATTGGTTGGAAAATTGAAGCAGCGCATTCTAGCAGGGGCGCCACTGCTTGTCCCAGAGGGGGGAAAAGATAAAAATAGTGGCCATCGCAAGGGAGGCAGGCATGTTTCGATTAGGGTTCATTATTAATCCGGTCGCCGGGATTGGCGGCGCAGTGGGGCTCAAGGGCAGTGACGGCGTGGTAGCCGAGGCGCTTGCTCGTGGTGCCGTGCCCAAAGCGCAGGAGCGGGCGCGGCAAGCCTTGTTGCCACTGTGCGAGCTGAGCGTCCCGTTCGAACTGCTGACGGTGGCGGGAGAGATGGGGGAGACGGTAGCCCGATCTCTGGGACTACCCTGTCGGGTCATCTATCAACCGGCCGGGGAGAGTACCTCGGCCGGTGATACCCGCCACGCTGCCGGGCTGATGCGCGAAGCCGGGGTCGATCTGCTGCTGTTTGCCGGTGGCGATGGCACGGCGCGGGATATCTGCGCCGCGGTGGGGGAGTCCTGCCATGTGCTCGGCATTCCCGCGGGGTGCAAGATCCACTCCGGCGTCTACGGGGTGACGCCCGCTGCAAGCGGGCGGGTGGTGGCGCGGATGATCGCAGGGGAACTGCTCAGCCTGATCGATGCCGAGGTGCGCGACATCGACGAGGAGGCGTTTCGCGCGGGCAAGGTGCGGGCCCGCCACTACGGCCAGCTGAAGGTGCCCGGTGATCTGCGTTACGTACAAGCGGTAAAACAGGGGGGCAAGGAGTCCGAAGAGCTGGTGCTGGCGGATCTCGCCGCCGGTGTGGTGGAGCAGATGGAGCCCGATACCCTCTATCTGATGGGCTCCGGCAGCACGGTGGCAGCCTGTATGGCTGAGCTCGGTCTGGAAAATACTTTGCTCGGTGTGGATCTGGTGGAAAATGGCCGACTTATCGGGCAGGATCTCAGCGCCGCCGAGATCCTGACCCGGATCCGCGGCCGTCGCTGCCGACTGATCATTACCCTGATAGGCGGACAGGGACATCTGTTCGGGCGCGGAAATCAGCAATTGAGTCCTGAGGTGATTCGGTGTGTCGGGCTGGAGAATATCCAGGTGCTGGCAACCAAAGCCAAGCTTGCCGCCCTTGCGGGCAGGCCGCTGCTGGTGGACACCGATGATCCCGAATTAAACCGGGCGTTGCGTGGTTATCTGCGAATAACCACGGGATACAAGGATCAGGTCATCTACCCGGTGGCCAACCCGGAATAGGACGCCAAGGACGCTGCTGGCCTGGCGCCAGAGAGCTGCAATCAACCGGATTGCGGTTCCATACCCCCGAATTTTTTGCCGCAAATGAGGCTGCGTTACATGACGATTCACGATTTTGAGCACAAGTTGTTGGGACTGATCGACAGCATGGTTGCCACCGCGACCGACGATGAGCTGTTTGCGGGGGGTTACCTGCGAGGTCATATCTCATTGGCCGTTGCCCGGGCCGAGCTGGAAGGCAAGACCCTGGTGCGGGACGTCAAGAGCTATGTGCTGCGCAGCCTCAACGAGGCGATCTTGCAAGGTGAGCTTTCTGAAGAGGATGAAAAACTGGTGCAGGCGATGTGGAGTCGTTTGCAACAAGATGCAGAAGCTTGATCGGATACACAATTCAAACTGAAGTTTGAGTTTATCCTTCCCCTGAAGTTAGTGAAAGGTTAATAATAAGTTTCGCCTTTTGTTTCAGGGATTAAACTATGGCCTCCTCCTCACGCATTGCCAATAAACTGCCGCTCGAGATGCTCTATCACTGGGAGCGGCAGTGTCCTGATCGAACCTACCTGCGTCAAACGATCAACCGCGAATATGTCGATTTCACCTGGGGTGAAGTGGCCGATGAAGCGCGGCGGATGGTGACGGCCTTGCGTCACCTCGGTCTGATGGCCGGTGACAAGGTGGCGCTGCTCTCCAAGAACTGCGCCCAGTGGTTTATCGCCGATCTGGCGATGCAGATGGGGCAGTATGTGAGCGTGCCCATCTACCCGACTGCCAACGTCGACACCATCGAATATGTGCTGCGCCACAGCGAGGCCAAGGCGATCTTCGTCGGCAAGCTGGATGACTGGAAGAGTCAGGAGGCGGGCGTACCCGCCGATCTGCTGCGTATCGCCTTCCCCTACGACACCATGCCGGCCAGCCACCAGTGGGATGACCTGCTGGAGGCGCACGAGCCGATCCCTGACAGCCCGGTGCAGGCCTCTGACTCCCTGCTGAGTCTTGTCTACACCTCCGGCAGCACCGGCAAGCCGAAAGGGGCCATGCTGAGCGTCGAGCGCTACGCCTGGTCGTGCGAGAAGCTGGTGGAGACGGTGAGCCTGAGCCAGGCCGATCGGGGCTTCTCCTACCTGCCGCTGGCCCACATTACCGAGCGGGTCTACATCTACGGCGGTAGTCTCTATGGCGGCGCTACCATCGCGTTCCCTGAATCCCTCGACACCTTTATCGAAGATGTTAAACGCTGCCGTCCCACCGTCTTTATCTCGGTGCCACGGCTGTGGGCCATGTTCCGCATCAAGATCCACGAGAAGCTGCCCCAGAACAAACTGGCGTTGCTGCTCAAGATCCCGCTTATCTCCGGTCTTATCAAACGCAAGCTACAAAAGGGATTGGGGCTGGATCAGGCCCGGGTACTCGGCTGCGGCTCCGCGCCTGTCTCCCCTGCGCTGCTTGAGTGGTATCTGAGCATTGGCCTCAAGGTGACGGAAGCCTGGGGCATGACCGAGAACCACGCCTACTCCACCATCAACTACCCATTCCGCGCCGACAAGATCGGCACCGTCGGCAAGGCGGGGATCGGGGTGACGATCAAGATCTCCGACGAGGGGGAGATCCTTTGCCGCTGCGAAGGGATGATGCTGGGTTACTACAAGGATCCCGAGCACAGTGCCGAGGCCATCGATGCCGAGGGGTGGCTCCACACCGGCGATATGGGCAAGCTGGACAAGGAGGGTTATCTCACCATCACCGGCCGGATGAAGGATGTGTTCAAGACCGCCAAGGGCAAGTATGTGGCGCCGGTGCCCATCGAGGGGCTGCTGGGGCAGGAGCCCATTATCGAACAGCTCTGCGTGATTGGTTACGGCATGCCCCAGCCCATTGCGCTGGTGCAGCTGGCCGAGAGTGCCATGAAGGGCAATCGGGAGGAGGTCAACGCCAGACTGGAAGCGGCGCGGGTACGGGTCAACGATCAGCTGGAATCTCATGCCAAAATTCGCGGCATTCTGGTAGTGAAGACTCCCTGGAATATCGAGAACTGCGTGCTGACTCCCACCATGAAGATCAAGCGTCACCTGCTGGAGCAAAAGTACGCCCAGGTCGGGGATCGCTGGCTCTCATCCCAAGTGGTGGTGTGGGAGGAGTAAATCCCATTTTTCCATAGCGCGACAAACAACAACGGCCCTTGATGGGCCGTTGTTGTGTTTGGGGCATTTCACTCGCCGCTGTTTTGTCGGCGAGTAAAAGCGCGCCCGGTTAGATCTGCGCCAGCGCGGCGGCCAGATCGGCGATCAGATCGTCCGCATCTTCCACCCCGATGCTGAAGCGGATGAGGTCGTCGTTGACCCCGGCGGCGAGGCGGCTCGCCTCGTCCATGGCGGCGTGGGTGGTACTGGCCGGATGGCAAGCGAGACTCTCGAGATCCCCCAGACTCACCGCCTGCACGAATAGCTGCAGGTTATCGAGCAGGGTGGCGCAGCGCTCAAACCCGCCTTCAAGTTCAATACTCACCATGCCGCCAAAGCCGCTGGCGAAGGCGCTGAGAGCATCGTGGCCTGGATGGTTGGCAAGCCCCGGGTAGATCACCTTCTTCACCGCCGGATGTGCCGCCAGAAACTCGGCCACTTTCTGGGCATTGTGCAGGTGGGCATCCATCCGCAGCGGCAGGGTCTTGACCCCACGCTGCAGCAGGTATGCCTCCTGCGGGCCGATGGGGGAGCCGATATGCTTGAGGGCCACGGTGCGGATCGATTTCATCAGGGCGTGAGAGCCCGCCACCACCCCGGCGATGATGTCGCCGTGGCCGCCCAGATATTTGGTGCCGCTGTGCATCACCACGTCGACCCCAAGTTCCAGCGGACGCAGCAGGTAGGGGGTGAGGAAGGTGTTGTCACATACCGTAATGGCGCCCACCTTGCGGGCCGCTTCCACCACCAGCCGCGGATCCACCACCTTGAGGGTGGGGTTGGTCAGGGTTTCGAACAGTACCACCTTGGTAGCAGGGCGGATGTTGGCCAGCAGATCCCGATCGCTCTCGTAAGCGGTGATCTTGATACCGGCGCGGCTGAAGGTCTGCTTGAGGAACGCATCGGTGCCGCCGTAGAGCGGGCCGATATAAGCCACCTCATCGCCGCTGTCGGCCAGGGCATACATGATGGCGCTCACCGCCGCCATGCCGCTCGCCACCACCAGCGCTTCGTCGGCCCCTTCCAGCGCCGCCAGTTTCTGCTCCAGCTCGGCAGTGGTGGGGTTGCCAAAGCGGCTGTAGATAAAGCCGGGGGCCTGACCTGCGAAACGATCCTTGCCCGCTTGAGCGTTGAAGTAGCTGAAGGTGCTGCTCTGGTAGAGCGGGGTGGTGAGGGCGCCGGTCTGGGGGTCGATCCGTTGGCCGCTGTGTACGCTCATGGTCTTGAATTTCATCGTGTTGCTCCGTGATGGCCAGGCTCTGGCCATGACTTGTTTTGTTGTTCGTTGCCTGTTGTTTTTGTCAGCGCGGGTATGTGCATGCGGCTTGTGGCTCATGCATATACCCACCTGTGGATCTCTGCGTTGCTTAGGCCGGTACCGCTTCGCTTTCAGTGCGCGGGAGGCGAGCGGGTTCCCCATAGTGGCGGGCCGCCACATCCGGGTGGGAGCGCAGCCGCCCTTTCAGCACGTTCTCCCCCACCTGATTAAAGAGCGGGTTGGTCGGGTCGCTCTCCGGCCCTTGCGCCTGCGCTGCCAGCGCGGGGGAGAGGGTGAGCAGTGGCACGGTGGCATCGAGCCGCGCCGCCATAAAGAAGGCGCAGGATAGGCGCGAGACACCGGGCGGCGGGCTTACCACCCGATGCAGGGTCGCCTTGAGATAGCCGTTGGAGGCCAGCTCCAGCAGCTCGCCGATATTGACCACCAGCGCTCCCGGAAGGGGGGGGGCGGAGATCCAGCCGTCGGCCGTCTCGACCTCAAGCCCCGAGTGATTATCCTGCATCACCAGCGTCAGGTAGCCGGGATCCTTGTGGGCGCCGACCCCCTGACTGCTGCCACCCGCCTCTTGCCCCGGGTAGTGAATCAGCTTCATATGCTGATAGGGGGCGCCGCGAATACTGTCGTCAAACACGTTGGCCGGTTGCTCCAGCACCTCGGCGAAGGCAGCGAGCAGGGTGAGGGTGATGTCGCTCAGCCGCTCCTGCCACGCCAGCAGATGGCCTTTCATCTCGGGAAAAGTAGTCGGCCACTGGTTGGGGCCGATCAGCCGCTGCCAGGGTTCACGGACCAGGGCCGCAGGCAGAACCTGGGCCTCATTCATGATATCGAATTGCTCCCGCAGATCCGGCCGCTGGCGCGTTAGCTCGGCACCGACCCGGTTGTAGCCGCGAAAGTGGGGGCTGTTGACCATCTGCACCGCCAGCTTCTCCTGCTCCGGCAGAGCAAAGAAGCGCTCTGCCAGCGCCAGGGTCTCTAGCATCTCAACCTTGCTCAAGCCGTGGCCGACCAGATAGAAAAAGCCCACATCGCGGGCGGCCGCGGCCAGCCTGGCCAGCATAGGGCGACGCACCTCGGGCGCCCCCTTGAGGGCAGCCAGATCGATGATCGGCAGTGGTGAATGTTCCATGTGCACCTCCTCACTCTTTCGTTATCTCTGGCGCCATCTCTTGCACTGCCTCCGCTGTTGGCAGACCTGATAAGCGGCAAACGGGATGGCGCGACAGTGTGGCGCCATCTGGGATAAAGGGGATGCTACTGTTCGGTGTTATAAGACGGAAACAACAAATTATTCTTAGTTATATACAAAATTCGAAATGGAATTCGGCGCCTGATGGGCTGAAGGTTTTTTGCGCAGCCATTGCGGGGTAAAGGGGCAACGATGAGGGAGAGAGTGATAACCAGAGGCAAGCTGCCAGCGGCAAAAATGACCAAAACAGAAAATGGCCAAAACAGAAGAGAGGCGGATGCCTCCCTTCTGGTTGAGCGGTTTTTCACCTGACCGAAAGCACAGGCGAGTGACCGCGTATTCTGGCCTTAACCGCCTGTTGGCTCTCAGTAACCCAGGGTAAAGCGCTGGCGCTGGTGAGCCGGTTTTTCCACCTCGTTCAGCACGCCATCGGCCAGATCACCGGCGGTGATCCCGGCAGGCTGTTCGCCGCTGAACAGCACCTGATCGCCACCAATCCGATAGCCGCCTCGCTTCTCGCCCGGTTCGAGGAACACCGGGGGAGAGACAAAGCGCCAGTCGAGGGTGGTTTCACGACGCAGGGCGGTAAGACCGTCGCGGGCCGCCAGTGCCCCCTGTTTCCACTCGGCCGGAAACTCAGGGGTATCCACCAGTTGCACGCCGGGGGCAACCTCCAGACTGCCGGCGCCACCTACTACCAGCAGCCAGCTGTTGGCCGCTTTGGCTGCTGCGACGATCGCGTTGGCGCCCTTGAGGTACTGGTCGTAGATATCCGGTGTGCTCCAGCCCGGGTTGTAGGCGCTGATCACCCGATCGTGCCCCTTGAGCACCTCGGCCAATGCCTGCGGGTTTTGGGCATCCACCGCCACGGCGGTGACCTGCGGATGGGCGGCCACCTTGCTGACATCGCGGACGATGGCGGTGACATGATGGCCGCGGCTGATAGCCTCGTTCAGGATGGCTGAGCCGACAAAACCGCTGGCACCGATCAGGGCAATCTTCATGGGGAACTCTCCTTCACTGTTGGAATGGGGCTATCCTACGCCGCCATTTATGATTTAATAATCACCTCAAAAATGTATTCACTTATAAGCTGGATTTAATAATGGAACAGCTCAGACGTTACGCCATCTTCGCCGCCGTGGTGGAAGCGGGCAGCATGACAGGGGCGGCCAAATCCCTTGGCATGACCCCCTCCGCCGTCAGTCAGCATATCAGCCAGCTCGAAAGCCTGCTCGGACTGCTCCTGCTCCATCGCTCCACCCGTCGTCTCAGTCTGACCGAGGCGGGAGAGGTGGTGTGGCAAGGGTGTCGGGCGTTGCAGCAGACTCTGAGCGAGACCGAGCTGCGCCTCTCGGAGGTGCGCGACGCTCTGCTCGGGGAAGTGCGGATCACTGCCCCGGTGGGGATGGCGGGCCAGCCGCTGGCTCTGGCCCTCTCACCGCTGCTGCAGGCCCACCCCGGCCTCACCATCCAGATCATCGCCGACGACGAGAAACGGGATCTCATTGCCGAGCGGATCGACGTGGCATTGCGGGTCGGCACCTTGCCCGACTCAACCCTGGTGGCCCGCAAGCTGGGCCAGACCCGGATGTTGCTCTGCGCCGCCCCCGCCTATCTGGCGCGCAAGGGAGCGCCGCGCATGCCCGACGATCTGGCGACTCACGACTGGCTTTGCGGCGACATGCTGGGCAACGGTTTGCTGCTGCTTGACGAGAAGGGGGGCGAGCATAGAGTGAGGTTCAAGGCCAAGGTGCTCTGCAATAACGTGTTGCCCCTGCGCCAGTTTGCGCTGGCGGGGCAGGGGATCTCGCTGCAACCGGAGGGGGAGATTGGCGAGGATCTGGCGCAGGGGCGTCTGCTCGAACTGCTGCCCGGTTTTCGGGTGCAGCCGATGGAGATCCACGCCATCACGCCGCAGCGGGAGATCCCGGAGAAGGTGCGGCGGGTGGTGGAGGCGCTGCGCAGCTATTTCGGCACGACGATGTCGTCATGAGCTGCGCCTTAATGGTTGAGAAAAGGCGCCCGATTATCCTGAAGGGGGATTATCCATAAGGCGGTTTGTCGAGAAAGGCGATAGCCCGGATGAGGAGATGGGCATGCTTGACTGTTAAGCATACTTAAAACGAACTAACGGCCCGCACCTGATCTTTGAGCCAATTAAGCCCGGTATCCTGACCGGAGCTCTTGTGCCAACTCATGTAGACGGGGCAATCCTCCGAGAGCCAGGGGAGGGGATAGCTGGCCAGATCCAGCGCTTGCCCCAGCTTCTCCATATGCCACTGGCTGGCGACGCAGAGCCAGTCGGTACGACTCACCAGATGAAGGGCGGTGAGCAGAGAGTCGCTCTCGTAGGCAATCTGGCGCGGCGGCAGCGGCGCCTTGGTCAGGGTGTTGAGCAGCAAGCTGTCGAGCCGCCTGGTTTGCAATACCACGTGTTTTTCGTTGAAGAAGGTGGCCATGTCGGGGGCTTGGCGGATCCTGGGGTGATCCTTGCGGCAGGCGATGCGCAGGGCCTGGGACATGATCTGCTCGTTTTCGATCCCCTGCTCCGCCATCGGCTTGGTGGCCAGCACCAGATCCACGCTGTGCAGATAGAGGCTGTTCTGGCGCAGGGCTTCGTCCTGCACCTGGGTGTTCCACTCCAGCTGACAGTTGGGGGCTTGGGTCTGCAGCAGGTTGTTGAGCTCCGGCAGGAAGAAGATATCGATATCGGGCACCCCCGCGATACGAAAGGTGCGGCGACTGGTCTGGGGATCAAAGAGATCGGTGCGCTGCAGGCTGCGCTCCATGTCGTGCAGCGGCACCATGATCTCGTGGTGCAGACTGAGCGCTCGCGCCGTGGGGGTGATGCCGCGCCCCTGGCGGACAAACAGCGGCTCGCCCACCAGGGTAGTCAGGCGGCTGATGGCCTGACTGATGGCCGAGGGGGTCATCTCCATCATCTCGGCGGCCGTGGTGACACCACCATAGCGGATCACCGCATCGAGGACGCGAAAGAGATTGAGATCGACTTGAGACATGGTGGCTACCGTTAAGCATGATTAAACAGTTAACATACTGAACAGCCTCTTGTCCGGCCAGCATTCCCTGCGATAACTGTGATGTTTCCCTCTCTATTCGTCATCTTCCATCTTGCCGCGAATGCGATCGAGCCTGTTTTGCAGTCATGCTTGAGTCCGGCAGGTGGCCCGCGGCATAGAGCAGCGCGACCAGCAGCAAGCCGCCCAGAAAGAGCCAGCGAGCGCTTCCCCAATGGCCGCTGTCCGTCATCAGGGCCGCCAGCAACAGGGGGCCAAGCAGCTGACCGAAGTTGGCGAGCTGGACAAAAAAGCCCTGCACGATGGCCAGTTGCACCGGCCCCTGACTCACTCCCTGCGCAGACGAGAGGATGGCTGGCGGCGCCATACCGCCCGCCAGGGAGAGGGCGAGGCAGAGCCCATAGGCCCACCAAGGTGACAGGCCGGGCCAGAAGGCGAGCATGCCACACAGCGCCATCAGGCCCAGTGCCCAGCTGATGAGCCGATCTCGTGCCACGCCCCGGCGCAGCAGCAATGCCCCCATCAGGTTGCCGGGAATATTGGCGACCACCGCCAGCGCCGAAAGCAGGGCGATCTGGCTTTGGCCAATCCCGGGGCTGCCTCGCAACATGGTCGGCAGCCAGACAAAGAGCGCCCAGAGCATCAGGCTGTAGAGCGTGAACGCCAACCCGTATCGCCAGAGTGCCTTCTGCCGGAGCACCGTGAGTTGGCGCAGCGGGTGACCCGAGTTGATCGAGTTTTGGGGTGCCCAGACCCGCAGTTTATCTGCTGAGCGACTGGCGAGCAGAAGCAGCAGGGCAGAGAGTTGCGGGATCATCAGGATCAGCCAGGCCAGTCGCCAGCCACCTTGTGCCGTGAGCCAGGGAGTAAGCAGCATACCCGCTGCCGCCCCGAGAGGCAGGTTGACTGCCCACAGGCTTATGGCCAGCCGTTTATCCTCCTCCCGGGTCACCGCCACGATAAAGGCGGGCATGGCCACCGAGACCAGCAAAAAGCCAATCCCCTCGACAATGCGCGACAGCAGCATCATGGTAAGCCCGGTGGCGGGCAGCGCCAACGCACCGCCTGTGACGATAACCAAAAGCCCGACAACCCCGGTTTGCCGCCCACTCCAGCGGGTCAGCAACAGGCCGAGAAAGAGACTGCAGAGGATCGCCAGCGTATTGAAAGCTGAGGCGAGATAGCTGGCTTCAACCAGTGTCAGCCCCAGCTCGTTGCGCAGTATGCCGAGTACGGCGGGCACTTTGCCAAGGCAGAGGGCGCCGCTGGCACCGGCAAAAATGGCGAGGAAGACCAGAGGCCAGCGCGTGCTTTGTGGCTGGTGGCCAGCGAGCGTGCTCATGGCCGATATTGGCCGTTGCGCAGCCACTCATCGTTGAGTTGACCAAATTCGCCGCGCTGATAGGCATGCAGCCGATCTGCAATGGCGTCGTGGCTGTTCATGACGAAGGGGCCATGTTTGACCAGGGGTTCATTGAGCGCCTGGCCTGAGAGCAGCACGAAGTGGCAGGGCTCGGTGGCCTCAAGCTGCAGAGCCACCGCCTCGCCGCCATCGGCAGAGAGGCTGACACCCATCCCGTGACCTGCCGGGATCAGGTGCCGCTCTCCCTCCGCCTGCAGGGTCAGCGATCCGGTTAGGGGATAGATCATGGCATTCCTGCCTGCCGCCAGCAGATGGGTGAAGCGGCTGCCGGGCGCGCAATGGCCATCGAGCAGGGTAAAGGGTTGGGGCAGTTCTGCCGAGTGTGGTGCCGTTATCCCGTTGCTGTGGCCTGCGACCACCCGTACTCGCCCCCCTTCGCCATGAAACTCGGGGATGGTGGCTGCGGCTGCGTGGACGGCAAAAGGCGACATCATCTTTTGACGGGCAGGCAGGTTGACGAAGATCTGCAGGGCGTGGACATAGGGCGATGCCCCTTCCGGCTGCTCGGTATGCACGGCCCCGCGCCCGGCCGCCAGCCAATGCAGCGCTCCCGGTTCGATGGGGCCCTGATTGCCGAGGGAGTCGTAGTTGACGTGGGGGCTCGTCGAATCCTCGAACAGATAGGTGACGGCAGAGATCCCGGCGTGGGGATGGGGCTCGAAGGTGGGGGCGGTCATCTGGAAGTGATCCACCATCACCACGGGGTCTATCAGACCGTTGAAAAAGTGTTCGCCAAAATGGCTGGCTGCAAAGCCGCTGCCAATGCGCAGCGGTTGGCCCTTGACGGGGGCGGAGAGAGTCAGGCGTCTGGTCATCGATATAACCTCTTGAAGACAAAAGAAGCCTTCAGTCATCTGACCGAAGGCGGGGCGAGTTACGACTTCTTGGCACCCTCTTGCATCTGCCACACCAGGGTGGCGAAAGGCATGTCGAGGGCGCTGTAGACATCGTGCGCCTTGGGGTCGACGTTGCTGCGCAGCATCTCGACCGCGGCGGAGGCGTAGTCGGTGACCGGGATACCGGCCCCCAGCAAGCGTTGCAGACCCGTGGTGCGCTTGGCTTCGTTGAAGGTGCCGGAGGCATCGAGCACCACCCGGGCATCATAGCCGGCAGCCTTGGCAGAGAGGGCCGGGAAGCTGGCGCAGATCTCGAGGGATACCCCGGCGATGATCAGTTGTTTGCGGCCGGTCTTCTCAATGGCGGCGCGCACGGCAGGATCGTCCCAGGCGTTGATGACGGTGCGGTTGATCACCTTCACATCCGGCAGGGCACTGGTCAGTTCAGGCATGGTGGGGCCCCACATGCCATCGGGCATGGTAGCGGTCACGATCACCGGCACGCCGAGGGCGCGGGCGGCGTTGGCCAGCGCCACCACGTTGTGCTTGAGCTCGCCCACCGTGGTGTCGCGCACGCCGCTCAGCAAGCCGACCTGATGGTCGACCAGCAGCAGTACCGCATTGTCTCGGGAGAGCATCTCCAGATAGCGGTTGGGTGATACTGTCGGATGGCTGGCAGCCTCGGCGGCCATGGCCGGTGTCGCTGTGGTGGTCAGCGTGGCGGTCAGGGTCGCCAGACCGAGCAGGGTGGCAGAGCAGATTTGTCGCAGTTTCATGGTGAACTCCTTGTGATATTGGAACAGTCAAACGGCCCTTGCTGGTGGGGCGGATTGCCCGCGCAGCAACCGTCTGATGGGGACAGGGCCATTATGATGGCTGCAAAAATGGCGACAATCTGGTGAAATAGGTTCTTATCGTTCTATTGGTGGAACGATGTGAATGCACCTCACCCTGACCAAGGCTGCCCGATGACACCACTGGAACTTGATTTGAATGATCTCTATCTCTTCACCCATGTGGTGCAGCGACAGGGATTCACTGCCGCCGCGCGGGCGCTTGGGGTGCCCAAGTCGCGGATCTCGCGCCGGATCCGGCTGCTGGAGGAGCGGCTGGATGCCCGGCTGCTGCAACGTACCTCACGCCAGCTCAGCTTGACCGATGCCGGTGAGGTGCTCTATCGCCACTGTCAGGCGATGCTGGCCGAAGCGCAGGCCGGAGAGGCGGCTGTGCGGCAACGGCAGCAGGAGCCGAGCGGTCTGGTGCGCATCAGCGTGCCCATTACCATTGCCGATGCGCTGCTTGCCCGCTTGCTGCCCGCTTTTATGGCGCAATACCCCAAGGTGAGGCTCGCCGTGCAAGCCAGCAATCGGCAAGTGGATCTGCTGGAGGAGGGGCTGGATGTGGTGATCCGCGGGGTGGCCTTCGAGCAGCCCCCCTCCAGTCTGGTGCAGGTGCCGCTCTGCACGGTGCAGTGGGGCGTGCTGGCGACCCCGGCGTGGCTCTCGCGCCACAATGCGCTGGCGCATCCACGCCAGCTGGAAGGAGAGGATGCCCTGCTTTTCAGCTCGCTTGAGCGTCAGGCCGATCTGCTGCGGCTGCGGCACGACAGTGGGGAGAGTGAGGAGGTGGCGGTCAATGTGCTGCTGCGCAGCGACAATGTGCAAACCCTCAAACAGGCGGCGCTGGCGGGGCTCGGGATGGTGGGCTTGCCACTTTACGCCTGCGTGAGTGAGTTGGCGGATGGGCGGCTGCAACAACTGCTGCCCGAGTGGCGTCCCAAAGATGGCAAGCTGGTGATGCTCTATCCCGCGCGGCGCGGTCTGTCACCGGCGGTCAGGGCCCTCATCGACTTTATCAAGGCGCAGTTGCCTGCACTGCTGGCAGAGGTCGGTCAGCCACGCTGAGGAGGGCTATCCCTCCATCTTGCGGCGAATGCGCTCGAACAGGCTCTGCAGGCAGGCTTGATCCCGATCGGCGGCCCGCACCGCGCCGTACATATGGCGACGGATACCGCTGCCGAGGGGGCGGGCGCAGAGCATCCCCTGTCTGACAAACTCGTCGCTGGCCCAGCGTGGCAAGGCGGCGACGCCGAGGCCGGCGGCGGCCATCTGCAGCATCACCGAGGTGTTGTCCACCGGCTTGCAGCGGGCGGGCTCCACCCCGGCGGGTTGCAAAAAGCGGCTGAAGATATCCATGCGGCTGCGCTCCACCGGATAGACCAGCAGCACCTCCGGCCCCAGATCGCCCGGCTCGATGCGGCTCTGCTGGCAGAGGGGATGATCCGGCGCCATCACCAGAGTCAGATCGAAGGCAAACAGCGGCTCGAAGTGGAGATCGCCGCGGGCCTGCACGTCCGAGGTGAGCAGCAGATCGAGCTGGCCGCCTAGCAGGGCATTGATGGCATCAAAGCCCGGCACTGACTCCACCTCCAGGTCCACCCCAGGCCACTGGCGGCGAAAATCGGGCAACAGCGGCAGCAGCCACTGTATGCAGCTGTGGCAATCGAGCGCCAGATGCAGCCTGCCCGCATCGCCGCTCTGCAGGGCCTGCAACTGCTTCTCGGTCTGGGCCAGGGCGGGCAGTACCTGACGGGCGAGGACGAGCAGCTGGCTGCCGGCTGCGGTCAGTACCAGCGGGCGGCTTTTGCGCAGGTAAAGCTCCAGATTTAGGCGGGTCTCCAGCTCTTTGAGCTGGTGGGAGAGGGCGGACTGGGTGAGGTTGAGGGTCAGCGCCGCACCGGCCAGCGAGCCCTGCTCGGCCAGCGCGGTCAATGTTTTCAAGTGTTTGATCTCTATCCCTGCATTGCTTGGCACTGCCATAAGATGGCTCCTTGTGAGATTGCGTCTGGCGCTGAGGTACGGTCGGCGGTGGCCTGCTGCGCTTCTTGACTCCTGCACCTCTTGCACCTGTAAAAATCGGCCTCTGTATCCTCGCGGTGAACCTGATTGGCGGTCAGTTGAGGATTATTTGAGAGCCACTTGAAGAGGATTCAATAGCCAGCGTCACCTTATCTTGTCATTTTGGATGTGTAAACATCTGGATGGCTAAATCATCCAGTTTCCCATCAGATGAATGAGCATAAGGAAATGAACCTATGACACGAGCACACACCCTGGGCTTCCCCCGTATCGGCGCCAAGCGCGAGCTGAAATTTGCCCTCGAATCCTACTGGCGTGGCGAGACCACTCAGGCCGAACTCGTTGCCGTGGGCAAGACGCTGCGTAAGCGCCACTGGCAGGCCCAGCACGGCGCCGGGGTCAATCTGCTGCCGGTGGGTGACTTTGCCTGGTACGATCAGGTGCTCGGTACCAGCCTGCTGGTGGATGCGGTGCCTGCCCGTCACCGTCATGGCGAGACCGATCTCGACACCCTGTTCCGGGTGGCCCGCGGCCGTGCGCCGACCGGCCCGGCGGCGGCCGCCGCCGAGATGACCAAATGGTTCAACACCAACTATCACTATCTGGTGCCGGAATTCAGCCGTGATCAGCGCTTCAAGCTGGGCTGGAACCAGCTGTTTGACGAGGTGGAAGAGGCTAAAGCACTGGGGCTGCCGGTCAAGGCGGTGCTGCTGGGACCGGTCTCTTATCTGTGGCTCGGCAAGGAAAAAGAGAGCGGCTTCTCCCGCCTTGAACTGCTCGATCGCCTGCTCATCGTCTATCAGGAGATCCTGGCCAAGTTGGCCGCCCAAGGGGTGGAGTGGGTGCAGATCGACGAACCGGCGCTGACGCTGGACTTGCCGGACGAGTGGCGGCTGGCTTACCTCAACGCCTACGAGCGCCTGAGCGGCCCCTGCAAGCTGCTGCTCACCACCTATTTCGGTTCGGTGGCCCATCAGCGCGACATCATCACCAGCCTCAAGGTAGATGGCCTGCATCTGGATCTGGTGGCCGCCCCCGAGCAACTGGAGACCCTGGTGCCGCATCTGCCCGCCCAGTGGGTCATCTCAGCCGGGGTGATCAACGGCCGCAACGTCTGGCGTGCCAATCTGGCCAAGCTGGCGCCGACTCTGAAGGCACTGAAAGCCAAACTCGGCGAGCGGCTCTGGGTGGCCTCATCCTGCTCATTGCTGCACAGCCCGGTGGATTTGACCCTGGAGCAGGAGCTGGATCCCCAGACCCGCAGCTGGTTCGCCTTCGCCTTGCAAAAATGTTTCGAGCTGGGACTGCTCAGAGAGTATCTGGATGGGGGCGAGCTCGACAAAATCACCGCCTACAGCCAGCCCATCGTGGATCGGGAGTCCGACAGCCGGGTGCACAAAAAAGCGGTGCAGTCACGGCTCGCCAGCCTCACCAACAGCGATTTTGATCGCCACAGCCCCTATCCGGTCAGGGCCGAGCTGCAGCGCTCGGATCTCAAACTGCCGCTGCTGCCCACTACCACCATCGGCTCCTTCCCGCAGACCTCGCAGATCCGGGTATTGCGGCAGGATTGGCGCGCTGGTCGCATCGATGACAGCGCCTACGAGGCTGGCATTAAGGCTGAGATCCGCGATGCCATCGCGCGTCAGGAGGCCATCGGGCTGGACGTGCTGGTACATGGCGAGGCCGAGCGCAATGACATGGTGGAGTATTTTGGTGAGCTGCTGGATGGCTTTGCCATCACCCGCTTCGGTTGGGTACAGAGCTATGGCTCCCGCTGCGTCAAGCCGCCGGTGATCACCCGTGACATCGACCGCCCGACTCCCATGACGCTCGAATGGACCCGATTTGCCCAGAGCCTGACCGACAAGCCGGTCAAGGGGATGCTGACCGGTCCTGTGACCATCCTCTGCTGGTCCTTCCCGCGCGAAGATGTGAGCCGCGAGCAATCGGCCCTGCAAATCGGGCTGGCTATTCGCGACGAGGTGGCAGATCTGGAAGCCGCCGGCATCAAGATCATCCAGATCGACGAACCGGCGATCCGTGAAGGCTTGCCCCTGCGCAAGCAGGATCATCAGGCCTATCTCGATTGGGCTGTGCGCGCCTTCCGTCTGAGCGCAAGCCCGGTGGCGGACAGCACCCAGATCCACACCCACATGTGCTACAGCGACTTCAACCTCATCATCGAGGCGGTGGCGGCGCTGGATGCGGACGTGATCACCATCGAGACCAGCCGCAGCCAGATGCAGCTGCTCGAAGCGTTCGAGCGCTTCAACTACCCCAACGAGATTGGCCCGGGCGTCTACGACATCCACTCGCCGAACGTGCCGAGCCAGAGCTGGATTGAGGGGTTGCTGCGCAAGGCGGCCAAACAGCTCCCGGCCGAGCGGCTCTGGGTCAACCCGGATTGCGGCCTCAAAACCCGCGGCTGGGAAGAGACAGAGGCCGCCCTCAAGGTGATGGTTGATGCCACCAAGGCGCTGCGGGCCGAGCTGGCGTAACCGGCAAACCGTGACCGCCATCGGTAAGGTGGCGTGCTGACAAACGAACGAGAGAGGGGAAGCCATTGCTGCCTCTCTCTTTTTTCGTTGGCCACTTTTCCACTGGATCCTGAACCTTGCCGCAGCCTGCTTTGCACTAGGCTCAGAGTTGGCAGAAGTGGATGGAGTCGCGGCCATGAGAGTCAGTCTGGGGAGCGCAATCCTGTGGGGATTGCTGATGTGGCAGAGTGCATGGGCGGCGCCAGCGGCTGAGTTGAAGCTGGTCTACTTTGACGACTTTGCCCCATATTCGTGGCGTGACGAACAGGGGAATATGCGCGGGCTGATGATCGACGTGATGGATCGGGTGGCTGCACAGATGGAACTGCGGGTACGCCATGAAGGTTATCCGTGGCAACGGGCGCAAAAACTGGTGCGGATGGCGCAGGCCGATGGCTTTGTCACCATCGCCACTCAGGAACGGCGCAGCTATACCCTGGTTGTGGAAGAGCCGGTCACCACCACTGTGCTAACCATTTTTACCCAGCGCGCCCATCCCCGCATGGTGGAGTTTCATCGAGCCAGCCGCTTGAGCGACTTCAAATCACTTACCTTTCTCGACTATTTCGGTAACGGCTGGGGCAAGGAGAATCTGGCGGGCTTCACCGTTCATCACACCATCAATGTTGATAATGTCTTCAAAATGCTGGCGGCGGGTCGGGGGGATCTGATGGTGACCGACCCACTGGTGGCACGCTTCAAACTCAACCAGCTGGGATTGTCCGGGCAGGTGGTCGAGGTGCCGCTGCAGCTTGCCTCTACCCCGTTCAATCTCTGCATCGGCAAGCACTCCCGCTTCAATACCCGGATAACCGAGTTCAACCGTGCCCTGCAACAGCTGCGACAAAGCGGCGAGTTGGCGCGTATCGTCGAACGCTATCGTTGATGCGCGGCCGCCATCTGCTGTTTGCCAACGGCGTGTTTATCTTGGCGCCATATCGGCGATGGTTGCCCAGAAGGCATCGATCAAGGGCCCCTTGCTGTGGGGCGGACGGATAAGGCCAATGGTCCAGCAGGCTTCCCCGTCTCTCAAGGGGAGGGTGAGGACATCCGGGTGCTCTATGGTGGTGGAGGAGGGAACCAGGGTCCAGGCGATCTCTGCCGCCGCGGTGGCGACGCCAGCGGCGAAGTCGTTGACGTACTGGATATCGCGAAAACGCAGCCCGCTCTGGGCCAGATAGTTCATCAGGTGATCGTAAAACGACGGGGCCTTGTCCCGACGCAGGATCGCCAGCGGCTTGTCCACCAGATCCGCCAACTCCCTCACATCGCGGTAGCTGGCGGGCAGCACGGCGACAAAGTGGGCTTCGACCACTGGCAGGGCGTGCCACCCCTTGGGGGCGGGCAGGCGGCAAAAACCGAGATCCAGCTTGCCTTCACTGAGCGCCAGTAGCTGGTGGTGGGTAGAGAGGTCGTTGAGCTCAATGGTCACTTGCGGCCGCTCGGCGCGAAAACGGGCGATGGCGGCGGGCACCAGGATTTTGGTGGCCACGCCAAAGCCGATGCGCAGGGTGCCGACATTGCCCGCCAGCACGTCGCGGGCGGTGCGCGAGAGCTGCTCGCTCTGGATGACCACAGCGCGGGCATCCTCATACAGCGCCCTGCCCAGTCCGGTGAGGCGAGTGGTACTGGCGTTGCGCTCGAACAGCTCGCCGCCCAGCTCCTCCTCCAGCCGCCTTATCTGTTTGCTCAGGGCCGACTGGGTAACGTGCTGGCGTACCGCCGCCTGGCCGAAGTGCAGCACCTCCCCCAGAGTGACGAAGGCTTTCAGATCCCGTAGCTCCATCAGGGCTCCTTTCATTCCTGTTGGGAATGTTGAGTGGTCAAATTTGTCATTGGACGGAATTTTAGAAGTGTTGGATGCTTATGCCAATTCATTTCGGATGCCCCGGCACGGGGGCGCCGAGTTATCAGAGATGGCTGACACCATCAGCGCAGAAGGAGCAACACCAGATGCATCACCACAAGTTCAACGACTTCCCGAGCGATTTTCTGTGGGGCGCCGCCTCCGCCGCCTATCAGGTGGAGGGGGGCTGGAATGCCGATGGCAAGGGGCCCTCGGTGTGGGATCTCTTCACCAAGCTGCCGGGCAAGACCTTTGAGGGGAGCAACGGCGATGTGGCGGTCGATCACTACCACCGCATGGAAGAGGACGTGGCGCTGATGGCCGAGATGGGGCTCAAGGCCTACCGCTTCTCGGTGAGCTGGCCGCGCATCTATCCCACCGGTCGGGGGGAGGTGAACGAGGCGGGGCTGGCCTTCTACGAGAAGCTGATCGATACCCTCTTGGCCCACCAGATCGAGCCGGTGCTGACCCTTTATCACTGGGATCTGCCGCAGGCGCTGCAAGATGAGTACGGCGGCTGGGAAGACCGACGCATTATCGAGGATTTCGAGCGCTACTGCGTGACCCTCTATCAGCGTTTTGCCGGCAAGGTGAAGTACTGGGTGTCGCTTAACGAGCAGAATTACAACCTGACCAATGCCTATCAGCTCGGCACTCATCCGCCGGCCGTGCAGGATCGCAAGCGCTTCTTTGCCGCCAACCATATCGCGTTTCTGGCCAACGCCCGAGTGATCAAGGCGTTTCGCCAGCATGTGCCAAATGGCCTCATCGGCCCGAGCTTTGCCTACTCCCCTGCCTATCCGGCGTCGTGCGATCCGAAAGATATGCTGGCCTATGAGAACGCCGAGGAGTTCAACAACCTCTGGTGGCTGGATGCCTACTGCTTTGGCCGCTATCCGCAGGCGGCGCTCGCTTACTTGCGGGAAAACGGTGAGGCGCCGGAGATCCTGCCGGGCGATATGGAGCTGCTGCGAGAGGGGACGCCCGACTACATCGGCGTCAACTACTACTACACCCTGACCTACACCGATAACCCCTTGGGTGGTCAGACCCTGCAGCGGATCAACACCACCGGCAAGAAGGGGACTACGCCATCGAGCGGCATCCCCGGCCTCTACAAGACGGCGCCCAATCCGCACCTTGAGACCAGCAACTGGGATTGGGCCATCGACCCGACCGGGATGCGCATCGCGTTGCGTCGCCTCTCTTCCCGCTATGGTCTGCCGCTGATGATCACCGAGAACGGCCTTGGCGAGTTCGACAAGCTGGAGGCGGGCGACAAGGTGAACGATGTGTACCGCATCGATTACCTGCGCAGCCACGTCAAGGCGTGCCAGGAGGCGATGCAGGATGGGGTGGAATTGCTCGGCTACTGCGCCTGGTCGTTCACCGACATCCTGAGCTGGCTCAACGGCTATCAGAAGCGCTACGGCTTCGTCTATGTGGAGCGTGACGAGCAGGGGGGCTCCCTTCGCCGGATCAAGAAAGCGAGCTTCCACTGGTACAGCCAGGTGATTGCGAGCCAGGGTAAGCAGCTCTGACGGTTTATCGCGTCGCGTAACAAGCGGGCCCGGGCAATCCCCGGGCCCGCGCTGTTTGTGGCGGGGGAGAGGGGGCAAGCCGGTTTCTCTCTGTGCGACTCACCCCTGTTTGCTGATTTTTGTCCTGCCAAAGCCGCCGACCCCTGCTATTATCTGCGGCCGAACATGAGCCAATAAAAATCAGGATATCGTGATGACTGACCACACTTTTATTCCCGGCAAGGACGCGGCGCTGGAAGACTCCATCGAACGCTTCCAGACCAAGCTGCAAGCCTTGGGCTTTGATATTGAAGAGGCCTCCTGGCTCAACCCCGTGCCGAACGTCTGGTCGGTGCATATTCGGGACAAAGAGTGCGCCCTCTGCTTCACCAACGGCAAGGGTGCCAGCAAGAAGGCGGCCCTCGCGTCTGCCCTTGGCGAATATTTCGAGCGTCTCTCCACCAACTACTTCTTCGCCGACTTCTATCTGGGCGAGCAGGTCGCCAACGGCGATTTCGTTCACTACCCGAACGAAAAGTGGTTCCCCATCGAGGGTGACCAGTTCCCGGCCGGTCTGCTCGACAGCTTCACCCGCAAGTTCTACAACCCGGACGGTGAAGTGACCGCCGACATGCTGGTGGATCTGCAGTCAAACAACGAGGAGCGTGGTATCGTCGCGCTGCCGTTCGAGCGTCAGTCCGATCACGAGACCGTCTACATCCCGATGAACATCATCGGCAACCTCTATGTCTCCAACGGCATGAGCGCCGGCAACACCAAGACCGAAGCGCGCACTCAAGCGCTCTCCGAAGTGTTCGAGCGCCACGTGAAGAACAAGATCATCGCCGAGGCCATCAGCCTGCCGTTGATCCCGGACGAGGTCATTGCCCGTTATCCGGGGATTGCCGCCTCCATCGCCGCCCTCGAAGCGGAAGGCTTCCCCATTTACAGCTTCGATGCTTCTCTCGGTGGCCGCTATCCGGTCATCTGTGTGGTGCTGCTCAACCCGAGCAACGGTACCTGCTTTGCCTCCTTCGGCGCCCACCCGCGCTTCGAAGTGGCCTTCGAGCGGACCGTCACCGAGTTGCTGCAGGGCCGCGGTCTCAAGGATCTCGACGTGTTCGTGCCGCCGTCATTCGACAACGAGCAGGTAGCGGATCACCACAACCTCGAGACCCACTTCATCGACTCCTCGGGCCTCATCAGCTGGGATCTGTTCAAGCAGGATGCGGACTTCGAGTTTGCCGACTGGGACTTCCGTGGCACCTCGCAGGAGGAGTTCGATCACCTGATCGGCATCTTCCATGAGCTGGAGCAGCCGGTCTATATCGCCGACTACGAGCATCTGGGTGTCTACGCCTGCCGCATTCTGGTGCCGGGTATGTCCGACATCTATCCGGCCGAAGATCTGCTGCTGGCCAACAACAACATGGGCGCTAACCTGCGCGAAGTGATCCTGGCGCTGCCATCACTGGATTGGGATGCCGAGCAGTACATGGCGTTGTTTGATCAACTGGATGAAGAGGGGCACGACGAGCGTACCCGTGTACGCGAGCTGCTGGGCATCGCCGCTGCCAAGGGGACCGCGCTGCACACCCTGCGCGTTGGCGAGCTGAAAGCCATGCTGGCGCTGGCCGCCGGTGAGCTGGAGACCGCACTGGATCTCATCGACTGGACCATGGAGTTCAACCAGTCGGTGTTCACTGCCGAGCGAGCCAGCTACTACCGCGCCCTGCGTTCCTGCGTCGAGTTGTTCCTCGACGAGGAGCGGGATCCGGAGCAGTATCGCGCCGTCTTCACCCGCATGTATGGCGAAGAGACGCTGGCACAGGCATGGGCCAACGCCACTGGCGAAGCACGCTTCCACGGGCTGGAGGCGGCCGATCTGTCGCTCTCCCAGTTCCCGCTGCACCAGAAGTTGCTGGCGGCCTACGAGAAGCTGCAGAAGGCCAAGCGAGCCCATCACTGGGCGTGATCGTTGCTGTAAAGGAAGGGGCCGTGTGGCCCCTTCTGTTTATCGTGCGACAAGGCACGGGATTGTTATTCAAAGATGAAATAAAAAACAAAAAATACCCCTAAGGGGGTTGATGGCAGGGCAGGGGATGTGCTGTCGATCTGCAAAGATATCTTGCCAATGCCACATTTCCATGCTCTAGAATAAATTCTTTAAAATCATTGCATTAAAAATGTGATATTTCTGTTTCAGCTGATACCTGGTGTAAAGTGGCGTAGCCATCGCACTAAAATATTTGTAGTAAAATTACATTCGCACTCTGATAAACTTGATCAATGTCAATTTTGGCTATTTGGCCCTTTGTTATGATTTCAACAGGCAAAACATTCAGGTAGAAAATAATTGAAAGCTGAATCTCCATTCGATTGTCTCAAGCCCGAAGCCATCGCTGCACTGGCTGAAGACATCACCTATGCCAAGGCTACCAAGCCGGCATACAAGGTCATTCCACTGGCCATCACCGCAGGCGCTTTCATCGCCATCGCATTTATCTTCTACATCACAGTGACGACCGGAACCGGCTCCATGCCTTGGGGTATGGCCAAGTTGGTGGGCGGTCTCTGCTTCTCTCTCGGACTTATTCTCTGTGTGCTGCTCGGTGCCGAGCTGTTCACCTCCACTACCCTGACGCTGGTGGCCAAGGCTGCCAATCGCATCAGCTGGGCTCAGCTGCTCAAGAACTGGGGGCTGGTTTACTTCGGCAACCTGATTGGTGGTCTGTTGATGGTGGCGCTGATCATCGTTTCTGCCGAGTACACGGCAGCAGACGGTCAGTGGGGCCTTAACGCCCTCAAAGTGGCCCAACACAAAATTCACCACACCTTCTTCGAAGCGGTGGCGCTGGGTATCCTCTGTAACCTGATGGTATGTCTTGCTGCCTGGATGGCCTTTGGTGCCCGCAGCGCGACTGACAAGGTAGTGGTTATGCTGCTGCCGGTTGCCATGTTCGTTGCCTCAGGTTTCGAGCACAGCATCGCAAACATGTTTATGATTCCGGTTGGTATCGCTATCCACAGCGTGGCTAGTCCGGAATTTTGGCAGGCCATCGGCCAGGATCCGGCAACCTTTGCTGACCTGACCGTATCCAACTTCGTCCTACACAACCTCATCCCCGTGACCATCGGCAATATCATCGGTGGTGGCGTGATGGTTGGTCTGACTTACTGGTTTATCTTCCGTCGTCATCATTAAGGATGATTGCGGGATACTACATCAATACCGTGTGAGGTAATGAAAAATGGCAGAACTTAACGAACAGTTCCAAAAAGCATGGGAAGGCTTCGCGGCCGGTGAATGGCAGACCTCTGTCAACACCCGTGACTTCATCCAGAAGAACTACACCCCGTATGAAGGTGACGAGTCCTTCCTGGCTGGCGCGACCGAAGCGACCACCAAGCTGTGGGACAAGGTCATGGAAGGGATCAAAATCGAGAACCGCACTCATGCGCCGGTTGATTTTGATACTGACCTGCCCTCCACCATTACCGCACACGATGCCGGTTATATCGATCAGAGCCTGGAGCAGATCGTTGGTCTGCAGACTGACAAGCCGCTGAAGCGCGCCATCATCGCCAACGGCGGTATCAAGATGGTTAAAACTTCTTGCGAAGTGTACGGTCGTCAACTGGACCCGATGGTCGAGAAGATCTTCACCGAATACCGCAAGACTCACAACCAGGGCGTGTTTGACGTTTACACCAAAGACATCCTGAACTGCCGTAAGTCTGGTGTTATCACCGGTCTGCCGGATGCCTACGGCCGTGGCCGTATCATCGGTGACTACCGTCGTGTTGCTCTGTACGGTGTTGACTTCCTGATGGCCGACAAACTGGCCCAGTTCAAGTCCCTGCAGGCTGACCTGGAAAACGGCGTCAACCTGGAAGCCACCATCCGTCTGCGCGAAGAGATCTCCGAGCAGCACCGTGCCCTGGCACAGATGAAGGTGATGGCTGCCAAGTACGGTTGCGATATCTCCGTACCGGCCAAGAACGCCAAAGAAGCCGTACAGTGGACCTACTTCGCCTACCTGGCGGCAGTCAAGTCCCAGAACGGTGCAGCCATGTCCTTCGGTCGTAC
Source organism: Aeromonas sp. 84A (assembly GCF_051919345.1). Lineage (NCBI taxonomy): Bacteria > Pseudomonadati > Pseudomonadota > Gammaproteobacteria > Aeromonadales > Aeromonadaceae > Aeromonas > Aeromonas sp. 84A. Next base: position 2,442,186 of record NZ_JBQBEW010000001.1, read on the forward strand.
CTCCAGCTTCCTGGATATCTACATCGAGCGTGACCTGCAAAAAGGCCTGATCACCGAGCAAGAAGCCCAGGAGCTGATGGACCACATGGTCATGAAGCTGCGTATGGTTCGCTTCCTGCGTACTCCGGAATACGATTCACTGTTCTCCGGCGACCCGATGTGGGCGACCGAGACCCTGGCTGGTATGGGCGTTGACGGCCGTACTCTGGTCACCAAGAACAGCTTCCGTATGCTGAACACCCTGTACACCATGGGCCCGTCCCCTGAGCCGAACCTGACCATCCTGTGGTCCGAGAAGCTGCCGGTCGGTTTCAAAAAGTACTGTGCCAAGGTATCCATCGAGACCTCTTCCGTTCAGTACGAGAACGACGATCTGATGCGTCCGGATTTCAACAACGATGACTACGCCATCGCTTGCTGTGTATCCCCGATGATCGTTGGTAAGCAGATGCAGTTCTTCGGTGCTCGTGCCAACCTGGCCAAAACCATGCTGTATGCAATCAACGGTGGTATGGACGAGAAGCTCAAGATCCAGGTCGGTCCGAAAACCGAGATGGTCAAGTCCGAGTACCTCGACTACAACGACGTAATGGATCGTCTGGACCACTTCATGGATTGGCTGGCCAAGCAATACGTTGCTGCGCTGAACATCATCCACTACATGCACGACAAGTACAGCTACGAAGCCTCTCTGATGGCGCTGCACGACCGTGACGTATATCGCACCATGGCGTGTGGTATCGCTGGTCTGTCCGTAGCCGCGGACTCCCTGTCTGCCATCAAGTACGCCAAGGTCAAGCCGATTCGTGACGAAGATGGCGTTGCCATCGACTTCGAAATCGAAGGCGAATACCCGCAGTTCGGTAACAACGACGCTCGCGTCGATGATATCGCCTGTGACCTGGTTGAGCGCTTCATGAAGAAGATTCAGAAGCTGAACACCTACCGTGGTGCTGTTGCTACCCAGTCTGTTCTGACCATCACCTCCAACGTGGTATATGGCAAGAAGACCGGTAATACCCCAGATGGCCGTCGTGCCGGTGCTCCGTTCGGCCCGGGTGCAAACCCGATGCACGGTCGTGACCAGAAAGGTGCTGTTGCTTCCCTGACTTCCGTAGCCAAGCTGCCGTTCGCTTACGCTAAAGATGGTATCTCCTATACCTTCTCCATCGTTCCGAACGCACTGGGTAAAGATATGGAAGCCCAGAAAGCCAACCTGGCTGGCCTGATGGACGGTTACTTCCACCACGAATCCAACGTAGAGGGTGGTCAGCACCTGAACGTTAACGTGATGAACCGTGAAATGCTGCTGGACGCCATGGAAAACCCGGAGAAATATCCGCAGTTGACCATCCGCGTATCCGGTTATGCCGTTCGCTTCAACTCTTTGACCAAAGAGCAACAGCAAGACGTCATCACCCGTACCTTCACTGCTTCTCTGTAATCGAGAGATAGTGAGCAAAAACCGGCGCCAAGGCGCCGGTTTTTTTATGCGTGCGATTCAGGGGGAGTAATCATCCCCTGTGAATCGCCCCCAGTTCCATCGCAACCACAACAGTTATTACTGGGGATTTGAAGAGGATCAAGGGGAGGGGCTCACCAGGATTGACCTAGGCACCGTCTGTAATGCGATTATGCTTTATTCGCGCTCTAAGGGGATAGGCGGTTGCTCTGCCTGCCATTGCATCAGTGTTGCTATGGCTCGTGGAACAGCTGATCAGGTTTAAGGGGTGAACAGAGGCGCCATCGCGGGTATCAAGCAATACCCATAAGCCTGTGACTATGGAATCATTCTCTGCCTCTGCCTCTGCCTCTGCCTCTGCCTCTGCCTCTGCCTCTGCCTCTGCCTCTGCCTCTGCCTCTGCCTCTGCCTCTGCCTCTGCCTCTGCCTCTGCCTCTGCCTCTGCCTCTGCCTCTGCCTCTGCCTCTGCCTCTGCCTCTGCCTCTGCCTCTGCCTCTGCCTCTGCCTCTATCTCTCTCAATGCGCAGCTGGGAGGGGGTCTGGTTTAGCCAGCCAGATATGTGTGAAGCTACAAACCCTGCTTGCAGAAACAACAAGGGCTGCACATTGTGCAGCCCTTGCCTCTGGAGAATAGCGGGTTGAGCGTGTCAGCTGGCCCAGGTGATGATGTGATCGATCCATTCACCCGCCTGATCCTCGTGAATGACTTTGCCACGGACGGATTGACCAGCCTGATGCATAGCGGAACGACTGCCGGTCAGCAGAGGATGCCACTCTGGAAGAGCGTCACCTTCAGACAGCAGGCGATATGCGCAGGTTGAGGGGAGCCAGTCATATTCGGCGATCTTGTCATGGGTGATCTGCAGACAGTCAGGCTCTTTTTTGAAACGATTGGCGTAATCAGAGCACTGACAGGTCTTGGTGTTAAGCAAATTGCAGGCGACATTGGTGAAAACCAGTTCGTCGGTATCTTCATCGATCAGCTTGTTGAGGCAGCATTTTCCGCAACCATCGCAGAGGGATTCCCATTCGGATTCAGTCATCTGCTGCAGACTCTTGGTCTGCCAAAAGGGGGTTTGCATCATACCGCTCACTTATTACACCTGATAAAACGCGTGGTTATACCCCTTGTTACCCGGTATTTCAAGGAGAGGGTCACTCCGGTGAGCAAATTGTCGTGACCAGCTCAAATGAATGCAATGACTTTCAGCCTCATCATATTGCTCAAACGGGTTCGCTGGTGGGCAGGAAGTCCCGCAGGTTTGAATACTTGGGCTGCATGATTGTCCAGTTCAGGTTTTATTTTCTGCTTCTTTATCCGTTTCATCATTTGATGTTTGTCTGCTTGCAGCAAGCAGGGTCAAATGATCTTCGATGCCTGCCGTCAGGCTGTTGCACGCTTGTCTTTCAAATAAAGCCGCTGGTCACATATTGTTTGCGCCCTTCTGTCACTGCGACCCGCGGGAGAGCCTGCGTAGGCGTTCGTCTTTTGTCTTAATGATTGAGATAGATATCTTGCTCTGCATAGGCCAGCAGAGGTGTGCCGAGGTTAGTCCGTTTCGCGCCAAAGAAGCGGGTGAGTACGCCAGATTGCTGTCCCAGTCGCTGCAGCTTGACGTGATCCAGCTCGATCTGCTCGGGTAGCCAGGTAAATACGGCGGCGCAGTGACCATTGCCCAGACTGCGCTCCAGGGTTTGCTGCCAGTTCTTGATTTTGGGGCTATGTACCACCAGCACTCTCTTGGGATCGATACCTCGCTCTTCCAGACGGCTGACTGTGGGGCGTCCCGGCGGTGCGATCAACAAGATCCAGCCGGTATGAGCCTCCCCAAGCTTTGTCAGCTCGCTCAGAAACTGATCATCAGACTGGATAGTCACACCATAATGAGCCAACTCCGCTTTGCAGGCGGTTCTGGTTGGCCAGGGCTTGCTCATGACACGATTCATCGCAAAGGGCAGTGAGTGCAGGGGCTGGTTCATATATGGGGTTCCTGTATGAATATCCAAGCTGTATGCGTATACAGTAGTTCTATCCTGTGGCAGTGACAAGGTGTTTTTGCTGAAAAATGTGATGGTGTTGGCATGTGTCGTTAGTAAGATTATGTTTTTAAACACTATTTAATATAAAGCTGGTTGGGTGTTTTTTGTACTATGGACAAACCTTGCGTAACCGCCCATGGTTATACAGGTCATTTACAGGAGGTGCCGCCATGGATATCAGTACCTTGCAACGTCTTGATGCCAACATCTTGCTGGGCATCATCAATGAGAAGCTAAGGCTTGAGTGTGACGGGTTGGAGGAGTTGCTGGCCTATTACGATATGAGTGAAGAGCAGCTGGCAGGACGTCTGGATCAGATTGGGTACCATTACGATCCATTGAGTAATCAGTTCAAGGCACATCTTTAAGGGTGCAATGATTGCTTCATATTTATACGGTAATTTTTCAGGCACATTGAAATCGGTTTCAATGTGCCGTCTTGCTGCCTATTTTCAGGGATTTTCAAGGCTTGGCAATCTCTGAAAACCTATTCATGCCAAAATATTTTTATTGTTTCATTAAGTTTATGATAATAAAGGGAATGTTTGTTTTTGTGCGATCAATTAAAGGAAAGGGTTTTCAAGCTTTTCAGGCTGTTTTTATCGGTTAAAGTGTGACTTGCGTTAACTTTTAATTCTGCCGCTTTAGTTAGTATTCTCACGCCGGTACATATTTTGAGATAACAACAGCGCCGGTCCCGCAAGCGGGATAACAATTTTATTTGTAACGAAGGAATATGGTTTATGGCTACCAAGAAGAAGACAGACCAGGATCTCCAACTGGATAAAGATCAGCTCAAGGCGAGTATCGTGCGTCACCTGCGTTCTACCTTGGGTACAAGCGAACAGAAAGCCTCTCCCGAAGCGTGGTGGAAAGCCACTGCTGCGGCTGTCAATGAACAGGTGTACGAGCGCCTGACCCGCACTCAGCAGACTCATTTCAAGAAAGATACTCGTGCGATTCACTATCTCTCTGCTGAATTCCTGATGGGACGATTGACTTCCAACAACCTGCACAACCTCTCCCTCTACAAGACTTGCGAAGAGGCGCTGGGCGAACTCGGTCTGGAACTGACCGACCTGTGCGAACAAGAGCCGGACATGGCACTTGGCAACGGCGGCCTGGGTCGTCTGGCTGCCTGCTTTATTGACTCGCTGGCCACTCTGAACTATCCGGCGGTTGGTTACGGTATCCACTACGAACACGGTCTGTTCCGTCAGGAAATCCAGGATGGCCGCCAGATCGAGCGTCCGGACTCTTGGCGTGAATATGGCAACCCCTGGGAGATCTGCCGCCCCGAGTCGGTGCAAGACGTGCCGCTCTATGGCTACGTCGAGACCGTGTTTGGTGACAATGGCGGCCTGAAGAAGGTATGGCACGCCGGTCGCAAGATTAAAGGGGTGCCTTGGGATATTCCGGTGGTCGGTTTTGGCGGTCACACCGTCAACATCTTGCGTCTGTGGGAATCCCGCGCCTCCGAGTTTTTCGACTGGGACGTGTTCAACGCCGGTGGTTACATCGACTCCCAGGCTGAGAAAGCCCAGGCCGAGACCATCTCCAAGGTGCTGTATCCGAACGATGAGACCGATGCAGGTAAAGAGCTGCGTCTGATCCAGCAGTACTTCTTCTGTGCTTGCTCCATCAAGGACATCATGCGCCGCTACAAGCGGGTCCATGGCAGTGACTTCAGCAACTTTGCCGCGCAAATTGCCATTCAGCTCAACGATACTCACCCGACTGTCGCCATCCCGGAGCTGATGCGGGTGCTGGTTGACGAGGAAGATCTGAACTGGGATGCCGCTTGGGCTATCTGCTATCAGGTCTTCTCTTATACCAACCACACTCTGCTGCCGGAAGCGCTGGAGAAGTGGTCGGTCAGCCTGTTCGAGAAAGTACTGCCTCGCCATCTGGAGGTGATTTACGAGATCAACGCCCGCTTCCTGAACGAGTTGGTGGAGCCCAAGTGGCCGGGCAACGATGCTATCAAAGCCAAGCTCTCCATCATCGAAGAGGGAGATGTGCGCAAGGTTCGCATGGGCAACCTGTGCGTGATCGGTTCGTCTAAAGTGAACGGTGTGGCCGAGATCCACTCCAAGCTGGTGAAGGAAGATCTCTTCCCCGAGTATGCCGAGCTGTGGCCGGAAAAAATGTGCAACGTGACCAACGGGGTGACCCCGCGTCGTTGGCTGCTGGCGTGCAACCCGGAACTGGCTGGACTCTACAACGAAGTAGTGGGCAAGGAGTGGCCGCTGCAACTGGACAAACTGCGTGGCGTGGTGAAGTTTGCCGACGACAAGGCGTTCCAGCAGCAGTTCATGACCATCAAGCGTCACAACAAAGAGAAGCTGGTCAAGGTCATCAAAGACGAAACCGGTATCGATGTCAGTGCCGAGGCGATCTTTGACGTTCAGATCAAGCGTCTGCACGAGTACAAGCGCCAGCAGCTGAACCTTATTCACATCATGGCGCTCTATCGTCGCCTGCTGGCCAACCCGGACTATGACATGCACCCACGCGTGTTTATCTTCGGCTCCAAAGCTGCGCCCGGTTACAAGCTGGCCAAAGACATCATCTATGCCATCAACAAGCTGGCGGATCGGGTCAATAACGATGCTCGTATCCAGGGCAAGCTGAAAGTGGTGTTCATGCCGAACTACCGCGTGAGTCTGGCCGAGAAGCTGATCCCGGCGGCAGATGTCTCCGAGCAGATCTCCACTGCAGGTTATGAAGCATCCGGTACCGGCAACATGAAGATGGCACTCAACGGTGCAATCACCATCGGGACGCTGGATGGAGCCAACATCGAGATCGCTGAAGAGGCGGGTGCCGAAAACTGTGCCATCTTCGGTCTGAACGTGGACGAAGTGAAGTCGCTGAAAGCGCGCGGTTACAACCCGTATGACTTCTACTATGCCAACTCCGAGCTCAAAGCCGTGCTGGACTGGTTTGATACCGACTACTTCACGCCTGGTCGTCCGGGTGAGCTGGCCTCCATCAAGCGCTCCTTGTTGGAAGGGGGAGACCCTTACCTGACCTTGGCGGACTTCCAGTCCTACTCGGATGCACACAAGCTGATCGATACCTGGTATCGGGATCCGGCACTGTGGGCGAAGAAGGCCATCATCAACTCGGCCACCATGGGTAAGTTCAACTCCGACCGCTCTATTCAGGACTATGTGGATCGGATCTGGGATCTGAAGGCCTGCAACATAGGCTAATCGGATTCATAAATGAGAAAACCCCCGCAATGCGGGGGTTTTTGTTTATTGGGGGGAGCTGGATCAGAGGATATCGCCAACGAAGTAGGCCAGCAGGGCGAGCAACACGGTAAAGACCACGTTCAGAGCCATACCGGCTTTCATCATCTCCCTCTGGCGGATGTGGCCACTGGCAAAGACTATGGCATTGGGCGGCGTGGCGACCGGCAGCATAAAGGCACAGGAGGCACCGATAGCGATCAACACCGACATCACCACAGGTGATACACCCAGCGCCTCGGCGACACCGGCAAACAGGGGAACCAGCAGCGCGGCGGTGGCGGTGTTGGAGACCAGCTCGGTCAGGAACACCACGAAGGCGGCCAGCATAAGCAATACGACAAAAATGTTGGCGTTGGAGAGCACGGCCGACAGATGGCTGGCCAGGAAGGCGCTGGTACCAGTGGCTTTGAGAATGGCGCTCAGGGTCAGACCGCCGCCAAACAGCATCAGTACGCCCCAGTCGGTGTTCTGGTTGACGTCATCCCAGCTGGCGACACGGCTGACCACGATGGCTACGATGGCACCCATGGCAATCAGGGTGTCGAGTTGCGGAATACCGCCAAAGGCGTTGGAGATCGGTTGTGAGCCGATCCAGAGCACAACGGTGGTCAGGAAGATTGCCAGGGTCACTTTACGCTCGCGGGTCCAGTTGATGGTGACATCCAGGATCTCGACGCGGTGGCTGAGACGCGGGCGGGTTACCAGATAGAGCAGGGCAATGCCGCAGGGCATCAGGATCAGCACTACTGGAACACCGAATTTCATCCAGTCAGTGAAGCCAATCCCCATCTGGGCGGCTGCGATGGCGTTGGGTGGGCTACCCACCAGGGTACCGATGCCGCCGATACTGGCGCTGTAGGCGATCCCCAGCAATACGAAGACGAAGGTGGCGCGCTCTTTTTTGCTATCGAGGCGTGCCAGCATACCGATCGCCAGTGGCAGCATCATGGCGGTGGTAGCGGTGTTGCTGATCCACATCGACATGGCGGCTGTGATGGTAAAGAGCAGGATGACGCCCCAACCCAGATGACCATTGGCCAGGTGCATCACCTTGCCTGCCATCAGGGTGTCCAGTCCCTGTTTTGAGAGGGCTGCCGCGAGGGCGAAACCGCCAAAAAAGAGGAACAGGATCGGGTTGGCAAAATCGGTGAGGGATTTGCTCATGTCAAACACCCCGAGCACGGTAGCCAGCAGGGGTACCAGCAGCGCGGTGATGGTGACGTGCAGTGCTTCGGTCAGCCAGAGGATGGCGATAAAGACCAGAATGCCCAGCCCCTTGTTGACCATGGGGTCAAACGGGAGCCAGGCGAGCATGGCACAAAGTAGCAAAACATCCAGGATGACGATCCCTGATTTGATGTCCAGCCAGCGAGATGGAGCAGAGGGTACAGCTGATGTGTGCATAATGTTCTCTCGGTTAATTTATGGTTGTTTTTGTGTTGCCGAGATTACATCCATTCACTTGTTTGAAACAGACTCACATGTTGAAAATCAGCCTCTACTCACATACTCATTGATAAAAATGAGGAAATGAACACATAAATAAAACATGTGCGAAATATAAATCAAACATCCATGAACTGTTCCAGCCACTGCTTGAACATGTTCTTGGGCAAGGATCCATTTATCTGGTTCACCAGTTTACCCTGTTTGAAGACCATCAGGGTGGGGATGCTGCGAATGGCGTAACGGGCGGCAATGGTGCTCTGTTGCTCGGTATCGACTTTGACAAAGCGCATCCGAGGTTCGAGTTCATGGGCAACCTCATGAAATACCGGAGCAAACTGCTGGCATGGGCCGCACCAGCTGGCCCAGAAATCGACCACGACCGGGATATCTGAGTTGATCAGGGTATCGAAGTTATCCGCCTTCCCGAGGCAAGGGGTCTGGCTGAACAGGAGGGCTTTGCAGCGCCCGCATTTGGCAGATGTATCGATATGGGTAACGGGCAGGCGGTTCCTGGTAAAGCAGTGGCTACAATAAGTAGTGATAAATGACATAATTGGTTCCTTCTAAATCAGCTCTGGCCGGGGATATGATGAGAAGCCAGAATGAAGCAATCGCGAAACAATAGCGAAATATCAGAGCAATAACGGTAACACAGTGCCCAGCGGGAGTGGATAATTCCCCCAGGGTTCATTGCCTAACCGGATAATTCAGCGACCACCAGATGAGAGTCGAGACGGGATGAATAAAGGATCACGGAAAAACCGTGCTGTGCCAGGGCTGATCGTTGCCTTGCTGCTCGCCTTTTCGGGCTACTGCTGGCAGTCGCTCAGTCAGCAGCAACAGGCCCACGACCTGAATGACGCGGCCGAGGTGGTGCTGAACCGGATCAACGCCGATACCGTCTATCTGCTTGGGCGGGAGCAGGCCAATGACAGTAATGTCCAGCAGCGCCTGAACCAGTTATCCATCACCCTTGACGGTTTTGTTCGGGAAGTCAGAAGCGATCCCGAGCTGGTGCAAGACGACCTTTCCCAGGCTCTGCTTGATGACATGGACAACTATCTGATGGCGCTGGCTAGGCTTCATGCCATTGAGATGGCTATCGAGTACCTCAATGCGCCCCTGCAGGCCCAGATTAAAAAGGTGCGGGGGATAAGCCCGTCAGACAGTGCGCTTCATCGCGACCTGGAGGAGCTGGCGCAACTGAGCAACTATCTGCAGCGCAGTTGGGACAAACGTGAACAGACTACGCTGGATCAGCTGCAACAGCAGTTGCAATCCCGTTATGGCAACTTGCCGGAGATCGCGACCCTGATCCGCCTGAGCAAGGAGATGAGCCAGCAGGTGATGGCCTATCACACCTTGCGTTACCAGCTCATCGACATGCATGTGATCGAGAGTTTGGTGCGCTGGAAACTCGACAAGCTGGAGCGCGCCTCCTCTTTGATGAATCGCTTTTATCTGATGGTGCTGTGCGGAGCTTTGATCTGCTTTGCGCTGGTGGCCTTCACCCTGTGGCGCCGTAACCAGAAGCTGAGCGAACTGTCGCGCCAGACCGGCTTGCTGGCCCAGGCCAAAAGCGATTTTCTGGCCAACATGAGCCACGAGATCCGCACCCCCATGAATGCCATCATAGGTTTTAGCTCGCTGGCACTGCAGACTGAACTGGATCAACAACAGCGGGACTATCTGGGCAAGATCAAATCCTCATCCGATACCCTGCTGCTGCTGATCAACGACATCCTTGATTTGACCAAGGTGGAGTCCGGCAAGCTGACATTGGAGGAGATCGACTTCGATCTCAGCGAGCAGCTCGATTCGCTGGCGGGCATGTTTGCCGATCTGGCGGAGCGCAAGCACGTGGAGGTGGTTATTCGCAAGTCACCGGAGGTACCGGTCTTCTTGCGTGGAGATCCCCTACGATTGGGGCAAGTACTGGTCAATCTGGTGAACAACGCCATCAAGTTTACCGAACGCGGTGAAGTCGAAGTCTGCATCGAGCTGGCCAATCCTCACCCAATGCGGATCCGCTTCAGTGTGCGCGATACCGGCATCGGCATTGCCGAAGAGAAGCAGACCCAACTGTTTCAGGCGTTTACCCAGCTGGAGGCGGGCAATACCCGAAAATATGGCGGCTCGGGTCTTGGGCTCAACATCTCCCAGCGGCTGGTGGAGCTGATGGGGGGGCGGATCACCGTAGAGAGCAAGCCTGGCGTCGGCTCTCTGTTCAAGTTCGATATTCCGATGGCGCAGGCGGTCTACGGTGTGGCTGGACGGAAAGTCTTCTTCGAAAACCAGCCGCTGGTGATGGTGATGGATGACAACGAACTGGTGCTGGATCTGGCCAGGGACATTCTGACTCGGGCGGGAGTGCGAGTGCTGCCGGTTAACTCCCTTTCCCGTGCCCGTCAGCTGCTTCGTGAAGAGGGACCGAATCTGCGGTTGGCGATCCTCGACTGGCGCATGGGTCAGGAGGATGGGCTCGATCTGGCGCTGGAGATGTATCAGCACAGCCAGTGGCGGCGGATCCCCATCCTGATGATCAGCGCCTGGGCCAGAGAGGGGCTGCACGCCCGGATGGATAGCATGGGGCTGACCCATTTTCTGCCCAAACCGATGACCGAAAATGCCCTGCTGGCCAAGGTGGATGAACTGCTCAACGGTAGCTCCTACGAGCTCAACCTGCGCAAGGCCGAGGCTCAGGGGGATCAGCAACACTTCAAATCCCTGTTGCAGGGTACCCGAGTGCTGTTGGCGGAAGACAACCGAGTCAATCAGCAGCTCATCATCGAGTATCTGCGGCGCGTCGATGCGGTAGTGTGTGTGGTCAGCAATGGTCGGGAGGCGGTGGAGCGGGTCGCCGAGCAGCCTTTTGACGTGATCCTGATGGATTTGCAGATGCCGGTGCTGGACGGACTCGATGCCACCCGCCAGATCCGCAAGATGGTCGACAAGCACGATGTGCCCATCATTGCCCTCACCGCCAGTGCCATGCCCGGTGACAAGGAGCGTTGCCTGGGGGTGGGGATGAATGGCTATGTCACCAAGCCGGTGAGCAAGCTGGATCTCTACAACAACCTGCTGCAGTGGGTAAAGCCGCAAGGGGTGGAGCAGGCGGGGATCATGGAGGTGAAACCGCCGGATATGATCGGGATCCTCGATCTGCAGGATGCCCTCAAGCGGCTGGAGCAGGACAAGGAGGCGTTGCAGATCCTTTTCAAGCTGTTCATGTCGGAACACAAGGACGACCTGTGGGAGATCCGCTCCGCCCTGCGCCGTCAGCAGCCCGAGGTGGCCAGTAAGCTGCTGCACACCCTCAAGGGGGTGTCTGCCAATATCTCGGCGGCCCGTCTGCAATTGGTGGCTGGCGAGCTGGAGTGGCGCTTGCGGCAAAACGAGGTGCTAAGCGAGACGGATCTGGAGCAGTTGCAACAGGTGTTCAGCCAGACCCGGGAAGAGGTGTCACACTTCCTGTTGACCGGTGAGCAGCATGAAAATTCGTATAATCCCTATTCATCAGGTGATGATCGCATGTCACAGTGAATTAAATAGTAATTATTCTCAACCATCCCGGTTCGGGATATGATGAGCTTTCGTTCGAATCGCCTCCAGCCGGAGGCGATTGTTTTCATTCTTCTATTTCTGCGTGGCTTCTCTGATGGCCGCTCCTTGGAGCGGTCACGGGCAGAGAGCGCTAAAGGTTGGTGGTGTGAGCGTATTTCTACGATTGAGCTGGTTTTTCAAGGAGCAGTGGCCCCGTTATCTGGCTGCCATCTCCCTGCTACTGATGGTAGCCCTGTTGACCGTTATTCCACCCAAAGTGGTGGGCTGGGTGGTGGATGGCATCACCAAGGGCGGTCTCGACAATGGTACCCTGATGCGCTATCTGGCGGGGCTGTTTGGTCTGGGTGTGCTGATTTATCTGCTGCGCTACGTCTGGCGGGTGATGCTGTTTGGTGCCTCTTACCGTCTGGCCTATGTGTTGCGCAATCGCCTGTTCAGCCATTTCACCCGGATGAGCCCAGATTTTTATCAGCGCCACCGTACCGGCGATCTGATGGCCCATGCCACCAATGACATTCAGGCTGTGGAGATGACCGCTGGCGAAGGGGTGCTGACTCTGGTGGACTCCATCATGGTCGGGGTATTGGTGCTCTCCATCATGTGCAGCCAGTACTCCTGGCAGTTGACGCTGGTCTCCTTGCTGCCGCTGCCGGTGATGGCCTATTTCATGAACCGCTTCGGCACCCAGATCTACACCCAGTTCAAGGCGGCGCAAGGGGCTTTCTCCAAGCTCAACAACAAGACCCAGGAGGCCCTTTCCGGCGTGCGGGTGTTGAAATCCTATGCGGTTGAATCGCTGGAAGATGAAGGCTTTGCCGAGCTGACCAAACAGGCGGGGGAGCGCAATATGGCGGTGGCCCGCATCGATGCCAAGTTCGATCCGGTCATCTATCTCTGTATCGGTTGCTCCTACTTCCTCGCGGTGGCGGGGGGCAGTGTGCTGGTGCTGCGCGATGAGCTGACTCTGGGTGAGCTCACCAGCTTCACCATGTACCTCGGCCAGCTGATCTGGCCGATGTTTGCCATCGCCTGGCTGTTCAACATCATCGAGCGAGGCAGCGCCGCCTACTCCCGTATCGAAAGCCTGCTGGGGGAGCGCAGCGATATCGAAGAGCCCGCCCAGTCGGCGGTGTTTACCTCTGCCTTTCCATTGCAGATCAAAGGGGTGAGCTATCAACTTGAGCAGCGCATCCTGCTTGCGGATATCGACGTTACCCTCAAGCAAGGGGGGATGCTCGGGGTGGTGGGGCGCACCGGGGCAGGCAAGAGCTCCCTGCTCAAGCTGTTGATGCGCCTTGCCAATCCGACTCACGGTTCGATTGTCATGGGGGGCGTACCGATTGACCAGTTGCCGCTCGCCACACTGCGCAGCCAATTTGCCTATGTGCCGCAGGAGCCATTCCTGTTTTCCACCACTATCGCCGCCAATATTGCCCTCGGCAAACCCGATGCGAGCCGCGAGGAGGTCGAACGGGTGGCACGCATTGCCTGTGTCCACGATGATATCGTGCGTTTCCCCAAGGGTTATGAGACCGAGGTGGGGGAGAAAGGAGTGACCCTCTCCGGCGGCCAGAAACAGCGGCTGGCTATTGCCCGCGCCCTGCTGCTGGATGCGCCCATTCTGGTGCTCGATGATGCGCTCTCGGCGGTAGATGCCCACACCGAGCAGCAAATTCTGCATGCCCTCAAAGCCCATCGTCGCACCCTGATCCTGGTCAGCCATCGCATGACGGCGGTGGAGCAGGCCGACGAGATCCTGGTGCTGCAGCAGGGGACCGTTAGCGAGCGGGGTCATCACGGTACCCTGATGGCGCACAATGGCTGGTATGCAGATATGGTGCGTTACCAGCGTCTCGAAGAAGCGGTGGAGGAGAGCCTGTGAATCCGACCATTAAACGACTGCTCGCCTACTGCGCCCAGTATCCTCGCTGGCTGATCCAGGCGGGGATCTGTTTGCTGCTTGCCACCGGCGCCGAAGTGGCCGGGCCGCTGCTGATCAAGCTCTTTATCGATGACTATCTGGCGCCTCGCAATATCGTGCTGCCCACCATAGCCCTTATTGCAGCGGGCTATCTGGGCTTGCAGGTACTCTCGGCGGCGGGCTTCTATTTGCAATCCCTGCGCTTTAACCGTATCGCCCAGGCGGTGGTGCAAACCTTGCGCGAGCAGGTATTTGCTACCGCCATCCGCTTGCCGGCCCGCTACTTTGACAAGCATCGCTCCGGCTCGCTGATTTCCCGCATCACCAACGACACCGAAGCGATCATGAACCTCTATGTGCAGGTGATTGGTTTGCTGGTGCAAAAGGTGGTGCTGCTGTGCGGCATCCTCATCTCCATGGCGCTGCTGGATCTGCGGCTGATGCTGGTCTGCTCCCTGCTGCTGCCCGCCGTGGGCGGGGTGATGTGGCTCTACCAGAAACTGAGCGTGCCGGTGGTGCGAGCGACCCGCAGCCTGCTCTCCGACATCAACAGCCGCCTCAACGAGTCGCTGCAGGGGATGCCGGTTATTCAGGCGATGGTGCAGGAGCGCCACTTTGCCAACGCTTTTGCCGAGGTGAACCAGCAACACTGGTCGGCACGGATCAAGAGCCTCAAGATCAACGGCATTTTGCTGCGTCCGCTCATCGATCTCTTCTACATGATGGTGCTGATTGGTCTGTTGGCGCTGTTTGCCCATGAGGGGGGGAGCCACGCGGGTGCTATTCAGGTAGGGGTGCTCTACGCCTTTATCAGCTATCTGGGGCGGATGATCGAGCCGCTCATCGAGATGACCAACCAGCTTAACCAGCTGCAGCAGGCGATGGTGGCGGGGGAGCGGGTCTTTGCCCTGCTCGATGAAACCCGCGAGAGCACCGAGGGCGAGCTGCGCCCGCTGGAAGGGCGGGTCAGTTTCGAGCGGGTGAGCTTCTCCTACGATGGTGAGCAGCAGGTGCTGCGGGAGGTCAGCTTTGCCGCAAAACCGGGCCAGATGCTGGCGCTGGTGGGCCATACCGGCAGCGGCAAGTCCACCATCATCAGCTTGCTGATGGGCTTCTATCCGCTGGATCAGGGGCAGATCCGCTTCGATGATCACGCACTGGATACCCTGTCGCTGGCGGCGGTGCGCCGCAGCATCGGGCTGGTGCAGCAAGATCCCTTTATCTTCGTCGGCACCCTGGCGGAGAACCTGCGTCTCGGCCGCGCCGGAATAGACGAAGCGCGGCTCTGGCAGGCGTTGAGCGAGGTGCAGTTGGCCGACTTTGTGCGCAGCTTGCCACAGGGGATCAACACCCTGATGGAGGAGGGGGGCAAGAACCTCTCCGCCGGTCAGCGGCAACTGCTCTCCTTTGCCCGGGCGCTGGTGGGGGATCCGCGCATCCTCATTCTGGATGAAGCGACGGCCAGCGTGGACTCCCAGACCGAGTTGGCGCTGTCGCAGGCGATCTCTGCTGCCCGTCGTGGCCGCACCACCATCGCCATCGCCCACCGCCTCTCGACCATCGTCGATGCGGACGAGATCCTGCTGCTCTCCCGCGGTCAGGTGAGCGAGCGGGGTACCCATGGTGAGTTGATGGCCCTCGGCGGTCACTATGCCCAGCTGTTCGAGATGCAGAGTCAGGGGGCTTGGCTCGAAGAGAAGCGCGCCTGATCGGCACATTTGCTGTAACAGCGAGATGAACGAAAAGAGGGAACCTGTGCGGTTCCCTCTGTTTTTTTGCGTTGGGCAAAGGTCGTAACCGTGATCCCTGTGCTTGTCGAATGGCGCAGATGCAGGCAACATGTTGTTTACATTAACTCATCGGATCAGTTCGCATATGGATTTGCAACGCTTCAAAGCCAATCTGGCGCTTCGGCTGTTTGCCTGGCGCTACATTCCCGTCATCGGGTTTTGTGCCCCGATCATCGAAGAGATGAACGCCAAGGCGCTGCGCATTCGCATTCCCCTTGGCTGGCGTACCCGCAACCACCTGGGCAGCATGTATTTTGGCGCGCTGGCGACCGGCGCTGATCTGGTAGGTGGTCTACTGGTGATGGAGAAGGGGCGGCAGCGGCGCAAGAAGGTGCACTTCGCCTTCAAGGATGTGCAGGGGGAGTTTTTGAAACGACCGGAGGGGGATGTGCAGTTCGACTGCGCAGCGGGGGAGGAGATTGACGCCATGATCGACGAATCGCTGGCAAGCGGTCAGCGCATCAATCGCCCCATCCAGGTGGTGGCCACCTGTCCGTCATTGAACGGGGATGAGGCGATGGCGCGTTTTGTGTTGACCCTGTCAGTCAAGGCCAGCTAGCGGGTTGCCGGAGAGTGGCTCCCCGAAACGGGTTTAGCCTATCTCCGGGCTGACGCCCTCTTTCACCACGACCTTCATGCCGTTGAAGTTGACCACCTGTTCGGCCACGATCTTGCAGCGCTTGCGGGTCTCCACCTGACCGTCCACCTCGACCAGCCCTTCGGCAACGAGGGCTTTGGCGGCGCCGCCACAATCGGCCCACCCCTGATGTTTGATAAGGTCACACAAGGCAACGAAGGGGTGACCTTCGAGCAGAAACGTCTCCATGGGAAATCCTCTAGATGGATGAATGCCGGATACAGCAGGGCGACTATTTTAGGCAGTTCGCTCAGGCAAAGAAAGGAAGAGGGGCCACTCGCTGCGAAAAAGTGGCCGATTGTCCTTGAGGTGGCGCTTTCGCAAGACCTGATGGAGAGGTTAGAGGGCCAACCGTGACGTATCGTGACGCACCTCGTCCCTGCTGGTGTGCCCACACTCTCCCTTGACTGTTAGGATCGGGCCACTCTCAATGGCCCAAGGAACTTCCCATGACACTCTCCCGCCTGCTGCTGGCATGCAGCGCCCTGACTCTGTGCGGTGTTGCGCAGGCCAGTACTCCGGTGCAGGTCTCGCTGCCCGGGGTCAATTTGCCCGCGTCCCATCAGGTGGAAGGGGCGCGCGCCTCGCTGCTCTACGGTCGGACCGGTCAGGTGAAGGGCATTGATCTGCCGATCTTCGCCCTCTCCGATGTGGATCAGTTCAGCGGCCTGCAGCTCGGGGTATTCCTGGGTGCTGGTCGGGTGCGCCACCAGTTTGGCGGGGTCGCCATCAACGCCATCAACTGGCACGAAGGGCAGGATACCGGCGTCAATCTGGGGCTGGTCAACCTGACCAACAATGTGCAGGGGCTTAACTGGGGGGCGGTCAATATCGCCAAGGGCAATGCGCTGGCCAACGTTGGCCTGGTCAACTATGCCGAGCGTACCACCTTCCAGATTGGCTTTATCAATGCCACCAAGCACCTCGATGGCTTGCAGATCGGGCTGGCCAACTATGCCGCCAACGGCGTGTTCCCCATTCTGCCACTGGTGAACTTCCAGAAATCGTTCTGACCAAGGCAGTTCGCTTTGCGTTAAAGGCATCTGCTGATTACCCTGTGCCTCTTGCAACTTGTTACAGGCGAACAGAGGTAATTGATGACGGCAGGGCAAATGAGTGCAATCGGGATCGGCTGGGATGTGCGTGGCTGGCAGGGCAGTGCCCAGGCGGTGGCCGTGGTGGGCTGGCAGGCCGAATCCAACCGCCTGCACTGGCTCGGGGTGTCGCCGCTGTTTCGCCTGAGCTCGCGGGTGGCGCCGGATCTGGCCGCCCTGCTGCGTCCGGCCCTGCAAAACGAACTGACCCTAATGCAGGTAGAAGCCTGCCCGCAACTGGCGCTCGGCATCGATGCGCCGCTCGCCTTTCCCCGTGCCTTGCGGGATCTGCTCAACGGCCAGCCACATAGCTGCGCCGTGCCCGAACGGGAGATAGACAACCCCTACGCCTATCGCGACTGCGAGCGCTGGTTGTATCAGCAGTACGGCAAGAAGCCGCTGTCGGCCACCTTCGACCGGCTTGGCAACAACGCCACTCTGGCGCTCTCCATGCTGCCGCAGCTCTCTGATCTGCAACTGGTGCCGACCGTTGCCCCGAAGGCCAGTCGTGCCGTGCTGGAGGTCTATCCGGCATTGGCCAAAGTGGGCGGCAAGGCCTCCCCGGCACGGCCCGAGCTGGCGGCGCAGCTGCCTGCGGATGTGCTGGTCAGCACCGATCGCTATGATGCGGCGCTCTGCGCCCTGATGGCGCTGCAATATGCCGCTGGTGGCAAGGTGACGGTATTGCCTGAGCTGATTTCGCCACCCAGTGACATGTTGTGTGATGAGGGATGGGTCTATCACTTTGCCCGTCATGCTGTAGAGCACAGCGGCATGTGACGACGGGGACGTGGCACATCATGGCGCCGCTCACCCTGTGGACGCGGGCCAAATGGCGCAAAAAACCTGTCTTTAGTCAGGAAATTGCCTGTTCATCCCGCGCCAAGGTGGCGCATCGTTATCTTCATCCGATATATTGCCCACCTTGCTGATCCTTTGCTGTGGTATTCCCGATGAAATCCGTTCTCTCTATTCAGTCCCACGTGGTCTTTGGTTGTGCCGGCAACAGCGCGGCCGTCTTCCCCATGCGCCGCCTCGGTATGGATGTATGGCCCATCAACACGGTGCAGTTTTCCAACCACACCCAATATGCCCAGGGGTGGCAGGGGATGGCGATGCCGGCGGGTCATATCAGTGCGCTGGTGAAAGGATTGAGCAATATCGAGGTGTTGAGTCAGTGTGACGCCGTGCTGAGCGGTTACCTTGGCTCCGCCGAACAGGGAGACGAGATCCTGACCGTGGTCAACGCCGTCAAGGCGGCCAACCCCGATGCCATCTACTTCTGCGATCCGGTGATGGGTCATCCGGAGAAGGGGTGTATCGTCGCTCCCGGCGTCACCCGTTTCCTGACCGAGCAGGCGCTGCCGGTGGCCGACATGATGGCCCCCAACCTGCTGGAGCTGGAGACCCTCTGTGATACCCATCTGGCTGATCTGGATCAGACCCGCGCGGCTGCCCATCAGCTGCTGGCCCGCGGCGTCAAGCTGGTGCTGGTCAAGCATCTCGGTCGTGCGGCGCAGGACTCCAGCCGCTTCGAGATGCTGCTGGCCACCCCGCAAGGGGATTACTTGATTGCCCGTCCGCTCTATGACTTTGCCCGCCAGCCGGTGGGGGTTGGCGATCTTATCAGCGCCCTGATGCTGGCCAATTTGCTGGCCGGTCACGATGCGGTCAGCGCGTTCGAGCGCACCAACGCCTCGGTGGATGCGGTGCTGCAGGAGACCTGGCGCCAGCAGGCTTACGAGCTGCAACTCATCGCTGCGCAAGATGCCTTCGCCCTGCCAGAGGTTGCGGTGCGAGCGGTGAAACTGCCCTGAGTCAGCGCGGACGTTCGTCTATCCCGACAAGGGATGGGATGCAAATGAAAAAGGCTTGCCAATGGGCAAGCCTTTTTACTGTTTGCCTATTTAGTGCGGCAAGCAATCAGATGCGGGGATGGCGGAGGCGATAACGCTCAGCCATGGCATTGGCCGCTACCATGGCGGCGTAGACATCCTGTTCACTCACTGTCATCGGCATGTTGCCCATGGTATCGAGGGGATCGCAGGCCAGCTGCGCCACCTTGCGCCACTCGCTTTCATCAAAGTGGGTGAGCCCCAGCTCTTGCAGCGTCATGGGCAGGCCTGCACAGTCGATGATGCGAAACACCTCATCAAGCTCATGTTGCGGGGCGCGCTCAAGCACGAGTTGGGTCAGCAGGCCGAAGACCACCTTCTCGCCATGCTGGGCGCGATGGAGCTCCGGGATCAGTGACATGCCGTTGTTGACGGCATGAGCGGCGGCCAGTCCACCGGCTTCTGCGCCGACCCCGCTGAGGTAGATGGTGGCCTCGATGACCTGCTCCAGCGCCGGAGTCGAGACATGGTGGCGTATCGCATCCATGGCCAGCTCGATGTTCTCACCAAGCAGCTCGTAACAGAGCTGTGCCAGACCAAGGCCCGTGCGTGAAGGACGCTTGCCGACCAGATTGAGCCCGTCCGACCGATAGCAGGCGCGCGCCTCGAAATAGGTGGCTAGGGCATCACCAACGCCAGCGGAAAAGAAGCGGGGAGGGGCGGCGGCAATGATGGCCGTGTCAGCCAGCACCACGTCCGGATTTTGCGGCAGGAACAGATAGCGCTCAAATTCCCCCGCCTGGTTGTAGATCACCGCCAGTGCCGTGCAGGGGGCATCTGTGGAGGCAATCGTCGGGAACAGCACAACCGGACGGCGCAGATAGAAGGCCACGGCCTTGGCGACATCCAGCGTCTTGCCGCCGCCGATCCCGACAATCACATTCGCACCATATTGCTCTGCAAGGTGGGTCAGGCGGTGGATCTCCTGTTCGGTGCATTCGTAGCGAAACTTGTCGACCACTCCCCTGAGACCTGCCTGCAGGAGTCCCGCCAAAGCTTCTTCCCGTACCCGCTCCAGAATGAACTCATCGCTGATGAGCAACGCATAGTCACCAAAATCTTTAACGTGCTCATGGAGTTGCGGGAGAAGGTGTTGACCGATGATGAACTTTTTGGGGGAGGTAACTGTACGGGGCAAAGTGGGCATCCATTATTCCTCAAGGCAGTGAACAACATAGATTTGATTATCAAATGGGTCTCTCACGATACGCCTGATGAGGCAATAGATGAAGAAGAAAAGGGGGGCGTTTTAATCATTAATTAATCTTTCTGTTTGTTTGGTTGTATTTTGGGGCGAGCAATTGGCGGTGTTGAGGCATACAGGCGCAATGGCTCTATCGTGGCAATCCGTCGCAAGCCATATTGCTGCAACAAACAGTCACGCTGGCAACAAGCAGGGCCGCTTGGTGCGGCCCTGCTGTATTTGGATAAGGGATAGGGGATGGTCAGAGCGGTTTGTAGAAGATGACGGTCGCAGTAAGAGAGCCATCGGCGTTGCGTGCACTTTGGTAGGTTGCTGCGCTCTTAACTTCCACAATGTTCATCTGACATCCTTGTCGTTGCTCTGTTATGTGGCTGATTGCCACCGTTGGTTCATATGAGGTAGGTACTTATGCTCGCCGCGAGTACGGCTTGTCAGCGGATCAGCTCCTGCTCAACCAGCCAGGTAAACAGCAAGCGGGAGACGGGGGAGAGCTCATCGAGGTGAGAGCTGTCGAGCCAGCGCAGCTCGGCAATTTCTGCCGAGGCGATTGGGGTGCCGCTTGTTTCGCCGATGTAACAGCGCAGTCTCACCTCGACTCCTGCCGGTTTGCCATCGGCCTGGGCGCTGAACTCGCAGACAAAGCGCAGGGTATCGGGCTGCAGGGTGACAGCCAGCTCCTCCTCAATCTCGCGGATCAGCGCCGCCTCGTCGCTCTCGCCCGGTTCCCGCTTGCCGCCTGGGATGTAATAGATGTCCTTGCCGTGGGAGCGGGCGCAGAGCAGCTGCTGATCTTTAAAGGTGAGCCAGGCGAGTTTGTCGATCATTGAGTTGCATCCTCTGCTTGTGTTGTGTGTATTGCCTGCATGTACCGGGTGTACAGGGTGCGGTAGGAGCGAGGCTCCTGCGCATCGGGAGAAAGTCCCAACTGATCTGCCAGCGCGAGCAGTTGCTGGCGAAACGCCGGGAGGCGTTCCTCGTCATCGGTCATGATGGCGAGCTCGGCAAAATCCCCGATCTCGGCCAGATGATCCAGGGTGACGTGAAACGGGCCAATGAAGTAGATGCTGCGCCTTTTGGTGATCACGAGTATCTGCCGGTAGTTCATGGTCAAGAGCATGCTGACGGCCTTGTCCGCATCATTGATAGTGACCGCCTCGCAGCGATCCGCCTCGGGCCCCTTGACGATCCAGAGCTGGATCCCGGAGGGCTGCATGGTGCGGATAGCCAGACTTTTGCCAGCCTGGGCAAGGGCATCATCCGGGGTGTCGAAGTAGCGATCCTGCTCCAGATTATCCTCCAGCATGATCTCCGGATTGAGGGCGAGCAGTGCCTTGAGGAAGGCGGGGCGATCTGTCAGCTGATATTTGAACTCGACTTCGAAGCGGCCCTGAAAGTGCGCCTGTGACATCAAGAAGATCCCTCTGTGAGCCTGTGTGGCAGGCAGCCTAACAAAGATGAAGTTGAGTCCCAAGGAGAAAGAGGGGAGATGCCGGAAACGCACTGTTTCCAGCGCGGTGACCGCGTAGCTGAATGAGTGCGCAATGGCTGGTTCACCACAGCCTTCTCGTCCCTAAAAAAGTGGACTGGCGCACACCACGACAGGGCCGGACTGGGCGAAGGCGGGGCCCTTGTGGTTTAATCTTGCCACTTTAGCGGTAGTGGGCGACGGGCCTGCTACCTTGCGTGGGCAAGATGCAGGTGAGCAAGATGCAGATAGCAGCAGAGAGCAAGTTTATCGGACTCGGGGTCGCGGGCAATTTCGCCGGTCATCTGGAGCAGGCGGGCGAAGCGTCGGACTTCGTAGCGGTAGTGGTGCGTGACACCACGGCGCCCAAGGCGCTGTTTCCCTTTTTCGTGCCGGGCCATCCGGGTCAGCTCGGGGTATTCCCGTTGAGCGACAAGGCGATCTTCCTGCCGGAAGCGGCGGTCAGCGGTGACGAGAAGGTGCAGATCGAGCCGGAAGTGGCCCTCTGGTGCGAGCTGGAGTATGCCGACAAGCAGGTGGTGGCGATCCATCCCCGTGCCTTTGGCGCCTATAACGACTGCTCCATCCGTCGTCCCAATGCCAAGAAGATCAGCGAGAAGAAGAACTGGGGTGAAGAGAGCAAGGGGTTGGCGGACAAGCTGCTGCCGCTTTCCGGTTTTGCCGCCGGCTGCGAGCTCGATGACTATCGCATCGCCTGCTATCTGGAGCGCGATGGCGAGCTGCACCCCTACGGGGTAGACAGCGCCGCCATCGACTACAGCTACTTCCACTGCAAGCTGCTCGACTGGGCCATCGACAAGTTCAACCATCAGCAGGATGAAGGTCCGGCGGAACACATTCAGGGGCTGCTGGCGCAGGCGGGGTATCCTCCCCATGCGCTCATCAGCATCGGCGCCACCCGTTATACCCCGTTTGGCGAGACCCACTTCCTCAAGCCCGGCGACACCTCTTGCGTGGTGGTCTATCCGGGCAGCCGTTATAGCGAAGCGGATATTCGCGAGGCGATCCGCAGCCGCCACTTTGGTGCTGATATGTCGGTGCTGCTGCAGGCGGTGCAGGCGCGCTAATCAGGTTGGCTAGCGGGGAGGCCACAGCCATCCTGCTGGCTGCAACAAAGAGTCATTGATGAAGATTGATACTGCAACGCGTGCCGATTATCCGGCCCTGATCGATCTGTGGGAGGCTTCGGTGCGGGCGACCCACCACTTCCTGCCCGAGGCCGAGATCCTCGCGCTCAAACCGCTTATTCTGGAGCACTACTTCGATGCGGTGACAATGCACTGTGCCCGCACAGAAGAGGGGCGCATTGCCGGTTTTTGCGGGCTATGCGATGGCAAGATAGAGATGCTGTTTGTGGCTCCCGAGGCGCGCGGTAGTGGCGTGGGGCGTTTGCTGGTGGCCCATGCCATCACGCAGGGCGGCGCGACGCAGGTTGACGTCAACGAGCAGAACGAACAGGCGGTGGGCTTCTATCTGAAGATGGGATTCACCGTGACGGGTCGTTCGCCGCTGGATGGTCAGGGCAAGCCCTATCCTCTGCTGCATATGGCGCTGGCGCCGACCTGATCGTGCCTGATGAGGCGCAGTACCCATAAACCAACGGGGGATGGCATCAGCCATCCCCCGTTTTTTTGATCGTGTTTGTTACTTGCTGGCGACCTTGTTCACTACCTTGATCAGCTGATAGCGCACGGAGGGGGCATCGGCCGGCACATCGGTGAGCTGCTCCTTGCTGACTGTGAGCTGATACCGGTAGCCCGGCTCGAACTGGAAACCTTCAATATTCTGGTAGAACAGCGTCCAGGGCTGCTGCTCATCACTGCGAACCTGCATGCACTGCATCGGGCCAACTCCGACGCAATCGACCAACTGGCTGTTGATATAGAGGGTCTCTTCCTGTGACGGGGCGGGGGCGCTCTGGCAGGCGGTCAGCAGCAAGGCTGCGCTGATAAACAGTGGTTTCATAATGGACTCCTTAACGCGAAAGGGGGCATTAGAGCGGCAAACAAAAAGGCGGTCAATGACCGCCTTTGTAACAAACCATATCAGCGCAGTGGTTAGCGCTGCTCGAGTGGAGTGAACTCGCGCAGCGGGTGGCCCACGTAGAGCTGGCGTGGGCGACCAATCTTGCTGTCCGGGTCTGAGTGGAACTCGTTCCAGTGGGCAATCCAGCCGATAGTGCGGGAGATGGCGAAGATCACGGTGAACATGCTCATCGGGATGCCGATCGCCTTCATGATGATGCCGGAGTAGAAGTCCACGTTCGGGTAGAGTTTCTTCTCGACGAAGTAGGGGTCGGAGAGCGCAATACGCTCCAGCTCCATGGCCACGTCCAGCAGCGGATCCTTGATCTGCAGCTCGGTCAGTACTTCGTGGCAGGTTTCGCGCATCACGGTGGCACGGGGGTCGTGATTTTTGTAGACACGGTGACCGAAGCCCATCAGACGGAACGGATCATTCTTGTCCTTGGCCTTGGCGATGTACTCGGGGATGCGATCCACCGAGCCGATCTCTTCCAGCATGCGCAGGCAGGCTTCGTTGGCACCACCGTGGGCCGGTCCCCACAGGGAGGCGATCCCCGCGGCGATACAGGCGAACGGGTTGGCACCGGAGGAGCCAGCCAGACGAACGGTGGAGGTGGAGGCGTTCTGCTCGTGATCCGCATGGAGGGTAAAGATACGATCCATGGCACGTTCAACGATGGGGTTGACCTTGTACTCTTCGGTCGGCACGCCAAACATCATGTGCAGGAAGTTACCGGCATAGGAGAGGGCGTTACGCGGCTGCATGAACGGCTGGCCGATGGAGTACTTGTAACACATGGCTGCCAGAGTCGGCATCTTGGAGAGCAGACGGAAGGCACAGATCTCGCGATGCTGCTCGTTATTGATGTCGAGGGCATCGTGATAGAAGGCTGACAGGGCGCTGACCACACCGCACATGATGGCCATGGGGTGGGAGTCACGACGGAAGCCGCGGAAGAAGAAGGCTATCTGCTCGTGAACCATGGTGTGGCGAGTGACCAGGCGTTCGAATTCGGCATATTGGGCCTTGGTCGGCGCTTCGCCGTACAGCAGGATATAGCAGACTTCCAGATAGGTGGCCTGGGTGGCCAACTGGGCGATGGGGTAACCACGGTGCAGCAAGACACCCTGATCCCCGTCAATGTAGGTAATGGCAGATTTGCAAGAACCGGTCGCCATAAAACCGGGGTCAAAGGTGAAATACCCCTGTGATCCCAATTTTCTGACATCGATGACATCCGGGCCGATGGTGCCGGAGAGGATCGGCAGTTCGACCGGATCTTTTCCGGGCAGGTGTAGGGTGGCTATCTTATCAGCCATAGCACGTCTCCTTTGCTCTTTATAATTTGGTTCCAGTCCTACTCTATTACGACTTTTATGACGCTGGCAAAGGTTGTTACCCATACCGAAGTGGCTGGAGCGCCTTATTTGAAACAGAGTTCCTTATCAATGTCAATTTTGCTGGAACCCCATTAATGGCATTAATGAAATGTTAAATTAAATATGCGATCGAGTTTGCGGTTTTGTGTTTTCTTTGTAGCTAATTGATTGTCTTCGGTTAAGGCCGCCGATATACTGCGCCACGTGGGTCATGGCTGCGGGTGTTTGAAACGCTTTGGCAAAGCCTGATGTGAAACCGAAAACTCGCGTTTTGGCTTTTTCAGAGTGTTTTGGTAACAAAAAACCAACAATCACCATTCCGTGCCCTCAAGTGTGAGTTAAAACAATAACTAACGTGCTCAATGGAGCTGAGTGGGCAAGCGTGAAAAACAAACAGAGACCGGTCAACCTCGACCTACAGACGATCAGCTTTCCTGTCACTGCCATTGCATCCATCCTGCACCGTGTTTCAGGGGTCATTACCTTTGTTGCACTGGGCATCTTGCTGTGGATGCTTGGTACTTCACTCGCCTCTCCCGAAGGGTTTGCAACCGTGGTTGCCATCATGGACAACTTCCTGGTCAAACTCGTGCTGTGGGGGATCCTGACTGCGCTGGCATACCACATTGTGGGCGGCTTGCGTCATCTGGTCATGGATATGGGCTATTGGGAAGAGCTGGAATCCGGCAATCAGAGCGCCCGCGTGGCCTTCGTGATCACCGCGATCCTGGCTGTATTGGCGGGAGTGCTTGTATGGTAACCAATTCTGCAACCTTCGGGCGCAGCGGCGTTCATGATTACATCCTGATCCGCGCCACCGCCCTCATCATGACCTGTTATGTCCTCTATCTGGTGGGCTTTGTCGCGTTCAACGACATCACCTACGAGGTGTGGGCAGGCTTCTTCGCCAAAACATTCACCAAAGTATTCACCCTGTTGACCCTGCTCTGCGTACTGATCCACGCCTGGATTGGTCTGTGGCAGGTGCTGACTGACTATATCAAGCCGGTAGGGCTGCGCGGGGCGCTGCAATTTGCCCTGGTCGTGGTGCTGTTTGTCTATCTGATGACGGGTTTCGTCGTGCTGTGGGGTGTGTAAGGTGACTATTCCAACTCGTGAATTTGATGCGGTGGTGATTGGTGCCGGTGGTGCCGGTATGCGCGCCGCGCTGCAGATTGCCCAGTCCGGCAAGAGCTGCGCTCTGTTGTCCAAGGTTTTTCCAACCCGTTCTCACACTGTTTCCGCCCAGGGCGGGATCACGGTTGCGCTGGGCAATGCCCACGATGACAACTGGCAGTGGCATATGTATGACACGGTAAAAGGTTCCGATTACATCGGTGATCAGGAAGCCATCGAGTACATGTGCAAAACCGGCCCCGAGGCTATCTATGAGCTGGAGAACATGGGCTTGCCCTTCTCCCGTTTCGACAACGGGTCTGTCTACCAGCGTCCGTTTGGTGGTCAGTCCAAGAATTTCGGTGGCGAGCAGGCTGCTCGTACCGCAGCGGCCGCCGACCGTACCGGTCACGCCCTGCTGCACACCCTCTATCAGCAGAATGTCAAGAACAAGACCACCGTCTTCTCCGAGTGGTATGCGCTGGATCTGGTGAAAAACCAGGATGGCCACGTGGTGGGTTGTACCGCCATCGATATGGAGAGCGGTGAAGTGGTCTACTTCAAGGCCAAGGCCACCGTGCTGGCGACTGGCGGTGCCGGTCGTATCTACCAGTCCACCACCAATGCCCACATCAACACAGGTGACGGTGTCGGCATGGCGCTGCGTGCCGGCGTCGGCGTGCAGGACATGGAGATGTGGCAGTTCCACCCGACCGGCATCGCCGGGGCAGGGGTGCTGGTAACCGAAGGCTGCCGTGGTGAAGGTGGCTATCTACTCAATAAAGATGGCGAGCGCTTCATGGAGCGTTACGCCCCGAACGCCAAGGACTTGGCCGGTCGCGACGTGGTGGCTCGCTCCATCATGATCGAGATCCGTGAAGGCCGTGGCTGCGACGGTCCCTGGGGCCCGCACATCAAGCTGAAGCTGGATCACCTCGGCAAAGAGGTGCTGGAATCCCGTCTGCCGGGGATCTGCGAGCTCTCTCGCACCTTCGCTCACGTGGACCCGGTCAAAGAGCCGATCCCGATCATCCCGACCTGCCACTACATGATGGGCGGCGTACCGACCAACGTGAATGGCCAATGCCTGACTCAGGACAAGAACGGCAACGACGTGCCGGTGGTCGGTCTGTTTGCGGTGGGCGAGATTGCCTGCGTCTCCGTACACGGTGCCAACCGTCTGGGTGGCAACTCCCTGCTGGATCTGGTGGTCTTCGGCCGCGCGGCCGGCATGCATCTGGTCAACACTCTGGGCGAGATGGAGCACGGTCGTGATGCTTCCGAGTCGGATCTGGATGCCGCACTGGCCCGCTTCAACCGCTGGGAAAATTGCCGTGACGGGGAAGACCCGGTGCAGATCCGCAAAGACCTGCAGCGCTGCATGCAGAACAACTTCTCCGTATTCCGCGAAGGTGCGGCGATGGCAGAAGGGTTGGCCGAGCTCAAAGTTATCCGCGAGCGCCTCAAGTCAGCCCGTCTGGATGACACCTCCAAAGAGTTCAACACCCAGCGCATCGAGTGCCTGGAGCTGGACAACCTGATGGAGACGGCGTTTGCCACGGCGGTTGCCGCCAACTTCCGTACCGAGAGTCGCGGTGCTCACTGCCGCTTCGATTTCCCGGATCGCGACGATGAGAACTGGCTGTGCCACAGCCTCTATCATCCGGACACCGAGTCCATGACCCGTCGCGCTGTCAACATGTCACCCAAGACCCGTGAGGCGTTCCCGCCCAAGGTCCGGACTTACTGATTGCGGAGCCAGCCCTATGAACGTCACATTCTCTGTCTACAGATACAATCCGGATGTTGATAACGTCCCCCATATGAAGGAATATCGTCTTGATATTCCTGAAGGTTCCGACATGATGGTGCTCGACGCACTGATCCAGTTGAAAGAGCTGGATCCCACGCTCGCCTTCCGCCGCTCTTGCCGCGAAGGGGTCTGTGGATCAGACGGTCTCAACATGAATGGCAAGAACGGTCTTGCCTGTATCACCCCGCTCTCCGACCTGCTGAAGAAGGGCAATAACGTCGTTATCCGCCCCTTGCCCGGCCTGCCGGTGATCCGTGATCTGGTGATCGACATGACCCAGTTCTACACCCAGTGGGAGAAGGTCAAACCCTTCCTCATCAACGATGACAAGTTGCCGCCGGTGCGTGAGCACCTGCAATCCCCCGAAGAGCGCGCTAAGCTTGACGGCCTGTACGAGTGCATTCTCTGTGCCTGCTGCTCCACTTCGTGCCCCTCCTTCTGGTGGAATCCCGACAAGTTCATCGGTCCGGCCGGGCTGCTCGCCGCCTACCGCTGGCTGGCTGACAGCCGCGACACCGCGACCACCGAACGATTGGGGAATCTGGACGACGCATTCAGCGTGTTCCGTTGCCATGGCATCATGAACTGCGTGAACGTCTGTCCGAAAGGCTTGAACCCGACCAAGGCGATTGGCCAGATCAAGTCGATGTTGCTCAATCGGGCTGTTTAGTATCAGGGCCGGCCAGGTGCTGGCCCGACCTCTGGATAGCCATCCGACCCGTGGCAGGATGGCTATTTGACCCCTACAAGCTGCGCAGCAGTAACAAGAAGTACAAGGGATAGAAATGCATAACGGCGTGATGAAGGCCTGGTTGGAGTCATCTCACCTGGCTGGTGCGAATGCAAGCTATATCGAGGATTTGTACGAATCCTTCCTGGAAAATCCTGACTCCGTGTCCGATGAGTGGCGCAGCCTGTTTAGCGAGCTGCCCCAGGTCAATGGTCATGCGGTTGAACAACCCCACTCCCAGGTCCGCGATTATTTCCGTCGTCTGGCCAAGGATCCCTCTCGCTACAGTGCCCCCGTCTCCGATCCGCAAGTGGATGCCAAGCAGGTGCGGGTATTGCAGCTGATCAACGCCTTCCGTTTCCGTGGTCACCAGAATGCCAATCTGGACCCGCTGGGCCTGTGGCAGCGTGAAACCGTTGCCGAACTGGATCCTGCGTTCCACAACCTGCAGGGCGCAGATATGGAGGCCACCTTCAATGTGGGCTCCTACGCCATCGGTCGCGAGACCATGGTGCTCTCCGACCTCTACGCCTCGCTGAAGAAGACCTATTGCGGCTCCATCGGCGCCGACTACATGCACCTCACCTCCACGGAAGAGAAGCGCTGGCTGCAACAGCGTCTCGAATCCATTGAAGGGAAGGGGAGCTACACCCTCGAAGAGAAGACCCGTTTCCTCGAGAGCCTGACCGCCGCCGAAGGGCTGGAGAAATATCTGGGCGCCAAGTTCCCGGGAGCCAAGCGCTTCTCGCTGGAAGGTGGCGACGCCATGATCCCCATGCTCAAGGAGCTGATCCGTCGCGCCGGTGAGCAGGGCTGCAAAGAGGCCGTTATCGGTATGGCCCACCGCGGTCGTCTCAACGTGCTGATCAACGTGCTCGGTAAACGGGCGCAGGACCTGTTCGACGAGTTTGCCGGCAAGCATGGCGAATCCTGGGGCACCGGTGATGTGAAGTACCATATGGGCTTCTCCTCCGACTTCGCCACCCCGGGTGGCAACGTCCACCTTGCGCTGGCGTTCAACCCCTCTCACCTCGAGATCGTCAACCCTGTGGTCATCGGCTCGGTCCGTGCCCGTATGGATCGTCGCGGTGACAAGGATGGCTCCAGCGTGTTGCCCATCACCATTCACGGTGACTCGGCCATGGCCGGTCAGGGCGTGGTGGCCGAGACCTTCAACATGTCCCAGACCCGCGCCTATGGTGTAGGCGGGACGGTGCGCATCGTCATCAACAACCAGGTTGGTTTCACCACCTCCTATATCCGTGACCTGCGTTCCACCGAATATTGCACCGACATCGCCAAGGCGGTGCAGGCACCGGTGCTGCACGTCAACGGGGATGATCCGGAGGCTGTGGTGCTGGTGACCCAGATTGCACTGGATTACCGCAACACCTTCAAACGCGACGTGGTGATCGAGCTGGTCTGCTACCGTCGTCACGGTCACAACGAAGCGGACGAGCCGAGCGCGACCCAGCCGCTGATGTACCAGAAGATCAAGCAGCACCCGACTCCGCGCAAGATCTACGCCGATCAGCTGGTTGCCGAGGGGAGCCTCGCTCAGGAGCGGGCGACCGAACTGGTCAACGAGTATCGCGAAGCGCTGGATCGCGGCGAGCGGGTGAGTAAGGAGTGGCGGCCGATGGAACTGCACTCCGTCGACTGGACCCCTTATCTGGGCCACGACTGGAACATGGCCTATGAGAGTGCCGTGCCGATGGATCACCTCAAGAGCCTCGGCGAGCGGGTGAGCCAGTATCCGGCGACCCACGTGCTGCAGCGTCAGGTCGAGAAGATTTACGAAGACCGCCGTCTGATGGCCGCGGGTGAGAAGCTGGTGGATTGGGGCTTTGCCGAAACCCTGGCCTACGCCACCCTGGTGGACAAAGGGTCCCGCATCCGCTTTACCGGTGAAGACTCCGGTCGAGGCACCTTCTTCCACCGCCACGCCGTGCTGCACAGCCAGACCGATGCCAGCACCTACACCCCGCTGTGCAACCTGCACGACGAGCAAGGTCCGTTCGAGGTGTATGACTCTGTGCTGACCGAGAACGCGGTACTGGCCTTTGAATATGGTTACGCCAGCGCCGAGCCGGCTGGCCTCACCATCTGGGAAGCCCAGTTCGGCGATTTCGCCAACTGTGCCCAGGTAGTGGTGGATCAGTTCCTCTCCTCCGGTGAGCAGAAGTGGGGCCGGATGTGCGGCCTGACCATGTTGCTGCCGCACGGTTACGAGGGGCAGGGCCCGGAGCACTCCTCCGCTCGTCTGGAGCGTTATCTGCAGATGTGTGCCCAGCACAACATGCAGGTGTGCGTGCCCTCTACCCCGGCGCAGGTGTTCCATATGCTGCGTCGTCAGGTAGTGCGCCCGATGCGCCGTCCGCTGATCGTCATGACGCCCAAATCTCTGCTGCGCCATCCGCTGGCGGTGAGCAAGCTTGAAGAGCTGGCGGAAGGTACCTTCCAGAACGCCATCGGCGAGATTGATGCGCTGGATCCGAAAGCAGTCAAGCGTGTGGTGTTCTGCTCCGGCAAGGTCTACTACGACCTGCTCGATGCCCGTCGCAAGGCGGAGCAGCAAGATGTGGCACTGGTGCGAATTGAGCAGCTCTACCCCTTCCCGGAAGAGGAAGTGCGCGCCATTCTGGCCGATTACAGCCATGTCACCGACTTTGTCTGGTGCCAGGAAGAGCCGCAGAACCAGGGCGCCTGGTACTGCACCCGTCACAACTACGATGACGTGCTGCCGACCGGAGCCACCCTGCGTTATGCCGGTCGCCCCGCGTCAGCCTCACCGGCCGTCGGTTACATGTCTGTCCACGCCAAGCAGCAAAAAGCCTTGGTGGAAGATGCCCTTACCCTGTAAAGCCTCTGGCATAGAAGTAAAAAGGAACTGATTGGATGACTATCGAAATCAAGGTACCGGATCTGCCGGAATCAGTGGCCGATGCCACTATCGCCACCTGGCACAAAAAACCGGGCGATCTGGTCGCCCGTGACGAAGTGCTGGTCGACATCGAGACCGACAAGGTGGTGCTGGAAGTGCCGGCACCGCAAGCCGGTGTGCTGGGGGATATTCTGCAAGGGGAAGGGGCGACTGTGTTGTCCCGTCAACTGATTGCCATCCTCACCGCCGCCCCGGTGGCCGGTGAAGAGACCAAAGAGAAACCCGCTGAAGCGGTGGCCGATGATGGAGCCGATGGCTTGAGCCCCTCGGTGCGCCGCCTGATTGGCGAGCACGACATCGATGTGACCAAGCTGACCGGTACCGGCAAGGGCGGTCGCATCACCAAGGATGATGTGGAAGCCTTCATCAAGGCCAAGAGCCAGCCTGCGGCAGCCGCAGCGGTCGCAACTGCAGCCCCGGCAGCCAAGGTTGCCCCGCTGGGTGGTCGCACCGACAAGCGGGTACCGATGACCCGTCTGCGCAAGCGCATTGCCGAGCGTCTGCTGGAAGCGAAAAACACCACCGCCATGCTGACCACCTTCAACGAGGTCAACATGAAGCCCATCATGGATCTGCGCAAGCAGTACGGCGAGATCTTCGAGAAGAAGCACGGCATCAAGCTCGGCTTTATGTCCTTCTACGTGAAGGCGGTGGTGGAGTCCCTCAAGCGCTATCCGGAAGTGAACGCGGCGCTCGATGGTGATGACGTGGTTTACCACAACTACTTCGACGTCAGCATCGCCGTATCTACCCCCCGTGGTCTGGTGACGCCGGTGCTGCGCGACTGCGACAACATGAGCCTGGCGGACATCGAGAAGGCCATCAAGGATCTGGCGGGCAAGGGCCGTGACGGCAAGCTGACCGTGGATGAACTGACTGGCGGCAACTTCACCATCACCAACGGTGGCGTGTTCGGCTCCCTGATGTCCACCCCGATCATCAACCCGCCCCAGAGCGCCATTCTGGGCATGCACAAGATCCAGGATCGCCCGATGGCCGTTGACGGCAAGGTCGAGATCCTGCCGATGATGTATCTGGCGCTCTCCTACGATCACCGTCTCATCGACGGGCGCGAATCGGTAGGCTTCCTGGTCTCCGTCAAGGAGCTCCTGGAAGACCCGACCCGTCTGTTGCTGGACGTCTAAGCCTGTGGCACCCGGGCAAGGGGTTTGCGCCCCGAGCCGGATGTGCTGCTGGACGTTTGAGTAATACCCGAGCGATTGAAAGATAACGAGGGGCCGCCCAGGCCCCCATTCACAGGGGATTGAGAAACACCAGCCCCGGACGGAAATACCTACAACACGGATAGAGCATCTATGAATCTGCATGAATATCAGGCAAAACAGCTGTTTGCCGAGTATGGCCTGCCGGTCTCCGAAGGTTATGCCTGTGCTACCCCACAAGAAGCGGCCGAAGCGGCCGACAAGATTGGCGGCAATACCTGGGTCGTCAAATGCCAGGTACACGCCGGTGGCCGCGGCAAGGCGGGCGGTGTGAAAGTGGCCAAGAGCAAGGATGAGATCCGTGCTTTCGCCCAGAACTGGCTGGGCAAGAATCTGGTGACCTACCAGACCGATGCCAACGGCCAGCCGGTCACCAAGATCCTGGTGGAATCTTGCACCGACATCGCCAAAGAGCTCTACCTGGGCGCCGTGGTTGACCGTGGTTCGCGCCGCGTGGTCTTCATGGCCTCGACTGAAGGTGGCGTGGATATCGAGAAGATCGCCCACGAAACCCCCCATCTGATCCACAAGGCGGCCATCGATCCGTTGGTGGGTCCGCAGGCTTATCAGGCCCGCGAACTTGCCTTCAAACTGGGTCTGGTCGGCGATCAGATCAAACAGTTCACCAAGATCTTCATGGGTCTGGGCCAGATGTTCCTGGATTGCGATTTCGCGCTGCTGGAGATCAACCCGCTGGTGATCACCGCGCAGGGCAACCTGCACTGCCTGGATGGCAAGATCAACATCGACGCCAACGCCCTGTATCGTCAGCCCAAGCTGCGCGAGATGCACGACCCGTCACAAGATGACCCCCGCGAAGCGCACGCCGCCCAGTGGGAGCTCAACTATGTGGCCCTCGATGGCAACATCGGCTGCATGGTCAACGGCGCGGGTCTGGCCATGGGCACCATGGACATCGTCAACCTGCACGGCGGCAAGCCGGCCAACTTCCTTGACGTCGGCGGCGGCGCCACCAAGGAGCGCGTAACCGAGGCGTTCAAGATCATCCTCTCCGACAGCAACGTCAAAGCGGTGCTGGTCAACATCTTTGGCGGCATCGTGCGCTGCGACATGATCGCGGAAGGCATTATCGGTGCGGTCAAGGAAGTGGGGGTCAAGGTGCCCGTCGTGGTCCGTCTGGAAGGCAACAACGCCGAGCTGGGTGGTATCAAGCTGGCCGAGAGCGGCCTCAACATCATTGCGGCCAAGAGTCTGACCGATGCCGCGCAGCAAGTCGTAAAAGCAGCGGAGGCCAACTGATGAGCGTACTGATCAACAAGGACACCCGAGTCATCTGCCAGGGCTTTACCGGCGGTCAGGGTACTTTCCACTCCGAGCAGGCGCTCTCCTACGGCACCCAGCTGGTGGGCGGCGTCTCCCCGGGCAAGGGCGGCACCACCCATCTGGGCCTGCCGGTGTTCAACACCGTCCGTGACGCGGTCGAAGCGACCGGCGCTACTGCCTCCGTCATCTATGTTCCAGCGCCGTTCTGTAAGGATGCCATCCTGGAAGCGATCGACGCGGGCATCAAGCTCATCGTCACCATCACCGAAGGCATCCCTACTCTGGATATGCTGGACGTCAAAGTGAAGCTGCAAGAGACCGGTGTGCGGATGATCGGCCCCAACTGCCCGGGTGTGATCACTCCGGGTGAGTGCAAGATCGGCATCATGCCGGGCCACATCCACAAGCCGGGCAAGGTGGGCATCGTCTCCCGCTCCGGCACCCTGACCTACGAAGCGGTCAAGCAGACCACTGACGAGGGCTTTGGCCAGTCCACCTGCGTCGGTATCGGTGGCGACCCCATCCCGGGCTCCAACTTTATCGACATTCTGGAGATGTTCCAGAACGACCCGCAGACCGAAGCGATCGTGATGATCGGCGAGATCGGCGGCAACGCCGAGGAAGACGCGGCCGCCTATATCAAGGCCCACGTCACCAAGCCGGTGGTCTCCTATATCGCCGGTGTTACTGCGCCTCCCGGCAAGCGGATGGGCCACGCTGGCGCCATCATCTCCGGTGGCAAGGGTACCGCCGCCGAGAAGTTTGCCGCGCTGGAAGATGCTGGCGTGAAAACCGTCCGCTCCCTGGCCGATATCGGCAAGGCCCTGCGCGAAGTGACCGGCTGGTAATTCCTGTTAGCCCGTTATCTCTAATAAAAGTGCCGCCCGATGGGCGGCATTTTTTATGGGTTTTAAAATGGTTTGATTTAATCAATCATCGCGATTCAGGCGCTAAACGAATTTTATTACAGGAGACCAGAAACAGTGTGGATACTAAAATAGTCTGCGATTTGAACTTGTCAGATTGACTGGTTCCTTTACCCATTGAATCGAGTGACCTGTTTGTGGGTAATGCTAAAAGTCATGCAAGGATGTCAGTGAGATAACGTAGTGTCAGGAGGACATAATGATTTCACGTATTTTGGGAATTGGCTGCCTTACCAGTATCTGCTTGCCAACAGCATGGGCGGCGGATTGCCCGAACAGGCAACCGGGGCAGCATCTAGAGTTTCTTGGGCGTTCGGCTGACAATTCGGTATCACTATGGCTTTCAAGTCCAGGTTCCGGGGGAATTTTCGCCTCTCTGCTCCCGGGGTATCTGAAATCGATAGTTGGAATGCAAACCTCGCGTCGTTGCACTTGAGTGTCTCACCTGTAGTACATGATGACCTTAACGGGACTCACAAACTGGATTTCCTCAATGCGGATGGTTCTTTCAACTGCTTCCTCGATTCGAGAAACCAGACCAATCCGGTATTTCCAAATATTCCCCCGATCGATGGGGGAGATAGTAACGGTGGCACTGGTGGCGGAACCAGAGGTGGTGGCGGCAGCAATGGAGGAAGTGGTGGCGGAACCGGAGGTGGGGATGGCGGCAATGGTGGAACTGGTGGCGGAACCGGCGGTGGGGATGGCAGCAATGGTGGTAGTGGTGGTGGCACCGGTGGTGGGAGTGACCCGATCCGCAATATTGTGACCAGTATCAGTGCAGATGCCTTGATGGGCTATTTGAGCGGCTCCCTCAGTATTTCAGATCGTGTCGTTGTCGGGCTTGACCAATTTGAAGATATTGCCGGTCAAAAGGGGTTGTGGCAGGTATGGACTGATGTACGCCATACCGGAGTCTCCGATGATCGTAACGAGATAAACACATCCGGACATGCCAACAGCTTTTTGATCGGTATACACAGATCCCTTGGTAAAGACGGGCTGGGCGGTATTGCATTTGCCAATAGCAAAACCTCTCTTGGCACGTTTGGCAGTTCGGTACGAAATGAGGGGGACAGCTTCTTTGTTGGGCCATATGGCGGCTATAGGCTAGATACGCACTGGCTGCTGGATGGCTGGGCTGCATGGGGACGAACTGATAACGATACCGAACTCGATGTACTTAAAGGGAGTTTCAAGACAACGACCGGGTTGATCTCAGCCAACCTGACCGGTGGCTACGATGTTGGTGAATATCTGCTGCGGCCCAAGCTTGCCCTCTTTTACAGTCACAATAAATCCGATGCGTTTGATTACACAGGCTCATTGCCTTATGCAAACCAGATTTATAACGTGACATTGCGGGTTAATGAAAACTCTTTTGAATATGCCACCAGTGAAGCATCAGGGGATATCAGTCGTATTTTCACCACCACCGATGGTGTTCAAATTATACCGGCCCTGCGTCTTGGGGTTCGTTATGATATTGAGCGTCCCAATGATGGTCAGATCCTGAATGAAAATCTGACAATGGAAAGTACGACTCCGTGGAGTGGATCTGCACGGATTGCACTGGCGGTAGCCCCTCAGCGTCATCAGCGTTTTGAAGTGATTACCGGTTATTACAGTATCGGGCGTCAGGACCTTGACCTCTGGGATATTAGATTTAACGCCGCAGTGAATTTTTAACTTACATGGGGAGATAAAAGTACCGATAACTTGGTCGGCACTTTGATTTAAATTACTTGTATGGAGATGGTATTCACCTGACAGTTGCCAACAAAAGGGAGTGGTCATACGGCTTCATACCGAATAACAAACTGCATCCCTTGTGGTGGCCCGTGAGAGCCTTATTTAGTTGATGGATATATCCACAAATGGGTGTGTCAGGAGTGCCGAATAGCTAGAGACGGATATCCGGATGTAGGGCTGAAAAGGGAAAATGTGTGCGCAGGAACGTCAGCTTTGCGAAATAGCAAAAAGGCACCCGAGGGTGCCTTTTTCACAATCTGAGTGGCTTGCCTATCAGGCAGCTGCTTTCAGCTGTACGGCGGCGGCTTTCTTGTGATCGCCGATCGGCATCACGGTGCGGCCGAACTGCTCGTTGATCACGGTGGCCATGGCCAGGTAGATGGCGCTGGCGCCACAGATGATGCCTTCGAAACCGGCGATGGTGCCGATCAGGGTGCTGCCGGTGAAGTCACGGGCGGCCAGCAGGAAGAACAGCACGGTCAGGGAGGCGAACACGAACTGCTTGGCGCGCGGGTAGTTGATGGTACCAACCAGCATGAACAGGGTGAACATGCCCCACATCAGCAGATACCAACCCATATAGGCGTGCGGAGTCGCTTCGGCCAGACCCATGGTCGGCATGACGAGCAGGACAACCAAGCTCAGCCAGAACAGGCCGTAGGAGGTGAACGCGGTCACACCGAAGGTGTTGCCACGCTTGTACTCCATGATGCCAGCGATGATCTGGGCGATGCCGCCGTAGCACAGGCCCATGGCCAGGATCATGGCGCTGATGGGGAAGAAACCTGCGTTATGGATGTTCAGCAGGATGGTGGTCATACCGAAACCCATCAGACCCAGAGGGGCAGGGTTGGCCAATTTTTCGCTCACGTGGCGTTCTCCAAAAATAGAGGTGGGGGTTAACAAAAGACGCGCGATTTTAGGCAGGCTGTGGCGCGCCCGCAAGGGGGCAAGGGGGATAAATCGTAAAAAAACTACGTGATTATTTGCATCAGAGGCCAAATGCTCACCAGGATAGGCTGTTTGGTGAGCAAAAGGTGTCAAAATAGTTGAGAGGTTGTATTTTTATTACGCATTTGCGCAGTGCGGCGGCCTTACTGATCAAGTGTCAGGATCACTTTGGCTTCCTTGTCTTCTTCTTTGACCTGGCTGTCGAGCACGAACAGCCGCTCCGGGGCGATCCCCTGGCTGTCGACCAGAAACTCCTTGGTATTTTGCGCCCGGCGCATGGCGAGATTGCGCAGGGATTTGGCGGTGATGAGCTGCTGATCCCGCAGCAGGATCACCGCCTGGGCCCGCAGTGCCGCGCTCTCTTCATCCAGATGGAGCCGATCGGCCAGATCATCCAGGTCTTCGCCAAAGCGCTCTTCATAGGCCCGGGCCAGCGCCTCTTGCAGGGCTGAGTCCTGTTCCAGCAGGTCGAGATCCGCCTGATTGCCGGTGAGCTTGGCCAGTACCCGCTCCAGCTTTTGCCGTTGCAGGATGGGGCGCTCCTCGTTGAAGTTGACCTTGCCGCGAATGTTCATGCTGAGCTTGGGTCTATCCTTAAGGGCCTGCGCCAGCTTGACCAGTTTCTCCTGCTGGGTGGGGGTGAGATCGGGATCCCCCAGCAGGAAGGGGAGCTCGTCGAGATCTTCGGTGCCATCGGCCAGCGAGGCGAGCAGGGAGAAGGGTGAGGTGATCGCCTTGCTCAGGGTGTTGCCCAGCACATCCCAGAAGATATTTCCGATGCTGAAGTCCGGTTGATCGAGATCGCCCTTCACCTTGAGGTTCATCTGTATCACCCCGTTGGCATCGCTCAGCAGGGCGATGGCCAACCCCAGCGGGAGATCCTTGGCCTGCTCGCTCTTGATCTTCTCGCCC
Organism: Aeromonas sp. 84A; assembly: GCF_051919345.1. Lineage (NCBI taxonomy): Bacteria > Pseudomonadati > Pseudomonadota > Gammaproteobacteria > Aeromonadales > Aeromonadaceae > Aeromonas > Aeromonas sp. 84A. The sequence goes on from NZ_JBQBEW010000001.1 coordinate 2,481,043, forward strand.
AGTTGCAGCTTCTTGATGGTGATGTCGTTATCCCCCTCCAGCCGGTTGCCCTCCAGCTTGTAGTGCAGCTTCATGGAGAGCTGCCCCTTGTCGATGGCATAACCGGCATAGGTGCCCGAATAGGGGGTAAAGGTGGTGAGTTCCAGATTGTGGAAGGCCACCGCGATGTCGAGGATCGGGTTGGCGACCAGCAAGTTGGTACCGCCGCGAATGGTCACCGGCGCATAGCGATCCACCTTGCCGTTGAAGGCGAGATCGGAGCGTTGCCCCGGAATATTGCTGATATGGCGGCTCTGGCCGCCCAGCGAGGCGATATCGGCCACAAAATCCTGACTCAGGCTGCGATCGGCAAAGCGCAGGTTGCCCTGCTCGGTGCGCAGCTGGTCGATGGTGAAACGAAAGTCGGGAGCCTTGCTGCCTGCCGCCGCTTGAGTGCTGTTGGCTGCCGCCGGTTGCGGCAACAGCAGCTGTTGCAGGTTGGTGGTGCCATCTTCGTTGATCTCGATGCGGGCGAAGGGCTTGTTCAGAGCAATGTCCTTGATCCGCATCTGCTGGCTGATGCCGTCGTACGTCAGACCGGTGAGAGCCAGGGTGTTGAACTCCAGCAGCCGCTGATTGTCTGCCCGATCGACTACTTTGAGCCCGTTGATATCGAGCCCCCCTTGCAGGGTCAGCTTGCTCAGATCTCCCTGTGCGGTGGTGGCGAGATCAAGGCGGGTCTTGCTGCTCAGCAGCCCGTTTTGCACCTTGATGCGTACCAGGTCGGCCAGATAGGGCTGTGCCAGCGTCAGGGGTAGCCCCTGCTGGTTGATGTCGCCGCTTAAGGTGAAAGGAGTCAGGGTCAGTTGGCCATCAAAGGCGAGGGGGCTGCTCTGGTTGAACTGGGTGGCCAGAGTCAGTTTGCTCGGTTGCTCCCCCTTGCTGCCCAGTGGCCCCAACGCCAGCTTGAGGCCGGAGAGCTGGCGTGCCTGCGGTTTGCCGCTGCTCGATTCGGTGAGAGTGAGATCGCCCTTGTCGATAAGGATCTGCTTGATCTGCCACTGCCAGGGTTTGTCTGGCGCATGCTTCTTGCCGTTACCGGCTGTCTTTGCTTGTTGTGCCGACTTGGGCGCCGCATTGTTGGCCACCTCGTTTGCGGCGTGGGCCCCTTTGACGGGCTTGGCGGGGGCCTGTTCAATCAGCAAGTCAGCCAGATCCAGCTCCTGCTGTGGGTTGAGGGTGGCCTTGAGCAGGGGCTGTTGCAGGGTCACCTTGCCGATCTGGAGCGACTGTTTCTGGCCATCGGCTGCCAGCTCGCTAAGGGCCAACTGGCCGAAGCGGGCAAATTCGTCGCCCTTGTGTTTTTTAAGCTGCCAGTTGTCTAGCGTCAGCTTGCCTTTGGACAATTGCCACAGCACTCCTTGCTTGCCCTCTTTAAGCTGGTACTCCACCTCTGCATTGGCGTGGCCCTTGGCCAGATCCAGCTTGAGATAGGGTGCCCAGAGCGGGGCGAAGGGTTTCAGCTCGACCTGCTTGAGGCTCACCTTGCCCTGACCCATGCCGCTCATCACATCGAGTTTGCCGTGAGCGGCGAGGCTGCTTTTGCCGTTGATGGCGGCGTTCAGCTGATAGGCGGTCGGGTGATTTGCCTCGGTGCGCAGGTTATCGAGCTTGAGGGTCACTTTCTCCAGATTGAGGAGCGGCAACCAGCCGGGTTCGCTCTCCTTGCGCTGATCCTGATAGCGCACATGCCCGTCAGTGACATTGACACTTGCAATGTCGACCAGCAGCGGGGCTCTGGCTGTTTCGGGCTCGGGGGAGGGGGCAGGAGTGAGCAGGGTCGCTAGCGCATCGGTCAGATTGAGTCGAACCTCCCCTTTTTTGTCTGCCAGCCGTTGCAGCAGCACCACGGGTTTGGTCAGGGTGACGGCGGAAAGCACGACCCCTTTCTGCTGCCAGCTGGCTTGCAGGTTTGGGGTGATAAAGAGCTGTTCAAAACCGATGATAGGCTGCTGTTTGGCATCGAGCAGGGCAGTCGCGCCGAGGGTGAGAGAAGGGTTGCGCAGTCCTACATTAATCTCCCCCAGCATCAGTTGCAGGCCGTAGTGCTCGGCCAGCCAGCCGGGCAGATAGCGCTGGATCAGACGGGGGGTTTGCCACAGCAGCAGGGTGATCAGGATAAGAAGCAGCAGGAAAGCGTAGGCAAGGTAGCGCAGCAAGCGGAGCTTGGGGGACGCGGGCTCGGTGGTGTTCATTTGGTGCACTCCCATTTGGTTCCCGCCATGGTACAGAAAAGCTGGATAGTAATCATGGGGTTGCGTGCTGTTGTACGCCGTACTTTGTCCAAAGGCGATCCAGTTCACCCTTTTGTTGCAGCGCTGCCAGCCACTGTTCCAGCTGGGCAGGGGTAATGGGGGCCTCAGGGTGAAGGATGGCGCGGTGTTGATACTGTTGATCCCATTTTTGCGAGATCAGCAGCTGGTCGGCTGTGTCGGGATTGGCCTGCAGATACTGGTTAAGGTATGAAACGTTGAGAATGGCTACCTCGCCGCGCCCTTTGAGTAGTGCTTGCAGGGCGCTGACGTTGTCTTTGACCAGGGTGATATTGAGCTTGCGCTGCAGGTAGATAGGATCGGCATTGAACTGGCCGACGCCGTAGTGATAGCCGGTCACCCCGATGAGGTGATGGCTGGCAGGATCGTCAAAAAAGCGCTGATCCCGGCCCGCTTTGTTCAGGGCCACATAGACCTCGCCACCACCGAGGAAGGGGGTTGTCATCTTGAATTTATCGGTGTCCCAGCCCCACTTGGTGTCTTCAAACAGCATCAGCGAGAAACGGCCCAGATCGAGCGCCTTGTAACGGTTGGCGGCCGAGGTGGGAACAAAGACGAAGGTCACCTCTTTCTGTACGGCATTGAGCTGGTCGATAAGCTCCAGGGTCAGTCCTTCATAGCGGGAATCGGGGAGTTTGACCACAAAGGGGGCATAGGGGTATCCACCAACCTTGATGAGGGGATGGCTCCAGCCAAAGAGGCTGAACAAGAGCAAAAACCAGCACCAATATCTCATGGGATCCCCAAGGCAATAGCTTGCTCCCAGATTCGGTTAATCTGCGCCAGTTTTCAAGCTGTTAAGGGAATTAACACAGCGCTGTTCGGCGGCCTCCAGCTCGGCCATCACCATCTGGATATCCTCCAGTTGCTGGCGCAGGGCGCCGCGTTTTGCCTCGATCAGCTGGATCATGGAGTGGAGCTGGGTTTTGCTCGATTTGTCGGTGTCGTACATATCGAACAGCTCGCGGATCTCGGCCAGGCTAAACCCCAGCCGTTTGCCGCGCAGGGTCAACTTGAGCCGGATCTTGTCCCGGTGGCTGTAGATGCGGGTTTGCCCCTCCCGCAGCGGGGTGAGCAGCCCCTCATCCTCGTAGTAGCGGATGGTGCGCGGCGTGACATCGAACTCGTGGGCCAGCTCCGAAATGCTGTAGGTGATCTCCTTGCCGGGCAGGGAACGGGACATGGTCATGACTCCTGTTGCTGGGAGTGTGGCTGGCAGAGGCGGGCACGCAGCCGTTCGGCATTGGCGTGCAAGGCCTGACCGACCCGCGAGCCGTTGGGGCGACCGAGCTGCTCGCTGACCCACTGGCCGGTGGCCGCCAGTTTGTCGAGATCCACCCCGGTCGTCATGCCAAGGCCGCGCAGCAGGTAGACCACCTCTTCTGACGCCACATTGCCGGAGGCGCCCGGCGCATAGGGGCAGCCGCCAAGCCCCGCCACCGAGCAGTCGATGGTGCGAATACCCCGCTCCAGCGCGGGCAGCAGGTTGGCCAAGCCTTGACCGTAGGTGTCGTGAAAATGGACCGCGAGCCGCCCCGCCGGGATCTCGTGCAGCACCGCATCCAGCATGGTCGCCACCGTGCCCGGGGTGCCGACGCCGATGGTGTCCCCCAGCGAAATTTCGTGGCAGCCGAGATCCAGCAACTGCTCGGCCATGGCGGCGACCCGTTTCGGGCGGGTCGGGCCATCAAACGGGCAGGCGATGACGGTGGAGAGATAGCCGCGCACCTTGATGCCGAGGCGGCGTGCTTCCTGCACCAGCGGGGCGAAGCGCACCAGCGACTCCTCCACGCTGATGCCGATATTGGCGCGGGTAAAACCGTCGGAGCAGGCGGTAAAGAGGCCAATCTCGTCGGCACGGGCGGCAATGGCAGCCTGCAAGCCTTGCAGATTGGGTACCAGAGCGCCGTAACGGGTCGGCCCCTTGCGCGGCAGTGCCTGAAAAAGTGCGGCGGAGTCTGCCATCTGCGGCACTTTTTTCGCAGAGACAAAGGCGCCGACCTCGATGCGCTGCAGACCGCTGTCGGCCAGTCGCTGGATCAGCTCCAGCCGCTGTACCAAGGAGAGGGGGGCAGCTTCATTTTGCAGACCATCTCGCGGCCCCATCTCCACCAGACTGACCTTGTCATCCGGCATGGCTGCTCCTCTGTTCATGACCTACTCGCTTGTTGGTTGATGGTGTTATGCTCCGAGGCTGTATCGGTATCGGCAAAGCGCACCAGCACGGCCCCCTGACTTACCTGCTCGCCCTGTTTGCACTGCAGGGCTTCAATTACCCCGTTCCGCTCTGCACACAGCTGGTGTTCCATCTTCATCGCCTCCAGCACCAGCAGAGGTTGCCCCTTGTTGACAGCTTGCCCCTGCTCGACCAGCACGGCTACCACGATACCGTGCATGGGGGCGATGGCGCCCTGCGCCTTCTCATTTTCCTGATCATGGTGGTGACTGTGCTGCTGATCATCAGCAGTGAAACGGATGCGCTGGCCCCCTAGGGGCATGATGAAGGTTGCCTCCGAGCCTAGGACCGTCTGAATGGGGATCTGCTGCCAGCAGCCACCCTGTTGCAGCCGGATATGCTCGTCACCTCGCTGGTAGCAACGGTTTTCCCCTTGCCACTCAAACTGGCCGTCACGATCGCGAAGGGTCAATACCCGGCGCTCATCACCGATGCGCACCGACGCTGTCCAGCAATGATCCGGCCCCAGTCGAAATCCGCAGATTTGCTGCCAGGGGGAGGTGCCGGCAGAGCGGCTCGCCAACCAGAGGGTGGCCAGCGGCCAGGCGAGCTCAGGAATGGGCTGTGCTGAGGTGGGAATGGGCCACTGGGTATGGTGGCCCATGGCCAGGACGTCGGGCTCTTCACACAGGCGCAGCAGCAGCTGGCCGTTGTGGACCAGCGGCCCGAGATCCAGTGCCGCCAGCGCATCTGCCAGTTTGGCGAACGCCTCGGCGCGGTTCTGGCCGTGGGCGATCAGCTTGGCGATCATGGGGTCGTAATATGGGCTCACCTCATCGCCAGCGGTAACGCCGGTGTCGATGCGCACGCCAACGGGCCAGTGGAGCCAGTGGATAGGCCCGCTGGCGGGCAGAAAACCGGCCGCCACATCTTCGGCGTAGAGGCGCGCCTCCACTGCATGGCCGCGCAGCACCACTTCCTCCTGGGTGAGTGGTAGCGGCTTGCCTTCGGCTACGGCCAGCTGCCAGGCCACCAGATCCTGCCCGGTTACGGCTTCGGTGACCGGATGCTCCACCTGCAGCCGGGTGTTCATCTCCATAAAGAAGAACTCATCCTTGCAGAGCAGAAACTCGATGGTGCCCGCCCCCTGATAGTGGATGGCTTTGGCAGCTGCCACGGCCGCATCCCCCATGGCGCGGCGCAGAGCCGGAGGGATGTCGGGGGCTGGCGCCTCTTCGATCACCTTCTGATGGCGTCGCTGCAAGGAGCAATCCCTGTCCCCCAGATAGATGGTGTTGCCGAGGCTATCGGCAAAGACCTGTACTTCCACATGGCGAGCCTGGGGCAGATAGCGCTCGAGCAGTACCAGATCATCGCCAAAGGCAGCCTTGGCCTCCCGCTTGACTGCCGCCAGCGACTCGTCAAAGTCAGCCAGCTGATCGACCCGCCGCATCCCCTTGCCACCACCGCCGCTGGCCGCCTTGATAAGTAGCGGGAAGCCCACCAGGCTTGCCTGATCGCGCAAGAAGTCCGGCTGCTGATCCGTGCCGTGATAGCCAGGCAGCACAGGTACACCGGCAGCCTGCATCAGCGCCTTGGCGCCCGATTTGTCGCCCATAGCGAGAATGGCGGCGCCGCTTGGGCCGACAAAGCGCAGGCCGCGCTGTTCGCAGGCGGTGGCAAAATCGCTGTTTTCCGACAGAAAGCCGTAACCGGGATGGATGGCATCGGCGCGCGCCTCTTTGGCAATCTTCAGCACCCTGCCGGTGTCGAGATAACTCTCTCTGGCCGGTGCTGGCCCCAGATGCCAGGCCTCATCGGCCAGACGGGTGTGCATGGCGTGGGCGTCGGCATCGGAGTAGAGGGCGATGGTGTGGATGCCGAGGCGTTTCGCCGTCTTGATGATGCGCACGGCGATTTCGCCGCGATTGGCGATCAGCAGGCGCTTGATCAGAGTGTGATGGGTCATGTCTCATCCTTGAAAGGGGGACGCCAGGCGGGAGGGCGTTTGTCGAAGAAGGCCTGCATCCCCTCCTGAGCTTCGAGCCCCACCCGAACCCGGGCAATGATCTCGACGGTTTTCTCTTCGTGCAGGCGGGAAGGATGGTCTTCTATCGCCGCCAGCAGCCGTTTGGTCTCTTTCATCGCTTCCGGCCCATTGCGGCACAGACGAAGGGCTTGCGCCCGTCCCTCCGCCAGCAGTTGATCCGGTTGGCAGAGTTGATGCGCCACATTGAGCCGACAGGCGGTAATGGCATCGAACGGTTCGGCACTGAGCATGTAGCGGCGCGCCTGACGCATTCCCATGGCGCGTACCACGTAGGGGCTGATCACCGCAGGTACCAGACCTAGGCTCACCTCGGAGAGGCAGAAGCGGGCGTCGTCGCTGGCCAGCACCAGATCGCAAGCGCAGATGAGGCCCAGCGCCCCGCCGTAGGCGGCCCCTTGCACCAGCGCTACCGTGGGGAAGGGAAGTTCGTCGAGGGTCTGCATCAGCCGCGCGAGTACCCGGGCGTCTTCGCGATTGTGTTCGAAATCAGCGTGGGCCAGATTGCGCATCCAGTTGAGGTCGGCGCCCGCGCAGAAGTGTTTGCCCTCGGCCCGCAGCAGCAAAGCATGAGGACGTTCGGCGAGAGCATGACCATGGAGATGGGCCAGGTCATCGAGGCAGTCGAGCAGCCCTAGCATCAGGTTGGCATCAAAGGCGTTATGGCGGGCCGGTCGCGACAGCACCAGCTCAGCCAGCGGGCCGTGCCGCTCCAGCCGAAACGGGCCCTGTGTTGAAGAGCCAAGTGCTGAGGAAGTAAGTGGATCTGACATAGTTTTGCTCCTTACATCCGGAAGATGCCGTACTGCTCGGGAGCAATGCGGGCACCCTGACATGCGGCGAGCGCCAGCGCCAGCACGATGCGGCTCTGGGCCGGGTCGATGACGCCATCATCCCACAGGCGAGCGCTGGCGTAGTAGGGGTGACCCTGCCGCTCATACTGCTCGATCACCGGAGCGCGGATGGCGGCTGCCTCCTGCTCGCTCAGACTCTTGCCCTCGGCGGCCAGCTTGTCCCGACGCACCTGTACCAGCACTCCGGCAGCTTGCTCGCCCCCCATGACGGAGATGCGGCTGTTGGGCCAGCTAAAGAGAAAATCGGGTTCATAGGCGCGGCCGCACATGCCGTAGTTGCCGGCACCGAAGCTGCCACCGACTATCAGAGTGATCTTGGGCACCCGGCTGCAGGCCACGGCGGTGACCAGCTTGGCGCCGTGCTTGGCGATCCCCTCTTTTTCCGCGCTACTCCCCACCATAAAACCGGTGATGTTCTGTAAAAAGAGCAGCGGGATAGAGCGGCGGTTACAGAGCTGGATAAAGTGAGCCCCCTTCTGGGCACTGTCGCTGTGCAGCACGCCGTTGTTGGCGAGGATCCCCACTTCCATGCCGCAAATACGGGCAAAGCCGGTCACCAGTGTGGTGCCGAACAGCGCCTTGAATTCGTCAAAGTCAGAGCTATCCACCAGTCGTGCAATCAGTTCGCGGGCGTCGTAAGGGCGTTTGAGGCTGGTGCCCACCAGACCGTAGAGATCCTCTATGGGGTAGGTTGGCTCATCGTAACTTGGGCTGCCGGATGCCAAACCCGAGAGCGGAACATGGTCACTGCCCAGATGGGTGAGCAGGGTTCGGGCGATGGCTAGCGCGTGGGCATCGTCACGGGCCATATGATCAGCCACCCCAGAGTGGGCGCAGTGCACCTCGGCGCCGCCCAGTGCCTCGGCGCTGATCTCCTCGCCGGTGGCGGCCTTGACCAGCGGCGGGCCCGCCAGAAAGATGGTGGCCTGTTCCCTGACTATGATGGATTCGTCCGCCATGGCGGGCACATAGGCGCCGCCTGCGGTGCAGAGCCCCATCACCACCGCCAGCTGGGGGATGTTCTGGGCCGACATGCGGGCCTGGTTGTAGAAGATGCGACCAAAGTGATCCCGGTCGGGGAAAACCTCGTCCTGCATCGGCAGAAAGGCGCCGCCGGAATCCACCAGATAGAGGCAGGGGAGGCGCAGCCGCTCTGCAATGGCCTGGGCGCGCAGATGTTTTTTCACCGTGAGCGGGTAGTAGGTGCCGCCCTTCACTGTGGCATCGTTCACCACCATCATGCAGAGCCTGCCCGAGACCCGGCCGATGCCGGTGATGATACCGGCGGCGGGCACCGGCTCGTCATAGACCTGCCAGCCAGCCAGCGCCGAGAGTTCGAGAAACGGGGAGCCCGGGTCCAGCAGCTGATTGATGCGCTCGCGGGGCAGCAGCTTGCCTCGAGCCTGATGGCGGGCGTTGTTGGCCGCGCCGCCTCCTTGGGCGCTCTCGGCAATGCGTGCATGGAGATCATCGACCAGCACCTGCATGGCGGCCCGATTGGCTGCATATTCCGGGCTCGCCGTGTCGAGGCGGGAGTGGATCCTGCTCATGCGTTCTCTCCCATCAGCTCGCGACCAATCAGCCAGCGGCGGATCTCCGAAGTGCCGGCGCCGATCTCGTAGAGCTTGGCGTCCCGTAGCAGGCGGCCGGTGGGGTATTCGTTGATATAGCCGTTGCCGCCCAGTAGCTGGATGGCATCGAGCGCCATCTGGGTGGCATTTTCGGCGGCAAACAGGATAGCAGCGGCGCAATCCTTGCGGCTGGTGCGACCCTGATCGCAGGCGCTCGCCACCGAGTAGACCAGCGCCCGGCTGCTGGCGAGGCGGGTATACATGTCGGCGAGCTTGCCCTGCACCAGCTGGAACTCGCCGATGGCTTGACCAAACTGCTTGCGCTCACGCACATAGGGCAGCACTACATCCATGCAGGCCTGCATGATGCCAAGGGGGCCCGCAGCCAGCACCACCCGCTCGTAATCGAGCCCGCTCATCAGCACCTTGACCCCGCCGTGCAGGGTGCCCAGCAGGTTCTCCTGCGGCACTCGGCAGTTGTCGAACACCAGCTCGCAGGTGCTGGAGCCGCGCATCCCCAGCTTGTCGAGCTTCTGGGCGGTAGAAAAACCGGGAGTGCCGGCTTCAACGATAAAGGCAGAAATTCCTTTGGGGCCCGCACTGGTATCTGTCTTGGCATAGATGACGAAGGTGTCGGCATCGGGCCCGTTGGTGATCCACATCTTGTTGCCGTTCAGCACGAAGTGATCGCCCTCGCGCTCCGCGGTGAGGCGCATGCTCACCACATCGGACCCGGCGCCCGGCTCGCTCATGGCTAGCGCCCCCACATGCTCGCCGCTCACCAGCGGGGGGAGGTAGCGCGCTTTTTGCTCCGCCGTGCCGTGGCGGTGGATCTGATTGATGCAGAGATTGGAGTGGGCGCCGTAGGAGAGGCCGACCGAGGCGCTGGCGCGGCTTACCTGTTCCATCACCAGCACGTGGGCCAGATAGCCGAGGTTCACCCCATCATACTCCTCCGCCACCGTGATGCCGTGCAGCCCCAGTTCACCCATCCGGGGCCAGAGATCACGGGGAAAGGCGTTGCTCTGATCGATCTCGCTGGCGCGCGGGGCGATCACTTTCTGGCAGAAGGCCGCAACCTGTTCGGTCAGGGCATTCAGGGTCTCATCCATCTGCATCCATGCTCTCCTTGCGGATATGACAATCGGGTAGGAAGGTGGGTTCGACCGGCTGACTCGGCGTTACGGCTGGCAGTGGTCGGTCCATTTTGTACTTCACTTCTGCCATAAGTTTACGTTAGCGTAAACGTAAATCAATTGTTAATCTGTTGTGTGTCGATAAAGCGGTGGTAGTGAGAGTGTCATCAGCTACCACGACAACAGCGCCATAGTGGCAGATCCGACTGACGCAGCGTGTGGGCGCCGCGTCATAAAGCACTAACTCAGGAAAATAAGCGCGGGGCAACAAGGGAGCGAACGACAAGATGGATTTTACCCTGACCGATGATCAACAGGCGTATGTGGAGGCGGCCGCCGCCTTTGCCGATGAGGCGCTCAAACCTCATGCCGCGCGCTGGGACAAGGAGCATGAGTTTCCGATCCCGACCATCAAGCAGGCGGCCGGGCTAGGTTTTTGTGGTCTCTATACCCCGGAGCCGTTTGGCGGATTGGGGCTGCCGCGCCTCGATGCGAGCCTCATCTTCGAACGCCTCGCCATGGGCTGTACCTCGACCACGGCGTATCTGACTATCCACAACATGGTGAGCTGGATGCTGGGTAGCTGGTTGCCCACCGAGGTTGCCAAGGAGTGGGTGCCCAAACTGGCCAGCGGCGAGCTGCTGGGCTCCTATTGCCTCACCGAGCCGGGGGCGGGTTCCGATGCGGCGGCACTCAAGACCCGAGCCACTCGCGAGGGTGATAGCTACCTCATCGAGGGAACCAAGGTCTTTATCTCGGGAGCGGGCAGCACTGACGTGCTGGTGGTGATGGCCCGTACCGGTGGTGAAGGTGCGAAGGGGATCTCTGCCTTTATGGTGCCGGCTAATGCCCCCGGCGTGAGCTATGGCAAGGCAGAAGAGAAGATGGGCTGGAACAGCCAGCCGACCCGGGAGGTTGTTTTCAACGGGGTTCGCATTCCTGCCTGTTATCGGTTGGGCGAAGAGGGGGAAGGGTTCAAGTTCGCCATGCAGGCCCTCGATGGGGGGCGCATCAATATTGCCACCTGTTCGGTGGGCACCGCCCAGCAGGCGCTGGACGATGCGCTGGCTTATGTGCAGCAGCGCCAGCAATTTGGTCACCCGATCAGCGAATTCCAGAGCGTGCAGTTTCGCCTGGCCGATATGGCGACCGAGCTGGCTGCCGCCCGTTTGCTGGTACGTCAGGCCGCCGACAAGCTGGATCGCGGGGCACCGGACAAGAGTGCCTGGTGTGCCATGGCCAAACGGTTTGCTACCGATGTGGGTTATCGAATCTGTGATGAGGCTCTGCAACTCTTTGGCGGCTATGGTTATATCCGCGAGTATCCGCTCGAGCGCTATCTGCGCGATACCCGGGTACACCGCATTCTGGAGGGCACCAACGAGGTGATGCGACTCATCATCGCGCGCCGCATGCTGGCCGATCCCGGTTTGTCGCTGGGCTAACCGGTGGTCGCATCAAGGGTGTGTTGCCTGCCACCCGATTTGCACCATGCCATGCCGGTTTCGGCTTTGTGAGCCAGCCACAGGTTGGTGTCATTCAAGCCTGTCATCATGGCGGCAGCTTCATCGACAAGGACAATGCTATGACAAGGATCAGACTCGAATATCATGGCCACGTGGCCTATATCACCCTCGACCATCCCCCTGCCAACACCTGGACCCTCGCCAGCCTGCAGGCCTTTTTGCAGATGATGGTGGAGCTCGACAGTCGTCCCGACGTGGTGGCGCTGGTGATCCGTGGTGCGGGCGACAAATTTTTCTGCGCCGGTGCCGACCTCAATATGTTTGTCGAGGGGAATGTCGAGCTGGCCCGTGAAGTAGCCGAGGCCTTTGGCAAGGCCTTCGAGGCGCTGGCCCGTTTTCACGGCGTCAGTATCGCCGCCATCAATGGTTATGCCATGGGCGGTGGCCTGGAAGTGGCGCTGGCCTGTGATATCCGCATCGCCGAGCAGCAGGCGTTGCTGGGACTGCCGGAAGCCTCGGTGGGCTTGCTTCCCTGTGCCGGTGGCACCCAGCGCCTGACCGAGCTGGTGGGGCCGGGCTGGGCCAAGCGGATGATCCTCTGCGGTGAGAAGGTGAGTGCCTCGCTGGCCTACGAGATGGGGCTGGTGGAGGAGGTGGTGAAAACCGGTCAGGCGTGGGAGGCCGCCCATCAGATGGCCCATCTGGTAGAGCGTCAGAGCCCGAGCGCCCTGCGCGCCTGCAAAACCCTGATCAATCAGGGCCGCAGTGGCCCGCGGGATGCCGCCTTGCCCCTTGAGCGGTCGCTGTTTCTCGATCTCTTTAGCGATGCCAATCAGCGTGAAGGGGTGGCAGCTTTCCTGGAGAAACGCTTACCGCGCTGGCAATATGGCCCAACAGAATAAATCCATACGGAGCCGTTTATGAGTGAGCCGGTCAAGGTTAGCTGTTATCCCACCGAAGATGGCCATCAGATCGGGGTGTTGACCCTCGACAGCCCTGCGTCTCTCAACGCATTGAGCCTGCCGATGATCCAGATCCTGCAACAGACGCTGACCCGTTGGGAGCAGGATCCCGCCATTGTCTGTGTGCTGCTGCAGGGGGCGGGTGAGAAGGCTTTTTGTGCCGGTGGCGATATCCGCTCCTTCTATTACCGCAAACAGGAGACAAGCGGATCGGAACTGTTCGAATATGCCCGCGACTTTTTCGAGCAGGAGTACCGGCTCGACCACCACATCCATTCTTACCGCAAGCCCCTGATCTGCGTGGCGGACGGTATCTGCATGGGGGGCGGTATTGGCCTGTGTGCCGGAGCCGATTTTCGGGTTGTCACCGAAAGAAGCCTGTTCGCCATGCCGGAGGTGACTATAGGACTCTACCCCGACGTGGGGGCAAGCTGGTTTTTAAGCCGGATGCCGGGGCGACTCGGGCTCTGGCTCGGTCTGACTGGCGCCCGCTTCAACGGGAGTGATGCCATCGGTCTTGGGCTGGCGGATCACGCCATCGCCAGTGGCGAGCGCAGTGCGCTGCTGTCACACCTCGCCGTACTCGACTGGACTGGCAGTGGTGATCCCCGTGAGCAGATCGATCTGCTGTTCAGAGGGTTACATGGTGAGGTGGCGGCCCGCTTGCCTGCGCCTGTGCTGTTACCCCATCAACAGAGGATCGATACCCTGCTGGTGGGGCGCACGTTGCAAGGGGTATTGGCGCGGTTGTTCGAGGCTCAGTTCGATGAACAGGAGGCGGTACTCCAGCAGGCGCAGCAGCTCTGCCGCACCGGCAGCCCCATCAGCCGCGCCATTTTGTGGCGTCAATATTGGCAGGCTCGCCGCAACTCACTGGCAGAGGTATTTGCCGAGGAGCTGACCCTCTCGGTCAACTGTGTGCTCAAGGGGGATTTTGTGGAAGGGGTACGGGCACTGCTGATCGACAAGGATAAAGATCCCCGCTGGCAACAGTTGCCACCGGAGGGGGAGTGGCTGGACGAGTTCTATCGCTGGCCGCAGGGGCGCAATCCGTTGGCCTGCAAGGAATAACATCTTGGCAACCGGCGGACGCCGCCATCAGCAACGCAAGGAGCAAGCGGGATGACAAGGATAGGGTTTATCGGGCTCGGCAACATGGGGGGGCCCATGGCGGCCAATCTGGCCAGGGCCGGGCACAGGGTGCAGGTGTTTGATCTGGTTGCCCAAAACATTGAGCGCGCCATCGCCGCTGGCTGCATCGCAGCGGGGGATGCCCGTGAGGCGGTGACCGGCTGCGAGGTGGTGATCAGCATGCTACCTGCGGGGGAGCATGTGCGCGATCTTTGGTTGTCTGAGGGGCAGGATCTGCTGGCGGCCCTGCCGGTTGGTGCACTGGTGATCGACTGCTCCACTATCGATGTCGACTCTGCCCGTCAGGTCGGGGAGGCGGCCCGCGCGCGCGGTTTGCGCTTTATTGATGCCCCCGTATCGGGCGGTGTCGCCGGTGCGGCCGCTGGGACGCTCACCTTTATCGTTGGCGGCGACGCGGCAGATTTCGAGGCGGCGAAATCCCTGCTCGCCTGCATGGGGCAGAACCTGTTTCACGCAGGGACGCTGGGGGCGGGGCAGATCGCCAAGATGTGCAACAACATGCTGCTTGCGATCCATATGGCGGGTACCGCCGAGGCGCTGGCCCTCGGGGTGAAGGAGGGACTGGATCCCGCCGTGCTCTCTACCATCATGGGCAAGAGCTCCGGCAACAACTGGAGTCTGGAGCGCTACAACCCCTGGCCCGGGGTGATGGAGAATGTCCCTGCTGCCCGTAACTATCAGGGGGGCTTTATGACCCGTTTGATGGTGAAAGATTTGGGATTGGCCATGGCGCTGGCCGAGCATGGCCACAGCGCTGTGCCCATGGGGGCGCTCGCGCGTAACCTGTTCAACCTGCATGCCGCTCAGGGGCAGGGGAGCCGCGATTTCTCCAGCATCGTCGAACTCTATCTGGATAAACAGGATCCCGCCTGACGGGCCACCTCTCTTCAAGGCATCTCCCTTCGACCAGCTACAAGGAGCATTGATGGATATCAAAGATAAGGTCATCGTTATTACCGGCGCCGGACGTGGCTTGGGACGGGCCATTGCGCTGGCCCTGGGCGCACAGGGGTCGACGCTGGGGCTGCTAGACATCAATCGCGCCGATCTGGAGGCTACCGCAGCCCTGGTGCGCAGTCAGAATGATCAGTGCGATCAAGATAGTCAGTGCGAGCTGTTTGTCTGCAATGTGGCGAGCGAAGCCGAGGTAGAAGCCGCGTTTGCCGCCATCAAAGGGCGTTTTGGCGTGCTGCACGGTCTTATCAACTGCGCCGGCATTCTGCGCGATGGCATGCTGATCAAGGTGAAAGAGGGTGAGCTGGTGGAGAAGATGACGCTGGCCCAGTGGCAGAGCGTGATTGACGTCAACCTCACAGGTACCTTCCTCTGTGGGCGCGAAGGGGCGGCGCTGATGGCCCAAGGGGGGCAGGGGGGCGTCATCATCAACATCTCCTCCATCGCCCGCGCTGGCAATATTGGCCAGAGCAACTATGCCGCCAGCAAGGCGGGGGTTGCCTCGCTGGTGGTGACCTGGGCGCGGGAGTTGGCGCGCCATGGCATTCGGGTGATGGGGATTGCCCCCGGGGTGTTTGCCACCGACATGACGGCGGCGATGAAGCCGGAGGCGATGGCGCGGATGCAGCAGGCCATTCCGGTCGGCACCCTTGGCGATGCGCAACAGCTGGCCGAGACGGTGAGCTTTATTTTTGCCAACGACTATCTGTCGGGAAGGATGATAGAACTGGATGGCGGTTTGCGTTTATAGGGATTTACATAATGGGCCCCGGTGTTTCCACCGGGGCTTTTTTATGCAGATTATTTATACAGAGAGTGCCTGAATGGCGATGCATAGGAACCATGCGAGTCAGGTTGTGTTGGCAGAAAAATGAGAAATATCAATGGGTCTTGGTTAATTTGAGCCAGCTCACAGGCCATATGGGTCAGTGCTGTAAAATTGCGCGCGGTCAAGGCGGTGCATGATTGACGAGACGAGGGATTGCGGTCGGAATAGTCATGCAATATAGTTGCCGCCTTTTTCACGGGGTCAGGATTCCCAGCCCCTCCCATATTGCGCGCAGTATGAATACGGACGCTCTGCCGCCGCCTAAATAAACAGGATTGAAATGGACAAGAAACTAGGGCTGGGCGCCCTCATTTCGCTGGTGATCGGCTCCATGGTCGGCGCCGGGGTCTTCAGTCTGCCACAAAACATTGCTGCGCATGCCAGTGCCGGGGCGGTCGCCCTGGGTTGGGCCATCACCGGTCTGGGCATGATCTGTCTCGCGCTGGTTTATCAGAACCTCTCCATGCGCCGCCCCGATCTCGATGGCGGTATCTTCAGCTATGCCAAAGCCGGTTTCGGCGATTTTATCGGCTTCAACGCCGCCTGGGGTTACTGGCTCTGCCAACTGCTGGCCAACGTCTCCTACGCCATCGTAGTGTTTAGCGCCCTGAGCTACTTCTTCGATACACCTGACAACGTCATCTTCGGTGACGGCAATACGCCGGTGGCCATCACGCTGGCCTCCATCCTGATCTGGTCGGTGCATGCGCTGGTGCTGCGCGGGGTACAGGTTGCTGCACTGGTGAATATCGTCACTACCATCGCCAAGATGGTGCCGCTCATCGTCTTCTGTGTTGCGATCCTGCTGGCCTTCAACATGGATACCTTCACTCTGGATATCTGGGGCCAGAACAACATGGAGCTGGGCTCCGTGATGGATCAGGTCAAGTCCACCATGAAGGTGACCCTCTGGGTCTTTATCGGGATTGAAGGGGCCGTGGTGGTCTCTGCCCGTGCCCGTCATCGCAAGGATGTGGGCCGCGCTACCGTGCTGGCGTTGCTCGGCGCCCTGACGCTTTACGTGATGGTGACCCTGTTCTCGCTGGGTGTCATGAGCCAGCCGCAACTGGCGGCGCTCAAGAACCCTTCGACCGCCATGATCCTCGAGGCCGTGGTCGGCCCCTGGGGCGCCTGGCTTATCAACATCGGTCTGGTGGTGTCGGTGATGGGGGCTCTGCTCAGCTGGACCGTGCTGGCCGCTGAAGTGCCCTACATCGCGGGCAAGACCGGTGTGTTCCCGGGCTGGTTTGCCAAGGAGAACAAGAACGGCTCGCCGCAGGTGTCCCTCTGGTGCTCTACCTGTCTGGTGCAGATCTTCCTGATCATCATCTACTTCCAGAGCAGCACCTATCTGGCGCTGGTCAACATCGCAACCTCGGCGGCGCTGGTGCCCTACGTTTTCTCCGGTGCCTATGGCCTGAAGCTGGCATTGAAAGGGGAGACCTATCAGGGTCAACCTCATCAACGCAAGCGTGACCTGCTGCTGGCCCTGGTGGCGACGGTTTACGGCTGCTGGCTGGTCTACGCAGCCGGTGTGGAGTACCTGTTGCTGGTGGCGCTGCTCTATAGTCCGGGCATCTTCATCTACTGGAAGGCGCGTCAGCATCACGGTCTGCGCGGCCTTAACCGGTTGGAGCAGGGGATGACGGCGGCCCTGCTCGGCTGTGCCGTACTGGCCTTCTACAAGGTGATGGACGGTACCATTCCACTGCACTAACCGGCACAATGAAGAGATGGCCCTCGCGCCATCTCTTTTTTTTCATGCAGATATCCACTGTTGCTCGGCCGTGTTGGCCAGTTTTTGTTTAACACAGGAATTTTTATGCTGTTTATGGGTTACCTCCTGCTGGGCGCCTTTGCCGGTATGCTGGCGGGACTGTTCGGGATCGGCGGCGGTCTTATCATTGTCCCCGTGCTGGTCATGACCTTTCGCGCCCAGGGCATCGACCCTGAAATCATTACCCATCTGGCCCTCGGCACCTCGTTGCCCACCATGATCTTTACCGGATTCAGTTCGCTGCGGGCCCACCGGGAGGCGGGCGCCGTCGATTGGGTGATGATCCGCCGACTCGGCGCCGGCATGCTGATCGGGGGCTGGCTTGGCGGCATGACCGCCAATCTGCTCAGCACCAGCACCCTCAATATCATCATCGGTTGTTTCGCCTGGAGCATGGCGCTACAGATGGGGCTTAACCTTAAACCCAAAGCGGAGCGCCATATGCCGGGGCCGCTCGGCACAGGCATTGCCGGTACCATCATTGGCTGGATGTCAGCCCTGTTTGGTATTGGCGGTGGCTCGCTCACGGTCCCTTATCTGAGCTGGAACTCGGTGCCAATGCGCAATGCGGTAGCGGCCTCTGCAGCCTGCAGCATGCCCATCGCGCTGGCGGGGAGCCTCAGCTACCTCTATGCGGGTTGGGATCATGCCGATCTGCCCGAGTGGAGTGTGGGCTACATCTATCTGCCCGCCCTGCTGGGCATTGTGCTGACCAGTACCCAGTTCGCCCGCATTGGCGCCAAGCTGGCACACCGCCTGTCACCCACACGCCTCAAGCAGGCCTTTGCCCTGCTGATGCTGCTGGTAGGGGCGAAATTTATGTTGTTTAGCTGATTCATTCGGCAGATTGTTGAAAAATAAGGCAAACGATCTGTTGGAGGGTAGAAAGCCGTTGCATTGAACGCCCAGTTTGCCTATTCTCCTCGCCGGTGGTCCTATTGGTCCTCTCGCATTGATAACCCGTCGACCTGGTCAGGACCGGAAGGTAGCAGCCAAGGCGGGGGACTCGAGTGCCGGGATGTGGCTGGTAGGGCCACCACTTTTTTCTGCAATTCAATAAGTTAGCTTCCTAAAGCCCTTGGTCATCCACTTTGTGTGGACGACGAGGAGCTCATCGATGAATCTCTGGCTCAGTCCCCACGGCCTCTGGTATTACCGGAAAGTCACCACGCTCCCCTGTGGTCGTCGTAAAGAGATCAAAAAATCCCTGCATACCCGAGACAAACCGACGGCCCGTGCAGCTGTTGCGAAGTGGCTTGCCTGTGTGCGTTCTAAAGCTAAGCCAGTTGTGCAACCCACAAGCGAGCCAGATAACCCTCAACCTCAGCCGAATATCAAGCCTGCTGTTCCGGCGGCCAAACCGCTTGCTTCGCTGTTGTCGGTCTCGTGTGACCGCTAGCAAAAAGAGAAGGCCCTCTCCTGGGCACCGAAAGAGCTCAGCAACCAGAAGAACTACATCGGCTGCTTCATCAAGGCGCTGGGTGAAATTGCACTGTGCGATGGCGAATGGATTTGCTAACGGATGGGTCAACTTACTGGTCAAGCGTGACGGGCCTTAGTCGGCTGCCATTGCCGACCACCATGGAGGCGGCGGTCAGTAACAGGGCGCTGCCCATAAAGGTGGCGCTGATAGAGAAAGAGTCCAGCAACCAGCCCCCCACGGCGGCCCCCAATGTGATGGATAGCTGAATGGCGGCGACCATCAGACCACCGCCGCTCTCTGGCGTGTCGGCGATGCCCTGGGTGATCCAGGCGGACCAGGCGACCGGAATGGCGGAGTTGAGCGTCCCCCAGAGGATCAGCATCAGGGCCACCCCCCAGAAGTGATGCGCCACCGTCAGCAGCGCCAGGGTGATAACGCCGAGCACCAGCGGCAACCAACGCAGCATCCGGTAGAGATGGCGGTGCAGCAGCATGCTTACCGCTGTGGTGCCGACAAAACCGGCTAGCCCCAAAGCCAGCAGCAGCGCCGAGAGTTGTGGCAGGTCGACCTGGGTGCGTGTTTCCAGGAAGGGGCGAAAATAGGTAAAAGCACTGAAGGCGCCGGCAAAGGTCAGCGTCACGCCCATGATGGCAATGGCGACGTTGGGTCTGCGCATAAGGCGAAATGCGCTGTGCGGGCGTGCTTGGGGGTGCATGGAAGGCAGGCAAAGTACCATCCACAGCAGGTTGATCACTACCAACGGTACCAGCAGCCAGAACACGCCTCGCCAGCCGATCAGTCCACCCAAGTAACTGCCAATGGGGGCCGCAAAGGCGGTCGCGACCGCATTGCCGGTATACAGGATGCCCAACGCTTTGGGGACGGATTGGCTGGAGACCAACCGCATGATGGTGGCGGTTGCCAGCGCCCAAAACCCGCCGATAACGATCCCGAGCAGAGCGCGTGCCACCATCAGCACGGTAAAGTTGGGGCTTAGGGCGATCACGATTAAAGAGGTCAGCATCATGACGACTAGCCCCATGAGCACATGACGTCGGTCCAGCCTGTGAGATAGAGGTGCGATCAGCAAACTGGTCGGGACGGCAAACAGGCCGGAGATGGCAATAGCAAGACCGGCCATGCCATTGCTGGCACCTAGATCGGTGGCGATCGGCGTCAGCAGGCTGACCGGCATAAACTCGGCGGCAATGAGCAGTGCCACACACAGGGACATGGCAGCAACCGCAGACCAGTGTTCGTTGACGACAGCGGATGTATGTGATGATAACAATGTTACGTTCATGGCATGACCTGAAAGTGAAATATGGGCTTATTCGATTGCTTCGATCGTGATGCTGGCGGCCGAGGTTGTGGTCAGGTGGGAGAGACCCGATTCAATGCGCCCTAACTTAATCAGTCCGGTCGAATAGCCAAAGTCCCGATAGAAGATCGCCAGATTGCCCCACGGGGCGTAATAGGTGAGATCCCCCACGTTCGGGTCAATGCCTTTTGGGGCGCCCTATGTGGTCAATTTCCGGGGCAGATAAGCAATCTTCTCGGTGTCGGCGTAATCCTCGAGGGGCAGTGTCAGGGGGAGCATGGCAAAAAAGTCCCGGGCGCTGTGACTATCTTCCAGGGTGGCCGTGATGATCTGGCTGGCTATCGTCATCTTGATGTTCATACTATCTGCCTTGTTCTGAGCCTTAGCACTTGTAGCGGTTGCTGTGCTGGTCACCCCCAGCAACAGAGCCATCGCGCCAACAAACACTCCTCTGATCATTGAGCTTCTCCCTATGTGACGTGAATAGTGGCGTCGAAACCAGTGAGAAAACGCGGCGAAGAGGCCGCCGCGTTTTCGACGCTTACTTCATGTTGGTCTTGAAGAACTGCTCGAACTTGGCGAACGGGATCTTGCCAGCCTGGTTGTCATACAGGTCGACATGATTGGCGCCAGGCACAACGACCAGCTCTTTTTGCTTGCTGCCAACGGCCTTGAAGGCATCTTCGGCAAAGTAACGAGAGTGAGCCTGCTCACCGGTCACGATCAGGGTGGGAATGGATATTTCGCTTGCATAGCTCAGCAGCGGCATATTCATGAATGACAGCGGCATGGTAGTGGTCCAGGCCCCGTTGGAGTTGACAGAACGGGCATGGAAACCACGCGGTACACGGTAGTAATCGAAGAACTCCTTGAGTACCGGGTGCGGGTTTTCCGGCAGAACCTCTGGCAGGGTACGGGCGGCAGCGGTGACATTTCCCTTGTCATCGACATAGAGGTCGTGATTGCTATGGGCATAGGTGCCACTTTCCGCATCTTTCCAGCGTTGTTCATTCAGGTATGCCAGCACGGCGCGGCGATCGGCGGTGGAAAATCGATCCTTGCCATCGCCCACCCCATGCCCCATGGCCCGGCTCATGTCATACATCACGCTGGTTGCCACCGTCTTGATGCGGGTGTCGCCAGCGGCGGCATTGAGGGCCATGCCACCCCAGCCGCAAATCCCCAGTAGACCGATACGGTTGCGGTCGACCTCTTTTTGCAGGCCGAGAAAATCGACGGCGGCGCTGAAATCTTCGGTGTTGATGTCTGGCGAGGCCACATCACGGGGCTGGCCGCCACTCTCACCGGTGTAAGAGGGGTCAAACGCCAGCGTGACAAAACCACGCTCAGCCAGGGTCTGGGCATAGAGGCCGCTCGACTGCTCTTTTACGGCACCAAATGGGCCGCTCAGAGCAATGGCCGCCAGCTTGGCGTCTCCCCGGTTTTTCGGCAGATAGAGGTCAGCCACCAGAGTGATGCCGTAACGGTTCTTGAAGGTGACCTTGCGATGATCGACCTTGTCGCTTTGGGTGAAAGTCTTGTCCCATTGGGTGACCATGGAGACAGGTTCAGTGGGGTTGGTTGTTTGGGCATGAATCAATGTAGAGACTCCGGTTAATGCGGCGCCCAGCAGCAGGGTAGACGCGATAGCTGTCAGTTTCTTGGGGAGAACATTCATGGCAAAGTTCCTCGAAATCGGATTTCTGATGCGTGGTCCTGGTGGTGGAGGGCTGGTTTTGTGAACCACGACACACAGTCTAGTTAGAACGAATAGTGATGATTAGAGGCGGTTTTTTGATAACTTTAATGCTTATTTGTTCTAAATTAAGACGTCTGACGCGCACCTGACTCAGGTCATGGCGGACAGGAACATAGGGGGTGAACAAAATGACAGGCCGCGAGAATTACAACGATCTCCACGTCTTTATGCTGGTCGCTCGGGAAGGGAGTTTTACCAAGGCCGCAGCCAGGTTGGGGCTTGCCCAGTCCGGGGTCAGCCGAACGATTCGGGATCTCGAGGCCCGGCTCGGGGTGCAGCTTCTGATGCGCACCACCCGCAGCCTCTCCTTAACCCAAGCGGGTGAGCAGTTGTACCGCACGGCGCAGGGCTGTTTTCAGTCCCTTGATGCGGGTCTGGCCACGCTCGCCCACTATCGTGATACCCCTTCAGGCACGGTACGGATCAACGCCAGCCAACATGCCATCGACAAGGTGCTGCTTCCCAAGCTGACCATCTTCAGACAGCGTTATCCCGATATTCGGCTGGAACTCATCAGTGAAAGCCGCTTCGTGAACATCATCGATGAGCGCTTTGATGCTGGCGTGCGGCTGGGTGACGAGGTGGATGAGGGGATGGTGGCCGTGCGCATTACGCCCGATCTGGAGATGGTGATGGTAGCCACACCAGATCATTTTCTTCAATACGGATTTCCCCAGGCGCCTGCCGATCTGGCGGGACACCCCTGTATCGCTTACCAATTTGCCGATGGCAGCCTCTATCAATGGGAACTGTGGCAAGAGGGGAAGGCGATTAAGCATCGACCACAGGGGCAGTGGGTCTTCTCTGACAGTTATATGGAGGCGGCTGCTGCCAAAATGGGGCTGGGACTGGCCTATGTGCCAGAGGAATTGGTGAGCGATGAACTTGAGCGCGGCATCTTAATCCAGGTATTGAAACCCTATAGTCACCGTTTGGCTGGTCTGTACCTCTATTATCCCCACCGGAATGTTTCACCCGCATTAAGAGTGGTTATTGATGCATTAAAAACATAAATATAGTCATTCACTCTGGTCTGGACGTTGTAGGGAGGGGATTACTAGATCTGTACAGATCAAAAAATCTCTGCATACCCGAGATAAGCCGACGGCCCGTGCAGCTGTTGCGAAGCGGCTTGCCTGTGTGCGTTCCAGACCCAAGCCCATTCAGTTGCCTGCAGAGGTCAATGTTGCCCCACATGAGCAATCAGTAGCCCGGAATCAGGGGGGGTTATTGCTTGGTGACACGCAGGGTGGCGTTGTATTTGAGCCGACCATGGGAAATATGTCTGTTTATCTCGCTTAGCAGCGTCTCTTTATTGATGGGCTTGGTGATATACCCGTTCATGCCATGGGAGAGATAGTATTGCTTGGATTCCGGCATCGCATCCGCCGTCAGGGCGATGATGGGGATATCTGCCCAAGGCATCTGGGAGGTGCGGATCCGGGTGGTGGCCACCAGGCCATCCATCACTGGCATCTGGACATCCATCAACACCAGATCAAATTCGGTGTGACCCAGTTTCTCCAGCGCCTCTTCTCCCTGAACGGCCAGTGTGACCTGATGGCCCACGGAGTCGAGCATGGCGCCGATCACCTTGCGGTTGGTGGCATTGTCATCAACCAGCAAGATGCGATAACTCTCCTGATCCAGCGGTTTGGACGGCAGGCAAACAATCGAGGGGGTCGTGGCTCTGGCGGGCCAGATGTAGGTAAAGGTACTGCCATGTCCCTCGCTGCTCTCTACCGAGATATCGCCGCCCATCAGGCGTGCGAGGTTACGGGATATTTCAAGTCCCAGGCCCGATCCGCCATATTGGCGGGTGATCGAGACATCCGCTTGGGCGAAACGTTGAAACAGGTTCTTTAGCTGACTTTTGCTCATGCCGATCCCTGTGTCCTGGATCGAGATGCGTATCGAGTGGCGATCCTGCTCCAACAGGGTGCTATCAACATGGATCTTTACTTCCCCCTGATGGGTGAACTTGATGGCATTGCTCACCAGGTTGAAGAGGATCTGGCGCACCCTCAGCGGGTCGATCATCAACCACTCCGGCGTATCGGGGGCAACAGTCAGGGTCAGTGTGATCCCTTTTGCATCGCAGTTGCTCTGCATCAGGGCCCGGATATCCTCCAGCAGCTGGGGCAAGTGATGGGGGGCCAGTTGCAGCTCGATCTTGCCCTCTTCCAGCTTGGATACATCCAGAATGTCGTTAAGCAGACCGAGCAGATGATTTGCCGATTCCCGCGCCGTCTCCAGATAGTCTCGCTCCCTCGGATCCATATCCCGGTCGGCCAGCAGTGAGAGCATGCCGAGAATGCCATTCATGGGGGTGCGAATTTCATGGCTCATGTTGGCCAAAAAGCTGCTTTTGGCTCTTGTGCCTGCCTCTGCTGCCTGATTTGCCCGCAGCAGTTTGTCATTGAGCTGCTGCATCAGTTTGTGTTGCAGAAACGAGATATTCATTTGCCGCCAGATCAGCAGGGCGAGCACAAAGAGCAGCGCAAATTGCAGGGTCGCGATGAGTGTCGTCGTGATGATCTGCTCCCTCACGCTGTCGCGACGCGCCACATCAAACAGGGTCGCCTGCTGGTTCACCTCCAGGGTCAGCTGATGGAGCAGGGGGAGTAGGGAGGCAAGCTGTTGGCGCAGCTCCTGATGGGCAAGATTGTCGAGCGGCTTGGTGGCTTCCGGGCCGAGCCAGATATCCGCCAGAGAGATGTAGGATCGAATGGCTTTGCTTGCCTGCTGGTAGATCTCTGTTTGCTGAAGCAGGCTGCGATCCTTGCTCTCCAACACCAGATCCATGCGGCTGACCAGAATATCGTATCTGAGCTGGAAGGTCGGTTGCGACTCATGGAGCAGCGAGCTTTGAAAACGCAGCGCTTCATTATAGAGCTGGAAATAGTTCCACATCACGTTGTCTTCGCCCTGGCTGGTACTGCGCTGCAGATCCTGAAATTGCCGGTACTGAATGGTACCAATACCGGCAAAGGCTAGGAGCAGCACACAAAGCACCACAAACAAGAAACGTTGACTGGCCGCCATGGAACGCATGATGGGATCTACTCCACTTTTATCGCACTGATCTGCCAGATAGCCCGACCGTAATAGAGCTTGTTTTGCAGTTCGGGATATTGATCAAACGGATAGACAAGGAACAGCGGCCCTTTGTCGCGCACCGACAGTGGCTTGCCATTGATCGTGCGGGCGAGGATGACCCGATACTGCTCGGCATCGCTTGTCGGCACCTGTACCGAGTAGTCATTGAGCGCGGTAATGGTTAGCTGTTTGCCGGTTGCCCCGACCTTGGCCAATACATCTTGCAGCAGCGGGCCGCGAAAAGTCTTGGCTTCGTCATACCAGGGGGTATGGGTTTTGATTTCGTGTACCGGCAGTTGATCCAGCATGGCGCTGTCCCACAGGGCCAGAGCCTGATGAGTGGGGCTGCTGATGGCGCCTTCAACCTTCAACACGGCGCTGTCAGGGGAGGGGGCTGCGTATGCGGTGCCGCAAAGGGCTGCCAGCAGTGGTGCGATGTAAAGGCCTGCTTTCATGATCTCTCCTTCCTGGAAAATGGCGGCATGGTGGCCGAGCCAACGGTGGCTTGTGAAGTGTGTACAAAGGCAAGCAATAATCGGGCCCAGTCTAATGGGCTTGAATTATCAGCCATTTAGCCTGTTATCGGGCGATCTCGGCCCAGGTGAATTGCAGTTTGCAACGTTCGGGGGAGGTTAATTGCAATTTGGCAATCAAAACGAGGAGTGGGTGTCGGCGAATAAGGCGCAAAGAGTATCATTTGGAGAACAAGTGCCGTGGCACTGTCCGGCATAACATTTGCAACGTGCTGAATGCCGTGACAGCAAATAGTCTGAGAATCGACAAGGAGCTAGCGATGGAAAGCATGACTTACACCCTTAATGATATCCAGGTAGTGGTACTGGAAAACGAGTTTGACGCGATGGCCGTCAGTGAGCTCCGCCCGTTGTTTGAAACCCTCTCGACCCACCCGGGAGATATCCTGGCCGATATCAGCGATGTTCATTTTATCGACTCATCGGGGATCGGAGCCTTGGTATTTCTCTATAAAAGATTGATTATGAACGGGCATCAGATGGCCCTTGTTGTGGACCCGGTCAACCTCATGACCTGCTGGAGATGTTGCATATCGACCGGGTGATCCCCTGCCATGAGAGCATCAAGGCCTATATGCGTTCCCGTGGCATGATGGCCGCTGCATCATGAAACGGGTTGGTATCCTGCTCTCGTCCATTCTGCTGTCGGGTTGTGCGCAGTGGCCGCCGGAGGGGTATGGCGGCATGGCAGAGGCAAGACCCACCCGTATTCCGGTCAATGAGGATGAACGGCGGGTCTGGTCTCGTTATGATGAGCGTCAGAAGGAACTCGACTTGCAGCTGACGGAATTAAAGCAAGCGAGTCTGCAGGGGTGTATGCCTGCCGAGTTGAAACGACTACAATCTCAACGTATTGATATCGAACGGGATATGCACGGACGGCTCTGGTCGGATGTAGCCTGGCGTCAGACCGTGTTGGCACAATCACTACAACAAGTACGTTTGCGGCTGCAACAGACAACAGCGGATGGCTGTCGTGCTGATTGGTCAGGGCTCCCCTTACGCCAATGGGGGCAGACGTAACAGACGAAAAGGATGTCTATGAAACGGGGCGCTCTCGAAGGATTGATCTGTGTTCTCTTGCTGTTGTTCACCTGCCCGTTACTGGCCTCCACCTTGTTGGCTCCCGGTGATCGGTTGGCCATAGTGCAACCCGGTGAGCCTGCTTTTGATCAGCCTTTCCAGATCAACAAGCAGGGGGAAATTGCACTGCCTGAAGTTGGAAACGTCGTGGTGGGGGGGAAGACCCTGCAACAGGCGGATGAGCTGATCCGCACCGCCCTCAAACCTGTTTACAACAACCTCTCTCAATTGACCGTCACCTTGCTGGAGAAGCGGCTGCTGATCAGCGTGATGGGCTATGTCAAGAAACCCGGCAGTTATGATCTGGCGCCCGATGGCAACGTGCAGATGGCCCTCGATGCCGCTGGCGGTCTGGTGCCCGGTGCCCAGCTCAACAATATGCAGGTGCGGCGTGGCAGCACGGTCTCTAGCTTCGACTACAAGCGTTATCTCGATACCGGCGATGCCAGCGTGTTGCCGCCATTGCAATCCCTCGATGTGGTGTTCGTACCCGCCTCTCCGCTGATCGGCAACGTGCAGATTGATTTTGATGCGGCAACCCTGGCGGCAGGCGGGGATGGCGATACCGGCAAGGCGATCAAGGTGTTTGGCGAGGTCAACAGCCCCGGCGCCTTCAGTTTCAAGAGTGGCAACTCCATCGTGGATCTGCTGATGCGAGCCGGTGGGGTGACCCGTTTTGCCGGGGTGGAGCGGATCCGGGTGATCAATGGTGATGCCCCTGAACTGTTCGATCTCAAAGCCTATCTCGACTCCGGCAACAACAAGCTGCTGCCCAATCTGGCGCCGGGCGCCACCATCTTCGTGCCCAAGGATGAAGAGCAGATAAAACGGGGAGCACGCACCATCTACATCATGGGCGAGGTGTTCAAACCCGGCGCCTATGAGGGGCGGGAAGGGGACTCCTTCCTCGATATTCTGGCCAATGCCGGCGGCCCGACCCGCTATGCCGAGAGTCGCCAGATCCGTTTGCTGCGCACCGATGGCACGATCGAGCCCATCGACTTGCAGGCCTATACCGAAGGGATGCAAAAGGCGCTGCCCCAAGTTAAACCCGGTGATGCCATTTTTGTGCCGGAAAAAACCGATATCAACGAGAAGTCTTGGTTGAAAGTGGCACCCGGGCGGGCGGTGATGGTGATGGGGGCGGTGCGGATCCCGGGCCGCTATGAATGGTCTGACGAAATGTCGCTACTGGATCTGATCGCCCACGCCGGAGGGCCCAACGAGCGGGCCGATATCGCCAAGGTGCAGATCCTGACCGCCGAAGGGGGGCAGGCCACGCCAACCCTGTTTGATCTCGACAAGTTCCTTCATCAGGGCGGGGCGCTGGCCAGCCTGCCGAAGATCCGGGCCGGATTCACCATCATGATCCCCGAGCTGCCCACCGATCCCAGTGACAACAAGTCCCAGTGGGTGCGCCAGTCACCGGACAGTTCCATCTATATCTTCGGTCAGGTCGGGGCCCCTGGTCGCTATGCCTTCAATGAGCAGATGGGCTTTATCGACATCCTGTCGGCCGCCGATGGTCCGACTGCGGCGGCGGATCTGCGCAATGTGCGCATCGCCCATCGTAGTGGCAGCACTGCGCGGGTCAGCAAGCTCGACCTTGCTCTCTACTTTGAAACCGGCGATGAAACCTTGTTGCCCAAGGTGCTGCCCGGCGACTCCATCTACCTGCCGGAGAAGAATCGTCCCTGGCTCGATGAGCCGAAGGAGAACACCATTCGGGTGCTGGGAGCGATAGCCCGCCCGGGTCGCTACCGCTTTGACTCCTCCATGACCCTGCTGGATCTGCTGGCAGAGGCGGGGGGCCCGACCAGCAGCGCCTATATCAAGAAGATTGTGGTGATCAACATGGCTACCAGTGGTCAGGGGGATCAGGCCCGCAGCTTCGATCTCGACGGCTTTGCCAAAGAGCCCGACTTTAGCCAGTTACCGGTGCTGCGCGCAGGGGACACCGTCTTTATCCCTGACAGCAAGAGCAGCAACTGGGCCATCTTCATGGATGGTATGCGCGACATTTTGACCACGATTTCGGTGGTGGCCCTGGTCGGAACGCTTTGATATGAGCATCCCCATTCAATATCTGGAGCTCGAATCCCTCTATGCGGCGACGGTCGCCCGGGGGATCCGCTCGCTGGCGGTCACCTCGTCGGAAGGGGGGAGGGGGTGAGCTCCATCTGCGATGCGCTGGCAAGGCGCTCGGAGGCGGATGGGCTGCGCACCCTGCTGGTGGATCTCAACCTCTATCATCCCGGCCGCGTCACGGCGGTTGCCTGGGGGCCCAATGATGTGCCCGAGCCGGTGGCCACTGGTCGCTCCTTGTCGCTGCTCCCGGCGCCGGGCAAGGATCTGATGGCCTTTCGCAACAAGGATACCTTGCGCCAATTGCTGGTTCGCTGGCTGGAACATTACGATGTGGTGATCTTCGATACCTCGCCGCTCACTGCCCTCAATCGGGGTAATATTCCGGCCGATCAGGTGTGTGGAGCCTGTGAAGGGGCGCTGCTGGTGGTATTGGCCGGGGTGACCCCGACGACCGTGGTACAAAGTGCGGTGGATAAACTGACCCGTGCCGAGGCCAATCTGATTGGCGCAGTCTATAACGACAAGCTCAACCCGGGGCTGGCCAGCGAGATCCTGCGCGAGCTCAACCGGCTGCCCAGTAACCGGGTGACCGAATGGCTCAAGCGCTGGTGTCGGCGCAGTGCCTTGCTCAATTTCCGGATCTGATCGCCCGCTGATGGAGGCCCGATATGGATGACTGGTTGCGATCTGCTCCGGCAACCCTGCAGGCGGTGCGCGAACTGCGCAACCGGCTGGCGCAGGGACTCTCCCTGTTTCAGGTCTCCCCAAAGGATCAAGCCAACTGGCTGCTCTGTTTCAGTGAGCTGGCCACCAATAGCGTCAAACACACAGCGCCTCCCGCGACCCGGCTCTGGCTCACGCTGAAAGAGGATGAAACGGGCTTGAGTCTGATACTGGAGGATGATGGCGGCCCGCAACCCGGTCTTGCCAGTGCGCCGTTACCCGATGAGCTGCAGGAGGGGGGATACGGGCTGGCGCTGGTGCACCAGCTGTTTGCCGAGGTGCACTTCTCTCGCGACGGTGAGCGCAATCGCGTGACCCTTCGCCAGCAGGGCCCAGTCAACCAACTGCCGGTGATCGCGGTGATCGATGATGACAAGGTGATGCGTGCCCTGCTCACCGCCTATCTCCATGAGCACTACCGGGTTGAAAGCTATGCCGACTCCCATGCCGCCCTGCTGGCGCTCGGGAAGCAGCCTCCCGCGCTGGTGCTCTCCGATATCGAGATGGAGGGGATCGATGGCTTTGGGCTGCGCCAGCAGTTGATGAAGGATCCCAAGATGAAGGGGGTGCCCTTTATCTTCCTGACCGGTCATCAGGATCAGTGGACCCAGAGTCGGGCGGGGGCGCTGGGGATCGATGACTTTCTGGTCAAACCCATCACCAAGCAGGACCTGTTGCTGGCGGTTTCGCGGGTGCTGCAACGCTCGCAGCAGCTCAAGTCGCAATGGGGCGAACAGCTGGATCAGCGCATGACCTCGGCGCTGCGCCCGTTATTGCCCGCCACCTCCATAGGGGGATACCAGCTGGCGCTGCAAACCCGCGCGGCCACCGTGGGGGGCGGGGACTTTCTGCTGGTCAAGGATCGGGTGCTGTGGCTCGGGGATGTGATGGGTCACGATGCGGAAGCCAAGTTTTTTGCCCATGCCTATGCCGGTTATCTGCGCGGTTTGCTGACGGCGCACGATCTGGAGCGCGCCCCCGCCCGTTTGCTGACCATCTTGTCCAATGCTGTTCACAGTGATCCGCTCCTTGGGGCTACCCTGCTCACCACCCTCTGTATTGAGCTCGGCAACGAGGGACGGGTGCAGTGGGCCAGTGCGGGCCACCCGGCGCCCTGGCTGGTCGGGCCCGGCACCATCCGTCAGGTCGGCGTGACCGGCCCCTTGCCCGGTTTGCGCCCGGATCCCCACTTCGTGACCAATGAGCGTCAGCTCAAGCCCGGCGAGATCCTGCTGTTCTGGACCGACGGTCTGCTCGATAGTCGTGATGCCGCAGAGCGCCAGCGCTGGGAGGCGCAGCTCAAGGAGATCTGCCTGACCTCTGGGCCCGGTCTTGAGCAACTGGCTCATCGCATTGCCCGCTGGTTTGATGAGCGCATCAATGATGCCGCCCTCGATGACATGACCCTCCTGCTGGTCGCCTGTCCCGGCGCCTGATCCTGCCCCTCTTTGCCTGACTGGCCCGCTCTATGCAGCGCCTCATTTCAGGTGGCATGGAGCCACGGGAGGAGGTGCCTATGTTACCCATGCAGCAGATATGGCTGGCCATCGATGCGCGTCAGGTCGGTGGAATAGAAGTTCACATTATCCACTTGGCCAACGATCTGCTGGCCAGAGGATTTCACCCCACCATAATGCTGGTGAGCAACCACGGTATGACCCCCTTTACGACCCTGCTCAAACAACAGGGCTTGCCCTACAAGGTGTGCCAAAACAGCCGCGACTTTATGCGCCGTCTGGCCCGCCAGCCTGCTTCTGTGCTGATCCATACCCACGGCTATAAGGCCGGGGTGCTGGGGCGGCTGACGGCCTGGTTCACCGGTAAATCGGTGGTCTCGACTTTTCACAGTGGGGATGACGGGGAGGGGTTGCTGAAGTTTTACAGCTGGCTGGATCGCACCACAGCGCGTTTTGCGAAGTGTATTGCAGTGAGCGAGCCCATCGCTCGCAAATTGCCTGTGCCAAGCACGGTGATCAGCAACTTTGTCCCCATGCCTGCGACGCCGGCATCGGTAACTGGCAACCGGATCGCCTTTGTCGGCCGCCTCTCGCCGGAAAAGGGGCCGGAGGCGTTCTGCCAGCTGGCCGCCTTCTGCCCGGACGGGGCGTTTCATCTCTACGGGGATGGCCCCATGAAAAGTGCCTTGTTGCAGCAGTATGGTGATCGCGTCCAGCTTCATGGTTTCCAGAACATGGCCAATGAGTGGCACAACATCGACCTGCTCTGCATCACTTCCCGCTTTGAAGGGTTGCCGCTGGTGGCCCTGGAGGCGATGGCCCACGGCATACCGGTTTGTACCTTTGCAGTGGGGGGCCTGGTCAATCTGATCGACCATAAATCCAATGGCTGGCTGGTGGAGCCCGGCCATGTGCGGGATATGGCGGAGCTGGTCAACTACTGGCTGCGCAGCGATGGGGTGGTGCGCAGCAAAATGAGTCAGGCGGCCCGCAACACCATCGCCCGCGGGTACAGCGTCAACAACAGGGTGACCGATATTCTGGCCGTCTACGGCGCCTGAATCACCAAGGGAAAACTGCCAAAACGAGTAGCCGCTGGCTACTCGTTTTTTTATGTGCCGGTGTTAGGGGTTGCAGGGGGCGGATTGCTTCTGTGATCACGCAACGCTTGGGTTTCTGCTGTTGGTCAAACTGGCATCAGGCCTTTGGATGGATGGGGCCAGATGATGGCGATCAGGCCGCTGGCTTCTCTGTGATCACCCTTGATGTGCCACAACGATGCGCCATAAAAAAAGGCCATTGCAGTGGCAATGGCCTGATGGTCTCGAGGTGTGGCTGAGATTGGCGGGATTAGCGCCCCTTTTTGCCAACCATGATGGCGATCGTCTTGCCGATGATATGTACATCCTGCACCAGCCAGCGCCAGGGGTGGAGCAGGGCAACCGAGTAGGCCAGGTCGAACGCCAGCTTGCTGCGCACATCATCCAGCGACTCGTCGTAACCCTGATTGACCTGTGCCAGACCGGTAATGCCGGGGGCCACTTCATAGGTGCGTTCGATAAAGTACGGCACCGCATCTTCCAGCCGGTTGGCGATCCCGGGTCGCTCCGGGCGGGGGCCGATCAGCGACATCTCCCCCTTGAGCACATTGATAAACTGCGGCAGCTCATCGAGCCGGGTTTTGCGCAGAAAGTCGCCGCTGCGGGTGATCCGGCTGTCCCCCTTGCCACACCAGACCGGCCCGGTGGCCGCCTCGGCGTCGGCGCGCATGGTGCGAAACTTGATCATGAAAAAGAGCTCGGTATGGGTGGCGTGGCTACGCCCGATCCGCAGCTGACGAAAGAACACAGGCCCCGGGCTATCGAGCCGGATGGCCAACATGATCAGCGGCCACAGCGGCAGCGTCAGCAGCAGGCCAAGAGTGGCACCGAGCAGATCCATGCTGCGTTTGACCACCAGGGTCAATCTTGGAATGGGGTGTGTCATACGGCTTTCTCCTGTGACATGAAACGTATGGGGGCGCGCAGGCAGTAGCGCAGGGTGCCCATGCCGTTGTACCAGTGTCCGAGTACCAGATAGTGGATCTTGCGAAACAGATTGGGCCAGGGGTGCACAGGGGTCAGCTGGATCAAGATGACCAGCAGATACCCCAGCAGTTGCAGCCCCAGCAACAGCTGAAACAGCAGGGATTGGGTGGCAAGCGGGATGGCGCAGAGCCACAGCAGGGTCAGGCAGAGCGGCATCAACACCCGCAGCCCCTTGCCACTGGCAAAGTTGAAGGCAACCCAGCCGAACTTGGGGTGCAGCAGGGGCAGTAACCGCAACAGCTGCTGGGTGTTGCCAGCCCCGATCCGTTTGCGCCGTGTCGCCTCCAGCGCGGCATTGGAAACTTCCAGCTCCAGTGCGGCGCAGCGATTGTCATAGACCGCCCGATACCCCTTGGCGATGGCCTGCATCGGCAAGATGAAATCGTCGTTGATGGTATCGGCGGCCAGCGGGGTGAGGCACTCCCGGCGCATCATGTAAAAGGCCCCGTGGGCCCCCAGCATACCGCCAAGGGCCGATTCGCAGAGCTTGATCTGGCTTTGATAGTGCCAGTAACTCTCCTCGCCCTGTGAGCCCGGTTGCCAGAAGCGGTACGCTTCCCCGACCACCCCTACCTTGGGATCGGCAAAATGGGCGACCGCCAGCAGCAGGCTGTCGATGGGCAGCAGGGCCGAGACATCGGTGAGGGCCACCAGATCGCTGTGCACCCGGGTCATGGCCTCGTTGAGCACGGCGACCTTGCCGCGATTGCGGGGGTGATCAAACAGCCTGATCTGCAACTGCTGCAGGGCGGGATCACCGAGCTGGCTGAGCGCAATGGGGTAGCTGTTGTCGCTGCAGCCGTCGAAATGCACATGCACCCACAGCTTGTCGGCGGGGTAATCGAGGCTGGCGAGGTTTTGCAGCTTGGCCGCGATGGTCGCCGCCTCGTTGTAGACCGGCATCAGCAGGGTGATGGTCGGCAGCGCCTCATCGGCGGCCTCTGTTTTGAATCCCCGATCCAGAGGGCGGGGTGGATTGGCTACCTTGCGCGCCTGCCGACCACCAAATTTGAGCAGCAGGGGATAGCCGACATGGTGGTAGACCACCAGTACAGCGCACAGCCAGAACACGATCATGATCCATTCCATGGGATGCTCCTCTGGTCATCGGGTCGCTTGATCAGCGGCTGTAAAGCTGCTGATAGGCCTGAGCCATCCGGCTCAAGCTGCTTTGCTGGCACACAAACTCACGGGTGACGGCACGCAGGCTATGGCACTGCAGCAACCCTTGTGCCAGAAGCTGGGCAAGGCGGCCGGGATCCCGCTCCGACAGGATATGGCCGCTGGCCTGACAGACGATCTCTCTGGCCGCCCCCACGTCGCTCATCACCACCGGCACCCCGCACGCCTGTGCTTCCAGCACGCAAAGCGGCATCCCCTCCGCCAGCGAGGGAAGGCAGAAGAGATCCAGCCCCTGATAGAAGCGCGGCATGTTTTCGACCAGCCCCAGAAAATGGACCCGATGGGCGATCCCCAGCTGCTGACACTGTTGTTGCAACGCATTTTGCAAACTGCCGACCCCAGCCAACGCAAGATGCACCTCCTCCGGCAGGGCGCGGATCGCCTCCAGCAGCAAGGTGTGACCCTTGACCGACTCAAGGCGGGCGGCGCAGCCAATCAACTTGACCCCTTGCGGCAGCCCCATCTCCTGACGGGCAAGGGCGGCGGCGCCCGGGGCAAAGCGCCGCTCATCGATGCCGTTGGGGATCACGGTTGGCGACAGCTGGCCCAGCTTGGCCAGCAGCTGGTTGGCCACCGGCGTGGCATCGGCCACCAGAATGGGTTTGAAGGCGCGCAGCCCCCACAGGGCCAGCATGCGCTGATGGGGATCATCGAGATACCAGGCATCGTGCTCTGTATGTACCAGGGTGGGCACCCGGGCCAGCCGACTGGCGAGGCCGCCATAGAGCATGGGCCCCAGATGGTGGGTATGTACCGCGGCGGGCTTGAGTTGGCGCAGCAATCGGGTGAGCCGCCAGAGGGTCGCCAACGACCAGCCCGCGGGCTTTTCCAGACAGTGAATATTGCCAGCAAAGGGATGCAGGGCGGGCCACGCCCTTAGCACATCCCCTTTGCGCCCTTCGAGGGAGATGATATGCACCGGTTGCTCGGCAGGGCTCGCCTGCGTGAGGTTGAGCACCATGGTCTCCAGCCCGCCGGGCTGCAGGTGCTGCACTATTTGAACGATGGAGCTTCTGCGGGGATAGGGTCTGTGCGACGGGGTTGGTGACAACATGGTTCGCGCTCCGGCAAGGGAAGGGGTAACACCCCGGATAGCGGGAGAATGCGAATCTTGTACCACTCTTGCGATCTGCCCACAGAGGCGATCAGCTCCTCTGGTGGCATTGCCTTTGCATCGTGCGGGGGGAGGGCTTTTCTCAGGGAGTGATGCCATGCCTGTCCAGTTCTATTACAACCTCTACATCATTCTCTTTGCCGCCTGGCGCCGTCGTTATCTGCTGGTGATCCCGGTACTGGTGATGCCGCTGGTGGGCGTGACGGTCGGCCTGCTCACCCCCAAGGAGTATGAGAGCCGCACCACCTTTATGGTGCCGCAAGATGCCAACCAGACCCCGACCCTCAAGGATCTGATCACTCAGGAGAGTCTCAAGGATCGCTTTGCGGTGCTCGAAGCCCTATTGCGCAGCCGTTATGTGCTGGATGGAGTGGCGCGGGATCGCGGTCTGGTCAATGACGAGACCCCGCCAGCTCAGCGCGATGCCATCATGGACTGGCTCTCGAGTGCCGTCTCGCTGCGGCTGATCGGCGATGAGGTGATCGAGATAAAGGTAAAAGCGGATTCGGCGGCCAACAGCGCCGGTTTGCTCGAAGCCATTTCGCGGCGCTTTTTCTTCAACCTGCTTAGCAAGGGGCGCCAGTCGGCGGAATCGTCCGAACGTTTCCTGCAAAGCCAGCTCGACAGCCGCCGCAGCGAACTGCAAGAGGCCGAGCAGCTGCTCGCCGACTTCAAACGGGAGCATGCCAGCGCCTTGCCCCAGCAGCAGAGTACCAACGTCGCCCGTCTCTATGGTTTGCAGGAGCGTTATGCCGAGAGCCTGATCACCTTGCAGCAGGCCAAGGCTCGGGTCGATCAGCTATCGCTGGGGCAGGAGAGCCAGCTGGCCCGCCAACTGGATGAGAAGCTGCAGCTGATGCGCACCGAGCTGGTGTTGCTGCGTGCCCGCTACAGCGACGAGCACAGCAAGGTGCAGAGTCTGCGCTATCAGATTGATCAGTTGCAGCAGGAGTTCGAGCAGCTCAAATCCCAGCCGGATATGGCCCGTGGGCCCGAGTGGCAGCTGGCCCAGACGCAACTGACGGAGGCGGAGCAAAACGCCGCCGGCTTGAAGAGCCAGCTGGATGGGCTGGACAAGGTGGTCGACTCCCAGGGAGATACCGAGCGCCAGCTCGCCGAGCTGGAGCGGGATCTGGCGGTCAAACGCACCCTCTATCAGGACCTGCTGCTGCGCTATGAGAAGGCCAAGGTGACCGGCGATCTGGGCAACTTCGAGCAGGGGGAGCGGATCAAGGTGATCGACAAACCCTTTGCCCCCAGCAAGCCGAGCAACTACCCGCTCTGGCTGTTTCTGCTGGCGGGCATTGTTGGCGGACTGGGGCTCGGCTGCGGTCTGGCGCTGGTGGCCGAACTGGCGGATGCCAGCCTGCGTCGCTCCGATCAGCTGGCCGCCCTGGTCAAGGCACCGGTGCTAAGCCGGATTCCCTACTGCGAGCCGGTGCCGGACTATCCATCCCACAGTGATCAGGCGCTGGATGGGCAGGTGCTGCCCTTGTCACCAGAACCGGGTTGATTGCCACAAAAGCTGGCTGCCAGCCGGAATCTGGATATTTCTTAAAAGGCCTTGTGATAAGGCCTTTTTTATATTGTACGGATGGCGGAGTAAACATCGCGGCAAGCCAATAAAAGAGGATATAGGCTTCATTTTCTGCTTACGTTTCTTGACTACGTTTTACCTCGCTAGGTTCGATTAGCCGGTAGGCATACAAATTGACGTGATCATCATTGAATCAAATACCCTTATGGGCTTTTGATTAAAGATGCTGTATATTGAAAATATGAAAATGTAACTTTAAGTGACAAAATAAATGCTATATAAATTTTACTCATTCAATGATAACAACGTTTCAGCATTTGAAAAAAATTCTGCATGGTTTTCAACGCCTGCATCATTTAATGATCCTTTTGAAGGAATATATAGTCGGAAGTCGTGCAATTTGACCGATGATGAGTCGATTAAAATATTTCGGGATATGTGCAAAAATGAAGATTTCAAAAAGTATATAATATTAAATGAAAGTGCTGATGAGTTTCTAACCAAGGTATATATAAAAAATCAAGGATACATTCTTTCAGAAAGAATTTCTAGATTCGCTATCCATCAGTTGGATAATCAACAAAAATACTTCCATCAGTCAGGTATTTCCTGTTTTATCAAAGATGGCAATGGGATTTTACCTTACGAAGACCAATTAATGTGGGGGCACTATGGAGATGGGTTAAAAGGATACGCGTTAGTGTTTGGTGATGAATATTTTTTATTCGAAGATGAGAATTTAATAGTTACCGATGTAATCTATAAAGAACATCCTCCGAAAATTGATCCAATTCATCTTTTGAAAACTTATGCAAGAGGAACGGATACAGACTCAGCTGTCATTGAGCAATTACGACTAATGTCGACTAAAAATATAAAGTGGAAATATGAATGTGAGCGCAGATTTATTAACTATCGTAATGGTGATGGATTGAAATCCTTTAAAAAAGGAGCCATTAGCGCACTTATTATTGGTTCAAAAATGCCTACTTGGCAAAAAACTGCTCTCATAGAAATCGCCAAGTCAAATAATATATTTAATATACAAGAAGCAACAACAAGGACTGACTCATACAAAGTTGAACTACGTTCTTTATACTGAAACAATCGGGAGGTAATGACATCGCCATTTTGACAATATCTTGAGCCTGTAAATAGCTCTGTGTAACTGCCCACTCCATTACAGGTGACCGTTCAGGCGATCACCGAACTCGATAATAAAGCGATTCAGCTCGTAGGTTCGATTAGCCGGTAGGCGTAATCGGACGATCGCGGTGATACTCCACGTCAATATGGCAATAACGTTACGACCGTTGCCAGTTCGAGAGTGAGTTTTGGGGCAGAGAAGTGGCAAGATGGAAGGGTTTTGGCGAGTTAAAGAAACATATTACAGAAAGGCCGCGAACGTCCGATTACGCTTCGCTAATCGAACCTACAGTCCTTGCTTGCTGCAAGTATCGAATGTTGCAAGGCAGCTTATTTCAAACGTGAGGATCGATGAATCAACCCATGGCGCTCACTGATGGCTACACGTTTTGCATCGCAGGCACCGGTACGGAATACCGCTTGTGCGCTCCTTTTCTGCTCCCCGAAGCGGTAGACCCAGTAGCCATGCTGGCTGTTGTCAATCAGTCCCTCGACCTACATCCTTGTGCTGCATTATCACAAGATGCTTCAAGAGCTCGGAGCGCTGCCGCCTTTATGTTGCTATGTGTGGGGCGAGCCGCGCAGGCAGAAGCCATTCTCCGAGAGGTGATCTCCGCGCAGATGGTTTCAGGGGTCGATGCTGTTCGCGTTAGCTCAGAACTACGCCTGGTGCAGGTTTTGCAGCGGCTCGATCGTGCAGATGAAGCTGTCAGCTTGGCCTCCCAAGTAGTTGAAGGGTTGCAACAAAGCTCCCTTATGCGGCATTTCGCACTGCATCACCTTGGCAAGGCTCTCGTACAAACTGGTGCCTATGATAATGCTCGCGCCGTGCTGTCAGAGGCGCTCTCTCTACGCCAGGCGCTGGGCAAGAGTGAACTTATCGCATCAACTCTGGAGGCGTTATCGTTGTTGCCCTCAGAAGAACAAGCGGCGCATCATCCATATGGTCAGACTTGGCATATTGGTCAATCGGGCGAATTTCGTCAGGGCGACTAGCCTTTTCGCTCTGTATTCAGGTCATCACCGCCACAAAAAAATCAGGGAGCCATAGCTCCCTAATCGCGACACACGGGGTGATAAATCAGCCGATGGCGGGTGCCAGTTGCCCGTTGGCGGGCTGCGGACGTCCTTGAGTTCGGCGTTGATAGCGCCAGGCCAGCAGTAGCGGCATACCGAGCAGCAGTTGGGCGGCCAGCGGGATCTCCTCGATGGGGGCGGCCAGTGCCCCTTCCGGAATAATGCCCCCCTCAATTTCGGCCGCCAGTTTGAGCTCCAGCGCATTGCCAAAGTCGGCGAAGGTGGTGGCATTGATCACAAACGCATCCTGACCGCCCGCCACGTTCTCCACATACCACTCTTGCAGCACCCCATCGGCATAGTCCTGACCTATGGTGATGCCGTTGATGGTATCAATGCCGGAGGCGAGCAGTTGATCCCGCACGGTAGAGGTATCCAGCCCGTTGTTCTGGATACCGTCACCTGACACATCCATCACCTGGCGGGCGGCGGTGTAGTTGTTGGTATCAAACTGTTGGGCACCAAAGGCCATGGCCGAACCGGGGGCCGTCATCCCCGCATAGGGGCGTACCAGGGCATCCAGGGTGGCGGCGAAGTTGTTGATGGAGGTCATATCGTAGAGGTGGAACCAGTCGGTCATCACGCTCTGCTGGGTCGAGCCGCTCCACATCACCATCTGTACCGCAATGGACCCCAGCTTGTCGCCACTGGTGTCGAGGATGGCGCTCTGTACATCCTGACTGTAAAAGGCGTCCACATAGCCCTGTAATTGCAGATTGAATTCCGATGAACTGACGCTGCCCGACACATCCATCAGCAGTTGCAGTTCGGTATCGACTTCGGTCAAGGCGTATGCGGGGGAGGTTACCAATAACATCCCCAGCAGCCCTGCCAACGGTTTGAGTTTCATTGCTCACTCCTTCTCCCTGGCGCTAGTGCCAGCAGGGGGAATGAATAAAGCGTGCCAGCTTTGGCGAATCCTCTGACTTGGCTTGATCCGGGTGAGGTCGGGCAGGCATGGAACTTGCGACAGAGGTCAAAAGCGCTGATAACCGGCAGGAGTTGCGATGGAGATCCGTCCCTGGCAGTGGGCACCCAACTGGCTGCTACTTGGTTTGGCCAATCAGTGGGGCATGGTGTGGCTCAATATGGGCCACTTCAACCTGCTGGTGGTGTTGCTGATTGCTATCTGGTGGCAAATTGCATCGCGGGTTGCACCGAGCTGGCGCCCGCATTCACTGGCGCTCGCCCTCTTTATCCTGCTGATCCTGATCCCCAGCGCCAGTTGCAAGGCGCTGGCCTGTCTGTTGCTGGTAGCCTCGCTATGGCGCCGTCATCAGAGTGGCGATGAGCGGGCGGTGTTGCAGATTGTGCTCGCCTTTACCGTGGCGGTGTTGTGGGGGCAGCAGGTGTTTGCCCTGCTCTCCGGCCCTGTGCTGGCGCTCGATGCCTGGGGGGTGGGCCAGTGGTTGCAGCTGCTGGGCTGGGAGACTCGCCTTGATGGCAATCGCATCGAGCGGTTGGGGGGCCATGCCCTGATTGTGCTCAAGGGGTGCTCCTCGTTTTCTCAACTCTATCTGGTGGTGCTCTCCTGGCTGGTCTCCTGTTGCTGGCTGGCACCGGAGCGCCCCCTCTACCGGCAGTGGCCCATGTTGCTGCTGGTTTGCCTGCTCTATATCGGGGCCAATCAGCTGCGGTTGGTGCTGATGAGCCTGGATCTGCGCTGGTATGGCTGGCTGCATACCGGCTCGCTGGCCCAGCTCTACCAGTGGGCAATCATGTTGCTGGTGATGACCATCCTCTTTATCCGGGGGCGCCGTGATGGGTCTATCTAGGGGATATCTGTTGCTGTTGCTGGTGGCACTGCTCAGTGCTGCCGCCATGGGCTGGCGTTATCAGAACCGGGCCGTTAACGAGGGGGCCAAACCCATGCTAATGGAGCTGGTCCAGTTGGGCTGGCGCTTGCGGGTGGCCACGCAGGTATTGGGCGGCACCTATGTCAGCTATCAGCTGGCCCATCCCCGCTGTGACGGTCTGCTGCAGGCCATGCTGGTGGCGCCGGATAGCGAGGCGATGTCAGTGACGCTGGCGGGGGAAGGGATGAGTCAGGGGGTGATGTTTTTAGGCGAGCTACACCAGAGTCCGCCGCTGCTCTCGTACCGTCTTACCCAGGGTTGGCGCAAGTTGTGGGGGCTGACCCCTTATCCCCTCTATCGGGTGGCCTTGCCGACTTCTTGCATTGACCTTATTGCGCCGCCGCTGGGGTGACTGACCCCGGTTCACCGTTTGGCAGAATGCGGATCAGCAAGGTATTGGGGGCCAGCATGGGGTCATAGCGGGGCTCCAGCTCAATGGCGCGGGAGCCCAGCAAGCGGGTGAGGGCCGTCAGCCGCACGCTCGCCATCCGCGCACTCTCCAGCATGTCGGTTTGCAGCCCGGGGCCGCTTACCAGCGCAATCCGGGCCGGATCTTTGCGTCCTAAAAACTGATGCAGCAGTTGCTCCTGATCCGCTGGCAGTTGTGTCTCCGCTTGCTGGTACTGCAGTTGCAGCTGGGGCTGTTCGGCCATTTGCTGTTCCCGCAACTGGTTGAGGATCGGCAGGGTCTCATTGACCGGCTCCTGACGGGCGCAACCGGTGAGGAGCAGCAGCGGCAGCATCAGGGGCAACAGGCGGCGCAGGGCGCTGTCTTTGGCTGTGGGGCGGGGAGTCTGGTTGGCCATACGCAGTCACTTCAGGAGGATGAGTTGGCACCAGTTTGCAATGTTTTCAATCCCTTGGCCAGTTGTTCAATCTCGCGGCGCCACTGGATCCAGGCGGCAGAGGGCAGTTGCTCTGCCACCTGCCAGCGGGTCGGCAGCTGATCGCGCAGGCGCTCCAGCAGCAGGGCGGCTTCCACCTGATAGCGGGCCTCCTGCTCCAGCCAGGCGAGCCAGCGCAGATCCTCGAT
This sequence comes from Aeromonas sp. 84A, assembly GCF_051919345.1. Lineage (NCBI taxonomy): Bacteria > Pseudomonadati > Pseudomonadota > Gammaproteobacteria > Aeromonadales > Aeromonadaceae > Aeromonas > Aeromonas sp. 84A. Next base: position 2,522,797 of record NZ_JBQBEW010000001.1, read on the forward strand.
GGCTTGCTGCAACAGCAACAGATCGTGGGAGAGGCGGTGCGCCTCGCAGGCTTGCGGGCCGAGCAGCATAAAGTCGCTCTCCCGCCCATCGGTGGGGTCATAGGGCAGGGCGGTGGGCATGCGGCCATGCCACTGCAAATAGCCCTCGGCGCCGCTCTGCCACAGATAGAACCCGGCGGCTCTCGGGGTGCCCAGATTGTAAAACCAGGGGGTGACCTTGTGCTGGCGCACCCGCGCCACATCGGCCCTGTCGGCGCCAAAGCCTGCGTTGATCAGGGCAATCTCCACCTCTACCAGCAGACCAGCCTGACCCGGATGATTGAAGTGGCCTGCGCGGATCACCGCCGGATCCCGCCGTTTCATCTCCCGCGCCAGGGTGGTAATGGCGGGCAGGGTAGCAAGATCGGGCTCATCAAACAGGCTCCATGCCAGCGGGGGCAAGCCGCTGGCGGTCAGCCCCTGTTGCCGGGCCTGCCATTGATCAAGCTGGCTGGCAGGGTCTCCCCCCCAGCGCTTGAGCGGGGTATAGGCCAGCAGGGGCGGCACAAAACCGAGCCCGACCGCCTCTCCCATGATCTCCTTCATCCCCGCTTCATCCTGTGGCAGGGCGGGCGAGAGGCCGCTGATCCCGAGCTTGGCGAGCCGCTGCAGGTCGCAGCGACTGGCCGCGGCGATCTGCTCTTTTAACGCCTCGGGGTTGGGGCTCAGCCAGTTGAGATAGGGGGGCGCTTCGACATAGATGCCGACCGGCTTGCTGGCCGCGGGCAGGGTCAGCGGCAGCACCTCGATAGTCAGTGGCAGCTGCACCAGTTGCTGTTGGCTGAGCAGCTGAATATTGCCCAGATAGCGCCCCGCCGGGGCGTCTCTGGGGACGGTCATTTGCAGCACCAGACGCCGAGGTGCGTCTGCCAGCAGGGTGAGCCCGGCGATCCCCTCGACCAGCTCCTGATCCGAGGGAGCCAGCAGGGTGCCGCTCGCCTGCGGGCGAACCAGATGCCACTTGCCGTAATAGGGGGTCAGCGCCAGCGGCGATCCTGCCTGCTCGGGGGGCTGGATCACCAGCAAGGGGGCCGGATCGTCGGTGGCGGTGTGGATGGCAAATTCCAGCAGCAGCTTGCTGCCACGGGCGGCCAGCACCGGTTGTGCAGCCTGCTGCAATGCATCGGCCGCAGATGCCGGGGCGATCTGCAGGGTTGGGGCGGCATCCGTAATCGGCGTGAGGCTGAGCTGCTGCGAAGCTGGGGCTGGGGTTGGGGAATAGGGGGCCAGAGTCCACTTTTCCAAAAACAGCTGGCGCTGCTTGGTCAGCACGCTTGCGGTAGCGTCGGCCAATACGGCGAGATCTTTTCCACTATTCGGGAGAGCCTCTTTGCGGGTGCTGGCCGGATAGGGGGCAAGCAGCAGCCCCGCCAGGTATTTGGCATCCGGTGAGTGACCCACCAATGTGATAGTGAGCGGGCCGCCGGGGTGGTTCAGGGTGACATGAACCGGGCCGCCCTGTCGTGCCCCGAACAGCTGCCAGGGATCCGGATTTGGCAGTGCCTCGCGAGATTGCCCCGCCAGATAGCGCTGCGTTAGCCACTCCTGCGGTTGCCACTGCTCGGCCCAGATGGGCTCGCCATTGACCAGCACGCTGCGCTCGAAGGGGTGGGGCAGGTACTCCCATTCACCTGGGTCATCCAGCCAGAGGGTGAGCTGGTAGCGCCCCTTGGCGACCTCCAGCCGTACGCCATCCAGATTGCGCAGCCCATCGCGCACAAGGGCATCGCCGGAGGGGCGCAAGATGGGGGTGGGATGGCCAATCAGCCGGGGATCCCCCGGGCTCAGGGGCTCAAAGCCGGTAAAGCGGGGGGCGGTGGAGGCCCCCAGATCCAGCGCAATGGTGCCATCAGGCAGAGTCAGACCGGGCACCCAGTACCAGCGGTGAATGGTCATGGAGGGGGCGTTATCGGCCATAAAGAGATAGAGCTTGGTGAGTTTGTCCAACGCCAGCGCTCTGGGTTGGCTGGTGCGCCACTCGCTCAAGGCAAAGCGCTGGGTGAAGGGGCCGGGTGCGACAATCCGCTCCAGATTGACCCGGCTGCGGTAGTTGACCGAGGCCTCGTCGTCGATACGCAGGATCAGGGTTTGCGGGTGGGCGCTGGGGTTATGGCCCTCGATCACCAGTTCATCATCGCTGCCTATTGGCCAGTTGTGGGTGCTCATATCGAGCCGCTGGGGTGTCTGGTTACTGGTTAGGGGCAGCGGGGTCTGCCCCTCCAGCCGGGTAGTGGCCATTGCTGCATTGGCGCAGAGCAGGATAACCAGCCAGAGCCCTCTGCTCATCCGGGCAGCCCCTTCAACCAGTTGTTCAGCTCGGCAGCCTTGTGATCCCAGCTTTGCAGGGCCACCTGCTGTTGGCGCGTGTGGCGCCCTTCGCTGCGGGTGAGCCCCTCCCAGCCACTCTCCTGAAACCAGCCCGGATTGGATTGATCAAAGGCGGCCCGATTGATGGCCTGGGCCAGGCTCTCCCCATCGTGGGGGAGCTGGATCTGATCCCGATAGCCATCGAGAGCCGGAAAATCGGTGCTGACGATAGGGCGCCCTGCGGCCAGATACTCGCGCAATTTCAATGGATTGCAGGCACGGATCTGGGCGTTGTCGACAAAGGGCAGCAGACTCACCTGCCAGTGCTGGGCATAGGCCGCCAGCGTGTGGTGGGGACGGGGCCCCAGCAGATGGATATTGGGGAGCCCCTTGAGGGGGGAGATATCGGTCTGGACCGGGCCAATCAGCACCAGATCCCAGTGGGGCAGGGCGGCCGCCGTCTCTGCCAGCAGGGGGATATCAATCCAGTCGCTCAGGCTGCCGTAAAATCCGGCAATGGGACGGCCGGAAGGGAGATCCGCCGGGCGTTCTCTGGGGGGCATAAACAGCTCGAGATCCACCCCGTGGCTGAGCAGCCGGGTTTTATGGGGGGGAAAGCGGCTGGCCAACGCGGGGCTGGCGGCCAGAATGAGATCCGCTTTTTCCACCAGTCGGGCTTCGCAGTGGGCAATGGCTTGATGATCCACCCCCGCCAGCGCCGAGAAGTCATCGCCGCAGTAGTAGATCACCGCCCTCTCATCCAGCTTGCCAATCAGATCGACGGCGCTGGGCAGGGAGATCCAGAGCAAGGGGCGATCCAGCTCGGGCAACTGACGCCGGATCTGCGCCGCCAGCCAGTGGCCATTGATCTTGCCCGCCAGCCGACTGCCCGGCAGTGGCAAGGCGAGCGGCGGCAGAACCCGGGGGCTGCAGACCTCTGATGGCGCAACCGACTGGCCGCCAGCATGGCGCGCGCCGCGCAGCACCGCCCCCAGTTTGCGGACGATGCGGGTGAGATCATGAAGGGTAAAACGGGGGCAGCGCATGCCGATGGAGTTGACCCAGAGCACCTGATAATCGGGCAACAGACGCTTGATCAGGTGCTGGGTGCTGGAGGGGTGCTGGCCCCAATCCTCGCCCAGCACCACCAGTTGCGGCAGTGAGTGTGGTTTCATGCAAGGGTCTCCGAGGCGTGTGCGAGGTCGCTGTGATCCTGTGGTTGCAAGGGACGCAGTACGGTGGCCGGTACACCCGCTGCCAGCACACCTGCGGGCAGATCCCGGGTGACGACGCTGCCTGCGGCGACAATGGTACCGGCGCCTATGGTGACACCGGCCATCACCATCACCCCGGTGCCGAGCCAGACATCCTGCTCCAGCACGATGGCCCCCACCTGTTCATCGCGATCCGGTTTGCCAAGAGCGCGGTCGCGGGCGTTGACCGGGTGCCCCGGGTAGCCCGCCAGAAAGGCGCGCCCTGCAATTCTGACGTTATCCCCCAGCACTATCTTGCTGCCCACCGCCAGGGTGGTTTGCCAGCCAATCCCGACATTGCGGCCAATGACCAGCCTTGGTGTCTGGCTCGATGCCCGGCCGCTGATGGTCATGGCGGCGCTGAGGCGGCAGTCGGCACCAATTTCGATGGTGACCGGACCGCTGATATAGGGGATGCCACCATAGAGATAGAGGCGCGGGGCGGGGGCCGTCAGGCGAGATTGAAACAAGGGGGTCCACCAAAGGGTGCGGGTCAGGGTCGCCAGCGCGTTGCTGCCGAGCAGATAGAGCCGATAAAGCAGCCGGTGCAGGGGAGGGATCACGGGGAATGACCAGTGGCGGGCACTTTTGGCCAGTCGCCATACCCGGCGAGCCAGTGGCGTTTCCCCCTGTTTGGCCCAGCTTTTCATCCGGTGCAGGTTGATGGTGTTCATGGCGACCTCTCCCTCTGGTGCAGTCCGTTGCTCGCTATGCAGAAAGCAGGGATCGGGCCAACAGGACGACCCCAGCGGGATCGGGCCAAATGGGGCTAAGAGGAGGGGCAGATTGCGCCGGTCGGTGCAATTTGCAGCCCGCGTTGTGCAAAACGCAAATGCCAGTCTCATTCTGGGCCTGTTCAAGCCGGTTAAGCCACACAGAGAGGCTATCGCTTCAGGGCGGGAGTGAGTGGCGTGGGCTTTGCATTAGCGGTAGCTGACCCGAAGCGGGATGCTTCGGGTGGCTGGGAGGCCCTATGAAACTTGGTGTGAACCAGATTGCCATGCTCTATTACGCCGGCGGCTTGCTCTTGATGAAGGGGATCTCCCTGCTGATGCTGCCGGTGCTGACCCATCAGCTGCTGCCTCGTGAATACGGCCAGCTGGAGGTGCTGCTGACCCTCATCAATCTGGGTTCCCTTATTTTGGGCTTCGGGCTGGTGGATGCCCTCTACCGCTTTGCCGGATTGGCGAAAGATGAGCAGGAGCGCCAGCAGGTAGTGGCCCGCATGTTTGGTCTGGTCTGGCTGATCGCCCTGGCCAGTCTGGTGCTGCTCTGGCTCATGGCACCTGTGGTGCAAGCCTGGCTGCCGGTGGAAACCCGCCTTGCGGATGTGCGCTGGGTGCTCTGCGCCCTGCCGTTTGAAGGGGTGATCGGCGTGCCACTGGCATGGCTGCGGATGCGCAATCAGGCCCGGCTCTTTTTCGTGGCGACCGCAGGCAAGGCGGTGATCCAGTCGGTGCTGACCGGCTGGTGGCTCTGGCTCGGCTGGGGCGTGAGCGGGGTGTTGGCCTCCGGCACCCTGACCTGCGTTGCACTGGCGCTGCTGCTGAGCCTCTGGCAATGGCGAGATAGCGGGATCCGCTTTGACTGGCAGCACTATCGGCCGCTGCTGCGCTATGGATTGCCCCTGGTGGTGAGCGGGCTGGCAGGTTTTGCCCTGAGCGGACTGGATCGCTGGCTGCTGGCCGATGTGGTGGGGGAGGCGCTGCTTGCCTACTACGCCGTAGCGGGCAAGCTGGCGCTGGCGGTGGGGTTGTTGCTGCAACCCTTTGCCCTCTGGTGGTATCCCCGCCGTTTCATGCTGCTGCGCGAACCGGATGGACTGCGACTCAATGCCCACTACAGCGTAATGGGGTCGGTGCTGGGGTTTGTCACCGCGGGGATTGTCGGGCTCACCGCCCCCTTGCTCATTCGCTGGCTGACCCCGGAGAGCTATCACGGGGCGATTGCCTATATTCCGCTGCTGGTGCTGGGTATGGCGGTGCGCAATGTTTCGGACTTGCTCAATGTCGGCTGCTTTAGCGGCGAGAAGAGCAATGCCCAGATGGTGATCAATCTGGGCTGCAGCGCCCTTGGGGTGGCAGGCTTTCTGCTCGCCATCCCCCCCTTCGGGGTTGCCGGGGTGATCTGGACCCTGCTGCTGGTCTATCTGGTACGGGCGCTGGCCTTTTATCTGGTGAGCCAGCGGTTGCTGCCGCTGCCGTATCGCCTTTCCACCCTCTGGGCCAGTTCGCTTGGGGCGCTGGCGATGGTCTGGCTCGGCCAATGGTGGGCAGGATCATGGCTCGTCTAACGCCAGCCATCTGGGCAAGCGCCATCTGTCTGGTGCTGGCCCTGCTCTGGTGGCGGCTGCCCCATCCCTTGCTGCTACCGGTGCTCGGTCTTGCCATTCCCGCCATCTGGTTTGCCCTGCGCTGGCCCTTCTTGATGGTGCTGGGGTTTGTCACCTTCTCCTTTTTCCGGCTGCATGAGGTGTTCCCCCAGCTCTATCCCCTCAAGATCCCGCTGCTCTTCTCGCTGGCTGCCATCGGCGCGCTGGTCTGGCACATTTTGTTGACCGGCCGGATCAAGCCCTACTGGAGTCCAGCGCTGAGCTGGCTGACGGCCTTCTTTGTGATGGTCTCCATCGGTGTGCTATTTGCCAGCAACCGGGGCGAGGCGATCGCCACCTGGACCGGCAGCTATAGCAAGATCTATCTGATGACCCTGGCCACCGCCTGGCTGGTGCGCACCCCGGGGGATTTTGCGCTGGCGGTGCGCACCTTCGTGGTTGCGGGCTGTATGGTGGCGCTGGTGGCCCTCTACAACAAGGCGAGCGGGATCGGGCTGGTGGAGGGCACCCGGGTGACCATAGGGCGCGAGCTGGGCTCTGTGCTGGGGGATCCCAACGATCTGGCGCTGGTGCTGCTCTTTCCTGCCGGTTTTTCGCTGAGCTTGCTGCTCAATCAGGGCAATGGGGTGGGGGGGCGTTTGCTGGGGGGGCTCGGCTTTGCGTTGACCGCCGCCGCCATTATCGCCACCCAGAGCCGCGGCGGCTTGCTTGGCGTGTGTGCGGTCAGCGGCCTGTTTGCCTGGCAGCGGGTGAAGTCGAAAACCCTGTTGATCTCGCTGGGGATGGTCGCGCTGGTGGTGCTGTTTGCCGCCGCCGGGATCAGCGACCGGGCATCTGGCGGCGCCGCCGAGAGCGGGGTCGATGCCTCGGCCATGGGGCGGATCTACGCCTGGCAAGCGGCCTGGGGCATGGCGTTGGGCCATCCGCTGGTGGGGGTGGGCTTGTCCAATTTCTATTACAACTACTTCTTCTACAGCCCCCATTGGGATGGACTCAATCATGCGGTGCACTCCACCTGGTTCGGGGTGCTGGCTGAAACCGGCTTTGTCGGGCTGGCGCTGTTTATCGGCATGGTGACGGTGACCCTGCGCAGTTGCTGGCGTTGCCAGCTTGCTGGCATGCCTCCTGCAGTGATCACGGCGATGCAGGGGGTGATGGCCAGCATGGTGGGGTTTGTGATTTCGGGATCCTTCCTGACCCAGGGCTTTACCTGGCCCATCTATCTGGAGTTGGCGCTGGCCGTCGCCGCCATCAAGTATGTGCAGCAGGCGGCCACAGAGGTGAAGGCCACCGCTGAGGATCATCAGGAGGCAACCCGGTTGCCGGCAGTGCCACCAACGGGAGCAAGAGGATGAACGCAACCCCTGTTTTGCTGGTTCACTACGGAGAGGACTGGATCCGCGGCAGCGAACGCTGCCTGCTGGATCTGCTGGCCCACCTCGATCGCAGCCGGTTTACGCCCCTGCTCTGGTGCAATAGCCCGACGCTGGCGGCAGAGGCGACCACCCTCGGGGTCGAAACCATGGTCGAGCCGTTCAGCCTGCTGCTGGGATGGCAGGCGCCACGTTTTGATCTTGCGGCCCATCGACGCCTCTCCCGGCGAGCCAGAGAGCTCATCACCGAGCGGCAGATTGGGCTGGTGCACGCCAACAGCGCGGCTCCTTGTCAGTGGCTGGCGGGGGTCTGTCGGGCGTTGCAGGTACCGCTGGTGTGCCACCTCCATGCCCGTTACCAGCCAAGAGACAGGTTCAGCCTGCGGGTCCATCAGGCAAACGTGCTGATCGGGGTGAGCGAGCCGGTGTTGACCGGTTGGCGCCAGGATGGCTGCACGGCCGATCGGTTGATCCGGGTTCCCAACGGGGTGGATGCCGCTCGTCTGAATGGCGGTGCTCACTGGCCGGTCGTCGGCATGCTGGGCTTGCCCCCGGGGGATATGATCATCGCAACCGTCGGCTCATTGATCAAACGCAAGGGGATTGATCTGCTGATCCGCTCGCTGGCTGCCCTGATGGCATCGGGGGAGGAGGCCCAGTTGCTGATCATTGGCAGCGGTCCGGAGCGGGAAGCATTGATGGCGTTGGCTGTCGAGCTCGGGGTGGCCGAGCGTGTCCACTTTCTTGGCGAGCGGCCGGACAGCGCCGCTATCTTGCGAGGCGGGGTGGATCTGCTGGTCTCCGGAGCCCGTGAGGAGGTGTTTGGTCTGACGTTGGCGGAGGCGGGCATGTTGGGGCTCCCGGTCAGTGCCTACCGAGTGGGCGGCATCCCCGAAGTGGTGGAAGAGGGGGTGACCGGTTTGCTGGCAATCCCGGGGGATTGGGCCGAGATGGCTGATCACTGGCGGCAATTGAGCAATCCGCAGCGCCGATGTGAAATGGGGCGGGCCGCTCAGTTGCGTGCCGCACAGTTGTTCACGGTGGCGCGCTATGTCGACGGGATCACGGCGGTGTGGGACGCCGCGCTGGCTGGTCGTTGGCACGCCACGGTCCCCACACCCTTCCGACCACTCATGCATTGGGCGGGACAACGACTCCTTGCCAGAGGTCGCAATATGCTGGCGAGTGGGATGGCAAGAGTGGCGCAAAAAGTGCAACTGGGGTTTGGCCGCCGCAAGGTGCCAGAGTAAGGGAGCAGCAAGATGAGCATGCAAACTGAGCCGGTGTTTGGAAAGATCATCGTTGTGGATCCCATCCCGTTTCGCGGTGGCTCCAAGGTTGCGACCGAAGTGCTGCTCGATGAGTTGGCCAAACGGATGCCCGGGCTCACATGCCATGTGTTGACCCAGGACCCCGACTCCTGGTCCCGTTGTCAGCATCATCCCCTTTGGCTGCCCCACATATTGAAGGGGCGGGAGTCCGGCATCGGCTATCTGCTCAAACAGGGGTGGCAGACCCTGCTGATCCTCTGGCTGGTGTTGCGTCTGGGGGAGGTGAAGTGCCTGGTGGCGGCGTCCGGGCCGGGGGTGGATCTCTGCTGTTACTGGGCGGCCCGCTGGTTGCGGTGCCGGGTGGTTCAGCTGATCCATGGCCCTGTGGGGTGCTCGGGGCTCTCTGCCAGAGCCTTGCAACGGGCGAGTTTTGTGTTTTATCTGGAGTCGACGCGAAGCTCCCTGGCGGCGTTACTGGCCCGGCTTGGCGAGACCGAGTTCCCGTCACACTGGCAGCCATTTACCAATGGTTTGAGCGAGATTGATTGGCCCAAAGCGACCCTGGGTGGTAACCGCATTTTGTGGGCTGCCTCGTTGCTGCGCTGGAAGGGACTGGAGACCATGCTGGCCGCCCATCAGATGATCCCTGATGCTCGCCCCGAGCTGATGGTGTGCTATCTGCAGCCCAAGGGTACGCTGCAGCCCTGCAGCCAACCTCAGCCACAGCTGCCAGACACGCACTGGTATGCCAACCCCGCCAATCTTGACGAGATCCGATCTCGATGCGGCATTTTTGTCTCCACCAGTCATCAGGAACCGTTTGGTCTCTCCATTCTGGAGGCCATGGCGGCAGGATTATGCGTAGTGATCCCGGCCGATGGGGCCTGGTGGGATCGACACCTCACCGATGACGTGAATTGCCGCAAATATCAGCCAAACGATCCCGGCGATCTGGCGCGGGTGCTGGCCAGCCTCAATGCCATGCCCGACGTGGTCAAGCGACTTGGCCATCATGCCCGCCTGCATGCCATGGTCCATTACAACGCGGCAGATACCTATCAAAGCACACTGGATCAGTGGGAAGGTATGTTGCGATGGGATGCGTTGAGCCTTGCCGTGCATGGTTAGCGTGCAGTGGTTCCCCGTGGGGAGGATGGTTACGCATGAGGGACTTATGGGCAGAGGGGTTACGGGAGGCTGGGTGACTCCGCCACTCTGATGCAGTTACGGCCGGATGATTTGGCGGTATAGAGCGCAGCATCAGCCAGTTTTACCAGTTCAGATGGCTGCCAGTGACTCGATGGTCTGAGGCAGGCAACACCCATGCTAACTGTCACCAGACCGGTGGCATTTTGTGCGTGTGGCTGCGCGAGTGCAAAAATCAGCCGCTGGATATGTTGGGCAATTTCATAGGCGGATTGACGCTCGACATGTGGCAACAGGATGACAAATTCCTCTCCGCCGTAGCGGGCCACCAACTCCCCCGAGCGGCGCCCGGATTGCGCCAGGGTATGGGCCAGCAATCGAAGGCACTCGTCACCGGCAACGTGGCCATAGAGGTCGTTGAACTGCTTGAAATGATCGATGTCGAGCATGATGAGTGCAATCGGCATCTCTGTCTGAATACAGCGCTCCCAGGCCTGGTTCAATGAGTTGTCGAACAGACGACGGTTGCCGATGTTGGTGAGCCCGTCGGTATTGCTGAGCGCTTCCAGTTTCCGGTTCGCTTCCGCCAGCTCCCTGGTTCTGAGCTCGATAATGAGCTCCAGCTCATGTTGGCGCTCCTCCAGACTGGTCATCGGGTAAATTTCGCTTTCCCGAGCCGCACTGTAAGGGATGGAGATACTGCTGTGAGCAATTTTCCACGCCATGGCTTCGTGTCGAAAAATCAATACCAACCTGGCGGTTCTGCGGGAGAGGATAGGTTCTGATTTCGGTAGATGGATATGAAAGAAGGCGGTGACCGCCACCACATCAGCGGCCAGATCTTGCAGGGTCACATCGAGTATTTCCAGGCGGATCCTGCCCGGGATCTGGGCAAAATCGCGGCGGGTTATCCGGATCCACTCATCTTTATCGGTAACCAGAACATCACTGCTGCCGGCAAAACCGCTGAAATTGTCGCTAAACCGCGTGGTGAGCCGATCATCCCGTGATGAATACAGCTCGATGTACTCATCAAACAGTGAGCGGATCAACTGTTCCCGTTCAGTGGTCATTGCGCTGGGTCCATGTGAAGTGGTCACGTTTTTCAAACGTTCGATTGAACTATAGTCAATTATGTCATTTAAATTGGCTATCTATCTTGATTTTTCTCGTTTTTTTGTTCAATTCCCGCACTTGGCAAGTGTCCGTAGGACCAGCCAGAAACAAGGCTCCATGGCGTGGTTATCAGAGGCTGTCAGGGGGAGGCTTCTCTGTGCAACTACGGCCGCTGCGGGCTGCATTTCACGAGCTGAGCAGGGCTGTCAACGAGTTCAAGTTCGATCAGGCAAGGTAGTGGCTGGAGCCACTGCTCGGCTGATGATTAACACGCTTATCGTTTGTCATGTTTATCGTCATCCAAACTCATTTTTTGGGGTTGCCATTGAACAAGAATAATTATCATCTATATCGATGGGAATGGATATTTACGCTCTGGTTAATTATGCAGGGTGACGTGAAGGTAAATAGTGTGAAGGTGGGCGGTAACATCTGTAACCGGATGAGCGAATGCATCGCGAGTTAAATATGATCACTATGTTGCATGCAGCCTTCCACCTTGCCTTTTCTCTCACCATTAATTTGAATGCAGATTCACGATGATGCGTAAACATATCCGTGAGTGCGATATTTACTCACCTCCATCCAGGACAATAAAGAGTGGGGGGGGCGTATTGATATGCATACCTCGGCGGCATCTTTTCATTAAGCGGTGTTAAACGGCAGGGAGGCTGAGCGGGGTTGTGCTGTGTGGGCTCGCAGTAGAACGTGTTGCACTGAAATGCAAACTGAAACCAAGCGACATGCAGGCCGTGCTTGCTACCGGTGGTAGCGGGCCGTGAGACAGTTCTGGTATGGGGAGGCAAGTCAGGATGTTGTCCCGTGGATGACTGTATGGAATATGCAATGGAATGAGTAAAGATATATTTAATGGATCATTTATTGGTGGGTATCAGTATTTTGAAATGAGCGGTATAGCCAAGATTTCAATCATGTTAATTTGGCTCACAGTGAAAGAGAGGATATGCGGTGATTAATTATTTAATATCCAATTAAGTTCATAAAATTTACGGGGATGCTAAATATCTCTTTGGGGGTAATTAATTTCATTTGTGATGTGCCTCGCTATGAAAATAGGGGTAAGCCGGTCGAAATTGATAGAGATCAATACTGCAGGGTGGGTGAGTCCTTAGCATTTCCGCTATTAAGCATTTATCAAACAAGTGCTCACTACGGGAATAAGTAGAATGGTCGAGGATAATTTTTTATCGGCTCATGGGATTAATCGCCGTGATTTTATGAAATTGTGTGCCGGGATGGCCGCAACCCTGGGATTAAGTCAGCATGCCGTCGCCAAGATGGCCACTGCGCTCACCAGCCCCGAACGGCCGCCGGTGATCTGGATTGGGGCGCAGGAGTGCACCGGTTGTACCGAATCGCTGCTGCGCGCCACCCACCCCACCATCGAGAACCTGATCCTCAACACCATTTCGCTGGAGTACCACGAGGTACTCTCGGCGGCCTTTGGTCATCAGGCGGAAGAGAACAAGCACAACGCCATCAAGCGCTATAAAGGCAAGTATGTGCTGGTAGTGGATGGCTCCATTCCGCTCAAAGATGGTGGCGTCTACTGCATGGTGGCCGGTGAGCCTATCGTCGACCATATTCGCCGTGCTGCCGCCGACGCGGCTGCGGTGATCGCCATCGGCTCCTGTGCTGCCTGGGGCGGTGTGCCTGCCAGCGGCGGCAACCCGACCGGCGCGGTCAGCCTGGAAGAGGCGCTCGGCAATATCGGCACTCCCATCATCAATATCCCGGGTTGCCCGCCCAATCCCCACAACTTCCTCACCACGGTTGCCTACTACATCACCTACGGCAAGCTGCCGGCGCTGGATAGCAAGAAGCGCCCGCTGTTTGCCTATGAGCGGCTGATCCACGAGAACTGCGAGCGTCGTCCGCACTTCGACGCAGGGCGTTTTGCCAAGGAGTTTGGCGATGAGGGCCACCGGCAGGGCTGGTGTCTCTACCATCTGGGCTGCAAGGGGCCGGAGACCTACGGCAACTGCTCGACTCTGGAGTTCTGCGATGTGGGCGGCGGCATCTGGCCGGTCGGCATCGGTCACCCCTGTTATGGCTGTAACGAGCAGGGGGTCGGTTTTAGCAAGGGGATCTTCCAGCTCGCCAAGGTCGAGAACCCGACTCCGAGGGTGGATAAACCCGATGTGAAGATCCAGGAGGGGGGCTATACCTCGCCCACCGCGACCGGCCTTATCGGTGGCGCCCTCGGGGTGCTGGTGGGGGTGAGTCTGATGACGGTGCGTGAACTCGGTCGCCAGCAGAAGCGCCACGAAGCCGGGCAGCACCCATCACGGGAGGAGTAACCGTGAACAGACGCAACTTCCTCAAATTTGCCTCCGTCGGTGCACTGGCGGCGGGCACAGCCGTACCCGGCACCGCACTGGCGGCGGCCAAGAACAAGCCGCCCATTCCCGGCGCACTCGGCATGCTCTACGACTCCACCCTCTGCGTTGGCTGTCAGGCCTGTGTGGCGGAGTGTCAGCGCCTTAACGGCAATCCGGCCAATCCAGCCGGGGCGCAAACCTGGTCCAACAACGACAAGCTGACCCCCTACACCAACAACATCATTCAGGTGTGGAAGAGCGGCACTGGCGAGCACAAGGATCAGCTGGTGGATGGCTACGCCTACATCAAGAAGCAGTGCATGCACTGTGTCGATCCCAACTGCGTCTCTGTCTGTCCGGTGCAGGCTCTTAAAAAAGATCCCAAGACCGGCATCGTTCACTACGACCCGAGCGTCTGCACCGGCTGTCGCTACTGCATGGTGGGCTGCCCGTTCGATGTGCCCAAATATGACTACGACAATCCGCTGGGGGCGATCCACAAGTGCGAGCTCTGCAACCAGAAGGGGCTTGAGCGGATCGATCAGGGCAAGTTGCCCGGCTGTGTCGAGGTGTGCCCCACCGGCGCCGTGATCTTCGGCACCCGCGAGGAGCTGATGGCCGAGGCCAAGCGTCGTCTGCTGGCGACTCCGGGCAGCGAATATGCCTATCCGCGCCAGACCCTCTCTGCCAACGACCCCTACCAGCACGAAGTGCCCAACTACCAGCCTTACGTCTATGGCGAGAAGGAGGGGGGCGGCACCCAGGTGCTGGTGCTGGCCGGGGTGCCCTATACCAAGCTCGACATGCCCGACCTGCCGGAGCTCTCCTCCGGTGCACGCTCCGAGCATATCCAGCACACCCTCTACAAGGGGATGGTGCTGCCCATGGTGGTGCTGACTGGCCTTTCGGTGCTCATTCGCCGCAACACCAAGAATGGTCACGATCACCATCACGATGATGGCCATGATCAGGGGAGTGCGCAGATCAAGGATCAGGGCACCACAAAGGGAGGCAAGGATCATGAGTAACCACAAGGCGTATCCCCTCGGCGGCAAGCTGGTCAGCTGGCCTGTGCTGGTGCTGGCCCCCTTTGCCGTGCTGTGCGGCATGTTGATTTTAAAACGCCTCGTCTTCGGGCTGGGTTCGGTCACCGATCTGAATGGCGGCTACCCCTGGGGGCTCTGGATCTCGTTCGATCTCTTGATCGGTACCGGTTTCGCCTGTGGCGGCTGGGCGCTGGCCTGGGCTGTCTATGTGTTCAACCGGGGCGAGTATCACCCGCTGGTGCGACCGGCCCTGTTGGCGAGCCTGTTTGGCTACTCGCTGGGCGGCCTTTCCATCACTATCGACGTGGGGCGTTACTGGAACCTGCCGTACTTCTACCTGCCCGGTCACTTCAACACCTCCTCGGTGCTGTTCGAGACGGCGGTCTGCATGACCATCTATATCGGGGTGATGGCGCTGGAGTTCGCTCCCGTGCTGCTGGAGAAGTTCGGCTGGAAGGCGTCACTCATTCGCCTCAACAAGATCATGTTCTTCGTGCTGGCGCTGGGGGCTCTGTTGCCCACCATGCACCAATCCTCCATGGGATCCTTGATGATAGTGGCGGGGGAGAAGATCCATCCGCTCTGGCAAAGCTACGAGTTGCTGCCGGTCTTTTCGCTGCTTACCGCCTTCATCATGGGCTTCTCCATCGTGGTATTTGAGGGCTCTCTGGTTCAGGCGGGACTGGCGGGGCGGGGCCCCAATGAGAAGTCGCTCTTCTACAAGCTGACCCAGGTGATCGATATCTTCCTGATCCTGTTTGTGGCGCTGCGCTTTGCCGAGATCGTCATCCACGACAAGTCGGAGTATCTCTCCGAGTTCAATCGCTTCTCCATCATGTTCTGGAGCGAGATTGCGCTGATGATCTTCCCGCTGCTGGTGTTCCACTGGGACAAGAGCCGCCGCGATTCGCGCATGTTGTTCCTGGGGGCCCTCAGCATGCTGCTGGGCGCCGCCCTCTGGCGACTGGATTACTCCCTGCTCGCCTTCAACCCCGGCAATGGCTACCACTACTTCCCCTCCGCGGAGGAGGTGCTGATCTCTCTGGGCTTTGTTGCCATCGAGGTGTGTGCCTATTTGCTGTTGATCCGGCTCTTGCCGGTACTGCCATCACTTGAACGTGTTCACCAAGATTATCAGGCCCGAGGGAAAGCCAACGTATGAGCCAACGTATCACCATAGACCCCATCACCCGCATTGAGGGGCACCTGCGTATCGACTGCGAAATCGAAGGTGGCAAAGTGACCAAAGCCTGGTCGTCCGGCACCATGTGGCGCGGCATGGAGGAGATCGTCAAGGGCAACGACCCGCGCGATGCCTGGATGATAGTGCAGCGTATCTGCGGGGTATGTACCTCCATCCACGCCATCGCCTCGGTGCGGGCGGTGGAGAACGCCATCGGCGCCAAGGTGCCGGTCAACGCCCAGTACATCCGCAACCTCATCATCGCGGCCCACAACATCCACGATCACATCGTCCACTTCTATCAGCTCTCCGCGCTGGACTGGGTGGACATCACCGCGGCCCTTGAGGCCAATCCGCAAAAAGCGGCGGACATGCTCAAGGGGGTATCAACCTGGTCCCTCAACAGTGCCGACGAGTTGACCAAGGTGCAGGATAAAATCCGCGCACTGGTGGCCAGCGGCCAGCTCGGCATCTTTGCCAACGGCTACTGGGGTCACAAGGAGATGAAGCTGAGCCCGGAGGTAAACCTCATCGCCGTGGCCCACTACCTGCAGGCGCTGGAGTGCCAGCGCGATGCCAACCGCATTGTCGCCATCCTCGGTGGCAAGAGCCCGCACATCCAGAATCTGGCGGTGGGCGGCGTGGCCAACCCCATCAATCTGGATGCACCGAGCGTGCTCAACCTCGAGCGGCTGCTCTATGTGAAGAGCTTTATCGACCGGCTCGGCGAGTTTATCGAGCAGGTCTACAAGGTGGATGCCGCCATCATAGCCGCGCACTACCCCGAGTGGCTGAACCTGGGGCAGGGTGCCAAACACTACCTGAGCGTGCCGGAGCTCCCCACCGACGCCAATGGCGGCAGCTTCCTGATGCCGGGCGGCTATATCGAGAATGGCAATCTGGCGGGGTATCGCGCTATCGAGAGCCATCAGGATGGCTGGCTGATGGACGGCATAGCCGAGAGCAACAAGCACGCCTGGTACAAGGATGACGAACCCCTCAAGCCTTGGGAGGGCAAGACCGAGCCCAACTACACCGGCTGGCAGGATGACGGCAAATACTCCTGGGTCAAATCCCCCACCTTCTACGGCAAGGTGGTGGAGGTGGGGCCGCTTGCAGACTTGCTGGTGAAACTGGCCGCCCAACACCCGGAGACGGTAGCGCACTTCGATCAGCTGAATGGCATCTACAAGGCGCTCACCGGCTCGGCCATCAAGACCGAACAGCTGCACTCCACCATGGGCCGCATCATCGGTCGCGCGGTGCGCTGCTGCGTGCTCAAAGATACACTGTCAAATCAGTGGAAGGCGCTGGTGGACAACATCGGCAAGGGGGATACCACCGCCTATATCAAGGCGGAGATCCCGGCGGACAAGGAGTTTCGCGGGGTGGGCTTTGAAGAGGCACCGCGCGGCATGCTCTCCCACTGGATCGTCATCAAGGGCGGCAAGATCGAGAACTATCAGGCGGTGGTGCCATCGACCTGGAACTCGGGCCCGCGCAACTTCAATGACGAGCCCGGCCCCTACGAGCAGGCGCTGGTGGGCACCCCGGTGGCGGATCCCGCCAAACCGCTGGAGGTGGTGCGCACCATCCACTCGTTCGATCCCTGCATGTCCTGCGCGGTGCATGTGGTGGATACCCAGAATGGCGAAACAACTCAGGTGAAGGTGTTGTGATGAACATCCTGATCTTGGGCGTCGGCAACCTGCTCTTGAGCGATGAGGCGGTGGGGGTTCGCATTGTCGAGGGACTGGGGCGGGAATACCGTTTCGCCCCCGGCATCGAGCTGCTCGATGGCGGTACCGCCGGCATGGAATTGCTCGAAGCCATGGCCAGTCGCGATCACATCATTCTGGCGGATGCGGTGCGCAGCGGTAATCCGCCGGGCACCGTAGTGACTCTGAAAGATGAGGAGATCCCGACCCTGTTTGGCCGCAAGATCTCCCCCCATCAGCTGGGGCTGGCGGATGTGCTCTCGGCGCTGCATATGACGGGGGAGTCGCCAAAGCGGCTCACTCTGATCGGCATAGAGCCTGAATCCCTCGAACCGCGCATCGGCCTCACCCCAGTGGTGGCGGCTGCCATGGGGGAGGCGACGGATCGGATTTTGACCCTGCTGGCCAGTGTCGGTGCCCCTGCCATCCCGCTCTCTGAGCAGGAGAAAGCTGAACAAGCGCGGGAGGGCCTATGGCGCAGTCCCATTTAAGCGAGGCTGAGAGAGTGCTGGAGAGAGTACCGGAGACGGCACAGGAGTTTGCCGGTTTTGCCCGCGATCCCGCGCCTCTGCTGGTAGCCCAGTATGAGCGGATCGCTCGCGAAGAGATGCAGGCGTTGCCCTTCTATCACGCCACCATGCCCATTGTGGCGGAGTGCACGTTGTTTGAAGACCAGTGGCTCGGCTGCGTGCTCACCCCCTGGATGCTGAGCGTGGTGCTGCTGCCGGGGCCGGATCAGCTTTGGCCGGTGCGCAGCAGCAGCGATCGGCTCGCCCTGCAGCTCCCCTGCGGCAACATGACCTTTATGGTGGGTGAATTGCCCGAAAGTGGTCAGTTGCTGGCCTGCTCCCTGATGTCGCCGCTCGATCCCCATCTCGGGGCCGGGGAGGGGCGAGCACTGGTGAGCAGCACCCTCAAGATGCTGCTCTCCTTGCCGGTACAACAAGGGGCTGGCGGCGTGGATCTGGGCCGCAGACGGCTATTCGGTGCCCGGCGCGGTCAACCGGCATAGTCGCTAGGTTTCACGCGAAATCAAGTTTAGAATAGGGGGCCATTTTGGCCCCTCACTCCCATGTTCAGACACGCATTCCGCCTCTTTTTTGCGTGATGATCCGTGAGTGGTACAAAACAAGAAGGATCCCCATGACTGTTCCACGCAATTCCCTTCGCCATTACGCCAGATCCAGCGCTACCGCCCTGTTGACCCTGCTGCTGGGCACTGCCTCTCACGCGGTGCTGGCCGCTGCCCAACCTGTGCCTGCCGAGCTCAAGCTCGCCATCGGAGCCGAACCCACCGAAGGGTTTGATCCTCTGCTTGGCTGGAGTCACGGCAGCTACCTGCTGCTGCACAGCCCGCTGCTCAAGCAAAACGCGGACCTCAGCTGGCAGGATCTGCTCACCAAATCGGTGACACCGAACAAGGATGGCAAGGGGTGGCTTATCACCCTCAAGCCCGGCCTGAAATTCTCAAATGGCGCGCCGCTCACCGCCGAGGATGTGGCCTTTACCTACAACAGCGCAGCCAAGGGCGGCGGCAAGATCGACATGGGCAACTTTGTCTCGGCCAAGGAGCTCTCACCCACCGAAGTGGCCATTACCCTGAGTGCCCCCCAGAGCACCTTTGTCAACGTGCTGGGATCCTTGGGCATAGTGTCGAAGCAGGATTACGACGCAAAAACCTATGCCCAAAAGCCGGTCGGTGCCGGCCCTTACCGGCTGGTGAGCTTCCTGCCCGGCCAACAGCTGGTGGTGGAGGCGAACCCCTATTACGCCGGCGGCAACAATGACTTCAAACGGCTGGTCTTTGTCTTTATCGATGAAGAGAGCGCCTATGCCGCCGCCCAGAGCAGCCAGCTCGATGTGGTGCGCATCGCCCCGTCGCTGGCGCCCACCGTGCCTGCTTCCCTCAAGCTCTGGGTGCGGCCGAGTGTAGAGAACCGTGGCATCGTTTTCCCTATTCCGCCTGCGGGTGGCAAGGATGCCAAGGGTTATCCCATCGGCAACGACGTGACCTCGGACGTGGCGGTGCGCCGCGCCATCAACTACGCCATCGACCGCAAGCTGCTGGCCGATCAGCTGCTGGAAGGACATGCCATCCCCGCCTACAGCGCGGTGGAAGGTTTGCCCTGGCTGAACAAAGCCACCGCCTTCAAGGATGGCGATGCCGCCCACGCCAACGCCCTGCTCGACGAGGCGGGTTGGAAGATGGGCAGTGACGGCATTCGCCACAAGGGCTCCCTGCGCGCCGCCTTTACCCTCTGGTACACCAGTGGCGACAGCACCCGCCGGGATTTGGCGGAAGCGGTGCGGGCCATGCTCAAACCCATTGGCCTTGAGGTGAGCCTCAAGTCCGGCAGCTGGGAGCAGGTGGAGCGCGAGATGCACGCCAATCCGGTGCTGATGGGGTGGGGGAGTCTGGATCCCATGGAGCTCTATCACCACTACCAGAGCGGCTCCGGTGGCGTGGAGTTCTACAACCCGGGCTACTACAGCAACCCTGTGGTGGATGGCCACCTCAAGCAGGCGCTGGATGCCCCGAACTGGCAGGCGGCCGTGCCGTTCTGGCAGCAGGTGGAGTGGGATGGCAAGACCGGCGCCGGAGTGCAGGGAGATGCCGCCTGGGCCTGGCTGCTCAACGTGCAGCACACCTATCTCGCCAACCGTTGCATCGACCTTGGCAAGGGGGCGCCGGAAATCCACGGTAGCTGGTCCCTGCTCAACAACCTGCAGGATTGGCGGTGGACGTGCCGGTAAGTTCGCCCTTGAGTCATTCAGGTTATCTGTTGCTAAAAGCCCTGCTGCGTCTGGCAGGGCTGTTATGTCTGGTCTCGGTCGCCACCTTTGTGCTGCTGAGCTACTCCCCCATCGACCCCATCAAGGCCTATATCGGCAACGACCTGCTCCATGTGCCGCCAGAGCAGTACGCCCGCATCGCCGCTCGCTGGGGGCTGGATCAGCCGCTCTGGCTGCGTTACTGGCACTGGTTTACCCAGGTGCTGCGGGGGGATCTCGGTTACTCCATGCTTTATAACGCACCGGTGGGTGAGGTCATAGGCCAGCGCTTTGCTGCCTCCTTCCTGCTGCTGGCGGGCGCCTGGCTGCTGTCCGGCTTTTTCGGGATTTTGCTGGGCCTCTGCGCCGGTCGCTATCTCAACCGCTGGCCCGATCGCCTTATTTGCCGTTTTGCCTACCTGCTCGCCTCCTTGCCCACCTTCTGGGTCGGCCTGTTGCTGCTCGCCCTGTTTGCGGTGCATTGGCCGCTACTGCCGGTCTGCTGCGCCTGGACGCCGGGGCTCGCTGCCGATGAGGCGGATTGGCTGATGCGGTTGCGTCATCTGCTGCTGCCGGTCACCACGCTCGCCCTGCTCGGGCTGGGCAATATTGCCCTGCATACCCGGGCGCGAGTGGCCGAGGTGCTGGAGAGCGACTTTATCCGCTACGCCCGCGCTCAGGGGGATGGCGGCTGGCCGATGCTGCGTTTTCACGTGCTGCGCCACGCCCTGACCCCGGCGCTCTGCCTGCAGTTTGCCTCGCTCGGTGAACTGATTGGCGGATCGCTCTTGGCCGAAAAGGTCTTCTCCTACCCGGGGCTCGGCCAGGCCACCGTGGATGCGGGGCTCAGGGGCGATATCCCCTTGCTGATGGGAATCGTGCTCTTCTGCACCCTGCTGGTCTTTATTGGCAACACGGTGGCCAGTTTGCTGCTGGCGCGCATCAATCGGGGTTGGGAGGGTGAGCATGTTGTTTAATCCGCTTCCCTCCATACTGCGGCTGGTTTTTGCCCTGCTCGGATTGGCGCTGCTGGCCACTTACGGCTGGAGCCTCTCTCATCAGGATGTGCCGATGGATCTGCTGGCGCGCCAGCAACCCCCCTCGCTGGCCCACTGGTTCGGCACCGATCAGATGGGGCGGGATCTCTGGTTGCGGGCTTTTCAGGGCACCCTCACCAGTCTGGAGCTGGGCATCAGCACGGCGCTCTGCAGTGGCCTGCTGGCCATGGCGGCGGCAAGCGTGTCGCTCATTCACCCCAGATGTGATGCGGCGGTGCGAATGGTGATCGACGCCATGCTGGCGCTGCCCCATATGCTGCTGCTGATCCTCATCTGCTTTACCGTGGGGGGCGGTATGCGCGGAGTGATCCTGGCGGTGGCACTGACCCACTGGCCCAAGTTGGCACTCATTCTTTGCGCAGAAGCGCGGCGGATCGCCTGCAGCGACTATGTGGTGCTGGCCCGCTGTCAGGGGATGAGGGCGCTGCGTCGCTGGCGCACCCACTTGCTGCCGGGGCTGCTGCCCCAGTGGTTTATCGGCACCTTGCTGATGTTTCCCCATGCGGTGCTGCACAGCGCGGCCTTGAGCTTTCTCGGCTTTGGGCTGGCGGCCCACGAGGCCTCGCTGGGCCTGCTGCTGGCCGATGCCCTGCGTTATCTGGCCGGTGGCGGCTGGTGGCTGGCCCTATTCCCCGGCCTGATGTTGTTGCTGCTGGTGTTGCTGTTTGATCAGGCGACCCGCGCCTTGCAACAGCTGCTTTGGCACAGGAGTGAACCATGCTGAGTTTTGATCAGGTGACCATAGAGGCAGCCCACTACTCCTGGCTGGGGCGGCGCAGTTGGCAGCCATTGCTGACCGATATCAGCCTGCAACTGGCGCCGGGGGAGATAGTGGCGCTGGTGGGGGGAGCGGCGAGGGCAAGAGCCTGCTGTTGCAAAGCGCTCTGACTCTGCTGCCGGACAATCTGCGGATGCGCGGCACCATCTCCCTCGATGGCACGCCTCTGTGCGATGCCAGTAGGGCCCGTCTGCGCGGTCACACTCTCTGCTATGTGCCACAGGGGGTGAGCGCTCTCAATCCGTTGCTGACGGTGGAGCGCCAGCTGGGCCGGGCGGCGCGTCTCTGCGGTCAGAGCGGTTCTCGCGAGCGGCTCGGCGAGCAGTTGCTGCGCTACCAGCTGCCCGCGACCACCCTGGACAGATTCCCGCGCCAGCTCTCCGGCGGCATGGCCAAGCGCATTCTGGCCTGCACTGCGGCGCTCGGCGGTGCCCGCTACATTCTGGCAGACGAGATCACCGCCTGGCTCGACGAAGGGCTGGCCTGCCAGCTGCTCAGCCAGTTGCGTGAATTGGTCAATCAGGGCTGCGGTATCCTCTGGGTGACCCACGATCTGGCGCTGGCGGCCCGCTTTGCCGATCGCATTGTGGCGCTGCATCAGGGGCAGGTGAGCGATACCTTGAGCTGCCACCATCTGCGCCAGGGGCAGGGGAGCGAGATGCTCCGCGCCCACTGGCAGGCGCTGCCCGAGTTCAATGCGCTCTTCTCTGTGCCGGAGGTTTCCTGATGTTTGAAGTACGAAATCTCACTATCGCCCAGGGGGAACGACCCCTCTGGCAGGGGTTATCGCTGACGGTGAAAGCGGGCGAGCGACTCGGTATCTCTGCGCCGAGTGGCCATGGCAAGACCACGCTGGGGCGGGTATTGGCGGGTTGGCAACCGGTTGGGGCTGGCGGGCAGATCCTGCTGGATGGGCAGCCAGTACCTGAACAGGTAAAAGGTTATAACCCCATCCAGCTGGTGCCCCAGCACCCGGAACTCACTTTCAATCCCTATCGCACCACCGTGCAGGCGCTCTGGGATGTATGGCGCCCCGATGACGCCATGCTGGCCCGCTTTATGGTCAAGCCTGAATGGCTTGGTCGTAAACCCGGCCAGCTCTCCGGTGGCGAGCTGGCCCGCATCGCGTTGCTGCGCGCCCTCGATCCCCGCACCCGGTTGCTTGTCGCCGATGAGGTGACCGCCCAGCTGGACCCGCAAATCCAGCGCCATATTTGGCAGGAGTTAATGCGTGAGTGCGAGCAGCGCGGGCTTGGCATCCTGATTTTTAGTCACCAGCAGGCGCTGTTGCGCCAGATCTGCCATCGGGTGCTGCGCTTTGGGGAGGTGCAGCCCGTGACTGGTGTATTGGCTGAAAATGCGGCCTGAGGATTGGCTTCCCCCTCATCCCCAGCCCTTCTCCCGCAAGGGGAGAAGGGAGTTGAAGGTGCCATCTCACCACGCTCGGGGTTTAGGGTTTGGAAAATCTCGGGGTTTGAAAATATGGCTGGTTGTTATGCTCGAAGCGCCCCCTGAGGGGTTTGAGGGAGTCGTATAGTTGCAGCATGCTGTCGGCATCCACAAACCGGTTCCCTCTCCCAGGGGAGAGGGCCAGGGTTCGGGGGGCGAGTATGAAACGCTGGCCATTCTGTACAGAGAGAACCGTTGGCAAAGTGCGCAGATAAAGAGAGGGAGGCATCAGCCTCCCTCTCTTGTTTTCTACCGTTATCAGTGGCGTTTAACTGGTTCAGGCACTGGCCAGCCAGTTGAGCCAGGCATCCATCCCTTCGCCCGTGGTGGCGCTGACCTGGATCACCTGAATATAGGGGTTGACCCGTTTGGCGTTCTCGATGCAGCGGGCCACGTCAAAGCTGACGTAGGGCAGCAGATCGATCTTGTTGATTACCATTAGCTGGGCGGCGGCAAACATATCCGGGTATTTCAGCGGCTTCTCTTCCCCCTCGGTGACCGAGAGGATCGCCACCTTGTACTTCTCGCCAAGATCGAAGCTGGCGGGGCAGACCAGATTGCCTACGTTCTCGATAAAGAGGATGCCCCCTTCATTGGCGGGCAGCTGGTGGCAGGCGTCGTGAACCATTTTGGCATCCAGATGGCAGCCCTTGCCGGTGTTGATCTGCACGGCAGGAACGCCGGTGGCACGGATGCGATCCGCATCGGCACTGGTCTGCTGATCCCCTTCGATTACAGCGCAGGGGCGCTTGTTGGCCAGCTGGCGCAAGGTTTCGCACAGCAGGGTGGTTTTGCCTGAACCCGGGCTAGAGACTAGGTTGAGCACCAGCTGGGCCGCCTCGTCGAAGTGTTCGCGGTTGTGGGCCGCCAGCGCATTGTTCTTGGCCAGCACATCCATCTCGATGGCGATCAGCTGGCGCTGCCCCATGCCGGGCACCGACAATCCCGCCTCCCCTTTGCCATAGTGCAGATCACCCTGCTGATGGTCATGGTCATGGTCATGGCTGTGATCATGGGAATGGCCGTGGTCATGAGAGTGGGCATGATCATGATGATGGTCGTGGGGGTGATCATGGTGGTGCTCATGGGGGTGATCATGCCCCTCTAGGCTTATGGGAGCCCGCACCCCATGGTAGTGGTGATGGACATCCCCCTGATGGTGATAGTGGTGGTGAATGATCAGGGTGCGCGGCGCGCTCTGCTCGTGATCATGATGATGATGGGCGTCATGAGCATGATGATGGTCGTGTTCATGACCATGTTCATGGTGATGTTCATGTTCGTGATGATGCTCATGATCGTGCTCATGGCCGGCGATCCGCGCCTGGCCGCATCCGCATACGCTACACATATCAACTTACCTCGATGTCGGTGATGCGCAGGCTATCACCCTGCGCGACTCGTAATTTGTATCCGCCACACTCGGGGCAGGCCTGCCCGCGCTCGGTGAGGGTGACCGTCTGGTTGCAGTCGTAACACCAGGCCTCTGCCGCCTGGTGCTGAAAGTGCAGCTGGGCCCCCTCGACGGCGGTGCCCTTGGCGGCCGCCTCGAAACAGAAGGCAATGGTGTCCGGGTCGACGCAGGAGAAGCTGCCAACCTCGAGCCAGAGGGCGGTCACCCTGGTAAAGCCCCGCTGGATGGCCTGTTCAGCCGCCAGATCGATGGCGGCCATGGCCAGAGACATTTCGTGCATGGTGGCTCCTTAACCGATATGGAGAGGAGCAGTGACTCCTCCCTGTAATTGACGGAACGGCATGGCCGCTCAACAGATCCGCGGCAGCAGTTCCCCCTGCGGCAGCTCCAGATAGCGGCGGCTGCCCCAGGGGTTGTTGAGGATCACCTTGTGGCGATCGCTCGCCTGCACCACGCCGATCTGGCTGGCAGCGGGGTTGAATTGCCGCAAGATGCCCAGCGCGTCCTGCGCCTGTTCGGCAGGCAGGGCTAGCACCATGGTTCCCTCGTTGGCGAGATCATGGGGCTCGAAACCGTAGAGCTCGCACAGGCCACGCACCGGATCGCACACCGGAATGGCGGACTCCTCCAGCTCGATGGCAACGCCGGAGGCGCTGCTCCACTCGTTGAGCACGGCCGCAAGGCCACCGCGGGTGGCATCGCGCAGGGTGTGAGGGGTAATACCCGCTTTTAGCAGCGCTTCTACCTGTGGCCAGAGGGTGGTGCAGTCGCTCTTGAGATCAGATCCCAGCTGCAGGGCGTCACGGGCCATCAGGATGCAGGCGCCGTGGCTGCCGATATCCCGCGACACCAGGATGGCGTCACCGGCTTTGAGGTTGCGCACCGAGATGCCCCGGCTTTGCTCAGGCAGCGGGAAGGTGCCGACCCCGCTGGTGTTGATAAAGATCTTGTCGGCTGCCCCCTTGGGCACCACCTTGGTGTCGCCGCAGACAATGCGGGCACCGCTCTTGGCAAGCTCTGCCGCCATCGACTCGACGATGCGGGCCAGATCGGCGTAGGGGAAACCCTCCTCGATGATAAAGCTGCAGCTCAGATACTCGGGCTTGGCCCCCATCATGGCGAGATCATTGACCGTGCCGGCGATGGCCAGCTTGCCGATATCCCCTCCCTCGAAGAAGAGCGGCGAGACGGTAAAGCTGTCGGTGGTGAAGGCGACGGGGCCGTTCACCGGCAGCAGGGCGGCATCTTCACCGCGCAGCAGGATCTCGTTGCCAAAGTGGCGAAAGAAGAGCTGGTTGAGCAGCTGGTTCATCTCCACGCCCCCGCCGCCGTGGCTAAGTTGGATTTCTCTCATCGTTCCTGGATCCCCATATATCGGTAGTAGGCATTGCAGGCCCCCTCGGAGCTGACCATGCAGCTGCCCATGGGCTGGGTCGGGGTGCAGCCCCGGCCAAAGACGTTGCACTGGTTCGGTTTGGCCAGGCCGCGCAGGATATCGGCGCACTGGCACGCCTTGTGGTCATCGATGGGGGTCTGATTGAGCGCAAAGTGACGCTCTGCATCGCGCTTGGCGAAGGCATCGCGCAGGCGCAGGGCGGAGGCGTTGATATCCCCCAGACCTCGCCAGCGAAAATGCTCGCGGGTCGCGAAAAAGCGCTCGACCAGCCGCTGGGCGGCTTTATTACCGCTGGCGGTGACGGCGCGGCTGTACTGCACCTCCAGCGCGTAGCGACCCTCCACCTTCTGGCGCACCATCATCAAGAGCGCCTCCATCACATCCACCGGCTCGAAGCCGCTCACCACCACCGGCACCTGATAGCGTTCGACGATAGGCAGGTAGATATCGGCGCCTGTGATGACGCTGACGTGGGAGGGGCCGATAAAGGCGTTCACCTTGGCCACTCCATCGGCCATCACCGCATGAATGGCGGGGGGCACCAGCACATGGTTGATATGAAACAGGAGGTTCTCAATCCCCTCAGCTTCAGCCGCAGCCAGCAAGGCGGCGGTCATGGGGGTAGAGGTCTCGAAACCGATGGCGAAGAAGACCACGGTTTTTTCCGGGTTCTCTTTGGCGATACGCAGGGCATCGAGGGGGTCATAGACCGGACGGATATCGCTCCCTTTGGCGCGCTGCTGGGCCAGCGTGCCTTTGGAGCCCGGCACCCGGATCATGTCCCCCAGGGTGACCAGAATGACATTCGGTTGACTCGCCAGCTCGATGGCCTGATCGATGCGCTCTTTTGGCATGATGCAGACCGGGCAGCCGGGGCCGTGGACAAACTCGATGCTGGCGGGCAGCAGCTGGTGCAGGCCGTACTTCATGATGGTGTGGGTATGGCCGCCACACACCTCCATCACCCGCAGCGGTTCGGGCAGATTTTTGGCCAGTTCTGTAATTTGGGCGGCGAGGGCGCGGATCACCTCGGGCTGGCGAAAGCCCTGAAACAGATCATTCAAGGTCAGCATGGCAAGATATCCTGTTTGGGCATCAGGGCCACCATCTGGCGGAAGCTCTCGAGGCTGGCCTGCGCCTCCGCTTCGTCAATCTTGCTCATCACAAAGCCGATATGGAGCAGCACATAGTCGCCCACCTGGAGAGGCTCTTCGAGCAGCATGCAGCTGACGCGCCGCTGCACCCCCAGGGTGTCGACGGTGACGCAGTTATCTTCGGGGTGCAGCTGCACCACCTGAGAGGGGATGGATAGACACATGGATTTCAGGACTCCGACAAGGTGGCACAGCCAGCTGTGGTTGGGCGGTGCGTGGCAATATGGTGGATGGCAAACCAGAGCTGACCGGCGGCGATGCTACCGTCATTGAGCGGCAGGGTTTCGCTGGTCAATACCTGCCGACCGGCCGCTTCGAGAGCGGGCACCAGCTGGTCCATCAGCACCCGGTTTTGAAAGACACCACCCCCAAGCGCCACCGGATAGCCGGGGAAGCGCTCGGCCAGGGCGATGACCAGATTGCTGATGGCTCGGATAAAACCGGCGGCCAGGCTGGCGGTGGCGGTGCCTGACCGCCTCTCGCTGACAAGGGTATGGAGCAGCTCTGCCCACTGGATCCGCAGCGGCCCCTCCGCTGATTGGCTGAGATCAAAGGCGAGGGGGAAGGGCTGTTCATCGGGTGCCAGCTGCAAGGCAGCCGCCTCCAGCAATAGCCCCGCTTCGCCCTCGTAATCGGGGGTGTCGATCACCCCCAAGAGCGCCGCCACCGCATCGAACAGCCGACCGATGGAGCTGGTGTAAGGGGCGTTGCGACCGAGATGCCAGAGCTGGTGCAGATTGTTGATCTGCTCAGGTGGCAACGTGTTGATCAAAGGAATGTCGAGGGCACTGATCTCCTCAGGGCTGTGCGATTCAAACAGCAGCCCCAGCAGCTGACGCACCGGCTCGCGAATGGCCGCCTCGCCGCCGATCAGCTTGAAAGGCGCGAGGTGGGCAACACGATCGAAGCCCTGAACGTCTGCGATCAGCAGCTCGCCGCCCCAGAGGGTGCCGTCATCGCCAAGGCCGGTGCCATCGAAGGCAACACCCAGCACCGGGCCCGTGATGTCGTGCTCGGCCATCACCCCCAGCAGGTGGGCGTGATGGTGCTGCACCTCGAGGTGGGTGGCACCTTGATTCTGGCAATAGCTTTTGGCCCACTGGTGGCTGAGGTAGCCGAGGTGGCGATCCGAGACCAGCAGTTCTGGCTTGAGATCGTAGAGTTCGCGAAAGGTGGCCAGGGTCTGCTCGAAGTGCTCCTGCATCGGCAGGCTGTGGAGATCGCCAATATAGGGGCTGTAGATGCGCTGGCGGCCGAAGGCGAGCGCCAGCTGGTTCTTCTGTTGCGCCCCGACTGCCAAGAGCGGCGCCTTGACCGCCTCTTGCAGGCTGGGAGTGCAGGGGGCATAGCCCCGGGCCAGCCGCAACGTCTGGCGTCGCCCGCCTGCCCACTGCACCAGACTGTCGTCGCACGGGTGCAGGATAGGGCGGTTGTGATCCAGGATGCCGTCAATCTCGCTGCCGAGTTCCCTGACCACCGCCTCGCACTCGATAAGGATTGGGCTGCCGCGACCATTGGCGCTGGTCGCCACCAGCGGCATGGCACAGGCGTCCAGCAGCAGCTGATGGAGCGGGGTATAGGGGAGCATAATGCCAAGGTAGGGAATGCCGGGGGCGATCCCCTCGGCCAGCGGCGCGGTTGTCAGTAGGGATTCTGAGAGCCGATCATCGTTAATGCGCTTGCGCAGCAAGGTGATGGGTCTGGCCTGAGAGGTGAGCAGCTTCCACTCGTCTTCGCTGCCGGTGACATGCAGTTTGGCCTCGGCAAGGGAGCCCATCATCACCGCCAGTGGCTTGCGCGCGCGCCGCTTGAACGTTCGCAATCTGGCAACACTCTGTTCATTGCGGGCATCGCATATCAGGTGATACCCCCCCATCCCCTTGACCGCAATCAGCGCCCCCGCCTGCAGTGCGCTTGCTGCTGCTTGCAGGGCATCCTCGCGCTCGGCCAGGGCATCGCCGAGGCCGCTGCGCCAGGTCAGATGCGGCCCGCACTCGGGGCAGCTCACCGGCTGGGCATGGTAGCGTCTGTCCAGCGGATTTTCATAGGCCGCCGCGCAGCGCGGGCACATGGCAAAGCCTGCCATGGCGGTATGGGGTCTGTCGTAGGGGAGGCGGCGGATAATGGTGTAGCGCGGGCCGCAGTGGGTGCAGTTGGTAAAGGGGTAGTGGTGGTGGCGATCGTTGGGGTTGGCCACGTCCGTGGCGCACGCCTCGCACATTCCCTGATCCGGCGAGATGGCGACCGTGGCCGCGCTCTGCTGCTGGCTTGCTTTAATTCGAAACTGGCCATGAAATTGGCCATCGAAGTCGGGATCATGAGCGAGGGGCAGTTCCCGCTCGCTGAAGTGATCGATGCGGCTCAGCGGCGGCGCCAGTTCCCGCAGTTCGCGGGCAAAGCTGGCCATCTGCTCGGGCGATCCTTCGGCGCCGATGGTGACGCCGCTCGCGTCGTTCAACACATAGCCGGCAAGGCCGTGGCGCAGCGCCAGTCCATAGACGAAGGGGCGAAAGCCGACCCCCTGAACTATGCCGTCGATATGAAATTCGCG
This sequence comes from Aeromonas sp. 84A, assembly GCF_051919345.1. Lineage (NCBI taxonomy): Bacteria > Pseudomonadati > Pseudomonadota > Gammaproteobacteria > Aeromonadales > Aeromonadaceae > Aeromonas > Aeromonas sp. 84A. The sequence continues at coordinate 2,552,495 of NZ_JBQBEW010000001.1, forward strand.
GCGCAGCCGGTTGGCCACAGGATTGGCAGAGTCAGAGGGGGTGATGGTGGCGCTCATGCCGGCTCCATCTCATCTTGAGTCTGCGGCAAACGCAGCACCCGGCGCTCGTTCTCCTCGCGTCGTACCCAGCCATCCATCTCCATGCGCAGGCAGAACGGAATGGCGTATTTGCGCGACAAGCCGGTGATCTCCTTGAGGGATGCCATGTCGATCAGATCTCCCACCTGCTGGCCCGCCAGCACGGCGGCGACCATCTGGTTGTAAAGCTCGGCGTCGTAGTAGATGGGGCCATCGAGCTGCACCAGATACTTGAGTCGTGCCAGATTGCGCAGCTGCCTTTGCAACGCGCCTTTTTGCTGCAAGCCCTGCTGCAGGGCGGCGGGCAGTTTGCGGGTGATAAAGGGATCCAGCGCCACGCCGCCGGGGCCCAGTTTACCGGGCTCGTAACCCTCCTTGCCTTGATCTCGCACCACCTTGAGCACCAGTTGCGCCTCTTCTCCCAGATCGTCTTCCGACTCGCCGCTGCCCTGCTGCCACTTGTCATGGTGCAGGCGAACAAGCTGCTCGCTCTTGAGCTGCTGGAGCAGGGCCTGAGTGACCGGCAGGGCGATGCCAAAGCGGGTTGCAAGCTCTGCGGCGCTAAGCGGTTCGCTGGCCAATGTAGCGAGCAGCTGGTCGCGGCTCTGGGCCAGCCAGTGGTTGTCCAGCAGCCACTCACCGAGGGGGGTGACCTGCTCTGGCTGCTGGTCAAAGCGGCTGGCTAGCACATAGCCGTTGAGCCCCAGTTGCAGGGTGGCCGGGTTGTAGTGCTCGAGCTCATCTGGCAGCTCGCCCAGCAGGGTGTGCAGTGCCTTGCGTCTGGCGGGATGGATGTCGCCGCACCAGACGATGCGGGCGCCGTGCAGCAGTTCGCTGCTGCCGTGGCGAATGATGGCGAGCGGCTGGCCGAAGAAGCAGGGGATGGGGCTGGTAAAGATCAGCCGCGCCAGCCGGGTATCCTTGATGGGCACGAAACGGGCCCGGCCATGCCAGCTGCCAAGGGCCACTTCGATCTCCTTGTTGTGCAGAGAGGGGCGTAGCGTCTTGGTGCTCAGGCTCTCGGCGTTGAGTCGCACGATAAGGTGGGTCGCCGCCTTGCACTGGCCAGCGGCGCTGGTAAGGCAGTGACCGCGGGCCACCTCCTTGTGGGGCACTTTTTTAAGGCCCACCGCCACCCGACAGACGGCGCCGATCTCGTCGACGCTCTGGTGATAGGCCTGCAGCGAGCGCACCTGCACCTCCCGATCGGCGGGGTAGAGGCGCAGTTTGTCTCCCACCTTGAGGCGGCCCTGTTGCAAGGTTCCGGTGAGCACGGTGCCGGTGCCGTTGGCGGTAAAGACCCTGTCCACATACAGTCGCGGGGCGCTCTGCTCGCGGGCAGCGTGTGAGGCTGGCAGTTCGGCAAGCTGGCGCACGATAGCGGCGTGCAGGGCAGCCATATTGGCGCCGGTTTTGGCGCTGACGCTGACGATGTCGGGCACCATGCCGCTTTCGTCCATTACCCGCTCCAGCAGGCTCTCTTCCAACAGCAAAAGCTCGTCGGGGGAGACCAGATCGCACTTGTTGATGCAGACCAAGAGGCGCGGCACCCCCATCGCCTTGAGCAGGCGCAGGTGATCGCCGGTCATCGGCATCCACCCCTCGTCGGCGGCAATCACCAGCAGCACCAGATCCAGACTCCAGAGCCCCGCCACCATGTTGCGGATATAGCGCTCGTGGCCGGGCACGTCGATGACGCCGATGGTGTTGCCCTGACAGTCGTCGAAGTGGGCAAAGCCGAGATCCTGGGTCATGCCGATGGCCTGCTCATGGGCGCGGGCGGTGGTGATGCCGGTGAGAGCCTTGATAAGCAAGGTCTTGCCGTGATCCACGTGGCCGGCAAGACCGATAACGGCGCGATAGGGGGTCATGGGATCAGGGCTCCTCGCTCGCATTTGTTGCATTGAACGGGGCGGGCAGCAGCAATTCCCTGAGTTGGGCGATCAACAGCTCCATCTCCGCCGGCAGCAGGGTGGCCATATTGAGCAGCACCTTCTGCTGGCGCACGGTGGCGATGACCGGCACCGGCAGTTCGCGCAAATCATCGAGCAACTGCTGGGCCGGGCGCGGGTCGGTGCACTCCAGCGCAGGGGCCGGATAGAACTCGTCCGGCAAGGTGCCACCGCCCACCACCAGCTGGGCGGGGACCGGCACAAAACAGCCGGGCAGGGCGGCCATCAGCCGGGAGGCTCTCGCCTCCATGGCGGCCGGGTTGCTCAAGGTGCGCTGGGCAATACCCTCACCGATGGGGGATTTGTTGAGCTTGTGGATGAGCAGCCGTTCGAGCAGGGAGTAGACGATGCGGCTCGGGCGGAAGGTGCGCATCATGGGGTGTTTTTCCAGCCGCTTGATAAGGTCGCTGCGGCCGCTGATGATGCCAGATTGCGGGCCCCCCAAGAGCTTGTCGCCTGAGTAGCAGACCAGATCCGCCCCCGCCTTGATGTACTGGCGCACCGAGGTTTCATCCGGTGCAAACTCTTCTGTGGTCAAGCCAGAGCCCTGATCCACCGCCAGCACTACATGTTCGGGCAGGGCGCGGGCCACCTCGCCGATATCGGGGGACTCGGTAAAGCCGCGAATGGCGAAATTGGATCTGTGCACCATCAGCACCAGCGCGGTCTGATCGGTGATGGCATCGAGGTAATCTTTGGCGGTGGTGATATTGGTGGTGCCCACCTCCACCAGTTTGGCGCCGGAGAGGGCCAGAATATCGGGAATGCGAAAACCGCCGCCAATCTGGATCTGTTCGCCGCGCGAGACGATCACCTCGCGCCCCTTTGCTACCTCCTGCAGCAGCAGGAAGAGGGAAGCTTCGTTGTTGTTGACCACCAGCGAATCCTCGGCCTGGGTGAGGCAACGGAGCAGGGGGGCGATCAGCCCCTTGCGCCCACCGCGTTTGCCGGTGGCGAGATCCAGCTCCAGATTGTTGTAGCCGGTGTTGAGGTCACGCACCTCGTCCCACAGCTCATGACTTAATGGCGATCGCCCCAGATTGGTATGCACCAGGGTGCCGGTAGCGTTGATCACCCGGGTCTGACGCTGGCGCAACTGCTGTCGGCAGCGTTTGGCAATCAGCACCTCGATCTGCTCGGGGGCGACGCCGTGCTGGCGAAAATCTTCGCTCTGGCGCAGCTCGCTCAGGGTGTCGCGCACCGCCTGGGTCACCAGCGGGCGGCTCAGCGCCTCGATAAACCCGGCGAGAAAGGGTTGCTGCAGCAGCTGTTCCACTTGCGGCAGACGGCGGGTTTGTCGCTGTGAATCGTTGGCAGCCGTACCTGATGCGGGCTGGCGGTGGGGGATGGCTGGCGCGTGAGACGAGTTCGGCATGGGATTACCAGTGCAGTGCGTGGGTTCGGGATGCGCACCGGTTTGCCGATAGAGAGGCCGAGCTGACGGGTTATGGCACTGCTGGCGATTTGCGGATGAGTGCAAACTGGGTGCATCAATGAGCGGGTATAAATTAATGCTGCATCGATGCTGATAAATTAATTGTTGGCCAGCGAGATAACCTGAGTTCGGATTATATTGGCAAGCGGCAAGCACCTTTTTTAAGGTATTACTTCAAACATATTGAACAAACAATGGAAATAACATTCAGGCCGAAAAATTCAGCGGGAGAGTATTTGTTCAATAGATAAATTTGGCGGAAGAGGCAGGAATCGAACCTGCCAAAGCCTTCTCGGCTCACATCGGTTTTGAAGACCGAGGAGGCCACCAGACCCCATCAACTTCCGTAACGGTCGCCATTTTGTGGCAAATTTCTGTGACTGGCAACGCTTTTTTTGTCATAAAAAAGCGAGAGTTAGCGATTTTTTGAAAAAATCAAAGAACCTTGTTTTATATCAAGTTCAGCACAGTTAGCCCGATGTTTTTAATTTAACATCGGGCCTCGATCACATTGCCAAAAGCGTCAGTCAATAACGGTCGTTAACAACTCGCTAAATAATCACCGCTTGGCGTTGGCAATATTCCACTGATCCAGTTTCTCTATTAACAAGTCGGTATCCTTGGCGGCATCAAGGTGCTGATAAAGATAATCCATCGCCTCGCTCACCATATCGGTCATCGGGAAGGAGAACGCCACGATGGCCGGTTGTACCCCGACAAAGATCACCTCTGGGACAAAGGTCTTGAGCTCGTCGATCAAAAAATTGAGCGGCATATTGTGGGTCGAGAAGATAAACATCTCGGCGATGGTCTCGGGGGGGATCACCTGCAGGGTTCCCGCCTTTTCGCCGATCTCGGCGGCATCCACCAGTACCACTCGCTCCGGTTGCAGCTCCCGCACCTTGTAGACCACATTTTCCGGCGCGATGCCGCCGTCAATATGGATCCAGCCGGACAGGGGGGCGGCTTGCAGTTTGTCGGCAAGATAGGGGCCGGCACCGTCGTCCCCCATCATGGCATTGCCCACGGTCAACACGAGATTGCAGCCCATCAGCGGCTCCTTACCATCAGGTACATATGGGGGTCGTTAAAGAGGGCGGTGAGCTGATCCATAAAGGTGTTGGTCCAGCCCAGCTCCTGCTCATCGAGTAGATTGTCGGTTTTGCGCAGCCGGTCGAAGGCGCAGGCCAGCATATGGCAGTGCTCGCGATAGATGGTGATCTCGCCAAAGGTGAGAAACCCCTCCATCTTGCGGCGTGCTTCACTTCCCTCTGGCAGCTTGGCTACCCAGTCGCGATAACCGGTCAGCGAGCAGACCAGGTCTGCTCGCAGGCAATCGACGATGCCGAGGTGATGGCCGATGGCGAGGCTGTAGTACATCACCTCCCTGGCCTCTTCCGGCACGTCGAACTGCTCGTCGACGAACTTGCGCGAGAGTCGATAGAAGAAAACCTCGTCAGCCATGCACCGCCTCTCCCTTGCCGGCCGCCCGGTTGAGACAGGCGTTTGCGAGGTTGTTGACGATCTCCGAGAGGCGCGGATCATCGTGCTGATCGAGGTAGCTCTGAATGCGCAGATCCACATCCTGCTGGGTCGCCCCTTCGAGCAGGGCCATAAACTCGTCGGCGATGATCCGCCCCTGCCGATAACCGGCCATGCGGCGCGCTTCGCGCTCGATCATCACCCGGATTTCATTGGGGATGCCGGTGTGGCGCAGCTCGACCCGTTCACCCGGTTGCACCTCGTGGCTGGTGGCTTTGAGTTTCTGCTCAAGCAGACCGAGCGCCACCGCAAAGCCGTAGATGGTGGCTGCCGGTGTGGGGGGGCAGCCGGGGATATAGACATCCACCGGCACAATCTTGTCGGTGCCGCCCCAGACGCAGTAGAGGTCGTGGAAGATGCCGCCGTCACAGCCGCAGGCGCCGTAGGCGATACAGATCTTGGGATCGGGCGCCGCCTCGTAGGCGCGCAGGGCCGGAACCCGCATCGCTCGGGTCACCGCGCCGGTAAAGAGCAGGATGTCGGCGTGGCGGGGGGAGGCGACCACCTTGATGCCGAAACGCTCGGCATCGAACAGCGGGGTGATGGTGGCGAAGATCTCTATTTCGCAGGCGTTGCAGCCGCCGCAATCGACCCGGTAGACATAGGCCGAGCGGCGAATGTCCTTGAGCAGGGTCTTCTTGAGTTTGGTGATCTCGGGATCCTGTGCCAGCGGCACGGCGCGGGTATGGGCATGGCCGACAACCGGTTCTATGCCTTTGATCTTGCTCATCACATCCACTCCTTTTGTGCGGCCATCGGTGTGGCTATCGGTGTGATCAGGGCCGAGTCAGGCTGGCTCAGCATGCTCTGTTTTCGTTTGCAGTCGGGGCAGTGGTGCAGCCGCTCCGGGGTGGCCAGCGGCGTGCCCGCCTGCTTGAGGGTGTCCTCCATCAGCGCCACCAGCTTGCTCGGGGCAAAGTAGGTGCCGCACAGGGTGCAGGGGGCCAGCGCGAAGCGGGCCTCCTCATAGAGATCCGCCTTGTTGGTCACCGCCAGCTCGAACTCGGGGGAGAGGGCGATGGCGCGGGTCGGGCAGACCTCCTCGCAGCGGCCGCAGAAGATGCAGCGCGCCATGGAGATCTCCCAGCGCCGTTCGCCGGTCTCCATGTCCACTTCCATCACCAGCGCATTGGCCGGGCAGGCCTTGGTGCAGGCGGCACAGGCGATGCACTGATCCGCCTGATATTTCGGTTTGCCGCGAAAATCCCGGTTCACCTCGTAAGGGGCGAAGGGGTACTTGGCGGTCGGGGTGCCAGCCTTGAGGATGGTCTTGAACAGCTTGATCATGATGACCCCTTATTTCAACGGAGAGTTTTTGCGATCGATGCCGTAGCGCTCGATCTCCTTGTAGGAGACCACGGTGGATTTGCCCTTCTTGGGGTCGACCAGGGTGACCCGGTCGGTACAGGAGTAGCAGGGATCCAGACTGCCGATGATCAGCGGCGCATCAGCGACGGTATTGCCGCGCAGCATGTAGCGCAGGGCGGGCCAGTTGGCGTAGGTGGCGGCGCGGCAGCGCCAGCGGAACAGCTTCTGGTTGTCCCCGGTCATGCTCCAGTGGACGTTCTCGCCGCGGGGCGCCTCGGTAAAGCCCAGCGCAAATTTGCCCGGCTGGTAGGTGAAGCCTTCAGTGAGCAGTTGCCCTTCCGGCAGGTGCTCAAGACCAAACTCAATCATGTCGAGGGAGTTGTAGAGCTCGTGGATGCGCACCAGCACCCGGGATTGCACATCGCAACCCGCCTTGGTCTGGATCTCCATCGGCAGCTCGCGGTAGCCGGCAAAGTCGTGAACCCGGCGCACGTCGCGCTTGAAGCCGCTCGCCCGCACCATGGGGCCGACGCAGCTGAAATCGCGGGCAATTTGCGGCTCGAGCTTGCCGATACCGATCAGGCGGGAGGAGATGTTGGCGGTATCCAGCAGCATGGCCACCAGGGGTTTGAGCTCATCACGGAGCTCGCGCACCAGCTGGGCACCCTTGATGCGATCTTCCTTGAAGATGTCGCGGCGCACCCCGCCAATCAGGTTGAGACCATAGGTCTTGCGCGCGCCGGTCAGCAGCTCGGCCAGGGTCATGGATTTCTCCCGCACCCGGAAGAACTGCATAAATCCGGTGTCGAAACCGGTGAAGTGGCTCGACAGGCCGATGTTGAGGATATGGCTGTGCAGGCGCTCCACCTCCAGCAGCACGGCACGGATCATCTTGGCCCGCTCCGGCACCGGAATGCCCATGGCGTTCTCCACCGAGGTGGTGTAGGCGACGCTGTGGGTAAAGCCGCAGATGCCGCAGACCCGGTCGGTCAGAAATGCAACTTCGTTGTAGCCCATCCGGGTTTCCGCCAGCTTCTCCATGCCGCGATGGACATAGAAGAGGCGGTAGTCGGCATCGATGATGTCTTCCCCATCGACGAACAGACGAAAGTGACCCGGTTCGTCCGAGGTGATGTGCAGCGGGCCGACCGGCACGATGCGGTTGGCATCACTGCCCAGCTCGTTGACGAAGGGGTAGGTCTCGGTGTCAGTGGTGGGCATCGGGCGCTGGCGATAATCCATGGCGTCCTTGCGCAGCGGGTGGATATCCTCCGGCCAGTCATCCGGCAGCACCAGACGGCGTTCGTCCGGCAGACCGATGGCGCGCAGGCCATACATGTCGCGGATCTCCCGCTCGCCCCACACAGCCGCCGGAATGGTCGGGGTGATGGAGGGGTACTCCTGGGTATCGGCATCTACCAGCACCTTGACGGTGATCCAGCACTTGGTGTCGCCCTCCATGGAGAAGACGTGGTAGACGGCGAAGTGGCCGTTGAGGCTGCGCTCGTCATTGGCAAACGAGAGCGGAAGCCAGCCCCCCAGCTGATGGAAAATCAGGCTGGCCGTCTCGACCAGACTGGTGGGTTTGACGGTGATGGTGGCCTGATCGGCGGTTTGCCACTCCTCGTCGACGATGGCGTGGGGCAGTTGGGCTCGCACCTGCTGGATGTAGTCGCAGCCGATGCGATCCGAAATGGCGATGGTCATGCAGTTCTCACTTTAATGTTCGGGAATGAGCATTCACAAATGATGAAATCGGAAAAAGTTGCTGTGCTGGCGGGCATGGCTCAGACCCCGACCAGATAGGCGAGCAGCGCCAGCAGGGCCAGCCCCAAGCCGTAGCGGGTGAGCTTGTGGGTGCGCACGAACTGGGTACGGGCCATGGCGTTTTCGATGATGCCAGCCAGCAAAAAGGCCACCAGCAGCTTGCAGGCGAGGATCAGCGCCGCACCGATGAGTGCAGGCAGACTCCAGTTGGCTGCTTTGCCGAAGGGCAGGAAAATCACCAGAAAGAGCTGCACCACTACCAGTTGCTTGAGGCCGATGGAGAGCTTGAGCAGGGCCAGCCCCGCACCGGAATACTCGGTGAGCGGCCCCTCCTGCAGCTCCTGCTCGGCTTCGGCGCAGTCAAAGGGCAGCTTGCCCATCTCGACAAACACCGCGAAGGCGCAGGCGGCACCGGCCAGCAGGGTGGCGATGGGCGCGGCCAGCGGCTGGGTCGCCACATAGCTGCTGATGTTGCCCAGATCCGAGCTGCCCACCATCATCGCCATGATGAAGCAGGCGAGCACCAGAATGGGCTCCACCAGAATGCCGAGAGTCAGCTCGCGGCGGGCACCGATCCCTGCAAACATGCTGCCGCTGTCGAGACCCGCCAGCGAAAAGAAGAAGCGGAAGATGGCGAACAGATAGATGTCGGTGATGAGATCCCCGGCGATGGGGAAGGGGGACTCGTGAGTCAGGGTCGGCAGCGCCATCCCTACCAGCAACAGGGCGGCGATGAGCAACGCAGGCATCAGGTTGAAGATGATGCCGGCAGGCTCGGGGGTCACCTCTTGGCGGCGCAGGAGCTTGGCGATATCACGGTAATCCTGCAGCAGGCCCGGCCCCTGACGGGAGTGCATCTTGGCTCGTAGCACCCGGTTGAAACCGGTGGCGAGCGGGGCCAGCGCCAGCATGGCGATGGCCTGGGTCAGGGCGAGGGCAACCATGCCCCAGCTCGGCATTTCAAGAACAGGCATATCAGACTCCTACAGCCATCAGGATAAAGAGCGCCAGCACCACGCAGTGCAGCAACCAGCCGGTTGTCCCGCTGGTATCGCTCACCCCGTGCAGGGCGCTGGCCAGATCGAGCTGCGGCTGCTTGCGATAGAGTGGCGCGCAGAGTTGGCGCAAGGTGTGGGTGACACCGCCAGAGGTGAGGCTCATGCGCTCCTCATAGGCGTAACCACAGGCCCACGGGGTGCCAGCGTGACGACGACCCAGCTTGGGCCCCTTGAAGATGGCCAGTACCAGCAACGGGATGAGGAACAGCCCCAGCAAGGTGATGGCGATAACGGGTGGGGAGAGGATCGCCTGGCTGCTATCGAGTGGCAGCAGGGTGGCGCCGGTGGCGACACTCATCTGGCTGGCAACGAGTGCCTGACCATAGCTGGCGATATGGGGGGCAATCCAGGGGGCACCCAGACCCAGCACCAGACAGACCGCAGCCAGCAGCAGGGTGCCTGCCACCATGGCGCCCGGCACTTCGCGGGCGTGGCTCGCTTTCTCGCTGCGCGGGGCGCCGCAGAAGCAGATGCCGTACACCTTGACGAAACACATCACCGCCATGGCGCCGGTCACCGCCAGCATTACTACCGCGAGCGGCGCGACGACGGAGGTGCCGAGTTTGGTCATGGAGAGCAGGGACTGGTAGATAAACCACTCGCTGACAAAGCCGTTGAGCGGCGGTAGCGCCGAGATGGCCATGGCACCGATGAGGAACGCCAGCGCGGTCCAGGGCATCAGCTTGGCCAGGCCCCCCATCTTGTCCATGTCACGGGTGTGCAGGCGGAACATCACCGAGCCGGTGCCCATAAAGAGCAGGCTCTTGAAGATGGCGTGGTTGAGCAGGTGATAGAGGGCGCCGAGCAGCCCCAGCACCACCAGTGCCGGTTGCTGGTTGGCGATGCCGATCATGCCGATCCCCATTCCCATCAGGATGATGCCGATGTTCTCCACCGTGTGGTAGGCGAGCAGCCGCTTGAGGTCATGCTCGGCCAGCGCAAACAGCACCCCGAGCACCGCCGAGCAGGCACCGAAGATCAGCACCACATAGCCCCACCAGAGCTGGCTGGCGCCGAGAAAATCGATGCTGACCCGCAAGATGCCAAAGAGACCCAGCTTCACCATCACGCCGGACATCAGCGCCGAGATATGGGAGGGCGCAACGGGCTCGGCCACCGGCAGCCAGCCGTGCAGCGGTACGAAACCGGCGCGCAGGCCAAAGCCGCAGAAGCTGAGCAGAAACACCAGCGAGGCCAAACCGCCCGCCAGATGGTGCTCGCGCAGCGCGGCGAACTCCAGCGAACCGCTTTCACGGCAGAGCAGCCAGAAGGCGATCAGCACCAGCGCCATGCCGATATGGTTCATCACCAAGTAGAGACGGCTCTGTTTGGCGGCCTCGGGGTTGGTCTTGACCAGCCAGTAGGTGGTGAGGGTCACCAGCTCGTAGCAGAGCAAGAAACCGAGCGCGTTGTCGGCCAGCACCATGCCCACCATGGCAAAGAGGAAGAGGTTCATCAGTGCGCCGATGGCCACATCGCCCTTGCCCTGATATTCGCGGATATAGGCAAAGGAGTAGAGGGCGACGGCGACGCCGACGGTGCTAATCACCAGCAGCATCAGTGCGGCCAGCATGTCGAGGTGCACTGAGCCCAGCAGCCAGAGTTGGCCGTCGACGGGGGCGCCTTGGGCAAAGATCTGGATGGCGGCGACCAGACCCGTGAGTGACCCCAATAGGGCAAGGCCGCTATTGAGGCGGTTGGCCAGTGCGGGCAGCTTTTGCAGCAGCAAACCGGCGGCAGCGCCCAGCAAAAAGAGCAGGAGCGTGGCCATTACAAGGGGGGACAACATCAGCGAACTCCCTCTGTGGTAGATAAATCGGATGCAGGGAGCGCCGTGGCGGGCGCCGGGAAGGCAGAGGCCCCTTGCGGGTTGGTGTCGGCCGCTTGCTGGCGACGGATACGGGCGGCGCGTTCGGTGTCGCCGTCATTGACCAGCTTCAGTGCCTGGGAGGGGCAGGCTCCGACACAGGCGGGGCCGTCGGCGCGAAACTCGCACAGGTCGCACTTGACGGCGATGCTGCGCACTCCCGGCTCCCAGCTCAGCAGATCCTCGCCAAAGCAGCGCAGGCCTGCGGAAGTTGAGGGGTTGCTGGAGCGGATGGAGCAGGGGATATAGGTGTCGTAGCTGTTGGCCACGGCTACCGGACGGCTGCCGCCGCTCTGGATGGCGCCAAAGGGGCATGCAACGGCGCAGAGATTGCAGCCAATGCAGAGCGACTCGTTGAGTTGCACGCAATCGCCGGTCTGGCGAATTGCCTCGACCGGGCACACCTTGATGCAGGGGGCATCGTCACAGTGACGGCACTGAACCGGCATGGTCGCCTGCTCGTGTCGCATAACGGTTAAACGGGGGGCTTGCTGCAAACCTTGCGCCTTGTGTACCTCGCTGCAGGCCGCCATACAGGTGCCACAGCCGATACAAAGCTTGGGGTCAGCGATAACGAAGCGGTTCATAGCCTACCTTGTCGTGTCGCGAACGGAGAAAGTAGGGGCAGGTTGGCAAGATACGGGCCAGAATGGTTTTTGCAGCTAAATTAGTCTTAAGTTGCTGTTTTTAAATAAATAAAAATCTTCGCGTAGTTGAGTGAACGCGCTGATATGGCTGTCGAACTGTGACGTTCGTCACTTGTGACGAAGCCGCCAAGAGGGTTCGTCACCTTGGAAAACACAGCATGAGTAGGGTGCAAAGAACGAAGTGAATTGCACCTCTCCGACATATGTTCGCGGTGCACGGCGCTGCGCTTGTTGCACCCTATGGTGCTCTGTCTGTTCGGATAGAGGCCGCCTGTTTTGAAACCGTAGGTTCGATTAGCGAAGCGTAATCGGACGCACGAGAACGCAAATATATCGGCAGTATGCCGGGAGCAGGGGCAAAGAACGAAGTGAATTGCACCGTTGGCAACATATGGTCGCCGTGGTTTGCTCCCTTCTCCCCTCGCGGGAGAAGGGTTGGGGATGAGGGGGTCGGTAATCGGGGTTAACGGAAACAAGAGAGGGAGGCCAATGCCTCCCTCTCTATTTGCTGACGTTTTCTATGCCATCAAGAGGCCATCAACACGCCATCAGATATCCACCTGGGATCCCAGCTCGATAACCCGGTTGGGCGGGATCTCGAACTGATCCGGCGCGCGCAGGGCGTTGCGCTGCAGCAGCATAAAGAGCTTGCCGCGCAGATAGAGATACCAGGGGCGCTCTTTCATGATCAGCGACTCGTGGGCCATAAAGAACGAGGTTTCCATCATCCGGCAGCTGAGCCCCTCGGCGTTGCAGCGGTGGAAGATCTCCTCCACGTTCGGGGTCTCGCGCCAGCCGTAGCTCGCCACTACCCGCCAGAAAGTGGGGGAGAGCTGCTCGATGCAGACCCGGCGCACATTGTGGACGTAGGGCACATCCTCCACCCGCAGGGTGAGCAGGATGATCCGCTCGTGCAGCACCTTGTTGTGCTTGAGATTGTGCAGAAGCGCATGGGGGATCACATTGACCACCCGCGACATATAGACCGCAGTGCCGGCCACCCGGGTCGGCGGGGATTTCTCCAGCGAGGCGATCATCGGCTCAAGGGAGTTGCCGTGCTCGTTCAGGCGGCGAATAAGCTGGAAACGCTCGCTCTTCCAGCTGGTCATCACGGTGAACATCACCGCGCCCAGAGTGAGCGGCAGCCAACCACCGGAGAAGATCTTGGCGAGGTTGGCGGCAAACAGCGGCACGTCGATACAGAGCAGCGCGGCAAACAGGATGGCCACCAGATACTTGTTCCAGTGCCAGCTGTTCTTGGCCACCGAGCAGGAGAGGATGGAGGTAAGCACCATGGTGCCGGTCACCGCGATGCCGTAGGCCGCCGCCAGATTGCTGGAGTGCTCGAAGCTCATGATGACGATCACCACCGAGATATAGAGCATCCAGTTGATGACCGGAATATAGATCTGGCCGGACTCCTGCTCGGAGGTGTGAACGATGCGAATGGGGGAGAGATACCCCAGCCGCACTGCCTGCCGGGTCAGCGAAAAGACCCCGGAGATCACGGCCTGCGAGGCGATCACCGTCGCCATGGTCGCCAGCAGCAGCAGCGGCACCAGCGCCCATTTCGGCGCGAGCAGGAAGAAGGGGTTGGCAATGGCGGCGGGGTTACTCAGCAGCAGCGCCCCCTGACCGAAGTAGTTGAGTACCAGCGACGGCAACACCACGATAAACCAGGCGAGGCGAATTGGATTCTTGCCAAAGTGGCCCATATCCGCGTAGAGCGCCTCCACCCCGGTGATGGCCAGCACCACGGCGCCGAGGGCAAAGAAGGAGGTGGTCTGGTACTGGACAAAGAAGCGCACCGCCCAGATGGGGTTGAGCGCACCCAGCACCTCGGGGTTGTGGATGATGCCGCGCAGCCCCAGCACCGCCAGCGTCATAAACCAGATCAGCATGATGGGGGCAAACAGCTTGCCCACCATGGCGGTGCCATGTTTCTGGATGGCAAACAGCAGGGTCAGCACCAGCACCGAAAGGGTGACGATATAGGGGTCGAGGGCGGGGGTGAGAATGCTCAGACCCTCGATGGCCGACATCACCGACATCGCCGGGGTGATCACCACCTCGCCATAGAAGAAGCTGCCACCAATCAGACCGAGGATGATCAGCAGCGGTGTCCAGCGGGTGGAGGCGTTGCGGGTCGCCAGCGACATCAGGGTGAGAATGCCACCCTCACCGGCGTTGTCGGCCCTCATCACAAAGGAGAGGTACTTGACCGACACCACCAGGATCAGCAGCCAGAAGATCAGCGAGAGAAAGCCGAGAATGGAGGCCGGCTCGACGCCGAACCCGAATTGACCTGACAGGCACTCGCGCAAGGTATAGAGCGGGCTGGTGCCGATATCGCCATAGACTACGCCAATCGCCGCCAGCATAACGCCGGGAGTGGCTTGTTGTTTATCACAGTTCATGAGTTCATCTTGTCAGTTTGATGTTTACACGTTTGCCAACGCACAGCTGCCCGACCTACCAAGAGAGTCGTGATATTTAATCGGGAGAGAATTAATGGATTGCGATGGGAAAGGGCGCTAACGGAATAGTGATCTGCTTGTCATGGAACACAGTCTGTTCATCTGTCATTAAGCTTATAATGACACACACTCTGCGGGACTATGCTCAGTTATAAATAATCAAAAGTTCAATTTGAGTAAGAGAATTAATTATCCGGCGATTGAAATATTACGCGGTAATGCAGGCAACTGTTTGTTTTATCTAGCGAAGTGGTTTGGCTAAAATCTTTTTCCAAAACGGATAATAAATAGACGATAAAGTAATCGCTAATTAAATGCTGGCAGGATGGCAAAGGGGATGCAGTTGAGCTGCGATGGAGTCTTTATTCGCCAGAGGGGAAGGTAGAGTGCAATGAACGAAGTGAATTGCACCAAGTATTTAAATAGGTAAGAGGTGCAATGCGCTGCGCTTATTGCACCCTACAGTAATTACTACTCTCCATGATAGTGCTTCAATAAAAAATAGCGGTCAGGACTATTTTTAACGCCGCTCACTTTACCGACTATTTCAAATCCCATTTTTTCATAAAATTTGGGTGCTTGAAATGAGAGGGTGTCGACTTGAGCAGCAATACATCCCCGTTTTTTTGCCTCGCGTTCAGCAATCTCTATTAATTGAATGCCAAGCCCCTGTCCTCTCTTGTCATTGTGTACCCAAAGTACTTCGATCAACAGTTGATGATAAATAGTACGTCCGGCAATGCCACCGACAACTTCGTCATTATCATCATGAATGGCAACAATTAAAGGTTGGGAGCGTTCCTCACCCATTTTATCAAAGTTAAATTGTCTAAGGTTATCAACAAGTACATTGAAGATATCATCTTTATGTTCATTATGGATTTTTATATTCATCAAATCTTACTCCATTAAAATATAATCGTAGGGTGCAATGAACGAAGTGAATTGCACCAAGTATTAAAAGAGGCAAGAGGTGCAATGCGCTGCGCTTATTGCACCCTACGGCACTAATTAATGCACCAAGTCCAATTTTGATGGTTGTATCAAGAATTTTCAAGTAGGTGATTGCCATAAGATCCTGTGCTTGATAATTTTAAGGGCTGATTTATATCTGAGTCAGATACTATCTAGCATAATTTTATTGTTTGTGTCTCACTGTGGTAGTGGATACTTCAATTTGACTGGTCTAGTTTTCACTTCTCTAGGTCCTAAGTTTTTATCGTAGAAATACCAAATGTTGAATTTACGCTCAGATGGTTTCGTATCTGCCTCAAGATTTATCCATCCAAGATAGTCAGAAATTTCTTTTTGAATTAAAATCTTACCTTCTGAGGTGGCTTTCTTTTGCCATGCAGCCATTACAGCACCAAGTAGTAAATCACACAATTGAATTTGAACAGATGTCTTGGAGTCTTTAGTTACATAACTATCGATGACATCGGAGAGTTTAGTTACTTGGTGTATTTGGTTATTGACAATAATATGTGAGGCCTCATCTGCTTTTTTATATCTTGATGCAATAGGATCTACAACTATGCGAAACTGGCATTCTCTATTTGGATGTGCTTTTAAAACTGATTTAATTTTTGAGTTAAGTAATAGATTGAAATGTTTGCGTCGAGCTAAATCGTAGTCACCATTGTGGCATTCTTTCTTTACATCTGACTTTTTAATAATTATGCAATGAAAAGCAAGCCATTCTCTTTTGAAAAATAGTTCTATTAGCTCTAGATAAAAACTTCGGAATTGTTTGCTATGTGCCTTTTGCCACTTTATTTCATCATGATAGTGGTGTTTCTCTCTTAAATCTGAAACTAATTTTGAAAAATCACCTCGCCGCTGCCATTTCATCCAAATACTACCAAAGCCATAATATCTAGCACCATCAACGCCAGACTCATCGCATGCAATGTTCCAAATTAATTTACCTGGATCTTCCATTTTCACCTCATTTATTTAATCCTACATAGAGTGGTATTAAATTTAAATTGTGAGAACAATAACGTCCTATTTAAGGAGACGAATAAAGTAATTGGCTAATCTAGTGAATGCATACATAGAAAGTTGTCTCTAGCCACTGTCCTGAACATCCAGACTCCCAGTCTGCTGTTTTTAATCTGTGCGGTTGTATGCTTATCAACATGGAAACGCCCTTAACAGACAGGTTGCCAACTGAAGCATGCTATCCAATCGGGTAGGGGGTAAAAAGGGCAATCGGCGCATAATCTGTCCGAGATCAATAAATTAGTCATTGATTGGTTGTTGTTTGTTCGCTTGAGCTGAAAGGGTAGTGTGATACACCTTGATCAGCCGGTGTCGAGCTCGTCACTTTTGTCGTGTCGATCACACTTCCCATCCCGTCGTTACCCTCGTCAGAGGTGGCAATCAGCGCGCTTCTCTTTCTGATTAACCCTTTATTTTCAGTTGGTTGTAAATTTTTATCGCACCCTTGGCCCGTTTTGGTCTGATAAATGCTTTGTGGGGGGCTGGCCGCCTCTTTGCCTGTCGGCGGGCGGCCCGGTGTAACGAACCATTTAGGGAAGGTGCGATTTAATCAGTCATGACGATCCAGAGCCTGGATATCCTCCTTACGCGGCAAAGTAAGCACCCCAGTTTGGACAATATTTAATCTCCCCCATCAACTCAGGGTAAGCAAAATGTCACTGCTCCACTGATATTACAATGATTTTCACGACATCCCCGCCAGTTGTCCCGCCCGCACCAAATTGCACATTGCAAACAGCATTGAAAGCCGGTTGTGGTTCTTCATCAGTCCCCGTAATCGTGTTTTGCTGAAACCAAACTGGCACTTCAGTATCCGGAAAGGATGCTCAACCTTTGCCCTAATACCTGCTTTCACATATTCATCATGCAGCGCCTGCTTATTCAGCCGGGGATGCTGTCTGAGCTTTTTTACGGCATGAGGACCTTTGGCAATAAACCACTCTTTAACCCGATGTGTCAGAGAGTCCCGTTTTTCTGCCCCGCGATATCCGGCATCGGCGAAGACAATTGCTACCGGCTCCGTAATCAGGCTATCCGCCGCATTCAGGTCATGCACATTTGCCGCCGTGGTCACTACTTTTTCCGTCAAGCCTGTGGCCGCATCAACAGCAATATGAGCTTTCATACCAAAGTACCACTGATTTCCCTTGCGGGTCTGATGCATTTCAGGATCCCGTTGACCGGCTTTATTTTTTACGGAACAGGGAGCGGAAATAATGGTCGCATCGATAATGATGCCCTGACGTAACATCAGTCCGGCCTGCTTCAGTTTCTGGTTAATCAGTGCCAGTATCTGTTCTCCTGCATGATGTTTCTCCAGAAAATGGCGGAAATTCATGATGGTTGTGCGATCTGGCACCGTGTCACAGATCCCCGCAAATTGACGGAACGGCAGGACATCATGCAGGGCGTCTTCAGCCGCTCCGTCACTGAGGTCAAACCAGAGTTGCAGGCAGTGGATACGGAGCATAAGCACCAGGGGGAAAGGCCGTCGGCCGCGACGGGATGACGGATAGACGTGAAGCAGCTTATCAGCAATATCCTGCCACGGCACCAGAACATTCATACGGTCAAGAAAACGGGATTTACGGGAGGAATAGCTGGAAATGGCAGGCATTGTAAACAGCTCATGATAAAGAAAGCTTTATGTTCTCACATATGACGATTAAATCGCACCTTCCTTAGGATCCCTCTCTATGAACAGCTTCGTGATTGCAGATCCCAGTCTCTGTATTGGGTGTCGTACCTGTGAGGTGGCCTGCGCCGTTTCACACCAGTCAGGGTCTTGCAGCGGGACCCTTGAGCGGGAGGGCGGCCTGCATCTTGCCATCGAGGATGGACATCTGGTCTCCAGGGACAGCTACTTTCAGCCGCGCCTGAAGGTGATCGTGGGCAGCAAGGTGACCACGCCGGTGCTTTGCCGCCAGTGTGAAGACAAGCCCTGTGCCATGGCCTGCCCGAACAATGCCATCGTCAGCGAGGATGGCTGCGTCAAGGTGTTGCAGGAGCGCTGCATCGGCTGCAAGTCCTGCGTAGTGGCCTGTCCTTACGGCGCTATGGCGGTGGTGCTCAAAGAGGTGGCACCCGCTGCTGATTCGCTCTTCAAGCGTCCGCAGACCAAGGCGCAGGCGCTCAAGTGCGATCTCTGCCGTCACCGCGAGGCGGGCCCGGCCTGTGTCGAGGTGTGTCCGACCCAGGCACTGCGGCTGGTCACGCCGGAGCATCTTGAAAACCTGAACCGGCAGAAGCAGCTGGCCAGTGCCGAGGCACTGCTGGCGATGCCGGCGCGGGTGTGAGCGGGCTTGCCGAGCCGTTTTTCGTTAACAAACAAGAGTGTGAGTCATGAAAAAAGTCATTACCGTGTGCCCCTATTGCGGCACCGGTTGCAAAATCAACCTGCTGGTTGAAAACGACAAGGTGGTGGGAGCCGAAGGCGCCAACGGCCGGACCAACGAGGGGCAGCTCTGCCTCAAGGGCTATTACGGTTGGGATTTTTTGAACGACACCAACCTGCTGACCCCCCGTCTCAAGAGCCCGATGATCCGCCGCGAGCGCGGTGGCAAGTTCGAAGCGGTCTCCTGGGATGAGGCGATCGAGTTTGCCAGCAGCCGTCTCTCTGCCATCAAGGCGAAATATGGCCCGGACGCCATCATGACCACCGGCTCTGCCCGTGGCCCCGGCAATGAAGCCAACTATGTGATGCAGAAATTTGCCCGTGCGGTGATTGGGACGAACAACGTCGACCACTGCGCGAGGGTGTGACACGCACCCTCAGTCTCCGGTCTGGAGACAACTGTAGGCAACGGCGCCATGAGCAACGCCATTCCCGAAATTCAAGAGACCAAGTGCCTGCTGGTGTTTGGTTATAACGCTGCTGACTCTCACCCCATCGTCGCTCGCCATATCCTCAAGGCGAAGGCGAACGGGGCCAAGGTGATTGTGTGTGATCCCCGCATGGTGGAGACCGCCCGCATCGCCGATCAGTGGCTGCCGCTCAAAAACGGTTCCAACATGGCGCTGGTTAACGCCTTCGCCAATGTGTTGATTAATGAAGGGCTCTACAACAAGGCCTTTGTCGCCAACTACACCGAAGGGTTTGAGACCTTCAAGGCGACGGTGGCCAAGTACACCCCGGAATATGTGGAGGGGATCACCGGCCTCAAAGCTGCCGATATCCGCGCTGCCATTCGTACCTACGCCGAGTCGCCTGCTTCCATGATCCTGTGGGGCATGGGGGTGACCCAGTACGGTCAGGCGGTGGACGTGGTCAAGGGGCTGGCGGGTCTGGCGCTGCTGACCGGCAACTTCGGTCGCCGTGGCACCGGCTGCGGGCCTGTGCGCGGTCAGAACAACGTGCAGGGCACCTGCGACATGGGGATGCTGCCCCACCAGTTCCCGGGTTATCAGTCGGTGGCCGATCCCGAGATCAGCGCCAAGTTCGCCAAGGCGTGGGGCGTGGCGTCACTCTCCCAAAAGCCCGGCTATCGCCTGACGGAGCTTGGCCACAAGGTGGAGGAGGGCAAGTGCAAGGCCTTCTACATCTTCGGTGAAGATCCGGCCCAGACCGAGGCAGACCTCGGTCAGTTCCGCCGCACTCTGGCGGGGATGGAGCTGGTGATCGTGCAGGATATCTTCATGACTCAGACCGCCGAGATGGCAGATGTCATTCTGCCCGCCACCAGCTGGGGCGAGCACGAAGGGGTCTACAGCTCGGCAGATCGCGGCTTCCAGCGCTTCTACAAGGCGGTGACGCCCCCCGAGAACGTGAAACCGGACTGGGCCATCTTCTCGTTGATGGCGACCGCCATGGGGTATCCCATGGAGTACCACAACACTGAAGAGATCTGGGACGAGATGCGTGCGCTCTGCCCGCTCTATGCCGGGGTCAGCTACGACAAGATGGCCGATCTCAAGAGTGTGCAGTGGCCTTGCCCGACCGAGGACCACCCGGGCACCAGCACCCTGTTCGAGGGGAATGTGTTCACCACCCCGAGTGGCAAGGGTCAGCTGATCGCCTCCGAGTGGCGCCCGCCGCTGGAGCAGCCCTGTGCCGAGTACCCGCTGGTGCTCTCTACCGTGCGCGAGGTGGGTCACTACTCCTGCCGCTCCATGACCGGCAACTGCTCGGCGCTGCAAACCCTGGCCGATGAGCCGGGCTATGTGCAGATCCACCCGAGCGATGCCAAAAAGCTCGGGGTGAAGGATCAGGCGCTGGTCTGGATCTCGTCGCGCCGTGGCAAGGTGATCACCCGGGCCAACTACAACGACCGGGTCAACGCCGGGGTGGTCTACATGACCTACCAGTGGTGGATCGGGGCCTGCAACGAGCTCACCATCGAGCACGTCGATCCCGTCTCCCACACGCCGGAGTACAAGTACTGCGCGGTGAAGATCGAGCGCATCGACAATCAGCCTGAGGCGGAAGTGTACGTCCAGACTGAATACAGCGCGCTCAAGGCGAAATTGCGCAGCGCAGCCAAAGGCTGATCGCCCTAAAAAAGAGGTTCTGCACAAATAAGGGAACCCGACTCGGATTTATCGAGTCGGGCACCCTTTTATTACCCAAAAACAGGGGATAAATGATGCAACATGAAATTGGTCGCTTATTCGGGATTTTCTATATTGGTACCTATCTGGCGGCGATATTGCTGGGAATAGGTTGCTATATTTGGCGCGACGAGATGATATTTCTGCTGGGCTTCGGTTTTTTCGGCTGTTTTATGGCAGCAAGGCTCGCCATGAGCAGCGTATTTTCCGCCTTGAGTATTTCCAGTGCCTGGCTGATCGGGTTTATCTCCACCACCTTGATCAACGGCCTGCTGTTGGGGGTGATCACCCTGCTGGTCTACCTCACGCACCAGAGCGTCACCGCCGAGCTTGCCGATAACGCCAGCTGGCTGCTGATGGCCTTCCAGAGCTTGTCGGCCCTCTTTATCTTCGGTGGCCTGAAGTGCTGCCACAGCCGGATCATCACCTCATGAATTGCCGATGAATGGGCAGCAAACGCCATCTCGAAACCCGCAGCCAGCGAAGAGGAAAGGGCAGATCTGACAGTTGACGGCGGCCCACTTTTCGGGCGCCTTAATTGAGATCAAGAACTGATGAAATAACCGGTTAAATATGGCCATCAGATATATTAAATCGGATTGTAATGAAATTTGAGCTCATCTATGATGAGTCGCCATTCCAATATATCCCCCGATAACGATGTTACTTTTTGTTGTCGTTCGTTAATAACAACTCTGGAATTGCAACATGCGACAATTTTCGTCACCGCTTTTCTTATTGGCAGCCGCTTTTACGGGCTGCGGCTATTTATTTTGGTGACGGGTGCTTGTCGTGATGCGATGGCATGGACAGCCTGACTGGTGACTAAATCGATATAACGTGAGGCCGCAATGCTAAATGTGAGTGCCATCCCCCTGGACGAGATCTCTCCCATCTGGGACGACGGTTTCCTCCTGCTCTCCAAATCCCTCCTGTCGGCCGTGACGCTCGATGATTTTATCCACAAACTCAACAAGATAGATGCCAGCTTCGGCGGCGTGACCCGGGTCAACCTGATCCTCAACATGGGTGCGGACGAGGAGGCCATCTTCTACTTCATGGGACATTCCGGCCCAAAGCATCTGGTCTGCCCCAAGGCAGAGCTGCACCTCTCCCCCCGTCCTACCAAAGAGACCCCGGAACAGGCCATCATTCTCGCTGCCGCCCGCTTTGAGAATCGCTGCCCGGCGCTGGATCGCGAAGGGGTCTACGGGGGGCTGCGCTCCTACTGCCAGCTCCCCATCACCACCGCCCGCAGCCACCTTGGCGGGGTCGAGTTTATCAACACCCAGCTCGACAGCTTCACCATGGAGACCCTCGCCAAGCTGACCCAGCTGGCGGCCATTATCGCCATTGCGCTGGAGAACGTGCTCGACAAGGAGCGCACCCTGGAGCAGGCCAACTCCCTGCGCCTTGAGCGCGACAGTTGCAAAATTCTGGTGGATGTGACCAATGCAGTGATCAAACTGGTGCGCATCGCCGAGCTGCCCAAGAGCCTGTTTGCCATCCTGCATCACCACTTTGGCATCAGCAGCTTGTGTCTGGCGGAGTACAACGCCACCTCCGACAGCTTCAAGAGCTATCTGGTCAATCAGCACCAGAGCGAGCAGCCGGGCATCATTGACCACTCCTGTTTTGAAAAGAAGTGCCTGCAGGGGGCCCTTGGCCACAGCGAACCGTTTTTCGTCTATCGCGAACACGGTCACGGCTGCAGCAATCGCTGCCGGTTTACCTCCCAGATCCTGCCACCCGAGGCTGACAGCTCCTGCATTTTGCCGCTGCGCTATCGGGGCAACCTGCTGGGGGTGTTGATCCTTTCGCACCCCAACGCCGACTTTTTTGCCGATATCGATATCTCCTTGCTGGAGCAGGTGGCGGCGCGCACGGCGATTGCCATGAACAACGTGCAGGCCCAGCAGGAGATCTCCAACACCAACGGCGCCAAAGAGAAGACCATTCGCATCAACGAGCCGCAGATGCAGGGGGAGTTCCCCCACATCATCTACCAGAGCGCGGTGATGGAGAGCGTGCTGGAGAAGGTGCGGCTGGTGGCCGAGAGCGACAGTACCGTGCTGATCCTCGGTGAGACCGGTACCGGCAAGGAGCTGATCGCCCAGGCCATTCACGCCCTGAGTGCCCGCCACGACCACGAGATGGTGAAGGTGAACTGCGCCGCCATCCCCACCGGCCTTATCGAGAGCGACCTCTTTGGCCACGAGAAGGGAGCCTTTACCGGCGCCCTTACCCAGCGTATCGGCCGCTTCGAGCGGGCCCACAAGGGGACCCTGTTCCTCGACGAAGTGGGGGATATGCCGCTGGACTTGCAGCCCAAACTGTTGCGGGTATTGCAGGAGCACGAGCTGGAGCGGGTGGGCAACAGCAACCCCATCGCGGTGGATGTGCGGCTGGTGGCCGCCACCAACTGCGATCTGCTCTCCATGGTCAAGAACAAGCGTTTCAGAAGCGATCTCTACTACCGTCTCAACGTCTTTCCCATCGAGCTGCCACCCCTGCGGGAGCGGCGCGAGGATATTCCGCTCTTGGTCAATTTCTTTATCAAGAAGATCGCCAAGCGGATGCGCCGCACCATCACCTCGATCCCCGCCGATGCCATGAAGATGCTGGTGTCACTGCCTTGGTACGGCAATATCCGCGAGCTGGAGAACGTCATCGAGCGCGCCGTGGTGATGACCCGTGGCCATGTGCTCAACCTCTCGCCTGATGAGCTGATGCCCCTCAAGGGCTACCACAAGATTGAGACCCTGGTTTATGACGAACCCGCCACGCCGCTCTTTGCCGAGGAGGGGCCGACCGATGAGCGCGAGGCGATCATCGCTGCCCTGCGTGACTGCAACGGCATCGTCGCAGGTGAACGGGGGGCGGCCAACCGCCTCGGCATGAAGCGCACCACCTTGCTTTCGAAAATGAAGCGTCTCGGCATTTCGGCCAGAGATCCCGAGATCATTGACGGGGTTGCACCATGAGAGAGCAACTTGAGCTTGAGGCGCGTGACGAGCTTAGCGAGCAGAGAGAACAGAACGAACTGGCCCGCTGCGCCATCCACCGCGAGGTGGTGCACTACCGCGCCGATACACTGACATGCGACAGCGAAATGGCGCTCCCCTCCGAGACGCCGGTGGCGCTGGTCTACAACGGCATCGCCCACAGCGTGATGATGTGCTCGGCCTCCGATCTGGAGGATTTTGCCATCGGCTTTTCGCTATCCGAGGGGATCATCGACAGCCTGCTCGATATCCACGACATCGAGCAGATTGACGGCTGTCAGGGGATTGAGCTGCATATCACCCTGGCCAATCGCTGCGTTTATCGCCTCAAAGAGAAGCGGCGCACCATGGCGGGCCGTACCGGTTGCGGCATCTGCGGCAGCGAGAGTCTGGAGCAGGTTATCCGCACCCAGCCAAGCTTGCCTGACAGCCAGCGTCTGGCGGTGGGCCATATCGACAAGGTATTGACCGCGCTGCGCCCGCTCCAGCTGCTGGGCCAGCGCACCGGCGCCACCCATGCGGCGGTGCATCTGGACGGGGAGGGCAATATTCTCGCCATCCGCGAGGATGTGGGGCGCCATATTGCGCTGGACAAGCTGGTGGGCCATCTGTGCCGCAGCGGTCGGCGGGATGGCGCCATTCTGGTAACCAGCCGCGCCAGCTTCGAGATGGTGCAAAAGTGCGCCAGCGCCGGGGTGGAGATCTTGCTCGCCATCTGCTGCCACCGAGCTTGCGGTCGAGCGGGCCGAGCAGACCGGCCTCACCCTGGTGGGTTTTTGCCGCCCCGGGCGGGCCGAGATCTACAGCGGCTGTCAGCGTATTCTGCTCAAGTAGTGACAAGGCCGTGACCCGCTAAACAGGGCACGAAAACTGGCAATAAAAAAGGGCGGGGAGTGTGACTCCCCGCCCTTGTTGTATCTGCTGCTGTGGCGGATTAGCGCGCCAGCAGGATACGCAGCATGCGGCGCAGCGGCTCGGCGGCGCCCCACAGCAGTTGGTCACCCACGGTAAAGGCAGCCAGATACTCAGGGCCCATATTGAGTTTGCGCAGACGGCCCACCGGAATGCTGAGGGTGCCGGTGACGGCAGCCGGGGTCAGCTCGCGGGCTGTGATGTCGCGATCGTTGGGGATCACTTTCACCCAGTCGTTGTGGGCTGCCAGCAGCGCTTCGATCTCCGCCAGCGGCACATCCTTTTTCAGCTTGATGGTGAAGGCCTGGCTGTGGCAGCGCAGGGCACCGATCCGCACGCACAGACCATCCACCGGAATGACGGCGTTCTCGATACCCAAAATCTTGTTGGTCTCGGCCTGACCCTTCCACTCTTCACGGCTCTGGCCGTTGTCGAGCTTGGTATCGATCCAGGGGATAAGGCCACCGGCCAGCGGCACGCCGAAGTTGTCCACCGGCAGGGTGCCGGAGCGGGTCTTCTCGGTGATCTTGCGCTCGATGTCGAGGATGGCGGAGGCAGGGTCTGCCAGCTCGACCGCCACTTCGTCGCGCAGCATCCCCATCTGGGTCACCAGCTCGCGCATATGACGGGCACCGCCACCGGAGGCGGCTTGATAGGTGGCTACGCTTACCCACTCCACCAGATCGGCCTTGAACAGGCCGCCGAGGGCCAGCAGCATCAGGCTGACGGTGCAGTTGCCGCCGACGAAGGTCTTGATGCCATCGTTGAGGGCCTGCTCGATGACGTCGCCGTTGACCGGATCCAGAATTATGACGGCATCTTTCTCCATCCGCAGGGAGGAGGCGGCATCAATCCAGTAACCCTGCCAGCCAGCGGCTTTCAGGCGCGGATAGACATCCTTGGTGTAGTCGCCGCCTTGGGCGGTGATGATGATATCCTGCTTGGCTAGCGCCGCGATATCGAAGGCGTCTTGCAGAGTACCGGCATCGACGCCGAAGTTGGGAGCGGCCTCACCGGCCTGGGAGGTGGTGAAGAATGTGGGTTGAATATGGGCGAAATCCTGCTCTTCCTGCATCCGGCTCATCAGAACCGATCCCACCATGCCACGCCAACCGACCAAACCTACTTTTTTCATAATGTCCTACCCTGGATTGCTGCTAAAGAAACTCGCGGTGACACCCGTAACCTCTTGTCTGGCGACGCCTGTTTACAAGCGGTTTACAGGCCATTTAAAAAATATGCGCTGCGAAAAATGCGTCTATCCACATTACGGATTGTGACGGCTTGCGCAAGTCGAATTGCGCAATATTCTGTGCCGTTTGCTGCATTAACCGGCAGCCAGAGCACCGCTCAGGCAGACGGGGAGCGAGAAGGTCAACATCAGACGAAAAGGCCACCGTTTTTGGCGGTGGCCTGTCAATAAAGCGGTTGAGAACGTCCTCTGCTGTTGTCTGGGGGCGCAGTTGGCGTGTGAAACAGCCCGACAGCTTAGGTGCTTAGCCGTAACGAGCCAGAGTGAGCCCCTCATCGCTGATGGTGGGCTCGCTGCCGCTGATGAGATCGCACAGAAGCTGACCCGAGCCGGCCGCCATGGTCCAGCCCAATGTGCCGTGGCCGGTATTGAGCCAGAGGCCGGGAATGGGGCTTGGCCCCACCAGTGGGGTGCCGTCCGGCGTCATGGGACGCAGGCCGGTCCAGAACTCGGCTTGGCTGATATCGCCCCCCTCGGGGAAAAGATCCCCCACCACCATCGCCAGGGTGTCGTGGCGCCTCGGGTTGAGGGCGAGGTTGTAGCCCGACAGCTCCGCCATGCCGCCTACCCGGATCCGCTCGTCAAAGCGGGTGATGGCCACCTTGTAGGTCTCATCGAGCACGGTACTGCGCGGCGCGGCCTCGGCATTGATCATCGGCAGGGTGAGGGAGTAGCCCTTGACCGGATAAACCGGCAGCTCCAGCCCGAGCGGGCGCAGCAGCGGCCGCAAAAAACCGGTGGCATAACTGCCAAGTGCACAGACGATGGCATCGGCGCGATAGCGCTGCTCGCCCGCCCGCACCGCCACGGCGCGGCCGCGGGCTTGCTCAATCTCGTCGATATCGCAGTTGAAGACGAACTTGACCCCGAGCTTCTCGGCTTCAAGGGCAAGGGCCTTGGTGAAGCGGAAGCAGTCGCCGGTCTCGTCGCCGGGCAGACGCAAGCCGCCGACGATTTTGCCGCGCACCCGCGCCAGCGCAGGCTCTGCCGCTTCGCAGCCGCTGGCATCAAGGGATTGGTAGGGGACGCCATACTCCTCCAGCACCTCGATATCGCGCTGACTGGCATCGAGCTGGGACTGGCTTCTAAACAGCTGCAGGGTGCCGAGCTGGCGCCCTTCGTAATCGATGCTCAGCTCGTCGCGCAGCAGCTTCATGCAGTCGCGGCTGTATTCGGCCAGACGCACCATGCGCCCCTTGTTGGTGGCATAGGCGGTCGGAGTGCAGTTGGCGAGCATTCTGAGCATCCAGCGCAGCTGGAAGGGATCGGCAGTGGGGCGCACGGTGAAGGGGGCATGCTTTTGCAGCATCCATTTGGCGGCCTTGAGGGGGATGCCGGGTGCCGCCCAAGGGGCCGCATAACCGGGTGATATCTGCCCGGCGTTGGCATGGCTGGTTTCAAGGGCGACGCCATCTTGTCGCTCCAGCAGGGTCACCTTGTGACCCGCTTTGGCCAAATACCAAGCGCTGGTTACCCCAATTACGCCACCACCGAGAACCACTATCTCCATATCGTCTTTCCTTGACAGATCTCCTGATGTGGCCACCACCATAATCAGCCGCCACAGGATATTCAACCGCTCTGCGCAGGATTGGGATCTCCGTCTGCTTGCCAGTTACAAGCTGGTGTTTGGTGCGATGGTGAGCCTGATTGCCAGCGTAAATCGCTGCGCTGTTGTGAGGGACATGGCCCGCTTACAACTGCTCCAGCTTGATCAGGTAGTGCTCCGCCGTTACCAGAATGGCCTGCTGCTGCGCTGCGGCTTGGCCATCCCAGTTGGCATAGGGGAGGGCGAGGCGGGGATTGCCGCCCAGTTTGTCCCGATTGCGCCAGAGAAAGTGCCAGTAGAGGCTGTTGAAGGGGCAACTTCCGTCGCCGTGGCGGGTTTTCACCTGATAGTGGCACCCCTTGCAGTAGTGGCCCATCCGCTCGAGATAGGCGCCGCTGCTGGCGTAGGGCTTGCTGCCCATCAGGCCGCCATCGGCAAACTGGCTCATGCCGCGGGTGTTGGGCAGCTCCACCCACTCGATGGCATCCACATAGATACCGAGATACCAGGCATCCACCTCGTCAGGATGGATCCCCGCCAGCAGGGCAAAGTTACCGGTCACCATCAGCCGCTGGATATGGTGGGCGTAACCGTGCTCCAGAGACTGGCCAATGGCGTGGCGCACGCAGGCCATCCTGGTTTCTCCATTCCAGAAGAAACCCGGCAGCGGCCGGTTGGCCCCGAGAAAATTGGTCTGCTGGTAGTCGGGCATCTTCTCCCAGTAAAGGGCACGGACAAACTCGCGCCAGCCGAGGATCTGGCGGATAAAACCCTCCACCTGCGCCAACGTGATGGTTGCCTGATTGGCCTGCCAGTGGGTCTCGGCGGCGCGGATCACCTCAAGCGGATGAAGCATCTTGCTGTTGAGGGAAAACGACAGACGGCTGTGAAACAGACTCCAGCCCCGCTCGCTCAGGGCATCCTGATAGCGGCCAAAGTGGGGTAAGCAGTGGGTGAGAAAATGGGCGAGCAGCTCACGACTCTGGCGCCTTGTGATGGGCCACGGCAGCCTGCTGGCATCTGCCTCGCCGATGGTGCGGACCCCGTGGCGGGTCAGCATGGCATCAATCTCGCTCACATCATTGGCAAAGGTGAGGGGCGTCGGGATCGGCTGACGCTCCGGCAGCTTGGCGCGGTTCTCGTCATCAAAATTCCAGCGCCCGCCAAGGGGTTGGCCGCGCTCATCGAGCAGCACTTGATATTGCTTTCGCAGGGCGCGGTAGAAGAACTCCATCCGGCTGTGGGGGTAGCGCTGCCAGCCATCGCGGGGAGTGAGAAAATGCTCGCTCTCCACCTCGGTGGCAGGGATGGCAAGGCCCGCCGCCCAGCTTTTCAACTGGCTGGCGAGACGCCACTCGTCCGGGCTCTGCCAGGCAAAGCTGTCGACCTGATGTGCTTCGAGCTGAGCTTCCAGCAAGCCGGGCAAGTCGGGCCAGCGGGCGCTCTCATCCAGGGTCAGGTAACAGACGCGGTGGCCCGCTTGAGTGAGTGATGCTGCGAAGGCGCGCATGGCGGCAAAGAAGGCCAGCACCTTCTGGCGATGGTGGTGGCAGTAGTCGGTCTCCTGACGCAGCTCTGCAATCAGGTAGCAGACCGCCGGATCCGGGGTGCGAAACCAGCTGTGAGCGGCGTTCAGCTGATCGCCGAGAACAAGGCGCAGCTCCATCAGACTCGCTCTCCTACAGGTTGCTGGCTGTTGTGACGAGCGTGGCGACAGCGCTCGCTGCAGTAGCGAACCTCCTCCCAACTGTGCGCCCACTTGCGCCGCCAGCTGAAGGGGCGCTGGCAGACGGGGCAGATCTTCTCGGGCAGATGGGGTTTGCGATGCATGATGGCTTCCGGCCCTGGCTGTTGGGGGATGTGGCGTGTGGGTAGGGAGAATAACGAAGCGGGAGCGCGGGCGGATCAACCTCGCTGCCAGTTTGTCGCGCAGATGCCTACTTTGTGAGCGGGCGCACAGCCCGTCGGTGCGCCCCTTGTTTGCCAATTAACCAGCCGTTAACGTGGCGAGGCTGCCTGTTGGCAGCATCTATCAATGGATCTTGTTGGCCACCGACTGTCTACAACCGATATGGAGGGGAGTGATGCCAATCATGACAGCTACGCCCCGGGCAGCTTGTCTGCTCGCCCACTGGTATACCCGGGATCCCATTCTCACCTTCGACTTTCCTCACCGCTGATTGGCGGCACCCGCCGTTTGAATTTGTCAGCCGGACGACCCTGATCGCCCCGGCCTTTTTGCCAATCCCGATTTCAAACACACTGGCCTTGCGCCGGTGAGGAGTCTTATATGCGTCGTATACCCGAGCCGTTTCGTATCAAGATGGTCGAGCCCATCAAACAGACCACTGGCGCCGAGCGCCGTGCCGCCCTCGAGGCCGCTGGCTGGAACCCCTTCCTGCTGCTGGCTGAAGATGTCTATATCGATCTGCTGACCGACAGTGGCACCGGTGCCATGTCCGATCGCCAGTGGGCCGGCATCATGATGGGGGATGAGGCCTATGCGGGCAGCCGCAACTTCGTCGAGCTGGAGCGCACGGTGCGCGAGATTTTTGGCTATCAGCATGTGATGCCCACCCATCAGGGGCGCGGGGCCGAGCAGATCCTCTTCCCCGAGCTGGTCAAGCGCTGCAAGGGCAAGGCGCCGGTGTTTATCTCCAACTATCACTTCGATACCACCAAGGCCCACGTGGAGTTGGCTGGCGCGCGGGCCATCAACCTGCTCACCCCGAAAGCCCTCGACACCACGGCCCCTTATGCCTGGAAGGGGGATTTTGATCTCCCTCGCCTGAGCGACACCATCGAGACCCTGGGGGCCGCCAATGTAGCCGGCATCATCATCACGGTGACCTGCAACAGCGCCGGTGGCCAGCCGGTCTCCATGGCCAATATGGAGGCGGTCTCCGAGTTGGCCCGTCGTCACCAGATTCCGGTGGTGATCGACGCCGCCCGCTTCGCCGAGAACGCCTGGTTTATCAAGGAGCGGGACCCGGCCTATGCCAAGTGCAGCATCAAGGAGATAGTGCGCCAGATGTTCGCGCTGGGGGATATCTTCACCATGTCGGCCAAGAAGGATGGGTTGGTCAATATCGGCGGGTTGTGTTGCTTTAAAGAGGATCTCGACCTGTTCCGTGCGGTGCAGGTGCGCTGCGTGGCGATGGAGGGGTTTGTCACCTATGGCGGCCTCGCCGGGCGAGACATGGCGGCACTCGCCATCGGCCTGCGCGAGGGGATGGATGAGGAGTATCTCACCTATCGCATCAGTCAGGTGGCTTATCTTGGCGAGCGGCTGGCCGAGGCGGGTATCCCGATCCAGACCCCCACCGGCGGCCATGCGGTCTTTGTGGATGCCAAGAAGCTGCTGCCCCATATTCCGGCCGAGCAGTTTCCGGCCCATGCGCTCGCCTGCGAGCTCTATCTGGAAGGGGGCGTGCGCGGGGTGGAGATTGGCTCCCTGTTGCTGGGGCGTGATCCCGCCACCGGCAAGCAGGAGGCGGCGGATTTTGAGCTGTTGCGCCTCACCATTCCGCGCCGGGTCTACACCCGGGATCACATGGACTATGTGGCCGACTGCCTGATCGCGCTGAAAGCGCGGGCCAGCGACATTCGCGGGCTCACCTTTGCCTACGAGCCGCCGCTGCTGCGCCACTTCACTTCGCGGCTAAAACCGGTCTGATCAGCAACCGGTCAGACGGGGTGATCAACCGCGCCAAACTGTGCAGATCACCGGTCGCTCCCGGTTAAACGGCCCAGTAAAAAAGCCCCCGCACCAAGGTGCGGGGGCTTTCGTTTATCGACGCAAAGCCGGGGTCAGACCGCCTGATACTCCAGCTCGACGGAGCCCAGCGCCTTGAGGGTGGACTGGGCGGAGTCACGCTGGCTGATCTGGCCGTTTTTGTTCTCCAGCAGCACGGCGCGGCGGATGGTGGCGAGATCTTCGCCGTTAAGCACCGCATGGGCGCAGGCCATCTGCATCGGCGGCAGGCTGGGGTTGAAGGCGGCGTTCTCGGCGTAGCGGCCAGAGAAGATGCGACCATCGGCAAACTGCAGCGCCACCGCGGCATAGCCCTGACTGTAGGGGGCGTAGCTTTGACGGGCGGCGGCCAGCGCGGCCTGCCACAGCGGGTCTTCGCTTTGAAGCTCAAGCTCTGCGTGATCCTGCGGGCTCATCAGCGCATCTGTGATGTCGAGATCCGCCGGGCCAAACGAGTGGGGCAGGAAGGATTGCAGGGCGCTCAGGTCATCGGGCAGAGAGACTTTCAGGATCTTGGCGGTGCTCAGCTCGTTCATGAACTGACGGCAGTGTCCGCAAGGGGTGTAGTTGACGGTGATTTCGCTGATCCCGGTCTCGCCACCCAGCCAGGCGTTGGAGATGGCGGACTGCTCGGCGTGGACCGAGTGGAACAGGCCTTGTCCCGCAAACTCCATGTTGGCACCGAAGTACCAGGTGCCACTCAGGCCGCAGGCGATGGCACCGACATAAAACTTGGAGATGGGTGCCACAGAACAGGCGGCAGCCAGCGGCAACAGGGCGAGACGCAGAGCGCGATCATCGAGACCTGTGGCGGCTTTCAGGGTGGCGACTTGCTCCGGCGTGAAGCGGGCTTTGAAGTCGGCACTATCCAGCATGGGGTGCACGGCTGCTTTGAGCGGGGCAGAGAGGGTATCGAATGGCTTGGCAAAACGGGGATGCATAGTGTGTCCTCAAAGGCCAATTGGGCGGCCATTGTAGGGAGCAAGCTCGGGTAAATGTGTGAGCAGGCTCACGCCCTGACGGGCAAACGGAGGGGGATGGTAATGGAAACGTTTGTCTTGTGCAAATTGTGCGGCAGGTCGCACCCCGAGAGGCCAGCAGGCCCCCCGGAATGGTCAACAGGTGGTCAATGGGGTGATCAGATCAGCCAGTGATAGATGGCAAACAGCAGCGGGGCGACGGCAGCGGTGAGGATCCCGCACACCACCATGGCGAGCGATGCAAAGGCCCCCTGGGTTATCCCCTTCTCGGCGGAGGTGGCGGTGCCGATGGCGTGGGCACAGGCCCCCATGGCGAGCCCTTGGGCTTCCGGGTCGGTCACTTTGAGCAATCTGAGCAGCGGGTAGCCGATCAGGGCACCGACAATCCCCACCACCACCACCACGGCGGCCGCGATGGCTGGAATGCCGCCGATGGACTGGCTGACGCTCATGGCGAGCGGGGTGGTGATGGATTTGGTGGCAAGGGAGGCGAGCAGTGCCGGATCTGTGCCCATAAAATGACCGATCAGCAAGGTTGTGCACACCGAGATCAAGACGGAGGCGAGGGTACAGATTAGGATGGGCTTGAGCTTGGCCTGGATCTGGCGCGCCTGTTGATAGAGCGGCAGCGCCAGCGCCACTACGGCGGGCTCCAGCAGCATGGTAATGGGGCTGCTGCCGCGCTCGTACTGCTCAAGGGGCAGGTTGAGCCAGAGCAGCAGGCCGATGATCACCGCGGTCGGCACCAGCACCGGGTTGATGATGGGCCAGGGCAGGCGGCGATAGAGGGCGCGGGTGGCGAAATAGAGCGCCAGGGTCAGAGGGATCGCTAGCCAGAAGATCATTTGTTCATCCTCTGGTAGAGCCGGCCAACGGTGGCGAGGATCAGCACGATCCCGAGCACGATACAGAGCATGATGACGCCGAAGGATTGGCGCAGGGGCTCAAGCCAGGCCACCAGTCCGACCGCGACCGGCACGAACAGCACGCCCATGTGGCGTAGCAGTAAGCCAGCCCCCAGCTCGACCCAGTGCAGCTTGATCAGTTGCAGGGAGAGCAGCACGAACAGCAACAGCATGCCGATGATACTGCCGGGAAAGGCGAACGGCAGGATGGCTGCCACGGATTTGCCTGCCAGCAGGCAGGCGACGATGACCATAAAGTCACGAAAGTACAGCAAGGCGCGTTGCGCGATCACGTGAACCTCATCGACTGGGAAGAAAAATCGCAGTTTACCAGAGAGGCCGGGTCGCGGCATTAAAACAATAACAACTGAAATCAGTTCGTTTGAAGCTGATTTGATTGGCATTTTTTGAAAAGTGCCTGATAGAACCCTTTTCGAACTACAAGGAGTAGTGATGACATCCCTTTTGTCCCGAGTTCGCCAGCTGGCGAACGATACTGCGTTGCCACCCCATCTGCTGCAAACCCGTCAGTGGGAAGGGCCCCTGTGTCGGGTGCGACTCGACAACACCGGCGCTGATGCCACTCCGGTTGAGCGCTGGGTGCTGTTTGACGGCAAGCTTGGCCTGCCGGTGGAGAGCGCCATCTATGGCGAAGGATTCCAGATGCTGGCCCAGACCATGGGTTGCTGGCAATCACCGCAACATGTCGGCCGTTGCCCCGATGCCAGCATCTATCGCATCACCGATGACAATGGCTATCACACCATTCACAACCTGTTGCTGGTGGAGCATGGCAAGGGGTGGCTGCTGCTCGCCTTTGCCAGCTGCCACCGTTTTGGCGGGGAGTTTCGTCTCTATCCCGATGGCCGCTTGCAGATCCTGATGAACTGCGAAGGGCGAAAACTTGCAGCCGGTGAGCACTGGCAGAGCGAGGCACTGATCTGCCTCGAAGGGGCGGAGCGCGAGGATCTGCTGGCCGAGCTGGCACAACTGATCGAGGCCGAGCACGGCTCGCTGATCGGTAAGGTAAGTGAGCGCCCGAGCGGCTGGTGCTCCTGGTATCACTACTACGCCGAGGTGAGCGCTGCTGATATTCGCGAGAACCTGCAGGTGCGTGCCGAGCGCTTTCCGGCCCTGCGTTATGTGCAGATTGACGACGGCTATCAGGCCAAAATGGGCGACTGGCTCACTCCGTCGGCCAAGTTCGAGCAAGGTGTAGCCTCACTGGCTGCGGAGATCAAACAGGCTGGCTGCGAGCCTGCCCTCTGGGTCGCTCCCTTTATTGCAGAGCCCACTTCGCAGGTGTTTCAGGATCATCCCGACTGGTTTGTGAAGGGGGATGACGGCCTGCCGCTCCCCTCCGAGCGGGTCACCTATGGCGGTTGGCGCTGCACCCCCTGGTATGTGCTGGACGGCACCCACCCCGAGGTGCAAGCGCACCTTGAACAGGTGTTCCGTACCTTGCGCGAGCAGTGGGGCATCCACTACTTCAAGCTCGATGCCAACTTCTGGGGCGCTATCCACGGTGGCCGCTTCCACGATCCGGCCGCCACCAGGGTTGAAGCCTACCGGCGCGGCATGGCTGCCATCCTGCGTGGTGCTGGCGATGGCGCTTTCCTGCTCGGTTGCAACGCGCCCATCTGGCCAAGCCTTGGGCTGGTGCACGGCATGCGGGTGAGCGATGACGTGGAGCGCAACGGCCACCGCTATCGCCAGATCGCCCGCGAGGCCTTCTGCCGTGCCTGGCAGAACGACAAGCTCTGGGCACTCGACCCCGACTGCATTTGCCTGCGGGATCTGCCGAGCCAGCAGGCCAGCAAGGCGGATTACAGCTTCCATCTGGCAGCGCTGGTGGCGAGCGGTGGCATGATGCTGGCCGGTGATCGGCTGCAAGATCTCGATGAGGAGCAGGCTGCGCAACTGTGCAAGTTGCTGGCGCTCTGCGCCGCCCGGGCACCCTCTGCCCGTTTCGAATCGATGGACTTTGCCTGCGGCGAAGTAAGCCTGCCCGAGGGCGGCACTCTGCTCTGCCTGTTCAACTGGGAGGGGCAACCACAGGAGTTTCTGCTGCCGGAGGGGGGAACCGATTGTTGGCTGGGACAGGCTGTCGGCACGGCTGTCACCCTGCAAGGGGGTGAGGGGCGGGTGATCCGCTACACCTGATCACAGCGTCACCACATACAATTCAGGCTCCATCACGGAGCCTGAATTGTTTCAATCAGCGGTTATCAGTCACGTTTTTCAGTAACGCCACTCAAAACCGACGGCGTATTTGGCGGAGCCATAGCCCGGGATATCACTGCCGGAGGCGATCGCCTTGAGGGTCAGCAACGGGGTGATGGGCACCCCCAGACCAAAACCGATGGCCAGTTGATCATTGGGGTTCCCCATCAGATCGACCCGCATCACCCGATAGAGGGACATATCCTCGCTCAGGTGCATATAGGCTTGCGAAGCGCGGTTATAGACCTGACCAAACACCTCCAGCTGGAAACCTGACTGTGCGCTGATGGCCAGCGGTACCCCGACAAACTTGTAGAGATGGGAGCCGTTGAAGTAGCTGTTGGTGATCAGGGGAGTGAAATCAGTCTGCTGATAAAGGGTGTTGAAGTTCTGTTCTACGATGCGATAGGTCTGCTCGGGCAGGCGAGCAAGATAGTCCGGCACATCGAACCGGTATGCGGCGTTGGCTGCCAGCGGCAGCAGGGCCAGTAATCCGAGCAGTGCGTGGTGACGAGGCATCAGCAAATGGCTTCCATTCGGCCAAAGAGATCTCTTGCTTGGGAGACATCCGCTCAGGATGTTGCAAGATATTGGTTTTTGGGGAAATCCCCTTCGTCATTATGACCTGAAGAAGGGGATGGGCGGGAAGGATTTATTGTGAAACTACTCACAACTCATAAATCTTCCAGATAGTGATAGAGACTCTTTAGAATCGCAAAGTTCCGTTCGTTACTCTGGTTCTGCTCTGCCAGCGCCTCGAGACGGGGCACGTAGTCCGGCAGACGGCGGCTGAAGTAGTCGCTGCAGTGCAGGCGCCAGCGCTTCTGCTCTGCTTCGCTCAAGGTGTGTGGCCAGTTGCGGGCACGATAGCGGAACAGCATCTCCGGCAGCCGGGAGTCGGTAAAGGCGAACTCCCGCTCACCCAGCAGATCCGCGGGGGTGGCACGCACCAGATCCATGGTGGACTTGTCGCCATGGCCAAAGAATCCGGCGTAGAGCTGGGTATCGGGGTCGCTCTCATTGCTGCCGGCAAACTCCTGATTGAACACTTCCACCAGTTTTTCCCGCACCTCGGGGTGGGCGCGCAGCAGATCCAGGCTCTTGCGGCACTGCTCCCGATTGATGCCGAGCTCGTCGGCGCGCTCCGCCGTCAGGGTGGCGGCCGGCGCCAGCACCGGGCACTTGTTGATGTGCACCAGTTTGACCGGAATGCCCGCCAGATCCCCCAGCTCCTCTTTCTTGGTGTAGAGGCGCTCGCGGATCTCCTCGCTGGAGAGTTCAATGAGCGGGGTGGGGTCGCGGGTCAGATCCACCATGATCACCGCGTTCTGGTTGTTGGGGTGCCAGGCGAGCGGCGAGACCCAGCTTGCACAACCCTGCCAGGGGGAGAACATGCCGGAGACATGCACCAGTGGCTTCATGGTCACCACGTCAATCAGCGCCTTCACCTTGTTTTTGTTACGCAGATCAAAGAGATAACCAAACAGCTTGGGTTGGGCTTTTTTCACCAGCTTGGCCATCTCGATGGTGGCCAGCACGTCCGAGAGTGCATCGTGGGCATTGGCGTGAGTAACGCCGTTGGCGACCGTCAGCTTTTCAAGTCTGAAACTCGGTTTTCCTTCATCGTCAAAGGCCCACTCGATCCCCTCCGGCCGCAGGGCATAGCAGGCCCGCAGCATGTCGAGAATATCCCATCGGGAGTTGCCGTTCTGCCAGCTGTAGGCATAGGGGTCATAGAAGTTGCGATAGAGGGTGTAGCGGGTCACTTCATCATCGAAGCGGATGCTGTTGTAGCCAAGCACACAGGTATTCGGCGTGGCGAATTGCTCGTGGATCTGGCGAATGAAATCCGCCTCGCACAGCCCATCCTTCATTGCCTTTTGTGGTGTGATACCGGTAATCAGGCACGCCTCCGGATCTGGCAGATAGTCCGCCGGCGGTTTGCAATAAATGACCAGCGGCTCGCCAATGAGGTTGAAATCTGCATCGGTGCGAATACCGGCAAACTGCGACGGCCTGTCCTTGGCGGGGCTGATGCCGAAAGTTTCGTAGTCGTGAAAGTAGAATGTTGGCTCGTTGCCCGCGTGTGCTTTTTTGCTCATGTTGCTCGAGATGAGGTATCCGATGACGGCGGCTAGCGCCTGGGTGGGCGGTGCCAGGCACCACAATTGCCTGCATGGTAAACCATAGCGCAGGCAGAACGAAGGGCGAGCCGTGCAGGTGGCGGTTTATTGGGCGGTTGCTCCCGATATCTTATGCACTTCTGTCTTGCTCACCGGGACTATACGACCAATTTATCTCGTAGGATGCGATGATTTTTTATGACATCAGAATGTTAGCCTGGTCCCATATCCGCTGGTTATAAGGGGTATAACCAGCGTGTGACAGCGGGAGCCTTTAGACTGCAGGCCTCAAAACAGCAATTTTGCAGGTGGTGCAGTTATGGTGATTACTCAGGGTCCACAGTTCAACGGCAAGGCATCCAAGCGGATGCATGTGATGGCCAAACCTATCGGGGCCGTGTGTAACATCGACTGTACCTACTGCTACTACCTCAGCAAGCAGGATCTGCTGGAATACAAGAAGGGGTGTTCGCCCCAGATGGATGAGCAGACCCTTGAGACATATATCCGTCAATATATCGAGGGGCAGAATACCCCCGAGATCATCTTCTCCTGGCAGGGGGGCGAGCCGACGTTGCTCGGGCTCGACTATTTTCGCAAGGTGGTTGAGTTGCAGCGCAAATACCAGCCGCAAGGGGTGGTGATCGCTAACGATCTGCAGACCAACGGCATCCTGCTCAACGATGAGTGGTGTGAATTTCTGGCCGCCAACAACTTTCTCATCGGTCTGAGCATCGATGGCCCCGAGTTGCTGCACAACGCCTATCGGGTCAACCGAGCGGGGCGCGGTACCTTCAATCAGGTGATGGCGGCGGTGGCGTTGCTGCATAAATACAAGGTGAAGTTTGCCACCCTGACTTGCGTCAACAACCTCACCAGCAAGAATGCGCTGGAGGTTTATCGCTTCCTGCGTGATGAGGTGAAGTCGCCCCAGATGCAGTTTATCCCCATCGTCGAGCAGAAGAGTTTTCGCACCACCGCGCCCCAGACCTGGCAACCGCAGGAGCAACTCAAGCAGGGGGACAAGCGCCTCAATCCCTGGCACAAAAAATCGGTGGTCGAGCCCTGGTGCGTCTCGGCCGAGGGGTGGGGGGATTTTCTCATCACCATTTTCGATGAGTGGGTGCAGCGGGATCTGGGACGGGTCTTCGTGCAATATTTCGAGGCGAGTGTCGAGACCTGGATGGGACGCAAGAACCCCCTCTGTACCTTGGGGGAGATCTGCGGCAAGGGGCTGGCGATGGAGCCCAACGGCGATGTGTTTGCCTGTGACCACTATGTCTATCCCAAGTACAAGATCGGCAATATCCACCATCAGCCGCTCAGTGAACTGGCGTATTCGCCCGCCCAGCAAGCCTTCGGCTTTGCCAAATCGCGCAGCCTGACCCGCCAATGCCAGCAGTGTGACTACCAGTTTGCCTGCTATGGGGAGTGCCCGAAGAATCGCTTTATTCGCACCCACGAAGGGGAGGCAGGTCTGAATTACCTCTGTGCCGGTTGGTACAAGTTTTTCAGCCATATCGATCAGTCGATGGCCTATATCCTGCGCCGTGCCGGTTACCCTGTGGCCCATGGCAAGTATCGTGATGCGGGGATGAATAACGGCGTCATGACACATGGTCAGAGGAAATAAGCGATGCAGAGCATGTTGAGTCGCTGCGAGTTCCGTCACACCCGCTCCGGCACCATGGGCGCCTTGTGGTTGGCCCTTGGCATGACCCTGTCTGGCGCAGCGCTGGCGGTAGCCAGCCCTGCGCCGCCGGTCACCTCATCAGCGAATGGGGTACCCACCGCATCCGTGGCGGCCAGTGCCCCCTCAGCCGCCCAGATCCAGCAGTGGGCCTACAGTGCGCAGGATATCTCCCTGCCAGCGGTGGAGCGGGCCGATGCCCTGCGCCAGCTGGCGGCTTATCCGAACCAGAACAGTCTGGTGGCGGTGGCCAGAAGCCTGCGTGATGAGCACGCATTGGTGCGCGAAGCGGCGGTGATTGCTGCCGATCCCTATCAGTTTGCGCACCGCTGGCGACTGCTCTCACCACTGCTGGCTGACAGCAGTGCCGAGGTTCGCCGCGCCGCTACCCTCAATCTGGCTCGCGATTATGGCGCCATGAATGAGGGGCAACTGAGCGCCATTGGCCAGCCGCTGGCGGAGGTGAGCGAGTATCTCGCCCGGCAGCAGGACCCTGCGCAGCAGCTGTTGCAGGCAGATCTCTATCGCTGGACCCGGCAGTGGGACAAGGCGCAGGCAAGCTACGAACACCTGCTGGCCAATCAGCCCGATAATCCCCTGATCTGGCTTGGTCTCTCTGACAACTTGCGGGCCCAGCAACGGGATGCCGAGGCGCTGGCCTTGCTCAACAAGGGGATCCTTGCGCTGCCGCAGAATGCCAACCTCCATTACGCCAAGGCGCTGACCCAGGTGCGCCTCGATCAGAAGAGCGAAGCGGCAGTCACCATGGCACAGGCGGCGGAGCTCGCTAGCAATAACAGCTACTTCTGGTATCTCAACGGGGTGCTGCAAGAGCCGCAGGATCTCGAGAAAGCCATCGGCTCGTTCGAGCTGGCCTACCGGATCTCCGGCGCGCCGGAGCAGCTCTATGCGGTGTGCGATATCTACCTTCGCCACGATCACCCCAAGAGCGATGCCTGCATGAGTGAACTTGGCAAGATTGCGCCCCCCGAGGTGCTGGCCGAGCTCAATAGCAAGCGCGCGAGCAAGACGAGCGCGCCGCCGGTTTCCGCTGGCCAGTGATGGCTGCCACTTCTCTTACTGCACAGGTCAAGTTATGACGATCATACCGTTCAAATGCGCAATTCCGTTGCTGGCGACCACCCTGCTGGTGGCTGGCTGCACTCTCTCGGTCAAACAGGGTAACCAGCCGCCCCATCCGCTGCGACAGAAGGTTGAAGCGGACATGGTGCT
This sequence comes from Aeromonas sp. 84A, assembly GCF_051919345.1. Classification (NCBI taxonomy): domain Bacteria; kingdom Pseudomonadati; phylum Pseudomonadota; class Gammaproteobacteria; order Aeromonadales; family Aeromonadaceae; genus Aeromonas; species Aeromonas sp. 84A. The sequence goes on from NZ_JBQBEW010000001.1 coordinate 2,592,804, forward strand.
GGTGGAAGGGGGCCGTTTTGAGATGGGCTCCAACGACCCTGCCGCCAAAGCGAGCGAAGGGCCGCAGCATACGGTCTCGCTCAACAGCTTCTACATGGCAAAATTCGAGGTGACCCAGGCCCTGTTCGAAGCGGTGATGGGCCCCTCCATCAGCTATTTCCAGGCACCGGATGTACCGGTCAACAACCTCAGCTGGCAACAGGCCAATCTGTTTGTGACAAGGCTCAATGAGTTGACCGGCGCTCACTACCGCCTGCCCACCGAAGCTGAGTGGGAGTATGCAGCCAAGGGGGGCAAGCTGAGTAAAGGCTATCGTTATAGCGGCTCCGATCAGATTGATGAAGTGGCCTGGTACAGCGGTAACGCCAAGAATCGCGCCTATCCGGTGGGGCTGAAAAAGCCCAACGAGCTGGGGCTATACGACATGACCGGCAATGTGGGGGAGTTTGTGGCTGATGCCTATGAAGAGACCTTCTATCGCCATAGTCCTCAAGAGAACCCGAACAATGCCCAGGAGAGCAAGAGCCACCTCGCCCATAAGTCGGTGCGAGGCGGCAGCTACGCCTATGAGGCTGAATTGTCTGAAAATTTCCGGCGTGATTTCGCCAGCCAGTCGGTGATGATGGCTGACATGGGATTGCGACTGGTGCGAGATGCCCGTTAGGGCTGAACGATGGAGGTGGTCAGCCCCAGCTCGCTGACCACTTCGAACAGCTGCTGGCGCAGCCAGCGGTGACCCGCCTCGGTGGTCCGGCTGGGATGCCAGATGGCCGACAGGCTGAATACTGATTCCTCGAAGGGGAAGGGGAGTACCCGCACATCATACATGCCGGCAAAGGTATTTATGATGGAGGTGGGCAAGACTCCGATGATCTCGCTGCACGCAATGATGGGCAGCATCTCCATGGCGGTCGGCACCCGTACCACGATATTGCGGTTGGCCATTTGCGGCAGGTGCTCGGCAGTGATCATGCTGCCTCTGACCTGCCACTGGGCCAACGCCACATGCTCCTCGGTAAAATAGGCCTCCACCGTCAAGTCGCTGCCCAGTCGCGGGTGGTTGCTGGCACACACCACCTTCACCTGCTCGCCATAGAGCACCTCGCTCTTGAGCATGCTGCGCCCGCTCTGGGTCATGTCGATGATGAGATCATAACGCTGCATCCGCAGGTCACTCTCCATATCCTCGGTAAAGAGGGGATGCACCTCGAGCGAAATACCTGGGGCGTGTGCCCGGATCTTGCACAGCAGCGCCGGGACCAGTTGGGCGCTGACCAGTCTGACACAGGCGATGGAGAAGACTCGCTGGGAAGTGCGCGGATTGAAGGTGCGCGAGGTCGAGAGGGTCGAGCTGAAGTTTTTCAGCGCGGCCGCCATCGCCGGATAGATGTCGATGGCAAACGAGGTGGGCTCCATCCCCACGACCTTGCGATTAAACAGAGGATCACCGTAGATCTCCCGCAGTCGCTTGAGGGCCTTGCTGACGGCGGGTTGGCTGATTTCCATGCGTGTCGCCGCCCGGGATAGGCTGCGCTCTTCATAGATGGCGACAAAGATCGGGATCAGGTTCAGCTCGGTACTTCTGATGTCTAACAAGAGAGGCCTCGTTACATGCTCGTGGAAAAATCACACTGCCTTGGCACTGCCGGGTAGCCGGAGGGGAGAACCTGCCACACCAGTCAGGTGGCGTGGCAGCCAGCGGGTATCCCACTTTGGCAGTGTAATGAAGTGGGCAAAGTGGGACAACCAGTGCAGGGGGTGGTTGCTGCGTGGCGCACTTTATTTATCTGTTTGCGTTGCTGGATGACTGATCCGCTGAGGTCGGTTTGCCAGTCAGGGGGGGCAATTCCGGCAGGGCCGCTTGCCAGCCGACAATGTGGCCCAACCGTGAGCGGATGTTGCCATGACTGGTGCCCCGTCGCCTTTGCAGGCGCAGCAGCAGGCGCAAGCCCATCCTGAGCGCATCAGCCCGATCAAGTGGATCTTGCTGGAATACAGCCTGTTGTTGCTGCCAAACCGGATCGGAACTGACACGACTAAGTTCCAGCCAACCCCTCTTGGCCCGCAGATAGCGATAGGCTAGTACCCGCACCGCCCCCCACTGCCTGCTCCAGATGGCGGCCCCATATTGCCAGCCGAGCGGGCGAGGGTGGTGACGGTAGTAACGGGCTATAGCCTGGAGCGCCAGCACCAGCAGGGCTACACCACCGGCTACTCCAAGCAACCGATGCCAGTAGGTCGCCAGCCAGGAGGCGGGAGAGTGGCGCACTTGCAGGGTCAGCCCGGGGAGGGTCAGGGTTTGCAGCTGGCCAGTCTGGCTGTTCCACCAGGCAAGCTCCAGCGCGGGCATGGTCAACTCACCACCGCGCTGCACGATATAGGTAGTCTGATCTTCCCGTGTCGAGAGGTACTCCCCCCGCTCCTGGGTATCGTTCAGTCGGGCTTGCGCCGGATAGGCCTGTACCCGCCCATCGCTTGCAAGCGGAGTGATCAGCGGCGGGATCAGCACCGAGAGGGTATCCTGTCCGTTGGCGGTAACAGTTCGGGTGATAGCATCCCCCACCCGCAGCTCGCCGTCAGCATGGTCATCCGCAGAGCGCTGCCAACGCTGGCTCAGGGTGAGATTGCTGGCGCTCAGCCAACGCCCGCCGACCGTCAGGGCTGGGTCGGGCAGAGCGGCGGCAAAACGCTGAGGGTGGCTGGTGAGGGTGATCTGCCGGGAGCCCCCTTCAGGGCGCGCCACGGTGGCCCGAACCGCGATGGCGGGGATCTCGAACTGGCCGGATTGCTGGGGATAAAGCGTCAGCTCCCAGCGCTGGTGCGACCAGGTCTCGCCATTGCGGCGCAGGGTGAAGTTGGTCGCCAGCTCGCTGCGCTGCTTGACCATGACCCCCGGCAGCTCGAACTGGCCGATGCGGGTACCCGCGGTAAACCAGCGGTTGGTGGCCAACTCCAGATAGAGGGTGATCTGTTGGTTGACGGCATAGGGGCGCTTCTCCCCCCCCTGATCTTTCAGCCAGCTCTTGAGGGTTACCTGAGTGGCGTCAGTCGCATCAGAAGCCTCGGCAGCCTGTGCTTCGACCGTGAGCAGCACGGCCCCGAGCAGGGTAGCAGTCACCATATATCTGCACAGCCAGTGGCGGAGTTTATTGTGCCGGTTGCACATGGGTAGGCTCCTTGTGGGTGGCAGAACGAGGACGGGCGGTTGCGCCCGTTTGCTGTGCGTGTAGCTGGAGGCGGAATTTGGCTTGCAGGAAGTCACTGGGATCAGACTCCACCCGGCGCAGCCACTTTTCGGCCTGCGCCGGATTGGCCAGGATCTGATCTGCGCTCAGGGTTTCGCGCGCCATCAGGGATGAAACCACGGTCTCTTCCGCTCCGTCGGCACTGCGTGGCTCTTCATCGGGCAGTTCACTGGAGTGATCAGGTCCATCCGGCGTGCCGGTCTGGCTCTGACTGGCGCGGTTGATCTCGTCAACAATCCGGCTCATCACCTGATAGTTGTGGGCGGCTGATTGGCGCACGTTCGGGTCGCTGGCCTCGTCAGCCAGTTGTCGGAACAGCCGGCGGGCGGCCAGATACTCACGCTGTCTGGCGAGGGCATTGCCGGCATAGAGCAGAGCCTGTTCTGAGTCGGCTTGCAGGAATGCTGACTGAGCCAGCGCAAACTCGGCGCCATAGTAGTAGGCCACCCCTTTGTAGAAGGGATCTTCATAGTGTTTAGCCGCCTCCAGATAGTCACCTTGCTGGAAGTACCACTGCCCCTGCTGATCCGGGGTGAGCCAGAGGTTGAACCACTGCTGTTTCAGCTCCTTTGCCCAGTGATTGATCGCAGGCTCTGTCGGCTCTACGGGCGCCAGCGAGAAGGTGGTGGCCTGCGCAGGCGTCGTCTGTAACAGGGAGAGACTGATGGCTGCCACCAGACCCCACTGCACCAGCCAGCCTTTGCGAAACCAGAGCAGCAACAGGGTGACGACCGGAAAGAGCAGGTAGTAACCCATGTCCTGCCAGGGCATCAGGGAGTCGTTGTGGATCAAAAAGTTGCGTTCAATCCCCCGGTTGATGCGCTCTACGTCGCCATTATCTACCGTCATGGTGAGCAGGGTGCCATCGCTGTCACTGGCCAGTCGCCGTAATGAGGCAAGCTCCAGCGGGCGTTTGCCACTCAGTGCCGGGTCGCCAGCGGCCAGGATCAGCAGCTGACGGGATTGACCACGGAAATAGTCAGCCAAGGGGGCGATGGCGGAGGGGCTGATGCCATCACTCACCAGCAAAACGGTGCTGCCGGTCTCATCGGCCAGAAGTTCGGTGAGCAGCGGGATCACCTGTTCGGTGCGCTTGCCCGCTTTAGGCATGATCTCGGGACGGATGGCGGCGAGGATAGGGTCATAGACGGCATTGTCACGGGTCAGCGGCATGGCGGTGTGGGCCGAGCCGGCAAAGACCACCAGCCCGTTGCGCCCGCCATCGCGGGTCGCCAGCAGATCGCTGATCTTCTGCTTGGCCCGCGTCAACCGGTTGGGGGCGATATCCGTTTCCAGCATGGAGTCGCTGTTATCGAGCAGGATCAGCAGGGCGCCCTGATCTTCGCCAAAGGGGGAGGGTTCACGGCTCCAGGTCGGCCCTGCGCAGATCAGGATGGCGAGCCCCATCAGCAGCCCCAGCACCTTGAGGGGCAGGTTCTTTTTCCAGCCGGTTTCCCCCAGCGTCAGCGCCTGGCGCAGATGGGGCGGCAGCCGCTGTTGCCAGCTGTTTGCTTCATCCATGCGCCAGCGCAGCAGCAGGATTGCGACAAGGGGGAGCAAGGCCAGCAGCCACCAGGGGCGCAGAAAGTGGGCATTCAGCCAGAGCTGTTGCCAGTAGAGAGGATCCATCATGGCGTGTCTCCTGAGAGAGCAGTGCGCAGGCGGTAGCGCCTGAGGGTCAACAGGGAAAAGAGGGTGAGATAGAGGACGACGCTGACGGCGATGAGGTAATGGTGCAGGCTTTCGCGAGTCTGAAAGCGGGTGCTTTCGTAGCGTTGTGGCTCCAGCTCACCGATCACCTGATAGGCGCGCGTCAGCTGCGCCTCATCAAGAGCCTGAAACAACTGGCCGCCGGTCAGGGTCGCCAACTGTTGCAGGGTATCGAGATCGAGTGCCTGTTCGCCGACGGTTGCCGGATCCCCCATGGCGATAGTATGCAGCCGCACACCGTTGACCGCGGCTACCCGGGCCGCATCCCGCGGGCTGACAAAACTGCCGGTGTCGTTGCCATCGGTAAGGATGATGGCGACTTTCTCCCGCTTGGCGCTGTTCTGGTCTAGTTGCCCGTGGCGATCACTGTTGTTGAACACTTTGATTGCCAGACCGATGGCATCCCCCAGATGGGTACTCTGGCCTGCCATGGCGACATCGGTCTCCTGCAGCAGGGTTTGCCAGGTGTCGAGTTCGGCGGTAAACGGCGCTTGGAGAAAGGCGGCATCCCCAAACAGGATGAGCCCGAGTCGATCTCCTTTACGCGTTGCAGCAAATTGTTTAAGCACCTCTTTGGCGGCGTCGAGCCGACTGAGGGACTTGCCGGGGTCGGGGGAGAAGTCGGTCTCGGCCATGGAGCCGGAGAGATCCAGCACTATCATCACATCCCGCCCGAACCGCTCGCGCACCTGAGGCGGGCCATAGATGGTGGGCTTGGCCAGTGCCAGCACCGCTAACAGCCAAACGGTGATCAGGGCGATCCGCTGCCACCAGCTGGCAGTCAGTTGGGTTGCCCCCTCACGCGGCGGTTCATCCAGCAGATCGCTCAGCAGATCGAAGAAGGGCACCTTGATGGCACTCTGCCGGGTGCGATAGGCCGGAATAAGGCGAAACACCAGCAACGGCAGGGGCAGCAGCCAGAAACAGTGGGGGTGGGCAAACTCGAGACCGGCCTCAAGCATGACGGGCCTCCGTCGCCAACGAGGCTGTTTGTATTGGAGTCTGGTGGTGGGCAAGCCAGTCGTTGCAGAGGGAAACGAGGCAGAGCTGATCACTGACGCTTAACACCACCTGATCACAGACCAGCGATACCAGCCAGCGCTCCCCCAGTTCGGTAGCGAAACGGGGTTGCCTATCAGCCATGGCATTGTCGAGGGTCTGCAGCAATGCCATGCCAAACAGCTTGCCGTGCCGGGGATCTAGGTGGGTCAACACCTGCTTGATCAGGTGAAACAGCGCCAGACTGGCCCCGGCATCAGACCAGTTGATCGTGCGCAGGGCCGCCTGTGCTTCACGGCGGTAACGCTGTTGCCACCAGCGCTGTGCCCGGTGATAGAGCCAGAGCAGCGCCAGCGCCCCCAGGCTCAGCGCCAGCAGCAGCCAGCCTGCGGTTTGCGGTTGCCAGCTGATGGTGGGTGGTACGGTCACGTCCTGCAATTCGCGCAGCATATAGGTGCCGGGCAGCTTGTGGTTCATCAGTGATCTCCTCCCAATGCGGTAATGAGGCGGGCGAGGTGGTGGCCACCGGTGTCGAGGGTGATAAGCGGCAATCCCTTGAGGGCCATCAGTCGCAGCAGTTGCTCTTTTTTCAGCTGCTGCTGGCGGGCTAGCCCCTGATCCAGCACAGGGATCTGGTGGGGCGCAATATTGAGCTGGTACTGGCCATCGCCGACTACCCAGCTGGCGCCAGCGGCTGTGGTCGACAGGGTCGACTCGAGGGGATCGGCGATGTGTAGTGCCAGCACATCGTTGTGCTGCTGCAAGTAACCGAGGCGGGTCAGGTCGGCCTCGGTGACGCCTGCCCAGTCGCTGAGAAAGATCAGGGTGGTATTTTTCAACTTGAGGCGGCCCAGCATCGCCAGCAGGGGGGTCAGACCGGTCGCCTCGCTGTCGCGGCTGGTGGCCGAGAGAGCATGATTGGCGGCACAGAGCTGGCGCAGCCCTGCCAACCAGTGGCCACGGGAGCGCTGGCCGCGCAGCCACGCCACGCCATCGCAGTGCAAAATGGCGAGCCCGACCCGATCGCTCTCTTTGAGTACTTGCCAGCCGAGCAGGGCAGCCACTTCGGCGGCCACCACCGACTTCATCACCTCCACCGAGGAGAAGAACATGCCGCTGCGCTGATCAACGCAGAGGATCACGTGACGATCTTTCTCTTCGCTATAACTGCGCACATGTGGGCGGCCGGTGCGCAGGGTCACTTTCCAGTCCAGGGTGCGAATATCATCCCCTTGCTGATAGTGGCGCAGCTCTTCAAAGTTGAGCCCACGGCCGCGAAAGCGTGACGGGTGGCGGCCGCACAGCAGGTTGCCGCTGTTTAGCCTGGGTAGCAGTGAAAACTGGCCGACCAGCCCCTGTAGCCGGACCAGTGTCAGGTAGTCGCAGTGGATGCGGGGGTCACCACTGGGCGGTTGCCCGCCCTGTGTCAGCCTGTCATGGGATAAGGAGCGAGATGTCATGGTATCGCTTACCCGATGACGACGTGATCGAGCAGAGTCATCACCACCTGCTGGTGATCCACCCCATCTGCCAGCGCGTCATAGCTGAGGGTAAAGCGGTGGCCAAGCACGCTGGGCACCATGGCGCGCACATCGTCGGGCAGCACATGGTTGCGCCCTTGCAGCCAGGCATAGGCGCGGGCGCACTTGTCCAGAGCAATGGATGCGCGGGGGCTGGCGCCGACCGCAATCCACTGTGGCAGCCCGGTGGCCGGGTAGCGATCGGGGTGTCGGGTCGCCATGACCAGCGCAATGATGTAGTGCTCCACCAGCGGTGAGACCGTCATGGCCGAGAGCTCTGATCTGGCCTGCAAGATGAGTTCAGGGGAGAGGGGGGCGAACCCCTCGTTCTGCTGGCGGGTACCGCGCTCTTCGGCCCGCACCAGCCGAATGATGGCAAGCTCTGCCTCATCATCGGGGTAGGCGACCGAGACCTTGAGGGCAAAACGGTCCATCTGGGCTTCTGGCAGCGGGTAGGTCCCCTCCTGCTCGATGGGGTTCTGGGTGGCCAGCACCATAAAGAGCTCGGGCAGGCGATGGCTCTTGTCACCGACGGTAACGGTGCCTTCTGCCATCGCCTCCAGCAGCGCCGCTTGTACCTTGGCGGGGGCGCGGTTCACTTCATCGGCCAGTACGATGCTGTTGAAGATGGGGCCTGGCTGGAAACGCAACTGGTGGGCTCCGTCATGCTCCTGATACATCTCGGTGCCGGTCACATCGGAGGGGAGCAGATCGGGGGTGAACTGAATGCGGCCGAAGCTGGTATTGAGGGCTTCTGCCAGCGCCTTGATCGAGCGGGTCTTGGCGGTGCCGGGCAAACCTTCAAGGAGCACGTGGCTATTGGTCAGCAGGCCGATGACCAGGGCGCGGATCACATGGGACTGGCCGACCACACTGTGACCAACCTGTTCGATGAGTTGCGAGATCTGTTGTTGCAAGGGGTTCATAGGGTTTTCCACAGGGTACATTTAACGAGACAGAGATAGGGCTAGGAGGGGGCCAACGGGTTTTCAATTTCCAGCCGGCACGGGGCGTCCGGCTGGAAATTGAAAACGCCCACCAGAGAGTGATGGGCGTTGGAGTCACCGCCTTACTTGATGGTGGCGACTTTTTGTTTGAGTGCGTCCAGCTCTGCCAGTTTGCCCTTGAGCATCAGGCTCTGGGAGCTAATGCTGGCCGGGTTCATCTGGAAGCTCTGCTGCATCGGGTAGTTGGGCAGAGTGTCGAAGAACTCTTTCAGGATCCCCTGCGCAGGTACGAACAGCCACATGTTGTCTGCCATCCAGCGCAGATACATGCCTGACTCATGCGGTGCCTTCTCGAACGGATCTGCGCGCAGGTTGATGATCTGCGGCCAGTTCGGAGTCACACGCGCCGCGTCGGTGATGTTGCCCTCCATGGTGGCAAAGTTAAGCTTGAAGTCATTCCAGCGCACGGCGTTGAGTTCGCCGTTTGAGGAGAAGTAGAGCATGGAGTTGCGTGGGGAGGTGTCAGCTTTTCCTGCGAGGTACGGCATGAAGTTGTAACCGTCCAGTTTCACCCGCCACTGTTTGCCGTTGGCCTTGTAGCCCTTGGCCAGCTTCTCTTTCACATCCGGTACACCGGCAGCGGCCAACAGGGTCGGCATCCAGTCCTGATGGGCCATCATGGCGTTGACCTTGGTGCCTGGCTTGATCACGCCCGGCCAGCGAACCAGTTGCGGAACCCGCATCCCGCCTTCCCATGTGGTGCCTTTTTCGCCGTAGAATGGGGTGGTGCCGCCATCCGGCCAGCTGACGGTCTCGGCGCCGTTGTCAGTGGTGTAGATCACGATGGTGTTGTCGGCGACCCCCAGCTCGTCCAGTTTGTCGAGCAGGATCCCCACCTGATCATCGTGCTCCAGCATGCCATCGGCATAGATGCTGACACCGGATTTACCCTGATACTTCTCTTGCAGACGGGTCCAGACGTGCATGCGGGTGGCGTTGTGCCAGATGAAGAAGGGCTTCTTGGCCTTGACTGCTTTCTCCATGAACGCCAGCGAAGACTCGAGGAACTCTTCGTCAGCATGTTCCATGCGCTTGCGGGTCATGGGGCCGGTATCTTCAATCTTGCCGTCGGCAGAAGATTTGATGACGCCGCGTGGGCCGAACTTCTTCTTGAACTCCGGATCTTTCGGGTAGTAGTAGGTTTCCGGTTCTTCTTCTGCATTCAGGTGATAGAGGTTTCCGAAGAACTCGTCGAAGCCGTGCTTGGTCGGCAGGTGCTGGTTCTGATCGCCCAAATGGTTCTTGCCGAACTGAGCCGTCATGTAACCTTGCTCTTTGAGCAGATCACCGATGGTGGGTGCCCAATCCGGAATGCCGTGGGTGGATCCGGGCATGCCGATGGTCAGCAGACCGGTACGGAATGGCTCTTCACCGGTAATGAATGCGGCACGGCCGGCGGTGCAGGATTGCTGACCGTAGTGATCGGTAAAGAGGGCCCCTTCATTGGCGATCCTGTCCAGGTTCGGGGTCTGGTAGCCCATCATCCCCTGGTTGTAGGCACTGATGTTCCAGTAGCCGATGTCATCGCCCATGATGGCAAGAATATTGGGCTTGGCGGCTGCTGTGGCACTACCAGCGGTGGCCATTAAGGCAAGGCTCATGGCTATTTTGTTTATTTGAATGGCCATTATTGGCTCCACTCCTAATCTGATGTGAATTGGTACACAAAATGGGCGATGAAAGCAGCGTGCGTTTAACTCGGTGGAAATATCATCCCGTGCAGGCTGTTGGAGGGGATGGAATACCCGGATGGGCACATTCTCCTTTATCGCTATCGTTATGACCTGCAAAGAGTGATATGACCTGAATAGCCCGAGTTAACCGCAGCTTGGAAATCAGCTTTCAACAGTTTCACTCTATAAATCCCGTTTATCCTTGTCGCCTTATAGCGAATATAACCGCTGGTTATCCGATATTTTCTCTCCAACCCTTTGGTCGCAGGCTATCTGGTGGACTGGAGCGAGCATGGGAAACTGTATCCAGAAGGCGGAGGTGTCTACCGCTATCGATGGCGACAAGGCGAATAAATGGGTGATGGAGTTCACAGTTTGGTTAATTAATTTGGGGATGGTGGCAGTTATGGGCGTTGTGGTGTGCCTTTATTTAAAATTCTTACTGGCAAACCGAGCACTCTTTAATTCTGATTAAGTCATAATTAAGTAAAGTGGAGGTGTTGATTGTTTCGTTCAGATATGCGTTTTAAAAATGCTCACAATCTCTACGCGAGATTTAAAAAGTCTACTTGCATATTTTTGAATGGATAAATATGACTTGAATGGGAGTGGCCAAATAAATCCAGCTGTGATCTTTGTCTTTTCAAGGTGCCAAGGTCATAAATGCCTATAAAAACAAGGTAAAAGGCTCGGCTATTGACTAAGTTGATAGAAGGCGAGGCATAAAACAGCGCCAGTTTGATACGACAACATCGCATGGGACCCGGATCATGGACAGAGCGCAGGGCACAGCCCCCTTTTCATTGCAAGTGGATCTAAGGCAGGTGGTGTATGCCCTGTCAGCCTCGCTGGATCTGGTGGGCATTGGCGATGTGGCCCACGGTAAACGGGTCGGGATTATGGCTGCCGAGTGCAGCCGGGAGCTGGGGATGAGTGAGGCCGAACGCTGTCTGCTGTTCGAGCTGGGGGTGCTGCATGATATCGGTGTCTCCTCGACCATCACCCATCACCATCTGGTCAGCGAGTTCGATTGGGAGTCCTCCCAGCGCCACTGCGAGGTGGGATATCAGCTGCTCAAGGATTTCCGTTTGCTGGCCCCGCTGGCCCTGCCTATCCGTTATCACCATACCCACTGGCACCTGTTGCGCGAGATGGCCGATGTGGACCCCAATGTAGCTCGTCAGGCCAACCTTATCTTTCTGGTGGATCGCTGCGATGCGTTGGCGGCGCCCTACTATGGTGATGGTTCATTGTTGATGCATACCAACGAGATCCGCGCACGCCTGCAGGATTTCCGTGACGAGTTCTTTGCCCCCGAGCTGGTGGATGCTTTCCTCAAGGCGTCTCGCTCTGAGGCATTCTGGCTGCAGCTGGAAGCGCGCTCCATCAATGATTACATGCTGGAGATGCTGCAGGTGCGGGAGCCTTGCCTGACCTTCAACGGGGAGCTAAAAGCGCTGGCGCAGATCTTCTCCGGCATTGTCGACGCCAAAAGCCCATTCACGATGACGCATTCACTCGGTGTGAGCAGGTTGTCTCGGGCATTGGCCGAGCAGATGGGAGTCAGTGCCATCCATTGCGACATGCTGGAGATCGCCGGTTTGCTGCATGATCTGGGCAAGCTCAGGGTGCCGGACGAGATCCTCGACAAGCCTGCCAGCCTGACGAAAGAGGAGCGGGCCATCATCAATACCCACAGCTTCGAGACTTACCAGATCCTGCGTCATATCGAAGGGTTTGAGGAGATTGCCTGTTGGGCGGCCTATCACCATGAGGAGCCTGACGGGGAGGGCTATCCGTTCCACCTGCCGGCATCCGCCATGGCGCTCGAAGCGCGGATCCTGCGGGTCGCTGATATTTTTCAGGCAATGGTGCAGGACAGACCTTATCGCCGCGGTCTGCCGGCTCGTGACGCATTGACCTTTATGCAGCAACTGGCGGATCAGGGGCGGGTCGATCCCGCTGTGGTGGCGGTGCTGGCCGATCACCTGCCGCAGATGATGATGGCAGCCATTCCGGATCGCGAGCCGGATCATGACACCAATTGAGGGAGAGGCTGGCCGCTGACTCATACTGCCGCGAGCCAGCTATGCTTGGAACAAGCCGAGCATGGTGCCGGTACCGGCGCACAAGACGCCAGCTTGATGGACTACCGTAGGGGAGCAGATATGGAATCGCTAAAAGCCAAGGATTATATGCAGAGCAGACCCATCACCTTCACTGCCGACATGATGGTGCAAGCTGCGGTCGAGAAATTTCTGAACAGTCATCAGCTCGGTGGCCCGGTGGTGGATGGGCAGGGCCATCTGATTGGCTGGATCTCCGAGCAGGATTGCATCGCAGTGCTGCTTAAGGAGGCCTATCACTGCGAACAGGTGGCGCAGGTCAAGGATGTGATGCGCAAGGAGGTGTTGTCGGTGGGACCCGATACCAGCATTTTGAGTCTGGCGGAGATGATGATGGGGCAAAAGCCGAAGATCTATCCGGTAGTGGAGGAAGGGCGTCTGCTCGGTGTCATCAATCGCCACAACGTCATGCAGGCCATTCACGCCCAGCTCACTACCTGTTTTGTCCATCACACCCACGGTTAACCCTGTTTTTCTCTCTCCCAAGGCAAGCTTCGGCTTGCCTTGGCATATTTCATATGCTGCCATTTATTCGTGTTATGCCATCTTACAATAATTGTTCTGCCATATATGAGGATCGGCCAATCTCTCTGTCTTCCCATATATAACGCTACGTTAAGGCTTGCACCGCCCCCGCTCGCTCTTTAGGATCGCTCCCAGCTTATCGATATGGCCCCTCTGGGCACTTATTTTAAGGAATTCCTACCTTGTCTCTCTCTATCGAGGCGCTGCGCCGCCGTCTCTCTGCCTGCATGAACCTCGACGCCCGCCGCCTTTCCAGCCGTCTGCACGGGGTCAAGAAGCTGCCTGAAGGCAAACAGGCTGCCGTGCTGGAGACCATCGCTGCCGATCTGGATGCCGCGCAAGCGCGCTATCAAACCCGTCTGGCCGGTGTGCCCAAGGTCACCTATCCGGACAACCTGCCGGTCAGCCAGAAGCAGGCTGAGATCGCCAAGGCCATTCAAGAACATCAAGTGGTGATCATTGCAGGGGAAACAGGCTCGGGCAAAACCACCCAGATCCCCAAGATCTGTCTGGCCCTCGGGCGTGGGGTCAAGGGCTTCATCGGCCACACCCAGCCGCGCCGTCTGGCGGCCCGCACTGTGGCGGCCCGTATTGCCGAGGAGATGGAGTCCGAACTCGGTCACTACGTGGGTTACAAGGTACGCTTTACCGATCAGGTGAGCGAGCAGACCCACATCAAGCTGATGACTGACGGTATTTTGCTGGCGGAGATCCAGAACGACCGGATGCTCACCCAGTACGACACCATCATCATCGATGAGGCCCACGAGCGCAGCCTCAATATCGACTTCATTCTGGGCTATCTCAAGCAACTGCTGCCCAAGCGCCCCGATCTCAAGGTGATCATCACCTCGGCCACCATAGACCCGCAACGTTTCTCCCGCCATTTCAACAAGGCGCCGGTGATCGAGGTCTCCGGTCGCACTTATCCGGTGGAGGTGCGCTACCGTCCGCTATTTGTTGATAAAAAAAGCAGTGACAAGAGCGAAGGTCTTGAAGAGCGCGACGAACTGCAGGGCATCTTCGACGCAGTGGAAGAGCTGGCCCGCGAGGGGCTCGGGGACATTCTTATCTTCATGAACGGCGAGCGGGAGATCCGCGATACCGCCGATGCCTTGCGCAAGCTCAATCTGCGCGACACCGAGGTGCTGCCGCTCTACGCCCGCCTCTCCAACGCCGAGCAGAACAAGGTGTTCCAGCCCCATGCTGGGCGGCGCATCGTGCTTGCCACCAACGTGGCGGAGACCTCGCTGACGGTGCCGGGCATTCGCTACGTCATCGATCCGGGCACAGCCCGCATCAGCCGCTACTCCTGGCGTACCAAGGTGCAGCGCCTGCCCATCGAGCCGGTCTCCCAGGCCAGCGCCAACCAGCGTAAAGGGCGTTGCGGTCGGGTGGCGGACGGCATCTGTATCCGCCTCTACTCGGAGGAGGATTTTAACAGCCGCCCTGCCTTCACCGACCCCGAGATCCTGCGCACCAACCTGGCCTCCGTCATCCTGCAGATGCTGGCGCTCGGCCTTGGCAATATGGAGGCTTTCCCCTTCGTCGAGCCACCAGAGTCGCGCCATATCAAGGATGGCCTGACTCTCTTGAAAGAGCTGGAGGCGGTGCGCGAGCTGCCCGCCACCGGCGAGCGCGAAGCCAAGTTGCAGCTGACCGAGACCGGTCGCCAGCTCTCGCGCATCCCCCTTGATCCGCGTTTGGCGAAGATGGTGATCAGCGCGGCGCAGACCGGCTGCTTGAGCGAGGTGATGGTGATCACCGCGGCCCTCAGCATTCAGGATCCCCGTGAGCTACCCATGGAGAAGAAGCAGGCCGCCGATGAGCAACACAGGCGCTTTGAGGACAAGGATTCCGACTTCTTCGCCTTTGTCAATCTGTGGAACTACCTGAAAGAGCAGCAGGATGCCCTTGGCAGCAACCCGTTTCGCCGCATGTGCCAGAAGGAGTTTCTCTCCTACCTGCGGGTGCGCGAATGGCAGGACATTCACTTCCAGCTGCGTCAGACGGTCAAGGAGCTTGGTTTTAAAGCCAACCATGAACCGGCAGATTTCAAGACGGTGCACTGCGCGCTGCTGACCGGCCTCTTGAGCCATATCGGCAACAAGGATCTGGAAAAACCGGAGTTTCTCGGCGCCCGCAACGGCCGCTTCCACCTCTTCCCGGCCTCGGGTCTGTTCAAGAAGCCGCCCAAGTGGGTGATGGCAGCAGAATTGGTGGAAACCTCGCGTCTCTACGCCCGCATCAACGCCAAGATTGAACCCGAGTGGGTAGAGCCGCTGGCGGGTCATCTCATCAAGCTGCACCACAGCGACCCCCACTGGTCGAAGAAAAACGGCGCCGTGATGGCCAAGGAGAAGGTGACGCTGTATGGCCTGACACTGGTCAACGAGCGCACCATCAACTTCAGCCGTATCGATCCGGCGCTGTGCCGCGAGCTCTTTATACGCCGCGCGTTGGTGGAGGGGGATTTCGAGACCCGTCACCGTTTCTTCAGCGACAATCGCAAGCTCTTGGCCGAGGTGGAGGCGCTGGAGCACAAGTCCCGTCGGCGCGACATCCTGGTGGATGACGAGGACTTGTTCCGCTTCTACGATGCTCGTTTGCCGGAGGAGGTGATCTCCTCCCGCCACTTCGACAAGTGGTGGAAAGAGGCGCAAAAGCGGGATCCCGAACTGCTCAACTTCGAGAAAGAGATGCTGATGAAGGGGGATGCGGCCCACATCAGCGATCTCGACTACCCCAACTTCTGGCAGCAGGGGCGTCTCAAGCTCAAGCTGACCTATCAGTTCGAGCCGGGGGAGGCCGCCGATGGCGTGACCCTGCATATCCCGCTGCCGCTCCTGAATCAGGTGGAGGTGAAGGGGTTTGAGTGGCTGATCCCCGGGCTGCGCCACGAGCTGTTGGTGGCCCTTATCAAGTCGATGCCCAAGCCGATGCGCAAGAATTTCGTGCCGGCGCCGAACTACGCCGATGCGCTGCTTGCCAGCATCAACCCCGAGCAGGGACCGCTGCTGGACGAGATGGAGCGTCAACTTCGCCGGATGACCGGCGTGACCGTGCCCCGCGAATCCTGGGACTGGAATTCGGTGCCCGATCACCTGAAACTCACCTTCCGGGTGGTGGACGACAAACACAAGAAAGTGGCGGAAGGGAAAGACCTGGAGGCATTGAAAGAGTCCCTGCGTGGCAAGGTACAGGAGACCCTGTCACAAGTGGCGGACGATGATATCGAGCAGTCCGGCCTCACTCTGTGGAGCTTTGGCGAGTTGCCTCAGGAGTACAGCCAGAAGCGCGGCGGCTTCGAGGTGAAAGCTTATCCGGCGTTGGTAGACGAGAAAGATTCGGTCGCCATCCAGCTGGTGGAGAGTCCGGTGGTGCAGCAGCAGCTGATGTGGGCCGGTCAGCGCCGGCTGGTGCTGCTCAACGTGCCATCTCCCATCAAGTATCTGCAGGAGAAGCTGCCCAACAAGGCCAAGCTCGGGCTCTATTTCAACCCGTTTGGCAAGGTGGCGGAGCTGATTGATGACTGTATCGCCTGTGGCTGCGACAAGCTGATTGAGCAGCATGGCGGACTGGCTTGGGACGAGGTCGGTTTCGAGGCGCTCAAGGAGTTTGTCCGTGCCGAGCTCAACGATGCGGTGGTGGAGGTAGCCAAGCAGGTGGAGGCCGTGCTGACGCTGTCCCATGAGATCAAGAAACGGCTCAAGGGCAAGATGCAGCTCGACACCGCCTTTGCCATGTCCGATATCCAGCAGCAGCTCGGCAACCTTATCCACAAGGGCTTTGTCACCGAGACCGGCTGGCAGCGGCTGCCGGACCTCTTGCGTTACCTGCGGGCCATCGAGCGTCGCCTGGAGAAGCTGGCTATCGATCCCAACCGAGATCGGGTCTACATGCTCAAGGTGCACAGTGTGGAGTCGGAGTACAAGGCGCTGCTGGCCAAGATCCCCAAATCCCAGCTTGTTCCCACCGAGGTGGCCAATATCCGCTGGATGATCGAGGAGCTGCGGGTGTCGTTCTTTGCCCAGAATCTGGGGACCCCTTATCCGGTCTCCGATAAACGGGTGCTTAACGCCATCGCTCAGTGCTAAGCTGCTATCTAACTGTTTTAACAGCATGATAGCGGGTGCTGAGAAGGGGTTGCCGGTCAGGTAGCCCCTTCAAACCGCAAGTCAGGGAGGCAAGGATGCTGGGGATCTGGTTGAGTGTGGCGCAGGTGGTGATCAGCGGTTATCAACCCATCGCGGAACAAACCTGGGTGCAGTTGAACCCGGAATATTACCCGCTGGCGCGCACGCCGCCTGCGATGTTTGTGGCCTGGCGTGGCAATCAGTTTCCGCCGCTGGCCCAAAAGCAGAAGCACGGTCGCTGGCAGATCCTCTTTCCCGCCCGGCTTGTCCCCCCTTTCGATCTGTTCGAGGGGGAGGCGCAGCTCTCCAAAACCTATCTGGCAAGGCTGCGGCGCATCGACGAGATGGCTTACGGGGTTGTCCCCGGGCAGGCTGTTGCGGCTGGTGCAATCGTGCAGCAGGGGAGTGGGTCCCCTGCTTATTACGCGCAACCTGTCGCGCCCTTTATCGCCGAGTTCCGCACACCTCAAGACGCGTTCGGTGGTGTTGATATGCCCAGCGACCCCGACGAGAGCGAACCTCTGCTCGCTCAGCTGGGGGTGACCTTTCGCACAGCGGGGATGAGTGGTACCCAAGGAGATGAGGGACTAGCGAGCGCCCATATGGCACTCGCCAGCCACACGGCTAGCTTATCCGCAGGCAGTGACGCCATGCTTACCCTCTCGGCTCCTGCGGCCGGCGGTCCACAAACTGTGTGTCATCAGGTCGCAGCAGGGGAGACCCTGTGGCGTATAGCGAATCAGTTATCCAGCGCCCAGGGAGCAGATACCTACAGCTATTTGCTGGCGCTGGTGGCTGAGAATCAGCCGCGGCTTGGCAAGAGCATTCGGGTCAGAACGGGGGAGGGACTCTACTGCCCGCGCGCCGAGACCCTGGCGCGGTTTGATGCCCTGAGCCCAGCCCAGCGTCAGCAGCAATTCGCCCGGTTGGAGCAGGGGCGCTAAATGCAGAGTCGGTGCCTTGTATCCGAATTTTGCCCGTGGTAGTATTCGCGCTCGTTTTGCGAGGTGCTGACCGGTCGCAGTTAGCACCATAAATTCATCCAAAAGAGATACATACTATGTCTTTCGTATTCCAAGCTGAAGTCCGTTCTGACCTGGGGAAAGGTGCGAGCCGCCGCCTGCGTCAAGCTGACCAAGTTCCTGCCATCGTTTACGGTGCAGGCAAAGAAGCCCTGTCCATCACTGTTGACCACAAGAAAATGATCCTGGCTCAAGAGAAGCCGGAATTCTATGAGTCTGTACTGACTCTGGTTATCAACGGTGAAGAAGTTAACGTAAAAGTGAAAGCTATCCAGCGTCACCCGGTACGTTACAAGCTGATCCACCTGGACTTCGTTCGCGTTTAATTGCGAACCGTCAGGTTGAAGAAAAGCCACTCTCAGGAGTGGCTTTTTGCTATCTGGCATCTTGTGAGCGGGCGGAAAGGACTTACCTGATAAGCCAACGAGGCGGTTATCCCAGCTGGCTAAGGGCCTGTTGGCAGCGCTGCTCGGCAGCATCCAGCTCCAGCAGTACCATCCTGATATCTTCCATCTGCTGTTGCAGTGTCTCCCGTTTCTCCTCAACCAGTCCCAGCATGGTCTGTAACTGGGTGCGGCTGCTCTTGTCGGCATCATAGAGATCAAACAGCTCGCGGATCTCGGCGAGGCTGAATCCGAGCCGCTTGCCGCGCAGGGTGAGCTTGAGGCGAACCCGATCCTGCTTGCTGTAAATGCGGGTTTGTCCCTCTCGGGCGGGATTGAGCAACCCCTGATCCTCGTAGAAACGGATACTGCGCGTCGTAATATCAAATTCCCGGGCCAGCTCACTGATGCTGAAGCGCCGTCCTTCATCCTTGTTGTTCATACAGACTTCTTGGCGAACTAAATCCTGTTTGCACCTTACCTAAACGTAAACTGCACTGCAACTCTTGTTCCATTGCGTCAGAACCCCTATGTTATGGTCATGTAACAAAGAGAGGCAGGCAAATGGATATTGCAATTGTGGCGGCAAAACGGACTCCGATGGGGGCGTTTCAGGGGGCATTGGCAGAGGTAACTGCGCCTGAGTTGGGTGCCGGTGCCATCGAGGCGGCACTGCAGCAAAGTGGGCTGAGTCCGGAGCAGGTCGATGAAGTGTTTATGGGCAATGTGCTGGCGGCGGGCGTGGGGCAAGCGCCAGCCCGGCAGGCGTTGTTGAAAGCAGGGTTGCCAGATAGTGTGCCTGCTACCACGGTCAACAAGGTGTGCGGATCCGGCATGAAAGCAGTGATGCTGGCGGCAGATACCATCCGCCTTGGTGACAACAGGGTGGTGGTCGCGGGGGGGATGGAGAGCATGAGCCGTGCCCCCTATCTGCTGGATAACGCCCGTAGCGGCTTTCGGATGGGGCATCAAAAGGTGCTGGACCACCTATTCCTCGACGGTTTGCAAGATGCCTATGATGGCCAGCTGATGGGGATACATGCCCAGCGCAGCGCCGATCAGGCCGGTTTGACCCGCACTGCCATGGATGAGTTTGCCCTGGCGTCATTGCAGCGGGCCCGCGATGCGCAGCAAGCCGGCGCGTTTGCATCCGAGCTGGCAAGTGTCTATCGCGATGATCGCTTGTTGCTGGCCGAAGACGAGCAGCCCGGCAAGGGCAAACCGGAGAAGATCCCGACCCTGAAGCCTGCGTTTGGCAAGGAAGGCTCTATTACAGCGGCCAATTCAAGCTCCATCTCGGATGGTGCGGCGGCGCTGATATTGATGGATGGCGCCACGGCGCAAGCCTGGCAGGTACCAGTGCTGGCACGGATTGTCGGTTATCAGAGCCATGCAGCATTGCCCGCCGAGTTTACCTCTGCACCCATTGGCGCCATTTCACGCTTGCTGGCGCGTCTGGCATGGTCGGTGGAAGAGGTGGATCTCTTTGAGATCAACGAGGCCTTCGCCATGGTCACCATGCTGGCCATGAGCGGGGTCGGCATCCCTCATCACAAGGTTAATGTGCATGGTGGGGCCTGTGCACTCGGTCATCCGTTGGGGGCGAGTGGCGCGCGCATTCTGGTGACGCTGATCGCCGCGCTGCGGCAACGGGGTCTGCGGCGAGGCGTAGCCGCGCTCTGTATCGGGGGCGGGGAGGCGACCGCTATCGCGGTCGAAGTGAATGATGAGGCGAATTAATTGGTGGCTTCCATCGCCAGCAGTTGTTCCGTGACCCAGGTGGTGGCGGCCAGATAGAGGTGACTCACCTTATCCTCGCTCAGCCCCAGGCGGGCTGTTCTGGCCGTGACCCGTGACCAGTTGGCGCTTTCGTAATCTTCACAAAATGCGAGGTAGAAACCGAGATTGCCTTTGCGCTCCAGCAGCGCCAGCCGAATATCGTCGATAAGAGGGATAGTGCCGAGCAGTTTGTCCATCGGCTGCTCCATCAGTACATCCAGCAGGGAGAAGAGACCGGTGATAAAGGCTTGTTGTGCCTGCTGGCTCGGGGCGTGGGCATGAGCCAGCAGTTCACAGAATCGGGCACGGATCATCGACATCTGGTAGAGTTCGGCGCTCTTGCCCTTGCCGGCGCTGGTCGCGGCTACTAGCGAGACAAAGCGCTTTAGCTGGGTGTTGCCCAGATAGATGGCAGCCTGGCGAAATGACGAAATAGGGTTGGTGTGACCTTTGAGATGGTTGACATAGCGCAACAGCTTGAGGGAAAGGGAGATATCCTGACCGAGCAGCTGCTCAATCTTGTTGATATCAGGCTCTGCCTCGTTGACCACGTTGAGCAACTGCATCACCACGACTTGCGCAGGCTCCATGGTGGCTTGCTTGACCATCTCGGGTCTGCTGAAGAAAAAGCCCTGGAACAGCTGGATCCCCAGCTGTTTGACCCGCTCGAACTCCGCCTTGTCCTCTACTTTTTCCGCCAGATAGGTGAGCCCCAGCGTCTGATGCCGCTGGATAAACACTTTGATCTGCATCAGGGGGGTGGCACGAAGATCAAACTTGATGATGTGGATAAAGGGGAGGAAGCGCTCCCAATCCGGCGACATGGTGAAGTCATCGAGTGCCAGTTGATATCCCAGCTTGTGCAACTGTTTCACCTTTTCCAGCAGGGCATCATCCGGTGGGGAATCTTCCAGGATCTCAATCACCACTTTTTCGGGCGGCAGGCACTCTGCCAATCCTTCCAGCAGCAGTGAGTGGGGGAAATTAATAAAGCAGGGGCGGCCGCCCAAGAGCTGATCGATATTCTGTTGCAGGAACTGTTCGACCACCAGGCGTGACGTCGCCTGTTGGGAGGAGATGCTCGGGAAGACATTATTCAGACTATCGCGAAAGAGCAGCTCATAGGCATGAGTTTTGAGGTCTCTGTCGAGGATCGGCTGTCTTGCTACGTAGGAATACATGCCTTGCTCCAGTAAAGGTACTGGGTTGATTTTATGGTGTTGCAGAACACTATGCCAGTGTTCACCTTATTGGGTAAGGCAATAATTGGCATAGCGTTTTTTGCAGGGAAGGAATTTAGAAGAGATAGCTCAATTGTGCACCTGCCAGCCAGGCATCCCCTTCAGAAGTGCCCTGGAAGGTGGAGGTCGTCATCGGATTACCCGGTTGCAGCTCCATTTTTTCAGTGACATCCACCTTTTTGCCATCGATCAGGGTCAGCCCCAGATCCACGGTCAGGTTGGGCGTGAACTGATACCCCATTCCCAGGCTGTACCAGAGGCGATCGGCATCCGGGATGGAAATGGTACGACGATCGGCTGGCACCGGGCTGGCGTCATAGGCAACGCCGGAGCGCAGTTGCCACTTGGGAGTGACCTGATAGGTCATACCGATGGCGTAGCGCCAGCTATCTTCCCAGTGCTCGTCCTTGATGTGCATGCTCTGCAAATTGTTGAGATCAGCTTCCAACTGAACGAATTTGCTCCAGTTGGTCCAGTTCAGGCTGCCGTGGATAGCCAGCTTGTCAGTCAGCTGATGGAATGCCGCCAACTCTGCCGTCGCTGGCAACGGCAGATCCAGACTGCCGGTATCTCTGATCTCGGTAACGGAGCCATCTGCATTGGGGCGGCCCACGATAGCATCTCCCGAGAGGGTCAAAGTGACATCGTGACGGTAGGAGAGGCCAATTCGGGTTTGTTCGGACAACTCCAGCAAAGTGCCGACATTCCAGCCCCATGCCCAGCCGTCCCCTTGCAAATGTTTTGCGATCAGGTTGCGAGAAGGGAAGGTGCCACCGACTTCGCCTTCGCCCTGAATAGCAGAGATCCCGGCACCAATTGACCACATCTCATTGATGCGATAGGCGAGTGAGGTACCCAGATCCATGGTCTTGATATCGGAGACATTGCCAAAGTGTCCCGCGCTGTAGTTATCCGGCATCTTGACGCCAAGGCCGTAGTAAGAGGTTGCCGAGAAGCCTAGTCGCCACTGCTCATTGAGTGGAATGATCAGATAGGCGTTGGGTACCCAGGCTGCGGCGGCGATATCGTGTGCACTGGCATCGGAGGTGACGATGCCGGCTTTGGTCGGCAAGCGGGTGTTACCTTCAATATTGACGTCAGGACTGACATAGATGACTCCGCCAGAGAGCGCCATCTGATCGAAGCGGGTCATGGCTGCTGCATTGCGGGAGAGCACACTGGCGTTATCCGCGATGGCGGCCTCACCGGCAAAGGCGCGTCCCAGGCCTGTAGCGGACTGTTCAGCCAGCTGGAATCCAGCGGCATGAGTCTGACCCGCGATCACCAGCAGGGCGATGGCGGACGGTTTGATGATGGGATGCATGGCAAAATCCTTGCTGTTACCCGAAGGTTCAATAGGTCATATGAATGGAGGCAGGATTTTATATGGTATGACCAGTAAGGCAACGATAATGGCCAGTATCTGGATAAAACGAGATTAAATGCTGGGATGATGCACTCTAATAGATTGATTAGAAAAGAAAAATATACACGTGTGTGCTACATGTGTGCGCTGAGATGGTTTTGTCGGATAAAAAAAGAGCGCCCGCCGGCGCTCTTTCCATTCTATCAATAATCAGAACTTCATGTTGAACTGGGCAGAGGCCAGGAAGGCGTTGCCGTGGGAAGTTCCTTTCCAACGCAGGCTGTCGGAGTGGCTACGCAGACCTTCGTTGACGTCAACTTCTTTACCGTCCAGATAAGCCATACCAAAGTCAACGCTCATATCGGTGTTGATATGGTAGGTGGCACCGGCGCTGTACCAGATACGGTCTGAGTCGGGAATGCTCAGGCTGCGGTAGTCAGCTTCGATCGGGGTGTTGTCATAGGCAAAGCCCATGCGAGCTTCCCATGCCGGGTTGATATACCAGGTACCACCGATGGAGTAGCGAGTAGAATCTTTGAACTTCTCATCCTTTTGCAGACATACGCCGCCAGCACATTGGCTGCTGGTTGCTTTCAGCTCCTGGAAGGCGCTCCAGTCAGTCCAGTTTACAGAGTAATGAACAGCAAACTGCGGGCTCAGGCGATGGTAACCGGCGAACTCGGCTTGTGCAGGCAGATCCAGCTTCAGGTTGCCATCCACGGTGCGATTCAGTGAGCTTGCGCCTTGGAAATCACCGTCAAAGCTCATATCGACTTGTGAACGGTAGGTCAGTGCGAAGCGATGGTTTTCATTGACTTCATACAGGGTACCAACGTTCCAGCCAAAGCCCCAGGTGTCGCCTTTAAGGTGAGCCAGACGAGTATCTGTCGGCAGCGGGCCACCTTGGCTAGGTGGGTTCAGTGGGCCCAGCAGACCGGCATAGCGGTTGAGTTCGGCGGCACCGTAAACGGCGTTGATACCGGCACCGACACTGAAGTGTTCGTTGACACGATAGGCAATGTTCGGGTTGATATTGAAGGTCATCAACTCGGTATCGCCAGCACCGGCACCAGCCGGGAAGGTTTTGGAGTATTCGGTGGAGAGACCGTAGTTGGAGAAGATGCCAATACCCCAAGCCCACTGGTCATTCAGCGGCTGAATAAAGTAGGAGGCGGGAACGAAGGCTGCCGGAGCAATGCCACTTTCGCTGGCTGGCGCCATTTTGTTCGCGCCAGCGTAAACAGCACCATCCACATCGACATCCGGTTTGATGTAGGTGCCGGAGACAGAAACTGCCATCTTGTCGAAGGTGGTCATGGCGGCCGGGTTACGGGCCAGAACAGAGGCGTTGTCGGCGATAGCCGCTTCACCGGCATAGGCGCGACCCAGACCGGAGGCCGAGTGCTCGTTCAACTGGAATGCCGCGGCATGGACTTGACCGGTGGCCAGCGCGATGGTGGCGGCAATCAGGCTCTTTTTGAAAATTGTTGTCGTCATGGTGTTCTCTCTTGTAGGCAGATTTTTTTGCCGATATTGGCTGCACGTTCAATGCAAACCTCGACAAAATCCGTTTTTATTTCAGCTTCTTCCCAATCAATTCTGGCGTGATTCTATGGATCTGGTAGGAGGTAAGAAATCAGACCAGTGACAGCAGAATACATAAAAGTGATCGATGTGTTAATCATTTGTTTTAACTTGCTGTTTAATTCATCATTTTGAGGGTGTAAAGGTGGATTATTGACCTGGATTGCCGATCTCCGTCACAAAAATAATTTTGTCAATTTTTCGAAATCTTGAGGCAAATGAGTGACAAAGAGGAGTAATCAGGGGGAGAACAGGCAGCGGCTCGTGACCGCTGCCTGCAATTGAGGATGGTTCTGAGGTTGTTAACCGGCGATGTTAAATATCCCACTGCAGACGTGACTGCAGGGCGTTGGCAACGGGGGCAAGTGGCTCTTTCATCTCGCCAATCAGTACCATGTTGGCGCCTTTGAGCTGGACAATCTCCCCTTTGAGGGTGCCATCTTCAAAGGTGGCCTGTTGCAGGGTTAATGGCACATGTTTGGGCACTAAAAAGAGGGTGACAGGCCCCATCTTTCCCTGGATCACCATGTGCAAGGCTGGTCCTTGATAAAACGAGCAGTGATTGACATAGGTCACCTTGAGCCCATCCATCCCGCTTAAGGTGGCGCCATACTTCTCCATCTTGGCATTGATGTTATGCAGATTGACCTGCTCATCGACACCTTCAATAAAGGGTTCTTCGCCATAGACATGAGCCATCGCCACCTGTGCGAGGGAGAGGGCCGCAGGAGCCGTTTCTGGCAGCGTGATCCAGCGGGTGCTCATTCCCAGCAGGAAGGCGACCGATGCAGCTAGGGCGATCTGGCGCCAGGATGTCGATGTCCGGAGCTTGACTGGCGCCGTGCCAAGGGGACGGGATGGCGGCAAATCAACTGGCGCGTCACTGTCTTGCTGCATGGCTTGCCTGAGCAGGATCCGCTCGGCCAGTCCGGCTGGGACCTCTACCTGCATGGCGCGCTTGAGGGTTCTGTCGAACTGCTTCATCTCGTCGAGATAGTTCCGATTGGCCTGGCTGGCGTCAGCGGTTCTGAGAAAGTCCGGTTGTTGATCGTTTGGCTGGATCATGGCGTTGCGGCGAAATTCGAGTTCATCCATGTCCGTGTCCTCTTGCTTGGTTCTTCTGCTCCATCGCCTCCTTGATCTGGTTGCGGGCGCGAAACAGGCGGGTCATGACGGTGTTCTTGTTGAGGCCGAGCATCTCGGCAATCTCCTCACCACTGAATCCTCCCACGACTTGCAGCAGCAGTGGCTCCTGGTACTCCTCGGGTAACCGGGCGATGTGACGGTGCAACCACTCGTTCTCCATCTCCTGTTCGCTGTGCAGCGCATCGTGCTGGGGCTGAGGGTGATCGTCGAGATCCACCAGCTCCAGCTGTTTGCGTTCAAAGCGGCGGGCGTTCTCCCGTCTGAGGATGGTGATCAGCCACCCTTTGGCCGCCTTGTCATCCTGCAGGGTGTCGATAGCCTTCCAGGCACGCAGGAAGGTCTCTTGCACCAGATCTTCCGCTACGTTGGGATCCCGGGTCAGCCAGTAGGCATACCGGTAGAGATCGCCATGCAGCGCATGAACCAGTGCTTCAAATTTGGTTTGTTTGTCAGCCATGGGATCAGAGACCGGCGAAGTGGCCGGATCATTTCCACCAATATGCTGCTGAGCACGTTTTTTTCTAAAAAACAGCAGTGCCATAGGGCAATCCTTGTCAGGGGGCGTGGCGGCGTGAGCGGGAACTCCCGTGCGCCAGCAGGTAAATCAGGTACGCAATACCGGCCGTTTCATCAGCCCTGAGGGTACACGCCAGAGCGCGCCACTCGATGGGCGGGCCAGAAGAGGGCCGTGCAAAACAGGCTCGCTCGAGTGCGGCGAGCGCGTTGCCGAGCCGATTATGCCCAGCGTCGGGCAACTGGCCTAATTGATAATAGGAGACCTGCCAGCGCAAGGTCGCCCATCGGATCAGTGCCTTGCGACTGGCATCCGGCTGGTGTTGGGCAAGGGCACGTTGCAGTTGATAGAAGGCGCGCCAGCGGGGCCAGTGGCGCCATAGCGTACGCAGCGCCACGGCCAGCACGACCCACCAAAGGCTCTCTCGCAGTGCCATCTGCGATGTCTGCTGCTCAGGTTGCCGATTTGTCGTTGCCTGAAACGTCAGCGTGATGGCAGGCAGGCTGGCCTGCTCAATCCGGCCACTTTGGGTATTAAACCAGGGCAGATCAATGGGGGGCAGCTGATAGTCGCCGCTCTGCTCCGCAACCAGAGTCTGGCGCCACTGTCGCTCAAACAGCAGCTTGCCATCTCGGTAACGCTCCTGCTGTTGCTCGCCATCGGGATGTGCCTGTATGCCGCTTGGCAGTTGATGGGCCATCAGGGGGGCAAGCTGTATCTGGCCGCTGTCACCATTCTCCATGGTCAGGGTGAGGATCCGGATCAGCGGTTCACCCACTTCCCCCATGGTGGCCGGTTCAAGCCGCTGGCTCAGGGTCAGCCGGGTGGCCACCGGCGTGGCGGGGGCTTTGTCGACCCGAACCTCGAGTGGTGCCGCGCGGGCCGAGAGTTTTTGCGGCTTGCTCCCTTGCTGCGTGAGCTGCCCCTGCAAGCGGGGTGAGTCGAGGTACCAGAGTCCCGGCGCTTTTGCCTGAATAAGCCAGCTGCGGGTGAGCCGGCCGGGCAGACCTGCCTGAGCGGGGGCGATCCACTCGTCGCTACCGAGGCGACGGATGGTGAAGTGGGCAGAGCTGAGCTCGCTCAGGGCCGGGTTTTGCATACTGGTGGGCAGCCATAGTGTCAGCCGGTAGATCACCGGCTGGCCGGGATAGAGCGGGCCCTGATGATCAAGGCTGGCCTGCATCTCGAGGGTCGAGGGGGCTGCGGGTTGCGGCAGCGCCGCTGTTTTCACCTCTCTCAATGGCAGGGTGAGCGAGGGGGTGAACTCATTTCCCAGCTTGAGCGGGGCAATCACCACCTCTGTATTTGCGGGGGAATTGCTCTTGTGCAGCGGGATCTGCCAGCGAGTCAGTTGTTGTACCGGGGTCGTGACCCGGCTCATGGTCACTCTGCCCACTGCAAACTGGCGCAGTAGGGGGGTGATCTCCAGTTCGTTGCTCTGGCGCTCGCCATCCGCTTCGATGATCAGCAGCCAATCGCTGGGATCGGCCCCCGGCAGCAGCTCTGCCCGTGGGGGCAGGGCCCAGCAAAGTGGACTCGCGAGTGCGAGCAACAGCCCCCATCCTGCCCGCGTCACCAGGGCTCCTCCACCTTGATAAGGTCCCGGCGCAGCGCCTCTTTACGCAGTCGCTGTTCCAGCAGCAACACCGGGGGAGAGGGTGGCAGGGGCATTGCTGCTGCCTGCTGTTCAGCCGATGGCTTGGGCTGCTTGCTGTTGCTGGTATCGGGAGCAGCCGCCGCTGCGCCCTGTAACAGAGAGAGGTTATAGAGCGCATCTTCATGGCCGGGCTCCAGTGCCAGAGCGGCCAGATAGGCCTCTTTGGCTGCGGCAAACTCCCCCAGATGCAGCAGGGCATTGCCGCGGTTGTAGTGGGCGGTGGCGCTCGTCGCTTCCTGATAGGCTGCGATGGCTTGCCGGTAGGCACCAGCCCGATACCAGGCGTTGCCGCGCCAGACTGGATCGTTGAAGGTGCGGGCCGCCCGCTGAAAATCCCCCTCTTGATAAGCCTGCATCGCTTGCAGGTCTACCCTCACTGCTGCTTGCAGGTCTTGTGGCGCCAGCAGCTGTGCTCCCATCATCAGCGCCACCATCAACCGTGCGCCGACTCTGGCCAGCAAGGCGAGCGGTAACAAGGGGAGCAGCAACCAGGGGCCAAGATCCAGTGGCGCCGGGGTGAGGGCTGAGGTCGTGGCGGGGAGAGGGGCAAATCGGGGGACGTTGCTGCCAAGCCACTGCAGCTCACCGCCGAGGCGATTGGCCAGTGCGGCAATGGCCTGACTATCGGGGGCGGGCAACTGCGCGGGCATGCGGGTGGCAAACCCCAACTCATTGGCCGGAATGGCGGGCATGGGGGCCGGTTGACCGCTGTTGGCAAGCAGAATATCGAGGCGTGCCGACTGGGTGTCGCGGCAAAGAAGGCGTTGCTGGCAGGGCCACAGGGCGGCGATTTGGGTCATCTGATTCTGGGTGAGGTCGTCGGTGATCAACAGTAGACGGGCCTGCTCACCGGGGGCCAGCTGCTTCATGGCAAGTGCCACAGCCCGTGCCGGGTTGCTGCCCTGCAGCGGCATGATATCAGGGCGCAAGTCGGGCAGCAGCAGCGAAAGGGCCTGATGATCCCGGTGGGCGGCATGGCGAGGTAGGCATCGCCTGCGTAGAGGATCAGCGCAATGCGCTCGCCCTTGGCGTGGCTCAACAGCTGCTGCAACTGCCATCTGACCCGGGTTGCCCGATCCGGTTTGAGATCGGTGGCGGTCATCGAGCGTGACAAGTCGAGTAGCCAGATATCGAGCGGTGCTGCAGGCTGCTGTTGCAGCTCACCGCGCAGTGCCGGTCCACTCAGGGCCAAAATGACGGGCAGGGTTGCCAGCCAGAGCCAAGGACGTTGAGGACGGGATGCTGGCAGCAGATAAGCCTGCATCGCAGGTGCGAGCAGCGGGGACTGGCGACGACGGCGCCACCCTTGCCAGAGCCAGGGGATGAGTGCGATCAGCCACAGGGGGCGGAGCAAGATCAGCTCCATCTGCGCGCGCCTCGTGTCAGCCAGCTACGCACCATGCGAAACTCCAGCCTGCCGTGCCCTGATGGCAGAAGCAGCAAGCCACAAAGCAGTGCCAACGGCCAGGGGTAGAGCTCGATCACCGGCTGGTACTGGGCAATCGGCATGGGGGCAGGTTCAAGGGCATTGAGAGTCGCGTTGATGGCATCGAGATCGCTTTGGGTGCGTGCCCGAAAGTAACGACCCTGGCCTGTCTGGGCCAGCTCTTTCAGGAGCGGCTCGTCCAGTTCGCTGCTGGGATCGGCCTGACCGCTGCCCGCCTCATCGTAGGGTTGGATAAAGGTATCGGGATCGGCCCCGACCCCCAGCGTGTAGATCCGTATTCCCTGCGCTGCGGCGAGTTTGGCCTCCTGCTGCGGGTCGGCATTGCCTGCGGTATTTCGGCCATCAGTGACCAGCAGCAGGGCGGTGGGGCGACCAGGATCCCCATGCTGACGTGCCAGCTGGATCGCCTCGCCAAGGGCGGTGGTTCGGCCGACCAGATCAAAATCGAGCTCGTCGCTCAAGGTCAACAGTGCCGGGATCTCCTGAGTGAGGGGAGAGAGCAGGTAGGCGTGATCGGCAAAGACGATGAGGCCCACCCTGTCTCCGGCCCGTTTGGCGATCAGCGCCTTGATCTGCTGGCGCACCGCCGTCAGCCGCGCTTGCTGCTCGCCGTTATCGAGCATATCAGGGGTGCGCATGCTGTCTGACAGATCCACCGCCAGCAGCAGATCCCGACTCCCTTCATATTGAATAACCGGTTCTCCCCACCACTGGGGGCGGCAGAGGGCGAGGATAAGGGCGCACCAGAGCAGCATGGCGCGCCAGAGCGGTAATCCGGCCTGAGGACGCAGCAGCGCAAACCCGGGGTGAGCCAGATAGCCGCGGCGCAGGGGCGGCAAGCCGAATCGCACCAGTAAGGGCAGCACCAGCGCCAGCGCAAACCAGGGCCAGGCCAGGATCATGGATTCCTCCGCGCGGCTTTGCGTCCTAGGCGGGTGGAGAGCTGCAAAAAGAGGGTTTGACCCCAGCGGCGATAATGTTGCCGAAGCTGTTCGCTCTGCTCGCTGCTCGGCTTCTGACTGCCATAGAGCCAACTGCTCCAGTGAGAGGCGAACTGGCTAAAATCGCTGCCGCCGTGACGATCGACGAAGGCGAGCCACGCCTCTCCCTGAAGCTGGCGCGCCTCGGGCCAGCGTTGCAATGCTTCATGACGCAGGGCCTCCTGTATGCGTGCCACCAGCAGTGCCGGATCTCCCTCCAGCTGACGACACCAGTGGCGGTAACGTATCACCCTACGGGCAATCAGGACGATCAGCAGCAGCAATAACCCTGTGATCAATAGCCACAGTAGCGCCTGTATTCTGGGGTCCAGACTCTGCTCAATCAGATCAGGTCCCGGGTGGATATCCCGCATCAGGGCGGTCAGCGGCGGGGTAATGGCCTCGGAGGCGGGACTGGTGCTGTCGAGCTCGGCGGGCGAGATCATCCCTGATGACATAACCCCTCCTGCCACTGCTGTTGCAGCGTCTGGCTGTTATCGAGCAGATAGAGGCGCTGTACCAGCGGCAGCAACTGCTGCTTGCTGTGGACCAGTTGGTGCTCGGCGGCTTGCCGGTAGCGGCGGGAGAAACCGACATGAACCCCATCCAGCCAGCCCTGATAGTGCTGGCCTGGCCGATCGATGGCCACCGGTAGCTGGCCGCCTTGGGGAAGGGCTGCCTCGAGGGGATCGCGGATCTGCCAATAGTGAATATCGTGGCGCCGCGAGAGCAGCTGCAATTGCTGACAGAGCGCCGACTCGCAGGGTCTGTGGTCGGTGATGATCGTCAGCTTGGCACCGTGGGGCAGCTTCAGGCCGGACAAGGTGTCGCCCAGCGAATGGGATAGTGCGCGACGTGCCAGCCCTTGCTGATAGTGATGGCAGAGGGATTCGAGCAGGGGCAGCACGCTGCCGCGCTGGCTCTGGTGATGGGGGATAAGCCCGTGGCAGATCAGGGTGCTGTGCTGCTTCTCCCCTTGCCAGAGCAGGGCTGCTGCCAGCTCGCATCCCAGGCGCGCCTTGAGCTGTAGTGTGGAGCCGAAATACATGGCGGGAGAGAGATCGAGCAGCAGCCAGTGCGCCTGATCGAGCTCCTCGCTATAGAGGCGGGTATAGGGACGACCGAGGCGTGCGGTCACTCGCCAGTCGATATGGCGTACCTCGTCACCAGCCTGATAGGCGCGCAGCTCTCGAAACGTGAGTCCGGGAGCACGGCCCGGTTTGCCGCGTTCGCTGTTGCTTCTGCCCGCGTGAGGTGGCTTCCTGGCCTTGGCCCAGAGCCGGATATTGAGCAGCCGTGGCAGCAACAGGGCGATATCGGGATGCAGACCGGGTTCTAGGGGCATGGCACCTGATCCAACAGTTGGGCGATCAGGATATCGTTATCCAGATTGTCGGCCAGTGCCTGATAGCTGGGGATAAGGCGATGGCGCAGCACCGGATAGGCTTGCAGCTGAATATCTTCCGGTAGCACATAATCACGTCCGGCGAGCCAGGCGCGGGCGCGGGCGGAGCGAGCCAGCCCCAGCGTAGCCCGAGGGCTGGCCCCCACGGCAATCAATGGCTCAAGGGCAGGGCAAAGGCCGCTGCCCGGGCGGGTGGCGCAGACCAGCTCCACCAGATAGTGCTCCAGTCGGCTTTGCATGGTCACCGCCAGCACTTCGCTGCGCACACGCTGCAAGCTGGTCTGGCTCAGGGTCACCGGCGCCGCACCAAGCTGTTCACCGTTGGCGTTGAGCTGCAAGATGGCGAGCTCCATGGTGGGGCTCGGGTAATCCACCATCAGCTTGAGCAAAAAGCGGTCGAGCTGCGCCTCCGGCAGGGGATAGGTTCCCTCCTGCTCGATAGGGTTCTGGGTGGCGGCGACCATAAAGAGGGGGGGCAGCCGCCAGCTCTTTTTGCCCACGGTGATCTGGTGTTCGGCCATGGCTTCCAGCAGCGCCGATTGCACCTTGGCCGGCGCCCGGTTGATCTCGTCTGCCAGCACCAGATGGTTGAAGAGGGGGCCTGGCTGGAAAACAAAACTGGCATCCTGCGGGTGAAACACCTCGCTACCGGTGAGATCGGCAGGGAGCAGATCGGGGGTAAACTGGATACGGGCAAAGCGTCCCTCGACGGCGCCAGCGAGCGCCTTGACGGCGCGGGTTTTGGCCAGCCCGGGGGCCCCTTCGATTAACACATGTCCTTCACATAACAGGGCAATCAGGAGCCCTTCTATTAGCTCCTCCTGCCCCAGGATCTGACTGCCAAGATAGTCCCTAAGTGCTCTGAACTCGGCCGCTGCCATGCGATAAACCCGTTGTTTTTATGGAAGTTGATCTTTTTATACTCCAGTTGCTTCCCAAGGGCGAGCAAAGGGGCCTTGTCGTGCTTAATTTAGTTTCAATCAGCTGTATGAAACTTGTGATTGGATTGTTAAGATGTGGCGCAATGAGGTCAGACCTCTGCCTTTTAAACCA
Source organism: Aeromonas sp. 84A (assembly GCF_051919345.1). Classification (NCBI taxonomy): domain Bacteria; kingdom Pseudomonadati; phylum Pseudomonadota; class Gammaproteobacteria; order Aeromonadales; family Aeromonadaceae; genus Aeromonas; species Aeromonas sp. 84A. The sequence continues at coordinate 2,625,322 of NZ_JBQBEW010000001.1, forward strand.
AGGAGCCAGGATGAAACAGCCATTGAAACTGACGACTCGCCAGGGCGAACGGATTGCCGTCGTGGCGGGGCTGCGTACCCCCTTTGCCAAGCAGGCCACCGCCTTTCATGGCGTGCCTGCAGTCGATCTCGGCAAACTGGTGGTGAGCGAGATGCTCGCCCGTACCGATCTCGATCCCAAGCTTATCGACCAGCTGGTGTTTGGCCAGGTGGTTCAGATGCCGGAAGCCCCCAACATTGCTCGCGAGATCGTGCTCGGTACCGGCATGAGCGTCAATACCGATGCCTACAGCGTCTCCCGCGCCTGCGCCACCAGTTTTCAGGCGGTGGCCAACGTCACCGAATCCATCATGGCCGGTACCGTAGACATCGCCATCGCTGGCGGTGCTGACTCCTCCTCCGTACTGCCTATCGGAGTGAGCAAGAAGCTGGCCCGCGCCCTGGTGGATCTCAACAAGGCGCGCAATCTGCAGCAGCGCTTCAATATTCTGCGGACATTGAGGGTCAAGGATCTGCTGCCTGTGCCGCCTGCGGTAGCGGAATATTCGACCGGTCTCTCCATGGGACAGACCGCCGAGCAGATGGCCAAGAGCCACCAGATCAGCCGCGAGGCGCAAGATGCGCTGGCTCACCGCTCCCACACTCTGGCCGCGCAGGCTTGGGCCGATGGCAAGCTCAGTGGCGAGGTGTTTACCGCTCATGTACCGCCTTACAGGTCACCGCTGGAGCGGGACAACAATATCCGTGAAAGCTCGGACTTGGCGAGTTACGCCAAGCTCAAGCCGGTTTTTGACCGGGTCCATGGCACAGTGACTGCGGCCAACGCCACGCCGCTGACCGATGGCGCCGCCGCAGTGTTGCTGATGCGCGAAGGTCGCGCGAAAGAGCTTGGCCTCGAACCGCTTGGTTATATCCGCAGCTTCGCCTTCTCGGCCATTGATGTGTGGCAGGACATGCTGATGGGGCCCTCCTATGCCACGCCGTTGGCGCTGGACAGAGCCGGTATCACGCTCGGTGATCTCACCCTGATCGACATGCACGAAGCCTTTGCCGCCCAGACCCTGGCCAACCTCAAGATGTTTGCCAGCCACGAGTTTGCCCGTGACAAGCTGGGCCGCGATCAGGCCATCGGCGAGGTGGACATGGAGAAGTTCAATGTCCTCGGTGGTTCGCTGGCCTATGGCCACCCCTTTGCCGCGACCGGTGCGCGGATGATCACCCAGACCCTGCACGAGCTGCGTCGTCGCGGTGGGGGATTGGGGCTCAACACCGCCTGTGCGGCGGGCGGATTGGGCGTGGCTATGGTGTTGGAGGTTGAATGATGAACGCTAAGACTTTTTCCCTGGATGTTCGCAAAGATGGCATCGGCATCCTCACCATGGATGTGCCGGGCGAGAGCATGAATACCCTCAAGGCCGCCTTTGTCGAGGAGATCCGCTCTGTACTGGACGAGGTAAAACGCAACAAGGATTTGATCGGGCTGGTGATCACCTCCGGCAAGAAGGACTCCTTCATCGCCGGCGCTGATATCACCATGCTGGCCGCTTGCACCAGTGCCAAGGATGCCGAGACCCTGTCGCGAGAAGGGCAGGAGATCTTTGCCGAGATCGAGGGGCTGACCATTCCGGTGATCGCCGCCATTCACGGCCCCTGCCTCGGAGGAGGGCTGGAGTTGGCGCTGGCCTGTCATGGTCGGGTGGTGACCGAGCACGGTAAAACCGTGCTGGGATTGCCGGAAGTGCAGCTCGGTCTGCTGCCGGGCTCTGGCGGTACCCAGCGTCTGCCGCGCCTTATCGGGGTGGCCAAGGCGCTGGATCTGATGCTGACCGGCAAGCAGGTTCGTGCTAAACAAGCCAAGAAATTGGGGCTGGTGGACGATGTGGTGCCGCCGTCAATCTTGCTGGATGCTGCCATCAAGCTGGCCAAGAAGGGCAAACCGCGCCATCAGTTGAAACGGGATCTGCAGGGCAAGGTGCTGGAGACCAACAAGCTGGGCCGCAAGGTGCTGTTCGATCAGGCCAGCAAGGGGGTGAAAGCCAAGACCCGTGGTAACTACCCGGCGCCGGAGCGGATCCTGGACGTTGTGCGCATCGGCGTGGAGGAGGGGATGAAGGCCGGTTTGGCCGCCGAATCCCGTCACTTTGGCGAGTTGGTGATGACGGCTGAGTCCGCCGCCCTGCGTTCCATCTTCTTTGCCACCACCGAGATGAAGAAAGAGGTCACCTATCAGGGAGCCGCGCCGCGCAAGGTGGCCCATGCCGCCGTGCTGGGTGGTGGTCTGATGGGGGGCGGTATTGCGTTCGTCACCGCTACCAAGGCGGGCGTGCCGGTGCGGATCAAGGATGTGGCAAGCGCCGGGATCGGCAATGCCATGCGCTACAGCTATGACATTCTGGCCAAGAAGCTCAAGCGCCGTCACATCCTGCGCAGCGAATTGGAAAAGCAGATGAGCCTGTTGACCGGTACCCTCGATTACTCCGGTTTCCACCGGGTCGACATGGTGGTGGAGGCGGTGTTTGAAGAGCTCGCGCTCAAACACCAGATGGTGAAGGACGTGGAGCGTGAGTGCGGTGAGTACACAGTGTTTGCCTCCAACACCTCTTCCTTGCCCATTAACCAGATTGCGGCAGAGGCGGCGCACCCGGAGCGAGTCGTGGGGCTGCACTACTTCAGCCCGGTGGACAAGATGCCGCTGGCGGAGATCATCCCCCACGCTGGTACCAGTGCCGAGACGGTCGCCACCACTCTGGCCTTTGCCCGTGCTCAGGGTAAAACGCCTATCGTGGTGAAGGACGAAGCCGGTTTCTACGTCAATCGCATCCTTGCCCCCTACATGAATGAAGCGGCGCGACTGGTGCTGGAAGGGGAGCCGGTGGAGGTGCTGGATAGCGCGCTGCTGGACTTTGGCTTCCCGGTTGGCCCCATCACCTTGCTGGACGAGGTGGGGATCGATGTGGGCGCCAAGATCTCCCCCATTCTCGAGAAAGAGCTGGGCGGCGAGCAGTTCCAGGCGCCCAAGGCGTTCGACAAGCTGCTGCAAAATGATCGCAAGGGACGCAAGAACGGCAAGGGCTTCTACCTCTATGGCAAGGCGGCACCGCGTAACAAGCTGACCGGCAAAGAGGGCAAGAAGACGGTGGACGAGAGCGTCTATGGCGTGCTCGGCATCAAGCCTTCTGCCAAGCTGGCCCGTCAGGAGATCGCCGAGCGCTGCGTGCTGCTGATGCTCAACGAAGCGGCGATGGCGCTGGATAGCGGTGTGGTGGCCTCGGCTCGTGATGGTGATATCGGTGCCATCTTCGGCATCGGTTTCCCGCCCTTCCTCGGCGGCCCGTTCCGTTATATGGACACGCTCGGGATCGATCATCTGGTTGGCCGTCTGGAGTATTACCAGAAGCGCCACGGTGACCGGTTTGCTCCCTGTGCCCGTCTCAAGGCGATGGCCGCAGAGCAGCAGACCTTCTACTGATAGCCGCTGCAGAGTGACCGCAAGGCAAAGAGGCCCGCACCCCATGCGGGCCTCTTTCTATGTTGTGGTTTGTTCCGGTTGTGCTGCGATGATGCAGGCAGAGGCAAACGCTGATAAAAAACGACCCACCGAAGTGGGCCGTAGAGATCTAGGGGCATGGGTCAGATCCCCGGTTTGCGCTCCGGGCAGCGGCCGATGATATCGGGCGGCAGCTCGCCGTTATCCTGCTCCAGCACCACGTCGAATCCCCACAGTTGATGGAGGTGCTTGAGCACCTCATGGCGTGAGTCGCCAAGGGGGATGCGGTTGTGGGGCACATAGCGCAGGGTGAGGGAGCGATCCCCCTTCACGGCAACGTTGTAGACCTGAATATTGGGCTCCAGATTGCTGAGGTTGTATTGGGCCGACAGAGTATTGCGCACCTGACGGTACCCCTCGTCATTGTGGATAGCGGAGACCTTCAGATAGTTCTTCAGGTCGTCGTCATCAATGGCAAACAGCTTCATGTCCCGCATCACTTTGGGACTGAGGAACTGGCTGATAAAGCTCTCATCCTTGAAGTTCTGCATGGCAAAGTGGAGGGTTTCGACCCAGTTGCTGCCGGCATAGTCGGGGAACCAGTATCTATCCTCCTCGGTCGGGTTCTCGCAGATGCGGCGCAGGTCGGTAAACATGGCAAACCCCAGCGCATAGGGGTTGATCCCCGAGTAGTAGCGGCTGTTGTAGGCCGGTTGATAGACCACGTTGGTGTGGCTGTGCAGCACCTCCATCATGAAGCGATCGCTCAGCTTGCCCTCGTCATAGAGGTGGTTGAGGATGGTGTAGTGCCAGAAGGTGGCCCACCCCTCGTTCATCACCTGAGTCTGCTTTTGCGGATAGAAATACTGGCTGATCTTGCGCACGATGCGCACCACTTCCCGCTGCCAGGGCTCCAGCAAGGGGGCATTCTTCTCGATGAAGTAGAGAATGTTCTCCTGGGGCTCTGCGGGGTAGCGCCTGTCCTCCACACCCGCGGCTTTATGCTGCTTGGGCAGGGTACGCCACAGCTCGTTGACCTGAGTCTGCAGATAATCTTCCCGCGCCTTCTGGCGCCGTTTCTCCTCGGCCATCGAGATCTTCTGGGGACGCTTGTAGCGATCGACACCGAAGTTCATCAGGGCATGGCAGGAGTCGAGCAGCTGTTCCACCGCCTCGATGCCATGCTTCTCTTCACACTGGGTGATGTAGTTCTTGGCGAACAACAGGTAGTCAATGATGGAGGAGGCATCGGTCCAGGCCTTGAACAGGTAGTTGTTCTTGAAGAAGGAGTTGTGACCGTAGCAGGCGTGGGCCATCACCAGCGCCTGCATCGGCATGGTGTTCTCCTCCATCAGGTAGGCGATGCAGGGATCCGAGTTGATGACGATCTCGTAGGCCAGCCCCATCTGGCCGCGCTTGTAGTTGCGCTCGGTATGGATAAAGCGCTTGCCGAACGACCAGTGTTGATAGCCGATGGGCATGCCGACGCTGGAGTAGGCATCCATCATCTGCTCGGCGGTGATCACCTCGATCTGGTTGGGGTAGGTGTCCAGCTTGTAGAAGCGGGCGACCCGGGCGATCTCCTGGTGATAGGTCTCCAGCAGATCGAAGTTCCAGTCTGGTCCGTCATCCAGTGGCGCTACACGTTTTTCTGTTTCGATCATGTGACCTCCTCACGCCGCTTGTTTCTTGAACAGCTCGCGGAACACCGGATAGATATCCTCGACCTTGCGAATGTGCTCCATCGCAAAGTGAGGGAACTGGCTGGCTACCGACTCATATTCGTGCCACAGGGTCTGGTGGGCACGGGTAGTGATCTCGATGTAGGAGTAGTACCTCACCCTTGGCATGATGTCCCGCGCCAGAATTTCACGGCACTGCGGTGAGTCATCAGCCCAGTTGTCACCATCCGATGCCTGCGCCGCATAGATGTTCCACTGGTTGGCGGGGTAACGCTCATTGATGATGTCATTCATCATCTTGAGGGCGCTGGATACGATGGTGCCGCCAGTCTCCTGGGAGTAGAAGAACTCGTGCTCGTCCACCTCCTTGGCCTGGGTATGGTGGCGGATATAGACCACCTCGACGTTCTTGTAAGTCCGGCTCAGGAACAGATAGAGCAGGATATAGAAACGCTTGGCCATCTCCTTGGTGGCCTGATCCATGGAGCCCGAGACGTCCATCAGACAGAACATCACCGCCTGACTGGAGGGGACGGGCCGTTTGACGAAGTTGTTGAATTTGAGATCGAAGGTGTCAATAAACGGCACCGCGTCGATCCGCCGCTTCAGCTCGCGGATCTCCTTCTCGAGCAGGGCGATTTCGGCAAAGTGTTCGTTGGGATCGGTGGCCAGCAGGGCCAGCCGATCTTCCAGTTCATGCAATTGGCGTTTCTTGCCTGCTTGCAGCGCCATGCGACGTGCCAGCGAATTTTGCAGGGAACGCACCACGTTGATGTTGGCGGGCACCCCGTTTGAGGTGTAGCCAGCACGGTAGGTTTTGACTTCCATCAGCTGATTGAGCTGGGTTTTCTGCAGCCTGGGCAGCTCCAGGTCTTCAAACAACAGATCGAGATACTCATCCTTGGAAATCTGGAACACGAAATCATCGGCCCCTTCCCCCTGATTGGATGCTTGTCCCTCGCCGGAACCCTGTCCACCGCCCCCTCCTTTGGGGCGGTCAATCTTGTCGCCGGAGACGAACTGATCATTGCCGGGATGCACCATCTCCCGTTTACCGCCGTGCCCCTGATGAAAATGGGGCTCGCCGATATCCTTGGTCGGGATGCTGATGCTCTCACCCTTGTCTACGTCCTGAATGCTGCGCTTGGAGACAGCATCCGAGACCGCTTGTTTTATCTGCTTCTTGTAGCGGCGGATGAAGCGCTGCCGATTGACAGCGCTTTTGTTTTTGCCGTTGAGCCTGCGGTCGATAAAATGCGCCATAACTCCCCCTTGAACAGTCAGGGTCAGGATGACTTGCGTACCCTGAGATACCATTCGGAGAGCAGTCGCACCTGTTTGCGGGTGTAGCCTTTCTCCATCATCCGTTCGACAAAGTTATCGTGCTTCTTCTGCTCCTCGGCCGAGGTTTTGCTGTTGAAGGAGATAACCGGCAGCAGCTCTTCCGTGTTGGAGAACATCTTCTTCTCGATCACGGTGCGCAGCTTCTCGTAACTGGTCCAGTTGGGGTTACGGCCTGCATTGTTGGCCCGGGCACGCAGCACGAAGTTGACGATTTCGTTGCGGAAATCTTTCGGGTTGCTGATCCCGGCAGGTTTTTCAATTTTCTCCAGCTCGCTGTTGAGGGACGCTCTGTCAAACAGCTGGCCGGTTTCGGGGTCACGGTACTCCTGATCCTGGATCCAGAAGTCGGCGTAGGTGACGTAGCGATCGAAGATGTTCTGACCGTACTCGGAGTAGGACTCGAGATAGGCGGTCTGGATCTCCTTGCCGATGAACTCCACATAGCGTGGGGTCAGATAGCCCTTGATGAACTCAAGGTAGCGATCGTGCAGCTCTTGCGGGAACTGCTCGCGCTCGATCTGCTGCTCCAACACATAGAAGAGGTGTACCGGGTTGGCGGCCACTTCCGCGTGGTCGAAGTTGAAGACGCGGGAGAGGATCTTGAACGCAAAGCGGGTAGAGAGACCATTCATCCCCTCGTCCACACCGGCGTAGTCGCGATACTCCTGATAGCTCTTCGCCTTCGGATCGGTGTCCTTCAGACTTTCGCCATCATAGACCCGCATCTTGGAGTAGATGCTGGAGTTTTCCGGCTCTTTCAGCCGTGACAACACAGAGAACTGGCCCAGCAGCTCGAGGGTGCCCGGGGCGCATTTGGCCTCGGTCAATTCGCTGTTGATCAGCAGCTTCTCGTAGATCTTCACCTCTTCCGAGACGCGCAGGCAGTAAGGCACCTTGACGATGTAGACCCGGTCGAGGAAAGCTTCGTTGTTCTTGTTGTTGCGGAACTGCTGCCACTCGGATTCGTTGGAGTGGGCTAGCAGAATGCCGTCAAAGGGGAGGGCGGAGAGCCCTTCGGTACCGTTGTAGTTACCCTCCTGGGTTGCTGTCAGCAGCGGGTGCAGCACCTTGATGGGGGCCTTGAACATCTCCACAAACTCCATCACCCCCTGGTTCGCTTTACAGAGCGCACCTGAGTAGGAGTAGGCATCGGCGTCATCCTGGGCGAAGTGCTCCAGCATGCGGATGTCGACCTTGCCGACCAGTGAGGAGATGTCCTGGTTGTTGTCATCACCGGGTTCAGTCTTGGCAATGGCGATTTGATCGAGGATGGAGGGGTTGACCTTCTCCACCTTGAACTTGGTGATGTCGCCGCCAAACTCGTGCAGGCGTTTGGCCACCCAGGGGGACATGATGGGACGCAGGTAACGGCGCGGGATGCCGTACTCTTTTTCCAGGATCTCCCCATCCTCTTCGATGTCGAACAGGCAGAAGGGGTGATCGTTGACCGGTGAGCCCTTGATGCGATAGATGGGCACCTTCTGCATAAGGGATTTGAGTTTCTCTGCCAGCGAGGATTTACCGCCGCCAACGGGGCCCAGCAGATAGAGGATCTGTTTCTTCTCCTCCAGCCCCTGGGCGGAGTGTTTGAGGTAGGAGACGATCTGTTCGATGGCCTCTTCCATCCCGTAGAAATCCTTGAAGGCGGGATAGCGTGCCACGACGCGGTTGGAGAAGAGTCGGCTCAGTCTGGGGTTGGCTGAGGTGTCTACCATCTCCGGCTCACCAATGGCGGTCAGCAGACGTTCGGCTGCGGAGGCGTAGCAGGCTTTGTCCTGCTTACACATATCCAGGAACTCCTGGATGGTATATTCCTCTTCTCTCGCTTTTTCATATCGCTGTTGGTAATGCTCGAATATGCCCATAACTTTGCCCTCGTTATAGTCGCTTACCCTGAAAAAAGTGGATGACTGCTTTTGTGTTGTGCGCTTTTAAAGCCTAGTCAACAGACTCCAGTAATCCATCACGGTTGATAGGTTAAATTCTGAAGAAACCTGCCCGATCCTTTTGCGGGGAGGGTCAGTCAACAACACCGCTATGTTACTGACTGTTAAATTATTTTTGCCACGATAGTGAGGTAAATGTCAAAGACATAAAAAATAAATGTTTATGGGAAAGAGGGAACTTATTGCGAAAAGATTAAGGGGTTTGACGAAAGGCAATGGGGCTGCGGGTTGGCGGGGTTATGGATGAGAATGTCATTACGTGAACGTCAACGTAAATCACTTTGTTTGGAGTTTAGGCTCTAATTTTTACATTGACGCTACATTTTGAGTGCCATAGATTGGCGATGTGTGAGCAGCAAGACGCTTTAGCAAGAGAGTTGACTGTTGCCTCACCAAGCTCTGTTTAAGCACGTTTCCGTTGGCTTGACCCTCGCAACCGCGAGGGTCTTCTTTTTCTGTGTCTGTAAACGCTTGTTTTTGCTGGTGGCTATTGACGCCGCCAGCACTCATCTAGCAAGGGTAGGCTTGTTGCACGGCCGCCAGGACGCGGGCAAACGGGTGGGCGGCCAACTGGCCAGCGCCCGCCAGCGATTTGGCTTTGATCCGGCTGGTCAGCGGTGTGGTGATACCGCACAGGAAACGGGCCAGAACACGCGCATCCACCGAACCGGTTTTGGCAATCAGCGGATCGCACCAGGCGCGGATCCCCGCCTCGTTTGGCATGGTCAGCGAGGGCTGGGGCGGGAGATGCGCCACCTCGCCGCGACAAACCGAACAGTGGCCACAATGAACCGGCGCCACCTCATCGGCAAAATAGCGGGCGAGGCGGTGGCTCAGGCACTCGCTTGAGGTGAAAAAGTCGAGCATGGCTTGCAGTCTGGCCAGCTCGCTCTGCTCTTTTTGCAGGAACAGGGCGTGCAGGGCATTTGCTTCCTGCTCGTTGTCCCACCCCTGACGGGTGATCCGGTAGACCTCGGTCATCTGTTTGCTTTCAAGCTCGATCCAGCCTTGCTGCTGCAGGTAGTCGAGCGCCGCAACCGCCCGCTGTCGCTCTCCCTGATAGCCCTGCCAGAGGGCGTCAAAGTCCATGGTGCACCAGCTGCGGGCTTGCGGGGCACAGGCGAACAGCTGCTCCAGAAACTGGCGGCGTTCCGGATTGAAGCGGCTCACTATCTCGCCTTTATCCAGCACAAACTTGAAGCGGTAATCTGCGTAGTAGCTGTAGGCCGGGGTGATGATGCCCGCCATCTCCAGATAGACCAGCAGGGTTTTAAGGGGCAACTGGCGGATATTGGTGTCGTTGGATAGGCGCAGCAGGGTGAATTCCCACTCGTTCCCGCTCTGCTTGATGATGGCAAGGAGCTGGAGGATGGCACTCAAATCCGGCGTATCGCCGTAGACGAAGTTCTCCAGCACCGGCAGCTGGCTCTGGTTGGCCAGCACGATACAGCGCGATGGCTGGCCATCCCGTCCGGCGCGGCCAATCTCCTGGCTGTAGTTCTCGATAGATTTGGGCAGATCGTAGTGAATGACCCGCCGGATATCCGCTTTGTCGATCCCCATGCCAAAGGCGATGGTGGCGACGATGCAATCCACCTTGCCCGCCATGAAGTCGTGCTGGATCTGGCTGCGCAGCGCCGAGTCGAGCCCAGCATGATAGGCGCGGGCGTTGATCCCTTCTCTAATGAGTTGCTCGGCACAGGCTTCTGCGGTGTGTTGCAAGGTGACGTAGACGATGGTGGGGGCCGCCGGAGCGTTGGCCAGCTCCTGTGCGAGCCAGCTATCCCGCGCGTCGGGCGACAGGGGAATGACCGCCAGATCAAGATTGGGGCGGTAGAAACCGGTGACCACGAACCCCTCCGGCGCGATGCCGAATTTGGTCTGCATATCCTGAATCACCGCCGGCGTGGCGGTAGCGGTCAGCAGCAATACCTGCGGGATCTTCAGGTCATGGCGATAGCTCGGCAGCTTGAGATAGTCGGGGCGAAAGTTGTGGCCCCACTCCGAGATACAGTGCGCCTCATCGACGACCAGCAACGAGAGCGGCACTTGCTGGATAAAGCGGCGAAAACGCTCGTTTTTGAGCCGTTCCACCGAAATCATCAGGATCTTGAGCTGGCCATCCAGCGCCTGCTGCATCACTCGTCGGCTCTCCTCCGGGCTCTGGCTTGAGTCGAGGGTAGCGGCGCTTATTCCCTTGCTTTTGAGGAAGGCGAGCTGATCGTGCATCAGCGCCAGCAGCGGCGAGATCACCAGGGTCAGGTGAGGCAGGGCGAGGGCCGGCAGTTGATAACAGAGGGACTTGCCGGAGCCGGTGGGAAAGATGGCGGCGGCACTCTGACCTGCCAGCACCCGGCTGATCACCGCCTCCTGACCTGGCCTGAGTGCGGAGAAACCAAAATATTGGTTGAGCAGGGATGGGATCATGGCAAGGCTCCGCGGCAAATGGGGGATGATAGCACAGCGAGCCGGTCACGGGTGACACAGGAATGGTCGTGAGGGTAAGGGCAGAGAGTGTCGATAAAACGTACAAAAATGGGCGGTTGCGCTGTAGTTAAGGTTTTGTTGCGGTTTTTTGTGATGGAAACGGGATATTTTTTGGTGAGTCTCTGGAAAAAAAAGATGGCGAATGGGATATTCCGTCATGCAATCCGGTGACTGGCGGATCGGCCCGACAGAAGGCTGGCCACAGACACCACATTCGGGCGACAGGGGTCTCCCGATGAGTGGTTGCAGACAGGACTCATGATTCATGCACTACGGTGCTTAGGGACTTTTTTGATGACACAACAACACCCCCTCCTTCGGCTGGTCAATAGCACCAGCCTGGTCAGCCAGATCCTGGTTGGTCTGGTATTCGGTATCTTGCTGGCACTGTTTGCGCCCGAGTGGGCGAAAACGGCAGGTCTGCTCGGCAGTCTGTTTGTTGGTGCACTGAAAGCGGTAGCCCCGCTGCTGGTATTCGTACTGGTCATGGCGGCCATCATTGGTCACAAGCAGGGTCAGAAGACCAATATTCGCCCGCTGCTGGCTCTCTACCTGTTTGGTACCTTCTCTGCGGCCGTGGTCGCGGTGATTGCCAGCTTCCTGTTTCCCTCCAACCTCCATCTGGTGGCCAATACTGCCGAGATCACCCCGCCAGGCGGGATAACCGAGGTGCTGCAGACCCTGCTGTTCAACGTGGTGACCAACCCGGTCAAGGCGCTGATGGATGCCAACTATATCGGGATCCTGGCGTGGGCTATCGGTCTGGGTATCGCCATGCGCCATGCCAACGAGAGCACCAAGGCGCTGATCACTGACCTGTCTCACGGTGTCTCCGCCATCGTGAAAGCGGTGATCCGCTGTGCTCCGCTAGGGATCCTGGGTCTGGTTGCTTCCACGCTGGCAGAGACCGGCTTTGACGCCCTGTTTGGCTATGCCCAACTGCTGGTGGTGCTGATCGGCTGCATGCTGTTTATCGCCTTCGTGGTCAACCCGTTGATCGTGTTCTGGAAGATCAAGCGCAACCCCTATCCGCTGGTGCTGACTTGCCTCAAAGAGAGCGGTGTGACCGCCTTCTTTACCCGCAGCTCTGCCGCCAACATCCCGGTCAACATGGCGCTGTGTGAAAAACTGCGCCTGCCTAAAGATACCTACGCTGTCTCCATCCCGCTGGGTGCCACCATCAACATGGCGGGTGCGGCCATCACCATCACTGTGCTGGCCATGGCGGCGGTACATACCCTGGGGATGGAAGTGGACATGGCAACAGCCGTGCTGCTCTCCGTGGTTGCCACCGTCAGTGCCTGTGGCGCGTCCGGTGTCGCCGGTGGCTCCTTGCTGCTGATCCCGCTGGCGTGCAGCCTGTTTGGTATCAGCAATGACATCGCCATGCAGGTGGTGGCCGTCGGCTTTATCATCGGCGTACTTCAGGATTCTGCCGAGACAGCCCTTAACAGCTCCACCGACGTGCTGTTTACCGCCGCAGCGTGCATGGCCGAAGATGAAACCTTGCTGGATGTGGCTCCGGTACCGAGCCGCGAAGCCTGATCTCGCAACGGTCAGTTTCGCAACAAACTTGCGCCCTCTTCGGAGGGCGCTTTTTATTGTCGGCTTTGCTCTCTTTTCCTCTTTGGTCAATCTCATTGGCTGATGTGCCGGACATTCTGTCGCCCTTGTCCAGGGTGCTGCCTTATCTTTATCCCTTTGAGTCGTGCTTCCTCCTTCTGTTGTGCGTCACACATTTTTGCCTGCTCTGCCAAGAGCCGATTGCTATGGCTTACCCCAGCTCTTCAAGACAATCACAGCATCACAGCATCACAGCATCACAGCATCAAAGAAGAATGGAGGTGGCTGGCTGCGGCAGATGAACCCGTCCTATCAGACACGCCATCATGGTTTGGTGAGGGGGAGTAAACGTGTTGGCGATACTGAGCTGCGGGCATGAGGGGTCATGTTGATACCCGATGTGCTCAGTCATGGTGCTGGTGAGCATGCAGATATCCAACAAGGTGAGGAGAGTAATAAGGAGAGAGCAGGGCAATCGCGGATGCAGAGATTGCAGAGATAAAAAAGCCAGCCGACTGTTCGGCTGGCTTTTTGTTATCAGTGGCAGGTGGGGGATTAACCGACCAGCTGATAGAGGATGGCGGAGATGGCGATCATCCCCATCACAGCGACAAATACGTTGCTGATATGACCCTGATATTTCGCCATGGCCGGTACGCGCTTGATGGCGTACATCGGCATGATGAACAGGATGGTAGCGATGATCGGGCCGCCCAAGGATTCAATCATGCCCAGGATGGAGGGGTTGGCAATGGCAGTGCCCCACAGGGTCAGGATGAAGAAGGCGATGATGAACATCTCGACTTTCTTGGCGTTCGGCTCTTTGCCGGACTTGCGCATGTTCTGCACGATCATCCCCTTCAGACCTTCACGGGCACCCAGATAGTGGCCGAAGAAGGAGGAGACGATGGCGACGAACGCAACCAGCGGACCGAAGTAGGAGATAATGGGGCTGGCATGCTGGTTGGCCAGATAGGAGAGCACGGCGATGTTCTGGGCCTTGGCTTCTGCCAGCTGGGCCGGTGTCAGGCTCATGACGCAGGAGAAGACGAAGAACATCACAAAGCCCAGCAGCACCATGGCGGTACGCTTGAGGATGGCATCGGCCTTCTCGACAGCCTGATCACCGTGGTCGCGGCGCTGGGCCAGGGAGAAGCTGGAAATGGCCGGGCTGTGGTTGAAGGAGAAGACCAGTACCGGGATGGTCAGCCACAGGGTAGTGGCGAAATCCTTGGCAGAGGGCACTTGCTCCAGCGCGGCACCGGTCCAGTCCGGAATGAGGTACAAAGAGATACCGGCCAGAATGGCGATCAGCGGATAAACCAGCAGCTCGGTCACTTTCAGCATCAGCTTTTCACCGGCCAGCATTACCGACATCATGCCCATGATCAGCACGATGGAGAGGATCCAGCGCGGCGGGGCACTCATCTGCAGTTGGTTGACCATAAAGCTTTCCACGGTGTTGGTGATGCCCACGCCGTAGATCAGCACGATGGGGTAGATGGCGAAGAAGTAGAGCAGGGTGATTAATTTACCGGCACCCACGCCAAAGTGCTCTTCCACCACTTCGGTGATGTCTGCGTTTGGCTTTTTGGAGGAAAGGACGAAGCGGGCCAGACCACGGTGGGCCAGATAGGTCATGGGACCTACCAGCAGCGCCATGACGACCAGCGGCCAGAAACCGCCCATACCCGCGTTGATCGGCAGGAACAGGATCCCCGCGCCAACTGCGGTCCCGAACAGACTGATGACCCAGGTAGAGTCGCGTTTTTCCCAACGAGTGGTTTGAGTAGAGCTGATCCCTTGCTCTGTTGACGCCGCAACTCCCTGCGTGCCAGTGACTGTGTTTGACATCTATCTCACCCCGAATGTGTGGTTCTTATTAAGTCGGCGCAAGGATACGGTTTTTCTAATCAAAAATGTTGATCAAATTCATCTTTACGGCACGAAAAACCGCACTTTCTTATGGAAATGTGATCAAAACAAGAAAAATTCAATTATTGTTTATCAATTGGCACGTTATTTTAGTGTTAATGATTAAATCTCGCTCAGCCAAATGTAGGTAAATTGTTATTTTGCGAGATGCTGGGCTAGCTGGTTGATCATGCTGGCGGTAGCCCCCCAGATAAAGTGCTGTTGCCAGGGGATCCAGTAGATGGTGTGCGCTTTCCCCCCTCTGGAAAGGGTCAGGGGGATGTGGTTGCGCCGATCCAGCAGATGGGTCAGCGGCACTTCGAAGGCGTGATCCACCTCATCCGGACTCAGGATGAGGGGATAGTTGCCATCGAGCAGCCCCAGCACCGGCAGTACCTCGAATCGTGACACCGTATTGAGCGGGTTGAGGGTGCCGATCACTTCAATCAGTTGGGCCGGAATGCCGAGCTCCTCTTCGGTTTCCCGCAGCGCTGTGGCAATCAGGTTTTCGTCGCCGGGATCCTGTCGCCCGCCGGGGAAGCTGATCTGCCCCCCATGATGACGCAGCCGTGGGCTGCGCCGGGTCAATAACACGCTGAGCCCCTCATCGCGCATCACCACCGGGATCAACACCGCCGCCGGACTGAGCCCGCCGATGGCGAGTCGATGGGCCGGGGCGGGTCGCTGCAACTGGAAGCGGGTCAGCAGTTCGTGGCGATCCATGGCGGGGAGCTCTCCTGTGCGTTGGCCAGACAGTGGGGAGGGTTACAGCGCCGACAGCGGCGGCAGGATTCGGGCGACCTTGTCATAAGTCTCCTGATATTCGCTGTCGGCGTCGGAGTCGGCGATGATGCCGCCACCGGCCCAGCAGTGCAGACGACCCGCTTCGGCAATCAAAGTGCGAATGCAGATGCTGGTGTCCATCCGACCATGCTGGCTGAGGTAGCCGATGCTGCCGCAATAGGCATTGCGGCGCTGGGGCTCCAGCTCTTCGATGATCTCCATAGCCCGGATTTTCGGGGCGCCGGTGATGGAGCCACCAGGGAAACAGGCGCGCAGCAGATCGACCCCTTGCCAGCGTGCATCCAGCTCACCGTGGATGGTGGAGACCAGATGATGTACCGCTGGAAACGACTCCACCGCAAAGAGATGAGGCACGCTGACCGAGCCCGGCCGGCTGACCCGACCGATGTCGTTGCGCAGCAGATCAACGATCATCAGATTCTCTGATCTGTCCTTGTCGGCCTGCGCCAGCTCCCGTGCGACTTGCCGATCGGTGGCCGGATCGGGGTGGCGAGGGCGAGTGCCCTTGATGGGTTTGGTTTCGATATGACGGCCATCGAGCAGCAGGAACCGCTCGGGGGATAGGCTCAGCAGCGCGCTCTCCGGCAGACGGATAAAGGCTGAGAAGGGAGCCTTGTTGGCGGTGGCCAGCAGGCAGTAGGCCTGCCACTCATCCCCCTGATAGGGGGCGCTGAAACGCTGGGTCAGGTTGATCTGGTAGCAATCCCCCGCGGCGAGATATTCCTGAATGCGGGCAAACTTCTCGCCATACTCGGCGCGGCTCATATTGCTCTGCCACGACCCCTGCAAGGCAAAAGTGGGGGCCGGTTTGGCCTGCTGCTGTTCAAGCCAAGCCAGCCGGTTGGCAAGGCCCGCTTTATCCCCCCAGTGCACCAGCTGCCAGTCGCCGGTCGCCACATTGCGCAGTAGCGCCCAGTCGTAGATGCCCACCGCCATGTCCGGTACCGCGATATCGGCGGCGGCCTGCACCGGCAGTCGTTCGAAGCGACGGCCGAGATCATAGCCAAAGAGACCGAGGGCGCCGCCAATAAAGGGTAGGTGAGTGGCACACAGATCCAGCTCCCCCAGCAGCTGTTGCTGGGTATGGGCCAGCAGGGCGAGGGGATCTTCGTGGTGTTTGCTGATATTCGCCACGACACGCAGAGTGGTCACCTCGCCACGGGTTTCGAGGGTCGCCAGCGGATCGGCAGTGATGATATCAAAGCCGTTATCGGCACCGAGTGGTCCCGCTGACTCCAGCAACATGGCCCACGGCTGATGTTGCAGGCGGGCAAAAAGCTGATGGAGTTCAGCACTATGGTCTAGATGATGGATATGAAGTGTTGGCGTCATTTTATGTTACACAGGCAACAGTTTGGTTCCCGAACCCTAGTCGGTGCTGGTGGGCAAGCGTATCATAGGTGTCGGTGACTTAAGAAAAAACTGCCGTGTCGTTCGTTTTTTGCTGGTTGATAGTTTTTAGCCAGCACGTCAGCACGGCCCATCATATGGAAGCCCTTGCCCTGCTCTGTGGCAGAGACAAGGACCAGTGAGGATGATATGAGCATTATAAAAAAACAGGATTTCATCGATTCTATCGCAGATGCCCTCCAGTACATCTCCTATTACCACCCGTTGGATTTTGTTCAGGCTGCCAAAGCGGCGTATGACCGCGAGGCCAACCCGGCCGCCAAAGATGCGCTGGCCCAGATCCTGATCAACTCCCGCATGTCCGCCGAAGGTCATCGTCCGCTCTGCCAGGACACCGGCATCGTGACCTGTTTCGTCAAGATTGGCATGCAAGTCCAGTGGGACAGCGACATGACGGTGCAGGAGATGGTGGACGAAGGGACCCGTCGTGCCTACACCAATCCTGACAACCCGCTGCGTGCCTCCGTGCTGGCCGATCCGGCCGGCAGTCGCAAAAACACCAAAGACAACGCCCCTGCCGTGGTTCATATCGACATGATCCCCGGCAACAAGGTGGAAGTGAGCATCGCGGCTAAAGGCGGCGGCTCCGAGAACAAATCCAAGATGGTGATGCTCAACCCCTCTGACGATATCGTCGAGTGGGTGCTGAAAACCGTGCCGACCATGGGCGCAGGCTGGTGCCCGCCCGGCATGCTGGGCATCGGCATCGGCGGTACCGCCGAGAAAGCGGCGGTGCTGGCCAAAGAGGCCCTGATGGAGCACATCGACATTCAGGAGCTGATCGCCCGTGGCCCGCAAACCACCGAAGAGAAGCTGCGGGTCGAGCTCTACGACAAGGTCAACAAGCTGGGTATCGGTGCCCAGGGGCTGGGTGGTCTGACTACCGTGCTGGATGTGAAGGTGAAATCTGCGCCGACTCATGCCGCCTCCAAGCCGGTGGTGATGATCCCCAACTGCGCTGCGACCCGCCACGTTCACTTCGAGCTGGATGGTTCAGGCCCTGCCGAACTGACTACGCCGAAACTGAGTGACTGGCCGGAGATCACCCGTGAAGCGGGTGGCAACGTGCGCCGCGTCAACGTCGATGGCATCACCAAGGCCGAACTGGCCAGCTGGAAGAGCGGTGATACCGTGCTGCTCTCCGGCAAGATCCTCACCGGTCGCGACGCCGCCCACAAGCGTATCGCCGACATGCTGAAAAATGGCGAAGGGCTGCCTGAAGGGGTCGATTTCACCAACCGCTTCATCTATTACGTTGGCCCGGTCGATGCGGTGCGTGACGAAGTAGTCGGCCCGGCAGGCCCCACCACCTCCACTCGGATGGACAAGTTCACCGATATGATGCTGGGTGAAACCGGCCTTATCGGCATGATCGGCAAATCCGAGCGGGGCCCGAAAACCGTCGAGAGCATTAAGCAGCACAAGGCCGTCTATCTGATGGCGGTGGGCGGCGCCGCCTATCTGGTGGCCAAGGCGATCAAGAAGGCCCGCGTTGTGGCCTTTGCCGATCTCGGCATGGAAGCGATCTACGAGTTTGAAGTGGAAGATATGCCGGTGACCGTAGCGGTCGACTCCGAGGGTAACAACATCCACGAAACCGGCCCGGCCTACTGGTCGGCCAAGATTGCCGAGCTGGACGGCAAGCTCTCCTCCTGAGTGACCATTTCCGCTGCCGGTTAACGACATCGGCCATGTAAACAAGGCGCATCCATCCGGATGCGCCTTGTTGCTTTGGCTGGCCTGTTATGGCTCAGGTTGGCCGTTTGTGGCAAGCGGGCATAAAAAAGGATGGCGTGACGGCATCCTTTTTCGTTGTGCTTGTGCTCTGGTAGTAGACAGCAGAGCAATCGCCCTTGGCTTTAGGCCTTTTTCAGGTAGGCCGCAACCAGAACGATCTGCACGCCGTTGACCTTGCCTTCAATATGGAGCGGGTTGTTGGTCAGACGGATGCCCTTGACTAGGGTGCCGCGCTTGGCGGTAAAACCGGCACCTTTCACGTCCAGATCCTTGATCAGGGTAACGGAGTCGCCCTCTTGCAGCACGGCGCCATTGGAGTCAACAGTCGGTACGCTGTCATCATCTTCGTCAGCAATACCAGCTTCAGCCCAAGCCTTGGCTTCGTCCTCCATGTACATCATGTCCAGCAGATCCTGAGCCCACACCTCACCCTTGCCGGAGAGTGCTTTGAGCTGGCGCCATGCCATCACCTGCACCGCAGGCACCTGGCTCCACATGCTGTCGCTCAGGCAACGCCAGTGGTTCACCACCAGGGTATCCGGTTGTTCCAGCTGACCACGGCAGGTGTCACAGATAGCAACGCTGTGATCATCGTCGCTGGCGGGGGAGTGAGGCACCACGAAGGCGGTCAGCGCCTGCTCGGCGCTGCACAGTTCACACTTGGCGCCCGCGCGCGCTTGCAGAATGGCGTTGATGGTCATGTTGTTGGTCCCATAGCTAGTGTAAAGCGACCCGCGTTGGACGGGGCGCGTGAGAGAGGGGGCGGAATATAGCATAAAACCCCGCACTTTGTCAGGTCTGCCCTGGCTCACAAGGTTGGCTGTGCTGTTGCGCGGCGCTGATCGTTTGGTATTGAGAGTGCAATTTGAAGCGGGATCGCTAGAATGAGCCTCCTTTTTGACTGTAAGGCAGGGGCATTCGTGCTGGCTCAACGTTTTCAACAACTGGATCGACTGCTCACCCGCTACCGACGCTGGTGGCAATATCAGCCATATCATCATCTGACCATGGCCTTTGCCGATGAGGCGCCCGAACTGGCGGCGCTGCTCAATGGGCTGACCCTTGCCCAGTTGGCGGAGCTCGATGCGGATATGGATGCACTCAGCAGTCTGCTTGCCCCCTGGATTGCCGAGGGAGCCGAGCTGCATCAACTCAGCCAGCTTGCCCCGTTTACCCCGGAGCCCATCACCTGCAGCAAGGAGATGGCGCTGCATATGCCGGGGCGCAAGCAGGCCCAGATCGAGTCGTTCACCGCCTGTCTGCCTGCCCATCAGGGCCCCTATCTGGAGTGGTGTGCCGGTAAGGGCCACCTTGGGCGGCTGGTATCACTTCATCGACAGGCTCCGATCCTCAGTCTGGAGTTGCAAGATCAGCTTTGTGACGATGGTCGGCTGCTGGCCGAGCGGGATGGTGCCAATATGACCTTTACCTGCGCCGATGCTTTTGCCCCCGAGTCGGCGGCGCTGATCGCCCCTGAACATCACGCTATGGCACTCCATGCCTGCGGCGAGCTGCACACCCATCTGCTGGAGCGGGTGGCCGAGCGCAGTGCCCGCGGAGTGACCATCTCTCCCTGTTGTTACCACCTGATCCGTACCAGCCACTATCGCCCGCTGTCAGCCGCGGCCAGCGCCAGCGAGCTGGTGTTGAGCAAGGCGGATCTCAAGTTGCCGCTACAGGAGACGGTGACTGGCGGTGCGCGGATCGCCCGCCTGCGTGAGCAGGAAGTGGTGTGGCGGCTCGGGTTTGACTGCCTGCAGCGTCAGGTGCGCGGTGTGGATGAGTATCTGCCGGTGCCCAATATGCAAAAGAGCCTGTTGACCGGCACGTTTGAGGCATTCTGCGGCTGGGCTTCCGAGCGCAAAGGGATTGTGCTGCCCGCCGGGCTGGACTACCCCGCCTGGTTGGAACACGGGGAGCGCCGCTTTGGTGATGTCGCTCGCATGGAGCTGGTGCGTCATTTGTTTCGCCGTCCCCTCGAGATCTGGCTGGCGCTGGATCGCGCGCTCTTTTTGCAAGAGCAGGGCTATCGGGTCGAAGTGGGGGAGTTTTGTGCCAAACCCATGACCCCGCGCAATATCCTGATCCGTGCCGTGCGTGCCTGACATCCGGCTATTTTGAGCATTTTTCTTGAACATTGATGATGGCTGACAGCTTGAGCCTGTCAGCCATTTTTTTCATCACGAACAATGACTGTATGGCATGCCACCCGGCCGTCTCAACTGTTCTAAAAATGGGCGACAGATCACGCTGTGTCGTTTTCGTTTGGGTTCTTTTTCTTTGTTTCAACTGCACTGAATATCACAAGGTGAAATGGCTCACAAATTCTGCTTATTTCTTAATTCTCATCGTGAATTTAGTTGTTGAAACACCTACTCTTGGAACGCATTAATTCAAACAAGGACGGTACACATGTTCAAACCCAAGCGTTGTGCCTGGCTGATCGCTGCCACCTGCACATTGCCAAGCTATGCCGCAATGAGTGCAGCCATGAATATTCAACCCGATCCGCAAAATGCGGGAGGATATGTGATTGCGGCCCCGGATCTGGCTGCCGTGGAAAAGGCCAAGACGGCCAATCCCATGTATGCAATATGGGCCAAGGCATTGGCCACCCGGTCCAATAAAATCGTTGATGCCATTGAACCAGGTCTGGCAAGCAATCCTGACAACGTAAAACGGGTTGAACGGGTATTTCCCCAATCTGAATGGGAATATTTAACCCAGATGGCTGCGCCGGAATATACTTATGTCCGCTTCTTGCGAGCCATCGGTAAATTCCCTGCGTTCTGTGGCGAATATACTGACGGGCGTGATTCTGATGCGATCTGTAAAAAATCCATCGTGACCGCCTTTGCCCACTTTTCTCAGGAGACCGGTGGCCATATTGCCAAGGAGAACGTCTCTGATAACCCGCTGGGGCTGGAGGAGTGGCAACAGGCGCTGGTGCATGTGCGGGAGATGGGCTGGTCAGAGGGACAGACCGGCTACACCACAGGCTGCGGCCAGAACGACTGGCAGAACAAGAAGTGGCCTTGCAGCACGGGTCAGGGGTATTTCGGCCGCGGCGCCAAGCAGCTTTCTTACCACTTCAACTACGGTGCCTTCTCCGAGGCGATGTTCGATGGCGATGCCTCCGTGCTGCTCAACAACCCGGGGCTGGTGGCGGACTCCTGGCTCAACCTCGCTTCTGCCATCTGGTTCTTCCTCACCCCGCAGGCCCCGAAACCGGCCATGCTACACGTAATTGATCGCACCTGGGTACCTTCCAAACGGGAAGTAGATGCCGGTATCGGCTACGGCTTTGGTACCACCATCAACGTCATCAACGGCGGCATCGAGTGTGGCGAGCAGAACAAGGACAAGGGGCAGCCTGTCAATCGCATCCGCTACTGGGAAGGGCTGGCCAACCACTACCAGATCCCGCTCAAGGCGGATGAGAAGAACACCTGCTGGCAGCAGACTCCCTATGGCAGCCTCAATCTTAACGGCGCTACCGACGTGCTTTACACCAACTGGGATGGCAACTGGAAATACTATCCAGATCGCCCGGGCGGTTACTCCTTCGAGTGCGAGCTGGTAGGCTTCCAGACCGCTTATTCTGCATTGGTGCCGGGTGATTACGAGAAGTGCGTGACCAACTTCTACGGCTCCCACGCCAACTGGCCGAAAGTGCGTATCGTGGACAAACTGACTCCACCGCCGGTCGATCCGAGCGAACCCCCCATCGGTGGCAACCCGGCCTGGGAAGCGACCAAGGTCTACACCGCTGGCAGCAAGGTGAGCTACAAGGGCGCCGTCTACCAGGCCAAATGGTGGACCCAGGGGGATGATCCCGCCAAAGGTGGCCCCTGGGTTGTAGTTCCTGCCAAATAAGATGGCGTAATTTAACTCCCAAAGAGGAGAGGGGGGATAACTCCTTCTCTTCGTTAATTATCAACAGTGCATCACTGAATATTATCTTGTATTTTCAACGGTGCTTATGTTCTAACTGATAAGTTGAGTTTTTATCTGAAAATTGAAATAAAATAGTATTGAATCAAAGTTGAGAATAAAATTTTATTCAGGTTCGTTAGCCCTCATAAACTAGCGTCTTCTGATGAGCGTAGTGCGCTACTTGAGAATTCATTTTCCACCATAAAATGAAACCCTCATTGCGAATATGAGAAGTATATTCTCTATTCGTAAACTGTCATTTATCACCTGAAATGGTGAGGTCTTGCTATATCACTCAGCTTTATCTCGGTACATTGTCGCTTATTCCCTTGAGAAAATAGATGTAAACGGCCGGTTTATATTGGTAATCTCTTTGGCTTGTGCAAAATTGCAACGAGGGGGCAAGATGAAGGGGGGTTGTCATTGCGGGGCGATCCGTTATGAGGTGCTGACTGCACCTTTTGCGGCCGATTTTTGTCACTGTCGGGATTGCCAGCGCACCACGGGTGCACCGGTCGGGGCCTGGATGGACTTTCACGCCGAACAGGTGCAGTGGTTATGCGGCAAACCGACCGAGTATGCGTCTTCAGATTTTATCCGACGGGGATTTTGCGCCGAGTGTGGCTCCACCCTCACGTATCGCAGCACCCAGTACCCTGACTATCTCACGTTGGCTATCGCCTCTCTCGATAATCCAGAGGTTGTTGCGCCAACCTATCACATCCATACCGACAGCCAGCTGCCCTGGTTGTCGATCCAAGACGAGCATCCCCGTTATCGCAAAGGGAAGTAAAACCAAGGTAGCCCCAACAAGGGAGGTTGACATGGAGCTGGTAGTTATCCGCCATGGCGAGACGCAGGCTAATGCGGAAGGGCGTTATCAGGGCGCGCTGGATATCGGGCTCAATGACGATGGCGTACGCCAGATATCCCGGCTGGCTGAGAAGGTAGCAGTGACAGAGCCGCCGTTCGATCGGCTGCTGGCATCTCCCCTGCTGCGAACAAGGGAGAGCGCTGCCATCTTGTCTCGCCAGTTGGGATTGTCAGTGGAGCTTGTGCCTGCCTTTCGTGAGCGGGATGTCGGCCTGTTTGAAGGACTGACGCAGGTAGAGGCAAGAACACGCTATCCCGAGCTGTGGGCGCGCAATATCACCCGGCGCTGGGCTGAATCTCCACCCGGTGGTGAAACCATTGATGAGGTGATAGCCCGGATCTCGCAGGGACTTACGGAACTTGCTTCGACCATGCAAGGGGATCGGATACTGCTGGTGGCGCACGGTGTGGTCGCCAAGGTGATCCGCGCCGTAACGATTGCCGGTTTTGATGACTTCTTCGACTGGCAATTGCCCAACGGCGGCATGCTGTCGGTGAGGCTCTCTCTGGCTGATGGCGGTCCACTGCGCTTTAGCCGTCCCCTTGATGGTTGTGATTGAAGAGTGCACCAAAAGCAGAATGAAAAAAGCGGCGCTACCGAAGAGAGTCGCGCTGCTTTATTGTGTTCGCTGCGGTTGGTTATCTCTGCAGGCACAGGTTAGCAGTGTCACCAGAGGGCAGGGGCGCGCGCCATCAGGTCGGCTCCGGTTCCTCTTTGCGGCAGCAGTTGCGTCCCTGTTTCTTGGCCAGATAGAGGGCGGTGTCGGCTCGTCTAACCATCTTCTCTACAGTGTCATGGCTGCCCTTGCTGGCACTGATACCGATACTGATGGTGAGGGAGATCTCAAGAGCCCCGTCCAGTGCATGGTGCTGGGATTCGATGGTTAGCCTGATCCGCTCGGCGCTGGCCCAGGCGAGCTCGAGGGAGGTTTCCGGCAGCAGCACGATAAACTCTTCGCCACCCCAGCGACCCAGCATGTCCACCTCACGCAGCTGTTTGCTGATCCGTTTCACCAGACTCAGGATCGCCAAATCTCCCTGTTGATGGCCAAAGGTATCGTTTACTTCCTTGAAGTGGTCGATATCGATCAGCAGCAGGCTCATGGTATGGCCGAAACGCTGGCAGCGCTGCATCTCGGCGTTGACCAGCTCGTTGAAGCGGCGCCGGTTGGCAATGCCGGTGAGGGGATCCGTGGTAGCCGCGACCTTCAACTCCTCCACCAGTCGGGCTCGCTCCGAGATATCCCGCAAGATGGCGGTCATCTCGGTGGTCGGGCCCAAATTGATCTTGGCGATGGTCACCTCCAGCGGAAATTCGCTGCCGTCTCGGCGCAGACCCATCACCGAGGCGCGAGCATGCATTGGGCGCGAATTGATGGGGGAGCTGCTGAAGGCTTTGAAATAGGTCTCGTGATTGGCGCGAAAACGCTGGGGAAGCAGGGTTTCCAGCCGCTTGCCGAGATAGCTCTCGTCGATGCCGAACATCTCGCAAGCGGCGGTATTGATAAGCTCGATGCGCGATTCGCTGCTGACACTGATGATGCCGTCATAGGCGGAGTTGACCACTGCCTCGAAGCGGCGGCGACTGGTGGTGAGCGCCTCTTCCAGCTGCATCCTGGCGGTGATGTCGATGGCGGTGACGATGATCCGGTTGATCCGTGCCTGCTCGGGGATGATTGGGGAGAGAATAAAGCGCCACCAACTGGTACGCGAGAGGCTGTCGATGGGCAGCTCGCTCTCGAGCCCGGTCTGCATGCGCACACATTCGTGCATTGGCGGCTCGATGGTATTGGTGATGTAGCGGGGAAACATCTCGCTCAGCTGTTTGCCAATGCTGCCAAGGACATCCAGCTCGAACGCCTTGGCAAAGGTATCGTTGGCAGAGACCAGCACAAAGTGATCATCCTTGTCGAGGCTGAACACCGCCACGGCTGCGCCGATGGCGTCGAGAGATGACTTTATGTCGGCATGGGAACCCTGTGTAAACATGCGACCTCCACGGCGAATAACATATTGATATTCAGTATAGTGTGGTCGTTTGGCTAACTACTCTTCGATATCCAGCAACACCAGAATGGCGCTGTCGCCGCCCCATTCGCGGGGAGCCTGATGGAAGGCGCGCACATTGGGGTGCTGGGCCAGCCAGCTGGGAATGCGCTGCTTGAGAATATGTTTGCCGATGCCGTGCATCACCGAGGCGACGTGAATGTTCTCTTTCTGGCAAAGGGTGAGCAGGGCGGCCAGCTCCTGTTTTGCCTGCTGCTGGTTCATGCCGTGCAGATCGAGGTAGATCTCCGGCGGATAAATGCCCCGCTTGAGCTTTTTCAGCTCAAATTTTGACACATCTTCCCGCACGTAACGGGTCGGCCCATCATCGTCGAGATGGGGCTGATACTCATCGCTGAAATAGTGGTCAACCCCAAGCTTTTCGCGGGTTTCGCGCAATTCGCGTTTCTGCTTGACCGGGCGTAACTCGGCCCTTATGGTATCTTGCTTGATTTTCCGGGTACCTTTTATCGCATCGCGGAACAGCAGGGTTTCCTCGTCTGTCGGTGAGGGCGTTTTTTTCATCAGATGCTCATGTATTAGGTATGCGTCTTGCCCGCAACGTAAACGGGGCTCGGGCCGGATATTACTCGACTTGGAGGTGGATTTGGACAAGATATTTATCGATGAGGTGGTTGCCGAGATGCACACCATCCAGGACATGTTGCGTTGGGCCATGAGTCGTTTCAACGACGCCGGGATTTTTTACGGTCATGGAACCGACAACGCCTGGGATGAAGCTGTGCAGCTGGTACTGCCCGCGTTACATCTGCCACCGGATGTAGACCCGGCCATGCGCCACTCCCGTCTCACCAGCAGCGAGCGTCACCGTATCGCCGAGCTGATTATCCGCCGTGTACAGGAGCGGGTACCGGCCGCCTACCTGACCAACAAGGCCTGGTATGCCGGTTGGGAGTTCTACGTGGACGAGCGGGTGCTCATTCCCCGTTCCCCCATTGCCGAGATGGTCGCCAACCGTTTCGCGCCCTTCCTCAAACATGAACCGACCCGGATCATGGACCTGTGCACCGGCTCCGGTTGCATCGCCATCATCATGGCCCACGAGTTCCCGGAAGCGGAAGTGGATGCCATCGATATCAGCATCGATGCGCTGAACGTGGCCGAGCGCAATATCAACGATCACGGGCTGGAGCAGCAGGTCATTCCGATCCGCTCCGATCTGTTCCGCGATCTGCCGGCGGGCGACAAGTACGATCTCATCGTCTCCAACCCGCCCTATGTGGACTCCGAAGACATGTCGGATCTGCCGGACGAGTTCCGTCACGAGCCCGAGCTGGCGCTGGCGTCCGGCACCGATGGTCTCAAGTTGACCAAGCGTCTGCTGGCCCATGCGGCCGATTTCCTCAAGGATAACGGTGTGCTGGTGGTCGAAGTGGGCAACAGCATGATCCATCTGGAAGCCCAGTTCCCCGAGATCCCCTTTACCTGGGTTGAGTTCGAAAACGGCGGCCACGGCGTCTTTGTGATGACCCGTGACGAGCTGGTGCAGTATCAGGATCATTTCGCCATCTACAAGAACTAAGCAGGAGCGCGCATGGCAGGGAACAGTTTTGGTCAACTCTTTCGGGTCACTACCTTTGGCGAGAGCCACGGCCTGGCGCTGGGCGCCGTGGTCGATGGTTGCCCGCCGGGGCTGGAGATCAGCGAAGCGGATCTGCAGGGGGATCTGGATCGGCGCAAGCCGGGCACTTCTCGCTACACCACGCCGCGCCGTGAGCCGGATGAGGTGAAGATCCTCTCCGGGGTGTTCGAGGGCAAGACCACCGGCACCTCCATCGGGCTGCTCATCGAGAATACCGATCAGCGCTCCAAGGATTACTCCGACATCAAGGATCTGTTCCGGCCGGGTCACGCTGATTACACCTACCACCAGAAGTATGGTCAGCGGGACTATCGCGGCGGTGGTCGCTCCTCGGCACGCGAGACCGCGATGCGGGTAGCGGCGGGGGCGATCGCCAAGAAGTACCTGAAACAGGTGCATGGCATCGAGATCACCGGTTTTCTCTCCCAACTCGGCCCCATCAAGGCTGAGGCGTTTGACGCTGCGCAGATCGAGCAGAATCCCTTCTTCTTCCCCGATGCGGGCAAGCTGGAAGAGCTCGATCAATACATGCGTGACCTGAAAAAAGAGGGCAACAGTATCGGTGCCAAGGTGCAGGTCATTGCCAGTAATGTGCCGGTGGGCCTGGGTGAGCCGGTGTTTGATCGCCTCGACGCTGATATCGCCCATGCCATGATGGGCATCAATGCGGTGAAAGGGGTGGAGATCGGCGATGGCTTTGCGGTGGTGGAGCAAAAAGGCTCCGAACATCGCGACGAGATGACCCCGCGGGCTTTGCCAGCAACCATGCGGGCGGAATTCTGGGCGGCATCTCATCCGGGCAGGATATCGTGGTGAGCATGGCGCTCAAGCCAACTTCCAGCATTACGGTGCCGGGCAAGACTATCAATACCGACGGTGAGGCTATCGAGATGATCACCAAGGGCCGCCACGATCCTTGTGTCGGCATCCGCGCCGTGCCCATCGCCGAAGCCATGCTGGCGCTGGTGTTGATGGATCACCTGCTGCGCCATCGCGCCCAGAACCAGGGGGTGTTGACCCATACCCCGCAGCTGCGCTGATCGCTGTTGCTGCTTATCGACTGATCGCTCCCTGTTTGGGGAACAAGTTCGACAATACCAAAAAGGCGACCTTCGGGTCGCCTTTGCTATTTCAGGTGGCGGCTTATCCCGTCAATGCTTGCGGAGGGTGCGGGTCAGCAGATCCGCGGCGCCCGGATCGGCATTGAGGCGACACCTGGGGGGTGAGAACTTGTTGTGGGGTTTGGGCAAGGCATGAATGGCCTCGTTGACTTTGAGGATCTGTTCTTCGCTCACGCTGTTCTTGGCAAACATCAGACTGACTGGCTGGTGGTGTAGCAGCAGTTGGCAGCTGATAAACTCTTCGGCCCCCAGTTGGGCCAGCCGGTAGCGGGCATATTGCCACTCCATGATGATGCCATCGAGGCGGCGAGCCAGCAGCAGATCGATCATCCGCTCATCGGTGTTGTATTCGGTCGCCATTTTAAGCGCCGGGCAGCTATCCATCTGATGCATGGGGCGGGTGCCGCGCAACTTGCCTATCTTGAGCCCTTTCTCGTTGCACAACGCGGACAGATTATCGAGCTGCGCCCAGCGATCCTGATGGCCGGGGATAGGGTCATTGCTCAGCAGCACATAGGCACTCTGGCGGTAGGGGGTCGAGAAGCGGGCATAGCTCTGGCGCTCCGGCAGAGGGAGGGCGGCCATCGCCACATCCAGCTGATCGTGTTCTACCAGATGCAATGCCCTCGCCCAGGGAAGCTCGCGAAACTTGGGGGCAAAGCCAGCCTGGGTGAGGATCTGGCGGGTCAGGCTGACATCCAGCCCATCCAGCTCACCTCGGTTGTTGATTTGGCTGAAGGGGGGCCAGTGACTCCAGGCCACGGTCAGAGTCTGACTGGCCTGCAGCGCAGGGCTTAGCAGCAGAAGCAGCAGGCCAATCCTTGCCTGCCAGCTGCCGCGGGGACGATATGGCGTGGTCATAGCTAAACCTCGTTATTGTGTTCTTCAATCCCGTGCTTTTGCCCCGCGAGCCATGCCTGCGAGGGCTGATATTGTGTTGCCAGTTAATAGTGTGGTGTGTGCTACATCAATCAACGGGATTATTCGGGGGGCAGAAGGGGGATTTTCTGTTCGTGCTGGGAGGAGCATCACATTTTTCTCGTTTATCCCGGGCAACTCCGTTAGACTGCGCCTCTATTCTTTCCCCTTTGCTCTGCTCCCCGGGGAAATCGTTGTTTTCTCAATAGGCCCAGATCTTGTGAGATGGCATCGGCTCAGCAGAGGAGCCCCACCACAAATCCCCGGCGCCCCTATCTCTAGCAGGTAATTATGAGTTTTACTTCCCTCGGTCTGGCCGAACCCTTGTTGCGTGCCGTTGCCGAACAAGGCTACGACACCCCGTCTCCCATTCAGCAGCAAGCGATCCCCGCCGTTCTGGCTGGCCGCGATCTGATGGCGGCGGCCCAAACAGGGACCGGCAAGACCGCAGGCTTTACCCTGCCGATGCTGCAACGTCTGATGGAGAGCAAGCGTAAGGTTTCTCCGAACCGCATTCGTGCGCTGGTGCTGACCCCGACTCGCGAGCTGGCCGCCCAGGTGGGCGAGAGCGTGCGTAACTACGGCAAACACCTGCCAATGCGCAGCCACGTGGTCTTCGGCGGCGTCAGCATCAATCCGCAGATGATGGCGACTCGCCGTGGTCTGGACGTGCTGGTGGCCTGTCCTGGCCGCCTGATGGATCTTTACAACCAGAATGCCGTCAAGTTCGACGAAGTGGAGATCCTGGTACTGGACGAAGCGGATCGCATGCTCGACATGGGCTTTATCCGCGACATCCGCCGTATCCTGGCTCTGATGCCGAAGAAGCGTCAGAACCTGCTCTTCTCCGCCACCTTCGCCGACGAGATCCGCGAACTGGCCACCGGTCTGCTGGATAACCCGGCTGTCATTGAAGTCGCCCCGCGCAACAGCACTGCCGAGCGTATCGAGCAGATGGTGCATCCGTGCGACAAGGCCAACAAGATCGCGCTGTTGAGTCATCTGGTCACCAGCAACAACTGGCAGCAGGTACTGGTGTTCACCCGTACCAAGCACATGGCCAACCGTGTTGCCGAGACCCTCGACAAGAACGGCGTCAGCGCCGCCGCCATCCACGGCAACAAGAGCCAGGGTGCCCGTACTCGCGCACTGGCCGGTTTCAAGGATGGTAGCGTCAAGGTGCTGGTGGCGACCGACATCGCCGCCCGTGGTCTTGACATCGACAAGCTGCCGCAAGTGGTCAACTTCGAGTTGCCCAACGTGGCGGAAGATTACGTGCACCGTATCGGTCGTACCGGCCGTGCCGGTGCTGCCGGTCACGCCATCTCGCTGGTGGCTGCCGATGAAGGCAAGCTTATCAAGGCGATCGAGCGTCTGACCAAGCAGAACATTCCGTGCGAGCAGGTGGCCGGTTTCGAAGCTTCCCGCGAGACCCTGGACAATATCGCCCGTGGTATCGGCGCGCCGCTGCGCAAAGAGCCCCGCGATCCGAGCGAGCAGCGCCGTGCGCCGCGTCCGCAAGGTCAAGGCCAGCGTCAAGGTGCCGGTCGTTCCGCCTCCAATGGCAATGCGGGTGGTGCGCGTACCGGTAATGGTGGCAAGCCCAAGCCGCAAGGTGGTCAGCGTCCGGCTGATGGCGCTGGCAAACCGGCTCAGGCCCGTCGTCCACGTCGCTCTACCCACAACCAGTAAGCGGCTCGGGAGTTTGACTCCCCAGCTATGCGGTTGACTGAAAAGCCCTGCCAATCTGGCAGGGCTTTTTGTTTTTTCAGCCATGTAATCGGCCCGGTGTGGTGCAGCGAGAGCAACGCTAGATGGCGGAGAGGTACTGCTTTTGCATTGCCAGCCAGCGGCCGTTATTGATAAACGCCAGCTGTACCTTGAGCAGGGCCGCAATTTCCGCCCGGTGCTTTTTATCGAGATAGAGAAAGACCTGCTCTTTGGTGATCTTCTGCCAGGGGGACGCCAGTGCAGGTTGAGAGGCGGGGCGCATCTTGATGAGCCAATCCACTTTGCCTCGATGCAGTTGGGCAAGCCCCTGCTTCTCATCGTTCAACCAGATGACCTGATAGTTGCCGAGGAAGCGCTCGCACCACTGGATGCCACGCAGGCAGCCAATCACGGTACCCTCGGCAGGGGGCCAGCTCGGGTTATCCCGTGGCTGACCATAAATCGCTGCCTCCGAGATGGGGGCACCGATCTGCAGCAAGTGGGGATAGGTCTGATCAAAGCCCTTGATCCGGGCCATATCGCCATCGACGGCATGGTCTGCCTCAATCAACTTTTCGCAGCGGGCATAGGTGCAGGGGATCAACTGAAAGTCGATGCCGGCCCGGCCAAACCAGTCATGAATAAAAGGGCGCAATATCGCAGTGTGTTCGACCGCTGCCGCCAGCTTTAGCGGGGTTGCGTGGGCAACGGGAGTCAGCCCGACAAGCAGTAACCAGCCAATCCACTTCATATAGCACTCCTGAATCGGGCTTGTTTAAGCAGCACTGTTGCGACTATCTGTTCAGTGAAGAATAGCCGATGGGGATGGCTGCCAGACCGCTTCGCCAGCTATTCGTGACGGCCGGGTCAGGGGAGCAGCGCAGTGATCAGGATATGGACGGTGCTCACCAGGATCACAGTGAAGGTCAGCCCCATTCCCGCCACCCGATAACGGAAGTTCTCCGGTGTGCGGCTCATGCCAAAGGCGTGGCAGAGACGGCCAAGCAGCAAGGCACTCCCCAGCAAATGAACCAGCCAGGGGGAATGGCTGCCGGTTTCGACGAAATAGATGAGCAGCAGGGCTAGGGGGACATACTCGGCAAAGTTGGCGTGTACCCGCATGGCGCGCAACATGGTGGGGTCATCCCCATGCCCTAGCGCCACCTTGCGGCTATGGCGGGTGCGAATGGTACGAATGCTCAGCAACACAAACAACAGGGCGAGCAGGGCCGCGTAAACAGGCAGTATGGTCATGGTATCTGGCTCCCGGAGCGATGATATCGAGTGGCTGGTGTTCAGAGACGCGATATTGCTCGGCATCTCAATGGCTTGCCTTGAGGGTAGCAGCAAACAGCTTTAGCACGACCGTCATCCACTCACACGCCATCGGCCAAGCGCAGGCACAAAACAAACAGCCCTGCCGAGGTGGCAGGGCTGTTTTTTGATCATATTGATGGTGGGCAGAGCAGGGCCCCGTCATTACCCCTCATAAGGGAGAGAGGAGTGGTGCAGCACGATGCGCACCTTGCCATCATCCCCCTTCTTGAAACCCAAGGTCTTGTCTACCGTGGTCTCCTTGTTGTCGCGATCTACCAGATGCACCTTGCCCATGGTCAGCGCCATGTCGCCGTTGATATAGACGGCGGCATTGTCATAGCGATAGCTCTGCCAGTTTTTCAGGGCGAACCCTTTGTCGGTGGGGTAGGCGCTGTTGTTGCCGACAAAGTAGGCCAGCGCCCCCTCGCGGTTGGTGCGAAAGGTCTGCTCGCCACCGGCCAGGGTGGGTTTGAACAGCACCGGCCCCTGCTGGTAGCCATAAGCGCTGTCGAGCACCGACTCGGCGGTCGCCTTGGCGCGCTCAATCCCACCGGCGCGATAATCATCGCTGATCTTGATAAGCGCCGCGCCCCAACCATCCTGCGCGGCCTTGATCTCCGCCTCGGTAATATTGTTGTTGGCGACTTCGGCGGCGCTAAGTGCGCCGCTGGCGGAAAGCAGGACGAGGGCAAGGGTGCTCCTCTTGAGGTGCAACATCATTGTTTTCAAACTCCTAAACGCGATAAACGAGCGGGCAGTGTAACGAAGGGGCATGAACGGTTTTTGAACTGATTATTCAGGGTTGGGTAGTAAAAAGGTCGGTATATAGCTGAAGGTTAGGGTGTTTGTTTGGTAAGGGGCGCACTCTTAATTAATGGCGCATGCCTGTATCCAACTTGATTTCTTTTCCAACAAAAAGCCCCGCCAATCTGATTGGCGGGGCTTTGTTATTTTAGGCATTCCGTATCGGCGAGGGCTTATAGGGCGGGCAGCAGTCCCATGCTGACGCTGACCTGGACGCCGACAATCAGTAAGCCCATGGCGGCGGCCACTCCCAGCGCCACCACGCCACCCGGCGCGCGGTAGTGGTGGGCGGGGGCTTGCTTGCGGCTCTGCCACACCAGCGCCACCGGCAGCAGTACCGCGAGGATCGCCAGCGCAATGGCAGCGTAGCCGAGGGCCATGATAAAGCCCTGCGGGAAGTAGAGGGCAAACAGCAATGGCGGCACGAAGGTGATGAGGCCAGTCTGAGTGCGGCCCTGCCAGTTGTCCTTGCGGCGGGTTGCCTTGGCCATAAAGTCGAACAGCCCCAGCGTCACCCCGAGGAAGGAGGTGGCGAGCGCCAGATCGGCAAACAGGTGTATCGCCTGATTAAACGCAGGCCAGCTCACCAGCTTGCCGACGTTGGCCAGCAGGCTGTCCAGCGCGCCGCCGGTTTGCAGCAGTGCTTGCTGGCCGAGCAGACCGAGGATCGCCACCTGCCACAGCACGTAGAGGATCAGCGGCAGGGCTGAGCCCCAGACAAAGACCCTACCAAGCTGTTTTGGGCAGTCACCGAGGTAGAGCATCACGCTCGGAATGGAGCCGTGAAAGCCGAACGAGGTGAAGATGACCGGCAGGCCCGCCAGCAACAGGCCCTGACCCAGCGGCATCGAGAGCAGATGCTGCCCTTCGGTGCGGGGTAGCAGCAACGTCAGCACCACCACCATGATCACCAGTTTCACGGTGAACATCAGCCGGTTGAGGTAATCCACCGAGCGGGTGCCGACACAGACCATGCCGCCAAACAGCAGAGTAAAGGCCCAGGCAGCCTGCTCCTGGCTGAGAGTCATGCCCGCATCGGCCAGCGCCTGTGCCAGCAGGCTGCTGCCACCGCTGATGTAAGCTGAGGCCAGCGAGTAGAACAACATCAGGATACAGAAGGAGGCGATGCGCTTGCCCCAGGGGCCGAGCAGATGGTCCGCCAGTTGGTGCAGGTACCACTTGCCGGTGGCAAGGCTCGCTTCCACCTGCAGCATGGCGGTGAAGGCCATCAGGGCCCAGAGGCCGACCATCAACATCAGGGTAGCGGGGCCGCCGAGGGACGAGGAGGCCAGCGGCAGGGCCAGCATGCCGGCACCTATGGTGGTGCCGGCAATCAACAGGGTACAACCCAGGGTTTTGGTATTCATGTTATCCATCCGAACGTAGCGGTGTCAGTGCAAACAGGCGACGCCAGCAGTGACGTCAACAAGAGGGGGCTAATTGGCGTTATCAGAAGGTGCCTCCGGTGATAGGGCCGGAGGCTAGCAATATCGGAACGGGAACATCTGTACCTAAAACCTGTCAGTTGTAAAAGATGGTTGCCACGTTAGCGGATCAAAATAGCCGAAACAACCCCTTTTATACGGATCTTGTGCTGGCTTGTGGCAATAAGTGGAAATAAATGATGACAGCGGTAGCTAATTGAAGAAAAAAGCACCAAAAAATGACTGGCAGGGGCTCATTGATACAGGTCAGCCAAGTGGTTGCTGCACGGATGGGGGAGTGCCTTGTCGTGGCGTTGGCGTTTAGTTGTGGGGTGAAGGAGTGTGGAGGCCAGTTGTTTAGTCGGCCAGACGGTAGAGAAAGCAAAGCGGGCGGGTAGGGTTGTGGGGGAAAACAATAAGGCTGCCGATGCTGGCAGCCTTATTGTCATCTGCTTTCTTTACCCACCCATTGATAGCAAATCGGGTCTGGTTCGAGCAGGTTAGCG
The DNA here is from genome assembly GCF_051919345.1 of Aeromonas sp. 84A. Lineage (NCBI taxonomy): Bacteria > Pseudomonadati > Pseudomonadota > Gammaproteobacteria > Aeromonadales > Aeromonadaceae > Aeromonas > Aeromonas sp. 84A. The sequence goes on from NZ_JBQBEW010000001.1 coordinate 2,659,953, forward strand.
ACGGCGCTTGAGGGTGCGGCTCACATAGTGCAGCCCGCTCTGGTAGTCGCCGTTCACCGCCTTGAGCGCTAGCTCCAGCGCCTGACTCGCCAGCGCGTCGTGCTGCTGGGGCAGGGAGTTGATGCCAAAGGGGAGGAAGTCGAGCAGCCGATCGTCCCCGAAGGTAGCCATGGCGAGCTGGCTCATATCGATCTCTTGCTCCAACAGGTAGTCGAGTACCCCCTCCATCAGGATATAGGAGGTAGTGATTAGCGCTTCGGGCAGTTGACCCAGCTGCTGGTGCAGATCTTTGATCAGGCGATACCCCTCAAGGCGAGAGAAGTGATCCCCCTCGCACAGGTGGCGAGCCGCGCTGTGACTGGCGACCGCCTGCTCGAAACCGGCTTTGCGCTCCTGACTGATCGTGAGTGCCGGCAGCGCGGTGATCAAGGCGATATGGCGCAGAGTCGGGGTGAGCAGGGAGCTGGTGAGATCAAAGCTCGCCTTCTCGTTTTCACTGGCGACGGTGACAAACTTGTCGGCGGCCATCGCCCGGTCGATGGCGAGGATCTGGCTGCCTTGCGCCTGCAATTTACCGTAGAAGGGGTCGTCCGGCGGCAGGCAACTGGCCACCAGCAGGGCGTCCACATGGCGGCTCACCAGCATCTGGGCCAGCTCTTTTTCTGTGGCGGGCTCATCTTCCGAGCAGACGATGAGCAGCTGATATCCCTGTGCCCGGGCCCCCTGTTCCAGCCGTTTGGCCAGTTTGGCGTAACTGGCGTTCTCAAGGTCGGGCAGGATAAAGCCGAGGGTCTTGGTTTGGCCGCCGCGCAGGGAGGCGGCGCGGCTGTCCGGCTGATAGTTATGGGCGGTGACAACGGCCATCACCTTGTCGCGGGTGGCCTGACTGATGCGGTATTGATCGGCCTTGCCATTGATCACATAGCTTGCCGTGGTGCGCGAGACACCGGCGAGGGCGGCGATTTCATCCAGTTTCATCATATTGGCTCTGTTTGAGTTGCAAGGCCCACGGTCACTGCCGGGTGAGGGCACCGAAAAGTGTGCGCGGGATCATATCATTGAAAAGCACTCTTTGTGGGTACTTGATCAATTCGCTGAAACGATTCAGTCTGAGTGTAAGTGAAACGATTCAGCCTGTCAGCAACGAAGAGACCCAGCGGCCTGAAAATCAGGCTCCGATCACAGTCAACCGTGTTCGGGTCTATTGTCAGCTGGCGAGTTACCCGAATGTTCAATTGTGACGTACCGGCGCGGCCGGAACCTGATGGAGAGTCTCTATGTTGAAGTTGGCGCGAGAGCAGATCTTGCTGGGACAGTCGGTGGCAACCAAGTCGGACGCCATTGCCCTGCTGGCAGGCAAACTGACCGAAGCCGGTCTGGTGGAAGCGGGCTATGTGGATGGGATGCTGGCTCGGGAAGCGCAGCATGCCACCTATCTTGGCAGCGGCATCGCCATTCCCCACGGCACCACCGATACCCGTCATCTGGTGAAGAGCACCGGCGTCATGGTGGCCCAGTTCCCCAATGGTATCGAGTGGGATGAGGGGCAGATCGCCTATGTCGCCATCGGCATCGCCGCCAAGTCAGACGAGCATCTGGGCATTTTGCGCCAGCTCACCCATGTGCTGGGTGACGAGCAGGCGGCAGCCCAGCTCAAAGAGGCCACCGATGCCGACACTATCATCAACATCCTGACTGGCTCCACTGCCGCCAAAGAGGTGCAATACCTGACCCTGGCTGACTTCCCGGCCGATGATCGCGACCAACTGCTGCTGGGAGCAGCCGCCCGCGCCAAATCGGCGGGCTGGGGCGATGCCGCCATGGTGAGCGCCCTGCTGGCAAGCGATCCCGCCTATCTGGGCGAGGGCGTCTGGCTGGCCCGGGCGCAAGCGGCCCAGACTGGCTGGGTGCTGGCCACCCCGAGTAGCGCCCTCACGGCAGGGGAGCTGCCGGTCAGCACCATGCTACTGCTGTGCGCCGCAGATAGCGGCCATCTGCCGCAGCTGGAGAATCTGGCCAAACTGGCTGCTGCCGGCCAACTCGCTACGCTGGCGGGCGGCGAGGGACTGGCCATGCTGCAAGCAGGTCCCGCGAGCGGTCTTTCCGAAACCTTCACCATCATCAATCCCCACGGCTTGCACGCTCGTCCCGGTGCCATGCTGGTCAAGGTGGCCAAAGAGTATGAATCAGACATCCGGGTTGCCAATCTGGATGGCAGCGGCGAGGTGGTCTCCGCCAAGAGCCTGATGAAGGTGATCGGCCTTGGGGTCAAGTGCGGTCACCGTCTGGCATTTCGCGCCGAAGGTGCAGATGCCGAAGCGGCTCTCAAGGGGATCGGTGAGGCGATCGCCGCTGGTCTCGGCGAGGGGGCGCATTGATGAAGATTGTTACCATCACCCTCAACCCCGCCCTGGATCTCACTACTCGCCTTGAGGCGATGAGCCTGGGCGAGGTCAATCTGGTGAGCGAGGCCAACCTGCGTGCCGCAGGCAAGGGGATCAACGTCGCCATGGTGCTCAAGGACTTTGGCCGCGAGGTGGGCGTCACCGGCTGGCTGGGCGCAGACAATGAGCAGAGCTTTGTCTCCCTGTTTGCAGAGCGTGCGCTGGATGATCACTTTGTCCGTGTCGCGGGCAGCACGCGCATAAACGTCAAGATTTCCGAGCAGTCCGGTCGAGTCACCGATCTCAACTTGCCGGGGCTCACCATCCTGCAAGGGGAAGTGAGCGCGCTGGAGCAGGCCATCGACGAGTTGGCTTCGCATGCAGAGTGGTTCGTGCTGGCGGGCAGCCTGCCCAAAGGAGTGGCCCCGGATTACTGCGCTCATCTGATCCGCCTGCTCAAGGCCAAAGGCAAGCAGGTGATCTTCGATTGCAGCGGCGCGGCGTTAAGCGAAGGGATCAAGGCGGCGCCGACCCTGGTCAAACCCAATCTGGAGGAGCTGAGCCAGTGGGCGGGTCGACCCATCAAGACCCTGAGCGAGCAGGCCGAGTGTGCCCGCGCGCTGCAGGCAAGCGGCATTCCCAACGTGGTGATCTCCAACGGCGCCGATGGCCTCATCTGGTTTGCCCCGGATGCCGTCTGGCAGGCTATTCCGCCGCGGATGCAGGTGGTCAGCACTGTGGGTGCCGGCGACTCCCTGGTGGCCGGTCTCGCCCATGGTCTGAGCCTTGGCTGGGCGCCGGAGCAGACCCTGCGGCTGGCCACTGCCGTCTCGGCCTTGGCGGTCAGTCAGGTCGCGGTCGGCTTTGACGATATCAGTGTGCTCAACCCCTTACTTGAACAGGTGCGCGTAGAGCGTCTGGATGCGCTGGCACCGGTTCAGTGCAATACCCCTTCAATGGAAAACTCAGGAGATGCCCAATGAAAGCAATCTTGGTTACGGCTTGCCCGGCGGGCATTGCCACCAGCTTTCTCGCTGCAAAACGGATAGAACAGCAGGCCAAACTGGCTGGCTGGGAACTCACCCTCGACGTCGGCTCCAGCGTGCAACCGCGCCAGGTGCCGAACAAGGAGCAGATTGCCGCCGCTGACCTGGTGCTGGTTGTCGCAAGTGCCCCGGTGGATCTCGCCGCCTATGATGGCAAGCGAGTCTATCAGGGCAGCATGGATCTCGCCCTGCAGGATCCGGCTGCCTTGCTGGAAGCCGCAACCAGCGGTGCCAGCGTCTATCGTCATCAAGCCGCGCCCGCTGCCGCCAAACCGGCCGCCGCTGGCAAGCGCATCGTGGCAGTGACAGCGTGCCCGACTGGCGTTGCCCACACCTTTATGTCGGCAGAGGCGCTGGAGACCATGGCCAAACAGCTGGGTTATCAGATCCGTGTCGAAACCCAAGGCTCGGTCGGTGCCCAGAACGCCCTGACTGCCGAGGAGATTGCATCTGCCGATCTGGTGTTCCTCGCCACCGATATCGAGGTGGACATGGCCCGCTTCGATGGCAAGCAGGTCTATCGCACCAGTACCGGTGCGGCGCTAAAGAAAACCCGCGCCGAGCTGGACAAGGCTTGGAGTGAGGCGAAAACCTATCGCCACAGCGGTGCCAGCCAGCCCAAGAAAGAGGAAAAAGCAGGCCCCTACAAGCACCTGTTGACTGGTGTCTCCTTCATGCTGCCGATGGTGGTGGCAGGCGGCCTTATCATCGCGCTCTCGTTTGTGTTCGGTATCGAAGCGTTCAAGGTGGAAGGCACTCTGGCCGCCGCTCTGATGAAGATCGGTGGTGGCTCAGCCTTCGCCCTGATGATCCCGGTGCTGGCCGGTTACATTGCCTACTCCATCGCTGACCGCCCGGGTCTCGCTCCCGGCATGATCGGCGGTATGCTGGCAAGCTCGCTGGGAGCCGGTTTCCTTGGCGGCATTGTGGCCGGTTTCTTGGCCGGTTACAGCGCCAAATACCTGAGTGACAAGGTGCGCCTGCCGGTGACCCTGGAAGCGCTCAAGCCGATCCTGATCATTCCGCTCTTTGCCAGCCTCTTTACCGGTCTGGTGATGATCTATGTGGTGGGTGGTCCGGTGGCTGGCATCATGAATGCCATGACCGAGTTCCTCAACAACATGGGCTCTGCCAACGCCGTGCTGCTGGGTGTGATCATCGGGGCCATGATGTGCTTCGACATGGGCGGCCCGGTCAACAAGGCGGCTTACGCCTTCGGGGTAGGCCTGCTGGCTTCCAAAACCTATGCCCCGATGGCTGCGGTAATGGCCGCTGGTATGGTGCCGGCACTGGGGATGGGGATCGCCACCTTCCTGGCCCGTACCAAGTTCATCAAGGCGGAGCAGGAAGCGGGCAAGGCCTCCTTTGTACTGGGACTGTGCTTTATCTCCGAGGGGGCCATCCCATTTGCCGCCAAGGATCCGATGCGCGTTATCCCGGCCTGCATGGTCGGCGGCGCCCTGACCGGTGCGCTCTCCATGCTGTTCGGCTGCGAGCTGATGGCACCCCACGGCGGCCTGTTCGTGCTGTTCATTCCGCACGCCATCAGCAACGTCATGATGTATATCGTTGCCATTGCCGCAGGCTCGCTGCTGACCGGTGTCTCCTACGCCATGCTCAAGCGCGGTGAAGAGCAGGCCAAGCTGGCCACGGCCTGATAGCTCATCCTCGATAACAGAAGATGATCAATGCCGCCTGGTTGCAAAACCGGGCGGCATTTTTATATGCCTTTTAAACAGAATCGTTGAGCAGCGGTGATTTAGGTTTCGCGTATCAAGGCCAAATACTTAACTCTATGGGGAAGGGCCGTAACCAATATCCCGTGTATAGATTGTGCTGCCGCTAGGATAGGGGGAAACTGGCGAGCATTCGGGAAGCAAATCTGTATCAGCGACAGTTACCTATATGTACATCTGTGTAGATGCAACCTGAGTTGATCATCAGTTAAACAAGACCTGAGGCAGGTTTGCTATATGACAACCCCCCTCATTTCTGCGAAAAGGGGGGATTCAGGTTTCGGTACAACCGAATGCCCTGGTTGGCAAGTATGCATTGAACCAGAGGGTTCCATATCAAATGGATCTTGAAACCCACACCAGACCATTGTAGATCGTCATATATACAACTTTTTGTATGCCAACAAACGAGATTTTACACAGACAAACTCAATTCGCATCATGCTGAACATAGAAGTATAAAATGGACTTTCTCTGTTACGTCAAAAAGTAAACACGAGTTAGCGCAGTGTTCAATGATAGAGAGATAACAGACAAAGCTGCTTTGCAGAACATGGGTATTAATGTGTCTGTGAGTGCACAGGGGAAAAGAGAAATAAAAAAAGCCACACCGGTTGGTGTGGCTTTTTTTTTAGGGGGTCAACCCGGGTTGCTTAGGGGCGACCGGCCGGGCAGGTGGCCACGTTGACGGCGGCAGTGCTGCCACCGTGACGACCTGATGTGCTCACTTCGTTGCGTACCAGCGGCGGGTAGTTAACCGGCTCACGAACAGGCAGGGCAGGGGCTTCGGCAGGGGTTGCCATCGGGGCGGATGCTTTGCGGGCACGAGCCAGCAGGCCAGCACCGTGAGCTACCTGTTTGGTCACGACCGGAGTCTCTTCCACCGCAACCGCAGCGACAGGAGCCGGGGCTTCGACAACAGCAACTGGCATTTCGACTGCAGCCGGTGCAGCTTCCACGACAGGAGTGCTGACAGCCGGGGCTTCTTCAACAACTGAAGCAGTTTCAACGACTTCAGTGGCAGCCATGTCGACAGCCGGAGCGGCGACAACGACAACTTCCGGCTCTGCTGGCACCACTACCTCAGCGACAGCGTCAACAACCGGGCTAGCGATCACATCGGCTTGAGTTGCTTCGACCAGGGCAGCAGCCTGCTCGGCAGCTTCTTCAGCAACGGCTTCGACAACCACATGCTCGGTCAGTGCAGCAGAGGCTTGCAGGGCAGCAGCGACGGCTTCAGCGCTCGGGATGGTAACAACAGGCACTACCGGCTCTTCAACCTGCGCTTTGGCAATATCTGCCTGGGCTGCGGTGGTCAGAGTGGTGGTATCTTGCTGTTCTTCGTCACGTTGGCTGCGGGCATCTTCGTTGATGCGCTTGCGGCGCTGACCTTCGATACGCTGGCTGCGCGGAGTGCGGCGTGAGCGGCGCTGGCCTTCACTCTGCTCTTCCTGCTCGTTGCCCACAGTGCTATCGATCACGTCAGCTTGCGCTGGTACTTCGTCAACTGGCAGGGCAGGGGTGTCAGCAGCGGCGACATCGACGCGGATCTGCTTGCGCAGTTGGCGACGTTCGCGGCGCTCGGCCACTTTCTGCTCTTTTTCCTGACGTGGCTGGGCGGCAGTTGCATCAACGGCGTCTACCGCTTCAACAACGACTTCGGCGCGCGGCTCACGGGGCGCACGAGGTTCACGGGCCGGACGTGGTGCACGTTCCTGGCGCGGTTCGCGAGGCTCGCGCTCCTGACGGGGTTCACGTTCCATGCGCTGTTCGCTGCGCACTTCGCCACGAGCTTCACGCTCCTGACGAGGCTCGCGCTCTTTGCGGGGACGGCGATTGCGGTTTTCACCGGCTTCGCGGTTGCCACCTTCACGCTTCTCGCCAGCTTCCGCATTGTTGCGGTTGCCACGATTGTCATCACGACGAGGACGCTGACCACGGCCACGGCCTTCTTCGCGCTGGTGACGTTGACCTTCATCCTTGCGTGCTTCACGAGCTGCTGGTTTCTCGGCGGGCGCTTTCACTTCGGCAGGGGCTGCATCGCTGCTGAACAGGCCGGTAATGCCTTTGATCAGCTTGCTGAAGAAGCCGGCTTCGGCAGGGGCCGCAGCAACGGGAGCCGCCGGCTGTTGCGGTGCAACAGGGGCCGGTTGTGCCGGTTGGGCAAAGCCTTGCAGCAGCGGTTGCTCACGCTCGATCACCTGAGCTTGCTTCGGTTGGTAGACCGGCTTGGCAATCTCGGTTTTCAGCTCGTAGCTGGCCGCTTCCGGGATCTCGTTCTGACGAATGCGAGTCACTTCGTAGTGCGGGGTTTCCAGATGCTGGTTCGGAATGATGTAAACACGCACATCATTGCGCTGTTCCAGACTGGCGATGGCGGCACGCTTCTCGTTAAGCAGATAGGCGGCAACATCCACCGGCACCTGGCCGTGAACCTGCTCGGTGTTGTCCTTCATGGCCTCTTCTTCGATGAGACGCAGGATGGACAGAGCAAGGGATTCGTTGTCACGGATCACGCCCTGACCCTGGCAACGGGGGCAGATATGGCTGCTGGATTCGTTGAGAGAGGGGCGCAGACGCTGGCGAGACATCTCCAGCAGACCGAAACGGGAGATCCGACCCAGCTGGATGCGGGCACGATCCTGATGCACCGCTTCACGCAGACGGTTTTCCACTTCGCGCTGATGGCGAACCGGCGTCATGTCGATGAAGTCGATTACGATCAGGCCACCCAAGTCGCGCAGACGCAATTGACGGGCAATTTCGTCGGCCGCTTCTAGGTTGGTTTGCAGCGCCGTCTCTTCGATATCGCCGCCCTTGGTGGCGCGGGAGGAGTTGATATCGATGGAGGTCAAAGCTTCGGTCGGATCGATAACGATGCTGCCACCGGAAGGGAGGCGCACTTCACGCTGGAAGGCTGATTCAATCTGGCTCTCAATCTGGAAGTGGTTGAACAGGGCAACTTCACCCTTGTACAGCTTCACACGGTTGAGGAAATCGGGACGTACCAGCTCGATATGGGCCTTGGCGCGTTCGAAAATCACCGGATTGTCGATCAGGATCTCGCCCACATCGCGACGCAGATAGTCACGGATGGCACGCACGATGACGTTACTTTCCTGGTGGATCAGTACCGGCGCAGCGCGCTCCTGGGAGGCTTTGTGGATGGAGTCCCAGTGGTTGAGCAGAACGTTCAGATCCCACTCCAGCTCTTCTGGCGACTTGCCCACACCTGCGGTACGTACGATCAGGCCCATGCCTTCCGGCACGGTCAATCCGCTCAGGGCTTCTTTCAGTTCAGTCCGCTCATCACCCTCGATACGGCGGGAGATACCACCGGCACGGGGGTTGTTGGGCATCAGTACCAAGTAGCTACCTGCCAGGCTGATAAAGGTGGTGAGGGCTGCACCCTTGGTGCCACGCTCTTCCTTGTCGATCTGGACGATAACTTCCTGACCTTCGCGGACCACTTCTTTGATGTTAGGACGACCCTGATAGGAGTAACCGGAGGGGAAGTAATTGCGGGCGATCTCCTTCAACGGCAGGAAACCGTGGCGCTCGGCGCCGTAGTCAACAAAAGCAGCTTCAAGGCTGGGTTCTACGCGGGTGATCTTACCCTTGTAAATGTTCGCTTTCTTCTGCTCGTGTCCCGGACTTTCAATATCCAAATCGTAGAGCTGTTGTCCGTCAACCAGCGCTACGCGCAACTCCTCTTCTTGAGTTGCGTTGATAAGCATTCTTTTCATTGAGTTCTCATTATTGTGTCATTTTGATTTCCTCCATCTGGGTCCTGCCAGCGCCGGCCTCGGGTCTTCAGCATACTGGGGCAACCTCCCGGTTGGGGTATGCATGAGGCGCAAACTAAGGGCGTTCTGGTCATCACTTCTCGAGAAGGAATGAATAAGGATGCCGAAATGGAGACAAATAAACGGTGATGTTTGTGTTCTCCATGCGTTGTACCTCGCACCCGGGAACCGTCATGTTCTTGTATACACGGTGTTTCGGGATTGGGTGGCATACATTTTGGCCACTTAGTACAAGGCTTGAACACAATGACAAAACCTTGTTTATTATCCCATTTAAACCTCTTTTATAGCAAGGCGCCATTTTTCAACAAACCATGCAGCCAAGGGGCGCTGGCAGTGTTAAAATCCGCGCCATGACACAGATACAACAACAAGTGCAGCTGCTCACCATCGAAGCTGAGCATGACGGGCAGCGCATCGACAATTTTCTCAAGACTCAGCTAAAGGGCGTCCCCAAGAGCCTGATCTATCGCATCCTTCGCAAAGGTGAAGTGCGAGTAAACAAAAAGCGCATCAAACCGGAGTACAAACTCTGCGCAGGTGATGAGGTGCGGGTGCCCCCCGTACGCGTTGCCGAGAAGAATGAGCTGCCTTCAGCCAACCTCGGGGTTATCCAGCGTCTGGAGAGCCAGATCCTGTTCGAAGACGATGCCATGATCGTGCTGAACAAGCCCTCCGGCATGGCAGTACACGGTGGCAGCGGTCTGAGCTTTGGCGTGATTGAAGGGCTGCGCGCCCTGCGTCCGGAAGCCCGCTTCCTCGAACTGGTTCATCGACTGGATCGCGACACCTCCGGCGTGCTGCTGGTTGCCAAGAAGCGCAGCGCCCTGCGCAGCCTGCATGAGCAGTTGCGCGTCAAGACCATGCGCAAACAGTATCTGGCGCTGGTGCGTGGCAAGTGGCAGGCTCACGTCAAGGTGGTTAATGCGCCGCTTCGCAAAAACGATCTGCAGTCTGGCGAACGGGTGGTGCGGGTCAGTGCCGATGGCAAGCCCTCCGAAACCCGGTTCCGCATCGTGCGTCAATTTGCCGAAGCGACCTTGGTCGAGTGCAGTCCAATCACAGGTCGAACTCACCAGATCCGCGTGCACACCCTGCATGCCGGTCATCCGATCGCCTGTGACGATAAGTACGGTGAAGCGGCGTTTGACGAGAAAATGCGCAGCCAAGGGCTGAAACGGCTCTTTTTGCATGCCTGGAAGCTCAGCTTCACCCATCCGGCCGATGGTCGCGAGATGCAGGTCGAAGCGCCGCTTGCATCTGAACTCGACAACTTCCTCAACGGCTTGCCACGCTGATGCAGGATATCCGGCTCGCCATTTTCGATTGGGACGGTACCCTGATGGATTCGGTGGGCCGGATTGTGGCCTGTGTGCAAGGGGCCGCTAGAGATTGTGAGCTGGCGGTACCTGCACCAGCCCAGATCCGGCAGATCATCGGATTGAGCCTTGATGTTGCCATGTCCCGCCTGTTCCCTTTACGTAGCGACAGTGGCACCGCCATTGATGAGCGCCAGATTGCCATGCTCATCGATCGCTATCGTCATCACTATCTGCACGACACCACCCCCAGCCCGCTGTTTGCCGGGGTGGGGGAGCTGCTGCATGACTGGCGGTCACGAGGGCTGCAACTGGCCGTCGCTACCGGCAAATCGCGCCGTGGGCTGGATCGGGTATTGGATGAGACCGGGCTGCGCCCGTTGTTTGTGACCAGCCGAGGGGCCGATGAGGCTCGCTCCAAGCCTGATCCGCTGATGCTTGAGCAGATCCTGGACGAGTTGGAGCTTTTACCCCGGCAGGCGGTAATGATCGGCGACTCTGTTCACGATATGGCGATGGCCGAGGCAATTGCCATGCCGCGCATTGGAGTTACCTGGGGTGTGTATAGTAGTGATGCTCTCAGTCGTCACGGACCTGTAGCGGTGGTGGACTCCATGACGGCTCTTCACGCGCTGTTGTAGACGCCTTTCTTTTAAGAGACATCAATCTGATTGATAACAGAAGCCCGGTCTATTGACCGGGCTTTTTATATGCTCGATCTAGCTTATCTATTCGTCCGCAATCAGGGCAGGGCAATACCGTGGCGCTCCAGCAGCTCGATCAGGCCGATCAGTGGCAGACCGATCAATGCGTTAGGGTCGCGCCCCTCCAGCCCCTTGAACAGCACGATCCCCATTCCTTCACATTTGAAGCTGCCCGCACAATCGAGGGGCAATTCTGCCTCTACATAGCGGCGAATGGCGGCTTCATCGAGGTTGCGAAAATGGACGGTGAAAGACTCCACCAGTTGATGAGCCTCACCGGTTGCGGCATTCACCACGCACAGGCCGGTGTAGAAGGTGACGCTGCGACCTTGAGCCGCCATCAGCTGGGCGATGGCATTGTCGATGGTGCCAGGTTTGCCGAGGATGTGATTATCGCAGACACACACCTGATCAGATCCGATGATCAAACCGTGATCACGATGTTGGGCGACAGCATCAGCCTTGGCACGAGCCAGTCTGGCCACCAGCGTCTCGGCGGATTCGCCAGCCAGTGGTCGCTCATCCACATCGGGGGCGGCACATTCAAAAAGGAGACCGAGCTTCTCCAGCAGGGCTTTGCGATAGCGAGAAGTTGAGGCGAGGATCAGATTCTGTGGCATAATCGAGTTACCGATGAAAGCAGGTACCGGCATTCTAGGGACTTGTGACGTTAAAATCATCGGCGGTAAGGACTTTTTCCTTTGACTATCAGTTGTTGGACCTATATTATTCGCGCCCTATGCAAAAGGTGAAGTTGCCCGTTAAGGTTGATCCAGTCCGTAGTGCCTTGAAGCTGCTCGATTACATCGGGATAGTGGAAAAGTCGCAGATGCCCAGGCTGGAGGAATCAACCGCTGGCTTGCAGAGTGATATCGATGTATCACTGCACTTTGGCAAAGATGTCCAGAAGTTGACCGTTATGAAAGGCACTGCCCATGCCAAGGTTGATCTGGTTTGCCAACGTTGCGGAGAGACATTCGAACACCTCTGTGAAGCTGAATTTATCTACACTCCGCTGTTCGAAAGAACAAACGAGGAAGAACTGCCGGAAGCTTATGAGCCCATTGAGTTGGACGAAAACGGCGAGATAGATCTTCATCAAATCCTGGAGGATGAACTCATCCTCTCGTTGCCTCAAGTCGCAATGCATTCTCTGGATGCATGCCCGAGAGGAAACATGGAGATGACCTGGGGTGAAATCGAACCTGCTGATGAGCAGCCGAATCCCTTTGCAGTTCTTGAAGAGCTTAAACGTAAGTGAATTTAGGAGTTAGCCTACAATGGCCGTACAACAGAACCGTAAAACCCGTGCCAAGCGTGGCATGCGTCGTTCCCACGATGCGCTGACCACCGCTGCCCTGACTGTTGATCAGACCAGTGGCGAAATTCATCGTCGTCACCACGTGACTGCCGATGGTTTCTACCGCGGTAAAAAGGTAATCGCTTAAGGATTGCCTTTGTCTACGCAAACTGTCGCGCTAGACATCATGGGGGGAGATATTGGCCCCTCGGAAACAGTGCCTGCCGCCGTGCAGGCACTGTCTCTTTTACCCCAGCTAAAACTGATCCTGGTCGGCGACCAGCACCAGACCTCCTCTCTGCTACAGCGACATGGCTTGCTGAATCATCCCCGAGTCCGTTTCGTACATGCATCCCAAGTGGTTGGCATGGGCGATAAACCGATCGTGGCGCTGCGTACTCTGAAAGACTCCTCCATGCGGGTGGTACTCAATCTGGTGAAAGCCGGTGAGGCCGATGCTTGCGTCAGTGCTGGCAATACAGGTGCGTTGATGGCGATGGCCAAGTGCGTGCTCAAATCCCTGCCCGGGGTAGACAGACCTGCCCTTATCAAGGCGCTGCCGACATTGAGTGGCAAACGTACCGTGATGCTGGATCTAGGCGCCAACGTCAGTTGCGATGCGGATACCCTGTTGCAGTTTGCCGTGATGGGCTCCGTCGTGGCCGAAAAGGTAGAAGGCATTGCGTCACCTCGTGTTGCCTTGCTCAACATCGGCGAGGAGGAGATCAAGGGCAACGATCTGGTGCGCCACAGCGCCGAATTGTTGCGTCAGTGCCAAGCGCTCAATTATGTCGGGTTCGTCGAAGGGGATCGCATCTTCAGCGGCGACAGCGATGTGATCGTCTGCGACGGTTTTGTCGGCAATGTTGCCCTCAAGACGGCAGAAGGGGTGGTGCGGATGATGGCCCAGCTGGCCGGATATCCCCACAAGAAACGCACTTTTCTTGGCCGGATCGCCGGATTTATGTTCAAACGGCGTTTTTCTTACCTGAACCCCGACCAGTATAACGGAGCAAGTCTGTTAGGATTGCGCGGCATTGTGGTAAAAAGTCATGGGCGGGCCGAACGGCGCGCTCTGTGTAATGCGATCCTGCTGGCCGCACAAGAGGCCAAACATCAACTTCCACTGCAAATAGCAGATCGCCTTGAAGCTGTCTTCTCTGACAGGGATCTATAAGAACTCTATGCATAGCAAAATTCTGGGTACTGGCAGCTACCTGCCGAGTTCAGTGCGTACCAACGCCGATCTCGAGCAGATGGTTGAGACCAGTGATGAGTGGATCGTGGAACGTACCGGTATCCGTGAGCGCCGTATTGCCGGGGCTGACGAGACCGTTGCCACCCTCTCTTACCAGGCCGCTCTGCGCGCCCTGGATGCAGCCGGTTTGACCGCTGCCGATCTCGATATGATAGTGCTGGCCACCACCAGTGCTGAAAATGCCTTCCCGGCTGCCGCCTGCGAGCTGCAGGGGCTGCTCGGCGTACCGGGCATTCCTGCCTTTGACGTGGCAGCGGCCTGTGCCGGTTTCACCTACGCACTCTCCATTGCCGATCAGTTCGTCAAATCCGGCGCCGCCCGCCATGTGCTGGTCGTCGGGGCCGATGTGCTCTCCCGCATGTGCGATCCGCAAGATCGCGGCACCATCATCCTGTTTGGTGATGGGGCAGGGGCTGTGATTGTCGGTGCCAGCGAGACGCCGGGCATCCTCTCTACCCATCTCCATGCCGATGGCCGTTATGGCGAGCTGCTCAAGCTGCCGCACCCTCGTCGCGGCATGCCGGGTGCCGAGCTCGAAGCCTACATGTACATGAAGGGCAATGATGTCTTCAAGGTCGCGGTCACCCGTCTGAGCGAGATCGTCACCGAAACGTTGGCCGCTGCTGGCATCGAGCCGAGCGAGCTGGATTGGCTGGTGCCTCATCAGGCCAACTTCCGCATCATCAGCGCCACCGCCAAGAAGCTCGGTATGAGCCTCGATAAAGTGGTGCTGACCCTCGACAAGCACGGCAATACCTCTGCCGCTTCTGTTCCGGTTGCCTTCGACGAAGGGGTGCGGGATGGCCGGATTAAACCGGGTCAGCTGGTACTGCTGGAGGCCTTCGGCGGCGGTTTTGCCTGGGGCTCGGCGCTGGTTCGCCTCTGATCTTCGACGGGATGGTGCGCCCATCATCCCGTCACCGATTTCATTTTTGTCTTATCTAAAAGGAATCAATGATGACCCAATTTGCCATTGCCTTCCCGGGACAAGGTTCCCAGTCCGTTGGCATGCTGGCCGAGCTGGCCGAACAACATGCCGTGATCAAGGAGACCTTCGCCGAGGCGAGTCAGGTGCTGGGTTATGACCTGTTTGCCCTGGTGATGGATGGTCCGGTTGAAGATCTGAACAAAACCTGGCGCACCCAGCCTGCACTGCTGACAGCCTCTGTCGCCCTGTGGCGCCTGTGGCAACAGCTGGGTGGGGCAACTCCTGCCATGATGGCGGGTCACAGCCTGGGTGAGTACTCCGCGCTGGTTTGCAGCGGCGCACTCGATTTTGCCGATGCGGTCAAACTGGTCGAGCTGCGTGGTCTGGCCATGCAGGAAGCGGTACCGGAAGGCACCGGCGCCATGGCGGCCATCATCGGTCTGGATAACGAATCCATCGCCGCCAACTGCGAAAAAGCGGCACAAGGGCAGGTCGTCTCTCCGGTCAACTTCAACTCCCCGGGCCAGGTGGTTATCGCCGGTCACAAAGAGGCCGTTGAGCGAGCCAACGTGCTGATGAAAGAGTCGGGCGCCAAGCGTGCGCTGCCGCTGCCGGTCTCCGTGCCGTCTCACTGCGCACTGATGAAACCTGCCGCAGAAAAACTGGCAGCTGCGCTGGACGGGATCGAGATCAAGGTTCCAGCCATCGCGGTCATCAATAATGTCGACGTATCCTGTGAACAGGATCCGGCCGCCATCAAGCAAGCGCTGGTACGTCAGCTGTTCAGCCCGGTTCGTTGGACCGAGACTGTCGAGCGGATGGCCAACGAGGGGGTTACCCTCGAGATCGAGATGGGACCGGGCAAAGTGTTGACCGGGCTCGCCAAGCGCATCGACAAGCGCGTGGAAGGTATTCACGCCAACGATGCCGCCTCTTTCGAGCAGGCGCTGGCCCAGATCAAGTAAACAGGAGCAAGTGATGAGCTTTACCGATAAGGTTGTGTTGGTGACCGGTGCCAGTCGTGGCATCGGCCGTGCGATTGCCGAAACATTCGTGGCCCGTGGCGCGAAAGTGGTCGGTACGGCGACCAGCGAGAGCGGTGCCGAGGCGATCAGCGCCTATCTGGGCGACAATGGCTGCGGCATGGCACTGAACGTGACCAGCCAGGAATCCATCGAAGCCGTCTTCGCCGCCATCAAGGCGCGCTTTGGCGACATCGACATCCTGATCAACAACGCGGGGATCACCCGTGACAACCTGTTGATGCGGATGAAAGATGACGAGTGGAACGAGATCATCGATACCAATCTGACCTCGCTTTACCGTCTGAGCAAACCGGTGTTGCGTGCCATGATGAAGAAACGTCACGGTCGCATCATCAGCATTGGCTCCGTGGTGGGAACCATGGGCAATGCCGGTCAGGTCAACTATGCTGCCGCCAAGGCCGGTCTGGTTGGTTTTACCAAATCGTTGGCGCGGGAAGTGGCATCCCGTGGTATCACAGTGAACGCGGTTGCTCCCGGTTTCATCGAAACCGACATGACCCGTGCCCTGAATGACGATCAACGTGCCGGCATCATGAGTCAGGTGCCTGCCGCCCGTTTGGGTGATCCAAAAGAAATTGCCGCAGCTGTGGTATTCTTGGCTTCTGATGAAGCAGCCTATATCACCGGCGAAACCCTGCATGTTAATGGCGGGATGTACATGGTGTAATCAATTTGTCGTAAGATCTGTTCAAATTTGCGATAGTACGCCGAAGTTTGGCACATTTCGTGGTTTGACCAGCGGCAAGCTACTTGCAAACTCACGTCAATTGAATAAACTACCCCAACCAGACGCAAATAGCGTATTTTTAAAGGAAAATTCAGGTCATGAGCAACATCGAAGAACGCGTAAAGAAAATCATCATCGAACAACTGGGTGTTAAAGAGGAAGACGTTAAGAACGCTGCCTCCTTCGTCGACGACCTGGGCGCTGACTCTTTGGATACCGTTGAACTGGTAATGGCGCTGGAAGAAGAATTCGATACCGAAATTCCTGATGAAGAAGCAGAGAAGATCACCACTGTTCAAGCGGCTATCGACTACATCACCGCTAATCAGGAATAAGTTCCTGTTCTGAAAGAAGCGGCCCAAGGGCCGCTTCTTTTGTATTTGTTCCCTTTCAAAACACCTCTCGGAGACTACCTCAGTGTCAAAACGCAGAGTCGTGGTGACCGGCTTGGGGATGCTTTCCCCGGTGGGTAACACTGCCGAATCCAGCTGGCAAGCACTGCTCAACGGGCAGAGCGGCATTTCCCTTATCGAGCACTTTGATGCCAGCGAGTTTGCAACCCGCTTCGCAGGTCTGGTCAAGGATTTCGATCCCGAGCAGTACGGTATCAACCGTAAAGACGCTCGCAAGATGGATCTCTTCATTCAATACGGCATCGCGGCCGGTATGCAGGCGCTGGATGATTCCGGCCTGACCATCAATGAAGAGAATGCCGAACGTGTCGGCGTGGCGATTGGCTCCGGTATCGGCGGTCTGGGTCTGATTGAACAGAACCACGAAAGCTTGGTCAACGGCGGCCCGCGCAAGATCAGTCCCTTCTTCGTTCCGTCCACCATCATCAATATGGTGTCCGGTCATCTCTCCATCATGAAAGGTCTGCAAGGGCCGAACATCGCCGTGACGACCGCCTGTACCACGGGTACCCATGCCATCGGCATGGCTGGCCGGATGATCGCTTACGGTGATGCCGACGTGATGGTCGCCGGCGGTGCCGAGAAAGCTTCCACCGCGATGGGGATGGGTGGTTTTGCTGCTGCCAAGGCACTCTCCAACCGCAACGACGAGCCGCAAAAAGCGAGCCGTCCGTGGGATAAAGATCGCGATGGTTTCGTGCTGGGTGACGGTGCCGGTGTACTGGTACTGGAAGAGTACGAACACGCCAAGGCCCGTGGCGCCAAGATCTACGCCGAGCTGGTCGGTTTTGGCATGAGCGGTGACGCGTACCACATGACTGCGCCTCCTGCAGATGGCAACGGTGGCGCTCGCGCCATGAAAAATGCCATCAAGGATGCCGGCATTGCCCCCGAGCAGATCGGCTACATCAACGCCCACGGCACCTCCACCCCGCTGGGTGATGTGGCCGAGCTGCGTGGCATGAAGTCGGTGTTTGGTGAGCATGCCAAATCCCTGATGGTGAGCTCCACCAAGTCTATGACCGGTCACCTGCTGGGCGCCGCCGGTGCCATCGAGGCGATCATCACTGTGTTGGCCCTGCGTGATCAGGTGGCGCCGCCCACCATTAACCTGGACAACCCGGATGAAGAGTGCGATCTGGATCTGGTACCCCATGTGGCCAAGTCAGGCAGCTTCGAGTACGCCCTTTCCAACTCGTTTGGTTTTGGCGGCACCAATGGCTCACTGATCTTCAAACGCGTATAATTTGCCGCAGGGCAAAGACACAGGCCCGATACTGCCGGTATCGGGCCTTTTTTATCGGAGGGATCCCTTTGCTTATCAATGGCATGAAGCTTGATACGATCTCGGCCTATGATCGGGGGCTGGCTTATGGTGACGGTCATTTCACCACCATGGCGGTCAGGGAGGGGCGCGTGTTGCAGTGGCCTGCCCATCTGGCACGGTTGCAGCAGGCGAACAACCGGTTGGGATTGGTTGAACCGGACTGGGATCTCTTGACCCGGGAGGTTGAAGAGATGGTGGCCGAGCAGCCACAGTGCGTGGCCAAGGTGATCCTGACCCGCGGCGAAGGGGGGCAGGGCTATGATGGCAGCGTATGTCAGCACACAACCCGGATTGTCACTCTGGCGTCATTTCCCACTCACTATGGCCAGTGGCAACAGGAGGGGATCGAGATGGTGGTGTGCCGCCAGCGGATCGGCGATGCGCCCATGCTGGCCGGGCTTAAAACTTTGAATCGTCTGGAGCAGGTATTGCTGAAAAGCGAACTTGTCAGTCGAAATGCAGTCGAAGGGATAGTGCTTAACAGTCGCGGTTTTCTCATTGAAGGTGTCAGTGCCAATCTGTTTTGGCGTCGGGGCAAGACGGTGTTTACGCCCGATCTCGCCCGCGGTGGTGTCGATGGCATCATGCGCCGCCAGGTGATGGCGATGCTGAAACAGATGAGTATTGAGTTGCGTGTGGTAGAGGCTCCGCTGGAGTCACTATGGCAGGCTGAAGAGGTGTGGCTCACCAATACCCTGATGGGGATCGTGCCGGTCAATGGCATAGAGGATATTCACTATCCCCCAGCGGTATTGAGTCGCCGTTTACAGGAGCGTTTGGTCATTGAAGTTTAATCGGCTTTACACCCTGCTCGCGGGGGCGGCACTGACGGTAGCCGCTGCCGGGGGCTATGTACATTACAAATGGCAACAGGTAGAGACGCTCACCAACAAGGGGCCGACCCGGCTCTTTACGGTGGAGAAGGGCGCCCATGCGGCGCGCCTGATCGCCGAACTGGGGGAGGGGGAAACCAGCCCCTGGGCGGTGCGGCTCTGGCTGCGCAGCCATCCCGAACTGGTGGCCATCAAATCGGGCACCTATGAAATCAAGGAAGGGGCCCCTCTCAAGGAGACCCTCTCTCTGTTCGCATCGGGCAAGGAGTTTCACTTCAGCCTCACCTTCGTCGAAGGTTCCCGTTTCGAGGATTGGCAGAAGCAGCTCTCCAGCGCCCCATACCTTGAGCGATTGACTGTTGAGCAATCCGAAGCCGACTTGGCGCAGGAGCTCGGCATCGAGAATGGCAAGCTGGAGGGGTGGTTCCTGCCGGAAACGTACGCTTATACCACCCATGCCAGCGATCTCTCGATCCTGCGTCGCGCCCATCAGGATATGGAGACCTTCCTGCAGCAGAGCTGGGAGAAACGTCAGGCCAACCTGCCTTACAAAACGCCCTATGAGGCGTTGATCATGGCTTCCATCATCGAGAAAGAGACCGGCCAGCCGGACGAGCGGGCGCAGATCGCCTCGGTGTTTGTCAATCGACTGCGTCTGGGCATGAAGTTGCAAACCGATCCCACCGTCATTTACGGGGTGAAAGATCGCTACGATGGCAACATTCGCCGCAGCGATCTGACCGACAAGAATCCCTACAACACCTATGTGATCGATGGTCTGCCGCCCACGCCTATTGCCATGCCGGGCAAGGCCTCCATCGAAGCAGCGCTCAACCCCAAATCGACCGACTATCTCTACTTTGTCGCCAAGGGGGGCGGTGCCCACTATTTCTCCAAGACCCTCGATGAACACAATCGGGCGGTTCGCGAATACATATTGAAGAAACCCTAATGTCTAAATTTATTGTGATCGAAGGATTGGAAGGGGCAGGGAAGAGCTCGGCCGTGCGTTATGTGACCGACTATCTGCAGCGCCACGGCATCAACCGGATCGAGTGCACCCGCGAGCCGGGTGGTACGCCGCTGGCCGAGCGGATGCGGGCCATCGTCAAAGAGGTGCACGACGAGCGCCTCACCATCGAGGCGGAACTGCTGCTGATGTACGCCTCCCGGGTACAACTGGTGGAGACCCGCATCAAGCCGGCACTGGCCAACGGTGTCTGGGTGGTGGGAGATCGCCACGATCTCTCCTCCCAGGCCTATCAGGGTGGCGGCCGTGGTATCGATGCCCAGCTTATCGGAGCCATCAAGCAGGCGGTGCTCGGCAACTTCAAGCCGGATCTCACCCTCTATCTCGATATCGATCCCGCCCTTGGCTTGCAGCGCGCCCGCCATCGCGGCGAGCTGGATCGGATCGAGCTGGAGCAGCTCAGCTTTTTCGAACGGACCCGCAGCCGTTATCTCGATCTCGCCGCCAAGGATGATTCCATTGTGGTGATCGAAGCGGGGCAAACCCCGGATCAGGTAAAAGCGGCGATTGAAGCTGCGCTGGATACACACCTATGTATCCCTGGCTGATCCCCGACTGGCATGCCCTGAGCCAGACTGCGCAGTCCGGTCGTCTCGGCCACGCCTGGTTGTTGCTGGGCGATCCCGGTCTTGGCAAGGAGCAACTGACCGAGCGGCTGGCGCGTTTGCACCTTTGCCAGCAACCGGATCGCGGAGAGCCGTGCGGCCACTGCCACTCTTGCCAGCTGTTTGACAAGGGCAACCACCCGGATCTCGGCACCATAACTCGCGACAGCAAGACCATCGGGGTCGAGGCCATTCGCGAGATCTGCACCCGGCTGCAGGGCTCTGCCCAGCTCGGCCGTGGCAAGGTGGTGATCATTCCTGATGCGGAGCGGATGACCGAATCGGCGGCAAATGCCCTGCTGAAAACCCTGGAAGAGCCGGCCGGCGACAGCTTGCTGTTGCTGATCGCCTCCCAGGTTTCCCGGTTGCTTCCCACCATTCTCAGTCGCTGTCACAAACATGTCTGCCAGTTGCCAGCGGAAGGAGAAACAGTACGCTGGTTGGCCGAGCAGGGTCATCAGGCTACTCTGGCTCAGGTGCGGATCTGTCAGGGGGCCCCGCTGCGGGTACTCGACTATATCGAGCAGCAACAGGACGGTACTCGCCGCGAATTGCTGGAGCAGTTTGTCGCCCTGAGTCAAAGTCCGGTCAAGGCGACGGCACTGTGCAGCCAGCTTGGTCAGGAGACGCAGGTCAGGTTGCACTGGTTGCAGCTCTTCTTGTGCGATGCCCTGAAAACCCAGGCAGGATGCGGTCACCATCAGCTGGCAATGCCTGATCTGGCCATCTTGAGTCAACGTTTGGCGGAGCAGCACTCCAGCGAAAAACTGCTGGAGGCAGAACAAGATCTGGTTGCCCTGAAAGCGGCATGCCAGCCGGGTCAGCTCTCCAATCCCACCATCCATCTGATGAACTGGCTCAGTCGCTGGTTATAAGTACCGACAAGTAGAAAGGTTTTATATGTTACTCGTTGATTCCCACTGTCATCTTGATCGCCTCAGCTATGGCAGCAAGCAGACCAGCTTGGCTGATGTACTGGCAAAGGCCGCGAAACTGGACGTGGGATATTTTCTCTGTGTCAGTGTGACTCAGGCACAGTTCCCGACCATGCTCGAGGCGATCGCTCCCTATCCCCAGGTATTTGCCTCCTGCGGGGTACACCCGCTCAATCAGGAACCCGGTGTCGATGCCGAGTTGCTGCTCAAGCAAGCTGCCGATCCACGGGTGGTGGCCATCGGTGAGACCGGTCTCGATTACTTTTACTCGCCCGAGAACAAGGACGTTCAGCAAGCCTCTTTCCGCGAACATATCCGGGTTGCGCGCGCGTTGAACAAGCCGCTGATCATCCATACCCGCGATGCCCAGCAAGATACCTTGCAGATCATGCGCGAAGAGGGAGCGGATCAGGTTGGCGGTGTGCTGCACTGCTTCACCGAATCCCTCGAAATGGCGCAAGCTGCGATGGCGATGGGGTTCTATATCTCCATCTCCGGGATCGCCACCTTCAAAAATGCGTCTGCATTGCAAGAGGTGGTCAAGGCACTTCCCCTCGACAGATTGCTGGTCGAAACCGACTCGCCCTATCTTGCACCCGTGCCGCATCGGGGGAGGGAGAACGAACCAGCCTTTGTACGAGACGTTGCGCAGTTTATTGCTGATCTGCGCCAGATGGCGCTGGCTGAATTGGCAGAAGCGACCAGCCGAAATTTCTTTGAACTATTCAAACTGGCGAAAAAATAACACAGAAGCCCCTTTTCTCGGGGCTTTTTATATTTCAAATGCCAAGCTGATTACCCACCTAAATATCAACACCGAGCCGTGTTATCTCTTACATTCACCCAGTCTATGTAACCTGTTCATCCATACAAACCGAGTCGAATCATATTCCGATGTTTCGTTTATCTAATGTGGCCAAAGGGTACAAAAACAACAAGCCATAAGTATCGATAATATTCATTATCGATACTTGATGTATGGGAAGGATCCTGTAAGATCCTATCAAACTTCATATGAATCATAGAGTTCCGTGGCATATCCAACCTTGTCCAATCCGGCTCATCAGTCACTGCAGACTGTTTTCGATGCGCAGTTAAATAGTCGGGCACGCCGCTTTTTGCGCAGTGCAAAAGCGGATTCCACCCTCAATGCCTATCAGGCGGATACCCGTATTTTTGTCTTCTGGTGCCAATCGCACGGGCTGGATCCGCTACAAACCACTCATCACGACATAATGAACTTTCTCGCTGATCAGGCCGATGGCGTATTGGCCGACTGGGTATGGCTGGATAAAGAGGAGGGAAAAGGGGAGCTGCGCAACGGTGAACCTCGTAAACCGGCAACCCTGGTGAGACGGCTTGCCGGGATCCGTTATGCCTTCAAGCAGAAAGGAATTCACCCCATGCCCACCGAACATCCCGAAATCAAGGAGATGATGCGCGGTATTGTCAGGTTGGGGGATAACCGCAAGCGCAAAACCGGTGCCCTGACGTTGCAGCCATTGACCCAGGTGCTCGATGGCATCGACACCCATGATCTGGCGGGCTTGCGTGATTACACCCTGCTGCTCCTGATGTTCAGTGGCGCCTTGCGCCGCTCGGAAGCGGCCCGAATTGAGGTGAGCGATCTCGATTTTGTGGGGCAGGGGATCCGCCTTCGCCTCAAACCGAGCAAGCATCAGCTGCACGAAACCGAGATAGCCTTGATTCCGGGCAAACACTATTGCCCCGTGTCGGCACTGCAAAAATGGCTACACAAAAGCCGGATCAGCGAGGGGTCACTGTTTCGGCGCATGAACCGCTGGGGCCAATTGATGACCGAACCACTCGGCCCACAGGGCATCAACCTGATGATCAAGCGGCGAACCGGCCAAACCATCGACGATCTTTACGTCAGTGGCCATAGCCTGCGGCGCGGGTTTATCACCTCGGCGGTGACTGCGGGCAAGCCGATGAACAAGATCATTGAAGTCACTCGCCACAAGGATATGCGAACCCTGCAGGAGTACTTCGATGACGCCCATAAATTCTCCGATCATGCCCTTGATGGTTTGCTTTGACACTACTGCGTCACTTTGTTTTTTTATGTTAAATGATATCCTGTTGATCTAATGATATATTTGTCGCTCAGCCAGCAGCCCAAAGGGGAAGGGCATCTTCCAATGGATAATGGCATGTGATGAGAGATAACAAACTCGGAAACGTAATATCGCAAGGACATATGAGCCAAGAAATGACAGTGCGTGAAGAGCAAGAGGCGGTGCCCCAAAACAATGCCGAGCGGCAGCGCCAACATGTAAAACGCAAGCAGGAGACCCATACCCGGCTGCAATGCTGGATCAGCAATCGCCACGCCGAACGATTGGCCGCACTGGGTCTTCATCTCGAAGACAGTCAGGCATCACTCATCGAGCAGGCGATCGATCTGCTCTACCAACATGAGCTGGGTAGAGAACCTCTGTTTGAGAACAGAGTCGCCACACAGGTCGAAGAGACCGTTGAATAGACACAAGAGTGAAGTAACAGCGATACGTGAAGAGATAAAAAAAGCCAGGTACGAATTCCTTGTACCTGGCATAGGGGAATTGGCTCCTTGCAGAGCCGTGCGCTAACTGGTGTTCGGATTGCCTTAAGCTTAGACAAGGCTCAAGGCTTTTCAAGATCCGAAGAAAAGTTCAACCAGAGTGTGGGTATTTCAGACTCGTTCAAGTGCTTATGCACCGAACGGCCCACTACACATTGAACAGATTGTTGTCACGCACCAGCTCGCGGGGGAGGGCATTCTTGACCCGACTCCCCACCCATTTCCCCATCCCCAGGGTATGCCCCTGATAGCGGACGATCACCTCGCCAGTACCATCAACCTGTTCTGGCCAGACATCCCGCCCCATCATGAATTCCCGCGCATTGGCGCTATCCAGCTCGACCACGCCCTTGCTCGCTTTATCGCCATAGGCCAATGCCCACTCATGAGTGAGGCGATAACCTTTCTTGAAGGTTTCGGCCAATTTGATGCCGATGCGATCGAAACGCAACTTGCCCTGCACCTGATCAAACCGCTGAGGGAAGAGCCAGATCTCGTCATTGCGGCCAAACAGCTGACCCTGCGGTGCCACCCCGAAGTTGGCTTCAATCTCGCGCAGCATGGGCTCTGACTCTTTCGCTGCCAGTGGCAGGAAGGGGAATTTGCCCAGCTTGCCCGGCTTGAACATGGTGTTGGGCACCGAGTGATGCTTGCGTAATCTGGCGACGAAAAATCCTTCACTATCGAAGATCTGGGGCCAAACGTGCAGGTATCCTTCGGATGTACAGGCCTGCTCTGCATGGGGGAACAGGTCTGTCAACGAATCAAAACTCAAGGCATCGCCAAACTTGTCCAGCAGGGATTGGCAGACCGCCTGATTCTCCTGCTCACTCAAGGTACAGGTGGAGTAGACCAGTACGCCACCCGGTTTCAAAGCATGGAAGGCGCTCTCCAGTAATCCTTGTTGCACCGCCGCAATCTCGTAGATGCTCTCGATGCTCCAGTTGCGCAGCGCATCTTCATCCTTGCGCACCGTCCCTTCACCGGAGCAGGGGGCATCGAGCAGGATGGCATCGAAGGTCTCCGGCAACCACTGGCCAAATACCTTGGCATCAAAATGGGTCATGCCCACATTGGTCACGCCGCAACGCTGGATATTGGCGCTGAGCACTTTCAACCGGCTGCTGGAGAACTCGTTGGCAACTAGCATCCCCTGATTGTTCATCAGGGCGGCTATCTGGGTGGTCTTGGAGCCGGGGGCCGCCGCCGCATCCAGCAACATACCATCCGCTTTGATCTTGTCGCTGGCAAAGAGTGCCGTCACCGGCAGCATGGAGCTCGCTTCCTGAATGTAGAAGAGCCCGCTCAAGTGCTCGGCGGTGTTGCCAAGGGGGACAATTTCATCGCTGCGGGTCAGCCAGAAGCCGGTATCACACCAGGGCACAGGGTCGAGCTGCCAACCCAGTGGCTCCATCAGGGCGACGAAGTCTGAGACGGCGATCTTCAAGGTGTTGACCCGAATGCTGCGGCGCAGCGGACGTCGACAACTGGCCACAAAGTCATCCATCGAGAGATGGGCCGGCATGATGGCCGCAATGTGGCGTAAAAAGTAATCGGGAAGGAAGGTGTTGTCGTGCACTGTGCCGTCTCGTTGACCGAAAATGAGGGGCGATATCCTACCACAAGGCTAAGAATATTCTGAATCTGAACCCTATCAACAGGCACCGGAATATAAAAAAGCCCGGCACTGTGCCGGGCTTGGATGAGATACAAAGGGAAGAGATCAGGGCTGGATACGTGGACTCCACTCCAGCCACTCTTTCTCGGCCTTGCCGTAGAGCGCATAGCTGTGGCCCGCTTTGACGGTTGGACCCATCTCTCTCTCCGGCGTATTGAAAGCAATGCCGCCGGCCAGCAGGCTCTGCACCGTCTCCACTTCGATAGTGCCGCCGGTCAGCCCGATATCCGCCTTGACCCCGGAGACATTCCAGAAACGGGAGTTGGCCCGCACCAGATGGGCATACTCCTGATCCACGTTGACATCGATCACCACCTCGCTGCCATCCCGAGCCAGCGCCACCTTGGTGACACTGCCCACCACCATCTTGCGAAACAGCAGCGGACTGCCGACGCTCAGGCCATTGACGGAGGGGCTCTTGAGGGTCAGGGCCAGACCCAGAGGACCGGTCTGACTCAAAGGGAAACGATCTTTGCCAGCGCCTTTACCGGGTTGTGCTTCTACAAACGCCCCCTTGATCAGGGTATCGAGGTGAGCGACACCGCCCAGCCCCAGCTTGGCCTGCACCAGAGTAAAGCGGGCGCCGGACTGCAGGAAACGCTCGGCGTAGTGGCCATCGAGTTCCGCCTTGAAGATCACCTGACCCAGTGACGGCTCCAGCTCGATCTCTTCAATTTTGCCGATATCGACACCGCGATAGCGGATCGGGCTGCCAATCCCGAGCCCCGGATTGCTCTCTGCCACCAGTGACAGCTGGCGCACCTTGGCCTTGGCTTGCTCCCTGGAATCGAACAGTTGATGGCTGCTGCGGCCATTGGCCAACCGATCGAACTCGATAGCACCGCGCAGCAGGGTACCGAGGTTGCCCACCTTGACCTGCACCCCATCGACCCGCACCTTGGTGTCGATGGCCGGTTTTTTCCAGAACTGAGGTTGCTGGGCGAGGAGGGGAGCATAGACCCCATCAATCTCGAGTTCGATCTCGACCCCCTCTTTGGCGGCGCGCAGCTGTTTGACCTTGCCCGCTTCCAATCCCAGATAGAGCACAGGCGAGCCAATGCCGATGCCATCGGCCTGATCTGCTTTGAGCAACCAGCGCTGCGGCTTGGCATCACGGGTACCGAGTAGTGCCAGCTCCTGACTCGGGTAGAGACGGTTAATCCGCTCTCCACTACTGGCTTGTATCAGCTTGATCCCGCCTCCCAACCAGGCACTGGCCGGACTGGTTTCTACTTTGATGCCGCTCAGATCGGCATCGATCTGCAACGGGGCGGCGCGATAGAAGCGGGCACGATTGAGCAGATGGCCATAGTTCGGCGCCATCATCAGCTCAACGCTGGTATTGCCGCGCGCATCCAGGGTGAGCTGGCTGATGCGGCCCACCTGCAATCCCTTGTACCAGACAGGTGCATCCTGATTGAGCCCCGCCAGATCGTCAGCCTGCAGCACCACCTTGGTGCCGCTTTGGGGGGCGCGATCGGTCAGGGTCATCTTCTGTACCGGTTTGCCCGCCACATAGTCGAGGCGAATGGCCGGGCCGGAGAGCAGGCGATCTGCATGCTGCACGCCGGTCGCGGAGAGGGAGACGCTCTCCCACACCAGTTGACTCTTGTCGGTAATGCGATAAGCCTGCTCCGGGTTGATCAGCGCTGTGACCATCCGGCCTTTATCGGTAAGCCGAATGGGGTCGATACGACCGATCTCGATCCCCTCATAGAGGATGGGCATCCCCTCTTTGACAGGAAGATCGCCAGCCGCAATGTCGATACGCTCGCCACGCGCCGCTTCTGCCAGCCCCTTGTAGAGGACGAAGGTTTGCCCTTTCTCCGACTCGGGAGACGCTTTGGGGGAGTCAAAGGCGATACCGCCGCTCAGAATGGAAGTGAGGCTGCCTGCCTCAACGCTGACGCCAGCCAGACTGAAAGAGCCCTTGATACCGCTGATATTCCAGAAGCGGGTATCGGCTTTGACCAGATGTTCGAAACGCGGCTCGATCACCAGATCCAGAATGACGTTCTGGTTGTCCTGACCCAGACGGGTATTGATGACGCTGCCCACCTCGATGCCGCGGAAATAGAGCTTGGCGCCAATCCCCACAGAACCCAGCGAATCGGCAGTCAGGTGCAACATCCGCCCCTGAGCCTGATAACCGGGAGGAGGGCCCTCCAGGGCATCGAAGGTCTCCTCCAGCGGATTGCTTTCACGCCCCGGTTGCAGGTTGATGTAGTTGCCGGAGACCAAGGTATCGAGACCGGAGATCTCGGTGAGCGACGCTTTGGGGCTCACCAGCCAGAAGTCGGATCCCTTGCGGATCAGCGGTCTGGCACGGCTGTCAATCTTGGCCATCACCGCAATCTTGCGGCCATCTTCAGCCAGCTCCAGCTCTTGCACCACGCCGATGGCCACCCCCTGATAACGAACCTGGGTTTTACCCGGCAAGATGCCGTTGCCTTGCGCGAAGTTGATCTGGATAAGCTGGCCACGGCTCAATACCTGCTGATAGAGAAAGCCACCTGCCAGCAGCAGGGCTATCAGGGGTAACAGCCAGACCGGCGATAACCAGCGACGCTTTTCAATGACGGGTTCAGCCCCGATCATACCGACTCCTTATTGGCTGGATTAAACAGCACATCAGACAAAAACAGAGAAATCATTAACGGGCCGCCTTGTCCCACAGTAAACGGGTATCGAGCATGCGGGCAGACATCATGGTCAGCACTACCACACCGGCAAAGGCGGTGGCCCCCGGGCCTGCGCGAACACTCAGCAGCACACCACGATCGACCAGTGCCACCATCAGCGAAATCACGAACAAGTCCAGCATCGACCAGCGACCGATAAAATCGATCACCCGATACATCACCAGCTGGCGCTTGCGCCGCACCGGCTTGGCCCGCTGCAACTGCCAGCAGATCCAGCCCAGCCCCAATATTTTGCCCACCGGCACCAGTATGCTGGCGGTGAGGACTATGGTGGCAATCCCGCTCATTTTGCTGCGATAGAGCATCATGATACCGCTGAAGATGGTATCTGACTGCAGTAACCCCTTGTTGTAGAAATGGGTAATGGGCAACAGATTGGCAGGCAGCAACATGAAGGTGGCGAGCGCCAGCAAGCCCCACGACCAGGCGAGGGAGCGGGGAATGCGCACCTGCAACTTGCTGCTGCAACGGGGGCAGACAGCCCCGGCTTGATAACGCACCAGCAGACCGCAGGTATGGCAGCGGCAGAGCCCCATCTCACGGGCGCTGGTCATGTTCCGGCTCCTTTAACGGGATCCGCGCCCAGTAGGGGGCGGGGTCAAACAGGATCAGCAGGGTCATGTTGAGCAGCATCAGAATACCGAGGCTGAGCAAGCCGCCACCGAGGCGCACATCGGCGATGTCGATCAGTTTGAACAGGGCAACCAGCAGGCTGACGATATAGACCTCCAGCATGGCCCAGTGGCGAAACACCTCGACCAGCTTCAAGGTGACGGGAAGAATGTGCCAACGTTTGGCCAGACCCGAAGCCAGCGCAAAGATCCCTGCCAATAACCCCACCGGCGCCAACACGGCGCACCAGAACACCAGGCTGGCCACCCACCATTCTCCCTCGCCAAACAGCACCAGAATACCGCGCAGCAGGTCGGCGTCGGTGTTGACCCCCGCCAGCCGCAGATAGATCAGCGGCTCAAAAAAGGCGGAGGGCAGCAGCAGAAATCCGGTGATGGTCAGGGCCATCAACTGGGAGGGACGAAAGGCATAACGGCCATAGAGATGTTGATGACATCGCGGGCAGTGGGCATGGCAACGCAGCGGCAGTGCTTTGCGCTGGATCAGCAAGTCGCACGCCGGACAGACAATTACGGAACCGGGCTCCATCATACAATTCAACCTGTTGAAGGAATTGGTGAAATTTACCCTAAAACCGGTTTCCTGTCTTGCCTGCGGCCGGAATGTTACGAAAGTATGATTGACGTTAACGTAAACGTGATATTAGATAGCCAGACTAGACAGGTGAAAGGAGTCATGATGTCCAGTTTGTCCCCCTCGGCAGGCCTGCGCTTTCGCACCGCCCTTGCCAATGAACATCCCCTGCAGATCGTCGGCACCATCAATGCTTATATGGCGCTGATGGCCGAGCGCAGCGGTTTTCAAGCCCTCTATCTCTCCGGCGCCGGGGTAGCCAATGCCTCCTACGGCTTGCCGGATCTCGGCATGACCTCCCTCAACGATGTGCTGATCGATGCCGAGCGGATCACTGCTGCTACCCGTGTGCCGCTACTGGTCGATATCGATACCGGCTGGGGCGGGGCATTCAATATCGCCCGCACCATTCGCGCATTCGAGCGAGCCGGGGTTGCCGCCGTCCATATGGAAGATCAGGTGGCTCAGAAGCGTTGTGGTCATCGCCCCAACAAGGCGGTGGTCACGCTTGAGGAGATGTGCGATCGCATCAAGGCGGCAGTAGATGCTCGCGTGAATAGCGAGTTCGTCATCATGGCCCGCACCGATGCACTGGCGGTGGAAGGGATAGAGTCTGCTCTTGAACGCACCGCTGCCTATGTGGCCGCCGGTGCCGACATGATCTTCGCCGAGGCGGTGACCGAGCTTGCCCAGTACGACCAGTTCAAGCTGGCGGCCAAAGTGCCGATCCTCGCCAACATGACCGAGTTCGGCAAAACCGCGCTGTTTGACAAAGAGCAACTGGCCGCCCACGGGGTCGACATGGTGCTCTACCCCTTGAGTGCCAACCGGGCCGCCAATCAGGCCGCCCTCAACGTCTATCAACATATTCGCCAGGATGGCCATCAGCGCGCTGTCGTGGAGACCATGCAGACCCGGGAGTCACTCTACGACTTCCTCGGATATCACCACTACGAGCAGACACTGGATCGTCTGTTTACAGCCAAGGAATAGGAGGCAGCTTATGGGACAGCAAAAACCGTTGGGCGGGGCCGGTCTGCGCGGTCAAAGCGCAGGGGAGACCAGTATCTGCACAGTAGGCAAGAGTGGCACCGGTCTTACCTATCGCGGCTATGACATCAAGGAGCTGGCCGACAGCGCCCAGTTCGAGGAGGTCGCCTATCTGCTGCTCAAGGGGGAGTTGCCCGGTGAGCAGCAGCTTGACGCCTACAAGCGCGAGCTGCGCCGCCTGCGCACCTTGCCCCAGCCGCTGCTGGAAGTGCTGGAACGCATTCCCGCCGATGCCCATCCCATGGATGTGATGCGCACTGGCTGCTCCATGCTCGGCGATCTGGAGCCGGAAGATGGTTTCGAGCATGAGCATGAAGTGGCGGATCGGCTGCTAGCTGCCTTCCCGGGCATTCTGATCTACTGGTACAAGTTCAGCCATGAAGGTATTCGTATCGCCCTCGACAGCGACGAGGAGTGTATCGGTGGCCACTTTCTGGCGCTGCTGCACCAGAAGGCACCGAGCGAGCTGGAGCGGCGGGTGATGCATGTCTCCCTTATCCTCTACGCCGAGCATGAGTTCAACGCCTCCACCTTTGCGGCGCGGGTTTGCGCCTCGACGCTCTCTGACATGTTCTCCTGCATCACCGCGGCCATCGGCACCCTGCGCGGCCCGCTCCATGGCGGTGCCAACGAGGCGGCCATGGCGATGATCGAACACTGGCAGGATGAAGAGCAGGCAAGGCGCGAATTGCTGGCCAAGCTGGCGGCCAAGGAGAAGATCATGGGCTTTGGCCACGCCATCTACCGCACCTCGGATCCACGCAACGTCATCATCAAGGAGTGGTCGGCCAAGCTAGCCGAGGCGGTGGGAGATGATCGCCTCTATCGCGTCTCCTGCGAGGCGGAGAAGGTGATGTGGGAGGAGAAAGAGCTCTTTCCCAACGCCGACTTTTTCCACGCCAGCGCCTATCACTACATGGGGATCCCGACCAAGCTGTTCACGCCTATCTTCGTCTGCTCGCGGGTCACCGGCTGGTGCGCCCACGTGATGGAGCAGCGCGAGCACAACCGGATCATCCGCCCGAGCGCCGATTATGTCGGCCCGGCCCCCCGTCACTTTGTCTCTCTACAACAACGATAAGGAAGTCACGATGTCCGCCAACGTCGACGTCAACCACAGACCAGACCCCGATCAGGTGCTGGTCGATATTGCCGATTATGTCTGCAACCACCCCATTACCAGCGAGGCGGCTCTCGACACCGCCCGCTACTGCCTGATGGACACTCTTGGCTGTGGCCTGCTGGCCCTACGCTTTCCCGAGTGCACCAAACACCTTGGCCCCATCGTACCCGGCACCCTCGTACCCCACGGCGCCCGGGTGCCCGGTACCCAGCTCTGCCTCGACCCGGTCAAGGCGGCTTGGGATATCGGCGCCATCATCCGCTGGCTCGACTACAACGACACCTGGCTGGCCGCCGAGTGGGGTCACCCATCCGACAATCTGGGGGGTATTCTCGCCACTGCCGACTGGCTCTCCCGTACTCGCGTGGCAGAGGGCAAGGCACCGCTCACCATGAGCGATGTGCTGGTGGCCATGGTCAAAGCCCACGAAATTCAGGGGGTGCTGGCGCTGGAGAACTCCTTCAACCGGGTGGGTCTCGATCACGTGGTGCTGGTCAAGGTCGCCAGCACCGCCGTGGTGACTCACATGCTGGGTGGCACCCGTGATCAGGTGATCGATGCGGTCTCCCAGGCCTGGGTCGATGGCCAGAGCCTGCGGACCTACCGTCATGCCCCCAATGCGGGTTCCCGCAAGAGCTGGGCGGCGGGGGATGCCACCTCGCGCGCGGTGCGCCTCGCCCTTATCACCATGAGCGGCGAGATGGGCTATCCCGGCGTACTGAGCGCGCCCAAGTGGGGCTTCTACGACGTGCTGTTCAAGGGCAATCAGTTCGCCCTGCATCAGGGGTACGGCAGCTATGTGATGGAAAACGTGCTGTTCAAGATCTCCTATCCCGCCGAGTTCCATGCCCAGACTGCGGTAGAGTGCGCCATGAAGCTGCACGGTCAGGTGAAGGGACGGCTGGAGGAGATCGACCGTATCGAACTCACCACCCATGAGTCGGCCATTCGCATCATCAGCAAGGTCGGCTCCCTCAACAACCCGGCCGATCGGGATCACTGCCTGCAGTACATGGTGGCGGTGCCGCTCATCTTCGGTCGCCTGATTGCCGAGGATTACGAGGACGATGTTGCCGCCGATCCCCGCATCGACGCGCTACGCGGCAAGATGGTGGTGCAGGAGGATAAACGCTACAGCCGCGAATATCTGGAGGCAGACAAGCGCTCCATCGCCAACGCCATCCAGATCTTCTTCAAGGACGGCACTCACACCGCCAAGGTGGAGGTGGAGTATCCAGTCGGCCATCGCCGTCGCCGGGAGGAGGGGATCCCGCTGCTGGTGGAGAAATTCCAGCACAATCTGGCCACCCGCTTCCCGGCCAAACGGGTCAACGACATTTTGGCCCTCTGTCAGGACGGGCCGCGCCTTGCCGCCACCCCGGTGCACGCCTTTATGGATCTGCTGGTGATCTGACCGGTCTTGCATTGGCCAACATATCGGCAAACAGTGATAAACGAAAAGCGGGCTCATCGGCCCGCTTTGTTATTCTGGCGGCTTATCCCTCGATAAGCCTTACCCCAGCGCACGGCTGTCGCCGTTAAAGAGCGCCGTCATGATGGCCGTCTCGCGACTGGCGATGGTTTCGAGAAACTCGTTGGCACGCCCCATCTGATGACACACCTGATAGCCGCGCTCGACAAAGGAGAAGAGCTCGCCAAGCCCCGCCAGATGGGCGGGCCCTGACACCAGCTTGAGGGTCGCCCCCAGCAGTGGCTTTCTCGCCAATCTGTCCAGCGTCATCCCAAGCTCGCTCACCAATGCAATCTGATGTTCCCGGCGCGCCTGTTCACCCACGGCACGATAGGCGATGGTGTAATGGTCCTGCGTGATGGGAGCTATGCCATCAATGCGCCGCAGCGCCACCACCATCAGATAGTCCAACTCTTCGGAGAGGGCATCAAGCTCGATCGCCTGCGCCAGCACCTTGAGACCGGACTCCGGCAACAGCCGCTCGGCGGTCGGCATCACCCGCATCACATCTGCATCGCGGCGGGCGCAATCCCCCGGGCCATAGAGATCGGTCAGGAAAAACTCGGCGGCAGGGCCGTAGCGGTCACTCTCCAGCAGATCACGATGGGTCCGCCCCAACCGGTCGGCCTGCCACTGGCGCAACAGGTCCCGATCCTGCTGATCTTCCGGGTGAGCACGCATCTGCTCGCGCAAGGCTGCAACCCGCTTGAGCTGGCGGTAGAGCCGACCCAGGGTGCTATCGTCGTCGTGGGCATGTTCTTGATGCGTCATCTACAGCTCTCTGGCCTTGGGCCCATTGATGGGTATTCGGTGATACGAAGATACAAGTGAATGAAAAACAAGCAGCTTTTGCTGACCGTTCCGTGACAAGTGTAGCGCGCACGAGGGAGGGAATAAATGCCATGCCCCGCTGATGGCCTGCATCCCTCTCGACTCTGTTAAGTGAGTCCCATTTATGTGAACCATCCTTTCATTTGTTGTGAACATGTGTTTAATATCAATAACTAACTTATGACCCAGAGTAACGACCATGTTCTTCAACTCGCTCGCTGGCCGCAGCGCACTCTCTATCATTCAGATCAGCCGTCAGCATCCGCTGGGATTGGCCGCCGCCCGGCTCGCGGCAGAAGCCATCGCCGCGGACATGAGCGAGAGCTATCAACTCGATTGCGAATGGGCAGATGAAGAGGAGACCGAGCTTCGTTTTCGCGGCTCAGGGGTACATGGCACTCTCACCCTGGACGATGAAACCCTGGAACTGGAAGTGCATCTTGGTTTGATGCTGTTGCCGGTACGCAGCGTACTGGAGCAAGAGATCCTCGATTATGTCGACAATCGCTTACCTTGCCCCAAACGTGTTTGAAACTTTTCGTTGTACTGGCTTTAAATAAACCAGCTGTAGACGATGGCTGTTTGAAATAAGTTGGCAAGCCATATGGTTTGTCAGATTTATTATTCGGCGAGGTCTTGATTCTATTTTGTAAGTAATCTTTCATCTTTATTTCATATTTCGAGTCGGCACTCATTAATGTCATTCTGATTGCATCAAGCCTTCATCCGGATATGAGGGAAGGAGCAATTTGCCGCCTCGGTAAATTCATTTTGTAGGGAAACAACCATGCCACTGAGTGAATTTATCTCCTGCGTCGATACCGCCTGGTTACGCATGGACAGACCCAACAACCTGATGCAGATCATCGGTGTCCTGATGTTTGAAGGAGAGCTTGATGAAGCGCGTCTGCGGGCCGGATTACGCCATACCATTTCGGTGCAACCCCGCTTCCACCAGCGGGCCGTGCTGGAGGGGGGCTCCTACTACTGGCGCCATGATCCCGATTTCGATCTCGATCAGCACCTCAAGCGAGTGATCCTGCCGGGTGAAGCAGGCAAGCTGGAGCTGGAGAAGCTGGTGGCCGATCTCGCCTCGACGCCGCTCAACCACCAGCGCCCCCTGTGGGATATGCACCTGACCGACACGTCGCTGGGTGGACAAGCGCTGGTGGTGCGCATTCACCACGCCATGGGCGACGGCTTCTCGCTGGTGCGGGCCATGCTGACCATGATGGATAACACCCCGGAAGGGGCGCCGCGACCACCGTCACCGGAGCCACTGGATGACAGCGATGACGAGGATGAGGAGGATTGCCACCAGGGCAGCCGTCTGGTGCGGGCCGGTCTCAAGCTGACCGGTAGCCTCTGGTCCAAATATGTCGAAGTGGTCACCCATCCCACCAAGGCGGTGGATTACCTCAAGACCGGGCGGGATGTAGCGAGCGAGCTGTGCAATATCGCCACCCTCGGTGATGATTCACCCTGCCGCCTGCGTGGCAAGACCACCAGCACCAAGCGGGTGGCCTGGTCGGAGCAAATTGATCTGCCGGATATCAAGGCAGTGGGCAAGGTACTGGGCTGCTCGGTCAACGATCTGCTGATCGCCGCCACTGCAGGGGCGTTTCGCCACTACCTGCAGGAGAAGGGGGATGATGTCAACAAGGTCAAGATCCGCGCCCTGGTGCCAGTCAATATGCGTGCACCGGACGATGAGGGGGCACTTGGCAACCGCTTCGGACTGGTGGCCCTGGACTTGCCACTTGATGTTGAACACCCGTTACAGCGGCTCTATACCGTACGTGACCGGATGCAGGCGCTGCGCACCTCGCTACAACCCGTGGTAGTGCTCAACCTGTTACATGCCCTTGGCATGGCCCCCAATGCGGTGCAGCAGCAGGCCGTCGAGCTGCTCACGGCCAAGGCCACTGCAGTGATCACCAACGTGCCCGGCCCGCAGCAGACCCTCTATCTGGCTGGAGCAAAATTGCGTCAGCCGCTGTTCTGGGTGCCGCAATCGGGCGATATCGGCGTCGGCGTCTCCATCCTCTCTTACGATCACAAGGTGCAACTGGGCCTAATCACCGACAAGAAGCTGGTACCGGATCCGGATCGGGTGGTCGAGCGGTTTGCAGTGGAGTTCGAGCAACTGCTGTTGCTGGTGCTGATGGAGCCGGAGCTGTTGTTCGACCCGAACGGCCTTGATGCGCTGCTGGGTTGAGCGTGCACTTGAGCGACCGGTGACGACGTAGCCAACCGGTCAGCCCCCATCATAAAAGAGGCCAACCCGCGGGTTGGCCTCTTGTTTTACTACCTCTTAGTGGCAGGAGTGGCGGTTAATCCTCCAGCTCTTCCCGCGCCGCCTCCACATCGAGGCGCTCCATGGCATCCATGGGTTCGCACTCGGCCGCTTCAGCATAGAGGGCTTCGGCTGCTTTCAGGCGGCTCTTGCCGTGCAGCATCACCTGAGCGTTGGCGTACTCCATGCGAGCGATAGCCGATTCGGGGATCAGCGCCAGCGCCTCCTTGAAGTGACGCTCGGACTCCTCCTTCTTGGCGCCATAGGTGAGGCCGCCGATCATGGCCCCCAACTTGTCGACGATCTCGGCGTGCCAGGCGCCAAAGGCAATATGGGCCTCGGCGTGATCTGGCGCCAGCTCCAGCGCCTTCTCAAGGCTTGCCTTGATCTTGTCGCCAATGCCTTGCGAGAGGGCCTTGGAGATGGAGATCACCTGGCTGTAGCGCCCGAGGGCCAGAGCGTGGAAATACCAGGCGTTGGCGTTCTTGGGTTGGCGCTTTTGCAGCTTCTCGGCATGGCTGGCCGCCCGCTCGAAGGCGGCGCGCTTGGCATACTTGTCTTCCAGCAGATAGCTGGCGTGGATCACCAGCGCCTTGTTTGCCACATTGAGGCCCGCCTCACCGGCCGCTTCGCCAAGGGCGACGGCCCGGGCAAAATCCCCGGCATGATAGGCCCGCCAGGCATCCTGTACCTGCTCATCCTCGGGCCAGGGTTCGGCATCCCCCTGATGGAGACGCTCCCAGTTGTCCGCCAGCTTCTGGCCAGCATACTCATAGGCCGCATCCGCGTAGGGGAAGGGGACAAATTCGAGTTGTGAAGTGGTCATGCTTGTTCTCCCTGTAGCATGTGAATCAAACCTTGTCGGTGTAGTGGTGGGCGAGGGCGCCCAGATGAGCGCGGGCATCGGCCCGCAAATAGGGTGCGACCAGTTGCATCACCTGAAAGACGCCGAGGGCGATATCGGCGTCCGCCTTGGGGTACAGTGCCCGCTGGTAAGAGATCCAGAATGTGCCCACCAGCGCCACATTGGCCGCCAGCGTGCGCATCTGTTGCGCCGTGCCCTCCATCAGCCCGACCGTTTGCAGATGGTTGCAAATGGCGATGGCGGTCTGCTCCTTGCGGCGCAGCAGGGCGGAAAAGCGCTGTTCCACCTGATGATAACCACTCATCAGGGTCGCGATATCGTAGTAGAGGAAACGGTACTGCCAGATGGCTTCAAACATCAGGTGGAGAAAGAGCCAGATATCTTCGGGCTCATCGGACGGGGTGCTGACCGCCTCCAGCAGGCGATCCATCTGCTGTTCAAATTCGCAGAACAGGGCGTTGACGATCTCCTCCTTGTTGTGGAAGTGATAGTAGAGATTGCCCTGGCTGATCTCCATCTCGGCCGCAATGGCCGAGGTGGTGACGCTGGGTTCCCCTTGTCGATTGAAGCAGGCGAGGGCAGTGATCAGGATCCGCTCCCGGGTACGGCGTTTGGGTTTGCGATCCATGCTACTCCTTTGGTGATGAACGGTGCACGCCGTGGCGATAGCGTTTGGCAAGCCAGTGCTGCAACTGCTCCAGCGACTTGTCGAGGGCGGCAACCGAGCCAATGCCGGGGGCCAGCAGGGTGCGATCTTCATCGGCCAGCGCGGCCAGATTGAGCTCGAGGCCATGCTTGGCCAGCACCGGCGCCAGCTCGTCACGACGCTGCCAGAGATCGCGACGGGTATGCTGGTAAGCGTGCTCGCAGAGGCGACGACGATCCCGGTAACTGAACACATTGGTGAAGAACATCTCGCCATCGGCAGAAGAGGGCTCAAACAGCAGGGCGTCGGCGTCGGGATATTGGTGTCTGTAGCGATCCATCCCCACATGCATGCGGGAGTGGATGATGGCGCGAAAAGTCTGGGCCAGCACCACCGGCAGACCGCTGTCCACCAGATTGGTCGGCGCGCCGGCGGCCATGTCCGCATCATAGGGCACCAGCGGATTGATGCAGAACACCAGATCCGCCCCCTCTTCCAGCGCTACCGAAGCGTGCAGAGTCTTAATCAGCGCCCCGTCCACATAGTAACGTCCGTTAATCAATGAAGGGGGAAAGAGGCCGGGCAGAGCGGCCGACGCCTGTACCGCCGCCGAGATGGGCACGTCATCGAGCCCCGGGCTACCGAAGGCGACCGGATGGCCGGTGTCGAGTTCGGTGGCGACCACAAACAACCGACTGCGCAGCTGGCGGAAATCGTTGCTGCGACCGGGACGAGAAAAAAACTGGGTCAGGGTGCGATCCACCCCGCGGTTGTCGAACAGTCCGGTCGGAATGGCCTTGGAGAGCCCCTGCAGCGATTCAAACAGGCTGCGCTTCCAGGGCGCCGCCAGATAGTAAGTCAGGCTCTGCCACGCCAGTGGCGGGATCGAGGTCAGGCGGTCGGCATATTCACGAAAGGCGGGTCGCAGCAAGGTGGCCGGGTCAAACATCTCCCCCGAGTCATCGCTGAGCAGGATCCGTACCAGCTTAGCCGGCGAGATACCGTTGGCCAGCGCCGATGCCACTACGGCCCCCGAGCTGACGCCAACATAGATATCGGCATGGTCAAGGCGCAGGCCGTTGATGCTGTCAGAGAGGGCTGCGCAGGCACCGATCTCGTAGATGCCGCCGAGCGGCCCGCCGCCAGCAAGGGCAATTGCGATGGTACTCATAGCGTCGCCTCTCTATCCATGACATTCACCATGACAAGACCGGCCCAGCGCAGGGCATGGGCCGGTATCAATCACCTTCCGTCACCGCGAGGGATCAGGGCAGGACGCTCTCTGCTTTGGCCTTCACCTCTTTCACCGCATCTTCCGCAGCGGAGAGGAGATCGGCGGCCTGCTCAACCACGGCCTCTTTAGCCTTGGCTACCGGTGCCTTCTTTACCGGAGGCTTGCGGGCAGCGGGCTTTTTGGCGGCAGCCGGTTTGGCTTCTGCGGCCGGGGTTTCCTCTTCCTGTGCATCCAGCAGTTGCTGGACCACGTCGGTCAGCTCGGCCATGCGCTTGGAGAGCTTGTCGATATCCTTGCGGGTCGGAATGCCGAGGCTGGCCACAGCGCGGGCCACGCGATCTTCAAACACCTGCTCCAGACGGCCCCAGGTATTGGCGGTCTTGTCGGTCACCGCGGCAATCTTCTCATCTGCGCTCTGACGGGTTTTGGCCTGCAATGCTTCCCCTTCCTGCACCAGGGCTTCAAAGATCTTGCCACCCTCTTCCTGCGCCTTGGCATAGGCACCCAGACCCGCCAACCAGATCTGCTGGGTGGACTCCTTGATGGTGGAGGTGAGTTGGTTGTCGGTCACTGACCCTGCCAGCGCTTTCAATTTCTTAGCCATGATCTTCTCCTTGAATAACGACAGTTAAATGTAATGGCGACAACGAAACTGCAATCGGGTTGTGGCATTACTGATTTTTCAACTTCAGTCTAGGGAGAAAAAATAGAGGGTTCTACCTAATAACGGAACAGGCACACCACCGAAATTAGGGTTTGCTCACGAACCGACAATCAAATTGCGGATTCCCATATGAATCGTGATATATCTAACAACCTAGTAACACCCTAATCAGTAGCAGGATTCTCTTTATGAACTATTTCATTACTGGCGGTAGTGGTTTTATCGGGCGTCGATTGATCAAAAAGTTATTCCAACAGCATCCCGACTGTATCGTCTATTTTCTGATGCGCGCCTCTCATCAGGATAAATTGCCGGAGTTATTTGCATTCTGGAATGTGGATGAATCGCGCGCAGTCCCGGTTTTTGGCGACATGACACAACCGCTGCTGGGGGTCTCGGTCGAGATGCAGGAGCAGTTGATCGGCAAGATCGACCACTTCTTCCATCTGGCGGCCATCTATGACCTCAACGCCAAGGCAGGGATCCAGCAGCAGGTCAACACCGAAGGGACCCGTCAAGCCGTTCAACTTGCCGAGCGGCTGGGGGCGGGGCAGTTCCACCACTGCAGCTCCATCGCTGCAGCGGGCCTGTTCGATGGTCTGTTTCGCGAGGACATGTTCGATGAGGCCGAACACCTCGACATGCCTTATTTCCAGACCAAGCACGAAGCGGAAGGGATTGTGCGAAACGAGTGCACAGTTCCGTGGCGAGTCTATCGACCGGGGATCGTTGTCGGTGACTCCAACACCGGCGAGATGGACAAGATCGACGGCCCTTACTACTTCTTCAAGACCATCCAGAAGCTGCGCCGTCTGCTGCCGCCCTGGATGCCCGCCATCGGAGTTGAGGGCGGGCGCATCAATATCGTGCCGGTCAACTTTGTGGTCGATGCCATGGTGCATATCGCCCATCAGGAGGGAGAGGAGAACAAAACCTTCCACCTGACCGACCCCAACCCGATGCGGGTCGGCGATATGCTGAGCACCTTCTCCCGCGCCGCCCATGCGCCGGAGCCTGCGATCCGCATCAACGCCTCCCTCTTTAACTTCATTCCCCGCCACCTGACCGCCATGCTGATGACCATGGCGCCGGTGCGCCGTATCCGCGATGCCGCCATCGCCGATCTGGGTCTGCCCAAGGATGTGTTCCGCCTTATCAGTTACCCCACCCGTTTCGACAGTCGCGAAACTCAGCGGGTACTGAAAGGGACCGGCATCGAAGTGCCGCCGCTGCACAGCTACGCCTGGCGGCTGTGGGATTACTGGGAACGTCACCTCGACCCGGAGCTCTTCATCGATCGCTCCCTGCGTGGTCGGGTAGAGGGCAAGGTGGTGCTGGTGACCGGGGCCACCTCCGGCATTGGCCGTGCAACCGCGCGCAAGCTGGCGGGGGCGGGGGCCAACGTCGTTACCATCGCCCGCGACGAGCAGAAGATTGCCGAGACTAAAGCGGAGTTTGCCGAGCTGGGGCTGACCATCGAGATCTATCAGGGGGATCTCTCCAATCTGGCGCAAGCCGAGGAGATCACCGCTCGCATCGTGGCCGATCACGGTGGAGTCGATATTCTGGTCAACAATGCCGGCCGCTCCATCCGCCGTTCCATCGAGGACTCCTTCGATCGCTTCCACGATCTGGAGCGCACCATGCAGCTCAACTACTTTGGTGCGCTCAAGGTGATCATGGGGGTACTGCCCACCATGATCGAGAAGAAAAAAGGGCACATCATCAACATCTCCTCCATCGGGGTGTTGACCAATGCGCCGCGCTTCTCCGCCTATGTTGCCTCCAAGTCGGCCCTCGATGCCTGGGTGCGTACCGCCGCCTCCGAGTTTGCCGACAAGGGGGTCAGCTTCTCCATCATCAATATGCCGCTGGTGAAAACGCCGATGGTCGCGCCGACCAAGGTCTATGAGCAGGTGCCGATGATGACGCCGGAAGAGGCGGCTGATCTGGTGTGCGATACCATCATCAACAAACATGTGCGACTGGCCACTCGCCTCGGGGTGTTTGGTCAGGTGGTGCATGCCCTGGCACCTCGCGTTGCGCAGGTGATCATGAACACCAGCTTCCGCACCTTTGCCGATCCCAAAGATGGCGACAAGTCCAAGGCGACCGCCGATCAGGTTGCCGTCTCGACCCTGATCAAGGGGATCCACTTCTAACCGGATGATGGGATAAAGAGATCAACAGGGGCCTGAGCAATCAGGCCCCTGTTTTATTTGGAATAACAGTTGAAGGACGAATAAGGAGGATCAGACTCGGGACAGCAGATCAAGCACCAGATCAGTCGTGCGACGGGAGTAGAGCAAAGAGAGATGGCCAATGGCGGGCAACTCGATATCCTCCATTCCCACCAATCGTTGCCGCTCTTGCGGCATCACCACATTGTCGTGACTGGTGCGCACTGAGATGCCGGGCACGCAAAGCGGCACAGAGGCAAAACGTTGCAACCAGCCGGAACCGGGCTCCATCTCGCGGGCATTGGCCCCAAGCCCAAGGGCGGCCAGCTGACTCCCCTGATGAGGCGTAGCCAGAGTGATCAGGCGCGCGACCTTGTCACCACCATGGATAGCCAGATAGTCGCGGCAGACCAGCCCCCCCATACTGTGGCCGACCAGCACCAGCTTGTCAGCCCCGGTCTGCGCCAGCACATCGTCAATCCGGGTGGCCAGCAGCGGCACCATCTCATCGATATGACCAAATGGTGGCATCAGGGTAATGGTGGCAACCACATGGCCTGCGGCCTCCAGTCGGGTGCGCTGGGTGCGCCAGATACCGCGGCTGCAACCGTAACCATGTACCAGCAATACGGGACGCTGGCATGGACGCAGCCGATCGGGTGCCATCAACAAAGGCTCGAACGGTAACAACAAGGTGAAGGTGTAAAGGTAGGCCAGCATCTCCTGCGCCATCATCTTCACCCTGCGCCAGGGGCCGATAGCCGGGGAGGGGTAGAAGCGGGTAAACAGCCAGCTGCCGAGCACCACCAGACAGCGCAACCCAAGCAGGGCAAACACCACAAACAGCAGGGTCAGCAACCAGGGGAGTCCCACGACCAAGTGGGCGATACTCCCGAGGAGCAGCACCTCTACCATCAGCAGGATAAACAGGTGTCGTACGATCGTCATAAGGCCATGATCCGACCAGTCAGGCGTGGAAGTCAAATGGCACTTTGAGACAACTTGATCCAGCGCGGCTTTTGTCGCTAAACCCCGGCGAACTCTTTTCCGGTGAGGTTATTTGCAATACTGTATATCCATACATATACTCTATCCATCATCACCAAGAGGAGGCCATCATGGCTGTCGAGATCAAATATGTGGTTGTTCGTGGGGGAGTGGAAAAAATGACCTTTGCCAGCAAAAAAGAGGCCGATGCCTATGACAAGCTGCTGGATACGGCCGATGAGTTGATGACCCTGTTGGCTGGCGCCCCGATCGAGCTGGCGCCAGAGCAGCAAGAGAGTCTGGCATTCTACCTGGCAGAGCAGCGCGATGTGCTGCAAACCCTGCTGCGCGGCGGCAAGGTTCAGGCTGGCACGAAAGAGGAAGAGACTCCAGCAGCCAAGCGCAAGGAGAAGCCACTCAAACAGGTGGCCTGATGGCACAGACCTTATTTCTCGGGATAAACAGCTCGCAGCATTCACTTTATTTGCATTTAAAACCATTTTTACGGCTATTTACCCCGAGAATTTTTTAACAACGACGCATATCCCATGCATAACTGAATAGCGTGCACCACTGAGCGACACCAGCCAGATCTATGAGGAAATAATGAGCAAACAGTGGAGAGAACGTTATCCAGATCGCTCCCGGTTACCTTAATCAGCAACAACAAGAGGCAGTACCAATCCCAATAGAAGCCGCATTCATGTATCACGAGCCCTTTTCTAGCAACTCGGCTCACAGGCTCATATCGATTCATCTCAGCATCAACAAGCAACACCATGACTCAACAACCATTATCCTTGCCGCCCGCCATGCCGCTGTTTGACAGCCTTATCTATCTGGAGGCCGGTAACCCACAGGTCAATCAGTACCTTGCCAACCTCAGCCTCAACGATGTGCCCGATGCCGGGCTGGTTTACGAACTGGCGGTCGATTGGCTGCTAGAGCAGCGCAACAGCGAAAACAACTACAAAACCTATCGCAGCGAACTGACCACTTTTTTACACTGGTGCTTTCGCGAGGCGGCCAT
This sequence comes from Aeromonas sp. 84A, assembly GCF_051919345.1. NCBI lineage: Bacteria > Pseudomonadati > Pseudomonadota > Gammaproteobacteria > Aeromonadales > Aeromonadaceae > Aeromonas > Aeromonas sp. 84A. Next base: position 2,703,897 of record NZ_JBQBEW010000001.1, read on the forward strand.
CAGCCCGAAAGATCTCACTCGCCGCATCATGATCCGCTATCTCGACTACTGTCAGTCGCCCCCTAAAGAGTTGATCGCCTATCGCAACGTGGCGCAGTTTGTCCTCGACAAGGAGTGGGGAGAGCGGTTGCCTAATCCGCAATGGCGACCGTTTCTCGGCAAGCGGGAGCTGGGCCGCACCTTGCCCTATCGTCTTAGCGAGCAGGCGATGAAGACCAAGCTCGCCATCCTGTCGGCCTTCTTCCAGTTCCTGATCCAGGAGGAGTACATGGACAGGAATCCCGCTCTGCTGCTGCAGCGGGTCAAACGGCCGCAACAACAGGAGGCCGATGATCAGGTGCAGGCCTTCAGCGAGTTGCAGTGGTCATACGTGATGCAGGCTGCCGATACCCTTGCCAACGACCATCCGGAGCAGCACGAGCGCAGCCGTTTTCTCACTATTCTGATGTACGCCTGCTATCTGCGGATCTCTGAGGTTGCAGCCCGGCCGGGCTTTACCCCTGTGATGGGGCAGTTCAGACGAGATCGCAAAACCGGCGTCTGGGGCTACTTTATTCCGCAAAGCAAAGGGGGCAAACGGCGTACCGTAGCGGTATCCCAAGCGCTGTTGGCGGCACTCGAACGCTACCGCCGTTTCCTCGGTCTCTCTCCCTTGCCGACACCGGATGAACAGACGCCACTGTTCGTTCGCCATAAAGCGGCAGCCCACGGCCGCGAGCAGGGTGAACTAAACGCCAACCTGGGAATTCGCCAGCTACGGGATTTGATCATGGTGATCATCGGTAAAGGTGCAGAATTGGCAGAGCAGGATGGATTTGCCCAGGATGCAGCCGAAATGCGGCAACTCTCTCCCCATGCAATCCGCCATACCGGGATCACCCATGACATCAATCTGCACGGGCGGCCGCTCTCACACGTACAGGCCGATGCAGGACATGACAGCATCGACACCACTTCGAAATACCTGCACACCAGCAACAGTGAACGACATGAGAGCGCCCAGCAAAAGCCGCTGGACCGACTGAACCAACAAGTGAGAGATAACGTTCACAAAAGCTAACGAACAAGGTGACATGACCTTGATTTGTATTGACTGCTCTTAGAAAACAGAATGGCTTGTTTGGGGTGTCATAGAAGTTGGCTCGGTAATGTTGTACTTCTCTGGATAACAATCGGTTCAGGAAATATTTTTGGCTCACATGGATGATTAAGAACAGGCACCTTCTCATCTGCGGCATAGATATTTATCGCGTAACAGAGAAGCAAAAAACGAAATTGCTTGCTGAAACACCGAGACCACCTGATGCCGAAAGCTAAGTAACATGCCGGAAGCAATCATATTCGGTTTGAACAGCGCCTTGTTATCACACTTGCATATACAGTCATCATTGGTGATATTGATGTCAATATTAATGAGATACCAAGGAGCAGGTATGCAAGTGGCAGTGGTGGAAAAGACCTTCAGGATCGTTGGCAAAGGGTCGCTCATGGCCCAGTTCACCTTTATCTCTTCAGGCACGCTGCATATCTGGTTTCCGGATGTGGGCCTGCAGATGGAGGCCCACTGCAAAGAGTTGCGTATCGAAGATTGCACCATTATCTATACCAATGGCCTCCATCACGGCCAGCCCAGAGCACTCTGGTCCTTAACCCTCCATCCCGATGATATGAACGAGCTCAAACGCATATTGCAGCAGTTCAACAGCAACCTCTACTTGACCTGCCAGCCACCCACATTGGCCATCACCAAGCGTGCCTTGAACATGAATTGACCCAACTTCCAAAAAGAAATGCAAAATACTATTCAAGCCGCAATCATACCAGCCACAACTATAAACCGTGACGATTAAGGGGAGGGGGAATCTATCGTGATAATCGGCATTTTTTATGGCTGTTTTACAAGAAGGAGTATCAACATTTCCAGAGAGAGACCTCTCAAGTAGGGGGCAGATATTTCTAAGAATATTCACGGTAATGACGTTGGTTATAACGGTGCAAATCAATCTTAACGCTCCATTGGTGAGGGGTATCCAGCGCGACGTACTGATTTAATAGTGGACTCTTGTATCAAAATGGGACATTTCGGTGATGTGGGGCAGGGCGGTTGACTGTGTTATTCTATTGTCGCTTCAAGAGCATCTGCAGGAGGAATCAACCAGATATTGTCCTTCTGCTTTGGGCAGTCAGATCGCTGGAGGTCTGTGTGTAGCCTCGATCCTGATCGATTTCCGAACCTTTAAGCTAAGGAAAAGCTGCGGGCTGCAGCTTTCAACAAGCCCTGTTATCTCTCACGATGATGCCGATAACCCTATTTATCGGCATCGGCTGAAAAGGTCAGGCATGTCCGAACATCAAAAAGATCCATTGATTCAGCGGCTGGAATTGTCCATGGCAGATATAGAACAGGGGCTCACTTACAGCCTGTCTGAAGCACGGTCAGCTCTTGCTCAGCGCAGTTCTAGATCAGTGCCGTCAAATTCACGTGACTTGAATGGTTTTTTTGATACCGAACTGGCATCCCTAGATTTCCAGACTGATCGCGAGGATGTCATCACAGTGCGTGGGCCAGACCAGGAAGAACATCCGTCAGAAGCTGCTCCTGATGAGTAATTCTTTATTGTTCAGTTGATTTCGGTGACTTGTCGGATGCATCCCAATCCCAACCGATTTCGTCAGGATCGACCTTGGCCAGTAGCTCCGGCGATAATCCTGGCGCTCTAAACCCACATCGGTCTAAACCCGCATCGGTCCCCAATCTGTTTCACCTGGTGACGTGGCATTGGGGTCACACTGAGCCAACAGTTCTTCCAGCGTGTAGCACGGCTGACCATTCAGTTTTACGCGAGCACGTTCTACTGTAGTGGTCTAATCATCCCGGACATCATTTTAGGTGGTACAGTCGCCACCATGACCTGAGGTGTTCAATGACAAGATTACGTCGCTCATTTACTGCCGAATTCAAACTCGAAGCCGCATCCCTGGTGCTCGACCAGGGATATTCAGTCCCCGAAGCCAGCCGTTCACTGGATGTCGGTGAAACCGTACTGCGCCGCTGGGTTCAGCAGCTCCAATCCGAACGCTGCGGCACAACCCCGATTAGTAAAGCTCTGACCCCGGAACAGCAGAAAATCCAGGAGCTAGAAGCCCGTATCAATCGACTCGAACGTGAAAAGGACATTCTAAAAAAGGCTACTGCTCTCTTGATGACGGACGAGTTCACACGTACGCGCTGATAGACCGATTAAGGGAGCAAGCCCCCATCACTCTGGTCTGCTGCGCCTTCGATGTTCCCACCTCCTGTTTTTACGATTATCTGGCTCGCAGGCGGACGATTAACCGTGAGCGCATGCAACAGCGCTGTGAGTTGCGCCGTTTGTTCAAAGAAAGCCAGAACTCAGCGGGCAGCCGCGCCTTGATGTCGATGATGCGGGAGTTGGGGTATCAGATTGGTCGATTCAAAGTACGTAACCTGATGAAGGAAGCCGGGCTGGTATCCAAGCAACCGGGCGCTCATCGCTATCAGGTCGCTCGGTCTGAACGACCGGACATTCCCAATCTGCTGGCCCGCGAATTTGATGTCCAGCAGCCCAATCAGGTGTGGTGTGGCGATATCACCTACGTCTGGGCCGGTGGTCGTTGGCATTACCTAGCCGCAGTGCTCGACCTGCATACCCGGCGGGTCGTAGGCTGGGCGATGTCTGATAAGCCTGATGCAGAGCTGGCCATCAAAGCACTGGAGATGGCCTATCAGCAGCGGGGTTGCCCATCCGGTGTGCTATTTCACTCCGACCAGGGCAGCCAATATGGCAGTCGGGCATTTCGGCAACGACTGTGGCGCTATCGCATGACCCAGAGTATGAGTCGGCGTGGCAACTGCTGGGATAACGCCCCGATGGAACGGTTGTTCAGAAGCCTGAAGTCAGAGTGGCTCCCGGCTATGGGATATATGAGCTTGCGAGAGGCAAAACGAGATATCAGTTATTACCTGATGAATTACTACAACTGGCGGCGTCCACATCAACACAATGACGGGATACCGCCAGCAAAAGCCGAAGAACGGCCTAACCAAGTGTCCGGATTTAGTTGACCACTACATACATCATCCAACGCAGCTTTCAGCAGCGCCGGATCACCATCTTCAAGAGCTGCCAGCAGATAGGCAACCATGTCGGCCTTTGTTCAGTTCTCTTCATTCCGTCCTCCCGCATCCGCCATTGCGCATAATGTCCAGCGTTTATGTTTAGCGCTGCCGGCCTGCTAACCTGCGAAGCAGCAGGACGCCCGAAGGGGCGTTGAATATAAACCGCATTATGCGCAGCCGTGCGTAACCCCCCCCCCAGAACCCCCACCAAACAGCACCAGATAGACGTAGCTCGCCTTTCTTCGGAGGGGTAGGGACGTACACGCCCTGGGGGATGCGCTTGCGCGCCCCGGGGGCGGGGACGGCCCGACCCTCGGGGTCGGCGAAGCCACGAACTCTAACTGTGGCTTGGACTCCGAGAGCCGGACGCATCAGCTGGACTAATGTTTAGTCTTTTCAGATGGTTAGCGTTAAAAATGAGGGTAGGGGAGTTACTCGGGGGTTCGGGGGTCCCGCGGGGGGCGTAGCCCCGCAGGCCTCGTGATTCAGTACACCTAGATCACGGCCATCAGCTACTTCTCCTTCTTCTTCCGCAGGTAGTTCAGGTAGTCTTCCTCCCTGATCTCCTGGAGCCCCTTCTGTATCAGGATCTTCAGCACCTCTGTGTCCTTCAGGCTCGTCTTTGTGGCGATCACTGCCTTTACAGTCTCAGATTCAACCCGTCTCCACGTCGCGTCATCTATGTGTTTGGTAGGCATATCAACCCTTTCAATTTCAACCATGTGTATCCATACAGTCTAACCGTCTTTGAATCTGAGATTCATAGTTTCTTGACATCTAAGCTCTGAGAACCTAATGTTCCGTGTAATCCTAATTTCTTAGAAAATTAGGCAAAAACGATAATCGGCACGGGACGCCAAAACATGTACGACTTCTGGGAAATCCACATTCCGTTTCAACAACGGTTCTGCACAGTGCAGCGCATCGGCGCTGGTGCATCCGACATCGTTGGAATAGTGGATCTCGAAGAGTGTGGGCGCCGTGGCTTAAGACTGGGCTCGAAGAGAGTCGATTTCTCAATTGACCCGGAGGGGAAACTCCATGACCTGTACCATCCCTGGGAGTCAGTCCCTAGTTCGTTCACTGACATTACCTGCAAGCTCCATCAAGCCCAGCTCAATAGAAGTTGGCCTTGCATTGCTATCAAGGGGTCACCGGCTAAGCTGCTCCAGGGTCACAACGTGTTCGGGCCAGACTGTGCTGCTACTGGCATCCTCGAGCTTATCGCGGCTTTCACTCGAGCCCTGCCCCGAGTCGCTGAAATGCTCGACTTCGGCTCTGCTCACATACGCCGCGTAGACTGCACATACAGCATCCAGCTCCCTGATTCCGAGACAATGGCCAACTGCCTGAGCGCCATCGGCCAGCTGTCTCACCGCCATATGCGCCCATCCAAAGAGGCTGATTACGCCTCTACTATCTACTTCAATCGCCGCACCAAAGACATGCAGGACGCTGGACGTGCTCATGTGCTCGTTGTCTACGCCAAAGACTACGAGATGGAGAATCAGCTTAAGAACCTTCAGGCCGCCGCCCGCAAAGAAAAGACCTCCCGCTATGACTCCGTTATCAAGGCCATGCAATCGCCTGAGCTTCAGGAGTTCGCGCAGCATCGTCTGCGTCTTGAGGGCAGGGGGTACACTCGCTGGTTTGAGAAGAAGCAGATCCCGCGCAACGTGTGGCAGTTCCTGAGCTTTGTCTCTGAGTTCGAGAAGCGTGAGGGCATGAGCTTCTGCGAGTGGGCTTGGCGTGACATGTTCGCCGATATGATGACCGCCCTTGGCGATAGCAAAGTTCACCTGACTCAGGATGCCAAGGTGCAGGAAAAACTGCGTCAGACATATGGAAGATGTAAACAGATTTTAAACCCTGATGGGTCATTCACCGACAAATGGAACTACACCCGCGCCGACAGGCTGATGATGTTCTATCGCTCCCTGGCTACCGATGGCTGGGATAAGGTCAAGCGCCTCACGGCTTCCAGCTCGTTTTATGACTCTGTTAAAGCCTTGATGGATGTTGGTATCACTAAGGCTCAGATGCAGAACCTCCGCGCCAAGAAGACCGTTAAGCTGCTGCACCTGATCAAGATGGACTTCAACAACCAGCGCCCTGCGAACTATGTCGAGCCTGTGGGCACCGTCCTTGATTCAGCCGGTGATATGTCGAGCATTGGCAGCAAGTTCGGCAAGGGCTTCGTCCAGGCACTCGGCGAATCCCGCGAGCAGCTGATAGCCAAAGAGGTCAGCAAGGTCTCCGGTCTGCCGCTCGATGTCGCCGGTTCCTGTGTATCTCACCTTATCGCCGGTCGGCCTATTCGCCTCAATGGCGACCTCGGCGGTATGGGTGGCGAGCAGCTGCACTTGGCTGTGTTTGACGATGGCACGTTCGAGCTGGTTCGTGGCAACGTCACCCAGTACCGCGCAGACAACAAGCTCCCCGAACCTGAGCAGCCGCCCGAGTATGACGATGAGCAATTGGCCATCGACTTTGCCGACTACCTGGGCGCTCCGAAGTCCACCGAATTTGATGCCCGTTCATACGCCGACACCGAGCACCGCAAGTTGTCCATTGTGCTCGATGCTCTTCGCTCTGAACTGGCCGACGCCGAACAAGACCACGAGAAAATCCCGCAGGCCATCGCGCTGCGTGAACGTATTCGCCACACGAAAGCACGGTTAGACCGGCTTTGGTACTGGGCACATCAGGCCACCGACTCACGGGGCCGCACTATCAAAAGCGAGGAAGAGATATGGCAGGCATGAACATGGTTGTGAACGCCCTTCAGGTGCGTTTTGGCTCAATGGATGAGCCGGGCAAAGAGGCCTTTGACTGGGCCAATATGCACGTGATCGAGGATGAGCTGATGATTGATAACGGCTTTGCCGGTGTGAACATCGGTAAGCTCCCGCTCGATACCTCCAACGGCAACAAGCTGGCTAAGGATCTGCACGCAGCAGCTCGGGCCGGTGGTGTTCTGCCTGGCCTTATCGAAGTTCAGTTCGCCCCCCAGTTGGGCATGAAGCAGACCAAGCTGCTCGTTGTCGGCTGGAAGCCAGTGAGCCAAGCCGCTCACGCTAAGGTGTAGTTTCACCGCTCCTTGCCCATGGTCGGGGCAGGGGGTTTAACCAACCCTATAGGGAGATAAGACCATGGAAAAGCAAAATCAAGCTGTTGCTCTGCTCAAGAAAATCGGTGCCACTGCTGTTGTGGCTACTGCGTCCGTTCCGGCCTTCGCTGCTGAGGGTGACATCGATGTGTCAGCAGTTCTGGCTGTTATCGCCAAGGTCGGTACTGCTGCCGGTTTGATTGGTGTCGCCGTTCTGGGGATCTTGGCGGCCATCAAGGGATACAAGATGGTCCGTGCGGCCATGTAATAGCTCGGGGGTGTTGTATGTCATTTCAGTACAAAGGCGTCTGTTATAACACCCCCGAGTCAACGTTGGCCGCCATGGCCGCCGACATGTCAGGGGTAGGAACCGACCAGAACGGCAATCCTACCCCTTACTTTACCCAGGTCGAAGGCTCCTCCCTCAAGACCATATCCAGTACCGGAACGGTCGTTGTATCTACTCCCCAGCTTGTGAACTGCCAGATGATCACCGCCTATCAGGCTGGTGCAATCTGCATTGCTATCGGTGTTGTCTGGGCTATCGCATGGGCCTATCGAACCCTGGCTTCTTCAATGCATGTAGGGGGTGATTCATGACGCCCGAGGCCGTATATGTGTCCATCGCTATGCTGGGCATGTTTTTTATATTCTTCACGTCGAGGTAAATATGGTTACCAAATACAAGGCCGCCGTGTTTATCATCGCGGCCATGTTTTCGTCTATCGTCAGTGCCGGTTATACGACAATGACCCTTGAGGGCGTTAAACAAGTTGATGGTGTTTGGACTGCTGCTGGCGTAATCGATAATATGGGTTTCGTCAGAACTACAGGAGCGGTAACCGTTTCTGGAACTACTGCGTCAACTGCTGTTGCTTTGGCTGTTGAACGTAATATTGCTCGCAATACGTTTCGTAACGTAGTTAGTAAACTTGGCCCCGCTGGTGTAACTGCTGTTGGCGCGTATGAGGTTTATAACTGGTTAACTTCTGATGGTCTTGTTCCCTGTGATGATACTGGCACTGCTTGGTGCCATGCTCCTGATTTAACTGGATACGATAATTCATATCAGTATGGTCAGGCATACAAGGCCTGTTCAGGCACCTGTTATTTTGGTTCAACTCGCACTCAGGCTTGCACTAAAGCAGTTGCCGCCAACCCTTCTTATAAACTCACGAATATCACTGATACAAAGTGTAACGTCTCTTTTACTAATGGTAGTCCCGCTGGTTATTTCGAGCTTGTTGCTGTTTCTTGCACTATCGTCGGCAACGTTGCTACATCCTGCACCAATCCAAAAGACCCTAATAAACCCTCTCCAACTCCATTGCAGTCTGGTTATTTTGATTCCAGAGATATTCCAGATGGAGTTCTTTCTGATGGATTTAATCACATCCCATCACTTAGAGATGGTGGCGTTCCTATTTCATCAACTAGCTTTCCTCCGTTTTCATCTTGGCTCGGTGACCCTTACTTTAAAAATGGCAACTGGTATAGAGACCGCGTTGATATATCTCCCGCGCCCACTCCATCCCAGCCTAACAGGGTTCGCGTAGATGTTGGCCCCGTTAAAATTGAAGGCGCTACCAACCCTAATGTTGTCCCTGATACTGGCCCCGCCGGTGGTTCTGGCGGCACTCAACCAGAGAAGGAAAAACCGACGTTCTGTGAGGCTAACCCTATGTCGATAGCTTGTGCTGAGATGGGTGAACTCAAGGATGAAAAACTCGAGGTCGAGGAACGGCCCGTTGATGTTTCCTATACCCCGTGGGGTTCCTCAACGTCACAATGCCCCGCTGATAAGGTCATACCGCTTTGGGATGAGCACTCCTTGAAGATCTCTTATTCGCCGGTCTGCCAGTTCGCTAGCCTGCTGCGTCCGCTGGTCATTGCGCTGGCCTTCGTGGCTGCTGGCTTTATCGTTGCTGGAATTACTCGCAAGGGGGCTGAATCATGAATATTGCTGCGTGGCTTTTATCCATTGCTGGCCCGATAGTCACTCGGGTTCTTATTCAGTTGGGAGTCGGTGTTGTTAGCTATGCGGCTGTTGTGGCCGCTGTAAATACGCTTATATCCAGAGCGCGGGGAAATTACGACAACCTGCCATCGGATATATTGCAGGTGTTCGCAATCGCGGGTTTCAATGACGCCTTTGGCATTGTTGTAGCTGCCATCATGGCCCGTTTATCAATCCAAGTTTGGAAGAGGTTTCAAATAAAATGATTACTCTGATAACAGGTGTTCCAGGTGGCGGAAAAACGCTTTACGCCGTAGACCAAATATTGCAGCCGGAAGCTAAGGCAGGCCGCCAACTTTACGTTGATGGTATTCCTGACTTGCTGATACCTCATGAAGTAGCCCCTGATATGCTCGACTGGCCAGACTGGGCACCCCAAGGTGCTCATTTGGTCGTTGATGAGGCTCAACGTATTTGGCGGCCAGAGTCAGCGGGCAAAGCGCCGCATCGTTCCATTGCTGAGTTTGAAACTCACCGGCACCGCGGCCTTGATTTCACAATAATCACTCAGCACCCGAACCTTATTCACGCGAATATCCGCCGCTTGGTTGGTCGCCATATTCACGTTCGTAGAACCGCCCTTGGCGTAATGGTCTACGAGTGGAGCGAATGCAAGGCGAGCCCTGATACCGCATTCAAGACAGCGCTCACTAAATTAAAATGGAAGCATCCAAAGCGCTCCTTTGGTTTATATAAGAGCGCCAGTATTCACCAGCAGGTGAAATTCAGAATCCCGAAGGCAGTTTGGTTTATTGTGGTTCCCATCCTGCTGTCGCCGTTGATAGGGTGGGGGATCTACAAGGTATTCAGTGAGGGGTTTGCCCCGCCAGTACCAGGAGCGCCGGTTGCAGCAGCTGCTGCACCTCAAGGCAGTTCCCCGTTTGCAATGTCGTCAACTGGTGAGGCTGGGGCAGGGGTTCAGACCGTGCCGGCCGCGCCAGTTCGTGAGGTGAGGGAAGTCGATATCAGGGAGACTTTCATCCCGAGAGTACAGGGGGAGCCGAACACGGCACCGGCCTATGACCATCTTCGCAACGTGGTCACAATGCCCGTTGTGGCTGCCTGTATCGCTGATGCTGACCGCTGCATGTGTTACACGCAGCAGATGACCAAGGTTGAGATGAGCGATGGCCAGTGCCGCGAACGTGTGGCCCGTGGCACCTTTGACCCATACCGCGAGCCCGAACCCACCAAGACCGATACCAGGACGCCGGTGCAGCAAGTCGAGTCCTGATGTTATCTCTCACCAGATGCCGATAACCCCATTTATCGGCATAAAGTAACTGTTACTTTATCTTGCTCATTTCTTGGTCTGAGCTATAATTAAGTAACAGTTACCAAATGGAGTGATGAACATGGCCAAGCAAAAGGAAGTGCAGCTCGAACTCGGTGTGACTCGTTCCCCAGGGCGTCCATGTTTGGGGGATGCACCGTTGACCCCAGCAGAGAAGCAGCGCCGTTATCGCGAGCGCCAGCACCACAAAAACATAACTCTTACTGTTAATCGGGATGACGTTTCTACGTTGAGTTCTCTGTTGACCGCCGCCAAGTTCTACGGGCCGCGTATCGGTGTAGACCTCGATGCCAAATCTATACAGCGCTTGATCGATGCACTTGATGTATCGTGTTGTGGAATCACTTCTAAGTAACTGTTACTTAAATGGAGTTTCCATGAATTTACTTTTGCTCCGGATGGGAGCCAAAGCTCGGTACATGATCTCTGACATGTCAGAGTCCGTCAGTGAAGACGCTGTTATGAAGCACGCATTGTCATATCTATTTGATATGACAAATGGTTTTGAGATTTTCCGCAGGCCTTCTGAGGCTCTTCCGCTACTAGATTCGTTAATTACGCCGCGTGAGTTGGAACGTTGGGCCTATGAAGGGCCTGATGGCGTTCTTGTGTTTGAGCTTTTGGTTAGTTTTGTTTCCTCATATCAGTCCAGCTCTCTGATGCGTGAATTGATGACCATCCAGGTTGATGATGTCTACGGTCACGAGCGGCCGTAGGCCATGGCGAGTATAAGGCGGCCCTCTGCGGCTGATTGTCGTGACGTAGGTGGGCCCGCCGAAACTTCTTTGGAATGCTGCTGTGAGGCAAGCACCACTCCTTTCCCTGCAAAACCGGCCTTTGAGGCTTTCCGGCACTGAGGGAGGCAAACGCCTCAGCGCATCACGAACGTTGAGGACGCCTTTCCCAGAGGCTTGTGCGACTGCGCATAATGTCCAGCGTTTATGTTTAGCGCTGCCGGCCTGCTAACCTGCGAAGCAGCAGGACGCCCGAAGGGGCGTTGAATATAAACCGCATTATGCGCAGCCGTGCGTAACCCCCCCCCCAGAACCCCCACCAAACAGCACCAGATAGACGTAGCTCGCCTTTCTTCGGAGGGGTAGGGACGTACACGCCCTGGGGGATGCGCTTGCGCGCCCCGGGGGCGGGGACGGCCCGACCCTCGGGGTCGGCGAAGCCACGAACTCTAACTGTGGCTTGGACTCCGAGAGCCGGACGCATCAGCTGGACTAATGTTTAGTCTTTTCAGATGGTTAGCGTTAAAAATGAGGGTAGGGGAGTTACTCGGGGGTTCGGGGGTCCCGCGGGGGGCGTAGCCCCGCAGGCCTCGTGATTCAGTACACCTAGATCACGGCCATCAGCTACTTCTCCTTCTTCTTCCGCAGGTAGTTCAGGTAGTCTTCCTCCCTGATCTCCTGGAGCCCCTTCTGTATCAGGATCTTCAGCACCTCTGTGTCCTTCAGGCTCGTCTTTGTGGCGATCACTGCCTTTACAGTCTCAGATTCAACCCGTCTCCACGTCGCGTCATCTATGTGTTTGGTAGGCATATCAACCCTTTCAATTTCAACCATGTGTATCCATACAGTCTAACCGTCTTTGAATCTGAGATTCATAGTTTCTTGACATCTAAGCTCTGAGAACCTAATGTTCCGTGTAATCCTAATTTCTTAGAAAATTAGGCAAAAACGATAATCGGCACGGGACGCCAAAACATGTACGACTTCTGGGAAATCCACATTCCGTTTCAACAACGGTTCTGCACAGTGCAGCGCATCGGCGCTGGTGCATCCGACATCGTTGGAATAGTGGATCTCGAAGAGTGTGGGCGCCGTGGCTTAAGACTGGGCTCGAAGAGAGTCGATTTCTCAATTGACCCGGAGGGGAAACTCCATGACCTGTACCATCCCTGGGAGTCAGTCCCTAGTTCGTTCACTGACATTACCTGCAAGCTCCATCAAGCCCAGCTCAATAGAAGTTGGCCTTGCATTGCTATCAAGGGGTCACCGGCTAAGCTGCTCCAGGGTCACAACGTGTTCGGGCCAGACTGTGCTGCTACTGGCATCCTCGAGCTTATCGCGGCTTTCACTCGAGCCCTGCCCCGAGTCGCTGAAATGCTCGACTTCGGCTCTGCTCACATACGCCGCGTAGACTGCACATACAGCATCCAGCTCCCTGATTCCGAGACAATGGCCAACTGCCTGAGCGCCATCGGCCAGCTGTCTCACCGCCATATGCGCCCATCCAAAGAGGCTGATTACGCCTCTACTATCTACTTCAATCGCCGCACCAAAGACATGCAGGACGCTGGACGTGCTCATGTGCTCGTTGTCTACGCCAAAGACTACGAGATGGAGAATCAGCTTAAGAACCTTCAGGCCGCCGCCCGCAAAGAAAAGACCTCCCGCTATGACTCCGTTATCAAGGCCATGCAATCGCCTGAGCTTCAGGAGTTCGCGCAGCATCGTCTGCGTCTTGAGGGCAGGGGGTACACTCGCTGGTTTGAGAAGAAGCAGATCCCGCGCAACGTGTGGCAGTTCCTGAGCTTTGTCTCTGAGTTCGAGAAGCGTGAGGGCATGAGCTTCTGCGAGTGGGCTTGGCGTGACATGTTCGCCGATATGATGACCGCCCTTGGCGATAGCAAAGTTCACCTGACTCAGGATGCCAAGGTGCAGGAAAAACTGCGTCAGACATATGGAAGATGTAAACAGATTTTAAACCCTGATGGGTCATTCACCGACAAATGGAACTACACCCGCGCCGACAGGCTGATGATGTTCTATCGCTCCCTGGCTACCGATGGCTGGGATAAGGTCAAGCGCCTCACGGCTTCCAGCTCGTTTTATGACTCTGTTAAAGCCTTGATGGATGTTGGTATCACTAAGGCTCAGATGCAGAACCTCCGCGCCAAGAAGACCGTTAAGCTGCTGCACCTGATCAAGATGGACTTCAACAACCAGCGCCCTGCGAACTATGTCGAGCCTGTGGGCACCGTCCTTGATTCAGCCGGTGATATGTCGAGCATTGGCAGCAAGTTCGGCAAGGGCTTCGTCCAGGCACTCGGCGAATCCCGCGAGCAGCTGATAGCCAAAGAGGTCAGCAAGGTCTCCGGTCTGCCGCTCGATGTCGCCGGTTCCTGTGTATCTCACCTTATCGCCGGTCGGCCTATTCGCCTCAATGGCGACCTCGGCGGTATGGGTGGCGAGCAGCTGCACTTGGCTGTGTTTGACGATGGCACGTTCGAGCTGGTTCGTGGCAACGTCACCCAGTACCGCGCAGACAACAAGCTCCCCGAACCTGAGCAGCCGCCCGAGTATGACGATGAGCAATTGGCCATCGACTTTGCCGACTACCTGGGCGCTCCGAAGTCCACCGAATTTGATGCCCGTTCATACGCCGACACCGAGCACCGCAAGTTGTCCATTGTGCTCGATGCTCTTCGCTCTGAACTGGCCGACGCCGAACAAGACCACGAGAAAATCCCGCAGGCCATCGCGCTGCGTGAACGTATTCGCCACACGAAAGCACGGTTAGACCGGCTTTGGTACTGGGCACATCAGGCCACCGACTCACGGGGCCGCACTATCAAAAGCGAGGAAGAGATATGGCAGGCATGAACATGGTTGTGAACGCCCTTCAGGTGCGTTTTGGCTCAATGGATGAGCCGGGCAAAGAGGCCTTTGACTGGGCCAATATGCACGTGATCGAGGATGAGCTGATGATTGATAACGGCTTTGCCGGTGTGAACATCGGTAAGCTCCCGCTCGATACCTCCAACGGCAACAAGCTGGCTAAGGATCTGCACGCAGCAGCTCGGGCCGGTGGTGTTCTGCCTGGCCTTATCGAAGTTCAGTTCGCCCCCCAGTTGGGCATGAAGCAGACCAAGCTGCTCGTTGTCGGCTGGAAGCCAGTGAGCCAAGCCGCTCACGCTAAGGTGTAGTTTCACCGCTCCTTGCCCATGGTCGGGGCAGGGGGTTTAACCAACCCTATAGGGAGATAAGACCATGGAAAAGCAAAATCAAGCTGTTGCTCTGCTCAAGAAAATCGGTGCCACTGCTGTTGTGGCTACTGCGTCCGTTCCGGCCTTCGCTGCTGAGGGTGACATCGATGTGTCAGCAGTTCTGGCTGTTATCGCCAAGGTCGGTACTGCTGCCGGTTTGATTGGTGTCGCCGTTCTGGGGATCTTGGCGGCCATCAAGGGATACAAGATGGTCCGTGCGGCCATGTAATAGCTCGGGGGTGTTGTATGTCATTTCAGTACAAAGGCGTCTGTTATAACACCCCCGAGTCAACGTTGGCCGCCATGGCCGCCGACATGTCAGGGGTAGGAACCGACCAGAACGGCAATCCTACCCCTTACTTTACCCAGGTCGAAGGCTCCTCCCTCAAGACCATATCCAGTACCGGAACGGTCGTTGTATCTACTCCCCAGCTTGTGAACTGCCAGATGATCACCGCCTATCAGGCTGGTGCAATCTGCATTGCTATCGGTGTTGTCTGGGCTATCGCATGGGCCTATCGAACCCTGGCTTCTTCAATGCATGTAGGGGGTGATTCATGACGCCCGAGGCCGTATATGTGTCCATCGCTATGCTGGGCATGTTTTTTATATTCTTCACGTCGAGGTAAATATGGTTACCAAATACAAGGCCGCCGTGTTTATCATCGCGGCCATGTTTTCGTCTATCGTCAGTGCCGGTTATACGACAATGACCCTTGAGGGCGTTAAACAAGTTGATGGTGTTTGGACTGCTGCTGGCGTAATCGATAATATGGGTTTCGTCAGAACTACAGGAGCGGTAACCGTTTCTGGAACTACTGCGTCAACTGCTGTTGCTTTGGCTGTTGAACGTAATATTGCTCGCAATACGTTTCGTAACGTAGTTAGTAAACTTGGCCCCGCTGGTGTAACTGCTGTTGGCGCGTATGAGGTTTATAACTGGTTAACTTCTGATGGTCTTGTTCCCTGTGATGATACTGGCACTGCTTGGTGCCATGCTCCTGATTTAACTGGATACGATAATTCATATCAGTATGGTCAGGCATACAAGGCCTGTTCAGGCACCTGTTATTTTGGTTCAACTCGCACTCAGGCTTGCACTAAAGCAGTTGCCGCCAACCCTTCTTATAAACTCACGAATATCACTGATACAAAGTGTAACGTCTCTTTTACTAATGGTAGTCCCGCTGGTTATTTCGAGCTTGTTGCTGTTTCTTGCACTATCGTCGGCAACGTTGCTACATCCTGCACCAATCCAAAAGACCCTAATAAACCCTCTCCAACTCCATTGCAGTCTGGTTATTTTGATTCCAGAGATATTCCAGATGGAGTTCTTTCTGATGGATTTAATCACATCCCATCACTTAGAGATGGTGGCGTTCCTATTTCATCAACTAGCTTTCCTCCGTTTTCATCTTGGCTCGGTGACCCTTACTTTAAAAATGGCAACTGGTATAGAGACCGCGTTGATATATCTCCCGCGCCCACTCCATCCCAGCCTAACAGGGTTCGCGTAGATGTTGGCCCCGTTAAAATTGAAGGCGCTACCAACCCTAATGTTGTCCCTGATACTGGCCCCGCCGGTGGTTCTGGCGGCACTCAACCAGAGAAGGAAAAACCGACGTTCTGTGAGGCTAACCCTATGTCGATAGCTTGTGCTGAGATGGGTGAACTCAAGGATGAAAAACTCGAGGTCGAGGAACGGCCCGTTGATGTTTCCTATACCCCGTGGGGTTCCTCAACGTCACAATGCCCCGCTGATAAGGTCATACCGCTTTGGGATGAGCACTCCTTGAAGATCTCTTATTCGCCGGTCTGCCAGTTCGCTAGCCTGCTGCGTCCGCTGGTCATTGCGCTGGCCTTCGTGGCTGCTGGCTTTATCGTTGCTGGAATTACTCGCAAGGGGGCTGAATCATGAATATTGCTGCGTGGCTTTTATCCATTGCTGGCCCGATAGTCACTCGGGTTCTTATTCAGTTGGGAGTCGGTGTTGTTAGCTATGCGGCTGTTGTGGCCGCTGTAAATACGCTTATATCCAGAGCGCGGGGAAATTACGACAACCTGCCATCGGATATATTGCAGGTGTTCGCAATCGCGGGTTTCAATGACGCCTTTGGCATTGTTGTAGCTGCCATCATGGCCCGTTTATCAATCCAAGTTTGGAAGAGGTTTCAAATAAAATGATTACTCTGATAACAGGTGTTCCAGGTGGCGGAAAAACGCTTTACGCCGTAGACCAAATATTGCAGCCGGAAGCTAAGGCAGGCCGCCAACTTTACGTTGATGGTATTCCTGACTTGCTGATACCTCATGAAGTAGCCCCTGATATGCTCGACTGGCCAGACTGGGCACCCCAAGGTGCTCATTTGGTCGTTGATGAGGCTCAACGTATTTGGCGGCCAGAGTCAGCGGGCAAAGCGCCGCATCGTTCCATTGCTGAGTTTGAAACTCACCGGCACCGCGGCCTTGATTTCACAATAATCACTCAGCACCCGAACCTTATTCACGCGAATATCCGCCGCTTGGTTGGTCGCCATATTCACGTTCGTAGAACCGCCCTTGGCGTAATGGTCTACGAGTGGAGCGAATGCAAGGCGAGCCCTGATACCGCATTCAAGACAGCGCTCACTAAATTAAAATGGAAGCATCCAAAGCGCTCCTTTGGTTTATATAAGAGCGCCAGTATTCACCAGCAGGTGAAATTCAGAATCCCGAAGGCAGTTTGGTTTATTGTGGTTCCCATCCTGCTGTCGCCGTTGATAGGGTGGGGGATCTACAAGGTATTCAGTGAGGGGTTTGCCCCGCCAGTACCAGGAGCGCCGGTTGCAGCAGCTGCTGCACCTCAAGGCAGTTCCCCGTTTGCAATGTCGTCAACTGGTGAGGCTGGGGCAGGGGTTCAGACCGTGCCGGCCGCGCCAGTTCGTGAGGTGAGGGAAGTCGATATCAGGGAGACTTTCATCCCGAGAGTACAGGGGGAGCCGAACACGGCACCGGCCTATGACCATCTTCGCAACGTGGTCACAATGCCCGTTGTGGCTGCCTGTATCGCTGATGCTGACCGCTGCATGTGTTACACGCAGCAGATGACCAAGGTTGAGATGAGCGATGGCCAGTGCCGCGAACGTGTGGCCCGTGGCACCTTTGACCCATACCGCGAGCCCGAACCCACCAAGACCGATACCAGGACGCCGGTGCAGCAAGTCGAGTCCTGATGTTATCTCTCACCAGATGCCGATAACCCCATTTATCGGCATAAAGTAACTGTTACTTTATCTTGCTCATTTCTTGGTCTGAGCTATAATTAAGTAACAGTTACCAAATGGAGTGATGAACATGGCCAAGCAAAAGGAAGTGCAGCTCGAACTCGGTGTGACTCGTTCCCCAGGGCGTCCATGTTTGGGGGATGCACCGTTGACCCCAGCAGAGAAGCAGCGCCGTTATCGCGAGCGCCAGCACCACAAAAACATAACTCTTACTGTTAATCGGGATGACGTTTCTACGTTGAGTTCTCTGTTGACCGCCGCCAAGTTCTACGGGCCGCGTATCGGTGTAGACCTCGATGCCAAATCTATACAGCGCTTGATCGATGCACTTGATGTATCGTGTTGTGGAATCACTTCTAAGTAACTGTTACTTAAATGGAGTTTCCATGAATTTACTTTTGCTCCGGATGGGAGCCAAAGCTCGGTACATGATCTCTGACATGTCAGAGTCCGTCAGTGAAGACGCTGTTATGAAGCACGCATTGTCATATCTATTTGATATGACAAATGGTTTTGAGATTTTCCGCAGGCCTTCTGAGGCTCTTCCGCTACTAGATTCGTTAATTACGCCGCGTGAGTTGGAACGTTGGGCCTATGAAGGGCCTGATGGCGTTCTTGTGTTTGAGCTTTTGGTTAGTTTTGTTTCCTCATATCAGTCCAGCTCTCTGATGCGTGAATTGATGACCATCCAGGTTGATGATGTCTACGGTCACGAGCGGCCGTAGGCCATGGCGAGTATAAGGCGGCCCTCTGCGGCTGATTGTCGTGACGTAGGTGGGCCCGCCGAAACTTCTTTGGAATGCTGCTGTGAGGCAAGCACCACTCCTTTCCCTGCAAAACCGGCCTTTGAGGCTTTCCGGCACTGAGGGAGGCAAACGCCTCAGCGCATCACGAACGTTGAGGACGCCTTTCCCAGAGGCTTGTGCGACTGCGCATAATGTCCAGCGTTTATGTTTAGCGCTGCCGGCCTGCTAACCTGCGAAGCAGCAGGACGCCCGAAGGGGCGTTGAATATAAACCGCATTATGCGCAGCCGTGCGTAACCCCCCCCCCAGAACCCCCACCAAACAGCACCAGATAGACGTAGCTCGCCTTTCTTCGGAGGGGTAGGGACGTACACGCCCTGGGGGATGCGCTTGCGCGCCCCGGGGGCGGGGACGGCCCGACCCTCGGGGTCGGCGAAGCCACGAACTCTAACTGTGGCTTGGACTCCGAGAGCCGGACGCATCAGCTGGACTAATGTTTAGTCTTTTCAGATGGTTAGCGTTAAAAATGAGGGTAGGGGAGTTACTCGGGGGTTCGGGGGTCCCGCGGGGGGCGTAGCCCCGCAGGCCTCGTGATTCAGTACACCTAGATCACGGCCATCAGCTACTTCTCCTTCTTCTTCCGCAGGTAGTTCAGGTAGTCTTCCTCCCTGATCTCCTGGAGCCCCTTCTGTATCAGGATCTTCAGCACCTCTGTGTCCTTCAGGCTCGTCTTTGTGGCGATCACTGCCTTTACAGTCTCAGATTCAACCCGTCTCCACGTCGCGTCATCTATGTGTTTGGTAGGCATATCAACCCTTTCAATTTCAACCATGTGTATCCATACAGTCTAACCGTCTTTGAATCTGAGATTCATAGTTTCTTGACATCTAAGCTCTGAGAACCTAATGTTCCGTGTAATCCTAATTTCTTAGAAAATTAGGCAAAAACGATAATCGGCACGGGACGCCAAAACATGTACGACTTCTGGGAAATCCACATTCCGTTTCAACAACGGTTCTGCACAGTGCAGCGCATCGGCGCTGGTGCATCCGACATCGTTGGAATAGTGGATCTCGAAGAGTGTGGGCGCCGTGGCTTAAGACTGGGCTCGAAGAGAGTCGATTTCTCAATTGACCCGGAGGGGAAACTCCATGACCTGTACCATCCCTGGGAGTCAGTCCCTAGTTCGTTCACTGACATTACCTGCAAGCTCCATCAAGCCCAGCTCAATAGAAGTTGGCCTTGCATTGCTATCAAGGGGTCACCGGCTAAGCTGCTCCAGGGTCACAACGTGTTCGGGCCAGACTGTGCTGCTACTGGCATCCTCGAGCTTATCGCGGCTTTCACTCGAGCCCTGCCCCGAGTCGCTGAAATGCTCGACTTCGGCTCTGCTCACATACGCCGCGTAGACTGCACATACAGCATCCAGCTCCCTGATTCCGAGACAATGGCCAACTGCCTGAGCGCCATCGGCCAGCTGTCTCACCGCCATATGCGCCCATCCAAAGAGGCTGATTACGCCTCTACTATCTACTTCAATCGCCGCACCAAAGACATGCAGGACGCTGGACGTGCTCATGTGCTCGTTGTCTACGCCAAAGACTACGAGATGGAGAATCAGCTTAAGAACCTTCAGGCCGCCGCCCGCAAAGAAAAGACCTCCCGCTATGACTCCGTTATCAAGGCCATGCAATCGCCTGAGCTTCAGGAGTTCGCGCAGCATCGTCTGCGTCTTGAGGGCAGGGGGTACACTCGCTGGTTTGAGAAGAAGCAGATCCCGCGCAACGTGTGGCAGTTCCTGAGCTTTGTCTCTGAGTTCGAGAAGCGTGAGGGCATGAGCTTCTGCGAGTGGGCTTGGCGTGACATGTTCGCCGATATGATGACCGCCCTTGGCGATAGCAAAGTTCACCTGACTCAGGATGCCAAGGTGCAGGAAAAACTGCGTCAGACATATGGAAGATGTAAACAGATTTTAAACCCTGATGGGTCATTCACCGACAAATGGAACTACACCCGCGCCGACAGGCTGATGATGTTCTATCGCTCCCTGGCTACCGATGGCTGGGATAAGGTCAAGCGCCTCACGGCTTCCAGCTCGTTTTATGACTCTGTTAAAGCCTTGATGGATGTTGGTATCACTAAGGCTCAGATGCAGAACCTCCGCGCCAAGAAGACCGTTAAGCTGCTGCACCTGATCAAGATGGACTTCAACAACCAGCGCCCTGCGAACTATGTCGAGCCTGTGGGCACCGTCCTTGATTCAGCCGGTGATATGTCGAGCATTGGCAGCAAGTTCGGCAAGGGCTTCGTCCAGGCACTCGGCGAATCCCGCGAGCAGCTGATAGCCAAAGAGGTCAGCAAGGTCTCCGGTCTGCCGCTCGATGTCGCCGGTTCCTGTGTATCTCACCTTATCGCCGGTCGGCCTATTCGCCTCAATGGCGACCTCGGCGGTATGGGTGGCGAGCAGCTGCACTTGGCTGTGTTTGACGATGGCACGTTCGAGCTGGTTCGTGGCAACGTCACCCAGTACCGCGCAGACAACAAGCTCCCCGAACCTGAGCAGCCGCCCGAGTATGACGATGAGCAATTGGCCATCGACTTTGCCGACTACCTGGGCGCTCCGAAGTCCACCGAATTTGATGCCCGTTCATACGCCGACACCGAGCACCGCAAGTTGTCCATTGTGCTCGATGCTCTTCGCTCTGAACTGGCCGACGCCGAACAAGACCACGAGAAAATCCCGCAGGCCATCGCGCTGCGTGAACGTATTCGCCACACGAAAGCACGGTTAGACCGGCTTTGGTACTGGGCACATCAGGCCACCGACTCACGGGGCCGCACTATCAAAAGCGAGGAAGAGATATGGCAGGCATGAACATGGTTGTGAACGCCCTTCAGGTGCGTTTTGGCTCAATGGATGAGCCGGGCAAAGAGGCCTTTGACTGGGCCAATATGCACGTGATCGAGGATGAGCTGATGATTGATAACGGCTTTGCCGGTGTGAACATCGGTAAGCTCCCGCTCGATACCTCCAACGGCAACAAGCTGGCTAAGGATCTGCACGCAGCAGCTCGGGCCGGTGGTGTTCTGCCTGGCCTTATCGAAGTTCAGTTCGCCCCCCAGTTGGGCATGAAGCAGACCAAGCTGCTCGTTGTCGGCTGGAAGCCAGTGAGCCAAGCCGCTCACGCTAAGGTGTAGTTTCACCGCTCCTTGCCCATGGTCGGGGCAGGGGGTTTAACCAACCCTATAGGGAGATAAGACCATGGAAAAGCAAAATCAAGCTGTTGCTCTGCTCAAGAAAATCGGTGCCACTGCTGTTGTGGCTACTGCGTCCGTTCCGGCCTTCGCTGCTGAGGGTGACATCGATGTGTCAGCAGTTCTGGCTGTTATCGCCAAGGTCGGTACTGCTGCCGGTTTGATTGGTGTCGCCGTTCTGGGGATCTTGGCGGCCATCAAGGGATACAAGATGGTCCGTGCGGCCATGTAATAGCTCGGGGGTGTTGTATGTCATTTCAGTACAAAGGCGTCTGTTATAACACCCCCGAGTCAACGTTGGCCGCCATGGCCGCCGACATGTCAGGGGTAGGAACCGACCAGAACGGCAATCCTACCCCTTACTTTACCCAGGTCGAAGGCTCCTCCCTCAAGACCATATCCAGTACCGGAACGGTCGTTGTATCTACTCCCCAGCTTGTGAACTGCCAGATGATCACCGCCTATCAGGCTGGTGCAATCTGCATTGCTATCGGTGTTGTCTGGGCTATCGCATGGGCCTATCGAACCCTGGCTTCTTCAATGCATGTAGGGGGTGATTCATGACGCCCGAGGCCGTATATGTGTCCATCGCTATGCTGGGCATGTTTTTTATATTCTTCACGTCGAGGTAAATATGGTTACCAAATACAAGGCCGCCGTGTTTATCATCGCGGCCATGTTTTCGTATCGTCAGTGCCGGTTATACGACAATGACCCTTGAGGGCGTTAAACAAGTTGATGGTGTTTGGACTGCTGCTGGCGTAATCGATAATATGGGTTTCGTCAGAACTACAGGAGCGGTAACCGTTTCTGGAACTACTGCGTCAACTGCTGTTGCTTTGGCTGTTGAACGTAATATTGCTCGCAATACGTTTCGTAACGTAGTTAGTAAACTTGGCCCCGCTGGTGTAACTGCTGTTGGCGCGTATGAGGTTTATAACTGGTTAACTTCTGATGGTCTTGTTCCCTGTGATGATACTGGCACTGCTTGGTGCCATGCTCCTGATTTAACTGGATACGATAATTCATATCAGTATGGTCAGGCATACAAGGCCTGTTCAGGCACCTGTTATTTTGGTTCAACTCGCACTCAGGCTTGCACTAAAGCAGTTGCCGCCAACCCTTCTTATAAACTCACGAATATCACTGATACAAAGTGTAACGTCTCTTTTACTAATGGTAGTCCCGCTGGTTATTTCGAGCTTGTTGCTGTTTCTTGCACTATCGTCGGCAACGTTGCTACATCCTGCACCAATCCAAAAGACCCTAATAAACCCTCTCCAACTCCATTGCAGTCTGGTTATTTTGATTCCAGAGATATTCCAGATGGAGTTCTTTCTGATGGATTTAATCACATCCCATCACTTAGAGATGGTGGCGTTCCTATTTCATCAACTAGCTTTCCTCCGTTTTCATCTTGGCTCGGTGACCCTTACTTTAAAAATGGCAACTGGTATAGAGACCGCGTTGATATATCTCCCGCGCCCACTCCATCCCAGCCTAACAGGGTTCGCGTAGATGTTGGCCCCGTTAAAATTGAAGGCGCTACCAACCCTAATGTTGTCCCTGATACTGGCCCCGCCGGTGGTTCTGGCGGCACTCAACCAGAGAAGGAAAAACCGACGTTCTGTGAGGCTAACCCTATGTCGATAGCTTGTGCTGAGATGGGTGAACTCAAGGATGAAAAACTCGAGGTCGAGGAACGGCCCGTTGATGTTTCCTATACCCCGTGGGGTTCCTCAACGTCACAATGCCCCGCTGATAAGGTCATACCGCTTTGGGATGAGCACTCCTTGAAGATCTCTTATTCGCCGGTCTGCCAGTTCGCTAGCCTGCTGCGTCCGCTGGTCATTGCGCTGGCCTTCGTGGCTGCTGGCTTTATCGTTGCTGGAATTACTCGCAAGGGGGCTGAATCATGAATATTGCTGCGTGGCTTTTATCCATTGCTGGCCCGATAGTCACTCGGGTTCTTATTCAGTTGGGAGTCGGTGTTGTTAGCTATGCGGCTGTTGTGGCCGCTGTAAATACGCTTATATCCAGAGCGCGGGGAAATTACGACAACCTGCCATCGGATATATTGCAGGTGTTCGCAATCGCGGGTTTCAATGACGCCTTTGGCATTGTTGTAGCTGCCATCATGGCCCGTTTATCAATCCAAGTTTGGAAGAGGTTTCAAATAAAATGATTACTCTGATAACAGGTGTTCCAGGTGGCGGAAAAACGCTTTACGCCGTAGACCAAATATTGCAGCCGGAAGCTAAGGCAGGCCGCCAACTTTACGTTGATGGTATTCCTGACTTGCTGATACCTCATGAAGTAGCCCCTGATATGCTCGACTGGCCAGACTGGGCACCCCAAGGTGCTCATTTGGTCGTTGATGAGGCTCAACGTATTTGGCGGCCAGAGTCAGCGGGCAAAGCGCCGCATCGTTCCATTGCTGAGTTTGAAACTCACCGGCACCGCGGCCTTGATTTCACAATAATCACTCAGCACCCGAACCTTATTCACGCGAATATCCGCCGCTTGGTTGGTCGCCATATTCACGTTCGTAGAACCGCCCTTGGCGTAATGGTCTACGAGTGGAGCGAATGCAAGGCGAGCCCTGATACCGCATTCAAGACAGCGCTCACTAAATTAAAATGGAAGCATCCAAAGCGCTCCTTTGGTTTATATAAGAGCGCCAGTATTCACCAGCAGGTGAAATTCAGAATCCCGAAGGCAGTTTGGTTTATTGTGGTTCCCATCCTGCTGTCGCCGTTGATAGGGTGGGGGATCTACAAGGTATTCAGTGAGGGGTTTGCCCCGCCAGTACCAGGAGCGCCGGTTGCAGCAGCTGCTGCACCTCAAGGCAGTTCCCCGTTTGCAATGTCGTCAACTGGTGAGGCTGGGGCAGGGGTTCAGACCGTGCCGGCCGCGCCAGTTCGTGAGGTGAGGGAAGTCGATATCAGGGAGACTTTCATCCCGAGAGTACAGGGGGAGCCGAACACGGCACCGGCCTATGACCATCTTCGCAACGTGGTCACAATGCCCGTTGTGGCTGCCTGTATCGCTGATGCTGACCGCTGCATGTGTTACACGCAGCAGATGACCAAGGTTGAGATGAGCGATGGCCAGTGCCGCGAACGTGTGGCCCGTGGCACCTTTGACCCATACCGCGAGCCCGAACCCACCAAGACCGATACCAGGACGCCGGTGCAGCAAGTCGAGTCCTGATGTTATCTCTCACCAGATGCCGATAACCCCATTTATCGGCATAAAGTAACTGTTACTTTATCTTGCTCATTTCTTGGTCTGAGCTATAATTAAGTAACAGTTACCAAATGGAGTGATGAACATGGCCAAGCAAAAGGAAGTGCAGCTCGAACTCGGTGTGACTCGTTCCCCAGGGCGTCCATGTTTGGGGGATGCACCGTTGACCCCAGCAGAGAAGCAGCGCCGTTATCGCGAGCGCCAGCACCACAAAAACATAACTCTTACTGTTAATCGGGATGACGTTTCTACGTTGAGTTCTCTGTTGACCGCCGCCAAGTTCTACGGGCCGCGTATCGGTGTAGACCTCGATGCCAAATCTATACAGCGCTTGATCGATGCACTTGATGTATCGTGTTGTGGAATCACTTCTAAGTAACTGTTACTTAAATGGAGTTTCCATGAATTTACTTTTGCTCCGGATGGGAGCCAAAGCTCGGTACATGATCTCTGACATGTCAGAGTCCGTCAGTGAAGACGCTGTTATGAAGCACGCATTGTCATATCTATTTGATATGACAAATGGTTTTGAGATTTTCCGCAGGCCTTCTGAGGCTCTTCCGCTACTAGATTCGTTAATTACGCCGCGTGAGTTGGAACGTTGGGCCTATGAAGGGCCTGATGGCGTTCTTGTGTTTGAGCTTTTGGTTAGTTTTGTTTCCTCATATCAGTCCAGCTCTCTGATGCGTGAATTGATGACCATCCAGGTTGATGATGTCTACGGTCACGAGCGGCCGTAGGCCATGGCGAGTATAAGGCGGCCCTCTGCGGCTGATTGTCGTGACGTAGGTGGGCCCGCCGAAACTTCTTTGGAATGCTGCTGTGAGGCAAGCACCACTCCTTTCCCTGCAAAACCGGCCTTTGAGGCTTTCCGGCACTGAGGGAGGCAAACGCCTCAGCGCATCACGAACGTTGAGGACGCCTTTCCCAGAGGCTTGTGCGACTGCGCATAATGTATATTATGTTAAATTAGATATCTTGTTTCCTGTCACCACTAATTGAACTGTGTATAATGGCAACAATTGATCCTATCTTCGACCGGATGTCTTAAGTGGCTGAATTAACATCAGAACAATTAAAACCCGCTTTTGCGATTGAACAGTTCTCCAAGCTTAGCGAGCTTGAACCTATCCCCTTTGCTGCGCTGCAACCCAGAGCCATTTCCGGCATCAAACGTCTTGCCAGTTTTGATGGTGACTGTCCGGTCATGCTGCTCAACGGATTCCCCGGCGCAGATTACGAAGGCGTTTGCCAGACGCTGATTGCCGACTCTAATGGCAAGGATGGTGACCTGTTTGATCTCTGCTACACCGAGAATCTGAACAACCCCTACAAACCTATCTGGCTGCGCCTGCAACCGGGCACCGGCGTTGAGTTTTGCGAAATGGTTGGCGAGCTGCTCAAGCTGTTGAGCCACCATCTCGATGCCGAACGCATCGTGACCCGCATCATGCGCAAGCAGAACAATGATCCGAAAATCGATGATTTCCTCTCCGATCTGGCGGCTCACGTGGCATTGGGTCTGGAGTTCCAGCACCCCATTCTGATCAACCTGCTGATCCACCACGAAGCGCAGGAAGCGCCGGTAATTTATGGCCGTGACCTCAACTGGGATACCCTGTTTGGCTCCATCAACTACCAGACCGAGCAAGGCTCTGTCTATGCTAACCAGCACCTGCTGGAGCCTGGCTTGCTGCGCGAAGCCAACGGCGGTTACCTCATTTTGCAACTGGATGAGCTGCTGGATCAGCCGCACCTCTGGTTCAAACTGAAAAATGCCATGCAAAAAGGCGAGCTGGACTGGAACGCCTATCAGGAAGGGAAAACTCTGACCCCCTTCTTCGCGCCTGAAGCGACCCCCATCAAGCTCAAGCTGATCCTGGTCGGTGACCGACTCGACGTGGCCGAGTTCCAGATGCTGGATCGCGATATGTCCGAGCGCATCTTCCTGCGCGCGGATCTGGTGTCAGAGGTGAATATTGAAGAGGATCTGCAGGAATTTCTGCAGTACCTGGCCTGGCTGCGCCAGCGCTGGAGCCTGCTGGACTTCACGCCAGCCGCCCTCGCCGCCCTTTGTCGTCATGCCAGCCGCCTCTGTGACCATCAGGAGTGGTTGTCGCTCTCCGAAGTGCAACTCTCCGCCATCATGCGGATGGCTGACAGTCTGGCCCGGGAGCTGGAATCTGATGTGGTCACCGACGAGCATATTCGCGGCGCACTGGAAGAGCAGGATTACCGCCTCAACTATCTGGTTGAGCAGTCCGATCAGGGGGTTATCGACGGCCAGATCCTGCTGCAAACCGATGGCGAAGAGATTGGCCAGATCAACGGCCTGTCTGTCATTCAGGTCTCCGGTCACCCTTATGACTTCGGCGAGCCGGTGCGCCTCACCGCGACCGTACACCTTGGTGATGGCGATGTGGCGGATATCGAGCGCAAAGCGGAGCTGGCCGGTCATATCCACGCCAAGGCGATGATGATTATCCACGGCTATCTCTCCAACAAATTTGGTGCAGAGAACCCCTCCCCCCTGTCGGCCAATCTGGTGTTCGAGCAGTCTTACCACGAAATTGATGGCGACAGCGCCTCCCTGACCGGCTTGTGTGCCCTGCTCTCTGCCCTCGCCCGCCAGCCTATCTATCAGCACTTCGCCGTGACCGGTGCGGTCGATCAGTTTGGCAATGTGCAGGCCGTTGGTGGCGTGAACGAGAAGATTGAAGGCTTCTTCCGGGTGTGCAAAATCCACGGCATCACCGGCAAGCAAGGGATCATTTTACCGGGCACCAACATCCAGCAGCTGAACCTCTCTGACGAGGTGATAGCAGCGGTTGAAGCGGGCCAGTTCCATATCCACCCGGTGGATCATGTGGAAGAGGCCATCGAGTTGCTGACTGGCTGTGTCGCCGGTGAGCCTGATATGCCCGATACCCTGTTTGGCCGTATTCAGGAGCGGTTGGACGAGTTGAACGGCTCCACTGCCAAAGTCGGACTGCTGCAATCCCTGCTGGGGCGCCTGTTTGGCCGCTGATGAAGTGATCGGAGTTGTTTAGCGAACAACTGTAAGCTAAATTGGCCCGGCTTTGACCCATTTGAAGGAAATACCGCGTGACCGTAGACAATACCACCATGGAAGCCCGCCTTTCCCTGTGCGAACAGGGCAAGAACTCTTTTACCCGTGAAGAGCTGCTGGCTTGCAGCCGTGGCGAACTGTTTGGTGAGGGTAACAGTCAGCTGCCAGCCCCCAACATGTTGATGATGGACCGCATCGTCAAGATCAATGACAACGGCGGCGAACACGGCAAGGGCGAGATCCTGGCTGAGCTCGACATTACTCCGGATCTCTGGTTCTTCGATTGCCACTTCCCGGGTGATCCTGTGATGCCTGGCTGTCTCGGTCTGGACGCCATGTGGCAGCTGGTTGGCTTCTTCCTTGGCTGGAAAGGTGGCCCCGGCAAGGGTCGTGCTCTGGGCGTAGGTGAAGTGAAATTCACCGGCCAGATCCTGCCGACTGCCAAAAAAGTGACCTACAAGATCACCTTCAAGCGCGTCATCAACCGTAAGCTGGTGATGGGAATTGCTGATGGTGTGGTCGAAGTCGACGGCCGTCCGATCTACAGCGCCACCGACCTGAAAGTGGGCCTGTTCAAAGATACCACCGCATTCTGATCTCTCTGATTGGTGGTTAAACAGCATTAACGCAAAGGGGCCACAACGGCCCCTTTCCTTTTGTAATGAGTGATGAAGTACCTGCTACTTCATGAAGAGGCCTGAGCCCCGCCCTTCCATGGCGTCACGCCAACCACCAAGCCAATGCCCTCGGGCATCCAGGCATTGATACGGACACGCTTCTTTCTGTTTGCCGACCACGCCAGCCTGATAACCACGAGCACGAGCTCTTTCCAGACGGTCCCGCTTCTGTCTCTTCATCATCTACGACCCTCTTCGTGGAACAAAAAAAGCGACCAATTCTGCATCGGTCGCTTTCATCTTTACTCCTGCGAGCGCACTGGGTCAAACAAAAACTTCCACCCTAACTGGGCTATGTGACACAAGGCACTGAACTGGATTAAGTTTTAATTACAGGGAACTTACTCCTGATTTTTGAGTCCTTCCAGCTCTTCCCAGCGAGCAAATGCCTGCTCCAGCGCGGCTTCAGCGGCATTGAGCGCATCCAGTTTCGGCTGGGTTTTATCTGCCGGAAGCGAGAAGAACCCGGGCTGGTTGATCTCGCTTTGCAGCGCATCCAGCTCGGCTTCCAGCTGCTCAAGACGAGCAGGCAACCCTTCTAGTTCAAGCTGCAGCTTGTAGGAGAGCTTCTTGCTTTTCTTCGGCGCTTCTGGCGCGGCGGCAACGACCGGCTCGGGCGCCTTGACCGGTGCACTCTTGGCCTGTTGTTGAGCGTTCTGCTGCTCGCGGGTCGCCATCATGTCGGCGTAACCACCCACGTAATCGCTGATGCGGCCATCCCCTTCAAACAGCCAGCAGCCGGTCACTGTGTTGTCGATGAAGCGACGATCGTGACTCACCAGCAGCAGGGTGCCGGGGTAGTCGGAAAGCAGTTCTTCCAGCAGCTCCAGAGTCTCGACGTCGAGGTCGTTGGTCGGTTCATCGAGGATCAGCAGGTTGCTCGGCTTGAGGAACAGCTTGGCCAGCAGTAGCCGGTTCTTCTCA
Source organism: Aeromonas sp. 84A (assembly GCF_051919345.1). Taxonomy (NCBI): domain Bacteria; kingdom Pseudomonadati; phylum Pseudomonadota; class Gammaproteobacteria; order Aeromonadales; family Aeromonadaceae; genus Aeromonas; species Aeromonas sp. 84A. The sequence continues at coordinate 2,733,635 of NZ_JBQBEW010000001.1, forward strand.
CCACCGGAGAGCGCCTTGACCGGCGTACGGGCCCGCTTGGGCTCGAACAGGAAGTCCTGCAGGTAACCGAGGATATGACGGGAGCGGCCACGCACCATCACCTCCTGCTTGCCCTCCCCGACGTTGTCCACCACCGTCTGCTCGGGATCAAGCTGCTCGCGGTACTGATCGAAGTAGGCCACCTCCAGATTGGTGCCCCCCTTGACGGTGCCACGGGTCGGCTCAAGCTGCCCCAGCAACAGCTTGATCAGGGTCGATTTGCCGCAGCCATTGGGACCGACCAGCGCAATCTTGTCGCCACGCAGCACTTGCAGATCGAGCCCCTTGAACAGGGTGCGATCGCCAAAGTCCAGCCCCAGCCCTTCGGTCTCGAACACCAGCTTGCCGGAGCGATTGACCTCGTCCAGTTGCAGCTTGGCCTTGCCCTGCAACTCGCGACGCTGGGAGCGCTCCATCCGCATCGCCTCAAGGGCGCGCACCCGGCCTTCGTTACGGGTACGGCGAGCCTTGATACCCTGACGCACCCACACCTCTTCCTGCGCCAACTTGCGGTCGAACTCGGCATTTTTCAGCTCTTCGACCCGCAGCCACTCCTCTTTCCCCTGCAGGTACTCGTCGTAGTTACCCGGCCAGGAGGTGATGGCGCCGCGATCGAGATCGATGATCCGGGTAGCCAGCTTGTGGATGAACTCCCGATCGTGAGAGATAAAGACGATGGCGCCGCGAAAATCCTTGAGGAAATCTTCCAGCCAGTTGATGGCTTCGATATCCAGGTGGTTGGTCGGCTCATCGAGCAGCAACAAGTCGGGATCGCAAGCCAGCGCACGGGCCAGCGCCACTTTGCGCAGCCAGCCACCGGAGAGGCTATCGAGGGTCACATCGGGATCCAGCCCCAGCAGGGTCAACACCTGACTGATGCGGGTCTCGAACTGCCAGCCGTTCTGATAGTCGAGCTGCTCTTGCAACTCGCTCATCTTGCGAATGTTGGCATCTGACGGATCATGCGCCAGTTCCATGGAGATATGGTGATACTGTTTGAGCAGCTCCCCTACCCCGGCCAGTCCTTCGGCGGCATAGTCAAACACCGTCAGCTCGCTGGAAGCAGGCGGATCCTGCTCAAGGCGGGTCACTTTCAAATCTTGTTGCAGCACCAGACGCCCGTCGTCCAGCGGCAATTCGCTGGCAATGACCTTCATCAGGGTGGACTTGCCCGCCCCGTTGCGGCCAACCAGACAGAGGCGCTCGCCCCGCTCGATGGTCAATTCGGCATTGTCGAGCAGCGGGAAATCACTGAACGACAGACATGCGCCGTGCAATGTTAAAAGAGCCATGTGTGTTCCTTATTTCATATGAAAAAAACGGGCAGCAGACTGGGTCTGCCCCCGTTTTATCGTCAAATCACTCTCACCCCTGACAGGCGGCCCAGCTTTTTAGCTCGGCCAGTGTGAAGGGCCAACCGAGCTCGCGGCCTGCTTCGTCACGCAGCACCGGAATGCGCACCCGATAGGCGGCAAGCCACTGCTCATCATCCATGATGTCGCACTGGCGGGTGGCGGTGGCAAGACCAGCCTCCTCCACCAGCGCCCAGGCCTGCTCGCACAGGTGGCAACCGTCGGTATGAAACAGGGTCAGCATCACGCCTCGCCTTGCTCAGGCGCATGGGTGATGATCCAGCAGTTGTGGATGTGCTGGTTACGTTCGAAATCCATCGGTCGCGTCTTCTGGGTGATGTTCTGGGCCTTGAGACCAGTGGCCTCGAGACCGGCCAGATCCATCTTGAAGTGACGCTTGTTGTTGGAGAAGACCAGAGTGCCGTCCGCCGCCAGCAGGCGCTTCAGGTGCTGCATCAGCAGCAGGTGATCGCGCTGTACGTCGAAGCTCTCGTCCATCCGCTTGGAGTTGGAGAAGGTGGGCGGATCGATGAAGATGAGGTCGTACTGCTCATCGGCTTCAGACAACCACTTCAGGCAATCTGCCTGCACAAACTTGTGCTGACGGCCCACCAGCGAGTTGAGACGCATGTTGTCCTGCGCCCAGTTCAGGTAGGTGTGGGACATGTCCACCGTGGTGGTCTCGCTGGCACCGCCAAGACCCGCGTGCACGGTGGCACTGCCGGTGTAGGCAAACAGGTTCAGGAAGCGCTTGCCCTTGGCCATCTGGCCCAGCATACGGCGAGTCTGACGGTGGTCGAGGAACAGACCGGTATCCAGATAGTCATAGAGGTTGACCCACAGACGGGCGCCGTACTCCTGCACTTCCATCCGGTGCTGCTCTTCGGAGAGCTTCTGATATTGCTGTTTGCCCTCCTGACGCTCACGCACCTTCAGGATCACCTTCTCGCCATCCATGCCGGTCACCTTGATGGCGGCCTGAACCATGTCAAGCAGACGCTGACGGGTCTTCTGGGCGGGGATGTCCTTGGGCGCGGCATACTCCTGCACCACCAGATAGTCCTGATAGCGGTCGATGGCGGCGTTGTATTCCGGCAAGTCGGCATCGTAGATGCGATAGCAATCGATGCCCTCTTTGTTGGCCCATTTCTCGAGGGTTTTCAGATTCTTGCGCAGACGGTTTGCAAAGTCCTGTGCCACCTCTTTTTGGGAAGCCACGGAGTCCAGTGCGATCTGGTAGTTACGCAGCTGACACTCGAGGGCGCCGTTGAACAGGCGATATTGCTTGTCGGCGCGCAGGCGCAGACAGCTGAGCAGCTCGGGCGATGCGGAAAGAATGGAGACTTTCCAACCCTGGAAGCTGCGACGCAGGGCATCGCCGAGGGCCTGATGCACTTCCAGCAGCGCCGGAAATTCGCCAAGACGCTCGCCATAAGGCGGGTTGGAGATCAGCATACCGACCTGGCGGGCCTCCCCTTGACCTTCTTCCCCTTCAACAGGGGCAGGCATCGGCAGCGGGTTTTCCAGCTTGGTGACATCGGCCTGCTTGAAGGTGATGAGATGGGCCACACCGGCCGCTTTGGCATTGTCGCGAGCTTTGAGCAGCACGCGCTGGTCGGCATCACAGCCAAACAGCTTCACTTCGCAACGTTGCATGCCGCGTTTGGCGCGCACTTGCGCTTCCATCATCAAGCTCTGCCACAGCTTACTATCGTGCTGCAGCCAGCGATCGAAACCGAAGCGCTCGCGGCGCAGCGCCGGCGCCATGTCGGCGGCGATAAAGGCCGCTTCAATCAGCAAGGTACCGGAACCGCACATGGGGTCCATCATGGGCTCACCGGCCCAGCCGCTACGGGCAATCATGGCGCAGGCCAGGTTCTCTTTGAGTGGTGCTTCACCTGTGCCTTGACGATAGAAACGCTGGTGCAGCGCCGGGCCTGACAAGTCCAGCGTGATATTGGCCTTGCCTTTGCCCAGGTGCGCCATGATGCGAATATCCGGCGCCTTTTTGTCCACGTCCGGACGCACGTGACCGCGCTTGGTGAAGCGGTCAACGATGGCATCCTTGATCTTCAGCGCGCCATATTGGGTATTGCGAATGGCGGGGTTGGTACCGGTAAAGTCCACCGCGATGGTAGCGGTACCGGAGAAGTGCTCTTCCCAAGGGATGGTGTGGGCACCGAGATAAAGATCCAGATCGTCGTTCATCTGGAATTCGGAGAGCACCAGCACGATGCGGGAGGCAAAACGGCTCCACAGGCAGGCCTTGTAGCCAATCGCCAGTTCGCCTTTGAAATGGACGCCAGCCACGGTCTCACGGACCTGCTCTGCGCCAAGATTGGTCAGCTCATCGGCCAACAGGTTTTCCAGCCCCTTGGGGCAGGTTGCAAAAAATTCTTTCATCACGCTCACGGGGAACCCATAAAAATAGTGCCGCATTATACCTCATCAGGCGGGCTGGAGCATGCAAAAGTCGGCGCAAACAGCAGGATGGAAACAGATTGATAGGTGGCGAAAAGGTAAAAGGCCCCATGACTACCCGATGGCGAGAGCATGGGGCCAAACATCATTTAGCGGATCACTTCATACGAGCCTTGAAAAGGGGATTGCTTTTGCAAATCACGAACAATTTGCCGCGGTGGCGCACCAATTGACAATCGGGATGGCGCGCCCTTGCGGATTTGAGTGAACAGACGACCTGCATTCAGGACTCCTTCTTGCTTGAAAATGCGCCAAAGCGCTTGTTGAAACGGGCCACACTCCCCTCGCTCGATACCTGCTTCTGCTTGCCGGTATAGAACGAGTGCGACTGGCTGGAAACATCGAGCGATACATAGGGATACTCCTTCCCGTCTTGCCACGTATAGCGGCGATCGCTCTTGATGGTTGAACCGACCAGGAAAAAGGCATCTGCCGCCGTGTCATGGAACAGCACCAAACGATAATCCGGGTGAATATGAGGCTTCATGGTAACTCCATTTTGTTATGTTATAACAAAATGTAAGTGAGAATAGCTCTCGTTTCAAGCATAAAATGTCGTATGAAGAAAATCGCTTCAGTGAGTGATGTGTTGATGCTGAGGTGAAGGCACTACACAAGCAGAACGAAACAAGAATGAGACACCATGCTTGCAGAACGGAAGACCAAGATACTGCGTGGGTTAGAACACAAGGTGCAAGTGACTGTAACAAGCCTCAAGAGAGGCTAGATCACAACCATGAAGATCAATGAGAATGGGCAAGATGTTCGCGGATCAATGAAGTATCAGAAACGAGGCACTATGGAGGTGACAACAGTAAAAACAGGCAGCGGTGTAATCACAGAGATAAAAAGATTGATGAAAATATATCAACTGACCTGACGATATTGCTCGGTCACGGTAATACGCGGCTTCATCCGGTTATTCATCACCTTGATCACCCCGAAACGCGGCAAGGTTTTATTGGTGGTCAATACCAGATCGGCAGTGAGGTTCAAACAGACGCTAGCCTGATCCCCTGCCTCAATGACCATAAATTCGCCGTTGCCATGAGGTGTATTCATCAGGACCAGATCACCGTTTTGCGGGATCACTTGCGGATGCTGTTCACTAAAAAACCAGCTTTGCGGCATCAGAGGTTTATAAAAGCGACTGACCGCGATGGCATTAAGCACCAACTGAACCTGATGCGGAACACTCCACTCAAGTTCGGCTGCTTTATCCATCAACTGATAATAGAGGGCGGCATCATCGACACAAAAAGGTTGGGTCGTAAACGAGCTGGGTACCAATTGCCGCCCTTTATACTCGGTCGCAAATAACATGTTATCAGACAGGTCCAACATCAGACGGTCACTCTGGGCATCATAGTGCCATTGCCAGCTATCGGTCGGTTGGATAAACATGTTGGAGCCCTTACTTGATAATTACCAGTTGACTTTATTCCATATGCAGGAAATCAGCAACGTCAAATAAAGGGCTCCGCCATCTATTTCTTAAATATTGGTCACAATCTCTTTGACCAGCCCCGGCCCTTTATAAATAAAGCCGCTATAAATTTGTACCAGACTGGCACCGGCGGCCAATTTTTCACGGGCGGCCATGGCACTATCAATACCACCCACCCCGATAATTGGCAGAGCACCATTGAGCGCCTTGGCCAGATGGCGGATCACCTCGGTACTCTTGTGTTGCAGCGGACGACCGCTCAAGCCACCCGCTTCACCGGCATGAGGCATGTCATAAATCATCTCGCGCTCGAGGGTGGTATTGGTGGCGATAACCCCATCAATGCCATTACGCACCAGCGAAGCAGCCACCTGATCTATTTCCTCAAGGCTTAAGTCAGGGGCAATTTTAACCGCCAGCGGCACATACTTTTTATATTGGGCGGCAAGCTCTTGCTGGCGCACCTTGAGAGCTGCCAGCAATTCATCCAGCGCCTCGCCATATTGCAGCGAACGCAAACCCGGGGTGTTGGGGGAAGAGATATTGACGGCAATATAACCGGCGTGATCATAAACCTTGTCCATGCAGATCAGATAATCATCCTTGCCCTGTTCGATGGGAGTATCTTTGTTCTTGCCGATATTAATGCCGATGACCCCCTGATATTTGGCCTCTTTTACCTTGGCCACCAGATGATCAACCCCCTTGTTGTTGAATCCCATCCGGTTGATGATCCCCTCTGCCGGAATAACCCGGAACAGGCGCGGCTTGTCATTGCCGCTCTGGGGTCTGGGGGTGACGGTACCGACTTCGATAAAACCAAATCCCATGGCGCCCAGCGCGTCAATGCACTCACCATCTTTATCCAGACCGGCCGCCAATCCCACCGGATTGGCAAAAGAAAGCCCCATGACAGTGACGGGGCGTTTCGGCAAATTCTGGCGGAAGAAACAATCGAGTGGCGTACCGAGAAGGCGGGGCAAATATTTCATGGAGAGATCGTGAGCCTGTTCCGGATTGAGTTTGAACAGGAAATGCCTGGCGATGGGGTACAACATCTTTGCTCCTTAAAGAAAGCCCCGGCAACTGGCCGGGGCTTTGGGTGTAGTGTCGGTGTCATGCCTTAATCTGGCAATTAAAGTGCCCGACAATTCAACTGGAGCAGGTTCAACTCTCGCAAGGCCACCGAGAACTTGGCGAACTCGTGAGTGCTGGTGGTCTTGAAGTCGGCCAACATGTGGGTCCAACGGGACAAGAGTTGTTCATGCTCCGAAATCCAGTCGGCCAGTATGGTAGCGCATTCTCCCTGCTCTTTGCACCCTTCCAGTACCACAGAAGTGAGACTGCGCTGCTGCCAGTCCAGATCTTCGCGGAAGGAGGCTCGCGCCATCGCCTGCCAGTGGTTGCCGACCGGCTGATGGTTGATCTGGTCGAGGAACCAGTGCAGATCCAGTTTGGCTCCGAGGCGATAGTAAACGTTGGCGGCGCGCAGGATATCGGTTTTGTGCTCGGCGGCAATCTGCGCCAGATCCAGGCTGGAGAAGAGGCTGCTCATATGGGCGACCTGACGGGCAATGGCCTCCGGCACCTGTTTCTCCATCCACTTGGCAACAGCCTGACGATGCTCGGCTACTTCGCTCTCATCCATCACCTCGTAAAGGTGTGTGCCGAGGGTCTCGAACGCCGGACGGAAGAAGGCGATGTTCTCGCTGATGCTCCAGCTGCGATTGCGGGCACGCAGGAACCAGCGGGTGGCTCGGCGCACAATGCGGCGGCTGTAGAACATCAGCTCGAGCTGAGTCTGGGCATCCACCAGGTTGTCGCACCCTTCGATATCGCGCCACAGCTGGTTCATGCCAAACACTTCGCGGGCCATGGCGAAGCAGCAAGCCACTTCGGCGACCGAGGCACCGGTCTCGTCCTTCATCCGGCTGGCGAAGTTGAGCCCCATGTCGTTAACCAGCATGTTGGCCACCCGGGTAGCGATGATCTCGCCGCGTAGCGGGTGATCGGCCAGCTGGGCACCAAACTGCTGCTGTACTTTGGCCGGGAAGCTGGTGACCAGCATGTTGGCGAGGAAGGGCTCGTCGGTCACTTCCGGGCAGTTGAGCTGCTCTTTCAGCACCATCTTGCCGTAAGCCACCAGCACCGCCAACTCGGGGCGGGTCAGTCCCTGCCCTGCCGCCATCCGTTCGGAGAGCTCCTCGTCAGAGGGAAGGAACTCTAGCGCACGGTCGAGCTTGCCTTCCCGCTCCAGTCCCTGAATAAAGCGCTGCTGCTCTTTGAGTTGTTCAGAGCCGCGGAAGCTGGTGACCGAGATAGACTGGGACTGGCGATAGGCGTTGGTGATCACGATCTGTGCCACGTCGTCGGTCATCTCATACAGCATCTGGTTACGCTGCTTGAGGGTCAGATCGCCAGCAGCCACCAATTGGTTGAGCAGGATCTTGATGTTCACCTCGTTATCGGAGCAATCCACCCCACCCACGTTGTCGGTAAAATCGGTGTTAATGCGACCGCCCTGACTGGCGTACTCCACCCGGCCGAGCTGGGTAAAGCCGAGGTTGCCCCCCTCACCCACGATACGGGCCCGCAGATCGCGGCCGTTGACTCGCAGTGCGTCGTTGCTGCGATCCCCAACTTCCCCATCGCTCTCCCGAGCGCTCTTCACATAGGTGCCGATGCCGCCGTTCCACAGCAGATCGACATTGAGGCAAAGCAGCGCCTTGATCAGCTCGTTTGGCGCCATGCTAGCCTTGTCGGTACCGAGCAGGGTTTGTATTTCCGGGCTCAGCTTGATGGACTTGGCCGAGCGCAGGAAGATGCCGCCCCCCTGTGATATCAGCTCGCGGTTGTAGTCATCCCAGCTGGAGCTCGGCAGATCGAACAGGCGCTGGCGCTCGACAAAACTCTTGGCCGCATCCGGAGCGGGGTCAACGAAGATATGCATATGGTTGAACGCGCCCACCAGCCGGGTGTGCTCGGAGAGCAGCATGCCGTTGCCGAACACGTCGCCGGCCATGTCCCCAATCCCCACGCAAGTGAAGTCGGTGGTCTGGCAGTTGACGCCAATTTCACGAAAATGCCGTTTGACCGACTCCCAGGCGCCGCGGGCGGTGATACCCATCTTCTTGTGGTCGTAACCGACCGAGCCGCCGGAGGCGAATGCATCACCGAGCCAGTGACCGTATTCGAGGCTTATTTCGTTGGCGATGTCGGAGAAGGTGGCTGTGCCCTTGTCGGCAGCGACCACCAGGTAGTAGTCATCCTCATCGTGACGCACCACGGATTTGGGCGGGATCACCTCGCCGCCGATGATGTTGTCAGTCACATCGAGCAGACCGCGGATAAACAGGCGATAACAGGCCTTGCCCTCCTCCTGGATGACGGCGCGAGGCGCCCCCACCGGCATCTGTTTGCAGTAGAAGCCGCCCTTGGCCCCCACCGGCACGATGACGGTGTTCTTCACCTGTTGGGCTTTCACCAGACCCAGCACTTCAGTACGGAAATCTTCTTTACGATCGGACCAGCGCAGGCCGCCACGGGCAACCTTGCCCCAGCGCAGATGCACCCCTTCCACCCGCGGCGAGTAAACGAAGATCTCGAATTTCGGCAGCGGCAGTGGCATGTCGGTGATGCTGGACGGCGCCAGTTTGAAGGAGATGTAGGGCTTGATGTTGCCCGCCTTGTCCAGCTGGTAGTAGTTGGTGCGCAGGGTAGCGTCGATCATCTCCACATAGCGGCGGATGATGCGATCGTCATCCAGGTTGGCCACCTGATCCAGCTTGGCGGCAAGCTCCTCGTGCAGCTTGGCCTGTACCTTGGCGTCCTGCTTGCCGACAGGATCCAGGCGCTGTTCGAACAGAGCAAACAGCAACTGGGCAATGTCGGGGTAACGGGTCAGGGTCTCTTCGATATAGGACTGGCTGAAGGAAACGCCGGTCTGACGCATGTATTTGGCATAGGCGCGCAGCACCGACACTTGGCGGCCGGTAAGTCCCGCCCCCAGCACCAGCCGGTTGAAGCCGTCATCTTCCAGCTGCTTGTTCCAGATGGCGGCAAACGCCTGCTGGAAGCGCTGCTGGCTCTGGGCCAGATCAAAGGGCTGCTCGCCGTGCAGCAACATGGAGAAGTCGAGGATCCAGAACAGATCACCGCCCGGAGTGCGCACCTGATACGGGGTCTCGCCGATCACCCGCAGCCCCATGTTCTCCAGCATCGGCAGCACATCGGAGAGGTGAATGGGCTCGGTGCGATGGAACAGCTTGAGCCGTACCCGACGGTCGTTCTCCTCCTCCTGAGCGCGGTAGAACAGCATGCCCAGCGGCTCGGCTTCGCTCAGGTTATCGAGCGCCATGATGTCGGCCACGGCAGAGCCAGGCAACACATCTTCCTTGTAAGCACGGGGGAAGGCGGTACTGAAACGGCGGCGCAGCTCATTGCCACGGGCCTCGCCATAGTGGGAAAGCAGCACGGAGTCGAGTCTGTCGTCCCAGCTGCGGGCCGCTTCAATCAGGTTGTTCTGTACTTCGTTCACATCCACATCCACGTTGTTGTTGTTGACCCGCACTATGTAGTGGGTCCGCGCCAGCACGCCCTCGGTGAAGTAGACGTTGAACTCCACCTCTTCATTGCTGCCAAAATATTTCTGCAAAATTTGCTGGGTCTTGATCCGCAGCGCCGTGTTGTAGCGCTCCTTGGTGACATAGACCATGCAGGAGAAGAAACGGCCATACACGTCGCGGCGCACGAACAGCCGTAGCATGTCCCGCTCCTGCATCTCCAGCACCCCAAGACCGGTGGCCAACAGCTCCTCTTCACGGGCCTGGATCAGCTCATCGCGCGGGTAGGTTTCCAATACGTTGAGCAGCGCCTTGTAGGCGTGGGAGCCCTTCTCGTGACCGGAGGCGGCCATGATGCGCTCGAGACGATGGCTGATGAGCGGGATCTGGGTCGCGCTGGTGTTGTAGATGGAAGAGGCGTAGAGGCCGATGAAGCGATCTTCCCCGATCACCTTGCCATGCTCGTCAAAGCGCTTGATGCCGATGTAATCCACATAAGCCGGACGGTGCACCCGGGACTTGCTGTTGGATTTGGTGAGGATCAGCAGGTCAGAACTCAGAGCGGCATGACGGGCGCTGGCCGGCATGTTGCCAAGGCGCTGACCCACCTCCTTGATGGAGTTCTTCATCAGCCCAAGGCTGGAGCTCGCCTGCGGCAGGATCTCGTGATCCCCCTCCACCGCCTTGACGTCGTAACGGCGATACCCCATCAGGGTAAAGTTGTGGGCAGCTACCCATTTGAGGAAGGCAACGCAGGAGGCCACCTCCTCCTTGCTGACCGGGTGCTTGCGCTTGGGCAGTTCGTCGATGATCTCATTGAGCTTGGCCAGCATGGGCTGCCAGTCGCCGACTGCCAGCGCCACTTCACCGGCCACGGAGTTGAGCTCGGCAGCCAGCGCGGCCATCTGCTCCTCGCTGGTGAGGTGATCGATCTCGATAAGGAATGCCGTTTCAACCGAGGTCTGCCCGTCGGTGTTGTCGAGCTCCAGGATGGCGTCAATCTTGCCATCCGAACTACGAATGAGGTGCAGCGGTTGGTGCAGCATCATGTGGGCGGTGATATTGAGCCGTTTAAGCGCCATCCGGATGGAGTCCACCAGGAAGGGCGAGTCCTGCAGGATCACCTCGACGATGGTATGGGGCGATTGCCAGCCGTGACGGGTCAGCTCGGGATTGTAGACCCGGATGTAGGGATCGGTACCGCTGCGCTGATTGAGGGCATTCCACAGGCTCAGGGCCGCGCCGTAGAGATCGCTGTCATTGCGATCGTGCAGATCGGAGCTCGCCATGTTGCCGTAGAACTTGGCAACGAAGCGCTCGACCAGAGAGGCGCTGTTTTTGGGCAACTTCTGATGGATCAGGCTGAGAACGTTTTCGAGCAGAACTGAGGTAGGGGCGTCTTTCAATGCCATTTTTATATTCCTTATCGGACGACATTAACCACCGACGCAGAGGCAACCACCCTGGTTACCCGCTGGTGCAGAGTTGTTGCGAAGTGTAATGGCTTGGATAAGGGAAGGCGAGGAAAGGTGCTAACGAGATGTTAAAAACAAGGTGCAGATCACGGCTTAAACTGTGAGAAATTTTGCAAATAACCAAAAATACAGAAATTCCCACTACCTTTGTGCCGGTTTACCGGATAGATAGTGACGCAAAGCAGATAAACAGTCGGTAATCTGTTCGATTTTTGTTAATTTATGCGTTCGAGACTGATAAAGCGGTAATCGTCCTGGGTTTTCAGCCGAAAATAGCCATGCACACCATTGATGGCGACAAAGGGGCGTATTTTTTCTATGCCAAGCTCCAGGGTCAACCCCTGTTCGCTGCGCACCACCAGCCGTCTGGCATGGCCCTGATACATCAGCATCACCTCGTCACTGCTCAATGAGAGCCGAAAAGTAAACTGCTTCACGCTTGCTCCTGATCACACAACAAATCACACAATAGGGGCAGGCGCATTCACGCCCCTGCCCCGTCGACACTTACTGCTGCAGCGCCTTGCTGACCTTCTCGAACAGATCCCGTGCCAGCCCCTCAAGGTTGGCAAGGCGGGTCAACTCGGCGCGGATCAGCGCCTTGCGCGCCTCATCCAGTCGCTTGAACTGGATAAGCGGAGTGATGAGGCGGGAGGCCACCTGCGGATTGACCTCGTTGAGCTCGATCAGCAGATCGGTCAGGAAACGGTAACCGCTGCCATCCACCGCATGGAACTGCACCTGATTGCTCATGGCGAAGCTGCCGATCAGCGCCCGCAGCCGGTTCGGATTGCGAATGCTGAAAGTGGGGTGAGCCATCGCCTGTTTCACTTCGCTAAGCACATCGGCTGCCGGTTTGCTGCCAATCAGCCGCAGCCAGTTGTCCAGCACCAGTCCATCCTTGGCCCACTTGCCTTCAAAATCGGCCAACAGCGCGGCGCGGCATGGCAACAGATATCCGTTGGCCACCTGCAACGCCGCCAGGGTGTCGGTCATGTTGTCGGCAGCTGCATACTGCTCGCGCACCAGCGCATCAGCATGCTCCGCATCCAGTGCCGCCAGATAGCCGAGCACGGCCCCTTTGAGGGCCCGTTTGGCCATGTCGGCATGCACCACCTGATAACCGTTCAGACGCAGGCTCTGATAGGTTGCCGCCAAGCGCGCACCAAAGGCCTCGGCAAGACGGGTGTGGATCGCGTCGCGCACCTGATGGATGGCATCGATATCGGCCACCTCGAACAGCTCGGCCAGGGTCGCTTCACCGGGCAGCGCCAGGATCTCCGCCTTGAGGGCCAAATCCAGTTCACTGTCGTCCAGAATGGCGACGAAGGCGGCCAGCAGGGTTTGGGAGAGCTCAACCCCCTGCCCATGCTGGACCCGTGCCACCCCGTCGATGACCGCTTTGTTGATCAGCATCTGGGCCGCATCCCAGCGGGCAAACTCGTTGCGGGCAAAGCGCATCAGGAAGGCGAGCGCTTCGTCGCTGTAGTCATAGTGCAGCTTGACCGGTGCGGAGAAGTCCCGCAGCAGGGAGGGAACCGGCTTGACCGGCACCCGATCGAATTCGAAGGTCTGCTCCGCTTCCAGCACGTCGAGCACGTTGCCGATGGCCTTTCCCTGATACTGCAACGGGATAACGGCACCCTGCTCGTCATAGAGCTCGATATCGAGGGGGATATGCAGCGGCAGCTTTTGCGGCTGATCCTGAGTCGGCGGGGTGTGCTGGCTCACATGCAGACGGTAAACACCGCTCGCGGAATCGTACTCGTCGGTGACGGTCAGCTCGGGGGTGCCTGACTGGCTGTACCAGCGGCGGAAACGGCCAAGATCGACACCGGAAGCATCCTCCATCGCCTGCACGAAATCATCGCAGGTGGCGGCCGAGCCGTCGTGACGCTCGAAATAGAGGCGCATACCGGCCTGGAAGGCATCTTCCCCCAGCAGGGTGTGCATCATGCGGATCACTTCCGACCCCTTCTCATAGACGGTCAGGGTGTAGAAGTTGTTCATCTCGATCACCACATCCGGGCGGATCGGGTGCGCCATGGGGCCGGCATCTTCGGCAAACTGCGGGCCGCGGACGGTACGCACGTTGTTGATGCGGTTGACGCCACGGGAGCCCAAGTCGGAGGAGAACTCCTGATCCCGGAATACCGTCAGCCCCTCTTTCAGGCTGAGCTGGAACCAGTCTCGACAGGTGACGCGGTTGCCGGTCCAGTTGTGGAAATATTCGTGACCGATCACCCGTTCGATACCGTGGTAGTCGCTGTCAGTGGCAGTGGCCGGATTGGCCAGCACGAACTTGGAGTTGAAGATGTTGAGCCCCTTGTTCTCCATGGCGCCCATGTTGAAGAAGTCCACCGCGACGATCATGTAGATGTCGAGATCATACTCGAGACCGAAACGCTGTTCGTCCCAACGCATGGAGTTGATGAGGCTCTCCATGGCAAAACCGGCGCGATCGAGGTTGCCCTTGTCGACGAAGATCTCGAGGGCCACTTTGCGGCCGCTCTTGGTGGTGTAGTGGCTGCGCTCGACATCGAAATCACCGGCCACCAGCGCAAACAGGTAGCTCGGTTTGGGGAAAGGATCCTGCCACTGCACGAAGTGACGGCCGCCATCCAGATCACCGCTGTCGACCTTGTTGCCATTGGAGAGCAGGAAGGGGAACTGGGCTTTGTCGGCGGTAATGCGGGTGCTGTAGCGCGCCAGAATGTCGGGGCGGTCCAGATAATAGGTTATGCGGCGAAAGCCTTCCGCTTCACACTGGGTGCAGTAGGCATCGCCTGACTTGTAAAGCCCTTCCAGCGCGGTGTTGGCGGCCGGATCCAGCAGGGTGACGATGGTCAGCACACATTCGGCTGGCAGGTTGAACAGGGTCAGACTGCTCTCGCCTTGCTCGTAGTGGTCACAGGGAATGCCATCAATAGCAACGCTTTTGAGGGTCAGCTGCTCACCATCGAGGACGAGCGGCGCATTGTGCTCGCCGTTGCGACGAATGCGAGTGATGGCGGTGACCTGGGTCAGCGGCTCCTGCAGTTGGAAATCGAGGTCGATGGTGTCGATCCAGTAGAGCGGCGCCTGATAATCCTGGCGATATTTGGCCGTCATGGCCTGAGAGTGATCGGTCATTATTGTCTGCTTCCACGCTTGTTAAAGGCGAGAAAGAGGCTGTCACAACCAACTGGCGGGGTCAAACAATTTGCATTACGCCAGATAAGCCAGACAAAAAGAAAGGGCGACCGCAGTCGCCCTTGTGCATTGGAGGTCGCTTTGTCAGCTGCGTTTGCTGACCTTGGCCAGATCTGCCGTGATATTGGCCGCTTCGATGAGATACTCATCCGGCGCTTCAAAATCAGCGGGCAGCTCATCCAGACTCTTCACCGCCGGCTTGCCAAGACGTGCCAGACGCTCGTTGGTACGTTTGAGCGCTTTCTCATCCTGTCTAGCCTGCTCTGCAACACGCTCCGCCTCGTTGAGGGAGACCGACTTCTTGTCTTTCTCCTCCTTGTAGTCGGCGATGTCTTGCATCACATAGGCAAACTCGGGATCCTTGGCGATCCGGGCATCGTGCGCTGCCTGCAACTTGGGCAGTACGCTGGCGAAGTTGCCGAGTTTCTCGTAGTTGGCGGAGGCAATCTTGTCCCACGGCAACGCATTGAACTCACGGCTTTCGCCCGTCTCTTCCGGAGCAACCGGTGTCGGGAAGCTGATATCCGGCGCAACGCCCTTGTTCTGGGTGCTGCCACCGTCGATCCGGTAGAACTTGGCGATGGTGTACTGCACGTGACCGAGCGGCTGCTCGTAGAAGTCATAGACCTTGGCGAGGCTGCGATGCTGCTGCACCGTCCCCTTGCCGAACGAGTTTTCACCCAGGATCAGGGCGCGGCCATAATCCTGCATGGCCGCAGCGAAGATCTCGGAGGCCGAGGCACTGTAGCGGTCTATCATCACCGACATCGGGCCGCCGTAGTAGACGTTGCCATCGTCATCGCCATTGACCGTGATACGGCCCATGTGATCACGAATTTGCACCACGGGACCGCTGGCAAAGAAGAGACCGCTGAGGGCGGAAGCTTCAGTCAGGGCGCCGCCGCCGTTACCGCGCAGATCAATGATCAAGCCATCGATCTTCTTCTTGTTCAGGCTGGAGAGCTCCTTGATCACGTCATCGTGCAGATTGACGTAAAAACTCGGGATCTCGATGACACCAATCTTCTTGCCTTCGGCGTTAATCACCTTGGACTTGGCAGCCCGGTCTTCAAGGCGCACCTTGTCGCGGGTCAGCTCGATCTGCTCGGTCTTGGCAGTTGCGCCCTTGCCGCGCTGGATCTCCAGCTTGACCTTGCTCCCCTTGGGCCCCTTGATGAGCTCGACCACGTCATCAAGACGCCAGCCGATCACATCGACAATCTTGCCATCTTCCTGCCCCACCCCGGTGATCTTGTCATCGGGCTTGAGGTGGTTGGATTTGGCAGCCGGGCCACCGGGCACCAGAGAACGGATGACGGTAAAGTCATCTTCCGCCTGCAACACGGCACCAATCCCCTCCAGCGAGAGGTTCATCTCGGTATTGAAACGATCGGCACTGCGCGGTGAGAGGTAACTGGTGTGCGGTTCGATGGCGCGAGCGAAGGAGTTCATGAAGAGCTGGAAGACATCCTCGCTCTCGGTCTGGGACATCCGCTTGATGGCGTTGTTGTAACGCTTGCCAAGCAGCTCCTTGATCTCGGGCCACTCCTTGCCACTGAGCTTGAGGCTCAGAGCATCAAACTTGACCCGCTGACGCCACAGCTCGTTGAGCTCTGCTTCATCTTTGGGCCAAGCCGCCCCTTCCCGATCAAACACATAGTTGTCGGTCTGGGTAAAATCGAAAGGAGTATCAAGCAGTTTGAGGGCGTATTCGAACCGCTCATAACGCCGCTGCTGACTCAGGTTGAACATCTCGTAGGCGGGAGCCAGACGGCCTCTTTCGAGGTCGGTGTCAAAACCGTTACGGTACTTTTCAAAACGGCTGATATCAGAGGCCAAAAACAGGTTGCGGCTGTAGTCCAGATTCTCCAGATATTTATCGAAAATCACGGAGGAAAAGGCATCGTCCAGCTTGAACTGTTTGTAGTGCGAGCGGGTAAACAGATTGGTAATTCGCTTGCTGGCCGTAGCATGTTGGCTCTCTTGAGCCAACACAGGCAAATCACTCTCCTTGAGCACCGGCTCGATGGCCTGTGCAAGCCCGGCAAGCGCCAGGCTACAGGCAACGAGGGAAAAACGAATTACGCCATGCTTCAACATTTGTCTCCTTAGAGAACCAAGTGCTCTGATTTGACCCGCACCATCATGCCGGTCTGCAGTTGGACCTGTACATCGTCCTTGGTTACTTCCTTGATGGTTGCCGGAACCGGGAATTTACCCATAACGACGCGCACATCCTGGCCCACTTTCAGCGTAGCGGCATCCACTTTAACCAGCGGAGCGTCAGCGACCGGTGCCTTGGCGGCAGCTTTCGGCTTGGCAGCTACATCAGCTTTCTCGGTTTTGCGCACAGCAGGACGACGGGGTTTCTTGGCCTTCTCATCCTTCTCTTTGGTATTGGTACGACGGCTGGCGAATACGCGCTCTTTGCTCTCTTTCAGAGCTTGCTTGGCGTGCTCGATGTGCTCTTCGGTCAGCAGCTCGCCCGGGTTGCCATCCAGATCAACGCGAGCCTGGCCAGCTTTGAGACCGTGCAGGTAGCGCCAGCTGGAGGTGTATTGACGCAGTGCGGAACGCAGCATGGTCTTGGAGACTCTGGCATCGTCAGCAAGACGCTCGGCCAAATCCTGGAAGATGCCAATCTTGAGCGGCTTGGCCTCTCCTTCAGCAACGAAGCAGGCCGGGAATTTCTCGACCAGGTAGGCAACGATCTCTTTACTGTTCTTCAGCTTCTCAGTGTTTTCCATGTATAACCTTGGCTTTCATATAAACGCACGGGCACGTCCCGAGCACAACAAAGGCCCCATTATAGAGAGCTTGGGGCCTTTTGCGAACCATCTAGCAATGACTTAGAGCATGCTTTCCAAAATTTGCACCGTTTCTTCGAGGCCAATCCGGTCTTGCTGGTCGAAACGGTTAAAAATCGGACTGTCGATATCGAGCACCCCGATGATCTCGCCACCACGGCGCACCGGGATCACGATTTCCGAGTTGCTCGCGCCATCGCAAGCGATGTGACCGTCGAACTGGTGGACATCGTCAATGAGCTGGGTTCTCCCCTCTGCCACTGCCGTACCACACACCCCGCGGCCGACCGGGATCCGCACGCAGGCCGGTTTACCCTGAAATGGCCCCAATACCAGGGTCTCGCCCTGCAACAGATAAAAACCGACCCAGTTGATCTCCGCCAGCTCCTGATTAAGCAGTGCGGAGAGGTTGGCCAGATTGGCAATAAGATCGGTTTCCCCCTCCAACAGCGCCTTGGCCTGCTGGTTGAGGGTGCGATAAAACGGTTGTTTTTCAATCATGATTAAATGAACTTCACTCCCTGATGGTTTGGGGAAGGTAACGCCTGGCCGGGAAATTTCAAATATTTTTTCCACTCCCCACCTCTTGCGCCGTTATTCCCGGGCAACGGAAAGCGCCAATTGCTGGCGTTGACCATTACTCCACTCGATATTTAACAACCAGATCATGACGGGTGATGTACAGCTCCCCACCTGGGTCACCCCCTGCCACTGTCCGTCTATTCCTTCAAAGCTCACCGGAATGGTGCCCATAAACATATCTTTGCCTTCGAGTGTCGCTTTCACCGGTTTGATGGCCGGATCGCCGCCGGTAATAGCGATGGCAAAGTCATGTTCGGCGCGCAGCGGTAATTCCTTGATGGCGACCGTCAGCGGCTTGTCACCAATCAGCGCGCTGCAAGGGGTGTGGGAAAGATCACAAATCTGATCTTTTTTCTGGTCAGCAGAGACGCTGTTATCGGCCGAAAACCAGGTGCGATAGGCCATCAGCGCCAATAACAGCGCCAATACCAGTACGAGGTGCAAAACTTTACGTGCGGTAAGTCTCTCTTTCATCAAAAACAGCCCGATTAAGATGCAATTAAAATAGTTTTTTGTGATCTCGAACAAGGTAAAAAACTGCCATATCGAGACCAGACGGAGCCAAATATATCACTGTTTATACTGTTATTTTACCTGTCACTTCAGTATCATTCCCATGCAGTTTTCATTTAGCCATCTTTTGCTTTTCCTTTCGTTAACAGATGTTAACAACTGGTCGGCGGTGGCTGATGAAGCCAGTCCGGTCCTCCGGATACAAAACCAAACAACAGCAGCATCGGAAGCGGAATATAACGATGAGCCATACAACTAACCATCCTGAGTACAACTACACCGTTGTTCGCCAGTTTACCGTCATGACGATTGTCTGGGGAATTGTCGGCATGTCGGTTGGCGTACTGATCGCAGCCCAGTTGATCTGGCCTGCCCTCAACTTCGAGACCCCGTGGCTGACTTACAGTCGTCTGCGGCCCCTCCATACCAACGCAGTGATCTTCGCCTTCGGCGTCAGTGCACTGATGGCCACCTCGTTTTACGTGGTGCAGCGCACCTGTCAAACCAGACTGTTTGGTGGCCCGCTGGCAACCTTCGTCTTCTGGGGCTGGCAAGCAATCATCCTCTCTGCCGCCATCTCTCTGCCGCTGGGTTACACCTCCGCCAAAGAGTATGCCGAGCTGGAGTGGCCGATTGATATCGCCATCACTGTGGTATGGGTCGCCTATGCCATCGTCTTCTTCGGCACCCTGATGAAGCGCACCACCTCCCACATCTATGTGGCCAACTGGTTCTTCGGCGCCTTCATCATCACCGTTGCGGTGCTGCACATTGTCAACAACATGGAAGTGCCGCTCTCCGGCATGAAGTCCTACTCCATGTACTCCGGCGCCATGGACGCCATGGTGCAGTGGTGGTATGGCCACAACGCGGTAGGCTTCCTGCTGACCGCTGGCTTCCTAGGGATGATGTACTACTTCGTGCCCAAGCAGGCCGGTCGCCCGGTTTACTCCTATCGCCTCTCCATCGTCCACTTCTGGGCGCTGATCTCCCTCTATATCTGGGCCGGTCCGCACCACCTGCACTACACCGCACTGCCTGACTGGGCTCAGTCACTGGGCATGGTGATGTCCCTGATCCTGTTCGTCCCCTCATGGGGCGGTATGATCAACGGCATCATGACCCTCTCCGGTGCCTGGCACAAACTGCGTTATGACCCCATCCTGCGCTTCCTGATCGTCTCCCTCTCTTTCTACGGCATGTCGACCTTCGAAGGCCCGATGATGGCGATCAAAACCGTCAACGCCCTCTCCCACTACACCGACTGGACCGTCGGTCACGTGCACTCCGGTGCGCTGGGCTGGGTTGCCATGGTCTCCATCGGTGCGGTTTATCACCTGATCCCGAACTTGTTCGGCCAGGGCCGGATGTACAGCGTCAAGCTGATCAACGTTCACTTCTGGCTGGCGACCGTGGGCACCGTGCTCTACATCGTTGCCATGTGGATTTCCGGCGTGATGCAGGGCCTGATGTGGCGTGCAGTCAACGAAGACGGCACCCTGACCTACAGCTTCGTTGAAGCGCTGCAGGCATCCTATCCCTTCTATTTCGTGCGCTTCCTGGGTGGCTGCTTCTTCGTCACCGGCATGTTGCTGATGGCTTACAACGCCTATCGCACCATCACTGCGCCCAAAGGTTCTCTGGAACCTGTCGCCCAGCCAGCATGATTGAAGAGGTCAACCCATGAGCAACAATAACCGTCACGAAATATTTGAAAAAAGCGTTCCCATGCTGGTGGTCGGCATCATCTTCGCCATCAGTCTGGGGGGCCTGGTTGAAATCACTCCGCTGTTCTTCCAGAAGCAAACCACCGAGCCGGTGGAGGGCCTCAAGCCCTACACCGCCCTGCAGATGGAAGGACGCGACATCTTCATTCGCGAAGGCTGCACCAACTGCCACAGCCAGATGATCCGTCCGTTCCGTGCCGAAACCGAGCGTTACGGTCACTACTCGGTCGCAGGCGAGAGCGTCTGGGAGCACCCCTTCCTGTGGGGCTCCAAGCGTACAGGTCCGGATCTGGCCCGTGTCGGTGGCCGCTACTCCGACGAATGGCACAAGGTTCACCTGATCAACCCGCGCGATGTGGTACCGGAATCCAACATGCCCGCCTACCCCTGGCTTGATACCAATGTGCTGACCGGCGAGATGACCGCCAAGAAGCTGGCGCTGTTCCGCGATCACTTCGGTGTGCCCTATACCGACGCCGATATTCAGGGTGCGGGCGAAGCCGTCAAGGGCAAAACCGAGCTGGATGCGCTGGTGGCCTATCTGCAATCACTGGGTCATGCCCTGAAATAAGGAGGCGAAGATGGACTACGGCACATTTCGCGGTCTGTATACCCTGCTGTTGATGGCCATCATGATTGGCATCATCGTCTGGGCCTACAGCAAACGCCGCAAGACCTCTTTCGACGAGGCTGCCAATCTGGTTTTTGCCGATGATGAGCAACCCGGTGCTGATAAAAAGAACGCAGGAGCGAAACAATAATGAGCACTCTGTTTAGCATTTTTGTGACTGTCATCAGTCTGGGAACCATCCTCGGCTGCTTCTTGCTGCTGATGTGGTGCCGCAAGGACAAGATGGGTGTTGAAGAAGGCAAATCGATGGGTCACTCCTTCGATGGCATCGAGGAGATCAACAACCCGCTGCCGAAGTGGTGGACTTACATGTTCCTCTTCTTCATCGTCACCGGTCTGGTCTATCTGGTCGCCTTCCCGGGGCTTGGCAACTTCAAAGGCCTGCTGGGCTGGCAAAGTTCCAACCAGGACGTGCGCTCGCTGGCCGAGTCCAAGGCTGCAACCGAATCGGCCAAGGCCGAAGGTCGCGCAGTGGAGTATGACCGCGAGGTCGCCAAGGCTGACGAGATCTACGGCGCCAAGTTCCGTGAACTCACCTATGAAGCGGATGGCAAAACCTATCGTGCCATTACCGAGATCGCCAAGGATCCGGAAGCCCTGAAAGTGGGTCAGCGCCTGTTCCTGCAGAACTGCTCCCAGTGCCACGGCTCCGATGCCCGTGGTGGCCGTGGCTTCCCGAACCTGACCGACAGCGAATGGCAATGGGGCGGCCAGCCAGATCAAATCAAGACCACCATCATGGGCGGTCGCCAGGGGATCATGGCTGCCTGGGGTGAAATCCTCGGCAAAGATGGCGTTCAGGAAGTGGCCTCCTATGTGCTGAGCCTCTCAGGTCGCAAAGTCGACCTGGTGGAAGCGAAGAAAGGTGAAGCACGCTTTGCCATCTGCGCTGCCTGCCACGGGGCCGATGCCAAGGGCGGTGTTGCCGTCGGTGCGCCTGATTTGACCAACAACACCTGGCTCTACGGTGGCTCCCGCGAAGTGGTGGTGCAAACCATCACCCACGGTCGTCACGGCGTGATGCCAGCCTGGAAAGACATTCTGGGTGAGGACAAGGTTCACCTGCTGGCCTCCTACGTTTACAGCCTGTCTCATC
Organism: Aeromonas sp. 84A; assembly: GCF_051919345.1. NCBI lineage: Bacteria > Pseudomonadati > Pseudomonadota > Gammaproteobacteria > Aeromonadales > Aeromonadaceae > Aeromonas > Aeromonas sp. 84A. Next base: position 2,755,539 of record NZ_JBQBEW010000001.1, read on the forward strand.
AACAGTCTGCCAAATAAGGTTCGCCCGTAACGTTGTAACATGTGATAAACACGTGATTACACAGCAAAAAGCCTCGACTCCTCGAGGCTTTTTGTTATCTTGTGTTGCGTAAAAACCATCTTCCACGTTAATCATTCGTTTCATGGCAGTAGCAATCATGACCCAACCTCTATCCAAACCGTGGTATCGCCAATTCTGGCCCTGGTTTATCATCGCCCTCCCCACTGCCGCCGTGGTCGGCAGCATCGCCACCGCCATCATCGCCAGCAAGGATGGGGTCAATCTGGTGGCCGAGGACTATTACAAACAAGGGAAAGAGATCAATCAGGACTTGAGCAAGTTTGACCGCTCCGAAGCGCTCAATATCCGCTTTGGACTGGAGGTTGACGGCAACGAGCTGACCCTCAAACCCATCAGCGGTGACATTCCTGCCGGGCAAGCTCTCTATCTCTCATTGTTTCACCCGACCTTGGCCGGTCAGGACAGCGAACACATGATCACCGCCGATGCGAGCGGCACCTATCGCCTCCATTTCGACAAGCCGCTGGTCGGCAAGTGGCACATTCGGGTCGATGCCTTCGATCATGAGTGGCGATTGCAAGAGACCGTCCAGCTGCCCACCCTGGGCCCTGTCGAACTCGACCCGAAAGGACGCTAAGCCATGACCGGCTGTTCTCACTGTGGCGAGCCGGTGCTCGCCAGCGCCCCTGCTGCTTGCATTCTGCATTCAGGGGGGCATAACGCATGACCCCCTGTTTTCACTGTGGCGAGCCGGTACCCGCCAATAGTGGCTATTCCCTCGAGATAAAGGGGATTGTTCGCCCCATGTGCTGCCCCGGTTGTCAGGCGGTGGCGGAAACCATCATGGAGTGCGGCCTCGCCAGTTACTACGATCACCGCACCGCCCCCGGTACCAAGGGGGATCTGGTACCCGAGGAGCTAGCCGCCCTCACCCACTACGATCTGGCAGAAGTGCAACAGGATTTTGTCACCGACAGCGGTACCCTTCGCGAAATCCAGCTGACAGTTGAAGGGCTCACCTGCGCCGCCTGTGCCTGGCTTATCGAACGCCACCTGATGACCCTTGGCGGCCTGCGCTACATCAACGTCAACACCACCACCCACCGGGCCCGCATCAAGTGGGATCCGGGCCAGCTCTCCCTGAGTGACATTCTCAAGGGATTTGCCCAAATCGGCTATCGTGCCTACCCGTTCCAGACCCATCAACAGGAGGCGCTCTACGCCAAAGAGGTGCGCAGCTATATGTTCCGGCTGGCACTGGCAGGGCTGGGCTCGATGCAGGTGATGATGTGCGCCGTGGCCCTCTATATGGACCTCTTCATCAGCGTTGAAGATGAGTTCATGGTCTACTTCAAGTGGATAAGCCTGTTGCTCTCCACCCCCATCATGATCTATTCAGCCCAACCCTTTTACGTGGGTGCCTGGCGCAGCCTGAAACAGGGCCACCTGTCGATGGATGTGTCGGTGTCGCTGGCGCTGATCGGGGCTTTTATCGCCTCCATGTGGGCCACCGTGTTCAATACCGGTGAGGTCTATTACGACTCCATCACCATGTTCGTCTTCTTCCTGCTGCTGGGGCGCTTTCTCGAGTTGCGGGCCCGGCGTAAGGCGTCGGAATCGAGCTCCAACCTGGCCAGACTGGTGCCCATCATGGCGACCCGCATCGATGATGAAGGGGAGCATGAGGTAGCGGCCAAGACCTTGCAGGTCGGTGATCGGGTACGGGTACTGGCCGGCGCCACCTTGCCGGCGGACGGCATCATTGTCGAAGGGCAAGCCAGCCTCAACGAATCCATGCTGACCGGTGAACAGCTGCCCCTGCTCAAACAGCGCGGTGAGCAGGTCTATGCCGGCACCATCAACACGGATGCGCCGCTGCAGATCCGGGTCAGCCACCGTATTGAAGAGTCGCGGATCGCCCAGATCATGCGGCTGCAGGATCACGCCCTCGACGACAAACCGGCCATCGCCCAGATGGCGGATCAGCTGTCGCGCCACTTTATTCTGGTGTTGCTGATCATTGCCGCTGCGGTCTGGACCTTCTGGCACTTCCATCAACCGGATCAGGCGTTCTGGGTCACCCTCGCCGTGCTGGTTGCCACTTGCCCCTGTGCTCTGTCGCTGGCCACCCCGACGGCGCTGACCTCGGCTACCGCCAATCTGACCCGCAACGGCATTCTGCTGCGCCGTGGTCATGTGCTGGACGTGCTGACCAAGGCCAACCGGATCGTGATGGACAAGACTGGCACCCTGACCACAGGTGAGATCAGTCTGACAGGCACCACTTCCTTGGCAGAGATGGACGAGACGCAATGCCTCGCCATCGCCCGGGCCATGGAGGCGCAATCCGAACACCCCATTGCCCGCGCCTTCCGGCTACCTGCCGACAGCATCGCCGTGCTGCCATCCGCCCGCGAGATCACCCCGGTCATCGGTCACGGCATCACGGCGCTGGTGGATGGCGTACGCTACCGCATCGGCAGTGCCCGCTGGCTTGGGCTGGATCCGGCGCAAGAGCGCGGCCGCGGTCTGGCTATCTATCTGGCCGACGAGCAGCATGTCTTGGCCCGCTTCAATCTGGAAGATACCCTGCGCCCCGATGCCAGGGCGCTGATCGCGGCATTCAAGGCAGCCGGTCTGCAAACTACCGTGCTCACAGGCGACAGCTCTTTGCAGGCAGACGAGATTGCCCGGGAACTGGGGGTGGATGAGCTGGTCAAGGGAGTCTCACCCGATGGCAAGCTGGCCTACCTCAAGGCCCGGGAAGCCCAGGGGGATATCAGCATCATGGTGGGCGATGGCATCAACGACGCCCCGGTACTGGCCGGGGCGCACGCATCGTTCGCCATGGCCGGTGGCACCGATCTGGCGAAAAACAGCGCCGACGCCATCCTGCTGGCCGATGACCTGAGCCGACTTCTCGAGGCCAGAGTGCTGGCAATGCGTACCCGCAAGATCATCATCGAGAACTTCGCCTGGTCCATCGGTTACAACCTGCTGGTGCTGCCGCTGGCAGCCTGCGGCTGGCTGCCCCCCTATCTGGCGGCGGCGGGCATGTCGCTCAGTTCACTCATCGTGGTAACCAACTCCATGCGCCTCAACCGATGAGGCTGGTGGCGGAAAATAGCTGAAAATGTGGCCTGCCTCCGATGCAGGCCACATTTCTCACTGATAGCGGCTGGCCCCCTGCCAGAACAGGGTTACCATAGGGGACGCTTGCCAAGGATGAACGCCAAGGTACCTCCCATGAATATAATTTTTGTCCTGATCCCCATCGCTATCCTGTTTGTGATCATCGCCGGGGTCGTCTTCTTCTGGGCCATTCGCTCCGAGCAGTTTGAAGATCTCGACCGGCAGGGTTCCAACATCCTGTTTGACGAAGAGCAACCTGCCCACAAACCCGTAAAGCCTACTGACCATGACCCACAACCTTGATCTGGCCGGCGCCCTGCTGGTCGGACTGGCAGGCTCCGCCCACTGCTTCGGCATGTGCGGTGGCGTCTCTGCCGCGCTCTCCATGGCGATCCCCGCCAACAAGCAGCATTTTTGGGGGCGGCTTGCCTATCTGCTCAACTACAACCTCGGCCGGATCCTGAGCTATGTCATCGCAGGAGCCTTGGTGGGCGGCCTGCTCGCCACCACCAGCGAGCTGGGCGCAGGCAAACACGCTATTGCCGGCTTACGCCTGGTGGCGGCGTTATTGATGATTGCGCTTGGCCTCTATCTGGCGGGCTGGTGGCAAGGGATCTTGCTGCTGGAGCGGCTCGGCGCCAGACTTTGGCCCCGTATCAAACCGCTGGCGGGCAAATTTCTCCCCTTCACCTCACCGCTGCAGGCATTGCCCTTTGGCATGGTGTGGGGTTGGCTGCCCTGCGGGCTGGTCTACTCCATGCTGACCTGGAGCGCGGCGGCCGGTTCGGCCAGCGGCGGGGCGCTCATCATGCTCTTTTTTGGTCTCGGCACCCTGCCCACCCTGTTCGCGTTGGGCGGGCTTGCCGATCGCCTGAGATACTGGCTCACCCTGCGCAGTTTGCGCCTTGGCGGGGCCCTGCTGCTCATTTTGTTCGGGGTGCATACCTTCTGGATTGGCATTGCTTCCTTTTGAAACCCTATCCAAAACGGATGAGTTGATGGTAAACTTGTTTGATATAAATCAATTATTCGTATGAGCCTATGATCCCGGAAAAGAAACCTGGCAGACGTATCCAGAGCGGTGGCTGTGCAATTCATTGCCAGGATTGCAGCATCAGTCAGCTCTGTATTCCCTTCACTCTGAACGACAACGAGCTTGATCAGCTGGACAGCATCATCGAGCGCAAGAAGCCGATCCAGAAGGGTGAAGAGCTGTTCAAGGCTGGCGATGAGTTCAAATCGCTCTATGCCATCCGTTCCGGGACCATCAAGTCTTACACCATCACCGAGCAAGGGGATGAGCAGATCACTGCGTTCCACCTCGCTGGCGATCTGGTCGGGTTTGATGCCATCAACAAGCAGGCCCACCCCTCCTTCGCCCAGGCGCTGGAAACGGCCATGGTGTGCGAGATCCCGTTTGAAGTGCTGGATGATCTCTCCGGCAAGATGCCCAAACTGCGCCAGCAGATCATGCGTCTGATGAGCAGCGAAATCATGGGCGATCAGGAGATGATCCTGCTGCTCTCTAAGAAGAATGCTGAAGAGCGCCTCGCTGCCTTCCTGCACAATCTGTCGGTACGCTTCTCCGAGCGCGGTTTCTCCGCCAAGGAGTTCCGTCTCTCCATGACCCGTGGTGACATTGGCAACTATCTGGGGCTGACCGTTGAGACCATCAGTCGTCTGCTCGGCCGCTTCCAGAAGTCCGGTCTCATCAGCGTCAAAGGCAAATACATTACCGTGCTGGATCAGGTCGCGCTGGGCATGATGGCCGGTGCAACTCGCCCGCCCTGCGGCTGATTTTCCGCTCCCCTCTCACTTTTCTCCTGCTTTTCCTGCCGGATCCTTTCCTCTGGAATGTGATCCGGTACGTTCCCCATACCCTCCTCCTGCGCTAAGCTGTAATGGCTAAGATTCTGCTGTCATTGGACTTTTCCAAGGAGGAGAAGATGGTCAAATATCAGAATATTCTGGTGGTTATCAATCCAGAAGAGGAGCGTCAAATCGCCCTCGAACGGGCAGTCAAAGTCGCCGAGCTGGACGAAAACGCCCATCTGACCCTGCTGCTCACCATCTATGACTTCTCGTATGAAATGACTGCCATGCTCTCGGTGGACGAGCGGCAAGAGATGCGCGACGGCGTCATTTCACAGCGACGTGAGTGGCTGGACGAGATCCTGACCCCCTATCGGGCACAGGGGATCGAGTGCGAGGTGAAAGTAGTCTGGCACAATCGCCCCTTCGAGTGCGTCATTCAGGAAGTGCTGGAGCAGCGCCACGATCTGGTGGTCAAAGCCACTCATCATCACAGCTTCCTGCAAACCTTCATCTTTACCCCCACCGACTGGCACCTGCTGCGCAAATGCCCCTGTCCGGTGCTGCTGGTCAAGGAGGGGCACTGGCAACGGGGCGGCAACATCATCGCCGCCATCAACTGCTCAAGCGACGATCCGGATCAGAAATTGCTCAACGAACGGATCACCCAGGAAGGAAGCGACATCGCCGAGCTGCTGGGCTCCAACCTCTATCTGGTCAACACCTACCCAGGCACTCCGGTCAACGTGGCCATCGAGCTGCCGGAGTTTGACCCCAACGCCTACAACGAAGCGATCCGCAAACATCACGAAAGCCTGCTGCTAAGCCATGCCGACAAGTTCGGGATCGGTCATCTCTGGACCCGGGTAGCAGAGGGGCTACCGGAAGAGGTGTTGCCGGATATGGCCGAAGAGCTCAAGGCGACCCTGATGATCATGGGCTGCGTCGGCCGTACCGGGCTTTCTGCAGCTTTGCTCGGCAATACTGCCGAACATGTGATTGACCGCCTCTCCTGCGACATCCTGATCCTCAAACCGGCGGACTACAGCTGCCCGGTCGACAGTCGTCGCAATCAATCATAAGGTGCCTGGCACCTTGCCCTCCCCCGGGACATGGCTATAATAACGCGCTTATTTGTGTCCCGGGTTTTACGAGCATGCTAGAAGAGCTGAACGCCAAAGAAAAATACAGTTTTAACAAACTGCAGAAGCGCCTGCGGCGCAACGTGGGTCAGGCCATTGCCGACTTCAACATGATTGAAGAGGGCGACAAGGTCATGGTCTGCCTCTCCGGCGGCAAGGACAGCTTCGGTATGCTCGACATACTGATGAGCCTCAAAGCCAGCGCCCCCATCCATTTCGATCTGGTTGCCGTCAACCTGGATCAGAAGCAGCCCGGCTTCCCCGAGCATGTGCTGCCCGAGTATCTGGATTCCCTCGGCATCGAGTACAAGATAGTCGAGGAAGATACCTACTCCATCGTCAAGGAGAAGGTACCGGAAGGCAAAACCACCTGCTCCCTCTGCTCACGGCTGCGCCGCGGTATTCTCTACCGCACCGCCCAGGAGCTGGGTTGCACCAAGATTGCCCTTGGCCACCACCGCGACGACATCCTCGAGACCCTGTTCCTCAACATGTTCTACGGTGGCAAGCTCAAGTCCATGCCGCCCAAACTGGTGAGCGACGATGGCAAGAACGTGGTGATCCGCCCGCTGGCCTACTGCAAAGAGAAGGATCTGATCCGCTACGCCGACGTCAAAGCCTTCCCCATCATTCCGTGCAACCTGTGCGGCTCGCAGGAGAACCTGCAGCGTCAGGCCATCAAGCAGATGATGCAGGATTGGGATCGCCGCTTCCCCGGTCGTATCGAGACCATGTTCACCGCCATTCAGGACGTGATCCCGAGCCACCTGCTCGACCACAAGCTGTTTGACTTCAAGAGCATCAACCGCGACTCCGGCATCATCGATGGCGGCGACAAGGCGTTTGATCCGCCCGAGATGCCAAAGGCGCCGCTGCTGGACATCGACGAGATGGACATGCTGGATGTGATTGAAGTGCGCTAAGCCGCGCTCACAGTAGTAAACGCCAAACAATAAAAAAGGAGCGAACATCGCTCCTTTTTGCTTTCTGGATTGGCCTGTCACTGCGGTGACAGCGCGACCGATCTCACCCTTTATGCAGCCAGGGGGTCAGTCGCAGCACGTCAGCCTGCAGGCGCAGTTGCCCGGCGGCGAACGCGGCCAGTTGCTCATTGCTCAGCAGCAGGTGGCCTTCCTGCCAGGGTAGTGCTTCCTGACGGGCGCCATCAATCAGATAAGCAGTGCCGCTCTGCTGCACCAGGGTAATGCGCACCCCTTCCATCTTCGGCAGGAAGTGCTTGCCGACCATGCCTGCCATCTTGTCGAGCAGCGACTGCATCTGCAGCTGACGGGCCGCCAGCTCGGCCAAGGGCAGCTCGGGCCCGTTCGGCGCATCTGCCATTACCTGTACCGTCATATCGCATGTGGCGTGCTCTTCTTTCAGGCCGACGGTCACGATCCCCTTGTCGAGGTTGAGATCCTCATCAAAAGGCAGGCGCAGTTCGCTATCGACCGTCACCTCGCCCGCCACTTCCTTGCTGTCGGTTGCAACCCGGGCAAAGGTGAGGCCGCAGCGCTGACCATTTTGCGGATCGGTCAGATAAAACCCCAGTCTGGCGTGACCAAACTCCCCTTTGGCAAAGGTCTTCATCTGGCTGTAGAAGGTGCTGTATTGCAGAGCCAGCACTGGCTCAGCCAGCGCCAGCCCTGGCAGCAAGAGCGTGGCCAGCAGACTCTGGCGCACAGCCTTGGTCACTCCATATCGACGGGTCATTCAACGTCCTTTTGCATCATGCATTGAAATGGTTGGGGCCTTCTGTCACCTCGTTAACCTCTACCCCCACCCCGCAGAGATCCCGATAGAGGATCCCCTTGCAGTTGAAATAGAGCGGTGCCACCCAGATAAGCCCCAACCCCATGGGGATCAGAGCCAGGAAGAAGAGCGCGGTCATCACGCAGTGGAACAGCACAATGCTTGGCCAGCCGCGTGCGAAAAGCTTGAGAGAGACCAGAATGGCCTGGGGCGGCGTCAGGCCGCGCTCCAGCACCAGCGGGACGGTAAAGAGCAGCCCCATGCCGATCAGAGCCGAGGGGATGAAAGAGAGTACTGCGGGCAATCCCAGCAGATCGAACAGCGGGCCAAACAGGCTGGTGAGCAGACTGCCAAGCAGGCTCAACATGCCGAGACGCACAAAGTGGCGAAAGAAGTCGAACACCTGGTTGGCTCTAGCGCGCACCCCGACCGACTGCTGCAACCCCAGCATATCGAGGGAGCTGGTCATGGGGGCCATCACCACCGTCATCAGCAGGCTCAGCACCATGGCCACATTCATCTGGCTGTCATCCCCCAGATAGGGCAACAGCAGCACATTGCTGAGCAGGATCCAGATCGCCGTCACTCCGACAATCGCCAGCAGCAGGCCAAATCCGGTACGGCGGGTCTGTTGCCATCCCTCCTGGATGACCCCTTTCAGATCAAGGCGATAGCCCTGGTTCAGAGACTGCTCAAGGGAGCCGCCAATACGCATTTTATTACTCAATTGACTATCCAATATCGAAAACGACCAAATCAGGTGGCACATTATAGCGATTTGGTCTGCTATTCGTAGCCGTTTTTCCTGCGCACTTGCGGCTAATTCGGGCCAAAAAGCCTTTAATTTCATGTGTCGGCTGCATAGAATGCGGCCCTCTTTCAACACGATGGCCACTGGCTGGGGTGAGACTGGCGGATGATGAACAATCCACAGGTAATTGTCGCGCTGAACAAGATCAGCAAAAAATACGATGGCAAGGTGATCCTGAGTGACCTTGACCTTGAAATCTATGACGGTGAATTTCTTACCCTGCTGGGCCCCTCCGGCTGTGGCAAGACCACCCTGCTGCGCCTGCTGGCCGGGCTAGAATCGGTCGACGGTGGCACCATCCATCTGGCCGGTGACGAGATCACCCATATCCCCGCCGAACACAGGCACATCAACACCGTGTTCCAGAGCTATGCGCTCTTCCCCCATATGACGGTGTTTGAAAACGTCGCCTTTGGCCTCGAGATGCAGAAAGTACCGGCCAGCGAGATCCGCCAGCGGGTCGAGGAGACCCTCGCCATGGTGCAGCTCACCGAGCTGGCCAACCGCCGCCCGGATCAGCTCTCCGGCGGTCAGCAACAACGGGTCGCCATTGCCCGCGCCGTGGTCAACAAGCCGCGCCTGCTGCTGCTCGACGAATCCCTCTCGGCGCTCGACTACAAGCTGCGCAAGCAGATGCAGAGCGAGCTCAAGGCGCTGCAGCGTCGCCTTGGTATCACCTTTGTCTTCGTCACCCATGATCAGGAAGAGGCGCTCACCATGTCTGATCGCATCCTGGTGATGGAAGGCGGCAAGATCATCCAGCGCGGCACCCCGCGCGATATCTACGAATCGCCAGCCAACCTGTTCGTGGCCCGCTTTATCGGCGAGATCAACGTGATGGATGGCAAGCTGATCAGCCAGCGCGAACCCGGTATCTGGCAGGCCGAGGTAGAGGGGCGAGAATGCCTGCTCCATACCGCCTTGCCGTTCCAGCCAGACGACAAGGTGCTGGTGCTGCTGCGCCCGGAAGATCTGCGCATTCTCGATCAGGATGACGATCAAAGTGGCGCGCTGCGGGGCAATATCCGCGAGCGCAACTACAAGGGGGCGACGCTGGATTCGGTGATCGAGCTCGAAAGTGGCAAACAGCTGCTTATCTCCGAGTTCTTCGACGAGGATGACCCCGACTTTGACTATCGCCTGGGTCAGGAGGTGGCGATCCACTGGGTCGACAGCTGGGAGGTGGTGCTGCCCTATGAGCCTCACTAATCTGCGGGTACCACACAGCTTTGCCCACAACGGCTTTCGCAACGGGGCCATCGCGCTGATCCTCGGCTGGCTGACGCTGTTTGTCTTCCTGCCCAACCTGATGATCATCGGCGTCAGCTTCCTGACCCGTGACGAGTCCGAGCTTATCGCGCCGCTCTTTACCCTGAGCAACTATGGCCGCCTGCTAGACCCGCTCTATTTCGAGGTGCTGCTCCACTCCCTCTGGCTGGCGCTGCTCGCTACAAGCATCTGCCTGCTGGTGGGCTACCCCTTTGCCTGGCTGCTGGCTCATCTGCCAGCGCGTATCCGCCCGCTGCTGCTGTTTCTGGTGGTGGTGCCGTTCTGGACCAACTCCCTGATCCGCACCTATGCGCTGAAAGTGCTGCTCGGCACCCGGGGGTTGATCAATGGCTGGCTGCTGGATCTGGGGCTTATCGAACGACCGCTGCAGATGATGTATACCGAGGTGGCCGTCATCATCGGGCTGGTCTACGTACTGCTCCCCTTTATGGTGCTGCCGCTCTACTCCAGCATCGAGAAGCTGGATAGCCGTTTGCTGGAGGCGGCGCGAGATCTCGGCGCCAACGGCTGGCAGCGGCTGGTGCGGATCATCTTGCCCCTCACCCTGCCCGGCATCATCGCCGGTTGTCTGCTGGTGTTCCTGCCCGCCATGGGGATGTTCTACGTCTCCGACTTGCTGGGGGGCGCCAAGCATCTGCTGATCGGCAACCTGATCAAGACCCAGTTCCTCAACAGCCGTGACTGGCCCTTTGGCGCCGCCATCAGCGTGATGCTGACGGTGCTGATGGCGCTCTTGGTCTACTGCTACTGGCGGGCGGGCAAGCTGCTCAGCAAGAAGGGGGAGCTGGCATGATGCGCGCACTGAAGGCTCTGTTCTTGCTGCTGGTGTTTGGCTATCTCTATGTACCCATCGGAGTGCTGATCGCCAACTCCTTCAACCTGTCGAAATATGGCATCGACTGGCGCGGCTTTACCCTGGGCTGGTATGAGAAGCTGTTTGCCAGCGCCAGCCTGATGCAGGCGGCCCAGCACTCCCTGACCATCGCCGCCCTCACCGCCACCGCAGCGACCCTGATCGGCACCCTCACCGCCGTGGCGCTGTTTCGCTATCGCTTTCGCGGCAAGCAGTACGTGAGCGGCATGCTGTTTGTGGTGATGATGTCCCCCGATATCGTGATGGCCATCTCCCTGCTGACCCTGTTTGTGGCCACCGGCATTGCGCTGGGCTTCTGGTCGCTGTTGATCGCCCACATCACCTTCTGCCTGCCGTTCGTGGTGATCACCGTCTACTCGCGGCTGTGCGGTTTTGATGTGCGGATGCTGGAAGCCGCGCGGGATCTGGGGGCTGGTGAGTGGATCATCCTGCGCCGCATCATACTGCCGCTGGCCCTGCCGGCGGTGATGGCGGGCTGGCTGCTCTCCTTTACCCTGTCGCTGGACGACGTGGTGGTCAGCTCCTTTGTGACCGGCCCGGCCTACGAGATCCTGCCGCTCAAGATCTACTCCATGGTCAAGGTGGGGGTCTCCCCCGAGGTCAACGCCCTGGCCACCCTGATGCTGGTCGCCTCCCTCGGGATGGTGCTGCTGGCGCAACTGTTACTGCGTAAACGGCAGGGTTAACCCTGCCCGTTTCGTCCCCGCCATCTTTGGCGAACTCTGTCACGGTGGGCCGCAAGGCCCCATAACCCCAAGGAGTTGTTGATGACAATCCAACACAAGGCCGGCGCCCTGCTGGCAGCCGCCCTCACCCTCACCACCCCGCTGCTGAGCCAGAGCGCTCAAGCGGCCGACGACAAGGTGGTCTACTTCTACAACTGGTCGGAATATGTGCCGGACGGCCTGCTGGAGCAGTTCCAGCAAGAGACCGGCATCAAGGTGATCTACTCCACCTACGAATCCAACGAGACCCTCTACGCCAAGCTGAAAACCCATGGCGACGGCTATGACGTGGTGGTGCCCAGCACCTATTTCATCTCGAAAATGGCCAAGGAGGGGATGCTGCAGCCGCTGGAGCGCGCCCAGCTGCCCAACTTCAAGCACCTCGACCCCACCCTGCTCAACCATGAGTACGACCCGGACAACCGCTACTCCATCCCCTATATCTGGGGCGCAACCGGGATCGGCACCAACACCGACATCATCGAACAGCCGGTGACCAGCTGGAAGCAGCTCTGGGCACCGGAGTGGAAAGAGAGCCTGCTGCTGATGGACGATGCCCGCGAGGTGTTCCATATCGCGCTGGTGCAGTTGGGCTATAGCCCCAACACCCGGGACAAGGCGCAAATTGCCGAAGCGTTCGAATACCTGAAAAAGCTGATGCCCAACGTCAAGGCGTTCAACTCCGACAACCCGGCCGACCCCTTTATCGCCGGTGAGGTCAATATCGGTATGCTGTGGAACGGCTCAGCCTACGGCGCCCAGCGCGAATACCCCTCCATCCAGATGACCTACCCCGAAGAAGGCGCCGTGCTCTGGATGGACAACCTCGCCATCCCGGCCAAGGCCAAGCATGTGAAAGAGGCCCACGCCCTGATCAACTTCCTGATGCGCCCCGATGTGGCCGCCAAGGTGGCTGAGGCTATTGGCTACCCCACCCCGGTCAAGGATGCCATTCCCCTGCTCACCCCGGCGTTTCGCAACAACCCCATGGTCTTCCCGAGCGACGAGATCAAACGCAAGGGCGAATTCCAGTCCGATGTGGGTGATGCCTCCCGCCTCTACGAGCAGTACTTCCTGCAGCTGAAAGCCATGGTGGCCAAGGCCGGTTAAGTCGGCGGTTAATCGGCCCTGACGGGCATAATGGATAAAGGGGGCAATATTTGCCCCCTTCTCTTTTTAACCACCAGCGCAATTTTTAAGCACAACAGTCATAGACACTGAGAGGCACAGGCGCGCATCGATTAACAGCAAAATATATAGATAGTCATCGTTAAGCCAGACAGACCACAATTTTTGTAAGTGCTCCACTGCAGCCGGCTTCAGAGCAAATTTGTAGGGAAATATGAGGGGGGCAATGTATTTCTCCATTTAGAAGGGAGGAACTCATAGCGACCCCACTGTGGAGATATAGGCAAAACGGATGTGTTTATGGGGAATAACTGTGCAATTTTATCGAAACAGCTAACGTCCGATTACGATTCGCTAATCTAACTAACAGTCTTTATACCCCCTTTTCATAGGACAAATTATTATTTAGTGGATCGCCATATGCACTCTCTAAAACAGTATTTTGTTTAGCGCTTGACATTTTGTCCTCCATAACGAATTTAAAATTAACTATCGATGGTAGCGGTTTATTATGAACTTTATAGTTACGTCTATATGTGTTTACTTCTCTTTGATTCAGTCGCTTACAAACAACACTACCTTTTAATTTGTTAAGACCAACATCTGGTCGGCATGAGATATTTACACTCCCCAGTTTTAACTCACTCCAATCGCTGTATGCTGAAGATAAAAAATACCCTTGACGATTATGTTGATCTGAAGGGTTAGCTTTCAAATTAGCCTCCAACTCGGAACCTGCCTTCACTATAAAATAGCCAACAGAATCTAGCACCCAATTACATCGGCCAGGCAATAAATAGTCTTTTGACACTTTTACACTGAATCTGGTTGATTGATATTTCTTAATGGGGTTATCTATTTGCCATCCCCTGAGTCTAGTATTTGCAGGTATAACACCGAACGCATAAAAAGTTTTGCTGCAAGTAGAGTCAGTTTTATTAGATGCAATGAAAGTACTATGAACAGCTAATTGATAGCCCTTATCAAAAGGAAACTCGCCCTGAATAGTAAACAATTCTGTTGGGGTGGGATTAATCTCTGGCTCAATATAGGGCTCTTTAAGCCACCAGTACCACCCTCCGCCTATCACGGCCAAAGCTACAAAACCCGATATCAGTTTGGTTTTACTTTTGATATTACTTGAGTTTCCCTTTTCATCATCCATTGGTCACTTCTTTATTTTCCTTAACCTACTTCCTACCTTTCCTTAAGACTCTCAATTTCGCTGAGTTTCACTCCCCTTCTCTTTAGATAGGATTCATTGTAACGACCCAAAAATTAGAATATCTGATGACGATCATATCGTGCAAGAGTGGGAGAACAACCAAGGACGCTATTGTGCCCCAGTCCTTTCAGTACCAACCGCCCATCCTCAGGTATCAACTATCCCATCAAGTTCAACACCATCTGATTTGCGCCTTTAGCCGAGGAATTTATGAAATGGGCAAACAAACCGATTAATTCTGCGCTTTTTCATCGCCCCTTAGGGGTGTAGATTGGTTGTGGGGGCAAGCGTTGCCCCCTCTCTTTTTTCATGACTGCCCGTGGTGTTACGCGAAACAATCTTTCGCCAATTTCGCGGGTGGCCTGAGCCAATCAGGAGTATTCATGTCCGATCTGACCCTCTATTTCGCTCCCGGCACTTGTGCCATGGCCGTGCAGATTGCCCTGCTGGAAGCAAATGCCCCGTTCCAACCCCGTCTCGTCAACCTCGCCGCAGGGGAACAGCGTGACCCTGCGTATCTTGCCATCAACCCCAAAGGGCGGGTGCCTGCCCTTGTCACCGAGCAGGGCACCCTGACCGAAACCCCGGCCCTGCTGCTCTATGTGGCGCAGCGCTTCCCCGATGCCAAGCTGGCGCCGCTGGACAACCCGTTCCTGCTGGCCCGCATGCAGGAGGTCAACAGCTTCCTCGCCTCCACCGTGCATGTCTCCCACGCCCACGGTCGCCGTGGCAGCCGCTGGGCCGATGACGAGCAGGCCATTGGCGCCATGCAGCAGAAAGTCGCCAGCAATATGCGCGATGGCTTTGCCCAGATTGAGCAGCACTATCTGGCAGGCCCCTGGGTGCTGGGCGAGCAGTTCAGCGTGGCGGATATCTATCTGTTCGTGGTCGCGGGCTGGCTGAAAAGCGATGGGGTCGAGATCAGTGAATTCCCCAAGGTTGCCGATCATTATCAGCGCATGCTGAGCCGTCCGGCGGTCGCCAAGGCACTGGCCAACTAACCATAAAATCAATAGCTCGATAAATAACAAGGGTGTCAGGGCTCTGCTGACACCCTTCCTGCCTCCTCCCCTGCACTTCTTCTCCCGCCTTTGAGATCGTTTTCACATTTCCGTGGTTTTGCCGTGGCCCTTCCTTAGTAAAAAGCCTATCTTTGCGCCATGACGCAACCGGTTGCGTAACCGGTTGCCTAGCGGTTCACAGATTGACGGGCCAAGGCCTGATGAGGTGCTGTATGAAACGAGGCGTACTGCTCAATGCTCCCCTGAGTGCTCTGGTGGCACAGATGGGCCACACCGACGAGATCACCGTCTGCGATGCAGGCTTGCCCATTCCGGCAGGTCCGGAGCGGATCGATCTGGCGCTGATGGCGGGGACACCCAGCCTTGAAACCGTGCTGACCGCCCTGCTCACCGATCTGGTGGTGGAGAAAGCGATCATGGCAAGCGAGATCAAGCAGATCAGCCCCGCCGCCCATCAGGCGCTGGTCGATCAGCTTGAAGCGCACGCAGCCGCCCAGGGCAAGCCCATCGCCATCGAATACTGTCTGCACGAGGAGTTCAAGGCCCGCTCCCGCCAGAGCAAGGCTATCGTGCGCAGCGGCGAGGTGACTCCCTACGCCAACCTGATCCTCTGCGCCGGTGTGGCGTTCTGACATTCTTCAAAGAATGCCTCTTCAAGGAAGCTGCAAATGAGCACAACCTCCCCCCTCTCCCCCATTCTGGAGCTGACCGGGATCGTCAAGACCTTCCCCGGTGTTCGCGCCCTCGACGAAGCGGGTCTGCGGGTCTATCCGGGCCAGGTGATGGCCCTGCTCGGTGAAAATGGCGCCGGCAAATCCACCCTGATGAAGGTGCTGACCGGCATCTATCAGGCCGATGCGGGCAGTGTCAGCTACCGCGGTCAGTCGGTCCACTTCAAGGGCCCCCGCGACTCTCAGGATCAGGGGATCAGCATCATCCACCAGGAGCTGAACCTGCTGCCGGAGTTGTCGATTGCCGCCAACATCTTCCTCGGGCGCGAACCCCGTACCCGTTTTGGCAGCATCGACCACAAACAGCTGCGCGAGCGGGCAAGCGGCCTGCTGGCGCGACTTGGTGTCAAGCATGGGCCGGATACCCGACTCGGGGATCTCTCCATCGGCGAACAGCAGATGGTGGAGATCGCCAAGGCGCTGTCGTTCGATGCCAGCGTCATCATCATGGACGAGCCGACCGATGCGTTGACCGATACCGAGACCGAGCAGCTGTTCAAGGTGATCCGCGAGCTGCGCGAACAAGGTTGCGGCATCGTCTATATCTCCCACCGCCTCAAGGAGATCTTCGAGATCTGCGATCGGGTCACTGTGCTGCGCGATGGCAAGTGGATTGGCGAGAAGGCGGTGAGCGATCTGGATGAAGACAAGATCATCGAGATGATGGTAGGTCGCCGACTGGAAGAGCAGTACCCGCGTCTTGAGCGCGAGCTTGGCCCCGTCAGCCTGCAGGTGAAAGATCTGGCCGGTCCCGGCGTGCGCGGGGTGAGTTTCTCCCTGCGTCAGGGGGAAATTCTGGGCTTTAGCGGCCTGATGGGCTCCGGCCGTACCGAGCTGATGAAGCTGATCTATGGCGCCAGCCCCATCAGCGCCGGTGAAGTGCAAGTTGACGGTCATGCGCTGGTGCCCAAAAGCCCGGCCGATGGGCTGGCCGCAGGCATCGCCTATATCTCCGAGGATCGCAAGGGGGATGGGCTGGTGCTGGAGCTGTCGGTGCGCGAAAACATGAGTCTCTGCGCCCTCGACGAGTTCATCAGCAACGGCAAGATTGACGGCAAGGCCGAACGGCAGGCGGTGAGCGACTATGTGCGCCTGTTCAACATCAAGACCCCGAGTCAGGATCAGCTGATAAAGCTGCTCTCCGGTGGCAACCAGCAGAAGGTGGCCATCGCCAAGGGGCTGCTGACCCGGCCCAAGGTGCTGATCCTCGACGAGCCGACCCGCGGCGTCGACGTGGGGGCGAAGAAGGAAATTTATCAGCTGATCAACCAGTTCAAGAAGGAGGGGATGAGCATCATTCTGGTCTCCTCCGAGATGCCGGAAGTGCTCGGCATGAGTGATCGCATCATGGTGATGCACGAAGGGCGCATCAGCGCAGAGTTCAACACCCGCGATGCCAATCAGGAGAAGCTGATGGCGGCGGCAGTCGGTAAACAGTGGCAAGCAGAGCAAGAGGCATCCCAATGACAACCCAAACCCTTTCCCGCCGTGGCGTCATGAGCAAGGCGTGGTGGATCGAGAACAAATCCCTGGTCGCGCTGCTGGTCCTGATTGGTGTGGTCTCCTTTCTGAGCCCCAACTTCTTCACCGCCGACAACCTGCTCAACATCCTGCGCCAAACCTCGGTCAACGCCATCATGGCGGTCGGCATGACGCTGGTTATCCTTACCGCCGGTATCGATCTGTCGGTCGGCTCTGTGCTCGCCCTGTGCGGCGCGCTGGCCGCCACCATGGTCGCCATGGAGTTGCCGATCTGGCTGGTGGTGCCCCTCACTCTGGGTGCCGGTGCCCTGCTGGGTGGCGTCAGCGGCCTCATCATTGCCAAGGGCAAGGTGCAGGCATTTATCGCCACCCTGGTCACCATGACCGCCCTGCGCGGCATCACCATGGTCTATACCGAGGGTCGCCCCATCTCCACTGGTTTCAGTGACGGCGCCGATCATTTCGCCTGGCTCGGTACCGGTTACCTGTTCGGTCTGCCGGTGCCCATCTGGCTGATGGCTATCGTCTTCCTGCTCGCATGGTTCATGCTCAACCACACCCGTCTCGGTCGCTACATCTACGCGCTGGGTGGCAACGAATCTGCTACCCGCCTCTCCGGTATCAATGTGGATCGGGTGAAGCTGGCGGTGTATGGTCTGTGCGGCGCGCTCTCGGCGCTGGCAGGGCTTATCGTTACCTCTCGTCTCTCCTCTGCCCAGCCGACGGCGGGCATGGGTTACGAGCTGGATGCCATCGCCGCAGTGGTGCTGGGTGGTACCAGCCTGATGGGCGGCAAGGGCCGCATCATGGGGACCCTGATCGGTGCCTTGATCATCGGCTTCCTGAACAACGCCCTCAACCTGCTCGACGTATCCTCCTATTACCAGATGATCGCCAAGGCCAGCGTGATCTTGCTTGCCGTGATGATCGATAACAAAAGCAATCGTTGATAAGACAAGCCACACACAAGGAATGAAATGATGAAAAAGCTCAATACCCTGCTCGCTGCCGCCATCATGTCCGTGCTGGGCACCGCCCATGCCGCCGATCAAACCCTGGCCATGGTGGTCTCCACCCTCAACAACCCCTTCTTCGTCACCATGAAAGAGGGTGCCGAAGCCAAAGCCAAAGAGCTTGGCTACGAGCTGGTGGTACTGGATTCCCAGAATGACCCGGCCAAAGAGCTCTCCAACATGGAAGATCTCACCGTGCGCAAGGTCGGCGCCATCCTGATCAACCCCACCGACTCCGAAGCGGTCGGCAACGCCATTCGTCTGGCCAACCGCGCCAGCATCCCGGTACTGACCCTGGACCGCGGCGCTGCGCAGGGTGAGGTCAAGGCCCACATTGCCTCCGACAACGTGGCGGGCGGCAAGCTGGCCGGTGACTTTATCACCGAGAAACTGGGTACCGGTGCCAAGGTGATCCAGCTGGAAGGGATTGCCGGTACCTCCGCCGCCCGTGACCGTGGCGAAGGTTTTGCCCTGGCCGTGGCGGCCAACAAACTGCAGGTGCTGGCTTCCCAGCCTGCCGACTTTGACCGCACCAAGGGTCTGAACGTCATGGAAAACCTGCTGGCTGCCCACCCGACCGTTCAAGCCGTCTTTGCCCAGAACGACGAGATGGCGCTGGGTGCCATCCGCGCCGTGCAGGCTGCCGGTAAAGAGGTGATGATCGTCGGCTTCGACGGCACTGACGATGGCAAAGCCGCCGTTGCCAAGGGTAAACTGGCCGCCACCGTGGCCCAGCAACCCGCCCTGATCGGTGCCATCGGCGTCGAGACTGCCGACAAGGTGCTGAAAGGTCAACCGGTAGAGAAATCCATTCCGGTACCGCTGCAAGTGGTCAGCAAGTAAGTGCTCGAGGGGAGGTTCGCCTCCCCTTTTCCCTCTCGTTCAGGTGCCTCCCGGCTTGGGCTCACTCCATCACTGTGTTCAAGCCAAGATGCATCAGGAGTAGTCAACATGAATCGTCTCGTCGTTCTGGGCAGTGTCAATGCAGACCACGTGCTGCGCGTTCCCCACTTTCCTCGCCCGGGTGAAACCCTGACCGGCCACAGCTATCAGGTGGTGCCCGGCGGCAAGGGGGCCAATCAGGCGGTTGCTGCCGCCCGCCTTGGCGCCGTCGTCTCCTTTATCGCCCGCATCGGTGATGACGCCATCGGCCACCAGATGAAGAGCAGCTTTGCCAAAGATGGCATCGACGTCAGCGCCGTCGAACTCGATCCCAAGCTCCCGACCGGTATCGCCATCATCTATGTGAGCGATGAGGGGGAGAACAGCATCGGTATCTCCGCTGAAGCGAACGGGGCCATCACTCCGGCTGTGGTGAAAAACCACGAAGCGATGATCGCCGACGCCCACACCCTGCTGTTGCAGCTGGAAGTGCCGCTGGAGAGCGTCCATGAAGCTGCACGCCTGGCCCGCGCCCACGGCACCCGGGTAGTGCTCAACCCCGCCCCCGCCCGCCCGCTCTCGAGCGAACTGCTGGCGCTGGTGGATCTCATCACCCCCAACCAGACCGAGGCCGAGCTGTTGACCGGCGTGAAAGTCACCGACGAAGCGAGTGCCCGCGAGGCGGCCGCCCGCTTCCACCGGATGGGGATTGCGGACGTGATGATCACCCTGGGGTCGCAGGGGGTCTATTGCAGCAACGCACAGCAGCAACAACTCATCCCGGGCTTTCGGGTCAAGGCGGTGGATACCACAGCCGCGGGCGATACCTTCAACGGCGCCCTGTTGGCGGCGGAACTGGCCGGTGCCGATTTCCACAGCGCGGTGCGCTTTGCCCACGGGGCGGCGGCGCTCTCCGTCACTCGGTTCGGCGCCCAGAGCTCCATCCCGAGCAAGCAGGAGGTAGACACCTTCCTGCTTGAGCAGACTGCACAGGGGCACTGATGGCCAATATCAAGGAGGTGGCGGCGAGGGCCCAGGTCTCCACCACCACCGTCTCCCACGTCATCAACGAGACCCGTTTCGTGGCCGAGGAGACCCGCGAGCGGGTCTTTGCGGCCATGCGTGAGCTCAACTATGCCCCGAGTCTGGTGGCCCGCAGCCTCAAAGTGAAGGAGACCAACAGTATCGGCATGCTGGTCACCACCTCCAGCAACCCCTTCTTTGCCGAGGTGGTGCGCGGGGTGGAGCGTTACTGCTTCGAGCAGGGCTACAACCTGATGCTGGGCAACACCGAGGGGCAAGCCGAGACGGCTCTCTCCTACCTCAAGATGATGCTGCGCAAGCGGGTCGATGGCCTGCTGATCATGTGTAGCGAAGGCCAACAAGAGGTGTTCAACCAGCTCGACTGGCTCAAGAGCCTGCCGGTGGTGGTGATGGATTGGGGGCTGGTCAGCGAAGATGTGGATCTTATCGCCGACAACTCCTTCCACGGCGGTTATCTCGCAACCCGCCATCTGATTGAGCTGGGCCATACCGCCATCGGCTGCATCACAGGCCCCCACAGCCGCGCCCCCGCCAACCAGCGCCAAGCTGGCTTTGAGCAGGCGTTGCAGGAGGCAGGTCTCACGCTCAATCAAGAGTGGATCCAGGAGGGTGATTTTGACTGCGCCAGCGGCCATCAGGCGATGACCCACCTACTGGCGCTGCCCGAACGCCCCACAGCCCTCTTTGTCTGCAACGACATGATGGCGATGGGAGCCATCAGTGCCGCCCATCAGGCGGGGCTGGTGATCCCGCGGGATATCTCCATCGTTGGCTATGACAATGTGGCGCTGGCTGAATTTATGTCGCCGCCGCTCACCACCGTCAACCAGCCCAAAGAGGAGCTGGGGCGCCTCGCCGTCACCCGCCTGCTGGCGCGGATCAACGGCGAAACGGTGGAGAACCACCTGATTACCGTCGACCCGGATCTGGTGATCAGGCAATCCTGCGCCCCTCGCCCCTGACGTTCAGGGGCAATAAACGAACAAGGCGACCCCGAGGTCGCCTTGTTTCGTTTTATCTCTGCCGTGCAATACCGCTTTTGCCCTCAGGCCAGCGACCTGGTCTCCCTGGTTGCCAGCACTTGCAGTGGCACCAGCCCCAATCGTCTGGCCAGAGGTTGCAACAACTCGCCATCTTCATCACCCTGCGGCAACCAGTAGCGAACAGGCCAGCCTGCTGCCAGCTGCGCCGCGGTGGTGCTGCCAATCTCTCTGAGCGCCAGAGTGCAACCCTGCTGCCGCAATCCCGCCAGCAAGACACCATCCGGCTGCAGCGTCGGTATCAGCAACACCAGCGGCGCACGGGAAGCCTCCGGCAAATAGGCCAGTAGATGGGTCAGCTGGGCCTGGTTGTCGAGCGGGACCAGCAGTGCCTGACCATCGGCATACTGCGCCTCGTGCGTTTGCAGCACACGGGCCAACACGGGCCCAAGCACACCGCACTCCTGCAGCCAGCGCATATGGCAAGGCACTCCCTGCTCACGCCACTCAAGCGCCAATTGCCACATCTCGTTGCCCTGCCCGTCCGTCAGCTCCTGCAATGCCACTCGCAGCGGTGCAGGCTCGCGCCCCGCCAGCCACTCTCGCAGCTGATGAAGCTGCTGCTGACTCAACTGCAACTGCTGCAGCATGGCTGGCTCAAACCAGCTGATCGCCCCCTCCTGGCTACGCTTGGCCTGGTTGAGGGCCAGGATGGCCTGATCCAGCAACCGGGCGGCATCCTGTTGCTGCGCCTTGGCGACCCCGAGTCGACAGGCCAGATCGAAGCTGTACTCCCGGGTCACGAACTCGAAATGGAGCAGATCCACCAGCTCATGAATGGCGGTTTCCAGCGCATCATCCGCCTTGGTCAGCACCACGGCAAATTCGTCACCACCGAGCCGGTAAGCGTGACTGCCATGGGCCTGTTGCAGCTTGTTGGCCACCATCTGCAACAACCGATCACCGACCTGATAACCCAGCAGATCATTGACCTGCTTGAAGCGCTTGAGATCGAGCACCACCAAAGCGCTCACCTCGCCGGCATGCAGAGCGCGAGAGAGCTGCTCCTGCAGGGCACGGCGGTTGCCAAGCTGGGTCAGGGGATCGAGCAGGGCCAGCCGACGGTTCGCCAGATTGGCGCGAATGAGGGCAGCGACCAGAGCGCCACCGGTCAGCAACAGGAGCAGTTGCCAGATCTGCAGCCAGAACAGGCTGTTGCGGATCTGGCTGACCGAATGCTCCCGCTCCTGGCCGGAGAGGATCTGATCCCCTATCTGTTCGATGAGACGGGTCTGGCTGGCGATCGCCTCCTGCAAGCGGGCAAGCTCAGCCCCCTCGCGCAGCGCACCGGCCTCCATCTGGGGTTCGAGCTGCTTGATCTGCTCGAACAGGGTGGCCAGCACTTTTCCGAGCCCGTGCCGCTGGCGCATCTCGGCGGTTTCACTGCTGATGAGGAAGATGTCGAGCCGGTTCCACAGCAGATCGTAATCGAGGCTCAGGGTCTCCATCGACTGTCTGCCAGCCCGATAGAGCTGCAGGTCGTAGAGGAAACGCTGGGATTCGAGCATTACCTGGCTGATGTTCCAGTGGACATTGCGGTAGAAAGTATCGACCAGCTGCTCCTGCCGATACTGCAGATAGAGGCTGCTGCCCGACGAGAGCAGAAACAGCAGCGACACCGCAACCAACAGCAGATTTTGGCGGGATAGCCCCATCAATCGACGATCTCGATGCGGGTCACCTGCCACACCATACAGTTGTGAATGGCAGGGACGTCCAGCTTGGGATAGGTGGTGAACGGGATGAGCAGCCAGAGCGGCCCCTTGTTGCGCCGGGTCAGCGGTTTGCCGTCCTCCTGACGCACCAGGGTCAGCGGCACGCCGTCGAACAGGGCCAGATCCACCACCTGCTGATAGCCGTTGAGGGCCGAAACGGCGATCTTGCGAGCATCCGGGATCCCTTGCGCCGCCAGCACGGCTGACAGGGTCGGCCCGCGATAGTGGTGGGTGCCCTGGGTCCAGGGGGTAGTGGTGGTGAATTCGGTCTGTGGCAAGGCGGAGAGGGCCGATTCATCGAGAGTCACCTGCTGGCCATCTGGCAGTACCAGGGTCATCAGGGGGATGGAGGCCGCTGCACTGGCACTGGCCAGCATCAGGAGAAAAAAAGCGATCCATTGCTTTACTGCGGTCATGGTAATTTGCGCCAACTGAGTCCCATTTTTTAAATGGTTGCCAGTGTGGCGATTTCACCGAACCATTGCAACTGTCCCGTCGCACAGTAGCTCAGGGACCACGCATCTCCATCCAGTTGTGCCCCTCGACTTGCCTCGGTTGATGAATGCCGCACGCCTCCAGCAACTCATCGACATAGGCGGGTACCAGCAGGGAGGCTGGGCCATAGCGTTTTTCGTCAAACTGGCTACCTACCTCGCTAGGCTCGAGATTGAGCTCGATGGTGTGCGCCCCGTTCAATCCCGCTTCATGGACAAACCCGGCGGCCGGATAGACAGCGCCAGAGGTGCCGATGGAGATAAAGAGATCGCACTGGGCAAGCGCGCTGTAGATGCGATCCAGCCCGAGCGGCATTTCGCCAAACCAGACCACATGGGGACGCATCGGCTGAGGGAACTGGCAGCAGGAGCAGAGCTCGTCCTGATGGAGATCTCCGCGCCACTCGATCACCTGACCGGACTCGGGGCAGCGGGCCTTGAGCAGCTCCCCGTGCATATGGATAAGGTTCTTGCTGCCAGCGCTCTCGTGCAGATTGTCGATGTTCTGGGTCACCAGGGTGACCGTGCCGGGCAGCAGTCGCTCGAGGCGGGCCAGCGCATAGTGGGCCGGATTGGGGTGAACCTGGGGCTGTTGCAGCTGTTTGCGGCGGGAGTTGTAAAAGCGCAGCACCAGTTCGGGATCCCGGGCATACCCCTCGGGGGTCGCCACATCCTCGACCTTGTGCTCTTCCCACAAACCGTCGCAGGCACGAAAAGTCTTGATGCCGGATTCGGCAGAGATCCCCGCGCCGGTCAGGATCACGATATGTTTGTATGACTGCGCCATAAGCTGCTCCGTCTATCCCCGCACAATAAATGTGACCTTAGCACAGGGAAAAAAGTGTCACTATTCGCCCTTGGTCTTAAGCGGCGCCGCTGGCGGCACGGGCAACCAGGCATCCAGTACCGACAGATCCAGCCTGACAAAGACCATCTCCCGTCCGGTCACCAGGGTCAGCGGCAAGCCAAGGCGCTTGAGCAGGGTCAGCATGGGCCGGTTCTGGGCCAACACTTCCGCCGTCCACTCCCGGATCCCGTCCTTCCTGGCCAGCAGTGCCAGCGCCAGCAGAATGCGCCTCCCCGCCCCCTTGTGCTGAAAGTGATCCGCTACGATGCAAGAAAACTCCGCCCGATCGGGATGAAGGCGGCGGCGGATTGATTGCGCCTGAGCCAGCGGCTCACCAGCCAGATCGGTCAGTAGCAGCGAGATCTGTTGTTCGGGATGGTAATTGAGAAATTGGGCCACCTGTTCCGGTGGCGGTGTCCGTTTCGGACGCATAAAGCGCAGATAGATGCTCTCTTCACTCAATGCATCGTAAGCGGCCAGCATGCGGGCAGGTGCCACACCATGCAGCTCGCGCAGCAAGCACGGCACCTCGGAGACCTGCATCGCCAGTGGCAGCGCGGCCCGGGAAAGCGGATGGGGCCAGCCCTCCAGTCCTTTGCCAAGGCGCTCCCGGTGCATGGGCCAGCAGAGGTAGCGCGGCATGGCTTACCAGCGCCCCGTCATACCGCGCTCTCGCCACACCTCGACGTCGAGCAGGTTGTAAGGATCATCCAGATAGACGGCGATCCCCAGCTCTCGAACCCGGGCCATAAAGCGTCCCAGCAGGGAGTCACCGGTCAAGGACTCCATCTCCGGCAAGATCCCCTGCCCCAGCAGCAAGGCTTGCAGCGGCAAACGCTCCAGCAGATCGAATGGCAGATGCTGGCTGTTATCGAGCAGCAGCGCCAGCTTGCTCCCCGCCAGGCTGGCTTGCAGCACCAGCGCGAAGCGATCGGCATTGCCGAGCAGGTGGTCACGACGGTGGATCAGCAGGGTCAGTTCGGCTGGGGTACGCGACTGCTCCGTCAGCCAATCCTTGAGCGCCTCCCAGCGGCTGGGCAAGCCGGTCACCGCCAGCCAGACCGGATGAGGGGTCGCGGGACTGGAGAGCAGCCCAAGCTGACCCTGCACCTCCCCCTGCCACCGGCGGATGGAGCGGCGCTGGCCGCTCAAGCGCTGCTGACGCAGCGGGCCCAGATAGAGTCGACGCAGCAACCTGAGCAGCTCGTCGCAATCAAGCGGCTTGGCCAGCGCCGCCAGAATATTGAAACCGGCATCGTGCAGCAGGCGGCGGGCACCGTCGATCAGCGTCTGCTCATGGGCCGAAAGCAGCACAATGGGCAGCCCGGCCTCCTGCAACTGGGGCTGGTTCATCAGCAGACTGATGGCATCTTGCTCCACCAGACTGAGATCGCACACCAGCAGGCTGATGTCGCCCGCCGACAATGCCGCAAGGCAGGCCGATTCATCCTGTACCCACTGACAGGAGAGCCCCAACCCGGCGATGGTCTGTTGCAATTGCATCCCCTGAAACGGGTGATCCTCGAGCAGCAGCACCTTGTTAGCGGCCAGCCAGTTGCACCAGTTACGGTAACTGGCGGCAAGCCCCCCCAGCCAATCCTCGCCGATAGCGTAGATCCCCTCATGCTGCTGCAACTGGGGGAAATAGTCCGCCTGCTGATGAGCGGCGGGGTCGTAAAGGGCAATGGCACCTGCCGCAAACAGCCCTTCCCACTGCCAGCAGGCATCCGGTCGGGTACGGTGCAGCGTGACATAGGAGGGCAATGTCATGGTGCTGGCCAACTCATGGGCGGTACGGTCGAGGGCATAGAGCACAATGGGGCAAAATCCTGCCGCCTCATGCTCTTCCGAATCGAGCAACGCCAGTAATTCTTCATCAGTGATGATCATCTTGAGCCCTCTTTGAAAACTGCTGGCTGAACTCATCCAGTGCCCGGTTCAATCTGGCTTGCAGCATCGGATGGGGCGCCTGTTGCCACTCTTCAATGACCGCCACCAACGCAGTCGCCCCTACCATTCTGGCGGCCCCCTTCAACTTGTGTAAAGCAGCATTCACGCCAACTTCATCTTCTTCTGTGCTGCAGCGCTCAAGTTCGGCCAAATCATCACGGGTAGCCTTCAGATAAAGGGCGGCCAGTTCATCGGTCAGCAGCGAGGCAACCGGTGTCGGGGCGATAACATTGCTCCCCTCTTTGGCAATATGGCGCAGCAAGGTCGCCAGCTCCTTGAGGGCGACCGGCTTGTCCAGATGGCCATCGCAACCGCAGGATTGCAGCTCCCTTGCCGCCTGATCACTGAGATCTGCGGTGATCACATAGACCGGCAGACGGGCCCAACGTGCGGATTGGCGCAATTGCCTGCACAGCTCGGCCCCGTTCATCACCGGCATCTGCAGATCGGTTAGCACAAAATCCACCTCTTGCTGCGCCAGCATCTCCAGCGCCAGCTGCCCGTTGGCGGCAGTGATAACGCTGGCACCAAGTTGCCCCAGTTGCAGGCTGATCAGCTCGCGATTGACATCGTGATCTTCAACCAGCAGAACCCGCATGCCAAGCCCGGGCTGGGTGCCTGCGACCGGTTGATCCGGGGTCAAGCGTGGCTGCAGCAGGGTGATGATGGTCCCGGGCACCCAGGACTCCCCTTGCCAGGCCCAATAGTAGAGCCCCTTCTCGTCCACCTCCGCTTGCAGCGTATCAACGGCGTTGCTGACGGTGGCGATCCCCAATCGGCTGAGCCAGGGCGACAACGCTTGCGCCTCATCGTGGGGTAAAGAGAGTGCCAGCTGTCGCACATTGGGCTGCCAGTCCGGCTCCTGCTGCACCCGCTTCAGCGGCAACTCGCAATAGAAGCGGCTACCGCCACCGACGCGCCCCTCGACATCGATAAGACCACCCATCTGCTCGATCAGCTGCTTGCAGATCGCCAGACCAAGACCGGTGCCCGGCGCCCGCAACTGCCCTTCAACGGCAAACTGCTCGAACGGCATAAAGAGCGTGGTGCGCATCTTGGCGGTGATCCCCGGTCCCTGATCATCCACACCAAAGCGCAAGGTTGATGCGACCACCCCGGCCCACAGCACCACTTCCCCACGCTGGCTGAACTTGATGGCATTGGAGAGCAGGTTGTGGAGCACTTGTCGTACCCGGTGAGGGTCGAGGGTCTGCAGGGCTGGCAGAGCCGGGTCCAACTTAAGGCGCAGTTGCAATCCCTTGGCCCGCGCCTTGGTCCAGTGCACTGCCGCCACGTGCTCGCACAGCTCGGCAAAATCGGTGGGCTGGGGCGAGAGGGAGAGTTTGCTGTTTTCGTTGCGGCTAAAGTCGAGCACATCGTTGAGCAGGCCGAGCAGCTCATCCCCCGCCTGACGCACCCGCGCCAGCGCAGAGTCTTGCTCTCTGGACAAAGGGGTGCTGGCCAGCCACTCCAGCAAGCCGAGCATGGCGTTCATCGGCGTGCGGATCTCGTGGCTGATGGCAGCCAAAAAGCGCCCCTTGGCCAGAACTGCCTGTTGCGCCTGCTCATGGGAGTGCTGCAATGCCTGATCCTGCTCGACCCTGGCAGTGGCATCCTGCATCACCGCATAAATTCGCCAACCCTGCGGTTGACTGCGGCCACGGCCATAGAGCTGCAACCAGCGCAGACCCTTGGTCGGATGGTGGTAGCGCATGGTGAATGCGAAGGGTTTGCCAGCCTGCAACATGGCGAACATCTCACGGCTTACCCGACGGCGATCCTCGCGCTCCAGCATAATGAGCACCCGTTTGGGCTCACGACGGATCTGCTGACTCGCCAGCCCCAGCAGCTCGTAACAGCCCCGGCTGATAAACTCGATACCCCCCACCCGTCCCCGCTCGAACATAAACTGCAGCACCACGCCGGGAACGGTATTGGTCAGGGCGCGCAGGCGGCGCTCTGCCTGACGCAAAAAACGGGCCTGCTCACGCAGCACACTGATATCCGACAGGGCGATAAGATCGGTGGCAGGTGCTTGCTTGTCCAGTCGCAGCGGATGCTGGACATAGGCGAAGACCTGATCCCCCAGCACCAGCTCTCCTTCACTTTTTTGGGACTGAACCGGCGGCAGCATCAACTGCTGCGAGTAGCGCAGGGCCAGACGTCGCCCCTGTTTATTGGATTTGATCACCTTGCCCTGGCTGTTGCGCAGATAGACGGGCACCGGCAACGCCTGAAACATGGTTTCCCGCAGTTCGCTCTCGATGGCCAGCGCCTTCTCGGCGGCGTGACGCTGGGCGACTTCCCGTGCCAGTTGCTGACGAGACCGCCAGATCCCGCCGATGACAATGCCGCTGATCAGCAGTGCCATGGCGATGGAGCCAAACCAGGCAGCGTAGCTCACGCCGGGCTGCTGCACGACGAGCAAGCGGCGCCAGCGCTGGTTAAGTTCGTCGATCTGGGTGCTGGTCAGTGCCATCAGGTTGCGATCCATCACCCCGGCCAGTTCGGTCTGACTCTTGTTGATGGCAAAGCCAAGACTGAAGCGATCTTCCAGCTCCTCGATATCGAGCCCTTCCAGCAAGTTGGTACGCTGGGGATATTGCAGCTGATATAGCTCGCTCAGCATGGCGTCAGCCTTGCCCTGTTTGATCGCGGCAAGCCCCTGCTCGAGGCCGTCGGTGCGAACCCACTCCTGATCACCGAGCAGGGCGAGCAAGGAGGGATCGTAGAGGGACTCCGGCACCAGAATACGCTGCCGCTTGAGTTGGGTGATGCGATCGGCAGCCAGCTTGCGCTTGCTGATCAAGGCAAACCGGTTGGTGGAGATCGTCCGGCTGAAAATGAACCGATCCGTCAATGCCGGAGATTCCGGCAAGCCGGCCATCATATCCGCCTCACCACGGCGCAGCTTTTCTACGGCCTCCGCCTTGCTAGCGGCAGGCACCAGCTTGTATTTCAGGCCGGTCTCCTGGGTGACCCAGCGCAGCACATCCGCGCTCCACCCTTTCGCCTCCCCCAGATCATTGACGCCGCTATAGGGCATCAACTCGGGATTGACCACCAGGCGAATGGTGCGCCCGCGACCGGATAACCAGGCCTGCTCGGTATCGCTGAAGTGGGGCTGGTTGACATATAGTGACCCCTGATCGAGATAGCGAGCCAGATCGGTATAGATAGTACCGGCGGGCATATGACGGATCAGGGTGTCCACCAGATTGGCCAACTCAGGCTGATCACGCATCATCAGGCGATAGCTGATGATCCGATCCTCACCAAACAGGCGGCGCAGGCGCAAACCATCGGCAGGAAACTCGCGCATCAGATAGCGCAGTTGCAGATAGTCCCCCAGATAGGCATCTCCCTTGCCGCTCTGCAGCGCGTCGTAGACCTTCTCTCCGCTTTTTAGGGAAATAATGCGTGCCTGGGGATAGAGCTCGTGCAGCAGGCGGGCTGAGTCTGCCACCGAGTAGACCAGAAAGCGGGCCTGTTTGAGATTTTCACCCTTGTAGAGGATGGCGGCATCTGTCTCCATCATCGGACGGCTTAACCGCATACCCTCCACGGCCTTCTTGCGGGTTCCGACATAGGGAATGATGTCGCAGTCACCCTCTGCGAGCCCGTTGCGCAATGTCTTCCAATCGGGCAACTCTTTGAGCACGAGGGGAACCGGGAACAGCTCCTGCAACCGGGCGAGACGATCCTTGAGCAGTCCCCCCTCGGCCATCAGGTATGGTGGAGGAAGCGTCGCAGGATAGCAGAGCGAAAGCTGACTCAGTGAATTTACATAAGCCTGGGTCGCCGGCGCCAACGGCAGCACTGTGGTCTGCAAAGGCTTGGCGTGCAATGGCAGTGCCAGTACGGCACCCAGAAGAAAAACGGGGAATTTGGTCATCTGAAAACAAAAGCCAGGCATCTGCCTGGCTTTTTATCACTCGTTGGGTTCAACATTTTCTACCCTGGCCTTGAGCTTCTGGCCAGGCCGGAAGGTCACCACGCGGCGGGCGCTGATAGGAATATCCTCGCCCGTCTTGGGGTTGCGTCCGGGACGCTGATTCTTCTCACGAAGGTCAAAGTTACCGAAGCCTGAAATCTTGACTTGTTCACCACGCTCAAGCGCCTGTCGGATTTCCTCAAAGAAGGCTTCCACCATATCTTTGGCTTCACGCTTGCTCATCCCGAGCTGGGTGAACAGGTGCTCTGCAATGTCGGCTTTGGTAAGCGCCATAGATCAATCCCTCAAGGATGCATTCAACTCTTCACCAAGGGCCCGCACGACATTGTCTACGGTCTCGGCAATCTCTTTCTCCTCCAGGGTACGCTGGGTGTCTTGCAATACAAGACTGATGGCCAGGCTCTTCTTGTCCTCTGCCATACCAGCACCCTGGTATACGTCAAACAAGTTTATTCCAACTACCTGATTTCCGCCAACTTTTTTAATTACCGCAAGCACATCACCTGCCAGAACCTGACGATCGACCACGACGGCGATGTCGCGACGGTTCGCCGGGAACTTGGAAACTTCGGCTGCCACAGGCACCTTGGCCGGGGTCAGCTTGTCCAGCTCCAGCTCAAACATCACCGCGCGGCTCTTGAGGCCCAGCTTCTTCTCGAGGCTCGGGTGGATCACGCCGATGTGGCCGATGATCTCGCCATTGCGCAGGATGGCTGCGCTCTGGCCCGGGTGCAGGGCGCTGTGCTCGGTGCGCTCGAAGGTAAAGGTGGCCCCTTCGGCGGTCAAATCCAGCACCGCTTCCAGATCCCCTTTCAAATCAAAGAAGTCGGCTGCGCGGGTTTTGATGTCCCAGTGCTCGTCACTCTGGTTGCCGGTGATGATACCGGCCAGCATCGGCTCCTGACGGATGCCATTCTCGGCGCTTTCATCCTTGATGAAACGCAGACCCTGTTCAAACAGACGCACACGCGGCTGCTGACGGTTCTGGTTGTAAACAACGGCCTGCACCAGACCCGGGAACAGAGAGACGCGCATGGCGGACATCTCGACCGAGATCGGGTTCGGCAGTACGATGGCATCGCTCTGCGGGAACAGGGTTTGCTGGGTCTTGGGATCAACGAAGCTGTAGGTGATCGCTTCCTGGAAACCGCGGTCAACCAGCAGGTCGCGCACGCGCTTCAGGGTCACCTGCCCTTCTGCCTGCTCCACCATCGCCAGAGAGGCGGCGGGTTTCAGGTTCGGGATGTTGTTGTAGCCGTAGATGCGAGCCACTTCCTCGATGAGGTCTTCCTCGATGGCGATATCGAAACGCCAGGAGGGTGCCAGCGCGGTCCAACCGTCAGCATCCACAGTGACCTGCATGCCAAGGCGAGTCAGGATCTCGACCACCTGAGCGTCAGCCACGCTGATACCGATCACCTTGTCGAGCTTGCTGCGACGCAGCTTGATGGGGGCCGCTTTCGGCAGATGGGCATCGGATTTGACCTCGATGACCGGACCCGCTTCGCCGCCGCAGATATCCAGCAGCAAGCGAGTTGCACGGTCCATCACCTTGGCTTGCAGCTGCGGATCAACCCCGCGCTCGAAGCGATGGGAAGAGTCGGTGTGCAGACCGTAAGCACGGGCACGGCCGGTGATGGAGAGCGGCGCGAAGAAGGCGCACTCCAGCAGGATATCGGTAGTGGTCTCGGATACACCGGTGCGGTTGCCACCGAAGATACCGGCCATACAGGCAGGACCTTTGGCATCGGCAATCACCAGGGTGGTCTCTTTGAGCTTCACTTCGTTGCCGTCGAGCAGGGTCATCGGCTCGTCAGCGTGGGCGCGACGTACCACCAGCTCCCCTTCCAGGGTAGCCAGATCGAAGGCGTGCATCGGCTGACCGTATTCCAGCAGCAGGTAGTTGGTGATGTCGACGATGGCGTCGATGGAACGAATGCCGCCACGGCGCAGCTTCTCTTGCATCCAGAGCGGGCTCTGGGCCTGCAAGTTCAGCCCCTTGATAACGCGCCCCAGATACCGTGGGCAATCGGCGGTTGCTTCAACCCGGATCGGGAAAGTTGCATCAATGGTGGCAACAGCTGGTGCCCAGGTCGGCTCGACCACGTCCACGCTGTTGAGCACGCCGATTTCACGGGCCAGACCGGCGATACCGAGGCAATCGGCACGGTTCGGAGTCAGATCCACGTCGATGGATACGTCGTTCAGATTGAGGTAGTCGCGAATATCGGTACCGATGGGGGCATCGGCCGGCAGCTCAATGATGCCATCGGCTTCAACGTCGATACCCAGCTCGCTGAAAGAGCAAAGCATGCCGTGAGACGGCTGGCCACGCAGCTTGGCTTTCTTGATGGTGAAATCACCCGGCAGGGTCGCCCCTACTTTGGCCACGCACACTTTCAAGCCCTGACGGCAGTTCGGCGCACCGCAGACGATATCCAGCAGCTCGGCCTCGCCCACGTTGACCTTGGTCACCCGCAGCTTGTCGGCGTCCGGATGCTGGGCACACTCGACCACTTCACCCACGACCACATTGTTGAACTGGCCAGCCACCGCTTCAACGGCGTCCACTTCCAGACCGGCCATGGTGATCTGCTCGGCCAGCGCGTTGTCACTCAACTCGGTGCGGACCCACTCCATCACCCAGGATTTACTGAATTTCATGTTCTCTCGCCCTTATTTGAACTGCTTGAGGAAGCGCAGGTCGTTTTCGAAAAAGGCACGCAGGTCGTTGACCCCGTAACGCAGCATGGTCAGGCGCTCAACGCCCATGCCGAAGGCAAAGCCCGCGTATTTTTCCGGATCGATGCCGACCGAACGCAGTACGTTCGGGTGCACCATGCCGCAGCCCAGCACTTCCAGCCACTTGCCGTTCTTGCCCATCACGTCTACTTCGGCGCTCGGTTCGGTGAACGGGAAATAGGAAGGACGGAAGCGAATGGTCAGGTCTTCCTCGAAGTAATTGCGCAGGAAGTCGTGCAGGATGCCCTTCAGCTCGGTAAAGCTGGCATGCTCGTCAACCAGCAGACCTTCAACCTGATGGAACATCGGGGTGTGGGTCATGTCGTAGTCGTTACGATAGACGCGGCCCGGTGCAATGATGCGGATCGGCGGCTGCTGATGTTCCATGGTGCGGATCTGCACGCCCGAGGTGTGGGTACGCAGCATCAGATCAGGATTGAAGTAGAAGGTATCGTGATCGGTACGCGCCGGGTGATGAGCCGGAATGTTCAGCGCATCGAAGTTGTGGAAGCCATCTTCAATCTCGGGACCACGGGCAACCTTGAAGCCCATCTCGCCAAACAGGCGCTCGATGCGCTCGATGGTGCGGGTTACCGGATGCAGACCACCATTCTCGATGCGGCGGCCCGGCAGGCTGACGTCGATGGTCTCGGCGGCCAGCTTCTGGTTCAGCACGGCAACTTCGAGCGCTTCACGACGCGCGTTCAGCGCATCCTGAACCTGCTGTTTTGCCTGGTTGATCACGGCGCCCGCGGCGGGACGCTCTTCGGCAGACAAGGCACCCAGGCCCTTCATCTGCTCGGTAAAAAAGCCCTTTTTACCCAGATATTTGACCCGGATTTCGTCGAGGGTAGCGATATCGCTCACGCCCTCAATTTCGGCTCTGGCTTGGCCGACTACTTCTTCAAGCTGTTGCATGTCTTCCTCGTCACCACTCCCGGTACAGGAGCCTTTAGGCTAAATAAGGTCAAGAGGGGAATAATACAAAAAAAGCCCCTTCGCTGACCATAGCTAAGGTTGGCTTTTCTCCCTACAAATCATTTTGTTATATCAAGCGAGTCTTATCGGTTCACCGTAACTCCTGAAATAATGGAACAAATATCTAGTTTGTTGGCATATAAACTATTTGTAGAACAGGTCATCTCGCACATATCACCTTGTGTGGAGAAATATGCAGCTCGTGTAAAACAGTGGACATAATATGGGCGGGAGAAAGGAAAAAGTAATGTAAAACAGAGAGTTATAGATACAAAAAAGGAGGCCTGAGCCTCCTTTTAGCGTTTATAACAGGACTGGATTAAACCAGAGCTGCTTTAGCTTTTTCAACCAGGGCGGTGAAAGCCATTTTGTCGTGAACGGCGATATCGGACAGGATCTTGCGATCGATCTCGATAGAAGCCTTCTTCAGACCGTTGATCAGACGGCTGTAGGACAGACCGTTCTGACGGGCTGCAGCGTTGATACGCGCAATCCACAGCTGACGGAACTGACGCTTTTTCTGGCGACGGTCACGGTAGGCATACTGACCAGCTTTGGTTACCGCTTGTACCGCTACGCGGTAAACACGGGAACGGGCGCCGTAGTAACCTTTGGCGGCTTTCATTACTTTCTTGTGACGAGCGCGAGCAGTCACACCACGTTTAACTCTTGGCATTTTTCACATCCCCCCTTATGCGTACGGCAGACAAGCGACAACACGTTTGTGGTCGGCAGCAGAAACCATGAATTTCGGCCCCAGCTGACGCTTACGCTTGCTGCTCTTCTTGGTCAGGATGTGACGCAGGTGGTTGTGCTTGCACTTGAAGCGACCCGAGCCAGTCTTCTTGAAGCGCTTTGCAGCACCCCGGTTGGTTTTCATCTTCGGCATTTCATACTCCGCATTGTGAGTGACAACAAAATCGCAAGGCGAACCGACCCATGGGGCAAGCCCCATGAGTCAATTTCTTGTGGGCCTTAAGATTTCTTCTTAGGTGCGAGGACCATCACAGCTTGACGGCCTTCGACTTTCGGGAACGACTCGACTACGGCCAACTCTTCCAGATCGTTCTTGACGCGCTCCAGAACCTTGATACCAAGATCCTGGTGGGCCATTTCACGACCACGGAAGCGCAGGGTGACCTTAGCCTTGTCCCCGTCTTCCAGAAAGCGAACCAGGTTGCGTAGTTTTACCTGATAGTCGCCTTCGTCAGTGCCAGGACGGAATTTGATTTCCTTAACCTGGACGACTTTCTGCTTTTTCTTCTGTTCTTTGGTTGTTTTGCTCTTTTCGTAGAGGAATTTGCCGTAATCCATGATCCGGCAAACGGGCGGCTCAGCATTTGGACTGATCTCTACCAGATCAACTCCGGCCTCTGCGGCCAAGTTCAGAGCATCCTGAATGGATGTGATGCCAATGGCTTCACCATCCAGACCAGTCAGACGAACTTCTTTCAGACGGATCTCTTCATTGATCCGGTGAGCGCGGGCTTGCGGTTGCTTGCCCAGTTTTTTTCCGCCTTTTATAGCTTATTCCTCCACTTTCTTTTGTCCGCGGGTCTGAACTTCCTGGGTCAACAGAGCGATGAACTCTTCAACAGGATAAGTGCCCAGGTCAGCCCCTTTACGAGTCCGTACTGCAATCTTACCGGCTTCAACTTCTTTATCGCCGCAGACCAGCATGAAAGGTACTCGCTTCAAAGTATGCTCGCGGATTTTAAAGCCAATCTTCTCATTTCTCAAGTCCGCTTTTGCGCGAAGGCCCGCATCATTCAATGCTTTGGCTACTTTCACCGCATAATCGGCCTGATTGTCCGTGATATTCATGACCACAGCCTGAGTCGGTGCCAACCAGGTCGGGAACAGACCGGCGTACTCTTCAGTCAGAATACCGATGAAGCGCTCGATAGAACCCAGGATGGCCCGGTGGATCATCACAGGTACATGGCGATCGTTGTTTTCGCCCACATAAGTGGCACCCAGACGACCAGGCAGGGCAAAGTCGAGCTGCACGGTACCACATTGCCACGCACGATCAAGGCAATCGTGCAGGGTAAATTCAATTTTGGGACCGTAGAACGCCCCTTCACCCGGCTGCAGATCGTACTTCAGACCGTTGAGCTCCAGCGCTTCGGCCAGGGCTTTCTCGGCGCGATCCCACATCTCGTCGGAGCCGATACGCTGCTCGGGACGAGTGGAGAGCTTGACCACGATGTTTTCGAAGCCAAAGGTACCGTAGACGTCATAGACCATACGAATACAGCCGGAGACCTCTTCCATGATCTGCTCTTCGGTACAGAAGATGTGAGCGTCATCCTGAGTGAAACCGCGCACCCGCATCAGACCGTGCAGGGAACCGGACGGCTCGTTGCGGTGGCAGGAACCAAACTCGGCCATACGCAGCGGCAGGTCGCGGTAGGACTTCAGACCCTGGTTGAAGATCTGGACGTGACCCGGGCAGTTCATCGGCTTGATGGCGTACTCGCGGTTTTCGGACTGGGTAGTGAACATGGCCTGGGCGTATTTCTCCCAGTGACCTGAACGCTCCCACAGGACGCGGTCCATCATGAACGGACCTTTCACTTCCTGATAGTCGTACTCTTTGAGCTTGCCGCGGATAAAGGTTTCCAGCTCACGGAAGATGGTCCAGCCATCGTTGTGCCAGAACACCATACCGGGTGCTTCTTCCTGCATGTGATACAGGTCAAGCTGCTTGCCGATCTTGCGGTGGTCGCGCTTGGCGGCCTCTTCCAGACGCTGCAAATAGGCCTTGAGCTGCTTCTTGTCAGCCCAGGCGGTACCGTAGATACGCTGCAGCATCTTGTTGTTGGAGTCGCCGCGCCAGTAGGCGCCGGACATCTTCAGCAACTTGAAGTGGTGGCAGTGACGCATGTTGGGCACGTGCGGGCCGCGACACATGTCGATGTACTCTTCGTGATGATAGAGACCTGGCTGGTCATCACGGGCAATGTTCTGATCCAGGATTTCGACTTTGTAAGACTCGCCGCGCGCCTCGAATACATCGCGCGCTTCTTGCCAGGAGACTTTCTTCTTGATGACGTCGTAATCCTTGGCTACAAGCGCCAGCATGCGCTCTTCCAGGGCAGCCAGATCTTCATCGGTCAGGGTACGGTCAAGATCAACGTCATAGTAGAAGCCGTTGTCGATGACAGGACCGATGGCCATCTTGGTCTGGGGCCAGAGTTGCTTGATAGCATGACCCAGCAAGTGGGCGCAGGAGTGGCGCAGGATGTCCAGACCTTCTTCGTCTTTGGCGGTGATGATGGCCAGCGAGGCATCGGCTTCGATCAGCTCGCACGCATCCACCAGTTCACCGTTTACCCGACCGGCAATGCACGCTTTGGCGAGACCGGGACCGATGTCCGCAGCCACATCCATAACGGAAACAGAGTGGGCAAATTGACGTTGGCTGCCGTCAGGCAGAGTAATGATTGGCATTATGTGTTTCCTTATACAGTGGTGACCCCTACCAAAGGTCACATGCGGGATGGAAAAGAGATTCAAAAAGGTGATGTTCTGGTTCTCCACAGCACTTTGCGAAGACGGCCTGACACGTAAACCACATGTCTAACGTGACAAACCAAGCCAAAACGGTCCCATGCTACCAGAAGTCGGGCGTGCTGTATCGGATTTGCAGATATTTTCTACAGTCAAATGAGTCGCCTGCCGACTATTCGCCAAGCAGGGATTGCCAGTTGAAGT
Source organism: Aeromonas sp. 84A (assembly GCF_051919345.1). NCBI lineage: Bacteria > Pseudomonadati > Pseudomonadota > Gammaproteobacteria > Aeromonadales > Aeromonadaceae > Aeromonas > Aeromonas sp. 84A. The sequence goes on from NZ_JBQBEW010000001.1 coordinate 2,793,066, forward strand.
CAAAGTCACTGCTCCCCTCCTCTGCCAGCGCCAGCTCTTGCAGCACCTGAAGCGCCAGTTTGTTGCCCTTTTGAGCCGCCTGATAGAGCCACTGTTTCCCCTGCGAGAGATCGACACGCCCGCTCGCCCCCATCAGATGGAGCACCCCGACTTTCAGCATCGCCGGCACATCGCCATTACGGGCGGCAAGATCCATCCAGTGAAAGGCTTCGCGCAGATCCCGCTTCACCCCGGTGCCACGCAAATAGGCATCCGCCAACCGGTATTGGCCAAAGGAATCGCCCGCCTGCGCCGACTGGCGATAGAGCGTGATGGCCCGATTGACATCCTGCTCGCTCCCCTGCCCCACCTCATGGCTCCAGCCCATCAAGGCTTGCGCCCTAAGTTGCCCTTGCTCGGCCAGTGGCGACCAGATCCGGGTCGCCTCATCAAAGTGACCGGTACGCCAGGCACGGTTGGCGGCAGCCATCTCCTGCTCGGTGGAGAGCGGAAGCAGACGCCAGATAACCAGCGCAAGCAGACAGATAAATAGCCAACGGGAAGTGGTGGGGCTCATGATAATTTCCGTGATCCAGTTCTCATTTCGTCTATGTAAACGAAATGTAGCGCCGCGATCAAGCAAGAGATCCCTGCGACAACCCTTTTGCACCCGGTCGTTCAGCAGTAGTTGTCATTTATCTAGGGCACCGGCAAAATAACTGTATGTATAAACAGTATTGGTGCACAATATGGCAGGACGAGGCAGCCCCCACAATATCGATCACCGTTTTAGCGGCCCCCTTGTTGAAGCGGTCGATGACGACTGGCAATCGTCCGATTGGGATGCCGCATTCACCCCCTCTGTGCCTGGCACCGAGGTGCGGGAGATCGATGCACGCAGCATCATCAGCTACAACAGCTCGCCGGATGTGCCTTTTGGTCGCTCCATCAACCCTTATCAGGGGTGTGAGCATGGTTGCATTTACTGCTATGCCAGGCCCAGCCATGCCTATCTGGAGCTCTCCCCCGGTCTTGATTTCGAGAGCAAGCTGTTTGCCAAACGCAATGCAGCCGACCTGCTGCGCCGGGAGTTTGCCAAACCTGCCTATCAGCCACAGACCATTTTCATTGGCGCCAATACCGACCCCTATCAACCCATCGAGCAGCGCTATCGCCTGACCCGGCAGTTGCTGGAAGTGATGCTGGCCCACCGCCATCCGGTCGGGCTCATTACCAAGAGCGCCATGATCTTGCGCGACCTCGATCTGTTGACCGAGCTGGCCAGAGAGAGACTGTGTCAGGTGATGGTGTCGGTGACGACCTTGAACGAAACCCTGCGCCGACAGCTGGAGCCCCGCGCCAGCACAGGTGCAGGCCGCTTGAAAGTGATCGAGAAGCTGGCCAACGCTGGCGTGCAGGTGGGGGTACTGGCCGCCCCCATGATCCCGCGGCTCAATGAACCGGAGCTGGAGCAGATCATCAAATCGGCCGCCGAGGCTGGCGCCAGTTGCGCCGATTACATCCTGCTGCGCCTGCCCCACGAGCTGGCGCCGCTATTTGGTGACTGGCTCGATACCCACTATCCGGGCCAGAAGGAGGCTATTTTGAATCAGTTGCGAGCCAGCCGCGGTGGCGGGCTCAACAGTACCGCCTTCGGTACCCGCATGCGCGGTGAGGGGCACTTTGCCGATCTGCTGGCCCAGCGCTTTCGCCTCATCAGCAAGCGCCTCGATCTGGGCAAACGTCATATTCAGCTCAGACTGGATGGGTTTATCCGCCCCGGGGAGCAGCTGTCGCTCTTCTAATCCCCCTGTTCACTCCCTTCACACATCAGGTGTGCCAAGAGGCTGAGAGGAAGGCCTGCCGCGACACATCCTGTGGAAACCCCGCTTTTCAGAATTTTCCAACGAAGTAGCCATGTCACGTCAGGATCGCGCTATCCGGTAAAGAGAAGACTAACGCCTTAGCCTGCGCGCTGATCCCGACCCTGCTGCACCATTTCAACCGGTAGTCGCGAGGGTTCATGAGCCACTTCGTGCTCATCCTCTTCATACTGCGGCACCTCTGATTCGCCCCATACCCGGCTCCACCAAATTTCCCACGTGATCCAACTGGTCATATGCAGCTCCTGACGGTGAAGGTGATGGCAACAACGCACCACTCGCCCGGCAGGATAGCGACTGGGAATGACAGGGAAATGACAAAAAATCAGTTGTAAAAAGGCAACTGGCGGTGGCGAGGAAAAGCCGAAACAGTTCACATATTCGGCGAAATCATCCTGAAAGCGGTCACAAATCTGCAGGTTGTGGATTGCAGCACATCCTGTTCCCGCCAAAGCTGGCTTGCCCATTCAGGCATCTATAAAAACAGGGACACAATAATGAAACACACAGCGGGAATATGGGCGATCGCAGGCATGCTGATCGCCCCCTTGGCGCACGCCGACGTCATACTTCACGCCTTCAACTGGAAGTACAGTGAAGTGACCGCCAAAGCCGACCTTATCAAGTCGGCCGGTTACAAACAGGTACTCATCTCGCCGCCTCTCAAGTCATCAGGCAACGAGTGGTGGGCTCGTTACCAGCCGCAGGATATGCGTCTTGTCGACTCCCCTCTTGGCAACAAGCAGGATCTCGAGCAGCTGATCGCCGCCATGAAGGCGCGGGGTATCACCGTCTATGCCGATGTGGTGCTCAACCACATGGCCAACGAAAGCTGGAAGCGCCAGGACCTCAACTACCCAGGCAGCGAACTGCTTGGTCAGTACGCCGCCAACCCGGCCTATTTCGAGCGCCAGAAACTGTTTGGCGATCTGGGGCAAAACTTCCTCTCCGGTCAGGATTTTCATCCGGAAGGGTGCATCAGCGACTGGGGCGATCCGGGTCATGTCCAGTACTGGCGTCTCTGTGGCGGTGCCGGTGATAAGGGGCTGCCGGATCTGGATCCCAACAACTGGGTGGTAAACCAGCAACAGGCCTATCTCAAGGCGCTCAAGGAGATGGGGATCAAGGGTTTCCGGGTCGATGCGGTCAAACACATGAGCGATTACCAGATCAACGCCGTGTTCACCCCCGAGATCAAACAGGGGATGCACGTGTTTGGCGAGGTGATCACCACTGGCGGCGCAGGCAGCACCGATTACGAGCGCTTCCTCAAACCCTACCTCGACAGCAGCGGCCAGGGAGCCTATGACTTTCCGCTGTTTGCCTCCCTTCGCGGTGCCTTCAGTTACGGTGGCAGCATGAACCTGCTGGCGGATCCGGGCGCCTACGGCCAGGCGCTACCGGGCAGTCGCGCCGTCACCTTTGCCGTGACCCACGACATCCCCACCAACGACGGCTTCCGCTATCAGATCTTAAGCCAGACTGACGAGAAGCTGGCCTATGCCTACCTGCTCGGCCGCGATGGTGGCTCGCCGCTGGTCTACTCCGATCACGGCGAGACCCGGGCCAAGGATGGACTGCGCTGGCAGGATTACTACCAGCGCGCCGATCTCAAGGGGATGATCCGCTTCCACAATGCTGTGCAGGGTCAACCCATGCAGTTGATCGGCAGCGGTGACTGCTTCGTGCTGTTCAAACGGGGCAAACAGGGGCTGGTCGGCATCAACAAGTGCGACTATGAGCAGGAGTATTGGCTCGATACCGCCAAATTCGAGATGAACTGGTATCGCAACTATCGTGACGTGCTCGACCAAGGCGCCGTGGTCAACGTGCAGAGCCAGTGGGTACGGGTCGCCATTCCCGCCCGCAGCGCCAGAATGTGGCTGCTGGAATGAGCAGGCCAGCACCCTGCCCTACTTTCATCTGCCTGTCATAAAAAGCAGACAAATAAAAAGAGCGACCATCAGGGTCGCTCTTTTTGCTCAGAGACGTTGCTCGGGTAACAGGTGACGATTACTCGTCGCCCGCTTCCCCAGCATCGACCGCATCAGTGCCGGTCGCGGTATCGGTACCTTCAGATACCTCACCGTCAACGGCCAAAGCGTCGTTCTCGTCTTCGTCGCTCTCGGCGATGCGCTGCAGGCCAACCACGGTCTCGTCTTCACCGGTACGGATCAGACGGACACCGCCGGTGTTACGGCCAATGACACTCACCTCGGCAACACGGGTACGCACCAGGGTGCCGCCGTTGGTGATCAGCATGATCTGGTCGGTATCTTCGACCTGGATCGCATCGATCACCTTGCCATTGCGCTCATCCACCTTGATGGAGATAACGCCCTGGGTACCACGGCTCTTGGTCGGGTATTCGGCCAACGCAGTCCGCTTGCCGTAACCGTTCTCGGTGGCGGTGAGGATGGCACCTTCGCCGCGCGGAACGATGAGGGAAACCACCTTGTCACCGGCACCCAGCTTGATGCCGCGCACACCGGCCGCGGTACGACCCATCGGACGCACGCCCTTGAAGGTACCCTTGCTTTCGGTGCCTTCGCCGTTGTCGCTGCCGTCATCGTCATTGCCGGCATCGTCGTCGGTTTCAACGTCATCGCTGACATCGGCATCGGCGCGACCGCTGCCTTCGGCGAAGCGAACAACTTTGCCCGCGTCGGAGAAGAGCATGATCTCGTTGCTGCCGTCGGTGATATCCACCCCAATCAGCTCATCGCCCTCTTTGAGGTTGATGGCGCGGATACCGGAGGAGAGCGGACGGCTGAAGTCAGAGAGACTGGTCTTCTTCACGGTACCGTTGGCGGTGGCGAAGAAGACATACTTCTCGGCGTCATATTCCTTCACCGGCAGGATAGCGGTGATACGCTCACCCTCTTCCAGCGGTAGCAGGTTGATGATCGGACGACCACGGGCGCCACGGGACGCCTCCGGCAGCTGGTAAACCTTGAGCCAGTAGACCTTGCCACGGGTGGAGAAGCACAGAATGGTGTCGTGGGTGTTGGCCACCAGCAGACGCTCCACAAAGTCCTCTTCCTTGATCCGGGTGGCCGACTTGCCACGACCACCGCGGCGCTGGGCCTCGTAGTCGGAGAGCGGCTGATACTTCACATAGCCCTGGTGAGACAGGGTAACCACCACATCTTCCGGGGTGATCAGATCTTCGATGTTGATCTCGGCACTGGACATGCTGATCTCGGTGCGACGCTCGTCGCCATACTGCTCGCGCACAGCCAGCAGTTCATCGCGGATCACTTCCATCAGACGAGCCGGGCTCGCCAGGATGTGCAGCAGCTCGGCGATCAGATCCAGCAGAGATTGGTACTCTTCCAGGATCTTCTCGTGCTCGAGGCCGGTCAGCTTGTGCAGACGCAGGTCAAGGATGGCCTGGGCTTGCTGTTCGGTCAGGAAGTATTGACCTTCACGGATACCGAACTCGGGCTCCAGCCACTCTGGCCGTGCCGCGTCGTCGCCCGCTTTTTCCAACATGGCGGCCACGTTGCCGAGTTCCCAGCCCTTGGCAACCAGGCCCGCTTTCGCGTCGGCCGGGGTCGCGCTGTGGCGGATCAGCTCGATGATGGGATCAATGTTGGCCAGCGCAACCGCCAGACCTTCCAAAATGTGCGCCCGATCCCGCGCCTTGCGCAATTCGAACACGGTCCGGCGAGTCACCACTTCACGGCGGTGCAGCAGGAACGCATCCAGGATCTCTTTAAGGTTCATCACCTTGGGCTGGTTGTTATCGAGCGCCACCATGTTGATGCCGAACGTGGTCTGCATCTGGGTGTGCTTGTAGAGATTGTTCAGCACAATCTCGCCGGACTCGCCGCGCTTGATCTCGATAACGATGCGCATGCCGTCTTTGTCAGACTCATCGCGCAGGGCACTGATGCCCTCGATCTTTTTCTCTTTGACCAGCTCGGCGATCTTCTCGATCAGTCGAGCCTTGTTCACCTGATAGGGGATCTCGTGAACGATGATGGTCTCGCGACTGGTCTTCTCGTCCACTTCCACTTCAGCTTTGGCCCGCACATAGATGGAGCCACGACCGGTACGGTACGCCTGCACGATGCCGGAACGACCGTTGATAATGCCGCCGGTGGGGAAATCCGGGCCGGTGATGTAGGTCATCAGCTCGTCAATGGTGAGGTCGCCGTTTTCGATCAGCGCCAGGCAGCCATTGACAATCTCGGTGAGGTTGTGAGGCGGAATGTTGGTCGCCATGCCCACCGCGATACCGGAGGAGCCGTTGACCAGCAGGTTGGGAACCTTGGTAGGCATGACCGCCGGGATCATCTCGGTGCCGTCATAGTTCGGCACCCAGTCCACGGTCTCTTTGTCCAGATCGGCCAGCAGCTCGTGGGAGATGCGGGCCATCCGCACTTCGGTATAACGCATCGCCGCGGCGCTGTCGCCGTCGACTGAACCGAAGTTGCCCTGACCATCGACCAGCATGTAACGCATGGAGAAATCCTGCGCCATCCGGACAATGGTGTCATACACAGCGACATCGCCGTGCGGGTGATATTTACCGATTACGTCACCGACCACACGGGCCGATTTTTTATAGGGCTTGTTCCAGTCGTTCCCCAACTCGTTCATAGCAAACAGAACGCGGCGGTGAACCGGTTTCAAGCCATCACGCACATCCGGCAGAGCTCGTCCTACGATCACGCTCATGGCGTAATCAAGATAGGAACTCTTGAGCTCTTCTTCGATGTTGACCGGCGTGATCTCTCTGGCCAGATCGCTCATAGAAAGCCTTATCCCTAATTAGTTGTTCTTTGGCTTAAACAGCGCGACATGGTAACACACTGAGCCAAATACCTTAAGCCACAAATCGGGTATCAGATCGGGCTGGTGTGACAAAGTCCGTCCGTTATAATGCCCGCCAGGACAATAGATTGCGCCCATGACTCAGAAGCGGGCGCCCTGCCACAGGATCTTCGAAAAATGAACAGTGATGCCAATGTCGATCTGACAGAAATCGCCAAGTTTGAAGCCATCGCCTCCCGCTGGTGGGACATGGAAGGTGAATTCAAACCCCTGCATCAAATCAATCCGGTACGCCTTGACTGGATCACCGACAAAAGTGGCGGTCTGTTTGGCAAGCGCATGCTCGATATCGGATGTGGTGGCGGCATCCTCTCCGAGAGCATGGCCCGCCGTGGTGCCAGGGTCACCGGCATCGACATGGGCAAGGAGCCCCTCGGCGTCGCCCGCTTGCACGCTCTGGAGCAGGGTGTCGAGCTCGAGTACCGCCAGATCACTGCCGAAGCCCATGCTGCCGAAGTGCCGGGCCAGTATGACGTGGTCACCTGCATGGAGATGCTGGAGCATGTGCCGGACCCCGCCTCCGTGCTGCGCGCCATCGCCACCCTGGTGCGCCCGGGCGGCCGGGTGTTCGTCTCCACCATCAACCGCAACCCCAAATCCTATCTGATGATGATCATCGGGGCCGAATACCTGATGAAGATGGTGCCCAAGGGTACCCACGATCACAAAAAATTCATCACCCCGGCCGAACTGTGTCGCATGGGTGAAGCAGCTGGCCTGCTGGTGCGGGACATGAGCGGGGTGCACTATGCACCGCTCTCCAACAGTTTCAAGCTCGGCAAGAATGTCGACGTCAACTATATGGTGGAGTTTGTCCGCCCGGAGCACGGTTGATGAGTGCCTCTCGCCCTATGCCCCTGCGCGGTGTGCTGTTCGATCTGGATGGCACCCTGCTCGACACAGCCCCGGATCTGGGGGCCGCCGTCAACCATGTCCTGATCAGCGAAGGCTTTGCGCCGCTCTCTGACGAGATTATTCGTCAGACCACCTCCCACGGGGCGCTCGGGCTGCTGAAAGCGGGCCTCGGCGATGAACTGCTTGAAGAGCTGGGGGCCACGCGCCTGCGCAATGCCCTGCTCGACTACTACGCGGCCAACCTCTGTGTCGGGACCCGTCCCTATGAGGGAATGGTGGATCTTATCGAGTTGCTCGACGAGAAACAGCTCCCCTGGGGCATAGTCACCAACAAGCCGGGCTTTCTCACCGAACCGCTGCTGGCGGCCCTGCCACAGCTTGCCAACTGCGGCGTCACCGTCAGCGCCGACACCCTGCCGGTACGCAAGCCCGACCCCGCCCCCATGTTCTTTGCTTGTGAGAAGCTGGGGGTCGAGGCGGCTCACTGCCTCTATGTGGGTGATCATGTGCGGGATATCGAAGCGGGCCGCAATGCTGGCATGCGCACCGCGGTCGCTGGCTGGGGCTATCTCAATGATGAGGAAGATCCCGCCCAGTGGGGCGCCGATCTGCACTTTGATACCGTGCAGGCTCTGCACCACTGGCTGCGCTATGAGTTGACGGCCAAAGCGTAACGCGCAGCCTTACCGGCTGACATGCGATAACGGGGCGAAGAGACTCTCCGCCCCTTGCATCTTTTCCTTTACGCTCCTGCTTCCTGCGCCACCATCACTCGTCTATTCATGGATAATAAAGGCGGCTTTCTGCCTGTTGGATACCCATTTGACAAGCTCACAGCCGTCACAAAGCGGCTACAAACCACTGTCATCTGATGCAAAGCCCTTGCCACGCTGAGCCTGCGGCTGCGACAACTGGACAGCTTTTGACCCTTGTTGCATAAGGGATAATCAGCCGCCGTTTGCTAGTAAAAAGCCCCCCGTTTCGCAAGCAAAAAAAGTTATTTAAATTTTCCATCTTCGATCGGGAGACTTGCATTTAGCGGAGCGGACGAATGAAAACCCGCTCACTGTGAGCGGTCACTAACTGATGGAGCAAGACTCACAATTTATCCACAGCTCGTCACTTATCCACACATTGCAATGGCGGGCTGACCTCACTATCTTGTAGCTCGAACTTAAAATAACACTACATCTTGTGATTCATCGCACAATCTCTACTCAACTCCCGCACACCGCCGGGGCCTGGGTGGCGTCATTGTGCGATGGTTTTTCGGGAATCAACTGAAGGTCATCAGCCAATGAACTTGTTTGTGACGAAGCGTAACGGACACAAAGAACCCATCGATCTGGATAAAATTCACCGCGTGCTGGACTGGGCCGCCGAAGGGCTCGACAACGTGTCGGTCTCCCAGGTAGAGCTCAAATCCCACATCCAGTTCTATGACGGTATCCGTACCGCCGACATTCACGAAACCATCATCAAGGCGACGGCTGACCTCATCTCCGAGCAGACCCCGGACTACCAGTACATGGCAGCCCGTCTGGCCATCTTCCACCTGCGCAAGAAGGCCTATGGCCAGTTCGAACCGCCCCACCTCTACCAGCACGTGGCTCGTCTGGTGGACATGGGCAAGTACGACAAGCACCTGCTGGAGGACTACACCCAGGCTGAATTCGAAGAGCTGAACACCCATCTGGATCACTGGCGCGACATGGATTTCTCCTACGCGGCAGTCAAACAGCTGGAAGGCAAATATCTGGTCCAGAACCGCGTTACCGGCGAGATCTACGAGAGCCCGCAGTTCCTCTATATGCTGGTTGCGGCCTGCCTCTTCTCCAAGTATCCGAAAGATACCCGTCTGGACTATATCAAGCGCTTCTATGATGCGGTCTCGACCTTCAAGATCTCCCTGCCGACCCCGATCATGAGCGGCGTGCGCACCCCGACCCGTCAGTTCAGCTCCTGCGTACTGATCGAATGCGACGACAGCCTGGACTCCATCAACGCCACCGCCAGCTCCATCGTGCGTTACGTTTCCCAGCGCGCCGGTATCGGCATCAACGCCGGTCGCATCCGCGGTCTGGGCAGCCCCATCCGTGGTGGCGAAGCGTTCCACACCGGTTGCATCCCCTTCTACAAATACTTCCAGACTGCCGTGAAGTGCTGCTCCCAGGGCGGCGTGCGCGGCGGTGCGGCCACCCTGTTCTACCCGCTGTGGCATACCGAAGTCGAGAGCCTGCTGGTACTGAAGAACAACCGCGGCGTGGAAGAGAACCGTGTCCGTCACATGGACTACGGCGTGCAGATCAACAAACTGATGTACCAGCGCCTTATCAAGGGCGGTGACATCACCCTGTTCTCCCCGTCCGATGCGCCGGGTCTGTACGATGCTTTCTTTGCCGATCAGGACAAGTTCGAAGAGCTCTACGTCAAGTACGAGCAGGATCCGGCCATTCGCAAGAAGACCCTCAAAGCTGTCGATCTCTTCTCCCTGATGATGCAGGAGCGTGCCGGTACCGGTCGCATCTACATCCAGAACGTCGATCACTGCAACACCCACAGCCCGTTCGACCCGAGCGTGGCGCCGGTACGCCAGTCCAACCTCTGCCTCGAAATTGCGCTGCCGACCAAGCCGCTCAACAACATCGACGACGAGAGTGGCGAGATCGCCCTGTGCACCCTCTCCGCCTTCAACCTCGGTGCCATCGAGAAGCTGGAAGATCTGGAAGAGATGGCCGATCTGGCCGTGCGTGCCCTCGACGCCCTGCTCGACTATCAGGACTACCCGATTGCCGCCGCCAAGAAGGGCAGCATGGGTCGTCGCACCCTGGGGATCGGCGTCATCAATTACGCCTACTACCTGGCTAAAAACGGTGCCCGTTACTCCGACGGCTCCGGTCTGGCACTGACTCACCGCACCTTCGAGGCCATTCAGTACTATCTGCTGAAAGCCTCCGTGCAGCTGGCCCGCGAGTTCGGCCCCTGCCCGCTGTTTGGCGAGACCACCTATGCCCAGGGCATCCTGCCCATCGACACCTACAAGAAGGATCTGGATGCGCTGTGTAACGAGCCGCTGCATCTGGATTGGGAAAGTCTGCGTGAAGAGATCAAGTCCGTGGGCTTGCGTAACTCCACCCTGACCGCCCTGATGCCGAGCGAGACCTCCAGCCAGATCTCCAACGCAACCAACGGCATCGAGCCGCCGCGCGGCCTGGTGTCGGTCAAGGCCTCCAAAGATGGCATTCTCAAACAGGTGGTGCCCGAGTATGATCGCCTGAAAGATCAATACGAATTGCTCTGGAAGCAACCGAGCGTTGACGGCTACCTGCAGCTGGTCGGTATCATGCAGAAGTTTGTGGATCAGGCGATCTCCGCCAACACCAACTACGACCCTGCCCGTTTCGAAGGCAACAAGGTCCCGATGAAACAGCTGCTCAAGGACTTGCTGACCGCCTACAAATACGGCCTCAAGACCCTGTACTATCACAACACCCGTGATGGTGCAGACGATGCCCAGACCGATCTGCAAGATGACGGTTGCGCTGGCGGGGCTTGCAAAATCTAAGTCACGGCAAGAACTGATAACCGGGCGGGAGCATGAAGCTCCCGCTCTCCTGTTTTCTCTATTCACATATTCTGGTAACCATGGCCTATTCAACTTTCTGCCAAACCCAAAACGACCAGCTCAAAGAGCCGATGTTTTTTGGCCAATCGGTCAACGTAGCCCGTTATGATCAACAAAAGCACGAAGTGTTCGAGCGGCTGATTGAAAAGCAGCTCTCCTTCTTCTGGCGCCCGGAAGAGGTGGATGTCTCCCGTGATCGCATCGACTATCAGGCCCTGCCGCCCCACGAGCAACACATCTTCATCTCCAACCTGAAGTACCAGACTCTGCTGGACTCCATTCAGGGCCGCAGCCCCAACGTGGCCCTGCTGCCGCTGGTCTCCATTCCGGAGCTGGAAACCTGGATTGAGACCTGGGCCTTCTCCGAGACCATCCACTCTCGCTCCTACACCCATATTATCCGCAATATCGTCAACACCCCCGCCCAGGTGTTTGACGACATCGTGACCAACGAGCAGATCTTGAAGCGCGCCGGCTCCATCAGCCACTTCTACGACGACCTGATCGAAGCGACCGCCCTCTACAACCTGCACGGTGAAGGGACCCACACTGTCGCGGGCCGCGAAGTGACCATCACATTGCGCGCGCTCAAGAAGAAGCTCTATCTGTGCCTGATGAGCGTCAACGCGCTGGAGGCAATTCGCTTCTACGTCAGCTTCGCCTGCTCCTTTGCCTTCGCCGAGCGTGAACTGATGGAAGGCAACGCCAAGATCATCAAGATGATCGCCCGCGACGAAGCGCTGCACCTCACCGGCACCCAGCACATGCTGAACCTGATGCGCAGCGGCCAGGATGACCCGGAGATGGCCGAGATCGCCGCCGAGTGCGAACAGGCCTGCTTCGAGATCTTCAAGGAAGCGGCCATTCAGGAGAAAGAGTGGGCCGAGTACCTGTTCCAGGACGGCTCCATGATCGGCCTGAATAAGGACATCCTCTGCCAGTATGTGGAGTACATCACCAACCTGCGCATGAGCGCAGTCGGCCTGCAGCCAGCCTTTGCCGGCACCAAGCAGAACCCGATCCCCTGGATCAACACCTGGCTGTCATCCGACAACGTACAGGTCGCCCCGCAAGAGGTAGAGGTAAGCTCCTATCTGGTCGGCCAAATCGACAGCGAAGTCAATGCCGACGACCTGGGTGATTTCGAGCTGTGAGTGACGCCACCAACACGCTGACCCCTGCCCCGCACGCACCTGCCGAACAGCATGCGGTCGTGGCACCACGGGTACATACCCGGGATGGTGCCGTGCTGCACGCCCATCCAGGCGAAAGCGTGTTGGAGACCCTGGAGCGCCATGGTCATCATGTGGAATTCCAGTGTCGCAGCGGCTATTGCGGCGCCTGCCGCACTCCGCTGATGGCTGGCAAGGTGCACTATCCTGCGGTGCCCTTGGCATTTGTCGCCCAAGGGGAGTGTCTCCCCTGCTGCTGCAAACCGGTCGGCGCCATCCAGCTGGATATCCAGAAGAGCTGACGCAGCCACCAGCTGCCACTCTCACAAAATAGAAAGCCGCCGGAGCAATCCGGCGGCTTTTTTTGTCTCTTCATCTTTGCTCGGGTTTGCTCGGGCGCCCGATGACAGACGCACACCCCCTCAGAGGATTACAACCAGGGGGCGGCAGTCGGCCCGTGGTGCAGACCCAGCTTCCAGACCCGGCCAAAGTGCTTGTAGTGACCGGCTGCGACGCCAGCCTTCTCGCCCATACCGTGGTAGAGATCGAGGTGCCCCTTCTTCACCGCCCCGCCCACATCCAGCGCAATCAACAGCCGCAGCTGGTGCTTGCCGGTCCAGTTGCCCTCTTTATCGAGCAAGGGGACTTCGGCGAGGATCGGGGTACCCATCGGCAGCAGGGTCTTGTCGGCAGCGACGGCCGCCAGCGGCAGCAGCGGGATACCGGCCGCACCGATCACATCATTGGTGGGTCGACGCTCGAAGAAGACATAGGAGGGGTTCTGCTCCACCAGCTCCTTGACGCTCTCCTCCGGTTGACGGTTGGCCCACTCCTTGATGGCCTTCATCGACATCTGCTCTTTGGGCACTTCACCGCGATCGATTAACACCCGGCCGATACTGACGTAACCGTGACCGTTCTTGCCGCTGTAGCCCAGATATTGCAGCCGATCGTCATCCCCGTAATGGACAAAGCCCGAGCCCTGCACATCCATCAGGAAGTTGTCGATAAGGGATTTGCTGTAACCCAGCTCCAGTCCACGGTTGGCCAGGGCCCCCTGATGGATCTCGGCCCGGGTCGGACAGCGACCGCCACATTTGGGCATGGCATAGATGGGATATTTGTACTTGGCATCCGGGCGGTGACGCACCTCCAGCACCGGCGAGTAGTAACCGGTAAAGAGCACGTTGCCCATGCGATCGGCACCGCCCAGCTGAGCGAGGCTGATACCGTAACGGGTGATGTCGGCAGGATTGCCGCCGCCCGCTACCCAGCGGGAGAGCTGATGATAGAGTTCGCCATAACGGCGGGTCATCTTGCCGGAGCGCTCCAGCACCAGCCGGCTCTGGGGGCCAAACTTGCTGTAGTCGGCACGCGCACGGCTATTGACCCGCTCCACCCTCACCAGATCCTCTGGCAAGGTCCCGTCCAGATACTGCTTGCCCAGATTTTCCGGCACCTCGCAGTTAAGAAAGCATCTGTTGTCGGTCTGCTTTTTGGGCACTTCTGCTTTATCAGAGTTGCCCGCACAACCGGCCAGTCCCAGCACTGCGGCGGTCAGCCAGTACGCGTGTTTGTTCATATGTCCTCATATAACGCCAAGAGCCATGCTCGGCGGGGAAGATGCCAAATTTGCAGGGGGAAAGCAAACGACATCAATCACTTGAAGCAGGATTTCTCCAAAGGGGATCCGCTGGGTTATAACAAGGTGACAGGATGTGCGAGGTGATGGATGGAACAGCTCGAAATATTCCCGCTGCAGAGCCCCTGTATCGGGGTCTGCGAAGTGAACAACAAAGGCTACTGCAAGGGGTGCCTGCGCAATCGCGAGGAGCGTTTCAACTGGCTCACCATGACCCCTGCCCAGCAACAAGAGGTGATGCGCCTGTGCCGGGATCGCAAACGCCGGGTCGAGGCTGCGCGGCGCAAGGCACAGGAAGGCGCGCTCAATGAACCGCAAGCGCAACCCGGCTGGGATTTTTAAGCGTCTCCCATAGGCCACCCTACTCCCCGATACCCACCCCTGCGACCCGTGCCAGTTCGCTAAACGCCACAAACAGATGATAAAACGTGCTGGCTGGCGCATGAGAGGTCAGCGGCTTCCCCTCGCTATCCACTTGGTCAATCCACTGTCCGGGCTTCGCGGGCAACAAGTAGTAGTGGAAGATCCGCGCAACCACCTCGCAGATCTGACAGGCGGTAGCCTCATCTCCCTGTTGTTCATAAGCCGCCAGGAGCGCTTTCAAATGTTCGGTCTGGCACCAGAGCCGGCTGGTATCGCGATAGATTTGCCCATCATCGGTCAGCTCATCGATCACCAGCCCGGTTTGCCCGTGCCCGTGGCGGATGGCAAAGCGGGTCAATATCCCGATTGCCTCGTCAATCTCGGTGCTGGTTGGCTGGATTTCCCAGCTGCTGGCAAGAGTCCGGTAGCGTGCCAGCAGCCAGCACCACTCGTAGTGATGACCCGGGTCGATAAGACGGGAATCGGCATGACGCGCCAGCAGCGCATCGTCGAAAAACTCGCGCAGTAACCCGGGTTCCAGAAAACGCTGACGAAACAGCCGATACAGCGCGGTTGCCCGCTGCTGCCATATCACATCATCAAAGCTGTCTGCCGCTACCAGCAGCGCCTCGAACAGATGCATATGGGGATTTTGGCTGCGCAGTGGGCCAGATGGCCAACTGGAGTGGAATCCACCGTGCAGCGGGTCCAAAAAGAGTTGCTCAATGGCCTGATAGCTCGACTCGGCCTGTTGTTGCCAACGTGGATCGCCACTCAGACGATAGAGCCAACACCCAGCCAGCAGGGCAAACGCGTATTCATAGCTGCAGACTGATGCGTCAGCAATCGAACCATCCCGATTAATGGAGAAAACGCTATGCCCCGCCCCATCGTCAAAATGACCCATACCGACCAAAGCAGAACGCTCGGCAAGGGTGCGCCCGTCGTACCACCCCAGCAGAGTGGCGTGGCTGAACACATAGATCTGGCGGCTCTGTACCCGAAAACGGGTCGGCTGCCACAAAGGCTGCCCAGCACTATCCAATCCCTTGGCAAACAGACCACGCTCGGGGTCAACCCCCTGCGCGCCCCAAAGGGGCAGCGCCTCGGAGACCAGCCAGCGATGGCAATGCTGTGCAGCCTCAATAACCTCGATATGCATGAATTACCTCTCGCAACGGCGATAAAAAGGGAGAGCCAAGCTCTCCCATTGGTGACCAAATGGCCTTGACCCCATCAGAAAAGACCGATGGCGACCCCGACAAAGGCCAGCACCAACAGCCCGAGCATCGCTTTGACCGGCGAAACGTTGCGCTTGGCCATCAGATACCAGGTACCCAGCACCACCACCAGCGGCATCAGTTTGGGGAAGATGCCATCCAGCATGCTCTGCACCTGGATATTGACCCCGTCCGAGGTGACAAAATCGAGTCCGGTTGAGAGGTTGACATAACTGGCCGCCACACCGCCCATCACAAAGACCCCTAGCAGGGAGAGCGCCTCGCGCAGCTTGGCCGACTCGGAACTGACCAAAGACTCCACCGAACCAGTGCCCAGCTTGTAGCCCTTCATAAACAACATGTAAGAGCCAGTAATGGCGATGGCGTTGAAGCTGATGATGTAAAACAGCGGCCCCAGCACACTCCCCCCTGCCGCCAGCGCCATCCCGATACTGAGCAGAATGGGCACCAGCATACCGGGGATCATGGAATCACCGATGCCAGCGATGGGCCCCATCAGGCCAACCTTGAGGGTGTTGATGGTCTCACCGTCGATCTTCTCGCCATTGGCCCGCTTCTCTTCAAGCCCGACTGCCAGCCCGTTGATAATGGCGCCGATCTGGGGCTCGGTGTTGTAGAAGGAGGCATGGCGTTTCATCGCCTCCATCCGTTCAGCCTTGCCGGGATAGAGCTTCTTGAGCGCCGGCATCATGCCAAGGCAAAAGCCGAACGATTCGAGACGCTCGAAGCTCATGGAGGAGAGGTTGTACATCATCCACGAACGCCAGCAGGCACGCAGATCCCGTGAAGTAAGAGCAACCGGCTGCTTGGCCGCCAGTTCCCCTGATTGCAGTTCTGTGTTCATCAGAATTCATCCTCATCATCGGTTTGGGTAGCAGCACGGGCAGCGACTGCAGGGCGTTGTTCCGGCTTGTAGTTGTAGTGAATGAGCGCCAGCAGGGCCCCAATCATCACCAGCCCCACCATGTTGAGCTTGAGAAAAACGATGCCGACAAAGCCCACAAGGAAGTAGATCAGCATGCTGTTCTGCTTGATGATCTGCTTGAGCAAGATGGCAATGCCGACCGCAGGCAGAATGCCGCCCACCACCGTCATGGTACGGATCACCAGCTCCGGCAGGCTGTTCATGAACCCTTCGATGTACTGGTTGCCGAAGTAGACGGCAATGAAGGTCGGCACAAAACGCAGCACAAAGTTGCTGGCCTGCGGGAAGATGGCGCTGTTGAGGTAAACCCCCTGTTCATCGCCCTGCTCAAGCGCCACATCGGCCCTGTGGTTCCAGTAGGAGTTGAACACCATCATGAAGTTGAAGAGGATGGTCCCGGCGATGCCGATGGTGGCGGCAATCGCCACGGCAACCGACGGCTCCTTGCCCGACATGATGCCCAGCGCAATGGCCGGAAAGGCGACGAAGTTGAGATCCGCCGGCATGGAACCGCCCGGCGTCACCATGGCGATATAGACTGCCTGCACCGCCACCCCGATCAGGATACCGGTCTGAATATCCCCCAGAATGGCACCGACCAGCATGCCCGATACCAACGGGCGGGTAATGGTGTACCAGCCACCGGTCAAGCCCAGCAGCCAGGGGCTGCTGAGGGCACCGAGATAGCAGAGTATCCCGATGAGTGTTGCTTCCAGAAACATGATCTCTGCTCCCTATTTCAGCTTTTTCTGGGCATCTGCCCAGCTGTAGTGACTGGCATCCGGTACCAGCCGAAAGTCGATCTCGTGACCAAGGTTGGCCAAGTAATCAAAGGCGGCGATCTCCTGCGCCGTCACCGACTGGTTGGGGCCTATGGTGGTAGTCTGCTCGCGGGCACTCATGGGCCCGACGTTGATCTTGCCGTTGAGATTATCCAGGGAGATCCCGGCGGCGCACAGGCGCTGCAGGGTGACCGGCGACTTGCCAATCACGAAGTAGCGCTTATCACTGGCGATCACCTTGGGCAACTTGGTAATGGCGGTCGCCACATCAAACAGCCACACCTTGGTATCCGACACTGCCCCCGTCATCACCTGGGAGAGCAGCGGATCGGCCGCCACCTCATCATCGATCGCGACGATACCGTCACAAGGAAGCTCTCTGGCCCAGCGGGTCACCAACTGACCGTGGATCACCCGATCATCAATGCGTACAAATGAAATCGCCATCTCGCTCTCCTAGAAGTTGTCATCTTGCTGGTGTGCCGCTGGGGCCGCGATCACCATGGATTCCAGTGCCTGGGCCAGCAACTGGCGGGCAGCCTCGTGCACATCCGTTGCCGCCAACCAGTCGGCACTCATCAGCAGCATGGGAAAATTCACCCCGGTCACCACGGCTACCGGCTGCGGCCATGCGGAATCAAATGCAAAGCGGCATGCCACGTTGTAGGGGGTGCCGCACTCCATGTCGCACAGCACCAACACCCCGTCAGCCCCCGCGCCATGACGGCGCAGGGTCTGTTCAAACTCGGCGCGAAACGCCTCTATTCCTCCCTCTTCGGTCAGAGAAACTGTGGCTACGGCGGGCAACTCGCCGTAGACCATATTGGCGCTGGCCAGCAGGGCCGGCGCCAGTGAACCATGGGTTGCGATAAGGATCCTCAGCATCTCCGGTTACCCCCTCACAAAGGCTTTGATGGTGGCAATGGTCTGCCCTTCACTCTCGCCACTCGGGCGGATACGATAGCGCCCTACCGACGCCGGTACGATGAAGGTCTCGGCGTAGTGCACCACGAAGGGGGCGAAGGCGTTGTCCGGGCTATCTACCGTTGCCTCCCGACCCTCTATCAGGTTGAGCACTTGTACAGTGCCGCCGGTGTCGTGCTCTACCGGCACGCTGAACCAGTGGCGACGAGTCTCGATAAATTCCCGCTCATGCAGTCCGGTGCGCTCTTCACGCCACCCTTCCCCTTCAGCGATGGGCTCAATGCAATTGACCAGATTTCGCTCGGTCCAGTCGGTATCCCGATCCCACTGGATCACCTTGCTGCCATGCTCCAGATGGATGGGGCGCGGAATGCCGTCGAGCCCGACCCGGCCCCAGTCCCACAGTTTGAAGGTGAAAATGTAGGGGGTGGCGCTGATCTCAAGTACCATGGCTCCCTCTCCCGAGCAGTGGACGGTTCCAGCCGGGATCAGGAAGTGGTCGTGCTTGCGGGCCGGGAAACGGTTGATGAAGCGCTCGTCGTCGAAGGGTTTATCACCGCGCTGGGCGGCGGCCAGATCCGCCAGCATCTCCTGCGGGTCGATACCGTTACGGGTGCCGAGGTAGACGCAGGAGTCCGGCTTGGCATCGAGCAGGTAGTAGCTCTCGTCCTGGGTGTAGTGCATACCGAACTCCTGCTGGATGTATTCAGTCAGCGGATGCACCTGAAGACTGAGCGGCTGCCCCCCCACCGTATCGAGAAAATCGAACCGGATCGGGAACTCGGCGCCAAAGCGGGCGTGTACCCGCTCCCCCAGCAGGGCTTTTGGCTGGCACAGCACCAGGTTTTGCGACGGGATCTCCACCCTCACCTCGCCAAAGCGCAGGTAGAGGCTGTTCTCCTCGGGCACACAGTCAAAGCACCAGGCGTAGTTGGGTTGGGCTGGGTCCAGATCACACACCTGCTTCATCCACTGCCCGCCCCAGACCCCCGGGTCAAAGAAGGGCACCACCCGAAACGGCTGGCGCGCCGCCTGATGCAACCCTTGTTGCAGTGCCGCCCCCGTTACCATGGTCGGCTTGTCCCTGGTGTTGGTGTCGAGCAGGAAATCGATGGTGGGCAGCTGGGCCAATTTATGGCGGTCAAACACTCGCCACTCGATGAAGAAGGCGCGCTTGTAGCGGCGCAGTATGTCCTCTTCGGTGTTATCAGCGCCCCAGTTGCCAATCTCTTTACGGCGCAGACGCTGCTGGATCTCCCAGCGGGCAAGATCGGCATAGACTCGCACATTCCCTTTCGCCACCAACGAGGCGCCGCAGCCCATCACCACCACCAGACCTTCGGCTATCTCTGCGACCTGCTGTTGCAGGCGCGCCAAGGCGACCGGGTCAAAAAACTCCACCATCTTGTGGGGCGCCAGCACGCCAAAGACCCTGTCATCTGTGATGAAACGATCCAGCATCGCCAGCACTTTGGGTTCGGGCAGGCGCGCCTGTTCCACATCAATGAGCGTGTGAGGCCCGAATCTGGTCAGCAGCTGGGTGCGTAGCTCGGTCTGATCCACACCGTGATAGCAGTCGATCACCAGTACCACTTTCGCCTTGTCTTGCCCGTTCACTTTGGCTTGCAACTGATGGGCAATCTCATCCCATCCCGCACAGGCGGACCGCTCATATCCAACAACGGTCACTTCTGGATATTTGTCGTAGTTGGAAACGTAACTCGAATGAATCATTGGCTTGCTCTCTCGTTGACACCTACGACAGAGATAAATCGATTAACCCATTAACCACAACCTGATAAACACGATTAACCTCAAACATTGGGATATATCATCGGCATGGGCGGTGAAATTCGTGATCAACCGCTCACTTGCAACCTTCTCTCATCTGAAATCAAGGTTAATCGATATATCTTGATGGCACGATCATGACTGGACCCACACCATGAGCAATGTGACTGTTGCCGATATTGCCCGCCACTTGGGCGTTTCCACCGCCACCGTCTCCATGACCCTGCGCAACAAGGGACGCATTTCCGACCACACTCGCCAGCGGGTACTCAAGGCCATCGACGAGCTCGGCTATGTTTACAACCAGACTGCCGCCAACCTGCGCAACAAGAGCAGCAATCAGGTTGGCCTGTTGCTGCACGACATTACCAACCCCTTCTATGCAGAGATGACAGCGGGCCTGAGCCGGGAGATGGAACACCACGACCTGATGCTGTTTCTCGCCAACAGCGAGGAGTCGGCGGCAAGGCAGCAGCAATTTATGGATTCGCTGCAACGCAACAGCGCCGCCGGCATGGTGATCTGCGCTGCCCAGCCTACGCCCCACAGCTTTTTCGAGAGCCTGCAACGTCGCCATATGCCCACCATTCTGGTGGTGCGACCGGTGCCGGATGTGGCGATCGACTTTGTCGGCACCGACAACTTTCTGGGCTGTCAGCTGGCGACCGAGCACCTGCTGAAACTCGGCCATCGTCATATCGCCTTTGTCGGGGGCTCCCCCACCTCCATCAGCCGCTCCCAACGCCTAGGTGGTTATATGAGCAAGCTGCTCGAACACGGTATCACAGCCAAACCGGAGTGGATCATCAGCTGCGGCGCCAGCCGGGTAGAGGGCACCCGCGCCACGACGGCGCTGCTGGAGCAGCACCCCGAGGTGACGGCGGCGGTCTGCTATCAGGACGTGGTGGCACTCGGCGCCATGCTGGCGCTGCGCAAACAGGGGCTGCTCATTGGCCAGAACTTTGCACTGGTGGGCTTTGACGATCTGCCGGAGACAGCGCTGGTTGAACCGGCGCTCACCACCGTCTCGGTGGCGGCGCGAGAGATTGGCCGCAAGGCGGGTGAACTGCTGCTCGAGCGGATGGGCGGCAACGACGAGCCAGCCAAAAGCATCATTCTGCCCCCTACCCTGGTGGTACGCCAATCTTGCGGCAGCCGCTAACGGGGTCGCTCACGACCCATGCAGGCTGATGGTTAGGTGATTGAGACACTCACCTCGCTGCTCACAACACAAGGTTCCCCTTCCTTCCCTGCGACTACCCGCAGGCCAAACCCCCGCTCTGCCATCAGCCGGTAATCATGACCGGCAATGGCAGGCCAGACCGCCAACGCCGAGAGCTGCGTCTCGCCAGTGTTGACAAGTCGATGGGCAACGTGGCCAGGGATATGATGAACGCTTCCGGCAAAGACCTGCTCCAACCGGCAAACACCGGCCATATCCTGCAACAGCAATAGTCCCCTTCCGCACAATCCGAAGTAGTACTCCGCCTGCTCGGCGCGAGCATGGATATGACCGCGGGTCATAAAAAACTCGTTCCCTATCCTGCCGGCCTCAAGATGGGTGACACCCATGTTGAGATCCCCCTCCACGCCACTGCTGGGCAACATCGCCACACGATAGAGCACAGTTTGCGGGTCAACCCCTGCTTCAGAAGCAGGATCGGCAAACAAGCCATACAGATCAGCCAACCTTGTACACTTCTCCACCAGTTCGGCACCGGACAAGCTGCCGGTCGCAAAATCCACCATGGGCGGGATCATCAGCTTCATCATCTACTCCTCAGTGACGCTTTATCAGATGGTGCATCTGCACCTCGCCAAAACACGCTAATTGGTTAATCCATTAATCACAAGAGAAGCACACTATTAGAAAGAGATATTCGATGACGAAAGTTCAGCCAGAAAAACCATAACGAGTCGTCAATCAAATAATGAAGAAGAGCCTTCTTATCCGTTTACCTCAAGAACAAAAAACATCAGGTGGAGATACAACTCCACTGAAAATTCATAGACACAAAAAATGCCGCCCGATCTTTCGACCGGGCGGCATTGTGATTGTGATGCGCGTTATGAACGCGGCAGATCAACCAAACAGATGGTGGCTGACGATGAACAGGCCGCCGGAGAGCAGCATGGTCAGCGGCAGGGTCAACACCCAGGCCATCAGGATAGTCTTGATGGTCTGGCTCTGCAGGCCGGATTTATTGGCAATCATGGTCCCCGCCACCGCAGAAGAGAGGATGTGGGTGGTGGACACCGGCATACCGGTCAGACTGGCAACCCCGATGGAGGTAGCAGCAGTGATCTGGGCCGCGATGCCCTGGCTGTAGGTCATGCCGGTGGTGCCGATCTTCTCGCCCACGGTATGAACGATACGACGCCAGCCCACCATGGTGCCGCAACCGAGCGCCAGCGCGATGGAGACGATCACCCAGGTCGGTGCGTATTCAGCGGTCGCGGTCAGATCCTTGCGCCATTTGGCCAGATCGGTCAGCTCCTTGGCTGGCAGCGGCAGCTTGGCAGCCTTGCGGGCGGTGTCATCGATACAGAGCAGCAGACGACGCACTTCGCGGCGGTCGGTCAGGCTCATCTGATCATAAGTACGCACGGCACCCAGACGGGCATCCAGGGTGGCCATCGCCTGCAGCACGCCATCGGCGGAGCAGTGGGTCATCAGCTCTTCCTGAGCCGTTGCCGGTGCAGAGAAGTTGATGACACCGGAGAGGGCGGACTGGTTGCGCTGGTAGATCTCCATGATGCGCTGGTTGGCATCCTGGGTCCGGTCCAGATCATAGGCGCGGCTGTTCATGTCCAGTGCGAAATAGGCGGGCGCCATACAGATCAGCACCAGCATCACCAGACCGATCCCCTTCTGGCCATCGTTGGAGCCGTGCACGAAGCTGACGCCCATGGCCGAGGCCACCAGGGTCAGACGCGCCCAGAACGGCGGGTGTTTCTTGCCATCCACCAGCTGGCGCTCTTCCGGCGTTTTGTGGATCTTGTTGCTGGTCCAGATGCGCTTCATCGCCAGCAGCAGGAGTGCCGCGATGATGAAGCCGATGGTGGGAGAAATGATGAGGGAAAGCATGATGTCGATCGCTTTGCCCACGTTAATCCCTTCTGTCACCGGTTTATGGGTGATCCAGGCATAGGCGCCGCCTACCCCCAGAATGGAACCGATCAAGGTATGTGAACTGGAGGCCGGGATCCCGAAAAACCAGGTGCCCAGGTTCCACACGATGGCAGAAAACAGCAAGGAGAAGACCATGATCAACCCTTGGGTGGAGTCCATCCCAAGCAGCAGGTCGATGGGCAGCAGATGGACAATGGCATAGGCCACACCCAGTCCACCAAACATGACGCCGAAAAAGTTGAAGATCCCCGATGCAACGACCGCCAGGTGAGCTGGCATCGCCTTGGTATAGATAACCGTTGCTACCGCGTTGGCGGTATCGTGAAAGCCGTTGATAAATTCATAGGCAAGCACAAAAAAAACGGCCAATACCAAACCGATTGACCACCACAAACCCAAACCACTAAACATTTCAAACATAAAAAAAAGCCTGTTTATGAGTTGCGGCGGATTATGCCAGATGGCGGCCAACACCATAGCCACCATTGAAATATTTCAGCCATAAAAAAAAAGAGCTTTTTGGAAAAAAATATCCTAGAGCCAGTCCTCATGCGGCTTGCCATCGATTAATTAAAGCCGTCAATGATTGCGGGAAAGGGCAAAAATAGCTGACAATTAAGCCAATAATTTCATTTTTATGACGTTTTTATGACAGAAAAACGGGCAGAAGTGGTGATAAAACGTCCCAGTCCCACCAATCTCATCCGACCAGCACCATCAGCCCCATATCCGTTTGATTCCAGATGCAAAAAGGGAGCACCTTGTGCTCCCTTGAATCGTTGCTGTGTGGCCTGTCATCAGTCCTGATTGATGCGACTGGCAACGGCGCCCTGCTGGCTCTTGTACTTGGCATTTTCCCGCTTGTTGTAGGGACGGGCCGCGACGCCGGAGAGCATCTCAAAGTTCAAGGCGCCGATCTTCATCTTCGGGCGCAGTGCCAGCGGCAGTTTGCCGCCGTTGTAGAACTCCAGCACGATGCGACCGGACCAACCCGGATCGATGCGGTGCGCCGTCACGTGCACCATCAGACCCAGACGCGCCAATGAAGAACGGCCATCCAGCCAGCCAACGATATCGGCAGGCAGGGTGACGGATTCGTAGGTCACCGCCAGCGCCAGCTGACCCGGGTGCAGGTAGAAGGCTTCACCATCGGGGATGTGGATCTCGTCACTCATCACCCGATCGATGGCATCGGCCATCTCGCTGCTCGGGCCGCTAAGATCGATATAGGGTGCGGTATGATCGCGAAACACCCGAAACTCGTTACCCAGCAGCACATCGACACTGACACCACTGATCCGCTCTACCCCGGGCCGTGGCTCAATGACGATCTTGCCTTCATCCAGATGGCGTTCAATATCGGTATCACACAGACGCATTGGGCGACTCTCCTGACAAATTGTGCTTTTAAAAAAGCCGGGCATCACCCGGCTTGTTTCATCTTAACCGATCAACATGTGGCGGATACGCGCCTTGAGCATGTCGATGGCGATGCGGTTCTTGCCACCACGGGGCACGATCACATCGGCATACTGTTTGGACGGCTCGATAAACTGCAGGAACATCGGACGTACCGTCTTCTGGTACTGCTTGAGCACGGAGTCCATGGTACGGCCACGCTCCTGCACATCACGCACCAGACGGCGCAACAGGCAGATGTCGAGCGGGGTATCCATAAAGATGGAGGCGTCCATCAGATCCCGCAGACGGCTGTCGGTCAGCAGCAGGATCCCTTCCAGAATGATCACCCGGCGCGGGGCAAACGGGGTCACTTCGCTCATCCGGGTGTGTTCGGTGTAGGAGTACTGGGGAATGGCTACCGCGTCACCTTTGACCAGCTGGCTCAGGTGCTGTACCAGCAAGTCGTGATCCAAGGCATTGGGGTGGTCATAGTTGGTCTTGACCCGCTCTTCCATGGTCAGGTGGGTCTGATCACGGTAGTAGCAATCTTCGGTGATCACACCAATCTGACCTGCGCCCAGTTCGGCCACCAGCTCTTCATAAATGGTCTGGGCTATAAGACTTTTGCCAGACGCAGATGCGCCCGCAATACCGATGATCACACACGAATGTTGAGTATCAGACATGACAAATACCTAAAAGAGAAGAGCAGTGGGGATGGTTTAAACCGATCCATTATATAAAAAAGGGTGTGGCATGCCCACCCTCAATTCCCTTTCAAGTGACCGACCGCCGATTATTCATCCAGCGCCATGGCATAGAGGGGGGTCGCAATCGGTTTTGCGCTGAAAAAGAGTTCAGCCCCTACCCTGCGCGCCAGCTTCAAATAGGCCTGAGCCAGGCTCCCTTCCGGTGCGCCGAACACGGTCGGACAGCCATCATCCATGTGTTGGCGGATATCGATGTGCAGCGGTAATTGACCAAGCAGTGCCACTTGATACTGCTCTGCCATCTTCTGGCCGCCACCGGTACCGAACAGCGGCTCATGGTGACCACAGGCGCTGCAGACGTGGTAACTCATGTTCTCGATGATGCCAAGCACCGGCACATTGACCTTGTTGAACATGGCGATCCCCTTGCGGGCATCGGCCAGCGCCACATCTTGCGGGGTGGTCACAATGACCGCGGCCGAGGTGGGCACCTGCTGGGCCATGGTGAGCTGGATATCGCCGGTACCCGGCGGCATGTCCACCACCAGATAATCCACCTCGCCCCAGCGGGTCTCATGGAGGATCTGCGCCAACGCCTTGCTCGCCATCGGGCCGCGCCAGATGGTGGCATCCTGCTCGGAGACCAGATAGCCGATGCTGTTGCTCTTGAGGCCGCAGGCCATCACCGGCTCCATCAGCTTGCCGTCATGGCTGACCGGGCGCTCTTTGAGGGTGCCCATCATGGTGGGAATGGAAGGGCCATAGATATCGGCATCGAGAATGGCGACCCGCGCCCCCTCTTTTTGTAGGGCCAGCGCCAGATTGACCGCAGTGGTGGATTTACCCACCCCGCCCTTGCCGGAGGCAACCACGATGATGTTGCGAATGCCCTGCACGGCATTAAGCCCCTGCGCCCTCGGCATGCTGGCGACGTCAATTTCCAATGCCCAGTCGATACGGGCAGCACCGGTGGCACTGCGCAGCCTGGCATCGTAGTTCTCTTTGAGCTGATCGAGCAGCGAAAGACCGGCAAACGGCAATACCAGCCGGATAGTGAGCCCCTGACCCTGATTGATGATCTCGCGAACGAATCCGGCATCCACCAGATCCTTGTGCCAGCCAGCTGGCTTAAATTCGGCGAGGATCTGTTTTACTGAATCAATCACCATTAACTCCTCATTATCTTGTCATTATCTTGAGGTGAACGGTTACCGCACACAAATCAGTGGCTTGCCTGCCATCGTAACAGCAGGTGCTGCCAAGGTTGGCATAGCCACAACCCTAGGCAGGCTACCCCCAATTCGGGTAACATGCACGGCACTCTATCATCCCAACAAGCACATCAAGAACGTAATATGGCAACTGATCCTCGTAAAATGCTGGTAACCTGCGCCCTCCCCTATGCCAATGGCTCCATCCATCTTGGCCACATGCTGGAACATATCCAGGCCGATATCTGGGTTCGTTATCAGCGAATGCGCGGTCATCAGGTGCACTTCATCTGTGCCGATGATGCCCACGGCACCCCGATCATGCTCAAGGCACAGCAGATGGGGATCACCCCGGAAGAGATGATTGCCGCTGTCTCCAAGGAGCACCAGGCCGATTTCGCCGGGTTCAACATCAGCTTTGACAACTATCATTCCACCCACAGCGACGAAAACCGCGAGCTGGCGGAGTTGATCTACGGCCGCCTGAAAAATGGTGGCTTTATCAAGAGCCGCACCATCTCCCAGCTGTTCGATCCGGAAAAATCGATGTTCCTGCCGGACCGTTTCGTCAAGGGAACCTGCCCCAAGTGCAAATCTCCGGAGCAGTATGGCGACAACTGCGACAGCTGCGGCGCCACCTACAGCCCGACTGAGCTTATCGATCCGAAATCTGCCGTCTCCGGCGCCACTCCGGTGATGAAGGACTCCGAGCACTTCTTCTTCGACCTGCCGCAGTTTGAAAAATGGCTCTCTGAGTGGGTACGCGGCTCAGGCGCCATTCAGGAAGAGATGGCCAACAAGATGCAGGAGTGGTTCGAGAGCGGCCTGCAGCAGTGGGACATCACCCGTGACGCCCCCTACTTCGGGTTCGAAATTCCCGGCGCGCCGGGCAAGTACTTCTACGTCTGGCTGGATGCCCCCATCGGTTACATGGCCTCTTTCAAGAACCTGTGCAACAAGCGTGGCGATATCGACTTTGACAGCTACTGGAAAGCTAACTCCGACGCCGAGCTCTACCACTTCATCGGTAAAGATATCGCCTACTTCCACTGCCTGTTCTGGCCGTCCATGCTGGAAGGTGCCAACTTCCGCAAGCCGACCAAGGTCAACGTGCACGGTTATGTGACCGTCAACGGCGCCAAGATGTCCAAGTCCAAGGGCACCTTTATCAAGGCATCTACCTACCTGAACCACCTGGATCCGGAGTGCCTGCGTTACTACTACGCCGCCAAGCTCAACAGCCGCATCGACGATCTGGACCTGAACCTCGAAGATTTCGTGCAGCGCGTCAACGCCGACGTGGTCAACAAGCTGGTCAACCTTGCCTCCCGCAACGCCGGCTTTATCGCCAAGCGTTTTGGCGGCAAGCTGGCGGCGACCTGCGCCGAACCCGAGCTCTACGCCGAGTTTGCCAATGCCCGTACCGCCATTGCCGAAGCGTATGAGAGCCGCGAGTTCAGCCGCGCCATCCGCGAAATCATGGCGCTGGCCGACAAGGCCAACCGCTACGTGGACGACAAGGCTCCCTGGGTTATCGCCAAGCAGGAAGGGGCTGACGCCGAGCTGCAGGCTGTCTGCTCTGTTGGCATCAACCTGTTCCGCGTGCTGATGGCCTACCTCAAGCCCGTCATGCCGCTCTTGGCCGAGCGTGCCGAAGCCTTCCTGGCCGAAACCCTCAGCTGGGATGGCATCGAGATGCCGCTGGTCGATCACACCGTGGCACCGTTCAAAGCCCTCTTCTCACGCATCGAGCCGGCGAAGATTGAAGCCATGATCGAGGCATCCAAGGAAGACTTGGCCAAAGAGCAGGCACCGAAAGTGAGCGGCCCGCTGGCTGATGACCCCATCAGCGAAACCATCACCTATGACGACTTCGCCAAGATTGACCTGCGAGTCGCGCTGATCAAGAAGGCCGAAGCGGTACCGGAAGCCGAGAAGCTGCTCAAGCTGCAACTGGATATCGGCGGCGAAACCCGTCAGGTGTTTGCCGGTATCAAGTCCGCCTACAACCCGGAAGATCTGGAAGGCAAGCTGACCGTGATGGTGGCCAACCTGGCGCCGCGCAAGATGCGTTTCGGCATGTCCGAAGGCATGGTGCTGGCCGCAGGCCCGGGCGGCAAGGATCTCTGGATCCTGGAGCCGCAGGAAGGCGCCCAGCCGGGTATGCGCGTCAAGTAAGCACATCGCTGACTGCGACCACAGCCAGATAGAAAAGAGAGGCCAAACGGCCTCTCTTTTTTGTCTCACCTGTTTGGCCTAGATAGTTTTTGTCGATGCTGGTCGCGCTTGACTTTCGCAGATTGCGGCCTTGGGGCTATCCACCGCTTGACTTGGCGGGCGATACATTTTGTTCTGAATACCTGACCAGCCGACTTGGCATGTCATTCATGTTGTGGCCTGCCTGCATCGCCAGTTTGAGCGCCACCAGCTCCGCCTGCTGGCAGTCCAGTTGACACAAACGGGCGGTGATCTTCCCCTTCAACTGCTGCCGCAGTTTCGTCTGCTTGCGGGTGTTCCCCTGCTCTGCTCGCAACCTCCGCCGCCATTGACGCCAATCCTGCAACTGGCCGAGTCGCTCCTGCCAGTGAGTCAGGGTGCTCAACCAACCTGGATCCCCACTCCCCAGATCCAGCAACAGTTCCACGCCATAACGGGCCTGCTTGATCTCGAGGCGCAGCCGATGCCAGCGGCGCAACTGTTGCTGACGGGAGCTGGCAGATTTCCCAACACAGGGAATAGGTTCATCGAGAGCGCTCTGTGCATCATCAAGGCACAGGGCCAGATGCTGCTGATAGAGGAACGCCAATGCCCGCGCATCCGGCACCTGCGCCACCACCGCGAGCCAGCGGGCCAGTCGCCTCGACAACAGGGGCACGCGACAGGCCGATTTGTGGGTATTACCAGTGCTGGCAGGCGGCTTGCCAAAACGCTCGGCGTAGACCTGAGCATCCCGCAGCGCCGAGAGCCGCCCGACCGAGCGCAACAGACGCCGCTCCAGCTCGGGATGATAGGTGAGTGGCCGCCACAGGGCGAGCAGCGCCAGCAAGCGGCGCGCCGCGATACGATAGCCATGCACGGCCGGTTCGCTGGCCTCTTCGCGCACCGCTCGCGCCGCCTCCTGATAACGGGCGACCCAGCTTGTTGCCTGAGTCAGCAACAGACCTTCCTTGTCAGCGTCCATCTCGTCTCCGCCCTTTCAGTTGGTGTGAAAGCCCTGACCGGTGGGCGGCAGCGCCTCTTCATACTCCATCCGGGTCACCCTGGCGGTGCGCGGGCCATGTTCCAGCCAGCCCAGCATCATCTGTACCCCCTGCGTCGGCCCGCTGATGAGGATCTCCACCGAGCCATCCTCCAGGTTGTAGGCATGGCCGCGCAGCCCCAGCTGCAAGGCACGCTCACGGGTGAAGTAGCGAAATCCGACCCCTTGCACCTGCCCCCACACCCGAATGACAAACGATTGCTCTCCCATTTCTCACACCTTCCGCTTAAGAAAAAATTTCCCGAGACGATAATGTGCCCGACACTCTATCTCTGCAGGATGCAGCTCCATTATGAAAGAAGTTAAATTCCGGTGGGTTGACCGCTATCTCATTCACCTCACCATCAGTGAAAAATTCCATATCGCGTTCTGGTTACCTCTCTTCATCATCGCCTTTCTCAGCTGGTATATGCTGGCGGCCAGCCATCAGCAGGAGATCTCCCTGCGGGTAGCGCAGTTGCAACAACGGGTCGAGACCACGGCGCAGCTGGTCAGCCAGCAGCCCACTCTGGTGTTGCCTGCTGATCTGCGTCTGACCCGGCAAGGCAGCAGCGGGTTGCAGCAGCAAGGAGATCACTACCTCTTTAGCGCGTCAGCGGGTCAGGCGGGCTACGTCACCGGTGATCTCGATACCGGCAACCTCTCCATGTGGGAGGGTCAGGGCTCGACCCTGCTCCTGATCGGCGCGCTGGCCGCCCTGATGGCACTGGTGATCCACTACATGATGACCTTTGTCTCCGGAGCGCTTTACTCCACCAACAAGGCGTTGCAAACCGTGGCGGACGGCGATCTCACCTTCCGCCTCAACTTCTTTCCGGTGCGGGACGAGTTCTCCACCCTGGCGGGCAGCATCGACCGCTTTACCGACCGCCAGCACCAGATCGTCAAACTGGTGGAGGAGTCTGCCGAAGCGCTGACCATGGCCGCAGACGAGTTTCGTGACCATGCCCGCGAAGGCGAAACCATGGCGCGTTCCCAGCGCCAGCACATGGATTCACTGGCCACTGCCATGGAGCAGATGTCGGCGGCGATCCGCGAAGTGGCGCGCAATGCCAACGACACCCTGCAGCAGACCCGCCAGTCGAGCGAAGAGGCGGCCAATGGCGCCAACCGGGTAGCCCGCACCATCGAAGCGATCCGCACCCTGGCCGACGAGATTGGCAACGCCTCCGGCGCGGTCGAGCGGCTCACCCACAACGCCAACCGGATCAACGAGGTGGTCAACGTCATCAACGCCATCTCCCAGCAGACCAACTTGTTGGCCCTCAACGCCGCTATCGAAGCGGCCCGTGCCGGTGAGCAGGGTCGCGGCTTTGCGGTGGTAGCTGATGAGGTGCGTACCCTCGCCAGCCGTACCCAGCAGGCGACGGTGGAGATCCAGCAGATGATCGAAGAGCTGCAGACCGGTACCGGGGCGCTGAACGAGATCATGGAGAAAACCGTGGGGCGCGCCGCCAGCAGCCAGCAGCTCATCAGCGAGGTGGGGCTCGATATCGAGAAGCTGAGCAACCACAGCGATGCGGTGCTGGAGATGAGCACCCAGATCGCCACCTCCAGCGAGGAGCAGAGCTCGGTCGCCGCCGAGATCACCCACAATCTGGATCAGGTGCGCCATGAGGCGGCGCAGGTGGAAGAGTCTGCCAGCGCCTCGGTAGCCGGTACGCAGGGGCTGAAAGCCACCGCCAGCGAACTGACCCAGGCACTCAAGGGGATCACTCTCTGACGCTGCCGAATAGCATCCGGCAACAAGAAGCAATAAGGAAAGAGGCCACCCATTGGGTGGCCTCTTTGTCTTTATGGATAGTGACCATGAATGATAGCGACCAATTGCTATGCCGGCTGGCAGTCCCGCTCAGGATTGCAGCAAACTCAGGGCCGCATTGGGGCGACTGTTTGCCTGACTCAAAATCGAAGCACTCGCCTGCTGCAAGATTTGGGTGCTGACCAAGCGCGCCGATTCCACAGCCATGTCGGCATCCCGGATCCTTGAGCGGGCAGCGCTGAGGTTCTCATTGGCATTGGCCAGATTGCGTACCCGTGAATCCAGCGCATTGGCTTGGGCACCGAGCCGAGCGCGC
Organism: Aeromonas sp. 84A; assembly: GCF_051919345.1. Lineage (NCBI taxonomy): Bacteria > Pseudomonadati > Pseudomonadota > Gammaproteobacteria > Aeromonadales > Aeromonadaceae > Aeromonas > Aeromonas sp. 84A. Next base: position 2,824,882 of record NZ_JBQBEW010000001.1, read on the forward strand.
TGAACACCCAGCTGTTTCATACCCACATCCAGGGTTTTGATGGCCCTGCTGGCGTTGTCTTCACTAAGAACATCAATATTATCAACGGTATATTTCTTCTTGTCCTCTTGATAAAAGCCAAGCGCATGCAAGCTGGATCCCTGCATATCAATATTGGAATACTTGTCGCCTGATGAGCGCAGCTCCATCTGACCGATATACGTCGTCGATGTAACATCGGGTAACAGAGAGCTCAGAGAGGAACTACTGATCACCGGAGGCGCCGGTGGTGCTGGTTGCGGAGGGGGGGTTGTGCCATTGGCCAGCGCAAGGCTGTTGCCCTGAGCGCTATGCATGGTCAATGAATTGCTGGCGGGATTGCTGTTGTTGGAGGCACTCACATAAAAACCCAGACCTGCCGATTGCGCAGTACTGTTGATGCGTTGAACCACGGTTGCCATGATGGCACTATTTTTTGCTGTCGGATTGACCGGATCCCATCCGGTCATATCAATGCCTGTGGTCAAATCCACAGAGTGACCCGCCACATCGATATAGGAGGGTAATGCGGATAAATCGACCGCGGAGGCGACAGAAAATGGCAGTTGTTGCGCTTGTACCGGCCCCTGATTATTGGGAAAGGTGGTGCCATTAATATCTGCCACGAACGCTTCCAGGGTTGAATAGTCCTTGTCATAAGTGACGCCATTAAGGGTGATAGGCTGAGATGAAAGCTTGAGATCAGCAATGTCATACGCCCCTGGCTTGCTTCCTGCCGGACTGCGCGCTCGCCACTCCATCTCCCCCAGATTTTTGGTCTGGGCATTGAGATCGGTAATGACGGTATTCTGTCCTGCATAGGCACCGACCAAGAAGATACCTTCGTAACTCCCCGCCAGCAGATCCTGTCCGGCAAACCGGGTACCTGTGGCAATCCGGTCCATCTCCAACTGCAGTTGCTTGAACTCAGCATTCAGGGCTACGCGATCCTCTGCCGTATTGGCACCGCTTCCCGACTGCAGTGCCAGGGTGCGCATCCGCTGCATCAGGTTCACCGACTCATCAAGCGCCCCATCGGCGACGTTGATCACCGAGATCCCATCATTGGCGTTGCGAATAGCGGTGTTGGTCCCGTTCACTTCACTGGTGAGGCGATTACTGATCTGCAAGCCTGCAGCATCATCAGCGGCACTGTTGATGCGCAAGCCGGATGAGAGTCGTCGATATACCGAATCCAGCATGTTGGATGATTGACCAAGATGGCGAGAAGCATTGAGGGCAGAAATATTGGTAGCGATGGAGAGGGACATGGACAGCTCGATACAGGAAAGATTCAAAATGGTCTTCCCCACTATCGACATCATCAAATGACTCTTTAGCGAAAATCACTATAAAGTAAGGTTAAAACGCTTTATTGACTACATTGTGCACACATAGCGACCAGCGCTGAACAAAAAACAAGCATAACCAACTGTGACATATAAGATAAACAGCGTGAAACGCCAACATTGAGATTCTGCAAATCTTGCATATGCAACACTCGGGCGTTGTCCAGACGTACAATTCGTCACTCTGCCATATACCAGCAAAGGCTGGCTTAGCCGCACTATTGCACATAGAATGTGGCCCCTTTTCTTTCTACCATCGGCAAACATCCATGAGCGCTTCCATCTATCTCGTCAAAGGCCGCGAAAAATCCCTGCTGCGTCGCCACCCCTGGATCTTCTCCAAGGGGATTGAGCGGGTTCAGGGCAACCCCATTGACGGCGATACCGTCGAGATCTATGCCAACGATGGCAAGTGGCTCGCCCGTGGCGCCTGGTCAGGCAGCTCCCAAATCCGTGCCCGAGTCTGGACCTTCGACAAGGATGAGACCGTCGATCTCGACTTCTTTATCCGTCGCCTCAAATATGCGCAGGAGTCTCGCGATCCGCTGATCAAGCGTCAGGGTCTCACCGGCTATCGCCTCTGCGCCGCCGAATCCGACGGCCTGCCGGGTCTGACCATCGACCGTTATGCCGATTTTCTGGTGTGCCAAATCCTCTCTGCCGGTGCCGAGTTCCAGCGTGAGCTGATCACCCAAGCACTGCGTACCCTCTACCCCGAGTGCAGCATCTATGAGCGCTCCGACGTGGCGGTACGCAAGAAGGAAGGGCTGAAAGAGCGCACCGGCGTCATTTATGGCGAGACCCCGAACGAGCCGGTGGTCATCGAGGAGAACGGTGGCATCAAGATCCTGGTGGATATTCGCAACGGCCATAAAACCGGCTTCTATCTGGATCAGCGGGATAACCGTCAGGCTTCCGCCAAGTACACCGAAGGCAAGCGCGTCCTCAACTGCTTCTGCTACACCGGCGGGTTTGGCGTTTATGCCCTCAAGGGCGGCGCCAAGGAAGTGGTCAACGTCGATCTCTCCCAGAATGCGCTGGATATTGCCCGCCAGAATGCCGAGCTGAACGGGCTGGATACCAGCAACACCCAGTTTGTCCGTCACGACGTCTTCAAGCTGCTGCGGGAATATCGTGAGAAGGGCGAGAAGTTCGATGTCATCGTGCTGGATCCGCCCAAGTTCGCCGAGAGCAAGGCCCAGCTGCTGGGTGCCTGCCGCGGCTACAAGGACATCAACATGCTGGCATTCCAGCTGCTGGCGCCGGGTGGCGTGCTGCTGACCTACTCCTGCTCCGGCCTGATGGAGCAGAGCCTGTTCCAGAAGATCGTCGCCGATGCAGCGCTCGATGCCGGTCGCGATGCCCAGATCCTGGAGCTGCTCTCCCAGGCGTCTGATCACCCCATAGGTACCGCCTATCCGGAAGGCTTCTATCTCAAGGGTCTGGTGGTACGCGCCCGCTGATCGGTCGTCATCTTCCCTTGTGATCAATCAGGCCCCTTGCGGGCCTGATTGTTTTGCATCGCGCCGTATAAACCTGAGCCTGACGCTCGCCCCGATGACCACCCTCTCTGCTTTATTCGCGTTCCTTCTCCTCCTCTTTTGCTGCCAGCGCCCCACTTCTTCTCTGTTTAAATTACTTTGCACAATAACTGCACATTTATGATTTAAATCACATCCGTATGACTCTCTTTTCCGTAGTGTGATCCCGCCTGCGGCAGCCGAGCCGGGGCAACCGTCCCGTCAGGATTGATGGGCGGCACAACAACAAAATAGATGTCAGGCCAAGCTGAACATCACAAGGGATCCCGATATGAATCAATCATTGCCGCTGTTAACGCCGCTGCGGGGCATCGCTGCCCTGATGGTGGTGCTGTTCCATGCCCGATTATTGCTCTTTCCCCAGTGGATGGAGCCGATCGCAGGCCACACCCAACTCATCGAGAACGGCTACCTCTGGGTCGATCTGTTCTTTATTTTGAGCGGCGTGGTGCTGGCACATGTCTATGGGGAGGCCTTCACCCGCACGCCCCGCACCGTGAGCTATGGCCGTTTTCTCTGGCTGCGGCTGACCCGCGTCTACCCCCTCTATCTGGTGACCCTGCTATTGCTGGTTGGCTGGGAGCTTTACAAGGCGCGGCACGGGGTGGGCTTCTATGCCGGCCCCATGTTCAAGGTGTGGGAGTGGGAAGGGATGCCGCCTTTCGGTTCCCCCTTCACCCCGGCCGAGGCGCTGCCAAGCGCCTTCCTGCTGCTGCAGGTGGTAACCGATCACGGGTTGACCTGGAACTTCGCCGCCTGGTCCCTCAGCGTAGAGTGGATTAGCTACCTGCTGTTCCCGCTGCTTATTCCGCTGGCGGTGACCCGTAGTCGCTGGAGCCATCTCGCCCCCCTGCTGGCGCTGACGGTGCTGGCCTTTATCGTGCACAGTCGCGGCACGCTGGATGTCACCAGCGGCGCGCTTGCAGTGGGACGCGGGGTGAGTGAGTTTGTGCTCGGCCTCTGGCTGCTGCCGAGGGTGAAGGCCGCGAAAAGCTCACCCATGATGAAGCATGATCTGCCGCTCTTGATCGCCTTTGTGCTGCCCTTCGCGCTGATGCAGTTCGCCATGACGCCGCAGCTGACCCTGCTGCTGATCGCCTCCTACGTGCTGCTGATCTGGATTGCCGCCGCCCAAGGGGAGCGCCGGAGTCCGCTGCTGCGCCTTTTGGATAACCGCTTCACCAACTGGCTGGGAGATCTCTCCTACTCCATCTACCTGCTCCATGCGCTGGTGCTGCTCACTGGCTGCGAGCTGATCCACTATCTGGCGCCGGGGATCACCGAGTGGTGGTATGGCCAGACCAACCCGCTGCTGGGGGTAGTGGCCACCTTGCTGATGCTGGCGGTGCTGATCGGACTCTCTGCGCTGAGTTACAACCTGCTGGAGCGGCCACTGCAACGGCGCCTGCGCCGCTGGGGCAAGTCACGGCAACCGGCGCTGGAGCAAGCCGGATAAGCTAATCTAGCCCTGTCTGGATGAGTTGACGGTTTTATGCCAACTCATCCAGTACCAGTTCATCCAGACTGCTCATCACCCAGGCGCTCGGGTGCTGGCTAAATCCGAGCTTGGGGTAGTATGCAACCGCCTGCGGCGCGGCCAGCAGGATCAGCTTGCAGCCCGGCTGCAATTGCAAAAACGTCTCGCGAATAAGGGCTTTCCCAATCCCCTGCCCCTGCACCGACTCGGCTACCGCCAGATCCGAGAGGTAGCAGCAAAAATGAAAATCGGTCACCGAGCGGGCCACCCCGACCAGGGTCTCGCCCTGCCAGGCGGTGATCAGCAAATTGGCGTTATCCAGCATGCCCTGCAGGGTGGCCGGATGGTCCAGCGGCCGTCTCGCCCCCAGCGAGGTCTGCGCCAACAACGCCGCAAACTGTGCCGTGGTGATAGGGTGGTTAACCAAAAATGTGGTGGTCACTAAGCTCTCCTCCGCGGGGTTGTGGTTGCACGCGCTGTTGCACTTTGACGTTCTCTTTGCTGCATCTGTACTGCAATCAATCAGCCAGCGCCGGATCCAGACCGATGACAGGCAAGTGCGGGCAATTCCCTGCTGTTTATGTGAATTCCTGTTCGAACCCCAAGGGGCAAATGTGGCATAATGCCCCGTCCTGTGGCCCTTGGCGGGGCTGCGCTGGCGCACCTTGTCGCCCATTTCTTCCCCGTCCGGCCTGGCGGTCCTTCATAACTGCCAGTCATCGCTGCCCCTGTTGGCACCGAGGCCACCCATATTTGCGGCTTCTTGTCATTCTCTCTACAAGGCCGCCCATTGACCAAGACGGCTCCACAGAGCCTCTGCTCTGTTTGCAAATAAAAGGGGTAAGTATGTCTTCCATTCGTCTGACCCAATACAGCCACGGCGCTGGCTGCGGCTGCAAAATCTCTCCCAAGGTACTCGACACCATCCTCAAGAGCCAGATCCCGGGCTTCAACGACCCGACCCTGATCGTTGGCAACAGCAGCAAGGATGACGCGGCCGTGGTCGATATCGGCAACGGTCAGGGCATTGTCTCCACCACCGACTTCTTCATGCCCATCGTCGATGACCCCTTCACCTTTGGCCGCATCGCCGCCACCAACGCCATCAGCGATATCTACGCCATGGGCGGCAAGCCCATCGTCGCCATCGCCATCCTCGGCTGGCCCATCAATACCCTGCCCGCCGAAGTGGCCCAGCAGGTGATCGACGGCGGCCGTCAGGTGTGCCATGAAGCGGGCATTTCGCTGGCCGGTGGTCACAGTATCGATGCCCCCGAGCCCATCTTCGGCCTCGCGGTAACCGGTATCGTGCCTCTGAATGCCATCAAGCAGAACGACACCGCCAAGGTGGGTGATACCCTCTATCTGACCAAGCCTCTTGGTATCGGTATCCTCACCACCGCTCAGAAGAAGGGCAAGCTCAAGCCCGAACACGAACAGCTGGCCCCCAACGCCATGTGCACCCTCAACAAGATTGGCCAGCGTTTTGCCGAGCTGCCGGGTGTTCACGCCATGACCGACGTCACCGGTTTTGGTCTGGCGGGCCATCTGCTGGAGATGTGCGAAGGATCCAATGTCAGCGCCCGTCTCGACTTCAAGGCGCTGCCGCTGCTGGATGAGGTGGATTACTACCTCGCCGAGGGCTGCGTACCGGGCGGTACCCTGCGCAACCACGACTCCTACGGCCACAAGCTGGATGCCATGGACGATCGCACCCGCAACATCATGTGCGACCCGCAAACCAGCGGCGGCCTGCTGGTCGCCGTGGGTAAAGAGAGCGAAGCCGAGCTGCTCGCCATCGCGCAAGACGCGGGGCTAGAACTCTCGCCCATCGGTCAGATCAAGCCCCTTGAGGGCACCCGCTTTATCGAGATTGTCCAATGAGTGAATTGCCACTGGCCACGGACTACGCCCAGATTTTTTTAGGCGATGTGCCGTTGATTGATGTGCGCGCCCCCATCGAGTTCAAGGAGGGGGCCTTCCCCTGCTCGACCAGCCTGCCCTTGATGACAGACGATGAGCGCGCCCAGGTGGGGACCTGCTTCAAGAAGCAGGGTCAGGCCGCCGCCATTGAGCTTGGACACAAGCTGGTGGGGGGCGCAGTGCGTGCCGAACGTATCGAAGGCTGGCTGGCGCAGTTGCGCCAGCAGCCCGATGCCCTGCTCTACTGCTTTCGCGGCGGCCTGCGCTCGCAAACCGTACAACAGTGGCTGGCTGATGCCGGGGTGACTCGCCCCCGCGTCTCCGGTGGCTACAAGGAGCTGCGCCGCTTCCTGATCGACACCCAGGACAAGGCCTCTGCCGAGTGCCACTGGACTGTGCTGACCGGTATGACCGGCTCCGGCAAGACCCATATGCTGGACCACGTAGCCCAGGCGCTCGATCTGGAAGGACACGCCCATCACAGGGGCTCGTCGTTTGGTCAGCTGCCCGGCGGCCAGCCCAGCAACATCAATTTTGAAAACAACATGGCCATCGAGCTGCTCAAGCGCCGCCATAAGGGCGAGCATGCCTTCGTGGTCGAAGATGAGAGTCGCCTGATCGGCCGCTGCTGCCTGCCCCTCTCCCTCCATGAGGCCATGAGTCAGGCACCGCTGGTGGTGGTGGATGTACCGCAGATCGATCGCGCCGAGCAGATCCGCGAAGATTACGTGCACGATCTCTGGCTGCGCTATCAAGCCATGTATGGCCAGGAAGCCGGTTGGCCGCTGTTTGCCGCCTATCTCACCGATGCGTTGGCCCGTCTCAAGCGCCGTCTCGGCGATCAGGCCCACCGCGAGCTGGATGCCCTGATGCAAACCGCCCTCACCGAGCAGGAAAAGAGCGGCGATACCGCGCTGCATCTGGCCTGGATCACGTTGCTGCTGACCCGCTACTACGACCCCATGTATCTCTATCAGCTTGGCAACAAGCAGGAGCGCATCGTGTTTCGCGGTGACAAGCAGGCCTGCCTCGACTATTTCGCCGAGCAGCATGCCAGCGCGCTGCGCGGCTGACCCATCCCAAGAGAGGAACTCTATGTTGAAATTCGAGGTGATCCCGGTCACCCAGTTCGCCCAGAACTGCTCCCTCATCTGGTGTGACGAGACCCATCAGGCCGCCCTGATCGATCCGGGCGGCGAAGTGGACAAACTGCTGGCTGCCATCGCCAAGCGCGGCCTGACCCTGACTCATATCCTGCTGACCCACGGTCATCTGGATCATGTGGGTGCCGCCGCCGAGCTGCGGGAAAAAACTGGCGTCGCCATTACCGGCCCCCACAAGGAGGACGCCTTCTGGCTCGACATGCTGCCCCAGCAGAGCCAGATGTTCGGCTTCGCTCATACCCCCGCCTTCACGCCGGATCGCTGGCTTGAGCAGGGCGACAAGGTGCAGCTTGGCCAGTGCGAGCTGGATGTCTACTTCTGCCCCGGCCACACCCCGGGCCATATCGTGCTGCTGAACCAGGCCGAAAAACTCGCCTGGGTTGGCGATGTGCTGTTTGCTGGCAGCATCGGCCGCACCGACTTTCCCCGTGGCGATCACGGGACGCTGATAAAGTCGATCACCGAGACCCTGCTGCCGCTGGGTGACGAGATCGTCTTTATCCCGGGCCACGGCCCCAGCTCCACCTTCGGCCGCGAGAAGGCGAGCAACCCCTACCTGATCCAGCCTATCTGGTGATCAAAAAAGGCAGCGGTATTAGCCGCTGCCTTTCCTTCTCTGCTCTCTTTTTCATTCTCGACTCCCGCAATCCGACCAGCCATGTCCCCTCTGCGTTCTCCAGTTCAGCATGCCTGTTTGTTTTTCTCGCCCAATAAAAATCCCCACCCGAGGGTGAGGATTGATTTATAGGTGCAACCGTCTGGTGGCTTATTGTGCCAGCAGGTGACCGACCAGCTCATGACGCCACCCTTGCAGCAGCATCGGCTTGTCGCTGCGGGCCCGCTCTTCGTCGTTCATCCGCCAGCTCCAGGTGAAGTACTGGTGAATGATCTTCTTGCTGGCAATCAGCTCGGGCGGAATATTGCTCGCCTTGGCCTTCTCTTCCACCATGGCCTTGATGCGCTTGAGCTCGGCCTTGTACTGGGGGAAGTCCACCAGCCGGCGAATGGGCTCGGGCCAGCTGTCAGGATCGCTCTGCTGCGCCTTGGCGACAATATCGAGCATCCGCTTGCCGTGGATCTTGATCTCGATGGGCGAGAGGCCGAGCTCGTTGAGATCCCGCAGGGAGGCAGGACGACGCTCTGCCACCTTGAACAGGTGCAGCTCTTTGACCACGAAGTTCAGAGCCAAATCGCGGCGCACCGCCTCTTGCTGGCGCCAGGCGGCCAGCTCGCGCAGAATGGCGAGCTCGCGGCGACCCAGTTGCCAGGCGTTGACGATGTCAAGATATGCCTGACGGGGATCGCTACCCTGGGTCTTGCGGGCGGAGTGGTTCTGACACTCCTGCTCGAACCAGGCAAACTTGCCGCTTTCCCGCAGTTTGGCCATCACTTTCTCGTAGAGCGGCATCAGGTAGAAGACATCCGCCGCCGCGTATTCGAGCTGACGTGGCGTAAGCGGGCGGGCCAGCCAATCGGTGCGCGCCTGATCTTTTTCCAGCTCGACCCCGAGGAATTCATTCACCAGCGCACCAAAGCCGACCGAGACGCCGTAACCGAGAAAGGCGGTAGCCAGCTGGGTATCGTGCATCTGGTTGGGCAGGTGGCCCGCCTGATGCTGGATAAGCTCCAGATCTTCGCCAGAGGCGTGCAGGATGGCGATCTGCCCTTCCCGGCTCAGTCGCTGCCAGAGGGCGGAGAGATCCAGGGTCAGCGGATCCAGCAGCGCCAGATGCTCGCCGTCATAGATCTGGAACAGGCCAAGCTGGGGGTAGTAGGTACGGGTGCGAACGAATTCAGTATCGATAGCCAGGGGAACGTCGGCCAGAGAAGCGAGATACTGCTCAAGTTCGTCTTGCTGAGTGATAAGTTGATAGTGCATCTGTGCCTGCGCGGTTGATCAGGGCCAAAAAGAAAAAACCGTGGGATGACCCACGGTTTTGCATAACGACGGTGCTGGTTTGCAGAAGATTCTGCAGCCGCAGTCCGGTTATTGCTTGGCAATCTCCTCGTCGCGCAGTACGCGGCGCAGGATCTTGCCCACATTGGTCTTGGGAAGTTCGTCACGAAATTCTACCAGTTTCGGCACCTTATAGGCAGTCAGATGTTTGCGGCAGTGGGCAATAATCTCGTCCTCCTGCAATTTTGCATCTTTCTTGACCACAAAGATCTTCACCAACTCGCCGGAGACCTTGTGTGGCACACCGACAGCGGCCACTTCCAACACTTTCGGATGAAGCGCCACCACATCTTCGATCTCGTTCGGATAGACGTTGAAACCGGAGACCAGGATCATGTCCTTCTTGCGGTCAACGATCTTGAAGAAGCCCTGCTCGTCGCACACGGCGATATCACCGGTACAGAGCCAGCCATCCTGCATCACTTCGGCGGTCGCCTCGGGACGCTGCCAGTAGCCCACCATCACCTGCGGGCCACGCACCTGCATCTCGCCCGGGGTGCCGAGAGCGTGGATCACCTGACCGTTGTCATCCACCAGCCGGATCTCGGTAGAGCAGACCGGCAGACCGATGGAACCGTTGTAATCAGTCAGATCGTAGGGGCAGACGCTCACCAGTGGCGAACACTCGGTCAGGCCATAGCCTTCCAGCAGCGGGGTGTCGGTCAGCGTCTTCCACTTCTCCGCAACCGCGCGCTGCACCGCCATGCCACCGCCGATGGTGAGCTTGAGCTTGTCAAAGGCGATCCCCTGAAACTCCTCATTGTTGACCAGCGCATTGAACAGGGTGTTGACCCCGGTAATGCAGGTGAAGGGGTACTTCTTGATCTCTTTGACAAACCCCGGGATGTCGCGCGGGTTGCTGATCAGCAGGTTGTAACCACCGATGCGCATAAAGAGCAGGCAGTTCACTGTCAGGGCAAAGACGTGATAGAGCGGCAATGCGGTAACCACGAACTCCTTGCCGCGCTCCAGCATGGGGCCGTAGACGCCGAGGCACTGCTCGACGTTGGCAATCATGTTGCGATGGGTCAGCATGGCCCCTTTGGAGAGGCCGGTGGTGCCACCGGTGTACTGCAGGAAGGCGAGATCGTCGTTGGTGATCTCCGGCTTGATGTACTGCAGGAAACGCCCCTTGGAGAGGGCCTGACGCATGGTGGTGGCGTGGGGCAGATTGTATTTCGGCACCAGCTTCTTGACGTACTTGACCACGAAGTTGACCAGGGTGCCCTTGGCCAGCCCCAGGTTGTCCCCCATCCGGGTCAGGATAACGTGCTTGATCGGGGTGTCGTAGACCACCTTTTCCAGGGTATGGGCAAAGTTGGAGACGATGACGATGGCCTTGGCACCGGAATCTTTGAGCTGATGCTCCAGCTCGCGCGGGGTATAGAGCGGGTTGACGTTGACCACGATCATGCCGGCGCGCAGGATGCCGAACACGGCGATGGGATATTGCAGCAGGTTAGGCATCATCACCGCAACCCGATCCCCTTTCTCCAGCTTCAGCTCGTTTTGCAGGTAGGCAGCAAAGGCGCGGGACTGCTCTTCCAGTCGGCGGTAGGTGATGGTTTGACCCATGTTGACGAAGGCGGGCTGATCGGCAAACTGGGTCACCGAGGATTCGAACATCTCGACCAGGGAGCTGTATTGGTCTGGATTGATCTCGGCGGGGACCCCTTCCGGATAACGTTTCAGCCAGACTTTTTCCACAAACTTCTCCTGCATAACTAGCACCTGTGCGCTCACTGTGTTGCCTCCGTCCCGGTTCACATCCATTTTAATCGGTTGTTTTAAGCTGATGCTCTAATGCCGCCCATATTTACACAGCGCAACATCAATTAACAGCAAATTAACAACAGAAAAATGTGAGGGAGAAAACAAACCTAGAATTATTGAAAGCTGGCGATTCTACCGAACTTGACAAAACTTTACGATACAAACGGCCGTATCAACCGAATTTTCCATATGAAAATGGTGGTTTCCACCCAATATGACCCGTTCGATCTGCTGGAAGGCATCCTGACGGGCCTGCCATTGGGCTTCAAGCGCAGCAAAGCCCTGCTCCCCCTGAATCAACAGCACAGGACAACGGATAGCCACCATCAATGCACGAGCCTGTCCTTCGCTCATTCTCAGGGGTGAAAGATCCCGCAAGCGGGGGTCGCTGCGCCAGTACCAGCGCCCTGCCCGCTCTTCAAGCTGCCGTTCACAGATAAGGCGCGCCGCCTGCGGCGTGATATCCGCCACTTTGCAACGAGCAGCCACGGCTTCATCGATGGAAGCAAAGCCGTTGGCACTGCGCTCCCAGGTGCGACTGCGGTTTAAAATCGCACGTCGCAGCTGGGCAGGTACCTCCTCATCGGGCTGACTGAGCGGGCCCAGTCCCTCCAGCATGATCAACCGCTCCACCTGTTCGGGAAACACCCCGGCATAGGCCGAGGCGATCAACGCCCCGAGGGAGTGACCGAGCAGAGTGAAGCGTGACCAGCCCGCCGCCTGCACGATCTGGTAGAGATCGTCCAGCCAGTCGACAAAGACATAAGGGGTGGTCTTGTGATCGGAGTGACCGTGCCCCGGCAGATCGACACAGATGAGGTGAAAATCTCCCAGATGCGGCGCCAGCGGCAAGAAGCTGGCGCTATTGTCGAGCCAGCCATGCAGGGCGATCAGCAGAGGTTTGCCCTGCTGATCATGCTCCGCAGACTGGTTATCCAGCAGGGCTACCCGCCGCCCATCTGCCAAGGTCAGCAGACGTTCGTGCAGAGTGCTTTTGATGCTGTTGATCATGGCAAGCCTTAGCGACGCAGCGGCCGTCTCGGCCAGAAGGGATCATAGAAGGGGTCGTAGAAGTAGGGGTCCATATAACGTACCTCCACCTCCTTGACTGGCGGCCACAGCTTGCTGCCCGTAACATTGAGCACCGAGAAGCGGTACTTGTGCTCGCCAATCTGGCTATCCACCGGTTGGCCTATGGTGCCGAGCACCGTCAGGCTGCGCCCCTTGGCGTAGAGGGTCGGATCGACAAAACCCTTCATGATGGCCAGAAAACGGCCCAGGCTCTGCTCGGTCTGCTCCGGCACACCGTTGGATTTAAGCGGCAGATAGACCACTTCAATAACGCTCTGATCCGCCTTGTTGTGCACCGCCGAGATAACGCCGCTCCAGCGGGCCGGTTTGCCCTCCATCCCGCCAAGGGCGGGTTGATAGGCCACCAGCTGGTTTTCTGGCTCATAGGCCAGCTCCTTGGGAACCGAGCTACAGGCCCCGAGCAGCAGGGCCAGCGCCCCGACCACCATCCCGCGTTTCATCATGTCGCTTCTGCTATTACGCATCATGTCACTCTCCTGTTGCCGGCGTAGCCCGTCGGGCCATCCGCTTTTATTGCAGCTGATGAGCGGCAAGAGCGACATGACGTCAGTGCTCCTGCCCTTATTCGCGACCCGGCAGTTTTTTCCAGGTCACCTTGTCACGCAAATAGACCGGCGTTGCTTGTTCAACCGGTACCGCCTCCCCCGCCAGCCAGGCGGCGCGGGCCAGCGGCAACATGTCTTCTGCCGCCGGGAAACGCACCTGGCTCACCGCCAGCTCATCGGCCAGACCACTCAGGGTCTCGCCATAGGTTTCAAAACCGGTGCCGACGCAGGTCACAGGGCCCGCCAGCTTGCCACGGACGTCAACCAGTGCCGCGGGCTCGCTCACCACCTCGTCCCCCACCAGCTGCATGCGGCCATCAATCAGCTCATAACGGCCGAAATAGACCTCGTTCATCCGCGCATCGATGGCGGTCAGCACCTGCTGGGCGCCATCCAGTCGATAGGCGCCTTGCGCCATGGCGGCCAGGGTCGAGATGCCAATCAGCGGCACACCTGCACCAAACGCCAGACCTTGCGCCACACTGATGCCGATCCGCACGCCGGTAAAGGAGCCCGGGCCGCGGCCGAACGCGATGGCGTCGAGGTCACTCAAACTTATCCCGGCATCCTCTAACACAGCCTGAACCATGGGCAGGATTTTTCGGGTGTGATCCCGTGGCGCCTCCTCCCAGCGGGAGAACAGCTTGTCACCCACCAGCAAGGCGGCGGAGCAGGCTTCGGTGGCGGTATCAACGGCCAGGATCTTCAACTCGTTCATGCTTTCCAATCTCTATAAAATCAGTCAATTACATAACCGGCAAGCGAGATATGCTCACCCGTTGTTCAAATCTGTTAGCTGGCGGCACACTTGTTCACCGCGTTCAGTGCGATCGAAAAAGCTCCCCAGCGTTCCCAACTCCCGGGTGCGAGGGATGGCGGGCAGACTCTTGATAAAAGTGGCGCCATAAGGTTTGTTGACCATTCGGGGATCACAGATCACCAGCACCCCGTGATCACTGCGATCACGAATAAGCCGCCCCACCCCCTGCTTGAGGGCAATCACCGCCTTGGGCAACTGCAGCTCGGCGAAGGGATCCCCCCCCTTGAGCTTACAATCATCCACCCGCGCCTTGAGCAGCGGATCATCGGGGCTGGCAAACGGCAGCTTGTCGATGATAACACACGACAACGCCGCCCCTCGTACGTCGATCCCCTCCCAGAAACTGCTGGTCGCCACCAGCACGGCACGGCCATTCTCGACAAACTCCTTGAGCAACCGCTGCTTGTTGTCCTCCCCCTGCAGCAAGACGGTGCGGCCAATCTCCCGGCGCAGCACCTCGGCCACCTGACGCATCACCTGATGGCTGGTGCAGAGGAAGAAACAGCCCCCTGGCGTCTTGTTGATGAGCGGGATCATCAGATTGGCCAGTAGCTCGCCACGGCCAAAGGCGTTGGGCTCCGGTAGATAACGGGGCACACAGAGCCGCGCCTGCTCGCTATAGTCGAACGGACTGTCGAGGATCAGCTCGGCGCTGCCCGCCAGCCCCAGCTCGGCCTTGAAGTGATCAAACCGCATATCCACCGTCAGGGTGGCGGAGGTGAAGACCCAGGCCACTTCCGGTCTTTGCACCTCGGCACTGAATCGCTCGGCCACCGACAGCGGCGTCAGATTGAGGGTGAAATGAAGCCGTGAGCAGTCGTACCAGTAGGAGAAACCGGTCTGGTTGACCGCCAGCACCTCGCCAAGACGGGTGCGCAGTTCACTGATGCGCTCGAAGGCGTGATCCAGCTGCTCGCCACGGCCGAGAGCCAGTTTCAGCACCTCGTAGCAAAGCCCGATGGCATCGTTAAGACGAGCCAAAGCCTGCCCCCAAAGCGGCTGGCGCAGCATGTCGCGGGTATTACCACGACCGCCATCCACCCCGAAGGCGAGCCGCAGATCCTGACTGGCGATGGCAAGCCTGTCCGCCGCCTTGCCGAGCTGGGCCATGTCGTGGGCCTCTGCCCGATAGGCCAGCTGGATATCCTGCGCCAGATCCTGAATCGTTCGGCTGCCTACCGACTTGCCGAAGTAGTTGGTGGCGATCTCCGGCAACTGGTGCGCCTCGTCAAACACATAGACTTGCGCTTCGGGCACCAACTCACCAAATCCGGTGTCTTTCACCGCCATATCGGCGAAGAAGAGGTGATGATTGATCACCACCACCTGGGCATCCATGGCGCGGCGTCGAGCCACCACCAGATGGCAGTCGTCATAATAGGGGCAGTCGCGGCCGAGGCAGTTGTCGTTGGTGCTGGTGACGTGGGCAAGGATCTCGGCGTTCTCCTGCAATCCCGGAATATCCCCCACATCGCCGTTATCGGTGGCGGTAGACCAGGATTTGACCTTCACCAGATCGTTCAAGATCTCAGGCTTTTGCAGATGGGATTCGCTCAGGAGCCGGTTCATCCGCTCGATGCAGAGATAGTTGCTGCGCCCCTTGAGCAGGGCCACTGGCGGGGTGTAGGAGAGCGCCCCTGTGATGGTCGGGAGATCCCGATAGAAGAGCTGCTCCTGCAGGTTCTTGGAGCCGGTACTGATCACCACCCGCTTGCCAGATTCCAGCGCAGGGACCAGATAGGCGTAGGTCTTGCCGGTACCTGTCCCCGCCTCCACCAGCAGACGGCCACCACTTTTGATGGCGCGTGCGACCGCTTCGGCCATCTCCAGCTGGGGAGCGCGGGCTTTGAAACCGTCGATATGGCTGGCCAGAGGGCCATCTGGCTTGAACAGGGTCTGGATGGTCAAAAGGGCGTCCCGCAGCAAAAGCGGCCATTATGCCAAAAGCGCGGCAAAAGCGGGACAGATAATCTGCCTAGACGAACAGATCGATCTGATGTTCTGGATCCGGCTTATGATCGCCCTCCTCCGCCTTGGGCTGATCACGCTTGGCGGGCGTGCTATACGCCTGCTGGCGCTGCTGGGAGTCACTGTTGTCAGTGCTGGTCTTGCGCAGCTGGTGCTTTTTGCTGATCTGGTTCACTTCCCGCTTGATCTCTTCGCTGCCGGGCGCGGCGGGCGCCCGGGGCAAAATGGGGAACAACAGGTCCTGGCTGGGCATGATGGCGACTCCTGCAGGGGTTATTGTCTAGTTATCGACCAGAAAACCGTTTTCGCCACTTTAATCGATCAAATCACAATTTCGGGTTGCATTTTCTGTCAAGGCAGGTAGTTTAAATCAGGCGTCAATTACGACATCTTATTTTGTAAAGGATTGATTACATGAAGTTCACCACCCTGAAGACTCATCACCACCATCATCATCCCGACTAGTCTTTCAGGAGGTTGACTGCTGGAAGACACTTAACTGGTGACTTCCAAAAGGACCGCAAGATTCATAAACCCTCGGAAGCACCCACTTCCGAGGGTTTTTTCGTTTTTGACTAGAAGGAAATCGAGCAATGGAAACACAACGTCTTCGTATCGCCATGCAAAAGTCCGGTCGTCTGAGCCAGGACTCCCAAGCCCTGTTCAAGAGCTGTGGCCTCAAGATCAACCTGCGCGAGCAGCGCCTCATCGCCCATGTCGAGAACATGCCCATCGATATCCTGCGGGTGCGTGATGACGACATCCCGGGTCTGGTGATGGAAGGGGTGGTCGACCTTGGCATCATCGGCGAGAACGTGCTGGAAGAGGTGCAGCTTATTCGTGCCTCCCAAGGCCTCCCCTTCGAGGTCAAAACCCTCAAGCAGCTGGACTTTGGTGGCTGCCGCCTTTCGCTGGCGGTGCCGGAAGATGTGACCTACACAGGGCCAGAAAGTCTTGCCGGCAAGCGCATCGCGACCTCCTACCCCGGGCTGCTCAAGCGCTTCTTTGACGAAAAGGGGCTCGGCTTCAAGAGCGTGATGCTGGGCGGCTCGGTGGAAGTGGCACCCCGCGCGGGCTTGGCTGATGCCATCTGCGATCTGGTCTCCACCGGCGCGACGCTGGAAGCTAACGGCCTGAAAGAGGTGGAGGTGATCTACCGCTCCAAAGCGGTGCTGGTACAGGCCCCCAACCCCTTGTCCGATGCCAAGCAGAAGCTCATCGACAAACTGCTGCCCCGCATTCAAGGGATGCAGCAGGCCCGCGAGAGCAAGTACATCATGCTGCACGCCCCCAAAGACAAGCTCGATGCCATCACCGATCTGCTACCGGGTGCCGAGCGCCCCACCATCATGCAACTGGCCGGTGACACCAATCAGGTGGCGCTGCACGTCGTATCCAGCGAGACCCTGTTCTGGGAGACCATGGAGCAGCTCAAGGCCCTCGGAGCCAGCTCCATTCTGGTGCTGCCCATCGAAAAGATGATGGAATAAGGAAGGGATATCATGCAGACCCTGATCTGGAAGACCCTCTCCCCCGCCCAGCAGGCCGACGTGCTGACCCGCCCCGCCCTCAATGACGAGGCCGATATCGGCGCCGTAGTGCGGGATATCATCGCCGCGGTGCGTAGCCGTGGCGACGAGGCCCTGCGCGAGCTGAGCCAGCGCTTCGAGCGCGCCCCCCGTGAGCAGCTGCGCGTTAGCGAAGATGAGATTGAAGCCGCCTGCGCGCGGCTGGATGACGACATCAAAAATGCCATCGAAGCGGCCATTGCCAATATTCGCACCTTCCACGCCGCGCAAGTGCAGCCAGTGGTACGGATAGAAACCCAACCCGGGGTGGTATGCGAGCTGCGCACCCAGCCCATCAGTCGGGTCGGCCTCTATGTGCCGGGGGGCAGTGCGCCGCTCCCCTCCACCGTGATGATGCTGGCCATTCCAGCGGCGATCGCCGGTTGCCGTGAAGTGGTGCTCTGCACCCCGTCCCCCGCTAGCGACGAGATCCTGTTTGCCGCCCGCGCCTGCGGTGTAGAGAAGGTGTTCGCCATCGGCGGTGCGCAGGCCATCGCGGCCATGGCTTACGGCACCGAAAGTATTCCCAAGGTGGACAAGATCTTCGGCCCGGGCAACGCCTTTGTGACCGAAGCCAAGGGGCAAGTCTCGACGGATTGGCGCGGCGCCGCCATCGACATGCCAGCCGGCCCCTCCGAGGTGCTGGTGATTGCCGACGAGAGCGCCAACCCCGCCTTCGTGGCGGCGGATCTGCTCTCCCAGGCCGAGCACGGCCCCGACAGCCAGGTGGTGCTGGTGACCACCTCGCCGCTGCTGGCCGATGCCATTGCTGGCGAAATCAAGAGCCAGCTGGCCAAGTTGAGCCGCCGCGATATCGCCGCCCAGGCGCTCGGCAGCAGTCTGGTGATCCTCTGTGACGATCTGGCCGAGGCGTGCGCCATCTCCAACGCCTACGCGCCGGAGCACCTGATTGTGCAGACCCGCGCCCCCCGCGATCTGCTGGATAAACTCGAGAACGCCGGTTCCATCTTTCTGGGAGCATGGACCCCCGAGTCGGTCGGCGATTACGCCAGCGGCACCAACCACACTCTGCCAACTTATGGCTATGCCCGCACCTGCTCCAGCCTTGGCCTCGCCGATTATCAGCGCCGCTACACGGTGCAGGAGCTGAGCGCCGAAGGTATTCGCGGCCTTGGCCCCATTGTCGAGCGCATTGCTCAGGCCGAGGGGCTCGATGGCCACAAAAATGCCGTCACCCTCAGATTGAACGCCCTGGCCGCCGCGCCCCAACCAACAGCACAGCAGAAGGATTTGTCATGAGCATTGCCAATCTGGCGCGCCGCGTGGTGCGGGCCCTCACCCCTTATCAATCTGCCCGCCGCATCGGCGGCAAGGGCCACGTCTGGCTCAACGCCAACGAGGCGCCACAGGCCTATCCCTTCACCATCGAGGGGAGCCGCCTCAACCGCTACCCCGAGTGCCAACCGGCCGAGGTGGTGAACAGCTATGCCGCCTACGCCGGGGTCGATCCCGATCAGGTGCTGGTGAGCCGCGGCGCCGACGAGGCCATCGAGCTGCTTATTCGCACCTTCTGCGAAGCGGGTGAAGATCAGATCCTCATCTGTCCGCCCACCTACGGCATGTACGCCATCAGCGCCGAGACCTGTGGCGTCGGTATCGTCGAACAGCCGCTGACCGCCAGCCGCCAGCCGGACTGGCCCGCCATCGCCGATCGCCTCAGTGACGTGAAACTGGTGTTTCTCTGCTCCCCCAACAACCCCACCGGGGATCTGGTGGGGCGTGACGGCCTTATCGCCTTGCTGGAAAAAGCCCGGGATCGCGCCATCGTGGTGGTGGACGAGGCCTATATCGAGTTCTGTCCCGAGGCATCCGTGGTGGATCTGCTGGCCCGCTTCCCCAATCTGGTGGTGACCCGCACCCTCTCCAAGGCTTTTGCGCTGGCGGGGATCCGCTGCGGCTTTACGCTGGCAAGCCCCGAGGTGATCGCCATGCTGGCCAAGGTGATCGCCCCCTATCCCATCCCCGAGCCCATCGCCCAGATCGCGGCGCAGGCCCTCTCCCCCATGGGGCTGGAGCTGATGCGCGAGCGAGTGATGGAGCTCAACAAGCAAAAAGCCGCCTTCAAGGCAGAGCTGGCAACGCTTGCCTGCGTGAAGGAAGTATTCGAAGACAAGGGCAACTTCGTGCTGGTGCGCTTTGTGGATGGCGCCGCCGTCTTTGCCGCCATGAAGGCCGCCGGCATCATTCTGCGGGATTTCTCGACCAAACCCGGCCTTGATAACAGCATTCGCGTCACCATCGGCTATCAGGGCGAGATGGATGCCGTGCTGGCGGTATTGCGTGATCTGCCCTCTCCCACTTTGTAAGACAAGGATGTAGCGATGAAGACCCCGTTTTTGTTTATCGACCGCGACGGCACCCTGATTGAAGAGCCGGTGACCGACAAGCAGGTGGATAGCCTCGCCAAGCTGCGCTTCGAGCCCATGGTCATTCCGGTGCTGCGCGAGTTGCAGGCCGCAGGCTACGTGCTGGTGATGGTGACCAATCAGGATGGGCTGGGCACCGCCAGCCTGCCGCTGGAGAACTTCCAGCCACCCCACGACCTGATGATGCACCTGTTTGAATCGCAAGGGGTGAAGTGGGAGCAGGTGTTGATCTGCCCCCACTTCCCCACCGACGGCTGCAATTGCCGCAAACCCCACCTCGGGCTGGTGAAGGCGTATCTCGCCTCCGGTCGCATCGACTTTGCCAACTCCTTCGTGATTGGCGATCGCCAGACCGATCTGCAGCTTGCCGAGAACATGGGCATTGGCGGTATTCGCTACCACCCGCAGGATCACGACTGGCTCGCCATCCGTGATCAGCTTCTGTCCAAGGGGCGAACCGCCTCGGTGGAGCGCTACACCAAGGAGACCCGTATTCAGGCGGCAGTGGATTTAGACAAGAGCGGCGGCAACCAGATCGCCACCGGCATCGGCTTCTTTGATCACATGCTGGATCAGATTGCCACCCACGCCGGTTTCCAGCTCAAGCTGAACGTCAGCGGCGATCTGCATATCGACGATCACCACACGGTAGAGGATGTGGGGCTGGCGCTGGGTCAGGCGCTGCGTCAAGCCCTTGGCAACAAGCGCGGCATCGGCCGCTTCGGCTTTGTGCTGGCGATGGACGAGGTGCAAGCGGTGATCGATGCGCGTCCGCTGACCGAGCAGGAAGTGAGCACCGCGCTGGATCTCAGCGGTCGCCCCTACTTCGTGTTTGACTGCCCGAGCGGCTTTGGCCGCGACAACGTGGGCGAGATGGCCACCGAGATGGTGCCCCACTTCTTCCGCTCGCTGTCGGACGCCATGGCCATCACCTTGCAGATGAAGGTGGGCAGCGGCAACACCCACCATCAGGTGGAAGCGCTGTTCAAAGGCTTTGGTCGCGCCCTGCGTCAGGCTATTCGGGTGGAAGGGAGCGAGCTCCCCTCCAGCAAGGGAGTGCTGTGATGGATGTGAGCAAGCAGAAGCTGGTCATTATCGACACCGGCTGCGCCAATCTGGCCTCGGTCAGAATGGCGTTCGAACGCCTCGGTGTGCAGCCGCTGGTCTCAAGCGTGGCGGCCGATATCGAGCAGGCGGACAAGCTGATCCTGCCCGGTGTCGGCACCGCGGTGGCCGCCATGAAGAACCTCAACGAACGGGGGCTGGTGCCCCTTATTCGCGCCGCCAAGCAGCCGCTGCTGGGCTTTTGCCTCGGCATGCAGATGCTGGCGGAGGCTTCCGAAGAGAGCATGGGTACGGATGACTCGTCAGAGCGCCTTATCGACTGCCTTGGCATAGTGCCGGGCAAGATCCGGCTGATGGAGGTGGACAATCTGCGCCTGCCCCATATGGGCTGGAACCAGATTGAGCATGACGAGACCCATCCTCTGCTCAAGGGGATCCCGAGCGGCAGCTACTTCTATTTCGTTCACTCCTATGCGCTGGAGGTGACCGAAGCGACGCTGGCGACCTGCGACTACGGCCAGCCGTTTACCGCCATCGTCGGTGGGGTTGCAGAGCACAGCAACTTCTTTGGCGCCCAATTCCACCCGGAGCGCTCAGGCGCAGCCGGTGCCCGTTTGCTGCAAAATTTCCTGGAGCTGTGACTAGCATGATCATTCCCGCAATTGACCTTATCAACGGTCAGGTAGTTCGCCTCTATCAGGGGGACTACGAGCAGAAGACCGAATACAGCAGCAGCCCGCAGGCCCGCTTCGACGAATATGTCTCCCAGGGGGCGGTGCAGCTCCATCTGGTGGATCTGGACGGTGCCAAGGATGCCAAGGCGCGCCAGTTGCCCCTGCTGACCCAACTGTTGTCAGCCACCGAAGCGCCAGTGCAGGTGGGTGGTGGCGTGCGCACCGAACAGGATGTGGCAGACCTCTTGGCCGCCGGTGCCAGCCGGGTGGTGATTGGCTCCACCGCCGTCAAATCCCCGGATCTGGTGGCCAGCTGGATGGAGAAATATGGCCCCGAGCAGATCGTGCTGGCGCTGGACGTCAATATCGATGAGCAGGGCAATCGCCATATCGCGGTGGCGGGCTGGCAGGAGAACAGCGGGGTGACCATCGAAGCGCTGATCGAGCGCTTCCTCCCCGCCGGGCTCAAGCATGTGCTCTGCACCGACATCAGTCGTGACGGCACCCTGGCTGGCACCAACGTCGAGCTCTATCGGGATCTCTGCGTCCGCTACCCGAGCGTCGCCTTTCAAGCCTCCGGCGGCATTGGCGGCATCGCAGATATCGAGGCGCTCAAGGGCTCCGGCGTCAGGGGGGTCATCCTTGGCCGCGCCCTGCTGGAGGGCAAGTTCTCGGTGGGTGACGCCATCGCCTGCTGGCAAGCCCCCGCTGCCGATACCACAGGAGACAACTGATGCTGGCAAGACGCATTATCCCCTGCCTCGACGTGAAAGATGGCGTGGTGGTCAAAGGGGTGCAATTTCGCAACCACGAGGTGATGGGCGGCATTGTCGAGCTGGCGCGCCGCTACGCCGAAGAGGGCGCTGACGAGCTGGTGTTCTATGACATCACTGCCTCCAGCGATGCGCGGGTGGTAGACAAGAGCTGGGTGAGCCGGGTAGCGGAGGTGATAGATATTCCCTTCTGCGTCGCCGGTGGCATCAAGAGCGTGGACGATGCCCGCCAGATCCTTGAATTTGGCGCCGACAAGGTCTCCATCAACTCTCCTGCACTGGCCGACCCGACCCTGATCAGCCGACTAGCCGAGCGATTTGGCGTGCAGTGCGTGGTGGTGGGCATTGACTCCTACTTCGACGCCGACACGGGCCACTATCAGGTCAAACAGTTTACCGGTGACGAGAGTCGCACCCGCACCACCGCCTGGCACACTCTCGACTGGGTGCAGGAGGTGCAAAAGCGCGGAGCGGGCGAAATCGTGCTGAACGTGATGAATCAGGACGGCATGCGTCAGGGTTATGACCTCGACCAGCTCAAGCTGGTGCGCAGCGTCTGCAAGGTGCCGCTGATCGCCTCCGGCGGCGCCGGTGCCATGGCGCACTTTCGCGATGCCTTTACCCTCGCCGATGTGGATGGGGCGCTGGCCGCCTCTGTATTCCACAAGGGCCTTATCCCCATTCCCGAATTGAAACGCTGGCTGAAAACCGAAGGAGTCGCCATCCGTGAATAACTTCTCTGAAAATGCACAAACCACCGCCAGCGCGCGCCCCCTTGCCGAGCAGCTCGATTGGGCAAAATGTGATGGCATGATCCCCGCCATCGTCCAGCACGCCGCCAGCGGCGAGGTGCTGATGCAGGGCTTTATGACCCGCGAGGCGCTGGAGAAGACCCAGACTACCGGTCAGGTCACCTTCTTTAGCCGCAGCAAACAGCGGCTCTGGACCAAGGGTGAAAGCTCGGGCAATGTGCTCCAACTCGTCGCTATCAGCACCGACTGCGATCAGGACTCCCTGCTGATTGCCGCCAACCCCGTCGGCCCCACCTGCCACAAGGGGACAACCTCCTGCTTTAATGGCCACCCGCTGCCGCCCCTCGGTTTTTTGGCAGAGCTGGAGCAGGTGCTGGCAGCCCGCAAAGGGGCCGATCCGGCCACCAGCTACACCGCCAGCCTCTACGGCAAAGGGACCAAGCGCATCGCCCAGAAAGTGGGTGAGGAAGGTGTTGAAGTAGCTCTGGCCGCCATGGCCAAGGATCGGGAGGAGCTCATCAACGAATCCGCCGATCTGCTCTACCACCTCACCGTGCTGCTACAAAATGAAGGGCTGGGATTACAGGATGTCGTTCAGCGGCTTTATAAGCGGCATAATAAATAACATATTTTTTCATAATGTGCGGGTCCTACCCGCACATTTAACTCGATATTATTCAATCAATATGCACGGCTAACTCGACAAGGTTTCGATATACTTTGAAGTCATTACACAGCAATGATTGCTCCTTCTGAGATAGTACCGTCATAACCTCTTTCCCATTTACATTAATACTTTTCCCCATACGGTCGGCAACAATAAACAATTGATGTTCTACATTTTTGCAAAAAACCTTATTAATGAGGTGCTTATACGTTGGAAATATAACATCCAACAATGAGCAAGAATAAATATCATCTTGAAAGAAATGTGTCGACACCATCTGATTACCATCAGGTGAACGAACGGTCCTTGGTAAATTCTCACTAGGATTTAATCTTATCTTTATTGATACATCATCATATCGTGATAGAACATTTCCTAGCGATTGATTACCTACACCAAGATCGTCAGTGTACATTTTATTAATTACATTCTTATAAACTTCAGTATCAATGTCATACTGCAAACATAAGAAAACTATAAAATAAGCGTTTAACTTTTGTTGTTTATTGTAAAGCTGAAGAATGGACAACACTCTATCAATAAGCTGTTCTATTTTACGCAGTGAAACACCATGTGTTTCACTAAACAATAAAAACATGTCAACAAGCAACTTTTTACTGAAATCAATCGGCCAAAATGACTCAACATTAAAGTCAATAGCTTTTTTACTAAGATACTCTTCAATAAATACCTTTGTGGACACTAATGGCAGATTAAAACGACGCATAAAGAATCGACCTAAATAATTTTGCGCATCAAATCCATCTCCATATATTACCTTGATAGCATGCTGCAATTGTTCTGTATCTGTTGCCAATACAAAAACAACTTTAGGAATGTCGAATATATGCTTGATAGTCTCCAGCATTTCCACAGCATAGGAAGGGCGACAACGATCAAGCTCATCTATCAAAATAAATGCGGGATAGTCCAGTTCTCTTTCACTTAAACCAACAGCTCCCTCAACCCATTGCCGGATCTCATTTTTAAGATATTGGATAGATTCATAACGCTCTTTGTGATTGCTGCACAGTGTATCAACCAGCTTATCTGCGTCTTCGCCTTCCATAGAAAAGTCACCATCTTCAAGTCCAGCTTTTTTAATGGCTGACTTGAGTACCAATTTTCCGCCCAGCTTGAGCAAACCCAATAGCTTGGGCTTGATGCCATCAGGTATGGAAACCTTATTTCCTGTTGCATCTTTCAATTGCTCGATAATCGACGAAATCACCGTCAATAAGGGATCATCGGAAAAGTCCTGCTGCCAGGCATCGATATAGACGGTGGGATAGTGCGCTTTCAGCTCCATATACCAGCGCTTGATAAACCAGGTTTTCCCTGCCCCCCATTCGGCATTGAGGTTGAGCACATAGTTGCGTTGCTTGCCTTCGGCGGCGAGGTAGTTGGTCAGAAAGTCGGCATAGCGGGCACGTTCAAGCCGATCACCAGCCAACTCTTCACTGCCCGCAATGGCCCCCGGCCCGTCCCACTGAACTGTGTCATTCCAATTAAACGGTGCCACTGCCATCTCGTATCTCTCCATATTGCGTTGCTGAGGATGATATCAGGGGCACAGTGAAAATAGTTTGATTAAAGACCTGTTTGTTGCCCTTTCTGCCGCTCGGGCTGGCGTATTTGACTGCCGAGCAATTGCTCTGCTGCTGGCCCACGATGCCGGGCCGATATAGGTGGGACGGTTATCTGCATAGCCACGGACTCAGTTGATTTCCTTTGACCACACCAACGATGACAATCGTGTGACATGGCGCAGATCCTGCGGAAATAAACGCGAAACATGGCCTGTGAAGTGCTTAATTTAAACAGTTGGTACATATATTCGCGCTGTATACAACGATGCCCTTAACCAAGGATGGCTAGCCCCATGAAGGATGAACCCTTCTCTATCCAGTTACAGCATGAGCTGGATCACCTCAAAGCCATCTTCAACGAGACGGACGCCTACATGTTTACCAAGGATCTGGCGGGCCGTTACACCTATGCCAATCAGGCGGTGCTGGATCTCTTTGGCTGCACCCTCGCCGAGTTGCAGGGACAGGATGATCGGGCTTTTTTTGATCTCGAATTCTCCGACACCATTCAACGCAACGACCGGTTGGTACTGGAGCAGCAACTCGCCATCGCCCAGGAGGAGATCAACTACCTCAAATCCACCGGGGAAAAGCGCTGCTACTGGACCGTTAAAAAGCCCATCCATGACAAGGATGGCAACCTGATCGGTCTGTGCGGCATCTCCACCGATATCACCGAACACAAGCTGATTGAGGCCCGCATGGCGGAGCAGCATCAGCTGCTGGAAATCATCCTCGCCAACGTGGATGCCCATATCTATATGAAGGACAGCCTGCACCGCTTTCTCTACGTCAACCAAAAGGTCGCCGATCTGCTGGGCCTTCCTGCCGAGCAGATCATCAATCGGCGCGATGATGAGGTGATCCCGGCTGCCAGCGCCTGCCAGCTGTGGCGACTGGACAATCGGGTATTCGAAACTGGTGAGCTGCAAGCCGGGGAAGAGATGTTGACCGATCCCGAAGGCAATCAGCACTACTACTGGTCGGTCAAGGTGCCCTTTCTGCTGGGGGATGGCACCCCCACCCTGATCGGTATCTCCTCCGACATTACCGAACTGCACCAGCTCAAGGAGCAGCTGCACCAGCAGTCGGTGCGCGATGGCCTCACCGGTCTCTACAACCGCCGTTTCTTTTTCGAACTGTGCGAGAAGAACCTCAGTCTGGACATGCGCCACCACCTCACCTCGGTGCTGATGGTGCTGGACGTGGATCAGTTCAAGTGCATCAACGATCGCTTCGGGCATCCCCTTGGGGATAGCGCGCTGGTGCATCTGGGCAAGGTGATGCAATCGGTGCTGCGCAGCGAAGATGTGCTGGCCCGCATCGGCGGTGACGAGTTTGCCATCTTGCTGCCCAACACCCCCCTCTTGGCCGCCGCATCACTAGCCGAGCGACTGCGCCTGCAGGTGATGCAAAGCCCGCTGCCCCTGCCAGATGGAGATAAGCTGGTCATCACCATCAGCGCAGGACTGGTGGAAAATGGCGAAGGGGAGCTGATGGAGAGCCTCTACGCCCGCGCCGATCAGATGCTCTATCAGGCCAAACAGGGCGGTCGCAACTGCGTTGCCTGCAAGACCCCCTAGCCACACAACGGGAGGCCAGCAGCCCTCCAGACCCCTTGTATCTCCCTCCTATGAATGGCTGTGCTGGCTCCTTACGAACAGGCCGCTACCCCAACTGTTTGCGCAGCACGAATTTTTGTACCTTGCCGGTCGAGGTCTTGGGCAACGGGGTGAAGATGATGCGTTTGGGGGCTTTGAAGTGGGCCATCTGCTCACGACAAAAGGCGATCAGCTCCGCCTGGGTAGTCTCTCGCCCCTCTTTCAGTTTCACGAAGGCGCAGGGCACCTCCCCCCACTTCTCATCGGGCATGGCGATCACCGCCGCTTCGTCCACATCGGGATGGCGATAGAGCATCTTCCACCTCCAGACTGGAGATATTCTCTCCGCCGGAGATGATGATGTCCTTGGATCTGTCCTTGATCTCCACATAACCATCCGGGTGCCATACCGCCAGATCGCCACTGCGAAACCACCCCTCCGCCATCGCCTCGGCGCTGGCCGCCGGATTTTTCAGATAGCCCTTCATCACCACATTACCGCGCAGCACGATTTCGCCCATGGTTTTGCCATCCTTGGCAACCGGCTCGCCACTGACAGGATTGATGACCCGCATCTCCCCCTGCAGAGGCGACGCAACACCCTGCCGCGCCTTGAGGCGGGAGAGCGCTGTGGCATCCTGACCTTGCCAGCTTCTTTGCGGTTCGCACAACACACAGGGGCCATAGGTTTCGGTCAGGCCATAGACGTGGGTCACAGCGATCCCCATCGCCTCCATACCGGCGATCACGGTGGCGGGGGGCGCAGCGCCAGCGGTCATCACCTTGATGGGGTGATCCAGCCCCTGCTTGAGCGCCGGATCGGCATTGTTGAGCATATTGAGCACGATGGGCGCCGCGCAAAAATGGCTCACCTTGTGCTCGTGCAGTGCCTCATAAATGGCGGACGCCTGCACATGACGCAGACAGACGCTCACCCCGGCGGTGGCCGCCAGCGTCCAGGGGAAGCACCAGCCGTTGCAGTGAAACATCGGCAAGGTCCAGAGATAGACGGGATGTTTGGGCAGCTCCCAGGAGAGTACGTTGTTGATGGCGTTGAGGTGGGCGCCACGATGGTGATAGACCACCCCCTTGGGGTTGCCGGTGGTGCCGGAGGTGTAGTTAAGGGAGATGGCCTGCCACTCATCTTGCGGCAACCAGCCGGGCTCATCGCCGTTACCAGTGGCAATAAAGGCCTCATAGGTCAGTTCACTGACAAGCGCCCCCTCCCGGTAGAGGGGATCGTCGATGGCGATGACCAGCGGTTGGCGCTCCAGCAGATCCAGCGCCTTGCGCACCACAGAGCCGAACTCCCTGTCCACCAGCACCACCTTGCTCTGGGCATGCTGAAAGATAAAAGCCATCGACTCGGCATCGAGCCGGGTATTGATGGTGTTGAGCACGGCGCCGCTCATGGGCACCCCGAAGTGCGCTTCAAACATCGCCGGGATATTGGGCGCGACGATGGAGACGGTATCCCCCTCCCCGATGCCGCGAAGCCTCAGGGCCGAGGCCAGCTGGCGGCAACGGCGGGCGGTCTCGCCCCAGCTCTGGCGCAGCGGGCCGTGGATCAGCGCCGGATAGTCGGGATAGACCCGCTCCGCCCGCCCCAAAAAGCTGATGGGGGTCAGGGCCTCGAAATTGGCGGCGGTTTTGGCAAGGTCGCGCTCATAGATGTTCTGCACTGTCATCGGATTCCTTCCTCACAGGTGGCACAAAACGGGCTATTTCGGGATCAATCAGAGATCAGCAAGCGACATGGGCATCCTGCCCGTCACTGGTCTCTTATGGGGATGACAGCCTAACAGTGAGCCTGCGGCGGCAGGTATTAGCAAAACGTCTTAGACAGGAACAGCCTGCTGCCAACAGGGGCCTCTCTGTTTTCGTTGCAAAAAATATTTCGTTACAGGAAAGCGTGCCATTTTTTTCACAGGCTGTTTTTGGCGAAATAACGAAAACAGATGATATCGAAATATTATTCCGTCAAAGCTGCCTTATATGTCATTCCATTCATCTCGGTGCGCACTATTTTCATACCCTTTATTTAAGGCAAGGCGCGTTAAATGAAACCTGAAATAGTTATTGCATAACACTATTTATTTCATCCCAGTCATTAAATCCATGACAAATAAATTCTGTGAGCCATCCCATAAAGCGAGCATGGCACCATGTTCATCAAGCCTCACACGGGTTACGGTTATAACGGCGTTGTTGCCCAAATCAGCCAGCAAGTCATGACTTCCCCAGCCCCAAGGGACCGCTACACTCGGGGCTGTCTGACGGGCAGACCAAGGCTGTTCAGTTTGTTTATCGCGCTCACATACGCCATCACTTCTCCTACTTGGCCGTTATAATTCCGCAGACTGATTTTCCCCGCCAGCAACTGCTTGAACCGATACATTGCCGTCTCGGCCAGCGAGCGACGGTGATACCCCGATATCTTCTTCCAGTTCGCCAGCCCTTCCTTGCGCATTACCAGCACAGCCTCATTTCTTGGATGTCCCTTTTTCCATAACCCCGCGTTCTTGCGAGGCGGGATACAGGCTGTCGCCCCTTTGCACGAGATAAGCTGATGGCTGGCTTTGCTGTCATACGCGCCATCCGCATAAACACATCCCAGCTTGCGCCGCAGAGGGTTGAGTAAGGTGGGCAACACCTCGGCGTCATGGACATTTTCCAACGACACTTCCGCCGCCACGATATCGTGGGTCACCGGGTCTACCGCCAGATGCAACTTGCGCCAAACTCGCCGCTTCTCGGCGCCGTGCTTTCTGACCTTCCACTCGCCTTCGCCAAACACCTTCAGCCCGGTTGAATCGATAACCAGGTCGGTGATGCGCCCCTTTGGGGGCTGTCGATAAGCAACCGTCACCGAGCGTGCTCGCTTGCTGACACAGCTATAGTCCGGTGCGCATAACGGCACATTCATCAACTCGAACAGGGAATCGAGTAGTCCCTGAGTGGCCCGCAAAGTGAGGTTAAACATCCCCTTGAGCATCAGGAAGGTTGCGATGGTCTGGTCAGTGTAAAGCTGGCCGCGGCCCCGACGCCCATGATGGTCATGGTGAAACCAGTTGCTCATGGCCTCGGCATCAACCCAGAAAGTGAGTGAACCACGATTAATCAAAGACTTGTTGTATTGAGGCCAGTTGGTGATGGGATGAAGCGACGTGCCCATGATGCAGACTTGAAGGGGATGGTGATGATCAGATCACCGAGCCCTCAGAAAGTTCCATTCAAGCTGCATCGATTTGGGCAACAACGCCGGTTATAACGTGAAACAATCCACCGAATGCTCAATATCAGGCCAGATTTCTCGCCAATCACTACGCAATATACAGTGAGTTTGCGTACCTTGAATGTATGACGCAGAAACCCTATCGACCAGATATTCCGCCGAGCCCAAACCTGCTTTATCAAGGAGCATTTTATGTGTGCCGTGCCGAATACCACACCACGCAGACAATTCCCTACTGCATTTACCATTCTGTTTCTTATTATGTTACTGGCCATTGCGCTGACCTGGATAATTCCGGCGGGCGCCTATGCCAAGCTCTCTTATAATCCGGCCAGTGAAAGCCTGATGGTCAATAGCCCACAGGGGGAAATAAGCCGACTTCCCGCAACCCAGGATGCCCTGGCAAAACTCAATATCAATATTGCGGTGGAGCAATTTACCAACGGCACCATCCGCAAGCCCATCGCCATTCCCGGCACCTATGCACGGCTGAAGCAAGCGCCCAAGGGGTTCGGTGACGTGGCGGTCAGCATGGTCAAGGGCACCATAGAGGGGGCGGATATCATCGTCTTTATTCTGGTGCTCGGGGGGCTGATCGGCGTCATCAACAAGACAGGCGCATTCAGTGCGGGGCTTGTCGCCCTCTCACACAAGACCCGGGGCAACGAGTTCCTGTTTGTGGCGCTGGTCTGCTTCGTGATGGCGCTGGGAGGCACCACCTGCGGACTGGAGGAAGAAGCGGTCGCCTTCTACCCCATACTGGTACCCATCTTTCTGGCGCTCGGCTATGACTCCATCGTCTGCGTAGGGGCCATCTTCCTCGCCGCCTCCATGGGCACCACCTTTTCCACCATCAATCCCTTCTCGGTGGTGATCGCCTCCAATGCCGCCGGCATTACCTTTACCGAGGGGCTGCTCTTTCGCGCCATTGGCTGTCTGGTGGGCACCCTGGTGGTGATCGGTTATCTCTACTGGTACTGCAAGAAGATCAAGGCCAACCCGGCCTTCTCCTACACCTATGAGGACAGAGAGAGTTTTCGCGCCCGATTTCTCAAAGAGGGCGCCATGGATGAAGGGGTGCCCTTCACCCTGCGCCGCAAGATCATTCTGACCCTGTTTATCTTCGCCTTCCCGCTGATGGTGTGGGGCGTCTCCATGGCCGGTTGGTGGTTCCCGCAGATGGCGGCCTCCTTCCTGACCATCGCCATCATCATCATTTTTATCTCGGGTCTCAAAGAGAAAGAGGCGGTCGAGGCCTTCACTCAGGGGGCGTCGGAGCTGGTAGCCGTCTCGCTCATCATCGGGCTGGCACGGGGGGTCAATCTGGTGCTAGATCAGGGGATGATCTCGGACACCATTCTGGCCTACGCCTCCGATCTGGTCTCCGGCATGCATGGCGCCGTGTTCGCGGTGGCGCAGATGCTGGTGTTCACCCTGCTGGGGCTGGTGGTGCCCTCCTCCTCGGGGCTCGCAGTGCTCTCCATGCCCATCATGGCGCCGCTGGCAGATACCGTCATGATCCCCCGCTATATCGTGGTGTCGGCCTACAACTGGGGGCAATACGCCATGCTGTTTTTGGCCCCCACCGGACTGGTGCTGGTCACTTTGCAGATGCTCGGCATCCAGTTCAACAAGTGGGTCAAGTTCGTGCTGCCCATGGTGGGCTTTGTGCTGGGATTTGGCGCCCTGATGCTGGTGGCGCAAGTGATGTTGGCCTGATGGGCCTGTGATACATGAGTGACAACACCCCGAGCCTGGCGCGGGGTGTTCTTTTGTCAGTCTTAGTGGCGTACCCGCCCCTGCTGGCGGAAGCAGTAGAGTTTAAGGCTGATGTCGGCGATATCGGCAGGAAGCTCCTCTCCCTGCTCGGCCAGGGGCCGGTAGAGGGATGAGAGCAGACGTTCGGCCTGCTGCGCCGTGATGATGTTGGCCTGGATGGCCGGGGTGATCCAGCTGGGTAACATTGACATATCTCCCCCTCGTTGATCCGGTGATCTCGGGTGAACATCTTCATTTCAGGTCTTACGCGGTTGTCTGCCGACCCGTTCACCCTCTGCTTCACCCAATCAAAGCAAAATGCTTGCCGTGATCTCTTATCGGCCAACATCCGATGGGGCTGGAGCCATTTATCAACCACTTGCGTTGCCATATCAACGAACAGAGCCCTTGTTCAAGACCGCCCTTGACCTGCCCCCGTCAGCACTTTGCCACTCTGGCATTCTGCTCACCGCCCGTCTTGCAAATTGCGACTCGAATTGCTCCTTATCACACTGGTAGAGTCCACCATACGCCGGAAACCGGTCACTTTTAGTCCGTTGTCGCCAAAGCCAGACACTTTTGCATGGTGGCTGTTTTTTGACCTTGCCAGCGACTGTCGCAGGCCCATCCCCCTCGCCTTGTCCGGCCAACCGGTTGTGACAAGATGACGCCAGATTGGAACAGCCCGGATGGGTATGCAGGAGAACCATAAGATGAACAGATCCATGATGGCAGGTATCGGTATTGGCATCGCCTCGGCCCTGGCACTCTCGGCGGCGGCCAGCGGCTCCCTCTTTACACCCCAACCCACCTTTGCCGAGGTAATCGCCAGCAAGCCGATCACCGAGACCATCAAGACTCCCCGACAGGAGTGTCGCAACATCACCGTGACCCACCGCAAGCCGGTACAGGATGAGCACAAGATCCTCGGCACCGTGGTGGGCGCAGCACTAGGCGGCGTGGTCGGCCACCAGTTTGGTGGCGGCAGTGGCAAGAAGGTGGCCACCGCTGCCGGGGCGGTTGCGGGTGGCTACGCCGGCAATCAGGTGCAGGGCAATATGCAGGCGGGGGATACCTACACCACCACCGAGCAGCGCTGCAAGACCGTGCAGGATACGAGCGTCAACACCATAGGTTATGACGTGACCTATCGCCTCGCAGGTCAAGAGGGGGTGATCCGCATGAAGCAAGCACCCGGTGCCACCATTCCGGTCAAGGATGGCAAATTGGTGATCGATCAGCCAAAAGTGTGATTTCTCCTGGCGCTACTCAGCAGCAGGCCCGCCTCTTTCGAGGCGGGCCTGTGTTTTTGGGCGGCTTGTTTCCTTTCTTAAACAACGGCACTCAGGGTCATTGCGCCCAGTCAGTTACCCCTTGCAGCACTTTTTCACCGCCCGCACCACGTTCTGATACCCAGTGCAGCGGCACAAATTCCCCGACAGCCCGCGGCGGATCTCCGCATCGGTCAGCGGACGGCGTTCGGTCTTGTCGAGCAATGCCGCGCTCGCCATCACGAGGCCCGGGGTGCAAAAACCGCACTGCACCGCCCCCTCGTCGATAAAGGCCTGTTGTACATCGGAGAGCTCATTGCCTTTGCGCTCCCCCTCCACGGTACGAATGGACTTGCCATCGGCCCAGACCGCCAGATAGAGGCAGCTGTCGATAGCCGTGCCATTCACCCGCACGGTACAGGCGCCACACTCACCGACACAGCACCCCTCTTTCACACTGATCAGCCCCTGCCCGCGCAGGAAGTGGAGCAGCGACATGGTAGGCGGCACTGCATAGGAGTAAGGCTTGCCGTTGATCTCGCACTGGATCTCTACGGCGGGACAGCTTTGCGGTTGCATCATAGGATCTTGCCTCCGGCACGTTCGACTGCGCAGGCGACCACCCGCTGCGCCAGGGTTTTGATAAGGTGCAGGCGAAACTCCTTCTCCGCCCGCCAGGAGGATCGTGGCGCCACATCGGCCACCACCGCCTCGGCAATGGCGGCCAGTGTGGCGCGAGTCAGGGGTTGCCCTTCGGCCGCAGCTTCTGCGTGCGGGGTACGCACCGGGGTCGGGGCCGCCACGCCGTAAGCAAGCCGCAAGCGCTTGAAGTGACCATCCTCAATCTGGCAGTAGGCGGCGCAGCCGATGGTGGCGATGTCCATGGCATCGCGCATGGCGTATTTGAAGTAGTGGGAGCCCACCTGGGGGTGAGTATCCGGGGCGAAATGAAACGCCACCAGGATCTCCGCAGGTTGCAGCGCCACCTTGCCAGGGCCGGTATGAAAACCGGCGATGGGGATGCGGCGTGTGCCGTTAGGACCAGCAATCTCAAGCTCGGCCTCCAGCGCGACGGTAGGCGCCGCCGAGTCGGCACTGGTGGCGCCGTTGCAGATGTTGCCGCCATAGGTGGCGACGTTGCGGATCTGCGGCCCCGCAATGGTGGCGGCCGCCTCGGCCAGCATCGGCAGACGGCGCTGCACCAGTTCGTTTTCGATGAGCTCGGTAAAGGTGGTGCCAGAGCCGATGCGGATCGACCCATCAGGCAACTCGCTCACCCCTTTGAGCTCGGGCAAGTCGTGAATATCGACGATATGGCGATAGGCGGCGTTGAGGTGATGCAGCTGGATCATCACATCGGTGCCACCGGCCAACAGGCGCGCCTCGGGGTCGGCCTGACGCAGGGCAACCGCCTCGGCCACACTGTGCGCCTTGTAATAACGGGCAATATCAAACATGGTGTTGCTCCTCCCCTGCTCCCTCGCCAATCAAACCCGCGGCGACAAACTCCCGAAACAGGGTCTTGGGGGTGATGGGCAGCTCGTTGATGGCCACCCCGGTCGCCATGCGAATGGCGTTACGGATGGCCGGGCCCGGCGAGATGATGGGCGGTTCCCCCAGGGATTTGTGGCCATAGACCGACTGGGGCTCGTAGGTCTGAACGAAATCGCACTCAAGCTCCGGCAAATCCAGCATGGTGGGGAACTTGTAGTCGAGCAGGTTGGGGTTGCGTACCACGCCGCTCTTGGCGTCGATGATCATCTCCTCGAACAGCGACCAGCCGATCCCCATCCCCATGCCGCCATGCACCTGCCCCTCTGCCAGCTGCGGATTGAGGATCTTGCCCGCATCGTGCAAGTTGAGGATGCGATTGATGGTCACCTTGCAGAGATCGATGTCGACGCTGAGATCGACAAAGGTGCAGCCAAAGCTTGGCGGGTTGGTGGTGGTCTTGTGGGAGACTTCCGAGGTGATCTGGCCACCGATGGTAAGGTGGTAATAGGCGTTGACCGACACCTCGGCGACGCTGATCAGCACCTTGTCCGGTGCGCCGGCCAGCACCACGTAGCCGTCGATCAGGGTCAGCGATCCCACATCCTGATGACAGAGCTGGGCTGCCAGCGACAAAATGCGGGCCCGCAGTTGCAGCGCCGCCTGATGAATGGCGGGGGCCGCCACATAGCTCTGACGCGAGGCGAACGAGCCAGGATCATAGGCGGTGATGTCGGTATCCTGAGTCGAGATAACCCGGATCTGCTCAAACGGAATACCCAATGTCTGGGCCGCCATCTGGGCAAAGACAGTGTCCGACCCCTGCCCTATCTCGGTGGCGCCGATCTGCAGATTGACGGTGCCATCCTGATTGAGCAGCATGCGGGCACCAGCAATTTCGACCCCCACCGGATAGGTGTTGGAGCCGTAGCTAAAGCACGCTACCCCGATGCCGCGCCGCACCCGGCTCGCCGGATCCTGCCCCAGACACTCGGCCTTGAGTCGATCCCACTCGAACATCTCGCGACCACGGATCAGGCAGTCCGGCAACCCGGCGCTGTAGATGGTCTTCTGGTTGACCTGATTGACATCCCCCTCGCGCGCCACGTTGGCGATACGCACATCGAGCGGATCCAGCCCCAGTTCGGCGCAGGCATCATCCAGCATGCATTCGAGGGCAAAAATCACCTGGGGCGCGCCGTAACCACGCATGGCACCGGCGGTGGGCAGGTTGCTGTAGAAGGTTTTGGCGTCATAACCGAAGGCGCTGCGCGGATAGAGGTAACTGATCTTGTTGCCCCCGGCGCTGGCGATAGAGTGGCCGTGAGAGGCATAGCCACCGGTGTTGGAGAGCACGTCGAGCTGATAGCCCTTGAGAGTGCCGTCGCGGTTGAGGCCCATCTTGCCATCGATGACAAAGCCGTGGCGGGTGCGGGAGGCAAAAAAGCACTCCTCCCGGCTCAAGGTCACCTTGACCGGCACACCGCCAAGCTTGTAGCTCAAAAACGCGGCCATCGGCTCTTCCAGCACATCCTGCTTGTTGCCAAAGCCGCCGCCCATATAGGGCTTGATCACCCGCACGCTCGACCAGGGCAGGCCGAGGGATTTGGCTACCCGGCTGCGCACTATCTGGGGGATCTGGGTGCTACTGACGACGATGATGTGGTCCGGTTGATCCATGTAGGCGTAGCAGGTCACCGTCTCCAGATGGCAGTGCTGCACCACCGGCGTCCGGTAGTGCCCCTGAAACTGCAGATCGGCCGCAGCGATAGCATGCTCCGGGTCATTAGCACGAAGCTGGCTTTGGCGCAGCAGATTACCACTCGGATGAATGGGATAGGCATCGTCGGCCAGCGCACTTTCGGCATCCGTCATCACCGGCAGCGGCTCGTAAGTCACCTTGACCAGCGCGGCAGCCTTCTCGGCCACCAGCGGATCACGGGCTACGACTATGGCGACCCCATCGCCAAAGTGGCGTACATGGTCGGTGAGCAGGCGGCGGTCTTTCACATCCCGTTTCGCCTCATCGAGAGACCAGGCGTGACCGGCGGTGCGAAAACAGGTGGTAGGGACATCTTCATGGGTAAACACGGCTTCGACACCGTGCAGGGCCAGCGCCTCGGTCGCATCGATGGCGAGCACCTTGCCGTGGGCAATATTGCTTCGCACGTACTTGGCGTGGCGCATCCCGAGCATGATGTTGTCATCGGTATAGCGGGCGCTGCCGGTCACCTTGGCCTCGGCATCCACCCGCTTGAGCGGTAATCCTATGGACATATGCAAGTCCTTCTCGAATGGAAAAATCTGGAACCGGCATAAAAAACAGCAAGATATGCGCCTGTTTCCCGCCATCGTCAGGAGAATGGGGAGAAGTGTGAAGGGGATCCCATCTAGCCCGCTTTTGTTGGCCCGAAGCGACAAGCCAGGGGCAACCCCTGAGCAAACGGGGCACATCAGCGGTGACAAAAGCGGCAGAGCGAGGAGAGCAAGGGTGGGAGCCTATCAATCTGGTAGGGGGATTTATCAAAATGGTATCGCGATGGCACCAGCGGCTAAAGCATGGTAACCAGCGTTGACGGTCAGAGCGCCGCAGATATAAAAATGGGGCCGCCAGTGCGGCCCCAAACGGGCGGGTTATCCCTAAATAGCCCACCCCCCAGCATAAAAGAGCACCAGCGCCAGGGCGATGACCACGGTGCCGACGTTGAGCTTGTGCCACTCCTTCGAGCAGATGCGGCCGATCACCAGCGAGCTGAAGCCAAGCATGATGCCGGTCACGATGTTGCAGGTGAGCACGATAAAGACCGCACACACTAGCCCGGACATGGCGCCGACAAAGTCATCGAAATCGAGTTTGGTGACGTTGCTCAGCATCAAGAGCCCCACATACATCAGGGCCGGTGCGGTGGCATAGGCCGGCACCAGATAGGAGAGCGGCGAGAGAAACAGCATCAGAAGGAAAAGACCACCGACCACGGTCGCGGTCAGGCCGGTTTTGCCCCCCGCCGCCGTACCCGCGGCCGATTCGATATAGACGGCAGCCGGGGCCGCCCCCACCAGACTGGAGAAGATGCTGCTGACCGAGTCGGCACTGAGCGCCTTGCCGCTGTTGATGATATGACCATCCTTATCGAGCAGGTTGGCCTGCCCCGCCACGGCGCGGATGGTGCCGGTGGCATCGAATACCGCTGTCATCACCAGCGCCAGCACGCTGGGCAACACCAGCGGCGAGAGGGCCCCCATGATATCCAGACTGAAAATGAGGGACTTGCCTTGATCGTCCGAGAGGCTCGGCAGGGCGAACAGTCCCTGATACTTCACCGCCGGATCGAAAATCAGGCCGAAGATGGAGATGGCGATGATCACCAGCAAGATCCCCCCCGGTACTCTCAGCTTCTCCAGCCCGAAGATCACCGCAAGGCCGATCAGGGACATAATGACCGGCATGGAGGTAAAAGCCCCCAGCGCCACCGGCAGCCCCTCAAGCGGGTTCTTGATCACCAGCCCCACCCCGTTGGCGGCAATAAGCAGCAGGAAGAGACCGATACCGATGCCGGTACCGTGGGCAATCCCCATGGGCAGGTTGTCGAGGATCCAGCTACGCACCCCGGTCACCGAGATGGCGGTAAACAGCACCCCCATCAGGAATACGGCCCCCAGCGCCACCGGAATGGGGATCTGCTGCCCCAGCACCAGACTGAATGCAGTAAACGCCGTGAGGGAAATAGCGCAGCCGATGGCCATCGGCAACTTGGCCCAGAGCCCCATCAAGAGCGAACCGAACCCCGCCACCAGACAGGTGGCGACAAACACGGCGCCGGGGGGAAAGCCCGCCTTGCCGAGCATGCTCGGCACCACGATCACCGAGTAGACCATGGCAAGGAAGGTGGTGAGGCCCGCCAGAACCTCCTGTCTGACATTGCTGCCCCGCTCGCTGATCATAAAGTAGCGATCAAGAGCCGTGAGCGGCTGTTGCTTTGCTGCGCTCTGGCTGGCGTCATCATTGGCCAGCTGTTCCACGCTGTTTGTCCTGCTGTTTGCTTGGGTCATACCCAACTCCTTCACACGCGCCTGAATGTTCCATGACGAAATGGCGACAGGATCTGCGAGTCTGCCGAGCGCCAGTCTGATGAGAAACAGGCGATGGTGGCAGAGGATGCGACAGACAGACCAGGGCAGGCAGCCTTGACTCAAACGTTTGCCTTGCTGGTCAAAAAAACTGGGCCATTTCACGTTCTATGCGGGGAGATCCCCTTTGGTGCGGCAAGACTGGCCTCCTTTTGGGTACGCCAGCCGCCGTATTCGTTGGGGCTGCGCCGCGGCAGCCCACTCCAGCCCCTACCCCCGTTCATGCACCAGTTGGCCATCCACATAGGTGCGATAAATGGATCTGTCATCCCCCAGGGTCAACAGCACAAAGAGCTTGTCCCGCAAGGTGGTGGAGTTGTCATAACGCAGCTGCTGCAGCGGAGTAGCGACCGGGTCGAGCACCACGAAGTCCGCCTCCTTGCCCACCGCAAAGCTGCCGATCTTCTCGTCCAGCCCCAGCGAATGGGCGCCGCCCAGGGTGGCCAGATAGAAGGCCTGATAGGCCGATAGCCGCTCGCCCTGCAACTGCATCACCTTGTAGGCCTCGTTGAGGGTCTGCAGCATGTTGAAGGTGGTGCCGGCGCCAATGTCGGTGCCCATCCCCACCTTCACCTGCTTGCGCCACGCCTTGTGCAGCTTGAACAGGCCGCTGCCGAGATAAAGATTCGAGGTGGGACAGAAGGCGATAGTGGAGCCGGTCTCCTTCAGGCAATCCCACTCCTGCTCTTCCAGATGGACGCAGTGGGCAAACACGCAGTTGTGGCCGGTAAGCCCATGCTGGTGATAGACATCGAGATAACCCTTGTGCGCCGGGAAGAGGGATTTGACCCAGGCGATCTCGTCCTTGTTTTCGCACAGATGGGTGTGCAGATAGGTGGTGGGAAACTCTTCGCGCAGTCGCCGCGCCATCGTCAGCTGCTCGGGTGTCGAGGTGGGTGCAAATCGTGGTGTGATGGCATAGAGCAGCGACCATTGCCGTGCCAGCGCTCGATAAGCTGCTTGCTCTGCACATAGCTGCTCTCGGCGGTATCGAGCAGATAATCGGGCGCATTGCGATCCATCATCACCTTGCCGGCGATCATCCGCATATTGATACGGCTCGCCGCCTCGAACAGGGCATCCACCGACTCGGGGTGCACTGTGCCGAACACCAGCGCCGTGGTGGTGCCGTTGCGCAGCAACTGCTTGATAAAGAAGGTGGACATCTCGCGGGCATATTCGAGATCGTTGTAGCGCCGCTCGGCCGGGAAGGTGTGGCGGTTGAGCCACTCCAGCAACTGCTCGCCATAGGCTCCCACCATTTCACTTTGGGGATAGTGAATATGGGTATCGACAAAGCCCGGCACTATCATCTTGCCGCGATAATCCCGCACCCGCACCTCGGCCGGAATACGCGCCTTCCCCTCCTCCCACTCACCGAACCAGTCGATGCAACCGTTGCGAATGATCAGCAGACCATCCTCGATAAGACGGGCGTTGGACTCAATCTCCTCGGGCTGATCCACCACCCGGGTGATATCGAAGAAGCTGCCGCGTACCGCTTTGAGAGAGTTGTCGTTTTTCATAACCGTTTCCCTGTTTTTCTTGTTCTGTTGACGTTTTTTGCCGGTTTAACCGTCAGATCCGTTCCACTTGTGGCGCCACCGCCTGCCCGGGCACTGGCTCTGGTGAACCCTCCCCCTTGCTGGCCGATGACAGGCCCGCGCTGCGGGCGGTAAAGATCACATCCGGCTTGTCGCTCAGCTGGATCACCTCCACCGCCTCGGCATCCCTGACGGCTGCCTTGCGCTTGCGGCTTTGCGGCAGCACCAGATTCATGATGATGGCGGTGATACCGCCAGCGCAGATGGGGTTCTCCACCAGCATGTAGATACCCGCCGGCAGCACTTTGAAGACGTTCGGGTCATAGGAGACCCCGAGCCCAAGACCCAGCGAGGTGGCGACAATCAGGGTCTCCCGCCGATCGAAACCGTGGCTGATGATGATGCGACCACCGGCGATGGCGATCATGGAGAACATGATGACCATGGCGCCCCCCATCACAGGTGACGGTATGGTGGTAAAGAAGCGCCCTACTACGGGGAAAAGCCCCAGCAGCACCAGAATGACGGCAATAAACTTGCCCACATGGCGTGACGCCACCCCGGTCATCTGGATCACCCCGTTGTTCTGGGCAAAGGTGGTGAGTGGCAAAGAGCCGAGGGCCGAGGCGATCACCGATACCAGACCGTCCGCCAGTACGCCGCCGGAGAGCCGTTTTTGAAACTCGGGGCCCTGAATATCCCGGTGGGAGACCATGGCGGTGGCGGTGATGTCCCCCACCGCCTCCAGCACGCTCAACAGATAGATGGTGCCCGCTAACATAAAGGCGTGAAAATCGAAGGAGAAACCGTACTTGAACGGGATCGGTACCGTCATAAGCGGCAGGTTCTCAAGGGCGGAGAAATCCACCATGCCGAGCATCAGGGCCACCGCATAGCCCACCATCAGGCCGATGGCAATGCCGCTCATCCGCAGCAGCGGACTTCGGCTGCAGTTGAAGGCGACAATGACGCAGAGCACCAGCAGCCCCAGCCCGATGTTCTCGTATTTGCCAAAGGTGCCGCTGCTCATGGCGGAGAAGCCGCCGCCAAAGTCGATAATCCCCACCTTGATAAGGCTCAGGCCAATCATCAGTACCACTACACCGCTCACGGTCGGGGTGATCACCCGCTTGAGGTAGGGCAGCACGAAGGAGGAACCCATCACAAGAAAGGCGCCGACAAAGGAGACCCCGAGCAGGGTCGAGACAATCAGCTCCTCATGGATGCCATCTTTTTTCATGGCGCCGCCGAGGGCGATCATCACGGTGACGAAGGAGAAGTTGACCGACTGGATGGAGAGCAGCCCCGAACCGATGGGGCCATAACGGTTCACCTGCAGCCAGGTGCCGATACCGGAGGCGATCATCGCCATGGAGACCAGATAGGCGGTGATCTCGGTAGAGAGGCCCAGGGCGCCACCGACGATCAGCGCCGGGGTCACCATGGGGACAAAAATAGCCAGCAGATGGGTCACTGCGCCCATCAGGGTTTGATAAAACGGGGGTTTGTCTTCCAGCTCGTAAATAAGATCCGAGTGCTTGCGTGTTGTTTTAGACATCGTGTTTGTCCCATCACACAGAATGTAGGCGGATTACTCATTCCGCCGTCAGGCGCTGGGGGCGAGCTTGCGCCCGCCCCTCACCTTTTCTTTTGTTATGCCGACACGTTTTGCTCCAGCTTGCCCAGTTCGCGCAGGATCTGCTCCGGCGTGAAGTGCCACTTGCGCAACCAGACACCACAGGCGTCGTGGATGGCGGTGGCGATGGCGGGCGCCGCGCCGTTGACCCCGATCTCCGAGATGGACTTGGCGCCGTAAGGGCCGACCTTGTCATCACTCGGTACCAGGAAGGCCCGGAAGTCGCGCGGAATGTCGCCAATCTTGGGCGCGCCATAGCTCTTCAGATCCCGAGTGAGCGGAATGCCCTTGCCGTCGTAGCAGATCTCCTCGGTCAATGAGTGGCCGATGGCCCGCATGGTCGCCCCGTAGATCTGGCCGAGCGCCAGTTCCGGGTTGATGGGGGTGCCGCAGTCGAGCAGGGCGTAGAACTTGTCGAGCCGGATCTCGCCGGTTCTGACGTTGACCGCCACCTCGGCGAAGTTGGCCCCGTACGGGAAGGCAAGCTCAGAGGTGATGTAGCTGGCGGTGCCCACCAAGATACCGAAGCCGGTACCGGTCTCGGCCTTATGGGCCAGCTTGGCGAGGCTCACCTCCCCCAGCTTGCCGCGCACCACGCCCGGGAACGCCAGTTCAACATCTGCTACCGGCTCGCCCAGCATGGCGGCGCCGTGGAACAGGATCTTCGCCTTGAGGTTCTCGGCCGCCATCTTGGCCGCATTGCCGGAGAAGCAGGTACCGGACGAGGCGTAAGCCCCCTTGTCGAACAGGGCGTGGTCGGTGTCACCGGAGATCACATGCACATCGCTGAGCGGGCAACCGAGCACCTCGGCGGTCAGCTTGGCGACCACGGTATCGAGGCCGGTGCCGATATCGGCGCCACCGGAGTGAACGATAAAGGTGCCGTCAGATTCCAGCTTGACCATGCAGTTAGCCTGATCGATGTCCGGGATCCCCGATTTTTGCATGATGATGGCGACGCCACGACCGATGCGCCAATCCCCGTCGGCGGGTTTGGGGCTATCCCAGGCGATCAGCTCGCGACCTTGTTTGAGGATGGGTTCGAGGGCGCAGCTGGCGGCGTGGGGCACAGAAGTCGGCATCTTGCCCTCGCCGATGGCCCCCAGCACCTTGAGGATGTCCCCTTCGTGCACCCGGTTGTGCTCCACCATGTCGAGCTGGTCGATACCCAACTGCTCCGCCAGCTCGGCAATCGCCATGGTCAACGCGAAGTTGCCCTTGGGCGCGCCGTAACCCTGATAGGCCCCAGTTGGACAGATGTTGCTGTAGTAGGTGTTGACGGTAAAGCGCACGTTGTCGCACGGATAGAGCGGCAGGGAGAGCGCCGGGCCGTTGCTTGGCACCGTCAATGAGTGGTTGCCGTAAGGGCCGGTGTTGGCACGAAAATCCATGTCGATGGCGGTGATGGTGCCATCTTTCTTGGCCCCCACTTTCACCTTCACCTTGGCCACGTGGCGGGAGGTGTTGCTGATGAACTCCTCTTCACGGGTGTAGCGGAAGGTGACCGGACGGCCGGTGACTTTTGTGGCCCAGGCGCACACCTCTTCCAGCAGGATATCCTGCTTGGAGCCAAAGCCGCCCCCTACCCGCTCCTTGATCACGTGCACCTGATGCTGCTTCATGCCGACGATGCGCGCCACCTGACGGCGCACGTGCCACGGCACCTGAGTGGATGCATGAATGACCAGACGATCCCCATCCATGTAGGTGAAGCAGATGTGCGGCTCGGTCGGGCACTGCTGGGCCTGGGTCGATTCGTAGGTGCGTTCGACTATCTCGTCCGCCTCGGCAAAGCCTTTTGCCACGTCACCAATCTGGCCATGAACGCTGGCGGCCAGGTTCTCGTGGGGGCGGGAGCCGATGGGGAAGTTGATGATCATGTGCTCGTCGCCGCGGCGCACCGAGCAGGCGTTCTGCTGCTCGAGATCCGCAGGCGCACCGGCCATGTAGACAATGGGCTCGTCGTGGACCAGCGGCGCATTGGGAGCCATCGCCTCATCGATGGTCATGACCGCAGGCAGCACCTGATACTCAACCTCGATGAGTTTCAGCGCTGCCAATGCGATGGCTTCGCTCTCGGCCACCACAGCGGCAACACGATCACCGACATGGCGCACCTTGCGGCTGAACATGCGGCGATCGAGCGGTGACGGCTCAGGGGCACTCTGACCACCCGGGGTGTAAAACACATCCGGGCAGTTGAGGTGGGTGATGACATGCACGACGCCCGGCAGCGCCTCGGCGCGGCTCACATCGAGTTTGGTGATCACCGCATGAGGATGGGGACTGCGCAGCATCTTGATGATCAGTGCATCTTCAGTAACCCGATCCTCCACATAGCAGGGCTTGGCCTGCACCATCTTGGCGGCGTCCACTTTTGGGCAGCTCTTGCCGATATGGCGCAGATCGTCGCGAAACTCCGGGGCGATCTGGCACAGGTAATCGGGA
Source organism: Aeromonas sp. 84A (assembly GCF_051919345.1). Classification (NCBI taxonomy): domain Bacteria; kingdom Pseudomonadati; phylum Pseudomonadota; class Gammaproteobacteria; order Aeromonadales; family Aeromonadaceae; genus Aeromonas; species Aeromonas sp. 84A. The sequence goes on from NZ_JBQBEW010000001.1 coordinate 2,869,095, forward strand.
TCCTTCATCCGTGAGCAGGCAAGTTCGATGGCCTGATAGAACTGCTGATAACCGCCATCGCGGTGAAACAGGCCCGAGAGGGCATCGTCGATTTGATCACGGGTGGGCTCGGGGTGGCGATCAAGCAGGTCGGTGACGATGAGCGCGGCGGCCGGATCGTTGTAGCCGGACTGCACCACGCCCACATCCACCATTGCCTGCTGCACCAGACTGAGCTGGTTCCAGCTGCCCAGCGACTCGGCGGTGCGCACTTCTGATCCATCCAGCTGGGCGGCGATCAGAAGGGAGGCGTTGATCACCTTGCCGTTGAAGAGAATGGCGTCGGAGCCGGCGAAGCCGAAGCCGTCGTCGCTGTTGCGCACCGAGTGCATCCGGCACTGGTTGAACAGCACCCGCTGGGCATTGTCACCGGCCTTGCAGATGACGGTGCGCAGGGCACCGTTCAGGGTAAAGTTGAGTTCCATCATGCTTGCACCTCCTGCTGCTGGCAGTCCACCAGCAGATCCGCCACTACCACACCGGTGATATACCGCTTGTAACTCACGCTGCCCGCCAGATCCTCACGGGGCGCAATCAGCTCGCTCACGGCGGCTTCCAGCGCGGCATCGTGCAGATCGCGGCGCTCCAGATCACGCAAACGCATCGGCTGCGGGGTAACGCCAGCGACGGCCACCCGCATCTCGCCAATGCTGTCGAGGGCCACGGCGGCGGTCATCACCGCCAAGCCATCGGCGTTGCGGCTGATGCGGCGAGTGGCGCAGCGCAATTCAGGCTCCGGCAGCACAACTCCGAGCACCAGGGCATTGCGCTGGCCCGCCAGATAGGCGTCGATGGGTTGCAGCAGGTTGTTCTCCAGCACCACCACGGCTTCGAGTACCAGCAGTACCGGCAGCAAGGGTGAGTCCTGCTGCTGGCAGGCAATTTCGCCGCCGAGGGTGGCCTGATTGCGCAGATGGCGGGAGTAGACAAACCCCAGCGCGTCGCACAGGGCGGCCGGGGTACGGGGATCATCTTTCAGGGTCTGCAGGGTGACGGTGGCGCCGATATGGAGCTGGCCGTGCTGCTGCTCAATCTGGTTCAGTCCCAGCTTGTCCAGTGAGATAGCGACCTTCTTGTCGGTGCGGGTCGGGGCGGCGTTAAGCTTGCTGCCGCCACCCATATAGACGGCGTCGTTGCCGAAGCTGGCCTTGAGTTCCAAAGCCTGACCCAGTTGCTCGGGTCGGAAGAATTGCTCAATCATGTGTCGTCCTTACTCTTGCTGCCCGCCGCCGGGAAAATCCACAGGGCGGGCAATCCGGTCCAAAACTGTGGAAGATGGCTCTAGGCCAGCTGATCCATCCGTTGCCACAGGCGGCTCGCCACCTTGCTGGCCTGCTCATAAATGGGCGCGACATCGAACGGGAACTCGCGATCCTGATAGACCATGCGCCCCTCCACCATCACGCTGTTGACGCTGTTCGATCCCATACCAAAGGCGAGATGGCCGCCGAGGTTGCGCGGCGCCAGCGGGGTCGGTGCGTCGTAGTCGCAAATGGTGAGGTCGGCCTTGTAGCCCGGCTCCAGGCGGCCAAATTTGGCACCGAAGTTGCGCTCCAGCAGGGTGTTGCCGTTCCAGAGGAAGCGGGCAAAGCTGTCGGGCCACAGGGCGCCACCGGCATCCTTGTGCTTGAAGTAGGCGAACTTGAGTTCTTCGAGCATGTCGGAGCCGATACCATCGGTGCCAAGCGCCAGATTGCGATACTCCGGCAGGTGCCTGTTGTAGCCCACATGGTTGTTCATGTTGGAGCGGGCGTTGTGCACCAGGAAGGCATCGCGGCTGTTGAGCAGCTCAATATCGGCCGGGCTCAGGTAGATACCGTGGGCGACAAGCGACTTGCTGTCGATAAGGCCAAACTCGTCCAGCCGGGCGATGGGCTCCTTGCCATAGTGGTGGTGGCCGTGGGCCATGTCGTAGCGGTCTTCCGCCACATGGATATGCAGACCGCGACCGGTGACCTGCACCGCTTCGCGCAGCATGGCGAGCCCCTCGTCGGGCACGGTGAAGGGGGCGTGGGCGCCGATATGGGCCTCCACCAGATAGGGTTCGTTCCCCTTGGCTTTGGCCGCATCGATCTGTTGGGCGAACAAGATGTTCTCCTCCACCCCGGCCTGCAGCTCGGCGAGGCCGCCGTTGCGATCCGTGGTCTCGAAGCAGGTCATGCCGCGCAGTCCCGCCTCTACAAACCCTTTGCGCAGCACGTTCAGGGAGCCCTTGATGAAGTTGGGCGAGGCGTGGTGGTCGATCACCGAGCTGCAGCCGCTCTTGATCGCCTCCAGCGAGCAGATGAGGCCGCTGTAGTAGAGGGACTCCTCATCGAGCGCCCGATCGAGCCGCCACCAGAGGTTTTTCAGAGTGGAGATAAAGTCCGGGCAAGGGGCAATATTGGCCATGATCCCCCGCGACAGGCCTGAGTAGAAGTGGTTATGGGCACAGACGATGCCCGGCATCACCAGCTTGCCCCCCATCTCCCGATAGTTGGCCTCCGGGTAGAGGGCCCGCAGATTGGGCCCCACCGCTTTGATAAGGGTGCCTTCGATGGCGATATCCACCCCTTCCAGCACCCGGGTCGGCTCCAGCTGGACAGCGGTGACGTTCTTCAGAATAAACATGGTTTGCTCCTTCGCTTATTCGTTGTTCGCTCAGGCCTCGACGGCCCCCAGCAGGTAGTGGTGATAGGCATGGACATGGCTGATGATCCGGCACATGTCGCCAAGGGCCGCTGGCGCATCCTTGATCCGGCTCTGGGCGTCGATGGTCAGGCGATAGGTCTCGCCACCCTGACGCACCCGCAGCTCGCCACCGTCAGCCAGATAGAAACCGGGGTTGCGGCTGTTGTCGAAGTCCTCGGGCAGACTGAAGATGGTGACCTTGTCCTGATAGGGCTTGCCCTGCCACGGGCAGAACTGGGCGCAGTTGCCACATTCGTTGCAGTAGGCATCCAGGTGCAGGGTCTGGAACTGATCCTTGAAACCCGGCACCGCAATCGCGACGTTGGCCCGGTTGGGGCAGACATCCACGCACTTGCTGCAGAGGTAGTTGCACTCGAGGCAGCGGTGCGCCTCTTGCGCCACGAAGGCATCGCGCTCGCTCTTGTCAACCATGGTGACGGCGATGCTCCCCTTGCGGCGATAGATCTCATCCTTGCCCGATGGCTGGGTGGTCACTTCACTCTGCTGGCTGGCGATATGCTCGCGAGAGAGCACCAGATCCGCGGCGCGGCGGGCACCACCGATGGCACCGACGATGGAGGACGGGCCGCTCTGCACGTCACCGATGAGGAAGACGTTGCGACGGCTGGTTTCGCCGGTCTGGCTGTCCACCTCGGGCCAGCCATCGCTGCCAAGAGGAATGCCCATCGCTTTCAATACTTCGCAGTCAGGCTGCTCGCCGATGGCGGTGATCAGGGCATCCATCTGCATCACTTCGGTCTGCTCGGTGGGCACCGGACGGCGGCGGCCCTGCTCGTCAGGATCCCCCAGCGCCATCATCCGCACGGTGAGCTTGCCATCTTTCTCAAAACGCTCCGGATTGGTGAGGAAGCAGAAACGTACCCCATCCTCCACTGCTTCCAGATACTCCTCGCGATAGGCGGGCATCTCTTTTTCGCTGCGACGGTAGATCACGGTCACATCGCTGACACCCGGCACCTTGAGGGCGGCGCGGGCGCAGTCCATGGCGGTGTTACCGGCACCGATCACTGCCACATGGCGGCCCAGCGGCAGCGGTTTGCCCTGATTGAAGCTGCGCAGGAAGTTGAAGGACTTGTAGACCCGATCATGCCCCCCTTCGAGGCGCATGCCGCCATTCTTGTCGGCGCCGATGCCGACGAAGACATAGGTAAAGCCCTGGGCGTGCAGCTTGTCGACGGTGAGCGCAGGATCGCAACCAAACTCGAACTTGACCCCGTGAGCGGCGACAAAGTCGATGTCGTGCTGGATAAGCTCAGCCGGAATGCGGAACTCGGGGATGATGTGTTTGACCACGCCACCGGCATCGGCTTCACGCTCGAACACGGTGACCGGATGACCGGCACGGGCCAGGAAGTAACCGGCGGAGAGACCGGCCGGGCCTGCACCTATTACCGCAACCGGGTGCTTGTCACCGCTGCCTGCCGGCTTGTGCCAGCGGGCCTTGTACCCTTCCCAACCGCGCTCCAGCGCCACTTTCTTCAGTTCTCGGATATTGAGCGCGCTGTCGTAGTCGAGACGGGTGCAGTTGTACTGGCACTGGTGATCGCAGATATGGCCGGTGATGGCGGGCAAGGCATTGCGCTGATAGATAAGCTCAAGGGCTGCGACATACTCCCCCTCGCCCATCAGGCGAATGTACTCGGGGATATCCTGATGCACGGCGCAGGCGGTGACGCAGGGTGCCACATAGCAGTCGGTCAGCGGCAGACCACCGCCCACTTCGATCCGATCCTCGGACTTCCACTCCTTCTGGGTGTAATCCATGGTGAGGGCCTTGGCGGCCAGCGCTTCCAGCTTGGCCACATCCACATGAGCCATGCCCCAGCTGTCAGAAGCGTCGATCTCTTTGAGGCACTCGATCTGGCGCAGATAGCCACCCGGCTTGAGCAGGTCGGTGGCCATGGTGATGGGACGAATACCGGTCTCGAAGATCTCCGCGATATTGAACTTGCTGGCACCACCCGAGTAGGAGATGGGCAGCTTGCCATCGAAGGCGCGAGACAGCACGGCCGCCACGTTGATGGAGAGCGGGAACAGCGCACGGCCGGACATGTACATCTCATCCCCCGGCAGCGCCCCTTTGCGGTTGATGGTGCCCAGGGTGTTGGTCAGCTTGACCCCGAAGGTAAGCCCCTTCTCGGCCCCCAGCGCCATCAAACGGGTCAGCATCGCCTTGGCCTGATCCAGCTTGAGGTCGTGATCGAACGACGCTTCGCTCAGACCAATGTAATCAAAGCCACAGGTATCGAGGATCTCGCGCACCCGCGGGTAGCCCAGCAGGGTCGGGTTCAGTTTGACGAAGGTGTTGAGCCCCTTCTCTTCCAGCATGTAGCGGCAGATGGCCTCAATTTCGTTCGGCGGGCAGCCATGCATGGTAGAGAGGGTGACGCCATGCACCAGATTGGCCGGGATACGATCCACCAGCTGTTGCAGGCGATCGCGGCGCGCCCCCAGCCCCAGCTCGGCGATAAACTGCTCGTCGGCCACGATGTCACGTACCACCTGCTGGTACTCGGCAAATTTCGGACTTTGGCTTGCATCCATCAGGCTGTGGATGAACTGCTGCATCGGTGGCTGTTTGATGCCATCGAGGTTGTAACCCACGCTCATGTTGAAGATGAAGGACTTGGCCTCTCCGTCGAGGCGGGGATCGAACACCTCTTCCAGCAGGTAGAGGGCAAACCAGGCTTTCAGATACTCGTCAAACGCCTTGGGCAGGGTGAACTCGGTGGACCACTCAGTGTTGAAGCACTCGTCTTCGGCATCGATGCAGGGCTTTTCCAGTTCGAGACGGTCCAGGATCTGCACCGTCTTGAGCTCGATAAAGCGCCCGCCGGTCAGCCAGGAAGTGACGATGTTCTGGGCCAACTGGGTATGGGGGCCGGCTGCCGGGCCAATGGGGGTCTCGCAGGTTTCACCGAACACCTTGATCTTGCGCTCGTCCTGCTTGCGATAGAATTGCGCGGCGGGAATACCGAAAATGCTCTGACTCTCTTTATATTCCGCAAAAATACGGGTCAGCAGGTTCTTGAACGGAACGGGTCGCATAATATCGCCCATGGCTATCTCCTTGCAGCTGTTCTGCCCATTGGCAGCATGAATAAATGGGGTATCCCGCACGGGCATTACCCCTTGGCAAGGAGAGGAGCAACTATCAGGCCACTCCATCGGCAAAACTATTTTTTAGGGTAAAAGCGTGAGATGGCTCGAATTAATGAAGGCGGTTTGGCATGTCGCCATTATGATTGATGAGAGTGGTTCTCACTCACTTGAAATTTTATTCAAGGCAATGCCAGAGAAAAATGAAAAGTATCAAATCGGCAGCGATAAATATCACTTTGATAGGGTAAAAATCATCCAGCATTATCGCAAGCAAACCCCGGACAATATGGCCGGGGTTTGCTTAAAAGTCACTGCTATATAAAAGGCGGTCGTCGCTATTTCGGTTTATCCAAAGGCTGCGAGATGACTCGGCGTTACCGCCCCGCTGGCTGCCATTGCACGCAGAGGGAGGTGGGCCCCAACGATGCGACTCAGCCCTGCTCGGTCGTAAACTCGTCGGCAGAACGCAGCTCCAGTTCGCCACGGATCAGCGCCTGATATCGCTCGGGGGTATCGATATCAAAGAGGATGGCAGGACTCTCGACCGGTATGGTGCGATGGGGGCGTTGCAGCAACCAGCGGCGCACCGAACCCTGTACCGGCGCAGCTGCCAGCTCCCTTGCGAGGGATTTTGGCAGCAAGACCGGGTGGCCCGCCTCCCCCTCAAAGCTCGGGAACAGGGCGAACTCTCCGCGTGCCTGCCACAACTGTTGGTAGACCTCGCACGGGATACAGGGCAGATCCCCGTGGCTGATAAAGAGGTAGTCAGCATCGCTGGCCGCCAGAGCGCAGCGGATGGAACTGCCCAACCCCTGCTCATAGTCAGGGTTGTGGACGATGAGGATGTCTGGGCGATTTCCATAACAGGCAGCGAGCTCGGCCCCGCGATGGCCCACGACCAAAATAATCCGGGAGCAGAAGGCCAGGGCATTTTTGAGACTTGCATCAAGAATTGTCCCCGAGCCATAAGGTAGCATCATTTTCCATGCCCCCATGCGGGATGACAAACCTGCTGCGGTAATTATACAGTCACACTGTTCACGCCCCCGAGCCTGCACCTTTTCATTCACCTCGCTATTTATTTCGGTCATTGCCATGTCCTTGCCACACTCTGTTATTCACGCGTTTCCGGATATTGGTTCGCTTTTAAATCCACTGCTTGAAAATAGTGACAACCATACCACGCTAATTAGCCTCTGCGGGGCCGGTGGAAAAACCAGCACCCTGTTCTGGCTGGCGGAATATTTTTATCAACAGGGTAAAAGGGTGCTAATTACCACCACCACCCGGATGTTTCTGCCTGCCCCGTCACACTATCGGGAATTGATTATCGAGACGGATCCCGTTCGTCAACTTACCCGCTGTCAGGCGCTACCGGATGGCCCGGCGCTGGTTGCCCTGTTCAGCCATCTCGACGAGCGCACCGGAAAGGTGGCGGGCCCCACGCCCCAGCAGATTGATCTCATCAAGGGGCAGCAGCGCTTCGATCTCATCCTGGTCGAGGCGGATGGCGCCCATCACAAGTTATTGAAAGTGCCCGCTTTGCACGAACCTTGCATTCCTCAGCACAGTGATTGGGTGATCGCCCTGACGGGCGGCGCCATGGTGGGGGCCAAGGCCGACCCGCAGCAGATCCACCGCTGGGCAGAGCTTCAGGCCCTGTGCGGGATAGAGGCCGGTGACCCCCTCGACTGGGCGCTGTTTCACCAGCTGCTCTGCCACCCCGAGGGGCTGTTCAAGGGCACCCCGGCCAGGGCGCGCCGGATCTGGTTTATCAATGGGGATTATCAAAATGAGGCGTCGTGGCTCGATGAATTGATAAAGCTGCATAGCCGCCACCCCGAGATCCACGCCATCTGGCAGGGGGCGGTTCGCGAACCACAACCCATTCGCCTCGCACTCGGTTACTTCGCTCAGGATGAGGCACAGCCGCCTCGCCCATGATGGTTTAAGGATAAGAAGAGGTACCTTATGAATCTGTTTGCACACGCAGCCCGACTGGAACAGGAGAACACGCCGTTTGCCATGGCCCAGATCATCGAGAGCCGGGGCTCTACCCCCCGCCATCAGGCCCAGATGCTGGTGATGGCCGATGGCCAGATCCTCGGCACCATCGGCGGCGGCATGATCGAGCGGCTGGTGATCGAAGAGGCCGTGGCGGCCATTGCCGAGCGCAAGCCGCGCATCTTTCACGGCCGGATGGCCCGCAACGGCGAACATGCGGTCGGGTCGGACTGTGGTGGCGCCATGTCGGTCTATATCGATGTCTACGGCCTGCGCCCCCGTCTGGTGCTCATTGGTGCCGGTCACGTCAACCGGGCGCTGGCCCATGCTGCGGCACCGCTCGGTTTTGATATCCATGTCGGCGACTGTTTTGAAGGGAGCCTCAACCCCGATCACTTCCCCGTCGGCACCCATCTCAAACAGGCCGATACCATCAGCGCGGTGATCGAGGCGCTGGCCATCGAGCCCACCAACTTCGTCATCATCGCCACCAACCATCAGGACAAGGAGGCGCTGGAACGGCTGATAAGCCGTCCCCTCGCCTATCTGGGGCTGCTCGCCAGCAAGCGCAAGGTGCAGACCTTCTCCCAGGCGCTGCGCCAGCAAGGGGTGAGCCAGGAACAACTGCAGCGGCTGCACGCTCCCATCGGCTACAACATAGGTGCCGAGACCCCCGAGGAGATCGCCATCAGCATCCTCGCCGAGCTGCTGCAGGTGAAAAACGGCAAATCGGGTGGTCTGATGCAGGATGACGTGCGCCTCAAGCGGGATCAACTGGTGGTGATGCGTGGCTCCGGCGATATCGCCACCGGGGTGGCGCTGCGGCTGCACAATGCCGGTTTCAAGGTGGTGATGCTGGATCTCGACAAGCCCACGGTGATCCGCCGCACCGTCGCCTTCGCCCAGGGGATGTTCGATGGCGAAACCAGTGTCGAGGGTGTGCGCGCCAAGCGGGTCGAGAGCGTTGAGCAAGCGTTCGAGCAGCTGGATCGGGGCATTATCCCGCTGCTGGTTGACCCCGACTGTGCCACCCTCGCCGAGCTCAAGCCCCGCTATCTGGTGGATGCCATTTTGGCCAAGCAGAACCTCGGCACCCACAAGGAGATGGCCCCCATCACGGTGGCACTCGGCCCGGGCTTTGAAGCGGGGCGCGACTGCGATGCGGTCATCGAAACCAACCGCGGCCACCATCTGGGCCGGGTCATCTATCAGGGCCCTGCCCAACCCAACACCGGCATTCCCGGGGTGATCGAGGGACACTCTGCCCGCCGGGTGGTGCGCGCCCCCGCCCCCGGGGTGATGAAGAGCCTGATCAAGCTCGGTGATCTGGTGCAGGAGGGAGATGTGATCGCCCATGTGGGGGACGCTCCCATTATCGCGCCGCTCTCCGGCATGGTGCGGGGGCTGCTCAGCGATGGCATCGAGGTGCCAGTCGGCTTCAAGATTGGCGATATCGACCCCAGAGGCGAGCGCGCCGATGCCACCACCGTCTCTGACAAGGCCCGCGCCATCGGCGGCGCCGTGCTGGAAGCCATGATGCATCTGGCCCAGCACCGATAACGGCTCTTCGCGTCCCCCTCACCAAGCAAAAGCCCCTCCATGATGGTGGGGCTTTTTTCCGCCTGTCGGTTGATGCAGCTCCTTTACATCAGGGGAACCTGCATCACGACCGGGTTCGTTGCAATCGCCAGGCCCGCACCGCCAGCACAACCAGAGTGATGGCGGTGAGCGGCAATACAAAACCGGTTAGTGCTGCGCTGAACTGACCTTGCAGCGGACTGGATGTAGCGTGGAGGATCAGCCAGCAGGTGTAGCCGATGTAGTAGGCCAGAAACAGCGCCCCTTCCCAGCGGGCGATGGTGTAACCGGTAAAGAAGATGGGCAGGCAGGCAAGCGCCACCGCAATCATTACCGGAATATCGAACTGAAGGGCGGTGGCCGACACTTCAAGCCCACCGGGAGTGACGATGGAGGTAAGCCCCAGCACGCAGAGGATATTGAAGATATTGCTGCCCACCACGTTACCCACAGCGATATCCCGCTCCCCGCGCAGGGCTGCAACGATGGAGGTCACCACTTCGGGCAAGGAGGTACCGGCCGCCACTATGGTCAAGCCGATGATCAGATCGCTCACCCCGAAGTAGTGGGCAATCTCAACCGCACTGCCAACCAGCAGGCGGGAGCCGAGGATCAGCAGACCCAGACCTGCGGCAATAAAGAGCAGATTGCGCAACCAGTTGCCCGCCGTACTCGCTTCACGGGTACCAAACTCCTGCTCGTACTCCGCCTGCACCGCTTTGTTTTCCCGTCGACTCTGGACAAAGAGAAACGCGGTGTAGGCGATGATGCCGGCAAACAGCAGCGCCCCTTCCAGTGGTGCAATACGGCCATCGTAGCCCAGCAACAACACCAGAAAAGAGACCACTATCATCAAGGGCACATCGAGACGTACCAGTTGCTGGGAGACGGTCAACGGTACGATCAGTGCCGAAATACCTAAAATAAACAGCACGTTGAAAATATTGCTGCCGACCACGTTCCCCACAGCTATCCCTGCCTGCCCCTCGAGGCCAGACTGGATGCTCACAGCCAGCTCGGGAGCACTGGTCCCAAAGGCCACTATGGTCAATCCCACCACCAGTGGCGATATCCCCATCATGGTGGCGAGGCGAGATGCGCCCCGCACCAGAGATTCGGCCCCCACCACCAGACACACCAGGCCTACAGCCAACCACACCAGCGTCATCATACGGTCTCATCCTTGCCGTTAGGTTCGTTGAAATAATCACAATAAATCAGATACCTGTGCTCCAGCACAGTCAGACCACGCCATTGTAACGAGGGGCTGGTCCCCTGTCGCGGGCTCTTTTGAGTGCCGTTTATCGTGCCACTGGCAGCCCAGTCACCACTCAACCATGCTTGATGCGAGTCTCCCCCGCCACAGACACCACGGAGCGTTTGCCCTTGCGGCTAATCACCAACAGCGCCAACACGATAAGGGCGATACCGCTCCCCTCCACCGGCCCCGGATTTTCGCCGAGCAGCCACCAGGAGAGCAGCACACCGGTCACCGGCACCGCCAGAGTGCTGAGACTGGCGATACCCGCTGGCAGTTTTTGCAGCACAAACAACCAGAGACTCCAGGCGATGGCGGTGGCGAAGATGGCGCTATAGGCCAGCGCCCCCATCACGTAGGGCTGCCAGTCGATGGGGCGCTCCGGCACCAGCGCCGCCACCAGCGCCATCACTATGGTTGCGTAGATCATCTGCCAGGTGGTGAGGGACATCAGATCCACCGCGGGATAGCGGGCATACATCCGCTTGGCGATGATGGCGCTAATCCCCCAGCAAATGCCGGAAGCAATCCCCAGCAGCGCACTCTTCATGGAATCCAGATGCAATTGCCAGGGCTCGATCACCAGCAGCAGACCGCAGGCAGCCACCCCGACTGCCAGATAGTGGAGCTTGCGCATCCGCTCGCCGAGAAAGAGCGCCGCGAAGATCACCACCCAGAACGGCATGGTGTAGCTCAGAATGGCCACCTTGCCCGCACCGCCGCTGATCAGCGCCCACTGGGCCAACCCCACCATGCCGCAGCTCTGGAACAGGGCGATGGCGAAGGTATAGCGAAACGGGGTGGGTTTGAGATAACGGCGACCGCGCAGGGCCAATACCAGCAGCAGAACCAGAGATCCGCACAGGCAGCGCAGGGCGGTGAACTCGAAGGCCCCCGCGTAAAGCATCACCTGCTTCATCACGATCCAGCTGTAACTCCAGATGGCGGTGAGCAGGATCAATCCCACCAGCGCCGCCATATTGATCTTTCCGCTCATTTGCTTGTTACTCACCTCTTGTCACTCATTGCGCCGGTTCAACTCTCGACGTCTTGCCCGCGCTTGAAGGCGGCCATCTTACGCCGCTCATCCTCCGCTGACCATGGTCGCCCCGAAATGAACAAGGGGGCCAACGGCCCCCGCAATCACACTCAACCCAAGCTGGAACGCCTAGCGGCTGATAAGGGTTCCCGTCTTGCCGGCAATGCCGTCGGCGGCCTTCTCCAGCAAGGTGATCAGGGATTTACGCCCCGGCATGGAGGTCGCGAACGAGAGCGCCGCCTCCACCTTGGGCAGCATAGATCCCTTGGCAAACTGCCCCTGCTCGATAAAACACTGGGCATCTCCCACGCTCAGCTGATCGAGCCACTGCACATCGGGTTTGCCGAAGTTGATGGCCACTTTCTCTACCGCGGTAAGGATGATCAGCATGTCGGCGTCAATCAGTTCCGCCAGCTTGGCACTGGCCCAATCCTTGTCGATCACCGCACTGGCACCGCGCAGGTGATTGCCCTCCCGCAGCACCGGAATGCCGCCGCCACCAACGGTGATCACCACCTGACAGGCAGCCAGCATGGCGGAGACGGTCTCTTTCTCGATGATATCTACGGGTTTGGGAGATGCGACCACCCGGCGATAGCCACGGCCGGCATCCTCTTTGAGCCGCTCCCCCTTGGCCATCAATGCTTCGGCCTCCTCCTTGCTGAAGAAACCGCCGATGGGCTTGCTCGGGTCGAGGAAGGCGGGATCGTTTTTATCCACCTCCACCTGGGTCACCAGAGTGGCGACCGGCTTGTGGATGCCGCGTTCCAGCAGGGCTTCACGCAGGGCATTTTGCAGGTCATAACCGATATAACCCTGACTCAGGGCCACGCAGACCGACATCGGCAGATGGGGGGACTTGGGCTCGTGGCGGGCCGCCACTTCGAACGCCTGCTGGATCATCCCTACCTGCGGGCCGTTGCCGTGGGTCACCACCACCTCATGCCCCTGGGCGATAAGGTCGGCAATGGTGCCCGCCGTGCTCTGCACCGCCTTCATCTGCTCGGGCAGGTTGTTGCCCAGCGCATTGCCACCAAGGGCCAGTACGATTCTCTGTTTCATCTTGTTATCTCCAGTGATGGGACAAGCCGGCGCAATACCGGCCCACCTTTCGTTGTTCAAATAACCTCGTGACTTTGCGGGATGCGAACTGCTTGTCAGCCTGCAACCGCGGGGCAAGGCGAGTGCAGCTCCGGCGCCAACGCCGGATCAAAGGACGCTCTGGCCAGAAAGCGGCCATGCCCCCGTTGTCCGGTAAACTCGCCATCGCGAGCGACTATCTCGCCGCGACTCAGGGTCATTCTGATCTGGCCGGGGCAGCGCATCCCCTCGTAGGGGCTGTAGTCGCCGTTGTCGTGCAGCGCGGCGTGACGGATCAGGGTCTCGCCACAGGGATCCATCAGCACCAGATCGGCGTCGGCCCCCGGTTGCAAGTTGCCCTTGCGCGGCCAGAGGCCAAACAGGCGCGCCGGGTTGGCGCTGGTGAGGGCCACGAAGCGGGACGGCGAGATGCGCCCGCCCAATACCCCGTGGGCAAAGAGCAGCAGCATCCGGTTCTCGACGCCCGGCAAGCCGTTGGGGCAGCGGCTGAAATCGCCCCCCGAGAGGGTCATGCGCTGGGCGTGGGAGAAGTTGCAGTGATCGGTCGCTACCGTATCGATGTCACCCGCAGCGATGCCGACCCACAGCTTGTCCTGCTCGCGGCGCGAGCGCAGCGGCGGGCTGAGCAGATAGTCGACTCCGTTCTCCCGGTAGTAGCAGGAATCATCCAAAAGCAGATATTGCGGGCAGGTCTCCACCCAGACCGGCTGACCCTGACGACGCGCCAGTTTCAGATACTCCAGTCCCAAGCCATTGGAGAGGTGGACGATATAGAGCGGCGCATTGCCAGCGAGCCCCGCCAGATTGATCATCCGGGCCACCGCCTCGGCTTCGCACTCCAGTGGGCGGCTTTGCGGGTGATACCAGGGTTCATGGTGACCGGCGGCCAATAGGGCCGCGCGGCGCGCCGCGATGGCGGCATCGTTCTCGGGGTGGACGGTGGCAAGCGCCCCCACCTCCTTGAGGCGGGCCAGGGCGCGCAGCACGTCGTGGTCCCCCAGCTTGTACTGGTAGGTGAGGTAGAGCTTGAAGCTGCTGATCCCCTCCTCCTGCACCATGGCGGCCATCTCGTGGAGGATGGCGTCATCCACATGCTGGACAACGCCGTGAAAGCTGTAGTCGACCACTGCCTGCTCGGCGGCGTAGTCGTGATAGCGGGCCAGCTGGTGATGCAGGTTGCACCCAGCCGGGCCAAATCCCATGTGATCGACGATGGTGGTGGTGCCACCACAGGCGGCAGCACGGGTACCGCTGAAAAAGTCATCGCAACTGCGGGCAATGCCGACATCGATGTTGAAGTGGGTGTGGACGTCGATGCCGCCCGGCATCACGTAGCAGCCGCTGGCATCGATCACGTCGGTCTCGCCATCGGGCTGGATAGCGGCGGCGCGCTCGAGGATCACCCCGTTCTCGATCAGCAGATCCTGACGATATTCACCCTGCGCATCGACCAACACACCGTTTTTGATCAGCCGTTTCATCCCCACCACCTCGAACATCACTTCAAACAGCAAAACCCCGCCTCAACACAGACGGGGCACTTGCCACACTTGCGACAGCCGGGCGGCGATGGCAGTCACCACCCGGCAGTCCCCTTACTTGTCCAGCTCGGCCAGATAGAGCATGGGGATCACGGCGTACATGGCGGCGCACTTGACCAGATGCTCTTTCCAGGTCTTCTCGTTCGGCGCGTGGGCTTCCGGCTCTTTACCCGGGCCAAAACCGATGACCGGAATACCGTGGCGACCCATGATGGAGACACCGTTGGTCGAGAAGGTCCACTTGTCCACCACCGGCTCCTTGTTGAACAGCTCGCGATAAGCCTTGGAGAGGGTTTTGACGGTGATGTGATCCTCTTCCACCTTCCAGGTCGGGAAGTAGCACTCGGTCGGGTAGACCAGACCGGTGTAGGCCGGACGGTCGTACTGATACATGGAGACCTCGGCACCGGCGGCTTGCACCGCAGGCAGGGCGCGGATCTCATCGAGCGCCCCTTGCCAGGTTTCGCCCCAGGTCAGGCGGCGGTCGATGGAGACGGCGCAGCTGTCTGCCACGGCGCAGCGGCTTGGCGAAGTGAAGAAGATCTCGGAGACGGTCAGGGTGCCCTTGCCGAGGAAGTCGTCATGACCGAGGTTGTGGCTGAGCTCCTGCAGCTCGCCGAGGATCGGGCCCATCTTGAAGATGGCGTTGTCACCGCGCTCCGGTGCGGAGCCGTGGCAGCTCACCCCCTGCACCTCGACGCGGATCTCCATGCGGCCGCGTTGGCCACGGTAGATCTGGCAGTCGGTCGGTTCGGTACTGACCACGAACTCGGGGCGGATCTTGCTCTGCTCGATGATGTACTGCCAGCACAGACCGTCGCAATCCTCTTCCTGGACGGTACCGGTCACCAGCAGGGTGTACTGATCTTCCAGCCCCAGATCCTTGATGATCTTGCCCGCATAGACCATGGAGGCCATGCCGCCTTCTTGGTCAGATGCGCCACGGCCGCCGATGATCTCGTGATCTTCCATCCCCTCATAGGGGTCGAAGGTCCAGTTGGCGCGGTTGCCGACACCGACGGTATCAATATGGGCATCCATTGCTATCAGGTGCGGGCCGTGGCCGATATAGCCCAGCACGTTGCCCATGGGGTCAATCTCGACCTTGTCAAAGCCAACCTTCTCCATCTCCTGCTTGATGCGCAGCACTACGCGCTCTTCATCGCAGCTCTCGCTCGGGATGGCGATCATATCGCGCAGGAACTGACTCATCTCGGCCTTGTACTGGTAGGCCTTCTCCAACACCATTTCAAACGGAATTTGCTTGCTCATTGTGATTCTCCATAACAACTGAGAGTGCGCGGCCTGTTCATCGGCAGCGCCCTGTGCCCGTTACCGCGCCCCGTCGGCGAGGCGCGATCAATGCTTCAATTCGTGTCTCTGCTCTGGCGGGAGAGTTAGTCGCAGGCAGGATGCTTGCCTTCCCACACCACTTCCCGGTAGTGGGTCATATCGGTGTCCCCTTCGGTGTTGATGATGAGTACGACCGAGTTGCTATCCAGCCCCAGACGTTCCATCAGCGCCGCGCGATCCGGGTGGTGACGCACTGCCGCCAGCACGCCGGTACCGACCGAGCCGGATTCGCCGGAGATGATGCGGGGGTCATTACCAAGGGGGTTGCCCAGCACCCGCATGCCCAGCGCCGACACCTTGTCGTGGCAGGAGATAAACTGGGTGGTGCAGCTTCTGAGCAGCGGCCAGCCGAGCGGATTGGGTTCACCGCAGGCAAGACCGGCCATGATGGTGCGCATGTCGCCCCCCACGTTGACCATCTCCCCCGCCACACCGGAGCGGTAGATGCAGTCGGCCTGATCAGGCTCGACCACGATGCTGTGCAGGTTTCTTGCCCCGAAGCAGTCCACCAGATAACCGAGCACACCGCCCGCCAGCGCCCCGACCCCGGCTTGCAGCAGCACGTGGGTCGGCTGCTTGATGCCCATATCCTGCATCTGCTCGACCGCTTCGTCGGCCAGGGTGGAGTAACCCTGCATGATCCAGGTCGGGATCTTGGTGTAGCCCTCCCAGGCGGTGTCCTGCACTATGTGCCAGCCGCGCTCTTCCGCCATCTTCATGGTCAGGCGCACGGTATCGTCATAGTTCATGTCGGTGACGATGCACTCGGCACCGAGATTGAGAATGTGGTCAACCCGCTCTTGAGCGGAGCCCTTGGGCATGTAGACCACCGCATGCTGACCCACCTGCTTGGCGGCCCAGGCAACGCCGCGACCATGGTTGCCATCTGTGGTGGTGGCGAAGGTCATCGGCTCCTTGATGTTGCGTTTGATGAGATCGAAGGAGAAATCCTCGATGGCCACCCCGTATTTTTCACAGAGCAGGTTGGCGATGGCATAAACGCCACCCAGCATCTTGAAGGCATTGAGGCCAAAGCGCTTTGACTCGTCCTTGACCAATATATTTTTCACCCCGATATAGGCGGCCAGCTCTTTCAGGTCGCACAATGGGGTCGGCTCATAACCGGCCAGTTTTTTATGAAAGGCACGAGCCTTTTGTGCTTCAACACGGGAAAACAGCGGTGATGGCTCGGCGGTAAAAAAGCGGTTATCGGCAATATCCATCTTCAGAGAAAATTGGGACATGCTTACCTCACTAGGCGTTACCAGACAAAGAGCTGCCTCGCCGGGAGATCCGTTATTCAGATACCACGGAGAGAAAACTCAAAATAATGGGTTCGACAGTGTGGGCAGGATGAATCTTCACCCTGCCCTGCCGTTATTTATTTCACCCGCTTTTGCGCCTCTTTAATCAGATTTTCCAGGGTTTCTGCCGGGGCGGAGAATTTACGGGCCATGATCATGGCGGCGATAATATAGGGCTTCCAGCTCGCCTCTTTGTAAGTGGCGATACGGTATTTCTCGAATACCCCTTCGGTTACTTCCCCTTCCTTGCAGGAGACACCGGAAATATCGGCCGGCAGGCAGTGCATATAGAGCGCCTCGCCCCCCTTGGTGAGCTTCATCATCTCCTCGGTGCAGTGCCAATCCTTGTGCTTGGCGTTCTGCTCAAGGCAATGTTTCTCCAGCTCTTTGAGGCCGGCGTGGTCATTGGCGCGCAGCAGTTCGGTACGCTGCTCCATCACCTTGTAGGGGGCCCAGGACTTGGGATAGACGATATCGGCATCCTTGAACGCCTCTTCCATGGAGGTGACCTGACGGAAGCTGCCACCGGAGGCCTTGGCATTCTCCTTGGCCACTTCGATCACGTCCGGGATCAGGTCATACCCTTCCGGATGGGCCAGGGTCACGTCCATACCGAAACGGGTCATCAAGCCGATGATGCCCTGGGGCACGGAGAGCGGCTTGCCGTAGCTGGGGGAGTATGCCCAGGTCATCGCAATCTTCTTGCCCTTGAGGCTCTCCAGACTGCCGAAGTGCTCCTGCAACCAGGCCAGATCAGCCATGGACTGGGTCGGGTGATCAATGTCGCACTGCAGGTTGACCAGCGCCGGACGCTGGGGCAGCACCCCCTTCTCGAACCCTTCATCCAGCGCCGCCCCCACTTCGCGCATATAGGCGTTACCGGCACCGAGGAACATGTCGTCACGGATCCCGATGGCATCGGCGCAGAAGGAAATCATGTTGGCGGTTTCACGGACGGTCTCGCCGTGGGCGATCTGCGATTTGCCCTCGTCCAGATCCTGCTGGGCCAGACCGAGTAGGTTCAGCGCAGAGGCGTAAGAGAAGCGGGTTCGGGTGGAGTTATCGCGGAAAACCGAGATACCGAGCCCGCTGTTAAACAGTTTGGTGCAGATATTTTCGGCGCGCAGGGTCTTGAGGGATTCGGCCAGTTTCAATACCAGCTCCAGCTCCTGAGGCGTTTGCTCCCAGGTCAGCAGAAAATCTTTTTCATGCAGGTTGGATTTGAGTGCTCTGATCTCTTTGATTAATTCGTTAACTGCTTTCATCGTTCGCCCCAATCATTGGATGAGATATGGATAGCTCCCCTTTCACTCACGATGTCACCAGCATCCCGGTTGTGGGTGAGCGCGTCGGTTAGCGTCGATATGAGGCAATCAATAACCGTGCCAAACCAATAAAATGCAGGCAGATATTAATAAATGGCGAAAGTGTGTGATGCCACCCACAAAATCAGCGGCTATTTCAGCCGTTTATTCAATAAAAAGATGAGCGGATCAGCCAAGCCAAAAAATAGCAAGGTGATAATAATCAGAGACGATATCTCGGCATCGGTGAGAATTATCATCAAAGGTCAGTTTCAAGGGCTGAAATGATATCAGCGGGGCTGTCGTTATCATTATGATAATGCCGTGCAGCGACTTGCTCTTTTGTTACGACCTCTTCTGCAGAAATGTCTCGGCCATCTCGCCTCCCCTGCACTCCCGTATCACCTCTCGCCTTATCTTCCGGCCACATCGCTGGGCGCGGTTGGCCCAAGGTGCTAACGTGAATACGCCAGCTGTGCATCTGTCGGATGCTCAGGAGAGGCCGACGTTCACTACCGCAACTGCGCGGATGAACCTGCATGACTTACCTCTTTGAGGGATTATCTATGTCCAGGAATGCTGCTCTGCTCATCACCCTGACCCTGCTCGGCATCACCCCTGCCCACGCCATCAGCGCCAAATATGCCGAGCAACTGGAGCACTCCGGCTGCACCCAGGTCACCGAGGCGCAAGGCTGTGACATTCACAAAACCAAAGCGGAAAATGCCAAGGCGGGATTTGGCACGGCCGCCCCGGCCGCGGAGGGCGGTCTGAATCTGAGCTATGAGCAGAAGCTGGAGCGCTCGGGCTGCACTCAGGTGAGCGAGCTTAATGGCTGCGATGTCAACAAAACCAAGGCTGAGAACGCCGCAGCCGGTGTTGGCAATGCTCCGGCCGCGGCAACCAGCGCCAGTCCCTATGCGGGCAACTGGATCGCCACCTTCCCTCAAACCGGCGCCACCGTGGCCAATATCCGCATCGATGGCAAGGATCAGGTGTGGGTCAACGACAAGAAGGTCAATGCCAAGAAATCCGATGGCGCGCTGGTGTTCAAAGATGGCATGGTCATCTACACCATTCAGGGGGATCGCCGCATCAAGGGTGAAGATGGCTGGGTCGATAATGATGCTGGCACCAAGGGGCCCATCAACGCCAAGTAAGCAGCTGACCACAAATGACGGGGAGCGCGGGCTCCCCGTTTCACACCTGATTGCCCATCTCTTCCAATGACCAGCTCCGCCACTGAGGAGTCAGAATTAATACCTCCTGCTCCAGCCAAGTCCCGTCTGTGATCAGTTTCTCGAGCCAGGGAACACCTGCCGGCGTGCTATGACCATCGGCCTGATCAGCCTGCGTCGTCACACGCCAGGGCACCTTGCCACTGTCCGTCGCAAAGGTGCGTACCGGACGGGCATAGTGCTCCAGATAAGGTTGCAACTCACAGGGGAGCCAGAGCATGGCAGGACGCTGTAGCTCGCGCGCCAGCTCGATGGCAATATCGATACCCCGTTGATCGAGATCGCCAAAATGGGCCCACTGCACGCCCGCAGGCAGCAGCGGGATCAGCTGTTTGGCCAGAGTGGTATTGCGACCGGGGGCAAAGAGCAGCAGTTGCCCGGGTTGCAGCGGGTAGTCGACAAAGGCTCCCTTGTTCTCCACCATAATGACCCGCTCCCCCTGCCAGCCGATGGCAGCCAGCGTGCCCAGAGTCCGCTCCGGCAACGCCAACTCCCCCAGCAGCGCCATCATTGCCGTCATATCGTGCTGCTGACCCTGCCGATCGACCAGTGAGAGCGGTTCGAGGGTACGGATGCGGATCACCTCATCCTGCGTGAGCGACAATTCCGCAAGCAGTGGCGCTGCCAGGGGTGCTGACCGCGAATTCTTGCTGTCCCCATGCCAGAGGGCATAAAAACAGGCCTGATTGAGCAGTGTTGGCAAACTCACTCCCAGACGTTGCAGCAGCTCACCCTTGTCCGGTTCGGGGGGCGCTGCCCGTGCCAGTTGTCCGGTCAGATAAGTCCGCCCCGCGTCGGTCAACACATAATGAGCACCTCGGCCAACCGGTTTGATCCCGCCCACCGCCTGCAACAGCTCCTTCAGCTCCCTACCATGCCGACTCTCAAGAGAGCAGCCCTTTCCGTTCTGGCTATCGAGCAACCGTGCACACAAATCCTGTACCCGCACCTCATCAAACAGCGACATCCTCACCTCTCCATATGGCTTCATATGACGAAGTAGAGGTGATTTTCCCTACCATTACCGTGACCGGCTTCGCAAGCGGTTCTTATCAACCCCGCCATGCATGGCCCGTTACTGGTAAACCTGCCACAAAGGGCGCAAGCTGGTTTGATATAGAGATACATTGCGCTCTTCGCGGCACGACAACGCGACACCCGCTTTCACAAGGGCTTGCCATGACCGACGCCACAGACCCATCGCCATCCTCTTCCTGGCATCTTTCGGATATCCGCGAGCTGGCGCAACTGCTGACTCTGGCGCTGCCCGCCGCGGTAGAGATCACCGAAGCGGTACATCAGGCGATACTGAGCGGTATGGGGCTCAAGGGACGAGATGAGGGAAAAACAGCCGGGATCACCGGGCTGGTCTACAAGGGGGTACATGGCGCCGCCAACACCCTGGGCAGTGGTATCAACCAACTGCTCAGCCGGCTGCCAGCCACACCGCCGCCCCACCATATCCCCGAAACCCCGAAACGTGCGGCCCTGATCGCCACGCTCAACGGCGTGTTGGGGGACAAGCTGGTCGAGCACCACAATGCCCTCGCCACCCCTATGACACTGCGCTATCAGAGCAAACCCCTCGATTGGCAAGCGATGCCGGAGGATCTACCCCGCGAGGGACGGGTGCTGCTGATGATCCATGGCCTCTGCATGAACGATCTGCAGTGGCAGACCGAGTATCAAGGCAAGCCGGTCAATCACGGAGAGCAACTTGCCGCCGTGCTTGGCTATCAGCCTCTTTACCTGCGCTACAACTCGGGCCTGCCCATCGCACAAAACGGGCAGCAACTGGCCATGTTGTTGGAGCAACTGCTCGCCCACTGGCCGGGAGAGCTCAAAGAGATAACGATAATGGGCTACAGCATGGGTGGACTGGTTGCCCGCAGCGCCTGCCACCATGCCAACCAGGCCGGGCTTACCTGGCTTGCGCACCTTGCCAACCTGATCTTTCTCGGCACACCACACCACGGCGCGCCGCTCGAACACGCCGGACACTGGCTGGAGCAATTGCTGCCCGCCACCGCATACAGCGAACCCTTCGTCAGGCTGGCGCGGCTGCGCAGTGCAGGCATCAAGGATCTGCGCCACGGCAAGGTGATCGAGACGCTCGTCCCACCCAATCCCGCCGCGCCCTCGCGCGATCCCCGCGTCCCACTCCCCTTGCCCTGTGGCGTCAACTGCTATGCCATTGCCGCGACCACTGCCGCCAAGCGCAGCCTGCTGGCTGATCGGCTGATTGGCGATGGACTGGTGCCGCTACGCAGCGCCCTCGGCCAGCACAACGAAGCGCGCCATCAGCTGGCTTTTCTTCCTGCCCATACCCTGATTGTCTATCGCACCAGCCATATGGCCCTGCTGGCCAACCTGCGGGTTGGCCAGCAACTGCTGCGCTGGCTCAGCCCCTTGCAGTTATAGCGAGCTGGCTATTAAAGCAACAGAGTGCTGGTTCACAAAGGAGCCCTGTGGCACTCTGGGACGTCAAAGGGAAGACCCACACTGACACCTGATGTGTCCCCACTGCAAAGGAGCGCCACCGATGGCCAAAGCAAGCAAGAAAGAGATCAAGAAGAAGATCGCCGCTCGTCTTGAGAAAATTGCCAAGCATGAAGGCAAGATCAAGAAGCTGAAGAAGGCCCTGAAGTAGGGCCCATCGCATAAGAAAAACCGCCAATAGGCGGTTTTTTCATCCTCCTTTAGCCCCTTTAGCCCCTTTACCATCATTTTGATACCAATGGCCTTGATGTAAACGCCTCAAGCGCACCTCAGCAGAACAACCCGACTGAAACCACGCACGTTCTCATCACCGCTATTTGGTCTAACAGCGCCAATCGGGCGCCGCGCGCGCCCATGCCAGCAACTACCTTCAACGGAGTGTTTGATATGAGCCAGCAGTGGAGCGCCATATGTACTCTTACACCCTCACCTTCAAGGAAGATGTCGATCGCCTGACTGCCCCCGAGCAAGAGATCACCTTGCAGAGCCCCGCTCAGGCGGGGGATTTTATTATCCTCTCCGACGGCAGCCGCCATCAGGTGATGTTTGTCACCCACAGGGCCGACTACAGCAGCCTCTATCTCGATAAAGGGGTCAGGGTGCCGCAAAGCTAGCGCAGCTCATCTCTCTATTTTCGAAAGCAAAAGAGCGGCTCCCGGCCGCTCTTTGATCTCTCTTTATGTGGATTTGCTGTCACAGCACCTTGATCACCGGTTGGTGCACTATCTCGACGTCATTTTTATAGACCACCAGCTCACCCGGTGGCACGCCTCGCTCACCCAGCACGGTGACGACGCACTCGTAGCGATAGGGGCCGCTCGTGAAGAGGTAGGTATGATTGCCCCCCGACCCCTCCACCCTGACGGTGCCATTTTTCAGCACCAGATCCGGCTTGTCGGCGAGCGTCTTGCCCTTGGCCCAGGAGGCGTAGCGATAGTGGCCATCGTCCAGCTCGTCGATGCGGATGGTAAATTTCTCGGTCTGCCACATCAGCGCGGGGCTCTTGTACTCCCGCACACTGGGATGCAGACCGCTCTTCTGCCTGGCGATAAGCTCGGCTTTCAATTTGGCGGCCTGCGCCGTCTGATGATTGATACCGATCACCTTGCCATCAAAATCCATCCAGACCTCGCCACTGCCGAGCATGATGCCGCGCCAGCCCATGGTCTGCCAATCCTGCCCGATCCGGGAGGTTGCGATGCTTTTTAATATGGCGTCATCAAATACCTCGTCAAAACGGGTCAGCATCTCCGCCGGGGTTTTGATGGTGGGAATGGGATACTCCTGCTTGAAGGGGTACTTCATCTGGTTGGCAAGTGCCTGATGATCACGGGCTTCTGCCGCATCGACCAACTGCTGCACAAAGGGGCGATATTCGGCCGGCAGCTGCTCTTCGTCGGCTGATACGGGGAGAGCGACCCACAATGTTCCCAGCAACAGCAGGGCCTTCAGCCCATAACGTCCCCGCACCTCATTGCTATTGCGGCCAAACAGTGCCCTGACATTCCATCTTGCCACTTTCATTCTGCCTGCTCTCCACATAACTAAAACGGCCAGCCACTATCCGCAAACATTAGCTGGCGGACTTGAGCGATTTTTTAACTCGTTTGAGTGCCATCTGCCGCTTGAGCGGTGACAGGTAATCAATGAACAAGTTACCATCCAGATGATCAATTTCATGCTGCATGACAATGGCCAAAAAATCGCTGCTCTCGATGGTGATCGGATTACCTTTTCGATCCAGTGCAGATACCACCACCGAGCTGTAACGCTCGACATCCGCATAATAATCCGGCACGGAGAGACAGCCCTCTTGTCCAAGCACCTTTTCAGTACCGCTTATCACTTGTGGATTAATCAAAACCAGCGGCTGATCCCTGCTCTCAGACAAGTCGATAATAACGATCGCCTCTTTACGCCCGACTTGAGTTGCGGCCAAACCAATCCCGTTTTCCGTCGCATACAGGGTCTCCAGCATGTCATCGATCAGCCCCTGTACGGTAGCGATATCCTCAACTCGCTCGGCCTTGATCCTCAACCTGGGGTCGGGAGCCGTCAAAATATTCAAAATCGCCATCACAACTCTCCATTAACCACTTTTTTCAATCCGAGGTCACAGCCCAACGGCCGGGACATGGAGACAAACGCCTGCTCCTCTTCGACCACGCTGTAACCAAGGCGCTCATAAAACCGTATCGCCCCATGGTTCTCTCTGAAGCTGGACAGGGTGACCCGGCATTTGCCCTCACGCTCAGCCTCCTGATGCAGCCGTTCCATCACGGCAGCGCCAAGCTGCCGTCCCTGATACTGAGGGAAAATGATCAGCAGATGAACATGCAGGGCATCCTCATATGGCTTGCGACATAACAGACCAATACGTTCTCCCCCATGCAGGATCCACGAAAACCATTGCGGCAAATATGAGCTGGCTAGCCGTTCGCGTTGAAATTGGTCATCCCAGCCAAAGAGCGCCTCAACATAGGGAAATATTCCCTGTTTCACGGCAGTAAAGACCTGCTCAAATTCACTTTGCGGCACATTAATCAGCTCAATATCCATCTCTTTCCCTGCTCAAGCCATATTGAAAAAATAAACAAACTGATAAATTATTAAGACATACTGATAGCCACAAAGATCTACCCTGAGCACTCAATATAAAGCACCAAGCTATTTTTACTTCAACAAGAACTCGTACATTTAGCAGATACCACCTTCGAGAAACCCCATCCCCTCTTTAATTTTTTCTAGATTGGCTTTTGAGGTAAGCATCTCCACGACAAGAAACGCAACGTCCATTGCAGTGGACGGGCTACGTGAAGTGATAATATTCCCATCGATAACGATAGGTTGATTCAGTACCTGTACACCATACTCTTGCATCTGTTGTTGCCGTTTCTGACTCAGATGATAAGTCGTACCATTGCGACCGCTTAGCACACCACTTTTGGCAATAGGCAATGCCCCCACGCACACCGAAGCAATAACTTTTCCCTTGACATCAAAATCTTTAATCCATGCCAATAGCCTTGGATCATACGCATCATCATAAAAGCCTGCACGGCTCATACCTCCCGGTATTACTAGGGAATCAAACTCTTCGATATCTATTTCATCAAACAGACATTCCGGTTCGATCGTAAAATTCCATGCACATTTAACTCGTTGGTGAAAACCAACTGTAGTTAACTGTATGGGCTCAAGGCCATAAGTTGTCGTCCAACCAAAGGCATCTGTAAATACTGATGCCTCATACTCTTCAACCCCATTACACAAAAATAGAATTACTTTTGAATTTCGCTTCCTTTCTGAGTTCACTCTATCCATCCTGTAATCAACATGAACTAACATTTGCCACAAAACACTTTAATAACCGTTGCATGGTAATATACCATGCTAATTTTTCACGAAGAAAGGCAATCAAAACTCTAAATTGTGACATAACTTAAATCAGCTTAGCCATTAAGTATTCATCAACATATTCACCATCAACTTTCATCGAGTTTCGCTTTATTCCCTCGACCTCAAAACCACAAGCGTGATAAAGAGCACAAGCTCGGACATTATGACACATGACATTTAACTCCATACGGGTAAAGGCCCGCGCGGTTGCCCACTCTTCCAGCGCAGAAAACAACTGTTTACCAAATCCCTGTCCGGTTGTGGATTGTTGAATACCGATAACACAATACAAGACATGTTTGTTACGATTTGCTGGTTGACCAATGCCGACAATAAAGCCAGCAATCTCATCGAGCTCTGCCAGTACCAGCATGACTTTGTTGTTTGCATCAACAAACGATGCCAATATTTGGGCTTGTTCAACCTCTGTCGTAGTGCGCTCTCCCGGCTCATAAAGCATAAAAGTTGTTTCACTGTCGAGTCGGTTCATTAACGCCAAGACATTGTGTGCATCAGATACACATACTTTTCTCACTTCCATCTGATGGCCTCAGATTTAATAGTTAATGTCAAGTTATACATATATTTATGAAGCTTTATCGCTTTTATATCATCTAAAGTTATCCACTTCCAGTTGTTCGATATTAAAGAACCTCAACCTTTACCTTGATAACACCTTCGAGAATATTGGCGATGAACTATTTAAATATGACGATTACTCTGCTGTCGCCCCCTTGTGGCAAGCCAGAGCCACAATAGCTAAGGAGAGGATGGTCAGTATCAACAAGTGCTTGGCCAGCCATTCGTCGCTTGGCCTATAACGCAGTAGGCCTTTGTACGTATTTTCATAACTTATCAAGACCTGCTCACCTTCCTGCACCTGCCACGCCTGTTCGAAATAAAAGGGCCACCAAAATCTGTAATAAAGCTGACTCCAGACCGTGACCCGTTTTCCTTTTGCGGCAAGCAACGCTGCTTTGTTATAGATACTACCTCGATAGGCTATTTCCTCTCCCGAGTCCGTCAGGATCCTGATCGCGGAGTCATGTGCAGTACGGAGGGGCTTATAAACCTGCACAAGCACTCCCTCATTTTTCGTCAACTGTTCCAGCGGCAGGATGGGGTTAAGCAATTCAACGTAAAAAAACACGCTCCAGAAGCCCGCCATGATGGCTATCGCCACCAGAAACTTGGTCCACCATTTCTGCATGGCACGGACGCCGAACACACGCCAGAACCAGGTGGCTTGAATACGTGCCTTCGTCATGCGCCATTGTTTGCGAAACGCGAAAATGTCCATAGTCATGCTTTATTCATCCCTGTGTATGTTTAAAGCCGCCATCTGCTGCAAGGACATTACGATCTGCAGAGCCCATCATATTCCACCAAACTCTGCGACATCGTAAGTGGTCACAGCACCTCAACCTTTACTTTGATAATCCCGTCGCGAATATTGCTGATGGCACTAAACGCAGATTTGGAGAGATCGATAATACGCCCGTTTTTAAAGGCGCCGCGGTCATTGACCTTGACCACTACACTCTTGCCGTTGGCGAGGTTGGTGACCCGCACCATGGCGCCAAAGGGCAATTCCATATGGGCGGCGCTATTGAGGTTGTTGCGATAGAGCTCGCCGCTGGCGGTCTTTTTGCCGTGATAACGGTCAGCATAATAGCTGGCGTAACCGGTTTCGCTATAGCCGCGCCAGCTGCCGCCGTGGCTCTCGTCATAACGGCTGCTACAGGCCGCCAGCAGCAGGCAAAGAGATAACAGCAGCCCTTTCTGGATATATTGCACCTTCCCCTCTCCTCTCTTCTTTTTTCACTCTGCGCTATTTTTGCATCTTCGATACGGCCGGTGACGCTGGCGACACGCTTGCAGGCGGGAGCTCTCACCTTGCCATAGCTCCAAGGCACTCACCATGTTACTCGCCTTGTTGTCAGGCAGCAGCGACGGTGCGGCTACTTTGCCATATCTTCCATGTAAAAAGGGAGGCAAATGCCTCCCTTTAACCTATTTACCGGTCATCCCGTATCGGGATGGGCCAGAGACCTCTCAGGCAATCAGCTTGTCATCGCTAAAGCCGAAGCCGCGCAGACCCACCACATGCACATGCTCGTGCTTGCCCTGCACCTTGCGGATGAGCTTGTAGGTGGTGCCCTTCTCGGGGCTGATGTTCTCCGGCGCCGCGATAAGCAGCTGCATATCCTGCCGCTCGCACAGCTCGAACAGGGTGGCGATGGATTTGCCATCCAGACGGGCCGCTTCGTCGAGGAACAACAGACGGCAGGGAGCGATATCCTTGCCGCGCAGACGGCGGGACTCCTCCTCCCAGCTGATCAGTACCATCAAGAGGATGGCCTGACCGGTACCGATCGCCTCACCGGTGGAGAGCGCGCCGCTCTCGGCCCGCAGCCAGCCATCGGCGCCGCGCTGCACCTCGATCTCCAGCTCCAGATAGTTGCGATAGTCGAGCAGCACGTCGCCCATCACCTGATAGCTGCGATCCCCCTGCTCGATCTGCGGGTTCAGGCGCTGGAACAGCTTGGCCATCGCCTCGGAGAAGCTGAGCTCCTTGTCGGCGAACAGATCGTTGTGCATGGCAGTTTGGTCGGCCAGTGCCGTCAGCAGACGGGTGTGGGCCTCGCGGATATTGACGTTGAGGCGCACCCCGCGCACCAGACCGAAGGCGATGTTCTGCAAGCCCTGGTTGAGCACCCGGATGCGGTTCTGCTCGCGGCGGATGATGTTGGTGATCTTGGCCGCCACCTCGTGGGAGGAGAGCGACAGATGGGTTTCCCGCTGCTTGAGCTCGTCAGCCAGACGGGCCAGCTCGATCTCCATCTCCTCGATCGCCTCAACCGGATCATCGGAGCGGATGATGTCGTTGCGGATGCGATCTTTAAGGTAACGGTAGACCTGCACGTAGAAGGCGACCTTCTGCTCGGTGCTGCGGTTGCCCTCGGAGAGACGCAGCGCATCGCGCAGGGCCTCGTCGTGGGCTACCGCCACCCGCAGGGCGCCGAGGGCCTTGTCTGACATAGAGCGCAGCTCGTCGCTGTCAAGGTACGCCAGCTCACGCTTGTTGAGGCGCTTCTCGACATCAGTCTCCCGCGCCAACCGCACCACCCGCGACCAGCTCGCCTTGTGACCCACCAGAGATTTACGGGCGCTGTAGTAATCCTTGCCTTCCAGCTTGAGACGACCGCCGAGGGATTCGATCTCGCGCTTGGTGACCTGCAACTGGGCCTCGGCGCTGGTGCGACGGGAACGGGTGCGGATCAGCAGCTCTTCAATCTCTTTCTTGTGGGCGCGCGCCTTCTCTTCCATATCGTCAGAGAGGGTCAGCCCCATGGCCGCCAGCTCCTGCTCGAACTCGGTCAGGGTCTGGCGCTTGGCCTCGACGCTGGAGTTAAGCGCAGTGCGCAGCTGCAACGCCTCGGTGTGGCGCTGGGCAATCTGCTTGTGCTGCTCGCCAGCGGTGCGGGCCGCCAGCTCAGCCGCTTTCAGCTTCTCTTTGAGTCGCTCGCTCATCTCGGAGGCCTTACCCAGCAGGTCTTGCGCATCCTGATAGGCAAAGTGCGGCAGGCGGGCCACCAGCTGATCGAGGGCGTAGCACCGGCGTTTCTGCTCGGCCAGCAGGTCGCTCACCTCATCATAGGCGGCCTGCAGCGCGGCCAGATCCTGCGGATCTTGACGCAGCACCTGCACCATGGTTTCCAGCTTCTCCAGCGACTTGCCGTGTTTGGCGATAAAGGCTTCGGCCTGTTTTAGCGCTTCCACATCGGCGTGAGCCGCCTCGAGGCGAGCCGCCAGCTCTGTCTCGGCAAACAGGTGGGCAAACGGCAGCATCCCCTGTACCAGCTGGATATGGCGGGTCAGCTGGGCGGCGGCCGCTTTGGCATCACTCAGCTGCTTGTCGCACTCACCGATGGCCCCTTGCAGCGCGCGCAGCTCGGCCTGTTTGGCCTGCACTTCGGCTTCCGGGTCGGGGCGGAAGGCGATATCCAGATGCTGGCCGATAAAGTCGCGGAAGTGACCGTAAAGACGGTGATACTTCTGCTGCTCGAAGGCGGCCTTGGCGTAGCCCTCGATGAGCCCTTCGCGCTCAAGGTCGAGCTGCTCGATCCGTTTTTCCCGCGCAGCGCGGCCAAACAGCGGCAGCTCGGGGTAGCGGGAGAAGCGCACTTGACGCTTGCTGGTGCGCACCAGCACGGCGTCCCCCAGCTCGTCCGCTTCCACCAGATCTTCGTCAAAGGAGTCGGGGTTGCCCTGAATCAGGTAGATATCTTCCGGGCAATCTTCCAGCTTTTTCAGCCGCTCGATGGCGCCTTCGAGGTCGAGCACCACCAGGGCGCTGCGAGCCGGGCCGTAAAGCGCGGAGTAGTAAGGGGCATCATCGATGGAGATGTCATCATAGACATCGGAGAGCAGCACGCCCCCCACCTGCTCGGCGATGCGGGCAAGGCGGGGATCCGCCTCGCCGGCTCCCAACTGCAGGTTGCGAATTTGCAGCTCCAGCGCCTGTTTCTGCGCCGCGATGCGGTTACTCTCCTGCTCGAACTCGCGCTCCTTGTCGAGCACTGTCTGCATACCAGCCGAAAGCTCTTCGGCTGTGGCGAGCGGCAGGCCGCTCTGCTCGCGCAACTGCTCGAGTTTTTCAAAGGATTTGAGCCAGCGCGGCGCCAGCTTGGTGAGCTCCGCAATATCACGGCCGAGCTGGGTGCCCTGATGCTCGAGGCTGGCGCGGCGCTGGTTCACCTCCGCCTGCTGCTCGGAGAGCTCCTCCTGACGGGTGCGCTGGGCTTCGAGGAAGATCTCCAGCTCATCGCTGCTGGCAATCAGCTGGCCAGAGGCCTGCTGCAGCTCGTCGCGCAGCTTGAAGAGATTTTTCTGGCTTTCGCTCTCTTTCTCTAGGCGAGCCAGCGCGGCGCGCAGCCCCTGCCCCTGGGCAATGCGAGCCTTGTCTTCGATGTGACGCTTGAGCAGCGCCTGTGCGGTGGGCCAGGCGGCCTCGCGCACTGTTTCCGGAGCGATGCTGAGCAGCAGCGCCAGCGCCGCTTCGTGCTCGGCCACCGCCGCCTTGGCCAGCGCCAATTGTTGTTCGGCCCCCAGCACCCGGCTGGTGAGGCTCTGCTCGGCGCTACGGAACTGGTGCAGGGTGTCGCTCGCCTGTTCGGCGGTCAGCCCCGGCAGCTCGCACTGCTCGCGGGCAGCCTCCAGCGCCTGCACCGCCTGACGGTACTGGATGGCGCGGGTCTGCTGGATATCGAGCGCCTGCTGGTAGTCGGCCAGCTGGGTCTTGAGGCTGTCTACCTCGGCCTGCGCCAGCTCCTTGCGCTCTTCCACTTCCAGCAGTTGGCCGTGGATCTCCTCCACCACCGCTTGCTGCTGCTCGAGTTTGTCAGAGAGACCCGCCAGATCGGCGCGGTACATCTCGATCTTCTTCTGCAGGCTGACTGCGGCCATCACCTTGGCCAGATGCTCGGAGGCAGACTCCAGCTCGTCGGTCAGCAATTTCTCGCGGTTGGTGAGCTGCTCCACCTCGTCGGCCAGATAGATGGCGCGCTGCTTCTCTTCGGCCAGAATGCGGCGCTTGTCGGCCAGCTCCTGGCGCGCCTTGAGGGCCAACTCGGAGAGGCGGCTCTTCTCGGCGGCGTTGCGCACATAGTCCGCTGCCACATAGTGGGTGGTCTCGGTGATCAGGTTCTTGAACAGATCCCGCTGACCCTGGGTCTCCTTGATGGCCTCCAGCGTGCGGCGGTTTTCATAGATAGCCGCCTCCATGTCTGCAAACGCCTTGCGCACCCCGGAGTTCTCCGGCAGCAGGTACTCTCGCAGGGAACGGCTGATGGACGAGGAGATGCCGCCGTAGAGGGAGGCTTCGATCAGGCGATAGAACTTGCCGCGATCTTTTTGATCACGGAGCTTCTTCGGGGTGATGCCGAACTCGAACATGAAGTTGTGATAGTCGGTCACCGTATTGAATTTGGCGACTTTCAGCGCTCCCAGCTCGGCGGCCGCCCCTTTCAGGTCGGTAAAGGCGCGTACCCGCCCCTTGCCACCATCGAGCTTCTCCAGCAGCAGATCGGTCGGTGCCAGATTCTCCGGCACATCCACCAGCGCGAACGGGGTGATGTTGACCTTGTTGTCGCGGTTGGCCACCTGTTCGAGGTGAACGCCGACCCAGATCCGCTGCTCGCGGCTGTTCATCACTTCCAGAAGTGAGTAGCAGTGGCCGCGCTGCAGTTTGCCGTAGAGCCCCTTGTCACGGGAGGCGCTGCTCGATCCCGCTTCCGTGGTGTTGCGGAAATGGAGCAGTGACTGGTCGGGGATGAGCGCCGCGATAAAGGCCGCCATGGTGGTGGACTTGCCCGCGCCGTTGCCGCCGGAAAGGGTAGTGACCAGCTGGTCGAGATCGAAGGTCCGGGCAAAGAAGCCGTTCCAGTTGACCATGGTCAGGGATTTGAACTTGCCTCGCACCGGTTATACCTCCAGATCCAGTTGTTCTTCATCGAGATCCGCCTCGATGTCATCAAAGAGCGAGTCGCTGCTCGGCATTTCGTCGTCGTGGAAGATGGCTTCACCCTCCTGGATCATCCGCAGCTGAACGGCGCGCGGATCTTCATCGGAGCGCACATCGGCGGCGAAACGGAACACCGATTCGTTGACCCGGAATTTATCCCCGTTGCCAAGGGCGGTGATCATGCCAAGGCGGCGCAGACGGCGCATGGAGGTACGGATCTTTTCGAGCAGCTTCTTCTTGTCGAGATCGGTACCGCCGGAGCGGCTGTTGACCATCCGCAGCAGCTGCTTCTCGTCGGCGAGGCTCAGCACCTCCTCCTGCAGCTCAGCCATGGCGAATACCCCTTCCGAAGCCAGACGATCCGGGCTCAGGTAGAGATAGCAGAGCACCTTGCCCACCAGCATATCGAGCTCGGAGAGCACAGTGGTGCCGATGTCGGAGCTCGGGCGCGGACGCAGGTAGAAGAAGCCTTCCGGCGCCTTGATCAGCTCCACCTGATAGCGGCCGTAGAAGATCTCCAACTCGCTGTGATATTCGACCAGCGCCGAATGCTGCTCGAACTCGTCGGCACTGATGTGGCGACCGGAGCGCAAGGCGGTGTCGATGCGCGGAAACAAGGGGTTGGCAATCGCCTCTGCGAGCCGCAGCGGCAAGGGAAACTCAGTATTGATCAATGACATAGGCCTGAACCTTGGATCCAGCTTGGTTAATGGGTTTCCATGCGGGTTGGCGATGCAGTTCGCGCTCGCCGCTGGCATGGCCCAGGCGCACGGCCTGGTCGATCAGAAGACGCGCCACATCGAAGTGGGCATGAGCCGGGTAGTCCAGCAGGTATTCCCGCAGCACATCGGCCAAGTCCAGCTGCTGCCCCTGCTCGGGGTAGCGGGCCAGATAGCGCTCGATGCGCTCGGCCAGCTCCTGGTTGATGTCCACCATCTCGACATACTCCATCTCGAGTGGCACCTCACCGGTCACCTCCTCGTCGTGGATAGCGATGGTCTCGTCGCGCAGCTCCAGCAGACGGGGCTCTTCGGCCACCCGCAGCTGCCAGTTGTGCTGCTCGAAATTGCGGATGGACTCGCGCAGCCGTTGGCTGAAGGCGCGGTTCTTGTCCATATCGATGGCGTTGCGGATAAATTTGTGGACGTGTCTGTCGTAGCGGGACCAGAGCTCGATGCACTGCTGACCCCAGCTGGTGATGACGTCAAGCCGCCCTTGCAAGGCGTGAGTCAGCTCCTCGACGTGGAACAGATCATCGCGCCCCTGCGCCGCTTCCTGAATGTTGAGCAGCCCCGCCTGCAGGCGGTGGCCGGCAGCGTCCAGGGTATCCTGCAGCTCGCGCAGGGTCTGGCCGGTCTCGTGCAGCAGTTTTTCGCAGCTGTGAATGGCATCGACCCAGTTCTGGGTCAGAAGGGCCGCGATTTCGCTTTTGACCTGATTCTGCTGCTCATCCATGGCGCGCTGGGTGAGATCAATTCGCCCCAAGGTCTCTTCCAGCGAGAAGGTGAGGCGCGGCAGCACCTCGGCATCCCACTGCTCGCGGGTGTTGGTCTCGAGCGCCGCCTTGCGGGCGGTGTCGAGCTCGGAAGCCAGGTGTTCGAGCAGAATGGAGAGCTTGATGGAGTCAACCTGACGCTGATCCATAAAGAAGTCGACGATGCTCACACCCAGGCGCGACAGACGGTAGAGACTCTCCCCCGCCACCATGTCGGTGTTGAAACGTGACAGCAACTGCTGGCGAATGAGATCGTTGATGGCGTTGTTGGCGCGACCGGTGAGGGTCTCGTCCATCTGGCCGAAGGCGCTGCTGACATAGCCAAAAGCGTCGTGCAGCGCCGCCTCCGACAGGTCCGACTCATCTTCGGACAGGGTCTTGATTGCAATCAGAAAGGCCAGCCGGTCGGTTGGCAGGCTCAACGCCAACCCCTCCTGCCTGACCCACCCTACTAGCTCCGGCAAAGAACGCTCTGGCAGGGTACGGGATGTACTCATCATGATGTTGTCATCTCGTTGTTGTATTGGGCGCAAAATCGTGCGCGCGGCTACATCCGGTAGCATCGAAAACATGGTTCACATCGACCTGAACAGCGAGCAATCAGCTGGCCGGCTTCTGGGCCATCACATGGATATAGCGACCGAGGGCGACAAAAGGCTCCTGACGGCAATATTGCTGCTCCATGGCCAGCAGATCGTCGAACTTCTCCACCTGATCCTGCTTGTGACGCATATAGTCGTGGATCACCCGCACCCCGGTCTTGCCGATGATGCGCAGCCCCCCGCGACCAATCCAGTCATAGACCTGCTCCGGCAGCTGGGGATTGGTGGGCGTAAGCGCAGTCTGGCGCTTCTTGCGAAGGCCAAGGCGCACATAGTCAAAATTGCCCACCACCAGGCTCTGGAACAGCAAACCATGACGGTTGTAGAAAAGCAGCGACAGTATGCCCCCGGCATTGACGAAAGGGAACAGACCCAGCAAGGTCTGGCGCGGCTCGGCGAGCCACTCCAGCACCGCATGGCAGAGCACCAGATCAAAGGTCCCGGTCACGTGTTGCTTCAGATCCTGAATGGGGCAATGGATGAGACGAATTTTGTCTTCCAGCCCCTTCTCGGCGATCTGGCTGCGAGCCAGTTCCAGCATTTCTGCTGACAGATCGCACAGCTCCACCTGATGGCCCATGGCCGCCAGCTTCTGGGCGAAATAGCCAAAACCGCCCCCCGCATCGAGGATGCGCAGCGGTCGGTTGCCAAGGCGGGCCAGGCAGGCTTCGATGTCGCTCCAGACAATGGTGGTGCGGATGCGCCCCTTGGTGGAGTCGTAAATGTTGCGGGCGAACTTGTCGGCGCGCCCGTCAAAACTCTGATCGTGCTTCAAGGAGAAACTCAACATTAGCGCCACAGGGTTGTGGCCATCCCAAAAAAGAGAGGTATTCTGTCACATCCCGAATTTGCTGAAAACTCAAGGAAGTGTCTGCCGTGTTTGTGATTAAAAAGTGGCTGGGTCAGCTGCTGATGCCGCTCCCCTTCTCCCTCTCCCTGCTGCTGGTCGCCCTGCTGCTGCTCTGGTTCACCCGTTTTCAGAAAACCGGCAAACTGCTGGCCACTCTCTCGCTGCTCATTGTGGCCCTGATGGGGATGCGGCCGGTGAGCTATGAACTGGCCCGCGGGCTGGAGCAGACCTACCCGCCGTTCGAGGTGAGCCAGCATCCCAACATCGATGCCATCGTGGTGCTCGGCAACGGTCATGTCAGCGATCCGGCGGTACCGATGCGCAGTTGGCAGAACAATATCTCGCTGGCACGGACTCTCGAAGGGGTTCGCCTCGCCCAGGCCTATCCGGACGCCGAGCTGGTTTTCTCCGGCTATGTGTCGGGGGATACCCTCTCCAATGCCGAGGTCAATGCCCGGATGGCCGAGAGCCTCGGCATATCCCGTTCGCGGATGACGTTGTTTGAAAACAACAAAGACACTCATGATGAGGCGGTCAGTATCAGTCGTCACCTCAAGGGAAAAGAGGTGGCGCTGGTCAGTTCGGCCACCCATTTACCCCGGGCCATGGCCCTCTATCAGGGTCAGGGACTCAATGCCGTGCCGGCCCCCACCGATTACACCGCCAAGCAGAGCCAGGTACCCCAGCCCCTCTACAGTTATTTACCCAAAGGGCGTTATCTGATGTATTCCGAAGCTGCCATCCACGAATGGATTGGGGTATGGTGGGCTCGCTTGCGGGGGCAGGTTAACGAATGAGCGATCAAGCGTTTCATTCCTGATTTGGATCAGGAAAGCGAAAAAAAATTACGTCATTTGCCGCCGGGTCAGCTATCTTGGGCTCGGTTCAATTCATATAATGTCGCGCAATCAAATGCCTAGGAGATATACAAGATGAGACAGCACCTGGTAATGGGTAACTGGAAACTGAACGGCACCAAAGCTTCTGTAGAAGCTCTGATCAAAGGACTGACCCCGGCTGCTGCCGCTCATCCTTCTGTGCAAGTCGCCGTCTGCCCGCCGGTTATCTTTTTGGGTCTGGTTGAGCAACTGACCGCTGGCAGCAAGATTGCCTACGGTGCCCAGAACGCTGACGTTCACGAGTCTGGCGCCTTCACCGGCGAAAACGCCCCCTCCATGCTGAAAGCCTTTGGTTGCACCTACTCTCTGGTCGGCCACAGCGAGCGTCGTACCCTGCACGCAGAGACTGACGACGTGGTTGCTGCCAAGTACGAAGCGATCCAGAAAGGCGGCCTGGTGCCGGTTCTGTGCATCGGTGAAACTCTGGAGCAGTTCGAAGCCGGCGTGACCAAGAACGTGGTTGAGACCCAGCTGAAAGCTGTTATCGACCGTTGCGGCATCGCCTCCTTCAACAACGCCGTTATCGCTTACGAGCCGGTATGGGCCATCGGTACTGGCAAGACTGCCACTCCGGAGATCGCTCAGTCCGTTCACGCTCACATCCGTCAGTACCTGGCCGGTTTTGATGCCGCCGTTGCTGCCAAAGTACAGATCCTGTACGGCGGTTCCGTCACTGGCGCCACTGCAGCCGACCTGTTCGGTCAGCCGGACATCGACGGTGGCCTGGTCGGTGGTGCGTCCCTGAAAGTGGACGACTTCTCCCAGATCATCGCAGGCGCTGCCAAGTAATCGCTGATTACGGCAAAGAGAGGGGCTCGTCCCCTCTCTTGTATCGCTTTTCCTATGGTGGCCCCCGCATCCCATATGAAAGCCGATATAGTAAAAGTGGCTTGTCTATTTAAACATTCGTATTTGACAACTCAGATCCAGAGGCACTCATGACCAAACAAATCAAACGTATTGGTGTTTTGACCAGTGGTGGCGACGCACCGGGTATGAACGCAGCCATTCGCGCCGTGGTTCGCGCCGGTTTGCATCATGGCCTGGAAGTTTATGGTATTTATGATGGCTACCTCGGCCTGCACCAGGATCGCATCGTCAAGCTGGAGCGTCACAGCGTCTCCGACGTGGTGAACCGTGGTGGTACTTTCCTCGGCTCCGCCCGTTTCCCTGCCTTCAAAGACCCCGCAGTGCGCGCCGAAGCAATCGAAAACCTGAAAAAGCACGGTATCGATGCGCTGGTCGTCATCGGTGGTGACGGCTCCTACATGGGTGCCAAGAAGCTGACCGAAGAGGGTTTCCCCTGCATCGGCCTGCCGGGCACCATCGACAACGACATCGCCGGTACCGACTTCACCATCGGCTTTGATACCGCCCTGAACGTGGTGGTTGACGCCATCGACCGCCTGCGCGACACCTGCAGCTCCCACCACCGTATCTCCGTGGTCGAGATCATGGGCCGCCACTGTGGCGATCTGGCCATGTCCGCCGCCGTTGCCGGTGGTGCCGAATATGTGATCGTACCGGAAGTGGCTTTCGACAAAGAGAAGCTGCTCAAGCAGATTAAGGAAGGCGAAGCCAAGGGCAAGAAGCACGCCATCATCACCATCTGCGAGCACGTTACCGACGTGAACGCACTGGCCAAGGACATCGAAGCCCTGACCGGTCGTGAAACCCGCGCCACCATCCTGGGCCACATCCAGCGTGGCGGTGCCCCGACTGCCCGTGACCGCATCATGTCCAGCCGTATGGGTGCTTACGCCGTTGAGCAGCTGCTGGCTGGTCACGGTGGTCGCTGCGTCGGTATCCAGCGCAACGAGCTGGTACACCACGACATCATCGACTGCATCGAGAACATGAAGCGTCCGTTCGATCAGGAGCTGTACAACCTCTCCACCACCCTGTTCTAAGCCACGCGGCTTTTAACCGGCTGTTGATGACAAAAACCCTCCATCGGAGGGTTTTTTAATATCTTGCAAAAACGGGTGCATCGGCACGCTTTGTGCCCCTCACCATACGGGTTGCCTGATCCCCAACCCTTGCGCCATCTGACTGATCGTTAACGTCCACCTCCTCGCACCAACCGATATCAGCCAAAGATACCGTTCCGATATTGCCGTGGATGTTTTATCACTGCGAACCGGATTGTGTTGAACTGTGCTCTGTCGCCCCTGAAACGAGCTTGTTCAGCCTCCTCGTCATACGCCGCTTTTTATATCTCAATCTTGTAGAAAGGATTCAGATATCTTATCCAACCATGCTCCGGCTCTGATCTCGTATTGCAATCACATGACTCACGCTGGTGCATCGCCCACACAAATCGCTGCTCGCGCCCAGCCCAGCCCAGCCCAGCCCAGCCCAGCCCAGCCAGAGAATACGCCTCTGGCCTATTGCGCACCTCACTCTTGCTGCGGCCATGTCTATTCCGAGGCCAACGGGGAAATTGGCGGTGATAAAACAGCCAGCTGCTACTGTGTATCCCCCCGATGTACGGCTCTCATCCCTATGAACCCAGTGTATTGCTGTAAAAATGCTGAGACTCCGGCCTGATAAAGTCATGGTACGACAAGGGCTGGCAACAAGATTTTCTCCATAGACTTCTTTTGGATGGGCTATCTACGTCAGGAATCGTCAAATCATTGCCTTGCGCACTTTTTATGGCCTCAATGACACTATTGCGAGGGTGAAAACTTATAAAACGCCACTTGAGCTCCATACAAAGCCCTTTCACCAAACCAACCAACAGCTCACCAACTAATTGAATTTAAATGAAATAACCATAAAAACAGAATTTTGAATGCCTAACATACAATGGCAGGTGATAAAATAAGCTCAATATGACAAAAATAGCCATCTCAACCAACAACACACATAAAGTAGCTATTTTATCAATTTACACCTTGTTTTACCCCCTTGATATGGTATCTTGACTACATCAACCAACAACTTAGGGAGAGAAAAATGAAAGAGTTTGTCGTTACTGCCGTTTTCACGGTGTTTTTCACCCTGGTTGCTGTCTCTCTGCCCTCACTGTCACAGTTCTGAGCCGGATAGAGAGGCATCAATCCGGACCGACCCTCTTTGCCATGTCTGTTTAATCGCCACCAACTGGCGCTTTTCAGTAATAATGCCGAGATGGTCAACATAGATATGATTTCATCACGTTGACGCTGTTTCTTTCGCCACAAGGGTGTAACCAGGATGGTTTAACCACACTCTGTTTGGATGGAATAGAACTAGCAGCAAATCATATCCGAGGGGAGCAAGGCTCCCCTTTTTGTTACCCGCCGTTTGACAATCCCCTACCCCAGCATCACAACAGGCCGGTTGACGCCATACGGCCCATGTCCACAACTGATGTTTTCCCCTCCTGTACTCTCCATTCAACACAGCTACATCCGTCAGCAATCTCTTGTGCACACCTTTGCTCTGATACTTGTCCAGCAGATATAAAAAAGCCCCCGCTATCATGGCAGGGGCTCGCGTTACGCAGTATCAGCTTAGGGCTGTTATATCTCAGTCCAGCTCAAAGCAATTATGCCTTGTTCCAGCGCTGCGGGTCATATTCCGGGCTGAATCGGTCAACAATGACAGCACAGGCCGCATCGCCGGTGATATTGAGGGAAGTGCGGATCATGTCGAACAGACGATCCAGCGCGAACAGCAGCGGCAACCCTTCGATGGGGATCCCGGCCGCCAGCAGCACGGCAACCACCAGGAAGCTTGGGCCCGGCACACCGGCCTGGCCGATCGCCCCCAGAGTGGAGGTCACAATGATGGCCGCCCAGGCACCAACGCTCAGATCGATGTTGTAAACCTGCGCGAAGAAGATGGCGACCAGACCGTAATAGATGGCGTTGCCGCTCATGTTGATAGTGGCACCCAGCGGCAACACGAATGAGGCGGTCGCGTTGGTCACTTTCAGATCATGCTCGCAGGTCTCCATATTGACCGGCAGGGTCGCCATGGAAGAGGCGGTGGAGAAGGCCACGATCTGCGGCTTCTTCATGGCAGAGAGGTACTTCATCACCGGCGTGTTGGAGAACATCATCACCAGCAGCGGATAGACCACGAAGCCGAAGATGAGGATGGCAGCCACATAGACCACGAACAGCTTGAGTACCAGGGTCAGCACATCGAAGCCATAGGTTCCGATGGCTTCCGCCATCAGACCGAACACCCCGAGCGGCGCGATGATCATCACCTTGTTGATCATCCAGACGAAGGCATCCACCAGGGTATTGAGCCCATCGACCAGCGGCTTGGCCCGCTCGCGCGGTTGTTTGGCCAGCGCAATGCCGAGGAACATGCAGAATACCAGGATCTGCAGGATGTTCGCTTCGTTGAGTGAGTTGAATACGTTGGTGGGGATCATGCCAAGCAGGGTGGCGACTGCATCCGGCAGCGCCCCTTTATCGGCGTAGTCACCGCCAAACATGGAGGCAACGGAAGCGAAATCGACCCCGACACCCGGTTTGAAGATCTGCCCCATCACCAGCGCCAGCAACACGGCCAACGCGGAGGTCACGAGGAAGAAGGCCAGCGTAGCCGCACCGATCTTGCCCGCAGCCGGGCTGGCGCCCAGATTGGCGGCGCCGGAGAGGATGGCTACCGCCACCAGCGGGATTACCAGCATCTTGATCAGCTGGATAAACAGGGTACCGAGCGGTGCAAACACGGTGGCTTGTTCACCCATGAACGCGCCGACCACTGCGCCCAGTACCATGGCGACCACAACCTGGAAGCCGATGTTTTTAATGAGTCCTTTAGTTAACACAATATGTTCCTTTATGTAGCAAAATTCACACTTTTCCCAGTGCAATTAACCAAACAGGGGAATGAGCGGCTGCCCATTCCCCTGTTTGCGCGTGTTATCTCACATTTAATTGCTGTTTTAAATCAGCAAATCATTAACCTTGGCTATTAATAAGTTTGCGAAAAAGTGAAGATTCAAAGCGGTCTCGGCGATTTTTACCTCATCCCCCATGACAACTGGCAAAAGATTGTGCTAGTTTGGCTGCACAAACGTACACACAGGGATGTAAAGATGCTGAAAGTTAACGAGTATTTCGACGGAAATGTAAAATCCATCGGTTTCGAACAAAAAGGCGAGAAATCAACCGTCGGGGTGATGAACGTCGGTGACTACCTGTTCAACACCGCCGCCCCCGAACGGATGACAGTGATCAAGGGCGCCCTCACCATCCAGCTGGCTGATGAAGATGAGTGGCACACCTACAGCCAGGGTGAATCCTTCCTGGTGGCCGGTCACTCCTCCTTCAAACTGGAAGTGAAAACCCCCACAGCTTATCTGTGCGAATTTCTCGACTGATCAGGCCGGTTGAAGGGGATCAGCCCCTTCAACCTTCTTGGGCAATCCCCAGCCCCATTATCTGTGTCCATGTCACAGCACCGCACATCCCCGCTTTCCATCCACGTCAAAAATCCTAGAATAAACAGACATAAACCATCACCGGATTGATGTCATGATCAGCGTGTTTGACCTGTTTTCCATCGGAATTGGCCCCTCCTCTTCCCATACTGTCGGCCCCATGCGTGCATCCTATGCTTTCGTCCAGCAGCTCAAGCTGCAAGGCCATCTGCCACAGGTCACGCGGGTCGAAGTGGAGTGTTACGGCTCGCTGGGCCAGACCGGCAAAGGGCACGGTACCGGCAAGGCAATCATTCTGGGGCTATCGGGCTTTGAACCGGAATCGGTCGATATCGATGCCATCCCCGCCATTCTGGCTCGAGTGGAAAAGGAACAGAACCTGCAGCTGGCAGGCGAACAACCAAGCCATTTTCCCCGCACCGGTGCCATCATCTTCAACCGCCGCAAGACCCTGCCAGCCCACACCAATGGCATGACTCTGCGCGCCTTTGATAAAGAGGAAAACCTGCGCTTCAGCCAGACCTACTACTCCATCGGGGGCGGCTTCATCATTGAAGAGAGCCACTTTGCCACGGCCAAAGAAGAGGCTGCCAAGTCCGATGCCGAACACCCAGTTCCCTACCCGTTCGACAGCGGCGCCCAACTGCTGGCCCACTGTCAGGAGAGCGGCCTCTCCATCTCGGGGCTGATCCTGGCCAATGAGCGGGTCTTTCGCAGCGATGAGCAGATAAAAGCGGGGCTGCGCAAGATCTGGCAGGCGATGCAAGGCTGCGTCGAGCGAGGCTGCAAGAGCGAAGGGGTGCTGCCGGGCGGCCTCAAGGTTCGGCGCCGCGCCCCGGGGCTGTT
This sequence comes from Aeromonas sp. 84A, assembly GCF_051919345.1. Taxonomy (NCBI): domain Bacteria; kingdom Pseudomonadati; phylum Pseudomonadota; class Gammaproteobacteria; order Aeromonadales; family Aeromonadaceae; genus Aeromonas; species Aeromonas sp. 84A. The sequence continues at coordinate 2,911,155 of NZ_JBQBEW010000001.1, forward strand.
CCGCCAGTTAAGCTGCGAGACCAACTTCAACAAGGATCCGCTGATGGTGATGGAGTGGGTCGATCTCTTTGCGCTGGCGGTCAATGAAGAGAACGCCGCCGGTGGCCGGGTGGTCACCGCCCCCACCAATGGCGCTGCGGGCATCATCCCCGCCGTGCTGCACTACTACGATCGCTTCGTGCACAAGGTGGATGACGAGACGCTGATCCGCTACTTCCTCACCGCGGCTGCCATCGGCATCTTATATAAGAAGAACGCCTCCCTCTCCGGGGCCGAAGTGGGCTGTCAGGGTGAAGTGGGCGTGGCCTGCTCCATGGCGGCCGGCGCGCTGACCGAACTGCTGGGGGGCAGTCCGGCCATGGTGGAGAACGCCGCCGAGATCGGCATGGAGCACAATCTCGGCCTCACCTGTGATCCCATAGGCGGACTGGTGCAAGTGCCCTGCATCGAGCGCAACGCCATGGGGGCGGTCAAGGCGATCAATGCCGCCCGCCTCGCCCTGCGCGGCACCGGCGAGCACAAGGTGTCGCTCGACAAGGTGATCAAGACCATGTGGGAGACCGGCAACGACATGAAGACCAAATACAAGGAGACGGCCCGTGGCGGCCTCGCCGTTAACATTACCGAATGTTAAAAAACGGCAAATGACTCCATTTGGTTCCGAAATGCCCGGCATCGCCGGGTATTTTTATGGGCAAACGCTTAACAAAATGGATAAGCACAAAAATAAATTTTATACTCGCGCCTCAGATTCAACAAAAATAGATCTATTTCAACTTTTTTTAGGTCCGGAGCCGTTACACTACGGTTATCTGGTTCTGTGACCTGCGCTGACAAGCGCGTTCCATGGATCTCCCAAATTTCTGTGAGTGGGCATGCCGCCCCCTTCTACCCTGAGGTAATAGTGACATGATCAGCGTTTTTGATATCTTCAAAATCGGTGTAGGCCCCTCTTCTTCCCACACTGTTGGCCCGATGAAAGCGGCCAAACAGTTTGTTGACGAGCTGCGCGCGGGCGGCAAGATCCGCGATGTAACCCGGATCAATGTCGATGTCTACGGCTCCCTCTCCTGGACTGGCAAAGGCCACCATACCGACACTGCCATCATCATGGGCCTGGCTGGCAACCTGCCGGAAAATGTCGATATCGATGCCATCCCCGAGTTTATCTCCCGTGTTGAACAGACCGAGCGCCTGCCGATCGGCCTGCACTGCCACACCGTCAGCTTCCCGCGTGACGCCATGGTATTCCACGACGAAGCCCTGCCGCTGCACGAAAACGGCATGAAGCTGACTGCCCTGATCGAAGATGAAGTGGTTTACAGCAAGACCTACTACTCCATCGGTGGCGGTTTCATCGTTGACGAAGAGAACTTCGGCAAGGCTGACAGCGGCGACATGTCCGTACGCTATCCGTTCAAGAGCGCCGCTGAGCTGGTTGCCCACTGCAGCCAAACCGGTCTCTCCATCTCTGCCCTGATGATGGAAAACGAGAAGTGCTTCAACACTCCGGAAGAGATCTACAAGAAGTTCGGCAAGATCTGGAACACCATGCGCGAAGGTATCGAGCGCGGCTGCCGTACCGAAGGCGTTCTCTCCGGCCCGCTGCGCGTACCCCGTCGTGCCGCACCGCTCTACCGTCAGCTCAACACCAACGAGAACCTCTCGAGCGACCCGATGAACATCGTTGACTGGGTCAACATGTTCGCTCTGGCCGTGAGTGAAGAGAACGCTGCCGGTGGCCGCGTGGTCACTGCCCCGACCAACGGCGCTGCTGGTATCATCCCGGCCGTACTGGCTTACTACGACAAGTTCATCCAGCCAGTTGGCCGCGACGAATACACCCGCTTCTATCTGGCTGCCGGTGCCGTCGGTATCCTCTACAAGATGAACGCCTCCATCTCCGGCGCCGAAGTGGGCTGTCAGGGTGAAGTGGGTGTCTCCTGCTCCATGGCCGCTGCCGGTCTGACCGAGCTGATGGGTGGTAGCCCGGAGCACGTCTGCGAAGCTGCCGAGATCGGCATGGAACACAACCTGGGTCTGACCTGTGATCCGGTTGCCGGTCAGGTACAGGTGCCTTGCATCGAACGTAACGCCATCGCAGCCATGAAAGCGGTCAACGCCTCCCGTATGGCCCTGCGTCGTACCTCCAAGCCGCGCGTCTCCCTGGACAAGGTGATCGAGACCATGTACATCACCGGCAAGGACATGGACTCCAAGTACCGTGAAACCTCCCGTGGCGGTCTGGCCATCAAGGTGATGCAGGTTGCCTGCGAATAAATAGGGTTTGCGACCCTCATTTGAACAAAGGCGGGATATCCCGCCTTTTTTATTGCCCGAATGGGATGCTGGGTACTGATACCGGCATACCGACCATTTCACTGTAGGGCGTCGCTGATATACCCCTGCTACGCCACCGCAATGCGGATTGCCTTGTCTGCATACCTCTCTAATTACATACCTTGATTAACTCTTCTCAATGCATTGAGAGAGACATTACGCCCCTACATGAAACCTGTACCTGCTATCTTGCCCCAGCCACGATTTCACAACTAATCGATATCGAGATGGCCCCTCATCTCAATATCCCCCTTTGGTCATACCCTTGTTTGGCAAGACGCGGTTACCACTCCCCCTGCGGATTATCACGCCGCCACATTGATTGCCTCCTATGTGGCACTTTCGTGATCAGGGCAAACAATCAAGTACACAAACAGGGGGTTAGCTCATCATTTTGGCCACAGCACATCGCGCAAACTGGTTTTAGCACCGTTATCACCGCCCTCTTTACGCGCCCTTTGATGGACAACTCATCACGCAGTGGAGGCCAAAAAAGCGCCCAAGGAAGAGGCTGAAAATAATCGATGAATGAGCCAATAGCCGTTGAAATGGAGGATATGAGTACGCGCCACTCGCTATTTTTGTGAGCGCCAGCAAAGGTTGAGGATATGGTGTTGGGAGCAGATTGACTTTCTATTTAAACAGCGAAAAGTGAATATCACCAAAGGGAGGGTTTAATTTGGCCAGATCCTGTCACGGGATTATCGCAGGCCACCTCTCCGGGGCCGGAATGCGTCATGCAGAGTCACAAAGAATTAGCCCCGCAGGGCAGAACACACAACGGGGCTGGATATTCAGGATGGTTTTTTCAGGCTGGCCTTGTGCTGCTCCAGCAAATTCTCGGGGGGCGGCGGCACCTGCAGGTAGAACCCCTGGTTGGTCAGCGCGGCCATCACCTTGCCGACATCAGCCAACCCCAAGGGCTTGGCCGGATCCAGCTTAGTCATCAGCACCAGCTCGGGACGCCCGAATGCGCTCAGCAATGGCTCGGGAACGCGGGAGAAATCCTCTCTTTTTTCAACAAAAAGGTAGGTCTCGGCTTTTTTGCGACTTTTATAGACTGCACACAACATGGAAATTGATATAATCCGACGAGTTTATTGCCTCTGATGGGGGCAAACTATAACATCAGGAATTGAATAACAATAACGGATTAGCATCTCTGCCTCGGGGAAGATTCATGGTTGAGCGCGATAACGAATTGAAAGGGACCACCTTCACTATTTCTGTGTTGCATATCAGCGATGGCGAGCCTGAGCGGATACGTCAGTTGTTGGCCGAAAAAGTGGCCCAGGCACCCTACTTTTTTAATTGTGCGCCGCTGGTGATCAATGTTTCCCGACTGGAACATATTCCCGATTTCGAACAGCTCAAGGAGCTGGTGGAGTCCGAAGAATTTGTGCTGGTCGGCATCACGGGGGCGCGCAGTGAAGAGATGAAGACAGCCGCCAAGGCGGTGGGACTGGCCGTGATGGCCTCGGGCAAGAGTCGCAAGAGCGAACCGGAACCCGAGCCTGCCCCCGCGCCAGCCGCCCCTGAGGTGGTTCCCGAGCCCGAACCCGCCCCCTTGATCCCGAGCAAGGTACATGTGGGACCGGTTCGTTCCGGCCAGCAGATTTACGCCGCCGGCACCTCGCTGGTGGTGCTGGGGTCCGTCAGTCCGGGAGCCGAAGTACTCGCCGACGACAGCATTCATATTTATGGCACCCTGCGTGGCAGAGCCATTGCCGGTGCCCGGGGCAACACCCAGGCCCGGATCTATTGCCAGCAATTACAGGCCGAGCTGCTCTCCATCGCGGGCACATTCCAGCTGAGCGATGCATTGCCGGCAGGCCTGATCCAGCAACCGGTACACGTCCGGCTGGACAACGAACAACTCCGAATAGACCGTATCAAATAGAGTTACAAGGAAGCGAGAATGGCGCGAATCATAGTCGTTACATCGGGTAAAGGTGGCGTTGGCAAGACCACAACCAGTGCGGCCCTGAGCACCGGCTTAGCCCAGCGTGGTCACAAGACAGTGGTCATTGACTTTGACATCGGTCTGAGAAACCTGGATCTCATCATGGGCTGCGAGCGGCGCGTGGTGTATGACTTCGTCAACGTCATCAACGGGGAAGCAAACCTCAATCAGGCGCTGATCAAGGACAAACGCTCGGAAAATCTGTTTATCCTGCCCGCCTCCCAGACCCGGGACAAAGATGCCCTCACCCGTGAGGGGGTCGAGAAGATCCTGGATCAACTGGCAGAGATGAAGTTCGATTACATCGTCTGCGACTCCCCGGCGGGGATCGAGGCGGGCGCGCTGATGGCGCTCTATTTTGCCGACGAAGCGATCGTCACCACCAACCCGGAAGTCTCTTCCGTGCGTGACTCCGACCGCATCCTTGGCATCCTGGCCTCCAAGTCCCGCCGCGCCGAGCGTGGCGAAGACCCCATCAAGGAGCACCTGCTGCTGACCCGCTACTGCCCGACCCGCGTCAACCGCGGCGACATGCTGAGCGTGCAGGATGTGCAGGAGATCCTGGCCATCCCGCTGCTCGGGGTGATCCCGGAGTCCCAGGCGGTGCTGCGCGCCTCCAACTCCGGCGAACCGGTCATTCTGGACAAGGAGTCCGATGCCGGTCAGGCCTACGAAGATGCGGTGTCACGCCTGCTGGGCGATGCCAAGGAATTTCGTTTTCTGGAAGAAGAGAAGAAGGGCTTCTTTAGCCGACTGTTCGGGAGTTAAACATGTCATTATTGGATTATTTTCGTTCCAACAAGAAACAGAACACCGCACAACTGGCCAAAGAGCGGTTGCAGATCATTGTTGCTCACGAGCGTTCATCCAGAGGGGGGCCGGATTACCTGCCCCAGCTCAAGCAGGACATCCTCGATGTGATCCGCAAATACGTCAACATTGATCCGGAGAAGATAACCGTCCAACTGGATCAGAAGAGTGATGAGCTGTCGGTACTGGAGCTCAACATCACCTTCGCCGATGACAAGAAGGGATGAGCTGACGCCCTATGCGTGACCCCTTCCCCCAATGAAGACCGGATCCTGTCACTGGATCCGGTTTTTTATTGGCACAAAAACAGGTCACAGCGGCTCGCCTCATCTCGCCAAGGGGTCTGCCGACCGCTAGAATAGCGCCGCCCCGCAGGCAGTGATCTGCGCTGGCACCTTTTTCTCTTTTCTGGAACAGACCGCTTATGTCTATGAATGACGAAATGCACAGCGTCGAGGAACTGCTCGATACCGCCCTCGAACTCTTTATGGAGCTGGCCTCTGACAACCTGCCGGAGCAGGAGATCGCCCGCTTCAATCAGGAGTTCAACGATCGCGGCCTGCTGGCCGAAACCGACCCGACCGATGACTGGGAAGCGGACGTGGGTTTTGCCGTGAGCGACACCGACTATGCCGAGATCTGGGTTGGCCTTGGCAATGAAGAACAAGAGTATGAGCACTTGTTTGCCCGCATGCTGCTCTCCCGCCGTGTTGACGAGAAGTTCTGCCACATCGAATGGCTGCCCCAATAATTCCGGATCCCGATGATCCCAGCCACTATCAGTGGGAGTCTGGCCCTGACGCCGTGGCCCCCGTGCGCGCATCTGCATCGTTTGGGCGCCGGGTGTTGAGGTGGGCAGGCAAGATCGCGCTGGCCGGGCTGCTCTGCTCGGTCGGCTCGGTCGCCTTGCTGCGTTTTATCGATCCGCCGATGTGGAGCTGGCGTATCGAGCGGGCCCTCTTTCCGCCCGCCAAGATCACCCAGGTGCGCCATGAATGGGTAGATCTGGAGTCCATCTCCAAAGAGCTGCAACTGGCGGTGATCGCAGCCGAGGATCAGCGCTTTGCCGATCACAACGGCTTTGACATGGATGCCATCAACGCCGCGCTCAAGCACAACCAGCACAGCGAACGGGTGCGCGGTGCCAGCACCCTCAGCCAGCAGACCGCCAAGAACCTCTTTATGTGGAGTGATCGCAGCTTCCTGCGCAAGGGGCTGGAGGCCTGGTTTACCCTGCTGATGGAGCTGGGTTGGGACAAGGCCCGTATTCTCGAGGTCTATCTCAATATCGTGGAGTTCGGCCCCGGCATCTATGGCGCCGAAGCAGCTGCCCGCACCTACTTTGGCAAACCGGCCAGCCGCTTGACCCGCTACGAGTCATCCCTGCTGGCCGCCGCCCTGCCCAATCCGTGGCGTTATCGGGTCAAGCCCCCTTCACCCTATGTGCAAAAGCGCTCGGTCTGGATCCGCCGCCAGATGGGACAACTGGGCCAGATCACCCTCAATCGGGTGCATCAGGCCGACTGATCCTCAGGGCTCATCGGGTTTCTCCGGTGGGCCCAGATGGCCGCCCACCATCTCGCGGTGAAGCGGCAGATAGTGCCACCACCAGGCCTCGCGCCGTCGCTTGATCTGTTGCCGCCGTCCCCGCTGCTTCATCCCCTTACTCCCTGCCAGCTGATCCGCGCCTTAACCATACTCCCCCAACGGCAACTTGGACAGGTCAGGCACGCCCGGCGCACTGGTCTGGCCGCCACAGCCAATAATTGTTACAGTAGCGAACCTCGATGTATCTGGAGTGATTTCATGGAACAGCGTACCCCGGATCAGCTGGTCGAATGGGCCTATGATCAGTTTCTTGAGCAGGCCGCCGATATGCTGGCCCCCGAACAAATAGTCGACATCACCCTGGAGTTTGAGCAGCGTGGCGCCGTGGAGGCGACCCTGCCCAATGCCGACTGGTCGACCGAGCTGGGTGAGCCGGTCGATATGGAGCGCTGGGTCGAAGTGTGGGTCGGTTTGCTGGATCATCAGGATGAGTTTGAGGTGATCTTCGCCACCTTCCTGCTGCCCCGTCTGCTGACCGAAGATCAAGTGCATGTGCGCTGGAATCGCCAGCAGCAGGCATAAAAAAGGCGCCATCGGCGCCTTTCTTGTTTCTGTGCACTCTTATTGCTGTTCTCTGCTAATCCTGCGCCGCGATGGCCTTGGCCAGACAGCGGCGGCACCAGCAAGCGCTGGCCTCCTGCATCGGCAATACCGGCAACTGGCTGCACCAGCACTGGGCGATGGTCTGACCGGCAGAGACGGCGCAATAGGCCGGTTCGCCACAACCCGGACAGCGGTGGGTGCTTTTCGAGCCATTCAGCTCGGCCATCACCGCCAGCTGGGCCTTGCTATCCATCGCCGACCAGTGGCCGATCTCGGTCAGGGTGCGGCCACAACCAAGGCAAAGCCCATCTTTCGCCTTGCAGAGGCCAACACAGGGGCTCGGCATCTTATTCGTTATCCACTGCCGAGTCGGTCTCTGTGGCCACCAGAGTGATGGCGTTATCTTCGATGACGATCTTGCCCTGCTTGTAGAGGCCGCCGATCGCCTTCTTGAAGGTGCCCTTACTCATGCTGAACAGCTTGTAGATGAGCTCGGGTTCGCTCTTGTCACCCACCGCCAGACTGCCGCCCTGCTTTTTCATCCGGCTCAAAATGCGTTCACCGGCGTCATCAACCCGCGCCAGACCCGGCTTTTGCAGGGTCAGATCGAGCTTGCCATCTTCGCGTACCTGCTTGACCCAGGCGGTTTGCGGCCGACCGGTCATCACCCGGCCAAACACTTCGTTCTTGAACAGCATGCCGGGATACTGACCGTTGACGATCACCTTGATGCCAAGGGGCGAGTGCTCCCCCGGCAGCGCGGTCACTTCGTCACCGACCTTGAAGTTGCTGCCGGCCGGGGTCAGGAAACGCTCGATGCGGCTGGTGCCGACCATGCGCCCTTCGTTATCCAGTTGCAGACGCACCAGATAAACGTGGCCCACCTGCATCGGCTTGTTCTGCTCGCGGCTCGGCACAAACAGATCCTTTTTCATGCCCCAGTCGAGGAAAGCACCAATCTTGTTGGCATTGACCACTTTCAGACCGGCAAATTCGTCCACCATGGCAAATGGCTTGTCGGTTGTGATCACCGGTTCGCAATCGGCATCCAGATAGAGGAAGACCTGCACGCTATCCCCCTCTTTCACCCCTTCCGGCAGTTGACGCTTGGGCAGCAGCAGTTCACCGTACTCATCGGCCGCAAGCCAGGCGCCACGGTCTTCGAGTTCAACAACGGTGAGGGTGTTCATCTTGCCAATCTGTATCATGGTGCTCTCTTTTTTCATTACCCGGATGGGCCAACTGAACATGGCCCCTATGGGCGCGCATGTTACCTCAAGAGCGGTGATCCGGCCTAGTCCCCAAGCCACCACGAGCCGCCCTTTCGCCCTTATCTTATCCGCCAATGGTGATTAAATCGCCAAACAGGCGGCCATTTGCTGCAAATAACCCCACTTTTAGGTAGACTTCGCGGCTGTTCAAATCCAGAGGAACTGTCGATGAACCCATCCACTCGTACCCGCCATCTTAATCAATGGATCCAGAGCCACAGCGATCAGGATATGACCTACCCGGCCCTGCACGGTTTTCTCTGTGCTCGTCTGGTGGGGCCGGAAAGCCCTGACTGGCAACGCCCGCTGGCTGGTTTGCTGGAACAGGATGCCGAGTTGGATGAAAAAAGCGCAGAAGCCCTCAACCACCTGATCGCCGAGCTGGAATCCCAAGCCGACGACGCCCAGCTGGCCCTGCCGAGTCAATGCCGCCTGCCCAGCGATAACCCCGAGCAGGTGTTCGAACAGAGCCACCCCCTCGGTCAATGGTGTTATGGCTTCAGCATAGGTTTTGCCACCTGGCCCAAGCCGAAGGATTTGAACGACCCGACCACCCAGTACCGCTTCAGTCTGGCCGCAGAGCTGAGCCTGTTTCGCGACAAGCAGATGGCCCAGATGCTCTATAGCGCAGCCGCCAGCGAACTCCCCTTTGTCGAGTTCTGCAAACGACAGCGCCAGAACATGAAAACCGCCCTCAACCAGTTGCTCAACCTCGACCAGTATCAGGCCACCCCCAGTGCCGATGTGGCCCTCAATGGCGAGCAGGCCCAACAGTGGCAGACCTGGTTCGAGCTGGCCGACAGCTGCCGCGATCATCAGGCCCGCCTCGGCTGGTTCGAGAAGATCATCGCCGATGCCACTCCGCTCTTTGATGAAGCCTTCTGGCAGCAAATCGCCGGCCACGGCTGGAGTGCCCCCGAGCTGCGTCCTCTGCTGGCCGCCAGAGCCGGCCGCGCCGACTGCCTGCTGCGCCTTGGCAAGCTGGGCGAGGCCAAAGCGGAGTATCTGGCGCTGCTGACAATCTGCGTGGCCGATGAGCTGGGTTGCCGCTACAACCTCTCCACCCTCTATGCACTGCAAGGGGATTGGCAGGCGCTGGCCGCCCTGCTGGTGCGCTTCGATGAAGCCTCCAGCTGGTTGCTCTATAACAAAGCGCTGATGGTCTTTGCTACCGAGGGTGCCGAGGCAGCCAAGCCCCATCTGCTGGTCGCCATCGAGGCCAACCCGCACATTCCGGCCTGCCTGCTGGGTCAGCGCAAGCTGCCCAAACAGGAGCCACAAAGCTGGCAAGCGGGCAGCCGCGACGAGGCCGCACTCTACGCCATCCACACACGCGAGGCCTGGCTCAAGCAGAACGCCCTCATCTGGTTGCGTAAAGGCTGAACAGCGTTGGCTTAAAATCCCGTCGGTCAGACCCGGTTTTTCCTTGAGGGCGTGCGCCACCGCACATTTCATCGCAACCGGGTCAGACAAATCAGCTTGAGTTTCGTATCATCAATGTCAAAGTATCAAAAGAAACTGCATCTGATGCAGCCGTCACAGCAGGGTGTAATATGTCAAAAATCATAGCGTTACTCGCTCACTACCCGCCCTATCAGTTGGTACATGCCGCCGAGATGCTACGGGATACCTTCGAACAGTTTTATGAACAGCGTTACCAGCTGACCGTGCCGCAATGGCGCCTGATGATGGTGCTCGGCCCCAACTACCCCATCAGCCAGAAAGAGCTGGTCGAGGCGAGCGGCATGGACAAGGTGCGCATCTCCCGCGAGATCCGTCGTCTGGTCGAAAAAGGGATCATCTTTACCGAGAGCAGCGAGCAGGACAAACGCATCAGCCTGGTCTCCCTCACCAATGCCGGGCTCGCCCTCTTCCTGCAGCTCAAGAGTGAAGCGGGCAGCTGGCAACATACCCTGACCGACTATCTGCCAAGCGAATCCCGCGAGGCGATCCGTCAGCATCTGCACAGCGTCAGCGCCGCCATCGAGCAGCTGCAATCACTGGATCGGGAGAAATAATCATGGATTTGAAAAAGTTCGCCACCATGGACATCAACATGCTGCTGAGTGTCGTCAATATGCAGCTGCGTGATCGCTATGACGATCTGGATGATCTCTGCAAAGCGCAGGAGATCGATCAGGCGGCACTGGAAGCGCGGCTCGCCAGCGGCGATTTTCACTACCAGCCAGCGCAGAAACAGTTCAGATAAAGAGAGCTAGCGGGATCGGGATCACAGCGCCAGTGATGGCGCTGGCTCTGCGGTAAAAACCTGATATGGTCTGAAGAGCCCCAACAGGGTGATGCACGGATACATCACCCTGTCACAAGAGGGCATTAAAATCGTTTCAGGTGAGCAAACCAAGGATGACCCCATGATATTGATGACCCGACAGAGCCTGTTGATCACGCTCTGTACCCTGTTGATGATCAGCCTCTTCACGCCCCACATGCCGCAAAGTACCGAACAGTGGCTGACCACCCTCTTGCTTGGCCTGCTGGTCGCGGTGGCATTGATGCTGGTGCGTGGTTGTCGCCGCTTTATGATGGAGTAGTGACTCCGCCAGAGCGTCTATACCGACCGCTTGCCGCGATACTCTCTGTAGCAGCAACGTCTATCGCAATCATATCGAGCCAAAAAACAAACGCAGCCTGATGGCTGCGTTCTTGTATCTGGTGGGGCAACCCCTTGAAGAGATAACCCCTGACGGGATAGATAGCCCTTATAGAGAGAGCCCTTAGATAGCCAGAGCCTCAAGCTGCGCTTTGGCCGCTTCCATCCCCTTGCTCTGGGCATCCGGGCCCATCCCCATCCCTTCGGCGTAGATGAAATCCACCTCTTTGATACCGATGAAACCTAGCACGGTACGCATGTAGGGAGTGACCAGATCGGTAGCACTGCCAACGTGCATGCCGCCGCGAGGGCTGATCACCAGCGCACGGGTATTTTCAACCAGACCGACCGGACCGGTCTCGGTATAGCGGAAGGTGACGCCGGCACGGGCAACCAGATCGATCCAGTTTTTCAGCTGGGTCGGGATGTTAAAGTTGTACATGGGGGCCGCAATCACCACCAAGTCGCTTGCTTTGAGCTCGGCGATCAGCTCGTCGGACTGGGCGATCACCGCCAGTTGACGTTCATTGAGGTTATCACCACCGCGCAGGCCGGAGGCCAACTCGCCATCCAGCACCGGCAGGTTGAGGGCTGCCAGATCACGTACGGTGACGACATCATCCTGATGGTCAGCCAGGAAGCCGTCGATCAGGGCGTTGGATTGGGAATATTGACCCAGGATGCTGGATTTGAGTACGAGGATATTGGCCATGGTGAAACTCCATTTGGTTGTCGGTTGAACAGCGTTGCTGTCGATGGAGGTCACTCTAAACATTGTGCTTATTTGCTGATAGCGAAAATAGATGCTCAACTTGTTCAAAATTTTTGATGAGAGGCCACTTCCTCGCCAGCCAACCCTGCGGCCGCGCTTCAACCCTTGGCAGAACAAACGATTGCCGTTATGATCCGCCGCACTTTTTTCCAGCGACCCGGATCCCATGATACCCTCGCGCAGGCACTCTCCTTTGGCAGGTGCAGTCTGGATGATGGTGGCAGGACTCTGCTTCGCCGCCGTCAACAGCCTGAGCCAGTATGTCAGCTTCAAACTCGGCCTTGCCTCTACCCAGGTCGCCTTCCATCAATACCTGATCGCCCTGATCTGCCTGTTGCCCTGGCTGGTTCGTCATGGCTTGCGCCAATCCCTGATGACCAATCAGTTCCGGTTGCACCTGTTGCGGGTATTGCTGGCGGTAGTCGGCATCCAGCTCTGGCTCTGGGCACTGGCGTACCCTGTACCTATCTGGCAGGGGATCGCTCTGCTGATGACCTCACCGCTGTTTGCCACCCTGGGCTCCGCCCTGCTGCTCAAGGAGCAGGTGAGCCGCACCCGCATTCTGGCCACCCTGGCGGGCTTTGCCGGCGCCATGCTGATCCTTGCCCCCTGGACTGACGAATTCAACTGGGCCTCCCTGCTGCCGGTGGCGGCGGCGCTGTTCTGGGCAGGTTACTCCCTGATGGTGCGCTATCAGGCGGCCAACGAATCATCCCACACCATAGTGGTGTATCTGCTTATCTTCAGTACCCCGTTCAACGTCATGCTGGCCCTGCCGGAGTGGCAGTGGCCAAGCGAGAGCCAGTGGCTGCTGGTTGCCGCCTCCGGCGTGCTGACAGCACTGGCCCAGATGTCCATCGCCCGCGCTTACAGCGTGGCGGAGGCCTCCTTCGTACAACCTTTCGATTTTGCCAAGCTGCCGATGAACGTGCTGGCGGGCTGGCTGGTATTTGGCTGGGCGCCCCCCGGCCGTCTGTGGCTTGGCGCCGCCATCATCATTGGCGCCATTACCTTGCTGACTCATCTGGAGCAGCGCGCTCACAAACCCGTTTCCTGAGGTACGCCATGCGTGCCTCTTTTTTGTCCGCTATTTGTGTAATAGCGATCATCAACAATGACCATCGACATCAGGAGAGATCGTATGTTTGGAACCGCAACCCGCCCCGGCGCCACCCGTGCCCTGCTGCTGGGCTCCGGCGAACTTGGCAAGGAGGTCGCCATCGAGTTGCAACGGTTCGGGATCGAAGTGATCGCCGCCGACCGCTACCCCAATGCCCCCGCCATGCAGGTGGCCCACGCTGCCCACGTGCTGGACATGCTCGATGGCGCCGCCCTGCGTGCCCTGGTCGCCGAGGTTAAACCCGACCTCATCATCCCCGAGATTGAAGCGATTGCCACCGATACCCTTGCTGCCCTTGAGCAAGAAGGGGTCAAGGTAGTGCCCAACGCCCGCGCTACCCAGCTCACCATGAACCGGGAAGGGATCCGCCGTCTCGCCGCCGAGACCCTGGGTCTGCCCACCTCCCCCTACCGTTTTGCCCAAAGCAAAGAGGAGTTTGTCGCCGCCGTCGAGGCTATCGGCCTGCCCTGCGTGGTGAAACCTGTGATGAGTTCGTCCGGCAAGGGACAGAGCGTGCTGCGCGATCTCGCCAAGCTGGATGAGAGCTGGACCTACGCCCAGGAGGGTGGCCGCGCCGGTCGTGGCAAGGTGATCGTCGAAGGCTTCGTCCCCTTCGAGTACGAGATCACCCTGCTCACGGTACGCGCCGTCGACGGTATTCACTTCTGCGAGCCGATCGGCCACCGTCAGGAAGATGGCGACTACCGCGAATCCTGGCAGCCGCAGGTGATGAGCGAGCTGGCGCTGGCCCGATCCAAAGAAGTAGCGGCCAAGGTGGTCGAGGCGCTCGGTGGTTACGGCCTGTTCGGGGTCGAGCTCTTTATCAGGGGCGATGAGGTGTGGTTCAGCGAAGTATCGCCGCGTCCCCACGATACCGGCATGGTGACCCTGATCTCGCAAGATCTCTCCGAGTTCGCCCTGCATGTGCGCGCCATTCTGGGGCTGCCGGTCGGCACAATCACCCAGTACGGGCCGAGTGCCTCCGCCGTGGTGCTGCGCGAAGGGCACAGCCAGGACATCCGCTATCAGGGAATTGGTGAGGCATTGGCACTGGTGCCGGGCGCCCAACTGCGGCTATTTGGCAAGCCAGAGATCGCCGGTCGCCGCCGTCTTGGCGTAGCGCTGGCCCGCGCAGAGGATTGCCAGGATGCGGTAGAGAAAGCCAAAGCCGTGGCCGCCAAGGTCGATGTACTGTTCTAAGGGCTTTTTTGCCATAGCAAAACAAACGTTTGCCGATGTGATCGGGCGCAAGGGGCATGGCAATGCCCCTTTTGCATTTTCCCGTCAGGCTTATAATCCCCTCTTCAAATTTGTCAGGAGTACAAGATGTTAGCTGCCGTGATCTTCGATATGGATGGTGTTCTGATCGACTCGGAACCCTTTTGGCAACGGGCCCAAATCGCCGTTTTCTCCGAACTGGGTCACCCCCACACCGTCGAGGATTGTGAGTCGACCATCGGCGTGCGCATCGATCAGCTGGTTGCCCACTGGTATCGCCTGCGCCCGTGGAGCGGCCCGACTCAGGAAGAGGTAGTACAGCGCATTCTGGATCAGGTCAACGCCCTGATCCTCTCCGAAGGTCAGGCCAAAGCCGGTGTGCTGGAGGCGCTCGACCTTATCGAAGCCCGCGGCCTGAAAGTGGGTCTGGCCACCTCCTCCCCCTTTGCGATGGTAGAAGCGGTGCTCGGCAAACTTGGCATTCGCGATCGCTTTATCGCGGTTCACTCCGCTGAAGTAGAGCGTTTCGGCAAACCGCACCCGGATGTCTACATCCACGCCGCCGAAAAGCTGGGGGTAGAGCCGGTTCATTGTCTGGCCATCGAAGATAGCTTTACCGGTCTGCTGGCGGCCAAGGCGGCCTCCATGACAGCGTTGATCGTGCCGGATCCCGCTTTAGTGGGTGACCCACGCTTGGCCATCGCCAACTACCAGCTGAGCTCGCTGGCCGAGCTGAATAGCGAGATGCTGGCCAGCTGGGTCAAGTAGCGCCTGTCGGCGCCTTGCTGCGCTCGCGTTCTCATATCCGCAGGGGGCATCCAGCCCCCTGTGATTGCCAAACAACCGTTGGCAATTCCCCTCTTTTCACCTGTCATTCACAACCAGATTGTTCCTCTCGCACACGACCAGTCCAACCAGTTGCACCTTGCCATCCCTCAGGCTTGATCTCTGTCATAAACGTGCGTTTGCTCGCGGTTAACCTCCTGCAGCCCGACTAGAATCAGGGTAGATAGGCGGCCTCAGGGCCCGAGGAGGTTATCATGATCGAGTACACCAGCAAGCGCATCGTCTGCCCCCACTGCGGTCACCATACCCGGGTCGAGCTGGATGCCAGCCAGGGTGATCAGGAGTTTTACGAAGATTGCATGGCCTGTTGCAATCCGATCCACCTGCGGCTTCACCGCGACGAAGCCCGCGACTGTTTGCAGTTGTTTGTGGATGCAGACGACGAGCAACTGTTTTGATTGCGAGTCACAAAAGGCCGAGCAGTTGCTGTGCCTGCAAGTCGCAAAGAGCTGAGCAGATGTTGTGACTGCGAGTCATAAAAAGTTGAGTAGATATTTTCACCATGTAAATAACAAGGGCCTGCACACTGCAGGCCCTTGCTTATGAGGCGATTAACACCGAGCCGTTTCCTTTCAGTGACCCCCGCGCGCCGCCAGTACCCGCTCCACCGTATCGACGATGGCCTGGGTCTGGGGATCGATCTCGATATTGGTCTGCCAGCCCGCCTTGACCCAACCCAGGTTGGTGCGGGCCAGGGTCTCGGGGATCAGGTGGACGCAGAACTCCCGCTCGCGCACCTCGCCGATGGTCAGACTGATGCCGTCGATGCCGATGTATCCCTTGGTCAGCACATATTTCATCAGCTCGGGAGCAAGGCGATACCACACTTGACGGTTGTTGGGGGTGTCGATCACCGAGGTAACCTCTGCCATGCCGATGATATGGCCAGACATGGCATGACCGCCGATCTCGTCACCAAAGCGGGCAGCCCGCTCCACATTGACCTTGTCCCCCACCTTTAACAGGCCGAGGTTGGTCAGGCGCAGGGTCTCCTGCATCAGATCGAAGCTGACCAGCTCCCCCTCGACACGGGTGACGGTCAGGCAGCAGCCGTTGTGAGCGACTGAGGCGCCGAGGGCCAGCCCTTCCCCCCACTCCCGGCTGGGCATGCGGATCACGTGGGTACGAAATGAAGCACTCTCTTCGATGGCGACCAGCTCGGCCACACCTTGCACAATTCCGGTAAACATCATCACCTCTTTGTTTCTGGTAACACGCTCTGTTTTTTATCGCGGCCTGTGGCCGCTTCTTTTACATAATCCGTTTTTACACAATTCGTTTCGTACAAACTGTCACACCTGCTCCGCCGCCTCAGACCGCGCCAGCACACGAGCCCGGCGCTGGGAATGGATGACCACTATGCCAGCCAGCACGATGAGCAGACACCCCGCCATACTACTGAGAGTCGGCATTTCACCAAACATCAGATAGCCGCAGAGGGTAGAAAAAAAGATCTGGAAATAGAAGAAGGGCGCCAGAGTAGAGGCCTGCGCATACTGCATCGCCTTGATAAGGCAATATTGGGAGAGCAGGGTCACCACTGGTAGCGCCAGCAGATAGGGCAAGTCAGCAAGCCCAGGGAAGTGCCACAGTGCAGGCTGCCAGCAGAGTGCAACCATTGCCACCATCCCCAGCATGAAGCAGGTGACGATCAGGATATCGAGGGTGGTCAAACGTGGATCCACCAGCTTGGTGATAAGGTTGTAGCCGGTGTTGGCCAGCACAATGACCAGTGGCAGCAGATAGTAGAGGTTCGCGTCGCCCCCGTCAGGATGGGTCACCACCAGCACGCCAAACAACCCCAGCAGCACGGCCGCCACCTTGGTCCGGGTCAGACGCTCCCTGAAAAAGATCACGCCCGCCACCACGAAGGCCAGCGACCCAAGCTGGCAAATGATGGTGTAGACGTTGAGCGGTACATGGGCCAGCGCAATCACCGAGACCAGCGCACAGACCAGAAACAGCAGCGAGCGCAACAATAGCCATCGATCCACCGCCAGCAGCGCCGACATGGTGCGCCTTGGCAACAACAGCAGCAGACCGAGGAAAGGAACAAAGAAGCGAAACCAGACCATCTCCATCACGGAGTAGCCATGGAGTACCAGATATTTGTCCGCGCCATCCTTAAGCGTCAGGGCGAGAAGTGCAAACAGCGTCAGAAAGATCGCCAGTGAGTTGCGCGAAGAGAACTGCATCAAAGAGGCCGAAACAGGAAAAGGGGGTAACCAAACTAACGGGCTTGCCGCAAATTACAACCGCGATACTGACAAAATGGGAGCAAAACCGCTATATTTGCTCGCCTTTTTACTTTCAAGGAAGCAAATCATGATGGTTTATGAGTGCTGTGAAGCGATCCGTATCGCCTATAACCAGATTGGCTCCGGCGAGCAGGGCTATGTGCCAAACGCCATCGCCGCCACCATCCGCGCCCTCAACGCGGTCGCCGCCGATGAGCGGGTGCCCGCCGAGCTGCGCGAACAGGCCGCCTATGCCGCTGCCAACCTGCTGATCAGCGATCACGAAGACGCCTGATCCTGCCCCCCGGGGTGGCAACTATTTCGTCCTGGCTGAATTTCAGGCTAGAATGCCTCCCCCACCCTTTGCACTTTCGTCCGAAAGTGCAAAGGCTCTTCCCGATTTCCGCTCTTTTTACTCTTATCTGATCCACTCGGAGGTGTCAGTGCAACGTTATTGGTCCGAGGCGAAGCAGCTCGTCCGTCTAGCCAGCCCCATTCTGGTCGCCCAGGTGGCCCAGGTCGCCATGAACTTCGTCGATACCGTAATGGCGGGTCAGGTGAGTGCGGTCGATCTGGCTGCCGTGTCGGTGGCGTCCAGCTTCTGGCTACCGGTGATCCTGCTGGTGCAGGGGATCATCATGGCGCTCACCCCCATCGTCTCCCAACTCAATGGCGCCCGTAAACGGGAGGCCATTCGCCCGGCCGTTCATCAGGGTTTCTGGCTGGCACTGATCGTCACCCCGCTGGCGATGATTGCGCTTTATTACAGCCCGCTGGCGTTGCAGTTCATGGATGTGGAGCCGGTGATGGCGGCCAAGACCACCGGCTATCTGCACGCTATCCTGTGGGGCCTGCCCGCCTTCGTGATGTTCCAGGTGCTGCGCAACTTCAGTGAGGGGCTCTCCCACACCATGCCCACCATGGTGATCGGCTTTGTCGGGCTGGCGGTCAATATTCCCGCCAACTACATCTTCATTCACGGCCACTTCGGCATGCCGAAACTGGGCGGGGTGGGTTGTGGCGTGGCCACGGCAATCGTGCTGTGGGCCATGCTGCTGGCGATGATCCTCTATGTGAAGCTCTCCCGTCACTTCACCGAGATCCGGCTCTTCTCCCAGCTGGCTCGCCCCAACGGCAGCCGGATCTGGCGCTTGTTCCGCTTAGGGTTCCCCATCGCCATGGCGATCTTCTGCGAGGTGACCCTGTTTACCGTGGTGGCCCTGATGCTGGCCCCCTTCGGCGCCGAGACGGTGGCGAGCCACCAGATTGCCCTCAACTTCTCCAGCCTGGTCTTTATGCTGCCCCTCTCCATCGGGGTGGGTGTCACCATCCGGGTCGGTCACAGCATCGGCGAAGGGCAACCCCATCACGCCCGGGTGGCGGCTCGCACCGGCTTGATGCTGGGGATGGCCATCGCTGCTGCCACTGCCGCCATGACGGTACTGCTGCGCGAGCAAATCGCCTCCATCTATACCGATGATCAGCAGGTGATCGTCCTGGCGGCCATTTTGCTGTTCTTCGCCGCCATCTATCAAATCTCCGACTCGGTGCAGGTGGTCGCGGCCGCCGCACTACGCGGTTACAAGGATACCCAGGCGATCTTCTACGTCACCATCGTCGCCTACTGGGGACTGGGGCTGCCCACCGGCATGATCCTGGGTCTCACCGACTGGCTGGTGCCACGGATGGGGCCGCAGGGTTTCTGGATCGGCTTTATCGTCGGCCTCACCAGTGCGGCCCTGATGCTGGGGGCGAGATTGCGCTACATCTACGGCCGTTTTGCCACTCCGGAAGCCTGCACTACCCTGTCGCGATCTCAGTAACAGGGCTTGGCAAGCGACAACTCGCCTGCAAAATCAACAGGCTGCGCAAGAACTGGGCAAACAGTCTCCTTTGTGCATATGGCCTGTTGACAGCCTTGGGGGGCATGGGTAGTATGCCGACCACGTCAGCAGCGCTGGCGTAGTTAAGTAAGAGAAAGTGGGTTTATAGCTCAGTTGGTTAGAGCACTACCTTGACATGGTAGGGGTCGTTGGTTCGAATCCAATTAAACCCACCACTTTCTGTGATGCGTCCTTAGCTCAGCTGGTTAGAGCACCACCTTGACATGGTGGGGGTCGGTGGTTCGAATCCACTAGGACGCACCATTACAGAACACTGATTATGCGTCCTTAGCTCAGCTGGTTAGAGCATCACCTTGACATGGTGGGGGTCGGTGGTTCGAATCCACTAGGACGCACCATTCAGCATTGAAAGAAATGCAGATGTGGGTTTATAGCTCAGTTGGTTAGAGCACTACCTTGACATGGTAGGGGTCGTTGGTTCGAATCCAATTAAACCCACCACTTCTGCATAAAGAAATAAAAGCCGCATTGCGCACCCTGCGTCCTTAGCTCAGCTGGTTAGAGCATCACCTTGACATGGTGGGGGTCGGTGGTTCGAATCCACTAGGACGCACCAGATTAAAAAAGCCCGCTCATCGAGCGGGCTTTTTGCATTCTGTCCGCCCTCCCTTCCCCGCCAATCTGTTCATCACCGACCGGGCAATGGCGCAGAACCTTGTTCCCATAAAAAACCCGTGCCATCCGATAAACGACACGGGCCAGATCGATGCCGCCAGCGCCTCAGCTCTGCACGGCAATCTCGTACTTCTTTATCTTGCGATAGAGGGTGGCAATCCCAATCCCCAGCGCCTGTGCGGCCAGTTTTTTGTTGCCGAGCCGCTGCAGGGTCTCTTCTATCATCTGTTTTTCCATGCTCTCAAGGCCGCTCTCACCCGGAACGGGTTCAGGCAGCTTCTCCGGCGTGGCGGCGAGCGGAGCGGTGGCAGGCACATTGAACGACGCATCCAGATTGGTCACCGGGATCGACTGGGCCGCCACGCGATGGGGCTCCTGATTGCGGATGATGTTGGGGGGCAGCAGACTGGCGTCAATCACTTCGCCCGCCTGGCTGACGTTGACCAGATATTCGATGAGGTTGCTGAGCTCGCGGACGTTGCCCGGCCAGCGATACCCCTTGAGCAGCGCCATCACCTCGGGAGCCAAACCGGGATAGACAATGCCAATGCGGCTGGTGTGCAGGTTGAGGAAGTAGTGGGTCAGCAGCTCCACGTCCCCTTCCCGCTCCCGCAGTGGCGGCAGGTTGAGGGGGATGACGTTGATGCGGTAGTAGAGATCCTCGCGAAACTTCCCTTCGACGATGTATTGATCGAGATGCTGGTGAGTAGCGGCGATGATGCGAATATCCACCGGCACCGGTCGGCTGGCCCCGATGGGGGTCACCTCCCGCAGCTCCAGCACCCGCAGCAGCTTGGCCTGCATGGTGAGCGGCATGTCGCCAATCTCGTCAAGGAACAGGGTGCCCTGATGGGCTGCCTGGATCAGGCCCTGCTTGCCACCGCTGGAAGCACCGGTAAAGGAGCCCTTCACATAGCCAAACAGCTCGCTCTCCAGCAGTTGTTCGGGAATGGCGGCACAGTTGATGGCAATAAAAGGCTTGTCCTGACGGGGACTCAGGCGATGGACAGCGCGGGCCACCACCTCTTTACCGGTGCCGCTCTCGCCACAAATCAGCACGCTGGAGGGGCTCTGGGCGATGCGGTGCAGCAGTCGCTTGAGGGTGCGCATCGGCTTGCTCTCGCCGATCAGCTGATCGATCCGCACATCCGGATCCGGCTCCTGAACCTGACCGGAGTGGGACTGGTGAAACGCCATCAGAAAGAGCTGCTGGCCCTGCACATGATGTAGCTGGCCGATGATCAGCTCCTGACGACCTTCAAAGGTGATGATGTGCTGAAGATGACCACTCAGCCCCTGCTGGGAGAAGGTGAGCGGGCGGATCCCCACTTCGCGCCCCTGCAGCTGTTCCTGCTGGCAACCCAGATGATGGAGCGCCGCCTCGTTGGCGTAGAGCAGTTGACTCTTGTCATCGAGCAGCAGGCAGCCCTGATCCATGTTGGTCATCAGATTGAGGAACACCTTGTTGACCCCGTCCGACAGCCCGCGCGAATCGAGCAACTTGGCCACAAAGATGGTGGAGATGTGGCGCACATAGTCGCACACATCCTGCAGATTGTTGTTGAGGCGCGCCTGCTGCTCGTCGCTGAAAGCCACCAAACTGATCACCCCGATGCAGCGCTCGTCCACCATGATGGGCACCCCGAGGAAGGCGCGCTCACGGCAGCTCTCCTTGCAGGTACAACCGTCACACACGGGATCATCACTGGTGTGGGTAACGATCTTCTCCCGCTGGTTATCAATCACATAGCGCAGCAGGCGGGAGTCGCCCTCCAGCTGACGTCCGAAGAACTTGCCATAGGGCCCGGTGCCAGCCACCCGAACCATATCGGCATCCACAATTTCGACCTCAAGCTGCAGCACACTCGCCAGCATCTTGGCAAAGCGCAAGATGGTCGGCTGGATCTGCATCAACAGACACTGGTTGCTCACGGATCTCATCCATCATTCCTTTTTGTTCTTGTTATCCTCCCCCGAAAGGGAGTCATGCTGGCCAGATACTAAGGGATATCAGGGGGAACTACTTCGGGGGGGATCACGAAAAGGGAAAATGATCCGTATCCTCCGTGACTTCAGAGGCACAGATAAAATTCAATAAAAACATGAAGATGAAAACACATGCAGCAAGATAAACCACTCGGGACAGCCAAGCCTGCTGATCTGCGGAATCCATCGACAAATCATGCTGAAGGTGGGGAAAACAGCCACTGAAATGGCATCTGGCTCACGCGCCGCGTACCTGTTTCAAGACTTGGCACTCATGGTCGAAATCCGCTTTATCTTGCGGCTGAATGTAACTTTGCCAGCGGGCAAACAGCTCGGCCGTTGGATAACGATGCAGACGAATACCGGTGCTATAGAGTTTGGGAAAGAGTGGGTCTGGCTGGGATCTCACGACCAGACCGCGCAGTTTCTCGCCAGAGGGAATGGCAATCACCAGCTCATCCCCCTCTTTCAACCGTATGGCCCCCAGAATACCGATGCCGCCGATGGCTATGTCGCGCACTACCACATAGGGCACCGGGTTGAGCAACTCCAAAAACCAGTTGCGACGGCTGCATTCTGCCTTGTAACCACCGCCACTGAGGATAAAACGGCGGTGTCTGCGCCAGTCATAACCGGTAGGCAATGCCGGGTCATAGCGCGATTTTGCCTGCCCCACAGGATCAGATTGCTCACTTGTGCCCATCCGGTTTCCCTCACTGGCATTGGTTAAACAGTGTCAGTCAGCTCTTTTTCATACTATAGCTGTCGCCGTTAGCCCTGGGGCTCAGGGCCGGATACGGGGACGACAGATGTATCACGGAGGCAATGATTTGGTACGAACCGTTTCCACGAGAAGAGCCGCAGCGATGCAATCTGACTTAGCCGGGCAGATGAAGTGCCAGCCAGACCGCCAGCGGGATCACCAGCACAGAGAGGGCATTGCCGCCGAGCACGATACTGGCCACCTTGTCCGGCTGACAGTGATACTGCTCGCAGAGCATGTAATTCAAGACCGCAGGGGGCAAGGAAACCGACAACATCAACAGCGGGATCCACTCCGTCTTGAGGGGCAACAGCCAGATCGCCAGCAGCAGCGACAATCCCCCCGCCAGCAGATAGAGCAGGTTGCACTTGAGCGCGAGGCCAAGGTGATCAAGCTCCCCCTCCATCAGGCGAATACCCAGCGCAAAGAGCATCAGGGGCACCGAGATCTGGCCGAGCAGCGAGGCCGTGGTCACCACATATTCCGGCAACGTGATATGCAGGTTGGCCACCAGCAAACCGGCCAGCGCGGCCCACAGCACCGGGCTTCGCAGCCACAGCCAGCGGGAGGTATTTGCCGAGAGGATAAACATGCCGACCGAAAAGTGCAGCAGATTGGAGAGCACAAAGAGGATCACGATGGCCCCCAGTTGCTGCTCGCCAAACGCCAGCACCATCAAGGGGATACCGAGATTGCCGGTATTTCGGAACATGGCGGGCAAGATCAGCGCTGCCCGCTCAATTCCTTTGAGTTTGAGCAGCGCGAGCAGCAGACCGGGTAACAGAATAACCAGCGCCCCCGCCGCAATCAGCGGCAGATGCTCCGCCAGCGCCAGCGGATACTTGACCAGCGCGGAGAAGACCAGCGCAGGGGTAAACAGCTCGATATTGGCCCGATTGACGTAACCGAGCGCAGCCCCCGGTCGCAATCGCCCGTAGAGTGCACCGAGCCCGACCACACCGAACACCGGAATGACGATATTTAGCAAGGCGCTGAACATGGGCTGCGTCCGTTACAGTTCGCGGGCCGGTTTGCCCATCAGCACCACCGGATCCAGCGTCACTTCCAGTGCGCCGTTACTGACCCAGAGCTGACCATCGGAAATGGTGCAAGTGAGTTGCATGGTGCGCTCGACCATGGCGGTCAGCGGCAGGGTCTGGCTGTCGGAGAGTTCGATGATGCTGAGGTTGTCATGCTGGCTCAGCTTGCCCTGGTTCTGCTTCCACCAGACGCTGGTGCCACGACCACCGTAGAGGTAGAGCACCACCTGACGGGCACGGTTACAGGCCTTTTTCAGCCGTTTTTCATCGGGTTGGCCCAGCTCGATCCAGAGCTCTATGTCGTCCGAGTAGTTCTTGCACCAGAGCTCGGGTTCGTCATCGGCGCTCAATCCCTTGGTGAACTCCAGTCGCTCGGCAGCGTGCCAGGCAAAGGCCGCCAGCCGGATCATCATCCGCTCATCGGTTTCGGAGGGGTGGCGCGCCAGCGTGAGGGAGAAGTCCTGATAAAGATTGCGATCCATATCAGACAAACTGATCTGGGCCTTGAATACGGTTGCCTTGAGAGCCATAGAAAACCTTGAACACCTGATAAGAGAAGGGTGAGTGGGAAATACGGGCGCCAGTGTAATCAAAATCGGCGGCAGGTTCGACCATCCTGACCAAAGATTTCCCCTTCCCTGCCGGGATAAGTGCTTTAAAAGACACAAAAAACAAATGCCAGTCCGAAGACTGGCATTTGGCGGCATGGAGAAGCGACTCACTTCTCGGCGGACTGTACCCCGAACGCGTTCAGCAGCATGCAACAGGTCACTGCCACCGCCACGAATCCGCTCAGAAAGATAAAGGGCATGGCCCCATATCCCAGTACTGTCCAGATGGTGTGTTCAAGAAGACTCATTGTTGTGTCCTTCATCCGGTGAAAGGTGTGTTCCTTCTGGCGGATATTGGCTCCGCTCTTGATGAC
This sequence comes from Aeromonas sp. 84A, assembly GCF_051919345.1. Taxonomy (NCBI): domain Bacteria; kingdom Pseudomonadati; phylum Pseudomonadota; class Gammaproteobacteria; order Aeromonadales; family Aeromonadaceae; genus Aeromonas; species Aeromonas sp. 84A. Next base: position 2,935,727 of record NZ_JBQBEW010000001.1, read on the forward strand.
ACCATTTGACCTCAATCAGCGGTTGGGTCCTATGCCACCAAAGTGATAAATGCAGGGTTCATTTGCGCTGGATCAAGCTTTTTGGCCAAATATCCATGCAGTTCAAGCAATTACCACCGCCAATCAAGGATAGACACAAACTCGGCAGAATAAAGAAACGCGCCGGATGGCGCGTTTCTTGGACAGCACAGGCAAGGGATCAGTTGTCGCACAGATCGCTTGGCATGTCCTGACGCAGGCGAGTCCACAGCTTGCCGGACTCGATACCGTACTGACGCACCGTCATGAAAACGGCTTCGTGGTTCTTGGTCTCCGCCAGATTGAGCAGGGTCTTGTAGTAGGCATCTGCGGTCTCGCGAGCTTGCTTGTCGGAGAAGTAGTAGCTGCCGACTCTGCTATACAACCCTTTGAAACCATTCAGGATCAGGGCGTAGATCGGATTGCCGGAAGCAAACGCCAGCTGGTGGTGCAGGCGATAATCGAACTCGGCATAAGCCTGGGCGTTGTTCTCGACCCCATCGGCGCCACGCAGGATCTCGGCGGCCTGCTCCGGATTGTGACGGATCGCCCCGCGGATAAAGATGGTGCAGATGTGGGTACGGGCGGAGAGCAGCTGAGCTATCAGATCAGGTACCTTGTCCTGATCCAGACGAGCCAACGTCTCCAGAATATTGAGGCCGGAGGTTTCCCAGAAATTGTTCACCTTGGTCGGCTTGCCATGCTGTATGGTCAACCAGCCATCACGGGCCAGTCGCTGCAGCACTTCGCGCAAGGTCGTCCGCGTCACCCCGATCAACTCGGATAATTCACGCTCGGCGGGCAGAATAGATCCGGGAGGAAAGCGATTGTTCCAGATGGACTCGATGATGTATTCCTCGGCAAACCCAGCTGGGCTCTGCGCTTTTATAACCATGAATTGACTCTGTTGTAATGCGTAAAAAGGCTGACGAATGATATCAAAGCGATGATGGCTGGCAAGCATAAGGTCAGTCCTCTGCTCACATATGGCAAATATAGTGTTGGGAATATGTATCTAATCGCCGCAGGGGAGCCAGCCAACCCCGACAAGGTGGTTATAAAACAGACACATGGGCAGAGATCCATCGGCTATCATTTATAATCGTCACGCTTTTTGATTAAAATCACGAGGAATCAGACAGATAAAGGCCAACATCGGGAGGCACAGGTCGAATCATCCTTGACTGCATAGAAGCAGATCCTAACAACAAAGTTGAGACCCATTATCATGCCAATAAGCCTAGGGCAGGCATTCGCCAAGAACTTCTTGGGCAATGCACCACAGTGGTATAAAAGCGCCATCTTGCTATTTCTGGTGATCAATCCGATTGCCTTCCACCTTGATCCTTTCATTGCGGGCTGGTTACTGGTCGTTGAGTTTATCTTCACCCTGGCCATGGCCCTCAAATGCTACCCCCTGCAACCGGGTGGTCTGCTCGCGATCGAAGCCGTGCTGATTGGCATGACCTCCGCCGATCAGGTCAAGCACGAGCTGGTCGCCAATATCGAGGTGCTGCTGTTGCTGGTGTTCATGGTGGCAGGTATCTATTTCATGAAGCAGCTGCTGCTCTATGTCTTCACCAAGCTGCTGATCGGCGTACGCTCCAAGATCCTGCTCTCCCTCTCCTTCTGTCTGGTCTCCGCCTTCCTGTCAGCTTTTCTCGATGCCCTGACCGTGATTGCCGTGGTGATCAGCGTTGCCACCGGTTTCTATGCCATCTATCACAAGGTCTCGTCCGGCAAGGAGTTTGGTCACAGCCATGACCATACCGATGATAAGGAAGTCGCCGAGCTCAATCGCCAGGATCTCGATGATTTTCGTGCCTTCCTGCGCAGCCTGATGATGCATGCCGCCATCGGTACCGCGCTGGGTGGTGTCTGCACCCTGGTGGGCGAGCCGCAAAACCTCATCATCGGCGAGCAAGCCAGCTGGAACTTCGCCGAATTTGCCATTCGCATGTCTCCCGTCACCATCCCCGTCTTTATCTGCGGTCTGCTGACCTGCGTGCTGGTGGAACAGTTCCGCTGGTTTGGCTATGGCGCCCGCCTGCCGGACACTGTGCGTGCCATCATGGAGGAGTACAACCGCTACGAAGAGGCAAAACGCAGCCCGCAAGACAAGGCCAAGCTGATTGTTCAGGCGTTGATTGCGGTCTGGCTGATTGTCGGCCTGGCCATGCACCTGGCAGCCGTTGGTCTGATTGGCCTCTCGGTCATCGTGCTGGCCACCTCCCTGACCGGGATCACCGAGGAGCACTCGCTGGGTAAAGCCTTCCAGGAGGCACTCCCCTTCACCGCCCTGCTGGCAGTCTTCTTCAGCGTGGTCGCCGTCATCATCGATCAGCAGCTGTTCAAGCCGGTGATCCAGCTGGTACTGGCAGCAAAACCGGAGAACCAGCTGGCCCTCTTCTATCTGGCCAACGGGGTGCTCTCCATGGTCAGTGACAATGTCTTTGTCGGCACCGTCTACATCAATGAGGTGAAGACGGCCATGCTCAATGGTGCCATCGACCGCGCCCAGTTCGATCTGCTGGCGGTAGCCATCAATACAGGTACCAACCTGCCATCGGTCGCCACCCCCAATGGTCAGGCCGCCTTCCTGTTTATGCTCACTTCGGCATTGGCGCCGCTGCTGCGTCTCTCCTATGGCCGCATGGTCTGGATGGCGCTGCCCTACACCCTGGTGCTGGGGCTGATCGGCTTTTTCTCTGTCGAATTGCTGCTTGGTCCTGCCACCGAGTGGTTCTATCAGCACGGATGGCTGGTGATGGAGAGTGCGCTGCCAGCGGTACAGCCGGCGCTGCATTAATCAATTGAGATGGTTTCCGAGGGCCCTTTCAGGGCCCTTTTCTTTTCGGTTCCGCTCTGCTCTAATTCAGCCACTGTTTTTTCTGAGAGATCAATGAGATGATCGAGTTTCTCCGCCGTATTGCCGCCCATCGGCTGGCTTGGGGCTTGTTGGCAGCATCAGCCCTGTTCCTCGAGTTGTGCGCCCTCTTCTTCCAGCATGTGCTGGGCCTCTCCCCGTGCGTGATGTGTGTTTACGAACGGTTGGCGACCCTGGGTGTGCTGGCCGCTGGTCTGCTCGGCATGGTGGCGCCGGATAAGTGGTATGTTCGCTGGAGTGCCATGTTGCTGTGGGGCTACAGTGCCTTCCGCGGCTTCCAGCTGGCCCTCAAGCATGTGGACTATCAGGTTAACCCCTCCCCGTTCAACGTCTGCAGCCCGTTTGCCGACTTCCCGAGCTGGGCTCCGCTCGATCAGTGGCTCCCCTGGCTCTTTATGCCGGAAGGGGATTGTGCCCAGATCACCTGGCAGTTCTTCGGTTACTCCATGCCCCAGTGGCTGGTTGTCATCTTCGCCGCTTACCTGTTGGTCTTCACCGTGGTGGCCATCGGCAATCTGGTGAAAGGGCGCTGCTGCAACTGAGTGTCATGCCCGTGTGGAGATAAAAAGGGGGAGCCATGATGGCTCCCCCTTTCTCGTTCTGGCTTACCGTATTTCTGGTTACGCCCTGGCAGTACTCATCTTGGCCTTGACCGCGCCAATTACCATGGGCAACAGGGAGATACCAATGATGCCGAAGATCAGCAGGGTAAAGTTGTGACGCACCACCGGCAGATTGCCAAAGAAGTGGCCGGCATAGACGAAGGAGAGTACCCACAGCAGGCCGCCAACCAGGTTGAACGCCAGGAAGCGCGGATAGGTCATGGCCCCCATCCCTGCCACAAACGGCGCAAAGGTACGCACAATAGGCAGGAAGCGGGTGATGATGATGGTCTTGCCACCATGCTTGGCATAGAAGGCGTGGGTCTTCTCCAGATAGTCGCGGCGGAAGATTTTTGAATCCGGGTTGCGGAACAGCTGCTCGCCGAAGAAGTGACCAATGGTGTAGTTGACCACGTTGCCCAGCACGGCAGCGATGATCAGCACGGCCGCCAGGGTATGGACGTCCAACACGCTGCCCACGGTAAGTGCACCGGCGGCAAACAGCAGGGAGTCACCCGGCAGGAACGGCGTCACTACCAACCCGGTTTCACAGAAGATGATCAGAAACAGGATGGCGTAAACCCAGACGCCATAGTTCTCGAACAGCTCTTTCAAATGCACGTCAACGTGCAGGATGAAGTCGATTGCAAAGAGGATCAGATCCATTTTTTCCATACCCATAAAGTGAACGGCGTGGAGTCTACGCCAATGCCATTCGGGCGACAATCACCGAGGCAGCCTCTTTTTCATCCCGCAGTGCCCACCTTCAAATGAAACCGTTTTTCCGCTTCCTTCGAGGGTGGGATCACAAAGAGAGATGCCGAGCACCGTGTTGAAAAGGTGAACTAGGAGGCCTGTTCCAGCTCGCTGCGCACTGCAGGGGGCAGACAACGCTCCCAACCCCATAGCAACACCAGCAGCAGGGTCACATCATCGAACCAACCCAGCAAGGGCACCACGTCAGGGATAAGATCCACCGGACTGATGCCATAGAGCAGGATAAGGATCACCAGCCCCCTCGCCCACCAGGGGGTACCGGGATGGCGAAAGCCCTGATAGAGACGACGCAGTCGTTGCCAAATTAGCCAGCGTTTGCGGCTCATGATTCGATCAACTCGCTGCGCAACTGCTGGATCTGATCCCGCAGTGCCGCCGCCTGTTCGAACTCCAGATCCCGGGCATGCTGGAACATCTGCTCCTCCATCCGCTTGATCTCTTTGGCAATCTCGCTGGCAGAGCGGACATGGTACTCCCCTTGCAGCTCGGCCGCCTTGCGCATCCCCTTGCCAGGTTTGCCTGCCGTGCGGCTGCCTCCCATGTCCATCACATCGCCAATGGACTTGTTGAGCCCTTTGGGGGTGATCCCATGCTTGAGGTTATGGGCATGCTGCACGGCGCGGCGCCGCTCGGTCTCCTCAATGGCTACCTTCATCGAGTTGGTGATGGTATCGCCGTAGAGAATGACCTTGCCGTTGAGGTTACGCGCCGCCCGGCCGATGGTCTGGATCAGCGAGCGGGTCGAACGCAGGAAGCCCTCTTTATCTGCATCCAGAATCGCCACCAGCGACACCTCCGGCATGTCGAGACCTTCCCGCAACAGGTTGATGCCCACCAGCACATCGAACTTGCCAAGGCGCAGATCGCGGATGATCTCCACCCGTTCGACCGTGTCGATATCGGAGTGGAGATAGCGCACCTTGACGTCGTGCTCCGCCAGATACTCGGTCAAGTCTTCCGCCATCCGCTTGGTCAGGGTAGTAACCAGCACCCGTTCCTCGACGGCGACCCGCTTGCGGATCTCGGAGAGCAGATCGTCCACCTGCGTGGTCACAGGACGCACCTCGATCTCCGGATCGAGCAAGCCGGTTGGGCGCACCACCTGCTGCACCACATCGCCGCCGGACTTCTCCAGCTCGTAGGTGCCGGGAGTCGCCGAAACAAACACAGTCTGCGGCATCAGCGCTTCAAATTCGTCGAACTTGAGCGGCCGGTTGTCCAGCGCAGAGGGGAGCCGGAAGCCGTACTCCACCAGAGTCTCCTTGCGGGAGCGGTCCCCTTTGAACATGGCGCCGATCTGCGGCACCGTGACGTGGGACTCGTCGATGATGAGCAGGCCGTCCCCCGGCAGGTAGTCAAACAGGGTGGGCGGCGGCTCCCCCGGCGCACGGCCGGAGAGGTAGCGGCTGTAGTTCTCGATGCCGGAGCAGTAACCCAGCTCCTGCATCATCTCCATGTCGAACTGGGTGCGCTGGCTGATGCGCTGCTCCTCCACCAACTTGTTGAGAGACAACAGTTGCTCGCGGCGACTGCGCAGCTCCTCCTTGATATGCTCGATAGCCCCCAGAATGGTCTCGCGCGGGGTGGCGTAGTGGGTCTTGGGGTAGATGGTGTAGCGCACTACCGTCTGCTCGATGGCGCCGGTCAGCGGGTCGAACTGGGAGAGGCGCTCCACCTCTTCATCAAACAGCTCTACCCGCAGGGCCAGCTTGTCCGATTCGGCAGGGTAGATGTCGATCACTTCACCGCGCACCCGGAAGGTGCCGCGTTGAAACGCCATGTCGTTACGGGTGTACTGCAGCTCGGCGAGACGGCGCAGGATATCCCGCTGGTTGATCACATCCCCCACTTTTAGATGCAGCATCATGCTCAGATAAGCTTGGGGATCCCCCAGACCATAGATGGCCGACACCGAGGCGACGATCACCACGTCGCGCCGTTCCAGCAGCGCCTTGGTGGCCGACAATCGCATCTGCTCGATGTGATCGTTGATCGAGGCATCCTTCTCTATAAAGGTGTCGGTGGTCGGCACATAGGCTTCGGGCTGGTAATAGTCGTAGTAGGAGACGAAATACTCCACCGCGTTGTCGGGGAAGAACTCCTTCATCTCACCATAGAGCTGGGCGGCCAGGGTCTTGTTGGGAGCCAGGATCATGGTCGGGCGGTTCAGGGTGGCGATGACGTTGGCCATGGTGAAGGTCTTGCCCGAACCGGTCACCCCGAGCAGGGTCTGGTGGGCCAGCCCCGACTCGATGCCATCCAGCAGTTGGGCAATCGCCGTGGGCTGATCCCCGGCGGGTTGAAACTGGCTGGCTAACTTGAACAATTTGCTCATGAACACTCCCGACACAAAACAGCAGAGGAGCAGTGTAACCGAGGGTTTGGCAGCGGTACACCCGTGCCATCATCCCGCGAATGGCTTGACCACCCCTGACACCTTCTGTATGATGCTCCTCCTTGCCTGATGTTCCCCCGTAGTTCAGTCGGTAGAACGGCGGACTGTTAATCCGTATGTCACTGGTTCAAGTCCAGTCGGGGGAGCCAATTCCTCACCATCTCGGTGCAAGTTATCCACTTTAGTGCCCTCCTCTGCCAATTTTAATGCACAAGATCCTTCTTGCTGCTGACGCTCCCTTTTGTTACCCGTCCCGGCTCGACAGAGTTTTCTCCTGTCGCATCTAACTATTTGATTTTTATACAAACATTTTTCTTCCGGTATTTTTTGAACAGCCCTTGTATCCCAGTGCTGGCGCGGCTTTCAGGGCGATGAACAAGTTTCATAAACAGGGTTATCCACAGATTCTGTGGGTAAGTGCAGCAAGCCCTGTCAGGACGCGGGATTGCCCTTGATGGCCCCCGGCGAAGAGTCATTTTGCTGGCCAACCTGATTTTATGCTGTTTTTTTGCTCCCTCCGGAACCACCTAGTGACAGGCTCTATTGGCACTTTTCAGAAGCATCTTTTTGCCAACCCATGCCCCGTGGGCGAACGGGTAAATATCAAGCTGATTTGCCCCTCAGCCAACCATGGTGGCCATCGGTTGAATCTGCTGAAACTGATCCCCGCCAAGCGGCTGAACAGCAGAATCTAAAATATCGGCCTGCGCCAGAGCACTTCGGTCGCGGGCAGCAGATTTCACTAATTGACAACGACGGTTACAGCAAAAATTGCCAGATTTCATCCGCTTGTCTCCCTATCACGCCGCCGGTTCCACAAATAGCGTCCGATAACATCCGATTAATCGCTCCCTTGCGCTTCTTTATTGGGGATAGATCCGGCACAATATCGACCCCACTTTTTTCCTCGGTTTTTCCGGGCATGACCATAGATTTCGTGACACTGCTACATCAAAGCGACTCCCTGCTGCTGTTCGTGGTATTGGCCTTCGGCCTGCTGCTTGGCAAGGTGCGAATTGGCAACTTTCAGATTGGCAACACCATCGGCGTGTTGTTCACCGCCCTGCTGTTCGGCCAGATGGGCTTCGAATTTGCTGCCACCACTGAAAACGTCGGCTTTATGCTGTTCATCTTCTGTGTGGGGATCGAGGCGGGCCCGCACTTCTTCAGCGTCTTCCTGCGCGACGGCATCCACTACATCACCCTGACGCTGGTGATCTTGCTGACCGCTCTGCTGCTGACGGTGGGGCTCGCCAAGTTCTTCAATCTGGGGCCGGGCATGGCGGCGGGGATCCTGGCGGGTTCCCTCACCTCGACCCCGGCGCTGGTGGGTGCCCAGGATGCCTTGCGCAGTGGTCTGCTCAATCTGCCCCATCAAACTGATATGCAGGCGGTGCTAGACAACATGGGCATCGGCTACGCCCTGACCTATCTGGTGGGTCTGGTAGGCCTGATGCTGGTGGTGCGCTACCTCCCCTCGCTGGCTCGCCTCGACCTCAATACCGAGGCGCAAAAAATCGCCCGCGAGCGGGGGCTCTCCGACAGCGAGAGTCGCAAGACCTATCTGCCCATCATCCGCGCCTATCGGGTCGGCCCCGAGCTGGCAGCCTGGATCGGTGGCCGTACCCTGCGGGAGACCGGCATCTATCCCCATACCGGCTGCTATGTAGAGCGGATCCGCCGCAACGGCATTCTGGCCAGTCCCGATGGTGATGCCGTTATTCAGGAAGGGGACGAGATCGCCCTGGTGGGCTATCCCGAGAGCCACGAGAAGCTGGACGTCAACTATCGCAACGGTAAAGAGGTGTTCGACCGCAACCTGCTTGACCTGCAGATCGTCACCGAAGAGATAGTGGTAAAGAATGACTCCGTGGTAGGCCGCCATCTGGTGGAGCTCAACCTCACCGAGAAAGGATGCTTCCTCAATCGGGTGGTGCGCTCCCAGATCGAGATGCCGTTCGATCGCAACATCATGCTGCAAAAGGGCGACGTGTTGCAGATCAGCGGCGAGAAGCAGCGGGTCAAACTGCTGGCCAACAAGATCGGCTTTATCAGCATCCACAGCCAGACCACGGATCTGGTGGCCTTCACCACCTTCTTCGTACTCGGCCTGCTGATCGGCTCCGTTTCGCTGGTGTTCGGTCAGATCGAATTCGGCCTCGGCAACGCCGTCGGCCTGCTGCTGGCGGGCATTTTGATGGGTTACCTGCGGGCCAACCACCCGACGGTCGGCTACGTGCCGCCAGGCGCGCTCAGATTGGCCAAGGATCTCGGTCTGGCGGTCTTTATGGTGAGTACGGGCCTGAAAGCTGGTGGCGGCATCCTCGACCACCTCAGCGAGGTGGGTACGGTAGTGCTCTTCTCCGGCATGCTGGTGACCACCTTGCCGGTGCTGGTAGGCTATCTGTTCGGGGTCTGGGTGCTCAAGATGAACCCGGCACTGCTGCTCGGTGCCATCACAGGTGCCCGTACCTGTGCCCCGGCGATGGATGTGGTCAACGAGGCAGCCAACAGTTCCATTCCGGCGCTCGGTTATGCCGGCACCTACGCGGTGGCCAACGTGATGCTAACGCTGGCGGGCTCCTTTATCATCGGCTTCTGGTTCTAGCAGCCATCACATTACCGCTAACAAAGAAGGGAGCCTCAGGCTCCCTTCTTGCTATCTACCCCACTAGAGAGATGTAGATCAGGCTCATTGATGTGGCGTCACCTCCCCCCCACCATCTGCGCTGACATCTGCCCCCCCCTATTCCACAATGGTCGATCTCTGCTCTGCTCTGCTCTGCTCTGCTCTGCTCTGCTCTGCTCTGCTCTGCTCTGCTCTGCTCTGCTCTGCTCTGCTCTGCTCTGCAACGATTGATGGCAGCTCCCGAAGACAAAAAAAGCGCCCTGAGGCGCTTTTTTCATATCAACCGGATATCAGCCTTTGAACTTGCTGAACACTAGGGAGGCGTTGGTACCGCCAAAGCCGAAGCTGTTGGACATGACGGTATTGAGCTCGGCCGCTTCGTACTCACGCACGATGGGCAGACCTTCGGCCTTCTCGTCCAGAGTCTCGATGTTGATGCTGGGAGCGATAAAGCCGTGTTCCATCATCAGCAGGGAGTAGACAGCCTCGTGCACGCCCGCAGCGCCCAGCGCATGGCCGGTCATCGCCTTGGTGGCAGAGATCTTGGGACCGTTGGCGCCAAACAGCGTCTGGATAGCTTCCAGCTCTTTGGTATCACCGACCGGAGTGGAGGTACCGTGGGTGTTGATGTAATCAACCTTGCCGACACCCTGCATCGCCATCTTCATGCAACGCACCGCGCCTTCACCGCTCGGCGCGACCATGTCATAGCCATCGGAGGTAGCACCGTAACCGGTCAGCTCGGCATAGATGTGAGCGCCACGGGCCAGCGCATGTTCCAGCTCTTCGATCACCAGAATGCCGCCGCCACCGGAGATAACGAAACCGTCGCGGTTCGCATCATAGGTACGGGACGCTTGTTCCGGCGTGTCGTTGTACTTGGTGGAGAGGGCACCCATGGCGTCAAACTGGATGGTAGAGGACCAGTCCAGCTCTTCACCGCCACCGGCGAAGACCACATCCTGTTTGCCAAGCTGGATCAGCTCAAGCGCGTGACCGATGCAGTGCGCAGAGGTGGCGCAAGCTGAGCTGATGGAGTAGTTGACACCCTTGATCTGGAACGGGGTCGCGAGGCAAGCAGAGGTGGTGGAAGACATGGTGCGTGGCACCATGTAAGGACCCACACGCTTGACCCCTTTCTCGCGGGCGATATCCACAGATTCCGAGGTGTTCTTGCCGGAGGCACCACCTGAACCGACCACCAGGCCGGTACGCTCGTTGGAGACCTGATCTTCCGCCAGACCGGCATCTTCAATGGCCTGCTGCATGGAGAGGTAGGCGTAGGCCGCAGCGTCGCCCATGAAACGCATGACTTTACGGTCGATCAGTTCAGACGGATCGAGTTTGATGTTACCCCAGACACGGCTGCGCAGGTTGTGCTGCTCGAACTGCTCGGAATAGGTGATGCCGGATTTACCTGCTTTCAGGGAGGCCAGCACTTCTTCCTTGTTGTTGCCGATACTGGAGATGACGCCGATACCGGTGATCACTGCTCTTCTCATTAATTCATCTCGTCTGGAAAAACTGGCGCCAAGTCTACCCGCTTTCGGCTGCCAAACTGGTCTGCTTTCACGTAGAATGCCCGCGATTTTGTGACACGAGCAGAGGAAAACGTGAGTCAAACATCCTTACATCATGCCCGATTGGACTGGAATGAAGCGGGAACTCCTGTCTCCAGTGACTTCGGGGATGTGTACTTTTCCAATGATAACGGTCTAAGTGAAACCCGCTACGTCTTTTTGCAGCAAAACCGGCTACCTGCGCGATTTTCGCACCACGATAGTGACAGTTTCGTGATAGGTGAAACAGGTTTCGGCACAGGCCTTAACTTTCTGGCGACAATGCAAGCCTTCCTGGAACAGGCGCCTCAATCCGGCAACGGCTCCCGTCTGCACTTCATCAGTTTCGAGAAATACCCCCTGACCCAAGACGATCTGCGCAAGGCGCTGGCCGCTTGGCCTGAACTTGGCCACTTGAGTCAGGATCTTGTCGCCCAATGGCCGCTGCCGGTCTCCGGTTGCCACCGCCTGCATTTTGCGGGTGGCCGCATTCGCCTCGATCTCTGGTTTGGCGACATCAAGGATATGCTGCCGCAGGTACCTCACCGGGCAGAGGGGCTGGTGGATGCCTGGTATCTGGATGGTTTCTCCCCGGCCAAGAACCCGGAAATGTGGACACAGGAGCTGTTTGATGGTCTCGCTCGCCTCGCTCGTCCCGATTGCTCCATTGCCACCTTTACCTGTGCCGGTTTTGTCCGTCGCGGCCTGATTGCCGCCGGTTTTGCCATGAAGAAGGTGAAGGGCCACGGTAGCAAGCGGGAGATGCTGGTGGGGGAGCGCTCCGACAAGCAGCCGCAGCAGACCATCGCCCCCTGGTATGCCCGTCCTGCCGGACGCGCTGGCGAGGTAGTGATCATCGGCGGCGGCATTGCCTCGGTCATGACGGCGCTCTCTCTGGTGGAGCGGGGTCGCAAGGTGACGTTGCTGTGTGCAGATGGCGAACCGGCCACCGGCGCCTCGGGCAACCGCCAGGGTGCCCTCTATCCACTGCTTAACGGCGAGCACGATGCCCTGTCACGCTTCTATTCCCTCGCTTTTGGCTATGCCCGCCAACGGCTGCTGGCGTTGGCCGAACGCCATCCTATCGCTTTCGAATTATGTGGAGTGACCCAGCTCGGCTATGACGACAAATCGGCAGCCAAGCTGACCAAGATGAGCCAGGGCCCCTTCCCGTCCGAACTGATGCATCCCCTCTCTACATTAGAGGTAGAGCAGGTGGTTGGCCTGCCCTGTGGCCACAGCGGCGTCAGTTACCCACAGGGGGGCTGGCTCTGTCCGGCCGATCTCACCCGAGCCGCCCTGAAAGAGGCGCAAGCCAGCGGCCTGCTTGAGGTGGTGTTCAACACCGAGGTGGTTGCCATTGCCGAGCAGACAGATGCTTGGCACATAGAGAGCCAGGACGGCCGCCACTGGCAGGCCCCCAATCTGGTGGTCGCTGCCGGTCACCAGTTGCCAGCACTGCTCCCCTTTGCCGAACTGCCGCTCTATCCGGTGCGCGGTCAGGTGAGCCATGTGCCGACCTCAGCCAGCCTGAGCCGGCTCAATACCGTGCTCTGCTACGATGGCTACCTCACGCCAATGCACAACGATCAACACTGCATCGGCGCCAGTTATGGCCGCAACCAGAGCAGCCTTGAGTTTCGTGCCGAGGAGCAAATCCAGAATCAGGTGCGGTTGCAAGCCTGCCTGCCGGAGCAAACCTGGCCCGCCGAAGTGGATGTGAGCGGCAACGAGGCACGCATAGGGGTGCGTTGTGCCAGTCGAGATCACCTGCCGGTGGTGGGGCCAGTGGCCAGATTGCAAGGTCTGGCGAATCACTATGCGCAGCTGCAGCATGATCAGCACAACGCCCAGCCACTCCCCCTTCACCCCGGCCTCTATGTGCTGGGGGCGCTCGGCTCGAGGGGCCTCTGCTCGGCGCCGCTCGGTGGTGAGCTGCTCGCCAGCGAGATCTGCGGCGATCCCCTGCCGCTGGCCGCCGATCTGCTGGAAGCGCTCCACCCTGCCCGTTACTGGGTACGCAAGCTGCTCAAAGGCAAGGCGCTGGTCTGAACCGGACTCTGCAAGCAAATAGAATGGCCGCCCATCGGGCGGCCATTCTATTTATCAAATCGTGCGATGCTGGATATTGCGTCTTGAGATAGCGCTTACTTGGGCCAGTGCACCCCGAGTTGTTCGCCGTAACCTGTTTGACGCTGGAATCCGTCGAGCCGTCCCTTGATCTTGTTCAGCTCGCCACTGCCTGCTGCCCACGCGGCATAGCGCAGCGCCTGGCAATCTGCATGGCCGGGTAATCCCGCAATCGCGCCACCCACCTGATTGGCCCCCTGCAGCACCATCTCCTTGAAGCGGGATTCGTAGTCAAACATGCTGGAGAGCAGCCGCCCCCAGCGCTGGCGGGCAGGAGCGTTACTGTTCGCGCTCTGACGCCAGCGGGGCAGCAACACGGTCGCGTTGGTGGATACAGTCACCCGGTTGAGCTGGCAGCGCCCCGGCAACTGCTCGGTATCCAGCTGCCAGTCCACCTGATAACTCGCCTTGCCGAGTACGGGCTTGCCATTCACCTTGGGAGCACTCTGGGCAATCGCCCGGGCAAGCTGCTCCGGACCGGTTGCATTGACCTCATAAAAACGGACATTGATGCGGGACTCTGGCACCACTTGCGGCCGGCTCGGCTGAGCCTGACTCATCAGGGGCAACAGCAACAACCCGACCCCCACTACTCCATAAACCTTGCTGACCATGCCAGACTACCTTCCTTGATTGCACGGGCGGAGTACCAACCTTGGTGAACCCCACCGCCACACAGATGACGGGTATAGCCTATGTGTGACGACGAGGCGGCGCAATACAATGATGCGCCCAGAAATCAGAGCACGCTCACAGGTTGCGTGAGCAGAGTATGGCACAAGGCCAAAACTGTATTTTTATTGAGCATGACGGCTGATGCGCTGCCAGTCGAGGTGATAGTTTTTCACATTGATGTCATGACCATCTATCTGAATAAAATGATCATTTTTAAGGCGGTTGGCAAAAAAGTCCTGATCTGCCCCCTCATTGAGCCACAGCTCGCAAAGTCCCTGTTTTCCCTCTTTGGCATAGAATCTCGGAGTGACCAGCAGCGCGACCCCATCTACCCGGATGGCATGACGGGCCAGGCAGTTTGCTTCGGTGGTTTTGGATGCCAGCGCGGCAAAACGGGGTCTGTTCCCCTCGGCAACCACCAGTACGCCGTAAGAGTGAGGAGCCATGAGACGCCGCATGGCGACCGCCTGATGAGGACCGGTTTGATGAAAACCGTCATTGGTTACCGCAAACACGCAAGTAGGTGAAAATAGCATCGCAAGCAGGAAAATAGAGCGTTTAATGCCTAAAAAGTCACCAATTGCCATATAAAAGCCTCAAAAGACAACCAAGGCTGGCAAGGGTAGGTAGCCAAACCCGCTGGGTAAAGTACCTTTACCTTTCTTTAATTCTGTTCATGGGGTTAAACGTTGATTTAGCTCACACAACATCCTGTTTCCAGTCGCCACTCTACCCCTATCGGAATAGACTCCCTCCACTCTCATCCAATCAGAAGGCAACATATGCTGGAACTCATCGTTGGCACCCTGGTCACCCTGGTGGTGGGCCGTGCCATTTTCAAAGGATACTCCGCGACCGGGGTGCTGCTGAGCGGCGGCTTGCTGCTGCTGGTCATCACCGCCATGATGGGCAAGCCGGTACTGCCGAGCAAGGTGGTCAGCACCGGTTACATTGCAACCGATATCTTCGAATACGTCCGCTTCCTGCTCAATGACCGTGGCGGTGGACTGGGGATGCTGATCATGGTGCTGTGCGGCTTCGCCGGCTACATGAGCCATATCGGCGCCAACACCATTCTGGTCAAGCTGGCCAGCAAACCGCTCGGCATCATCAAGTCCCCCTATATTCTGCTGGTGGCTGCCTATCTGGTGGCCTGCGCCATGTCGCTGGCGGTCAGCTCCGCTACCGGCCTCGGCGTGTTGTTGATGGCAACCCTGTTTCCGCTGATGGTCAACATGGGGATCTCCCGTGGCGCGGCTGCGGCCGTGTGCGCCTCGCCAGCCGCCATCATTCTGGCACCGACCTCCGGTGACGTGGTGATGGCCGCTCAGGCCGCCAACATGCCGCTGCTGGACTTTGCCTTCAAGCTGACCCTGCCCATCTCGCTGGTGGCGATCGCCTGCATGGCGGTGACCCACTTCTTCTGGCAGCGCTACCTTGACCAGAAATCCGGTGAGCACAACGAGCCGGTCGCCCCGGGTGATCTGGTGACGAATGCGCCAGCCTTCTACGCCATCCTGCCCTTTACCCCCATCATCGGGGTGCTGGTATTTGACGGCAAATGGGGCCCGCAGCTGGATATCGTCACCATCATCGTCATGTGCATGGTGCTGGCCAGCCTGCTGGAACTCGTGCGGATCCGCAATGGCAAGGAGCTGCTGGACGGTCTGCAGGTCTGCTGGCGCAACATGGCTGACGCCTTTGCCGGTGTGGTCATGCTGCTGGTTGGTGCCGGTGTCTTCGCCCAGGGTCTGATGACCATCGGCTTTATCGACACCCTGCTGGCTCACGCGCAGGATCTCGGTTCGGGTGGCCTGATCATGATGCTGTCACTGGTGGTGATCACCACCCTGGCCGCCTTCACCACCGGCTCGGGCAATGCCCCCTTCTACGCCTTTGTGGAGCTGATTCCCAACCTGGCCAGCAGCCTTGGCATCAACCCGGCCTATCTGGTGATCCCGATGCTGCAAGCCTCCAACCTGGGTCGCACCATTTCTCCGGTATCCGGGGTGGTGGTCGCTTGTGCCGGGATGGGCAAGCTCTCGCCGTTCGAGGTGGTCAAGCGCACCAGTATGCCGGTCGCCGTCGGCCTGCTGGTGGTGATTGTCGCCACCCAGATCATGGTACCCGCCTAATCGTTGACCAGCCCGGCACCCTGCCGGGCTGGTATCTTCCCCCCCCTTTGCAGTAGACTCGGTGCTCATTTTCCCCCTAAGGAGGACCGAGATGAGTATTACGGTTCAACTTGCCCATTTCAGTGATTGCCACTCCCACTTCGATGGCGCGCCCATGAGCTTCTCCCCTGTCGGTGAAGGCCAGTGGCGCACCCAGTGCGGCGGTTATGCCCGGATCCTGACCCGACTGACCCAACTGCGTGCCAAAGCCGCAGCAGCTGGCCAGCGTTTTCTGTTTCTGCATGGTGGCGACTCCTTTCAGGGCTCTCTCTATTTCAACCGCTTCAAAGGGCGCGCCAACGCCGACCTGCTCGCCATGCTGGCCCCCGATGCCATGGTACTTGGCAACCACGAGTTCGATCTGGGCAATGGCCCGCTGGTGGAGTTCTTGCGCCAGCTCGATTTTCCGGTGCTGGCCGCCAATCTGGACAACAGTCAGGAGCCAGCCGACACGCCGCTCGGGCTGTGGGATATTCCCCACCTCTACGACGCCCATCAGCCCTGGCATCGCCGGGTGATCGACGGCATTCCCTTTGCGCTGCTCGGCATCACCCTCGCCCAGATGGCTGCCATCGCCAACCCGGATCCCCACACCCGTTTCCACGCGGTCACCGAGACCCTCACCCGGGTGCTGCGGGAGATCAAGCGCGAAGGGATCCAGCATATCGTGCTGCTGAGCCACCTCGGGCTGGATCAGGACAAGCTGCTGGCCGAGCGCTTCCCCGAGCTCAGCCTCATCATTGGCGGCCATACCCACAGCCTGCTCGGCGATCTCGCGCCGCTGGGTCTGCCAAGCGAAGGCAGTTATCCGCTGATGAACAACGGGGTGGCTATTTTGCACGCTGGCCACAGCGCCCTCTGCCTCGGTGTCTGCGAGCTCACCTTCGATGAGGCAGGCCGCGTCGTGCAAAGTGAGGGGCAGCTGGAGTGGCTCCCCTGGCAGCCCTGGCCATTTGCCTCCACGCCACCTGTCGGGCTCACCTTCTGCGAGCCGGATCCACAACTGGAACTACATCTGGCCAAACGCTATCGGCCTGAGATAGAAACCATGAGCCAGCGCATCGTCACCCGACTGGCGGCGCCACTGCCCCATCAGCGGCTGCCGGATGCCACCCTGCCCCACGGCAGCCAGCTCGCCCCGCTGGTGGCCCGCGCCATGCTGACCGCCGCTCGTGAACAGGTAGGCGAGGTGGACTTTGCCCTGCACAATGCTGGCGGCGTGCGCTGCTCGCTGGAGCCGGGCCCCCTGAGCGAAGCAGATATCGCCGGTCGCCTGCTGCCGTTTGCCATTCCCCTCACCCTCTATCGGGTGCACGGTCACGTTGGCGGAAGCGCTGGAGAATGCCATCGACAACGCCACCAACAACGGCGTGGTCGGCAATGGCAACGGCAGCTTCCCCTACACCGCAGGGGTGCGATTCACCTATCAGGCCGATCGGCCCAAGGGTCAGCGCATCACCCGACTGGAGTGGGAAGCCGCCCCCGGCCAGTGGCAAGCGGTCAATGCCGAACAGGTCTATCGCGGAGTGTCGAGCGCCTATACCGCCTCCGGCAAGGAGGGCTACACCGCACTGGCGCGGACCCTGACCCAGCACAATCAGGAGCTCGGCATCACCCTGGCCGACGCCTTTATCCGCTGGGCCCGTCACCTGCCGACACTGGAAGCGCAGCCGCCCCTGCTTGAGTACATCCATTGATGCAGAGGGGGAATGGCTTTGCCACATCCCCCTGACGGCCAATATTGCCGCAGCCAGCGCCCGGTTCCCTGCAAGAACCGGGCTTTTTCGAGAATATTTGCCCCACACGGGCCCGCCCCATTGCATCGCACTCACTAGCTCGGCAAGATAGGCCCGCTTTCAAGACCAGCTGCAGGAACAGGCGACTTCATGAATCACTCCATCCGTTTCACTCCCCCTCGCGTCAACCCGGGTATCAAGCCAGCCATTGTGCTGCTGACCGCCTTGCTGGCGCTGCTCTTCTGTCTGCGCAACCCGCTCTTCCACGCCATGGCACCGGGCTTTGATGCCTCGCTGTTCGCGGTGATGGGCAAGATGTGGAGCGAAGGGGGCGTGCTCTATCGCGACATGATCGACATCAAGGGGCCGATGATCTTCGCCCTCGACGCGCTGGGTTATCGAATGGGGGGATTTGTCGGGATCTGGGCGCTGGAGTGGGTGCTCTGCTGGCTCGGACTGCTGGCCAGCTGGCAAGCCTTTGCCCAGCTCGGACTCTCGTTCAAGGCGCGCCTTGGCGCCATGCTGGCGGTGTTGGCTCTCTACGGCACCCGTTACTACTACGGCAACATGACTGAGGACTGGACCTTCCACCTCGCCCTCATCGCCCAGTGGGCCTTCATTACCCTGCTGCTGGACAAGGGATTTCGCTGGTGGCCCGCGCTGGTGGCGGCCCTTACCTTCGCCATCGTAGCCTGGATGCGCACCAACAACGGCGCCTTCTGGGGGGCCTGGTATCTGGTGCTGTTCTGCCACTGGTGTCTGCATGAGAAGTGGCGTGATGCCATCTTGCTGCTCATCTCCAGCCTGCTCGGTTTGGCGCTGATTGGCGGCCCGCTTTACGCTTACTTCCAGCAGCATGATCTGCTGGCGGCCTTCAAATACTACGCCTTCGACATCTTCTTCGAAGGGAGCTACGGCAATGGCTTCTCCCCCATGGTGGGCGCCGTCGGCCTGCTGCGCACAGGCCTTGTGATGCTGCTGCCCGCCTTCATCATTCTGATGCTGAGCCGCCGTCAGGAGTGGTATCTGCCCGCCCTGCTGGCAACCCTGTTTGGGGTGCTGTTTACCCTGATCGCCAACTCGGTCTCCGGCCATGTGTTCGATCACTACGACGTGCTCTATCTGCAACTGGCGGTGCTGCCGCTGGCGGTATTGCTGGATCGCAGCGAACAGCAGGCAGATGCCATCGGGCTGCTCTGCATCTCGCTGGTGGTGCTCACCGCCAGCTGGCTGCTGGCCCAGCAGCTGGTCTTTGGCTGGAGCACCAAGGAGTGGTCCCTCGAGCGGGTCAACGAGGTGCTCGGCACCAGCCTGCTGTGGGCGCTGCCGGTGCTGATCCTCATCCCCCTCTGGCGCGCCTGGGATGTGCGCAGTGCCACCCCCTGGCTGGCAACGCTGGCCATGCTGCTGCTGATGATCAACAACGCCTGGGAAGGCACCCTCAAGGGTCGCCCTTTCAATCCGGCCGCGCAGGTACGGGTTGACCGCATCAAGGCCGAGACAGTCCCGAGCGACAAGATCTGGGTCGATGGCATCCAGCCGCAATATTATCTCTGGACCGATCGCCAGCCAGCATCCGCCTACCTCTTCTTTGCCAACGTCAATCCGCCCTATGACGTACGCGAACGGGTGCTGGCCGATATCCAGCGCCAGAATCCGAAGTTCATCATCGCCAAGCCGGATCGGGTAAGCGAGGAGCTGAAAAAGCCGAGCGCCCCTTCCCATCTCGCCTTCTATCAATACCTGACCAGCCACTATGAAGAGGTGGATCCGGGTCTCTATCGCCGACGCTGATCGTCAATACGCCCCGCAGGGCGGCCATTGTTGCAATGGCCGCCCTTTTTCTTGCGCCAGAGCCCTTGCAGCGGCGGCCCGCAGTAGGCAAGCCCGCCCGAGATAACTACAATGACGCTCTTTTTGATGTAACGAGTGACACCATGGCGGAACTGACTTATCTGGGCGGCTATCCAGACCCTCTCAAGGCACAGGTACAGCAGCTGATTGCGGCAGGCAAGCTGGGGGAGATGCTGGCCAAACGCTATCCGGAGAGCCACCAGATCCAGAGCGACAAGGCGCTGCTCGCCTACACCATGGAGCTGAAGAACCGCTACCTCAAGAGCTCGGCGCCCCTGTCAAAGGTGGTGTTCGATGGCAAGATCAACGTGATCAAGGATGCCCTCGGCCTGCACACCTACGTCAGCCGGGTGCAGGGCAGCAAGCTCAAGGCCAAGAACGAGATCCGCATCGCCGCCCTGTTCAAGGAGGCACCGCCCCCGTTCCTGAAAATGATCGTGGTGCACGAGCTGGCCCATATCAAAGAGAAGGATCACAACAAGAGCTTCTACCAGCTCTGCCAGCACATGGAGCCCGACTATCATCAACTGGAGTTTGATCTCAGGCTCTGGCTCACCTGGCGCGATATCGACAAGGCCAACCGCTAGGCTGACAACCGTTTCAGGGAGGAAACATGTCATTTGCCGCAACCCCCTTTGGTGCCACCCGCTTTATTGCCACTTTGGTAATGGCCAACTTGGGCTGCGCTGCCCGTCCCCGCTGCTCGTCACACGGGCTGCTGGCGCTGCTGCTTTTGCTCGCGGGCCACAGCGCCCGTGCCGATGAGCGCTGGCAGAGCGACAGCTATCTTGTCGAGAGCTTTATGGCCATCGCCATGGAGCGGGAGTATGGCGAAGCCAGGCAGACCCGTTTTGCCCGCTGGCAGCAGCCGATCCGGCTGCAACTTATCAACGAGTCGGGTGACAAGCCGCTGCAGGCAGACGTGGTGAAGGTACAGGCGGCCCATCTGGCTCGCATCACCGGCCACTCCATCAGCATGGTGGCCGCAAAGCCCAACCTCACCCTGATCATGACCGACTACAACAAGATGAAGAGCTGGGCCAACCGCACCATGGGGGGGATCCATCGGTCAAGATGGCGCTCAAGGAGGGGCTCTGCCTTGCCAACTTCGCAACCAATGCAAAACACGAGATCAGCCGTGCCACCATCATCATTCCGGTAGACTACAGCCGGGCCAAGGGACGCTTTCTCGACTGCGTGGTGGAGGAGTTCACTCAGGTGATGGGGCTGCCCAACGACTCGGACAAGGTGTTTCCCTCCATCTTCAATGACAACAGCATCGACAGCTTTTTGACCGGGCTGGACTATGTGCTGCTAAAGATGGCCTATCACCCGGCCCTCAAAGCCGGAATGAGCAGTGACGAGATCCGCGCCACACTGCCTATCGCACTGGCCGATCTGCGTGCCAAAGGGGAGATCCGCGAAGCCAATCGCCGGGTGCAACAGCAGAGCCTGAAAAGCTGGGCGGGACTGTAACGGCATGGCTCAACCCAGAGCCAGACAAGCCACCGCGAGCCTCTCACCACCCACAAAAAACGCAGCCACTTGGCTGCGTTTTTTGTTATCCGGGGATCTGCGGAGCGTTAACGGGCATGCCCGTTTATCCGCCGCCCATTTATCGAACGCCCGAGTTATCCACTGACCGTGCGGGATCAGGAGGCGACGTTCTCTTCCGGCATCCAGCTGTCGGCGTTCTCCCACACCTCCTGCACCATGGCTTCGGCCAGCTCTTTGTCTTCCTTGCTGGCTCGGCTGACGGTCAGGGCCATGGCGCTGCCCGGCGCGACCCGGACATGGAGGTCGGGGAATTTTTCGCCCAGCTGCTTGAGCAGCTCCTGACGCAGCGCCTCCATGGTCGAGGTCGGGATCTGATGTTTTCTGTCGATGATGATTTCAAGACGCATAGGAAACTTCTCCATGATTTATAGCTGTATTTTTATCCAGTATTCATGGGAAGTAAAGGGCCATCTTGCAGCAATCAGAAAAGATCCAGCTGCTGGCCGCAGATCCGGTCAAACGACTCGCCGATAAAGGGCAGGATGGCGTCGGCGATAGGCCGCAACTGCTTGTCGATATAGTGTTCGTAATCGATGGCACTGCGCCGGTACTCCTGCGGTTCGGGGCCATTGAGAGTCATCAGATAGGCGATGGAGCCCCGATGCTGATAACGCAGGGGCAAACCGCGACGCAGGTTCTCCTCATCGGCCAGACGAGCCGCCCGCACATGGGGTGGCACGTTCTTCTGATACTCCTCAAGTTTCTGGCGCAGTCGCTTTCGATAGACCAGCAGATCGTCGTGACGACCGGCGCGAGTCTCATCCACCATGGTACGCACATAACCGCTGGGATCCTGGTCATGAAACACCAGCTCGTAGAGGTGGGTCTGAAACTTCTTGGCCAACATGGTCCAGTCGGTGCGCACCGATTCGAGCCCCTTGAACACCAGCTGTTCACTGCCCTCACTGGCCTTGCCAACCAGCCCGGCATAGCGCTTCTTGCTGCCCTTCTCCAGCCCGCGGATGGTGGGCATCAGAAAGCGGCGGTAGTGGGTCTCGTACTGGATCTCCAGATAGCTCGGCAGGTTGAACTCGCGCCTGATCAGTGCAGCCCAGTTATCGTTGATCATTTGCGCCAGTCGCTGGCCAATCTTGTCCGCCTCATCGGGGCTGGTCTCGCGCCCCAGATGGACAAAGGTGGAGTCGGTGTCGCCATAGATCACCTCGAATCCCTTCGCCTCAATCCACTCGCGGGTCTGCTGCATGATGCTGTGGCCACGCAGGGTGATGGAGGAGGCAAGGCGTGGATCATAGAAACGGCAGCCTCCCGACCCCAGCACGCCGTAGAAGGAGTTCATGATGATCTTGATGGCCTGGGAGAGCGCCTTGTTGCTGGCCGCCTTGGCCCGATCCCGCGCCGCCCACAGGGTGGCGATAAGATCCGGCAAGAAGTGCCGCTCGCGGGAGAACAGGGCGCCGCGAAAGCCGGGAATCGCGTGCTCGGGGTGTTGCAGCCCCTCGATGAGCCCCATGGGGTCGATGCAGAAGGTGCGGATGATGCTGGGATAGAGGCTCTTGAAATCGAGCACCAGCACATGGCGATAGAGACCGGGTTTGGAGTCCATCACATAGCCGCCAGGGCTCGCCAGCCCACCATCGGCCGGCAGATTGGGGGCCACGTAGCCGCCACGATGCAGCCGCGGCAGATAGAGGTTGGTAAAGGCCGCCACCGAGCCCCCTACCCTGTCCAGCTCAAGACCGGTGAGGGAGGCGCGCTCGATGGCAAAGGGGATGAGGTGGCAGTAGTCAAAGATCTCCCACACCAGCTTGCAATCTTCCAGGTTATAGCGAGCCAGCGCCTCCTTATCGGAGTGGAACAGCTCGGTGATCTTCTCCCCCCGATTGGCCACATCCTCGATATCCTTGCCACGGCCAAGCAGTTCGCTCGCCACCGCATCCAGGCTGTAGCTGGCAAACTGCCAGGTGGCGCTTTTGAGTGTATCGATGCCATCGAGCACCATGCGCCCGGGGATGATGACGTTGCCGGTCTGGGGATCGCCCCGTGACGAGCGCCAGAAACAGAGCTCGCGCCCCCGTCCGAGCCGCAGCCGCCGCTTGTTAAGCTCGGCGCGGCGCAGCAGAAGACGAAAGTCGAAGTTGACCACGTTCCAGCCAATCACCAGATCGGGGTCATGCAGGCTGAACCAGCACTCCAGCGCACTCAGCAGGGCGCTCTCGTCCTCTACCCACTGGACCTGAGTGCCCCAGCTGTCGGCATCCGCCTCCGGGGTGCCGATCATGATGACCCGCGCATCCTGTTCGCTGTAAAGACCGACCGAGAAGAGCGCCCCGTCCATGGCGCACTCCACGTCCAGCGATACCCAGGAGAGAGTCGGCGTCACCACCTGGGGTGCGCAGCGCGCCTCGTTCACCTCCCAGTAGCCGTGTTTGCCACCCTTCTTCACCGCCCGGCCATCGAAACGCACGCCGGCGGTGATGAAGCGCTCCATCAAAAAACGCTCTGGCAGCCGGATATCTGCCTCGAAGTGCTCCAGCCCGCGAATGAGCAGCAGCTCGATGGCGCGGTGAAAGGCGCTCAGGGTAGCGAAATAGCAGCCCACCACAGGGCGACCGTCGAAGGTATGCATCGGCAATCGGCGAAACCGCCCGCTCACCCCGGCCCCTTTAAACAGCTCGGCGGCTTCTGCCATATGGCTCTGTGGCAAAAAGAACACCGGCTGCTGCCCCGACAACACCAGTCGCACTGGCCCCTGCGCGCTCCAGAGCCACATCACGATCTCGGTCGTGGCAGCCTGCCCGTTGCGGCCGCGCACATCCCGCCCGTGACGGGTCAGAATAAAGCCGTCTCGCGGCGGTGTAGTGGATGGGATGGGCAGGTGATCGGTCATGCAAGTCATCGGATCAACATGGAGATGGGAGTATTGTACGTTCATACAGTGCTTTGCCGCAATCGGCACGCCCAGCCGCCATGGCCACGCCAGGCTGCGAGTCGAGCCGCAAACTGGTAAGCTCGGCCAAAGTGGCAGCTACTGCCGGTGGCGGCTTTATTCGCTACACCATTCATCCAACACCCCACTCTTCACCCAACATCAGGAGGTCATGTGGCGCTCTACTCTCTGCTGGATCAGCTGGCCATTCCCTATCAGCGCATCGAGCACGCCCCCGTCTTCACCTGCGAGGAGGCCAGCCGGCTGCTGCCCGACCTGCCTGCCGCCAAGAGCAAGAATCTCTTCCTGCGCGATCCGAAAAGCGAGCGGCTGTTTCTGGTGGTAACGCCGGAGGAGAGCCGGGTCGATCTCAAGGCGCTGGCAACCGCCCTTGGCGTCAAGCGACTGAGCTTTGGCTCGCCAGAGCGGCTGGAGGCCGTGCTTGGCCTCACCCCGGGTTCGGTCACCCTGCTCGCCATGGTGCGCGACAGGGAAAACGCCGTAGAGTTGGTGGTGGACGAAGCCATCTGGCAAGCAGAGCAGATGCAGTGTCACCCGATGGTCAATACGGCCACCCTGCTGATCCGCCTCGACGACGTGCGTCGCCTGCTGGCCCACCTCGGCCGGGAGGCCAATGTCATGACACTGCCGGTCGTGGCAGATTAAATGGCAGATGCCCCAGCCTATCACCGTTATGTCACCAAGTGTGTCAGAGGTGGGATGCCGCTCTATCAAGGGGCGCAATATGACTCGGAGAGCTGGCTACAGAGTCTGCAAGCTCATGCAGGGGGAGACCATTTACCCGATGGATACCCGCCTACCACGACCTATTATGCTCTCGATGCCGTGGCGAAGGGGCTGCCGCGGTGCTGCTTGGCTGGGACAACAACACATGTTGAGCAAGCCAGTGCTGATCAACTGTGGCAAAGAGAATCTGGCCTCCCACAAGGTGATTGCAACGGCAGGCGGCTGGAGCGTCGTCGCTACCATCCGGGAGATCGCCGCTGGCTGGAGATGTACCAGCTAGTTCCCCGGCCCCGTCTGACGACAACAGCAGTATTGGCAACTGTAACAAGCGATCCGTTGCAAGGATGACACCACCAAGCGACTGCAGCCAGACTTGCTGATGTAGCAATAAAAAGAGCGCCCCAAGAGCGCTCTGGCCATCCCTCAGTAACTGTCTTCCTGCTCTGCCTTCATCCGTGCCTGACGGGCGTAAGCCTCCTCTTCGGCACTCTCGATCTCTTGCAGCACCGAATCGAGATCGATGGTGGCGCGGCTCTCTTCAAAGTGCCCGGTCAACTCACGCTCTGGAGTGAGTTTGCCATCTTCAAACAGTGCCCATATCTCCTGGGCATAACGGGTCTTGAGCAACTCGGGGGCATACATGCCGTAGTAGTTGCGCATGTTGTTGACGTCCCTCTCCAACATAGCCCTGGCCTGGTTGTTGGCGGCAGCATCCACCACCTGGGGCAGGTCGATGATGACGGGGCCCTGGCTATCCACCAGCACGTTGAACTCCGAGAGATCGCCGTGGATAAGGCCAGCGCAGAGCATGCGTACCACATAGCGGATTACCTTGGCGTGATCGACCAGCGCCTGCTCCGGGCTCAGCACCACATCGTTGAGGCGCGGCGCGACATGGCCATCTTCATCGGTGATGAGCTCCATCAAGAGGACGCCATCGAGACAAACATAAGGCTGTGGCACCCGCACACCCGCCGCAGCCAGCTTGAACAGAGCGTCGACTTCGGTGTTCTGCCACACCTCTTCATGCTGCTTGCGACCGTACTTGGAGCCCTTCTCCATGGCACGTGCATCGCGGCTGCTCCGCACCCGGCGCCCCTCCTGATAGACCACCGCCTGTTTGAAGCTGCGCTTGGACGCCTCTTTATAGACTTTGGCGCAGCGAATATCGTCACCGCAGCGCACCACGTAGACATCGGCCTCTTTGCCGCTCATCAATCGGCTGACAACCTCATCGACCAGGCCGTCATCAACCAGTGGTTGGATTCGATTTGGAACTTTCATGGCCGCCCTTTTACCCTATTTCCGCTCTCGAAGATAGCTCCGCGCACACTCACCTGCCTCTCCCTTTCATAAGACACCCTGTTATCCCCTGTTTGCGCTGTTTTTGTCCACACGTTCGCCTTAAAAACCACCAGCAGCAGACCAAATACGAAAGGCGCCTGTGCCAACAAAAATGGCCCGCAAGCGGGCCAATTTTCAAGGTTCGGGCGGCAAGCCCTGACGAATGCGCTGGATCCCCGCTTCATAGAGGCCGTCATCCCCCTCCTGATGCTCCAGGGTTTCGAAGATCTTGAGAAACCACATGTACTGCTCGGGATGGCGGGCCACCTGCATCTCCACCACCCGGTTCATGGCATTGACGTCCGCCAGCAAATCGGCGGTAGGATAGGGATCAAAAGGCGGCTCGATCTCCAGCAGATAAGATCCCTCCTCCTCGTCATAGCTGGCGAAGATGGGCACCGCTCTGGCACCGGTCAGCTTCACCAGCTTGGGCAGGGCAGGCAGGGTTGCCTTGGGGCGGCCGAAAAAGGGAACAAATACGCTCGCCTCGCGGCCGTGATCCTGATCCGGCAGATAGAAGAAGCTGGCTCCAGCGCGGATCGCCTTGATCGCCGGCTTGATACCGACGCTGCGCTCATACACCTTGCCTGCTTTGGCTCGTTCGCGGTTGATGTACCAGTCGAACACCTGATCCTTGGGGCTCTTCATCATGGTGCACATATTGATGCCCATCATGGAGAAGTAACGACCAATCATATCGACCGCCCAGGTATGAGGCACCACCAGGATCACCGGTCGGCCAGCGGCCTGCTCCGCTTGCACATGCTCCCAGCCGCTCACCTTGACGCGGCGAGCAAGATGCGTTTTGCTGCGCCAGCTAAGCTCGCCAAAACCCATAAAGGTCTTGAGCCCGACCCGGATCGACTTAAGCAACAACGCCTGTCGGGCGGCGGCATCCAGCCCAGGAAAGCAGATCTTGAGGTTGGTATCGGCGATATAGGCCTGCTTTTTCGAAAAACGCAGCAGGGTCGGCGAAACCAGATCGGCAAAGCGATCTCGCACCCTCGCAGGGGTAAATGCCAGCAAAGAGAGCAGGCCCAGCGCACACCAGCTGCCCCACCATTTGGGATGCAGCAGGCGAGTATGAAATGAGGTATCAAATACCGGATCTAATGCGGACATGGCGGCCATCAAGTCATCAAAAACAAACGGTTATTGTAGTTATCCTGATATTTTTTTCTAGCCTAAGGTGCCAGACCGCCGACCTGCTAAGCACTGATCAGACGAGCCATCACAATAAATGACTCTTTTGACGCCACACCAATAAATGCAGAGCAAGGGTCAGTCGTGAGGCAATAATCCCTTGCGGATCCGTCTAATCCCCTCTTCGTAGAGGCCATCCATTCCCTCCTGCTCCTGACGGGTATCGAAGATCTTGAGGAACCACATGTACTGACCCGGGTGGCGCGTCAGTTGCTGTTGCACCATGTCGTTCATCCGACAGGTATCGGCCAGCACATCCCCGGAGGGATAGTTGTCGAACGGAGCCTCGATCTCCAGCCGATAGCAGTGGCTCGCTTCGTCATAGCAGGCGAGCAACGGCACTGCCTTGGCACCACTCACCTGGACCAAACGGGGCAAGGCTGGCAGGGTCGCCTTGGGATAGTCAAAGAAGGGGGCGAAGATGCTCTTCTCGCGGCCATGATCCTGATCAGGCAGATAGAAGAAGCTGCGACCGCTCTTGATGGTTCTGATCACGGCCTTGATCCCGGCGCTGCGCTCATAGACGCGGCAACCGTTCCTGGCCCGCGCCCGGTTAAGGTGCCAGTCAAACACCGGATTGCGCGCCCGTTTCATCATGGTGCACATAGACACCCCGCGCTGGGTAAAGCAATAGCCTGCGGCATCAACCGGCCAGGTGTGGGGCACCACCAGGATCACCGGACGACCGGCGGCACGTTCCGCCTCGATATGTTCCCAACCGCTCACCTGCATCCGGCTCATCAGATAACGCTGGCTGCGCATGGTGAACTCGCCAAATCCCAACAAACTCTTAAGGCCGACCCGGATCGAGGTCAATGCGATGGCGTCGCGCTCGGCCAGGCTCTTGTGCGGAAAGCAGACCTCCAAGTTGATTCTGGCGATATAGAGCTGTTTTTTCGAAATCCGAAACACCAGCGGAGCCAGCCAATCTGCCAACCGGTCACGCAGACGCACCGGAACAAACGCAAGCACCATCAGCACGCCGAGTGCCAGCCAACTGAACCAGTAACGGGGGTAAAGGAAACGAGACTCAAAAATGGGGTTGAACAGGGGATCTTGGGGCGGCATGATTCACGGCTTACATCAAAATGGTGGTGCATTGTAGTCACCCTGACAGGTAATACCAGTTAAATCCGCACTCTCACGCGCAAAAGACGGAACCATATGACAGAAGTGGCGAAAAGGTAAAAAAATGCCCCGCATTGCGGAGCATTTTGTTTGCTGATTAATCCGTTGAACGACCAGCCAGGTCAGGCGTCTTGCTTAACGGTGGCCACCCTGATGGGACATACCGTGACTTACCACGACCTCTCGCTGCGGCAGAAAAAACATCAGATAACGCAGTGCCACATAACCGACGATGATGGTAGCCACTCCCAGCTCAAGGTGGGCAAGCAGGCGGATCTGCTCGGCATAGTGAGCGCTCTGCTCAAGCCCTTCCACCAGATGAGCCACTTTGAACAGGGCGGTGGCACCGATCACCAGCGGGAAGGTGAAGGCGGCATAACCCGGCGAGAAGGGCAAACGCAGCAGCTTGATGAAGGCCAGATAGATGATACCGGTCATCAAAATCGCGATACCGAACAGTATGGCCACCAGCAGCAGGGAGGGATCCTGGCTAACGGTCAGATAACCGGCCAGAGAGAGACTGGCTGGGGCCGCCAGAATGGCAATAGTCGGTTTGGCTGCATCCGGCACTTCATGGCTGAAGATGAGGCGATAGAGCATCAGCGGCAGCATCAGGCCGTAGCAGATGATCCCGAACCAGAGCAGGCCGTTGGCCAGCGAGGCAAACTGACCGCCCGGGAAGGCGACGTCAGCTACAATAATCCCCACCGGCGGCACAAACCAGCTCGGCACCATGTGGTGAATTTCAAACTCTTTGGCGCGATGCCAGATAAAAGTGGCCAGGAACAGCAGGTGAACAGCTACGGCAAACAGCCAGAGGGCCTCGCCCGCTTGCGGCGCAATCATACCGAGCGCTTTGGAGACCACCATGGTACCCATGGCATAGGTCGGTACCACACTGCCGACTACGGGGTGAGCGAGATCCTGCAACAGCAGGCGGGGGTGAAGCAGAAACTTGAAGGTCAGGATCACCAGCAGCACGGCAGCAATGGCAGCGCCCAGCAGTTGCATCCGGCCATCGAAGTGACCGGCATTTTCCCAACACCAACCAAGGCTGGCGATGCCCAGCGCCAAACCCGCCATGGGGGTTGGGGCGGCAGCCAGTGATTTACGGGTTCTTGCGATCATGATGACACCTTTCTATTGATGACTATGGCGATAGGATAATGCCCCCTTATCGTTTACGATATCTAAATGAATTAAATCAATCATTCAGGAAAACCAAACACGATGAAACTGACCCTGCAGCAGCTGAAAGTGTTCGCCACCATTGCCCGCTATGGAAACCTTGGCCTTGCCGCCAACGAGCTCTGCCTGAGCAAGGGGGCCGTTTCCCAGTCGCTACAGGAGTTGGAGCGCCAACTCTCCACCCCGCTGTTTGACCGTATTCACCCCAGATTACAGCTCAACAACGAGGGGCGCTTGCTGCAACCGGCCGCCGAAGAGCTGTTGACCCGGATGCAGGATATCGAGAACCTGTTCAGTCCCGATGCCGAGTCGAGTGGCCAACTACGCCTTGGCGCCAGCCAGACCATCGGCAACTACCTGCTACCGAACCTGCTCGCCAGCAGCAAACAGGAGCTGGGGCTCCCCCCCAAGGTAACCATCAACAACACTCACCTGCTCTGCCATGCTCTGGCCAACTTCGAACTGGATATGGCACTGATCGAGGGGGATAACCACCACCCCGACCTGCTCGCCGAACCCTGGTTGCAAGACGAGATGTTGGTAGTGGCCCCACCTGGTCACCCTCTTGCCGACAAGATGAATCTCCCTCTCTCCCGACTGGGTGGCGAGACCTGGGTGCTGCGTGAAGCACAATCGGGCAGCCGCGAGCAGTTTATCCAGCAGATCCAGCCCGAGCTGCCCCGCTGGCAAGCAGGGCTTGAGCTCAACACCCTGGAGGCGGTGATGCTGGCGGTGGAGAAAGGGCTCGGTATCTCCTTTATCTCCCGGCTGGCAGCCTCCGATCGGCTCAAAAATGGTCGGCTGATCGCCCTGCCCCTCTCCCGCCGCTTCCCGCGCCAGCTCTCCCTTATCTGGCATAAACAGAAGTACCACTCCACCTCCCTGCGCCACTTTATCCACTTCTGCCGGGCTCAGCTGAACGATGCCGAGGTGATCAGCTTAGAGTAACGCCTGCTCGGAGCGCCACTGACAGCCCCGCACGCTCATGAAGGAAAAAGCAGAGAGGGGGACACGGCACCCTCTCTTTGATTCGCTTGCTCGGTATCACTGCGCCAGACTGCGCAACCAGCTGATCTCCTCGCCCCAGATGGACTCATCGATGGTCTCGAGGATCAGCGGAATGCGATCGAAGCGATCATCATTCATGATGTGGTGGAATACCGCCTCCCCCAGATTGCCCTCCCGCAGGCTGTGGTGGCGATCGACCCGGCTGCCGAAGGTGCACTTGGCGCCGTTGATATGCATCCCCTTGAGATAGTGAAAACCCACCGTGCGGTCGAACTCGGCAAAGACGGCAGCACAACTCTCTGCGCTACGCAGATCGTAACCGGCAGCAAAGGCGTGGCAGGTATCGAAACAGATCCCGACTCGGCTCTTGTCCTCCACCCCCTCGATGATGGTGGCGAGATGCTCGAACGACCAGCCGAGGTTGGTCCCCTGCCCGGCGGTGTTCTCAATGACTGCCGTCACCCCTTCACTGCGCTCCAGCGCCCAGTTGATGGACTCGCTCACCAGCTTGAGGCTGGCCGCCTCTGGGATCTGCTTGAGATGGCTGCCGGGATGGAAGTTCAGATAACAGAGCCCCAACTGCTCGCAGCGCTTCATCTCATCGAGAAACGCGTCACGGGATTTGGCCAGACCATCGGGATCGGGATGACCCAGATTGATGAGGTAGCTGTCGTGGGGCAGGATCTGCTCCGGCAGAAAACCGGCCTTGTCACAGGCCGCCTTGAAGGCATGGATGGTGACATCCGACAAGGGCGCCGCCTGCCACTGACGTTGATTCTTGGTAAAGAGGGCAAACGCGTTGGCCCCGATGGCCTGGGCGCGGGCGATGGTATTCTCTACCCCGCCGGCCGCACTGACGTGGGCTCCGATATATTTCATACAATCTCCTCAATACGGCAAGCCGCCATTATGCCGATCCCACCCGGCCACGCCAAACCGGGATATCCGATAGCGGGTATCGACAAATAGCGCAAGGCGCTGCGTTTCATGGCGCAATCGGCCTGTGCTGTAGCAACCTCGACCCAGAAGGGATAGTTAGAGCCCGTCCACGCCAGCATGGCGCCCATAAAAAACGCAGCGTATAGCCTGAGCAATAACGCTGCGTCTTTGGGTCTCTCGGCCGTCCTCCTTACCGTGACCCGAATGGCCAGCGACAAGGGAGCAAGAATGCGCGGGGAGAGTCGCCTTAGAACGGCATCTTGAAGCCTGGCGGCAATTGCATGCCACCGGTCAGTTCGCCCATCTTGGCTTTGTTCTGCTCTTCCACGCGACGCACGGCATCGTTGCACGCGGCGGCGACCAGATCTTCCAGCAGTTCCTTGTCATCTTCCATCAGGGAGGGATCGATCTCGATGCGACGGACACTGTGGCTACCGGTCATGGTGACCTTGACCATGCCAGCACCGGCTTCACCGGTCACTTCCATCTGAGCCAGCTGCTCCTGCGCCTTCTGCATACGCTCTTGCATCTGTTGGGCCTGTTTCATCAGGTTCCCCATTCCACCTTTACCAAACATATGTCGTCTCTCGTCTTGAAATCCGGCATCCAGCGCCGGGCTGTGGGCTTGTCTGTCCTAGATGGGGACAGCCAAACTACTTTTCAACCGGAAGCAAGCTCCCGGCCACGGAATTTAGCGGTTGAGGGGCTCGATGCTCTCGTGATGAAGCACGGCACCAAACCGCTGAACTAAAAACTGCACGTTGGGATCCTGCTCCAGATCCCGGGTCACCTGCTCCCGCACCCCGAGATAAAGGCGATGTTCGATCTCGAGGGGGGTCTCCTGGTCAGGCACCACACCAAGCGTCACCTCGACCTGCACCGGTTGCCCCAGCGCTGGCCCGATGATCTCGGCCAGATCGGCGCGCGCCTTGTCGCTCACCAGATGGCGCTGCTCGGGCTTGAGGGTTAGCAGTACCTTGTCCCCTTCCCGCGTCATCACCGAGTTGATGGCCAGCTGGCGCAGCCGCCCTCCCACCTGAGTGTGAGCGATCAACTCGGCCCAAGGGTCGCCGCAACCATTGAGCAGCGAGGAGGGGATAAGGCGAGTCGCCTCTCCCTCTTGCGGCTCGCTGTCGCTCTCGAGCTCATCCCAGTCGATGGTCTCCATCACCGGCTGAACGGGCTCATCCTGCGTCACAGGGGTAGCAGCCACCGCCGTGCTTGCAACGGGCGGCTGGGTCGCAGGGGCTGGCGTCACCGCAGGCGCCGCAGCGCTGCGCTCGCCGGGTCGATAGCTCGGCTGCCCGTCGAGATCCCAAGGTGGCAGATCGGTTGGCTGGGCCGGTGCCGTGACAGGGGCGTGGCTCATCACCTGAGTCTGCTCGGCAAAGCCCTGATTGAGGTACTCCTCGTATTCCCCGTTGTCACCCTGCGGCTCGTAACCGTCGCCATAGAGATCCACCGGCGGCAGATCATCATAGTGACCCATCGCCGCCATCCCCTGCCCGACCGATTGGCTGACCGGAGCAGGTTGTTGGGTGACGGCCGGTGCAGCAGCGGGCGCAACAGGGCGAGCTGGCGCAACCGGCACCGCGCGCGGCGCGGGCGCCGCCGGGGCATCCTGACCACGCTGGCGGCTGCGCAGCATATTGCGCTTGCCGAGCAGGCTCTGCATGCTCGAGACCGTCGAAACAGGTTCAAGTTCGGCTGTTGGCTCAGGTGTCGCAGTCAGCGGCTCGCCACCCAGGGCAGGCTGCACAGCCAGCTCCTGCACCGCAGGCTGGGTTGACTCGGGTTGATAGCCCATGTCGGCGGCCTCGCGCAGCAGCTCATCCTGCTGACTGAACAGATCGGCGGCTTGCGCCTCCTCCTCGCTGTCAGCGGGGTTACCGATGTCATCCACCATCGAAGGCAGGGAGACATCAACCGCGGGCACGGCACTGGTGGCAACAGGGCTGGCTAGCGGTGCAGGCACGGCGCCGCTGATCGGTGCAGGCACGGCGCCGCTGATCGGTGCCACTGCGGCCGATTCAGCGGCCGGGCGCTTTCCCGGCAAGGAGGCTACCGGCGTGGCACTGCTCGTCATTGACGGGGGCAGCGCCGTGAGGCTGGCCGGATGCAGGGCATCGCGCCTTGGGGAGAAGGCGAGCATCCGCAGGCAGGTCATCTCCAGCGCGGTGCGGCCATCGGGGGCCCAGGGCAGATCTTTACGACCACCCAGCACAATCTGGTAGCAGAGCTGCACCTCTTCCGGGCTCATCGCCTTGGCCAGTTGCAGCAGGGAATCGGCATCCGCCCCCTGCTCCTGCACGCTGGCAGGCAGCAGCTGCGCCATAGCGATGCGATGGAGCAAGCCTTCCAGCTCGGCGTGGAGCTGATCAAAATCGGGGCCCAGGGTGGCGATCTCGGTGATCTTGGCCATGGTCGCGGGGGCATCTTGCCGCAAAATGGCTTCCAGCAGCTGGTGCAGATGGCGGTGATCGAGCGTGCCCAGCATCGCCAGCACACTCTCGAGGCGCACGCTGCCGTTACCGTGGGCCAGCGCCTGATCGGTCAAGCTCAGGGCATCGCGCATACTGCCGTCAGCGGCTTTGGCCAAAGCCAGTAGGGCGCGGGGCTCGAAGGGCTGCCCCTCCTGATCCAGCACCCATTCGAGCTGCTTGGCAATCTGGGTCTGATCCAGACTCTTCAGATGAAACTGCAGGCAGCGCGAGAGAATGGTAATGGGCAGCTTCTGCGGATCCGTGGTGGCCAGCAGAAACTTCACATAGGGAGGCGGCTCTTCCAGGGTTTTCAGCAGCGCGTTGAAGCTGTGGCGCGACAACATGTGCACTTCATCGATGAGGTAGACCTTGAAGCGGCCGCGGGCCGGACGGTACTGCACGTTGTCGAGCAGCTCGCGGGTATCTTCCACCTTGGTTCGCGACGCCGCGTCAATCTCCAGCAAGTCGACAAAGTTGCCCTGATCGATCTCGCGGCAGGTATCGCAGACGCCACACGGGTGGCTGCTGATCCCCTGCTCGCAGTTGAGGCTCTTGGCCAGAATACGGGCGATGGTGGTCTTGCCGACCCCGCGGGTACCGCTCAGCAGATAGGCGTGATGCAGCCGTCCCTGATCCAGGGCGTTGGTCAAGGCGGTCAGCACATGTTGCTGGCCTACCACTTGTTCAAACGTATGGGGGCGCCATTTACGCGCCAGAACCTGATAGCTCATAAATCCATCATGCTGGGAAGACAGGGCATTGAGTCCGGATGCTAACACAAATGGCGGGCTGGCTGTATCGGCTATCGGTGAGAGCGGGAGGGATCGCTTGATTTTCAAACCGATGCCCGCAAGGGCACCGGTTCAATGCAGGCCCGATGCAGAGGATCGGGCCGAAGAGGCATTACTCGCCGGCCAGCTCGACCAGTGAGACCACCTTGATGCCAGCGGCAGTCAGGCGGGCATCGCCCCCCAGAGACGGCAGGGAGATGATGAAGGCCGCATCGGCAACTTCACCACCGGCACGGCGGATCAGCTTGACGGTCGCATCGACGGTACCACCGGTCGCCAGCAGATCGTCCACGACCAGCACCTTGTCACCGGGCACTATGGCATCGGTGTGCAGTTGCAGGGTGTCGGTGCCGTACTCAAGGGCATAGGACTCCTCGATCACTTCGCGCGGCAGCTTGCCCGGCTTGCGGACCGGCACGAAGCCCAGCCCCATGGCATAGGCAACCGGCGCGCCAAAGATGAAGCCGCGAGCTTCGGTGCCAACAATCTTGGTGATCCCTTGATCACGATAATGATTGGCCAGCAGATCGATGGTGGCCTTGAAGGCCTCGGCGTTCTCGATCAGGCTGGTGATGTCACGAAACAGAATGCCCGGCTTCGGATAGTCGGGAATGGTCTTGATGCTTGCTTCGATAAATTTCAGGGTTTCCGGATTCATGTGTTGACCGCTTATTTTTTTGACCCAGGGGTGGCCATTTTTTCTCAATTCCCTTCTGCGGGAAATAAAAAAGCCTGTCACGCAAAAATGACAGGCCGACTCCATAGCATTATTGCTGCAATAGCTTAGGGACTTCACTTCACCATTGCAACTGGCTCCAGCACCGGCAGGCGCATTAACCAGGTGAGCAAGATCACCATTATGACAACCAGCAACCCCTTTACCCACAGCAGTGGCACCACCGCCAGTGACACCGAAAAGGTGAGCAAAATAAAGATAATGGCGCGCCGTCTGGCCTGACGACGAATGCCGCGATACTGCTGCCAATCCACGATGGGCGGGCCAAACCAGGGATGGGTCAACAGCCAGCGATGAAAACGGGGCGATGAGCGGGCAAACAGGGCAGCGGCCAGCAACATGAAGGGGGTAGTCGGCAAGAGCGGCAGCACAATGCCCACGATACCAGTGGCAAATGCCAGCCACCCGAGCGCCATCAGACACCAACGCTTCATTCATTCTCCTTGCGTGATTTATCTCCCTCTAGCCTAACAGAGTTTGAGCGGGTGCTGACAGCGGGCCGCAACCCCACTAC
Source organism: Aeromonas sp. 84A (assembly GCF_051919345.1). NCBI lineage: Bacteria > Pseudomonadati > Pseudomonadota > Gammaproteobacteria > Aeromonadales > Aeromonadaceae > Aeromonas > Aeromonas sp. 84A. The sequence continues at coordinate 2,971,688 of NZ_JBQBEW010000001.1, forward strand.
AATCTGCGCTCTTTTTTCTTGCCACTCTCGTCGGAAAGCCGTTATGCGCGTTATTTTGGCCCCCATGCAGGGGGTACTGGATCACCTGATGCGGGAGGTACTCACCTCCGTCAATGATTACGATCTCTGCGTGAGCGAGTTTATCCGGGTCGTCGATCAGCTGCTGCCCGCCAAGGTGTTCTACCGCCTCTGCCCTGAACTGCTGCAAGATGGCAAAACCCGCGCAGGCACCCCGGTGCGGGTCCAACTGCTGGGGCAACACCCCGAGTGGCTGGCCGAGAACGCCTTGCGCGCCATCGAGCTGGGCTCCCCCGGCGTCGATCTCAACTTCGGCTGTCCCGCCCCAACGGTCAACAAGAGCAAGGGCGGTGCGGTGCTGCTCAAAGAGCCCGAGACCATCTACCGCATCGTCAAGGCGGTGCGCGAGGCGGTGCCCGCCCATCTGCCGGTGAGCGCCAAAATTCGCCTCGGTTACGATGACAAGGATCTCTATCTGGAGAACGCTCAGGCGGTCTTCCAGGGGGGCGCCAACGAGCTGGCCGTTCATGCGCGCACCAAGCGCGAAGGGTACAAGGCCCCCGCCCACTGGGAGTATGTGGATGCCATTCGCCGCGCCCTGCCCATCCCCGTCACCGCCAACGGCGAGATTTGGGATCATAAAGATGCCCTCGCCTGCGCCAGGGTCTCGGGTTGCGATGCCCTGATGGTCGGGCGCGGCGCCATCTCCCTGCCCAATCTGGCCAACGTGATGAAAACCGGCTGCCCGCACATGAGCTGGGCCGAGGTGCTGCAGTTGATGGTGAGCTATACCGAGCAGGATCTGGCCAGCGAAAAAGCCGACTACTACCCCAGCCGCATCAAACAGTGGTTCAGCTATCTCAAGCGGGAATATCCCGAAGCGGACCTGCTGTTTCAGGAGATCCGGGTGCTCAAAGAGACGGATCCGATCCGCGATGCCCTGCTAAGCCACAGCTAACCACGTTTAACTTGACGCATATCATCTTGATAAAGTTATCGGATCCCTATACTGCCCCGAATCTGTCGTCTGTCCTGTGGGGGATAATGTGTGTGAAATGACGCAAGCACAGTTGACTGTCTGGCGTAATCGCCTGCTGTCAGACTGGGCCCAAGTACGAGAAACGCTGATCGGTCAGCTTAAAGCCTGCCGCCGTGACGAGTGGGCCGAGCAGGTCGGTCACTGCGAGCAGGATCAACTGGTGGAACTGACCAGCCGGCTGGATCTGCCGAAGGTTGAGCAGAGCGTGGCCCGCCTCAAGCGGATCGATGCGGCACTCTGCCAGATGGATCTTGGCCTCTATGGCCTCTGCTCCGATTGTGAAGAGCCACTGTCCATCGAACAGCTGGAACAGGATCCGACCCTGCAACGCTGCCCGCGCTGTGAAACCCGTTATCGCAAGGGATTCCACGCCCACGAACTGTGAGGGATGCACATCTGTGCATCCGCTCAACCCTCAGCACTGGTTACTCCGTCGTTCCTGTCCAATACTCACCGTATCAGCCTGTTCGAGGGTATGCGTTGTGTACAGACTCTTGTTGTTATGGTGTTTGTGTTGCCAGGCTACGGCACAGGAGTCATTGGTCGTGGGCTGGGTCGACTGGCAGCCCTTCAGTTATCGCAATGAACAGCAACAGCTCCGCGGACTGGATGTGGAGCTGCTCAACGCCATCTTCCTGCGGGCCGGTTACCGGGCCAAATTCAATGAAATGCCTTGGGCTCGCGTGCTGCACGAGCTGAAATTCGGCACGGTTCAGCTGACCATGTCAGCCAATATCACCGCCGAGCGGCAGCAATATGCCCGCTTCAGCCACCCCTATCGGGAAGAAGAAACGGCCATCGTCATCCGTCGGCAAGATGCCGATCGCTGGCGCGGGATCACCACCCTGGAGCAGTTGATCAACACCCCTGACTTTCATATCGGGGTGCTCAAGGGCTTTGATTACGGCAATACCTTCCGCCAGTTGATGGCAAGGCCCGAGCTGCAGCCCCGTCTGCAGATGCGCCTGCGGCTGGACCAGTTACTGAAGATGTTGCAAGGGGGTCGGATCCAGGGGTTTATTCTGGATCCCCACGGACTGCAGGAGTGGCAGGGTAAGGATGGCGTACAGGACAAGCTGTATATTCTGCTGCATATCGAACTGACACCAGTTCACCTGATGCTGAGCAAAGAGAGCACCACAGAGGCGCAACTGCAGCGGATCAATCAGGCTATCGATCAATTGAAACAGAGCCCCGACTATCAGCAGATCCTCGATCGTTACCAGTTCAGATCCCTGCATTCACAGGAAAACACCCACAAGTAAGGGGAGCATCTGCTCCCCTTACTGTCTCAAGCAAACCCAATCCTGTTTCAAACAACCCTGGTTGCAACTTGCCAGGACGTTTTGGTCACCGATAACGTGATGGGTTAAGCCTGGCTATCAGCGTCCCAGCACAATGTCTGCAAGGTGGGCGAAGTGGTGGATTTCGTGGGTGGCATCGCACTCGCCCGCTTGCCGCGCCGGGTTGTACCAGCAGGTTGCCAGCCCCTGCGCCGCCGCCCCGGCAATATCGGTTTTCGGGTTATCCCCCACCATCAGCACCCGGGCCGGATCTGGCTGCCCCATCAGGGAGAGGGTGTGCTGGAAAATAGCTGGCGCCGGCTTGGTCACCCGGATCTCGTCGGAGATCACCAGCGGCTCGAACCACTCGCTCCAGCCCAGTTTGCCGAGCCGCCCCCGCTGAGGCACGCTGAAACCATTGGTAATGATCCCCATCCGCACCTTGCTGCGCAGCTGCTGCAGGGTCTCGACCACCCCTTCGAGAGGCATGCTAAGGGCAATGATTTGCTCCAGAAAGGTGTTGTTCATCGCCATGGGATCGGCGGAAACCTGCTGGGCAAAGAGGGAGAAGCGGGTCTGCTGTAACGCCGTTGCATCGATCTCGCCGTCGTTGTACTGCTGCCAGAGCCCATGGTTGAGGGCGTGGTACTGCGCCATGCTGGCGTCATCAGCCTGTACACCATAGATCTGCAGGGTGTGCGTCAGCGCAGAGGCGACCGGAAAATCGAGCAGGGTTTCATCCAAATCGAACAGCACCCAGTCATAGCTTGGTTGTTTCACAGAAATCCTTGTAATCATTCAGATTGTTCAGAGGCTTGGCGACCAACTCTGCCAAGCGGGCTGGCCAGCAGATCCAGCGTGAGACGCACGCCGAAGCCGGTCACTTCGCTGGAGACCACCCCATTGCCCCCCTTGTTGCGAAAACCGCTCAGGTCGAAGTGCAGCCAGGGGGTCTGCTCGGGCACGAAGTGGGCGAGGAAACGGGCCGCATCGATGTGATCCGGCGAACTGCCCGGCGCACACTGCAACAGATCGGCCCACTCGCTCTCGATGTTGTCGTCGTAATCGTCATCAAGCGGGAAGGGCCAGATCCGCTCACCGCTGCGCTGACCCAGATTGACCAGCGATGTCATCCATTCGCTGCGATTGGTAAAGACGCCGCTGTAGCGGCTACCCAGCGCCCGTTTGCAGGCCCCGGTCAGGGTCGCGTAATCGAGCAGCAGATCCGGGGTATCCTGCACCGCCATCGCCAGTGTATCGGCCAATACCATTCGCCCTTCGGCATCGGTATCGACCACCTCGATGGAGGTGCCATTGATGGCAGTCACCACCTCGCCGGGGCGATAGGCATGAGGGCCGATATGGTTCTCGGCAATGGCCAGCCAGCAGTGTACCTCGTAGGGTAGCTGAGCTCGGCTGATAGCGTAGAGGGCCCCCAGCGCCACTGCACTCCCCCCCATGTCCAGATGCATGCCATACATGCTGCCGGAGACCTTGAGGTTGTAACCGCCAGAGTCGTGGCAGATCCCCTTGCCCACCAACGCAATGCGGCGCACCGGCTTGGGTGGATAGTAGCTGAGCTTGACCATGGCCCCCTGATTGTCTTCCGAGCCACGAGCAACGGCCAGAAACGCCCCCGCCCCCAACTCGGCCAGCTGCGCCTGATCATAGTGATGGCACTGCCACCCCTCATCTTGCGCCAGCTTGCTGACAAACTCGCGATAGCTGGCGGCAGTCAGCTCGGAGGCAGGCAACACCGCCAGATGGCGAGCCAGCCCGTTGCCCCCCGCTTCGCTGTAAAGGCGTGCCAAGTCCAGCACCACCGCGGGTGAAACCTTGATCTGCTGATAGCTCCAGCTGCTTTCACTGCGGCGCTTGCTGGTGGGCAACGAAATATTGGCGGCAAGCAGGGCCGACAACATCACTTCGGCCAGCATCACTCGCTCGGAGGGAGAAAAACCTTCCAGATGCAGCCCGAGCCGCTCCACATTGAGCCCCGAAAGAGGAGCAATCCAGCCTCTGATCTGTTTATAGAGGCGGTGATCCCGCGTCACACTGCCGGCCACAAACATCACCTGCAACAGGGTATTGCCATGCATCAGGGTAAAGGGCGCTTTTTTCCCCAGCGCAAGCTGGGTCTGGAGACCCGCAAGAGCGGGGAGCGAAAGCAAGGACTCCTTCTGCTCTTCGGCGATCAGCAGCAGTTGCAACGGCAGCCCCTGGGCAAGGGCTTCGGCCAGCGTGGCATCCCGGCTTTCAATAGCAGGAGGAAGATAGGTGAAGGGAGTGATCACAGGCGCGTGCCTCATCCATGAAGAGATACCTGATGATACCCAACAAATGGTTGATACGACCAGTTTTGGTCTTGAAAAAGCGTCAGAAATAACAGCAATCACCAGATGGTGACGAGCATCAAGAAGGATTGTTCAATGATTGGCAATGCAGGAAGGGAACATACAGAAAGTTGGTTGCGGGGGCCGGATTTGAACCGACGACCTTCGGGTTATGAGCCCGACGAGCTACCGAGCTGCTCCACCCCGCGTCCGAATTGTCACCCTCAAGCCGAGCAGTAGCTTGGTGGCGTTTGTCTGCTTTCGACTGTTTACACAATCACAAGCTGACGAAAGAGTTGGTTGCGGGGGCCGGATTTGAACCGACGACCTTCGGGTTATGAGCCCGACGAGCTACCGAGCTGCTCCACCCCGCGTCCGAATTGTCACCCTCAAGCCGAGCAGTAGCTTGATGGCGTTTGTCTGCTTTCGACTGTTTACACAATCGCACGCTGACGAAAAAGTTGGTTGCGGGGGCCGGATTTGAACCGACGACCTTCGGGTTATGAGCCCGACGAGCTACCGAGCTGCTCCACCCCGCGTCCGAATTGTCACCCTCAAACCGAGCAGTAGCTTGATGGCGTTTGTCTGCCTTCGACTGTTTACACAATCGCAAGCTGACGAAAAGTTGGTTGCGGGGGCCGGATTTGAACCGACGACCTTCGGGTTATGAGCCCGACGAGCTACCGAGCTGCTCCACCCCGCGTCCGAATTGTCACCCTCAAGCCGAGCAGTAGCTTGATGGCGTTTGTCTGCCTTCGATTGTTTACGCAATCGCAAGCTGACGAAAAGTTGGTTGCGGGGGCCGGATTTGAACCGACGACCTTCGGGTTATGAGCCCGACGAGCTACCGAGCTGCTCCACCCCGCGTCCGAATTGTCACCCCCAAGCCGAGCAGTAGCTTGTTGGCGTTTGTCTGCCTTCGACTGTTTATACAATCGCAAGCTGACTAAAGAGTTGGTTGCGGGGGCCGGATTTGAACCGACGACCTTCGGGTTATGAGCCCGACGAGCTACCAAGCTGCTCCACCCCGCGTCCGAATTTTTTCTCGAAGTGGCCGAGCAGTAGCCAGTTCGATTTCTCCTTTCCCACCAACCGGTTACACCGACTTGACTGGTCAGGATCTCAGATGGTTGCGGGGGCCAGATTTGAACTGACGACCTTCGGGTTATGAGCCCGACGAGCTACCGGGCTGCTCCACCCCGCGTCTGAGGTCGCCAATAATAGGCGCCAGCGCACAGATTGCAAGTAAATATCTCAAAAAAAGTTTATTCGTAGATTAATCGGACAAATAGTGCGGTCATTAGCAGCATCATGCTGTTTTTTCAGGCAATCGAGTCCTTGCCAGGCATCCGGCACTACACTCAATAGGGTGAACACTCCTCATTTTGGGTAGGTAGAATATGCGCATCTCCGCCGGTCACTGCCGTCAGTTGGGGGCCACACCCGACAGTAACGGCGTCAACTTTGCGATCTGGGCACGCCTCGCCAGCCGGGTCGAACTGCTGCTCTTCGCAAGCGCAGACGATGCGACCCCCAGGTGATCCCCCTCTCCCCGCGCCTTAACCGCACCGCCTACTACTGGCATATCCATGTTGAGGGGATCTCGGTCGGGCAACGTTATGCCTATCGCATTCAGGGCCCGTGGCGCCCATATGGCGGCACCCGCTTCGATGCCGAGAAGGTGTTGCTCGACCCTTACGGCCGCAGCATCGAGCTTGGCGCCAATTACGATCGATGGGCGGCGGCCCATCCAGGCAGCAATCTGGCTTGTTGCGCCAAGAACAAGGTGGTCGATACTCGCCACTACGACTGGGAAGGAGACAAACTGCCCGCTCACTCCCTCTCCCGCTCGGTGATCTACGAGCTGCATCTGGGGGGCTTTACCAAGTCCCCAAGCTCCGGGGTCGATCCGGCGCTGCGTGGCACCTATCTCGGATTGATTGAGAAGATCCCCTACCTGCAATCTCTCGGCGTCACCGCCGTCGAGCTGCTGCCGGTGTTCCAGTTCGATCCTCAGGATGCGCCCAAAGGACTCTCCAATTACTGGGGTTACAGCCCCATGTCCTTTTTCGCTCCGCACGCCCAATACGCCTGCGGAGATGATCCATTGACCGAATTTCGCGACATGGTCAAGGCGCTACACAAGGCCAATATCGAGGTGATCCTGGACGTGGTTTACAACCACACCGCCGAGGGGGGTGATGATGGCCCCACCTTCTCGTTTCGCGGCATCGACAACGAGGCCTACTACATCCTCGACAACAACCAGAAGGACACCAACTATTCGGGCTGCGGCAACACCTTCAACGGCGCCCATCCGGTGGTGCTGCGGATGATCATGGACAGCCTCCACTTCTGGCGTCAGGAGATGCACGTCGATGGCTTTCGGTTTGATCTGGCTGCCATTCTGTCACGTGATGAATCGGGTCAGCCGCAGGCCAATGCGCCTACCCTGCGCACCATAGATACCGACCCCAACATCGCCGACATCAAGCTGATTGCCGAAGCCTGGGACGCGGGGGGGCTCTATCAGGTGGGGTCACTGGCCGGCGCCCGCTGGCGTGAGTGGAACGGCCAGTTCCGGGATGATGTGCGCCGCTTTCTGCGCGGGGATGACAACAGCGTCACCGCCTTTGTCGAGCGGCTCTGCGGCAGTCCCGACATCTACCACTATCACCACGCCGATCCCGAGAAAAGCATCAACTTCGTTACCTGCCACGACGGTTTTACCCTGTGGGACTGGGCCAGTTACAACAGCAAACACAACGAGGCCAACGGGGAGGAGAACCGTGACGGCTGCGATCACAACTTCAGCTGGAACCACGGCCACGAAGGGGTGACGGAAGATCCCCAGATCAACGCCCTGCGGATGCGTCAGGCCAAAAACATGATGGTGGCGACCCTGCTCTCGGTGGGCTCCCCCATGCTGCTGATGGGAGACGAGCTGCTGCGCACCCAGCGGGGCAACAACAACGGCTACTGTCAGGACAACGCCACCTGCTGGATGAACTGGCTGCCCAATGCCCGCAGTCAGGAGATGTTCCGCTTTATGAAGGAGCTGATCCAGTACCGCAAACACCTGTTCCAGCGCCCGGAGCAGGAGAGCATGCCGCTGTCGCTCACCGAGATCCTGCGCCACAGCGAGATCTGCTGGCACGGGGTCAACGCCGGGCAACCGGATTTCAGCCCCCACTCCCACGCCATCGCCATGTCAGCGCTGTCGAGCGAAACCAAGCTGGCGCTCTATGTGCTGTTCAACGCCTACTGGGAGCCCCTCACCTTCAACCTGCCGAGCCCGCCCAAGGGGGTCGGCGGCTACTGGCGGCGGATCCTCGATACCGCCCTCCCCTCGCCGCAAGATATCTGCACCTTCGGCATGCCGCTGGAGGGATTGACCCGCGAATATCTGGCCCAGCCGCGCAGCAGTTGCCTCTTTATCTGCGGGGCCGACGACTTCTATTGATCGATAGCTGCTGCTTGATTGCTGCTAATGGATTGCTGCGATTCCAGCAAACCAGATATGCAAAAGCCCCGAGCCAAGGCTCGGGGCTTTCTCTTTTCAACGCCAGTGTCAGATCAGCTGGTGCAACACGCTGGTAGCGGCAATCTGGGCGATCAGCAGGCCACACAGGGAGGTGGAGACCACAACAGGCGCGGTATCACGCTGCAAGTAGAGTGGGCTGAACCAGAGCAGCAGAGAGGCCACCAGCAGCGCTGCCTGGGTCACCACCGCCGGGATCAGGGCATCGAGATTGGCCTCACCCCCTTGCCAGCCCACCAGCACTGCCAGCCAGACAAGGCTGGCCATCGCCCCCACCAGACCGGCCAGTGGCAACAGGGTGTTGAATGCCTTGAGACGATGACGGGCCCGCAGCAGCATCAGGTGGGCAAAGGCCGCCCCCAGCATCGCCATCTGCAGCAGACCACTCACCCAGCCCTGCAGTTGCAGCAGCCCGAAGCCATAGAGAGCGAGCGGCAACCCTGGTAGCCAGAGCAGTGTCGAGGGGACTGAACGCTTGCCCTCCAGCCGTGACTGAGCCAGTGACAAGCCGACTCCGAGCACCAGTGCGCCCCCACCACTCCAGATGAGCCAGCTGGCCGCCTTGGCCTCTACCGCCAGCATCAGGGAGAGCGCGGTAATGACCCAGATGGAGAAGAGCTGCTGACTGATGCGCGAGCGCTGGCCAGGGCAGATATCACCGCGCCACAGCACGATGCCGAGGGCGATCAGGGCGCCAAGCGCCATCAATCCGGTGAGAGGAAAGAGCCAAAAAGGGAGTTGGACGAACACGACGCCTCCAGCAGTAAAGATTCGAGGTGCGCCACCGGGGCGCCAGAGAGGGGCGAGTATACCCAAACCGAGGGCTATCCCCAATCGCGACAAACAATCGTGGGCAAACAATCCGGGGCAATTTCCGCCAGCAGGGCCCACCTTGAAGGGCGCCCTGCTGGCAGCCATGCCCATAGTGACGGGATGCGGTGGTGGCGTTAGCCCTGACCGCGGGCCAGCGCCACCACCCGGGCAAACATCTGGCGGATCACCGGCGGAATATGTTCGGCGCCGAGCCGCTCCGCCTCTTCCACCACCGCCAGCGCCATTCCCGGCTTGCTGCGGTGATGGATCGCCTTGTTGATGATGTGACTGGCGCTCCACATGGCGCGCCCGCCCACCCCCGCCTCGCGACGAAACACAGCTTCAAAACCGTTGTGATAGAGGTAGTGCTCGATGTCGGCGGCAGGGAGCTGGGTCAGTCGGTCCCGCTCCCGCTCTCCCTTGAGCTGGCCCCGGGCCGAGGTGGCATACTTGAGCCCCGCCTCGTCGCCATCGGTCAGCAGGTGCCACTCGATGCCAAAATCCCGCGCCACCTTGATAAGCGGCGACTGGCCGCACTGGGCAAACTCGATAATCCGCACCCCTTCGGCCCGCAAACTGTAACCGCAGATCTGGGCCAGCTCGGAGAGCAGCCAGATCTCGGTCTCCCCCTCCACCAGCAGCCAGCAGCGGGCAAACAGCGACATGGGGCGGTTGATCCGCACGTGGAAGGCGATCTTGCGCAGATCGTCGCTGCTGTAACGCTCGCCCCCCAGCTGGTGACAGAGGATATCCTGCTGACGGCGCACCAGCCGCCGCACCTGATTGAGCGGCAGGGAAGAGAGCAAGTCCCCCGAGTTGGTGGTGAGCAACTTCTGGCCCGGCAATTGTTCCAGCAGCCCCCACGCCAGCGCCAGCATGGTCGGATGCAGCCGGCTCTCCGGGTCCTCCAGGATCATGATGGGACGGGCCCCCTCCTCCAGCTCGCGGTTGCCCCGCGCCTGCAGCAGGGTGGCCGCCATCCCCGCCATCGCCAGTTGCAGTGCGCGGTTGTCGGCGCGGCGCAGCAGGGTATGCAGGTTGCCAGGATTGCGCAATGTCATGGGGCGATTGATGATGTCGCGCTGACTGCGCGGCTTGTTCTTGATGGGGGCCAGGGCGTTGAAGTAGTGATCCATCAGCTGGCGCACCGCCTGCAACGCCTCTTTGAGCTCCGGCTCGCCGATCCGCTGGGGTTCGTCGATCAGCTTGTCCGCCAGCTCGCTCAGGCGATGCTCGGAGAGATCACCCCACTGCAATGTCTCCACCCCGTTGCGAGCGGTACGAGCGTCCCGCAGCCGGAACACCGGGTTCATGGTGATGAGCATGCAGACCAGCTCGTGGGTGTTGGCGATGGGCAGGCTCTTGCCTACCCCGTCGAGAAAGTCGTGAATGGTGAGCACAGAGCCATCCGCCTGCAGCTCGGCGCTGGCGCGATAGTGAATGCGGTGGAATTTGTCCTTGTGCAGCACCCAGGAGGGGCAAAGACGGGCCAGCCGACGGGAGTGCTGACACATCTGGGGTCTGTGCTCACTGAAGGTGAGCACCAGTTGCAGGTGGCGCGCCGGGACCAGTTCGGGATCTTCCGGTTGGTGAAAATCCTCGGCGGTGAACTGATAGGGCTCGGCATCCTGCCCCAGCAGACACCAGAGGGCGCGCAGCAGGCTCGATTTACCCCAGGTATTCTCACCAATCAGCACTGTGGTCTGATCCAGCCCGAGCGACAGGCGATTAATCCCGCGAAAACCTTTTACTTCAATACGTTCCAGAAACATCCAGCCATGTCCACATCATTGTGATGGGGCAATAGTGGCAAAGTTACCGGAAAAATCCTATCGCAGGCGGGGCTTTTTCAACGTGAACTGTGAGGCACTGCAGGTTCGGGAGGGGTAACAACAGCGGTGCGATCTTGCGGGGCATTCCAGTGGCTGAACCAGAGATGACGGGTACGGATTTGACGTTTGCGATAATTCAATGGGCATTCCTTTCAATGGATAAGTGGTAGAGAGTACACCTCTTTTGCCCAAAGTCTCAGGGTTATCTGTGACGAGAAGATGACAATTGCGCCCGCCACTGCCCCGGCGTCAAACCAAACGCCTCGCGAAAACGATTACCGAAATGGGCCTGGGAAGAGAAGCCACACTGACTGGCGATGCTGGCCAGCGGCTCGGGGCCAGCCAACAGCTGCTTGGCCCGTTTGAGCCGCAGCCCAAGCAGATAACGATGGGGCGGGCAGCCGAGACTCTGACCGAACATGCGGGCAAAGTGATACTCGCTCAGCCCCGCCTGCTGGGCCAGCTCTGCCAGCGTGACCGAATCGGCCAGATGGGCCTGCAGATACTCCTGCACCCGTTTGATCACCACGGGCGCCAGCCCACCGCGTAGAGGCGGCAGACCGGGAGCCTCCTCGGTGTGGTGGCGATAGGCGTGGAGGATCAACATCCAGGCGCCGTGGGAGAGTGCCAACCGATCGACCCCGTGCTGCCACTGAAGCGGCATCAACTGGCGCTGCACCAGTCCGGCCGCCTGCGGATCGTCGATAAAGGTCTTGTCCACCAGTTGCAGGTGGCGCCCCTCCTTGTCACACACCTCCTCGGCGATACGGGTGAGGTGAGCCGGGGTGAAGTAGAGATGAAAGAAGCGAAACTCTTCGCGCACCAGCCACTCGGATCTGTGGTGATCCGGCATGATGCACACCTTGCCGGTGCCGCCGTGGCCACCCGGCCCATCGAGTCGCTCGGTCTGCTCGCCTCCTTGCAGATAGACGCTCAGGGTGTGGTGGCCCGGCTTGTGATAGCGGGTCTGGTCATAGCAGTTGCGCCAACTGGCGACGCCAAGCCCGGGTTCGAGCCAGCAGGCGTCCTCCAGCCGGGCGCCGGTGCTGACCAGTGCATCAAATACCCCTGCTGTTTTCATTCGCCCCTGCCGCCTGTTCCGGTGTACATGTTATGCCGCTGCCATCCATCTTACCGACCGCGCCCGCAGATGACAGCGCGTGACGATGAAAAACCGCAAGATGGTGCAATCCAGCCATCAGGGCTCGCCCCATAGTGGGTCATCTCTCCCTGACTCACCGGAACTGTGATGAATCTGATGCTCTATCTTGCCACCGTGCTTATCTGGGGTAGCACCTGGATTGCCATCGCCTGGCAACTTGGCCCCATCCCCATCGAGGTGTCGGTGCTCTATCGCTTCCTGCTGGCAGCGGTTGCGCTGTTTGCACTGCTCACCGCCAGCGGCCGCTTTCCGCGCCTCCCCTGGCACGGCCAGCGTTACGCAGCACTGCTCGGTGCCCTGCTCTTTTCCACCAACTTTCTCTGCTTCTACCACGCCACCCGTTACATCCCGAGCGGCATGTCGGCAGTGATCTTTGCCAGTGCCAGCATCTTCAACGGCCTCAACCTCTGGCTGTTCGAGCGCAAGCGCCCCACCCTGCGCTGGTTGCAAGGCTCCTTGCTGGGGCTCTTTGGCACCCTGTTACTGTTCTGGCCGGTGCTGGCAGATGCACAATTGGGTGCAAACGGCTGGAAGGGGCTGCTGCTCGCCTGCGGCGGCACCCTCTGCTTTTCGCTGGGCAATCTGGTCTCGGCCCGGGGCCAACGCCGCGGCTACCACGTACTGCAACTGGTGCCCTGGGGCATGGTTTACGGCGTGGTGCTGTTGCTGGGCTGGGTCACATTGCTCGGGCAGCAACTGGTGGTGCCGACCGATGGCCACTATCTGGCGGCCATGGTCTATCTCGCCCTGTTTGGCTCGGTAATCGCCTTTACCGCCTACCTGACCCTGGTTGGGCGCATCGGTGCCAGCAAGGCCTCCTACGCCACTGTGCTCTTTCCGCTGGTGGCGCTTACCCTCTCCACCTTTTACGAAGGTTTTGTCTGGCAGCCGGTCTCGGTGGCCGGAGTGGTGATCAGCCTCATCGGCAATCTGGTGATCTTCGCGCCGCCCTTAAGTGAGTGGCGCATTCGACCGGCCAAGACAGCAAACGACCCTTGCTCCTGAGCCAGTCAGCCCCTAAGGTAGCGCTGATCAATCTGTGACGATCCTGATGGCGATAAACAAGGGGGCGAGATGTTACTGGAAGGGCTGGAGACGCTGAGCCTGCTGGCAAGTGAAGGAACCATGGCCAAGGTGGCCAGTCGCCTCTATATCAGCCAGTCGGCGGTGAGCAAGCGGATTGCCCAGCTGGAGCAGCGCCTTGGCAAGAAGTTGATTGAGCCGGAGGGGCGCCAGATCCGGCTCACCCCGCAGGCGCAGGAGCTGCTGGAGAGAGTTGCCCCGAGTCTGGCAGAGATGAAGGGGGTGCTTGCCGATAGTCAGGATCTGGCGGATCAGAGTCCCCTCCCCATCGCCTGCTCCGAAACCCTGCTGGCGGGTTATCTCGCCCACTTTATGCGCGACTATCTGGAGCGCGATCCACACCTTGCCCTCTCCACCCACCACACGCCGGTCATTCTGGCGCGGGTGCGCAGCGGTGATGCCCTGCTCGGCATCTGCGCCGGTCGGCTCCCACCCGGCCATGGCCTCGGCGCCGATCTGCTGCTTGAGGAGCCCTTTTATCTGGTGGGCGAAACGCAGCAGAGCCTGCCACCAGCCAACACAGAAAGCAGGCGCAAGATCCTCACCATGGATCTGGAGAACCCCTCCAACCGCTACCTACGCGAACCGCTGGCAGATATGGGATTGGAGCCCACCATGGAGCTCGACTCCTATCTGGCGCTCATCGAACTGGCCAAGGCAGGCATTGGCCCTGTGCTGCTCCCCGCTGGCCTGCTGGGGCTGGTGGGAGAACAGGGGGAGATGGCGCGCCCACTGCCCGGACTGGGCCGCCCCCTGCATCTGGTCTACCGACCAAACAGCCTCAAGCGAGAGCGGATCGCCAGGCTGGTGAGCGCCCTGCACCAACACTTTCACCACTGCAGCGACACGCCGCGCTAGCCGTGTAAAACACCAGATATGACAACGGGGCCCAAGGGCCCCGTTAACAATTGCGATGCGGCAAGCAAGGCGCACATCAGATCCAGGCAAACAGCTCCGGATACTGGCTCCACACCAGCTTGGCAGACATCAGCAAGGAGACGGTCACCAGCAGCGGCTTGATCAGCTTCACCCCTTTTTTCAGCACCATCTTGGAGCCGAAGCGGGCGCCGATAAACTGCCCCAGCGCCATGCAAAAACCGACACTCCACACCACCTTGCCACCGAGCGCAAAGAACAGCAGGGAGGCGATATTCGAGGTGAAGTTGAGCAGCTTGGTATGGGCGGTGGCGCGCGCCATGCCAAAGCCCGCCAGCGCCACGAAACCGATGGCAAAAAACGAACCTGTGCCCGGCCCGAAAAACCCGTCATAAAAGCCGACACCGCCCCCCACCAGCAACGCAAACAGCATGGGAGTCAGACGGCGGGAGCTCTCGGCATCGCTTACCCGCGGCGAGAAGTAGAAGTAGCAGGCAAAGGCCATCAGCAGGAAAGGGAGCAGGCGCTCGAGAATGGCCGCGTCTATGGTCTGCACCGCCAGCGTGCCGATGGCCGCACCGATAAAGGTGCAGATTACCGCAGGCCAGATCATCGCCCACTCAAGCAGCCCCTTGCGGGCATAGAACCAGGTGGCGGAGAAGGAGCCAAAGCTGCTCTGCAGCTTGTTGGTGCCAAGCACCAGCGCGGGCGGCATGCCGGTGGCCAGCAGAGCAGGCACCGTCAGCAGACCGCCGCCACCGGCGATGGCATCGATAAAACCGGCGACAAGCGCCACACCGAACAGGGCAAACAGGGTAACCAGTTCCAATTCCATCCATAGACCTCACGAGAGTGGGTTGCCCGAAGGGTCGAGCAACCGGATATAACCAAAACGACGTTGTGCGGGGGGCTGCACAGGCTGCCCGCTATCCTAGCGGGCCCCTGAACATGAATCTAACGAAACAGTGGCAGCCAATTGATTCCTGATTTTCATTAATTTGAGCGGCCATGCCCCTGCCCCAACCCTCAGAGGGCCCGTTAGCAAGCCGATGAAGCGACGTTCGCTTCCTTGATGGCCGCCAGCGCCTCACAGAGATGATCCTCATCGGCACCGGGGAAACGGCTGACCCGACCGGCCATGTAGCGGCTGCTGAACAGATTGAACCAGTGCTGCAGTGCCTGCCCCGCCTTGAGCTCTCCCGCCACTTCCAGCACGCAGGCCGCCACTTCGGCGGTGCAGAGGTGCTCCTCGCTGTTGGCCACCCGCATGCCGTAGGTGGAGAGCGCATCGGGTTTGATGGCGAGCACAGGAAAACCGTCCAGGTAGGGGCTCTTGTTGAACATCTTGCGCGCCTCCGGCCAGGTGCCGTCGAGCAGGATAAAGAGCGGCTTCTTGCCCGGAGCCAGCGTCACCTCGCCGGTCAGGCGGGCAGGCTCCTTCTCGCAAGCGGGAAAGACTACATAGGGCTGCCACGCGGGATCGGCCAGCAGGGCCAGCAACTCTGGATGGGGCTGGGTACGTGACCAGAGAAACGCCCAGGTGGTATCCGGCAACACATCGGCGATGAGGCGACCGGTGTTGGAGGGCTTCATCGGCTCGCTGTCATACATCAGCAGGCAAAAGCCCGCCTCCGCTTTGAGCTCGGGGCGCCACTCGCAGGCACACCAATCCTCGCGCAGCTGACAGGCCGGACAGCGGGCCAGGGTGCCGCCACGGGCAAGAAACGGTCGGGTAGAGATACTCTTGCGCCAGGCCCGCAGGCGGTTGACGGCGTGATCAGGAACAGGCTTCATCTAGGTTCACAACTGGAGTCAAAACAGGAACGGCAGCAATACATACCAACATGCCACGGCGCGACAGGGCACGATAACAGGGGGCTGCCGGAAAAGCGCAAGATTGTACCGAGTTACGCGCTGGCGGAACAGCAATCCGTGCCCCTTTCGCCAAACGCAGTGCCAACCCCTCTTGCCTTACGACTCCTGACAGCTGCGCAGCAGCTCCAGCAACAGGCTGCCATCGCGCAGTGCCTTGTGCACCTGCACCGAGGTGGGCTTGGTGGGGTCTTCGTAGAAGTGGGTGGATTCAATCTGCAGCCGCACCAGATATTCGGCGGGCAGCTGGCTGGCTAGCGACTGGTGCAGCATGGGGAACAGCAGCCGATCGGCACGGGTGATTTCCCCCCCCAGCAGCAGCTTGCCCGGATTGAGCAGGCAGATGAGATTTGAGAGCACCTTGGAGAGGCGACCCGCCGCCTGATGGAGAATATCCTGACAGAGGCTGTTGCCCGCCAGCGCCAGCTCGCACAGCTCGCGGATGGTAACGCTCTCGGGCAAGTCATGCTCCTGCATCCGCTCGCGCAGATCCCGGTATTGCGCCTCCAGCGCCTGATTGGTCACCAGGGTACAGGCGCAGCCAAAGCCGCCGCAGTAGCAGCGCTGGCCATAGGGCTCGAGCTGCAGGTGGCTGAGATCACCGAGCAGCGCATTCTCGCTCTCGATGAGCTGGCCATTGACCACCATGCCAACCCCGATGTCGTTGTGGACAAACACCAGCACCGCATCGGCGCAATTTTTGGCGGCCCCCCACTCCCGCTCGGCCTGGATCCAGGTACGCACGTCACCGCTCACCAGCACAGGTACCGAGAACGCCTGTTGCAGAGTCGGGCCAAGGGGCCAGTTGCGCAGATCGTAGAAGGGGAAGTGCTTGACCATGCCGGAGTGGCGCTCTACCTGACCCGGCAGGCAGAGGGCGATACAGGCCAGACTGAGGGACTTTCTCGGCAAAAACACCTTGATGGCGTGCACCAGACTGCCCAGCAGATCGGCGCGCTCCTCCTCGGTAAAGAGGTGGCGCTGGCGAGCCAGCGAGCGACCGGAAAAGTCAAACAGCGCCATATCCACGTAGCCACGGCCGAGACGCATGGAGAGAAACTGGAAGCGGCGCTCGTTAATGCGCAGCAAGGTCTGACGACGGCCGCGCCCCACCGAACTTTCACCACAGGTGACCACCAGACCCCCATCGAGCAATTCCCGGGTGATCTTGGTGATACTGGCAGGTGAGAGGCCGGTCAGGCGGGAGAGATCGGTGCGCGACAGCTCCTTGTGCTCTTCCAGGCTGGCATAGACCAGGCCGTAGTTGAGCTGCCGGATCAAATCGATACTACCTTTCACGATCTCATTCATAGGGTATGGGGCAAAGGCTGAAAAAAAGAGGCTGGCAATTTTCACACATTATTGGTCAATCCCCAAATAAAGTGCGGCCTGAACCGGGGGTCAGGCCGCATCTTGTGGTTGCCGTCACGGACCATTGCAAGATCAATAACGGAATTGCGATACCAGTTTGCGCAATTTGTCGCCGGTACTGGCCAGATCGCGGGTGGTGCTGTTGGACTCTACCGCCGCGCTGGTCAGCTCGCTGACAATCTGCTGAATGGCCACCAGGTTCTTGTTGATCTCCTCGGAGACCGCGTGCTGCTCCTCGGCGGCGGTGGCGATCTGGATGTTCATGTCGTTGATGGTACTGACCGCCATCACCATGCTGTCGAGGGAGCTGGCGATATGGCTTGCCTCCTGCACCGTCTCCTGACTGCGATCCTCGCTCGCCTGCATCACCTCCACCGCCTGCTTCACCCCGCCCTGCAGACGTTGCAGCATCTCGTTGATCTCCTTGGTACTCTGTTGGGTACGACCGGCCAGCGAACGCACTTCGTCCGCCACCACCGCAAAACCCCGCCCCTGCTCACCGGCGCGGGCCGCCTCGATGGCTGCGTTCAGCGCCAGCAGGTTGGTCTGCTCGGCAATGCCGCGAATAACCTCCACCACCGATCCGATCTTGGCGGTCTCTTGCGCCAGCTGTTCGATAACGCCGGAGGCGGTATGCACCTCCCCCACCAGCCGGTTGATACTGTTGATGGCCCCGCTCACCACACCCCGGGCGGCGTCCGATTCACGGGCCGCATCGCTGGTTGCCGTCGCGGCATTGGAGGCACTGGCAGCCACCTCCTGCGCGGTGGAGCTCATCTCGGTCACCGCTGTGACCACCTGATCGGTCTCGCGACTGTGGCCCTGCATCTGATGGTCATAGTGTTCGCTCAGATGGTGCAGCTTGTCGACCGCGCTAAAGAGGTGGTTGCTGGTCTCGCCCACCTGACTCACCACCGACTGGATCCGCTCGACAAAGCGGTTGAAAGCGCTGGCCAGCTGGCCAATCTCGTCCTGGCTCTGCACCTTGAGCCGCTGGGTCAGATCCCCGTCGCCGTTGGCGATATCGTTCAATGCCAGTACCGCATCCGCCAGCGGCTTGGTGACCCGGTTGCCCACAATGACGGTCGCCGCCAGGGTGATACCCAGGATCAGCAGGATCACCAGCACACTGCTCTGCAACGAGGCATGCATGTTGCTCTCGCGCTCTGCCCGCAAGGCCGCCAGCTCGTTGTCGATATCATCGATATAAAAACCGGTGCCAATGGCCCACTGGTATTTGTCCAGCACCAGAGTAAAGGCCAGTTTGGGAGCATCGCGACCGATGGAGGGCTTGGCCGTCCAGTATTCGGTAAAACCATCCCCCTGACGTGCCGATTTAAGGATCTCCTGGATCAGCAATTTGCCCTTGGCATCCTTGTCGTTCCAGCGGTTTTTCCCCTCCAGCTCGGTACGCACCGGCAACAGTATGGTGTTGCCCTCGAAGTCATAGACAAAGAAGTAGCCGTCACTGCTGTAACGCAGCGGCCTGAGCAACTCTTTGACCTTTTGACGATTTTCCGGAGAATCCGGCAGGGAATACACGGCATCGACGGCGGTTTTGGCCATCATGATGTAACTGCTGAGCAGCGCTTTACGCTCCTTGATGGCATTTTCCCTCGCCACCACCAGATCAGACTCCAGATCGCGCTTGGAGACCATGTAGTTACTGAGATTGACCACCAGGGCCATCAACAGTACGGGGACTGCACCCAGTAACAGGATTTTCTGCTTTAGCGTCATCTTTCACATCCTTGCAGCTGTTTTTATTGGAATTCCTTGCTTACTCATCAGTATAGGTGCTGGCAGGGCGAGCCCAGCTTTCGTTACAATTCCCTTAAACAAATCGGCCAGAACGTGAAAATCATGAATCTTTGTCCTTGCGGCTCAACCCTTTCTCTCGAATTGTGCTGTGGCTCACGTCACAGTGGCGCTGTGGCTGACACCCCGGAACAGCTGATGCGCTCGCGCTACAGCGCTTTTGTGCTTGGTCTGGGGGAATATCTGGTCCATAGCTGGCACCCGGCCCACCTTGGCGGTCTCACCGCCGAAGAGCTTTCACGCATCGACACCCGCTGGGATGGTCTCGAGATCATCGCCAGCCAGGGCGGCCCGGAGGATGAAACCGGGATGGTGGAGTTCAAAGCCTGGTTTCTGGAAGGGGATGAGCGTCACTACCTCCATGAGCGTTCCCGCTTCGTGCGTTATCAGGGGCGCTGGGTCTACACCGAGGGAGAGCAGGATCCGGCGCCCCTCAAGGCGGGGCGCAACGATCCCTGCCCCTGTGGCAGCGGCAAAAAGCACAAGAAGTGCTGCGGCTGACGCATCACACACCCACCAGACTCGTCAAACAGTGACAAGGGGCATCCGATGCCCCTTTTTTGTGCCTGCCATTCGCTACCAGCCCATTAACCGCTGCGATAACAAGCGTGACAAATGTCACATAATGCTCATTAACGCGCGAGCAAATGAGCGTTTGCGAGCGCAAATTTGGCCCGTATCAAACATTTCCACTCAGAAGTAGGCCACACTGGCCTCATCTGGAAGAGATGAGACGGGCAACAATGAAAAGAATAACTACACAAGTCGTCATCATAGGCGGCGGTGCCACAGGGGCCGGCATCATGCGCGATTGCGCACTGCGCGGCATCGACTGCATCCTGCTCGAGCGCGATGATATCGCCGCCGGCACCACCGGTCGCAACCACGGCCTGCTCCACTCCGGTGCCCGCTACGCGGTGACGGATCAGGAGTCCGCCCGCGAATGCATCCAGGAAAACCGCATCCTCAAGCGGATCGCCAGCCACTGCGTCGAGGACACGGGCGGCCTCTTCCTCACCCTGCCGGAAGATGACATCAATTTCCAAACCACCTTTATGGATGCCTGCGCCCTGGCCGGTATCGAAACCCGCCAGCTCGATCCCGGTGAAGCCCTGCGCATGGAGCCCAACGCCAACCCGGCGATGATCGGCGCCATCCATGTACCGGATGGTACGGTCGACCCGTTCCGCCTCGCCGCCGCAAACGTCTTGGACGCCAAAGAGCACGGCGCCCGCATTTTCACCCACTGCAAGGTGCTGGGGCTGCTGCGCACGCAAGATCGGGTACACGGGGTCAAGGCGATCAATACCCGCACCGGCGAAGCGTTCGAGGTGGAGTGTCAGGAGGTGATCAACGCCGCCGGCATCTGGGGCCAGCAAATTTGCGAATACGCCGATCTCGGCATCCGCATGTTCCCGGCCAAGGGCTCCCTGCTCATCATGGATTACCGGATCAACCAGCTGGTGCTCAACCGCGCCCGCAAACCGGCGGATGCGGACATTCTGGTGCCGGGCGATACCATCTCCCTCATCGGCACCACCTCCAGTCGCATCGATTACAACAAGATTGACCAGCTCACCGTCGAGCCCGAAGAGGTCGAGGTGTTGCTGCGCGAGGGGATCAAGCTCGCTCCCATCATGGCGCGCACCCGCCTGCTGCGCGCCTACGCCGGGGTACGCCCGCTGGTGGCGGTGGACGGTGACGACACCGGCCGCAACATCAGCCGCGGTATCGTGCTGCTGGATCACGCCGAGCGCGACGGTCTCAAGGGCTTCAACACCATTACCGGCGGCAAGCTGATGACCTACCGTCTGATGGCGGAGTGGGCCACCGATCTGCTGGCCAAGAAACTCGGCAACAGCACACCCTGCCAGACCGCCGAACTGAGCCTGCCCGGCTCGCGGGATCCGGAAAAGGTCTCCGCCCCCGGTCTCTCGGTGCCGGTCGAAGGCTCCGCCCAATACCGCCACGGCGAGCGGGTCATCGCCTTCTTCCGTGACAATCCCAAGGCCAACGCCCTTATCTGCGAGTGCGAAATGGTCACCGCGGGCGAAATCGAATACGCCCTGCGCGAACTGGATGTGGACAACCTCATCGATCTGCGCCGCCGCACCCGTCTGGGAATGGGGCCCTGTCAGGGCGAGCTGTGTGCCTACCGCGCTGCCGGCCTGATGCAGGAGTATGGCAAGGCGGACGGTCGTCAGGCCTGCGTCATGCTGCGCCAGTTCCTCGAGGAGCGTTACAAGGGAACCCGCCCCGTCCTGTGGGGCGATGCCCTGCGCGAGGCCGAGTTCACCTACTGGATCTACGAAGGGCTGTTTGGCCTGGGGGAGTGGACGGCACCGCAGCTGGTTGCCGATACCCCACGAGGCTCAACCAACGAGACCACTCACAAGGAGAGCCGTCATGAAGTTTGACAATATCGTTATCGGCGGTGGCATGGCGGGACTCTCGGCAGCCCTGCGGCTGGTGGAGGCGGGCCAGAAAACCCTGCTGATGGCCTCAGGCCAGAGTGCCCTGCACTTCTCCTCCGGCTCGGTCGATCTGCTCGAAAGCGAGGGAGATCCCCGCGCCGCCCTGCCCGCCTTTATGGCTGCCCATCCGGATCACCCCTACAGCAAGGTGGGAATGCAGAATATCGAAGCGAGTCTGGCCGATCTGCAGCGCCACTGCGCCGAGCAGGGATTGCCGCTGGTTCGCCACGACACCAATCACCAGCGCCTGACTCCCATCGGTACCCTCAAGCGCACCTGGCTCTCCCCCGATACTTGTGCCTGCGTGACCGATGCGCCGATCCCGGATGTACTGCTGCTGGCCACCCTCGAGGGCTTTCGCGACTTTCATCCGGCACTGGCGGCCGCCAATCTGGCGACCCATCCGCGCTTTGCCCACTGCCGCATTCTGACCGGCGAAATCCGCCTGCCCCAGCTGGCGGAATTTAGCCGCAACCCCCACGAGTTTCGCTCAGCCGATATCGCGCGCCTCTGTGACAAGCATCATCTGGTGGCCGATCTGGCCCGCGAGATCAGCCGCATGGTGCAGGAGAGCGGCGTACCCGACTGCCGCCATATCGTGCTGCCCGCCTGCATGTCGCTGGGGCTGGTTGGCCCGCGTCTGGCGGAGCTGGAGCAGCGCACAGGCTGCACCATCAAGGAGGTGGCCACCATGCCGCCGTCTCTGATCGGAATGCGGATGCAGGAGGCGCTCAAGCGCCGCTTTATGGCCCTTGGTGGCACCTTCCTCACCAGCGAGCGGGTGCTGGGCGCCCGTTATGAAGGTGACCGGGTGGTCGGCGTACATACCCAGAATGGCGATGATCAACTGTTCGAGGCGGACAACTTCGTGCTTGCCTCCGGCAGCTTCTTCAGCCGCGGGCTGGAGTCCCGTCTGCGCGGCATTCGCGAACCCATCTTCGATGCCGATGTGCTGAGTCTGGAGGAGCGTGATGCCTGGGCCGGTCGCCGCCTGTTCGACCACCACCCCTTCATGGGCTTCGGGGTCAAGACCGACGACAAGCTCAGAGTGCTGCGTGGCGGCAAGCCGCTCACCAACCTCTATGGCGCGGGCAGTGTCTTGGCCCATTACGACCCAATTCGTGAAGGTTCCGGCTCCGGCGTTGCCGTTGCCACCGGCTGGCAGGCTGCCGGCCATATTCTGGGCGCGGCCCAATGATTACTACGTCCCATATCCCGTGTCTTCATCATCGCCGGGAGGAGAACTGACATGCTACTGGATCACGCCAATCAAACTTTCGATCAGTGCATCAAATGCACCGTCTGTACCGCCTACTGTCCGGTGGCCAAGGCCAACCCTGCCTACCCCGGCCCGAAACAGGCTGGCCCGGATGGGGAGCGGCTGCGGATCAAGAGCCCCGAGCTCTTTGACAGCGCCCTCAAGCACTGCACCAACTGCAAACGCTGTGAAGTGGCCTGCCCGAGCGGGGTGCGCATCGGCGACATCATCGCCAAGGCCAAGCACCAATACAGCGGCTTCAAACCGGGGATCCGCGAGTTCGTGCTCTCCCACACCGATCTGATGGGCAGCATGTCTACCCTGATGGCCCCGGTAGTCAACTTCACCACCGGCCTCAAGCCGATGAAGCTGGTGCTGGACAAGGCGCTGGGGGTCTCATCCCACCGCGACCTGCCCAAATACTCCCAGGGCACCTTCCGCGGCTGGTACAAGAAGCAAAAAGAATCTCAGGCCCGCTTTGCGCGGCAGATCGCCTACTTCCACGGCTGCTATGTCAACTACAACCACCCGCAGCTTGGCAAGGAGCTGGTGCAGGTGCTCAACGCCATGAACATCGGCGTGCAGTTGCTGGAGCGGGAGAAGTGCTGCGGCGTGCCGCTGATTGCCAACGGTTTTATGGACAAGGCCAAGCAGCAGGCGGCCTTCAACATCAAGCAGATGGAGAACTCCCTGCTGGGCAACGAGATGCCGCTGCTGGCTACCTCCTCCACCTGCGGCTTTACCCTGCGGGACGAATACCCCCACCTGCTGGAGCAGGACAACCACAAGGTGCGAGATCGCATCTCGCTGGTGACCCGCTTCCTGTGGAACGAGTTCTACAAGGGCAACAAACCGGCGATGAAGCCGCTCAATCTGCACATCGCCTACCACACCCCCTGCCACATGGAGAAGATGGGGGGCGTCATCTACACCCTCGAATTGCTGCGCGCCATTCCCGGGGTCAAGGTGACGGTGCTGGAGTCCCAGTGCTGCGGCATCGCCGGCACCTACGGCTTCAAGTCCGAAAACTACCAGACCAGCCAGACCATCGGCGAGGGGCTGTTTGATCAAATCAACCGCCTCTCCCCCGATCTGGTGATCACCGACTGCGAAACCTGCAAATGGCAGATCGAGATGAGCACCAGCTTCCGCTGTGAACATCCGATCCACCTGCTGGCCCAGGCGCTGGCCTGACTACTCCGGCCCTTGCGGCCACATAAAAACAATCCACGCAGAGATAAACAAAGAGCCGGCAATTGCCGGCTCTTCTTTTTTAAGCTTCACGCTCGCTATCAGGGGTGCTGGATGATCAGGCTATGTTGATCTTCCAGCATGCTCTGCAGGATATCGTGGGACGAGGTGCTGGTGAGATTCCAGCTGGTTAGATCCACATCCTTCAGGGTGATCTGCTGAGTTATCTGGCCATCACCCGCGGGGGAAACCGAGAGATTCACATCGCTCAGGCCATTGCTCCCTGTGGTCACCGAGGCGGAGAGATGCTTGAGCAGATCATCGACACCATTGCCAGTGACCCCTTGCAGCATATCAGCCAGATCGATCTTGTCCCCCTGTTCCGGATGGAAGTCGGTGATGGTATCGATGGCGGGCTGCCCCTGACTCCCCTCGTCCCCGTGCTGCCAAACGAAGAGATCGCTGCCAGCCCCACCGGTGAGAATGTCGTTGCCATGCCCCCCCAATAGACGGTCATCGCCGGAGGAGCCAAACAGCCAATCCCCCTGATCGGAACCGACCAGCTCATGACCACTCTGGCCGTGCACAGTGATGGTCTCAAGGGGCGTGCTGACGGTTGAGCCGCCGATACTCGACTCGGCACTGATCCCCAGCACATGGTCACCGTCGCCAAAACCGCTGAAGTAGAGCGGAACCGAGTGATCGGCCGGGATCAGCCAGTCGCCATTGCCATCGGCATGACCAACGATCTGACCATGCTCGTCCTGCACCTGCGCCCCATTCAGGCCGCTGATGCGGATGGAGAGCTCGCCGGTGGCCGGATTGACCACGCTGGCATTGATGCCAAGGGGGATAACGGCCCCCTGCAAGGCATGGAACGCATGCTGATCCACCGTCAGACCCGGCATATCCGGCTCGGGAGTGACCGTGATGGTCACCTGATCGGTGTCGCTCAGAGAACCGCCCGCACCGCTGTTGCCCTGATCGGAGGTAGTAACGGTAAGGGTATCCTCTCCCCAGAAATCTTTGGCCGGTTCATAGTGCAGGTTACTTGCCAGCAACTGGTTGAGATCGGCCAGCGACCCCACCAGGGTGATCTCGCTGGTACCCGCCCCCTGCACCATCACTGCACCGGTTGCACCCAGCAAGGTCAGTACACCATGCTCGACCCACAGCACCATGGAGACAGGCGCACTGCCTGCATCCACATCCTTCACGCTGACACCGGATAGCGACAGGGAGCCATCCTCCTTCACCGTCATGCTGCCAGGCAGCTGATTGACCGGGGCATCGTTGACCGGCTGCACCTCGATAGGCAGCACATCGGTATCGCTGAGTGCCCCGCCACTACCCGTGTTCCCCTGATCGTTGGTGACCATGGTCAGGGCGTCATTGCCGTAGAAATCACTGTTGCCCTGATAGGTGACCCCGCCAGAGAGCAAGGCATTGAGATCGGCCAGCGTGCCGGTCAGCACCAGCGAACCGGTGCCGTTGCCGACCACCGTCACGCCGCTGCCAGCAGGCAGCGTCAAGGTGCCATGCTCCACCGACAGGGTGATCTTGATGGGGCTGTTGCCCGCATCCACATCTTTCACCTGCAAACCGTGGATGACAAAAGGCTGATCTTCCTGCGCGACCTGAGGGGTCGTTGGCAATACGTTGATTGGCGCATCGTTGACCGGGCTTACATCCACATGGATGGTGCCATTGACCTCGGGGCCAAGGGCGCCGTTGTCGAGGCTCTGGGCGGTGATCTTGAGATCCAGTGCACCGTTGGCATCATTGGTCACCAGCTCGACCGCACCCAGCTTGCCGCCCTCGGTAGTGACCTGCCAGCGACCGCCACCCAGATCAACAACCGTCCCCGCCACGCCATTTGGCAAGCGGATCTCGGCGCCATCAGGCACCCCTTCGATGGTGACCCGTACCTGCTCGGGCTTGTTCTCATGCACATTACCTGCACTGCCGCCGGTTGGCTGGGTATCCCGGGTCTCCAGCCCCAGATCCAGAGTAATCACATCCCCTTCGGTACCGCTCGCCTGACCCTGAATGTCGGCGATAAGGGCATCCCCCACCGGATTGACGGTGACGGTAAAGCTGCCACTGGTTTCGAGCGGGATGGTGAGCCCCTTGTCCAAGGTAAAGGCGCTCAGCGACAGCTCCACGGTGCCGCTGAAATCAGCTGGCGGGATCAGGGTCAGCTTGGAGAAATCGGTCCCCACCGGGATCTGCCAGACGCCGCCACCATTGTTGACCGCCGGAGCCGACAGGGTGAAGCCATCCGGTACCCCCTTGATCTGTAGCGCGACGATCTGCTCCGAGCCATCGCTATCGATTAGGGTAGCGCCAAATCCGGCAAGGTTGACCGTGCCATCCTCGCTCCCCGTGACGCTGTGCACCGAAAGCTGGGCCGGATCGTTGACCGGTCTCACCTCAAAGCCGACCTGTCCGCTCCAGCTGCCGCTGTCAGTCACCTGTTGGCCGCCGACCAGCGCGGTATCGACGATATCGACCTTGATGTCGAGCGGTACCTGACCGCTGAAGTGCTCTTTGGGCACAAACACCAAGTCCTTGAGGGCTGCCACATCGTTGACCACCAAGGTGTTGACCGGCTTGCCACTGCCATCAAGGAAGTAGCCATATTTGGCATCCACCGTGATGGTGACCCGCTCCACGGTTTCGAGGCCACCATTGGAGATGGAGGGGCTGATATCGGCCAGTTTCACCGAGAGATCGAGGTGGATCTCGCTATCTTCCAGATTGTCCGGCTGCCCGTCCTGATTGGTGTCCTGCACGGTCAGTGTCAGTTCCGGATGCTCGCCACGACCACCATTCACATCGACCACGGGGGCCACATCGACCCTAACCGTGCTGCTGTCGACCTTGATATCGCCACTGGCGGTATCGGTATTCACCACCTTCACCTCGATATTGAGCGAACCGGCAAAGTCCTGTGGCAAGCCGAGGGTCAACCCTTCCAGGCCCGCCAGTGACGGCGGCACCTTGATGACGTACTCACCGGTCGAGATGTTGTACTCGGCGCCGCTGATGGTGACGCCTGCTGGCAACCCCTTGAGGACAATGGTCACCTCGTCGCTGGCCTGATCGGCGGCGCCGATATGGATCACGCCTTTGAGCTGCTGACCAAAATCAACCCGGATATCCTCCTTGCCCACCAGTACGGCGTTGTCGTCGATATCGACAGTCGCCGCCGGCGTCTTGGGCGTCACTGGCTTGTTTTCAAATTCGGCACTGGTTTCCAGGCTCACTTTGACATGGGCGCTGGCATCGCCATCATCGCCCCGGTCGATCACCATGGCATCGATGCGGATCGGTTCGACCTTGCCGACAAACCCGTCCGGCGCATGCAGCTTGAAGCTACCGAGATTGCCCGCCGGCACGATCCAGCTGCCGTTACCGTTGTTGATACCGCCAACCACCACAAACTGATCGCCTGCACCACCGTTCAACACCGGCAGGTTGATCACCAGATAGTCGATCTCCTCCACGCTCGAGGGATCGAGGTCGGTAAAGACGAAGCGTCCACTCAGGTCTATATCAGCCCCACTCTGCCCCACGAGAGCTCCACCGCTCTGGGTCAGCACGCCATCGGGCTCCACCACGGCCTGGATATCGACATGCAGATTGCCATCGATCACCTTCTCGGCCACCGCGCCCGAATCCACATCATGCTGGGTCACGGTGACGTGGCTCTGGATAGTGGTATCCCGATCGCTATCCTCCGGCGCCTTCACCAGCAGTTGCCCCCCGTTGAGCAGGCTGTCGAGCTGGGCGGCAGTCAGGGTGACCTTGCCAGCCACCACGGTCAGCTGGCTCTCCAAGCCGCCGACTCGCAGCCAGATCTGGTAGCCATCCTCCACCCCGGAGAGACTCAGCGCCGTGACCTTCTCGGCGCCGTCAGTAAGGGTCGGATGCCAGTCCAGCACTGTGAACTGATCTTCCAGGCCATGACTGGTCTTGCTGTAGTCGGTGACGTCAATCTCCGGTTCCACCTTGATATGCAGCGGCACATCGAAGCTCTTGTGGTCGCCATCGTTCTCGGTCACCACCACCTTGGCGATCAGGTTCAAATCCGCCGTGCTGTTATGGGGCGGCTGAATAAACAGGTTGCCAAAATCGGAGACATCGACCTGATAGGTCGGCTTGCCATGGGCGTCGAGTCCGGCAAAGGTGAGGGTCAGCTCCCTGCCATTGGCATCAAAGACCCGGGCACCTTCCGGCAGCCCTTGCAGCACCACGTTGAGGCTCTCGGAGGTGTCGTGCGGGGTATCGACCCACTCGCCCGAGGTGAGGGTAAAGTTGAGCGGTGCCCGCCCATCCTCGCCCACTGTGGTGGCATAGCCTGTCCCCTCGACCTCCCAGCCGGTATTGCCAAGCTCGAAGTGAGGCTGATCCACCACCCCCACCAGATCCACATGAAGGGTCTGGGAGCCCGTCTCCTTCTCGTTCACCACGGTATGGGTCTGGCCACTGGCATCGGTCAAGGTCGCCGTGTCTTTCACCACCCCCTTGATGGTCAGGTCGAAATCGACGTTGCTGTTTTTCGGCGGTTGCAGCTTGAGTTCGCCAATCCGATCAAAAGGAACCTCATAGTAACCGGCTATGTTCTGTGCAACGGCGGAACCACCCAGCAACAAGGTTGCACCGTCAGGCAGGCCACTGATGCGGACAAACATTTGCTCGGAGCCATCGAGTTTGTCACCCAGATGAGCAAGGGCAATCTTGCTGCCCAGATCGAGCAGGGTGTCTTCCTTGCCCTGAATGTCACGCACGGTGAGCTTGGCGTCATCGGCCACCGGATTGACATTGATCACCAGATCAATTTTGTCTCCCTGCGCCGTACCCTGACCCTGAGCGATCGGGTTCTTCTCGGTGCTGATCGGCGTCACCGACAGCTTGATGTCACCACTGAAATCCTTGCCGGGAACCACAATCACCTTGTTGATGTTGCCTGCCGAAACGGTGTAGATGCCATTGCTATTTGGCTTGAGCTCGACACCGTTGAGCATCAGGGTTCCCTTGCCCGCTTCCAGCTTGATCTGATAGGTCAACGTCTCGGAGCTGTCGGTGTCAGTCAGGCTCGCCTTGACGTCCAGCTTGATACCCGTGCTGTCTTCATTGGTGTCATAGTGGCGAGTGGTGTTGGCTGTGTCCCACATCGGCTTGTCGGCAACACCGCGTACCGTCACAGCCAGATCCCCCGTTACAGCCGCAGGTGCCGCCCCTTCGGTGACACCGACCTGCAGTTGCACCTGGAAGTGCAGCGGCTGACCGCCATTGCTCCAGCTCGACCAGTTGCTTGAAGGCACAAATGTCACCCCCTGAGTGGTGTAGTGAACATTATCACTGGTCACCATGGCCGCTGGCGGCACGATAAACCACTTGCCATCAGCCGTGGTGGTGAGGGCAACGCCGTTGTAATAGAAGGTGCCATGGGCATTGGCAGGCGCCTGGATAAGCAACTGATCCACATGCTCACCGCGATCGAAATCGCCAATATCGAGCTGCATGTTGATAGGGATACCCAGCCTCGGGTCTTGCGCCCCCTGATCTTCGTTACCAATGGCTGCGCTAACGGTAAAACGCACCGCTTCATCCTGCAGATTGAGGGTCAGGGTGCTGTCTGCTCGATCGCCATCGCCATCGACCAGATGGGCTGTCACCACCTGGCTGAGCTGACTTGCATCGTGATTGAAACCGGCCGCAGGATTGAAGGAGTAGGAGCCATCGGCAGAGATGGTAAGGGTTCCCATCACCTGCTTGCCATCGGGGCTCATCACATCTTGTATCAAAGAGCCATTGATGGCGTACGTCTGGCCATTGATGGTAATCGACTCGACGCGGGCACCATCCGCACCTTCATTGGCGGTAGGCAGCAGATCGCCGGTCACGGTACTGCTCCCCTCGCTCAGGGTATGTGCCAGCACAGTGCCGATAGGCATGTCATCTTGTACCGTCACGGTCACACTGACGTTCGGACTGCGATCGCCATCATGATCGGTGACAAACAGCGGCACTTCGATGGTCAACTCATCCTTGCCTTGTGCACCGTGATCAAGCTGGCCTACCAGATGAACGCTGTAACTGCCGTTAACATCGAGGTGGACCCAGAAAACGGGCTTGCCCCCCTCGGCCGTAGCCAGATACCAGCCGGTGCTGTGTGGAGCCAGCGTAACCGCTTTGCCACCCGACATGAGGTGATTGGCCTGATTGAATGCAGCCACATCCAGCTCAAGGGAGGCAACCCGATCCGAACCGGCGGTGATGGTCACCTTGCCACTATCGGTTTCTCCACTCCCTGCAGGTGTGGTCCCCGGATGCTGACCGTTCACTGCATCGAGATCAGACTCCTCGACCCGAACCGGTTCAATGGCGGATATGATCGGGTTGATGCCATCAGTCACCGTGACAGTGGCGGTGCCCTGATTTTTGCTGCCGTCGCTGTCGGTGACTTCGACCGGCAGATTCAGTTCCAGCTTGTTGTCTGCCCCGTGATCCAGGTTGGTATGCACCGTTACCTGATAACCTATCTCTGCGCTGGTGTGAGCGGCGATGGTGGCGGGCACTGTGGGGATGGAGACCGTCATCACTACCAGACCACCACTGGTCACCGCCTGGAAGGTGTGACCATCCGTGCCAACCGCTTTCCAGATCAGGGTTTCGCCGTTATGGGTGATGGGCTTGCCGCTGGCATCCATGACCTGACCGGAGAGGGTCAGTCGCACATCAGTCACCGGATCCGAGTCAGCCTTGATGGTGATCTTGCCGCTCGTCTGCTGGTCATCAGTGGCAGAATTGGCGCCATCGAAACGCCCTTCGCTTAAGGTGACGCCAGTCAGGGTGAGGGTTGGTTTCTCCCCTTCCCCAATCTGGATATTGAGGGTGCCGCTGGTGCTGTCGTTGTTACCGCCCGCCTTGTCGTAGTCGTTGACGATCACCTTGATGGGCAGCTCGGTCACGGCGTTACCGCCCTGATGAAGCCCCTGATAGAGGGTGACCTGATAGTCAAACCCGTTCTTGCCCGCCTGATCGAGGCTGCCAACCAGCTTGACCTCGAACACCTCGATCCGCTGGCCATCCACCATCACATAACCCTTGATCAGCTGGCTACCGGGGATGGCGGAGTCCCCATCAACCAGCTCGTATTTGACGGGCTGGCCAAGTGCAGTGAGCGCCGGTTGCTGGCTGCCATCGGCAAATGCCACCTCGATCACCCGATCCGACCCGGCTTGCACGTCAAAGTGACCGGTTTGGCTCAGGCTGTTGCTGCCAGTGAGGTCCCCCTCATCCAGGGTTACACCGGTGCCCGGAATAAAGCTTGGGGCCTTGCCATCCACGATGGTGAGCGGCAGCGTGGTACCGATGCGATCGCCATCCTTGTCAGCCAGAGTAACGGCAAGCGGCAGGTTGAGGGATTCACTCCCCTTGTGATCCAGCTCGCCGCTCAGGGTGACCTTGGCGGTGACGCTCCAGTTACCGTTGTTATCGACCAGGCTCAGCTCGGCGCGCAGCACCACCTGCCCACCGGCGGTTCCGACCAGCTGGCCGGTTGCGGGATCAACGGCGAAAGTGACCGGGTTACCGTGGCTGGTCAGTCCGGTCAGGGTGCTCTGGATAGCGGCGATATCAAAACCAAGAGAGTTGGGGTCAAGGACATCGCTGCCGTGCGCGACCGAGAAACTCATGGTGCTGACGGCAGCCGTCTCCCCTTGCGCCATCTCGGTGATGGTGGTGCCAGTCACGGCAGAGATGGTCGGATTGGCACCATCCCCCACCGCCACGGTAATGGTGGAGGAGACCTTGTCACCATCGCTGTCGAGCAGGGTAAAGCCCGCCTTGAGCAGGCTGTCGGCACTGCCCTGATCCAGCGGTTGATGGAGGGTGAAACTGTATTTGCCATCGTTACCGAGGGTCAGCTCAAACACCAGCTTGCCATCTGGGGTACGTCCCTCGATACGATGATCGGCCACCGCGATGGTCACGGCCTGCTTGTCCGAGGTGAACCCTTGCAGCCCCGGCTGATTGGCATCGAAAGTGATGCTGGCCAGCGGATCGCTGCCCGCAGTGATCGTCAGATCACCGTCAAGGGTCTGGCCCTGCTGCCAGTTGCTATCTTCGGTGAGCGTGAGGGAGACTGGATTAACCTGCGGCAAGGCTCCATCGGTAATGGTGATATTGAGGGTGCCGAGATTGCTCTTGTCGCCGTCAAAATCTGAACCCTGTACCTTCAGGCCAAGATTGAGGCTGTTGGTCGCTTCCGGTTCGTCAAACACCCCGGTCAGGGAGACGCTGTATTTGCCATCCAGTCCGATGGTAACGGTGAGGATTGCCTTGCCCTGCCAATCCTTGACGATCAGCTGGTTGTCCTGAACCTCGTAACTCGTCGCCTTGCCCTGGCTGGTGAGCCCCGCCAGCGCCGGTTGGCTCGCCTCAAAGTTGAGGGAGACCAGACGATCGCTGCCCACCGTCACCGGCAGTTGGCCATCGATGCTCTGGTTGCCACCTTCTTGCAGGGCGACCCCCTTGTCGATGCCCAATGCGGGATCACTGCCATCATTGACTGTCAGGGTCAGGTTGGCACTGGTGCTGTCGCCATCGATCTCGTTGGCGCTTACCTGCAAACCGAGGGAAAGCGTGTCGCTACCCTGATGATCGAGCGGGCCGGTGAGGGTGACCACCACCCGACCAGCCAGATCGCTGCCCTGCTGCTGCGCATTCAATTCGGCGCGCAGCACCTCCACTCGTTGACCACTGCCATCCAGGTAGTAACCCACCAAGGTGCGATCATCGGCAAATTCAAAGGTCAGCGGATGACCATCGCTGGCAAGACCCGAGCCGTTGAGGGTAGTCAGGGTGTTGCTCTGATTACTGAACACCAACGAATCCACCAGCAGAGGATCGGCGGTGTGTTTGACCACAAAGCTGCTCTCGCCCACCACGGCGGCGCCGTTGGTAAAGGCATCTTCAGTCAGAGGAATGGCCGGGATCTCGAAGCTGGGCGGATTGCTGTCCACCAGATTGATCACCAGCGGCGCCTTCACCAGATCGCCGTCGCTGTCGCGATATTCGAGGTTGAACGGCAGGCGCAACGCGTCCTGACCGTGATCCAGGCTCTGACTCCAGACGATGCGGTAGCTGCCGTCATTGTTGAGGGTCAGGGTGAAGACAGTCGCCCCACCAGCACTGGCGGTCAGGGTCTGACCGTTGATGGTGTAGCCAAGAGGCGCGCCATGGCTGACGAGCCCCAGCCCTTCCAAGGCACTCTGATCAGCGGCGAACTGGACTTGCAGATTGCCATCCAGGCCAGCACCGGTATTTAGACTGCCGGTCGCGGAGATCGGGCCACCGGCCAATCCGGCTTCGGAGAGCGTCAGAGTCTCGCTCTGACCTATCAGCGGTGCCCCATCGCTGGCGCTGTTGCCCGCCAGATCGGTGACACTGGCACGCACTTCAAAGGATTGATTGATACCGGAGAGATCAAGACCTGATACCTGCCAGCGGCCATCGGCCCCCACCAGTGCCGAGGTGGTCAACAGCGGCTGGCCATTGCTGTCGACCAAAGTGATGATGACACTCTGACCCGCTTCCACATTGCTGGTGGAGCCGCTCAGGGTGGCGCTGCTGTTGCCAAACAGGGCAGTGGTATCGAGATCATCGATGTCGATAGATGCCTGAGTATCGACATTGATAACGAGGGTATCGCTGGCACGGTTGCCGGCAATATCCACGGAATTGACCTGAAACTGGTACTGGCCATCGGCCAGGGTCTGCGGCAGCTGATATTGCCAGTTACCGGCGGCATCCACCGTCAGGACGGTGAGCACGATGCCGCCAAGGCTCAGGGTGACGGTGGCGCCGGGCTCCCCCTTCCCTTGCAGCAGCGGGGTATTGTCGCGGGTCAGATCATCGATCTGGCTGGCGCCGGTGTCGCTCTCATCGGCGAGATCGAGGGTAATGGTGGTGATGGTATCGAGCAGAGTCTGTCCGGTATCGCTGGCGTTGTTGCCCGCCTGATCCTGGGTATTGGCCACAATCTGCAACGGGCCATCCACCAACTTGCCGGTCACATCGCCAAAATTGGCTTCCCACACCAGGCCGGGCAGCACCACTGTCGTCACCGTCAGTGAATTGCCCGCCTGATCGATAAGGGTCACAGTGACTGGCTGGCCTACCTCCACATCATCCACCACACCACGAATGATGACGCCAGCCGCTTCATCGGCGTTGATAATGTTGTCGCTGGTTTGGGGCTCAGTGATGGTGATGGCGGCAAAGAAATCGCGCTCTTCGGAAAACAGCAGCTCATCGCCGACAGGTTGAACCGCATGGTCGGTATCAAAACCGGCCTCGGCCAGGGTGGCATCGTTGGTACGATCGACCACCACAAAACCACCCGAGCTGGAACCGGCTACACCACCGATATTACCGGCAGCGGCTGCGTTACCGGCGGCGGTCTCCTGGAACAATTCGGTCGGGTCAATACCCTGACGGATCGCCTCCTGCAACGAGGCCAGTTCCGGATCGGTCGGTTGTCCATCAGCAGCAGGCGTCGTGGGCTCAGGTTGGGCGGCCATATCTTGCTCACCAGCAGGATCACTGCCCGGCTTGGCTAGTTGAAAGTGGCCCCCTTGGGCAGCTTGCAGGCGATCCCCCGGCTGCAATGCCATCCCCACCTTTGCTCGTATGACAGATCCATCTGCACTGATGACAAACACGGAGCCCTCGAGTTGGGAGATCACCGTGGACTTTTCAATTTGCAACTCAGCCATACAACCTCCAGCAAAACCTTAACCACAACGTCAGTACCTACAGGGTACTTGTCTGTTCAATAATCATACCGCACCAGACTAATAGGGTCTTTTCGCTATTTTCGACAATGATTGCCATAAAATGGCCATAACTTACAAGATTGTGCATCTAACAGGCCCTTTTTAATAAAATGAGATTTGGATGAACCCAATTCCATCACCTTTATTAACAGGTCTATCAGACTTCATATGACCATTTCTGTCGTTTGACGATAAATCCACTGCAGCTTCAATAAATGGATCATAATCCGAAGGTCAAAAGCTCACACCACAACACCGAGAATTTGCATATTCAGTCAATTATTAGCATAAGAGACTGCCAGAATATGTGAACAATACGGCAGCAATCAGGATCAGCAGCAAAAAGTGCCAGTACGCAACTGTATCGATCAAACGCCTGCCATCGAATGCTCGGCAGTTAACAAGAAGTTGAGTTTCCATAAAATTTAATCCAGATCTCATTTCAGCGATCAATCCTGTGCACCAATTGATCTGGCACAACTCTCCCTCCTATAAATCATCATTAAATTTACCTATTTGTTAGGGTAACCCTCGAGCAATCATATATTGCGCGGTTTTATTCACCCGCAAGCGAATGTCTGCCCACCCCGCCCGACGGGGGAAGATCCACACCAAGATGGAACGGGTCAGACGAGACCAAAACATTTATCTGGGAGTGATAAACGTGGGTTCACAACACAGGCATATCAAACTGGGCCTCGCCACCCTGCTGCTGACTACCAGCCTTGGCACCAGCGGCTGGGCACTAGCTGATGACGCAACCACCAATGGCAAGATAGAGGCGCGCAGCGAGCTGTTCGCCAAGGATCACGCCGATCAGTTCACCAGCTGGCAAGCCACCAGCGAGAGCAAGGAGCGCATCGACGCGCTGGCGGAAGATCCCAATATGGTGGTGCTGTGGGGCGGTTACCCTTTCGCCAAGGATTACAACAAGCCGCGGGGCCACTTCTATGCGCTGACCGACGTGCGGGAAACCCTGCGTACCGGCGCCCCCAAGACAGCCGAAGATGGCCCGCTGCCGATGGCCTGCTGGAGCTGCAAAGGCCCGGACGTGGCCCGCGTCATCGACGAGCAGGGTGAAGATGGCTACTTCAAAGGGATGTGGGCCAAGGGTGGGCCGGAAGTAGTCAACACCATCGGCTGCGCCGACTGCCACGACACCGCCTCGAAGGAGTTCAAGGAGGGCAAACCGGCCCTGCACCTCTCCCGTCCCTATGCCGATCGGGCCATGACAGCCATCGGCAAGCCGTTCAAGGAGCAGGGGCGCTTTGATCAGCAGTCCCAGGTGTGCGGCCAGTGCCACGTGGAGTATTACTTCAGCGGCCCCACCAAGGCTGTCAAATTCCCCTGGGACAAGGGCACCACTGTGGAGCAGATGGAGGCCTATTACGATGAAATCGGCTTTGCCGACTGGACCCATGCCCTCTCCAAAACCCCCATGCTGAAAGCCCAGCACCCCGAGTACGAAACCTGGCGCGCCGGCATTCACGGCCAGAACAACG
This sequence comes from Aeromonas sp. 84A, assembly GCF_051919345.1. NCBI lineage: Bacteria > Pseudomonadati > Pseudomonadota > Gammaproteobacteria > Aeromonadales > Aeromonadaceae > Aeromonas > Aeromonas sp. 84A. The sequence goes on from NZ_JBQBEW010000001.1 coordinate 3,008,004, forward strand.
TCGCCTGTGTCGATTGCCACATGCCCAAGGTGCAAAACGAGCAGGGCAAGGTCTACACCGATCACAAAGTGGGGAACCCCTTCGATCGTTTCGAGCAGACCTGCCGCAACTGCCACACCCAGAGCAAGGAGATGCTGCAAGGGATCGTCAAGCAGCGCAAAGAGGCGGTGATCGACACCAAGCTGAAGGTCGAGAAGCAGCTGGTACACGCCCACTTTGAAGCCAAGGCGGCCTGGGATGCCGGCGCCACCGAGGCAGAGATGAAGGATATTCTGCAGGACATCCGTCACGCCCAGTGGCGCTGGGACTACGCCATCGCCTCCCACGGGGTGCAGATGCACGCCCCCGAAGTGGCCCTCAAGGTACTTGGCAGCGCGCTGGATAAAGCCGCTGACGCCCGCACCAAGCTGGCGCGCCTGTTGGCCAGCAAGGGGATCAGCCACGAGATCGCCATCCCCGATATCTCCACCAAGGAGAAAGCGCAAGCCGCCCTTGGCATGGACATGAAGCAGTTCAACAGCGACAAGGCCCAGTTCCTCAAGACCACGGTCCCCGCCTGGGATGCCGAGGCTAAAGCGGCCGGACGGCTGGCACAGTAACGGCGCCTGCGGGTCCGGCGCCAAGTCGGACCCGCAGCGGATGGAGGTTTCCTATGGGTGATTTAACGATGGATTTCTTACGACTGATGCTGATGGCAGCCATGCTACTCACCAGCCTGCAGGGTCAGGCGGCCGAGCCGGCAGCAGCCCCTGTACCAGCTACACATGAGGTGGAATTTTTACGCAATCCCGACAAGGCCTGCACCGACTGTCACAAGGAGCAGAGCGAGGGAATGCACGGCAAGCATGGTCAGGCGACCAATCCCAACAACCTCAAGCCGGTGACCTGCACCAACTGCCACGGCCAGCCCTCCCCCCAGCACCGGGAAGGGGTCAAGGATGTGATGCGCTTCAGCCACAGCCTGAAGGATAAAGAGAGCATCAAGCTTTATCCCATCAGCGAGCAGAATGGAGTCTGCATGAGCTGCCACGAGCCCAAACCACTGCGCGAGGCGCTCTGGGCCCACGACGTGCACGCCACCAAGCTCACCTGCACCAGCTGCCACCAGTTGCATCCGGCCAAGGAGCCCATGGTGGGGATCCCGGAAAAATCCCGCATCAAGCTCTGCGTCGACTGCCACAGCAAGCAACATGAGGCCAGCAAGGCCCGGCAGGAGCAGTCCAAACCGGCTACCGGCAAGGAGGCATCATGAGCTGCTCTCGCCGTGACTTTATGGCGGGCGTGGGCGCGGGGGCCCTTATCATGATGACGGGGCCGACTCGTTCCCTTGCTACCCCCCTCGCCCACAGCCAGACCATCGACGGGATCCGCTATGGCATGATCCACGATGAGACGGCCTGCATCGGCTGCACCGCCTGCATGGATGCCTGCCGGGAGGTCAATAAGGTGCCGGAAGGGGTCTCGCGCCTCGAGATCATCCGCTCAGGCCCCATCGGTGAATTTCCCGACGCCGAGTACCGCTTCTTTCGCAAGTCCTGCCAGCACTGCGACAACGCCCCCTGCGTGCATGTCTGCCCCACCGGCGCCTCCCATATCCGCCAGGAGGATGGCATCGTCGATGTCAACGCGGATCTCTGCGTCGGTTGCATGTATTGCCTGGCCGCCTGCCCCTATCAGGTGCGCTTTATCAACCCGGTCACCCGAGTGGCGGACAAATGCGATTTTTGCCGCAAGACCAACCTGGCGGCGGGCAAGGAGCCAGCCTGCGTGGAATCCTGCCCCACCAAGGCGCTGGTGTTCGGCAATCTGGATGACCCGGACAGCCCCATCGCCCAACGGCTGGTGAAGGAGACCACCTATCGCTACAAGCAGGCACTCGGCACCTCGCCCAAGATGTACCGCGTGCCCAAAGGGGAGATAACGTCATGACCATGCAAGCGGCATTTCACTTCACCTCTCTTGTCTGGGGATTTACCCGATCGCCATCTACTGCTGTGACAGAGGGAGGAATGGATCATGTTGCATGACGCATTTCACTTCCCTTCCCTTGTCTGGGACTGGCCCATCGCCATCTATCTCTTTCTGCTAGGCATCTCCGCCGGGGCCACCACCCTCTCGGTGCTGCTGCGCAGCAAAGGGGCCGGCAGCGAGAGCGGCATCATCAAGGCAACCGCCATTCTGGCGCCAGCGAGCGTGATATTGGGGCTGCTGATCCTTATCTTCCATCTGGCCCGCCCCTGGACCTTCTGGAAGCTGATGTTCCACTACCAGTTCGACTCCGTGATGTCGATGGGGGTCATGCTGTTCCAGCTCTATATGGCGGTGCTGTTCGCCTGGCTGGCGGTGGTGTTTCGGGCCGAGATCGAGACAATGCGCAGCCGGTTGCTGAAAGAGAAGTTCGCTTTTGTGGATGGGCTGATTGGCTGGCTTGCCCGCATCGAGCGGCTGCTGGCCCCGCTGTTGCTGCTGCTCGCCGTGCTGCTGGGGGCCTACACCGGCTTTCTGCTTTCCGCGCTCAAGACCTATCCGCTCTTGAACAACCCTGTGCTGCCGGTGCTGTTTCTGGTCTCGGGCATCAGCTCAGGTATCGCCTCCACCATCTTGCTGGCGGTGACGCTCTTCAAGGAGAACCATCACAGCCAGGGGGTGAGCTTTGTTCACCGCTTCGAACGGCCAGTGCTGGTGATGGAGGTGTTGCTGCTGGTCTGCTTCTTTACCGGCCTCTACTTCGGTGGCGGCCAGAAAGAGGTGGCGATGTGGGCGGCCATCGGCAGCGGCTTCTGGGCTCAGGTGTTCTGGGTCGGCGTGGTGGGGGTCGGCATGCTGCTGCCCCAGCTGCTGGCCCTGCTGACCCCGGCGCCCCTGCGGGAGCGAAACGGCCATCTGGTGCTGGTCTGCAGCCTGACCCTGGTGGGGATCTTGCTGCTGCGCTACTTCGTGCTTTATGCCGGTCAAATGACGGTCGTATAACGGTATGATCACCAGCGCCAGCCGCCCTCGGGTGACTGGCGCTTATTTGTGGCGATGAGTTTTTGCGATTGGTTGTTGCCAGGAGTGTGGATGTTATCCCCCAGCGCCGGTACGGTGCAGACGCTGCGGCATAACATAGACGAATGATTGACTGGAGGTTGTGTGCTAGCGGAGCTCGGCTATCTCTCACTGTTGCTGGCGGCGGCACTCTCCTTGCTGCAGGGCACACTGCCTTGGCTGGGATTACGGCTCGCCTCCCCGACCCTGCTGCGCTGCGCCAAGCCGCTGGCGCTGATCAATGCCGTCCTGCTATTGGCCTCCCTGCTGCTGCTCGCCAGCTGCTTTGGCCAGGATGATTTCACCGTCAGCTATGTGGCCCAGCACGCCAACAGAGCCCTGCCGCTGGGCTTCAAGCTGGCGGCGGTGTGGGGCGGCCATGAAGGCTCCATGCTCTTTTTCGTCTTTGCGCTGGGGTTGTGGGGCGCGCTGGTGGCCCTTTGCTCCAGGCGGGTCGATCCGCTTATTACAACCCGGGTATTGGCCATCATGGGGCTGATCGTCGGGCTCTTCGGCCTCTATACCCTGATCTTCTCCAGCCCGTTTGACCGCCAGTTTCCGGGGCCGCAGGAGGGGCGCGATCTCAACCCCATGCTGCAGGATATCGGCCTCATCATCCACCCACCCCTGCTCTATCTCGGTTACGTCGGCTTTGCGGTCAACTTCGCCTTCGCCATGGCGGCGCTGCACTCGGGCCGGCTCGATGGCGCAGTAGCCCACTGGAGTCGCCCCTGGGCGCTCGGCTCCTGGGTGTTTCTCACCGCCGGCATCGTGCTGGGCTCCTGGTGGGCCTATTACGAACTGGGCTGGGGCGGCTGGTGGTTCTGGGATCCGGTAGAAAATGCCTCCCTCTTGCCCTGGCTGCTGGGCACTGCCCTGCTGCACGCCCTGATTGTCTGCGAGAAGCGCGGCGCTTACGGCCACGCCGTGCTGTTGCTCTCCATCTTCACCTTCGCCTTGAGCCTGCTCGGCACCTTTGTGGTGCGCTCCGGGGTACTCACCTCGGTGCACGCCTTTGCGGTGGACCCCAGCCGCGGCCTCACCCTCTTGTTGCTGCTCGGCTTGCTATTGACCAGCGCCCTCACCCTGTTTGCCCTGCGGGCGGACATTCGCGCCCCCTATGCCCGCTTTGGCTTGCTGTCAAAAGAGGGGCTGCTCGGCACCGCCATCCTGCTGCTTTGCGTGGCCTGCGCCAGCGTGCTGCTCGGCACCTTCTACCCCATGGTGTTCCAGTCGCTTCATCTGGGTTCGCTCTCGGTGGGCGCACCCTATTTCAATACCATCTTCGTGCCGCTGGCCCTGCTGCTGATGGGGCTGATGACCCAGCTGCCGCGCCTGCGCTGGCAGCAGCTTCCGGCACATTCCCGACTCAACGCTTTGTTGCCGCCACTATTTGGCCTGCTTGGCGGCGGGCTGCTTAGCCTTGCCTATCTGGAACAGGGATCGTTTTCCGGTAGTTGGATTGGCATCCTCGCCAATATGGTGAGCCTCTGGCTGATGGCCAGCCTGCTGCTCCCGCTCTTGCAACCTACATTGCTGCGCGAGCTCACCCTCAATAGGTTCGGCAGCCTGCTGGCCCACCTCGGGGTGGCGGTGTGCGCCCTTGGCATTGCGCAGGTGAGTCACCACAGTCAGGAAGGGGGCACAGTGCTTGGTGCCAACCAACCCTACCAACTCGGCGCGTTCGAGTTTCGTTATGAGAGGCGCGAGCCGGTGATCGGCCCCAACTATACCGCCGAGCGGATCACGCTTAGCGTGCATAAAGACGGTAAAGAGGTGGCGCGGCTGACGCCGGAGCGGCGCCACTACAGCGTGCGCACCATGAACATGAACGAGCCGGGCATCGCGTGGGGAATGCTCGGCGATCTCTACGTGGTGCTGGGTGAGAAGATGGGGCCAGATGCCTATGCCATGCGGCTGCACTACAAGCCGCTGGTACGCTGGATCTGGCTCGGCGGCCTGTTGATGATGGCAGGCGGCACCCTGCGCCTGCTCGCACGTCGCCCCTTGCTTGCCTCCCGTTACGTTACGGTTGGCACCTCCCGTCCCCGGCTCGAACAGGAGGCGTTATGAGACCCCGCCTGCGCCTCTTTGTTCCACTGCTGCTGACCCTGGGCCTCGGCGCCCTGCTCTGGCTCGGCCTTGGCAACAACCCCTACAGCCAGGATGAGGCAACGCTCGGACGTACCCTGCCTGCGTGGCAAAGCAACAGTCTGCTGGACGGGAGTCAGATCCAGACCACCAGCCTCAAGGGGGAACCCTTTGTGCTTAACATCTGGGCCAGCTGGTGCGCCAACTGCCGTGCCGAGCATCCGCTGCTCAGCGAGTTCGCGGGCACAGTGCCCCTCTATGGCCTCAACTACCGGGACAAGAGGGACGCCGCCCGTGCCTGGCTTGCGCAGGCGGGTAACCCCTATCGCGCCGTGCTGGCCGACCCCGACGGCCGACTGGCGCTGGAGCTCGGCGTCTACGGCACGCCGGAGACCTATCTCTTTGACAGCGACGGCACCCTGCTGACCCGCCATACCGGCCTGCTCACCCGGGAGATCTGGCAACGCCAGTTTGCCCCCCTGCTTGCAAAGGCCCGCAGCAACACCGCTAGCCAGCCCGATGTGGAAAGAGAAGTGCAGGAGAGCAAGCCATGAGCCGCCTCGGCCACACCCTGATCGCGCAGCTCTTGCTGGCCTTGAGCCTAGGGGCCCTTGCCAGCGGGGTCGATACCTATCAGTTTCGCCATCCCGAGCTGCAAAATCGGGCGCAAGAGCTGGCCCGCGCCCTGCGCTGCCCCCAGTGCCAGAACCAGAATCTGGTGGAGTCCAACTCCCCCATCGCGCGGGATCTGCGGCTCGAGGTATACCGCTGGGTGGACGAGGGGCAGAGCGACGAGCAGGTAATCACTCGCATGACTGAGCGCTTCGGCGATTTCGTCCGCTACGATCCCCCCTTCAAGGCCAGCACGGCGCTGCTGTGGGGCGGCCCCCTGCTGCTGTTGGGGCTGGCGCTGTTAATCCTGTTTCGCCGCCTGACGCGCACAAAGGTGCAACCCATCCCTGCCGTTAAGGCAATCGATGAGTCAATCCATCAACCCGCCGCCGATCCGCGCAGCGAATTGAATCTGCTGATCATGCACGGGGAACAGGCAGGCCTCTCCCCCGACCAACCACTCTACAGTGAGCTAAGCGCCGCCCGCCTGGCCAACGCCATCCCGGCGGCTGAGCTGGCCCTGCGCGCGCAACTGACCAGCGAGCATGACAATCGCGGCCGCAATCATCGGCACGGGCGGGCCTTGTTGCTGCTTGGCCTCCTGGCCATCGCGGCCGTTGCCGCTGTGTATCTGGGCACCGGCCGTTATCAGGCGTGGCAGGCGTATCAATCCCGTCCCGATCCGCTGGCGGGGTTGAGCCCGCGGGATCTGCAAGACAAGGAGCTGGGGAGTCTGCATCAGAAACTTCAGCGCAACCCTGCCGATCTCGACAGCTGGGCGGCGCTCGGCCAGCTCTATCTCTATCGGGGCGAATATGACAACGCCCTGCTCGCCTATCAGCGCCTCGCTCTGCTGGAGGGGGGCGCCAGCGCGGCGACACAGGCCGCCCAAGCCACCGTGCTCTACTATCAGGCGGGCCAGCAGCTGACACCCGAGGCAACCCGCCTGCTGGAGAGCGCCCTCAAGCAGGACGCGGGGGAAGTGAGCGCCCTGATGCTGCTCGCCTCCGATCACTTCCTGCATGGCCGCTACAGCCAGGCCATTGCCCTGTGGCAGCAACTGCTCGATGAAGAGCGCCCCCGCATCAACCGAGCCGCGCTGATCGAGGCGATCCAGACCGCCCGCATGATGGGTGGCTAGCACGGCAGATCCGTTGCTTCTTTTCAGGACGTTGGCACCTTCTTCCTGCCAGGCCCTGCGCAATGTCAATCAATGCAAAACACCCCCATGCGGGGGTGTTTTGTTATTGGGCCACCTTGGCAGGTTTATCTCGACGTGCGCTTAAGGTCGCTCGCCAGCGGCCAGACGGCGGTTGATATCGGCGATAACCGGGGCGATGTCGGCCAGGGTATCAATCACATAGCGCGCCCCCGCCGCCCGCAGTTTGGCCTCAGCCGGTGCGCGCCGGGCGGCGATCTCCGCCTCGCTCATGGCGGCAAACTCTTCCCAAGTGGCACCAAATTCGTTGCCAGAAACCGACAATCCCACCGTCCACATGCCCGCGTTAAGCCCTTCGCTGATACCCGGCACGGCGTCATCCACCTTGATGCAGCGATGCACCGCGCTCACGCCCAGCTCAATTACGTTGGCCAGCGCCATCCAGGGACCGGGGCGACCACCAGCCTTGAGGTCATCGGTGGCGACCCAGTGATCCGGGCGATAGCCGTGATCGGCCGCCGCTGGCACCAGCGCCTCCATCACCGGACGGGGGTAACCGGAGCAGGAGCCGATTCGCAGCCCCTGACCCCGCAGAGCGTCCAGCACCGGCAGCACACCTGGGATGGGGGCAGCAAAGCGGGTCACCGCGGCAATCTGCAGCGGCATAAAGGTGTGATAAATGTGGTCCACCTCGGCATGGCTCATGGGGTGGCCGAAGCGTGCCTGCCAGCGCGCATCCACCGAGGGCAAACGGCCCAGCGCGGCGATATGATCCCACTTGCCAAGGCCCATGGGCTGGCGTGCCTCGTCCAGGGTCACGGGAAAGTCATAGGCGCGGGCGAAGGCCTCGACGAAGATGGAGGTGGGGGCGAAGGAGCCGAAATCGACGACGGTGCCAGCCCAGTCGAGGATCAGCGCCTCTACGTCGGTGGTCGGGTCTACAGCAATCTGCAAGTCAGTCATGGTGGTGTTCCTGTTTCGGTGAAAGTGTGATCTCGCCAAGGGCGCGATCGAGAATGGTGATGGCGCGCACCAGATCGACGCGAGCGATATTGAGCGGCGGCGAAAGCTGGATGACATTGCCCTGGGAGACCTTGAAGCTGAGCCCCAGCTCCAGACAGCGATAGAGCAGGCGCTCGGCGGCCTGGCTATTGCGGGTGCGACTCTGGTGATCGACCACCAGATCGAGCGCCCACAGGAGGCCGATACCTCGCACCTGCCCGATCAGCGGGTGACGCTCGGCAAGCTCCGCGAGCTCTGCCGCCATAAAACGGCCATCCTCCCGCACCTTGGCCAGCAACCCCTCTTCACGGATGGTACTGATGGTGGCGAGAGCCGCCGCGCAACCGATGGGGCTCTTCTCGTGGGTGTAGTGACCGAGCGAAATAGCTGCGGCCTGATTGAAACGGTCGCGGGTGATGAGCGCGGCAAACGGCACCACCCCGCCCCCCAACCCCTTGCCCAGACAGATGATGTCGGGCTCGATGCCGAACACCTCGAAGCTGAACCAATGGCCGGTGCGACCCAGTGCATTGGGGATCTCGTCGACAATCAGCAGCACCTTGTGGCGATCGCAGATCTCCCGCACCCGCTGCCAGTAGGCCTTCGAGGGCACCTGTACGTCAGTGTTGCGGATCGGCTCGGCGATAAAGGCGCCGATCCCTCCCTCCTTCTCGATGACGTACTCCAGATAATCGGCATAGTGCAGGTCATCCCCCTCCCCGCGATACCAGACACCGCGATAGCGGGTGGGAGGCGGAATGCGTTCCACTCCGGCCATCAGCGGGCCCATACCGGCGCGAAAACAGGCCTCGCCACCAACTGAGATAGCATCAAGGGAGGCGCCGTGAAAGGCATCCCAGAGGGACACCACCTTGCTGTTGCCGGTGATGAAACGGGCAAGCTTCAGGGCAATCCCCACCACCTCGCTGCCGCCGGGGGCGAACAGCACCCGGTTGAGATCGCCGGGGGCTAGTTCGGCCAGGGTACGGGCGCAGTCGATAGCGACCTGATGGGTGTAGCGGCGGGGCGCGAACGGCAGATCGGCGAGTTGCTGCTGCACCGCGGCCACCACCCTGGGGTGACCGTGGCCCAGCTGATGGACGCTGTTGCCGTGAAAATCGAGGTAACGCTTGCCCGATACGCTGGTCAACCAGCTCCCCTGCGCCCCCTCAATCAGATCCAGACAGGGGGTGGAGAGGGCCTGATGGAGGAAGTAGCGGCTATCCTCCGCCAATCCGGCCTGTACATCTTCGCTCTGGCCCGCCCACCAGCGCGCCCGCCCCTCGCCGAGGTTGATATCCCCTTCGCTGTCGGCGCGGCCGCTGCCGTGCAGCTTATGGTCATGCAAATCGCGGCCACGCAGATCACGACCCTGAGCCAGCATGCTGGTCATTGCGCGTCCCCTTGCCAGTAACAGGCGCTGGCCATGGCGGCGAGCAGATCCCGCACCCGCTCCGGGGTCACATCGCCGATATTGCCGATACGGAAGCAATCGGCTTGTGAGACCTTGCCCGGGTAGATAACAAAACCCTGTGCCTTGAGCCGCTGGTAGAAGTCGGCGAAGCGGTAGTCAGGGTGGGCCGGAGAGTAGAAGGCGGTGATGATGGGGGATTGCCATTTTTCTGGCAGCAGCGGCGCAAAGCCGAGCGCCGCCATCCCCGCCACCAGCGTGCGCTGATTTTCACTGTAACGCTGATGGCGGGCTTCAATGCCCCCCTCTTCGTCCAGCTCGCGCAGGGCCTGGGCAAAGGCGAGCACGGTATGGGTGGGCGAGGTAAAGCGCCACTTGCCCCCCTGCTGCTCCATGGTCTGCCACTGGGCGTGCAGGTCGAGGGAGACCGAGCGAGCACGACCGGCGCAGGCCGCCAGCGCGGCGCGGCGAGCGATGACAAAGCCAAAACCCGGCACCCCCTGAATGCACTTGTTGGCCGAGCTGATGAGAAACTCGATGCCAAGGCGCCCCATGTCGATGGGGATACCGCCAAAGCTGCTCATGGCATCGACGATCAGGCGAATGCCGCGGCGCTGGCAGAGCGCAGCCACCTCCTCCAATGGGTTGAGCATGCCGGTGGTGGTCTCGCAATGCACCATGGCCAGATGGGTGATCTCGGGGTGGCGCGCCAGCATCGCCTCGATGGCGGCGGGCTCCGGGCGGGTGGTCTCGCCGCAGTCCAGCTCGTGGTGGCTCAGGCCAAGGCAGCGGGCCATCTCCCCCATGCGGGCACCGTAGGCGCCGTTGTTGATGATCAGCAGACACTCATCGAGGCCTATCGCCGAGCCCAGCACGCTCTCCACCACATAGCTGCCACTCCCCTGCAGCAGCACGGCGCTGTAGTCACTTTCATATTCCGGGCCAGTGGCGAGGCGCACCAGCTCGCGGCGGATGGGCTCCACCACGCCCTGGTTGTAGTCCGCATCCCAGGTGCAGCTGTCTTGCAGCATGGCGGCGCGCACCGTGGCGGTGGTCGAGAGGGGGCCCGGGGTCAGCAGCAGGTAATCGACGGCAGCAGGGGCCGCAGGAATATGGGTCATGACTTCGCTCCTTTTGGTATATACCAGAATGAGCGCATTGTGGGTAACTGCCCCGCCAAGGTCAAAGGGGTGGGGCTACGTGCAACAAAAAATTCATTTTCAGCGCCGGGATCGCGATAATCTAGGAAGCCTGAACAGCAGGGGCACTGCTGGTATCTACCAACGCATGTTGATGTTGCCGTGTAACGACCGGGCAGATGACCTGCCCTGTGCCCACCCCATTGCCCAACTTATTGCACAACTTATTGCAAAACCAGGGATTTTCATGAGCAAACCGCAATATCTGCAGATCAAGGATGCCCTCGCCAACCAGATCCTGGCGGGGGGGCTGGCTCCCAATGACAAGCTCCCCTCCGAGCGGCTGCTGGGGGAACTCTATGGCACCACCCGGGTCACCATTCGCGAGGCACTGGTGCAGCTGGAGGCCAACGGCCTTATCTATCGGGAGGATCGCCGCGGCTGGTTCGTCACCCCGCCGCGCTTTCGCTTGAACCCCAGACGCACCTCCAACTTTCACCAGATAGTGCGGGAGCAAGGGGGTGAGCCGCGCACCGAACTGCTGGAGAAAAGCCGTCAGGCGGTACCGCCCGAATTGATGGCACAACTGCAGCTCAAGCCGTTCGACAGCCTGTTTCTGCTAAAACGGCTGCGCTACGCCAACGGGCGCGCCATCTGCTACTGCGAGAACCACTGCCTGCCAGAGCGGGTCCCGGGCCTGCTCGAGCTGGATCTCAACGGCAGCCTGACCGAGATCTATCAGGCCCATTACGATCTTCACTACGCCCGCATGCAGGTGCGTTTCTTCCCCACCGCCCTGCCGGACGAGGTAGCCAAGGCGCTGGGGGCCACCGCTGGCCTACCCGCCCTGCGCCTCGAGCGGCTCAACTTCGATCAGCACGGCCGGGTGCTCGACTTCGATCTGGAGTACTGGCGCCACGACAGTCTGGAGATCGAGGTGGATACCCAGGATTAGTCACGGATAAATCAGGAACGGCAAAACGTCACGGGGCTGTCACGGTCACGTCATAAAGATCCCCTAGCCTCTCTCTCGACCAATCTGGTTTATACCAAACCAATTTAACTGGAGAAGAGGATGAAACAGGGAACCCATCTGCTGGCCGCCGCCGTGCTGGCTGCCATGACCGCCCCGGCACTGGCCGCGACCGATCTCACCGTCTACACCGCCTTCGAACCGGAGCAGCTCAATGAGCTGAAAACCGCGTTCGAGCGCCAGCATCCGGACATCAACATCAAGTGGGTGCGTGACTCCACCGGCGTGGTCACCGCCCGCTTGCTGGCAGAAAAAGCGCAGCCCAAAGCGGATGTGGTATGGGGACTGGCCGCCACCAGCCTGATGCAGCTCGATCAGCAGCAGATGCTCAATGCCTATGCACCGAAAGGACTGGAGAAGCTCGACAGCCGCTTTCGCGACAGCAAGGCCGAGCCGCACTGGATCGGTCTGGACGCCTTCTTCAGCGCCATCTGCTTCAACAAGGTAGAGGCGGAGAAACAGGGGATCCCGGCCCCCACCAGCTGGGCCGACCTCACCAAGCCCATCTACAAGGGCAAGGTGATCATGCCCAACCCCAGCTCCTCCGGCACCGGTTACCTGAGCGTTGCTGGCTGGCTGCAGACCATGGGCGAGCAGCAGGGTTGGCAATTTATGAACGGCCTGCACCAGAACATCGACCGTTACACCCACTCGGGCTCCGCCCCCTGCAAGCTGGCCGCCAGCGGTGAAACGGTGATCGGTATCTCCTTCGACTTCCCGGCTACCAGCCTCAAGGCCAAGGGAGCCCCCATCGAGGTGGTGTTCCCGAAAGAGGGGTCGGGCTGGGATATGGAAGCCGCCGCCATCATCAAGGGCACCCCCAAGCTGGAAGCAGCCAAACAGCTGCTCGACTTTGCCGCCACCGAACAAGCCAACGCCCTCTACAACAAATCGTTCGCCGTGGTCGCCATCCCTGATGTGGCCCAACCGAGAGCGGGCTATCCGGCGGATATCAAAGGCCAGATGATCGACAACGACTTTAGCTGGGCAGCCCGCGAGCGTAACGCCATCCTGGCCCAGTGGAGCGCCAGCTTCGACGGCAAGACCGAAGCCAAACAGTAAGCGTGAAGGGCGGCGGTTTGTTCACGCCAGACACACAGCCACCAATAAACTGCCAGTCGAAGGCCAACAGCTGTTGGCCTTCGCTTTTTGGTTTTAACTTCCCGAGTGTGTATTGTCTTCAATTAGCGATGCTTAGTCCATTCGCACAGGGCCCAGCCACTTGCTGGCGACCCGATGTCATTTGACTGTCATCAAGCTGTCATCCCCCGATCACCTGACCGTCACACTTCACCCGCAAACTGGTATATACCAAATCAGTAGCGAGTCGAACCATGACCCAGCCCTATCTGGACATTCAATATCTCAACAAGCAGTTCGGTGCTTTTCAGGCCCTTAAAGGGATCTCTCTGACCATTGAGCCGGGGGAGTTTATCTGCTTTCTCGGCCCCTCCGGCTGCGGAAAAACCACCCTGCTCAGAGCCATCGCCGGCTTGGATCTGCCGGACAGCGGCGAGATCTGGCAAGGAGGGCGCAATATCTCTCGCCTGCCGCCCCAGGAGCGCGATTTTGGCATCGTGTTTCAGTCCTATGCTCTCTTCCCCAACTTGACGGTGGCCCAGAACATCGCCTTCGGCCTTGAAAATCAGGGGTTGGCGCGGGATCTCATCAAGGAGCGGGTGGACCACTGGCTGGGGCTGGTGGATCTCACTGCCCAGTCCCACAAATACCCGAGCCAGATCTCCGGCGGCCAGCAGCAGCGGGTGGCGCTGGCCCGGGCGCTCGCCCTCTCCCCCGGTCTGTTGTTGCTGGACGAACCGCTCAGCGCGCTGGATGCGCTGGTGCGCACCCACCTTCGCAGCGAGATCCGCGCCCTGCAGCAGCGCCTTGGCATCACCACCATCATGGTGACCCACGATCAGGAAGAGGCGCTGACCATGGCCGATCGCATCGTGGTGATGGAGGGCGGCCGCATCGTACAGGTGGGCACCCCGCAGGAGATCTACCACCAGCCTGCCAGCCGCTTCGTGGCAAGCTTCGTCGGCACCATGAACTTCCTCGAGACCCTGGTGCTGAGCCCCACTCAGGTGCGCCTCAACGAACAACCGCTGACACTTGCCAACCAGGCCGCTGCCGGCAGCAAATTGCAGGTGGCGATCCGCCCCGAGGCGATCACCCTGAGTGCGCCGAGCGAGCCGCATCTTGGCCAACATGGCGTTGAAGCAACCATCGATCAGGTGGAGTTTCTCGGCGCTGCCCAGCGTCTTATCTGCACCGCCGACACCTATCTGGGCCCGCAGCAGATCCTGGTGGAGCGCCCGACCCACGAGCTGCCCCGCCACGAACAGGGTGGCTGGCGCAGCGGCATGCGCTGCTCGCTGCACTGGCCCGCCGCGGCGATGCAGCTGTTTGAAGGAGATCGCCCATGACAGCCCCCTTCGCGACCTCCTCCCTGTTGCCGCCAGCGACAGCCCGCAAAGACTCTCGCTGGCAGCGGCTTTGTCGCGGCTGGAGCCGGGATCAGCTGCTGCAACTGTTCCTGCTTGCGCTCGGCATCGCCCTGCTCACCGGCGGTCTGCTGCTGCCACTGCTCACCATGCTGCAAAAAAGTCTGCAGGATGAGAACGGCCTCTGGGTGGGCCTTGCCAACTTCAGCGCCTACTTCGACTCCCCTCATCTGGGACGCACCATCGGCAACACCCTCTGGCTCGGGGTGCTGATCACTGCGCTGGTGGTGACCATCGCCTTTGGCTACGCCTACGCCCTCACCCGCACCTGTATGCCGGGCAAGCCCCTGTTTCGCCTCATCGGTTTGATCCCGCTCCTGATGCCCTCCCTGTTGCCCGCCATCAGTCTGGTCTACTGGTTTGGCAATCAGGGGATGGCCAAGGGGCTGCTCGGCGGCGAGAGCATCTACGGCCCCATCGGCATCGTCATTGGTCTGGGCTTCTGGTGCTTCCCCCACGCCCTGATGATCCTTATCACGGCGCTCGGCCAGAGCGATGCCCGCCTCTATGAAGCCTCCCGGGTGCTCGGCAGCAGCGGCTGGCGCACCTTTGTCACCGTCACCCTGCCTACCGCCCGTTATGGCCTGCTCAGCGCCGCCATCGCCGTCTTCACCCTCACCATCTGTGACTTCGGGGTAGCCAAGGTGATTGGCGGCCAGTACAGCGTGCTGGCTACCGACATCTACCGGCAGGTGATCGGGATGCAGAACTTCTCGCTGGGCGCCGTTGCCAGCGTCACTCTGCTGCTGCCGGCGCTCTTGAGCTTTGCGCTGGAGCACAGAGTGCGCAGCAAGATGCAGGAGCAGAGCAGCACCAAGGCGGTGCCCTATCAACCCAAACCCCATCGGCTGCGGGATCTGCTGGCGCTCGGTTGGTGCACGCTCTGGGCCCTGCTGTTTCTGGCACTGGTCGGGATGGCGGTTTACGGCTCCCTGGTGCAGTTCTGGCCCTACAACCTCGGGCTGACGCTCGATCACTACGCCTTTGACAGCAATAGCGTCTATGGCTGGCAGCCCTTTACCAACACCTTGCAGTTGGGCCTCTATACCGCGCTTATCGGTACCGTGCTGGTGATGGTGCTGGCCTGGGCGCAGGAGAAGGGACGCCACTTCCCATGGCTTCGCCAGTTGCTGCATCTGCTCGCCATGCTGTCGCTGGCGGTACCCGGCATGGTGCTGGGGCTGGGTTACATCTTCTTTTTCAACGGCAATCCGCTCTTTGGCAGCCTCTATGGCACTCTGCCGCTGATGGTGCTCTCCTGCGTCATCCACTACTACACGGTGGGCCATATGACGGCGCTGACCAGCCTCAAGCAACTGCCCAAGGAGCTGGAGCTGGTGGCCATCTCCTTGCGCATTCCGCTCTGGAAGGCGTTCTGGCGGGTTACCCTGCCCGCCTCCCTGCCCGCGCTCTTGGAGATCTTTATCTATCTGTTCGTCAACGCCATGACCACCACCTCGGCGGTGATCTTCCTCTATTCGAGCGACAGCGTGCTCGCCTCCATCGCCGTGCTCAATATGGAGGATTCCGGCGATACCGCCGCGGCCGCCGCCATGGCCACCCTGATCCTGCTGGCCGCCGCCACCATCAAGCTGCTCCAGCTCTTTTTGAGCCGCGCCCTGCTGGATCGCACCCAGCGCTGGCGCCACCAATAACCTTATCGAGGAGTCATCATGTCCACTCTCCCCTTCTGGCTGGCCGAAGCGCTCGCCGCCGAACAACCCGCACCGCCCACGCCCCTAGTCGGCAACCACGAGGCCGATGTCTGCATCGTCGGTGGCGGCTTTACCGGGCTGTGGAGCGCCATCGCCCTTAAACAGACCGAGCCCCACTTGCACGTCATAGTGCTGGAGAAAGATCGCTGCGGCAGCGGCGCCTCCGGGCGCAACGGCGGCTGTTTGCTCACCTGGTCGGCCAAATACCTGACCTTAAAGCGTCTGTTTGGCGAAGAGCAGGCCGCCTGGCTGGTGCAAAGATCCGAACAGGCGGTACACGAGATCGCCCGCTTCTGCGAAAAGCACAACATAGAGGCAGAGCTGAGGGTCGAGGGCACCTGCTACACAGCCACCAGCGAGGCGCAGCGCGGCCTGATGGAGCCGGTATTGCGGGAGCTACAGCGCGCAGACCTTAACCAGTGGCAGGCGATTGAAGAGGGTGAACTGGCGAGCCAGAGCGGCTCCCACGTTCATCTGGAGGGGCTCTACAGCCCCCACGCCGGTTCGGTGCAACCGGCACTGTTGGTGCGCGGCCTGCTGCGGATAGCGCGGGAACTGGGGGTCGAGGTCTATGAGCACTCCCCCATGCAGCGCCTTGAGGCGGGCCAGCCAGCGCGGGTGCAAACACCGCAAGGTGAGGTACGTGCCCGCAAGGTGGTACTGGCCCTCAACAGCGCCATGGTGCAGCACTTTCGCGAGTTTCGCCGCAGTATCGTGCTGGTCTCCTCCGATATGGTGATAACCGACCCCGCGCCGGATGCACTGGCCGCCCAGCAGCTTGCGCACGGCCGCTCTGTGGTGGATGGCCGCACCTTTGTCCATTACTACCGCTCCACCCCGCAAGGGCGGCTGATGCTGGGCAAGGGGGGCAACACCTTCGCCTTTGCCAACCGCCATCTGGCCGAGTTTGATGCGCCGAGCCGTTATCTTGCCCCCCTCACCCGCACCCTGCGCCGCTTCTTTCCAGCGCTCAAAGAGGTGCCCATCGCCGCCAGCTGGTGCGGCGCCTCCGACCGCTCGGTAGATGGCCTCCCCTTCTTCGGCCACTGGCGAGGGCAGCCCAATATCGTCTATGGCCTCGGCTACTCCGGCAACGGGGTGGCCCAGAGCTGGATGGGCGGCCAGATCCTGGCGGCGTTAGTGCGCGATGAAGTGCGGGAGGAGGACAAGCCGTGGCGCGACTGCGCCCTAGTCAGCGGCCCGCGTGGCTACTTCCCGCCAGAGCCATTCCGCTGGCTGGGCGCCATGGCGGTGCGCAACGCCATCAGGCGCAAGGAGCGTGCGGAAGATGAAAACCGCCCGGTGGCCTGGTATGACAAACAGCTGGCCAAACTTGCCGATGCAGCGGGCAAGGCGGATAAATAGCTTGGTGATAACGGTCAAACATTACCCATACTGTTCGCCCCACACCCTATTTCTTGAAAATGCCGACCCGAGGGTCGGCTTTTGAATCACTAGGCTTACTCGCGATATACAGTGATACCACGTCATCTAAATTGGTTGTGGCAGCATAAGAAGCTTGACGACTCCAATAGCTGATAGCAGGCAATCCATGTGGCATACTTGCCACCAAATGCTCGAATACGCATCGATACTCGATACTGAAGGTAGTGATAAATGACAGTGATAAATGACAATGTGCAAAATGGGACGAGTGATGAAAGCAGTGTTGATAACAGGTGCCAGCAGAGGATTAGGGTTAGCGCTAGTTCAGACTTTTTACGAGCGGATATCAGGTTTATGCCGTGGTCAGAACCACCAGCGCTTCTGACATGCTCACTACTATCTACCCTGCCGTCTCTGTGCTGATAGCCGATGTCAGCCATGAAAATTATGAAGAACAGCTATTTTGTTTTATCCAAGACAGAGCAGTTGATATCGTCATAAATAATGCAGGCTCTGCTGGCACTCCAGGGATCGAAACAAGGCATAGCACCGGCGACCAGCTGGTTTATGAATTTAAGACCCACTGTGTCGGTGCGCTATCAACCGTTAATGCCGTATTGCGCAATGAAAATGTATTACCCCCATCCTTGATCGTAAATATCAGTTCAAGGAGAGGCTCATTAAATATGCAATCGGCAGGCGCAACCAAAGGAGTTAAATGTTCTTTCTCCTATCGTATAGCAAAGGCTGCTCAAAACATGCTGTCGCTGTGCATGGCCGATGATCTGGAGAGCATGGGCATAAAAGTTATCTCCGTTCACCCCGGAGCATTACTTACCAAAATGGCACCTGCTGATGCGACACTGACACCAGAGCAGTCAGCAAACAGATTGATAAAAATCCTAGAGAGTAATGACTTTAATACGCGAGATTTTATTTGCCTTGAAACAGGGAAACTTCCGTGGTGAATTACAGGGCGAACTCAAACGAGTTCGCCAAATGTAACCAGTCTAGCGACCTCCCCTTTCAACCATTTTTATACAGCCACGTGCCATACCATGATGGTTGTTTCCCAGTGACCGTGGGTTGATTTATGTATTGCGTTGAAGCCTTGCTCACGATAGAAATCCACGTTATGTGTTTCACACTGCAAGTAGAGTGTCGCAACACCACGGGAAACAGCCATATTCTTGGCAACATTGATCATTTTTTTTGCGATACCTTTCCTGCGGTACACTGCAGGAACATAGATCCCACCAATCCAGAACTCATATTCAGGGTGATTTTTATTTTCCTGAATTTTCAGCTCCAATGTTCCAACCAGTTCTCTATCGTCATACGCCACCAAGCTAAATGGGATATCTCTATTTAAGGCTGCAACTTCAACCTTTTTACGCACCATCTCATTCGTAACGCCTGGGACATGAGATGCCCACTCATCGAAATACCATTCAACTATTTTCGATACGTGATGTGGATGATCCGCTAGCAAAGAAATGTCCATACACCCTCTTTACATAACCAAATTCCTTCGGTGTTTATAGTAACAACTGATATTTACACTATAAAAATAGATCATATCAAACGATCGCCCAACCACATACTTCATCAAGAACGGGCTAATCCATATAATAGCCGAGCACTAGGATAAGCGATAACAACACCGAGCATTACGATTCCAGCCCACACGCCACGCACACCGCCCGCACTGCCATTGATGCCTTGCAGAGCCAGTTCTTGGGCGACCCGCAGCGGGCCTTGAGTTGGTCTGGTGAGGGAGTAATCGAGGATGGCCTGTTCAATCTCGGGCGCAACCCGATTGGGATGAGCCCCTTTACAGCCCGGCAATTTGTCGAGCAAGCCCTCGGCGCCATAGGTCTGGTAATTACGGCGAATTTCGTAGAACTGCTGGCGGCTGTAACCAATGAGCTTGCAGGCTTTACTGACGTTATTGAGCTCTTTGGCGAGCGCTAGCAGGCTGAGTTTACGACGTGCTACTTTCTCGTTGGTGGTCATACGGTGACTCCGGATAACACGGTAGGGGTACCGTTTTGTTATCCGGTTTGAAGCCGTATGACCACTCCCTACCATCTCCATACAGACCACAATTAAGCATTTCCACTGTTTTACCATTTTTGTTGTGCATTGATGTCACAGAATTCCGTAACCTCCCTCCCCCGCCAGCAAGCGGGTCACGGGGAAACGCAGTGCTGGATCCTGGCTAAAGAACTGGCTCATTTGCCGGTATACGTCGGGATAGACCTGCTGCAGCCGCAGCGGATCGGTAAAGAAGCACTCACAGCTGACGGCAAAAAATTCGGCAGGATGTTCGGCGGCATAGGGATCGATGGCAGTTACCTCATCCCGATCTAGCTGCTGGCAGAGCGCATCGAAGGCGGTCTGAAAGGCCTGTTGCCACTGCTGGCTGCTCATCAGCCCCGGCAACGGCGGCGCGCCGTCCGCCTCCCCCCCCAGCATGTCGAGCTTGTGGGCCAGCTCGTGGATCACCAGATTAAAGCCGTCCCAGTCGCCATCCTGCTGCAGTTCGCTCCAGGCCAGCACCAGCGGCCCTTGCGGCCAGGATTCGCCTGCATTCTCCTCTTCAAACTCGCTCACCAGCCCGAACTCATCCTGCACCTCCTGACGCCGTGTCACGGGCTCGGGGATGATGATGATTTCGTGAAAGCCGCGATACCAGTCAAGGCCGAGGTGCAAGATGGGCAACGCCGCCTGCAGCGCCAGCACCGCCTGTTGACGGCGGCTGAGCTCGACCCCGATCAGGGTCAGGGTCTTGCGCTTGAGCAGCTGTTGCCCCAAGCCGATAAGCGTTGTCTGCTCGGTGTCGCTGAGCCCTTGCAAGATGGGTACAGCCGCCAGCGCCTGACGCCACAGCGCCAATTCATCCTCACTCATGGGCGTTTGTGGGCGACCACCCAGCCATTTGAACCATCCCAGCACGCCTACTCCTTCTTTTGATGCAAACAACAGGTTACAGCAGTTTGACGAACCGTTTCGGCCGCTCCTGATAATCCTGCGCCAGATAGAAACGGTGGGCCGCCTCGCGCTTGAGACTGCTGGATAGCTCCAGCTGGGCGCAACCTGCGGCCCGCGCCATCGCTTCGGCGCCCTTGAGCAGGGCTGCGCCCACTCCCGCCCCTCTTGCCCCTTCATCGACAACCAGCGCCGAGATCAGGCCCCAAGCTGGTGCAACATGCAATGGTGCCAGCTTGTGCCAGACCAGCACGCCGACCACCTTGTCGCCCTGGGAGGCGAGCAGCACAACGCTCGCGGGATCCGGCGCCAACAGGCGCGCCGTCACGTCAGCGCCTTCGGCAGGATACCCCAATTGGCTGAACAGGTGGGCGATGGCGCTCCCGTCGTCGGCCTCAGGGGGACGGATCGTCAACGTCTCAGGATCATTTTTCATTGTTGGCCTCATGTTTGCTTTCCATTGTGTTACGCCCGTCACATTGTCCGGCGCAGATCAACAAGGAGGATCTCATCTTTACTCATAGAAAACGCTGCCTGCCATTATCCACCCACCCTTGTCAATTCACAAATTTGCAACAAGACAACATTTTTAGCTGGGAAGAATGGATGCAACTCGATATGTTACCTCCCATGCATGGCGCGGGTTTGCGCCCTGCCAAACCACTCGGAGCCACCCTCGTTTGCTTACCTCAGACTGTTAACAAATGAGCCCCGAACTGTGACAGAGAGCGAGGCCAAGATCTCGCCAAGACAGCGCCACAAAACACAACAAAGGAGTTGTTGTACATGAATGAAATCGTCAATGCCATCAATGGTGTAATCTGGAGCCCTGCGCTCATCTACCTGTGTCTGGGGGTCGGTCTTTACTTCTCCCTGCGTACCCGTTTTTTGCAACTGCGTCATATCAAAGAGATGGTGCGCCTGATGTTTGATGGCAAGAGCACCGATGCCGGTGTCTCCTCCTTCCAGGCGCTGGCCATGACCCTGGCAGGTCGCGTGGGTACCGGTAACATCGCCGGTGTGGCCACCGCCATCACCTTCGGTGGCCCGGGCGCCCTGTTCTGGATGTGGATGGTCGCCTTCCTCGGCGCCAGCTCTGCCTTCGTGGAGTCCACCCTGGGTCAGGTTTACAAAGAGAAGATCAACGGTGAATACCGCGGCGGCCCGGCCTTCTATATCGAGAAAGGGCTTGGCATGAAGTGGTACGCCTGGACCTTCGCCATCGCTACCGTCTTCGCCTGCGGCGTGCTGCTGCCGGGCGTGCAGGCCAACTCCATCGGTTCAAGCCTGCAGACCGCCTTTAATATCGATCCGAACGTCACTGCCGCCGGTCTGGCGCTGCTGCTCGGCTTTATTATCTTCGGTGGCGTCAAGCGTATCGCCAACTTCGCCAGTACCGTAGTGCCCTTTATGGCGCTGGGCTACATCATCGTGGCTTGCGTCATCATCGCCCTCAATATCGGCCAGCTGCCGGGCGTGATCCTGCTGATCTGGAAGAGCGCCTTCGGTCTGGATGCCGGTTTCGGTGCCATTCTGGGTCTGGCCATCATGTGGGGGGTAAAACGCGGGGTCTACTCCAACGAAGCGGGTCAGGGTACCGGGCCGCACGCCTCCTCTGCGGCGGCAGTGAGCCACCCGGCCAAGCAGGGTCTGGTTCAGGCGTTCTCCGTCTATATCGACACCCTGTTCGTCTGCTCCGCCACCGGCTTTATGCTGCTGATCACCGGCCTCTATAACGTACAAGGGCCGGACGGCGCCGCCATCTACACGGGTATTGCCGGTATCGCAGCAGGTCCGGGCTATGTACAGACCGCCATGGAGAGCATGATGCCGGGCTTTGGCAGCATTTTCGTGGCCATCGCGCTGTTCTTCTTCGCGTTCACCACCATCGTTGCCTACTACTACATCGCCGAAACCAACATCGCCTACATCAACCGTAAGATTAATCGCCCCTGGCTCACCTTCTTGCTGAAGATTGCGCTGATGGCTGCCACTGTCTACGGCACCGTCAAGACGGCAGATCTGGCGTGGGGCATGGGTGATATCGGGGTTGGCCTGATGGCATGGCTCAACATCATCGCCATTCTGCTGCTGCAAAAGACCGCCTTCACCTGTCTGAAGGATTATGAAGCGCAGCAAGCACAAGGTATTGACCCCGTATTCCACCCGGAGAAGCTCGGCATCAAGAACGCCGATTACTGGGTGGGCAAACGCTCCGAAGAGAACCTGGAGCGGGAGAAATCGGGCCATCAGTTCGAGCCGGATCAGGATCGCAAGACCTCCTGAATCAAAACGACATAAGACATCAATAAAAAATGGCAGCCTCGGCTGCCATTTCTTTTTCCTGTCACCTCATCTCAGAGCGGATTGCGGCGCGGCCCGAAGGGCAGCCGCCAGCGAAACAGGCTGTTAAGGGTGGCCCGCCACTGATTGGGTCGCCCCAGGATCTGCTTTTGCAGCCGAGTCTCCTCTTTGAGCATCGCCTCGTCACTGCGGGCCCAGGCCTGGCTGTAGAGCTGCTTGATCCCCGCCAGTGCATCCGGCGACTTGGTGATCAGGGTGCGGGCAAACTCCCGCGCCTCCACCAGCGGATCGGCGCAGACCCGGCTCACCATCCCGAGAGATTTGGCCTCGACGGCATCCAGCTCGCGCCCGCTCATGGCCAGCTCCATGGCGGTATCCACCCCCATCAGGTTGCGCATGGTGACGCTGCCACTCATATCGGGAATGATGCCCCACTTGATCTCCATCACCGAGAAGCGGCAATCGGGGGTGCTGAAGCGAAAATCGGCCCCGAGCGCAATCTGCAAGCCACCGCCAAAACAGACTCCCTGGGTCACCGCAATCACCGGCACCGGCAGCTGGTGCCAGCCATAGGCGACCCGCTGGGCCAGATTGGTCGCTTCGTCTGCTTCACGCTTGAGAATATCGAGCGCCGCTACCGGCTGCTTGAGCATGGATTTCACATCCAGTCCGGCGCAGAAGGCCCGCCCCTCGCCGTGCAGGATCACCGCCCGCAGCCCCTTGTGCCGGGCGAGCTGTGTCAGCGTCTCGTCGATAGCACTGAACATGGCGCGGTCCAGCGCATTGAGTTTGTCCCCCCGCGTCAGCATCACTTCGGCAATCCCGTCGTGGATCTCGCACTTGATCCTTGGTTTTTCCATCTCCCTTGTCCTCTCCTTGATCCCTGAAACTGACTCACTGGTCATACCACCACGTTATCAGAGTGTGAACAGGCGGTACAGCTGAGACTAAAGTCGGCTGGTCGCCTTCCCCTCCCTTTGTCACACTGGGAGCTGCATGAGTGCCGCAAGCCAGCAGAGGACGCTGTCATGTCAACCCTGTTCAATTTTGCCAGACCACCTTTCGACCGACTGGGCGAGGAGGCGCGCGAGCGGCTCTCCCGTCACCTCTCGCTCTGCTATTTTCGGGCCGGGGATCTGCTGCTCAAGGAGGGGGACGAGCCTCCCGGCCTCTATCTCATCATCAAGGGGGCGGTGGAAGAGTCGGCCCCTCACCACCAGTTTGGTGATTACGGGGTCGATGACCTGTTCGATGTGCGCGCCCAGTTTGACGGCCGCTGCCGCCACCGCTTCACCGCACTGGAAGATAGCCTCTGCCAACTCATCCCTCGCCACACCTTTCTGGCGCTCTGTGAGCAGGATCCGCAGTTTGCCAGCTACTTCACCGCCAATCTGGCCGAGCGCCAGCGCCAGCAGGAGCAGCGCGAACAGCTGGGTCAGAAGAATCTGGCGGAATTTATCCTGACCCGCATCGAACCCGGCCACCTGCAGGCACCGCTTATCGTCGACAGCAAGCTATCACTGCTGGCGGCGACCGAAGCCATGGTGAGCAAGGGGACCGATTGCCTGCTCTACCCCGCCCACGACGGCTCCCTCACGCTGGCAACCCGCAAGACCTTGCTCCATGCCCTGACCCTCAAGGGATTGCCGCTGACGGCCCCCCTCTCTGTGCTGACTCCCACGCCCTTGATTGGTCTGCCGCTGGAGAGCTATCTGTTTGATGCCCTGCTGCTGATGACCCGCCATCGCATCAAGCGACTGGTGGTGTGGCGTGGCAACGAGGTGGCGGGGATCTTGCAACTGACTCAGGTGCTGGGGCTCTTCTCGACCCACTCCCACGTACTGACCCTGCGCATCGCCCGCGCCGACAGCCTGCCGGCACTGGAGGCGGTGGCCCGCGAGCAGCAACTATTGACCCGCTCGCTGTTTACCCAGGGGATCCACACCGCCTTTTTGATGAAACTGATCGCCACCATCAATGAACAGCTGATCGCCAAAGCCTTTGCGCTGGTGATCCCCCCCGAGGTGCAGGATAAGGTCTGCCTGCTGATGCTGGGTTCGGAGGGGCGCGGCGAGCAGATCCTCAAAACCGATCAGGACAACGCCCTGATCCTGCCAGAGGGGCTGGCATGGCCCACCCAGGCAGCCGATCTGGCCGAATTTAGCGCCCTGCTGGAGCGCCTCGGCTACCCGCTGTGCCCCGGGCTGGTGATGGTGAACAATCCGGCCTGGGTGAAAACAGGTAGCGAGTGGCAAAGCGCCATTGCCAGTGCCTGCACCACGGCAAAAGAGGATGAGCTGCTCTGGCTCGCCACCCTGGCCGATGCTCACCCCATCGCGGGGGATCGACAGCTCCATCTGCCTGTTGCCAGAGCGCTGCGCGAGCAGTTGACCGACAGGCGGGATCTACTGGCGGAGATGGTGCGACCGGCGGTGGCCTTCCATGCCCCCCTCACCCTGTTTGGCCGGCTGGAACAGCCACCGGAAGGGCTGGATCTGAAGCGGGGCGGCCTGTTCCCGCTGGTGCACGGTATCCGCATGTTGGCCCTTGAGGCAGGCATTCTGGAGACTTCAACCCTGGGGCGTATCGACGCACTGGTTGCCGCCGATCGGCTCAGTGCCGACTATGGCAGCAATCTGGCAGAAGCGTTCCGGCTCTTTATCCGGCTGAGGCTGCGTAGCCAGCTCAAGGGAGGCGGTAGTCGGGTGCAGACAAGCGAGCTCAGCCACAGCGAGCGGGATCTGTTGCGTCAGGCGCTGCATCAGGTGAAGAAGTTCCAGCAGTGGCTCACCTTGCACTTTCGTCTGAGACAATAGCCATGTTGAGCCGCGTTCGACGCTACTGGTATGGCCGCGCGTTCCGAACGGGCGAGTTCGCGCCGCTCTTTGCCACCCCACCGGAAGATGAACGGATCGCCCTCGATTTCGAGACCACCAGTCTCGATCCCGAGCAGGCCGAGATCGTCTCCATCGGGGCGGTGCGCATTCAGGGTAACCGGCTGCTGACCGGCGAGGCCCTCGCCATCAAGGTACAGCCACCGGCCAGCCTGACCAGCCAATCTGTGGTGATCCACGGTCTGCGCCATCAGGATCTGCAACAGGGAATGGAGCTGGAAGCCGCGCTGCGCCTGCTACTCGACTTTATCGGCCCCCGTGAACTGGTGGGCTATCACATCGCCTACGACCTGCGCATTCTCAATCTCGCCTGCCAGAAATTGTGGGGATTGACCCTGCCCCAGCGAGGGATCGAGGTGAGCCAGCTCTATCACGACCACCTCTATCGCCGCTACCCCGATGCGGCCATTGACCTCCACTTGAGTGCCATCTGTAGCCACCTTGAACTGCCATCCCTGCCCGCCCACGATGCCCTTGCCGATGCCACCACGGCCGCGCTCATCTACCTGCGCCTGACCTGCGGCTCGCCGCTGGCTTATCCCAAAGTCTAATTGTCGAGAAATAACATTTAATTCACATTTTGCTTACATGAGCAGATTGCCTGCTCGTCGGGGTTACCCCATCCACCGCTGACACTCATGTCATGGAGAACTGCAATGGAACAGCAAAGCTATCTGAGGATCCAGCAAGATCCCAACTTCCAGGAGCTGGTCGCCAAGCGCCAGCGTTTTGCCTGGGCCCTCTCGGCTCTGATGCTGGGACTCTACCTGGCGTTTATTCTGCTCATCGCCTTTGCCCCCGGTTGGCTCGGCACCCCCTTGAGCGAAGGGTCGACCATTACTCGCGGCATTCCTGTCGGGGTAGGATTGATCCTCTCCTCCTTCGTGTTGACCGGCGTCTATGTCTTTCGCGCCAACGGCGAGTTTGATGAACTGAACCAGAAGATCCTCAAAGGGGTGCAATCATGAAAGGCAAGTTGCTGCTGTTGACCTCACTGGCCTCCTCTCCCCTGCTGGCGGCCGATGCAATCTCTGGCGCCGTGGAGCGTCAGCCCCTTAATGTCGCCGCCATCGTGATGTTTCTGGTGTTTGTGGCCGCTACCCTGTTCATCACCTACTGGGCCTCCAAGCGCAACCGCTCGGCTTCCGACTACTATGCGGCCGGTGGCCGTATCACCGGCTTCCAGAACGGTCTGGCCATCGCCGGTGACTATATGTCCGCCGCCTCCTTCCTCGGGATCTCCGCACTGGTCTACACCTCCGGCTATGACGGCCTCATCTACTCCATCGGCTTTCTGGTGGGCTGGCCCATCATTCTGTTCCTGATCGCCGAACGGCTGCGCAATCTCGGCAAATACACCTTCGCCGATGTCGCCTCCTATCGTCTGAAGCAGACTGAAGTGCGTACCCTCTCCGCCTGCGGCTCTCTGGTGGTGGTCGCCCTCTACCTGATCGCCCAGATGGTCGGTGCCGGCAAACTGATCGAGCTGCTGTTTGGCCTGCAATACCATGTGGCCGTGGTGCTGGTCGGTATCCTGATGGTGCTCTACGTGCTGTTTGGCGGCATGCTGGCCACCACCTGGGTGCAGATCATCAAGGCAGTGATGCTGCTCTCTGGTGCGTCCTTCATGGCCATCATGGTGATGAAGTCAGTCAACTTCGACATCGGCGCCCTGTTTAGCGAAGCGGTCAAAGTGCACGAGAAAGGCTCCGCTATCATGAGCCCGGGCGGGCTGGTCTCCGACCCCATCTCCGCCATTTCGCTCGGTCTGGCATTGATGTTCGGTACCGCCGGCCTGCCCCACATCCTGATGCGCTTCTTCACCGTGAGCGATGCCAAAGAGGCGCGTAAATCGGTGTTCTACGCCACTGGCTTTATCGGCTACTTCTACATCCTCACCTTCATCATCGGTTTTGGCGCCATCTTGCTGGTGAGCACCAATCCGGCCTTCAAGGATGCCACCGGCGCCCTGCTGGGCGGCACCAACATGGCAGCCGTCCACCTGGCTGATGCAGTGGGTGGAAGTCTGTTCCTCGGCTTCATCTCTGCCGTGGCATTTGCCACCATTCTGGCGGTAGTCGCCGGATTGACCCTGGCCGGAGCCTCTGCGGTCTCCCATGACCTCTATGCCAGTGTGTTGAAGAAGGGCAAGGCCAACGAGACTGATGAACTGCGCGTCTCCAAGATGACGACTCTGGTACTGGGTGTGGTTGCCATTGGTCTGGGGATCCTGTTCGAGAAGCAGAACATCGCCTTCATGGTCGGTCTGGCCTTCTCCATCGCCGCCAGCTGCAACTTCCCTGTGCTGTTCCTCTCCATGTTCTGGTCACGCCTGACCACCCGTGGCGCCGTCTACGGTGGCTGGCTGGGACTGGCGAGCGCAGTGACCCTGATGATCCTGGGTCCGACCGTGTGGGTGAAAGTGCTGGGCCATGCCCAGGCCATCTTCCCCTACGAATACCCTGCCCTCTTCTCCATGGGGTTGGCCTTCGTCGGGCTCTGGTTCTTCTCCATCACCGACAGCTCCCAGAACGCCGCCGACGAGCATGCCAAGTTCCTGCCGCAGTTCGTTCGCTCCCAGACCGGGCTGGGTGCCTCTGGCGCCACCTCCCACTAACAGCTCAAGTTCATCCTTCCAAGCCGGCTTCGCGCCGGCTTTTTTTATTGCCCATCAATCGGCTGCACGCCCCGCTTGCCCCGATCAAGATCACACTTCTCGCTAAAACTTTCGGGGGATCTGTGCCATAATGCGCGCCATTTGACAGACCAATCGGGACACATACCTTGTTAAGTAGCAACAACATCACCATGCAGTTCGGCGCCAAGCCGCTGTTTGAGAACATCAACGTCAAGTTTGGCGGCGGCAACCGCTATGGCCTTATCGGCGCCAACGGCTGTGGCAAGTCCACCTTTATGAAGATCCTCGGTGGTGATCTGGAGCCCACTGGCGGTAATGTGAGCCTGGACGTCAACGAGCGCATCGGTAAGCTGCGTCAGGATCAGTTCGCCTACGAAGATATGCGCGTACTGGACGTGGTCATGATGGGTCACACCGAGCTGTGGGCGGCTATCGCCGAGCGCGATGCCATCTACGCCAACCTCGAAGCCACCGACGAAGACTATATGAAGGCCGCCGAGCTGGAAGGTCTGGTTGCCGAGTATGACGGCTACACCGCCGAAGCGCGCGCAGGCGAGCTGCTGCTGGGTGTCGGCATTCCCCTTGAGCAGCACAACGGCCCGATGAGCGAAGTGGCCCCAGGCTGGAAACTGCGGGTGCTGCTGGCACAGGCGCTGTTCTCCAACCCTGACATCCTGCTGCTGGACGAACCGACCAACAACCTGGATATCAACACCATTCGCTGGCTGGAGCAGGTGCTCAACGAACGTGAAAGCACCATGATCATCATCTCTCACGACCGTCACTTCCTGAACTCTGTCTGTACCCACATGGCGGATCTGGACTACGGCGAGCTGCGCGTTTACCCGGGCAACTACGACGACTACATGCTGGCCGCCACCCAAGCGCGCGAGCGTCTGCTGGCCGACAACGCCAAGAAGAAGGCCCAGATTGCCGATCTGCAATCCTTCGTCTCCCGTTTCAGCGCCAACGCTTCCAAGTCCCGTCAGGCGACCTCCCGTCTCAAGCAGATCGACAAGATCAAGATTGAGGACGTCAAGGTCTCCAGCCGCCAGAACCCCTTCATCCGCTTCGAGCAGGACAAAAAGCTCTATCGCAACATCCTGGAAGTGGAAGGTGTCTCCAAGGGTTATGGCGACGGCCCCCTGTTCAAGGGCCTCAACATGATGATGGAAGTGGGCGAGAAGGTCGCCATTCTGGGTACCAACGGTATCGGTAAATCCACTCTGATCAAGACCCTGGTCGGCGCACTGGCACCGGATACCGGCACCATCAAGTGGTCCGAGAACGCCCAGATCGGTTACTACGCTCAGGATCACGCCGAAGACTTCGACACTGATCTCAACGTGTTCGACTGGATGGCCCAGTGGAAACAGGAGAACGAAGACGAGCAGGCTGTACGCTCCATACTGGGCCGTCTGCTCTTCTCTCAGGACGACATCAAGAAGCCGGTCAAGGTGCTCTCCGGTGGTGAACAGGGTCGCATGCTGTTCGGCAAGCTGATGATGCAGCGCCCCAATATCCTGATCATGGATGAGCCGACCAACCACCTGGACATGGAATCCATCGAATCCTTGAACATGGCACTGGAGCTCTACCAGGGGACCCTGATCTTCGTCTCCCACGACCGCGAGTTCGTCTCATCTCTGGCGACCCGTATCCTGGAACTGACCGAAGATGGTATCCGCGACTTCGGCGGCACCTACGAGGATTACCTGCGCACTCAGGGCGTGGTGTAACCCCTGCGCAGCACAAGCTAGCAATGAGAAACCGGCACTTATGTGCCGGTTTTTTTATATCCCGTATTTAGACGATTGAGATGGCGTATAGCAGTGATGTGACTACACGCTACAGAGCAGAGAGCATTGAGTCCCCCCTCTTTTGCCCACAGATAAAAAAACGGCTCCATCAAGGAGCCGTTTTCAATGGGTTGTGCAGTGCCGATTACTCGACGGTCGCTTCCACACTGGTGAAGTACTCGATCTTGGCTGCTTTGCGCAACTCGTCGATCAGAGACTTGTAATCCACCTGAGCTTTGCCCTGACCCAGCTGAGCTTGCAGCATGGCGGCCATGCCGGATGCGGCGGCAGGGACGTTGACCTTGTCCAGCGCAACCACAACGCGGTCACCATTGGTCTCGGCAACCAAAGCCACGCTCGGCTTGCCGTCGATCGGATGGGGCAGCGTGAACGCCTGGGCAATCAGGTTCTGATCCAGCTCGCGATCGAAGCGGGCAACCCCTTTGTGGGTCTCCACTTTCAGACCGAGTGCAGTCAGATCGGCGGTGATGCTCTCACCGACTTTCAGCTTGTCCAGCAGACCCTGGGCCTTGCCACGGGCCACTTCGCTAGCCTTGTCATGCTTGATGGCGGCAATCACCTGCTCTTTCACCTCGGCCAGCGGCTTGACCGCTTTGGGCTTGTGACCAGTGATGTGCAGCACCAGCGCCTTGCCATCAGCCAGCTCGATCACATCGGAGTTGGTGTTGTCATCGCGCAGCTGTTCGGAGAACGCCACGGAGAGCACCTTGGGATCGTTCAGCGGAGCCGGAGCAGTCTCCTGGGTGAAGAAATCGGAAGATTGGACCTTCATCCCCATGGCATCAGCGGTCAGATCCAGCGAGTCCGGGTTTTCGAAGCTGTTGTCAGCCATCTTCTGCTGCTCGGCGAAGAATTTCTCCTTGGCCTTGTCAGCTTGCAGACGAGTGATAGTCTCTTCTTTCACATCGGCAAACGGCTTGGTCTGGGCTGCTTCAACCCCCAGCAGCTTGATGATGTGGAAACCGAACGGGCTCTTCACCACGCCGGAGAGATCGCCAACCTTGTCCAGGGCGAACGCGGCTTTCTCGAAGGCCGGATCCATCACCCCTTTCTCGAACCAGTCCAGCTCGCCGCCTTTTTTGGCAGAGAAGGTATCGGAAGAGTCAGCCTTGGCCAGCGCAGCGAAATCATCGCCCGCCTTGGCTTTGGCCAGCACGGCTTCTGCTTTCTGCTCGGCCGCTTTCTCATCCTTGCCAAACGGGATCAGGATATGAGCCACATGGCGACGCTCGGCACGCTGGAACAGATCCTGGTGCTGATCGTAGTAATCCTGGGCATCCTGCTCGGTGACCTTGATATCTTTGGCGAGGTTGGCGGCGTCCAGCAGCAGATAGTCAACCTTGACCTGCTCGTCGTTCATGAAACGGGCGCCATTGGTCTTGTAGTACTGCTCCAGCTCGTTGTCGGAAACCTGAACATCAGCCATGTAGTTGGCGGCAGCCAGACGCACCAGACGCAGATCGCGAGTCTGGTTGTAGAGCTTGTCGAGCTGCTCCGCTTCACCCTTGAGGGAGAATTCGGTGCCCAGCAGGGCGCTCATCAACTGTTGACGCACCATGTCCTGACGCAGGGAGTCACGAAACATTTCGGGAGTCATGCCGGCACGACGGATCAGCTGCAGATAGCGGTCATTGTTGAACTTGCCGTTCTCGGCAAACTCGGGCATGGCAACGATGGCCTGTTTGATCTGCTCATCGCTGACGCGCAGACCCAGCTCGCGAGCCTTGCTGTCCAGCAGCGCCTGATCGATCAGGCGATCCAGCACACCGCGGCGGAACTGTTTCATGTAATCGGGGTTCGCGGCCAGCTGGCTGAATGCCTCTCCCATCTGGGATTCCATGCGGGCGCGCTCGTTACGGTAGGCATTTTCCAGTGCCGCAGCACTGATCTCGGTGCCATTGACGGTGGCGGGGGCGGTACGGGCCGGGCCGTTCAGGTAACTACCTACACCAGCCAAGGCAAAGGAGAGGATGATCAGGCCCAAGATAACCTTGGCTACCTTGCCCTGCGCCCCTTCGCGTAGTTTATCCAACATCATGTTTGTACTTATGCTCCCGAACTCGATGGGCGTAAACAATAAAAAGGCGCACCGATTGCGATGCGCCTTGGTCAATCAGTATGAGAGAAGACTCTCTAACTTGTCTGGTCTGCGACCAAGGACGGTAGCCGACGGATATCAGCGACCGACTTAGTTAACAGCGTCTTTCAGGGCCTTACCGGCTTTGAAGGCAGGAACTTTACCAGCAGCGATTTCGATGGTCGCGCCAGTCTGCGGGTTACGGCCTGAACGGGCAGCACGCTCGCGTACAGCGAAAGTACCGAAACCAACCAGAGCAACCTGGTCACCCTCTTTCAGCGCTTCACCAACAGCATCAATGAAGGCATCCAACGCACGGCCAGCGGCAGCTTTGGAGATATCGGCACCGTCTGCAATCTTGTCAATCAGTTGAGATTTATTCACTCTTATATTCCCCTTTTATCAAACACCGCTGCGGCGCTGATTTCCCTGGCCACAACAAGTGGAGGTTTTATAGCAAGCCTCCTGATCAGTTGCAAGTGACAATCTGGCGCAAACCCGCGCCACACAACGCATTGCGACTCATCACGAGTACCCGATCGGTGGTCAAGGCTACTTCCGTTATCGGGCGCATGCAAGCCTTAACCACCCGTCGAATGCGCCAAATTTGCGGCGCATCAACATTTACACGACAGAAACGCGCTCAAACCCCTGTGGATTGTCCTGCAACGCCAATTCCAGCACCTCGTCAATCCAGCGAACCGGATAAATTTCAAGGTCTTGTTTGACGTTTGCCGGGATCTCCTCAAGGTCACGCTCGTTCTCTTTCGGAATAAGCACTCGCTTGATGCCGCCACGGTGGGCTGCCAGCAACTTCTCCTTGAGACCACCGATGGGCAGCACTTCGCCGCGCAAGGTGATCTCCCCTGTCATCGCCACATCAGCACGAACCGGATTACCGGTCAAGCTGGAGACCAGGGCGGTACACATGGCGATACCGGCGCTCGGACCATCTTTCGGGGTTGCCCCTTCCGGTACGTGCACGTGGATATCGCGCTTCTCGTAGAAGTCGGCGTTGATGCGCAGTTTCTCGGCACGGGCCCGTACGACCGTCATGGCCGCCTGGATGGACTCCTGCATCACATCACCGAGAGAACCGGTATAAGTGAGCTTGCCCTTGCCCGGCATGTTGGTGGTCTCGATGGTGAGCAGATCGCCCCCCACTTCGGTCCACGCCAGACCACACACCTGACCCACCTGGTTCTGGTCGGTGGCCTTGCCGTAATCGAAACGCTGCACCCCGAGGAACTCCTTGAGGTTCTCCTGATTGACCTGAACATGCTTGATGCTCTTGTCCAGCAGGATGCGCTTGACCGCCTTGCGACAAATCTTGGAGATCTCGCGCTCCAGACTCCGCACCCCCGCCTCGCGGGTGTAGTAACGGATCACTCCGACCAGCGCAGAATCTTCAATGGTGATCTCAGACTCTTTCAGGCCGTTGCGCTGGATCTGCTTGGCAACCAGATGCTGCTTGGCAATGTTGAGCTTCTCATCTTCGGTGTAACCGGAGAGACGGATCACTTCCATCCGGTCCAGCAAGGGGCCCGGGATGTTCATGGAGTTGGAGGTAGCCACGAACATCACGTCCGACAGGTCATAATCCACTTCCAGATAGTGATCGTTGAAGCTGTTGTTCTGTTCCGGATCCAGCACTTCTAGCAAGGCGGATGCGGGATCGCCACGCATGTCCGAGCTCATCTTGTCGATCTCGTCGAGCAGGAACAGCGGGTTCTTCACGCCGACTTTCGCCATCTTCTGGATAAGCTTGCCGGGCATGGAACCAATATAGGTACGGCGGTGACCGCGGATCTCCGCTTCGTCACGCACCCCACCCAAGGCCATCCGCACATATTTGCGGCCTGTCGCCTTGGCGATGGATTGGCCCAGCGAGGTCTTGCCCACACCGGGAGGCCCAACCAGACAGAGGATGGGGCCCTTGAGCTTGTTCACCCGTGCCTGTACCGCCAGATATTCGAGGATGCGATCCTTGACCTTCTCAAGGCCATAGTGATCGGCATCCAGCACCTCTTGCGCCTTGCCAAGGTCTTTTTTGACCTTGGAGCGCGCCTTCCAGGGCACCTGTACCATCCAGTCCACATAGCTGCGAACCACGGTAGCCTCGGCGGACATGGGAGACATCATCTTCAGCTTGGCAAGCTCGGCCTGGGCCTTTTCACGGGCATCTTCCGGCATGCCAGCCTCTTCAATCTTGCGATTGAGGGCTTCAAACTCATCCGGGCTATCTTCCAGCTCACCCAGCTCTTTCTGGATGGCCTTCATCTGCTCGTTGAGGTAATACTCGCGCTGGCTCTTTTCCATCTGCTTCTTGACGCGAGTACGGATGCGCTTCTCGACCTGCAGCAGGTCAATTTCCGACTCCATCATCGCCATCAGGAATTCGATGCGCTCGGAGACAGAGACGATCTCCAGCACCTTCTGCTTGTCTTCCAGCTTGAGCGGCATGTGGGCCGCCATGGTGTCAGCCAGACGCGCAGCATCGTCGATCGCCGAGATCGAGGTCAGTACCTCGGGCGGGATCTTCTTGTTGAGCTTGATATAGCCTTCAAACTGGCCGATAGCGGAGCGAACCAGTACTTCCTGATCCTTCTCCTCAATGGCTTGGGAGGGGATGTACTGAGCCTCGCAGACAAAGAAATCCTTGTCGTCGATCATCCGCTCCAGGCGGGCACGCTGCCCACCCTCTACCAGCACCTTGACGGTGCCGTCCGGCAGCTTGAGCATCTGCAGAATATTGGCCACTGTCCCGACGGTGAAGATCTCCTCCACAGTCGGCTCATCGGTTGACGCATCCTTCTGGGCCACCAGCAGAACTTTCTTGTCCTGCTCCATGGCCGCTTCCAGACAGCGAATGGATTTTTCCCGCCCCACAAAGAGTGGAATGACCATGTGGGGATAAACCACCACGTCACGAAGAGGCAGGACGGGAATCTCGATGCGTTCTGAACGCTCTAGGTTCATATATGTCCTCTCGGCTTGTTATACCGTTGGCAAAGCGCTTGGCTGAGTATATGGGGGCGCTGAGATGAGATTCAATCGCCGAAACCGTAAAAAGCATGAAAGGGGCAAAAAGCCCCTTCCATTCGATTAAAAATCAGACATTTACTCTGATGCAGCAGCCTGGGTTTCGGGATTTTCGTAAATCATCAAGGGCGCGGAGTCCCCTTTGATCACGGTTTCGTCGATCACCACCTTGCTGACCCCTTCCAGAGAAGGCAGGTCATACATGGTATCCAGCAACACGGCTTCCACGATGGAACGCAGACCACGAGCACCGGTTTTACGCTCCATCGCCTTGCGGGCAATGGCGTTGAGCGCATCGTCACGGAACTCCAGTTCAACCCCTTCCAGATCGAACAACGCAGCGTACTGTTTGGTCAGCGCGTTTTTCGGCTCTTTCAGGATCTGGATAAGGGCAGACTCGTCCAGCTCGGTCAGGGTCGCGACCACCGGCAGACGGCCGATGAACTCGGGGATCAGACCATACTTGATCAGATCTTCCGGCTCTACCTTGGCGAAGGTCTCGCTCAGGGTGGCCTTGGCATCCTTGGATTTCACCTCGGCGCCAAAACCGATACCGGTTCCCTTCACGGAACGCTGCTCGATCACCTTGTCCAGACCGGCAAAGGCACCGCCGCAGATGAAGAGGATCTTGGAGGTATCAACCTGCAAGAACTCCTGCTGCGGATGCTTGCGACCACCTTGCGGCGGCACGGAAGCGATGGTCCCTTCGATTAGCTTGAGCAGTGCCTGCTGCACCCCTTCCCCGGAGACATCACGGGTAATGGAAGGGTTGTCCGACTTGCGGGAGATCTTGTCGATCTCGTCGATATAGACGATGCCACGCTGGGCCTTCTCTACGTCGTAGTCGCACTTTTGCAGCAGCTTCTGGATGATGTTTTCCACGTCCTCGCCCACATAACCGGCTTCGGTCAGGGTGGTCGCATCGGCCATGGTGAACGGCACATCCAGCAGACGAGCCAGAGTCTCGGCTAGCAGGGTTTTACCGCTACCGGTCGGGCCAATCAGCAGGATGTTGGATTTGCCGAGCTCCACACCACTGTTTTCGCCGCTGTTGCGCAGACGCTTGTAGTGGTTGTAGACGGCAACGGCCAACACCTTCTTGGCGTACTCCTGCCCGATCACATAGTCATCGAGATGAGCGCGGATCTGATGAGGGGTCGGCAGCTCGTTACCATCGCGCTTGGGCGAGATCTCGCGGATCTCTTCGCGGATGATGTCGTTGCACAGCTCGACACACTCATCACATATGTAGACGGAAGGGCCAGCGATCAGCTTGCGCACTTCATGCTGGCTTTTGCCGCAAAAAGAGCAGTAGAGCAGCTTATCACCCTCACCCTTGCGTTTTTCTGTCATTCAGCAACCTCGTTTTATCAATAGAGGATGGATCGGCCTGTTGAGTTTACAACAGACCGGGACACCCTGCTCAGCTACGCTGGCTCAGGACACCGTCTACCAGACCATAGGCCACGGCCTGCTCGGCGGACATGAAGTTGTCACGATCGGTGTCACGCTCGATGGTAGCCATGTCCTGACCGGTGTGGAACGCCAGGCGCTCGTTCAGGGTATTTTTGATCTTCAGGATCTCCTGGGCGTGGATCTGGATATCAGATGCCTGACCCTGGAAGCCACCCAGCGGCTGGTGGATCATCACGCGGGCGTTAGGCAGGCAGAAACGCTTGCCCTTGGCGCCGCCAGCCAGCAGGAAGGCACCCATGGAGCAGGCCTGCCCCATGCAGACGGTGCTGACATCCGGCTTGATGAACTGCATGGTGTCATAGATGGACATGCCCGCAGTCACCGAACCACCCGGCGAGTTGATGTAGATATAGATGTCCTTGTCCGGATTCTCGGACTCGAGGAACAGCAACTGGGCAACCACCAGATTGGCCATGTGATCTTCAACCTGACCAGTCAGGAAGATCACCCGCTCTTTCAGCAGACGGGAGTAAATATCGTAGGAACGTTCACCCTTGGCAGTCTGTTCGACCACGATGGGGACCAGCGCATTGCTGGGAGAATCGGTCATATCGTTATAGTTCTTGTACATAAGGCATTGTCCCTAAAATAAAATGGCCCGAGTGGAGATCACACGAGCCATTATACTTAACAGTCTTGACCTTAAGTCAAATGTTCTTAGGCAGCGGCGCCAGACTTGTTGATCACTTCGTCAAAGGCAACTTCTTTTTCGGTCACTTGCGCTTTGGACAGGATCAGGTCGATGGCTTGATCTTCTACTGCCAGGTTACGAACGCCGTTCAGCATCTGTTCGTTCTTCTGGTAGTACTCGATCACTTCCTTCGGATCTTCGTAGGCAGTCGCCATGGACTCGATGATGCTGTTTACACGGGCATCGTCAGCCTTGATCTCGTTGGTGCGGATCACGTCCCCCAGCAGCAGGCCTACGCGTACACGACGCTCGGCTTGAGCCTGGAACAGTTCAGCAGGCAGCTCGGGAGCGTTGCCGCCCTGGAAGCCACCGAAACGCTGCAGCGCCTGCTGACGCAGTGCGTCGATCTCTTGAGCAACGGCAGCTTTCGGCAGGTCGATTTGGTTGGCTTCAACCAGACCGTTCAGAACCTGCTCTTTCACGCTGTTTTTCAGGGCTTGAGCCAGTTCGCGCTCCATGTTCTTGCGCACTTCGGCTTTCAGCTCTTCAACAGAACCGCTTTCGATACCGAAACGCTTCACGAACTCTTCGGTCAGCTCAGGCAGGATCTGCTCTTCAACCTTGATCAGCTTGGAAGCGAACTTGGCTTCTTTGCCTTTCAGGTTTTCAGCGTGGTAATCAGCCGGGAAGGTCACTTCGATGGTGAACTCGTCGCCCGCTTTCTTGCCCAGGATGGCGTCTTCGAAGCCCGGGATCATACGGCCAGCACCCAGCACCAGGTTGAAGCCTTCAGCTTTGCCGCCGTCGAACTCTTCACCGTCGATGGAACCGACGAAGTCCATGGTCACACGCATGCCATTGGCAGCGGCAACATCGGCATCAGCCCAGGTAGCGTGCTGCTTGCGCAGGGTGTCGATCATGTTGGCCAGATCTTCATCCTTCACGGTAGCAACCGGCTTCTCGACCTTGATGGTCTCGAGACCTGCAACTTCGAACTCCGGATACACTTCGAAAGTGGCGGTGAATTCGAAATCTTGACCTTCTTTGATCTCTTTCGGATCCATGGTCGGGGCACCGGCCGGGCTCAGTTTGTTTTCGATGATGGCTTTGATGAAGTTGCTCTGCATCATTTCATCAGCAACGCGGGCGTGAGCCATGGCGCCGAACATCTTCTTGATGATGGCAACCGGAGCCTTGCCAGGACGGAAACCGTCGATGCGACGAGTTTTGGCCAGGCCATTCAATTCTTTACGCACAGCGGCGTCTACGGTAGCGGCCGGTACAGTGATGGTAAGACGGCGTTCCAGACCCTGGGTTGTCTCTACAGAAACTTGCATTCTTCTACCTCGTTCAACTCAGCACTGTGTGCTGACCCTTTATTGCCCCTGGGCAAAGCCCGGAGTCTTCCTGTTTATAAAGACAACGATATGTCTTTGTGATGAGAAAATATGACGCGGCATTATAGCGGCGCACTTTGGTCGAGTCGAGCCACACATCCCCCACATTGAGCGGCGTGCAAGCACAATTCGTGCAAAACTGCCCTTTATATGGGGAGAGAGGTGCCCGACTTCAACTATCCGATGGCAATAATTTTGCGTTTGCTCACCTTTTTTCATCCGAACGCCGCTTTATTGCCCACCTTTCACCGAAAAACAGCCCACCGTTGCGGGCGGCGACTCAATTTGACCAGCCAAATAGTGATTGGACCAATCAACCATTGCGTCCCTACCCCTCCCTCGTTATGGTGGCAACCAAATTGATGATCTGGAGTCACTCACATGGCCTTTTTCCGCTTCTTGTTCAATCTGCTCTGGTTTGTACTGGGAGGTGTCTTTATGGGCCTGGCCTGGTGGCTGGCCGGTCTTGTCTGCTTTATCTCGCTGGTCGGCATCCCCTGGGGACGTGCCTGCTTCGTGATCGGCACCTTTACCTTCTTCCCGTTTGGCAAGCAGGCCGTCAATCGCAAGACCATGACTGGCCAGAGCGATATCGGCACCGGCACTCTGGGGCTGATTGGCAACATCCTCTGGTTCGTGCTGATCGGCGTCTGGCTGGCCATCGGCCACATCGCTTCCGCGCTGGCCTGCTTCGTGACCATTATCGGTATCCCGTTCGGTATCCAGCACCTCAAGCTGGCGCTGATCAGCCTGGCGCCCATCGGCCAGATGATAGTGACCAACCAGGAGGCGGAATCGGGCCGCTATATCCGCTAAACACGGGAAATGCGCGGGCAGACGCTGCCCTGCAACGAAAAAAAGGGCAGACTAGGGTCTGCCCTTTTCTATTCTCTTTTGTTGAGGCCATCATGTTACCCAGCCACTTTTTCGCCAATCTCGCCCGCATGAAACTCATCTACCGCTGGCCCCTGATGCGCAACATCCAGCCGGAAAACATTGCCGAGCACAGCCTGCAGGTGGCCATGGTGGCCCATGCCCTCGGCATAATCAAAAATCGACTGTTTGGCGGCAGCGTGAATGCCGATCGCGCCGCCGTGATGGCCCTCTACCACGATAGCAGTGAGGTGCTGACCGGCGATCTGCCTACCCCGGTCAAATACTTCAACCCCGAAATTGCCCGCGAGTACAAGAAGATAGAACTGGCCGCCGAACAGCGTCTGCTTGGCATGCTGCCGCCGGAACTGGTGGAGGACTTTCGCCCCCTGCTCGATTCGGCAGCCCAGGATGACGAGCTGGCCAGAATGGTCAAGGATGCCGACACCCTCTGCGCCTATACCAAGTGTCTGGAGGAGATCAACGCGGGCAACCGGGAGTTCGAGCCGGCTCGCAAGCGCCTTGAAGCCATGCTGGCAGCCCGGATGAGCGATGAGATGCGCTACTTTATCGACACCTTCGTGGCCAGCTTCTCCCTGCCACTCGATGAGCTCAACGCGCACTAAGCCAGTCCACGCGACCTGAAAACAGCAGGGCCCGCCGGTTTGCACCGGCGGGCCCTTCGTTCTTTATTGCGGATCAGATGCTACGCATCAGTGACCCAGCTCGCGGGAGGGTACCAGACCGCTCGCCCGCCAGGCGGGATAGAGGGTCGCCACCAGACTCATCAGGATGGCGGCGCCCGTCACGATAAGCAGATCCTGCATATGCAACTCAGTCGGCAGGAAGTCGATGAAGTAGATATCCGGATTGAGGAAGCGGTGGCCAATAAGCTTTTCGACAACGCTCAGGATCTGGGTCAGCTTGCTCGAAAGCAGCCCACCCAGCAGGGCACCGAGCAGGGCACCGGCCACGCCGTTGACCATCCCCTGAATGACGAAGGTAAGCCGGATCTGACCGGGGCTCGCCCCCATGGTTTTCAGGATGGCGATCTCGCTGCGCTTCTCGTTCACCGCCATAACCAGAGTGGAGACGATGTTGAAGCAGGCGACGGCCACCACCATCAGCATTACCACATACATGACGGTACGCACCATCTGGATGTCCTGATAGAGGTAGCCCTGGCTGTTCATCCAGCTGCGGATATAGACGTGATGAGGGAACTGCTGCGCCGCGGCGATCGTAATATTTTGTGCATTAAGCACATCACTCACCCGCAGGCTGAAGCCCTCCACATCGCTGCCCATGCTGGTGATCCCTTGCGCATCGGCCAGATGCATAAAGCCGAGCAGGCCGTCGAGCTGACCGCCAATTTCCAGCAGCCCCACCACAGTCAGGGCTTCGCGCCGGGGATTCTTGATCCCCGCCTGATCGCCCCCTTGCGGCAGCAGCAGGGCGACCGAGTCCCCCACCTTGACGCCCAGCTTGTCGGCGATGGTCTTGCCCAAGATCACCCCACGTTCACCCGGTTGCAGTTCACGCAGGCCGCGGCCCGTCATGTATTTGCCGGCATCCGACAGATTGGCTTCCAGATCGGGCAGCACGGCGCGCAGTTGCACCCCCTTGAGGGCAGAGCCATGCTCCAGCAGGCCATTGAGGCGAATGACCGGCGCTGCCGCCTCAACGCCCGGCTGGGCCAGCAGGTAGTCGCGCAGACGTGGCCAATCCGGCAGCGGCCGCTCGACGGCGTCCAGCTCACCTTGCGGCACCACCGAGAGCACCCGATCTTTAAGCTCCCGCTCGAAACCGTTCATGGCGGAGAGGCCCAGGATCAGCGCCATCACCCCGAGGGCGATACCGATCAGGGAAGAGGCAGAAATAAAGGCGATAAACCCGTTGCGACGGCGGGAGCGGCTGTAACGCAGGCCCAGAAAGAGGGGCAGCGGTTTGAACATCAGGCAACCTCCGCCATCACGCCGCTCACCAGGGTCACCCGGCGATGGAGCTTGGCCGCGAGGCTCAAGTCGTGAGTCACTACCACAAACGCAGTGCCCAGTTCACGATTCAGTTCACACAGCAGTTCGTACACCGCGGTGGCACTGGCGTGATCCAGATTGCCGGTAGGCTCATCCGCCAGCACCAAGCTCGGTTCGTTGACCAGCGCCCGGGCGATCGCCACCCGCTGACGTTCGCCACCAGAAAGCTCGGAGGGACGGTGGTTCAAGCGATGGGAGAGCCCTACCCTACCCAACATTTTGGTCGCCTTTTCGGTGGCAACCGCCACCGACTCACCGGCGATCAGCAGCGGCATGGCCGCATTTTCCAGCGCACTGAACTCGGAGAGCAGGTGGTGGAACTGGTAGACAAAGCCCAGCTCGCGGTTGCGAAAACGGGCTTGGGTACGGCTGTCCCAATGGTGGATATCCTCCCCCTTGAACAGCACGGCGCCGCTGGAGGGGTTGTCCAGCGCCCCCATCAGATGCAGCAGAGTGGTCTTGCCGGAGCCCGAGCTCCCCACCACCGCCAGCATTTCACCGGGCGCGACGCAGAGATCGATCCCCTTGAGCACCTGAGTCTCCAGCTCCCCCTCTTTATAGACATGATTGAGCGCCTGGCAGCGCAGCAGAGGTTCACGGGATACGGCTTCATTCATAACAGGGGCTCCACTTGCCTCGGTAACAACGCTGGCACCCGCAACTACGGGGGCACCAGTCACAACAGAAGATGCATTATTCACGGCATTACTCATAACGCAGCGCCTCGGCCGGTTTCACCCGTGCGGCGCGTGCCGCCGGG
The DNA here is from genome assembly GCF_051919345.1 of Aeromonas sp. 84A. Lineage (NCBI taxonomy): Bacteria > Pseudomonadati > Pseudomonadota > Gammaproteobacteria > Aeromonadales > Aeromonadaceae > Aeromonas > Aeromonas sp. 84A. The sequence continues at coordinate 3,050,025 of NZ_JBQBEW010000001.1, forward strand.
TAAAGGGTGGCACTGAAGCTCAGCAGCACGGCGCCCAGCAAAATGGTGATGACCTGAGCCGGCTCGACAATCACCGGCAGGCCACTGCCGCCCGCCGCCATATAGAGGTTGAGCCCCACCGCATTGAGCAGAGGGTTGAGACCCAGGGAGAGCGCCAGGCCCGCCAGTCCGCCAAACAGGGCGCCAATCACCCCGCTGGAGGCGCCAAGCACCATGAAGATTTTGACGATCCCCGATTCACTCATGCCCATGGTGCGCAGGATGGCCACTTCGCCCTCCTTGTCCGTCACCACCATCACCAGCGCGGAGAGGATGTTGAAAGTAGCGACGGCGATGATCAGCACCAGCATCAGCCCCATCATCCGTTTTTCCATGGCGACCGCCTGGAACAGCTCGCCCCGCTCGCGGCGCCAATCCTGCCATAGCAAGCCATCCGGCAGCGGCGTCTTGATCACTTCGTCAGCCGCAAAGGGATCATCGAGCCAGAGGCGAATGCCACCGACGGTTTCTGTCGGCAGACGCAGCAAGCGCTGGGCATCCCCCAGCGCGATCAGCGCAATCTGGTTATCCACATCGGCGCCGACCCCGAAGATACCGGAGACGGTAAAGAGGCGCTGGGCCGGTACCCGACCAAAGGGAGTGAAGCGGGTCCCCTCGGTCAGGATCAGGCGAACCTGATCGCCGATGGAGACATTGAGGCGACGTGCCACCCCCTGCCCCAGCACGATGCGGTAGTGGCCGGCCTGCAGGGTATCGAGGCGCCCCCCCAGCATCTGGCTGTGGAGGATGTCATCCTTGGGCCACTTTGCAGGGTCGATCCCCTGCACACTCACCCCGGTCAGCTGGCCGGGGCTTTGCAGCATCCCTTCGCTGTCGAGCATGGGGGCCGAGGCGACCACATGGGGTAATTTGGCCAGATCCGGCAAGCCTTGCGGGTCTGCATCAATACGGCCAGCCTGATTGGTCACCACCACATGGGGGATCACCCCGAGGATGCGCCCTTTGAGCTGCCCTTCGAAACCGTTCATCACCGAAATGACCACCATCAGGGCGGCGACCCCGATGGCGATGCCAAAGGTAGAGAACAGGGAGATAAATGAGACGAAGCGATTGCTGCGCTTCGAGCCTGCATAACGCAGGCCGATGGCCAGCGAAAGGGGCTGAAAAAGTCCGGTCTTCAAGGATATGTACGTTGCCAACAAAATAAGATACCGGATAATAAAGGGAAACCGTCCATGACAACAAGGGATAGCCTCCATGCAGGAACAGTTCTTCAGCGTCACTCATGCCACGCCGGTCAATGTGATCCCCATGCCGGCCGACTTCCACCTCCCCTCGCTGGAGGAGCTTGACGCTGAGCTGCCGGAGCCCTTTCGGATCTCTTCGGCCATTACCTCCATCGATCTGGTGACCACTCGCCTGCTGCGCAACCAGAACGAGTCGATGCACGATCTGATCGAGATCGTCAATCAGCAGTCCCGCAAGATCGACATGATCATGGGCTATGTGCTCTCCCTGCAGGACCATCCGGAGCAGCGCTTTCACACCCTGCGCTTCGGGGCTGGCCAGCTCACCTACCTGCACCCCTATCATGATCACGGGGATGCGCCGCACCTGCACCAGATCGTCCGCCTCAAGATCTTCCTGCGGGAAGAGGCGGCCGCCATCTACTGCTATGGCCAGGTCAAACAGCTCGACGGCGGTGAACATGGCACCCATGTGCAGCTCGACTATGTGCGGATCCGCGAAGATGACCGTGAACTGCTGGTTCGTGCCAGCCTCCACGTGCAATCGAAGCAGCTCAAGCTGCGCGCCCAAGAACGTCAGCGCTAACCATAGCGAACGTCGCGATAGATAACGTCAACGTTAAAAGAATCGAATCATGCCAATGACACTCCCCGCCTTGCCCGCCAAAGCGGGCCAAAAGATCACGCTCGGCCAGCTGGTCGGCAGCAGCCTCTCACTGATTGCAGCCCGTCTCACCAGTGAAGCCAAGGGGCCGGTACTGCTTATCACCGCCGATACCCCGAGCGCCCTGCGCCTGGAGCAGGAGCTGCAGTATTTGCTGACAGACAAGCAGCTAGCCGATCAGTCCGCCCCCGTATTGCTGTTCCCCGATTGGGAGACCCTGCCCTACGACACCTTCTCTCCCCATCAGGACATCATCTCCCAAAGGCTCGAGACCCTCTACAAGCTGCCGCAGATGAGCAAGGGGGTATTGATTGTCCCCATCTCCACCCTGATGTTGCGCTGCGCCCCCCGGGTCTATCTCGACAAATACAGCCTGATGGTGAAGGCTGGTCAGCGTCTCAATCTGCAACAGCTGCGCGGCCGCCTGGCCGAGGCGGGTTACGTGGCGGTGGATCAGGTGCTGGAACATGGCGAATTTGCCGCCCGCGGCTCCCTGCTCGATCTCTTCCCCATGGGCAGTAGCAGCCCCTATCGCATCGACTTCTTCGACGATGAAGTGGACTCCATCCGCCCATTCGATCCCGAAACCCAGCGCTCCAGCGAACCGGTCAAGACGGTCAGCCTGCTGCCCGCCCGGGAATACCCTACCGACGAGGCAGCCATCGAACTGTTTCGCGGCCAGTTCCGCGAGCAGTTCGAGCTGTCGCGGGCCGAGGGCTCCGTCTATCAGGAGGTGAGCAAGGGGCGTTGGCCCGCCGGCATCGAGTATTATCTGCCACTCTTCTTCAACCAGACTGCCAGCCTGTTTGACTACCTGCCGGAAGAGACCCTGCTGCTCACCGTGGGGGATATCTACCCCGCCGCCCAGCGTTTCTGGAACGATATCTGCCAGCGCTATGAAGACAGACGCTGGGACAATACTCGCCCCCTGCTACCCCCGGCCCAGCTCTATCTGCCGGTGGAGCAGCTCTTTGCCTCTCTGGGCCAATATGGCGCGGTGCGGCTGCAAGAGGCCGCCACCGCGGGCGATGCCGGTCAGCACGATCTGCCCATCGAGGCGCTGCCGGATCTGCAACTCGATCACAGCAAGGAGCAACCCCTGCTGGCGCTCAACCAGTTCCTGCAAGGCTTTGCCGGGCGCACCCTGTTTGCGGTGGAATCCGAAGGGCGACGGGAGGTGCTCGGCGATCTGCTGGCGCGTATCTCGCTGCAACCTAAAGAGTTCCCCTCCCTCGACGCCTTTATGGCGAGCCAGGATCGTCACGGCCTGCTGGTGGCACCGCTTGAACGTGGCTTCCTGTGGCAGGAGGCCGGTCAGGATCCATTGGCGCTGATCACCGAGACCGAACTGCTGGGCGGCAAGGTGCGCAGCAAGCGGGCGCGAGAGAAGAGCAAGAACTTAAGCTCCGATGCGGTGATCAGAAACCTGGGCGAGCTGACCCAGGGTCAGCCGGTGGTCCATCTGGATCACGGGGTCGGCCGCTATCTGGGGCTCGAAACCATCGACGCTGGTGGTCTGCCCACCGAGTTTTTGACCCTCGAATATGCCGGCGGCGACAAGCTGTTCGTGCCGGTCACCAGTTTGCACCTTATCAGCCGCTACACCGGCTCTGATAACCCACCCAGCCACAAACTCGGCGGCGAGGCCTGGAGCAAGGCGCGGCGCAAGGCGGCGGAGAAGGTGCGCGATGTGGCAGCCGAGTTGCTGGATGTCTACGCTCATCGCGCCGCTCGCGCCGGTTTTGCCTTCAAGCACGACAAAGAGGCCTATCGCCAGTTTGCCGCCAGCTTCCCGTTCGAGGAAACCGACGATCAGCTCAACGCCATCAATGCGGTGCTGGGGGACATGTGTCAGGCCAAGAGCATGGACAGACTGGTGTGCGGCGACGTGGGTTTCGGCAAGACCGAAGTGGCGATGCGAGCGGCGTTTGTGGCCGTACACGGCGGCAAGCAGGTTGCCGTGCTGGTGCCCACCACCCTGCTGGCGCAACAGCACTACGACAACTTCCGCGATCGCTTTGCCAACTGGCCGGTGCGGGTCGAGGTGCTGAGCCGCTTCCGTTCCGCCAAGGAGCAGAGCGCTGTGATGAAGGAATTGGCGGAGGGCAAGGTGGACATCATCATCGGCACCCACAAGCTGCTCGGCTCCGAACTCACCTTCAAGGATCTGGGACTGCTCATCGTCGATGAGGAGCACAGATTCGGGGTGCGCCAGAAGGAGAAGATCAAGGCACTGCGGGCCGATGTGGATATCCTCACTCTCACCGCCACCCCTATTCCGCGCACCCTTAATATGGCGATGTCCGGCATGCGGGATCTCTCCATCATCGCCACTCCCCCCGCCAAGCGACTCGCCATCAAGACCTTCGTGCGCCAGCACGAACCGGCGGTGGTGCGCGAGGCGGTGTTGCGGGAATTGAAGCGTGGTGGTCAGGTCTACTACCTGCACAACGATGTCGAGAGCATCGAGAAGTGCGCCGCCGATCTGGCGGAGCTGGTGCCGGAGGCGCGCATCGGCATCGCCCACGGCCAGATGCGCGAGCGCGACCTTGAGCGGATCATGTCCGACTTCTACCACCAGCGCTTCAACCTGCTGGTCTGCACCACCATTATCGAGACCGGTATCGACGTGCCGAGCGCCAACACCATCATCATGGATCGGGCGGATCATCTCGGTCTGGCCCAGCTGCACCAGCTGCGGGGCCGGGTTGGCCGCTCCCACCATCAGGCCTACGCCTATCTGCTCACCCCCCATCCCAAGCTGATGACCAAGGATGCAGCCAAGCGGCTGGAGGCGATCGCCTCGCTCGAAGATCTCGGCGCCGGTTTTGCGCTGGCGACCCACGATCTGGAGATCCGTGGCGCAGGCGAACTGCTCGGCGACGATCAGAGCGGCCAGATTGAATCGGTCGGCTTCACCCTCTATATGGAGATGCTGGAGCAGGCGGTCGAGGCGCTGAAAAATGGCAAGGAGCCGTCGCTGGAGCAGCTGATGAGCCAGCACACCGAGGTGGAACTGCGCCTGCCTGCACTGCTGCCGGATGACTATATTCCGGACGTCAACATGCGCCTCTCCATGTACAAGCGGATCGCCAGTGCGGCGGACGAGCAGGAGCTGCGCGAGCTGAAAGTGGAGCTGATCGACCGCTTTGGCCTCTTGCCGGAGGCAACCAAAACCCTGCTGGAGCTGGCCGCCTTCCGCCAGCGTGCCACCGCCCTTGGCATTCGCCGGGTGGAGATGAGCGAGCGTGGCGGCTATCTCGACTTCACTCAGGAGACCAAGGTCAATCCGGCCTATCTGGTCAAGCTGCTCTCCAGCCAGCCAAGGGTCTACAAGATGGACGGGCCGACCCGGTTGCGTTTCCAGGTACCGACCCAGGATCGCGCCATGCGCCTGAAACTGGTAGATGGTTTGCTGGCTGATCTGGCCAGCAACAGCCTGTGAGTTTCTGCAGCGCTGGCGGTGGGCCAGCACGATAAAGCCAACTAAAACGGGAGCCTGTGCGGCTCCCGTTTTGTTTATGTTGGCTGGTGACTAGCGTCGCCCTTCTCCCCTTGTGGGAGAAGAGCCGGGGATGAGGGGGCAGTGAAAACCATTCCCCTCACCCAGCCCTATCCCAGGGGGGAGAGGGAATCGCGCCGGTAAATGTTGGGCTTCGCTGCGCTCAGCACCAACCTACACCTCTGACGATCAGCCCTGGTTGGCTGGATCCTCATGGGCGGAAAACTCGCGCATAAAGGCCTCGGCCCGCTCCACCATCTTGGTCGAACCAACGAAGTAAGGGGTACGCTGGTGCAGCGCAGTGGGCTGGATATCCATGATGCGGCCAAAGCCGTCGGAGGCCTTGCCACCAGCCTGCTCCACCAGAAACGCCATCGGGTTGCACTCATAGAGCAGACGCAACTTGCCATTCGGCGAGTTGGTGCCGGACGGATAGATGTAGATGCCGCCCTTGAGCAGGTTGCGATGGAAATCAGAGACCAGGGATCCGATATAGCGGGAGGTGTAGGGTCTGTGGGTCGCCTCATCACGCTCCTGGCAATATTTGAGGTACTTCTTCACCCCGTCCGGGAACTTGATGTAGTTGCCCTCGTTGATGGAGTAGATCTTGCCCTCTTCCGGAATGCGGATGTTCTCGTGGGAGAGGCAGAAGCAGCCGATGGAAGGATCGTAGGTAAAGCCGTTAACGCCAAAGCCGGTGGTGTAGACCAGCATGGTGGAGGAGCCGTAGACCACATAACCGGCGGCGACCTGACGGTTGCCCGGCTGCAGGAAGTCCTCCAGGGTCACCGGCGAACCCTGCGGGCTCAAACGGCGGTAGATGGAGAAGATGGTCCCGACCGAGACGTTGACGTCGATATTGGAGGAGCCATCGAGCGGGTCGATCAGCACCACATACTTGGAGTTTTTGGAGAGCGGTGAGTCAAAGGCCACGAAGTCCTCTTCCTCTTCCGAAGCCATGCCGCACACCTCGCCGCGCGCTTCCAGCGCCGCCTTGAAGCGTTCGTTGGCGTAGACATCCAGCTTCTGCTGCACCTCGCCCTGTACGTTTTCAGCGCCCATGGAACCGATGATATCCGCCAGTCCCGCCTTGTTGATCTCCCGGTTCACCACCTTGGCAGCAAGACGGATCGAGCTGAGCAACGAAGTCAGCTCGCCGGTCGCGGTAGGATAATCCGCCTGCTTTTTGACGATGAACTCACCCATGGTGATCATGTTTCGCATTTTTGTTCCTTTAGATCGCATCCGTTGGCATTGAAAACGTTTGCAGGCGTCAGCAAAAAAAATGCCGATCACCGGCGGCCTTGATTTGTAACCTAATGTAACGTCTGTTTTTTGTTTTTGCAGCGAATTAAGCGGCCTATTAAATAGGCTATTTCGCCTAACGTTATGGTAAAAGACGCGTTATATTCGATTTCATTCGATAACTTTCGGACTCTTAATTCGTGGCAATAACCTGCTGCAAGCCATGAGTTGACTGGCCTTGAGCCATTAAAAATGGAGTCTGATGGGCCTGCTCATCCTTCAGCCATTGCCTCTTGAGATCCGATCGCCAATCCAGCACACTGATTTCGCTTTGGAAGCAAATAAAACTCAAGGATTATCAATGAACAAGACTCTCATTGCCGGCATGGTAGCCGGACTGTTTGCCCTTCCCGCCTTGGCTGCCCAGGTGCCTGCCGGTACCAAGCTGCTGCCGGATGCCCAACAAATCTACGTGACCAATATCGGCACCGAGCCCACCACCATCGACCCCCAGCTGGTGGAAGAGACCGCTGGTAGTGCCATCGTCAACGATCTGTTTGAAGGGCTCTATGAGCTGGATAATACCGGCAAGATCAAACCAGCAGGCGCCGTCAGCTACGAGGTCGACAAGACAGGTACCGTCTACACCTTCAAGCTGAGACCCGAGGCCAAGTGGTCAAACGGTGAACCTGTCACCGCCGCCGATTATGTGTACGGTTGGCAACGGGCGGCCGATCCCAAGACGGCCTCCAACTACGCCTGGTTTATCGAGTTGACCGGAGTGGTCAATGCAAGCGAGGTGACACAGGGCAAGAAGAGCCCGTCAGAGCTCGGGATCAAGGCGCTCGATGACCACACCCTGCAGGTCACCCTGAAAAATCCGGTCCCCTTCTTCCTGAAGACGCTGGCCCACTACACCACGTTCCCCGCCCCCAAGGCCACCATTGAAAAATTCGGCAAGGATTGGGTCAAACCTGGCAATATCGTCTCCAACGGTGCCTTTGTACTCAAGGAGTGGACCCCCAACGAGCGGCTGAGCGCCGAGCGCAATACCCACTACTGGAACAACCAGCACACCGTCCTGAACAAGGTGATCTATCTGGAGATCGTCTCGGAAACCGCCGCCTACAACCGCTATCGCACCGGTGAACTGCACTACACCACTTATCCGCTGGAGCAGTACAAACAGCTCAAGAGCAAGAGTCCGGAAGAACTGGTCAGCGTCCCCACGCTGGCCAGCTATTACTATGTCTTCAATACCCAGCGCAAACCGTTCGATGACCCGAAAGTACGCAAGGCGCTCTCGCTCGCCATCGACCGAGAGACCATCACCGACAAGATTCTGGGACAGGGACAAATTGCCGCATATAGCTTCACGCCCCCCATTGTGGACGGTTTTGAATTGAAAAAACCGGCCAGCCAGTTGCAGAGCAAAGAGGAGCGGATCAAGCAAGCCAAAGCCCTGTTGGCCGAAGCGGGATATGGCCCGGACAAGCCACTCACAGTGGACATTCTCTACAACACCAACGAGAGCCACAAAAAGATTGCGCTGGCCGTCTCCTCCATGTGGAAACACAACCTGGGGGTCACTGCCACCCTCAACAACATGGAGTGGAAGACCATGGTCTCGGCACTCAACGAGGGGGATTTTGGCGTTAGCCGCTATGGCTGGAACGGGGATTATAACGATGCCTCCACCTTCCTCGACATCATGACCTCCAGCAGCAGTGCCAACAGCGGCAAGTGGTTCAACAAGGAGTACGACGCCCTGCTGGCCAAGGCCCACGACTCGCTGGATCCCGCTGAACGCAATGCCCTGTATCAACAGGCAGAGGCACTCATTGATGCGGATGCCCCCATCGCCCCTATCTATTTCTCGGTCAAATCAAGGTTGCTCAAGCCTTTCGTGAAAGGCTATCCCCACCTTAACCCGCAGGATGTGGTCTACAGCAAGGAGCTCTATCTGGTTGCCCAGTAACCGGCTTGGAAGATGTAACCATAAAAAAGCGCCTGCATTGCTGCAGGCGCTTTTCATTGGCGGCCAAGCAGGCCATTGGGCCCATCTACGCTTTCGCGCAAGATTACTCTTCGGGACAGGGAGCCAGCACTACCCGGCGGCGACCCATCGCCACCGGACGCACCAGCAACTGTGCCAGCAAGACACCCAGCAGGGTCAGACCGCCCCCGATCAGGTGATAGCTGGTCAACCGCTCACCCAGCAGGGTGATGGCAAGGCCAGCCGTCATCACCGGCAGCAGGTTCATAAAGATGGCGGTACGGTTGGCGCCGAGCAGGGCGATACCCTGCATCCAGAGCCAGGGCGAGAGCGCCGAGGTGGGGATACCGGCATAGAGGATCAGCCACAGGGCCCGACCATCCGGCCACTGGCCATCCATCAGCAAAAAGAAGGGGGTCAGGATCACCACACTACAGATCACCTGACCGTAGAGCAGCGACCAGTTGTCGAGCCCCAGCTCCCACTTCTTGAGCAGCACGCTGTAAAGGGCATAAGTACCGGCCGAAATCAGCATATAGACAGAGCCGATATGAATGCCTTGGGTAAACAGCCGGGTCGGATCCCCCTGCCCCAGCAAGATAGACAAGCCAAGGATGGAGAGCAGCGCCCCCAGCACGGCGCCCCAGGTGGGCCGCTCACGCAACAGCCAGATGCTGAACAACACGGTCAGCAGCGGCGTCAGTCCCATCATCAACCCCATCTCGGTGGCTCCCAGGGTTTGCGCCGCGTAGTAACCAAAAGTCTGGTTGAGCACCATGCCCAGCGAGGCCAGCATAGCGATCTGCCAAAGGCCAGCGCGCAGACGGGCACGCGCACGCCATACCCGACGGGCCAGAAACGGGCTTAATACCAGCGCAGCCACCACCCAGCGCGACCAGGCCAAGGCCGCCGGGGACAACACACCAACCGCCAGTTTACTGACGATGCCATTGCCAGCCCAGATGGCAATGCAGGAGAAGGGAAACAGAAAGGCAAGGGGCATGAGAAGATCCAGACCGAAGAGACAACAGCGGGCCAGTATAGGGGGCGATGGGAGATAAACAAGGTGTGGGCCTGAACAGCCACATGGTGAACGCCAGTCGCCAGAAACAAATATGCCCGCAAAAGTGCGGGCATATCAGTGCAGAAACAGGTTCAGAAGCGCATCACGCGGCATCCATGTGCAGTCTGGAGATCAGCTCGTTGACCTCGGTGACTGTCTGGCGATGGGGAATATCCGCCGGATTCGGCATCAGCAACAAACCGGATTGGAAATCAAACCGCCCCCGACCATGGATGTAAATCCGACCTTTAAAGAAGGTTTTGACATGCTTTGCCACCATCAGTGGCAGGTACTTCTTGAACACTCTCATCGTTTGCAACCTCTTGCAGTTGTATCCGTATGACAGCAGCTTCTGCGAATTAATTCCGTAAAGTATTTATAAAAATCCGGAAAACTCGCCCATCTCTTCCCAAAAAATTCAATCTATAACTTTTTATTAACTTTTAGCCTATTGTATGCGGCCCTTCGAGCCAGAGCAAGGCTCCTTTGCCATCAAGCCACTCGATACAGGCGATCCCCGAGGTGGCGAACATGGGTGCTCCTGCGGCCGGGCAGAGGCTTTGCACCAGATAACCCACCAGCGGCAGATGGCTGACCATCAGGATCTGGTCATGTTGCTGCGCCAAGGTGGTGAGGTAGCTGGCCACGAAAGCGGGATCACCGTAAGGGGTAATGTCGCCACTCTCTTCAACGGCTGCTGCGTCAGGTAATTCCCTGCATATGGCTTGCCAGGTCTGGCGTGCCCGCAGATAGTTGCTGTGGATCACCCGATCCAGCGGGCCAATCAGCTGAGGCGCCAGCCAGCGGGCCATCTGGATAGACTCTTCAATACCCTGCTCGGTCAATGGACGCTGTTCATCTGTTTTCGCATTCATGCCAGCCTGGCCATGACGCATGATATAGATCTTCATTACAACCTCGCCCAACGGGCCTGTTTTGATAGCCGGGAGATCTTACCCCGCCACGGGTGTGGAAACAATTGCGCTACCTCTCAGAAAAGGGTTTGCCTGACGGGATAGCGGGGTCGATAATCATGTTTAAATTCAAATAAATCCAACGTGAGTCACACGCCAATGAGCCCATATGCCAGTCCCAATGACCATCGGCAATACCATTATCTGGAGCTGGCCAACCGGCTCAGGGTCTTGTTGATTTGTGATCCCGACACAGACAAATCCGCCGCCTCGCTGGCGGTCAATACCGGCCATTTTGACGATCCCGCTGACCGGCAGGGAATGGCCCATTTTCTGGAGCACATGCTGTTTCTCGGCACCTGCACCTACCCCAAGCCTGGTGAGTACCAGCAATTTATGAGCCGTCATGGCGGCAGCAACAACGCCTGGACCGGCACCGAGTTCACCAACTTCTTCTTCGAGATCGACAACGGCTTCTTCGAAGCAGGGCTGGATCGCTTCTCCCAGTTCTTTATCTGCCCCACGTTTGATCCGGAGTGGGTGGACAAGGAGCGCAACGCGGTCGACTCCGAGTATCGCCTCAAGCTGCAGGATGACATGCGCCGCAGCTATCAGGTGCATAAAGAGACAGTCAACCCGGCGCACCCCTTCTCCAAGTTCTCGGTGGGCAACCTCGATACCCTGGCCGATCTGCCGGGACGGGATCTGCGCTCCGATCTTATCCGTTTTTACGAAAGCCACTACAGCGCGGATCGCATGGCGCTGGTGATGATCTCGCCGGAATCCATCGATACCCAGTTGCAGTGGTGCTGTCGCTACTTTGCTCCCATTTTGAATCGCAATTTGGGAACCCCGACCCTCACCATGCCACTCTACCGGCTCGATGATCTCGGCGTGCGCATCCACATCAATCCGGTCAAGGAGACCCGCAAGCTTTCGCTGAGCTTCCCCTTGCCCAATGTGGACGAGTTTTACGACAAAAAGCCCCTCACCTTCCTGAGCCATCTGATTGGTTATGAGGGAGATGGCAGCCTGCTCTCCCTGCTCAAGGCGAAAGGCTGGGTCAACCAGCTCTCGGCGGGCGGTGGCATCAGTGGCGCCAACTTCAAGGATTTTGGCGTCAACTTTGGCCTCACCCCTCTGGGCCTTGAGCATGTGGACGACATCCTCGCCGCCCTGTTTGGCTATCTGAAACTGATTGGCCGCGAAGGGCTGCAGAGCTGGCGCTATGACGAAAAACGGACCGTGCTCGAATCGGCGTTTCGCTTTCAGGAGCGCGGCCGCCCCCTCGATACGGTGTCGGGGCTGGTGCTCAACCTCTTTAGCTACAAACCTGAGGATCTGCTCTACGGCGACTACATGATGCGCGAATATGACGAGCCGCTGATCCGCCGCTTCCTCGCCAAGCTCACCCCGCACAATTTGCGTATCACCATCACTGCGCCGGAAGTGGCGACCGATCGGCTGGCCCGCTGGTATCAGACCCCCTACAGCGTGGCGACCATTACCGAGGCCGAGAAAATTCGCTGGCAGCAGAGCGAACCGGATCCGGCGCTGGCGCTACCCAAGCCCAACCCCTTTATCAGCAGTAGGCTCGATCCGCGCACGCCAGAGCTTGCCGCCGACATGCCCGCCTGCCTTATCGATCGCCCCGGTTTTCGCCTCTGGCACCTCCATGAGCACCTGTTCAGCGTGCCCAAGGGCAATCTCTATATCTCCATCGACAGCGAACATGCGGTCAAAAATCCGCGCAATATCGCCATGGCGCGCCTCGCCGTGGAACTCTTGGCCGACCACCTCAACGCCCTCACCTATCCGGCAGAGCTGGCGGGGCTGGGCTACCAGATCTATGCCCATCAGGGGGGCTTTACCATCAACCTGAGCGGCTTTGCCGACAAGCAGCCACTCTTGCTCGACATGATCCTCGGCAATCGCACCCTGGGGTATCCGGATCCGGGCCGCTTCGCCGAGATCAAGGAGCAGCTCATCCGCAACTGGGATAACCAGTCCAAGGCGCGCCCCATCTCCCAGCTCTTTAACCAGCTCACCAGTTTGCTGCAACCCAACAACCCGCCATTCGAGCAGTTGCTGCGCCACCTGCGCACGGTAGAGCTGGAAGAGATGCCCGGCTTCGTGGCCCAGCTGTTTGGCGAGGTGCATGTCGAGGCGCTGGTGCATGGCGACTGGACTGCCGCCGAGGCGCTGGAGCTGGCCGCCCTGATGGAGCGTCACCTGAGCGATATCAATGGCACCAGCAGCAAGCCGAGCGGCGAGACCCGCCGCCCGCTCATCTCCATTCAGGACAGGGGCACCCTTATTCGCGAGCAGGGTTGCGATCACGAAGACTCGGCACTGCTGGTCTACTACCAGTCCCGCACCACCCGGGCGCGGGATCTCGCCTGCTTCACCCTGGCAAACCACATCATGTCCTCCACCTTCTTCCACGAGCTGCGTACCCGTCAGCAACTGGGGTATGTGGTGGGCGCCGGCAACCTGCCCCTCAATCGCCACCCGGGGCTGATCTTCTATATCCAGTCGCCGGTGGCGGGGCCGCAGATCCTGCTCGATGCGGTGGAGGAGTTTATCGACCTCTTCCCGCTCGCCATGCTCGAATTTACCGAGCAGCAGTGGCAGGAGAGCAAGGCGGGGCTGCAAGCCCAGCTGAGCGAGCGGGATGCCAATCTGCGCAGTCGCGGCCAACGGCTGTGGGTCAGCATCGGCAACAAGGATCTGGGGTTTGATCAGCGCGAAAGAGTCTGCGACGAGGTGGGCAAGTTGAGTCGCGCCGATCTGGTGCGCTTTATCACCCAGCTGCGTTCGCGCACCTCCGATCGACTGATCCTCTGCAGCTATGGTCAGGGGCACGAACATGACGAGCGGATCACCGGCCAGTTTATCGACGATCCACGGGCATTTCGGCTCAATGCCGCCACCTTCGAGGCCTGAGCAGGCCTCGACATCCCCCGTTTTTCCTGCCCACGGCAAATCGCAGGCAATAAAAAGCCGACCCATCAGGGTCGGCTGGAAAAACCATAACAATTGCGACCAAAGCCGCCAAAAGTGAACATGAGCGTGAAAATCAGACACTGAGTTGCTGATCAGCAAGCGGGAAAGACCCGATACTCGCTTTGCAATGCCAACAGTGATTGAGAAACAGCCTCATATTAGGCACTCCCCCCGCCAGTCACGTTGATCTACGTCAAAGGAGGTAGCGAAGAGCGCATAGCCCGATGATTTGTCGGCGCAGATCACCCTTTGCCCGCCCGTTAGCCACGGCGAACCAGCCGGTAGGCCACCTCATCGAAGTAGGAGAGCTGACCCGACAGCACCCGCGGGTGATCCACCTCGGCGGCGCGCCCCAATACCTCGATGCGAAAGTCCCGTTCAAACAGCGCTCGCACCTCCATCTCACCCACCGAGAAGGGGGGCTGACTCTGCTGCTCCGGCTGATATTCGAGGGTCACCAGCAGGATCTGGCCACCGGTCTCGACCAGCGAACTGATCAGGGCCGCATACTGGCGGCGCATCGCGGTCGGCAGGGCGATCAGCGCCGCGCGGTCATAGACCAGCCGGTAACGGCGACCCAGACTGGGGGCGGCGAAAAAATCCCCCTGAAAAATGCGCAGGCTGTCCACCTGATGGCACTGATAAGGGCCCACTTCGCTGACGGTCGCGGCGAGCTGGTTTTCACTGAAGAACTGGCTGACGGCAAGGCTCGATAGCTCGAAACCGTCGACCGGATGACCCTGAGCGCTCAGCCAGAGCATGTCGCGGGACTTGCCGCACAGGGGAACCAGCACCGGCTCGTCCGCTTGCTGTGATGACCACCAGGATTGCAGCCAGTGGTTGAAGTCCGCCTGATGAAAGCCAATCCGGTTCTCTTCCCAACGCTGATGCCAAAACGCAGCTTCCATCGTTATTACCCTTCTGTACTAAAGATGCCTCAATATCACAACTTAACCGGCACCGCGCAACCCTCTGCCCTTCCCTTTTTGCCGCGCAGCCTCTGCGTGTTATCGAGCGAATGACGGGACATCCCCTTGCCGTGCGCCTCGCTGTCGCAATGAGCGCTATTGGGTACGTTTATGACGGGCAGAGGCACACCAAACCCTGCAAACACGTCATGAGTTGGTGGCGATGAATGAATAAAAAGAATGACGTTGGCAGGCCAAACCGTGCCTGCCAACGCCAGAAAGATCACGACAGCGTGGCGCGAGCGGCCGCCAGCTGGCGCTCGATATAAGCAAAATCGGGACGATCGGCGGGGAGTTCCGAAAGGCAGGCCGCTTTGAGCTGATGCAACCCATCAAGCGGTGAGTCTTGCGTATCGCAATGGGCCAACAGCTCTTCCAGCAGGCAACCAAAGGCGCGCACTTCCAAACGCTCAAATCCTACGGCCCGCTCGCGGTCGCAGCGGTCATATAAGGAAGCGGCGCCAAAATCCCCCAGCAGGGCGCGAGCCGGGGCGTCAGGCCCGCGGGTAAACAGAATATTGTGGCCGTAGAGGTCCCCGTGCATGATGCCCGCGCGGTGCAGATGGCCCGCCACCGAGGCGATGCCATGGGCCATCGCCAGCGCATCCGGCACATTCAGATGCAGATCCTCGGGATAGACATCCCGGGTGCAGGAGTCCAGGCTCGGCGGCCCGGCCAGATTGGCAAAGGCCGGATCGATTAGCTCCATCACCAGCGCCGGAATGCCGGAGGGGTGATCCGCCACCTTGCCTATCACCTTGATAAGGTTGGGATGAGTGCCCGCCGCCAGCGATGCCGCCATCTCGCAGCGGGGCAGCCCGTCACTGGTCACCGCCCCCTTGAACAGCTTGACCGCCACCTGACTGGCCTCGGTTCTGCCGCTCGCCTGAGTCGCTGCATCAGCAGGATTAGCCACAAGGGTGGCGCGATGGATAACGCCGGATGCTCCCTGCCCCAACAACTCGCCCAGCGCCAGCGTCTCCCAGGCAAGGGGTTCGACATGAGCATCATCGATGGCCCGCGCCTCCTCCCCTTCACTAAAGGGGTTGCCGGAGTAAGCGAGCCATGAAAGGCGCGGCAGCGAGAGCAGCCACTCGGGGAAGCGTTCGATGCGGTTGGCGGCGATGCGCAGCAGCTCCAGATTGCGGCAGTTGGCAAGGCTCGTCGGCAGCTCGCGCAGGCGGTTGCCCGCCAGCATCAGCTTTTGCAGAGCGTCGCACTGGCCCAGCTCGTCCGGCAGACTTTCAATCTGGTTATCGGTCAGGATCAACCAGCGCAAACCGGCGGGCAGCGCCCTGGCCGAGACGGTGGCAATCCGGTTGGCCTTAAAACCCACCATGGTGAGCGCCGGACAACGCCCCAGCACCTCGGGCAGCTCGGTAAAGCGGTTCTCGGAGCAGAAGATGATGCGCAGTTTGCCAAACCCGGCCAGCTCGTCAGGGAGCGCGCTTAGCTGGTTGCCGGTTAGATCCAGCACCTCCAGCGTCTCTTTCAGGCTCAAAATCTCGGGGGGAAAACCGCGAGGTTTTCAGAGAGCTTCAGATGGCGGGCACCGCACAGTTCACCTGCGCGCAGCTGTTCCAGAGTATGCATAACCGTTTCTCAATCCTGATGATCTGCCTGATGACGTAGCCAGCCATCAGCGCGCGCCGAACCCGGGTCCGGCGGTTTTAAAGGGGGGCATTATAAAGAATTCGGGGCGCAGTTCGCCCCTTTTGTTGCCACGAAGGCCTGTATCGACATGTAGCAAAACGACTTGGGAACAAAGAGAGCAAGATTCGGGTCGTCCCGGCAAGGAGTGGTTGCCATAGTGGGGGCCAAACCCAAGTCGGTTGGAACCTATTGGGGTTCCAACCCACAGCCAACCCTGTGCCCCACTGATTTAGCGCACAACACACCAGCGAGGGAACTGCCATGTCATTACTGTCCAACAAGGTCGCCATCATCACCGGCGCCAGCTCCGGCATCGGTCGCGCCAGCGCCATCCTGTTTGCCCGCGAAGGGGCCAGCGTCGTCGTCGGCGCCCGCCGCCAGCCCGAGCTGGATTTGCTGGTGGAGGAGATCCGCCATGAGGGGGGCCAGGCGGCAAGTCTGGCGGGAGATGTGAAAAGCGAGAGTTACGCCCGCGATCTGGTTGATCTCGCGCTAACCCGTTTCGGCGGGCTCGATATCGCCTTCAACAACGCCGGTACCACGGGCACGCCGGGTTGCGTAGAGGAGCTTGAGCTGACGCAGTGGCAGGAAACGCTGGATACCAACCTCACCAGCGCCTTTGTGGGAGCCAAGTACCAGATCCCCGCCATGCTGGCGCGTGGCAGCGGCTCGCTTATTTTTACCTCTACCTTTGTCGGCCATACCCTGGGGCTGCCCGGCATGGCGGCCTATGCGGCAAGCAAGGCAGGCCTGATTGGCCTGACCCGGGTGCTGGCTGCCGAGTATGGGGCACAAGGGATTCGGGTCAACGCCCTGCTGCCGGGGGGCACCGACACCCCCATGGGACGGGCCTTTGCCAATACGCCAGAGAGCCTCGCCTTTGTGCAGAATATGCATGCCCTCAAACGGCTAGCCCAACCGGAGGAGATCGCCCGCTCGGCCCTTTATCTCGCGTCCGATGCATCCAGCTTTACCACCGGCATTGCCCTGCTGGTCGATGGTGGGGTATCAATTTGTCGCACATGACCTTGTCGCCCCCAAGATCCTGCGACCGAAACCTTATCGTGAGAGCGCCTTATGTCTGATTACGCCCGCATCGCCGATGCCATCCGTTTTATCGCAAGTCAGGTGGAGCGTCAGCCCACTCTGGACGAGATAGCGGCGCACGTTCACTTAAGTCCCTTTCACTTCCAGCGGCTGTTCAGCCGCTGGGCCGGAGTGACGCCCAAACGCTATCTGCAGGTGCTGACCCTGGAGCGGGCCAAGGTGCTGCTGCAGGAGTCGCGCCCACTGCTCGAGGTGGCCGATACCCTGGGCCTTAGCAGCGGCTCGCGGCTCTACGATCACTTCGTGCAGCTCGAAGCGGTGACGCCGGGCGAGTACAAGCAGCGCGGGGCCGGGCTGGTTATCGATCACGGGGTGCACGACACCCCCTTTGGTCAGGCATTCGTCGCCCTGACCCCGCGGGGGGTGTGCAACTTCTCGTTTCTCGATGACAAGGCCCCAGAGGCTCCGCTGGCCACCCTCGCCCACAGCTGGCCTGCGGCAACGCTGCAAGAAGCGCCATCACGCACCCAAGGGGTCATCAACACCATGTTCGATGGCAGCAAGGCGCCGGATCGCCCCATCTCCTTGCACGTGAGCGGCACCAACTTTCAGATCAGCGTCTGGCGGGCGCTGCTGCAGATCCCGCCCGCCAAGGTGGTGAGCTACGCCCAGGTGGCAAGCGCCGTCGGCAATCCCAAAGCCGCCCGCGCCGTGGGACTGGCAGTGGGCGCCAACCCCGTCGCCTTGATGATCCCCTGCCACCGGGTCATCCAGCAAAATGGCAAACTCGGCGACTATCACTGGGGCGAGACCCGCAAACAGGCGATACACGCCTGGGAAGCGGCGAGGTATGAGTGAAGGTGGGCTTTTCCTGCCCGGCCTGATGGGGGGAAGAAACAGGAGTGCTGGTTGTGAGTCAGCAGACAATAAGGCTGTGCCGGACAAACGTGCAGCGATATAAAACAGGGAGATCAGAAGAATCAGGGCGCAAATCGCCCCTTTTGTTGCCTTGGCAAGACATGGTGCCTAGCCACCCCACCCCAGCGGATTTACGAAAAGACGTAGGGTGCAATAAGCGCAGCGCATTGCACCGTTTGCTGAGTATTTCTCATTCAAGGGAGCAGAGATTAAATTAGCGGTGCAATTTCATTGCACCCAACAGCATTAGGCTATGGTAATGCTTGGCAAAATTTGAGTAAAGAAGCAGAACTTAGTCAAAATTTAGCAGTCTCACTTGAACGGCTTGTTATGTGTCCTTAATACTTGGTAGCTTTTATCAGTGGTGCACCATTTCCTTTTGTAATATCGAGAATTTCACAAGTTATACGATAAAACTTGGGTAAAATACCAGGAACATTTTTATATGCACCATGATCATTCAGCGACCTTATATCAGGAAACTCACCCCAACGGTTTTTGTTGGTTATATATTTATTGGCCTCTTTTTGACTTTTAAAGCCTTGAATATTATAAATATTCATATAACTTTTTATTTGTTCTATTTCATTGTTAGACAAACTATATTTATTTGCGATGTCAGTGTAATCAAATAGCGCCAGCCGAGATTTAACAGAACTATCATGGCCGTACACTGCCAGCCAATCATCCATAAAATCTGGATCACTAGCGCATCCTCCAAATGCTTCACAAAAATCCTGATAATCACTCATCTAGCTATTCCTACAGCATATTAAAAATATGTACATAACGATTAAGCTAACGGACTATTAAAAGCGAGGCTCTTGGCGATTAGCTATTTGCGAGCAGCAATTGAGCGCATTGTTAGTGCCTACTCGGGCTTCCCTTCTATTGGTTGTGATCGCCAATCTGCGTACTCATGAGCACATGCGGGACATACATGGATGTGGCGGTTCGTCGCCTTTTTAATTAGAGGACGCTTTTTATGCTCAATTTCCCAGCATTTTAGACAGTGCGCAATCCCATGTGGATTTCCTGCTTCGTCCACTTCATAAAATGCATCGATATGTCGAATTAAAGAATCTTTACTTTGAAAAGCACTCTCCAATTCTTCAATCTTTTTGTCCTTCTGCGCGATCGTTTCATGGATTTCTGCTAATTCCATTTTTACATCAGCTAAAGCACCAACTAAATCTGCTAGTTTTAACTTGAGTTCCGCTTTTTCCAGTGAGAAGTCACTGTCTTTGAGAAAGCGTGCAATGTCGGTAGCAGTTTTAATTCCGTTTAAAGCTGTGGTGATCAATGTCATATCTGGCATGGCTGCCTCCAAAAAGAATAACGTAGATCTAAGGGTACTCCGCCTGCATCGCAGGGCATCCGCCCCTCCAATTTACTGCTTTTGAGCCACGCGAAGTCTCTGTTCTGATTCATTGGTGACTTCAAAGAGGTCATATCCAGACGGATATCCTAGCGAGCAAGACAGATAAGCAAAAGCAGATGATGATAGTTTCCTGAGTAAGATCAACAAATTAATCAATAAGTACAAATACTGGCCACATATCAGCAGTGCCGGAGCATAGATAAAGAAAAGACGCCCTAAGGCGTCTTTCTTTTATCTGGAGTCTGGAGCTAACCGGTTGAGAGCTTTCCCCCTCCCCGCCTTGCCCCCGCACCCAATCAGATCGGGGTGATGGAGGTGATATGGGCATCCCCGTCCAGTGATTTGAAGATCTGCACCACGGCTTCGCCATGGATCGGCTGGGCGAGCGGCACAGTGCTCTTGCACTTGAAGCGGTAGTTGGTGCCAGCCACCACCTGGGTGGAGACTTCAAAGGGTACGTACTGCACCCCGACAAATCCTTTCAGCGCCTGATCAAATACCGCCTGATCCTCGGCGGTCAGCTTGTGATATGCGGTCCATCCACCCACCAACACTGCTTGTTCTGACATATCAAACTCTCCGTGCTCTATGACCCCGACTCGTTTGGCCGTTCGGGCTGCGCCCCGTTGATTCAAGTGGTTTCCGGTCTCCACCGGGGTATCGTCACTGCCGGTTGGCGCGATAACGATAGGCAAGTTTACGCAGCTATCTGCAACTGGATCAGCCCTCCCCCCAGCCACGAGCCGCTGTTGACAGCGGGCTCAATTGGCATGAGAGAGCCTAGTGCGAGATGGCAAAAATGCCCCTGTCATATATGACAGGGGCAAGGTGGCAAAAAAGCTGCTCGAAAAAAGAAGATGTGTGGCGCAAACGATTGAGAAAAGAAAAGACGCCTCAAGGGCGTCTTTTTTGCATTTTTATGCTCGAAGGGCAGAAGGGCTAGCGCCGCTTATTCCCATTCGATAGTTGCGGGCGGCTTGCCGGAAACGTCGTACACCACGCGGGAGATACCGTTGATCTCGTTGATGATGCGGTTTGATACGTGACCGAGGAAGTCGTACGGCAGGTGAGCCCAGTGGGCAGTCATAAAGTCGATGGTCTCGACGGCGCGAAGCGCAATGACCCAGTCATATTTGCGACCATCGCCCATCACGCCAACGGAGCGCACCGGCAGGAACACGGCGAACGCCTGGCTGACCTGGTTGTAGAGGTCGGCTTTGCGCAGCTCTTCGATAAAGACCGCATCGGCGCGGCGCAAGATATCGCAGTACTCTTTCTTCACTTCGCCAAGGACGCGCACGCCCAGACCCGGGCCCGGGAACGGGTGACGGTAGAGCATGTCGTAGGGCAGACCCAGCTCGAGGCCAACGCGGCGCACTTCGTCTTTGAACAGTTCGCGCAGCGGCTCGACCAGACCCATCTTCATCTCTTCCGGCAAGCCGCCGACGTTGTGGTGAGACTTGATGACGTGGGCTTTGCCGGTCTTGCTGGCAGCGGATTCGATAACGTCCGGATAGATGGTGCCTTGTGCCAGCCACTTGGCGTTTTTCAGCTTTTTCGCTTCGTCGTCGAACACTTCAACGAAGACGCGGCCGATGATCTTGCGCTTGGCTTCCGGCTCGTCAACACCGGCCAGGGCAGAGAGGAAGCGATCTTCGGCTTCAACCTTGATGATGTTCAGACCAAAGTGGTCACCAAACATCTCCATCACCTGCTCGCCTTCGTTCAGACGCAGCAGACCGTTGTCCACGAAGACGCAGGTCAGGCGATCGCCGATGGCGCGGTGCACCAGCATGGCGACCACGGAGGAGTCGACACCGCCGGAGAGGCCGAGGATCACTTCATCGTCGCCCACCTGCTCGCGGATGCGGGCAACGGCGTCGTCGATGATGGTGGCCGGGGTCCAGAGGCATTCGCAGCCGCAGATGTCTTTGACGAAGTGCTCCAGCATGCGGGCACCCTGACGGGTGTGGGTCACTTCCGGGTGGAACTGCACGCCGTAGAAGCGCTTGGCTTCATTGGCCATGGCCGCGTGGGGGCAGGTCGGGGTCTGGGCGATGGTGGTGAAGTCGGCCGGAATGGTAGTGACCTTGTCACCGTGGCTCATCCAGACATCCAGCAGGGCATTGCCGTTGTCGGCGATGGCATCTTCAATATTGCGCAAGAGGGCGCTGCTCTTGCCAGCTTCGCCCAGCACTTCCACCTTGGCGTAACCGAATTCACGCTCGGTAGAGGATTGCACCTTGCCACCCAGCTGCTCGGCCATGGTCTGCATGCCGTAGCAGATACCGAACACAGGGACACCGGCGTTGAATACATACTCGGGGGCGCGCGGGCTGCCAGCCTCGGTCACGGACTCGGGGCCGCCGGAGAGGATGATGCCGCTCGGATTGAATTCGCGGATCTGCTCTTCGGTTACGTCCCAGGCCCACAGTTCGCAGTAGACGCCGATTTCGCGCACACGGCGGGCGATCAGCTGGGTGTACTGGGAACCGAAGTCGAGGATAAGAATACGGTGCTGGTGAATGTCTTTAGTCATTTTATTCCTGCATCAGGCTGATGTTGTCACAAAGGGCACGGGATAAAAAAAGGGTGGAAAAACGGGGCGCAGGGCCCCGTTTTATCAGCCCATCCGATAGTTGGGGGCTTCTTTAGTAATGGTCACATCGTGGACGTGGGACTCTTTCATCCCGGCGCCGGAGATGCGCACGAACTCAGCTTTGGTGCGCATGTCGTCGATGGTGGCGCTGCCGGTCAGGCCCATGGAGGAGCGCAGGCCGCCCATCTGCTGGTGGATGATCTCTTTGAGGCGACCCTTGTACGGCACGCGACCTTCGATGCCTTCCGGCACCAGCTTGTCGGCGGCGTTGTCGGTCTGGAAGTAGCGGTCGCTGGAGCCTTTGGACATGGCGCCCAGAGAACCCATACCACGGTAGGATTTGAAGGAGCGACCCTGATAGAGCTCGATCTCGCCCGGCGCTTCTTCAGTACCTGCGAACATGGAACCTACCATGACGCAGCTGGCGCCCGCGGCGATGGCCTTGGCGATGTCGCCGGAGAAGCGGATACCACCATCGGCAATCACTGGAATACCGGTGCCTTCCAGCGCGTCCACGGCGTCGGAGATGGCAGTGATCTGGGGCACACCCACGCCGGTCACGATACGGGTAGTACAGATGGAGCCCGGGCCGATACCGACCTTGACCGCATTGACACCGGCAGCAGCCAGCGCCTTGGCGCCCGCGGCGGTCGCCACGTTGCCACCGATGATCTGCAGATCCGGATAGGCGTCACGAGTGGCCTTGATGCGATCCAGCACGCCTTGGGAGTGGCCGTGGGAGGAGTCGATCAGCAGCACGTCAACACCGGCTTCCACCAGCGCAGCAACGCGCTCTTCGTTACCGGCACCGGCACCGACCGCAGCACCGACCCGCAGACGACCCTTGTCATCTTTACAGGCGTGCGGCTTGCGCTCGGCTTTCTGGAAATCTTTAACGGTGATCATGCCCTTTAGTTTGAAGTCGGCGTTCACCACCAGCACTTTTTCGATACGGTGCTTTTGCATCAGGGCAACCACCTCTTCGCGAGGGGCCCCTTCACGCACGGTGACCAGACGATCTTTCTGGGTCATGATCTGTTCAACGGTCTGGGAGAGGTCAATCACGAAGCGCACGTCACGGCCGGTGATGATACCGACCAGCTGATTGCCGTCAGTCACCACGGGGTAACCGGCGAAGCCATTCTTGTGGCTCAGCTCCTTGATTTGGGCGATGGTCATGTCAGGGCGCACGGTGACGGGGTCAGTGACCACGCCGCTCTCGTACTTCTTGACCTTGCGCACTTCGGCAGCCTGCTGCTCGATGGACATGTTCTTGTGGATAAAGCCGATACCGCCTTCCTGGGCCAGTGCGATAGCCAAACGGGCTTCGGTCACTGTGTCCATGGCAGCGGAGATCATCGGGATGTTCAAGCTGATGGCGGAGGTCAGCTTGGTACGCAGATCGGCAGTATTGGGAAGAACTTCGGAGTGGGCGGGAACCAACAGTACATCGTCGAAGGTTAACGCTTCTTTGGCAATCCTGAGCATGGCAATATCTCACCGTTGAGGAAGTGGGGGTGTAAAATATTGCCGACGAAGTTTACTCACGCATTGGTCACTGGTAAAGAAGTTTTTTGAATTTTTTATGGCATAGCCCTCTTTTAGGCGGCCAAAACGCCAAAAAACCAAGATTATCAGTACGAAAAGCGCCATTTCGGGGCAAAAGAGTTGGCTAACCGGTAATTTATGCAAAACCGGTAGGTGCCGACGCAGCGCAACCCCCATGCAAAGGGATGATCGACAGGGGCTCAGGGGCAAGCGGCTTCTGCCCCCCTCCCCTTGTCTTGTGTCCTTGTATTGTCTCTTGCCCTCGCGGCGACCACTCGCACCGGTATCATTCTCTTCTCAATGTCCTTTGCTCGGTCTGAATAATAAATTTAGCCCGCTGCCAATATATATTTTCTGGCACAAAAAGGGTTGCCTCTCTTTATTGTTTTCGCCCCGCCATCCGCAGCAAGGTATTATCTTTATCCAGCAGATGATGTTTCAACGCCCCGACAATGTGCACCAGCAAAAATGCCAGCATGAGATATGGCAAATATATATGGACTGTGTGAGCAATATCCCGAACGGATTCACTGAATGGAATCACATTGGCAGGATCATGGATATCTGGATTCATCGGGATAATAGACCAGCCAAATATCGCAACACCTCGGCCAGCCGCAGCAGAATAACAGAGACCGGACACCGGAATAAGCAGCGTTGAAATCAGCAAACCCCAGTGGATCGCCCTGGCTGCCAATGCCTCGTAAACGGGATATTGACGCACAGGCTCAGGCCACCCTTTAACAAGGCGGAGAATGGCACGGGGCAGGATCAAGATCAGTGCAATCACCCCCAGAGATTTATGCAGGGCATAGAGATCCCATATTTCAAATTTAACCATCAGATAACCCACAAGGGTCAGGCCAATCATCAGCAAGGCAACCGACCAGTGCAGCAAACGGGTCGTCAAACTTAAGTGGATTGAGGGATTCATAAACTACTCCAAACTGGGGGCGAGTGAACGCTGGTCAAGATGGTGGCGCCGTGAACATCCGCAGCACCTAAGAGATCAACGGCATCGAGACAAGCCGTAACTTGGCCAGATCAGGCAAGCGCGAGGGCTTTTATCGGGAGCCATACTGCCTGCACGGATAAACGGCAGCGTTTCCAATCTTGCTTTTCTGCTGCTGGTGCCTCCTGCTTAACGTCCTCCCCCTGTTTCGGGTTAAGATAGCGGCCATTGTTTTATCCCGGCCCCGCCGGAGCAGACCACAGGTACGCCTTTGAACCGATTTACCCCATCCAGTGCGGCGAGCGGCCGCGAGCAGCAGGTCTTTACCGTCACCCGCCTCAACAGCGCCGTGCGCATGATCCTGGAGCAGGATCTGGGGCTGGTGTGGCTGACCGGCGAGCTCTCCAATCTGGCGATGCCAAGCTCCGGCCACTGGTACTTTTCCCTCAAGGACATGTCAGCTCAGGTGCGCTGCGCCATGTTCAAGGGCAACAACCGGCGGGTGGCGTTTCGCCCGCAGGATGGCATGCAGGTACTGGTGCAGGCGCGGGTCTCCCTCTATGAGCCGCGCGGCGACTACCAGCTGATCATCGAGTCGATGCAGCCCGCAGGCGACGGCGTGCTGGCGCTGCGTTTTGAGGAGCTCAAGCGCCGCCTCGGCACCGAGGGGCTGTTTGACGAGAGCCGCAAGCGGCCGCTGCCCCGTGAACCGCGGGCGGTGGGCCTTATCACCTCCGCCACCGGCGCGGCTTTGCACGATATGCTGACGGTGCTTAAACGGCGCGCGCCGGATCTGCCGGTCTTTATCTACCCGACCCAGGTACAAGGGAGCGCCGCCATCAGCCAGATCGTCGCAGCGATCGCCAAAGCGAACCAGCGCGCCGAGGTGGATGTGCTGATCGTCGGGCGTGGCGGCGGGTCGCTTGAAGATCTCTGGTGCTTTAACGAAGAGGCGGTGGCCCGTGCCATTGCCCACTCAGCCATCCCGGTGGTGAGCGCGGTGGGCCACGAGGTGGATGTCACCATCAGCGACTTTACCGCCGACTTGCGCGCCCCAACCCCGTCGGCCGCCGCCGAACTGGTGGCGCCAGACAATCAGGCCCGCATCCAGCGCCTCGCCCACCTCAAGCAGCGACTGCTGCAGGCGATGAGTCGCCAGCAGACCGCCGCCCGCCACGATTTCATCCTGCTGCAAAAGCGGCTCGACCATCAGGATCCAAAGCGGCGGCTGGAGCAGCAGTCCCAGCGACTCGACGAGCTCTCCACCCGTTTGCAGCAGCTATTGCGCCAGCGGCTGCATCAGGGTGAGCGGCGCCTCACCAACCTTGAGCTGCGCCTGCAGGGCAAGAGCCCGGAGCGCCTCTTGGCAGTTGGCAAGCGCCGCCACCAGCTGGCCGAGGAGCGGCTTCATGCCCTGATTGCCAAGCGGCAAGACCTTGCTAGTCACCGCCTCGCCATGCTCACCGCCCGCCTCGACGGGGTGAGCCCGCTCGCCACTCTGGGGCGCGGCTACTCCATCACCCGCACTGCGCGTGGCGAAGTCATCAGCCGTGCCGATCAGGTCAACAGTGGCGATCAGCTCATCACCACCCTGGCGCAAGGGAGCTTGCAGGTACGGGTCGAGGGGATCGTCAAGGATTCTGCGCAGTAGGTCGGCTGCATCAAACCACCAGCCAATCTGCTATTCAGCCCGGCAATCAGCCAAAAACAAAGGCCACCACCGCAAACACGGTGGTGGCCTTTTTTATCTCGGGCGCTGGCGCCCGCTCACCCCTTGGTACGGCGCGCCACCAGGGTGAACTTGTAATCATCGCTCTTGAAGAAGTTGCGACTGAACTCGAACACGGTGCCATCTTGCAAAAAGCCACGGGAGACCTTCTCGATAATGGGCTTGGCAGGATCGATACCGAGCGCCTCCACCACCTGCACCGAAGGAAGCACCGGAATGATCTCCTGCTCGCTGCGGTCGATCACCAGTTGCTTCACCTCTTCGATGTAGTGGTACTTGGAACCCTGCATCACCGCATAGCTGAGATCGGGGAAGAGGGCGAGCGGCATCCAGGTCTCCTCCAGCGTCACCGCAATCTGGCGAATAAAGCGCACCCGCTTGACGTAATAGACCAGCGCCCCTTCCAGCAGATTGAGCCGCTCTGCCAACTCACTGCTCGCCTTGATCACCTCGAAAGCGAGAATGTCGCTGTGGGTCTCGGCCGCCGGATCGGTCACCTTCTCATAGAGGCTGGTGAGCTGATAGATGTCGTAGTTCACCTTCTCCTGCCGCACATAGCTGCCGCTGCCCTGAATGCTCTCGATGACGTTGAGTTCGGTCAGCTGCTTGAGGGCCTGACGCACCGTCACCCGGCTCACCCCGAACTGCTCGCGCAGCTCGGC
Organism: Aeromonas sp. 84A; assembly: GCF_051919345.1. NCBI lineage: Bacteria > Pseudomonadati > Pseudomonadota > Gammaproteobacteria > Aeromonadales > Aeromonadaceae > Aeromonas > Aeromonas sp. 84A. Next base: position 3,077,119 of record NZ_JBQBEW010000001.1, read on the forward strand.
TTCGGTGGGCAGGGCATCGCCGGGGGCCAGCTCCCCTTGCGCAATCCACTGCTGGATGGTGTCGGCTATCTGGCGATACATGGGTTTTTTCGACACGAAAGGCCACCTCGTCGGCTCTGCGCCATGATAAATGGAAGAGGCGCCATTCTACCCCAGTTGCCCGGCAGACAAAACGGCTCGCTCCATTTGACCTAACAAATCACCTTGACCAAACAATACAAAAACAATACAAATAACGAATTGTATGATACCACTCACAAAAATCAGTCGGCCGGTTTGTTAGCATCGCTGTCACTTTCACCATGACGGCTTGCTGGCAAGCCAACCTGACAGAGGATCATCATGAATCTGACCAGTCTTACCGGCCCCCATCTCATCACGCTGCAAACCCGGTTTGCCGATCGGGATGCGGCCATTCATGCCCTGGCTGATCGGCTCGATCAGGCCGGCAAGCTGCACGACAAGGCCGCCTTTCTGGCCGCCGTCATGGCCCGCGAGGCGCAGGGCCCCACCGCCCTTGGCGAAGGGCTGGCGGTGCCCCACGGCAAGTGCGATGCGGTGCGTGAAGCGGCCTTTGCCGTCGCTACCTTGAGCGAGGAGCTGGGCTGGGAGGGGATCGACGGCCCCGAGCCGGTCAACCTGATCTTCATGCTGGCGATCCCGACCGATCAGGCGGGCTCCACCCATATGCAGTTGCTCACCACCCTCACCACCGCTCTGGTGGATGACGATACCCGCGAGGCCGTGCTGGCAGCTCAAAGTGCCGAGCAACTGATGGCACTGCTCGATGGTGAGGGGGATAGTGGCAAGCAACCAGCAAAAGAAGACAACTTAGATATAAATAAACCCACTGTGGTCTGTGTCACCGCCTGTCCGGCGGGGATCGCCCACACCTATATGGCTGCCGAGTATCTGGAAAAAGCGGGGCGCAAGCTGGGCATTCGGGTACTGGTCGAGAAGCAGGGTGCCAACGGCATCGAGGATCGCCTGCCGCAAGAGGCGCTCGATGCTGCGGTAGCCTGCATCTTCGCCGCCGAGGTGGCCATCAAGGAGCAGGAGCGTTTCGCCGGTATCCCCCGGATCGAGACACCGGTGGCCGAGCCCATCCGCCATGCCGAGCGGATCCTCAATGATGCGCTGGAAGCGGCCAAGGCCGGTCGCACCGCCCCGACCCCCAACCCCAACCAGAGCGACGCGCCAACCGGCAAGAAGGTGAGCTTCAAGACCGAGCTCAAGCAGGCGCTGCTGAGCGGTATCTCCTTTGCCGTGCCGCTCATCGTGGCGGGCGGTACCGTGCTCGCCGTCTCTGTGCTGCTGGCCCAGATCTTCGGCCTGCAACATCTGTTTGACACCGAGAACTCCTGGCTCTGGATGTACCGCAAACTCGGCGGCGGCATGCTGGGCACCCTGATGGTGCCGGTGCTGGCGGCCTATACCGCCTACTCGCTGGCAGACAAACCGGCGCTGGGCCCGGGCTTTGCGGCGGGACTGGCCGCCAACATGATTGGCTCCGGTTTTCTCGGCGGTGTGGTCGGTGGTCTTATCGCCGGTTACCTGATGCGCTGGGTCAAGCAGCATGTGCGTCTGAGCCCCAACTTCAACGGCTTTCTCACCTTTTACCTCTATCCGGTGATCGGCACCCTGGTGGCGGGCAGCCTGATGCTGTTTGTCATCGGCCAGCCGGTAGCCTGGCTCAACAACAGCCTCACCGAGTGGCTCAACGGCCTCTCCGGCACCAATGCGCTGGTACTGGGCGCCCTGCTCGGCTTTATGTGCTCGTTTGACTTGGGTGGCCCGGTCAACAAGGCGGCCTACGCCTTCTGCCTCGGCGCCATGGCCAACGGGGTCTACGGCCCCTACGCCATCTTCAGCGCGGTTAAGATGGTCTCGGCCTTTACCGTCACCTTCTCCACCATGCTGGCGCCGCGCCTGTTCCAGACCTTCGAGATCGAGACCGGCAAATCGACCTGGCTGCTGGGGCTGGCGGGGATCACCGAGGGCGCCATTCCGATGGCCATCGAAGATCCAATCCGGGTGATCGGCTCCTTCCTCGCAGGCTCGGTGGTCACCGGCGCCATGGTGGGAGCCATGGGGATTGGTCTCTCCACCCCGGGGGCTGGCATCTTCTCCCTCTTCCTGCTCCACGATGGCGGCCACGGCGCCCTGATGGCTGCCGCCGTCTGGCTCGGTGCGGCGCTGATGGGCACCCTTATCTCCACTGTGGTGCTGATCGGCTGGCGCCGTCACGCCATGCAGCGCGGCACCTATCAGGTGGCTGCCGCAGAGTAAGGCTCATCTTCACCACCGATTTTTCAACAGACTATTTTTCCGCACGGCAGGCAAGGGCCGCCGTGCGTCAGCAAAGGATCATTGTCATGACAGTTTCACGAGTTCACATCACGCCGCACATGCACTGGGATCGGGAGTGGTACTTCACCACCGAGGAGTCCCGTATCCTGCTGATCAACAACATGGCGGAGATCCTGGCGCGGCTTGAATCCGACCCTGACTACAAGTTCTATGTGCTCGACGGCCAGACCGCCGTGCTGGAGGATTACTTCGCCATCCAGCCCGAGAACAAGGCCCGGGTGAAGGCGCTGGTGGAAGCGGGCAAGCTCATCATCGGCCCCTGGTACACCCAGACCGACACCATGCAGGTGAGCGGCGAGTCCATCCTGCGCAACCTGCTCTACGGGATGCGCGACTGCCTGAGCCTTGGCGAGCCGATGAAGATCGGTTACCTGCCCGACTCGTTCGGTATGTCTTCCCAACTTCCCCACATCTTCAACGGCTTCGGGATTGACCGTGCCATGTTCTGGCGCGGCTGCTCCGAGCGTCACGGCACCGACAAGACCGAGTTCCTCTGGCAGAGCAACGACGGCAGCGAGGTGACCGCCCAGGTACTGCCGCTCGGCTACGCCATCGGCAAGTACCTGCCGGAAGATGAAGCGGGCCTGCGCAAGCGGCTCGAATCCTACTTCGAGGTGCTGGAGAAGGCCTCGGTGACCCAGGATATCCTGCTGCCCAACGGCCACGACCAGATGCCGCTGCAGCAGAACATCTTCGCCATTATCGACAAGCTTCGCGAGATCTACCCCCAACGTGAATTCCACATGAGCCGCTTCGAGCAGGTCTTCGAGCGCATCGAGGCGTGCCGCGACCAACTGGCCACCCTCAAGGGGGAGTTCAACGACGGCAAATACATGCGGGTGCACCGCACCATCTCCTCCACCCGGATGGACATCAAGCTGGCCCACGCCGCCATCGAGAACAAGATCGTCAACATCCTCGAACCGCTGGCGAGCATCGCCTGGGCGCTCTGCTTCGAGTACCACCACGGGCTGCTCGAGAAGATGTGGAAGGAGATCATGAAGAACCACGCCCATGACAGCATCGGTTGCTGCTGCAGCGACAAGGTGCATCAGGAGGTGATGACCCGCTTCATTCTGGCCGACGACATGGCCGAGAACCTGATCCGCTTCTACATGCGCAAGATTGTCGACAACATGCCGGTGGCGCTCTGTGAAGACGGGGTACAGGTAGCCGACAAGCTCTGCCTGTTCAACCTGATGCCCTTCCCCCGTCAGGAGGTGATCAACACCAGCATCCGCATTCGCGCCCAATCCTTTGCCCTGCGCGATGAGGCGGGCCAACCGGTCCCCTACTTCATCCGCGCCAAGCGGGAGATTGACCCGGGTCTGGTGGACAGACAGATCGTTCACTACGGCAACTACGACCCCTTTATGGAGTACGACATCCAGCTCTGCCATCCCCTGCCCGCCATGGGCTATTGCACTCTCCATATCGAGGGCAACCAGCCGGGAGTGGAGCAACCGGTGACGGCCAGCGGCGAGCTGCTGGAGAACGATTTTTACCGCATCGCCCTCAATGACAACGGCACCCTGCAGATCCTGGACAAGCTGCGCGGCACCACCTTCGATCAGGTGCTCACGCTGGAAGAGGGCTCCGATGATGGCGACGAGTATGACTACTCGCCATCGCGGGACGAGTGGCTGCGCTACTCCACCGAGTTTGCGGTGACCCGCGAGGTCACCCATCAGGCGTGGCAGAGCATCGCCACTCTCACATTGCGTATGGCATTGCCTGCCAACCTCGCCGAGCGTGCCAGCCGCCAGTGCAGTGGTCACCTCGATGTCACCTGCCGCATCACGCTCGCGCATCAGAGTCCGCGCATCGACATCGAGCTGGAACTCGACAATCAGGCCGATGATCACCGGGTGCGAGTGCTGATCCCCACCCCCTTCCCAAGCGACACCGTTGTCTCTGACAACCAGTTTGGCTGCATCACCCGCCCTACCCGCGACAGCGCCATGGCGAACTGGGAGGCAGAAGGGTGGAAAGAGGCACCCATTCCGGTCTGGCAGCTGATGAACTTCGTCGCCCTGCAAGATGGCAAGCAGGGGCTGGCGGTGCTGAGCGACGGTCTGCGCGAGTTTGAAGTGATCGGTGAGCAGTGCGACACCCTGGCACTCACCCTGCTGCGCGGGGTCGGCGTACTCGGTAAAGAGGAGCTGCTGCTGCGCCCGGGTCGCCCCTCCGGCATCAAGCTGCCCACCCCGGACTCCCAGGTGCGTGGCAAGCTCAGCTGCCGTTTCAGCCTGCTGGCGTTTGCCGGCGATCACATCAGCGCCAACGTGATGCAGGCGGCGCGCAGCTACCTCACCCCGGTGCGCTGCTACAACAAGATCCCGTTCGATGCCATGAAGCTCAACAAGGCGAGCTTCACTACCCCGCTGCACTTCAGTCTGCTCACCATGGATCCCTCCGGTCCGGTGCTGAGCGCCCTGAAAAAGGCTGAAGATGAAGAGGCGCTGGTGATCCGGGTCTACAACCCGAGCGAGCAGGCGGTGCTGGAGGGTAGCAAGGTGAGTAGCGAACACACCCTGAGCGACTGGCAAGCGGTGCGGATGGACGAGCAGCCCCTGCCCCTTGAACTGACTGCTGGCGAGTTTGGCGAGCTGGCGCCGTGCCACTCCCGCAGCGTGCGCTTTCGGGTGGCTCGCGGCTAACGGTCGGTAACACCCACAGCTAGCAACAGGCGGGGAAGAGTCATCCCCTCCCCGCCGGTTTATCCCTCAGGCAGGCCTATCCAGCTTGATAAAGACATAAAAAAATCCCCGCCAATTGGCGGGGATTTTTATTGGGTTCTGCTTCATCCCGCGAGCGGGAGAGCGCGCTTAGCTGGCCTTGCGCAGGATCTGCTCAAGGTAGTCGGCGAAGCGGTGACCGTGATGCTCCAGCAGTTTCGGGAACATTGAGATGGAGGTCATGCCCGGGAAGGTGTTGATTTCATTCAGCAGGATCTCCCCCTCCTCGGTCAGGAAGAAGTCGATGCGCGAGAGATGGGTCAGTTTCAGCTGACGGAACGCCTTGAGGGCATACTCGTGGATCGCATCGGCCTGCGCCTGGGTCAGCCCCTCGGCACGCAGTGCCGTCTCGGTATGGCTGGCGCTGCTGTACTTCTCTTCATAGGTGTAGAACTTGTCCTGCGGCACGCAGATCTCGCCCGGATAGGTGGCTACCAGCTCGTCACCGTACTGGTAAACCGCCACTTCCAGCTCGCGCGGCTTGACCGCTTTCTCGATCAGAACCTGTTCGGAGTAACCAAAGGCATCGGCAATGCCTTTTACCAGATCCGCTTCGTTGCTGGCGGAGTAGCAGCCAACGGAAGAGCCCTGGGAGGCCGCCTTGATAAAGACCTTGCCCCACTTGGCCAGCGCAGCTTTGGCCTCGGCCAGCGCTGCCTCATTTTGCTCGGTCAGGAACAGGTACGGGGTGTTGGGAATGCCGATGGCGGAGAGCCACAGCTTGGTGCTGATCTTGTTGAAGCAGATCTTGCTCGCCTCGGCATCACAACCGAGATAAGGCAATCCGGCCAGTTCGAGGAAGGATTGCAGATCGCCGGTCTCACCCGGGTAGCCGTGGATGCAGGGCACCACGTAATCCACCGGACGGGCCACGCTGTCGAACGAAAGCAGCTTGTCGAGCCCCAGCTTGCACTCGCGGCCATCGGCACTGAGCCAGCGATCGGCGAACATCTCGACACGGGTCACTTCGACACCGGGCAGAAGGCCCAGTTGTTGCTCGAGGAAATTGGCGCTGCGCAGAGAAACTTCGTGCTCGGAGCCACCACCGCCGCACAGCAGCAAGACATGCATGTTCTTCATTAGATGTGATCCCTTGGGAAAAGCGGCCTCGTCATGACCATTTGATAAGCCAACCACCATAAAAACCGGACGAAGCCAGATACGAACATAAGTGCGCGCCAGTGTAGCAAGGGAGATCAACCCTTGTCAGCTGATGGGAGACCCATGACCCCACTTCTTGCAGTGAAAAGTCTCCCCTGTGTCAAAATCGGGACACATTGCCCCTCAGCGCGGGGGATCGACCCTTCCCATGCCGTTGCCATTGACCCGAAACCAGCCGGCAATGCTGTAGCGCTCCTGATTGGCAGGCAGCACCTCGTGGGGAAACTCCTCGGAGAGAAACATGACCAGCCGCCCCCCCTTGGGGCTCACATCCATCAGAAACTGCTCCTTGTCGTCATACATGCGCAGCACTCCACCCGCTTCGGGCAGCCAGTCGTTGTTGAGGTAAAACACGGTGGTAAGACGGCGGTTGGAGCGACCGGCAAAGGCATCCCGATGGGTGGCGTAAAAATCCCCGCTGCGATAGCGGGCGAAGTGGGCCTCGTAGTCGAACAATCCCAGCATCAGCATCCGGTTGGCGGCAAGACGCAGGGACTCCATCCGGGCGAGGTAGTCAGCCACCGGCGCACCGAGGGAGGGCTCCAGCCAGTGGATCTGGTCACGGCGAATATCGGGATTGCCCTGGTGCAGGGCGTCACGGCCGATCCCGGCCGGTTGCCATTCGCCTGGCAAACAGGCTTTGAGGGCATCCACCTCGGCGGCGGTCAAAAAATCATCCACTATCACCCATCCCCGGGTGTAAATGGCATCCATGGCAGCTTGATAGTCCAAGATTGGCTCACAATGAGTGGAAAGAGGGCGCTTTGTAGCGACTTACCGGCAAAGTCACAAACCGGTTTGCTTCTCTTGAGAAGTCCCACCATCAATACGCGATTTGTTGCCCGCCCCCCTGCTTTTTGTCGCCAGTTGTGATCCCGCCCTGCCAAAGAGCGTATTGGCTGTCGAAACTGTGATGGCCCTTGCAATCGGGACGAGGAGGCGCCGCGGCCTCCTTGCGGTACCAAGAGCCAACCGATACCGTAGCCGCATCGCCATGTTGCTGTTCATCCGGCGCTTGTCTCTGTCACCGACCGAACCACTCACGGCATAACCCGCGCATCACCCACGAAAGGATCTTCTTATGCCTCTGCCCGATCTCACTTTGCAACGACTGGATGGTACCCCCTACCCGCTGACTCAACTGGCGGGCAAGGTGGTGCTGGTGGTCAATGTGGCCAGTCGCTGCGGCTTTACTCCCCAATATGAAGGGCTGGAAACGCTCTATCGGGAGCTCAGTCCCAAGGGGCTGGTGATTTTAGGCTTCCCCTGCAACCAGTTTGGTCAGCAGGAGCCGGGGAATGCGGACGAGATCGCCCGCTTCTGCTCCCTCGACTATCCGGTCACCTTCCCCATCATGGCCAAGTGCGATGTCAACGGTGAGCATGCCCACCCCTTCTATCAGTGGCTCAAGCAACAGAAACCGGGCTTTCTTGGGCTGGAAAACGTCAAATGGAACTTCACCAAGTTCCTGATCGACCGCGATGGCAATGTGGTAGAGCGTTTCGCCCCCCAGGCCAAACCGGAGAGTCTGGCCGAGCAGATCCGCGAGATGCTCTGATGCTCCCGCACCGTTTTACGCCACTGCGTTGAACGATTGTGTGGCGGCCGGTGCGACAGCTACTGCGCAGCGGCCGCTCTTTTGCTATATTACGGCCCCACTATCTTTTCCATATCGTGGCTGGCCCCACCATGCTGGCTGCCCGTTGAGCCAAAGGCTCATCTCAGGAGTTTCTCTCGAACATGTCATTCAACGAACTGGGTCTGTCTCCGCATATTCTGCGGGCCGTCAAGGAGCTGGGTTACGAACAGCCAACCCCCATCCAGCAGCAAGCGATTCCGGCCATTCTGGCCGGTCAGGATGTGCTCGGCGGCGCTCAGACAGGCACAGGCAAAACGGCCGGTTTCACCCTGCCGATGTTGCAGCGTCTGCTGGCCAACCACGGCCGTGGCCGTCGTCAGGTGCGTGCACTGGTACTGACCCCGACCCGCGAACTGGCGGCCCAGGTGGGCGAGAGCATCATCAAGTATGCCCACCACCTGCCGTTCAAGACGCTGATCGCCTATGGCGGTGTCAGCATCAAGCCCAATCTGGACGCCATCAAGCTGGGGGTGGACATTCTGGTCGCCACCCCGGGCCGTCTGCTGGATCTGCTGACCCAGGGCGCCCTGACCCTGAGCCAGCTGGAAGTGCTGGTGCTGGATGAAGCGGATCGCATGCTCGACATGGGCTTTATCGTCGACATCCGCCGCATCATGAAGGCTCTGCCTGCAGAGCGGCAAACCCTGCTCTTCTCTGCCACCTTCTCAAACGACATCAAGGCGCTGGCGGATGATCTGCTGAACGACCCTACACTCATCGAGGTGGACCCCAGCAATACTGCCGCCGAGCAGGTGACCCAACGCATCATTCAGGTGGATCGGGAACGCCGCCGCGAGCTGCTCTCCCACATGATTGGCCGTGGCAACTGGCAACGGGTGCTGGTGTTTGTTCGCACCAAGCAGATCGCCGACCGCCTCGCCCAGCAGATGCAAAAAGATGGCCTCAATACCGTGGCGATCCACGGTGACAAGAGCCAGGGTGCCCGCAACCGGGCGCTGGCCGATTTTCGCAGTGGCGAGGTGCGGGTGCTGGTAGCGACCGATATCGCCGCCCGCGGTCTGGACATCGATCAACTGCCCTACGTGATCAACTTTGAACTGCCCCAGATGGCGGAAGATTACATCCACCGTATCGGCCGTACCGGCCGCGCCGGTCGTGGCGGTGAGGCCATCTCGCTGGTCAGCCAGGACGAGCTGGGTCAGCTCAAGGCGATCGAAGCCCTGATCGGCCAATCCCTGACCGTGGAGATCCTGGAAGGGTATGAGCCAAGCGGCAAGCCGAGTCGCCAGACTCTGCCGGGCAGCAAGCCGGTGCAGAACCCGCCTCGGGCTCGCGGTCATGCCAACGCCAAGAGCAGCAATGCCAAGGGCAAGCCAGCCGCGGGCAAGGGCAAAGCCAAGGGTGACGCCAGCAAAAATCCCGCCCAGTCTCCTCAAAACAAGTCCCGCAAGCGCGAAGTGGTAGGCGAGGATATCGGCTTTGCGCCAATGCGCCGCTTGCCCAAAGCAATGCGCGACAGCTATCAGGAGAGCAGCGACGAGTAAGCTCGCGCGACGCTAACTGCCAAGCCAAAAGAGGGAGCCTGCAAGGCTCCCTCTTTCGTTATGGATCGCTCGGAGCCATGCAAGTGCTCCGTGCAAATGCTCCGCTCGGGCTCAAACCAGCGAATGGCGTACCGCGGCAGTACCATGGCTGGGCGGCGCTGAACCATCGAGCGGATTGAGCTGCAAGAACTCGAACAAGCCAGCCTGCATATTGACGTTCCAGAAGCGTCCGGCGAGGGTGAGTTGCAACCGTGCGTTCTTGGTCTCGGCCAGCCCGTGCTGCTGCCAGGCGGCAAAAAGCGGCATCAGATGGGTCAGCAAAGGCGCTGGCAGACGATCCAGCGCCAGCACGCCACTGTCGAGGGCGCCACGCAGCAGACCGTCCATCCTTGCATTGGGATTGCGTCCCATCACCATCCCGGGCGCCCGCTTGCCACTGGCCAGCGCGTCGTGCCAGGGGGCCAGATCCCGCCCATACATCAAGCCATGGCCAAGAATGCTGCCCCCAGCACCGGCGCCAAAGGGGAGGATCTCCGCACCGCGCTTGGCCATCTGGTTATAACGACTCTGCTCGGCCGGACTGCGCCGCCAGTGACTGCAAGAGAGACGCTCCCAGCCGTGGGCTTCCAGTTGCGCTCCGCCATAGGCATACATGGCCGCCCGCTGCTGGCCATCGGCGAGCCAATCCAGGGTGCCCTTCTCCTGCGCGCGATCCAGATTGGTGCCCTGCATGGCGATGAGCTGGTAGAGATCGACCCCGTGTACACCGCTCGCCATCACATCGCGGATATCCTGCTGCCACACGGCATCATCCTGACCGGGCAGACCAAAGATGAGATCCGCCACGATCACAGCCGCATCATCGCGGGTCAGCTCACCCAGACGGGTCAGCAAGGTCTCCCTATCATCGAAACGGGCCGCTTGCTGACGCACCCGGGTATCAAAGCTCTGCACCCCGAAGGAGAAGCGGTTGAAGCCCCCCGCCAGCGCCACCTGCCATTTCTCATCATCAAAGCCGTTGAGGCGCCCCTCCAGCGTCACCTCGGCATCCACCGCCAGCGGAAAACGGCGGATCACGGCAGCCAGCATGGCCAACTCGTCGGCGCTCATGTCGGTCGGTGTACCGCCCCCCACATAGACGGCTGAAAACGGCATGCTCTGCGCCAGCGGGGTGTCAGCCGCCTGCGCAAGGGAGGCGCACAAGGCGTTGACATAGCGGTTGATCCGCGCCGGGTTGGCGCCATTTTCAAAGAAATTGCAGAAGCTGCAGCGCTTGCGGCAAAACGGAATGTGGATGTAGAGGGCGCGCTCCTCAGCTTCACTCTCTCGCTGCCACCAGCTCTGCCAGCCAGCCTCATCCAGCGGGAAAGGGCGCATCCCTCCCCGACTGGCGTGAGCCGAGGTCTTGGCGCTAAAAGCAAACTTGAGGGGATCCGGCGTGGCAATACCGGTCATGGAAGGGGTCAGATTCATGATGGTCACTATTATCAGCAAATAATGACAATGATAACGATTATCGTTACTGGCAATTTGTTCTGGATCAACCCGAGGAGCAGCCCCTCTCCCGAAAGGCATTTTGGCAACCTGCATTACCGATCTGCTTAACAGATTATTTACTCAAGAGTGGTTATCGTGTGCCGATAGAGAACCATCTCCCGCCATTTCTTCGTCTACGATCAAGATGATACGGGATCACATAACAACACCAAGCGCATGGAACTTGCCCAAAATGCATAACCTCTCCTTGAACTGGAAAATATTCCTCCCTCTTGCGCTGGTCATCAGCACCACCTTTGGCCTCTGCTTCGAACTCTCCGCCTGGCTGCAACGGGATCTCGCCATCCGGCTGGCAGAGGAGAAAGTTGAGAGCATGGCCAACACCTATATGGATCAGGTGAACGTGCTGATGATGACAGGTGGCATGGCCAACCGGCAGATAGTGCAGACCAAACTCAAGAGTGAAGCGGGCATCGTTGAGGCCCGTCTGGTGCGCGCACCAGCAGTAAGCAACCTGTTTGGCCCGGGTCACCCAGATCAGAAAGTGCAGGATCCCCTCGATGAGCGAGCCATCAATCAGGGCGAAGCCATTCTGGAGCAGCAGGGCAACCGGCTCACCCTGATCAAACCGTTCAAAGCCTACAAGGAGTATCGCGGCACCCAGTGCCTCACCTGTCATCAGGTCAATGAGGGGACCGTGATGGGGGCTGTGCGGATCAGTTATGACCTCAGCCACACCTTCGGCGAGATCCGCCACAACAACCTGATCCTGAGCGGCAGCCTGGCCACCGTCTTTAGCCTCGGCTTCGGCTTGCTCTGGTGGGTATTGCAACGCTACGTGAAACACCCCCTGCGCCAGTTGCAACTCACCATGATCCGGATGGCCAAAGAGCGCGATCTCGCCCTCCCCCTGGTCAATCACAGCCGGGATGAACTGGGCCAGATGACCCGCGCCGTCAATGATATGGTGCAGGGCTTCCGCCACAGCCTGCAGGAGGTGGAAGGGGCAACCCACCAGCTCTATCAGGAGTCAAACCAGATCCGTCAGGTGGCGACCCAGACCGAAAACTCGGCCCGCCAGCAAGAGGGGATGACCACCCAGGTCGCCGCCGCCGTCAGCGAGCTGGCCGCCAGCTCTCATGAAGTGCGCGAACATGCCCGCCACAGCGCCGAGCTCTCCGCCCTCACCAATCAGGATGCCGCCGACACCAGCCGCCTCGCCCAGCACTCCATCACTGACATGGGCGAGATGTCGGCAGAGATCGATCGGGTGGATCAGGTGATCCAGCAACTCGACAGCCGCTGCCTTGCGGTTGACGGTGTGCTAGAGGTGATCAAGGGTATTGCCGATCAGACCAACCTGCTGGCCCTTAACGCTGCGATTGAAGCGGCCCGGGCAGGTGAGCAAGGCCGTGGCTTTGCGGTGGTAGCCGATGAAGTGCGGGCCCTCTCCAACCGTAGCCGCGCCGCCAGCGAGGAGATCTCCCAGATGATCGCCGCCCTGCAAAATGAGGCCCAGAGCGCAGTTACGGTGATCGGGGATGCAAAAGCAAAGCCGATGAGAGCATCAGCAAGACCGAAGCGACCCTGGCAGCCATGCAGAACATCATCGAGCGCATCGCCCGCATCAACGACCTCAACGCCCAGATGGCGCAGTCGGCCGAAGAGCAGGACAGGGTCTGCCATGAGGTTGACAGCTCGGTAAGCGATATTCGCAACACCTCCAACGACACCCTGGGTCAGGCGCACGCCGCCAACCTCGCCAGCATTCAGCTGGTGGAGCAGTGCCAGAAACTGGAGGCGCTGCTGAAAACCTACCGTTGGTAATCCACTTCACCAACAAAAAAGCGCGACCCAAGGGTCGCGCTTTTGCTTTATGGATTCGATTTGGCCGAACGGCATCGTTGCTGTTCCAGCGGCGCGTTGACGATTAACAGCGCCGCCGGGATGGCTTTAGCGGGCGTTGCGGGTTGCGACGGCATCAGCCAGGTTGCGCAGCAACACTTCGGTATCAGCCCAACCGATGCAGGCATCTGTGATGCTCTGGCCGACGGTGAGTTCACACCCTTCCACCAGATCCTGACGGCCTTCCACCAGATGGCTCTCCACCATCACACCAAACACCGCCTTGCTACCGGCACGCAGTTGGCCAGCCACATCCTCGGCCACCACCATCTGGTTCTTGAACTGCTTGCTGCTGTTGGCATGACTAAAGTCGATCATCACCTTCTGGGGCAGACCGGCCTTCTCCAGCCCCTTCACCACCTCGTCCACGTGGGCGGCGCTGTAGTTCGGCTCACGACCACCACGCAGAATGATGTGACAGTCCGGGTTGCCGCGGGTCGCCACGATGGCGGAGTGACCGTATTTGGTGACCGACAGGAAGTGGTGCGGCGCACTGGCAGCGCCAATGGCATCGATGGCAACCTTGATGGTGCCGTCAGTGCCGTTCTTGAAGCCCACCGGGCAGGAGAGACCGGAGGCCAGCTCGCGGTGTACCTGGGATTCGGTGGTACGGGCACCGATCGCGCCCCAGCTCATCAGATCCGCCACATATTGCGGGGTGATCATGTCGAGGAACTCGGAGGCAGTTGGCAGTCCCATGTCGTTGAGATCCAGCAACAGCTTGCGACCAATGCGCAGACCGTCGTTGATCTTGCAGCTGTTGTCGAGGTACGGATCGTTGATCAGCCCCTTCCAGCCCACTGTAGTGCGCGGTTTTTCGAAGTAGACCCGCATCACGATCTCCAGCTGACCTTTCAGCTCGTCGCGCAGCGCCTTGAGGCGCTTGCCGTACTCCAGCGCGGCAACCGGATCATGGATGGAGCAAGGACCAATCACCACCAGCAGACGATCATCTTCGCCGGCCAGGATATTATGAATGGCCTGACGGGATTCAAAAACGGTGGACGAGGCCACCTCGGTAGCCGGAAACTTCTCAAGCACCGCAACCGGGGGTAATAACTCTTTGATTTCACTGATACGAACGTCGTCGGTTTGATGCTGCATGACAAGGCTTCCTGCTAGATGACTGCGATTAGGAAATCTCAACATAGCCCGCGACAGCGCATGTGTAAATAGGAAATTACAGCAATCACAAAACTATTTTATATGACAATCTTGCAAGTTATTGAAATGATGCTAGGCGAAATGGAAGTGCGGATAAGGAAGGCAAAAAGGCCCGCTCAGCGCGGGCCCGAAGCATCTGTGGTGACGGTTTTGTCAGTGATCAGCCACGCTGGCTGATACTGGCCAGCTTGTCGAAGTAATCCGGGAAGGTCTTCGAGGTGCACTTGGGATCATTGATGGTGACCGGGGTATCCGAGAGCGCCACCAGCGAGAAGCACATGGCGATACGATGATCGTTGTAGGTATCGATCTCGGCATGCTTGAGCTGGGTCGGCGGGGTCACGGTGATAAAGTCATGCCCCTCCTCCACTTCGACGCCCAGCTTGCGCAGCTCGGTCGCCATGGCGTGCAGACGATCGGTCTCCTTCACCCGCCAGTTGTAGATATTGCGAATGGAGGTCGGCCCCTCGGCAAACAGCGCAGCAACGGCGATGGTCATAGCCGCATCGGGAATATGGTTCATGTCCATATCCACTCCATGCAGCGGCGCCTGCTCCGCCTCGATGAAATCATCGCCCCAGGTGATGCGCGCGCCCATCTTCTCCAGCACGTCGGCGAAGTGGATATCACCCTGAATGCTGTGCTTGCCAATGCCAGTGACCCGCACCTTGCCCTTGATGGCACCCGCTGCGAGGAAGTAAGAGGCGCTGGAGGCATCTCCTTCCACCAGAAAATCACCCGGGCTGATGTAGGTCTGGTTGCCCTTGATGTAGAACAGCTTGTAGTTGTCGTGCTCGATGACCACCCCGAACTGCTTCATGATGTGCAGGGTGATGTCGATGTAGGGCTTGGAGACCAGCTCTCCCTTAATGTGGATCCGGGTATCACCGGCCGCCATCGGCGCCGCCATCAAAAACGCGGTCAGGAACTGGCTGGAGACGGAGCCGTCGACATGCACATCGCCGCCCCACAGCCCCTTGGCATCCACCACCAGCGGCGGATAACCATCGTGTTTCAGGTACTGGATATGGGCACCCGCTTCACGCAGGGCATCCACCAGATGGCCGATGGGACGCTCTTCCATGCGCGGCTCGCCGCCCAGAGTATATTCACCTGAGCCGAGGCATAGCGCGGCGCAGAGCGGTCGCATGGCAGTACCGGCGTTGCCGAGGAACAGATTGACCGGCTCTTTCACCGCGAAGCTGCGACCCAGACCCTGCACGGTACACTCGGTCTTGTCGGCAGAGAGCTTGTACTTGACCCCGAGCTGGGTCAGCGCAGCCAGCATATGACGAATGTCATCGCTGTCGAGCAGGTTGGTCAAACGGGTGGTGCCACGAGCCAGCGCCGCCAACAGCAGCGCACGGTTAGAGACACTCTTGGAGCCGGGCAGATTGACCTCACCGGCCACACGAGAAATGGGTTCCAAACGCAACGAATTCATAGACTTCCTGTGCTATCTCAAAAATAAACGCCTGTCCGGACGTTAACAGCCTGCGTCCCGCTCGGCAAGGGCACTTTCAGGGGAAATCGCACGGCAAACGCCAGCGCGCTGGTTCTGTTGAAAAAAAGACGCCGGGGTATCCCCGGCGTCTTGAATCACTGCAATAGCTGGAGCGGCTCACGAGTTGTCACGAGAGGCCGCCAGCAAGCATGTGAGTACTCTCTTCTCAGCCGTTGCGCTTGGCAAAGTCATCCATAAAGCTCACCAGGGCCTTCACCCCCTCCAGCGGCATGGCGTTGTAGATGCTGGCGCGCATGCCACCGACAATGCGGTGTCCTTTGAGGGCCAGCAGGCCAGCGGCTTCCGATTCGGCCAGGAACTTCTTGTCCAGCTCGGCATTTTTCAGCTGGAACGGGATGTTCATCCGCGAACGGCAGCTGACATCCACCTGATTGCCGTAGAAGCTCGACTGATCGAGATAGTCATAGAGGAAGTCGGCCTTCTCCTTGTTGCGCGCTTCCATCGCCTCGAGGCCACCCTGTTCTTTCAGCCACTCGAAGACCAGACCGGCCAGATACCAGGCGTAGGTGGGCGGCGTGTTGAACATGGAGTCGTTCTTGGCAGTGAGCTTGTAGTCGAAAATCGAGGGGACATCGGCTCTGGCCTGATCCAGCAGATCATCGCGCACGATGGCGATGGCAAGCCCGGACGGCCCGATATTTTTCTGAGCGCCAGCATAGATGATGCCAAAGCGGCTCACGTCGAGAGGACGGGAGAGAATGGTGGAGGAGAGATCCGCCACCAGCGGCACCTCGCCGGTGGCCGGGATGTCGAACATCTCGATGCCGTCGATGGTTTCGTTCGGACAGTAGTGAACATAGGCCGCATCGGCGCGAAACGCCGGGGTCGGCAGCAGGTGAGAGATCCCCTGCTCGTTCTTGGCAACCCCCTGGAAGGTCTGGATATCGCCATACTTTTTGGCTTCATCCACAGCACTCTGGGACCAGACACCGGTCAGCAGGAAGTCCGCCTTCTTGTTGGCCCCGCCCAGCAGGTTCATGGGCACAGCGGAGAACTGACCGCGGCCGCCACCGTGCATGAAGAGCACCTTGTAGTTGTCCGGCACCGCCAGCAGCTCACGCAGGTCCGCTTCGGCCTTCTCGGCAACCGCCATGTAGGGCTTGCCGCGATGGGAAAGCTCCATGACAGAGGCTCCCAGCCCCTGAAAATTACAAAATTCGCGCTGGGCGCGCTCCATGACTTCAACCGGCAGCATGGCGGGGCCGGCGCAGAAGTTGTAAATCTGTTTGCTCATGACGCTTTCCGTGAGTGGATGAGAGTAATCGATGACTTGTCAGGTTTTACACAAGAGCAGCCAGCGGATCAAAGGCTTTTTGGGAGCTGGCTCAACCTTTTACCGTCACTCTGCATCCCCCTTGCAGGAGAAAAAGCCCTGAACGGGTCAGGGCTTGCAGGGAACATGCACAGAAATGGCGGGCAGAGCGCATAAACGACCACAGCCCAGCCATTTCTGACAAATTTACAGTTTGGCGGTGAGCTCCGGCAGCAGGGTGAAGAGATCCCCCACCAGCCCGTAGTCCGCCACCTGAAAGATGGGGGCGTCGCTGTCCTTGTTGATGGCCACGATCACCTTCGACTCCTTCATCCCCGCCAGATGCTGGATGGCGCCCGAAATGCCGACCGCGATGTAGAGCTCGGGCGCCACCACCTTGCCGGTCTGCCCCACCTGCAGATCGTTGGCGACATATCCAGCATCAACAGCGGCTCGCGATGCCCCCACGGCACCGCCCAGCTTGTCGGCCAGCGCCTCAATCAGGGCAAATTGCGCCTTGGAACCAAGGGCGCGACCACCAGAGACAACCACCCGGGCGGCGGTCAGTTCGGGCCTGCTGGAGCGCACCGCGCGGCGCTCGACCAACCGGGTACGACCAGCGAATTCGGGCACGGCCAAGCGTTCGATGGGAGCCTGCCCACCCGTCGCCGCCTTGGCAAACGCGGTGGCCCGCACCGTCATCACTTTGACGGGCGCCGAGCTTGCCACTCTGGCAATGGCATTGCCCGCATAGATGGGGCGCAGGAAGGTGTCGCTGCTCTCGATAGCCGTCACCTCGGAGAGCATCTCCACCCCGAGCCGGGCCGCCACCTGTGGCAGCAGCGCCTTGCCCATGGCACTCGCCGCCATCAGGCAGTGGCTGTAACCCTGACACCAAGTGGCCAGCAGCTTGTCCACCCCATCCAGCAGCCCGTCGGCCAAGCGGGGATGTTCGGCAAGCAACACCTTGTCGACGCCGCCAATGGCAGCCGCCTGTTCACCCGCCTCGGTCAGCCCCTGCCCCAGCAACAGCAGGTCAACCTGACCGCCGATGGATCCGGCGGCGGTGACCAGTTGTGCCACGTTGTCGGCCAGATGGCCCTGATGATGTTCGGCAATGATCAGCACGCTCATGGCAGCACCTTCGCTTCGTGTTTGAGTTTGTCCACCAGCTCGTCCACCGAGCCCACCTTGATCCCTGCGCTGCGGACTGGCGGCGCCATCACCCCGAGCAAACGGGTCTGATTGGCCACCTCAACGGCGAGTGTCGAGAACGGGGCGCTATCAAGCGGCTTGCGCTTGGCCTTCATGATGTTGGGCAGCGAGGCAAAGCGCGGTTCATTCAAACGCAGATCGGCGCTCACCACCGCAGGCAACGGCATGCCGAGGGTCTCGAGGCCACCGTCGATTTCGCGGGTCACCAGCAGCTCTCCCGCTTCCACCTTAAGGGCGGACGCGCAGGTCGCCAGCGGCCAATCATTGAGGGCAGCCAGCATCTGGGCCGCCTGATTGTTGTCTGAATCGATGGATTGCTTGCCGAGCAGCACCAGATCCGGCTGCTCCTGCTCACACACCTTGTGCAAGGCGCGGGCGACAGTCAGCGGGGTGAGCGTCTCATCGGTGACATAATGCAGCGCCCGATCCGCCCCCAACGCCAGCCCATGGCGCAGTTGCTCGGCCGCCGCGTCCGGGCCAAAGGTCACCACCACCAGCTCGCTGGCGACCCCGGCTTCCCGCAGCCTGACCCCCTCCTCCACCGCAATTTCACAAAAGGGGTTGATCCCCATCTTCACATTGGCGAGCTCCACGTCGGAGCCGTCTCCCTTCACCCGGATCTTGACGTTGTAGTCGACTACCCGTTTGATTGCGACCAGCAGCTTCATGGGGTCATGCCTCGTCTCTTTGGATTGAATTCATTAGTGTGCCTCTGCGTTTGTTGCAGTACGCTCTTCCCTGATTTTTTGCTTTTTCTTGCTCAGTTTTGCTTACAACTGCTTTACGTTTACGTAAACTACCAGCATTACCCTAGGCCAACCAGAGCGCAGAGGCAAGATGGAACGGGAAGCAATGGAATTTGATGTCGTCATCGTCGGCGGCGGTCCGGCGGGGCTCAGTGCAGCCATCGCCCTGAAACAGCAGGATGCCACTCTCTCTGTCTGTCTGCTGGAGAAGGGAGCGGAAATTGGCGCCCATCTGCTCTCCGGCGCCCTGTTTGATCCCGTCGCCTTGCAAGAGCTGCTGCCGGATTGCTGGCAGCAAGCGCCGCTCGGCGTACCGGTCAGCGACGATCTGGTGCATCTGCTGCAAAGCGAGCAACGCTCCCTGCAACTCCCCGCCTGGGCGGTGCCACCCCGGATGCACAATGAGGGCTGTCACATCGTCAGCCTCGGCAACCTCTGCCGCTGGCTTGGCCAACAGGCGGAAAAACTGGGAGTCGAAATATACCCGGGGTTTACCGCCAGCGAACTTATCATGGAAGCGGGCCGGGTCAAGGGGGTGATCACCGGCGATCTGGGGCTGGATCGCGCTGGTAACCCAAAAGCAGATCATGTGCCCGGCATGGCGCTGCTCGGCCGCTACACCCTCTTTGCCGAGGGGGCCCGCGGCCATCTCGGCAAGCAGCTGATCGCCGCATTCAATCTGGCAAGCCCTGCCCAGCCCCAGCACTATGCCATCGGCTTCAAGGAGCTGTGGCAACTGCCTGCTGGCCAAGGCAAAGCGGGACAGGTGCTGCACGGCAGTGGCTGGCCCCTTGGCAAGCAGGGGGGCGGCAATAGTCACGGCGGTTTCTATCTCTATCACATGGAGGGGGATCAGGTCGCGGTCGGGCTGATTGTCGATCTCAACTACCAGAATCCCTGGCTCAGCCCGTTCGACGAATTCCAGCGCCTCAAACATCACCCGCTTATCGCTGGCGTGTTGCAAGATGGGGAGCGCATCAGCTATGGCGCACGCGCCATCACCAAGGGGGGCTGGCACGCCCTGCCCCGCATGCACTTCCCGGGCGGCCTGCTGATCGGTTGTAATGCGGGCACTCTCGACTTTTCCCGCATCAAGGGGATCCACACCGCCATGAAGTCCGGCATGCTGGCGGCAAAAACCGTCGCGATGGCGCTGCGAGGTGGCGATGAAGGGGGCCGGGATCTGGCCCAGTATGGTGACGAGCTGCACCAGAGCTGGCTGGCCCGCGAACTCAAGGCGGCGCGCAACTTCGGCGCGGCGCTTCATCGCTATGGGCCCTGGTTGGGCGGTGCCTTCAACTGGCTGGAGCAACGGCTGTTTGGCGCAAACTCGCCCTTCAAACTGCTCGATAAGGCTCACGATTACCGTCAGCTGCGCGTGGCCAGCCGCTGCGAGCCCATCCATTACCCCAAACCCGATGGCAGACTGAGCTTTGACAAGCTCTCGTCTGTGTATCTGGCCAACACCAGTCACGACGAGGATCAGCCTTGCCACCTCAAGCTGCAGGACGAGCGCATTCCGGCCGAGGTCAATCTGCCCACCTGGGCCGAACCCGCCCAACGCTACTGCCCGGCAGGGGTGTTTGAAGTACTGGAAACGGAAGGCGCGGCCAAACTGCAGATCAACGCCGCCAACTGCATCCACTGCAAAACCTGCGATATCAAGGACCCCAGTCAAAACATTATCTGGACGCCACCACAGGGGGGCTCCGGGCCTAATTATCCGAATATGTGATGAAGCGGGGCAGCGGCAACAAGCAGCCCCAGCTAGCCCTCCGCCAGCCAAAGGCTGGGTTCTACCCCGCATATCCGCTCAGGTGATCCGACCTCGCTGTTTTTTTGAACAAACAAGCTGAATCCCTGATGAATAGCCCCTGACAAGCGCGGCCCACCCCTGTATAGTTCGCCGCATTCAGGTTTTCCATCGGCCCGATCTGCTTATCCACGGGATCGCCTTCTGCAGCGATCTAAGGCCGCATGACCTGTGCAACCATCCCTGATTACCCATGACTTTTTAAGGGGGGACAGATGATCACCGCCTACATTCTCAACAACAAGGTGCTGGACATAGTCACGCTCGGGCCTAACGACATAGTACCTGACAACACGGTCTGGCTGGATGCCTACAAGCCGGACACGGCAGAGCGAGAATGGTTGACGGGCCTGTTCCTGGAAGAGGTCCCCGACAAGGAAGAGCTCGACGACATCGAGGCATCCGCCCGTTTTTACTGGGATACCGATGGTCTGCACATTCACTCCCTGTTTCCCCAGCGGATCGGTCGTGACACCAAGGGTGTCCACGTCTCCTTTACCCTGCGCAACAACCTGCTGATCAGCATTCGTGAAGATGACATCGGGCTGGTGCGCCTGCTGCGCCACTATATGCGCCAGGATCGGCTGGAGGTGGAGGATGCCCTCGATATCCTGCTGGAGGTGCAGAACCTCAAGGTGGAGTACCTCTCCGACCTTATCGAGGATGGTTACAAGACCTTGGAAAACACCGCCGATCAGATCTTCGAGCCGGATCAGATCAACCCCATGCTGAAAGAGTTGATGGCGCAGGAAGAGGCCAACGGCCAGATCCGTCTCTCTCTGCACGATACCCGCCGCGCCCTGCGTTTCCTCAAACGCAGCCTGCGCCAGCGCATGAGCCTTGAGCAGAACAAGTGGATCGACGAGATGCTGCACGACGTGGAATCCCTGTTGCCCCACACCCAGTTCCTGTTCGACAAGATCAACTTCCAGCTGGAGGCCTCCATGGGGGTGACCAATCTGGAGCAGAACAAGGTGATCAAGATCTTCTCGGTAGCCGCCGTGATCTTCCTGCCGCCGACCCTGATCGCCAGTATCTACGGCATGAACTTCGGCCGCATGCCGGAGCTCGCCTGGGAGTATGGTTATCCCATGTCACTGGTGCTGATGGTGATGTCATCGCTCGGCACCGGCCTCTTCTTCAAGCGCAAAGGCTGGCTGTAACGCCGCCGACTCGCGCTGCGATATCTGAAGAAACGGATTGGGGGGCATTGCCCCCCCGATTAATTTGCGCCACACCCAACGCCTTGCAAAGGACGCTTCGTCGCCCCATATCCCCTTCATCACTCAATTCAAGTGGATAACGGGCAACCATGACCCTCTACCCCGAACACCGATATGACGATCACGGCCAGTTGCGCCCGCCTCTCTGGTTCTGGCCCATCGCCCTGTTGCTGACCCGCTCGGTCTGGCTCTTTCTGATGGCGGGAGTGACCCGCGAGAGCGGCAGCGAGATCCTTACCCTCTTTTATCCGGACAAGATCACCCTCTACATCAGCCTGCTGACCGACGTCCCCGCCATGCTGGCGTTGCTCGCCTACGGGGGCACCTATCAGCAGACCCAGAGTATTCGCGCCAGACTCCGGCGCCACAGCCCGCTGCTGCTGCTCTGCTCTGCCGTCAGCGGCCTGCTGATGCAGTTGCACAGCCTCAATCTGCAGAAGTGGTCATTCAGCTGGCCCACCGCACTGGTGCTGGTCGCCAGCCTCTGGTCACTCTGGTATCTGCTACGCAGTCGCCAACTACGGGAATATGCCGCAGACCAGCCCCACTGACGGGGCTGACACCTATTGACGAGTGACCCGGATCTGCAGGGTTTGGCGCTCGCTCTGGCTGCCTCGCCCCCCCTGTAGCTGGGTGCCGAGGCTACTCCCCTGATCCGCTGAGCTGGTCGAAAGCTCTCCCACCGTCAGCCACTGGCCCGGGGCCCCGCTCACCTCGGTGGCTCTCTGCCCACGATTGATGGTGCCCTGATCCAGCCTCGCCTGTTCGCTGCTCAGCGCAATCTGCACCCGATCGCCAATCAAGGTGGCCGTGGCATAGAGGCCGTTCACCAGCGGCATCATCCCCACCACGGCTCCCCCATTCCAATGATAGAAGGTGACCGGTTGATAGGAGCCCATCCGCAGCAGCACGGGACGGCCCGACAGCCCGCGCACCTGCCAGCTGTCGTTCTGGCTGCGCTGGTACTGCCGGGCGTTGCCATCGACCAGCCACTGCCGCTTGGCCTCGTCGCGACTGATTGAGCCCCCCAGTTGCTGACCGCTGGCGGCACCATAGACCCGCCACTCGATAAGCAGGCTTTGCGGTGGCTGGTTGATCTGCGCCAGCGTGGCTTCGGCCTCCTGCAGCTGGGCTGGCGTCCCGCTCAGCACCAACTGATTCCCCATGGCACTCACCCCAAGCTGGGGATAGACCTCCTTGAGGGTCTGCACCGCCGCCTGCGCCTCGAAGACCGGGATCACTTTCACCTCAGCCCACAGCGATGGGCTCCACAGTCCCATCATGCAGCCAAGCCACAGCAGCGCCCTGCGGCCAACCTTGCCCATCCGAACCATTACGCTCTCCTCGTTCTCTGTTCTCTTCTCTCTGCTTAAGGCGTAGACCCATGCCCGCAGCAAACAGCTCAGCCCTATTCCGCTCACTCGTCGATGATGAACCCGGCGGTTGCCAAAAAACAACCGGGAATACAGCAAGTCCGTGATTTGCCACGGTATGAGGCTCTCATTCCACGTCCGTTATCGCGTAAGATAGCGCCATCATATTTGCCCACGCGGAATCCCTCATGTTGAAACAGCTATTGTTACTCCCCCTCGCCCTGCTGCTGGCGGCCTGTTCCCTGACCCAGTACAACGTCAGCGAAGCCGAAATCAACCAGTATCTCAAAGATCAGGTCTCTTTTGAAAAACAGCTGGGGATCCCCGGCATCATGTCGAGCAAGATCCGTCTGGACGAGATGCAGAGCCGTATCGGCCGCAAACAGCCGGATCGCATCGAGCTGGACGCAGCTGGCGATCTGCAGGTGAGCAGCCCCCTTGGCAGCCAGCAGATGAAGATCCGCTTTGCCCTGAGCGCCCGCCCGGAATATGTGGCCGATCAGGGGGCCATCTATCTGCGTGACCTTGAGCTGATCTCGGTACAGACAGATCCGGCCAACATAGGTGCCGCATTGACCCCCGTCCTGCCCACCTTCAATCAGTCGCTCTCCCTGTTCCTGTCGCAGACGCCGGTCTACCGCCTCGACAGCAGCCGCAAGAACGAAGCGAGGATCAAGGAGAAGGTCGAAGACCTCAAGGTGGAGCCGGGTCGTCTGGTGATCCCCTTCAAGATGCTCTGATCAGGCTATTTCTCCCCCCTCACCTTTGTTGTTCAAACCGCCCGGCCTCTTGTCCTGTTTACCAGACAAGCTGCCGGGCGGTTTTTTGCTTCTCAGCCCGGCGCGAACAGAGCATAATGCACACCATTCTCATTTAGATTCGTCATGAGAAGCGTCAATAATAAAACCAATGGTGAAAAGGGACATGAGAAAAACCGTTCTGGTACAGGCCGTTGCCTGTGCTCTGGTGAGTGGCATCGCACACGCAGCCGTCAAGGTTGAAGAGAAGACTTTCAACACCGCCGCCAACATGCTGGCCTATACCGAATTTGAACTCTCCGGCGAGCCGCTGGCCGAAGCGCTGGGGCTGGATCTGGACGTGCTGGATGCCAACCATGCCAATGAGCCGACCCCGTTCGACTTCGCCGCTGGCATCGAGTCCTATGAATACTCCGAAGAGGCGATGTACGCCCTCAACTATCAGTCCGGCATGGGCCCGCATCTGGTGAACGGGCCGCAAAACCTGGCCCGTGGTGGCACCATGGCCGATCTCGGCAAACGGGTCATGGCCATGGCGGAGGCAGTTGGCTTCCCGGCTGACGAGATCCCGCAAGGCATGTATCCCCTCTCCCTGCCCTACGCCTCCGCCAACCCGGAGTTTGCCGAGGCTGTGAATACCACTCCGGTCAATGGTGACCAGATCACCATGAAGACAGCCAAAGGTGTCGAGAAAACCGTCAAGACCCAGGTTCCGGCCTACTTCCGCGACTACACCACCCTGCGCTGGAGCGGCAGTGACAACCTGCTGGTACCGGCGGCTGTAGGCAGTATTCTGCTCAAAGAGGTCATGTGGTCCCAGGACTTCCTCGGCGGCATGCACGTGGCCGAGAGCGATGAAGAGGTGGAAACCGCCTCCGCCAACATGGATCAGGATGGCAAGCACAAGCTCGGCGTCTCTGCCGCCGACGGCTTCAACGGCATGATGCTGACCGAGCAGTCCATCGACAAGCTGGCCATCATGCAGAACCAGCTTGGCTTTAATGGCAAACAGCTGGGCGCCAAGATCACCCCGCAGTACGATCCAGCCAAGGGTGTCATCTACTTCCCCCATCAGGTGAAAGTGACCGAGACTCGCAACAACGATGCGGGTGCCATCGGCAAGCTCGACGTAGTGGATGGCTCAGCCCAGCTGCGCGATGCCTGGATGATGCTGTGGCCACTCTCCGAGTTCTACGCCTTCAGCGATCAGCGCACGGCCAACACCAACCAGAATCCGGCCTTCCACGCCGTGTTTGACGGCGCGCCGTTTGCCGCGGCACCCAAGGCCAACCAGACCAATGATCTGGGCAAGGCGGTGGCGGGCAGCGACGCCTTCTCGCTGACGCTCAATCTCTCCAACCTCACCTTCAAGAACCTGGCAGCTCTGCACTTTGATGGCAAAGCTGGCACTCTGGTGGATAGCTGGCAGGGAGGCAAACAGAGCAAGCACGTCACCACCTTTGACGCCGCTTACGCGCTGGTCGCCCTGCAGATCTTCCAGCGCGCTCAGGATGCGCTGCCGGTCGGTTACGCCGCTGGCGACAACGGCGAGCTGAACCTCAAGACCAAGCAGGGTCAGCAGGCACTCGAGCTTATCCGCAAACAGGCCGATTTCATCCTTGCCAATCTCAAGGGTAACAACGGGCTGGTACACGATGGTCTGACACTGGGTGGCAAGGTAGACAAGGCGCAATCCGTTGATGCCCAGTTTGCTGCTATCCGCGGCCTGACCGCGGCGTTCCTCGCGACTTCCGATGCCAAGTATCGCACCGCCGCGCGCGAGCTGTTTATCGCCGCTGACAAGGCCTACTTCAATGCCAAGGCGGGCACCTGGCTGGCGGGTAAACAGGGTGAATACACCCCCTGGACCCAGGCTGCCATCTCCGGCGCGCTGCGCTCTGCCATGCTGAACCTGCGCAACGAAGGGACCGAGAAGGCGCCCGAACTGGAGCTGGCCAAGCTGACCGGTCAGTACGTCAGCTGGTTCCGTGGCACCGTCAACGGTGGCATGCAGATGGCCGAGTGGATCGGCGACTCCGGCGAGAACGTCATCGAAGGGGCCGGTGGTGACACCGATGAGGATGGCGTCCCGCAAGTGACCGCGGCCGGTGGCAAGCACGGCACCGCCATGGTGATGGCCGCCAAAGCGGTGGTCAGCGAGTAATCCGCACCATTCACCCGGATGAAAAAGGGAGCCTTGATGGCTCCCTTTGCGTTACAGCGTCTGACACAGTTTCAAGGACTTTCCTCAAACCAGCTTGTCCAGCATCTCCTTGGTCACCAGCACAATCCCCTGCTCGGAGCGATAGAAGCGGCGGCTATCCTCATCGGCGTTTTCACCCACCACCAACCCATCTGGCAGCACACATCCCTTGTCCACCACCACCCGGCGCAGACGGCAACCGGCGCCAATCTCGACCCCCGGGAAGATGACGGCCTGATCGAGAGTACAGAAGGAGTGCACCCGCACATTGGTAAAGAGCACCGAGTTGAGCACGAACGACCCGCTGACAATGGTCCCGCCCGCAAACATGGAGTTGATGGTCATGCCGTGCTGGCCATTGCGGTCCTGCACAAACTTGGCCGGTGGCGTCAGGGTCTGGCTGGTCCAGATAGGCCAGTTTTGATCGTAAATATCGAGCTCGGGCACCACGGAGGCGAGATCCATATTCGCTTCCCAGAATGAATCCAGGGTACCTACATCACGCCAGTAGGGCTTTTGCCCCTCGCGCGCCCCGACACAGGACATGTTGAAGGGGTGAGCAAAGGCCAGCCCCTCCTCCACGATACGGGGGATCACATCCATCCCGAAGTCGTGTTTGGAGTCCTGGTTGAGGATATCCTCTTCCAGCAGTTGGTAGAGGTACTCCGCCTCGAAGATATAGATCCCCATGGAGGCCAGCGAGCGATCTTCGCAACCCGGCATGGCGGGCGGATTGGCCGGTTTTTCCACAAAGGCGCGGATCTTGCGCTGTTCGTCGATATCCATGATGCCGAAAGCAGAGGCCTCGGCCCGCGGCACTTCGATACAGGCAACCGTGACCTTGGCACCGAGGCGCACGTGATCGAGCAGCATGGCGGCGTAGTCCATCTTGTAGATGTGATCCCCTGCCAACACCACCAGGTATTTGGGGCCATAGTCGCGGATGATGTCGACGTTCTGATAGATGGCATCGGCGGTACCGCGATACCAGTGCACCTCGTCCACCCGTTGCTGGGCAGGCAGCAGGTCGATGAACTCGTTCATCTGGTAACGCAGGAAGGACCAGCCCGATTGCAGGTGACGCAGCAGGCTGTGAGATTTGTATTGGGTGACTACACCAACCCGGCGGATCCCCGAGTTGATACAGTTGGAGAGCACAAAGTCGATGATCCGGAATTTGCCGCCGAAATGGACGGCCGGCTTGGCACGGTTGTCAGTCAACTGTTTCAGGCGACTGCCACGTCCACCTGCCAGCACCAGTGCCATACTCTGGTTCAATAATTGTCGTGCTTTGGCACTATTTTCTGGCTCTAACAACATGATTTACCTCTGCCTTGTTTGATCTGTTTTCAACTCATCTTCGCCTGTTTCGGTACCTGTGAAAGTGGTTTCACTCACATTTAACCTATTTCAATTGACCCTTTTCACCGAGTTGCGAGGAATAGCATGCTTTGCTCCGCCAGCTTGGTTAAAATTCCCCCATAAAGCAGCCACTTCAAGGATAACAAGATGGTTCACAAGCTTGGACGCCCCCTCTTAATGATCGCCACCATAGTGACCATCCCCCTGCTGCTCCTGCAAGCAGTTTGGTTGGCCCTTCAGAGCACACCGCTCACTCTGGCGATTATCCTGGCCACCACACTGCTTGGCATGATCCTGCTGTTGATGCTGGCCATCCGCACCATTGACGGCATGGTCCAGCATCAGGAGCTGACCTGGGT
Source organism: Aeromonas sp. 84A (assembly GCF_051919345.1). Lineage (NCBI taxonomy): Bacteria > Pseudomonadati > Pseudomonadota > Gammaproteobacteria > Aeromonadales > Aeromonadaceae > Aeromonas > Aeromonas sp. 84A. The sequence continues at coordinate 3,104,927 of NZ_JBQBEW010000001.1, forward strand.
TAAGGCCATCAGGAGCCGGGATCCCTCCCAGCTTGATGAGCCCGCCTCCCGGGAGGTACTGCAACAACTGCTGGAGCAGTTCGAGAGTGCCGAACAGAGTACCCATCGTCAGCTGACCGAATTGAGTAATCTGGCCACCACCGACGAGCTGACTCAACTGTTCAACCGCCACGCCTTTCGCCGCGACATGACCGAGTTGCTGCAGAGGGATCAGGACACCCAGACCGCGACCCTGGTGCTGATCCGTGCCACCGAGCTTGGCAAGATCAACGCCCAGCGTGGTTTCCAGTCTGGCGATGCCTACATCAAGGACATGGCCGCCCTCATCAAACGGGTGGTGAGCCGCTTCCCGGGTAATCAGGTCTATCGCATCTCGGGCGCTGATTTCGCCGTTCTGGTGCAACCTGTGGCCAATATTCCCCCCCATTTGCTGGGGCAGGATTTGAAAGTGGCCTTCGACCATTATCAGGCTCAACACGAGCTGGAGAGCGCTGCTTACTCGGGGCTGACCAAGCTCAACAGCGGCCAGAAAATCGAGGCCGTGCTGGCCCGGGCCGATCTGGCGCTGGCTCGTGCCCAGACCGAAACCATCAACGGCTGGGCCATCCAGCAGGATGACAACGTCTCCGATCTGCAGGGACAACACCATTGGCGCGAGGTGCTGACCGAAGTGCTGGCGCAGGAGCGGCTCAGCTTCACCTATCAGCCAATCCAGCCCCTACACCGCAGCATGCTGGCCTACAACGAGATCTACACCCGCTTCAGCGGTAGTGACGGTACAGCCCTGCCCACCGACACTTTGTTTGCCATGGCCCAGCGACTGGATCTGGTGATGCGACTGGAGCAACTGGTGATCGTTCATATTATGCGTCAGTACCGGGCTTTTAGTGCCAACCAGAGCCGCTGGGGGATCAACCTCTCCCCCAACCTGTTGCAAAATAGTACCTTCCTGGTCTGGCTTGACCGTCAGTTGCTCAAGGATCCCAATACCAGTGCCAATCTGGTGTTCGAACTCGACGAGGAGCATCTGGAACGGAATCTGACCGGCGCCAAGCGGGTGTTTGAGCTACTGCGTCGCAATGGCAGCCGCTCGGCCATCGCCAACTTTGGCAAGGGGATCGGCTCCTTTACCCTGTTTCGCGAGCTCAAGCCCGACTACATCAAGCTCGATCCCGCCCTTATTACCGGGCTGGAGCAGGATCAGACCAACCAGCAGTTTGTGCGGATGATCGTCGATGTATCACATCGGATGGGATGTCAGGTGATTGCAGAGGGGGTAGAACAGCTTGGCCAGAAACAGCTGCTGCAGGGGATGTACGTGGATGGCTTGCAGGGCTATCTGATCGCCCGGCCGCAACCGCTGCGACCGGATATCAGCCAGCTGGGGCTCTTTACTGAGGATGCTTCAGCTTCAAAAGGGTCAGAATGATGTCATTGAGCTGGCGATAGCGCTCCAGCTCCTTCTGATCGTACCGGGTCGCCAGCATGGTGGGGTTGTGGCGGTTCTTGAGGTAACGGTTGATTTGCAGGCGATTGAACCCCGCCACCTGATAGACCTGGCCAAGCAGGCTATTGAGCTCATCGTGCTCCAGACCAGCTCTGGCCAGATACGTCCCATCGGCGGGACTCTCGGTCTGGTGGCTCCATTTGCCAATGCGGCCACTCTCTTGCAGGTAGCTGAGCCACTGCTCGATATAGAGCGGTTTGCATCCCGCCAACAGGTTGAAAAAGCCCACCGCATCGCAACGACAACCGCTCAGGAGCACGACCGCCAGCTGATCATCATCGCACTGGAAGGTCACTGGTCCGGCTTGCGCCCAATCCAGCGCCTGCACCCGAATGCTGGCCTTCTCACCCGCAGCTCCCGTTACGTCGAATACAAACATGGCGCTCCTCCCTTGGCAAAAGGTTGATGATGGACCATCCCCCTGACAGGTGCAAAGGCAAATCGGCTTTTAACTCATCAATCGGGCCATTCGACCATAAAAAAGACCGGTATCCTTGACGGATCCCGGTCTTTGTCTCGATGACCTGTACGTTCAGGCCATCAATGGAGGCGCTTTCAGGCGTCCAGTTCAACCAGTGCCTTGGCCAGCTCGATAGGTTCGAGCTCTTGGCCTTCCAGATCAGCGTTCCAGTTCGGGCCGACCAGCACATCGTCTTCATCCAGATCGTTGATCCAGATATCGAGAAACTCTTCCAGATCGATCACTTCCGGCTCGTAATCGGCCCACTCGTCAACACAGTGCAGACGGGCGTCCTCTTCGGCAGACCAGAGCGGCATCACATCGGCATCTTCAAACTCGGCAGAGCGGCAGACCACCCAGTCTTCACCATAGCGCAGGCCCCACACCTGACCCGACTCGCGGACTTGTTCGATAAAAAGTTGGAAATTGGCGTCAAGGTTCTCGGTAAGCATGCTCATGGGGCTCTCTCATTTTCTCAGGTGCGGCGGCATTGCCGGCCGGCAATGCGGTGGCCAAATGGTGTCGCAAAAGCGACATGGACTCAAGCATATTGGGGTTATTGATGGAAAAAAGGGGCCTGAAGGCCCCCCAGACTATTGAAAAACCCCCTAATTTCAGAAAAACAGGGTTTTCTCATCAAACAAAATCAATGCGTTACGATGACGATTTTGGCTTTGTCAGCAATCTGAGGGGCCTGAAGGCCCCCTGTCACGTCAAAACGTCTGCCAATGGCGGTGTTTTGCAACAATTCGGGATCAACGCTCCCAGTAAACCTCTTCCAGACTGTCCTCTTTCTCCGGCAGACCGCGAGAGAGACGCGGGCTGCTCTGGGCCAGCACCTCGTAACTTACCCGGTTGGCGTACTTGCACACCTGGGAGAGCGAGGAATAGGTGAGGAACTCGGAGATGTGCTTGGCAGAGTTGGGCACATTCATCCGGTGATAGGAGTTGGCCACCATGTCGTGCAGCACAGCGGAAAGCGCGCCATCCCCAGCCCCGTTGGTGTTCTTGATCTTCTCCGGCCCCCCCATGTAGGGAGAGATATGGGAATAGATCCGCACCGGCTTGCGGCACTTGGCGCGTGCCATGGGGCGGCTGAACTCGTACATGTTGAACTCGGGAATCACCCCGGGCAGCAGCGGCAAGGTGGTCTCGCGCTTGAAGTCATCTTCGGTGTAGGCCGCCATATAGAGCCCCACCGGACCGGCGGTACAGAGCACCATGTCCGCCCAGTCCAGTGCCTTGTCGGCTGCGGCCAGCGGATCGGAGAAACCGGTCAGGGCCTCGCCCTCCTCCTCGTTCATGGCGAGCACGGTGACGTTTTCGCTGATGAAGTCACGCCACCACTGGGGATCGGACTCGATGACGAAACGGGTACCCAGGGTGAGCACCACCGGCACACCGGCCTCGCGGGCATAACGCACCGCGGCCATGGCGGCATCTTTCATCGGGGTGCCATCTTCACCGCGCACCAGATAAGCAGTGATGACCAGCGCGGAGGACTCCTTGATGATCTCTTCGGGGATGTGCTCTACATCCAGATGATCCATCTTGCCGGCGTTGATGCCAAAGCTGCGCTCGCCCCCTTCGGTAATGAAGGTAAAGCAGCGACCGACCGGGCCGTCTACCGGCTGCAGGTAGTCCAGATTGACGCGGGAAGAGGTGTTGCACAGATAACGGTAGGCGTAGCAGCCGATGCGAATGTCCTGACTCATCACACCCAGCAGAATGGAGTGGGAATCGGCCAGTACCGAGTAGTTGTGTACCGTGTTGCCGATGGTGCCACCGGCAAACTCGCTCACTACCATGTTGTTGGCCTTAAGCTCGTCATAAATCCGTTCGGCTACATCGTCATTGATGACGACGGAGTGCCCCTTGCTCAGACCATAACGGGTCAGAAAGTCTTCATCCACATGGGCTTCAATATCAACCAGGGTCTGATCAATCCCGACCACGTAGGCTTTGCCCAGCTCGGTTAACAGGGGATTTTGCGGAACCAGGGGATCGCGTCTGTCGACAGGGAAGTAGTGTTTGGACTTGCGCTGACCGGGAAATTTCATGGCAATGTTCTGTGCTCTGGGGGAAAGAGGGGCGGGATTTTAACACAATCCGCCGCCCCGAAAAGTCGCCCTGTTTAAATAATGGAGTCAGTATAGACAAGGCTTGCAAGGAAAAACGTTTGCCTTTTCACCATAAAAAAACCACCCCGTCCGGGGTGGTTCCCTAGCATAAAAAATCGCCTGTTTTCAGGCGGCCGCCATCCCCTGCAACAGGGCCAGTACCGAAAAGAGGCCGAGGGCGAGCCAGAATAGCAAGGTGCCCAGAAAACGGGGCACATTGGGGGCTTTGGGGATCTGGATGCCGATGGCATGCAGGATGCGGCCAACCAGTAGCATGGCGCCACCGGCATGCAGCCAGAGCGCACCGGCACCGGATAGCTCGCACAGCGCCATCAGCAGCAGGGTCAGCGGCACATACTCGGCAAAATTACCGTGGGCCCGGATCGCCGCCAGCAGCTCGGGGGCCTCCCCCTGCCCTATCATCACCCCGAACTGGGCGCGGCGTCTGACCACCCAGAAAGATAGCCCCAGAAACAGCAGCCCAAGCAGGCCTGCGTATATCAGCGTGATATGTACCATGACTCGACTCCTTGTTTGACTGACTGCCGGTCACTCATGCCAATTCGCGGCAAATGAGCGAGACCATCATCCTGATATGGGCCTGATCGCTGTTGAGGGCCGGAATATATTCAAACCGCTCGCCACCGGCCTCCATGAAGATCTCCCGATTCTGTACCTGAATTTCCTCAAGGGTTTCGAGGCAGTCGGCCGCAAAGGCAGGGCAAATCACATCGAGCCGCTTGATGCCCGCAGCTGGCATACCGGCGATGGTCACGTCTGTGTAGGGCTTGAGCCACTCCTCCTTGCCAAAGCGAGACTGGAAACTGGCCGTCCACTGCCCGGCCTCCAGCCCGAGCGCCTCGGCCAGCAAGCTGGCGGTATGGCGACACTGGTGACCATAGGGATCCCCTTCGTTCTCGTAGCGCTCGGGAATACCGTGGAACGACATCAGCAGGTGATCACCCTGACCGTGCTGCTCCCAGTGACGGCGCACGCTCATGGCCAGCGCCTGAATGTATTCGGGATGGGCGTGATAATCACGAATGAGCCGTACCACCGGCAGATTGCGTTCTCTCTTCATCGCCTTGCTCCAGGCATCGAAGACCGAGGCGGTGGTACTGACCGAATATTGCGGATAGAGCGGCAACAGGATCACCCGGTTGACCCCTTTGGCCTTGAGCGCCTGCCAGCCATCATTCACTGACGGGGAACCATAGGTCATCGCCAGCTCTACCGGCACCTCGACCCCCTCCCGCTTGAGCTCCTGCTCCAGTGCGGCGCGCTGCTGCTTGCTTATCACCATCAGCGGCGAGCCCTGCTCGGTCCACACCTGCTGATAGAGCTTGGCCACTTTGGGCGAGCGCGTCGGCAAGATGATGAAGTGGAGCAGCGGGCACCAGAGGTAGCGGGGCAGGTCCACCACACGGGGATCGTGCAGGAACTGGCTGAGGAACGCTTTGACGGCAGCGGTGGTCGGTGCGGCTGGGGTACCCAGATTGACCAGCAATATTCCGGTTTTCGTGGTCACGTTGGCTTCCTGTCTATCTGTCATTATGCAAAAAGGGCCCGACAGGGCCCTTCTCTTTATTTATCTGATGGCACGGGAAACTGTGCCGGCAGCAAAGATCAGCCCAGAATGGTGGCAAGCTGCTTGCTGACCAGATCAACCGGCTGGGTGCCGTCGATCTTGACGTAACGGGTGTGGCCCGCTTCCGCCTCTTTGCCGTAGAAACCGATCAGCGGCGCGGTCTGCTGATGATATACATCCAGACGCTTGCGTACTGTGGTCTCTTCGTCGTCGGCGCGGATCACCAGATCTTCACCAGTCACGTCATCCTTGCCTTCCACTTTCGGCGGGTTGAACACCACGTGGTAGGTACGGCCGGAGCCGGAGTGAACGCGACGGCCGCTCATGCGCTTGACGATCTCTTCGTCCGGCACATCGAACTCCAGCACGAAATCAACCACGACACCGGCGTCCTTCATGGCTTGCGCCTGGGGAATGGTGCGCGGGAAACCGTCCAACAGGAAGCCTTTGGCGCAGTCCGGCTGAGCGATGCGCTCTTTGACCAGACCGATGATGATGTCGTCAGAGACCAGCTGACCTGCGTCCATCACAGCTTTGGCTTTCAGACCGAGCTCGGTGCCCGCTTTGATCGCCGCACGCAGCATGTCGCCGGTGGAGATCTGGGGAATACCGTGTTTTTCCATGATGAACTGAGCCTGGGTACCTTTGCCGGCGCCCGGAGCCCCCAACAGAACAATGCGCATACACGCTCCTATTGATTGGTTATTCAAATCTTGCGAAGGCAAAAAAGTACACGGTTTCGCCCGTTTCTACAAGGGTGAGCCACCTGAATGAGCACTTTATCACCACAATAACCGGCTGATCGAACAGGATTTCATCGCAAGGGGAAGACGCAAAAATAGCCAGGGATTCAGCATAGAGCGCCAAAAGCAGGAAGGAGGTACGGCAGAAAAAAAGATCCCGGCTCAGGGCCGGGAATTGCGCTCAAAAGTAACTACTTGTCGCTCGTAGTAGGAACAGGGCAATAGTAGTTTGCCCCCTGTGCGTCAACAACTGTCAGATGTGACAGGCAGGCCGCTATGAAACCGGAACTGCGGATCCGGCGAGCAGATTAGCTCGGCTTCCAGCTTGCCAAAGAAGGCCACCCGCTCGCTGATATCCTCCCCTGCGTACTGTTCGGCCAGGCTCAGGTAATCCTGATAGTGGCGCGCCTCGGAGCGCAGCAAAGAGATGTAGAAGCGGCTCAGCTCTTCGTCCAGATGGGGCGCCAACTTGGCAAAACGCTCGCAGGAGCGGGCCTCGATATAGGCGCCGATGATCATCTTGTCGACTATGGTGGCCGGTTCATGGGTGCGCACATGCTGCATCAATTGGCGGGCATAGCGGGAGGCCGTCACCGGCCCGTATTCGATGCCGCGGGCCTGCATGATCTCCAGCACCTGCTCGAAGTGATGCAGCTCCTCCTGAATGAGCCGCACCATGGGAAACAGCAGTGGATTGCGCTCCAGCTCGGCAAAGACGGTGCGATCAGACTCCCCCATGCTGCGTTTGCCCAGGATCTCGGCCTTCTCCGGAATGGCATCCAGCTCGCGATAGAACTCCAGCTTGGGCAGCAGATGGCGCTTGCCCTTGGGCAGGCAGTAGCGGCGCACCAGACTGTGGGCCGTGAGTGCGGCCTTGGTCTCGCAGTTGGCGTGATCGATAAGCAGGGTCGGTAAACGGGCAGGCTCCCGCGCCATCTCCACCCACTCATCCGGGGTCTCGCACTGCAAAAACTGGCGCACAGGGGCTAACAGATCATCCATCTGAACTCTCGTCTCTTAAAAGCGTATCGGTCATATATGTTGCCGCCTATGCTAGCGGATCCCGCTGGCCATGCCCATATCCGGCAAGATAAACGGATGTTTTTCAAACAGATACCCCTACCCCTTCTGCCGGTGTGAGGCAAAAACGACAATGGGGGCCACTGGCCCCCATCTCGCTATCCCATCCGGCAAAACCGCAAACGTTTAACTACCTTCGTTAAAAATTTCCAGATTGCTGGTGCCTTCCTGCCATTCACGCACCGCTTTGGTGTCATCGTTGCGCAGGGCATTGAGGTGATCCAGATAGGACTGGTCCACATCGGAGGTGACGTAGTGACCATTGAAGACCGAGGTCTCGAAGTGACGCAGATCCGGGTTGATCTCCCGCACGGCGGCTTCCAGATCTTCCAAATCCTGGAAAATCAGACCGTCAGCGCCAATCAGCTTGCACACCTCTTCCACTTCACGGCCGTGGGCGATCAGCTCGTTGGCGGTGGGCATATCGATGCCATAGACGTTGGGGAAGCGAATTTCCGGCGCCGCCGAGGCGAAGTAGACCTTGGCTGCCCCCGCTTCACGGGCCATCTGGATGATCTGCTCGGACGTGGTACCACGCACGATGGAATCATCCACCAGCAACACCTTCTTGCCCTTGAATTCGGAGCTGATGGCGTTGAGTTTGCGGCGCACCGACTTCTTGCGCTGGGTCTGGCCCGGCATGATGAAGGTACGGCCGATGTAGCGGTTCTTCACGAAGCCCTGACGGTATGGCAGATCCAGGGTGTGAGCGATCTCCAGCGCCACGTCACAGGAGGTCTCGGGGATGGGGATAACCACATCGACGTCGAGATCTTCCCACTCGCGGGCAATCTTCTGACCCAGCTTGCGACCCATGCTGAGGCGGGCGGCGTAGACCGAGACCTTGTCGATACACGAATCGGGACGGGCGAAATAGACATATTCGAAGATACAGGAGCTCATCTGCGGGTTCTCCGCACACTGCTCGGAGAAGAGCTGGCCCTGCTCGGTGATGTAGATGGCTTCACCCGGCGCAATATCCCGCACCGTCTCGAAACCGATGGCGTCGAGTGCCACGCTCTCGGAGGCGAGCATGTACTCCACCTGGCCCTGCTCGTCCTGACGACGACCGAGGATCAGCGGGCGAATACCGTTGGGATCACGAAAACCGATGAGACCATGGCCGATCACCAGCGAGACCACCGCATAAGCACCGCGGATCTGCTGATGGGTTCTGCGCACCGCGGCGAAGATATCTTCGGGACGCAGGGCCATCTTGTCACAGCGATCCAGCTCGTGGGCCAGCACGTTCAGCAACACTTCCGAGTCGGAGGTGGTGTTGATGTGACGGCGGGCGACCTTGAACTGCTGCTCCTTGAGCTCCTTGGCGTTGGTGAGGTTACCGTTATGGGCCAGCACCATGCCGTAGGGAGAGTTCACATAAAAAGGTTGGGCTTCAGCGGCACTTGAGCTGCCTGCGGTGGGGTATCTGACATGACCTATGCCGATGTTCCCTTGCAGACGCTGCATGTGGCGCACTTCAAACACGTCCTTCACCAGGCCATTGGCCTTGCGTTGCCGGAAGTTTCCACTATCAATGGTCACGATCCCGGCGGCATCCTGTCCCCTGTGCTGCAACACCGTCAAGGCGTCGTAGAGGGCCTGATTGACGGGGGTGGTGCCAACTATACCGACAATACCACACATGTCTTTGCTACCTCGAAGTCACTATACCTGTTTAAGAAAACTGGATGAGTTCAACATGAACCCGAAAAACCACTGGATCACCGGCTTGAACTCCGGCACCAGCTTGGACGCCACCCACCAGTCGCTCTGGGAGAGGCTGGTGAAGGTATCCATGAAAAAAAGCAGGGCACTGACGATCAGCACCCCGCGAATTGCACCGAAGCAGACCCCCAGCACCCGATCGGTACCGGAGAGACCCGTCTTGTCCACCAACAGGCCCACCACATAGTTGACCACGCTGCCGAGGATCAGGGTTGCCACAAACAGCGCCGCGATGGCCAGGCCGTTGCGAACCAGCGCGTCGGAGAAGGAGGTAAAATAGACGGCGAGATCAGGATAGAAATGGCTGGCAATAAAGAAGGCGACGAACCAGGTGACAAGAGACATAGCCTCCTTGACGAAGCCGCGCACCAGGCTGATGAGTGCAGAAAAACCGACGATGCCGATGATGGCGTAATCAATCCAGACCATAGAAAAAGATGTCCTGCGAAATTGCGGCGCAGTCTAACAAAAACGATTGCGCATTGCTTGATAAAAATGTGTTAACTGTTCAAAGCGACGCCGAAAAGCCGCATTTTTTCAGTACTAAAACGGTTGATCGGCGCCAGAATGCACAACGCCATGGCAATGCCATGGCGTTGTGGTCTGCGGCGTGAATTTACCCGATGTGGGTCAGGCCACCCATGTAGGATTGCAGCGCAGCCGGGATGGCGATGCGGCCATCTTCCTGCTGGTAGTTCTCCATCACGGCAACCAGGGTACGACCCACCGCCAGACCGGAACCGTTCAGGGTGTGCAGCAGTTGCGGCTTGCCATCGATGCGCACGCGAGCTTGCATGCGGCGCGCCTGGAAGTCGGTGCAGTTGGAGACAGAGGAAATCTCGCGGTAGGTGTTCTGGGCTGGCAGCCACACTTCCAGATCGTAGGTCTTGGAAGCGCAGAAGCCCATGTCACCGGTAGAGAGCGCCATCACGCGATACGGCAGCTCCAGCAGTTGCAGCACCTTCTCGGCGTGACCCACCATCTCCTCCAGCGCATCCCAGGATTTCTCCGGGTGAACCAGCTGAACCATTTCGACTTTGTCGAACTGGTGCATACGGATGAGGCCACGGGTATCACGACCGTAGGAACCGGCTTCAGAGCGGAAACAGGGGCTGTGAGCGGTCATCTTGATCGGCAGCTCTTGCGCGTCAAAGATCTCGTCACGGGCCATGTTGGTGAGCGGCACTTCGGAGGTCGGGATCAGGGAGAACTTGCGCAGCTTGCCCTCTTCTTCCCCTTCGCCTTCGATACCGGTATTGAACAGGTCCTGGGCAAATTTCGGCAACTGACCGGTGCCATAGAGGCTGTCCGGGTTCACCAGATAGGGCACGTAGCACTCGGTGTAACCGTGCTGCTGGGTGTGCAGATCCAGCATGAACTGAGCCAGGGCACGGTGCAGACGGGCAATCTGACCCTTCATCACTACAAAACGGGTACCGGAGAGTTTGACGCCGTTCTTGAAGTCAACGCCCTTGGCCGCTTCGCCCAGATCGATGTGATCGCGTACCGGGAAGCTGAACTCGCGCGGGGTACCCCAGCGGCGCACTTCCACGTTGTCGTTCTCGTCACGGCCCACCGGAGTGGTCTCGCTCGGCAGGTTGGGGATGGCGTCGGCAATGGCTTTCAGCTGGGCCAGCAGGGCATCCAGCTCGACCTTGCTGGTTTCCAGCTCGTCGTTGATCTTGGTCACTTCGGCCTTGAGCGGGGCAACATCTTCACCACGACGGGCAGCTTCACCGATGGATTTGGAGCGGGCGTTGCGCTCGGCCTGCAGCTCCTGGGTACGGGACTGCAGATCCTTGCGTTTCTCTTCCAGAGCGTTGACAGCCGCTACGTCCAGAACGTAGCCACGTGTCGCCAGACGAGCGGCAGCCTCTTCGATATCGCTGCGCAGATATTTGGGATCCAGCATGGTTTACCTACTTTTTTAAAATGGGATCTGGGCCTGAGTCGTCATGACGGGCTGGGAAACAGATCCGGAAGTTAACATCGGTTGGCGCACCCCAATCGTCTTCAGAATCGGGCCTCAACAATCAGGCCTTCGAGATCAAGAAGATGGCGCAAGGCCAAGACAAGCGGGGTCAGACGGGCAGTGTAGCAGACCGCCCCCCCGCCCGAACAGGGACTATTTGTGTCGTTTTTACCGACTTTGGCACGTAAACCGTCCTGCATATTCAAACGCCTGACCAATTTTCAGCCACGCGGGGTAACAAAGGGGCTATTTGCCCCGTTGCTGCGGACTTTGCCTGTCCAGTTCATGGAGGTAATCGAGCTTCTGACCAATCTGCTTTTCAAGGCCGCGATCGGTGGGCTGGTAGTACTGCTTGCCCGCAAGCTCGGGCGGAAAATACTGCTCGCCCGCAGCATAGGCGCCCGGCTCGTCATGGGCGTAGCGATACTCGGCGCCATAGCCCAGATCGCTCATCAGTTTGGTCGGCGCATTGCGCAGGTGCACCGGCACCTCGAAGTCAGGGAGGTTTTTGGCATCATGAAGCGCCGCCTTCCAGGCGGTATAGACCGCATTGCTTTTCGGGGCGCAGGCGAGATAGACGATCGCCTGGGCGATGGCCCGCTCCCCTTCCGCCGGACCAATCCGATGGAAGCAATCCCAGGCCGACAGGGCGACCTGCATGGCGCGCGGATCGGCATTGCCCACATCTTCCGAGGCAATCGCCAGCAAGCGGCGGGCAATATAGAGGGGATCGCAACCGGCGCTCACCATGCGGGCGTACCAATAGAGCGCTGCATCCGGCGCCGAGCCGCGAATGGATTTGTGCACCGCGGAGATGAGGTCGTAGAAGTGATCGCCCCCCTTGTCGAAGCGGGCCACGTGCTCCCCCACCACGGCAGCGAGCAGGGCACTGTCGATCACCCGCGCCCCTGTGCTGTCGGTTTCGGCCATGTCGGCCAACAGCTCCAGATAGTTGAGGGATTTTCGCCCGTCTCCATCGACCGCCTTGGCCAGCGCCTCTTTGACGCCGGGGGCGAAGGTGAGTGCCGGATCATTGAGACCACGGGGATCGGTCATCGCCTGATCGAGCATGGCGAGAATATCGCTCTCCTCCAGTCGCTTGAGCAGATAGACCCGGGCTCGTGAGAGCAGTGCGTTGTTGAGTTCGAACGAGGGGTTTTCGGTGGTGGCACCGATAAAGGTGATGGTGCCATCTTCGATGTGGGGCAGGAACACATCCTGCTGGCTCTTGTTGAAGCGGTGCACCTCATCCACAAACAGGATGGTACGCACCCCGCGCCAGCTGTTCTCCTTCGCCTTGTCGATAGCGGCGCGGATCTCCTTGATACCGGAGGTGACCGCAGAGAGTCGCTCCACTTCCGCCTGACAGTAGTGAGCCATCAGCTCCGCCAGCGTGGTCTTGCCGGTCCCGGGCGGCCCCCACAGGATCATCGAGTGGCAGTGACCCGCCAGAATGGCTTTGCGCAGGGGCTTGTCAGCCCCCAGGATATGTTGCTGACCGATATACTGGTCGAGGTTTTGCGGCCGCATCCGGGCCGCCAGCGGACGAAAGTCCGATGAGAAATCCAGCGACAAGTTGCTCATCTGTATTGACCACCCAGCGTCACGCCACTCGCCTTTGACTGGCGCAGTGGCGAGCAATCCAACGACCGCTTGCTCATTAGCGCTGGTCGTCCAGCTCGACCCCCTTCGGGATCTTGAAAACAAATTCGTTGCCCTTGAGCACCGGCTTGCGGTTGAAGCTGCTCAGGGTGAATTCACTCCACTGCCCTTGCGCCTCTTTCACATCGAAACGACTGATGTTGTCTTGTCTGTCGAAGGTGACACGGAAGGAGGCAATCAGCTCATCCTTGTTGCGGCTGGTGACGGTGTAGACATCCCCCTCCTGAGTCACGTCATAGTTCTTCCAGAACTTGTCGTCATTGCCGGCGATCAGAATAAAGGGGGTGTTGAGCACCGCATCTTTCAGCTTGAGGGCGGTGACCTGCTCGACGAAGGGATCATAGACCCAGACATCCTGACCATCGGCCACGATCAGGCTCTCGTCCGGCGAGGTGGTGTGCCAGTTGAAACGGTTTGGCCGCTGCACCAGCAGATCGCCGCTGGCCTTTTGCAGCTCCTTGCCCTTGCTGTCATAGACGGTCTGGGCAAATTTGGCGGAGAAGAGGCTCACCCCCGCCAGCTTCTGTTTGAGATCGCTGGCCGCATCGGCCCACACCTGGCTGCTGGCCATCAGCAACACGGTACCCATCAACAGTTGTTTTTTCATCACGCTCTTCATAAGACGCTCTCGATAAAAGGCCACGCCCGCGGAGGGCATGGCCAGGGATAGTATTAAACGGTGAGGCTTAGTCCCGCACCGGCGGCGGTGCCAGCACGTCGCGCTGACCATTGCCACCCGGTGAGCTGACGATGCCCTGATTCTCCATCTGCTCGATGAGACGGGCTGCCCGGTTGTAACCAATCTTGAACTTGCGCTGGACGCTGGAGGTCGAGCCACGGCGGGACTCCACCACAAAAGCGACCGCTTCGTCGAACAGGGGGTCCAGCTCTTCGTCGCCACCACCGCCATATTCGCCGCTGCCACCTTCGCCACCCGACTCACCGGAGAGGATCTCCTCGATGTAGTTCGGCTCGCCGCGCAGTTTCCAGTCCGCCACCACCTTGTGCACTTCGTGATCATCGACGAATGCACCGTGTACCCGGGTCGGGTTGGAGGTACCGGCCGGCATGTAGAGCATGTCGCCCATACCGAGCAGAGATTCGGCGCCGCCCTGATCGATGATGGTGCGCGAGTCGATCTTGCTCGACACCTGGAACGAAATTCGGGTCGGGATGTTGGCCTTGATAAGACCGGTAATGACATCCACCGACGGACGCTGGGTCGCCAGAATGAGGTGAATACCGGCGGCCCGCGCCTTCTGGGCGATACGGGCGATCAGCTCTTCCACCTTCTTGCCGACGATCATCATCATGTCGGCAAATTCGTCCACCACCACCACGATGTGGGGCAGCTTCTCCAGCTCCGGCGGCATCTGATCCATGGAGTCACCCGGGCGCCACAACGGATCCAGCAGAGGTTCCCCCTCCTCGATGGCGGCCAGCACCTTGTCGTTGTAGCCCTTGAGGTTGCGCACCCCGACTGCCGACATCAGCTTGTAACGGCGTTCCATCTCGCCCACGCACCAGCGCAGGGCGTTGGCGGCGTCCTTCATATCGGTCACCACCTCGGTCAGCAGGTGCGGGATCCCTTCGTAGACCGAGAGTTCCAGCATCTTGGGGTCGATCATGATGAAACGCAGATCATCGGGGGATGACTTGTAGAGCATCGAGATGATCATGGTGTTGACCCCCACCGACTTACCGGAACCTGTGGTACCGGCCACCAGCAGGTGCGGCATCTTGGCCAGGTTCACTACCACCGGCTCGCCGGCGATGTCCTGACCCAGGCCCATGGTGAGCGGGTTGCGGCTATCGCGGAAGGCATCGCAGTCAAGGGTTTCGCGCAGGTAAACGGTCTGGCGCACCCGGTTGGGCAGCTCGATCCCCACATAGGTTTTACCCGGAATCACTTCCACCACCCTCACGCTGCTGGCAGACAAGGAGCGGGCCAGATCGCGCGAGAGGTTGGTGATCTTGCTCGCCTTCATGCCCGGCGCCAGATCCAGCTCGAAACGGGTAATAACCGGACCCGGATAGACACCGACCACCTTGGCCTGCACGTTGTAGTCGGCAAGCTTGGCCTCCACCAGACGGCCCATGCGATCCAGCTCATCCTTGCTCATCATCTGGGTCTTGGCAGGTGGACGGTCGAGCAGCTCGATACTCGGCAACGGTGGCATTGTTGACTGCGGACGACGCTTGGGCTTGGTTGGTGCGACGGCTACCGGCGCGGCAACCTCGTCGTCCCCTTCGGCCCAGGGCAGATCCAGATCGTCCTCATCATCGTCATCGGCCACAGCCAGTACCGGCTGGCGGCGACCATTGGCAGCCGCCACCGCACGTTTAGGCTTGGCAGCCGGAGCCGGCTCATCATCTTCATCATCAAACTGGGGATCGAACTCGAAGGTATCGTCGTCGAGTTCCGGCAGCCACTCTTCGGCGGCAGCCTTCTGATTCTTGGCCTTGGGCTTGCGAGTCCAGCTGGTGTGCGGCTCATCTTCCTCATCATCAAACGCGATGGCCCCTACCCCGCCTTCCAGCAAGGGATCCGGCCCCTCGTTGCGGGGTTGACGCCAGCCACCGGTCAGCCAGCGGCCGAGGGTGGTCGGGAAGTGGTAAACAGCACTGACCGAACCGGTACAGGCCGCACCGATCTGCTCGACAATAGTGAGCCAGGACCAGCCGGTAAACAGGGTGATGCCGGTTGCCACGAAGCAGAGCAGCATCAGGTTGGCCCCGACGCCGCCAAACAGCGGCACCACTGCAGAAGCGATCACATCCCCCACCAGACCACCGGCGGAGAAGTTTTGCATATCGTTGAAGTTCATGCTGGCAATGGCCGACATGCCGAGCACGGTCAGGATAAAGCCGATGATCCGCACCCCCAGGGTGAGGTAATCCACATCGAGCAGACGGCTCGGGCGCCAGAACAGACTCCAGCCCAGCAGCACCACCAGCGGCGGCACCAGATAGGAGAAGGCACCAAAGGTAAACATGGTGATGTCGGCGAGCCAGGCACCGGCACTACCGGCGAGGTTCTTCACCTCCCCTTGCCAGGAGGTCTGGGACCAGCCGGGATCAGCGGGATGATAGGACAACAGGGCAAGCAAAAGATAAGCAGCCATCAGGGTGATGGCGATCAAGACGGCTTCGAAGATCCGTTGTGTACCTGATAAAGGAGTAAACAGCTTTTTATCGGCCAAACTCCGGCTCCTTTCTGAAAACATGTAATGCAGGAAATAAGGGGGCCTAGTATCCCCGAAAAGCCCATCGATTGTCAGCCAGAGCCTGATGGGACGGGGCCATATTTGCAATTATCTTTACAAGAAGAAACGAGCGGACCGGCCGCTCGTTTCTGACTGTCATGGTGTCTCATATGGAAAAGATACCACGGCATAACCTGCTTTATCGGGTGCTGATCACCAGACGACTGCTCTGCTTGACCTCTTCCATCACCACGTAGGTGCGGGTGTCATTGACACCGGGCAGACGCAGCAGGGTTTCCCCCAACAGACGGCGGTAAGCCGACATGTCGCTGACTCGGGTCTTGAGCAGATAGTCGAAGTCACCGGAAACCAGATGACACTCCTGGATCTCTTCGAGCACCTGAACAGCCTTGTTGAACTGTTCAAACACATCAGGCGCCCCGCGATTGAGGGTTATCTCTACAAACACCAGCAGAGATGCGTCCAGATAATGAGGGTTCAGAATAGCGGCATATCCTTCGATATAACCTTGTCGCTCGAGGCGACGAACCCGTTCCAGACACGGTGTAGGACTCAGGCCAACTCGCTTGGACAACTCAACATTCGAAATCCTGCCATCCTTTTGCAGTTCATTAAGAATGTTGCGGTCAATCCTGTCCAAATCCTTTAGCCGACTCTTAGCTTCCATCATTTTATTCCATCCTTTGGCTATTTTTTGGTAAGAATCACCAGTCATTTTATAATTATGGTCACAAATCCTGTCAATACCTGAATATACTAGGCGCAAATGTTGGTTAACATTTTGGCAACATGAAACACCAATCTATAGACGAGGGATAGCATGATTATCGGTGTACCTAAAGAGATAAAAAACCATGAATACCGCGTAGGCATGGTTCCGGCCAGTGTACGTGAACTGACAGCACGAAACCATACTGTTTTCGTCCAAAGCGGTGCCGGAAACGGCATTGGCTTCAGCGATGCAGATTATATCGCTGTTGGAGCCGAAATTTTGGCCTCTGCAGCAGAGGTTTTCGCCAAAGCCGAGATGATCGTCAAGGTCAAGGAACCTCAGCCTGTCGAATGTGCCATGCTGCGCCCGGGTCAAACCCTGTTTACCTATCTGCATCTGGCGCCAGACTTGCCCCAGACCGAAGCCCTGCTGAAAAGCGGCGCAATCTGTATCGCCTATGAAACCGTCACCGACGGCCGTGGCGGCCTGCCCCTGCTGGCCCCCATGTCGGAAGTGGCCGGACGCATGTCTATTCAGGCGGGTGCCCAAGCGCTAGAAAAATCGCGCGGTGGTAGCGGTGTGCTGCTCGGCGGCGTACCAGGTGTCGAACCAGCCAAGGTGGTGATCATCGGTGGCGGCGTGGTCGGCTCCAATGCAGCCCGCATGGCCATTGGCCTGCGCGCGGATGTCACCATCCTCGATAACAACGTCGATACCCTGCGCCGTCTCGATAACGAGTTCCAGGGAGCAGCCAAGGTGGTTTACTCCAACAGCGAGACGCTGGAGCGCCATCTGCTGGCGGCCGATCTGGTCATCGGCGGCGTGCTGGTGCCGGGTGCCACTGCGCCAAAACTTGTCAGCCGTGACCACATTGCACGCATGAAGCCGGGTTCTGCCATCGTCGATGTGGCCATCGATCAGGGCGGCTGTGTGGAAACCTCCCACGCCACCACCCACCAGGATCCGACCTATATTGTCGATGAGGTGGTGCACTACTGTGTCGCCAACATGCCGGGGGCGGTGGCCCGCACCTCGACCGTGGCGCTCAACAATGCCACCCTCCCCTTTATCATCAAGCTGGCCCAGCAAGGGTATCGTCAGGCACTGCTGAGCGACCCCAACCTGCTGCACGGGCTCAACGTGATGGAGGGCAAGCTCACCTGCAAGGAAGTGGCCGTGGCACATGGCCTTGCCTACACGGATCCCCTGACCCTGCTGAACTGATCTGCGCTGGCCTGCGCCAGTTGGAGATGAGTGAAAATCCGCCCGCGATGGGCGGTTTTTTTATCCCTTTATTTTGCATGTCACCCCTTGTGAACACGATTAGTGCAATCGACTCACCAGCCTTTGACCCCGGATCACGAATTACCTACAATCGCGCAAACTCATCACATCCCGGAAATGACATCATGAGCCAAGTCACTCACAGCAAATTGCTGATCTTAGGGTCAGGCCCAGCCGGTTACACCGCGGCCGTCTACGCCGCCCGCGCCAACCTCAATCCCCTGCTCATCACCGGCATGCAGCAAGGGGGTCAGCTGACCACCACCACCGAAGTGGAAAACTGGCCAGGTGATCCGGAAGGGCTGACCGGCCCGGCCCTGATGGAGCGCATGAAAGAGCATGCAGAGAAGTTCGATACCCGCATCCTGTTTGATCACATCAACAGTGTCGAACTGACTCAACGCCCGTTCCGTCTCAAGGGCGACAACGGCGAATACACCTGCGATGCCCTGATCATCGCGACCGGCGCCTCCGCCAAGTATCTGGGCCTGCCCTCCGAAGAGGCCTTCAAGGGGCGCGGCGTCTCCGCCTGTGCCACCTGTGACGGTTTCTTCTACCGCAATCAGGAAGTGGCGGTAATCGGCGGCGGCAACACCGCTGTGGAAGAGGCCTTGTATCTGGCCAACATCGCCAAGAAAGTGCACCTGATCCACCGCCGCGACGAATTCCGTGCCGAGAAGATCCTGATCAAGCGTCTGCACGACAAGGTCGCGAGCGGTAACATCGTGCTGCACACCCACCAGACCCTGGACGAAGTGCTGGGTGACCAGATGGGAGTCACCGGTGTGCGCCTGCGCAACACTCAGGACAACAGCACCAGCGAGCTGCCGCTGATGGGCGTCTTCATCGCCATCGGCCACCAGCCCAATACCCAGATCTTCGATGGCCAGCTGGAGATGCAAAACGGCTATCTGAAGGTACGTGGCGGCCTCGACGGTTTTGCCACCCAGACCAGCATTGAAGGTGTCTTCGCTGCCGGCGATGTGGCCGACCACAACTACCGTCAGGCGATCACTTCTGCCGGTACCGGCTGCATGGCAGCCCTCGATGCCGAACGCTACCTCGACGCGCAATAAACAAGCGCAGATGTGATATAAGGCATACCAGTCGGTATGCCTTTTTTATTTAAAGGAGTCTAATGAAACAGAAGATATTGATTGTCGAAGATAGCCTGACTATCCGCCGTATGCTGACTCAGGCCATTGCCCAGCAGACAGGCCTCGAGATTGACGCCTTCGATACCCTCGAAGGAGCCCGTCACTGTCGGGGCGAGGAGTATGTGGTCGCGCTGGTGGACCTGACCTTGCCGGATGCGCCCCGTGGCGAAGCGGTCAACGAGCTGCTGGCTCGAGGTTTGCCGGTGGTGATCCTCACTGCCGACATTAGCGAGGATAAACGTGCCGCCTGGCTGGAAACCGGCGTGCTGGACTATGTGATGAAGGATTCGCGCCACTCGCTGCAATATGCCGTCAGTCTGGTGCACCGCCTCTATCTCAACCAGTCCATCGAAGTGCTGGTAGTCGACGACTCACGCACCTCCCGTCACCGCACCATGGCCCAGTTGCGCAAGCAGTTGTTGCAGGTGCATGAGGCCAGTCATGCCCGTGAAGCGATGGCGATGCTGGAGCAACACCCGGACATCCGGCTGGCACTGGTCGACTACTATATGCCGGATATCGATGGCATCAGTCTGGTGCGGATGCTGAGAGAGCGATACAGCAAGCAGCAGCTCGCGATTATCGGGATCTCGGTCTCGGACAAGCGCGGTCTCTCTGCTCGCTACCTCAAGCAAGGCGCCAACGACTTTCTCAACCAGCCGTTCGAGCCGGAAGAGCTGCAGTGTCGGGTCAGCCACAATCTGGAAGCGCTCGAGCAGTTCAACAGCATTCAGGAGTCAGCCAATCGTGATTACCTGACCGGTCTCTACAACCGGCGCTACTGGTTCAACGAAGGGCAAAAATGGTTTGAAGAGCATCAGCGCCAACAGACGCCTCTTGCACTCTGTGTGCTCGATGTGGATCACTTCAAGCAGGTCAACGATCACTGGGGCCATGCCATCGGCGATCAACTGCTCTGCCATCTGACCCGGCTACTGACCCAGTTCTTCCCCGATGCCATGATCGCCCGCTTTGGCGGAGAGGAGTTTGCCATGATGGTGCCTCACTGTACCGTCCCCGTGTTGATCAAGCGTCTTGAAGGGCTGCGTCAGCAGCTGCGCCAGCAACCTTTGTCACCGGAAACCCCGCTCTTTGTTCGCGCCAGTTACGGCGTGATCAGCGTCGGGCGGATATCCATGGACGAGGCGCTGAGCGTAGCGGATCGGCTGCTCTATCAGGCAAAGAACACCGGTCGCGACAAGATAGTCTCTCAAGAGACAGCTATCTGAATCCTCAGGGCATCAGTCCCGTGTATTACCGCCCGACAGACTTTCCAGCAGGAGAGTCTGCGGGTTCCTTTCCTGCCACAGTCTCCCCATCACAATGACTATCGAAAGTCAGTAAGTCTTGTCGACCCGCACCCCATCATCGAAGTAGAGAATGCGCACCTTGTCCCCATTGGCAAAGACCATGGCGGGATCATAATCCTGGATCACGTTGATAAGGGCATTTTGCTCGTTGCGGATCAGCAGCTCCACCAGCTTGTTTTCCACCACGGTTCCCCCGGACTGGTATTGCTGCGCAGCCGCAGCACCTGCGAGCGCGCCGACGGTGGTGGCTATTTCACGGCCATGACCGCCACCAAACTGGTTCCCCAGCAGGCCGCCCAACACAGCCCCTCCCAGCGTCTTCCAGCCAGAGTGCTCGGACTCCAGGATCTGGCGCTGGGTAATATTGCGCACCGTTTCGACCTGACCAAACACCACCTGATTGACCGGCCGCGCGGTATTGCGCTGGTAGACCTCCGCCCCGGCGGGCGCCGTGACAAAGCAGAGCAAGCTGGATACTATCAGGATAATGGCCTTCATCTATGAACCTCGTTGCCTTATGTCTCGCTATCTCACCCAACTGGATGATGAGCTTTGCTGGTTTCCCGACCCCAGCCATGCGCTGGAAGAGCCCAACGGCTTGCTGGCGATCGGCGGAGATCTCTCCCCGGCCAGATTGCTGGCAGCTTACCACAAGGGGATCTTCCCGTGGAATGAACCCCACCAGCCGACCCTGTGGTGGTCACCGGATCCCCGCGGGGTGATCCGTCCCGACCAACTCCATGTAGGGCGGACACTGCAGAAGATTATCCGTCGAACCCCATTCGATATTTCCGTCAATCGCGCCTTTAATGAAGTCATTACCGCCTGCGCCGCCCCTCGTCGCACTGCCGATGGCACCTGGATCAGTCAACCCATGATCGAGGCCTACCAGCAGTTGCACCGGCTAGGTCATGCCCACTCTATCGAGATCTGGCAGGAGGGAGAGCTGCAAGCGGGACTGTATGGCCTCTCTATCGGCCGACTGTTTTGCGGTGAATCCATGTTCAGCCGGATTGATAACGGCGCCAAACTTGCCATGGTGGCACTCTGTCGCCACTTCGCCCGCCATCGCGGCGCTCTCATCGATTGCCAGATGCAGAACCCGTTTCTGGCGACCCTGGGTATCGAGGAGTGGCCAAGGGCCCGTTTTTTGGCTGAGCTGGCGCGCCTTGGCCATCAACCACTGTTGGCTTCCTGCTGGCAAGAGGGGGAGATCAGCTTATGACTGAAGAAGTGATCCTCAAAGTAGGGCTGACTCCCAAGCATCCCTGCAGTTATCTGGACCATGAACAGGAGCAGTTGCTGGTGCTGATGGATCACAATCTGCTCAACGCCAACGGTTACGAGCGATTGTTGACTGCCGGTTTTCGCCGCAGTGGCAACGACATCTATCGCCCCCACTGCCCGGCGTGCCATGCCTGCCAATCCCTTCGTATTCACAGCGAGCACTTTCGCCCCAGCCGCGGCCAGAAGCGGATCCGCCAGCTTAACAAAGATATCGAGATTGTCCTGAGCTACGATGACAAACCCGAGTATTACCTGCTCTACGAACGCTATATCCGCGAGCGACATCACGATGGCAGCATGTATCCCCCCAACCGCAGCCAGTATCGCGGGTTTCTCCATTGTGACTGGATGCCGCCACTCTATCTGGAGATGCGCAAGGAGGGCCGTCTTATCGGCGTGGCCACCACAGACCTGCTACCCCACTCCTTGAGCGCTATGTACACCTTCTTCGATCCGGATTATGCCGATCGCTCCCTGGGCACCTTTGCCATCCTCTGCCAGCTCGATCTGGCCAAGCGAACCGGGCGAAGCTGGCTCTATCTTGGCTATCTGGTAGAGGCGTGTCGCAAGATGAATTACAAACGCAATTACCTCCCTCATGAGCTGTTAATTCAGGGGGAATGGAAAAATATCGACACCAAGCCCGAGTAAACTTTACACATAGCCTTAAATCCGGCATGATCCAGCGGTTTTTTGTTGTGGCTTATCAAGAGGATTCAATGGCTAAAGAAGACAGTATTGAGATGCAGGGCACTATTCTCGAAACCCTGCCCAATACCATGTTCCGTGTGGAACTGGAGAATGGTCACGTGGTTATCGCTCATATTTCAGGCAAGATGCGCAAAAACTACATTCGTATCCTGACTGGAGACAAAGTAACGGTAGCACTGACTCCCTACGATCTCTCCAAGGGACGTATTGTTTTCCGCTCTCGCTAAGCCAGGAATTCAGCAAAAAACCCCAACCTTTCGGTTGGGGTTTTTTGTCGTTTTCTGATCACTGAAGCTTAGTGGGAAACAGCTTCAACATTGACCTGAAAATCAAAGCTGAGGCTGTCATTTACCAACTCAACCTTCACAATTCCCCCGTCAACCAGTGAACCGAACAGGATCTCGTTGGCCAGGGGTTTCTTGAGGTGCTCCTGGATTACCCGACCCATCGGTCTGGCGCCCATGGCTCTGTCATACCCCTTCTCCGCCAACCAGTGGCGGGCACGCTCGGACACCTCGAGAGAAACTCCCTTCGCATCCAGTTGAACCTGCAATTCGACAATGAACTTGTCGACCACCTGATGGATCACCGTCATATCCAGATGGTTGAACCAGATGGTGTGATCAAGCCGGTTGCGAAACTCCGGACTGAAGGTCTTGTTGATCACCGCCATGGCATCGTGGCTCAAATCCTGTTGCTGGAAGCCAATCGATTTGCGCTGAGTCTCCTGCACTCCGGCGTTGGTAGTCATCACCAAAATGACGTTACGGAAATCCGCCTTACGCCCGTTGTTATCGGTCAAGGTGCCGTTGTCCATCACCTGCAGCAGCAGATTGAATACGTCCGGGTGAGCTTTCTCAATTTCGTCAAGCAACACAACGGAATGAGGATGCTTGATCACCGCATCAGTCAGCAGACCACCCTGCTCAAAACCAACATAGCCGGGAGGCGCACCAATCAGACGGGAGACGGTGTGACGCTCCATGTACTCGGACATATCAAAGCGCAGCATCTCGACACCCAATGCCTTGCCCAACTGCTGGGTCACCTCTGTTTTGCCAACACCGGTAGGACCGGCAAACAGGAAGCAACCAACCGGGCGACGCTCGTTGCCAAGTCCTGAACGAGAGAGGCGAATCGCATCCGTCAGCACCTCGATGGCTTTATCCTGACCAAAGACCACCATCTTCAGATTGCGCTCCAAGTTCTTCAGCACCTCTTTATCCGAGGAAGAAACTGATTTCTCCGGAATGCGGGCGATCTTGGCTACGATGGACTCAATTTCCTGCACATTGATCACTTTCTTGCGCTTGCTCGCCGGCAGTAACCGTTGACCAGCACCCGCCTCATCGATCACATCGATCGCCTTGTCAGGCAAGTGACGATCATTAATGTACTTGGCAGAGAGCTCGGCAGCTGCACGGATCGCCTTGGCGGTATAGCGCACGCCGTGGTGAGCTTCATAGCGGCTCTTGAGCCCCATCAGGATACGGGTCGTGTCATCAATAGTCGGCTCGACAATATCGATCTTCTGGAAGCGACGGGCCAGCGCACGGTCTTTCTCGAAGATCTGGGCGTACTCCTGATAAGTGGTGGAGCCCACACAGCGGAGCAAACCATTGGAGAGCAGCGGCTTGATCAGGTTAGCCGCATCCAGCTGACCACCGGATGCCGCACCGGCACCAATTATGGTATGGATCTCGTCGATAAAGAGGATGGCCCCTTCCTGACGCTCAATCTGCTTGAGCAGTACCTTGAGGCGCTTCTCGAAATCACCACGGTACTTGGTGCCCGCCAGCAGAGAACCCATATCCAGCGAATAGATGGTACTGCCCGCAATCACCTCGGGGACATCCCCCTTGACGATTCGATAGGCCAGACCTTCGGCAATGGCTGTTTTCCCCACACCCGCTTCACCCACCAGCAGCGGGTTGTTCTTGCGACGGCGGCAGAGCACCTGAATGGTACGATTGAGCTCCTGATCACGGCCAATCAGCGGATCGATGCGCCCTTCCAGCACCAGCTGGTTCAGGTTGGTGGCAAAGCTCTCGATCTGTGCGGCCGAGACATCATCATCAGACTCGGGATTGTTATTGCTGCCGAGATCAGGCTTGCTGTCCTTGCGCACCCCGTGGGAGAGGAAATTGACGACGTCAAGACGGCTGATCTCGGCTTTTTTCAGGAAATAGGCAGCTTGTGACTCCTGCTCACTGAAGATAGCGACCAGCACATTGGCGCCGCTGACTTCGGTATTGCCGGAGGATTGCACATGGAAGACGGCACGCTGCAACACGCGCTGGAAGCCCAGTGTCGGCTGGGTTTCACGATCTTCATCATCGCGCGGTATGAGCGGAGTGGTTTGGGTGATGAATGCGCGGATCTCCTTGCGCATCTGCTCGACATCGGCACCACAGGAGCTCAGCGCCTCATGGGCTGAACTGTTATCCAGAAGGGCTAACAACAGGTGCTCGACGGTCATGAATTCGTGGCGCTCGTCACGGGCCAGTTTGAAAGCCTCGTTCAGCGTCTTTTCTAGATCTTTATTCAACATAGGCACCTCCCCTAGTACAGCTACAATGTGGTGTCACACTCGCCATCAAGTCATCAGATTCAAGCCTTTTCCATAGTACAGAGCAGTGGATGTTCGTTGTTACGTGCATAGGTGTTGACCTGGACAACCTTGGTTTCGGCGATCTCTGCGGTAAACATGCCGCAGACACCCTTACCACTATAATGCACACTCAGCATGACCTGAGTCGCCTTGTCCAGATCCATACCAAAGAACTTTTGCAGCACCTCCACCACAAACTCCATGGGTGTGTAGTCATCGTTGTTCAACACAACTTTATACATGGGTGGCGGCTGCAGCTTTGTTTTCTCTGCTTCTGCAATCTCTTCATTAGCAAAGAGTTCTTTCTGCTTGCTCATAATCGCGCTTTGGTACCTCTAGATTACTACCGTCTAACACAAGCTTGTCAATAGACTTGTTAACCAGATCACATCAGCTGTTAACAACTTCTTGACTCGCTCAAAAGTTAGACTAGATTGGTTACTTGCTAATCTGTGCCCGTCTGCTATGGGCCCATGTCCCTAGTTATAAAGGGCTGGCGCAGGTTACTCAACGACTTCTGGGTAATCAATAAAAGGATGTAGAAGTATGGCAACCGGCACAGTTAAGTGGTTTAACAACGCAAAAGGATTTGGGTTTATCTGTCCGGAAGGGGGCGGTGAGGATATCTTCGCTCACTACTCCACGATTCAAATGGAGGGCTACAAGACCCTGAAAGCGGGTCAGGCTGTCAATTTTGAACTGCAACAGGGGCCGAAAGGAAATCACGCCTCTGTGATTGTGCCAAACGAAGCACAAAATATGTAAATAACACCCGTTGGATAAATAAAAAACCGGTTCCTCTCTGAGCAACCGGTTTTTTATTGTCAGATTTCTGGCGAATCCTGCCTCCTCATGGGATCACAGGTTATCGCCAGCCACGATCAGTCGTGATATTCACTGCAGGCGATCAGGGTATTTTCCATCAGGCTGGCGACCGTCATCGGGCCCACGCCACCGGGTACCGGAGTAATGAAGGAGGCATGGCTGCGCGCCGTCTCAAACTCTACATCCCCGACCAGCGAGCCATCAGCCAGACGGTTGATGCCCACATCGATCACCAGTGCCCCCGGTTTGATCCACTCCCCAGGGATGAAGTTGGGCTTGCCGACAGCGACAACCAGCAGATCGGCACGGCGTACCTGATCTTCCAGATCCCGGGTAAAGCGGTGACAGGTCGTAGTTGTGCAGCCCGCCAGTAGCAATTCGAGAGTCATGGGACGCCCCACTATGTTGGACGCTCCCACCACGACCGCATGCAGACCATGTGTCTTCACGCCGGTGGTCTCGATCAGCGTCATGATTCCTTTCGGAGTGCAGGGGCGCAGCGCCGGAATACGTTGGGCCAGACGGCCGACGTTATACGGGTGAAATCCATCTACATCCTTGTCAGGCTGGATTCGCTCCAGCACCTGAGTGGTATCAAAGTGATCCGGCAACGGCAGCTGAACCAGAATGCCATCTACGTGGCTATCCGCATTCAACTGGTCGATCAGCGCCAGCAGCTCTTCCTGACTGGCAGTGGCACTCAGGTCATAGGAGCGGGAGAGAAAACCCACCTCCTCGCACGCCCGACGTTTGCTGCCGACATAGACCTGAGAGGCTGGATCCGCCCCCACTAGAATGACTGCCAGCCCTGGAGCCCGTTTCCCTGCCGCCAACCGCTGTTGGACTTGCGCCGCGACCTGGCTGCGAATCGTTTGCGCAACCTGTTTTCCATCTATGATTTTGGCAGACATCGTTCTCCACTCACCATGTGTTCAACTGCCGCGCATTGTCGCATTTTTTTAGCCGGGATGTTAGCGGCAGACGCACGCCAGACCTGCAGCGGGCAATAAGTAGGCACTTGAATTTACTGGGGGAAAAAGTCGTTGACGCTAGCCCTTACGCTTGGCTATGATGCCCGCCCGTTGCCCAGTATGACTCTTGTCGATATGCTGGTCAGGGATTTTCGGTGATTAGCGCAGTCCGGTAGCGCATCTGGTTTGGGACCAGAGGGTCAAAGGTTCGAATCCTTTATCACCGACCATGTTCATCGACTCGTCCTTAAGACATGTTGATACAAAGCGCCCTTAGCTCAGTTGGATAGAGCAACGGCCTTCTAAGCCGTGGGTCGCAGGTTCGAATCCTGCAGGGCGCGCCATTGATGCTCTCCTTTTCTTCTGGATTGGTGAGTGTTGATGAAGATTTTAGTGGTGGCTGTAGCTCAGTTGGTAGAGTCCCGGATTGTGATTCCGGTTGTCGTGGGTTCGAGCCCCATCAGCCACCCCATTATTCTGTCGATAATCGCCGCAAGGTGATGTCCATCGACTTGGTGCAGTGAATTCTGGTCTGCTCCGCGAAAAACCGGCCTTGGCCGGTTTTTTTGTTTTGCGCCCGACAGCGCCTTGCCTTGTCTGCAAGGCCATCATCCTCCAGATCAATAAACGCGGCTCCGCCCATTTGTCACGATTCGCGCCTCCCCATCGATACACACAGCCACACTCCCCTACACATCAGCCTGCCTGGTTCTTTTTCTGTATTTCCCAAGCGCCATTGATATGCTGATCGCTCTTCTTCTCTCCTGCTTTCCGTTGGAGCTTTTCTATGCAACGCATTCTTTTTGTCGAAGATGATCCCGAGATTGGCCAGCTCATCAGCAGTTGGCTCGGCCGCCACGATATGGAAGTGATCCTCGAGCCCAGAGGGGACATGGCGCTGGCCCGGATCGAGGCCGAACAGCCCGATCTGGTGCTGCTCGATATCATGTTGCCGGGGCAAGATGGCATGTCCCTCTGTCGGGATCTGCGGCCGCGCTTCGACGGCCCCATCGTAATGCTCACCTCGCTGGATAGCGACATGAACCAGATCCTGAGTCTGGAGCTGGGCGCCAACGACTACATCCTCAAAACGACACCACCACCGGTGCTGCTGGCCCGACTTCGGGTGCAATTTCGCCAGCACCAGCAAACACCAACCCAACCGGCAGCCACCAGCAGCGTTCCCCAGCAGCTGCAATTTGGTCGGCTGCGGGTGGATGGTCCGGGACGAGATGTGCGGCTCGATGGCGAGAGCATTGCCCTCTCGACCGCCGACTTTGATCTGCTGTGGGAGCTCGCCTGCCACGCGGGCCAAATCTTGAGTCGGGAAGCCCTTTTTCGCAGCTTGCGCGGCCGGGAGTACGACGGTCAGGATCGCAGCATGGATGTGGCCATCTCCCGCCTGCGCCGAAAACTGGGTGATAACCCTGAAAACCCGACCCGGATCAAGACAGTGCGTCAGAAAGGCTACCTCTTCGTCCCCCACGCCTGGGAATAACCCTCTTTCGGGAGCACCGCCATGCGCCGTCTCTTTATCCAGTTCTATCTGTTGCTGATAGGCTGCTTCACCCTCGCCATCCTGCTGGTGGGTGTGGTCTATCAGGTGACCGCCGAACGGGCGGGTGATCGCTATCTCGAACGCATGATGCAGGGATCCCTTGGCCTGTTGACCGGCGAGTTGGCAAGAACCCCGCCCGAGCGCTGGCCCGCTCGGCTGGCCGAGCAGAGCAGTCAGTTTACCCTCCCCCTCAAGATCGGCGAGCTGGTGCGCCAGCCGCTGGCCAGCGAGGATCAGGCCTTTCTGGCTGCCGGCAACATTGTCATCGTCGAGGAGGATGACACCTTCCTGCAGCGCATCCCCGATACCGACCGGGTGCTTATTGTCGGCCCTGTACCCTACCTCTCCTACCTGCACGAGCTGCACTGGGTCGATGTGGGGCTGCTGCTGGTGATCGGCCTCTCTCTCGGCCTGCCCATCCTTCTGTGGCTGCGTCCCCACTGGCGCGGCTTGCAGCAGTTGGAGCAAACCGCACGTCGCGTAGGCGATGGGGATCTCTCCTGCCGAACCAATCTGCCACCGGGCAGCAGTCTGGCCCGGGTGGGACGCACCTTCGATCAAATGGCGACCCAATTGCAGGCCATGATTGCCAGCCGCAAGCAACTGACTGATGCCATCGCCCACGAGTTGCGCACCCCGCTGGTCCGGTTGCGCTATCGGCTTGCCATGCTCGCTCCTGCCCCTGCCGAGCAGGAGCAGCATGCGCTGGAGCGAGATCTGGGAGCGCTGGACGCCCTGATCGAAGAGATGCTCACTTACGCCAAGCTGGATAGACCCGAACTGCCGTTGCAGCGCGACGAGCTGGAGCTCAGCCACTGGGCACAAGCGCATCTCGGCGACTGGCAAGCGCTGGCACCCGAGAAGAGGCTCACCCTCGATTTGCCGCCACGCCACATGCCCTGGTGCGGCGATCAGCGTCTGCTGACCCGCGCGGTGGAGAACCTGATCGGCAATGCCCTGCGCTACGCCGAGAGCGAGGTTACCCTCTCCATCTCGCGGCTGCAGGAGAACTATCTGCTGGAGGTTAGCGATGATGGGCCGGGGATCGATCCCGCGCTGGCGCCCCAGATCTTCGAGCCGTTCGTACGCCTTGATCAGAGCCGGGATCGTCGCACCGGCGGCACCGGGTTGGGGCTGGCCATCGTGCGCAGCATTGCCCGTCATCACGGGGGGGATGTGGCGCTGCTTGCCAGTGACCACGGCGCCCGCTTCTGCCTCACCCTGCCTGTACATTTGGATACAAACCGTCACCAACCGCTCACTGAAGGGCCGCAGCAACCGTCATAGGATGACTGTCATGGAGAACGCTCCATAACATCAACCCGAATAAGGAAATTGAACATGAAAAAGATCATTCCCCTGACCCTGGCTGCCGTCTTCGCCCTCACTTCCGGTTTCACCATGGCGGCCACTCCGACCAAGACAGCCACACCGCAGGCGACCCAGACCAAGGTGGTGAAAAAACACCATAAAGCCACCCACGCCAAGACCCCTGCCGTCAACGTCGCGCCGAAAACCAAGTGATCCAACTGGTCACTTGATAGCACCAAGGGAGGCTGACGCCTCCCTTTCCATCTCTTCCCGAAATTTTCCTGACGAGCGCCTCCCTCGTCCAAACCGGATCCACGACCCGGCTCCCCCTTTGCGGGAAACGGTCAATGACCACAGGAACATGGCATGTGGCGTCATCTGCTTAAATGGCTCGGCCCCTTGTGCAGCTTGCTGCTGCTCGGCACCGCACTGACCGTGCTGTATCACCTGACTCAGGCATGGCACTGGCACGATATTCGTGTGGCCATCTGGTCCCAACCCCTGCCGCGACTGGCGGGCGCCCTGTTGCTGACCCTGCTCAGTTATGGCTGCCTCTGCAGCTATGACATGCTGGCGCTCCATGCGCTGGGCAAGCGCCTTCCCTGGCAACAGGTCAGCATCACCTCCTTTATCGCCTACACCTTCTCCAACACCCTGGGATTTGCCCTGCTGACCGGCACCTCGGTACGCTATCGCCTCTACTCCGCACTGGGGCTCGCCACCGGGGAAGTGGCCCGCGTGGTGCTGTTCTGCTCCATCACCTTTTTCCTCGGCCTGCTGGCGTGGGGAGGTGGTGCCCTACTGACCTGCGATGTATCACAGCTGCTGCCTGACTGGCCGCAGTGGGCAGATACTTTGCTCAATCTGGCTGGCGCCATGGCGCTGCTGTTGGTGGCCAGCTACCTCTGCTGGCCCGCCCCACGTCTCTCCTGGCGGAAACACACCCTGACCCTGCCGGGCTTTCGGATACGTCTGTTGCAACTGTTGGTCGCGCTGGCTGACTGGATGGCCGCCGCTGCCGTGCTGTTTGTGCTGTTGCCCGCCGATAGCGTCCCCTACCCCGTGCTGCTCAGTGCCTTCGTGCTGGCCAGCTTCCTCGGGGTGCTGGCCCACGTGCCGGGCGGGATTGGGGTGTTCGAAGCGAGCATGAGCCTGTTGCTGGCTAACTATCTGCCAACCGACAAGCTGCTCGCCTCGCTGCTGCTCTATCGCTGCATCTATTACCTGCTTCCCTTTCTCTGTGCCCTGCTGCTCTTTGCGAGTCAGGAGATGCTGCAACAAAAAGCGCGCTGGCAGCGGCTACAGGGGCTGATGAGCGCGGTGCGCGAATTTCTGCCTGCCCTTATCAGCATGGGCACCTTCGCCGCCGGCAGCCTGCTGCTCTGCTCGGGCATGATCCCGACCATGCGCAGCCACATTGAAGTGTGGCTGCAGGTGTTGCCGCTCCATCTGCTGGAGCTCTCCCACGTGCTCGGCAGCGTGAGCGGTATCCTCCTGATCCTGCTGGCGCGTAGCCTCTATCGCCGTCACGACGCCGCGTTTCGCATCACCCAGCTGCTGCTGGCACTGGGGATCGCCTTCTCCCTGCTCAAAGGGGGGGACTGGGAGTCAGCCCTGCTGCTCGGCAGCTTCCTGCTCATCATGACCCCCTGCCGCGCCCTCTTCTATCGCAAGGGGTCGCTGCTCTATCCCCAGTACACCCCGGGCTGGCTCATTTCAGTCGGCGCCGTGCTGCTGGGAGCCCTGTGGCTGCTGCTCTTCTCCTACCGTCAGGTGGAGTATGACCACGCCCTCTGGTTCCACTTCTCGCCCCACGGCGGGGCTGCCCGCGGCCTGCGCGCCATGGGGAGCGTAGTGGCCGTGCTGGCCGTTGCCGGGGTTGCCCAGCTGCTTGCGCCGCTGCGCGTGGTCGGTGAAAAGCCGGACAAGGAGACGCTGGCACGCGCCCACGAGCTGGTGGTGCGCGAAGGGGGGATCCACGGCTATCTGGCCCAGTTGCAGGACAAGTCCCTGCTGTTCCATCCCGCAGGTGACGCCTTCCTGATGTATGGCATCGAGGGCAACAGCTGGATTGTGATGGGGGATCCATTCGGTCGCCCCGAACAGATCGAAGAGCTGCTCTGGCAATTTCGCGAGCGGTGCGATGAGCAAGACGCCAACCCGGTCTTTTATCAGGTCTCGGCCCGCTATCTTCCGCTCTATCTGGAGCTGGGGCTGATCCCCTTCAAGCTCGGCGAAGAGGCGATGGTCGATCTGACTACCTTCGATCTGGCGGGCAGCCGGCTGCGCAACCTACGCCAGAGCCACGCCAAGGGCAAACGGGAAGGGTTGACCTTCGAGGTGGTCGAGGCAAGTGCCGTGGCCCCCCTGCTGCCCAGATTGCAGACCGTCTCCGATACCTGGCTGCAGAGCAAGATGGGCAAGGAGAAGGGCTTCTCGGTCGGCCGCTTTGAGCCTGACTACCTGACCTTAAGCCCGGCTGCGCTGGTGTGGCATGAGGGGCAGCTCGTCGGCTTTGCCAACCTCTGGGTGAGCGACAACAAGGAGATGCTCTCCATCGATCTGATGCGCTACAGCCTGGATACCGGCACCGCTCCCATCATGGATTTTCTCTTTGTCGAGCTGCTGCTGTGGGGCAAGGCGCAAGGGTACGCCAGCTTCAATTTGGGGATGGCCCCCATGTCCGGCTTCAACGATCACCCGCTCGGCAGCTACTGGGCCCGCCTTGGCAATACCCTGTTTGTGCGCGGCAGCCGCTTTTACAACTTCCAGGGGCTCAGACGCTACAAGGAGAAATTTTCGCCCCGCTGGGAACCCCGCTACCTGCTCTGCAGCAGCAAGCTGGTACTGCCCAGAACCCTGACTCACCTGATCACCCTGATTAGCCGCGGCCCGCTGGGGCTGATCAAGAAATAGGAGCATGGCCAATGAGAGCCTTGATATTGCTGTTACTCAGTCTCGTACTGCCCGTTTCATCTTTTGCGGCACACGCCGCCCCGGTCAAGGACGACCTGAGCCTGATTGAGCTGCCGGTCAAGCAGCCATCCGACGCCCCCATGGTGGTGTTTCTCAGCGGCGATGGCGGCTGGGCGGCCCTCGACAAGGGGTTGAGCGCCCAGTTTCAGCTGCACGGCCTGCCGGTCGTGGGCTGGAGCTCCCTCACCTACTACTGGAAGAAGAAAACCCCGGAGCAGGTGACCGCCGATCTGGAGCGGATCCTCGATGATTACCAGACTCGCTGGCAGCGCCCCCGCTGGCTGCTGGTCGGCTTCTCGTTTGGTGCCGAGATTGTCCCCTTCGTCATCAACCGGTTGCCGGAGCACTATCGTCAGGGGCTGGTCGGGGCCGTGATGCTCTCCCCCTCCACCAGCTCGGACTTCGAGATCCACGTCAGCGACATGCTGACCCACAAGGCGCGCAGCTATCCGACCGAGCCGCAGGTGAAGACCATCCGCGACCTGCCGATGCTCTGCCTGCAAGGAGCCGATGACGATGACGGCGACCGCCTCTGCCCCCGTCTCAACCAACCCAACGTCACAACCGTCACCCTGCCGGGAGGACACCATTTTGACGATAACTACCCCCAGCTCTATCAGGCCATCACCAAGCATCTGAACCTGCTCCCGGATCCGCTGACTGTGGAGCATTAATCGGTATCACCACGGAATGCCTTTTAAGTACCGAGCAGGGCAAATCAGCGAGCAATGAAAAGGGCCTCTCTTACGAGAGGCCCTTGTACTGAATCGGGCGGAAACTTTAAAAGGAGCGACCAATGGGCTGGCCGTGGCGTCAAGGTCACCGAGGCATTTCACTGCGATTGCCCAAGCAGTTCAGCCAGATGCGCTATCAAGAACGAAGATTCGCATTCCTATGCCAGCAACCACTCGGGGATTGCCCCAGAAAGCAAAAAGCCCTGATATTTCCATCAGGGCTTTGCAATGTGGCGGTGAGGGAGGGATTCGAACCCTCGATACGTTGCCGTATACACACTTTCCAGGCGTGCTCCTTCAGCCACTCGGACACCTCACCGAATTTTTGCTCACTGCTTTATGTGCTTGAGCTGCACATTCGCTGGCGGACCATGCCGCGGCGACGGGGCGTAATGTAAGGGATACGATGGCTTTTGGTCAATGCAATTTTTTACTTTTTGCGTTCGTTTGCTCAATATCCGAACCAAGTGACCAAAAATATGCCGTTTCGTATCCCTTTCAATCAATTTACTGCCGCTTCGTGAAAATGTTCACCTTTGAGCGCCTCTTCCAGCGAACCGTAAAATTCCAGCTTGCCGGGCTGCGGCCGCACCTTGGCACGGGCCAGGGTCTTGAGCGGTTGGAACTGCAACTCGGCCACCCGCAACTCGACTCCGGCTTTGGCCATCTGCTTGCCAAAGTGGAGGAAGGCAGACAGACCGCCCGCATCGAGGATGGAAACCGCCTCCATCTGCAACACCAGCACCTTGTGTCCTTTCACTTGCGCTTCCAGCTCGGCAAAGACCCGTTCGGCCGCTGCGAAGAAGAGCGGGCCGTTGATCTTGTAGAGCAGGCCGTTGTCCGGCACCTCATGGGCATAGCGTTTGTGCTCGGCCAAGTCGTGCAGTTTGGTCATCTTGGCGATTTCGCGCATAAAGAGCAGGGAGGCCAGGATCACCCCGAAAGTGATGGCGATGACCATGTCGAAAATGACGGTGAGCGACAGGCAGACCAGCAGCACCAGCACATCGGATTTGGGCGCGCGACGGATCAGCTCCACCACCTTGTGCGCTTCACTCATGTTCCAAGCCACGATGAGCAGCAAGGCAGCCATGGCCGAGAGCGGCAACCAGGAGAGCCAGGGGGCCAGCACCAGAATGGCTGCCAGCACCACCAGCGCATGGACGATCCCCGAAATGGGGGACGTAGCGCCGGCCCGCACGTTGGCGGCAGAGCGGGCGATGGCGGCGGTAGCGGTAATACCGCCAAAGAAGGGGGCGAAGATATTGCCAAGCCCCTGCCCCACCAGCTCGGCGTTGGAGCTGTGTTTGCGACCGGTCATGCCATCGAGCACCACGGCGCAGAGCAGCGACTCGATCGCCCCCAGCATCGCCATGGAGAAGGCGGCAGGCAGCAGCCGCTCAACAGCCGCCAGGTTCCATTCAACTGGCAAGCCATCCGGTCCGGGCAAGGCCCAGGGCATCACCAGGGTCGGCGCGATGGGCGGGATCCCCATCCCTTGAGTGCCATCGGCCAGGGTATAGCTGAACTTGCTGCCGATGGTGGCCACATCCACCCCAAAGTAATGGAGGCCAAAACCCAGCCCCACCCCGACCAGCACAGCGGGCAAGTGGCCGGGCACCGGCAGACGCAGGCGTGGCCAGAGCAGCAGCACGGCCAGTGTTGCGACCCCCACCAGGGTATCGCCCCACTGCCAGCTTGGCAGGGCGGCGGCCAACGCTTCGACCTTGCCCAAATAGGTTTCCGGCATCTCGGGCACGCTCAGGCCAAAGAAGTCCTTGATCTGCAAGGTGGCGATCACGATGGCGATACCACCGGTAAAGCCCAGTGTCACTGACGGGGGAATGTACTCGATAAGGCGGCCAAGACGGGCCATCCCCATCGCCACCAGAAAGAGGCCTGAGATGAGCGTCGCCATCAACAGACCGCCGACCCCGAACTGCTGGGCAACCGGATAGAGGATCACCACAAAGGCAGCGGTCGGGCCGGAGATGGAGTAGCGGGAGCCACCGGTCACGGCGATCACGATACCGGCAATGATGGCGGTATAGAGACCGTGTTGCGGCGGTACACCGCTGGCGATGGCCAGTGCCATGGCGAGCGGGATGGCGATGATGCCCACCGTCACACCGGCGATAAGATCACGGCCGAAGCGGGCCATGCTGTAGGGTTCATCAATACAGGACTGGCGTAAGGCTATGGCGAGCTTCACGCTATTTAAAGAGGCTTGCTTGTGCATGTATATCGTAATACCAGAAGAGGGAGATAAAGGCCGGAGAGATCCGGCGCCCGATCATCATCAAGGGCCGGCAGGGCTGTCGACGCGGCGATGGTATCCTGCGTAACCTTACTCCAGACGGGCCATTTTTTCGATGGGCAGGATCAATGAAACGCGCGCTCACCCATTATTTGGCCTATTTGCCGCCAAATCGCCGATCTTGGCTCCTGCTCTCCCCCTTTTTGCCACAAAGATTACCATTTGAGCCTCACCTGGTTACCGGCACGTTCGCGACATCATGCTGGCATCATCAGGTTGATGCGAACCGAACCAATGTTCCCGGCATCAGTTGGCCAATGCGATGGCAAGGGACTGATTGTGCTGAAAATAAACCGCAAAGCGCAACTTTTGGGCAAACAGTCCGAAAATCCGGTTTTCGGGAAATTCGCGGGTTGACACCCGTCTCCCTGGTCATTAATATTCGCCCCGTCTTAACGAGACAGGCAATTCCTCCTTAGTTCAGTCGGTAGAACGGCGGACTGTTAATCCGTATGTCACTGGTTCAAGTCCAGTAGGAGGAGCCACTTTTCCCTCGTAGTTCAGTCGGTAGAACGGCGGACTGTTAATCCGTATGTCACAGGTTCAAGTCCTGTCGAGGGAGCCAAATACTGTTCCGAGAAGGAACGAGGAAGACCAGAAACCCG
Organism: Aeromonas sp. 84A; assembly: GCF_051919345.1. Classification (NCBI taxonomy): domain Bacteria; kingdom Pseudomonadati; phylum Pseudomonadota; class Gammaproteobacteria; order Aeromonadales; family Aeromonadaceae; genus Aeromonas; species Aeromonas sp. 84A. Next base: position 3,141,383 of record NZ_JBQBEW010000001.1, read on the forward strand.
CATTCCGAAAGGCTTGCGGGTTTTTTGTTGTCCGAAATAGTTCGGCGAAGTTCGCCAAGAACCGGGGTCATTGGTACCATGAATGGTACCAGCGAACACCAACGCCAATTTTCATTGGCGCCTTCTCGTTGTATTAGTGTCATGGTTGATGCTGGTACCACGAGCACTACTCGTGGTACCAAAACAAGGCGGCAAAGCCCAAAGAACGCCGCAGCATCCTCAACTGGATTTTCTTGCAAGATGAGTTACATGACATAGACGATCCCGCTTATGCCTCCGAATGGGGTGAGCCCAAATCAACAACCCGCCTGCAAAAAATGGCCAACTCCCTCGCATCGTTTGCCTGCAATGCACAACGCAGTCCACACGACACCAGCGTGGCAGTGAAAGAGTGGAAAGAGGATTTAGACTACCTCTATCACACCTTCTACCAGCAGTGGCACCGCTTCCCCTGGCCTGATATTGAAACCTGAGTCCACCAAGGGTGCGGGTATAGCACTACCTCGCCACCGGCAGGTCCTCCCAGCGGGTGGTGTAGCAGGGGCTCAGGTGCTCTTGTCGCATCATCCACTCAGACGACCCCGTACCTTGGCTGGCAAAGCCTACGCGCCCCAATCCCTTGGCTTTGATCTGGTCCATCACTGCCATCAGCGCGTCCGATTGAGCGGAGGACGAGGCAAACAGATCGGCCTGTTGCTGCCCCTTGGGGGTGAACTCACTCAGCATGACACCTCCCTTTTGATAGCGGTAACCGTCGCGCCAAATCTGTGCTAGCAGCACGTTCACTTGCTGCAGCAGCAACCGGGTGTCATCGCTAGGGCAGACCAGCCGGACGCCAGCCTGCTCACTGTAGTAAGGCGCTCGTTCGTCAAAAGGGCTGGTTCGCACGAACAGGTGCACCCGCTGGCAACACATCCCCTCGGCCCGCAGCTTCTCGGCTGCGCGAGCCATAAAGCCTGACAACGCTTGGGCCATTTCTCCACGGTCAGTCACGCGCTCACCAAAGGAACGGCTCGAGAGGATCTGCAGCTTCGCCGCCGGTTCAACTGTCAGCTCTGCGCAAGGCAGGCCACGCAGCTCCTGTACGATCCGCTCGACCACCACGCCGTATTGGGCGCGTAACCCTTTGGCGTCGCTAGCTACCAGGTCAGCAACGGTGTTGATGCCTTGTGCCACCAACTTGGCTCCCAAGCGCCGTCCTATGCCCCACACCTCGTCCACCGGGGTGATAGCCATCAGCCGGGCACGGCGCAGCTCGTCACGCAAGTCCACGACGCCGCCCGTGGCAGGCCACTTCTTGGCTGCATAGTTGGCCAGCTTGGCGAGGGTCTTGGTGGAGCCGATCCCAACCCCTACCGTGAGGCCGGTCCACTGCCACACTCGCTGCCGGATCTGTTGTCCATAGGCTGTCAGGTCCCCGGCAAACGACTCCGACAGTGACAGGAATGCTTCATCGATGGAGTAGACCTCAAGCTCAGGGGCCATGGTCTCCAACGTGCTCATCACCCTGCCAGACATATCGCCGTAGAGCGCGTAGTTGGAGCTGAATGCCACACCGCCATGCGCCTCGAACTGCTCGCGGATCTTGAAGTAGGGCCCGGCCATCTTGATACCCAGCGCCTTGGCTTCGGGGCTGCGCGACACCACGCATCCATCGTTGTTGGAGAGCACCACGATCGGGCGGCCACGCAGCTCAGGGCGAAACAGCCGCTCACAGCTGGCGTAGAAGTTGTTTACATCAACGAGCGCTATAGCCATCACGCTGCCTCAGATTGCCAATCACATGGGTGACCACTCCGAACAACTCCAGGGAGAGGCTCATACAAGGGTCGATAGGCGTGAACGCCGGATTGGCTGGCAACAGCCGCAACCTCGGCTTGAGCTGCAAAGTCTTTACCGTGAAGCCGCCATCGAGTAGTGCAATCACCACATCACCATGGCGAGGGGTGAGGCTCTTATCGACCACCAGCAAGTCACCGGGAAAGATACCGACCCCGGTCATGCTCTCCCCCTCGGCACGCAGATAGAAGGTTGCTGCAGGGTGGGCAACGCAGTGGGTGTTGAGGTCCAACTTCCCTTCCAGATAGTCGCTGGCTGGGCTGGGAAAGCCGCAAGAGGCGCGGTGCAAGAACAGCGGGATGGTCACCTCGGCGGGTGATGGGTCTGGGGTTAACAGCTTCATGACAACAACACCTGTATTTATATACAGTCATTATAGCGCACCACCTTTGAACCAGCGCAAGTCCCGCATGCCAGTGATGGCATACCATGGCGCCAACAAATAACAAAGAGGCCAGTATGAGTCACAATCTGTGTGCCCTACCGAAAGAACAGCAAGAACGGGTCGAGGTCGAGAAAGCCGCCGCATATGCGGTATGGAAGGAGCGCAACGGTCACTTGGTCAGCGCAGAAAGCGAAGCGAACCAACATCAAGGTGAACTGAGTCGCTACTTCCTTGAAAAGGTCGCCTACTTCAAGTCTCGCTGACCTTATCAACATGTTCATCGGTGGCTATGCAGGTCACCGCATTCCAAACAACTTAACGAGGTACGTATTGTAACGGCATTGGGGTTTACAAGTCTCAAGTCGTAGTTGTCATTGAAGGCTGCCAGCTGAAACTCTCGATACCTGATGTTAATGAACTCCACGATGACGGGTGTGATGTCATAGACATCGTTTTAAATTCCTTCTAGATGACTCACATTGTGCACACATGCCCCTATTACTCGCTATATGTGTACCTTTAAGTATTCCCTAATGTAACGAAAAACCGAACCAATACTAATAACAAAGCCAATAAAAAATACAATTCTCCAATAATAAAACAGCTTCTCTTTGGAGGACTAATCAGATGAGTCACCACTCTCTTATTAAAGTAAATAATACCGCAACAATAACTAAATAATCAGGCATCAACACGGTAGGAAATTAAAGTAACACCAAAACACATGATTAATTAAAATTTCATGTGCTCATTGAAAATTCATGGTCACCATCTTGTATAGTTAAGGGGGCCCATCCCCTCAAACGCACTTCTTCATACAACCTGCTAAAATAGATAACAAGGCCAAGTCATTCATAAAAATCAGCTTTATTGAGAATCATTCAACACCATTCATGAATCATTTCAAGAGGAGAACAGCAAAATGGAGGCTCATATCTGGAACAATAAAGACAATTTGGTTCTCCTGATTGTAGAAGACTACGCGCTTCACCGCACCATACTGGTCAGTATGCTTAGCAACATGGGTTTCCAACATATTTTAGAGGCAGAGGATGGGTTTGATGCGCTGGAGGTTTGTGAACAAAACTGCGTCGACATTCTGTTCTGTGATCTAAGGCTCCCAGGAATGGATGGCATGGCACTACTACGAAGACTTTCCTCTAAAGAATTTAAAGGAGGAATCATTCTTTCTAGTGTGCTAGAGAACGATGTGGTCGATGCAGTATTGCGAATGGGAGCAGAATTTGGTCTGCAAATATTAGGTAAAATTGATAAACCGACCAACCCTTCTCAGCTAGAAGCATTAATCGGCCGTTGGTCACCAGTATTAACCGTTTTATCCGATAAGAAACAAGAGCCACGAATTACCAATATTGATCTGGAATATGCGATTCAGCATGGACAGATACACCCATGGTATCAACCCAAGGTTGACTTTTTCACTAGTGAATGGTGTGGCATTGAAGTGCTTGCTCGGTGGCTTCATCCAACATATGGGATGATACCACCGGATCTATTTATACCACTGGCAGAAAAACATGATCTAATGCACCCACTTACCGAGATGATTATTCGTGATGCCCTTTCACAATACCATCAGTGTGCCAAAGGCAAACCATCATTAAATATGGCTCTAAACTTATCGGCTAGTTCAATTACTGATAAAAGCTTGAGTAATTTTCTGCTACTACATTGTGGATTGAACCAGATCCCCCCTCAGAAAATCACTCTGGAAATTACGGAAAGTGCGTTTACTGAAGATATCGCTCAAGCACTTGAAGTATTAACACGGCTAAGAATGCATGGGTTCGGTATTTCTATTGACGATTTTGGCACAGGATACTCATCACTACAGCAGCTGGCTTTGCTCCCTTTCACCGAGTTAAAACTTGATCGTACTTTTGTCGATCACTGCCACAACATGCCATCACATCTAGCTATCATAGAAACAAGTATCAAGTTGGCCAATAACCTTGGACTAAAAACAGTGGCCGAGGGCGTAGAGAATATAGATACGTGGCAAATTCTAAAAAAACTGGGCTGCGATATATGTCAAGGTTATATTGCAGGAAAAGCGATGCCATATCATGAATTGAGTAGTTGGCATCTAAATTGGAAAGCCAAGTCAGTAACGTTAAATTCTGGATTCGAGTAAACTTAAAATAAAAAGACCCCTTGCATTTTTAATCATGGGGTCTGAAAAATACCTCAATTATAGTATGAAGATTTAAATCACCCTTCATTTCTTCTCTTATTCAATTACGCCTTTACTCTCCTGCCAATATAAAACCCCCTGTTTTACTTGGCCATAAATATCATTAACCTGATCCAGCGCTCTCGGCATAGACCCACTCAAATTGGGTGCTTGTTCCCACTCGGTGCAACATTCAACAAGTTGATCAGCACCGATGATCCTTGCACCACCTTTGATTCGGTGCAAATAATCGAGAAAACGCCGGCTATCATTATCGTTACTAGCCAATGTCAACATAGCGATATCATCATCCGTAGCCTTCAAGAACTCTTGTAGCAAAGGCAACATAAACTGGGTATTTCCGGCTGCTAATCCCCCAAGCACCTGGTCAATCCGTTCAGCTATTGCTGCACTAGTCGTCACTTGTGCATCATTACCCGATGGTCGTGGATCATGCTTGGCAAGACAATCTCGAATCTGATCCAGACTGACAGGCTTGAATAAACAATCATCCATGCCTACTTCGATCGCATGCTGGATCTGCTCTTGTCTCGCATCGGCGGTCAACCCAATAATAACTGTCCGTTCTCGTTGCTCGTCACGCTCTTGCTGACGATAGCGCTCAGTAAAATCAAGGCCATTTATATCCGGCATATTAAAATCGGTAATAATGAAATCGAAGCGTTGATCCACTAACTGCTGTAAGGCATCCCGACCGGACTCAGCCATCGTAACCTCGTGCCCTAAAAAGGTCAGTTGTTGATTCACCAACAATCGATTAGTTGGATGATCATCGATAATCAGAATTCGACTGCTGCGGGTGGCAATAGCTGATATGTCACTCAACGTCGGGAGTAATGGCCGCACCATAGCAGAACTGCCAACTATTGGTAACCGAAGTGATATCAGGACCCTTGTACCTTGACCCGGTTCGCTCATCAGTTCGAGACGACCCCCCATCATTTCGCACAGGGTACGACAAATCATCAAACCGAGCCCGGTACCAGAACGATACTCATCTTGGGACTGTTCTACCTGACTGAAAGGTTGAAACAAACGAGTTTGATCATCCTGGCTTATCCCTATCCCGGTATCCGTAACGTTTATCGTCACTACACACTCGTCACCCTCGCTTAATAGTGTAAGAGCAAGATCCACGCCCCCTCTATGGGTGAACTTAATCGCATTGCTGATCAAGTTTGATATGATCTGTTTGTAACGCATCGAGTCGATCAAAACCGTCTGTTCATCATCGATGGAACATGTGAGGTAAAGCCCCTTTTCTCGTGCATTCGCCGAGAAAACATTAATTACTGAGCGGCTAATTTCAGCAATATTATGAGGAGCAGGAGATAGCTCAAGCTTGCCTGATTCAATTTTTGATACGTCAAGGATATCCCCAATCAATCCCAGCAATTCTTTCGAAGACTTGAGTGCAATTTCGATTGAATCATTCGCCTGTGCGCTAATACCACCTTTACGAAGGGTCAATTCAAGCAAACCGATTATTGCATTCATTGGTGTGCGAATTTCATGACTCATGGTCGCAAGAAATGTTGTCTTGGCCCTATTGGCATATTCTGCACGCTGTGAGGCTTCTGCCAACTCCTCCATCAAGCGATGACGTTCACTGATATCTAGCCAACCACCAATAATACCACTGACTTCATCGGATAGATCATGATATATATGCAGCCAATAATAAACATGAAAGGCTCGACCATCCGCAAGTTTCAATAAGTGATCATTATTATAACTAACCCCATTTTCATGAAGCTTACGGTAAATCTCTCGAAGATCTTCTTGTGATTGTTCCGATATCGGCAGGTTGGCAATATTTGTGCCTAACATGCGCTCTTTTTCAACCCCGACAAAGCTACAGTAGCTTTTATTACATAATATGAAGTTGTTATCTTTATCTCGAGCGAATACAGGATGAGGAATACTGTCAACCAGATCGTCCATGAATTTAAGCTGTTGCTTTAGCGCGAATTGAGCACGCTTTCTTTCATTGTTTTGGCGGCGCAAGACCAATGCCCATGACACCACTATCAATAGCGTGACGGTTGCTGCAACAATCTCCAGCCAGAATTGATGAAACACATCATTCAAGGTCAATATATCTTGCTTGGCGCTGACTCGCCAACGACTGGATAATACTTCCAGTTCATCTGGTGGAATTGATGCAATAACTTTATCCAATATTTCAATCAGCTCACGATTATCTGGCCGTGTTGTAAAGGCCGCTGCCACCGGCTGTGAGTCATAAAGTTCCCCTCCCACAGCAAGTGAATCGGTATGATTACTGTTAATGAAATATTGAGCAGGCCGCAATGGCACAATCGCAGCGTTACATAGCAGATTGGCAACGCAAGCCAATGCATTGTCGTACTTGTCAAAATAGGTGACTTTCAGATTATCGGACTGGTACTCTTCCACCAATTTTTCCGCTACGGTACTTTTTACCAACGCTAACGGACCATCCTTTAGCACGCTCTCAACATCTGAATACTTATCGTAATTTTCCTTTCTGATCACATAAACCAACGGATCCAACACAATCGCTCTGCTGAAAACCAAAGGCTGGCTATATTTTCTATTGGGGCTGGTAATGGTCACATCAGCATCACCGGATTGCACCGCATCTAATTGATGACGCAAGTCATCCATAATCGCCAGCTTTACATTGATCCCAAGCCGTAGCCGAATTGTTTGTATCAGGTCAGCCAAGATGCCTCGAAAATAGCCATCCTGATCGACGAATCCCATCGGCGGGATCCGGTCATTGACTGCCAGGGTGATCTCTTTCTTTTGCGCCAGAAATGCCTTTTGGGCAGCGGTCAGATTGAGCGACTCACCAACCAACGATACCCCACCTCCAGCCCAGCGTTGATAAATGGCGTTGATAGATGTAGCCGGAATAATGTCGATGGCTTTGTTGATTAATTGCTGGAGGAGTTTGTTTTCGGGAGAAAGGGCAAATGAGAAACCGTAAGAGTTGAATGGTATCGTTTTTCCGAACTCAACATTCTCCAGATAGAATTTGTTGACTAAAAAGTTCCCAGATAACAAGTCGATCAAAACCGCATCATTTCTTTTGTAGGCCACACTGGCCAAGGCACTGTAACGTCCTGAATAATGAATCACTTTTTTATCATTGAACAAGGTGTTGAAAAATTCGTCTGGCAGGTAATCTTGTGGCACCGCAACAGATTCAACGTCGTCTACCTGTATGCCCTGGCGAATAAAGAGCACTGGGGTGTCGCTAATATAGGGCTTAGTGAGTAAAAAACCCTGAAAAGATTCATAGGTGTTTGCGGAACCAATAAAATCTACCTCTCCACGCCTGATTGCCTGCAATGCAGCAGAGCGTGTCTCATAGCGCTTGGCGATGACAGGGATGCCAAAGGTGGCAGAGAGCAACCCCACGATGTCTGCCGTAACCCCCTCATAGTCACCGGACATCAGAGAGATATCGAGAGGTGGATTGTCGGGGGCAGGCACGGCCAACACCAACTGCTTTTTATTGTGCAGCCATGTCTGTTCGGCGGTATTAAAGGGCGTCACGGCTCGACTGACAGGGACTGGCTCACGGGAAAATATTGGAATTATGGTCTGATCCGTTTTTTCTGAAGCGACGACAGTGGTGCAAGTGATAAAAAAAAATAGCGTCAAGATTTTTTTCATGGCTCAGACCAGATTATGGCGTTTGGCAAAGTTAAGAAGATCGACAATATTGTTGAGCTGTAACTTGGTCATTAGCCTTGTTTTATAGGTACTAATTGTTTTTTCACTTAATACCAAATCGTTGGCAATTTTCTTGTTATTATCGCCTCTTGCCAAAGCCATCAGCACACTCATCTCACGCATTGAAAGCGTCTTCAATACCTCTGCACTGTCGATATCTGACTTGCCGGCAGCATCAAAGCGAAGGGCTTGGTCAAATAACACATAGCCAGCCAGCACCTGCTCCACCACAGAAGAGAGCTTGGTGAGATCATCAAGCTTGGAGACAAAGGCGGAGACCCCCAGTTGAACACAGCGGGTTTTGACGTGGTCGCTGTCATGGGCACTTAACACGATAATTCTTGGTGACATGGCCAGCTCGTGGCAGCGCTTGATTACATCAAAGCCATCGATACGGGGAATATTGATATCGAGCACCAGGATATCGGGCGCTTGCTGGCGGATCTGCGCCAGAGCATCGATACCATTATCAAATTCACCCGAGATCTGGTGGCCCTTACTTTTTAACAGGATGCCTACGGCCATTCTGATAGCCGGATGGTCATCCACAATCATGATCGTTGCCATGCGATTCCTTTATCAAGCCAATAGTAAAGCCAGTAAGTGATTGATTGTAACCTAGAACATTATCGATAAGGGGGCAAGTCAGCAGTCGGATGGTACCTGCCGACCTGTGGTACAACACTTAGCGCCACAACATTCTGGTCAAGAGATTGTGCCCCTTGAACCGGTGCACCATCACAGCAGTGATATGCAGCAGCACCACGGCCATCATGGCAAAGGCCAGAACACTGTGGCACTGCAACAAGAGCTGGTAGATGGTGTTAGTGGCCGCTTGTTTGGGATCACCCAACTCAACGAGGTTGGGCAGGGTCAGCCACTCTTGCCAGAACAGGCGCAGTTCGTATCCTTTGGCGTTGGCGGTGGCCCACCCCAGCAGGGTCAGAAGGATCACCCCGTACTGCAAGAACAGATGCACCGCCTTTTCAAGAGCGTGCTTGAGCGGATGATCCGCATTGATTGAACGGGGTCTCTCAGCTCGGTGACTTAGGGAATTGCAGATTCGCACCACAGTCGCCAGCAGTAAAAAGAAACCGACCGTCTCATGGCCGATAAATGTGGCAAACACTGTATCTTTGGTAAAGGGGAGATGGAAGGTTTTAACACTCCAATAAAAAAGAGAAAAAAATATAACCATTGTCATCAAGATAGCTATAAGCCAATGAAAAACAATCATTGTGCCGTGATATTTTTTCACCAACATAAACTCCACCAATTACATTATTACTAACCATAAAAATGAACATACTGCAATGATATTTAAATCAGTCAATTCCTACTATCTAAATGAAACTCAGTAATAACCCCCTATAAATGACAGCAAATTAATTACAGAATTAAAAACAGCACGATTATCTTTAATAGTAGACCGTTCCTAAGTTATTGGTCTTTGACATTACCATACCTCTATTTCTTCAAGCTCTAGCTATACCTACCTTTTACGAGTTTAGCATAACGAAATAATTCGTAAGCACCGTTGAATAACCAGGGCAGCGTTGTTTATTGTTTCAATTAATCTTCCTGTTTGTTTAGTGCTTGGTGTTGGCAGCCCATCAGTAGATGGGCAACCTGTTTATGACAAGACGATTTACGAGACCTTCATCTCCTGACCGTCACTGTGCGGTGACGTGAACACGGAAGGTGTAACCCTGATCCGCACCGGTCGTTGTGTAGCGATCAAAGGAGCCGATATCGGTCCAGTTCACGCCATCATTGGTACGTTGCCACTGGTAAGTCAGCCGTGAACCGCCAGTCAGTTGCTCATCACCCCGGCCGGTTTGTCCGTCAACCTCTCCTTCCAGGCGCACATGGGCATAGAGGATAGTACCCACCGGAGCATAAGCCGGTACATCGTTACCACTCTGGTCAGTCACCCGCACACCATCGCTTGCGATCTGCCCAGCAGCAAAGTTCACATCAGCCTGTTGGCTGGAGCCCAGCAGGGATGCGGTTACAGTAACGCTGGCAATCCCGGTATGTCTCACCTCGATGCGGGCAATACCATTCACATCAGTGATGCTGGTTGTTCCCGAGAGGCTGCCGGCAGTGGTGGTCCACTCGACGGTCACACCGGCTTTCGCATTGCCCGCAGCATCGACTACTGCCACTTGCAACTCGTTACTGTCAATACCATTCGCTACAGCGTTATTACGTACCACAGTCAGGCTGTTATCACTCAACTTCATACCACCATTAAGCGGGTCGTTCGGGTCGAGCGGATTGCTGCCGTTATCTACTTCGGTCTTGTCATCAATGCCGTCACCATCGGTATCCTTGTTCTCCGGATCGGTACCGAGCTGGCTTTCCTGACCGTTGGTCAGGCCGTCACCATCAAGATCCCCGTCCGGATCAGCCACCGGGTCGTTCGGGTCGAGCGGATTGCTGCCGTTGTCTACTTCGGTCTTGTCATCAATGCCGTCACCATCGGTATCCTTGTTCTCCGGATCGGTACCGAGCTGGCTCTCCTGACCGTTGGTCAGGCCGTCACCATCTATATCCCCGTCCGGATCAGCCACCGGGTCGTTCGGGTCGAGCGGATTGCTGCCGTTGTCCACTTCGGTCTTGTCATCAATGCCGTCACCATCGGTATCCTTGTTCTCTGGATCGGTACCGAGCTGGCTCTCCTGACCATTGGTCAGGCCGTCACCATCAAGATCCCCGTCCGGATCAGCCACCGGGTCGTTCGGGTCGAGCGGATTGCTGCCGTTGTCTACTTCGGTCTTGTCATCAATGCCGTCACCATCGGTATCCTTGTTCTCCGGATCGGTACCGAGCTGGCTCTCCTGACCGTTGGTCAGGCCGTCACCATCTATATCCCCGTCCGGATCAGCCACCGGGTCGTTCGGGTCGAGCGGATTGCTGCCGTTGTCCACTTCGGTCTTGTCATCAATGCCGTCACCATCGGTATCCTTGTTTTCCGGATCGGTACCGAGCTGGCTTTCCTGACCGTTGGTCAGGCCGTCACCATCAAGATCCCCATCAGGGTCAACAACTTCAGGTCTGGTTCGGCTTTGCAGTACCTCAAGGGCGCTATACGCACTGACCTCGTTGCCCTTGATGTCACGAACAATGACGGTGATACCGTATAAATTGCTGCCTTCGGCTTCAAATACGGGCAACTCGGGCAAGCGCAGCGTGGTCAAATCGGCACCGCGCAACTGCGCTGCCGGAATACCAAGCTTGTCAAACAAGGGGCTCTGCCAAACAATCTCGGCAACAGGGTGTTTGCTGCGTAGCTCCTGCACCGAAATATCAAACGGGCTGCCTTCGAACCCACTCAGCTGTTGCGGTAATGCCACAGACATCAGTTGTGCCTTGGTATATTCGAGAACAATCTGGTTGTTACGCTCGACCAGGTCATAGCGCATGCCGCGCATGGACTTGTTGACCTTGCGGCCATCCAACATGTTGTTGAGTGACTCGCCCAGACGCCATTCAAGATTTAACCCAAACTGGCTGTTGCTCTGACCACCGGATGCTTCAGTGTGCTTGACATCAAATTTGACCAATGGAACGGGCTGATACCCGACCCCCAGGGTAATGGCATGGGGATCTTTCTCCAGCTTCTGGGAGCCCAAGATATCCACCTTGTCACCAAAATACTGCTCTGCGGTCACAGAGCCTGACAGTGCCGGATGCGAAGGCAGATAGGCCTGAATGTTGACATCAATACCACTGGCCGCACGGGACAAGTGATCTTCGATCTTGTCGCTCTCTTTCCAGGAACTCAGCGGTATATAGCCGTTAGCAGACATCTTGAGACTGTCACGCCATGCTTCTGCACCAATACCGGCACGGGACGCGCGCTCGGTGAAATCCTGGTCATAAAATGCGTTGTAACCGAGCATCCAATCTTTGGTGAAATGGCGCTGGCCGATACCAACGTTCGCGATGATGTTGTCATTGCTGGATTTTCTGACCCCACCTTGCACAAACGGCATGCGCGACTCGCTTTCTGCGAACGGCATCAGCACATCAAGGGATGACTCGGCAAAATTCATTTCATCGTCGAGAGCAATCTTGGCTCTGGCGGTCCCCTTGCCTACCAATTCCTGAGCATACTGGTTGGCTTCGGCCTCAAAACCTGAGACAGCTTGACGTTTCCAGTACTGCGCTTCCTCTTTGGCGCCATAGGATGAACCTGTAACAACAGATGCATTGTCAGCATTACCGTACGTCTGGCGTGCAAATTTATCAGCTAGGGTCTCATCAACCCCAGGCTCATCGTTGGTTGCAAACTGGGTTGCAATGCGCGCAGTATTTTCCGCAGCGTAATCGGCAACGGATTTAGCGCTCTCATTGCTCGATGTCAAATTAAGAGGATTTTTGCCGCCCAGCTCAGGGAGAGCCAATGCTGCTGGCACAATAATTTTTTGGCCAACGTCAAGAGGGTGAGTTGCCAGCCGGCTCTCGTTCATGGCAAGCAGAGTATGAACAGCTACACCATGAGCTTTGGCAATACCACTCAGGCTGTCACCTACTTTAACGGTGTAAATATTCTGTGAGGACTGTTCCTGACGTTTTTTCGTTTCCGGTATTGCACCAGCAGCGTATGCAATCGGCAATACAGCGTTATGTCCAATAAAGAGGTAAGCCCATACCAGTTGATAGACGCGGCTTTTCTTAAACATACTTAAAACTCACTTCTGTTGTTGCAATATATGTCAGCGGTCCATCAATTGGAGAATCCATGTCAGCTATCATATAGAAATGGACGAACATGCGATGTAGGAAATCACCTATAGCGATGTAGGGCTCACCTTATGCGATTAAAATTACAATCCACACCTTAAAAGTGACCAGTATGTTGTTTTATGTTCTTAGATTTCACAAAAAAACTTAAGTCTATTCCTACAAGGGTTTTATCTTTAAACGTGGCATTATTTAGTCGCGTAACACATATCCCGTGCCTGGCTGACAAGTTGCGCGTTTAATAAAGTCAGATCATCGACTTTATCCAGCCATTTTGGCCGCCGCCAGGCGGCTTTTTTTATGCGCAATATCTTGATTATCATTTCTATACATTCTAACATTCACCAGTCTGCTCTGCTGAAACAGCATAAACCCACCTTTTAATTTCTTGCCAGACACAAGCACTCAAGTAGCATTTCGCCACTTATCCTTATGCTGCATCAAAAAGTGTGGACAAATAAAAAGACCGCTTCGAGCGGTCTTTTTTATTCATATCGTCATCCACTAACACAGAGATAATACTCATTGTTTATCGAGTAGGTTCCGTTAGTATTTCCATTATCCAGTCTGAATGCCCAATGTAAGCTACCCGCGGTGTGAATGTCTGATGTCCAAAATGCATAGATGTTTGTTGGCCAGCCAATAACGGAAGATATTTTATTGGCTGGGTAGGCATTATAGAGAAGCTGATATTCGGTCCTCGTGGGTAACCTCAAACCTCGCTGCTGACACTTTGTCGTTGCACCACTATGGGAAGCCAGTTCGCCCGACACTGCAGAACGGTAAAAAGTAAGCGCCCCTACTTTCACTTTTAGATGCGCTACTTTCCATACCGATGATGTCCTCTTTTTACCCAGATTTGCCAACCCACTCTGAGCCATCGGCTCAACCTCTACGGCCAGCTCTTTATTGAGATCGCTCTCTTTCACCATGTATTGGCGTGCCGATTCGCCGGCCATAGCAACGCCGTTGACGTACCACTGATAGCGACTGGCGCCTTCAAGGTCTCCATCCAGATCTTCATACAGGTAACTGGCTGAAACAGCTGTTCCTGGCCCAGCCAACTGACCACGGTTGACCTCGATATTGCTAACCTTGGGTATCCGGCCAGTCGCCAGTTCAGTCCAGTTGCTACCACCTTGTGTTGCTTGCGGATAGCCCCGTGGGGTAACCGCACGCGCCGCAACGTAATAACTTACTGATTCAGACATCTGTTGCGCATCGCCGTATGAGCAAGCGCCCTGACCAGACGGCTCAGAACACCAGCGTGTCTGGTAAGTGATCTCGTCACCATCCGGATCAATAGAGCCGTCAACGCGATCCACGCGAAGATACTGATCTTGTGTCATGGCTTTAAATGTAATGGCAGGGGCTGTTGGAGCACCGCGCCCATAAATGGCTGCCGTCGAATCACTCTCCTTGGCTACGGCTGAGTGACCTGCCAGCACAAACAATATCAGGCATCCTATCTTTGACCGGCGCAGGGTTGGGTGTAAACGCTGTGGTAGTGTCATGGTTTCTCCCTTGGTTAAACTGTCGCAATATGAACTTATTGCCAACCCGTATGTTGATAAAAAAGGCCCGGTATACACCGGGCCTCCTTGCCGCTTTTGTGATTTGTAGCGAGATTACTTACCGTTGGCGTCCACGCGGAACTTGTAACCCTGATCTGCACCGGTGGTGGTGTAGGTGGCACTGGTTGCACCATCAACATTAGCCCAATCTTCCGAACCATCCAGCGCACGCTGCCATTGGTAAGTGGCATCAACACGGTCAAGCTTCTCGCCAGCACCGTCATCCAACGTCACGGCGGAGTGCAGAGTGGTCCCTACGACAGGGTTGCCGGTGATGGTTGCACCAGTCGCATCCACTACCTTGACGTCGATTGCAGCTTCAACCACGTTCTCCACAGTGATGGTGATAGTGATACTGTCCTGCGCCCCTGTAACTGGATCGGTCACCGTGACCTCAACTACGTAGGTACCATTACCATCCGTATCAAGCGGGTTTTCAGCATCTTGCGGCTTCAGCGTCAGTACACCGTTGTCGTCAATGGTGAACTGACTACTATCATCGCCACTCAGGCTCCACTCCAGATCACCACCGCTGTTGTTGTTGGTGACCGAAGAGCCGACATCAACCTTGATCTCCTGGTTTTCGGGGCCACTGCCGTTACCTGCGCCGTCAAGACCAATGGAGCCCGGGATACCAGGATTTTCAACAATGGGGCCTTCACCACCGATCTCCAGATCTCCGGCCGCAATAATAATTTCATTGGAGAGGCTATCGGCTGAGTAACGGGTTGCTACCGGGAAGCTTCGCTCGTCTGCAACGGCACGCAGCTTGAGTGTCAGCTTCTTGCCAGCATCAGCAGGTTGCGGGGTATAGGCGGGAATAGCATCAACGCTGCCAGCCAGCTGCTCGGCACCGACATCAACGCCATCCAGTTGCCAAACGTAGTACCAGTCGGTCAGTGCATCACCATCTGCATCGGCAGTACCCGGTACCATTGGCAGAGTGACCGGCACACCGACCACCCCCAGCCCAGTGATTTCCGGTGTGGCGACGACGGTGATTTGACGACCATGAATGGGGCCTGCGCTATTGGTTGAGACCAAAGCGCTTGCGCCGTTACTGACCAGCGTAGCCAGCAAAACGGCAGCCAAGGTGGTACGACGAATATGGTGATCAGGGGTTACAAACTTTTTCATGAATAGAGACCTTGTCGGTTACATCAGCAGCCAAAAGACAACTGCATTTTGTTAACTATCGCGAGGAGACTATCCCTGGTTCACTGCCCCGAAGATGGGCTTGATACTGTTTGCACTATTTAACCTGTTAGATGAGGCAAAACACAAACAACTCTGTATCCGGCTGGACAACATTTTAATACTGACCAACGCATTAAGACCGGCAACTCGATTTTGGATTTTTATCTTTTCAACGAGCCCGCTGAATCGATGCATGAATAATAGCCACATAGTGATTCGAGGTATGTAGGATTGCAGGGCAACGCAATGTAGGAAAATACTTATCAACTCAATAAGTCAAGAGCGTACACTTGCCCATCCTGAGATTTACCGTGCTAATAACATGCTGATTGGGCTCAACAGGGGCTAAATCTCATAACGCCACATAGCAGCATTGTTTACATGGTCCCTATTGTTGGCTCCCCCATGAAATGATCACCGTTACGAAATGGCTGACTATCCAGTTCGGCACTCAATTGACATTATTCTCCTTAATTTGAGCAATCGAATGACACATGAGCCTTCCCCCGATATTTCGATGATATCAAGTCGTTAAACATCTAATGTGCTGATTAAGTGAAACAAAAAAAACCGGCCTCTCTCGAGGCCGGCTTTGATATTTACTCTCCGGTTTTACTTCTTGCACTGCTTATCAGAACTTCAGCTCGTAGCTCAGTTGCACGCTGCCATCCACGCCCTGATTGCCATATTCAGCCTGGCTAGCCTTCACATTCAGCCCTACGGTGCCAGCCTGCTCCAGCTCATAGCCAACACCCACTGCCGCGTAAGGACGCATATCATTGCGCTCAAGCTCGGCACTCACCGCAAACTCCTGCATCCCTTCACCCAAGCTGAATATGTCGCTTCTGCCCTTGAGCGTCACCGGGTTCACATCCAGGTCCATCTCGACCCCTGTATCCAGTTTCAGCTTCACTCCCTTCGCCAGCGCGGTCTCGCCTTTCACACCCACCTTGCCCACTGTGCTCTTGTCTTTCACCTTGTCGTGCTCGACATCAAACACCAGTCGCTCACCACCTTCACGGTAACCGTCTCGGCTGGTGATAAAGTGGGTCACTTCGGCATGAGGGGTCACTTTCCAGTCTGCCACCTCTACGCCATAGCCCAGGGAACCCCGCACAGCCACGCTCTTCACATCAGCTTTGCCTTTACCGTGTTGCACATTGGCAAGACCATCACCACGCACAAACTCACCACGCTGTTCGCCGTAGCCCAGCGACACACCGGCTTGCACTCCGGTCTCATCTGCCCCTTGCGAGAAGTGCAGATAGCTACCCACGCCCACACCGCTGTCCAGCTCCGCACCACCGCGCTCAGTCAGCAACTGGTTGTCCAGCGATGAACCAAACATCGAGGCAGTCACCCCGGCGGTCAGCTGGTCGGTGAGGCCATAGCCATACGCCAGCGACAGTTGCGGCGCGACCTGATAATCCAGCTCTGTCGGGGCGTCAGTCACCTTGCTCAGCTCACCCGCCACACGCAGGCACTGTTGACCTTCGGCACCGCTGACACAGGCGTTGTCCAGCTGACGGCCCAGTGAGCGCTGCTGGGCGCGGAAGGCCTGTTCGGTCTGGGCGGCCAGGAGCGGCATCGAGTCAAACAGATAGCCCAAATCCTGCATTACACCACCGCTCCCCTCGCTACCCGGCTCGGGCTGAGGCTCGGGCTGATTGGCCACTTCGCCACCCGGCTCGACTGGCGGAACAAGGGGGACAACCGGATCAGTGGGGGGATCGACCGGATCAGTCGGTGTATCGATTGGATCAGTCGGTGGATCAACTGGGTCAACCGGATCAACCGGCGGCTCAACGGGCTTAAAGGCACGCCAGATAAACGCTCGATCCCATCTCCCCCCGTTTCCCGACCAGCCTAAAACGACAGAACCATCATAGTTGGCCTTGTAGGCACGGGAATCTGCGGTGCCGAGAGTCCCGAGGTCAGTCATTCGTGCATCGCCTTCGCGATGAAGGAATGCGTGAGACCTTCCAGCGACATCAATGGCGGCCTCACCAACCACCACCTTGCCATCACCAGACACCCCGCGAGCAAAAGAGGAGCCGCTAGCGGCGTTATCACTGCGCAAGTTGCCAAGGGGGGTGAGCTGGCTATCCCCTTTATTGTGACGAAACGCTTGGTAAACGTTCGTATCATTTTGAGCAAGACCTACCACCACTCGACCATCGTCCGAGACGGCACTTGCATAAGAAGCGCCGAGATTATCCGAGCGCAGTGAGCCCAAGCGGACCATCCCCTCCTCGTCGGAGTGGCGAAACGCACTCGTTTCACCGGAGCCAAGTCCATAAGCAGCCTGCCCTACCACCACCTTGCCATCAGCGGAAACATTCGTTGCCTCAGACTGTCCCGCATTGCCTGCCATAAAGGTGCCCAGGTCGGTCATCTGTGCACGGCCTTGCTGATAGCGATAGGCCCTGTTTTGACCGCTATCCGTCTCTGCGTAGCCGACGATCACCCCACCATCTTTGCTCATGGCCCTGACCATGGAGCCACCCAATTTGTTACTGCGCAGTGAACCGAGATCGGTCATCCGGCGAGTCGCTTGGTCATAACGAAATGCGCGGTGGGCCCCATCATCGGTAGCGGCATATCCAGCAATCACCTTGCCATCAGACGAGACCGCCATCGCTTCGGCACCACCTGAGTTGTTGCTGCGCAGAGTGCCAAGATCGGTAAGCCGGGCATCCCCTTCACCAAAACGAAAAGCACGCCATTCGCCACTATCAGATTGTGCCCTGCCAACCACAGTGTTACCGTCAGCAGAAACTGCATAAGCATATGATTGACCGCCGTTATTACTGCGTAGGGTGCCGAGATCCTGCATGATGCCAGTGCGGGCGTCAAAGCGAAACGCCCGCGCATCATCAAACTCGTTTGAAGACCAACCTACCACCACATTGCCATCTGCAGAAAAATTGCTTGTGGTATCCCAGATGTAGGTATCTGGGATATTAGTGCTCAGATAACCAATGTTGCTCATCTCACCATTGGCAACCTCGATAGCCCGTGCCTGCTGGCTGGCCAGCGAAACACCGATGGCCAGTGCCAGGGTGCTTAATGTCATCACGGCATTTGCTTTGTTCATAACTAACCTCTTGCAACCGGTATGCGCTATGCATATCCGGTATCACTACAACCAGACCACCACTTGGTGGACCGACAACAAAATAGCGCCGCTGCGCATCACGATAACTTCGCTAAGCGGTCTGCATGTGTTGCATTGATATGGCGTGAACTGCCATGACTACCGAGATTGCCTGACCAAGTAATGGCTGGATGTTGTTCCCAAACGCTCTCGGGTCTCTCATCCATGAAAGGGGGTATCAAATACATCTGAGGCTATTTTTTCATCACCACCATCAGCCGTATGTAGGGCAATTCCTATGAGTGAGTAGTCATATTCCCCTTACTGTGTCCCAACAAAAAAGCCGGCCCCTCTCGAGGCCGGCTTTGATATTTACTCTCCGGTTTTACTTCTTGCGTTGCTTATCAGAACTTCAGCTCGTAGCTCAGTTGCACGCTGCCATCCACGCCCTGATTGCCATATTCAGCCTGGCTCGCCTTCACATTCAGCCCTACGGTGCCAGCCTGCTCCAGCTCATAGCCAACACCCACTGCCGCGTAAGGACGCATATCATTGCGCTCAAGCTCGGCACTCACCGCAAACTCCTGCATCCCTTCACCCAGGCTGAATATGTCGCTTCAGCCCTTGAGCGTCACCGGGTTTACATCCAGGTCCATCTCGACCCCTGTATCCAGTTTCAGCTTCACTCCCTTCGCCAGCGCGGTCTCGCCTTTCACACCCACCTTGCCCACTGTGCTCTTGTCTTTCACCTTGTCGTGCTCGACATCAAACACCAGTCGCTCACCACCTTCACGGTAACCGTCACGGCTGGTGATAAAGTGGGTCACTTCGGCATGAGGGGTCACTTTCCAGTCTGCCACCTCTACGCCATAGCCCAGGGAACCCCGCACGGCTACGCTCTTCACATCAGCCTTGCCTTTGCCGTGTTGCACATTGGCAAGACCATCACCACGCACAAACTCACCACGCTGTTCGCCGTAGCCCAGCGACACACCCGCTTGTACGCCAGTCTCATCTGCCCCTTGCGAGAAGTGCAGATAGCTACCCACGCCCACACCGCTGTCCAGCTCCGCACCACCGCGCTCAGTCAGCAACTGGTTGTCCAGCGATGAACCAAACATCGAGGCAGTCACCCCGGCGGTCAGCTGGTCGGTGAGGCCATAGCCATACGCCAGCGACAGTTGCGGCGCGACCTGATAATCCAGCGCTGTCGGGGCGTCAGTCACCTTGCTCAGCTCCCCCGTCACACGCAGGCACTGCTGACCTTCGGCACCGCTGACACAGGCGTTGTCCAGCTGACGAGGAGCCAAATTCTAAAGCCCAGCCTTTTGGCTGGGCTTTTTCGTATTTTCTGTTCTCCCCCTTCCCTACCTCGCGCGTCCCTCAAATGCCCTCTGTCATAACGCCTCTTGTCTGCATGTGATGACCAACCTGCATACAGCTTGAATTGTCTATTGCGCTCCATCCCATAAACAAAGAGCTGGATTGACCAGCCCCTGTGTGTACACCTCATCTCGCTGCCGGATGCCGGGATCAGAAACGGTAGAGCAAGCCCGTGGTGATGCTGGTGGCGTGAATATCGTAAAAGTCGATCCCGGAGTCTGCATTGGCGTAGCTGGCGCTCAGGAGTGCAGAGAGCGGCGCAATGCCAAACAGCTGGTGCCAGAAGAGGGTGGCATCGATAGCCATGTCGCGGCTGTCGGCACGCAGGCCAAACAGCGGATTGGCCTCGTCATAGTCGCGCTTGCCCAGATAGAGGTTGCTGACGAACGACCAGCGAGGCGAGGTTTTGGCGTAGGTGAGCTGCAACCCTTTGCTCACATAAGACTCGGCACTGCCCGCCAGATCAGCCTTCTCATAGCGCAATGCTGGCTCGAGGAACTGATCGTCTGTTAGCCGGAACTGGTAGGAGACCTCGGCGGAGTTGACCCAGCCATTGCGATCCAGCATCCCCATCACAGCGCGGCCATATTGCTCGCCACTGGACTCCCCATCCACCTTGACGTCGCGGCTGGTGACACTACCACTGAACGCGCTGCCCCAGATGTTGTCCCACGCCAGACGGGCGCCGTGGGAGCGCACGTCACTCTGCTCGCGTTCCACACCCACAGCAAAGGGATCGCGCCAGACCTTGACCGGGGTGGCATTGAACACCAGCGAACCGGCCACGATCCCCTTGTCCCCCAGTTGCTGGCGCAGCCCGAACTGCTGGGTACCATCGCCACGAATGGCATCCTGAATGAGGTTGCCCAGAAACAGCTGGCTACCGGTGGAGGCAAAGGTGTAGCGCAGATCCCCGTTGATCACCGGATCAAGGTGGCGCTGCTGCGCCGCAGCACCCAAAGTGTCAATACGCTCGCTACCTGCACTCCCCGTGGCAAAATTGGACTTGGTCTCGCCAACGCTGGCTCCCGCCAGCACACTGCCGGAAAAGCCAGATTCCTCAGGAATGGCCCCCAGCTCTTGTGCCTGAACCCCGCTTGCAACCAGCATCCCCATACTCAACAGCAGACCAATACGCATCGCAACACTCCTGGCAAGCGGCCACTCTCGGTGGGCCGAGCCTGATAAATAGGAGGGAGGCAGTCGCCCCCCTGAATTGAGAAGCGGCATGTTACGGCAGGGAAAAATCACAAATAAGACAGCGGGATGCGGTTTTATTTTTTATGATGGCTTTTTATTTTTTTATAGGCGCAAGCAGGGGGCGACCCGGCATAATCAGTCCCCACGGCCTTGCAACGCTGCGGGCTGCTCGCGCCATACTCACTCTATTTACCCCTGTTCCCAACATCGGAGTTCTCATGCGTCGATTCAATTTCATGCTCAATGGCAGCAGATTGATGATGTTCCCCTTCTACATTGGCATCCTCATCTGCGTGGTATTGCTGATGGTGAAGTTTGCCATGCAGCTCTATCAGCTTTCTGTAAACATTTTCGAGATCCCCTATCTGGACCTCATTACCGGCGTGCTGACCCTGGTGGACTTTATACTGGTGGCCCAGATGCTGATCCTGGTTGCTATCTGTGGCTATGTGCAATTTATCCAGACGGAAGAGCAGCGCGCCTCCCTTAGCAGCAACTGGCTTAGCAAGATCAACTTTGCCTCCCTCAAGCTCATCGTCATCAACTCGCTGGTGACTATTGCCGGAGTGGAGGTGCTCAAGGCATTTCTCGAAGATGGCATCATCAATGAAGTCGATATGAAGTGGTCCGTGGTGGTGTTTCTCGCCTTCTCGCTGGCCGCGCTCATCTATGCAGTGACCGAGCGGATGGCGGAGCATAAATAGTCGAGCTTGATCACTGTGCTTGTTCAGCCTTGATTCACCAGCAATACAATTGATAACACTTTTCATTACTCTTACTGCGTTATAAACTTGCTCCCCCCGGGCTGCCCCGCCCGGGTGCTGGAGCCTTTATGACAAGCCTTTCTCTCTCACCCCGACAATTCTGGCAGTGGCTGGCCTACCACCATCAGGCCGCCGAGGGCACCCTCTATCTGATGTTCTTCTCCGGCCTGCTGCTGTGGGAGCCGCTGACTCCGCTCTGGTCGCTGGCACGCTGGAATCTGTTTTTCCATGTGATGCTCTCGCTCACCCTGTTCCCGCTGCTGTTTGGCGCCTTCTGGCTCTCCCATCGCAGCTTGTTGAACCGCAGCAACAAACCCTTTTTACGCACCACGGGGCGGATTATTGAAGCCCTGCTGCTGATCTGTCTGGCCAGCGGCCTGCTGCTGGTGCTGCACGGCACTCCGGGCGATGCCATGGGCAACCTCGCCAGCTGGGCCCACTGGTTGAGCGCATTGGCGTTAACTCCTCTGGTGCTGCGCCACGCCTGGCGCTGGACCATCTTGAAATGGCGCACCTGATCCCATGTTGAAGTCATCGTTCTCTGCATATTTGTCACCCCTGCTGGCCCTCCTCCTGCTGCTGACCAGCCCCTTCGCGTTTGCCCAGCAGATGGGTTCAGGGATGCTTGCCTATGAGGAGGGGCAAAGCCCGCGCCTCGTCACCGCCAACCTGAGCGCAGGTTCCGTCACCCTGCTTGAGCGCGATAGCGGCAAGCGCCTGAAAGAGGTGCAGCTGGGGGGCGATCTACGCCAGCTTGCCCGCGCCGATGACGGCACCCTGCTGGTCACCGACTACAGCGGTGATCGCCTGTTGCTGCTGGATGATGATCTCGATCTGGAAAAGACGCTCCCCAGCGGCCACCGCCCCTATGGGGTCATCTTCGATGCCAAGCGGCAGTGGTTCTGGGTCACGCTGTTCGAATCCGCTCGCCTGCAGGCTTTCGACACCGCCGGCAACCTCAAGCTGGATGCAGAAACCGCCGAGACTCCCCGTGGACTGGCCCTGACCGACGACGATCGCCTGCTGCTGACCCACGCCATGACCGGACAGCTCGCCATCTATGATCTCGCCAAGCTTGGCCACGGCGCCAAGGGATCTTCGCTTCCCAAGCCCAAACTCATCACCCTGGCCGAGACCCATAGCGACACGCCGAGCGACTCCCAGGGATTGCCACGCCTGCTCGATGGCATCGCCCTCTCCCCCGATGGCAGCGAGGCCTGGCTGCCCCATGTGCTGTGGAGCTTCAGCCACCCCTTCCAGTTTCAAAGCACCGTCTTTCCGGCCGTCTCCATCATCGCTCTCGATGAGGAGAAAGAGCGGGTCGATGAAAGAAAGCAGCTCTTTTTGCAGATCAATTTGCCAAGCGTAGGTAACCGCAGCCAGATCGTCTCCAACCCGTTTGCTGCGCGCTTCGCCGCCGACGGCAAGCGGGTCTATCTGACCCTTGCGGGCTCGGAAGATCTGCTGGTGTTTGATCTCTCCCGCAGCGGCAAATCCAACAACAACCGCCACCGCCGCAAGAAGTTTCAGGGGGGCGCCAAGGCGACCCAGCTCTTGCGCCACCTGCCGGGCCAGAATCCGCGGGACTTGCTGATCGACGGTGACCATATTCTGGTGCACAACGCCATGGGGCAGGATCTTACCCGCCTCAATAGTGGCGGCAGCGGCCCGTTTGCCCGAGTCACGGTCGATGTGCCCCACTTCGCCAAGCTGGTAGAGACGGATCCGCGCCCCGCGCCGCTTCAGCGTGGCGAGCGGCTATTCAACCTTGGTAACACAGCGTCCAACTCACGCTTCCCCATGGCGGGAGACAACTGGATGAGCTGCAACTCCTGCCATCTGGACGGGTTCAATTTCACCAACCGCTATCTGATGGCGGCCCATCGCCAGAAGAGCGGCGACAACGCCATCAACGGCCACGCCAACCTCACCAACATGGTGGCGGGGGATTTTGTCGGCGAATACCTGCGCATGACCCAGCAGACCCAGGGCGGCATGGGCCATGACACCCGCGATGGGGCCGAGGCAGTTGACCCCGCGAGGCCCCAACCGGAAGTGAAAGCGATGATGGAGGACTTACACGCCTTCGTCACCGCCGATGGCAACCTCCCCTATCTCGCCAACTGGCTGCGACTCGATGCCCCGCGCACGGATCCCGCCAAGGCGCCGACCACTCACCCGAAAGAGTGGCTCAACTCCGCCTCCTGCCAGAACTGCCACCAACAGGCCTTCAAAGATTGGAGCGAGAGCAACCACCGGCTGATGGGCAACTCCCACCCCTACTACAAGGTGGTGCAGGCGCTGGCCCGCGAAACCGAAGGGGAAGCGTTTGGCCAGTGGTGTCAGGGCTGCCATATGCCCCAGCAGGTGATGACAGGCCAGCTGGATCTGCCCAAGGGCTCCCACATGTTCGAGCAGGGGGGCGCCTCGCTGATTGCAGCCCACAAGGCGGGCGAACCTGTGGTTGAAGAAGGGACTGGCTGCGTACTCTGTCATCGCATCACCAAGGTGGAAGATGCGGGCGGCAACAGCGCCTTTACCGTGAATTTGAAAGACCGTGAGAGCTATGTGTTCGAGGATGCCGCGGGTGGCAGCCTCCAGCACTGGCTGGCCGAGCGGCAGATCAACGCCCGTCCGGCGGCCCACAAAGCCTCCTATCAGAAGGATTTCTACCGCGACGCGGCTCTGTGCAAATCGTGCCACAACGAGTTTGCCCCGGGCACCGGCGCCAATATCGTCAACACCTGGGACGAGTGGGAAAAATCCAGCTTCGCAAACGCGGAGGATCCCGCCAAGCGGCGCACCTGCATCGACTGCCATATGAACCCGGAGCCGGGCAATGGCGGCGCGCCGGTGGCGGGCCAGTCCACCGAAAACGGCACCATGAAAGCGCGGCTCTATCGCCACAACTTTACCGGCGCCCAGCACCAGCTGGTGGGACTGCGCAATCCCGACCTTGAACAAGAGAGCCTGGCGCTCTTGCGCTCCAGCACGACCCTCTCCGCCCGTATCGAACAGGCGGCCGATAGTCAGCAACTGGTGGTGCGGGTCGCCAATACCGGCGCGGGCCATGCCCTGCCCACTGGCGTAGCTGATTTTCGTGAACTCTGGCTGGAGCTGACCGTCACCGACGCCAGCGGCAAGGTGGTGCTTGCCAGCGGCCAGCCGGTGGATGGTGCCGTCCCTGAAGATGCGCGACTGTTCAGAAAAGTATTCGGCGATGCCGAGGGCAAGCCGGTGGGGCTCAAGTTCTGGCGCTACGCCAAGCTCTTGGAAGATACCCGCATTCCGGCCGATGGCTGGCGCGATGAAGCCTGGCCGCTGCCTGCAGATGCCCAAGGGCCCTTCAAGGCCGATATCAAACTCAATTTCCGCACCTACCCCAAGTGGGTCAATGATGCGGTGCGCGCCGCCGAGCCCAGCTTGCCGGAGCCACCCATAGTGCAGCTAAATCGGTTGCAACTTACCTTGCAGCCTCTCCCCGTCACGCCCGCTACGGAGCCTCAATCCTGATGTTTGCAAGTTTTCTCATTACCCTGCGCGAGGGGCTGGAAGCCTTCCTGCTGGTCGGCATCTGCCTCTCCTACCTCGCCAAGCTGGGGGCGAGCCGCTACAACAAGTTCATCTATCTGGGGGTGGGGCTTGGCCTTGTCGCCTCCCTTGTGGTCGCCTTCCTGTTCCAGGTGGTGGTGAGCCAGTTCGAGAGCGAGCGCTACAACCACCTCTTGATGGCGGGGATCCTCATCTTTGCCACCTTGGTGCTCACCTATATGGCGATCTGGATGCAAAAGCAGGCCAAATCCCAGGTGGGGGCCATGACAGCGCGCATCGATGCGGCCATCGATGGCGGCAACCTGTTTGGTCTGGTGCTGCTCGCCTTTGGCGGTGATGCGCGAAGGGTTTGAAACCGTGCTCTTCTTCTCCGCCCTGCTCTACTCCGGGCAAGGGGTGGATCTGCAATCGGGCCTGATGGGCGCGCTGGCAGGGCTGCTGGTTTCCATCGCGCTGGTGTGGGGGCTGCTGCGTTCCACCCGCAAGGTGGCGCTGGCCCCCTTCTTCCGCTGGACCGGCCTGCTTATCATCATCATCGCCGCAGGCTTGCTCTCGTCTGCCGTCAACATGTTGCAGGCGGCAGATATCATCACCTTCTGGACCACGCCGGTGTTCGACATCAGCCACATTCTCGACGATCAGGGGGTATTTGGTACCTTCCTGCGCGCCCTGTTTGGCTACAATGCTTCACCCGCTGGCTTGCAGCTGCTG
The DNA here is from genome assembly GCF_051919345.1 of Aeromonas sp. 84A. NCBI lineage: Bacteria > Pseudomonadati > Pseudomonadota > Gammaproteobacteria > Aeromonadales > Aeromonadaceae > Aeromonas > Aeromonas sp. 84A. The sequence continues at coordinate 3,167,778 of NZ_JBQBEW010000001.1, forward strand.
ACCTGGGCCCTCTATCTGGCGATCTTCGTTACCCTCTGGCAGCGCAGCTATCGCCCGCAGGTGAGCGCCGCATCCAGCAAGGGCTGAGCCCGCACGCCCTGTGGCAACAAGGCCACGGGGTAACAACACCATTCGGGAGCCGCGCCTTGGCGCGGTTCCCTTATCTATCAAGCAGTTTCGGAATAGGTCATGAGCGATAACAACAAGAAAAGCATTGCAGTGCTGGGCGCTGGCCCCGCCGGTTTGATGGCGGCCTGGCGCCTGCGCCGCGCCGGTTTTGCCGTCACCCTGTTCGAGCAGGAGCCGATAGTCGGCGGCATGTGCGCCACCCAGACCTTCAAGGGACGCGATGGGGAGTATCGCTTTGACTACGGCGGTCACCGCTTTATCACCAAAAACCCCGAGCTGCTCGCCTTTATCGACGAGCTGATGGGGGATGACCTGCTCCACGCTGAGCGCAAGAGCGTGATCCGCTTTGGCGGGCGCACCTATGACTACCCATTGAACCTGCCCAACCTGCTCAAGACGGCGCCGCTCGCCCTGATGGCCGGTGCGGTGAAAGACTTGCTGCTGTTGCCCTTTAGCAAGAAGCCGGACGATTTTGCCAAGGCGAGCTTTGCCGAGTGGATCCAGAGTCACTTTGGCCGCACCCTCTACCGTCAGTTTTTCGAGGGCTACACCGGCAAGTTGTGGGGCATCAATCCGGACAAGCTCTCCGCTGACTGGGCCGGTCAACGTATCAGCCTCATCGATTTGAAAGACGTGGCGCGCCGTCTGTTGCCAAGACGCAACGGCAGTATCTCGGTGCGCACCTATGCCCGCAAATACCGCTACCCCAAATATGGCTTCGGCCAGATCTTCACCACCCTGGGGGAGCGGCTGGTGGCAGAGGGCGTTGAGCTCAAAACCGGTGCCACCATCACCCGCCTTGAGCAGACTGATGGCCGCATTGAACGGGTGTATTGGAAACAAGATGATGTTGAGCAGAGCGAGTGCTTTGATCAGGTGATCTCAACCCTGCCGCTCCCGCTCACCTGCCAGCATCTGGGCTTGCCGTGCGACCTCCAATACCGGTCGCTTCGCTTCGTCAATATGCCGCTCAAACAGGAGAACTTGTCGGACAACACCTGGCAGTACCTCTCCGATCCCCATATTCTGGCCACCCGTCTGCAGGAGCCGCGCCGCCGCAGCCCCTTTATGGCGCCACAGGGCCAGACCTCGGTGATGCTGGAGATCCCCTGCAATCCGGGGGATGCCACCTGGCAGGCTCCGCTCGCTGATCTGCGCGGTCGGGTTACCGCCGATCTCGCGAGCCTCGGTGTCGATACCGCCAAGCTTGGGGATGAAACTTTTGAAGCGCGTAGCGAATACGCCTATCCGCTGATGGATCTCGGCTATCAGGCCCGCCGCAACGAAGCCATCAAGGCGCTGATGCCCATCACCAACCTCATCATGACCGGCCGTCAGGGGACATTCCGCTACATCTTCACCGACACCGCCATGGAGATGGGGATGATGGCCGCCGACATGGTGATCGACGGGGTGGACAGACGCCACGCCATCTTTAACCATCGCAACGAAAACACCGTGATTGAAACCCAGAGCGTGGCCTGATGGCCGCGCCATTGGCATAAGTAAGGAGAACAGGATGACCATCCGCCCGGGTTTACTCGCCCTCACCCTGCTGCTGGCCCTCTGCGGGCAGGCGCAGGCTTACTCCTACGCCGCCGCCGGCAAGGAGCCACTGATCGACGCCCGCGAAGCGCTGCTTGGCGCCGCCACTGACGGCAAGGATGCCAGCGCCACCTTGAGCGAGATTGCCGACGAGCTGACCTATCTGGAACAGCACCACAAGGTGGAGCTGCAAGGGCCGCTGGCCGCCGCCATCAAGGGGAAAGACGCCGCAGCAACCGCCGCCCTGCTCAACCGGGCCTACAAGGCGGAGATCGAGCGCCGCCTCGAAGGGGCCAACCAGAATCTTGGCGACTACCAGACCGCCAAGGTGCTGGTGGTCAAGAGCAAGCGCTTCCTCGATCTGATCCTCCCCTCCCTTAGCGAGGGGGATCGCAAGGCGGCCGAACAGGCGTTGGCCAAGGTGCTGGATGCCATCGGCAACCCGGGGGTATTCGGGGTGGGCGCCAAGCCCGCCGACGCCGCCGCCTTTGCCGCAGCGGAAAAAGCGCTGATGGCCGTGCTGGCGCCGCTTTGATGGCCTCTCATCGATGATGACAGCCCCCCTCATCCCCAACCCTTCTCCCGCAAGGGGAGAAGGGGGGCGTCACCACTGCCGATTACGCTTCGCTAATCGACCCTACTTGCTGATCCTGCTGCAACTGGCCTGGCTCGGCTGGCTGCTAGCCTTCCCTGTGGCGCTCGATTCCGATGATGCCCTCAATTTCGCCCACGGGGTAACGCGCTTTAGCGTGCTGGAGTTCTCCCCCCACTTTCCGGGCTACCCCGCCTTTATCTGGCTGGCAAGGCTGATCAATCTGGCGGTGGACGATCCGGCCCGCGCGGTGCAGTGGGCAAGCCTGCTCGGTAGCAGTTTGCTGGCGCCGCTCGCCGCCTTGTTGGCGGTCAGATTGTGGCAACGGCCAAGCCTGCTCGCCCCAGTCTGGCTGCTGGTGCTGGCCCTGCCGCTCACCCCGACGCTGGCGCTCTCCGGCCTTTCGGACGGGCCCGCGCTCGCGGCCTGGCTCGGGTCCCAGCTGGCCTTGCAGCAGCGCAGATTCGTACTGGCTGGCCTCATGCTTGGCTTCATGCTGGCGCTGCGCCCCTCCTATTTTGTGCTGGCGTTGCTGCCGCTTTGGCTGGGGATGGCACAAAAGGGTCAGCGACTTAACTTTCTGCTCCCGATTATTCTGGTGGGGCTAGCCTGCCTGCTGTTTGTCTGGCAAGCCGATGGCTGGGCCTATTTCAGCGAAGGGCGGCGCTTTACCGACGGCCACTTTACCCTGTGGGGCAACACGGCGGCGGCCCATGGCGATCGACTGCTGAGCTGGGCGCGCACCTTCAACGATCAGCTCACCCCGCTTTGGCCCCCGTTGATGGGGGCTTTGCTGGTGCTACCACTTTGGCAACGTTCAAAAGGCCAAGCTGCAACCCTCCCCCCGCTCTGGACGCTCTACTGGCTCGCCCTGCTGCTCTGGACCCTGCTTGGCCAGAATCCCGACAATCCCCGCCATCTGGCCCCTATCACCCTGCTCGGTATTGTGCTGCTGGCAGGCTGGCTGCCACATCGTGGCGAGTGGCTGGTTACGGTGGCCGGATTGCTGCTGCTCGGCGTGACCTTTACCCTGCCCCGTCCACCCGCCATGGTGCAGGCGGCAAGGCTCGCAGAGAAAAGCTGCCCGGCGCTGGTGACCCAGTGGGGCGTGCGGCTGCTGCGGGAGACCACAGCTCTGCCGGTGACCGATGGCTGGTACAAGGGGGATGCGGCGCTGGTACTCTCTCAGGGAGCCTGCCGCCTCAGTCGCCGCCCCATCACCGCGAACGAAATGCCCACTGCGGTGCGCCAGCACTGGTTTGCCCCGCGCTTTGCCGCCGAGCCCGGACTCTGGCTCGCCATTCCCTCACTGCAGACAACCCATGGGAAAGTGACAAGAGACACAGAAGGAGAACAAAAACCAACCAGGGCAACTAAAAAAGAGGGGAGCAACTCGGTTACACTCACTGCGCATCCATAACAGACGAGTCTCCTTATGCGTGTAACCAGAGAGTGGCTGTGGGTTTTGTCGGTGCTGACCGGGGCCTGTGCCCTCCTGTTGCTGCCATTCTGGCTGCGTGGCGGCAGTCAGGGCCATGATCTGTTTCACCACCTGCTCTCCGGTCACTTCTTTGCCGTGCAACTGTGGCAAGGTGAGCTCTATCCGCGCTGGTTGATGGAGATGAACGGCGCCTTTGGCAGCCCGGTCTTTTTCTTCTATCCCCCCCTGCCCTACTATGTGAGCGCCCTGTTCGCCGGCCCAACCCCACTGGCCCACGAGGCGATGACGCCGCTGCTCTGGAGCAGCAGCGTGGCACTCTGGCTCTCCGGCCTGTTTGCCTATCTCTGGTTGCGCCCCTTTGCCGGCCACGGACGGGCGCTGGCAGCCAGTTTGCTCTATATGGCGCTGCCCTATCATCTGGCCATCGATATCTACGCCCGCTTTGCCCTTGCGGAGAGCTGGGCCTTCGTCTGGGCACCGCTGGCACTGCTGGCGCAGGATCGCCTCTGCCGCGGCGCCCCCTTTGCGCTACTGCTGCTCGCACTGGCCGTCTCCATGCTGACGCTTTCCCATCTACCAAGCACCCTGCTCATTCTCGGCTTGCTCACCCTGCGCAGCCTGCTACTGGTCTGGCGCTACAAGGGGAGCACAGCGCTTGTCAGTGTCCCTGTCACCGCCTCCCCGCTTATCGGCACCCTGCTGGGCCAGCTCTGGGGGTTGGCGATGGCCAGCCTGTTGCTGCTGCCCGCTCTGCTGGATCAGGGGGGGATCTCCATGGAGCAGATGCGCACCGGCATGTTCGAATTTCAGCGCAACTTTCTCGATCGTTTGCCCCAAAGCCGTGATGACTGGCGCTTTCGCGGCCATCTCGCCTGGCTGACGCTGCTCACCTTGGCTCTGCTACTGGTAGCTTGGGCTGCCGCCCGCGAGCCGCGCCATCCCGAGTTGCTGCTCTGGGGGGTCATTGGCACCCTGAGCTTTCTGATGATGCTGCCACCAAGCGAGCCCCTGTGGCGCCTGCTCACACCCTTGCAACTGGTGCAATTTCCCTGGCGCCTCAATTTGCTGCTGGTCATCGCTACCGTCGCCGTGGTGGCGCTGGGTACCCCCACCTATCGCCCGTGGCAATGGGTCTGGTGGCTACTGCTTGCCCTCACCCTGCTCTCGCAGGGACTCTATGTACGCGAGGCGCCGCTCACCCAGGCTCCCGTAAAGAGTCAGCTCGACGGGGAGTTCGATAGCAAGCGCAGCGCCCGCGAATACCGACCAAAGCAGGTGCCGCGCGGCATGTTTGCCCCCACCCTGCTGGCCTGGAAAGAGGAATTCCAGCCCGCCATCACCAGCGACCATCAGGGGGTGAACTGGCAGATCCAGCGCTGGCAGCCTCGTCATATCGAATTGAAGGTGGATGCCCCGGTACCCGCCAAACTGATCCTGCACCAGTTTGATTACCCAGGCTGGCAGGCAAGGCTCGACCAGCATCTGCCCCTTAGCGTCAGCAGCACCCGTAACGGGCTGGTACAGGTCTGGGTACCCGCCGGACAACACAGCCTCACCTTTACCCTCACCGCCCGCTGGCCGGAGCGGCTCGGGTACGCCATCTCGTTGCTGGCCTGGCTGCTCTGGCTGGGGGGAGTGATCCGCGCAGTGCGCCCCCATGACCGCAAGCGTGCACCCCAAGGTGCCTGAATGGCCGGGCACCTCCCCCTTTTGAGGGGGCAGGAACGTCATGCCGAGCGGGGGCAAACCTGATAGACTCGCCCTTCTCCCTTTTTCAACCAAGGTTCACCAGCGGATACCCTATGCCCCAATCGCCAACAGCTCAGGCTGCCGCCCTCTCCCCCCGTTTTCTGTTTATCCTGCTCGGCGCTCTGGCGGGTCTGACCCCGCTGGCGGTGGATATGTATCTGCCCGCCATTCCGGCCATCGCCCGGGATCTGGCCACCAGCATCGACGGCGCCCAGCTCACCATCAGCGCCTTTTTGGGCGGCTTTGCCATCGGCCAGCTCTTCTACGGCCCGCTCGCCGACAGCTATGGCCGCAAGCCGGTGATCCTGGCGGGGCTGGTGATGTTTGCCATCGCCTCGGTGGGCTGCGCCATGGCGGACTCCCTGCCCGAATTGCTGGCCTATAGGATGTTGCAGGCAGCGGGCGGGGCGGCCGGCTCTGTGGTGGTCAATGCCCTGCTGCGCGATCTGTTCGAGAAGGATGCGTTTTCTCGCGCTATGTCGTTCGTCATTCTGGTGATGACCCTGGCGCCGCTGGTAGCGCCTGTGGTGGGCGGCTATATCAGTGCCCACGCCGACTGGCGGGTGATCTTCTGGCTGCTGGTGGGGATCAGCCTGCTGATCTGTCTGGTGATGCAGTGGAAAATTCAGGAAACCCTGAAACCGGAGCACCGTCAGCCCCTTAATCTGGGCCAGATCCTCAAGAACTACTGGGGGGTGCTCTCCCATCGCGGCGCCATGGGTTATGTGCTGTGCGGCTCCCTCTCCAGCTCCGGCATGTTCGCTTTCTTAAGCGGCTCCCCTTACGTCTATATCGAGTACTTCAAGGTGCCAACCGAGCACTACGGCTGGCTGTTTGGCCTCAATATCCTGCTGATGATGGTGGTCACCTTCGTCAACAGCCGACTGGTGAAAGGGATGGGCGCCGAGCGGATGCTGCAATACGGCCTGCTGTTGCTGCCCTGCGCGGGCGCCCTGCTGGTCTACAACGCCTGGAGCCAGACCGGCGGTCTGTGGGGCATTGTCATTCCGGTGGTGCTGTTTGTCGGCCATATCAGTCTGGTGGGCGCCAACGCCATGACCGGCCTGATGGGCCACTTCCCGCAATCTGCGGGCACCGCCTCGGCACTGGCGGGCACCCTGCGCTTTGGCATCGGCGCCCTGGTCGGCATTCTGGTCAACCTCAATCCGCCCCACTCGCCGCTGCCCATGGCCATCGCCATCGCCTGCTGCGGGGTGGGCTCCACCCTGAGTTACTGGCTGCTGACCGGCAAGCGAGGCAATTGATCCCCCTCCCCCCTGTCAGGAAAACGAAAGAGGCTTCCATCGACGGAAGCCTCTTTTCGTACTGGCGCCCGGACGTTCAGAACTGGGCACTGTTGAGCCAGAGGTGCGCCCCTATGCTCACCAGATAACCGAGCAAGATAGCAGGCAGCCACTTCAGGTGGCCAAAGAAGGTATACATGCCGTGGGCCTGTCCCATCAGGGCTACCCCGGCCGCAGAGCCGATGGAGAGCAGGCTGCCGCCCACTCCGGCGGTCAGGGTCACCAGCAGCCACTGCCCCAGCGCCATATCCGGGTTCATCGACAGCACGGCAAACATCACGGGAATGTTGTCGATGACGGAGGACAAGACCCCGATGAAGATGTTGGCCATGGTGGGATCCCCAGCGTCATACAGCCAGTGTGACACCAGCTCCAGATAGCCCATAAAGCCCAGCCCACCGACACACATCACCACCCCGTAAAAGAACAGCAGGGTATCCCACTCCGCCTTGGCCACCTTGTTGAACACGTCAAATGGCACCACAGAACCCAGACTGCGCAACCGCACCTCATCACCATTGCGTTCATAGAGCGCACGCTTGCGGGCAAGGGATCGCGGCAGCGATTTGCGCAAATAGAAGCCGAAAAACTGCAGATAGCCGAGCCCCAGCATCATGCCCAGTACAGGCGGCAGATGGAGGAAACTGTGGCATAGCACCGCCGTGATGATGGTCAGCAAGAACAGTGCGACGATGCGGCGGGCCCCCCGCTTGAGATCGACCACCTCGTTATCAGCCTCCGGCACATGGCGCGGCACCATCAGGCTCATCAGGATGGCTGGCACCAGAAAATTGAGCAGAGAGGGAATAAGCAGGGTGAAGAACTGGCCAAATTGCACCTTGCCCGCCTGCCACACCATCAGTGTGGTGATATCGCCAAAGGGACTGAACGCCCCTCCGGCGTTGGCGGCGATCACTATGTTGATGCAGGCAAGATTGACAAAACGCCGATCACCGTTGGCCACTTTCAACACCACGGCGCACATCAAGAGCGCAGTGGTCAGGTTGTCTGCCACTGGCGAGATACAAAAAGCAAGCCCGCCGGTCAACCAGAACAGGGTGCGCAAGTGAAAGCCGGATCGCACCAGCCAGGCGCGCAGGGCATCGAACAGCCGCCGATCCTCCATGGCGTTGATATAGGTCATCGCCACCAGCAGGAACAGCATCAACTCGGCATATTCCAGCAGGGTATGGCGGAAGGCCTGCTCGGCGACAGGGCTCATCCCCTGCTGTGCATAGGCGATACCGATCAGGATCCAGATCACCCCGGCGGCCACCAGCACGGGTTTGGACTTGCGCAGTTGCAGATACTCTTCAGCCATCACCAGGGCGTAGGCCAACACAAACAATCCGACACAAAAAAGTCCGATTGAAGAGGATGTCAACAGAACAGGGCCACTACTGGCATGGGCGGGAGGGATAAACAGGGACAGCAGCAAAATAACAGGGGTGAGCGCAGACATGGTCTCTTCCTTTTAGAACCGTCTGGCAATGATGCTAGCACCTGGATGAAAAGAAAAATTCATCCAGGTCAATTAACGCTTAATTGGTTTGCTGTCGAAACGCGGGATTATTTCTTGCCGAAACCCGACTGCTTGAGGGTATAGCCTGCGCTGTTTTGCCAGGCATCCAGACCGCTGCGGTTATTGCCCGCCACCAGACTGGCGGCCAGACTCGGGCTGTTGAACAGCTGATCGGCGGTAAAGACAAAACCGCCCTGACTGCGGGGCACTATGACCCCCTTCTCCAGCAGCTCGTGACGCAGCTCGATCACCGCTTCACGCAAAGAGGCGGCATCCTCGCCATTGGCGGTGGAACCGGCCAGCACCATAAAGCCCGGATTTTGCCGCTTGCCCACCGGATAACCGTGGGCCTCGGCCCCTTTGCCGTTGAAGTGGTAGAGCTCGCGCTCCCCCGGCCGGTTGTCGGAGAGTGCCTTTTGCAGGGTCATCAGCTCGTTGTAGATCTCGATGGGGACGACGGCAGCCTGCTTGTTGCCCTTGCTATCGATGATAAAACTGACTTGCTTGTGTAACATCCTTGCTCATCCTGTGACCCATGGAAGCCCCTATTCTAACCACCTCGGGCAAGCGGGATCCAGCGAGGATCCACTGCTCTTTTGCCGCCTTGATCACTAACTGGCACTCTTGATCAACCGTAAGGGGTGTTGATCAATGCTGGCCGTGCTAGCGTACCAAGCATGATGAAAGCCATTGACCATCAAACGGTTATCCCATGCTGACCCTGCGCAACCTCTGCAAGAGCTTCGATAACGGCAGTGAACGACTGCCGCTGTTCCACCATCTCGATCTCGCCCTCCCTGCTGGCGAGATCACCCTGCTGCTGGGCCAAAGCGGCTGTGGCAAGTCGACCCTGCTCAATCTGATCGCCGGGCTGATTGCACCGGATGAAGGGGAGATCTGGCTGGGGGAGACCCGGATCGACACCCGATCTCCCGACGAGCGGGCGCGCCTGCGGGGCCGCCATTTCGGTATCGTCTATCAGGATTTCAACTTGTTGCCGACCCTCAACGTGGCCGAGAATCTGGCCCTGCCGCTCGCTATCAACGGGCTGCCACCGGATGAGACAAAGATTGACCAGTTGCTGCAGCGGCTCGACATGAGCCACAAGCGCCATGCCTGGCCGGAGCAGCTCTCCGGCGGTCAGCGACAGCGGGTGGCGCTGGCCCGCGCCCTGATCCATCAACCCGGTTGGCTGCTCGCCGACGAACCCACCGGCAGCCTCGATGAGCACAATGCCGAACAGGTAATGGCGTTGATGGTGGCGGCGGTGCGGGGCACTGGCGCAGGCTTGCTGCTGGTGAGCCACAACCCGGCCTACGCCGCTCTGGCCGACAGGGTGCTGCGCCTCGAAGGGGGTCAACTGATCGAGCTCAAGGGGCCCCGTCATGACTAAACAGCGACTGCGCCAGCCGGAGACACGCTGATGCTGCCACTCAAAGCGCTGCTGCGCCTCTATCGCAGTCACCCCTGGTTGCTGCTGATGAGTCTGGCCGGGCTGGTATTGGGGGTCTCGCTGGTGGTGGCCATCGAGCTGCTCAATCACAGTGCCCGCACCAACTTCGTCGCCGCCCGCAGCCAGCTCGCCGGGGAAGCCAACTACCGGCTGGCCCCCGCTGGCGGGCTGGATGAACAACTTTACGTGCAACTGGTGACCAGCCAGCCCGCCCTCGATGCCATGCCCCAGCTCCATGGCTGGCTCAAGGATGAAGAGGGGCGCAGCTTTCAACTGCTTGGGATGGATCTCTTCAACCCCGGCCCCCTGCGTCAGCTGTTTGGCGCCCAACCCGAGAGTGAACCCGCCTTTTCCCTCAACCGTGCCGACAGTATCTGGCTGGCGGCCCCCGAAGCGGCGCGCCTTGGCTGGCAAGCGGGCCAGAGCCGCCACTTTGTATTGGGCGGCAGCGATGGCGCCAGCGCCAAACCCCTGACCCTGACGCTGGCGGGTACCTTTGAACCGGGCGCCGTGCCCATGGAGCGGCTACTGATAACCGATATTGGCCTCGCCCAGCCGTTGCTGGATAAAGCGGGTCGGCTCGATCGCATCGTCTTCAAGCTAAGCGAATCAGAAGCTCGTACCCTGCAGACCACCCTGCAAACCGATTACCCGAACCAGCCCTTGTGGCTTGAGCCCATCAGCCCAGCGCTCGATGCCAGCCAGCTTGGCGATGCGCTGGCCCTCAATCTGACGGCGCTCTCATTGCTCGCAATGGCGGTGGGACTGTTTCTGGTGTTCAACGCCCAGCGATTCGTGCAGAGCGTGCGCCGCCCCCAGCTGGCCCAGTTGATCATTCTGGGAATGGGGCCAAGCCGGGTGCTCCGCTGGCTCATTCTGGAGCTGCTTATTCTTGCCACCCTCGGCACCCTGCTAGGGGTGCTGCTCGGCAGCCTGTTGGCGCTGGCGCTGATGGGGCAACTGACCCAGGCGCTGGCCGATCTCTATGGGCCCAACCCCATCGACCTGTTGCGCCTCTCCCCTGTGAGCCTGCTCAAGGCACTGTTGATCGGGCTGCTCGGCACGCTTGCTGCCAACCTGCCCGGCTGGTGGCAACTGCTGCGCCAATCCCCCCTCGAACTGCGAGCCGGCAGCAGCCGCCCCCCCGCACACCCGTGGCGACGGCGCGTGCTGGCCATCGCCATCTTGCTGCTGTGCGCCCTGTGCCTGTGGCTGCCACAAACAGGCCTCACCGGTGCGCTGTTTATCGCCGGCGGCTGGCTGCTGGCCATGGCGCTCTGGCTGCCCGATGCCCTGCGCGGCCTGCTTGGCTGGCTGCGACGGCGCACGCGCGGCCCCCTCACCGCCCGGCTAGGGGTGGCCGAGACCCTCTATCACCTCGATCGCACCGCCATCGCGGTGATGGCGTTGCAGCTCGCCATCGCGGCAGCCATCGGCATCGGGGTCATGGTGTCGAGTTTTCGCTCCAGCGTGGAGATCTGGCTCGGCCAGCGTCTGGCCGCCGATCTCTATGTCACCGCCCCCAAGGGGGTGGCGGGCAGCAAGGGCACCTTGAGCGACACAACCCTTAAGACCCTGCTCGCCAATCCGCTGGTGAGCGCCGCCTCGCGCCGCTCGGTGCATCCGGCCCGCTGGCAGGGGCAGCCCATCGAGTGGGCGCAGATGGATTTTATCCCCCAGCTTAAAGCGGCCTATCCGCTGCTGGCCGGGCGCTGGCCGACCCGTCCCGACGAAGTGCTGGCGAGCGAACCGCTGACGGTGCGCCTCGGGGTCAAGGTGGGCCAGAGGTTGGCGATCAGCGGCGAGAAGGGGCCAAGACAGTTCACCGTCACAGGTGTCTATCAGGACTACGGCAGCGACAAGGGGCAGATCCTGCATGCCTTCGAGGCGGGAGCGGTGCAATCCCTCGCCCTCTTTAGCAACGACCCCGAGCAGCTGGCCGACCGCCTGCGCGAGCGCTTTGGCGAGCAGCTCAATCTGCTCTCCGCCCCCGCCATCCACAGCGCGGCGCTCAAGGTGTTTGACCAGACCTTTGTGGTGACCGAGCTATTGAAACTGCTGATCCTCGGCATCGCCTTTGTCGGCATTGGCTCGGCCTTTATGGTGCTGGGGCTGGCGCGCCGTGGCGAGCTGCAGACCTTGCAGAGTCTGGGCTTGAGCCCCCGCCACTGCCGCCAGCTGCTGGTGTGGCAAGGAGCGGGATTGGGGCTGCTTACCGCCCTGCTGGCCCTGCCGGTGGGGTATGGCCTCGCCTGGGTGCTGATCGAGGTGGTCAACCCACGCGCCTTTGGCTGGCGCCTCGCCTTCGAGGCCGCCCCCCTTCATGCGGTCACCGCCCTGTTGCTGGCACCGGTCTGTGGCGCATTGGCCTCTTGGTATGCGGCAAGGAGAGTGGTATGAAACAGATCAAAGGGTGGCCGCTGGCGCTGGGTATGCTTTGGACGCTCTATAGCGGGGCTATCGCTGCCAGCGATCTGGGCGCCCTGCTCGGCGGCGGCAGCGACAGCTTTAAAAAGGTGCTGCCGGGGCAAACCATTCAATTGCCGGAGGATCACGCCGCCCACCCCGATTACCGCTCCGAGTGGTGGTATCTCACCGGCAACCTCAAGGATGAACAGGAGCGTGAATATGGCATGCAGTGGACCCTGTTTCGCCAAGGGATCGAACAAGAACTCCGCACCGGCAACCCCTGGCTCACTCCCCAGCTCTGGCTGGCCCAGTTTGCCATCACGGATCTCGACCGTGGCAGCCACCAGCAAGATGAACGGGCCAGTCGGCAGGGGCCGGGGCTGGCGGGAGCCAGCGGCGGCCAATATTGGCTCAGGGAGTGGCGGCTTGCTTCGCAAGGGGCAGCGCTCTTCCCCGCCACCCTCAAGGTGCAGAGCAAGATTGGCGAGCTGAACCTCACCGTCACTGCTGCCAAGCCGCTGGTGCTGCAAGGCAAGGCCGGTTACAGCGAGAAGAGCCTAGGCAACGCCTCCTTTTACTATTCCTACCCGCGCCTCACTCTTCGCGGCACCCTGACTCGCGATGGCGAGACCCGCACCGTCACCGGACAAGGCTGGTTTGATCACGAGTGGAGCAGCTCGGTATTGGCCGAATGGCAATCGGGTTGGGACTGGTTTTCGCTGCAACTGGCCGATGGCCGCGAGCTGATGCTGTTTCGCCTGCGCACCAAATCGGGCCGCGCAGAGCCCGAGAACCGCTACGGCATCTTGATTGAGCGCGACGGCAGCAGCCGGGTGCTCGCCCCCGACGCGATTCGCCTCACTCCAGGCAACACCTGGCGCGGCCCCAAGGGGCAAGCGTACCCCGTTGAGTGGCAGCTAAACGCCGCCGGAATGAGCCTCACCATCAAAGCCCGTCAGCCCAATCAGGCCATGACAGGTCGCTTTGACTACTGGGAGGGAGCGGTCTCTGTCTCGGGGGATGCCAAGGGGGTCGGCTATCTGGAGATGACCGGCTACTGAACACCCTCGACAAACGTGGCCGGTCTGCTCGATGACCTAAAAACAAATCGCCCTTATAACAGGGCATCACTGTGATATTGCCCAGCCACTTCTGTCACTTGGCGCCAGTCGTCAAGGATGCCTTATCTGTTTATTTAGTGAACTCACCTCACCCACTCAACCCGCAGCCAACTTGGCTCAAGTCTGATCCTCGTCAAAAAACCTTTCAAAATCCGAGCGATAAATAACTTTTTACTCACTTTTATTGGTAGGTGTTTGATACCTTGCTCATCTGGCCCTCATAGCTCCAAAGGCAGCCGAGACCAGCCCATGATTTACCCATTTTCAATCTGGTTAAACGCAGTACTCGGGGAGCTGTAACCCCGTGCGGTAGCTATGCTGTATTTATTCCATCTGTACGGTGAATACATGTATATATAAAACACTCAAAGACCGAAGTGATTTGGCAAGATATTTGAAATGTCCATACTGTCTTTGTTTTAAACATACAATAAATAAAACCCACTTTCTAACGCTGAAAAGTAAAGGAACTGTGGCATATTTTCATATTCAATACTCTATTACACCAGTCAAATAATTAGGTGTTTCTAGCCCCCTACTACTCATAAGATCTAGTGTTAAACCACATCAATAAACAATATCATCTCAAGCTATACGCAGCATAATAAATCACAATTCAAATATTAATTCATCTTACACAACCTGAGTTACTGAAAATGAATAAATTACTACATGCTGGCTTGATCGCAGAGGTCAATAGACTTAGAAAAATAACTAACACTTTGAGCATCGAAAGCATTATAAATTTTGTCGTGATGGAGCAACGCCGCTTCAATGAGGGTGATGTAACTGGTGAGCATTTATCTTCACCACTAAAACAAGGTATGTATTTGCTTGCTATAGCAAGTAACCAGCCAGAACCCATAGATGCCAAGGCCATCGATGAAAAAAAACATTCTTATCTTATAAAAACTTTAAATTCCATATTTAACAAATATGCTTTAGCATATTTCCCAGAAAAAGGTCAGCATATCGAAGGTTTAAACTCCCAATGGCATCTAGATCGTCAAGTTTCTATGCCTGCTTTTCTAAGATACTTTACATCAGGATTTAATATTTCCACACATAAAATAAAATCATGGATTGAGTTTTATTACAGTGATTTTGATGAACAAATACGTGCTCATTTTGGCATTTCATATAAAACTATGATTGATGTGGGAAATTTTTTTGAAGATAAAATATCAGAAAACTACAGCAATATTAGAAATACAATTGAGAATATTGATTTACATCGCAATAAATATATGGACATGTTGGAAAAAGATTACCAGTCCGCTATATTACAGATTCGTTCAGATGAAAACTTGGCATTATTGATGGAGAGTTTTTACAATGGCACCAATGAAATACATTCAATTAATACATTAGACCTTACAAAGGCCTTTGATGAAAATGTAAAAGAATCTATATTAACCCACTTCACAACCCAGAGAGGGCATTCAGACCAAATTTGCTATATCACTGACGATAACCCTGTAATTAAAAAACCTATATTCACAGTTGATGGAGAGAAATTATACTTTGTCTTAAACAATTCATTCTATCAATCAATAATCAACAATATAGAATCTCATCTATCTAAAGGGAATTTAGCCAATTCATTTTTAAAAGCTAGAGATAGGAAGCTTGAAGAAAAAACAGTCACACAGTTTAAACGATTACTTCCTAAAAATGCAGAGTTTTACGAAAGTGCTTTTGAAAATGATAAAGCGCACTTTGAGCATGATTTAATTATTGTTCATGATGACCGCCTATTCATAGTTGAAGCAAAAGCCTCTCCTCCTAGAGAGCCATTACGTGACCCATCAAAGGCCTTTATTAGAATTCGAGACCACTTCAAAAGTAATGCAGGCATCCAAAAAGCATATAATCAAGCTCATGCATTAGAGAAGAACTTAATAGCTAATGGCCAAGTTGAACTATACGATAGAAAAGGTAAAAAACTGACTGTTTTAGATTATGCCAAGCTAAAAAAGATCTATTGTATTTGTGTTACAAGAGATGATTTTGGTGCAATGGCAACTGATCTCTCACTATTGTTAGAAAAAGATGAAGATTTTGCATACCCATGGGCAGTAAACATAACTGATCTAGAGTTCATGATTGATGGTTTATTGCATTTAGATATGAATCATGAAAAATTCTATCAGTATCTAGAACAACGTAGATTAATACACGGGAAAGTATTTGGGTTAGATGAGCTTGAGTATGCGGGGGCATTCTTAAAATATAATGGACTGGATAAATTCATTACAGCAGAAGCCGATTTCATACCTCTTGACATATCAGAATCAGATATATTTGATGATATTTATTTCGCAGAATTGAATGGCGAAAAAATGACTATCGAACACACCGACCCCGAGTTGATAGTTTTGGATCGTGAAAGAATATTCAAATTCAAGAAAACGCAAAAAAACAAAAAAGATAGAACTAAAAGAAAGGCTGCCAGAAAAGCAAGACGAAATAATAGATAGGCCTATGCATACTGAGCATGTTTACATCTATGTATGTAAACATGCAAACACATTTCCTACTTGTCCAAGAATAAGCCTCTACAGAACTCATTCTGCTGAGGTTTTATTACTCTCAGTAGTTCAATTTTCTACTATTGCTGAAACCTTGATTACAATCTGCATTGCTTCGCATTTAATCATTCTTTGCTGAATAAAAACTACACGATTGAATAAATGCCAGGGTACGGCGATTAAACTGCTCCGGCTGCTCCACATTGCAGACATGGCCGCACTGTTCGATCACCGCCAGTGAAGAGCTGGCATCGCGGGCCACCTGTTCGCGCACTGGCGCCAGAAACATATGATCCTCCTCCCCCATCACATAGAGGGTGGGTATGGGCAGGGAGCGTTCGCGGAAGTAACGCATCAGCGGGTTAACCTCGGTGGCGAGGCGGAACCAGCGTTTGAACTCTTTCTGGCAGAGCTTGCGGGCCTCGCGCACAAAGAGATTGCGCGACTCCTGATGGTGCTGGCGCGGCATGATGATGAAGGCAAACAGCCGGTAGAGCCACATATAGGGCAGGAAGTGCTGGCCGAGTCGGCCCAGCTGCACCAGTACCCGCGAGCGGATATCGAGCCGCAAAATGGCGCCTCCCAGTACCATGCTCTTGACCCGCTCCGGGCAGAGCTCGGCCAGATGGCGAATAAGGATGGTGCCAAGGGAGATGCCGACAAAGTGGGCGCGGCGGATATCGAGATGATCGAGCAGCCGAACGATATCTTCGGTCACTTCCCGAAAACTGTAGTGGCCCTTGACCACCTGTTGCAGCTGGTGGGACTGGCCGTGGCCGCGCAAGTCCAGCAGCAGCACATTGAAGTGTTCGCGATAGGCGCGCAGCTGCTTGAACCAGATGGAGGAGCTGCCACCGGCGCCGTGGACAAACACCACCCAATCCCGCTCGGGACCCAGTTCGAAAGTCTTGTGATACAACATCCAATAGGCTCCCTTGGTGATGGGGGGTATACTCGGCTGCGCGCATATTAACAGAACAGACCCGCCGATAGATATGCGCCTGACATGACCCGGATCACCCCTTGCGCGAGAACCCACCATGGATTTGACCAGTTTGCGCCACTTTCTGCTCTCCCTGCCGGGCGCCACCGAAGATACCCCGTTTGGCCCGGAGATCCTGGTCTACCGCATCGCGGGCAAGATGTTCGCGCTGGTGGATTGGCAGGCCGAGCCGCTCACCATCAACCTCAAATGCGAGCCTGAGCTGGCGTTGCTGCTGCGCGAGATCCACCCCGAGGTCAAACCGGGCTGGCATATGAACAAGCAACACTGGAACACAGTGACCCTGAACAGCACCTTGCCAGATGATCTGTGGCAGGGCTGGGTGCACCACTCCTATGAGCGGGTTGTCGCGGGTCTGCCCAAAGCCAAACGGCCACAGGCGCCGCGCCCCCTCTCCCCCACTGACGACCCAACCTTATGACCCCGGCACTTAGTCCAGCACTTTGCATTGTCCCCCTTGGCGAGGCACATATCCCCGCTCTCGTGAGCCTGTTTGAGCAGGCGGTGCGACGCAGCGGCCCCGAGCACTACAGCGCCGAGCAGGTGGAGCAGTGGGCCCTTGGTTCACAACATCCGGGCTTTGTCAGCCAGCTGCGCGAGCACCACGGCTGGGTGGCGGAGCAGGCAAATGTGCCCCTCGGTTTTGTCACTCTGAGCCCCGATGGCCACCTCAGTCTGCTCTATGTCAGCGCCGACCATCAGCGCCAGGGACTGGGCAATCTGCTGCTCACCACGGCGCTCGCGGAGGCCCGAGGGCTCGGTATGACGCTCATCACCACCGAGGCCAGCGCCTTCAGTTATGAGCTATTTTTACGACATGGCTTTACGTTGACCGGGCTGGAGTGCGTGGAGCGGGGCGGAGTCAGTTTTACTCGCCATCGCCTGCACTGCTGCTTGCCAAGCTAGGGCAAGCCACTAAAATACGCTTAATTTTCGTATTGTTACTGTATTGAGGCAGCAACCATGGTGGTAGAAAGTGAAGGCTATATCTCGCTGATCGAGTATCTGGTGGAGAGTTTGGGATTGTTTGAATCCCAGCAGCAGAACGATGGTGAAGAGACCATCGAAGATCTGGTCAGTGGCCGTGTTGCCAGCAACCTGATGGCCATTTGCGAGCAAAACCCCCAGCTCGATCCCAAGGTGCGCTTTGCCATCATGCAGGAGGCCGACGCCGTGGTCGCCGACCTGGAAGAGGTGCTCTCCGCCGTCTGGCTGCGCGCCCCGACCCCGGAACAGAAAACCTTCCTCATCGAGTTTATCGATCTCATCAAGAACCTGTTCGACAGCGCCATCGGCTGATCTGCCGTCCGGCTCTCCCACCCAACGCAAGATTTCAGAACAGCAGATAAGGAAAAGGGCCGCCTTGGTGGGCAGCCCTGCTTGCTATCATTTTCAACCCGCCAGTGCGTTCATTCATCAGGCGGTTATCAAGGCAAGAAATGTGTCTGGACTTTGCATCCGATCCCTGGACGCTACCTAGTTAGTCCCGACTGGTCGCAATAAGTTCCCTCCTCCGACCATTTATTTTCACTTTTATTAAGAAATCGACTACAAACCTGTTCAGCGGTTCAGGCTGGGTGGCAAACAGACTCCAATACCACCCAATCCGCAGTAACCATCCGGATTTTTCTCCAGATATTGCTGATGGTAATCCTCGGCGTAGTAGAAGGGCGCCAGCGGCAGAATGCGGGTGGTGATGGCACGGCTGTCGCCGCTTGCCGCCATCGCCTGCTGATAGGCCGCCATGCTCTGCTGGGCAATGATCTGCTGGCTCTCGTCGCCATAGAAGATCACCGAGCGATACTGGGTGCCGATGTCCCCGCCCTGACGCATCCCCTGCGCCGGATCGTGCTGCTCCCAGAATAGTCTGAGCAGATCGCCGTAGCTGATCACCGCCGGATCAAACACCACCTGCACCGTTTCGGCATGACCGGTCAGCCCGCTGCACACCTCTTTGTAGGTGGGATTCTGGGTCACGCCGCCCTGATAACCGGCCGCGGTGGAGTAGACGCCCGGCTGCTGCCAGAACAGGCGCTCCACGCCCCAGAAGCAACCCATGCCAAACCAGGCGATCTCTATGTTCTCGGGCCAGGGCCCCTGGGTCGGGTTGCCGTTCACCGCATGCTGCTGACCAATCACCATCGCTTCGCGTCGTCCCGGCAGGGCATCTGCCGGTGAAATAATCTGTTCCATGAATTCTGTCCTTGTATAAAACCCTGTGAAATCACACAGCTGACGAAAAGGAGCATCGAAGATAACAGTTTATCGCGCCGGATCAACCGGCGGGCTCCTCCCCGCTCGCCCCGACGGCTATCTGCACCGTCCGTCACTCTTTCCCGCTCCGCACTGCCAACCCGCCCCTCGTAGACCAGAAACGGCCAAAATCAATATTTAGTCTTGATTTGTGAATTAATTTTCATATATTGAGCCAATCGCCGTTTTTTTATGGAAGAAATATCAAGTGCGTGAACGCGAACCCAGTCTGGTCAATGCCTTCCGGCAATCCACCCCCTATGTCAATGTGCATCGGGGTGCCACCTTTGTGCTGATGATGGGGGGAGAAGCCATCTGCCACCCCAACTTCGCCAATATCGTCAGCGATATCGCTCTGCTGCAGACACTGGGCATACGCCTGGTGCTGGTGTTTGGTTCACGTCCGCAAAACGATGAAGCACTGGCCCGCGCCGGTATCGAGGCCCAGTATCACAAGCGGATCCGGGTCACCGATGACGAGAGTTTCACCATCATCAAACAGGTGTGTGGCGGCCTGCAATACGACATCACAGCCCAGCTCTCCATGGGGCTCGCCAACACCCCCATGCAGGGGGCGCGGATCAGTGTGGTGAGCGGCAACTTCGTCACTGCCCAGCCGCTGGGGGTGGATGATGGCATCGACTTTTGCCACAGCGGCCGGGTGCGCCGCATCGACGTGGAGGGGATCACCCGCCAGCTCGATCAGAAGAGTCTGGTGCTCATCTCCCCCATCGGCTGCTCGGTCACCGGCGAGAGCTTTAACCTGAGCTCGGAAGAGGTGGCCCGCCGGGTGGCGGTCGATCTCAAGGCGGACAAGCTCATCTGCTTTAGCAGCACCCAGGGGGTGATGGACAGACGCGGCGAAGCCATCTCTGAGCTCTTCCCCGAGCAGGCCGAAGAGCTGCTGGTGGAGCTGGAGCAGGCTGGCGAAGAGATGTCCGGCACAGCCCGCTACCTGCGCGCGGCCATAGCCTCCTGCCGTGGCGGGGTGCCCCGCTCCCATCTGGTGAGCTATCAGGATGATGGCGCCATGCTGCAGGAGCTGTTCAGTCGCGACGGCCTCGGCACCCAGATAGTGCGGGAAAGTGCCGAGCAGGCCCGCGCCGCCACCATCGAAGATATCGGTGGCATTCTGGATCTTATTCGCCCGCTGGAGGAGGAAGGGATTCTGGTGCGCCGCTCCCGCGAGCAGCTGGAGATGGAGATCGACAAGTTCACCATCATCGAGCGCGATGGTCTCATCATCGGCTGCGCGGCCCTCTACTGCTTTATGGAAGAGGCGATGGCGGAGATGGCCTGCGTCGCCATCCACCCCGACTATCGCAACTCCAACCGGGGGGATCAGCTGGTGGCCAAGGTGGCCGAGCGGGCCAAGCGGCTTGGCATTCGCCGCCTGTTCGTGCTCACCACCCGCTCCATCCACTGGTTCCGGGAGCGGGGCTTCGATCCGCTGGAAGTGGAAGATCTGCCGGTGGCGCGCCAGCGTCTCTACAACTGGCAGCGCCGTTCCAAGGTTTTGTCAAAGACCATTGCCTAAGCCATTGATTATGCGTTGAGTTAGCCGACAATTTGAACTTTTTCACAAACTCGATTGACAGTGCAATCCAACGCAGGGTATTTCTAAATGCACTCCACCGCCCTGGTGGAGCCAGAAGAGGAGCGCTGCCCAGGCAGCCCAAGGGAGGACGCCAGCGTCCGGTGAACTTGGGTCAGGGGGAGCAGCGCCGAGACGAGTGAGGAGACTGGTAACCTCAACGTCGGCTGCGGGGGCTGAATCCCCCGGGTTGTCATCGGTAGTGATCATCCCCCACCGCGCTCTGTCAGGGGCGGTACGGGATGGGCTCTGCAGGTGGAGTGCTTCTGGCCGGGATAGCTTCGTTCATTCCTGCCATTTTCAGCCTCCTCCTCTCTTTTTTGCCCGATGGAACCGGAATCTTAAAATAAGACAGGAGTAAGCAATGAGCCCGATCAATGTCGCCAAGTTTGGCGGAACCAGTGTCGCCAACTTCCCAGCCATGAACCACTGCGCCGATATCGTGCTGTCCAATCCCGCCACCCGGGTGGTGGTACTGAGCGCCAGCGCCGGTGTCACCAACTTGCTGGTCGCCCTGGCACAAGGGGAGCTGGACGAAGCGGGCCGCGACGAACAGCTGGCCAAACTGGCCGGGATCCAGCAGGCCATTCTGGCCGATCTCGGCAACCCTGTTGATGTGAGCGCCCTCATTCATGGCCAGCTGGACGAAATTCGCCTCATGGCCCAGCAAGCCCACCAGCATACCGATGCGGAGCTGGCCGATCGCCTCATCGCCTGCGGTGAGCTGATGTCTACCCGCCTCTTTACCGAGCTGCTGCGCCAGCGCGGCGTCAAGGCCCACTGGCAGGATGTGCGCCAGCTGATGCGCACCGACAGCCGCTTTGGCAAGGCCACCGTCGATCTGGTTACCACCCGCACTCTCTGCCAGCAGACGCTGGGCCCGCAGCTTGGCGACAGCCTCATCATCACCCAGGGCTTTATCGGTGCCGATGGCGATGGCCGCACCACCACGCTGGGGCGCGGCGGCTCTGACTACAGCGCGGCCCTGCTCGCCGAAGCACTCGATGCCGCCAGTATCGAGATCTGGACCGATGTGCCCGGCATCTACACCACGGATCCGCGCCTCGTCACCCGCGCCCGCCCCATCCCCGAAATCAGCTTTGTCGAGGCGGCCGAGATGGCCACCTTCGGCGCCAAAGTGCTCCACCCCGCCACCCTGCAACCGGCGGTGCGCCAGAATATTCCGGTGTTTGTCGGCTCCGCCAAGGATCCTGCCGCCGGTGGTACCTGGATCCGCGCCAGCACAGATTCAAGCCCGCTGTTTCGCGCCGTCGCCCTGCGCCGCCAGCAGGTGCTGGTGACCCTGCACAGCCTCAACATGTTCCACGCCTACGGCTTTCTGGCCGAAGTGTTCGGCATTCTGGCCCGTCACCGCATCTCGGTCGATCTCATCACCACATCGGAGGTGAGCGTGTCACTGACGCTGGATCACACCGGCAGCCAGAGCAACGGCGAACCGATCCTGAGCGACAAGGTACTGGCCGAACTGGGGCAACTCTGCAAGGTGGAGGTGGAAACCGGTCTGGCACTGGTGGCGCTCATCGGCAACCGGATGAGCGAAGTGAACGGGGTGGGCAGTCAGGTCTTCGACGCCCTGCGCGAGCACAACATCCGGATGATCTGCTATGGCGCCAGCGCCCACAACCTCTGCTTCCTGGTCAAGGAGAGCGAGGCGGGCAATATCGTCAACCGCCTCCATCAGGAGCTGCTGGACTGATCCTCAACCGAGGCAATTCCGCCCATGCAACAGGGCGCCAACACGGCGCCCTGTTCATTTGTACTCCGCAAAGGTATTGGCTCAGGCAAGGCTGGTGGCTGGCAACTGGCAGGCCACGGCTTCGCGGCGCAGTTGCTGCAAGCGGGCCAGCAGCCCTGTCTGCCCCAGCTCCGTCTCCTGAGGCGAGAGATTGTCCACCAGCAGTGGATAGTGATCCGTCACCGCCTGCATCAGCCAGTCGAGGCGACGCAGGGTGAGCGGGCCGCAGCTCTGGCCGCTCAGATCATCGGCCACATCGAGCCGGTGGCTGCGATACATGTCCCGCCACCAGTTGGCGACCAGCGCCTCGTCGCTCGCCAGCGCGGCGCTCCACTCCCCTTGCAGGGCGTGCAGGCGGGCCAGCACGGGCGCGCTGGCTCCTTCGCGGATCAGGTGGTGGATCTCCCGTTTCACCCATTTCAGGCAGAGTTCACGCCAGTAGCGAAATTGCGGCAAAGGATCGGCCTCATCGAGCCAGAGTCCGGAGAGGGTGCGGGTCTCCAGTCGCTCCGGCACATGGAACTGCGGGTCGACCAGACCGTTGGAGTTGTATTCAAAGCGGGGATCGAAGGTCCACATATAGCCGAAGTCGAACACGCAGATCTGCTCGCCGTCATCGAGCAGGTTGCCCGGGCTCGGGTCCCAGTCAAACCAGCCCCAGCGGGCCAGCTCCCCCTGCACCTCCAGCATCTGGGCCAGATTGCGTTCGTTGAGATGGTGGACCGGCACACCCCGTAACCAGGGAGAGACCAGCACCCCGGCCCGCGCCGAGCCGAAGCTGGTGCAGACCACGTGGGAGAGGACAGTAGGGTGCAGCTCGCGCAGCGCCTCGATTTCGCGCCGCCGCTCCAGCTCGGTCAGAAAGGCAGTCTTGCCATCGAGGTTGGCCACCAGTGAATCCTGACGGCGCCGCTTGAGGCACCAGTGATGCCCCTCCACCTTGAGGTGAAACACCTCGGCGGTGAGACCGTGGCGATAGACCTTGACCACAGCCGGATGGCTATCCTTCAGCTTGACCAGTTGGGCCAGCGGCAACGGGCAGTCGCGCTCACGTCCGATCCGGATCTCTTCCTTGCTCTCCAGCATGCGCAGCAATCTGGCCTGACGTGCCATCACTTTGGGATTCATACATGTACCTCCAGTCGCTATCGAGAGACTAAACAGCAGATCCCTCCCAAGCCAGCGGCAAAACCCCATGATGACGCTTTCATCACATATTCCGAACAACCCCTCGATCGGGATCACAATTTGCAAGGTTGAGCTGTAACCAAATATTCATTAAGTGGTCATTAAATTGACAAGCTGAAACAAGGCCCGCACCATCGGGTCAAACTCTATGCGGATGAACGATCTCTCCCTCACTCGCTCAAAGGATGAGCTTATATGAATCGCCCCTCCTCAGGCCGCCCCCGCGTCCTGAGTCTGCCCTCTCTGCTGCTTGCCCTGCTGGGCGGATTGCTGCTGCTGACCCTGTTGTTGCCGCTGATCAATCCCGGCAGCTGGTTGGGCCGTGCCCAGCCGCTGGTGCTGGGCCCCGCCGACAATCCACTGGCCACCCTCACCCGCCACGCCCTGCTCTATAAAAGCGACAGCCGCGGCCTCTATCTGGTGGTACGGAGCCAGTGGCAGTTGCGGGGACCATTGCAAGCGGGGGACAAGGTGCGGGTAGAGCTGCTCAACGACAAGGGGGAGCGGATTGACCAGCTCAGTCAGGCGGTGGATAAACGTCAGGTGTGCCGCAATAACCGCTGCACCCTGGATCTCAACAGCACCCTGCGCGCCCCGGATGATGCGCTGGCCAGCCGCTATCAGTTGCGCATCGGTCTGCTGCTCAAGGATCGCCCCGAGAGCGGCGATTTCAGCCAGATCCTGCAAACCCTGCCGGAGCAGGGCTTCAACCTCACTTATCTGGTGGTGAGCCTGACCCTGGTGCTGGCCCTGAGCGCCGCCGTGCTCAAGACGGTGTTGCCAAAGCTGCGCCGCAGCCTGCGCTGGCGGATCATCGGCAGCCTGCTGCTCGGCAACCTCACCTTCGTGCTGCTGCACGGCTTCGTGGTGTTCAAGCTGGGGGAGTTTCTGCTCTGGTCAGGCTTTCGGCCGGAGCACTACTATCTGGCCTGGGGCAGCATGGTGCTGGGCTGGAGCCTCTGCGCGCTGGCGGGCTTCAACCTCTATATGGGGCTGGTCTTTACCGCGCTGTCAGGCATCGGCCTGCTGGCAAACTTTATGAAGATCGCCATCTACGGCGTGCCGCTCGGCGGGGACGATTTTGGCAACCTGCTGGCGCTGCTGCGGATCCTGCTCGACCAGCACCCCATCCTGCCCATCTTCACCGTGTTGCTGGCACTGTTTCTCTGCTGGCGCTTTGCCCTGTCACGCTGGGTATTGCGCACTGCCGCGGCCACCGTCGCCTTCTTTGCCCTGTGCGTCTTTGCCACCCAGACCGGCAACAAGCTGCTGGGGGTCAACATTCGCTACGTGGATCGCGCGGTCAACTACCACAGGGACATCATCCGCTCCGGCCCCGGCCTCTATCTGTTCAATCTGGTGGACGAGATGCTGCAAAGCGGCAGCGTGTTTCGCTACCCCTTGCAGATCAACGAGCTGGCCCCGCAGCTGAGTTATCCGCCCCAGGGCATTGCACCGCGTTGGGATCTGGTGATCGTACTGCAATATGAGTCGCTCTGGCTCGACTGGAAGGGGCGGATCTGCGCCCCGGCTCCCACCCTCTCCCTGCCCGCCAGCGTGCAGCAGTGGCAAAAAACCATCCACTCCCCCACCACCGGCGGCATGACGGTACTGGCGGAGTTCGAGATGAACACCGGCCTGCCGGTGGGCTTGCTCAAGCAGGGGGTGGTGCCCTACTACTACCTCTCTGAGCAAGTGCCAGGACTGGCCCAGAGCGCCAGACAGAGCGGCTACCAGACCCTGTTCGCCCACCCCTATGTGGAAAAATTCTGGGGCCGCGCCAAGGCGATCCCGGCGCTCGGCTATGAGGAGCGCTGGTTCGATACCCGCTTCACCACCCTTGAGCACAAGGGGCCCTATATCTCCGATGATGCGCTCATCGACCACCTGCTCAAGCGCAGCGAACAGGATGACAAACCGCTGTTTGCCTATGCAGTCACCATGCAGGGGCACGGCCCCTTCGATGGCCCCCGTTATCAGGGGCAGGAGCGCAGCGGCGCCTGTCCGAACCAGAGCGAGAGCGACACCCAGCTGCTCAACACCTACTACACCGGGGTGGTGGATGCCATGGCCTCGCTGGAGCGGCTGCTCAAGACCCTCGACCAGTCGGACAAGCGCTATCTGGTGGTGGCCTTTGGCGATCACCAGCCGTTTTTGATGTCCGCCGGCAAGGGGATTCACGGTGACAAGCCGGCGCGCGATGCCACCTACCAGATCCCCATGATGGCCTTCACCCGCGCCGATGACCCCCTCAATCTGGCGACCCAGTTTGCGCCGGTGCGCCAGCTCTACCAGATGGGTCAGGCGACTCGCCAGCTGCTGGCGGGGGATATCACCCCCATCGAAGAAAAACCCCTGCTCCATCCGGTGCTGGGGGAGGAGAAAGGGTTCGACCCATCAAGCCTGGTGCCGCAGATCCGCGCCAGCTTCCGGCCCGATGCCCTGCCCTGATCACGCCCCACAAAAACAGACAAGGCCGCTAAGCGGCCTTGTTTTTGACATTCATTTCGTGCTCATTCTGCTCGCCACTAGGGCTCCAGCAAGGTGAGCTGCTGGCGGTCGAGATCGAGCGCCACCTCGATACCCAGCGGCAGCGTCAGCATGGGGTGGGTATGGGCGCAGTCAAACTCCGCCAGAATGGGGAAGTTCGGCTCCCCCACCACCTCCAGCAGGATATCGAGGGGGCGCTTGCCGCTCCCCTGAGCGTTGAACAGCTCGTGCTTGCCGAGGATAAGCGCGCCGATCCGATCAAACACCCCGCACAGCTTGAGGTGGGCAAAGGAGCGCTCCACCGTCTCGGCAGATTTCAGGCTGTCCTCCAGCAGCAAAATGTCACCACGCTCGATGGCTGGCATATAGGGGGAGCCCCAGATCCCCGCCATGGTGTTGAGGTTGCCGCCAATCAGCCTCCCCTCAACCCGGCCTGAGCCCACCGAGATCAGCCGATTGGGCTGGCACTGCTTGGCCCGGGCCTGGTTCTCCCAGTCCAGCCGTTCATCGCTCCATTGTGCTGGCGTAGGCAGCGTGCAGGGGACGCCAGCTTCGTCGGCCAACGCAATCTGTAAAAAACTGGCCAGCGTCTCATCCACCAGCGGCGGCAACTCGCCAAAGGAGGCCACCAGCGCCGGGCCATAAAAGGTAACCAGGCCAGTTTGGGCGTGGATGCCGAGCAGCAGGGCCGTCACATCGGAGTAGCCGACGATGATCTTGGGGTCGCGCTTGAGCGCATCAAAATCGAGATAAGGGAGCAGGGAGTTGGAGTTGCTGCCGCCAATCACCGACATGATGCAGCGCACTTCTGGGTCGCGAATAAGGGCATTGAGCTCCTCGGCCCGCGCGGCGATGGAGCCGGAGCGCCAATAATCCTGCTGGCCGGTGAGGCTGCCCGCCTTGAGCCTAAAGCCCTGCCCCTCAAGAAAGGCTTTTGCGCGGGCAAAACGGTTGGGTGCCCAGGCGGTCGCCGCGCTGGAGGGGGAGAAAAAAGCGATGGTATTGCCACGTTGGAGCAGCGGGGGAACCAATAACGTCATGACACACTCATCCTTGCCAATATCCAGCCATCACAGAGTCGTTGAGACTCCTACACAACCCCTTTGATCACAACGGGTTTATCACTATCGTTTAGAAATACAAAACACTTGATTCATTATTAACAGATATTCTAAACACCATCCCCTTCCTAGAATGACCTCATTGCGATGGCCAACCCCGGTTGGTTGTCAGAATGGTCGGCCTGACAGCCCGAACGTTCTCTTTCCCACTTTTTCTCTCTGACTTATCAATGAGGTGCCTGTCATGAACAAAAACGCATCCCCCAGCGCATTGGTTGTAGAAGGCGGTGCCATGCGCGGCATATTTGCCAGCGGCGTGCTGGATGCGTTTATCGAGCATGACTATCGCCCCTTTGACTTCGCCATCGGCGTCTCGGCGGGGGCCACCAACTTGCTGGCTTATCTCGCCAGCCAGCATGGCCGCAGCCACGAGATCCTGACCAAACTGGCGTGCAGCCAGCAGTTTATGGATCCCCTGCGTTTTGCCAAAGGAGGCAATCTGGTGGATATACACTGGCTGTGGAACACCAGCTGCCGCAAGTATCCCCTCGACATTCACGCCTACCGGGAGACCGGCATCCCCTTCTATGCGGTGGTGACCAATACCCTGACCGGCAAGGCGGAGTACATCCGGGTCAAGCCGGAGAACATGAACGAGGTGCTGCCGGCCAGCTGCGCCATTCCCCTCGCCTCCCACGAATACCCGGAAGTGCACGGGGTACCGATGACAGATGGCGGGGTGGCCGACTCCATCCCGGTGATCGAGGCCTACCGCCGCGGTGCCCGTCACCTGACGGTGATCCTCTCCGAGCCCCTTGGCTACCGGCTCAAGCCGATGCCCTTCCCCTGGATGATCCGTACCCTGCTCAAGACCCGCCCCGCGCTGGCACAGGCGCTGGAGCAGCGGGATCGCAGCTACAACGAGGCGCTCGATTTTATCGCCAATCCGCCGGATGACTGCCAGATCGAGGTGATCGCCCCGGCCGACTACTTCCCCGTCTCCCGTTTCACCCGCGATATCAACAAGCTGGAGATGGGATACGTGATGGGCAAGTGCGCAGGCTATCGGGCCGCCCTGCTCAATTGATAAGGATTTTACAGGCATGACCCGACCTGCCGCGACGCACGCGCCGCCAACACAATAACAATCGGGTCAGTTGAGCAACATGAGTCATAAAAACAGACCGTGGCGAGGCAAGCGCGGCCAGAACCGATGCCAGACATCCTGACCGGCCCGCTCCTCATCCCTATGCCAGGGCATCTCACCCTCATACAAGGTGTTTATTTATGTCGTTTCTTCTCACCCATCCCGCGCTGGCGCAGCTGTTCGAGCGGCTGCTGCCCGATTACCGGATCATGGCGCCCGCGGCCGAATATCGGGGCGGCCGCTTCTCCGACACCGACAACGTCACCTACCACAGCATCCGCCATCCGGCCGATCTGGTGTGGCAGGAGAAGTCCCACTTCTCCCCGAAAGAGGTGGTGCTCCCCATCACCCAGACCCTGTTCCACTTCGACAATCTGGAGCTGCGCGAATCAAAGGTGGAGGCCAAGCCCACCCTGCTGTTCTTGCGCAGCTGCGATATCCACGCCCTGCGCAGGCTGGATCAGGTCTACCTGAAAAATGGCCAAAACAGCGACGTCTACTACGCTCGGCTGCGCAGCAAGCTCAAGCTGGTGCTGCTGGAGTGCCGCGAGAGCTTCGAGAACTGCTTCTGCGTCTCCATGGGCAGCAACGAGACCCAGGACTACGCCGCAGCCATTCGTCTGAGCGATGAGGGTGCCCGCATCGAGGTGAAGGATCCCGAGCTGCTCGGCTACTTTGCCGAACTGGGTGAATCCGATGACTTCACCCCGGAATTTGTCCAGAGCAATCCGGTCAAGGTTCGCACCCCGGACAGCGTCTGTGACGACCCCCAGCGGATCCGCCAGATCCTCACCGCCCATCCGGTCTGGGCCGAGTACGACAGCCGCTGCATCGGTTGCGGCCGCTGTACCACCTCCTGCCCGACCTGCAGCTGCTACAGCGTGCATGACCTCACCTATGCGGAGAACCCCAAGCAGGGCGAGCGCCGTCGCCAGTGGGCCAGTTGTATGGTGGATGGCTTTAGCGACATGGCCGGTGGCCACGGTTTTCGCGCCAAACATGGCGAGCGCCTGCGTTATCGCGCCCTGCACAAGGTCAA
Organism: Aeromonas sp. 84A; assembly: GCF_051919345.1. NCBI lineage: Bacteria > Pseudomonadati > Pseudomonadota > Gammaproteobacteria > Aeromonadales > Aeromonadaceae > Aeromonas > Aeromonas sp. 84A. The sequence continues at coordinate 3,197,105 of NZ_JBQBEW010000001.1, forward strand.
CGACTACAAGGCCCGTCAGGGGGAGGAGCACATGTGCGTCGGCTGTGGCCGCTGCGACGATCGCTGCCCTCACTACATCTCCTTTAGCAACATCATCAACAAGATGACCAATGTGGTCGAACAGACCATCGCAGCCGACAACGCGCAGGGGACGAACTGATATGTGCCAGTGCCAGCAAACCGCAACAGCAGAACCGCAGCAGGACGTGGTCGAAAACCGCCTGCTGCCCAAGGCCTACACCATTCTGGCCATCGAGCGCCACACCGAGCTTGAGTGGAACTTTCGTAATTCTCCCGCGACTTTGATGTCCACTACGGTCAGTTTGTGGAGATCTCCCTGCCCACCGTGGGCGAAGCGCCCATCTCGGTCTCCGACTATGGCGATGGCTATGTGGATCTGTTGATCCGCAAGGTCGGCAAGGTGACCGATGCGCTGTTTGCCCTCGATGTGGGCGACAAGGTGTGGATGCGCGGCGTCCACGGCAACGGCTATCCGCTGGAGACCTACCGCAACCAGCACCTCATCGTGGTGGCGGGCGGTACCGGCGTCGCGCCGGTCAAGGGGCTGCTGCGCCGCTTCAGCAAACACCCGGAAGAGGTGAAGTCCCTCGACATGATCCTCGGCTTCAAGAACGAGCAGGCGGTGCTCTATCGCCACGAGATGCCGCTCTGGGCCGAGCAACAGAACCTCATCGTCACCCTGGACGAGGGCAAGGAGAGCGAGCAGTTTCGCATTGGCCGGGTCACCGACTACATCGACCAGCTGGATCTCTGTGACAAGGAGGATATCCAGGTGATCGTGGTCGGCCCCCCCATCATGATCCGCTTCGTGGTGCTCGCCTTCCTCGAACGGGGCATCCCCAAGGATCGCATCTGGGTCGACTACGAACGCCGCATGGCCTGCGCCGTGGGCAAGTGTGGCCACTGCCGGATGGGCGACACCTATATCTGCGTGGATGGACCGGTCTTTCGTTTTGACCAGGCCCAGCATCTGATCGACTGAGGGAGAACACCATGAGTCTCGATATCGACATCATCAAGGCCCGCGCCAAGAACGAATACCGCCTCTCCAAGGTGCGCGGCGAAGCGATGATCAGCGTACGCATTCCCGGCGGGATCATGCCCGCCCACCTGCTGGCAGTGGCCCAGCAGATCGCCGAACAGTATGGCAACGGCCTGATCCACCTCACCACCCGCCAGAAGCTGGCGATGCCCGGCATCAAGTATCAGGACATGGACAAGGTCAACGCCGCCCTCGAACCCTTTATCAAGGAGATCGAGGTGGAGACCTGCGGCATCGAGGTAGAAGACACCCAAGCCGGTTACCAGACCATCGGCGGGCGCAACATCGTCGCCTGTCAGGGCAACACCATCTGCCAGAAGGGCAATATCGACTGCACCGGGCTGGCCCAGCGGATGGAGAAACACCTCTACCCCAACCCCTATCACCTCAAGATGGTGATCGCCGGCTGCCCCAACGACTGCGCCAAGGCCAACATGGCCGACTTCGGCATCCTCGGCATCGCCAAGATCCACTTCAATGCCGAGCGCTGCATCGGCTGCGGCGCCTGCGTCAAGGCGTGCAGCCACCACGCAGTGGATTGCCTCGCCATCAAACATGGCAAGGCGGTCAAGGAGGAGAGCAAGTGTATCGGCTGTGGCGAGTGCGTGCTGGCCTGTCCGACCCTGGCCTGGCAGCGGGATCCCAAGCAGCTCTACATGGTCAAGCTGGGGGGACGCACCAGCAAGAAGACCCCCCGTACCGGCAAGCTGTTCCTCAACTGGGTCACCGAAGAGGTGCTGCACGCGGTGATCAAGAACCTGTTCGAGTTCGAGGCCGAGATGCTGGATGGCAAACCCATCTATCTACACATGGGTCACCTTATCGACCGGGCCGGTTATCACAAGTTCAAGGAGCGGGTGCTGCGCGGCGTCACCCTCAACCCGGAAGCCATGGTCGCTGACCGCATCTTCTGGGCCGAAGATCAGTACGTCGCCAACATGCACGTCAAAGCGGTGCAATAGGAAAAACCTCGTTTGGGGAAGCGTGATCAAGTGGCCGACACCGGTGGGGATCTGTCGTTGGCCCGGGCGTAGATCACCCTTCCCCTTTTTTATTCCCGTCGGGGGATCTTTCCCCCGGCCATCCGGGGTGCGTCACGGCGCGCCCTGCTATCTCGCCCGGCGCGGCATTGCGAGCGGGCCAGCATCCGGAGCCTGTTATGGACTTTCTCCCTCTCTTCTGTCAGCTGCAAAACAAGCCGGTCCTGATCGTCGGCGGCGGTGAGGTGGCGGTGCGCAAGGCGCGCCTGCTGCTCGATGCCAAGGCGAAGATCACCATCAATGCCCCGCATCTGGAACCCCAGCTGATGAGCTGGGCCGAGCAGGGTCGCCTGACCGTCTGCGCCGCCGATTTTCATCCCAAACTGCTCGATGGCAAGTGGTTGGTGATCGCCGCCACCAACCAGCCCGAGGTCAACCAGCAGGTCTTCAACGAAGCGAATCTGCGCCAGATCTTCTGCAATGTGGTGGACTCCCCGGCCCACTGCAGCGCCATCATGCCCGCTATCATCGACCGCTCGCCGCTGATGGTGGCCATCTCCAGCGCAGGCGCGGCGCCGGTTCTAAGCCGCCAGCTGCGGGAAAAACTCGAAGCCATGCTGCCGCAACACCTCGGCCAGCTCGCGGCGCTGGCGGGCAAGCTGCGCGAGCGGGTCAAACTCATTCCGGACAAGCTGGCCCGCCGCCGCTTCTGGGAGCGACTCTTTAGCCACGATCGCCTCGCCCGCCAACTGGCCCGCGACCAGCAACAGGCAGCCGAGCAGAGCGTCGCAGAGCTATTGAATGAGCCGCTGCAGAGCAAGGGAAGCGTGACCCTGGTGGGAGCGGGCCCCGGCGATGCGGGGCTGCTCACCCTAAGCGGTCTGCAGCAGTTGCAGCAGGCGGATGTGGTGGTCTATGACCGGCTGGTCTCGCAGGAGGTGTTGGCGCTTGTTCGCCGGGATGCCGAGCGGATTTTTGTCGGCAAGGAGGCGGGCCGCCACTGTGTGCCCCAGCAGGCGATCAACCAGCTGTTGCTGGAACAAGCGCAGCTGGGCAAACAGGTGGTGCGGCTCAAGGGGGGCGATCCCTTTATCTTTGGCCGGGGTGGCGAGGAGCTGGAAACCCTGGCCGAGGCGGGCATCCCCTTCTCGGTGGTACCGGGCATTACGGCAGCCTCGGGCTGCGCTGCCTACAGCGGCATTCCCCTCACCCACCGCGATCACGCCCAGCGGGTGCAGTTCATCACCGGGCACGACAAGGAGGGCAATATTGCCCAGGAGTGGTCGGCGCTGGCGGCCCCACGCCAGACCCTGGTGTTCTACATGGGGCTGGCCCACGCCGGCCGTATTCAGGATGCGCTGCAAACCCACGGCATGCCCGGCCACACCCCGGTGGCGCTGGTGGAGCAAGGCACCCAGCTCAGTCAGCGGGTGGTGCGCGGCGAGCTGCGGCAGTTGGCCGAACTGGCCCGTCAGGTGAAGAGCCCGAGTCTCATCATCATCGGCTCGGTGGTCACTCTGGCCGACAAGCTGGACTGGTATGGGGAAGCCAACGCCATCCACGGCATCTAACCCCGCACGGCGATCAACCAATGTAGACAACAAAACAGAGAGCGGCCATGCCGCTCTCTGTTTTTTGCATCAATGACCAAGCCGTGGCACGGCGCGTCTGTTACTCGAGCCGGATGGGGCCGGTGTTCTGAACATCGCTGTCATTCCAGTCGCTCTCATCGCGAATACGCGGATCCCCCTGCAAGGTGTAGAGGATGGTGCCCTGACGAAACTGCAGCGCGCCATCGGCCCGTTTCGCCTTCACCTTGACCCCGTTGACCCACACCTGCTCCTTGCCATCCACCTGAATATTGGCCACCGTGGCGCCTGTCTCGCGGTTTTTGGCGATCCACTTGCCCTGATAGGGCGAGTCCCCCTTGGCCATCGGCAGTGCGGCGGCCTTGCCCGCCGACCAGGCGTGCACGGTGCAAAAGCCGTGGGCCCGGCGATCATGTTTGATGACGTAATCCAGGGTGGGTTCGCTGGCGGGCAGATCGAAGGTGATCCCGATGACCACCTTGCCGCTCGTGGCCGAATAGGCGGCGGGCGCCAGCGTTTTCAGGGTCGCCTTCTTACCATTGATAAAGACGTTGCCCCCTTGCGACTTGACCCGAATATCGGTGGGACAGGTGGCGCTGAAGTTGGGCAGCGCCGCGAGGGCACTGCCGGCATGGGCGGTCATGGCCAACATGACAAGGGTCAGCAGAGCAGGTTTTTGATTCATAGTGATACGCCTTCAAAAGAAGAGAACCTCGTCCGTGAGCGGTGTCGTTCCTGATGGCGGCACTCTAGCTTGACCCTCTCGGGCTACCCAGTTAAAAAAATAAAACCGGTCAGTGGAATTATTAATAAATATAAATATTTAAAATCAATGAGTTGAGAAAAAACCTTACAAACAACACGTATCTGCCAAGCAATAAAAAAGCCGATAACCCGGTTATCGGCTCATTGCCCATGCAGAGGCTGGTGCCCGATCAGACCACCACGGCGGTGCCACTGATGCTGACCATCAGCATGCTGCCGTTTTGCCCCACCACCTCGTAGTCGATATCGATGCCGACCACCGCATTGGCGCCAAGGGCAGCGGCACGCTCTTTCAGCTCATCGAAGGCGATCTCGCGGGCACGGGCCAGCTCTTTTTCATAGGCGCCGGAGCGGCCGCCGATGATGTCGCGGATCCCGGCAAAGAGATCCTTGAAAATGTTGGCGCCGAGAATGGCTTCGCCAACCACGATGCCGCGGTATTCACGAATGGTTTTGCCTTCCAGCGTGGGGGTCGTCGAGAGGATCATCTTGAACTCCTTGAGTAGCAGAAGGGCTCAGACTACCCCAACTGCCCGAAAATCCCAACCGAGGGGTGACCTGTACGACGCCGTCCTTAAAAATCACGACAGCCAGATAAAAAACACCGCGCACGGGGCGCGGTGTTTGTTTCAAAGGGCCATTGCCAACGGCAAGCCGTCACGGATTGTAAGAGACCACCGAGCCACTGAGGCCGGTCATCTGGGAGATCCGCCCCTGCATCCCCTGCAGTTTGGCCTTGGAGACATCCGGCCCGATAAAGACCCGGTTGAGCTGCCCCTGCACCGGTGTGCGCGGCGAGGTGTGGGCAGAGTAGCCAGCCGCCCGCAGCTTGCTCACCAGCGCGTTGACGCTGTCGACGTTCTTGAAGGCGCCAAGCTGGAGGATCCAGCTACCCTGTGCCGTTGCCGTAGCAGGCGCGGGTGTGGTCGGCTGGGTCATCTTGCTTTCAATCAGATCGTCGAGGGACTTGATCTGACCCGCCTGCGGCTTGGCCGGTGCGGGCGACTTGGCCACTTCAACCGGTTTGGCTGGCGTCTGCTTGGGTGCAGGCTTGGGCGGTTCGACCGGCTTTTTGGCCACCACTTCCGGCTTGGGCTGTGGCTTGGGCTGGGCATTCTGTTGCTGCTGGACCGGCGCCGGTGCGGCAGGGGTTGTCGCCGGCTGCGCGCCGTTGCCCTGACCGGCGAGGGTCATAGGGTCAGCCACCTCTTCCACTTGCCACTGTTGGGCCGCAGAGGCCTGTTGCTGGCTGGCCAGATGATCGGCGGGCAGGCTGCTGGCTGCCGAGACCTGCAGTGCAGGCTTGGCAGGCTCCAGCTCGGGGCGCAGCGGGATCTTGGCAAAGGCCTCCTCCTTTTGTGCCAGCTTGTGACCATCCAGCAAGTCCGGCAGGAAAATAACAACCAGGGCCACCAGGATGACGGTGCCCACCAGACGGTTTTGAAACTTCGAGGCCAAGTTGAATCCTACCTTTACGTAACTCAATATGCGATTTGGCTCCCCGCCCGAAGGCCGGGGAGCCGGGGTGTGGCCTAGACGGCGACACCCGCCAGAATGTCGGCGACAGTGTAAAACGAACCAAACACAATGACCATATCGTCCGGACTCGATGCGGCCAACGCTGCCTGATAAGCGGCGCTGACATCATCAAACTCTCTGGCAGGGCCCTTTCCCTCCCCAAGCGCCGCAGCCAGCTGCGCAGCAGTTGCGGCGCGCGGGCCGGTGAGGCTGGCCAGATACCACTCGCCGATCAGACCATCGAGTTCGGCAAGGGAGCCCGCCATGTCCTTGTCTTTGAGCATGCCGACCACGGCGCGGCGCACACCCGTGCAGGGCATCTTGCGCAATTGCGCGGCCAGATAGGCCGCCGAATGGGGGTTGTGAGCCACATCGACGATCACCAGCGGCACACTTTGCAACTGCTGCATCCGGCCAGCCAGTCGGGCATTGGCAAGCCCGTCACGAATGGCGGACTCAGGCAGCGGCAAGCCGAGGGATTCCAGCGCCGCCAGCACGGTCACCGCATTCATCAGCGGCAGCGCCGGTTTTGGCAGATCCCGCCACTGGTTGAGGCCGTGATAATCCCAACCGCTCTCGTGCTCATCGCCACGAAAATCGATACCGACCTGACGCAGGTTGGCGCCAAGACGCAGTGCTTCACTCGCGATAGTCGCAGGCGGATTGGGCTCGCCACTGATGGCGGGTTTACCGGCGCGATACACCCCAGCCTTCTCCACCGCCACCGCTTCCCGGGTATCACCCAGCCAGTCGCAGTGATCAAGGGCAATGGAGGTGATCATCGCCACATCGGACTCCACCACGTTGGTGGCGTCGAGCCGACCACCCAGTCCCACTTCCAGCAGCAGCACATCGGGGGCGGCGCGGCAGAAGAGCCACAAACCGGCCAGGGTGGCGAACTCGAAGAAGGTAAGGGCAATCTCGCCGCGAGCAGCTTCCACCTCGGCAAAGGCGGCGCAGTGATCGCTGTCGGGCAGCTCTTGCCCGTTGACCCGCACCCGCTCGGCAAAGCGCAGCAGATGGGGCGAGGAGTAGACGCCGACCTTATAACCTGCGGCCATCAGAATGCTGGCCGCCATGGCACAGCTGGAGCCCTTGCCGTTGGTGCCCGCCACCGTGATCACCTTGAACGGCAGCTGGGTAAGCCCCATACGCCGGGCGACAGCACCGACCCGATCCAGCCCCATGTCGATATTGACCGGATGGATCTGCTCCAAATAAGAAAGCCAGTCGACAAGCGACCGGCTTTGGGATTGTTGCATGTTTGAACTCATCTTCACTCTTCGATGACGTGAGTATTCAGCATTTTGGCGAGCAGGCTGGCCAGACGGTTACGCATTTCACGGCGATCGATGATGATATCGATGGCACCCTTTTCCAGCAGGAACTCGGAGCGCTGGAAGCCTTCCGGCAGTTTCTCGCGCACGGTCTGCTCGATAACGCGCGGGCCGGCAAAGCCGATCAGCGCCTTGGGCTCGCCCACGTTGATGTCACCCAGCATCGCCAGACTGGCAGAGACGCCCCCCATGGTGGGGTCGGTCAGCACGGAGATATAGGGCAGGCCGGCTTTGGACAGACGGTCCAGCGCCGCACTGGTCTTGGCCATCTGCATCAGGGAGAACAGCGCTTCCTGCATGCGAGCACCACCAGAGGCGGAGAAACAGACCAGACCGCGGCCTTCCTTGATGCACTCCTCGACGGCGCGCACAAAGCGGGCGCCGACCACGGAGGCCATGGAGCCACCCATGAAGGAGAATTCGAACGAACAGGCGACAACCGGTACCCCTTTGAGGGTCCCTTTCATCACCACCAGCGCATCTTTCTCCGCCGTCTCTTTCTGAGCGGCAGACAAACGATCCTTGTAGCGCTTGGAATCCTTGAATTTCAGTACATCCTGCGGCTCCAGCTCGGCACCGATCTCGGTACGACCCTGCTCATCGAGGAAGCTCTCGAGACGGGCGCGGGCGCTGATGCGCATATGATGATCACACTTGGGGCACACTTCGAGGTTGCGCTCCAACTCTGCCCGGTAGAGCACCTGTTCACAAGCACTGCACTTGGTCCACACCCCTTCCGGAATGTTGTGACGACGGGGCGCAGTGATCTTGCTCTTGGGAAGAATCTTCTCAAGCCAGCTCATGGAATTCCTTAATGCTTTTGTGCCTGACAAAACGCATCGAGCCTAGATTGTTCAATGACTTAATAGCTCGATGGCAACAAATGACGGGTCATTAAACCACAATTTTTCGGGCGCAGTTACTAAAAACTGGTCGTACCCGGTGCCGAGTCCGGCAGCCACAGCGGGCCAAGCGGCAACTGCGGCAGAGCAAACTCGGCCGGGTAATCCACGTCGACCAGATAGAGGCCACCGGCCTTGGCGGTCGGTCCGGCCAGATTGCGATCCTTGGCAGCCAGCACCTCGGCAATCCACTCCACCGGTTTGAGCCCCTGCCCCACCAGCAGCAGGGAGCCGGTGATGTTGCGCACCATATGGTGCAGGAAGGCGTTGGCCTTGATGTCGAGCACGATGTAGGGGCCGGAGCGGCTGACACACAGATGGGTCACATTGCGCCACGGGGTGTTGGATTGGCAGGCGACGGCACGGAAGGTGCTAAAGTCGTGCTCCCCCAGCAGGCTCTGGCCCGCCTGGTGCATCAACTCGGCATCGATGGTCTCGTGGTAGTGGCTGACGCCACTGCCGAGGATCGCCGGCCGGTAGTTGTGGTTGTAGATGACATAGCGGTAGCGACGGGCGGTGGCGCTGAAGCGGGCGTGGAAGCTCTCGTCCACCTGCTTGACCCAGCGCACGGCGATATCCGGCGGCAGGTTGGAATTGAGCCCCAGGGTCCAGGCCCCTTCGGCACGGTTCGCCTCGGTATCGAAGTGGATCACCTGACCGGTCGCATGGACACCGGCATCGGTGCGTCCGGCACACTGGATGGAGACAGGGTGGTTGGCGATCCGGCTCAGAGCCGTCTCCAGTTCAGCCTGCACGCTGATCACTTCACGCTGACGCTGCCAGCCGAAATACCGGCTGCCGTCATATTCAATACCTAGGGCAATTCGCATGGATAAACTTGTCTTGTTGTGAAAACGCAGTGAAAGAAACGGGGCGGATTATACGCGCTCAGCCCGAAAAGTCCCACCACGCACGCAATTGGCCTGGATTGCGAACCTGCACGGCCATGCTCACGCCATTGCAACTCGCCAAAAGAAGAGGGCAGCCTGCTGGCTGCCCCCCGTTTTGCTGATCCCGTGATGGGAAATGCTTTAGCCCAACCGCTTGAGCAACTTCTCGGCTTCGGCGCGCTGGTGATCGCTGCCCTGCTCCGCCGCCTCTTGCAGCAGCTCGCGGGCGCTATCCTTGTCGTCAATCTCGAGGTAGGCACGGGCCAGATCCAGCTTGGCCCCCACACCGCCGTCGTCGGCATCCACGTCAAATCCGGTGGATTCCGGCAGCACCTCGGGGAAGCCATCGAGCCCCACATCCAGCGAGAAGCCCTGATACGGCTCCTGCTCCGGCGCGGTGGCATCCGCTTCGGCCAGCAGCTTGTCGATCTCGACGTAGCCGCTCTCTTGCGCCTGCTCACGGGGTTGAACATCTGCCGGATGAGACTCCACCTCGGCGAACGCATCTTCGAAATCGGAGAGCGCCAGCTCGTTGGGATCCCACTCCAGATCCAGCTCCGCTTCTTTCGCCTTGACAGGCTCAAGACCGAGCTCGGCCAGCATGGCATCCGCACTCTCGTCAGCGTCCTCTGCGGCACTTAGATCAATGGCGTTATCATCTTTGCCAGCAGCAGGCTCGTCGAGGGCACTGTCGAAATCGCCGAGATCGAAGCTCGCCAGATCGTCGTCAGCGGCGCCGACTTCGTCGATGGAGCTCAAATCGGGCTCGAGGTCAGCTGAGAGATCCGCATCCAGCTCGGCAAACAGGGCTGCCTGCAGCTCCTCTTCGCTCATGATCTCGTCAGCGGCCTTGGGCTTGGGGTTGAACTCGCTGGCCAGATCCATGGCGGGCTCGTTGGCCAGCGCAATGGGCTCATCCAGCGAGAGATCGAGATCCGGCACCAGATCCGGGTCACGACTGGCTGGCTGGGCCGCCATCCGCTCGGGCTCGAAGCCCTGCAGCTCCATCTCGCCCTCGTCGCTGAACACCAGATCGACATCCGGCTTGGCGGCCGGCTCGTCAGGCTCCATCGGCATAAAGCCATCCGGGGTGTTGAGATCCGGCACCGGGCGCACCGGCTCGTTGTCGGTCACATCGACGCTCAGCAGATCATCAAACTCGCTCTGCTCCTGATCCATCATCATGGCGGTGGATTCGGAGAGGCTCTTCTCCTGCTCTTCCAGCTCTCGGCGGGCACGGGCACGCAGCCACAGGGTCACCAGCGCCAATACCAGCAGCACCGGCAGCAGAATGATCATGGCGAGGTTGAGCGGCGAGGAGAGCAGATCCATCAACCAGTTTTTCTCAGGCTCAGGCTCGGCTGCCACCGGCGGGACCGGTTGAGCCTTGAGCTCGGCAATCTCTTTTTGCAGCGCCGTCTGATCCTGCAGCTGGGCTTTGAGGGTCTCTACCTCTTCGGTCAGGGATTGCAGACGCAGCTTGAGCCTGTGGTTCATCTCGGTCACCTGGCCGAGCTGGGCATTGGCATCTTCCAGTGCCAGCGCCATCTCGGTGGCCGGTTTGCCCACCGGTTTATCCAGATCGGAAGGCAGAGGCGCCGGGGTGGTGCCTTCTGCAGCGCTAGGAGCAGGTGCTACCGCCTCTTTCGGCGCAGGCTCGCTCACCTTGGCCACTTCTTTGGTTTCAGCAGCCGGTTGCGGTGCCACCACCGGGGCGGGAATGGGAGCGGCTTTCGCCACTGGTAGCGGCGCAGGCGCAGCCTTCACCGGCTCGGTCTTGGCGGCTTCAACCTTCGCGGGTTTGGCGGCAGCCGGCTTGGCGGTATGGGCCTGCTTGTCAGCCAGATATTTGGGGCTTAACCCCTTCCAGCTGGCGTTGTCGCTGCGGAACTTGGCGCGGGCCTGTGCATCAGTGATGACGCTCGCCTCGGCCGCGGTCGGCAGCAGAATGCGGGACCCCACCAGAATGTGGTTGATATTGCCATCGGCAAAACTGCGGGGGTTTTTCTCGTAAATCGCCACCATGGTCTGGTAGACGCTGACCCGATTGGAGGGGCGATATTTGCTCGCCAGGCTCCAGAGGGTATCGGTCGGACGAACAGGGCCATAGCTACCGGCATTGGCAGTGACCTGACGCACCACCGGCTGGGCGGCTGCTCGCACCGGTTGCGCGACGGGTCTGGCGACCGGCTGCGCCAGCGGCTGGGAATTGACGGCGGGAGGTGCGGGTTCGTCAGGGCCTTTTAGCTCGACAAAAAAAGGCTCCCGCGCTGAGTCTTCAGCCTGGACGGTGCCCAGCAGACCCAATGCGAGTAGCGTTGCCAATGTTATGCGGGAATGTCCCATATTCGTTCCTTCGTATGACGGCCCTATCACATTGAAAAATCTGGATAGTTACCCCAAAACAGTCGGTTCAATATAAATCAGGCTTGCCTGGCAAGCCAGCAGTCCGACACATTTAGCACCCAACTTGACCCTGAGTGTAGGAAAAAACTTAATCAGTTGATATCGCAACAGAATCTTGAAGTGACGGAGTGCGGCATGGGTCACACCCCGGTTTGATCACAGGCCGGATGCGCAGCACTCCCTGCTGCGCATCTGTGGCATCTGACCAGCCTTACAGATAGTCGCGAACCAGCAGCTCGGCAATCTGTACACTGTTGGTTGCCGCGCCCTTACGAACGTTATCGGCCACGATCCACATATTGATACCACTCGGGTGAGAAATATCCTGGCGCACCCGACCCACCAGCACCTCATCCTTGCCGGTTGCGTCACGCACCGGGGTCGGATAGTCCCCTTCGTCATCAAACAGGGTCACGCCCGGCGCACTGCGCAGCAGCTCCTTGACCTGTTCGGCATCGAGCGGCTGGTGCAGCTCGACGTGTACCGCCTCGGCGTGGCCGTAGAAGACCGGCACCCGCACGCAGGTGGGGTTCACGGCAATGCTGGCATCCCCCAGGATCTTCTGGGTTTCCCACACCATCTTCATCTCTTCACGGGTGTAGCCGTTGTCAGTGAAGCTGTCGATCTGCGGGATCAGGTTAAAGGCGATCTGTTGCGGATAGAGGGTCGGTTCCACCGGACGGCCGTTGAGCAGATGAGCGGTCTGACCCGCCAGCTCGCTGACCCCCTCTTTGCCGGAGCCTGACACGGATTGATAGGTGGCCACGTTGATACGTGCGATCCCCACTTCGTCGTGCAGCGGCTTCAGGGCCACCAGCATCTGGATGGTGGAGCAGTTGGGGTTGGCGATGATGTTGCGATTGCGAAAATCGGCCAGCGCATCCGGGTTCACTTCCGGGATCACCAGCGGGATATCTTCGTCGTAACGGAAGCAGGAGGTGTTGTCGATGACGATGCAGCCGTGTTCGGCAGCAATCGGCGCCCACTTGGCAGAGACCTCGGCACCGGCGGAGAAGAGTGCGATCTGTACCTGGCTCCAGTCAAACTCCTCCACATCGAGGATCTCGAGGTTTTTGCCGCCAAAGCGCACGGTATCACCGGCGCTGCGGCTGGAAGCCAGCGGATAGAGGGTCTCTACCGGAAATTCGCGCTCTTCCAGGATCTCGATCATCGCCTGACCCACGGCGCCGCTGGCACCCAATACCGCTACGTTAAACTGCTGGCTCATTCTGTTCTCCTCTGATAATGCTGCAATGGCGCCGGGTGGCGCCATGGTCGGCAGGCGCTCGCACGGCGAGATGACGCTGCCTGATATGGCTGAGCCGGCGCAGTAGTATCTGCGCCAGCTCAGTAAAAAAGGGGGTCGAGGTAGCCAGTACGGCTCACCCCTTCCGGTTATCTTCCAACTCCTAGTCCCCGATTCAGGGGCGTGGCAGCGCAAATCCCAGCTCGCCCAGCGCCAGGTCGGCAAACGCACCCTCAACCTGCAGGGAGGATAGTTCACGGCGCTCGGGGTAGTGTTTGCGCTGCTCGTCAAAGCTGCTGGGCAGACCGAGTCGGGCACGGAAACGGGCATCATCGCGACGCACGTCATAAACCAGATGCACCAGCTGCTTGATCAACGCCTGATCCGGCGCGCGGCCCGGCACCACTGCCTGCACATCGGGGGCAGGCAACAGCTGACTCAAATCCTGACGAGGCTGGCGTCCCAGCTGCTGGCAGAGCGCCTGATAGAGCATCCAGGTGCCGCGCGCCTTCCCCTCCAGGCTGTAACCGGCGATATGGGGGGTGGCAATCTCGGTATGGGGCACCAGCGCTGCCAGTGGCTCGGGCTCGTTCTCCCACACATCCATTACCAGTCGCAATGGCGCATCGCTCAGCTGGCGTGCCAGCAGGGCCCGGTTATCCCACACCTCGCCACGGGATGCGTTGATCAGGATCTGCCCTGCCGGGCGCGCGGCAATCTGTTCGGCATCGAGCAGATGGTAGGTGGCATCCAGCCCTTCACGGGTGATCGGCACATGGAAGCTGACGATATCGGCGCCAAGGGCGGTCTGGTAATCGACAAAGCCCGCATCGGGATTATCCCGCGCCCTGGGCGGATCGCAGCGCAGCACCCGCATGCCGAGTGCTTGGGCCTTGCCAGCCACGCACTCGCCGGTATTGCCCGCGCCAATCACCGCCAAAGTCATGGCCGAGAGGTCGAGTTCATAGCGCTCCGCCAGCACCAGCAGGGCTGAGAGCACATAATCCCCCACCGAATACTTGTTACAACCGGGGGCGCTGAAGAAGGGAATATTGCGGCTTGCCAGCAACGCCTTGTCCACATGGTCGGTGCCTATGGTGGCGGTGCCAACAAACCCGAGTTTGGGGCTGGTCGCCAGCAAATCGCCGTTGACGCGGGTGACCGAACGCACCAGCAGCACATCGGCATCGAGCAGATCGCGGGCCTGCATCTGCCGTCCGGGCAAGGGGATCACCTCGCCAAATTCGGCAAACAGCTCCACGGCATGGGGCATATTCTCATCAACGACTATCTTCATCGGGCTCTCTTTGGTCACAACCGCCACGGGGGCGCCATTCTAGCGCAAAGCCGACCGAGATTTCAGCCTGTGATGCAATCCGGCGCGAAAGGGGACCACATTGTGCGGCAGCCACCCCATCCGCCCGCTCAAACAGAGGATGTCGCCACAAATGTGTAAGCAGAGGTAACAAACGTGCTGCTCGGCTTTGTCCGGGCATATCACGGTGGCACAATGCCCCTCTTTTTTCGCGATCGCCCATACCCACCATGCCGCCACACACTTCGTCGCACCCAACATCAACCGCCTCACTCACCCACGGCCAGGTGCTTGGCTTCACTGCCCTGTTGATCCTGCCCCTGTTACTGCTCGCCACCCTGCCCTGGCAGCCTTTTCTGACCGGCTCCCTGCAATCAGGCTGGTTATGGTGGTCATACGCCCTCACCCGCATGGTCGATCTTCCCGGGATCGGGGTCAGTGGCGCCCTCTTGCTGATGCTGACTCGCTACAAACTCAAACTGGAGCTGGCTCCCTTCATTGCGCTGGGGTGTGCGCTGGCGGCCCTGCTCGCCAGCGACTGGGGGCTCAAGAGCCTGATCAAACACCTGACCGAAGAGCCCAGACCCTATCTGCTCTGGCTTGAGAGTCAGGCGCTGATCCCGGCCATCAAGAGCTTCTACGCCAGTAGCATCGATGTGCGCAGTGAACAGGTTCACGCCGCCAGCCAGTTGCTGGCCCTGCCAGAGTGGCTCGGCCACCACTGGCAGGACGAGGTGAACTACGCCTTCCCCTCCGGCCACAGTATCGCCGCCATCAGCCTGGCCCAGTTCTTTGGCCTTATCTGGCTGGCCCGCGCCCCTACGGGCGTCTGGCTGCTGCCGTTGTGGGCGCTAGGGGTTGGTCTGTCGCGCATGGTAATGGGGATGCACTGGCCGGTGGATGTGCTGGCCAGCGCCCTGTTGGGTACGCTCACGGCGCTAATTGCCGCCCGCTGGTGGCTGCACAGATATTGAATCGTGCGCCATCTTGGCGCGGCATCCTGCGTGGGATGGGAGGACAAGCCAGCGCATTTTTGCCATAATGCCGCCTCATTTTATCCCGACCGAGATCCCATGACCGACGCAGTTCATACCCTCAAGGGCCGTTTCCGTGGTTTTTACCCTGTCGTCATCGATGTTGAAACAGCCGGGTTCAACGCCAAGACCGATGCCCTGCTCGAAATCGCGGCTTACACCCTGAAAATGGATGAGCAGGGCTGGCTCGTTCCCGATCAGGTATTCCACTTTCATGTCGAACCCTTCGAAGGGGCCAACCTGGAAAAGGCCGCGCTGGAGTTCACCGGCATCGACCCCTACAACCCGTTGCGTGGCGCTGTCTCGGAAAAAGAGGCGCTGACCGAGATCTTCAAGGGGATCCGCAAGGGGATGAAGGAGCAGGATTGTGGCCGAGCCATCATAGTGGCCCACAACGCCACCTTTGATCACGGCTTCGTGATGGCTGCCGCCGAGCGCGCAGGCCTCAAGCGCAATCCGTTCCACCCGTTTGCGACCTTCGACACCGCTGCTCTCTCCGGATTGGCGCTGGGGCAGACCGTGCTGGCCAAGGCGTGCCAGAGTGCCCGCATCCCGTTTGACAATAAAGAGGCGCACTCGGCCCTCTATGACACCGAACGCACCACAGAGCTGTTCTGTCATATCGTTAACCGCTGGAAGAGCATGGGGGGGTGGCCGCCAGCGCATCCGGATGATGACACAACCGATGCTCCTGCCGACGATGAGGGGCAAGAATAAACGAACGAAGGCTGCCACTGGCAGCCTTCGCTTTTTGGGGAAGTGATTGATTGCACGGCACACCGGAAATCGCCATCAATGTCACTATCCACCGCTGCGCACGGGATGCACGGAGACAAACAGGTCACAAACCCTCATGTTGAGCAACCTTGTGCCACATGTTGCTGCGATATAAGGGGTTTGACTGATTTTTTACTCGACATTTGTCACATTTTTCGCAAACTAACTCCCCTTCACATGACAGACAGCAATAACAAACTATAAGGAAATCAAATGAATCCAGTTGTTATCGCAGTCGGGCTGATGCTGGTGCTCAGTCTGCTGCGGATCAATGTGGTGGTCTCGCTGGCGCTGGGGGCCATTGCTGGCGGCCTGGTCGGTGGGCTGTCGTTGACCGATACCCTCACCACCTTCAGCGGTGGTCTGGGCGGTGGCGCCGAGATTGCCCTCTCCTACGCCATGTTGGGCGCCTTTGCGGTTGCCATCTCCCGCTCAGGGATCACCGACCTGCTGGCCCGCAAGGTGATCAACCAGTTGGGCAAGGATGCCAGCTCGACCCGCATCATGTGGGTCAAAACCCTGCTGCTCTCTTCCGTGCTGGCCGTGGCGATCTCCTCCCAGAACCTGATCCCGGTTCACATCGCCTTTATTCCCATCCTGATCCCGCCGCTGCTGCATGTGATGGCGCAGATGCAGATCGACCGTCGTCAGGTGGCCTGTGTCATCACCTTTGGCCTGACAGCTACCTATATGGTGCTGCCGGTCGGCTTTGGTGGCATCTTCCTGAATAACATTCTGGCCAAGAACCTGATCGATAACGGCGTGCCCATCACCACCAGCCAGATCCCGCTGGCGATGGCCATTCCGGTCGCCGGTATGGTACTGGGCCTGCTGATTGCGGTATTCATCAGCTATCGCAAACCGCGCCAGTACGATCTGGCCAAGATCCTGGATGCCGAGCCCGAAGCGGTCGAGCTCAACCTCACCCACATCTGGGTGGCCCTGCTGGCCATTGGCGTGGCGCTGGGGCTGCAACTGATGACCAACAGCATCGTACTGGGTGCACTGGCCGGTTTTGTCATCTTCACCTGCGGCGGCGTCATCAAGTTTCGCGAAAGCCAGGATGCCTTCACTCAGGGGGTGCGGATGATGTCGCTGATCGGCTTCATCATGATCTCCGCCGCCGGTTTTGCCGCCGTGATGAAGGCAACTCACGGTGTCGACTCTCTGGTTCAGGTGGTCGCCTCCGGCATCGGTCAGCACAAGGGGATCGCCGCCTTCCTGATGCTGCTGGTGGGCCTGCTCATCACTATGGGGATCGGTTCTTCCTTCTCCACCGTGCCCATCATCGCCACCATCTATGTGCCGCTCTGTCTGCAGCTTGGCTTCTCACCGATGGCGATCATCGCCCTGGTTGGTACCGCAGGTGCGCTGGGGGATGCGGGCTCACCAGCCTCCGACTCGACGCTGGGCCCCACCTCCGGCCTCAACGCAGATGGTCAGCACGATCATATCTGGGACAGCGTGGTGCCCACCTTTATTCACTACAACATCCCGCTGGTGATCTTCGGCTGGATTGCCGCCATGGTGCTCTGATAGCCCCTCGGGCTGCGACCTCTGCACATCACAATGCAAAACAAGAAGGCGACCAGATGGTCGCCTTCTTCATTGATGCCAACCAATTACCCCGCTCGATATGAATAATGGCTGCCAGCCAGACAAAGCCTCTGAGCGGCCAACTGTCGCCATCCCTTGCGACCGCCGGAGTCAGTGGGCGCAATGCTTTCACTCCCCGTACAACCATCCGCCCAATTGCACACTTCACAACGCCTGACCTTGAGATCATAAGATTGTTCTTCTCTCTAGCGAGCACCTATGGATTGCACAATGATGTACTGCACTATCATTGCACTATCGGTTCGCTCAACGCCTGCCAATACAGAGAAACGGCTGCATGCCCTGATCTATGGCATAACGGCGGATGACACCCGAGCCTTTCGAGTAGAAAGGCGTTCTCTCTTTCCCCGACATCCAGTCATCAAATAGTGGCCATCATTCGCTCCCCCATTTAACGGCTTATGCCGATCTGGCGTTCAGTAAGCACACAGGGTAAACCGCAGGCAGAAAAAAAGGCCGCTCAATGAGCGGCCTTCTTCATAACGGGATCAGCAATCAGCTTTCGCGACGCTTGCCACCGAATTTGCGATCTTTGTTGAAGCCACCTTCACGGCGCTCCCCGCTCTTGTTGAACGGACGGTCACCCTGGGGACGGCGATCCTTGTTGAAAGGACGGTCGCCACGGAACGGACGATCACCACGGGGCGGACGGCTGCTGGTGTTGCCACCGGCCGGCACTTCGGTGTAGCGGGTGATTTGCAGCGGACGCTGGCAAACACGGGCTTTCTTGATCACTTCCAGTACATCGGCGGTCATGCCTTTCGGCAGATCGACGGTGGAGAAGTCGTCAGCGATGTCGATGTTGCCGATGAAGCGGCTCTCGATGTTCGCTTCGTTGGCGATGGCGCCTACGATCTGGCCCGGCTTGACACCGTGATGGGCACCCACGTCTACGCGATAGCGCTCCATCTCCACGTCCGGGTTGTCTTTCAGCGGACGCGGCTCCAGGGACGGCATGCGACGGGCTGGACGATCGCCACGGTCACCGAAGTCACGACCGCCACGGTCGTTGAAGTCACGGCGCTCGAAGCCACCACGATCGTTGCTGTTGTTGAACAGCGGATCCGGAATGGAGTCATCCAGCAGCAGCGGTTGATCACCCTGTACCAGCTTGGCCAGTGCGGCAGCCAGCTCCAGCGGATCGGCAGAATCCTCTTCGATCAGCTCGTTTACCAGGTTGTGGTAGATCTCGAGCTCTTCACCCATCATGGTTTCGCGGATGCGCTCTTTGAACTTGGCCAGACGATGCTGGTTGATGTCCTCGGTGCTCGGCATCTTCATCGGCTCGATGGCCTGACGGGTTGCGTGCTCGATGGCGCGCAGCATACGACGCTCGCGCGGAGCGACGAACAGGATGGCTTCGCCTTTACGACCAGCACGACCGGTACGACCGATACGGTGAACGTAAGATTCGGTGTCGTACGGAATGTCGTAGTTCACTACGTGAGTGATGCGCTCAACGTCCAGACCACGGGCGACAACGTCGGTGGCGATCAGGATATCCAGCTGGCCTTGACGCAGTTTGTCGACGGTACGCTCACGCAGTTTCTGCGGGATGTCGCCGTGCAGCGCTTCACAGGCGTGACCACGGGCGGCCAGCTTGCCAGCCAGCTCTTCGGCAGCGTTCTTGGTACGCACGAAAACCAGCAGGGCTTCGTAGGATTCCACTTCCAGCAGACGGGTCATGGCGTCCAGCTTGTGCAGACCGGTTACCTGCCAGTAGCGCTGGCGAATAGTGGTAGCGGTAGCAGTCTTGGAGGCGATCTTGATCTCTTTGGGCTGCTTCAGGTGCTTCTGGGCCACGCGACGGATCTGCTCCGGCATGGTGGCAGAGAACAGGGCAACCTGACGAGTGCTCGGGCACTGCTCCATGATCCAGTCAACGTCGTCGATGAAGCCCATACGCAGCATTTCATCAGCTTCGTCCAGTACCAGTGCTTTCAGGCCGGAGAGGTCCAGGTTCTTGCGACGGATCAGGTCCATCACGCGGCCCGGAGTACCGACGACAACCTGGGCACCGCGACGCAGGGCGCGGGTCTGGGTTTCGTAGGAGGCACCGCCGTAGATGGGCAGTACGTGGAAATCAGGCATGTGGTGGGCATAGCGTTGGCACGCTTCAGCCACTTGCAGCGCCAGTTCGCGGGTAGGCGCCAGCACCAGGATCTGGGTGTTGCGGTTACCAGCTTCCAGACGAGACAACAGAGGCAAGGCAAAAGCAGCGGTCTTCCCTGTACCGGTTTGCGCCTGCCCCAGCAGATCGTGTCCCGCCATCAGGTGGGGAATTGCTGCGGCCTGGATCGGTGACGGGCGCTCATAGCCCACGTCCTGCAGCGCTTTCAATACAGGCGCGGCCAGTCCAAGCTCACTAAAAAGGGGCAGTTGTTCGGTATCAGACATAGATTCTTCCAGATTAAGGCAGGCGGCTAACACCGCGGAATAGCAAAAAGGCGGCGATTATAGCGCCACTTTGTTCTGCTGTCTTGAAAAATGTGATAAGCCTCTCAAGACGTTGGCAATTATAGAGGGATCTGACGAGTATGGCTTGCTTATTTTGCACTCATAGTGCGTTATTGCAGATCACTCCTCGCTGGAGTCCTTGCCCCGCTTGTGTTTGAGCACCGCCATGGTCAGTCGGCTGGTGCACAATACACGCTCACGTTCGTCCCGAATTTCAATCTGCCACACCTGGGTCGTTGCTCCCAGATGGAGCGGCGTGCAACGCCCGGTCACCACCCCTTCCCGTTTGGCTCGCAGATGGTTGGCATTTACCTCCAGCCCCACACAGTAGCTATCTGGTCCCACCGCCATGTTGGCGGCAATCGAGCCCAAGGTTTCCGCCAGCACCACGGACGCGCCACCATGGAGCATGCCAAGGGGCTGGTGCGTACGGTGATCCACTGGCATGGTCGCTTCCAGCCAATCGGTGCCAAAAGCGGTGTAGACGATATCGAGGTGGGCCATCAGGGTGTTGCGAGAGGTGGCGTTGAGCCCCTCCAGACTCATGGGTTTACGCCAGATGGGCGCAATATCGTGACTCATTGCGAGCAGACTCCTTATGTAAGCGATGAATGCGTACCGATATGAGTGAAACGCCCTCCATCGGCAACATGGTTCGGTTATGTGAGTTGTTGGTTACCGGGTAACTTGGTAACAACGCAGCCCCGGCCCAGCGCTGCGTGTTACATAATCATCCCATTAAGCGGGATGTCACCAGGGGTAGGTAACGCCGGGCCACTCGGACCAGGGCACATCTCGCCCCGGCAAGCGGTGGTCTGGCCACTGCCACACCCTGGCGAGCCACTCGCGCAGCTGAATCTCCAACTCCTCATCCGTGATGGGCGCCTCGGCCACCTTCCAGAAGAAGAGCTCCACCGCTACCTCTGGCAACACCGAGGGGTAGAGATAAACCCCGCCCCAGAATTGCGGCTCCCGATCCGGACTCCAGAGACCATAGGCAAAGGAGCGCTTGGCCAGAAACTCCGACTGTTGCCACTCCAGATCCCCTTCATGCTGGCTCAGGCTGAAGTTGGCGGAGGGCCAGATATCGTTCGGGCGAAACAGCTGATGGAGCTGCTCGCGCTCGCGCAACATGGCGACAAACTCCACCACCGCCTGAGCGGGAGTGGCGGGTAACAGCAAGAAACGTGGATGCCGATAAGCCTTCGGCACCCGAAACCGCTTGGGAAACGTCAGCATCAGAGCAGCTCCAGCAGGGCTTGCAATGGATGTTTGAGCTTTTCCCCCTCCATCCGCTTGACCTGACTGCGGCACGAATAGCCGGTCGCCAGACAGCGCGCTTTGGGTAGACGGGCGAGCGGGTCAGCCCAGCTCAACCCATAAATGCCCTTGGAGTTCTCCACCTGTTTGACGTCGTGACCATAGGTGCCCGCCATACCGCAACACCCCACAGAGACCGGCTGCAAACTGGCCCCGAAACGGCCAAACAGGGTGCTCCAGTCACCGTGAGTGGAGGGCTTGGCGGTCTTCTCGGTGCAGTGGGCAAAGAGATACCAGGGCTCGCTCCCCTCCTCGCTCTTGGTCTTGTCGGTTCGAGCAGGCAACTGATCTGCTGGCAGCGAGAGCAGCCACTCCTGCGGCAGCAACACCTGAAAATCGCCGCGGGCCGACCCCAGCGCCTTGGCATACTCGTCGCGATAGCAGAGCACCATGGCCGGATCCACCCCCACCATGGGAATGCCAAGCGCCGCCACCTTGTTGAGGAACTGGGCGCTGTTGGCAGCAGTGCGGGCAAAGGCGCGCAGGAATCCCTTGATATGCTGGGGTTTACCGTTGGGTTTAAAGGGCAGCAAGTAGGGCTGGAAGCCGAGCTTGCTGGCGAGTTTCACCAGGTCGCGCACCACGGGGGCGTCGTAATAACTGGTGAAGGGGTCCTGCACGATGAGCACTACCTGCTTGCGCTGCTCGGCACTCATCCGCTCCAGACCCGGCAGATCAAAATAGCGGGCGCGGTTATCGTGCAGGCTCTCGGCCAGGGTCGGCACCGAGAGCAGCGGCACATCGACCATGCCGATACTCTTCTCGGTCGCCTTCTGGGCCCACTCTTTTTCGAGGAAGAAGTTGACCAGCTTCGGCGCCTTGGCAAGCAGCGGGGCATAGCTCTCCACCGTGCCGACGAAGTAATCCTTGGGGGCGCGCAGGTAGCGGCCATGATAAAGCTGCATAAAGCGGGCGCGAAAATCGGGCACATCCACCTTGATCGGGCACTGGCTGGTGCACGCCTTGCAGGCCAGACAGCCAGCCATCGCCTCCATCACCTCGTGGGAGAAATCATACTCGCCGCGCTGTTTGGCCCAGCTGTTGCGCACCTTGTCCACCAGCTGTTTGAAGCGTACGCCACCGGATTGCAGTGCCACCTCTTCCGCCAACGGATCGAAGCCCTGCTCCGCCAGCTGACGCAACCATTCACGCATCAGGCCCGCCCGCCCCTTGGGGGAGTGGCGGCGATCGCGGCTGATCTTGACCGAGGGGCACATGGGGGAGTCGGTCTCGAAGGTGAAGCAGAGACCGTTGCCGTTACAATCCATGGCGCGGGTGTAGCTGGTGCGCACTGCGAGAGGGATCTGGCGGTCATACTTGCCGCGCTTGGGCCCATCCACCGACACCAGCTCGGCGCCGCTACCGTAGGGAATGCAGATCTTGCCCGGATTGATGCGGTTGGCCGGGTCGAATGCCCCTTTGACCCGCTGCAGCTCTTCCCACAGCTCGCCAAAGAAGGCGGGGCTGTATTCGGAGCGAAAGCCCTTGCCGTGCTCCCCCCACATCAGGCCGCCATATTTGGCGGTGAGCGCCACCACCTGATCGGAGATGCGGCGCAGCAGCACCTCCTGCTCGGGATCGCACAAATCCAGCGCCGGGCGCACGTGCAGCACACCGGCATCAACGTGGCCAAACATGCCGTAGTCGAGGCCGTGGGCGTCGAGCAGGGCACGAAACTCCATGATGAAATCGGCCAGCGACTCGGGCGGCACGGCGGTATCTTCGGTGAAGGCCACCGGCTTCTTGCGTCCTTCGGCGTTGCCCAGCAGCCCCACCGACTTCTTGCGCATGGTGTAGATGGTCTCGATGCTCGGCAGGTGGTCACACACCTGATAGCCGATGATCCCCGCCTCGCCCTTGGCCAGCAGCGCGTCGATACGGCGGCAGAGCTCTGCCACCTTGGCCTTGTGTTCTACCTCGTCGGTATCGGCAAACTCGACGATGTTGAGTCCCTGCAGATCCTTGCCGGGCACATCCTGAATAAGTTCTTTCACCGAATGCCAGATGATGTCGGCGCGGGCCAACCCGAGCACCCGGGAATCCACCGTCTCCACCGACAGCGCTTGGGCCTCAACCATAAAGGGGGCGTTGCGCAGGGCGGAGGGGAAACTGTCGTACTTGACGTTGACCAGGGTGCGGTAGCGCGGGATGGGGGTGATGTTGAGTTTGGCTTCGGTGATAAAGCCCAAGGATCCTTCCGAGCCGCACAGCACCCGACTCACATCCAGCGTATCGGTATCGGGTTGATAGAGGTGCTTGAGATCGTAGCCGGTCAGAAAGCGATTGAGCTTGGGGAAGGTCGCCTCGATGTCGGCGCGGCGCTCCTTGCCGATACGATAGAGGGTGCGATAGATCTCCCCTTCGCGATTCTCCAGCGCCAGCTTGTCGGCCAGTCGCTCACCGGTCAGCGGCTCGGTGGCCATCAGGTCACCATTCTCCAGCACCGCTTTGAGGCCAAGCACGTGATCCGAGGTTTTGCCGTAGACCAGAGACCCCTGCCCCGAGGCATCTGTGTTGATCATGCCCCCTAAGGTGGCGCGGTTGGAGGTGGAGAGATCCGGCGAGAAGAAGTAACCGTGGGGCTTGAGATAGGCGTTGAGCTGGTCTTTCACCACCCCGGCCTGGGCGCGCACCCACCCCTCCTCCAGATTAATTTCCATGATCTGGTTCATATAACGGGAGAGATCGACGATAATGCCGCCGCCCAATGACTGACCATTGGTGCCGGTACCGCCACCACGAGGGAAAAAACTCAGGGAGGCGAAGGCCGGCTCTGCGGCCAGCTTGAGCATTGCTGCTATGTCGTCCGCACTGCGCGGATAGAGAACCGCCTGAGGTACTACCTGATAGACGCTGTTATCCGTCGCCATCGCCAACCGGCTTGCATAAGACTTTTCGATATCACCACGAAATGCGCTGCGCTCTAGCAACTCAAGAAACTGCAGGGTTGCGGGTGACAAACTGTCCTGGTAATCGAGTCTCGGGATCATGAATCCTTGTTCCCATCCTTTGCTTGATGCCGGCACGCCGGCGACAACGACTGGCCAGCCGCCTGTCAATGGCAGTCAGGCCAGTCCGCTCACATGTGAGCGGGCAGTATATCAGCTAGAAAACCGCTTGCGCTTGGCAATATTCACCATTTGAAAGGAGGACTTTTATGGCTCACCACAGCCATGTTATCAGTACACTGGTCACCACCGAAAAACAGGCGCTTACCCTGTCGCTGTTCGGTTGTATCACCTTTGCCATCTTCGGCATCGGCTACGGCCTCTTCGTCGGTTCCAACGCCATCATGCTCGATGGTATCTTCACCCTGTTCAGCATGGGCATGACAGGCCTCGGTCTTGTTACCGCCTATCTCGTTACCCGCCCTTCCGATGCGCGCTTCCAGTATGGCTACGCCCACTTCGAGCCCATCACCAACGTCATCAATGGCACCATTATTCTGCTGCTCTGCCTTGGCGCTCTCTATAGCGGCATCACCACCCTGCTAGATGGCGGACGAGAGATCGATCTCGGCCACGCCCTCATCTATGCCGCCGTCTCCACCTTCTTCTGCGCCATCATCTATCGCATCGAAGCCCAGGTCGCCGAGCAGGTAGACTCCGAGCTGGTGCGGGTCGACTCCAAAGAGTGGCTGGTGGATACCCTGCTCAGCGCCACCCTGCTTATCGGTTTCGTGGTCGCCATCGGCCTCGATGCCATCGGCTACGGCCAATACAACCGCTACATAGACCCGGTGCTGGTCTCGCTACTGGCCCTCTGTGCCACCCTCATTCCCATCAAGGTGCTCGGTCGCAACCTGCGGGAAGTGTTGAAGATCGCCCCCAAGGGAGATGTGCCACGGCAAGTCGAGCAGGAGATCGAGGCGCTGCGCCAGCGCCACGGCATAGAGTGCTACAGCCATCTGGCCAAGAGCGGTCGCCGCTTCGATCTGGAATTGAACATTCTGGTGGCGCCGGGTCAGGAGTGGCCTGTCGAACGTCAGGATGCCCTGCGCCAGGAGCTCTGGTCTCGCCTTGGCGACACCCTGGGGGATGCCTGGCTCTCGGTCTGTTTCACCCGCGAAAAGCGCTGGTTGTAACGACCGCACGGGGGAGCGCGGCACCGCCGCCTCCCCTGTCGCATCACAACCCCATCACGCCGCGCTGACACTGCTCTTGCCAAATTGGCGCCAGCCGCTATTATCAGGGCTCATTTTTAACCCGAGGTTTTATTGCCCATCATGGACAATCCCCGAAGTTGCCCTTCGTCTCTCTCTGTCAAAGCCTATCTTTTTCTGCTTAATCAGCGCCTCTGAATAACACCTTTGCCTTGCTGTTACTGCGGCCATCGCGCGCCGTGATTACTCTCTGCTCTGTCTGTTTTTATTGAGGTCATACAATGGAATTGCTGCTGGATCCCCATATCTGGATTGGTCTGTTTACCCTGATCATTCTGGAAATCGTGCTGGGGATCGACAACCTGGTCTTTATCGCCATCCTGGTGAAAAAACTGCCCCCCGCCCAACGGGACAAGGCACGCGTCATCGGCCTGTCGCTGGCCCTGCTGATGCGACTGGGGCTCTTGAGCGTCATGTCATGGCTGGTCACCCTGACCACCCCGATTTTGCACCTGTGGGATCACCCCTTCTCCGGTCGGGACCTGATCCTGATGGGGGGCGGCCTGTTCCTGCTGTTCAAGGCCACCTCCGAGCTGCATGAGCGGCTGGAAGCCAAGCCCCAGGATGATGGCCCGGTCGGCGCCTACGCCAGTTTTGGCGTGGTGATCGCCCAAATTCTGGTGCTCGATGCGGTCTTCTCGCTCGACTCCATCATCACCGCCGTCGGCATGGTGGAGCACCTTGGCGTAATGATGGCCGCTGTCACCATCGCCATGGTGGTGATGGTGCTCGCCTCCAAACCGCTGACCCGCTTCGTCAACGCTCATCCAACCGTGGTGGTGCTCTGCCTGAGCTTCCTGCTGATGATCGGCTTCAGCCTGGTGGCGGAAGGGTTCGGCTTCCATATTCCGAAGGGCTACCTCTACGCAGCCATCGGCTTCTCGGTGCTGATCGAGTTTTTCAACCAGCTGGCCCAGCGCAGCGCCATGCGTCACGAATCCAAACAGCCCCTGCGCGAGCGCACCACTGCCGCCATCTTCAAGCTGATGGGGAGCAAGGCCTATCAGGATCAGCCGGATGACGATCTGGATGCCCCGGCCGTAGCGCCGGTGAGCTTTGGCGAGGAGGAGCGCTATATGGTGACCGGCGTACTGTCGCTGGCCGAGCGCTCCATTCGCACCATCATGACCCCGCGCTCGGAGATGGCATGGATCGATATCAACGACTCCAGCGACGAGATCCGCGCCCTGCTGCAGCGCGAGCCCCACAGCCTGTTCCCCATCTGTGACGGGGATCTGGACGAGGTGATCGGAGTGGTCAAGGCGCGCGACTTGCTGTTTGCCTTGAACGAAGGGCAATCTTTGAGCGAACTGGCCAAGCAGAACGATCCCATTATCGTGCCGCAGACCATCAACGTGATCCGCCTGCTGGCGGAGCTGCGCAAAGCCAAGGGGAGCCTTATTCTGGTCTCTGACGAGTTTGGCGTGATCCAGGGGCTGGTCACCACCCACGATCTGTTGGAGGCCATCGTCGGCGAGTTGCCGGACGAGGACGAAACCCCGGATATTGTGCGCGATGGCGAAGGGTGGTTGATCAACGGCAGCACCAACATCCACCATGTGGAACAGGTGCTGGAGCACGAGGGACTGGTGAGCGAGAGCGATGAATACGTAACCCTGGCGGGCATGCTGCTCTCCCACTTCGGCACTCTGCCCACCCCGGGCCAGCAGTTGCAACTGCAGCAGCTCAACTTCGAGGTGATTGAGGTGAGCGAGCGGCGTATCGAGCGGGTGAAAGTGATGCCCGCCACGGCTTGAGCCTGCCACCAGCAGAATACAGAAGAGGGCCAGACGGCCCTCTTTTTTATGCTTCAACTTTATGCCTCAACGCCTCTTTCCCGACGGTTTGCACTGATTGCTGCATCAAGCACAATTCTCTTGTGCAATTACCCCTCTTTTTCACAACAAGATGGCGGCATAAAGTGGCCTCACTTCCACCATGAGGAACTCAAGATGAGCCACGATCACCTGTTCTGCCCGCTGCGCCTCGGCCAGCTGCACCTTGCCAACCGCATCGTCATGCCCCCCATGACCCGCTCCCGTGCCAGTCAGCCCGGTGATGTGGCCAACGCCATGATGGCGAGCTACTACGCCCAGCGCGCCGA
The DNA here is from genome assembly GCF_051919345.1 of Aeromonas sp. 84A. Taxonomy (NCBI): domain Bacteria; kingdom Pseudomonadati; phylum Pseudomonadota; class Gammaproteobacteria; order Aeromonadales; family Aeromonadaceae; genus Aeromonas; species Aeromonas sp. 84A. Next base: position 3,224,587 of record NZ_JBQBEW010000001.1, read on the forward strand.
GGCGGGCCTGATCATCAGCGAAGGCACCCAAATCGACCCCATGGGCAAGGGCTATGCCTGGACGCCGGGGATCTACAGTGCCGAGCAGATCGCTGGCTGGAAGCTTGTGACCGATGCCGTGCACGCCAAGGGGGGCACCATCTTCGCCCAGCTCTGGCACGTGGGCCGGGTCACCCATCCGGACAACATCGGCGGCGCCCAGCCCATCTCCGCTTCAGCCCTGCCCGCAGTGGGCGTCAAGGTGTTCGTCGATAACGGCAGCGATGCGCCGGGCTTTGTCGAGACAGTCACCCCGCGCGCCATGACCCAGGCCGATATCGATGCGGTAGTGGGACAGTTCCGTCAGGCGGCCCGCAACGCCATCAGCGCCGGTTTTGACGGTATCGAGCTGCACGCCGCCAACGGATACCTCATCAACCAGTTCCTCGACTCCGAATCCAACGCCCGCACCGACAGTTATGGCGGCTCGCTGGAAAACCGGCTGCGCTTTCTCAAAGAGGTGACAGAAGCGGTTAGTAGCGAAATCGGGGCCGAACGTGTCGGGGTGCGTCTTGCGCCACTCACCACCCTCAACGGCACCGTGGATGCCAATCCGCAGGAGACCTATCTGGCGGCCGCTCGTCTGCTGGGCCAGCTCAACGTGGTCTACCTGCACATTGCCGAGGCGGACTGGGACGATGCCCCCCTGATGCCGGAGAACTTCAAGCAGGGGCTGCGCGATGCCTTCCCCAACACCCTGATCTACGCCGGTAAATATGATGGCAAGCGGGCTCGCGCCGCCCTCGACGCGGGCTGGGCCGACATGATTGGCTTTGGCCGTCCCTTCGTTGCCAACCCGGATCTGCCGAACCGGCTGCGCCACGGCTATCCGCTGGCCCCCCACGATCCGGCCACCCTGTTTGGCGGTGGCGAGAAGGGGTTGACCGACTACCCCGTCTATCAGGCCGAGGACGCAACCACCAGCCGCTGATTGTCGATGGCCAACCGGCTACGTAACGCAGGCCCCACAGGTTGGGGCCTGCCGTATTGTTGCCCATTCGCAGCAGTGGCAGTTTCTCTGTATTGCTGTTGCAATGACCTCGTTGTTCTCTCCCCTCGCTTTCACAAGGAGTCATCATGAATCACACCCAAGCCTGGTGCTGGCATGCCCCCGGTGAACCGACCCAGCTTACCCTCGCCGATCTGCCCCTGGCACCGCTCGCCCCTGACGAGGTACTGGTGGCAAACCGGGTTATCGCCTTCAATCCGGTGGACTGGAAGCTGATCGAATATGGCCACTCCAACTGGCAGGATGGTCAGGTGCCCGGCGTCGATGGCATGGGCACTATCGTGGCCCTCGGCGTCAACGTCAGCCATCTGCGCCCCGGTGCCCGGGTCGCCTATCACACCGACCTGCGCCACCACGGCAGCTTTGCCCGCCACACCAAAGTGCCCGCCCGCGCCCTGCTGCCGGTGCCCGATGCCCTGAGTGACGAGGCGGCCGCCGCCCTGCCCTGTCCCGGCCTCACCGCCTGGCAGGCGCTGGCCAAGCTGTCGCGCCTGCACGGGGAAGCGCTGCTCATCACAGGTGCCGGCAGCAGCGTCGGCCGTTTTGCGGTGCAGCTCGCCCTCCAGCAAGGAGCGCGAGTCTTTGCCAGCGCCAGCCCACGCCACCATCACTGGCTCAAACAGATCGGTGTGCAGGGGGTGGCCGATTATCGGAAACCAGACTGGCTGGCCATATTGCAAGCCGCCAACGGCAACGAGCCGTTTGAGGGGATCATCGATCTGGTCTCCAGCCAACAGGCAGAGAGCCTGCTGCCCGCGCTGGGCTACTACGGTCACATGGTGACTGTGCTGGGGCGCATCCCGCACAACCCGCTACCCGCCTTTAGCTATTGCCACTCGTTGCACGAGATTGCACTGGGTGCCCAACACGCCTTTGGCACCGACAAGCAGTGGAGCCGACTGGTCGCCGCCGGTGTCGCCATGATGGAGCAGATGGCGAGCGGCGAGCTGACCCTGCCGCCGCTGGTGGTCGGCGACTTTGAGGAACTACCCACCCTGCTCGAGCGCTTCAAGCGCGAAGGACAGGGTGAGAAGTTTCTGGTGCGAGTGGCATAACGCTGACCTGCCCCGATAACCACACCGACCATTGAAACGAAAGAGGCCCGCCAGTAATGGCGGGCCTCTCTTTATATAGTACATGTCATCTCGACTTCATTGGCGCCTGACTCAATGCAGGATCACCCCGTGAGTCTCGGCATAACTGCGGATCTCCCGGGTCAGCCGCGCCTTGTCGGCCAAGCTTAGCCAGCTCGCCTCCACCGCATTGAGCGACAAACGGCAGAGCTGACTCATGGTCGCGCCAAGGCCATCGGCCAGCGCCGCAAAGTTGGCATTCATATAGCCGCCAAAGTAGGCGGGGTCGTCCGAGTTGATGGTGACGCAGAGCCCCTGCTCCAGCAGCCGCAACACATTGTGCTGGGCCATATTGCCGAACACCTTGAGCCGGGTGTTGGAGAGGGGGCAGACGGTAAGCGGCAGCCGGGTATCGGCCAGATAGCGCAGCAGCTCGGGATCGTCTGCCGAACGCACCCCGTGATCGATGCGGCATACCTGCAGTTCGTTGATCGCCTGCCAGATGTAGTCGGCAGGCCCCTCTTCACCCGCATGGGCCACCACCGGCAGCCCCAGCTCGCGGCATTTGGCAAAGACCCGGGCAAATTTAGTGGGCGGATTGCCCCTCTCCCCGGAGTCGAGGCCGATGCCGTGAATCCGTGACAGGAAGGGCATAGCCTCTGCCAACGTAGCGAACGCTTCATCCTCGCTCAGGTGGCGCAAAAAGCTCATGATAAGGCGCCAGCTGATGCCAAACGCCTTCTCCCCGCTCTGCAGCGCCCGCTCGATGCCGCCCAGCACAGTAGCAAAGGAGATACCGCGGGCGGTATGGGTCTGCGGGTCAAAGAAGATCTCCACATGCACCACCTTGTCGGCGGCGCAACGCTCAAGATAGGCCCAGGTGAGGTCGAAGAAGTCCTGCTCGGTCACCAGCACGCTGGCGCCGCGATAGTAGAGGTCGAGAAAGGATTGCAGGCAGTCAAAGTCATAGGCGGCGCGCACGCTGGCGACATCGGGCCAGGGCAGTGGCACGCCGTTGCGGCGGCCCAGCTCAAACATCAGCTCGGGTTCGAGGCTGCCCTCGATATGCAGGTGCAGCTCCAGTTTCGGCAGTCCGGCGATAAATTGCGCGGCCGTGAGGTGTTCGGGTGTGACTGACTTGGGAATCGGGGTGTCCATAGCGACGGCTCCATCAGCAAAGTGATCCGGCGTCAGCCCCTCCACCAGACTGACCCAACGGCAGCTTTATTGTGCACCGAAGTGGCGAGACAGGGGAGACTTGTCATCAAACAGACTTATAATGGCGTCACAAAAATCATAAATGATTGAACATCTTAACGATTGGCGGCTCGCCTGCGCCCTGACAAGGAGTTTTCATGAAGAAGAACGTCATCTGCGATATCGACGGTGTCATCCTGCACAACAACGATCTCATCCCCGGTGCTGACCGTTTCGTCCATCGCCTGCTGGAGCAGGGCAGCAAGCTCTTGTTCCTCACCAACTACCCGGCACAGACCCAGAAAGATCTGCAAAACCGCTTCCGCTCCGCAGGTATCGAAGTGCCGGAGGAGTGCTTCTACACCTCCGCCATGGGCACCGCCGACTTCCTCAAGCGTCAGGATGGCAAGAAGGCGTATGTGATCGGTGAAGGGGCGCTGACCCACGAGCTCTACAAGGCCGGTTTCACCATCACCGATATCGACCCGGACTTCGTGGTAGTGGGCGAGACCCGCAACTACAACTGGACCATGATGCAACAGGGGGCCAAGTTCGTCGATCAGGGGGCCCGCTTTATCGCCACCAACCCCGATACTCACGGCCCCATGATGCACCCGGCCTGCGGCGCTCTGTGCGCCCCCATCGAGCGGATGACCGGCAAGAAGCCGTTCTATGTCGGCAAGCCGAGCGCCTGGATCATCCGTGCGGCGCTCAACCGGATGGAGGCCCACTCCGACGACACCATCATCATCGGCGACAACCTGCGCACCGACATTCTGGCGGGCTTTCAGGCCGGTCTCGAGACGGTGCTGGTGCTCTCCGGGGTGAGCAAGGTCGCCGATATAGACCGCATGCCGTTTCGCCCGAACCATATTTTCGACTCCGTGGTCGACATCGATATCGTCTAATCACCACACAAGCGTTAAACAGGGCAGGTCTCTCCTGCCCTTGCAGGATCTGTTATGGAACCCATTCTGATCGCCGTGGCTTTTGGCTGCGGCATGGTAGTCAATCTGATTGGCCTGCCCCCCCTGCTCGGCTTTCTGGCCGCCGGTTTTATCCTCAACGGCATGGGATATGAAAATACTCCCGCCCTGAGCGAAGTCGCCGATCTCGGCGTCACCCTGCTGCTGTTCACCATCGGCCTCAAGCTCAATATCAAGACCCTGATGCGGCGCGATGTGTGGGGCACCACCAGCCTGCACCTGCTGCTCTCCACCCTGCTCTTTACCGTGGTGCTGCTGGTCTGCAAGGGACTGGGGCTCGAACTTGCCCTCTCGCTGGACTGGAAACTGGCGCTGCTGCTGGGCTTTGCCCTCTCCTTCTCCAGCACCGTCTTTGCGGTCAAGGTGCTGGAAGATCGCAGCGACATGAATGCCCTCTACGCCCGCATCGCCATCGGCGTGCTGGTGATGCAGGATGTGTTCGCGGTGGCGTTTCTGGCGTTTTCCAGCGGCAAGTGGCCCAGCATCTGGGCGCTCTGGGTACTGGGGCTGCCGCTGCTGCGCCCGCTGCTGTTCAAGCTGCTGGAGCGGGCCGGTCACGGCGAGTTGCAGGTGCTGTTCGGGGTCTTTCTGGCGCTGGTGGTGGGGGCGGCCGGGTTTGAAGTGGTCGGCCTCAAGCCGGATCTGGGGGCCCTCATCATCGGCATGATGCTCGCCTCTCATCCGGCGGCGGCGGGGCTGGCCAAGGCGCTCTTCAATCTCAAAGACCTGTTTCTGGTCTGCTTCTTTCTCACCATCGGCCTCAACGGCCTGCCGACCCACGACACCATGTTGCTGGCACTGGCGCTGGTGCTGGCCCTGCCTCTCAAAAGTGTCCTCTACTATCTGGTCTACAGCGGCGCTCACCTGAGGGTGCGCACCGCCCTGCTCTCGACCCTGGCGCTCACCAACTTCTCGGAGTTTGGCCTGATCGTCGCGGCCATTGCCGCCAAGGCGGGCTGGCTCTCCCACGAGTGGCTGGTGGCGGTCTCGCTGGCACTGGCGGCCAGCTTTATGATCTCCGCCCCGCTCAATGCCCAGAGCGAACGTATTTATCACCGCATCGGCCACTGGCTGCGAGGATTGCAAGCGAGCAACCTCCATCCGGAAGACAGACCCATCGAATTGGGCGATGCGGAGGTAATCATACTCGGCATGGGGCGGATCGGTCAGGGGGCCTACTTCGAGCTGGAGAACAAGTACGGCAACGTCATCCTCGGGGTGGAAAACGACAGCGAGAAACTGCCCACCCTGCGTGCCCAGGGGATGAACGTCATCGAAGGGGATGCTACCGATACCGACTTCTGGGACAAGGTGCTGCTCTCCAATCAGGTCAATCTGGTGCTGCTGGCGATGCCCCACCACTCGGGGAATCTCTACGCCATCGAGAAGCTGCGCAGCCACGGGTTCAACGGCAAGATAGCCGCCATCGTCCGCTTCGAGGATGATATCGCCTCCCTGCAGGAGCAGGGGGTGGATGCGGTGTTCAACGTCTACAACGAAGCGGGCAGCGGCTTTGCCCGTCATGTGATCCGCCGCTTGCAGCCGCTTTGAATCGTCGGGCTGCGGCTCTTGGCAAGGGAATGCGCATCGTTTAAGTTATGCACAACCTCGTTTAATAAAACGAACAATCGCGGGGCCGGGATGGCCCCGCTTTCCTATCTGCCGAAGCCAAGGAGGCACCATGAAGACCCTCAACGACTGGATTTTGCCGGGCCGCCACGAGGCAGCCCCTACCCCGCTGATGCCAGCCCCCGAGCGCATTAAAGCGGGCAACCCGGCGCAAACGGTGTGGAACCACTACTCCGACCCAAGCCAGCAGTTTCACGTGGGCTTCTGGGCTTGCGAGCCGGGCCGCTGGGCCATCCACTACACCGAGCACGAGTATTGCCAGCTGCTGGAGGGGGATGTGGTGATCCACGACAGTCTGGGCGGCCAGCTGGTCCTGAAACCCGGGGATCAATTCGTGATTCCGGCAGGCTTTGTCGGTGAGTGGGAGACCCTCACTCCCTGTCGCAAGGTCTATGTGATCTTCGAACCCGCCTCGGCTTGACGTTCACGTCACCCTGCCCCGTTGCAACAATCCTTATCCTGTTGATCTGCTTGACGCTTACGGCATGATTTTCTGCGGTTTTCCCGCTTGCAAAAGGTTTTTCCGCTAGGCATTGTGTCTGACGAGGAATGTAAATGGAATTTCGAGCCCAAACGTGGGGGGCTCATATAAAAATCAAGAGGATTACCGCCAATGTGTTCAATTTTCGGCATTCTGGATATCAAGTCCGATGCAGTCGCCCTGCGCAAATCGGCGCTGGAGATGTCCAAGCGACTGCGTCACCGCGGGCCTGACTGGTCCGGCGTCTACAGCTCCGACAAAGCCATTCTGGTACACGAGCGTCTGGCCATCGTCGACCCGGGCAATGGCGCCCAGCCGCTCTACAACCCCGAGCGCACCCATGTGCTGGCGGTCAATGGCGAGATCTACAACCACAAAGAGCTGGAAAAGACCCTCAAGGTCGACTTTCAGTTTCAGACCAAATCCGACTGTGAAGTGCTGCTCGCTCTCTACAAGGAGAAGGGCCCGGCGTTTCTCGACGATCTCAACGGCATCTTTGCCTTCATTCTTTATGACGCTGAACAGGATGCCTACCTGATTGGTCGCGACCACATGGGGATCATCCCCCTCTATACCGGTCGCGACGAGCACGGCAACTTCTATGTCGCCTCCGAGATGAAGGCGCTGGTGCCGGTCTGCAAGAGCGTCGAAACCTTCCCGCCGGGACACTACCTGTGGAGCAAGGATGGCGAGCTCAAACAGTGGTACAAACGCGACTGGATGGAATACAGCTCGGTCGAGCACAATGTCAGCGACAAGGCCGAGCTGAAAGCCGCGCTGGAAGCGGCGGTCAAACGCCAGCTGATGTGCGACGTGCCTTATGGCGTGCTGCTCTCCGGCGGGCTGGACTCCTCCGTCATCTCCGCTATCACCAAGCTCTATGCGGCACGCCGCATCGAGGACGATGGCAAGAGCGAAGCCTGGTGGCCGCAACTGCACTCCTTCGCCGTCGGTCTGGAAGGGTCGCCGGATCTCGCCGCCGCCCGCAAGGTGGCTGATCACCTCGGCACCATCCACCACCAGATCCACTTCACCGTGCAGGAGGGTCTGGATGCCCTGCGCGATGTCATCTATCACCTCGAAACCTATGACGTCACCACCATCCGCGCCTCCACGCCGATGTATCTGATGGCTCGTTACATCAAGGCGATGGGGATCAAGATGGTGCTCTCCGGTGAAGGCTCCGACGAGCTGTTCGGCGGCTATCTCTACTTCCACAAGGCGCCCAACGCCCGCGAGTTCCACGAAGAGAACGTGCGCAAGCTTGCCTCTTTGCACCTCTATGATTGCCTGCGTGCCAACAAATCGATGGCCGCCTGGGGCGTGGAAGGTCGTGTGCCCTTCCTTGACAAGGAGTTCATGGATGTGGCGATGCGCCTGCAGCCCGCCGACAAGATGTGCGGCAAGGGCAAGATCGAGAAACACATCCTGCGCGAAGCGTTCGAAGATCTGCTGCCCCACGAAGTTGCATGGCGCCAGAAGGAGCAGTTCTCCGATGGCGTGGGTTATTCATGGATCGACAGCCTGAAGGCGATGGTCGAGACCGAAGTGACGGATCAGATGTTCGAAGCGGCGGCATTCCGCTTCCCCATCAACACGCCGCTCACCAAGGAGGCCTACTTTTACCGCGCCATCTTCGACGAGCACTTCCCGCTGGAAGCCGCCGCCCGTACCGTGCCCTACGGCAAGTCGGTCGCCTGCTCCACCCCCACCGCGCTGGAGTGGGATGCCAAGTTCAAGGAGATGGCCGACCCGTCCGGCCGCGCCGTGATGGACGTGCACCAGCAGGGCTACTAAGCCCGAACGGGTTCACCCGGGCGGATAACGCCAGATAGTAAAAAGCCCTTCACCACGGTGAAGGGCTTTTTCATGTCCCCGCTGCCACGCCCGCCAAACCACATAAGACCACGCAGATAGTTGATTTTTCATAAATATTTAATTTTTTTACCTGCTGACCATTCATTGACAGGGTGTGCTTCGATTGACTATGCCTGAAGGGTGATCAACAGGATCACCACGATGACAACAAGGATCGGGAGGGGGCATGGACGCTAACACTCTATCAAGGATCGGCCTGCTGGCAACACTGCTTGTCAGCCCGGCTGCGATGGCCAATGACAATATCGTGGTGCTGCAACTTGGCAACGCCTTCAGCAATGAAAAGCTCGACATAAAAATTGCCGATGCCAAGTTCCACCATATGTTTTGGCGTTGGGGAGATTCTGGCTGCCAATTTGGACTGGGGGTGCGTGGTGGGACGCTCAAGGTAGAAGATGAAGAGACCGCCAGACTGGGAGGTGGCGCCCGTATAGAATGCCAATGGGGTAACTGGGTGACCTGGCTCCCCGGCGAAATGGTCTGGCTCGATCAGTATCAATTCGGAACCCGCGGCCACGGCTACAAGGATTACGGCGGCCCCTTCCAGTTCGCCCTGGGTATCGGCTTCGGTTACGCCATCACCAAGAATTGGCTGATCGGTTATCAGTATGAGCACATGTCCAACGCCTATATGTATGACAAGAACCCGGGGCTGGACAGCCATACCCTCCATATCGAGTACCGGTTCTGATTACAGGCTTATGCCTTGGTCTGTAGACTACGCAACGGAATACAGGTGTGCATGGTCCAAAACGACCAGACGATAACATCGTTCACCAACGGCGATGCCACCCAGAAGAAGAATATCGACGTGCAGCTAGAAGAAACGCAGGAGTGATAACTGGATCCGAGAATGGCCCCACAATGTGGGGCCATTCTCATTTCTGTCTGACAGCACACCGAAACATGACCAGGGAAAGTCGCCGCATGAAGTGCGCCGTCAGGCAGAGCGGCATCATACAAGAAGATCCTGTTGCTCAACATTACAGGAAGGGTGAACCGCTTATAAAGGCGCTGTCGCCATTTAGGAAAAAGAAAAAGGCCACTATTTCTAGTGGCCTTTCGTAACTCTTTGAGTTTAATGGTGCCGAGGCCGGAATCGAAGATGACGCACCAAAGCCTCTAAAATCAACGAATGCGCATTATAAAAAACTCATCGTATACCTATCCGTATACCAATAATATTTTAGTGCCACAGCCCCTGCATGGATCTCTGTGACTAGGTTGGATCTTATACGTACAGGGGATCGAGGAAGTCGCGCATCTTGCTGATTGAATCCAACAAGAATCTCAATCAACAAAGGTGATACTCCAACCGGTACACTAGCAAGGAGCAGCTGAAGCATTGCAGGCTGGTCTGGGGGTAAATCAATCCGCCTGTTCGCTGCCCTATCTCTCAGCTTAACGCTTCTCAATTTCGCTAAACCACTCCCCGGTACTCCAGTTACCGGTATTCTGGCTCGTTCTGACCCTGACCGGAAAATTTATCAACCGGAGCGCCTTGTCATGAACATGCATCGCGCTTTCCTTGTATCTACCCATACTCATTTTTAGTGACTTATTTGCGTCATTGGTGATGATCACGTACCCATTATCAATCACACAGCGAGTCAACACCCCAAAATCATGCCAAACAAAACCACTCATCATTAATCCTTACCGTAACGTTGAACAACAACCGCCGCAGTGTAACTGCTACTTAACACCACGGCATGAATCGTTCTCGAAATTAGCCCCTATCAGTTGCACAGCAGTGGGCTGGGCACACCGCTGGAGCTAACAAACAGGCCCTTGATCGCCCGGGTGGCGGCCACATGCAACAGCGCCCGCTCATTAAACAGGGCATCGCGCAGCTCAACCGGATCGTCGGATTGAATGGCTTTGGGCTCTGGCACTACACCATCGTTGATGCCGGCAAGAAACACATACTGAAACTCCAGTCCCTTGATGCGGTGCATGGTGGCGATGCGCACCCCGGGATGCGTCACACTGTCAGCGCTGTCCTGGCCCAGCACAAAGGTAGTGATGCCAGCGTTGTTGAGCTCAGTGGTATATCGCTCATAGGCATACTTGGTACGGGCTGTGAGACAGATATCGGTATCTGGGGTGCCCTCTTGCAACAACGCTTTGATCTGCTCAGCGATGGTGGCTGCCTCTTGCTTAAAGTCTGCATGATGGGTCACCAGCGGTGCCTCGCCATGCATCAGCGACAAATAGTCTTTATCGGTATCAGACTCGCCATCGAGGTTATCGGTCGGCACCCCATTCAACAGCGCCACGGCGAATTTGCGGGTCTCTTCGGTGGTACGGTAGTTGATCTTGAGTTTCTTGCTGCGCCGACCGCGCACATTGATACCACACTGACCGAGCACCACCTTGTTTCGATAGATGCGCTGGTGGCCATCACCGACGATGAAGATGTCGTTTTCGCCTTCGGGGATGAGATGGCGCAGCAACACAAAGGCAGGTGCGCCCATATCCTGCGCTTCATCGACCACCAGGTATTGATAGGGCAGCTGCACCTGCTTCTCTTTAAACAACACCACCGCCTCAAGCATGGCATCGTGCATTTCGCGTAACTTGGCGCGCGCCAGTTGTGCCCGATACTCTTCAAATACCGGCCAAATCTTGGCCCGCTGCAAGCGTGAAATGGCCGTGCCTCGCCCTAATCGGCTCACCTTGAAGTAATCCTCGCGGCTGTGAACCCCATTGGGCTGCACCACACGATGCCACTCTTCCAAATAGAAATTCTCTGGCAGATTGAGGTCTGTGGGCAGCTGTTGCAGCGCATACTCCCAGCATTTGCGGCGCACCGGATCGCTGTCATACACCACCCGAAAATCATAACCGTGGCGCTTTAGTTGATCGGTCAGCCAGCCATCGATATGGATCACCTCAATTTTGGTCAGCTCTTCACGGCTGCACAACCGCTGCAGGTTGGCGCGAATATCGGCCGCCAGGTTTTTGGTGAACGTAGTGAACAGCACCTTTTTGCCGGGCGCGGCTAACAAACGCTGCGCCAACCAACGGGCTCGGTGCATGGCGACCACGGTTTTACCGGTACCGGCGCCGCCCAGCACCCGCACCGGACCATTGGCGTGCGCTTCCACCAGCTTGCGCTGGCTGGGGTGCAAAAATACCCGCCATTTTTCCAGCGGGGCGTTGAGCATTTGTAGCAGCTCCAGCTCGCTCTCCACCACGGAAAAGTGCCGCTGGCTACGCTTAATCGCCTGTTCGAAATCGTCGGTATCAACCTTCACATCCGCAGCATCATTAAACTCGGCCAATACCTCGTCATACTCCAGCCCTTCGGCCAACCAATAGAGCGGCTCCCAGGCATCGGCCGGCATCACCCCCTCCAGCTGGTAGAGCTCGCTCAAGTTGGTCAATGCCATCACCCGATCCAAAAACAGCGCCGGCACCCCGAGTGCCATGATCTGCTCGGTCGAATAGTCGGCAAATAACGGGGTTGGCTTGAATGCGATGGGCAGATCAGGATCGTCCAGCGGTGGCTGCACAACCAGGCTGGTGTCGATCACCTGCAACGCACCTGTAGCGGGATGAATTTCACACTTATGATTTTTAGCCCAAGAATAAGCATCATCATGCTTATCTACCCACAACAGCATATAGAGATTGCCCTGCTCGGGTTTGAGCACAATGCCGCGGTAGTTCTGGTCGATGCGCACCGAATGCACATTGGTGCTGCTGGTATCGTGAATCTTTTCGTAGTTAAGCCCCTTGCTGGTAGGGTCATTACGAAACTTGGCAAGAAACTCCATCACCTTTTTTTGTTGTGCTTTGGGGATCTTGGCAAATGACGTTAAAAAGCCATCGGATATGGCAACTTTCAGGGATGGCAGTGTCATGCCTTACCTCCTGTAACTAATTGGGTCAGTGTGTCGATAAGCTCAGCGTCAAGTTCGCCATGGGTCAGTTGCCAACCTTGCGCGATGAAAGCGTCAGCTTGCTGATCGTCTATAAAGCAATGGGCACGGTGTAGCGCTGGCCAGGCCAAATCAGCCTCGGCAATGATGGCCCCTGCGTCATCTTGAAGGGCATACCCCACCTCAGGCACCGGCAGTGGTAATCGTTGCAACAGCACAATCTGCTGTTGACTCAACACTTCCAGCTCTGCCAGTTCTTGCCACTGCGCCAGCACACCAGCATCCAAAGTGGCATCCGACGTGGTGCCGTCTGGTGTCGCTGTGGTAACCAACGTGTCCACTGGCCTCGGAACCTGCCCGATGTTATTGCGGACAGCGTTGCGGCTGGTAAAGGTCATATCCGGCAGCCACTGCAGCAAATTTACCAAGCGCCAAAAACCGGTTAAACCGCGTTCATAGCCATCTGCGAGTGGATTTTGGTCATCAAAACACAGATGCAAGCGCAGGGCCGCACGCAGCTGTTCCGGGGTGGTCTGCGCGTTGACCCAACGCTGAGGCAACACCGAGGCTAGCTCAATAAATGGCTGAGAGCTGGCCAGGGAATCTAGCAAACCACCAAACACAAACGGCTCATTGGGCAGCAACTGCGCCTCACGCCATGCCGGGGCATTCTCATGCATCTCATAGGCAAACTTGTGGCGAATTCCGGCATCTTGGGACTTTTTCACCTCCAGCCATACCCAAGCATGAGCGGCCGCCAGTTTTTGCCAGAACGGCGCCTGAGCACGGGGATCTTGCACATAGGTCAGCAGCAGTTCGAAGCTGTTACGCTCACGAACTTCACTCTCCAGGGTGGCAAAGGTGGTGGTATGGAAGCGGTTATAAAACTGCGGTGCCTTCATATCGAGGTTATGGTGCAGCCCCAACACATCTTGCAGATGTTTGCAGCCAGGTTGGGTTAAATCGCGCCAGGTCAGCGTCCATACCCCATAACGACCGCTATCGCGAATGGCCTGCCGCTTTTGCACATCATCCACCACGCTCGCCTTATGAAAGGCAAAGCCATCGAGAAAAATAGCCAGCGGCTTGCACTGGGCGATATGCCCCAGCGGATAGAGCACAAAATCAGGGCGACAGGGAATACCAACCCCCTGTTTGGGGCCCAGATCGACCTGCGTTTTCAGCTGCCAGCTCAGAGAGGGGCTGCTGCGGGTATTGATGATCCAACCGTCGCCCTCATGGGCATAGCTGCGGCTGACGACCAACTCTTTGCTTTGCGCCAACACATCAATAAAGCGCTTTTCCAGTTCAGAGCCCATCATGGTATCGAGCGGGATCTGGTTGATACTGTTAATGCGTTGCAACTTGTCGCGTACCGCGAGGATCTGCCCCACCAGCAAACGCGCCTTATCGCGCGATACGTACTGCATCTTGCCACGCTCCCGGTAGGCATACACGCAACGATAACAGCCATCTTTACTGGCATCCTGATTACAACCGCAGTCGCACAGCGACTCGTAGGCCAACTGCAATAGTTGCAATAAGTTATCGGGCTCGCGCATCAGCTCCTTGAGTGAGCCCGTGCCGCCCGGCACGGTATCGTAGATCACCAGATACTGGCGCCACGAATCCCCCTCATTTTCCGGCTCGCGATAAACCACCCCCTTGAGGTGATCGACACTGCCCTTGAAGTAGTGCTTAAGCCCCAGCTGGATTGCAGCCCCTAACGAGGCTTCCACTGTCGGATCACTACTATAACTGCTCACCGGCAGCAAGATGCGCACCGCCTCGGATTCCAGCTGACGATAGAGATAGAGATAATCTTCAAACTGCGCCTTCTCAGGCATGCTCTTGTATTTACAGCTCAGATCGTGCTCTTTGCGTGGATCTTGATTCACCGGATGTTGCACCATGCCGCAGCCCAAACAGACCTTAAAGCCGCTGCAACGTTTAATATCACCGGCGATGCTCAGTTCCAGCGCATCTTCAGTCTGCTTGCCAAAGTTGATATCACGCAGGGTCACCTTGCTTAAAAACTCAAAACCAAACGGCACTTCTCCGTCGCTGATCGCATAGGCTGCGGTCACATCCTTAGGCTCATAACTCACCAGTAATTGGCGCTGATAAAAGGCCGGTTCTCGGCTATCAGACTCATCGCCAATCTGGCTGTCACGAGCACTGGCGCGGGCATAGACCTGACGCAACTTCAGTAACGTGGTCTTCTGACCTGCGTCAGCCCAACCCGGGGTCCCGCACTTAGGGCAGTATTTATGCGGGTCACCGTTTTGGTCGATGTTTTCACTGTGATTGCAGTGGCTACACAAGCGCCAGTGCTCTGGTTCCGACACCTTGAGATCAATTTGTTCAATCTCGACCTTATGACCACCAGCATAAAAACTATTGAGTGGCGCCAGCTCGGCCAAGGCGGTCGAAGCCGGGCGCTCATATTCGTAGGTCGCGGTCTGATAACTGCGCCCCTCTTCATTCTCATTTTTACGCCACAACACAGAACGCAGGGTAATACCCGCCTCAGGGAAGGCGTAATTGGGTAATATTCCCTCATCGGTTAAAAAGTTCAGCGTCTGCTTGTTGTTGATCTGGCTGACTAAGGCTTGCAAGGCTTGGCGTTCGGTATGCAGATCACGCATATCCGAATCAAAGTTCTGATCGCGCGGCCCGGTTTCGAGCTTATCGATGCTGCGCTTGAGCTTATCGATGCGCGCCTTGAGTGACTTACGATCTTCAAGCAACTGTTGCAACGCCTTGTCGATGCGCAGCACCAGCGAATGCTCAGCCTGCTGCCCCATCAAATAGTCATGGAGCTGTTGCAGGGTTTGCGGCTCAAGATCGGCAAACACAGCGGCAAAATCGGCAGCAAGCCGGACCCTCTGCTCCTCGACAAACGCCAAAAAGTTATACGGGAAGCGTTCCTTCTTGCCGCGTTCCACCTCATCGAGCATCTGTTTCACGTTCGGGCTGATCGCCATCGGCGTGATGCCGGTTCTCACCCAACTGTCGAGGCAGAAAGCCGCCAGTTGACGCTCCAAAATCGCCACGGCGTTAAGAAACACCCCCGGCGGCTGCACCTGGCCCTGCATCATCTCCAGCGGCTCTTCAAAGAAGAATTGATCGTGTGGATTGCCTTCGGCCAGGGTGATATTCAAGGCGTTGCCATCTTTACGCCCGGCACGGCCAATGCGCTGCAAATAGTTGGCCTGCGCCGGTGGCACCGAACAGAGCAGCACGCTAGAGAGATCGCCCACATCGATACCCATCTCCAGGGTCGGGGTGGCAGACAGCAAATTCACCTGCCAGGCGCGAGTGCCGCGATAAAACGCCTGCTCGGTGGCCTCGCGCACCTCGCGGGTCAGCAGCCCGGTATGCTCGGCACCCACCACCCGTGCCACATCCAGCCGATCCCAGCGCAATGCACTCGCTTGGGCGGTAAGCTGATATGTCCCGGTGCAGCGTAGCGACATACAGGGCGCCCCCTGCCACTGCCACGCCTGTGCACTGGGGGCAACCAGCGTCTCTCGACAGTCACTGCAGCATAAGCGGCTGACTTCACGGGTTACCGTGAGCGCCTTGGGCACTATGCCCCAGGCTTCGCCCCTTTTGCTGTCAAAGCGGGCCATCAAGCCAGCCTTGGTTAAGGTCTCCAGCAGCTGGCGCAGCACGGTTTCGCTGACGCTGCTAACAAACAGACGCTCACCCTGGGCAAGGGTAAGGTTGAGCCAGTGCTGATACCAGCTGGGGTTGGATTTGGCGCCGAGCAACTGGCTAAAGCTTTTATTGCGCTCGAAGGTGGCATAGGCCGGTTTGCGGGTGCGCGGACCGATGGTAGGCATGTAGCGTGAGGTGCGTTCACGCTGCATCATGCGAAAAGTATCACCGCCATCTTCGCGGTAACTTTCAAACGCCGGGTGCATTACGGCTCCGGCGTGGATCAAGTGCCGCAGCACCCCGAGCACAAAATGGGTGACCTGTTCAAGGGTCACGCTCTGCATCAGATCCCCCAGCTCCTCGCGCCACCTGGCGTGCAAGGGCGGCAACAGCGCATCGAGTAACGAGCCATCCGCCGCCACACAGGCAAAACCGCTGTTTTCCAGAGTGCGGCCAATACCGGCACGCAATGTCAGCTCACTGCATACCTCCCAGTCAAGCCGCTTAGCCACCAGTTCAGGCAGATCCGAGCCCGCGGGCAGAACGTTGTCTTGCACCAGTGTCTGATAATCGTTCAGCCACAGCATATTGGGGGCGATAAAGCGGCCGACAAATTCGGCCTCATCCTGACTGCGGGCCTTGGCATCAGCCAGCACAGCGGCGGCAAACGCATCGAGGGTGAGTTCGCCCTGCTCAGGCAAGGCACTGGCTATCTGGCCGCGCAGCACCAAAGGCCAGGTGCGGGCAGTAAAGAAACTGGCGCGGTGCGCCGCATCTTGCACCGAATCAGAGAAGGTAATGAGCTTTTTGTGCTCATTAAAGCGGCTGCCATAGAGCTGGTGGATCATCACTGACGAGAGGCTGGCGGCGCGCGACCCCATGATCGACAAGCCTTTCGAGCTGCCGCAGTAGGGGCAATCGGTGGATGAGACCAGGGTATCTTTGCGCTCTTTGAGCAGATCCGGCACCAATACCCGCAACAGGCCTTCATGGCCACACTGCTCGCAGGCCGCTTTGTCAGCGCGATTGAGAGTCAAACACTGCGGGCATAAGTGCCGATGATCCCCGCTAACCGCCTTGTCACTGAGATCAGGGAACGCCATCGCCAGCGCGCGCCCACTATCGAAGAACTGGCGGTAGATATCATCCAGCTCCGTTTCAAGCTGGCGGCTCTGGCCGTGGCGCATGCTGGCCCAACCGGTAGCGTGGCAGTCGCGGCAGTGCACCACCGGCAGGTGATGGGTTTGCTCGTCGGCCAGCAGATCGCTGGCAAAACGCAGCTTGGGTTGCTTCTCGACCGAGGCCACCAGCCGGCGCAGTTCGCGCAGCCACAGTTGGGCGCGCAGTTGCACCAATGGGCGTACCGGACGCGGTTTACCATCGAGTTCCCGTTGCGCACGCGCCGCTGGCGATTCATTAACCGGGCTACGCGCTAGCGCCAACAATGCCAGCCAACTTTGCAGCAACAGGCGGGCCTGCGCCGCCGGCAGCGACAGCATCACGGCAAAACGTTCAGCGCAGCTGTGCTCGGTCAGGATCCCTCCCTGCAGATCGGCCAGCAGCAGATGCAGGGCACTGTGCTGGCGCATCAACTCACCTAGGCGGATACGCACCTCGCGCCCGGTATCGCAGTCGAGATCGGCGGGCAGCACCAGATCTTCTGCGGGAAACCACAGAGCCAACTGGGCATTCAGGTAAGCGTGATGATCGGCGTAACTGCTTGCTTCGAGCCGGCTATCCGGCTCGGGGAAATAGCTAAAACGCACCGGTGAGTCTTGCAAAAACTCGGCGGCACTGAGGCGGTCTTCGCGGATCACCGCGCTGTCATCAAACGGCTGCTCGAAGATCTGGCTGGCGTAGTCAAGCAACTGGCCTAGCTCATCGCCCACCGTGGCAGAGGTGCCCACACAGGCGAACTGGCCGTTATCCACCGCCACATGATGCTTTAGGCGGCGCACCAAACACGCCAGGTCAGAGCCTTGAGCACCATCGAAGGTGTGCAGCTCATCGACCACCAAAAAGCGCAAGCAACCCGGTGTGTTGTAGCGCCACAGCGGCTGATCCACCGGCCGCATCAACAGGTAGTCGAGCATCTTGTAGTTGGTCAGCAGAATATCCGGCGGGTTCTGGCGCAAGGTTGGCTTGTCGGTGATCACCTGCTTGGGTCCCATCACCTTGCTGGGAAACTCATCGCTATCGCCGACAAACAGGCCAACCGTCACCCGCCCATGCAGCTTGGGATCACTGGCAATGTCACTGGCAAAACGGCTGGCCTGATCGGTGGCCAACGCGTTCATCGGGTAGATGATGATCGCCTTGACCCCCGCGCCGGCTGTGGCGGCGCAGTGGTTAAGCAGCGGATACATAAAACATTCGGTCTTGCCCGAGCCGGTGCCGGTGGCCACCAGGGTTGGCTGGGGGTTGGCGCCGCCTAAACGCTCAAAGGCGCGCGCCTGATGGGCGTGCGGCGGGAAGGGCAACCGCAACTGGCTGAAAAAATCCAGCGGCAGTGCGCTTTGGCGAAACGGCAACTGCGCCGAAAAATAGGGCCCCTTCAGCAAGGTATCCGGGTCTTGCAAAAACGCCTCGAGGGTGTGGTGCTCCGGTTGCTCAGGGTCGCCGGCAGCCTGGTTAAACAGCGGGCTATTCATCGGGAAGGCGGCGCGCAAAAACTCGGCCACACTGTCGGCCACCTGCCGACTGACAACAGAAGGCAGCATCAGCCATGTTCCTTATGGTTGTTGAAGAAGTCCCACGCCACCCGATAGTCATCTTCGCGATCCGGTTTGATAAAGGGCGCTTGCCAGGTGATGGTACGGCGCACCGCGCCGCCCGAGCGGGTATCGTCGTCGAAGGTGACACTGACCGAGCCGGTTTTCAGATGCTGGATATCCTCCCAGCCAATGACCAGTTCAGCGCCCGCTTTGCCTGAATCAGCCCCCGTCCAATCGGGGCTATCCACCCCATAGACAATGCCGGCCTTGAGGTCGGCTTTGCGCGCCTTGCGCGGCAGGCCAACCCCGACCAGCCCCTTGCTTGGGGTAAAGACGATGCGGCCCACTTGGTCATACCAGGTATCGGCTTCGTACTGGCGCATCACCGGGAACTGCACCCGGTAGATGGTCAGCAGTTCATCGAGGGTCAGCCCCAGCGCTTGGGCTGCCAGCACGTCAATTTCGACCAGCGCCTGACGGCGGCTATAGTCGCTGCGCAGCGCGCAATCGCGTTGCCAGTCAGGCGTCAGATTAGAGAAGAAGCGCTGCGGCAATTGCGGCAGATCGCGGCTCCAACGCTGATGGGTAAAGTCACTATCAAATGCTGTTTTCCAAAGATCGGAATACTTGTCAACCACACAAGTAAGAGCAAGGGTTCGCACAAATGCTGACTGTTTTCTTCCATCAGAGAAAGATGTGACAGAGAAATCGTCCAACATCTGATGCAAATTGGCTTTGCCTGTTGACTTGCACATAAAGTCGTATGGTATGGAGATAACTTGACAGGCATGTTCAAGTAATAGCTCGATTGAAGAGTACGCATAAGAGCGAGCCCCGTTCACATGTCCGCTCTCTGGTGGAGCAATGGCAGCAATCAAAGTCCGCTCGCCAGACTGGGAAAGCATCGCCCTTATTATCAACCGATAATAATCCGTCACCTTTTTTGGTTCGGTTTGGCCCGGTTCGATCCAACTCACCCGTGGGGTGCGGCGGGCATACTCCTCGGCATTGCAGGCCGGAAGATAGTTGGTGCGCGGCAGGTAGTCGTCCGGCAAAGTCAGCAGATCGAGGCAGTCATAATCGCTATTAAGCGTACAGTTGGCGCGAGGCGTTTTATTAAATGGATTACCGACAAAGAAATGCGGGCCAGAAAGCACCCACTGGCCGGCATGTTGCGGGAACTGAGTTTGGCGCTGGATGGTGCCATCTGTTTGCTGATTGGTTTCATGCCACATTTCCAGTGACAAATACTCGCCCTGCAAGTCCCCCAGTCGCTGCGGTTGAGCGGCAAATTTTTCCAATACCGTAACCAATTGCTCCGCATGTAAGGCTGGTAATCGCGCCTGACTAGCAGGAGTACCTTCTGCATCATAGAGGCGAGCAAACAGGTCGAGCTCTTTGCTACCGATTGACACCAACCGGCTATGATGCCCCGCAGTGTTCCAAGTGACTTTTATTTTTCCATCTATTTCCTGCTCATCTTTTATGCCGGGAATATCACCAGCCCCTGAGTGGGAAAAACACACATCAATAGTCTGAGGCGCATAAAGATTACAAATGTTATCAAACTGTATTGCGTCTGGTTCCACGCGATATATATTGCTGCTGAACTTTGCATGATGATCAACTTCAGCAAACAAGCTTAACTCATTCTGAAACTGAAAATGCGCCCGCAACCGTGGGTAAATTTGCGCCCGTAATAAGCCGCCTTTGGGGTCGTCATAAATGCCTTCGGGGTGCAAAAAGCCGGCCACGCCTTGGTTTGCACCCAAGCGCCAGGCTTGCGGTAAAAAGCACTTATATAAATTGGTCTGGGTGCCTTTGAGCACCGGGTAATTTTGCAGCGCATTAAGGAAGTTCTGGGTCGCTTCACAGCCCTCGTATTCGGAGCGCCAGGCATTCTCCAGCGCTGGAATGCGGGCAAAAGTCTGTTCCCGCAGCTTGACCAAGTTACTGGCTGAAAGCTTGCGCAGTACAAACTCCGGCTCAAAATCGCCGAGCACCCCGGCCTCTTGCCACTCCACTTTAAGCCAGGGCGGGTTACCCAGCATCAGATCAAAGCCGCCGCGCTTGGCAAACAGGTCGCTAAATTCGAGATCCCAATGGAAAAAGCGCTGGGCGTTGGCAATCTCATCCACCAACTTGAGGCGTGGCAACAGCGCAAACAGCTGCTTGCGCTGCAATACCCCCTGCTGGCTAAACAGCGCCAACTGCTGCGCCGGTGCCTGCTCTGCCTCGGGCGCAAACTCCTCTGCAAATAATTGCCCCTGGGCGGTGGCCGGAGTCTCTTGCGGCGCGGTGGTCAACATCACCCCATCGAGCAGGGTTTCCAGCTCAAACAACCACTCATCGCGGCTGGGCAGGTGTTCGGCCTGGTCTATCGGCCAAAACCACAGCGCGCACCAGTAATTCATCACCCAGCGCAGCTTTTGGTAGGCGCTGCTCTCCTGACCGCGCCCAGCCAAGCGCGCATCCTTGTCGCGGAGGCTCGATAACGGCTGTGCCGTGCTTGGCGCCGGCCACACCGGGTGGCTGTCGCCGGTTTGCGACCGCTCATGCGCGAGCTGCTGGCGGTGCGCTTGCCACAGCTTATCCACCTTGGCACTGATGCGGTCAAGGGCGACTTGCTCATCGGCGGTGATGCTGGCGCAAAACGCCTTGCGCCAGCCATCGAGTGCTTTTATATCATCGGGATAACGGGCCTTGACCGTTTTGTCGCTGTAGCTGGCCATGCCTAAATCGGGCAGCAAGAAGTGAAACACCTGCCCAGGGGCACGCGGCTCACTCATCGCCAGCTCGCTGGGCACGCTGTTCAGCCAGCTCGGGTCTTTTTGCTTTTTATAGCTGAGCTCGCTTTTGCTAAACACTTGGCGGCGCGCGCCAATCAGCGAGTTGCCGTGATGCAGCTGATAGCCAAACCAGGGCACAAAGGCATCGCCGCTGATGGCGTTGAGCCACAACGACACCTCGGCCAACTCCACCGCCACCGGGTTTAAATCCACCCCGTACACATTGTTATCGGCAATAAACATCTTCACCCGCTGCAATTCGCGCGGATAGCTATCTTGCGGGATACGCCGCCCCTCGGCCTGTTGCTTGAGTTGCAAATAGGCTTCGGCCAACTGGTTGATGGCTTCGTTCAAGAAGGCTGCGCTGCCCATGGCGGGCTCGCAGACGGTGAGCGTCAAGATGGCATCGGCCTTGGCATGGGGGTCGCTAATCGGGTCGATTTGCGCCTTAAACAGCTCTTTGAGGGCGTATTTGACCAAGGATCGGGTCAGCACCTCCGGGGTGTAGTAGGACGCGGATTTTTCCCGATCGCGGCCAGCCATGCGGTAGATAAAGCTGCCCTTGGGGTGAATGCGCAGAGTCCCTTTCCGCTTACCTGGGCGGTCTTCTGGCTCAAATACTTTTTCATTTTCGTGATACTTGCCAATCTCGGTGGCCGTGACGAAGTAACCGGTCTCCAGCGGGTTAAACTCCTCGCCGGCTTTTTTCACTTCATATAAGTCATCGCTGGCAAAAAAACCGCGGTAAGAGAGCAGCGCCTCATAGACGGCGCCCAACTGGTTGATGCCAAGCTGGCGATAGGAGATGCGTCCACGGCGCCCCTTGCCAGCGCGGCTTAGCGACATCAAGTTGATGATGTTAAGCAGGGTTTCGTTGCGAAATACCACCTTGTTGAGGTGCGGGGTGTTGCTGTTGGCAAACAGGTGGCTATCGAGGCGCGGCACGCTAAATTGACTCTGGTGCTGGCTTATTTGCTCGCCGCTTAGGGCATCCGCTTGCACCGCGATGCCGCCTGCGTAGCCTTCGCGCACCAGCTTGAACAGCATCTGCAAGCTGTCGTGCAAATAGCGGCCATGGCGATCTTCCTCACTGGTGAGGGTGATCATCTCCAGATCGCGCAGGCTCTCCAGACTATAGCCTTGCAGGTAGGTTTTGGCTGTCATCGGCGCAAAGCCGAGTTCGGGACGCGCCTCGATGTAGAACAAAAACAGCAAACGGTACATGTAGCGCAAGCATTCGCGGCTGAGCTCATCGGGGCTGACCGCCCGCTGGCCACTGTAACCGGCCTGATTGTGCTCAATCAGATAGCGCATCGCCTCGTTGCCGAGCAGCTCGATGCTTTCGCGCAGGGCAAATTTGAGATCTTCCGATACCCCAAAGGCGTGCTTGTGGGCGTTGTCATCCAGGGAATCGAGATAGGGTGCGCCGCTGCCGGGCAGCAAGGAGTCTTTGTGCAGCAAGGCGGCCAGCGCCTTGAGGGTGGCATCTTCTTTGCGGCTTAAGATCTCATCGAGTTCAAAGCGCAGCAGGCGGTTTTGCGCCCACTTGGTTCTGTCGAGCAACAGCAGTTGCCGGCTACCGAGCAGCAACACAAAGCGTGGCGGCTCGGCCTGGGTAAACACCACAGAGGAGAGCAATTCCTGCCAGCTACGCGGCTCACCGCGACTGTTGTGGCGCAGCAGTTGGTTCTGTTTCGGGTCGCTGTCAGCGGGCAGTTGCAGCGCATGCAGGGCCTGGGCAAGCGGATCGCCCTCTTCTTCACTGTCGAACGCTTCGGCAATCCACAACCAAGGGCTGCCATCGGCACTCTCATAGCTGGCCAGCAGCGGCAAGCTGCAACCTTCATCGAGCGGCTGCAAGGTGGGCGCGAGCTGATAACCGAGCGCGCTTAGCACTGCTGCTTGGCGGGCGCGCTGCTGGCTAAGTTGCTGCGCGATATCGCGTTGTTTCTCCTGCTCGCTGAGCTGGCGAAAATAGCCGCTGGCGAGACTAGCGAGCTGATTCCATGGGGCACGATAACCGGGGGCGACCGTTTTGCCCAGCTCCCTGGCGGCGCGTTCCTGGTCGCGGGCGGCTTGCTCTTGTGCCTGCCAGGGTTCGAGCACACTGCGGATGTCACTGCCAAACACCTCGTCGAGGTAGTGATTGGAGTAAAATTCGTTTTCGTTAATGATGCCGACCAGTGCCATGGTTAACCCTCCGCGCCGGTGATAACGGCAATCAACTGAATATATGGTTCTTTTTCGGTGGTCATGGTCTCTTCGATCCACTCGATATAGCTTTCAAAGTTGTGGTCAATTTCGCGCTGACGCTGGGCCTGGCGACTCTGTTTCACCGCTTCGACCTGTTTGTTATCGGCAAAATCCAGCGTCAGTTGCTGGAGCTGGCGGGTTTTCAGCGCGCCGAGTTTCTCTAGCTGCGCGGTTAAGCGCAGGTTGATCTCGGTTTCAAACGCGTTGCGCTCCTGCACAAACACACTGCGAGCATGGTCAATGGCTTCGCGCAGCAGATCTTGCTGGCGTTGGTGGTTGCGCTGCTTGCCGCCGGGGTTGCTCAACTTACTGCACAAAGCGGGCTGCTGGGCGACAAAATCGGCAAACGGCTGACTGCCCACAAACTGCGCTTGCTTAAAGCTGACCACCAGCCAGGGGTTGACCATGGGGTGGGATTTGCGGTTGGGGAACAGCCCCGAGAGGATAAAGTGGTCTTCATCGGCGCTCATGGCATGGCTCATGCGCAGCACAGGCGCCTGATGACGGCCAAAGGCGCCTTGCACCTTGTCATCGAGCCACTGCACTACCGGGTTGATCTGCCACAGATAGTGAATGCTCGGCCAGGCATGTTGCTCGCCGCGCGCCGCAATAATGGCGCTGTTGATCACCTGTTTGTCTTCGCTGAGCAGCAGTTGCCAGTTGTCGGGCTCAATTTCTGGCGGTAGCTGAGCAAAGCGGCGGCGCAGTTCATCAGGCGCCACCAATGAGAGACAGCCATCGGGCAGACGCTCGAATTGCACCCGTTGACCGGCTTGTTTGAGGTAACCGAGCGCCGTCTCACAATAGGCCTGTTCGCTGGCAAACAGTGACAGATCCGCTGTGGTGAGGAGACTGGCATCCTGGCTGACCTGATTGCTCAGGGCCCCCAGTAGATCGCCGGGTTGCTCCTGCTCGCTGGCATTGTGGTTAAGCAGCATATCTAACAGGCTGGCGCCATCTTGGGCGCCCTGCAGCATGAAGTCAGCGGTCTGCAGTTCTTCTTCTTCCTGGCTGTATTTACCGGTGAACTCGGAGCTGTCGCCGATGTTCTTTTGTGCCTGCTCATCTTTGTTGATCAGCACTTCCAGTACCCGCATATCGCCCTTGATCTGCTCGGCTTCGGTGAGCAGGTAGCGGATCTGCGGTACATGCTGCTGGCCATAGCGGTCGATACGGCCATTACGCTGTTGAAACACCATCAGCGACCAAGGGATGTCAAAATGGATCATCTTGTGGCTTTGATGGTGCAGGTTGATGCCCTCGGAGGCGACATCGGAGCACACCAGCAAGCGCACCGGCGCACTCTGTTTGCTGAATGCTTCGACGGTGTTCATCAGTTCAACATCGCCCTGGTCGCCGCGCAAAGTGGCGAGCTGTTCAGGCTTGAGCTTGAGATCGCGCGCCAAATTCTCGGCCAAAAACTCCAGGGTCTTGATGCTTTCGGTGAAGATCACCAAGCGGTCATCCGCCTGATTGGCGCGCCATTGCAGATCGTTGCGGATGGTGTCGAGCAGCAGTTGGTATTTACTAAAGCTGCTAGCATCGATGCGCTCCAGTGCCAGCTGCAACGACTCCAACTCGTTGATCTGGCTTTGGCAGTTATTGACCTTGCGCTTGGTCAGATTGGCGAGCCGGTTGTTCACCACGCTGGCGCAGGCCATGGGGCTGGAAAACAGGGCCTTGGCGAGGGTGACCTTAAACAGGCGACCACGCTTGGCACTGCTGTCATCACTATCATCATCTTTAAGTTCGCTCTCAACAAGCCGGCGGAAGACTTCTTCTTCTTGTGCGCTGGCCTGACGTGCGATCTGCTTGATCTCGCGCTCGGGAAATTCACCGGCCATCTGATCTTTGACATCTTTTTTAAAGCGCCGCACCACCAGATTTTTGTCGGCAAAATCACTGTGCTGGTAATTTGAGGGATTGGCGATGGCTGTCGGGTCGAGCATGTTCATTAAGCTGGCGAAGCTCTCTGGCTTGCCATCATGAGGGGTGGCCGATAGCATGATCAGGGTGTCACTGCGCCCAGCCAGCAATTTGGCGAGCTTGCTGCGTAGTGAGCTGCTGCCACGCTCGGCAACGTTATGCGCCTCGTCGATGACGATGATATCCCACCAGGCATTCTCTAAATGGTGGCGATATTCGATGTCTTGCTTGAGGGTATCGATGGAAATAATGCTTTTATCGAAGTAGTGAAACGGGTTGTGGTTGGTGGGAATGCGATTGCGCACCCGCTGCAACCCTTGAGAATCGAGCCGGGTGAGCGGAATGGCAAACCGACTCCAGAACTCTTTTTGAAACTGGGTCAGCATGGATTTAACCGCCAGCACCAAGATCCGCTTGCCACGGCCACGACGAATAAGCTCGGAAACCATGATCCCTGCTTCCAGGGTTTTACCCAGCCCCACGGCATCGGCGATCAGGATGCGCTGGCGCGGTTGCTCCAGTGCCATGCGGGTGGGATCAAGCTGGAACGCCATCGAGTCCATCGCTGCCCGGTGACCAAAGTGCAACTTAGCATCGGTTGGTACCCTTTGGCGCAGCTGGCTTTCGATATACAGCTGCGCAGCCTGATAATTGGCCGATTCATCTTCCACCAGTTGGGTAGTAGCAGGATCGAGGATCTCGATGCGCTGTTCCAGTCGGGTTAAAAACAGCCCCTCTTTGCCACGCACCAATTCAGACACGCCATCACAGGTTAATAAGTGACCACCATCACCACTATTGTCTGCTCGACGGATGCGCCACTCTGCATCCCGGATCACCACCCGCATACCGGGTGCAAAATTTTGGTCGTTCATCAGTCTGGTCTTAATGTCACAACAATGTCACGTGATGGCAGGCTGTACTTCGTCAAGCCAGGCCATGCGGAACAATGCAATTAAAGGAGGCCAAAAGGGTACCATAGCGGGACATCTACATGATAAAAAACACAATTCAAATGTGATGTACCGCAATTTACGCCTTCATTCATTAGCTTGAGAAATGGCTTGGATTAGCAATGACCGCAAATTTAGTCTGCAAAATAGGCTGAAGACGCAGTCAACATTGGCAGCCTCATCCCCGGTTAATCAATAGTCTGAGCGCTTTCATCATGGGCATAACTCAGACTTCGTCATCCTTAATCACATCGCAGTCTTCATCCCTATTGGGTGGATTCACAAACGTGACTGTCGATTTCACCTGCATGCTCCCGTGGTTAACGCCAGAGTCTTCTCGCCGCCCCCCATCGCCGTACTTCTTGGGGGCCAGCTTTGAGGCCAGCCATTTACGAGCATCGATCTGCAGGCGGGCACGAGCAATCACATCATGGTTAACTTTTACGTTCCCGTTGGCGTCGAGGAAGGTGTCATTGCTGCCGTCATCGGCAATCTGGAGGATCTCATCGGCCAGTTTGTCGGCCAGATCCTCGCGCGCGCACGCGTACTGGTCCCTAAATTCTATGTAGCGTTCATCAGCCAACCAGCGCATCACCATGGATTTGGACGGCATACCCGGACGAGCCAACACTGCGCGTAGACTCACCCCATCAGCAATGGCGCTACATATGGCCTCCCCCAACTCGTTCGTGTATGCGCTCCGACGGCCTCTTGTTACCGTCTTGGGATTCGACGTATTGGTTTCCACAGTGGAAACCTGATGAGTGAAAACTGGGCTCATAACCTCAGTTGTGGCATTCACATGTTCAGCGCCATTTATAGGGGCCTGAGGTATACCTGAAGATGAGGTAGCGTTAACGGGTGTTGTGATTCTTGACCATTTGTGAGTCTTGGCACGCTTGTTAATGGCGGTATGTGAAATGCCGTAATCTATCGCTATCTGGCGCACACTCTGGCGGCCAGCACAGTACGCGAGTTCGATACCGTGCCAGTCTGGGGAATCTGTTGAATGCATAGGGGAATAGATCATAGGCGACCAGTATTTACGAGGAGGCAAGTAGGTATCCAGCCCTACAGGGGGAGTCCCGTCAGTGCAAACGCAGCTGTGTGTGGCAAAAAGTTGTCTGTGATAGTCACTTGGTCACTGTTTTGATAAACATCCCGCAATCATTGGGCTAGCAGCAAGTGACCGTGATTTTTCATGGTCTCTGGGAGTCACTCACATCACTCTTTTGGGCACTGCTCTCACTGATCCATCCACTCATTGCGTCATCTCCCATCTGTCATCCATCAAGAAGCATCAGGGCAGTGACCCAGTGACAAACAGTGACCATGAATCAATGTTGGTCACTGCATCCCAACCCGGGCAGGACCAGACATTCACACAGTAAAGTGACTCAGTGACTATGAAATAGGGTATGCCCCCCTCCCCTCAAGTTAGAAAAAAAGGCCCCGCAAGGAGCCTTCTTGTCACCGCCGTTTGGCCTCATTAAGCCATATAGGCCTACAGGGCCCGCGGAAGGTACTCCTCTGCCAGTTCGGTGAGTGCAACATTGGTTTGAGTTTGGCCATTGGTCTTGCGCGTCTTGTACTCCGCGCCCAGCTCCTTTGCAGCCTGTTTAACGGCTTTGCTGAATGAATTAAGCGAGAGTGGGCGGTTCAAGCCGTGGTACTCCAGATAAGCCAGGTAGAGGTGATACAGGAATTTTCTCGGCTCCTTCATCACGGCGACATTTCCCCCCATACAGAACCCTTGCGGCTCAGCCAGAAACGCCAAGGTGGCGCAAAAGTCGAGTACGTGGTCAGCCTCGCGTTTCACCGCCAGTGCATCAGCACCATCCCGTTGCTCCTCCAGCAGACGCTTGGCCAGGTCAGGGTCGGCAAACCGGGTCAGCAGATGGCGAATGATCACCGGTAACTCAGCGGCAATCTTGTCGCCAAGCGCCCCATCCCGATCAGCCGATGCCACCACTCGTCCGAAGTGGAAGATCACCCGGCGACGAGCGATCCCCCCGTTGCGCTCGTTAAACACCATCGGCACGTTGTTGGTGGCCAGCAACACAGCTGGGATCCGAGTGCTGAAAATAGCCTTACCTTTAGGGTTGACCGATACTTTATCGCCACCAGTGATCGCCTTGAGCACGTGGCCATCGCCAACGTACGAAGGTTGGTCCGGCAACAAGATCAGGCGTTTGTCCCAGACATTCTCCAGACCAAAGTTGCTCTCGAGCAGTTTCATCGAGCTACTGCCCACGTTTTCTTGGCCAACCAGCAGCTCGCACAGACCTGCCATGACCGATTTGCCACTGCCGCCTTCCCCCGTCACCTCCAGGAACAACTGCCAGTCGTAGCGATTCGCCAGCACCATGAACAGCGCCGCGTTAATGCGATCCATCTTGGCCGCATCATTGTCGGTTGCGTAGCTCAGCCACTTCATGAAGTGGGGGGCACAATGCGCCAGGGTTTCCCCCACCAGCGGCTCGCTGTACTCGATCCCGTTGTGAGTCAGCAAACCATCGACGAGGGAATGCGGGCGAAACGCGCGGAGCACTAAGTCATAGACCCCATTGGCAAAACCAATCAGGTTGAGCGCCGGACGCGGTATCTCATCAAGGCCCAGTTTCATGGTATCCACAGCAGTGTTGATTATCCGGGCACTGTGTTTGGCGCCTTGCTGCTTAAACATTGCCGTCATACAGCGCGCAAGCACCGCATCCGGCATCGACTCCCACAGGCTGCCGGTGTAACGGTACACCTGGCTCGTGTCGACATTGATGGCCAGGGTTCCCAGACTAGAAACCAGTGCCTCCCCGCGCTGGCAGGCACTCATCTGATCCAGCATCAGCGCCGCGTCGTCCTGCTCAGGGCGCAGAGAAACAACATTAGCCGCCAGCAGAGAACCTGTTTTTTGGCTGCCCTTCTTATCGGCCAACAGCTTACTTTTAGGCGGGGCTTGGCGTGGCTCCTGTATCCCCTTCTGGTGCGCACTGGCAATAGTCGCCTTGACCTCCTGTACCGATTGGCCAGACGCCATGCCAGCAGCAAACAACTGACGCTCAGCGTCGGCGTGGCAGATCTCTCCACCAGCGACCAGTTGCGCCACCCCCAGCGCCTCCCGGTTGAGCGTCTCGTTCCGGCTCCCCATCGGCGCGCTGACAATCGCCTCACAGGCACTCGTCAACGCTCTCTCGCCATAGCGGCTGGTCTCTGCGGAGCTGACCATGGGGGCAATCACCTTTGGCTCATGTTTGGGCTTGGTGATCCACCCCAACAAGATGGCAGGAGCCTCCGGCAGAGCGGCCAGTTGGGGGATGGTATCGCCGCGCAGCACCTTACCGGCTTTGATGTAGATCAGCTGATTGCCGGTCTTTACATCTACGCCGGCCAGTCCATTCGCGTTGTTGACGCTCTGCTTCAAGCTGGCAAGGTCTACCCCAGCTGGCAAGCGGAACAGCCAGTGATACGAACCGTCAGGCAGGGTGTCGGTGAGCATCCGGTACTGGATCGGGAGCGTCTGATTGGGCAATCCGAGCATCGCCAGCAGATCCCTGGGGTGCGGCGCCTCGGGTACCTTGTTACCGTCCAGGTCCAGCAGGACCATTTCATCCAAGCGAACACCAAACAGGGTGTCATCCTCACGCACCATGGAGGACGGGTAGCGCTGCTCATTGCCATAGGGTTTCGGGTTGCCGTTGTCCTGATACGGAATGACAGCGTGGCCGTTGGCCTCGATATTTGCAGCCTTGGCTTGCAGGGTTGCGTTCATACCGTACCCCCTACCACGCGCAGCATGGCACGCTTGTGATCGAACAGTGACACGCCGTCATCGTTCTCATAGGCTTCCTGAAGGCGGTGCATTTCCTCGATACGCGCGCTGTTGGTGCTAGGGGAAGCACCATACAGGGCGAACTGGCCACAAATAGCATCCCTGCTAATTATCCCCGACTTTGCGCGGCACAGGCTTTTGCTTGCCAGCGAGCGTGCAGGTGCTACGATCTCGGGGTCAGATTCCACAATCAGACCCCGCTCAAACTGATAGATCGAAGAGGCCGCCGTACCATGGCGGCTCTTTTTTGCGTAATTGGTGACTGTCATCCTCGCCTCCTTACGCCTCGCGGCGCTTCTGGATCTGGGCGATGAGCCATGCTTCCAACTCCTCTTCAATCCAACCAACGGCTTTTGCGCCGATGGACACCGGTTTGGGAAAGGTCGGGTCATAAACATTGGGGTACTTCGGATTGGGACGCATTTTGGCGTAGATGGTAGAGCGGGACAGCCCGGTGCGGGCTTCAACCTCATTACGGCGAATAATGGTCAGAGTGGGTTTGCTTTCTTTAGCCATGTTAGTTATTCCCTGTCATGCACTGGAACGAAATGCACCAGCATGGCTCCTTATTTTTATCATCTCGCAACAAATCCCTAGCCCTACAGGGGTGAACCCCTTCAGAAACGCACTTGACAAGGGAAATTAAATGGCGAGTAGGTGTGGATGACTTCCTGGAACAGCAGCGCAATCGGCTGTTGGTCGGCAGAACCGGGACGGGTAAAACCCACTGGACCATCTCTATGGGACGCAATGCTGGTGGCTGGGGCAAGCGAGTGCGTTTCTACACAGTGGTGGATCTAGTCAACCAACTGGAGCAGGAGAAGGCGGCAGGCAAAGCCGGGCAGCTTGCCACCCGGTTGGTCAATGTCGATGCGGTGATCCTGGACGAACTGGGCTAACTGCCGTTTGCCGAAAGCGGAGGCGCTCTGCTGTTTCACCTGATCAGCAAGCTGCGCAAGCGCACCAGCCCGCTCCTGACCTCCAACCTGGCCTTCAGCAAGTGGAGAAGATGACAACGGTGATGCTGGATAGGATCATGTGAGTTTATCGAGACAGGCAACGACGCCTATCGCTTCAAACAGAGGATGAAATCAGCCAGCTAACCCTGGTCAATGTTGGACGCTGATCCCTGGTCATTTTTCGATGCTGATTGACAACCCGATCCGTCTATACAGACAGACTGTTTGGCAAGTGAATTACATTGCTCTCCAACCCGGTAAATTCATGGGGTGGCACATAGTGATGCTTGCAACAGTCCAGCCAGTCAGCCCACCATTGCACCATCTGTTGCCGCTGGGTGATAAATTCGGCCCGATGAATGTAAGCCGCCCGCACACCGTTACGCTCCTTATGGCTCATCTGCCGTTCAATGGCATCCGCACTCCATTGGCCTGATTCAAGCAACGCGCTGCAGGCCATCGCCCGGAAGCCATGACCGCATACCTCCACCTTGGTGTCATAACCCAGGCGGCGCAAGGCACTATTCACGGTGTTTTCACTCATGGGTTTTGATACATCATGGTCACCGGCAAATACCAGATCAAAACGCCCGGTCAAAGGGCGGATCGCCTCAATGATGGCCAGTGCCTGGCGTGACAACGGCACAAAGTGCGGTTCTCGCATCTTGGCACCACGATGTGAATGTTTAACCCCTTCAATGGGATCGCGGGACGCCGGGATCGTCCAGATTGCTCGCTCGATATCGAGCTCATCCCAGCGCATGAAGCGCAATTCACTCGAACGGACAAAGGTTAACAAGGTGAATTTCACCGCCATCTTGGTCAGCAGACGTCCCGAATAACTATCGAGACGACGCACCAGCTCGGGAATATCCTGCAGCGGCAGCGCGGGATGATGCTGGACTTTGCGAACCGACAACGCCCCCGTCAAATCAGCGGCAGGATTGGCCTCAATCAAATCAGTTCGCATTGCATAACTCATTATGCCATTGATGTGTTGCCGCACTCGTCCTGCCAAATCAAGCGCATTTCGCTGCTCTATCTTACGCAGTGGAACAAGCAGGTCACGAGTCTTGAGTTCGGCAACGGGGCAATGGCCAATCAATGGAAACACGTCTTTTTCAAGCCGGGTCAAGATGCGTGAAGCGTGATCGGAGGACCACTTGCCAGCATTATTTGCATGCCATTCACGGGCAACAGCCTCAAAACTATTCACTTGTTTGCGGGTAATGTCGTTACGCACCTGCTGCTTATGGACGACAGGGTCAATACCCTTGGCCAACAAATTTCGTGCGGCAGCGTGTTTGGCACGGGCCTCCGTCAACGACAGGATGGGGTAATCACCAAACGCCATCAGCCCGGCCTTACCATCAGGCTTAGTGAACTTGAAGCGCCACGAACGGGTACCGTTCTTTTTGACCAATAAGTGCAAGCCATTCCCATCGAACAGGGAATAGTCTTTTTCTCGCGGGCGGGCATTGCGACACTCGGTATCAGACAAGGGTCTGGTGGTTCGCGGCATTGGTATACGACTCCTTTATCGAATCGATGTATACCTAAGCGTATACCAATTTATAGCGGATGTGTTAGGAATGACTCGGAATGTTCTGGACGTAAAAAAACCCAGAGACGTTGAATTCACTGGGTTTTTTGAACTTTTTCGGAATACTTTGGAAGTATTAATGGTGCCCGAGGCCGGAATCGAACCGGCACGACGCGAACGTCGAGGGATTTTAAATCCCTTGTGTCTACCGATTTCACCACTCGGGCACCGCAATCGGTATCAAGCTCGCGTGGCGGGCTTGTCAATATGGAGGCACGTTCCGGAGTCGAACCGGACTAAACGGATTTGCAATCCGCTGCATAACCGCTTTGCTAACGCGCCATGCAAAAGAGAGTTGGATCTCAATTGTCTGAATTTGGAGCGGGAAACGAGACTCGAACTCGCGACCCCGACCTTGGCAAGGTCGTGCTCTACCAACTGAGCTATTCCCGCATTGGTCTGGCTGACTGCCTGACTACGAGGACGCATTCTAGCGATGTTCCTCGCCCAGTCAACCAGAAATATTTAATTACCTGATCGTTCGGGCATTTTTTGCCCTTTTTGAACGGTTTTAGCGCCTTTGGCCGTTTCCTGCCTCAAATCAGCGGAAACCTCACCTTGCAGCGCGGGTGACTCACAGGTTGGCGTGGTGGGTCAAATCGCCCCAGGCGGCCTTCATGTACTGGAAC
Organism: Aeromonas sp. 84A; assembly: GCF_051919345.1. Lineage (NCBI taxonomy): Bacteria > Pseudomonadati > Pseudomonadota > Gammaproteobacteria > Aeromonadales > Aeromonadaceae > Aeromonas > Aeromonas sp. 84A. The sequence goes on from NZ_JBQBEW010000001.1 coordinate 3,258,081, forward strand.
ATCGACCAGAAGGTGAGCACGGTGGCGACATAGAGCATCACATAGGCGAGCCACACCATCCAGACGTTGTATTGCCAAATCAGACCGGTGAGCGACACCATCTGGATCATGGTCTTCCACTTGCCAATCCAGCTGACCGCCACCGAGGAGCGTTTGCCGAGCTCGGCCATCCACTCACGCAGGGCGGAGATGATGATCTCGCGGCCAATCATGGTCATGGCGGGGATGGTCACCCAGATGGTGTTGTAGTGTTCGACGATAACCACCAGTGCGGCGGCAACCATGATCTTGTCGGCAACGGGGTCAAGGAAGGCGCCAAAGGCGGTGGACTGATTGAGCTTGCGAGCCAGATAGCCATCAAACCAGTCGGTGGCAGCGGCCAGAATAAAGATGATGGCGGCAGCCAGATAGGACCATTGATAAGGCAGATAGAACAGGATGACGAAGACGGGAATGAGCAAAATCCGGAAAAACGTCAACAGGTTAGGTATGTTTGTCATTATTTTCAGCCACTTCTTGTACGTCGCTACATAGTGCGCCAAAGCCGATTTGCGATGCAACCGCACTGGCGCCCGTCTTGGTCTTTTTAATCCATCAATCTTCTCAAAATGCGAGGGCCATTATGGCATTTACGGCCCCCCCGCGTCACGGCTCTTGTGCATCAAGGAGTTAGCGATTTTGCCATGCCGCAAATCCTGCTCAGGCGCTGTGCAAGCCATCGTGGATGGTCTGGGCCAGCTCCTGACTGATGCCGGGTACCTTGGCCAGTTCATCCACGCTCGCCTTTTTGACCTCCTGCAGGCCGCCCAGATATTTGAGCAGTGCCTGCCGCCGCTTTGGCCCCACCCCCGGAATATCCTCCAGACTGCTGCTGGTGCGGGCCTTGGCCCGTCTGGCCCGGTGGCCGGTAATGGCAAAACGGTGGGATTCATCGCGAATATGCTGAATAAGGTGCAAAGCGGGCATATCTGCCGGCAAATGCAACTCTTCGTGACTTTCCCCCATAATGAGAGTTTCCAACCCCGCCTTGCGGGTGACCCCCTTGGCAATCCCCACCAGCAGCGGATATTTGCCGCCGAGAAACTCCAGCTGACGGGCCAGGATCTCTTCGGCGCGGCGCAACTGGCCGAGGCCACCGTCAATAAACAGCACATCAGGCACCTTGTCCGGCTCCTGCTGCTTGCCAAAGCGGCGCTCCAGCGCCTGCTCCATCGCCGCGTAGTCATCACCGCCGGTGATGCCATCGATGTTGAAACGACGATATTCCGATGAGAGCGGCCCCTCCCGGTTGAACACCACGCAAGAGGCCACCGTGCGCTCCCCCATGGTGTGGGAGATATCGAAACACTCCATGCGGGCGATAGGGCGCTCCAGCTCCAGCAGCTCTTCCAGCTGATCGTAGCGAGCGGTGATGGTGCTCTTGTGAGCCAGCCGCGAGCGCAGCGCCGTCTCGGCATTGATGGAGGCGAGCTTGATAAAGCGGGCCCGCTCGGCGCGGGTACGGCTTACCACCCGCACCTTATAGCCTGCGGTCTGGCTCAGGGTCTCGGCGATGACGCTTTCGTCCTCCAACGCCACATCGAGCAGCACCTCGCTCGGGATCTGCCGCCCCCCCTGCCCCGACAGATAGAACTGCAGCAGGAAGGATTGCACCACCTCGTCAAGCGGGGTGTCAGCCGGCACTTTCGGGAAGTAGCTGCGCGAACCCAGCACCTTGCCCTGACGGATAAAGAGCACGTGGATGCAAGCAGCGCCTTGCTGGAAGGCGACCCCCACCACATCCAGCTCGTCCAGCACGTTGCCGCTCACCGACTGCTGCTCGGTGACCCGACGCAGCGCCAGGATCTGATCCCGATAGCGGGCCGCCTCTTCAAAGCGCAGATCGCCGCTGGCAGACTCCATCTTGCCCACCAGCTCGCCAATCACCTGCTGGTTCTTGCCCGCCAGAAACAACTTGGCAAGCTCCACCTGCTGGGCATATTCGGCCTCGCTCACCAACCCGGGTACGCAAGGGCCAGCGCAACGCTTGAGCTGATAGAGCAGACAGGGACGGGTGCGGTTGGCATAGACCGCATCCTCGCACTGGCGCACCGGAAAAATCTTCTGCATCAGATGCAAACTCTCACGCACCGCGCCGCCAGAGGGGTACGGGCCGAAGTACTCTCCTTTTATCTTGCGGGCGCCGCGATGGACGCCGATACGCGGATGCTGGTGCGCGGTGATGATGATCCAGGGGTAGGATTTGTCGTCCCGCAGCAGCACGTTATAGCGAGGCTGGTACTGCTTGATGAGATTGTGCTCGAGGATCAGCGCCTCGGTCTCGGTGTGGGTGACGGTGACCTGGATATCGGCGATCTGTCGCACCAGGGTGCGGGTCTTGATGCTGTCGACGTTGGTACGAAAGTAGGAGGCGAGCCGCTTTTTCAGATCCTTGGCCTTGCCCACATAGATCACGGTGCCACCGCTGTCATACATGCGGTAGACGCCGCTCTGATGGGTGACGGCGCTCAGAAACGCCTTGCTGTCGAAGAGTGGTTCGGGAGAGAGGGTCATCAGCTACTCGGCTCACACAAAGGCAAAAATTGACGGGCAGAGCATACTGCCCCCTCCGCCCGAAAAGCAAAGGGGCAAAAAAGCAAAAAGGCGGCACTCGCCGCCTTTGAGACCACACGCCACCCGATTAGAGGGTATCGGCATCCAGCATGCCATAGCGAATGGCCAGATGGGTCAGTTCCACGTCACCGTTGATCCCCAGCTTGCTGAACAGCCGATAGCGGTAGCTGTTGACCGTCTTCGGGCTCAGGTTGAGCTGCTCGGAGATATCGGTCACCTTCTGCCCCTTGGTGATCATCATCATGATCTGCAGCTCGCGCTCGGAAAGGGACTTGAAGGGATTCTCGTCAGCGGAGGCAAACTGGCTGAGGGCCATCTGCTGGGCAATCTCCGGGGAGATGTAGCGCTGACCGGAGTGCACCAACCGGATCGCCTGGATCATCTCGTCAGGAGCGGCCCCCTTGGTCAGGTAACCGGCGGCGCCGGCCTGCATCACCTTGGTGGGGAACGGATTTTCTGAATGAATGGTCAGCACTATGATGCGCACATCGGGACGGATCCGCAGAATTTTGCGGGTCGCTTCCAGACCACCAATACCCGGCATGTTCATGTCCATCAGGATCACGTCCGGATGGTGTTGGCGACAGAACGTAACTGCGGTCTCGCCGCTCTGTGCCTCACCCACCACCTTGATCCCGCGCACATCTTCAAGAATGCGTCTTATCCCTGTACGCACCAGCTCATGATCATCGACCAGGAATACATTTATCACCCAAACACCCCGTTTTATCTCGTTTTAGCCGCCCGGTTAGGGTTAACAGGGCGTCTTGCATCATAACCAAACTCGTCGCTTTGGCAAACCATGCACGCCAAAAGTTTGAGAAAACCCATGTTTAGCGTTTAAAATCAAATAATTATATAAATTTTCAAAACAAAAAACGGTGCCTTGCGACACCGTTTTTCATGACGTTAGTGCTGTGGCCATCACTTGGCCAAAAAGGCCCGCACCTTCTCCAGATCGGCCTGGGTATCCACCCCGACCGGCGGCGCTTCAAGGGCCTGGGCGACGTGGATCTTCTCCCCGTACCAGAGCACCCGCAGTTGCTCCAGTGCCTCGACCTGCTCCAGCACGCTCGGTGCCCAGTCTACGTAACGCTGGATAAAGCCGGCGCGATAGGCGTAGATACCGATATGACGCTGGTAGTGGTCACCAATCTGCTCATGGCTCTTGGCAAAGCGATCCCGATCCCAGGGAATGCTGGCGCGACTGAAGTAGAGGGCATAGCCATCCTTGTCAGTCACCACTTTCACTGCGTTCGGATTGAACGCCTCTTCGGCATCCTTGATCGGCACAGACAGGGTCGCCATCGGCGCCGTGGCGGCGGCCAGATTATCCGCTACCTGACGAATGATGGTGGGCGGAATGAGCGGCTCATCCCCCTGCACATTGACGATGATAGTATCGGCGGCAAAGCCGTAGTGACGGCACACCTCGGCCAGACGCTCGGTGCCGGACTGGTGATCCGGTGAGGTCATGCACACCTCTACGCCGGTGCTCTGCAGTGCCTGCTGTACCCGCTCGTCATCGGTGGCAACGATCACCCGATCGGCACCGGATTGCAGGGCTTTTTCCACCACATGCTGCACCATGGGCTTGCCATGGATATCCGCCAGCGGCTTGCCCGGCAAACGGGTTGACGCATAGCGGGCAGGAATGACGACGACGAAACTCATGACGGCAGCTCATCGCTGTTGAGCGGACGGGCACGGTTCTCCAGCAGCACCGGGATCCCCTCCTCCAGCGGATAGGCCAGCTTGTCAAAGCGGCAGACCAGCTCATGAACTGCTTTGTTGTAGTGCAGCTTACCCTTGCAGACCGGGCAGGCGATGATGTCGAGCAACTTGATGTCCAAAGCCAAAACGATACTCCTTCAACGATGTCGCGCTGGCGGCTTCATCACGCCAGCGATGGATGTCGAGCAACTAGCTATTCCATGCGGGACCGCTATTGGTCCACTTCTCCCACATTCAGGCGAGAGAGATTAATCTTGTGCCTTGGTCGCGCCCTTTGCCTTCGCCCCCAGCTTGTGCAGCAGGGCATCGAGCAGAGAGGCAGGCAACTCGGCGCTGACCGGCAGATACCACCAGTTATCGAGGGCAAACGCGCGGCACTTGACCGCATCCTTTTCGGTCATCAGCAGCGGCTTGCTGGCAAAGCGGCCCACCAGCTCATCCCGATCAAAGGGGTGGTGATCGCCGTAGGCGGCCTGCTGATCCAGCTGATAGCCGAGCCCTTCCAGGGTGGCAAAGAAGCGGGGCGGATGACCAATCCCAGCCAGCGCATCAACCGGATCGGCCAGCGGCGTGGCCAGCGGGGCATCGTCGCGCACCCGGCGCGGGGTATCGGCGACCAGTTGCATGGGGTACTCTCCCTTGCCCGGCTCGCCGCCGTTGCAGATGATGGCGTCTACCCGTTTGAGGCGAGTGACCGGCTCGCGCAGAGGCCCCATGGGCAGCAGGCAGGCGTTGCCGAAACGACGGGCACCATCCACTACCACCAGCTCGATGTCGCGGGCCAGCGCATAGTGCTGCAGGCCGTCGTCGGTGATGATGATATCCACCTCACCACTCTGCTCCAGCAGTCGTACCGCGTCGGCCCGTTTCGGGGCAACCACCACGGGGCAGCAGCAGCGCCGGGCAATCAGTACCGGTTCATCACCGGCCTGCGCCGTGGTGCTGGCGGCATCGAGCCGATAGGGATAATGGGGCGCCTTGCCGCCATAACCACGGCTCACCACCCCGGGGCGATAGCCTCGTGCCTGCAACTGCTCCACCAGCCAGACCACAACCGGGGTCTTGCCGTTGCCGCCCACCGAGATATTGCCCACTACGATCACCGGCAAGGAAGAGCGATACCCCTTGCGCCAGCCGTGGCGATAGGCGTAGCGGCGGGTGCCGCTGATGATGGCAAACAGCAGGGCAAAAGGGGCCAGCAACCAGCGCCAGCCACTTTTGCGATACCAGAGCCGTTCCAGCATCAGGCCTTGTTTCCTGCATTGCCAAACTGAATGGCGCGCAGCTGGGCATAGGTACCGCGCTGTTCCATCAGTGCTGCGTGGTTGCCACGCTCGACGATATGGCCTTCGTCGATCACCAGGATCTCGTCCGCCTTCTCAATGGTGGAGAGGCGGTGGGCGATCACCAGCGAGGTACGCGCCTTGCAAAGCTCGTCGATAGCCGCCTGAATGTGGCGCTCGGACTCGGTATCGAGGGCCGAGGTGGCCTCATCCAGCAGCAGAACCGGCGCATCGCGCAGCAGGGCGCGCGCAATGGCAACACGCTGGCGCTGACCGCCGGAAAGGGATGCACCGTTCTCGCCAACCACAGTGTCATACCCGTTGCTCATCTTGCTGACGAACTCGTCGGCATGAGCGATACGGGCGGCCTGCACGATCTGGTCGCGGCTGTATTTGTCTTCTGCGGCGTAGGCGATGTTGTTGGCCACCGAGTCATTGAACAGGTGAACATGCTGGGAGACCAGCGCGTACTGCTTGCGCAGCTCGCTCAACTTGTATTCGCGGATGTTGATGCCGTCCAGCAGGATCTCGCCCTGATCGATGTCGTAGAAGCGGGTCAACAGGCTGGCAATGGTACTCTTGCCAGAGCCGGAACGGCCCACCAGCGCCACCGATTTACCCGCCTCCACCTTGAAGCTGACGTTGTGCAGCGCCGGGGTGTCCTTGGTCGGGTAGGTAAAGGTGACGTTGCGAAACTCGATCTCGCCACGGGCGCGCTCCAAAGTGCGGGTGCCGGTATCCTGCTCCGGCTCGCTGTCGAGCAGGCCAAACAGGCTGTGGCAGGCGGTGATGGCGCGCTGGAACTGGTTGTTGACGTCGGTCAGGCTTTTCAGCGGCTTGAGCAGCATCATCATGGAGGTGATCATGACGGTAAACGTACCGGCAGTCAGAGTTGATTTGACGCTGTCAATGGTCGCGACGTAGAGGAAGGCCGCCAGCGCGATGGAGGCCACCATCTGCACCACTGGACTGCCGATGGCATCGGCGGCGACCATTTTCATGGTCTGCTGGCGCATGTTGTTGCTGACCTGGAAGAAGCGCTTCTCTTCCACTTTCTGGCCACCAAACATCAGCACCTCTTTGTGCCCTTTGAGCATCTGCTCGGTGGAGGTGGTGATATCCCCTACCGCCTGCTGGATGTGACGGCTGATCTGGCGGAAACGACGGCTGATAAGGCCGATGATGACCCCCACCAGCGGGCCAACCACCAAAAAGATCACCGACAACTGCCAGGAGTGCCAGAACATCAGGCCGAGCAGGCCGACCACGGTCGCCCCTTCCCGCACCAAGGTCACCAGCGTGGTGCTCGCCGCCGAGGATACCTGACTGGCGTCATAGGTCACCTTGGAGAGCAGATGACCGGTGTTCTGACGGTCAAAGAAGCTCATCGGCATCGCCACCATGTGATTGAACACCTGCTGTTGCAGACGCATCACGACGTGGTTGCCAACCCAGGCCATGCAGTAGTTGGAGAGAAAGTTGGCGACACCGCGCAGGGCCACGATGCCGAGGACGAAGAAAGGCATCCATTTCAAAACGGTGCTGTCGTTGCCATTGATGCCCTGATCGATCAGCGGCTTGATGGAGTAGACAAAGGTGGTATCCACGGCGGCATAGCCCAGCATCCCGATGATGCCACCGACCAGGCCCAGCTTGCGATCACGGACATAACCGAGCAGGCGTTTGAATACTGGCCAGCTCTCTTGTGAGGTTTCTTGTTGCATGAATAGCCGTTAGTAATGGAAATGACGGGCTATTCTAGCCAAAGCGCAGGCTTACACCAAGCGCCGCCACCTATATCGCATTCCTCCACGGCAGAAATGGCCGATTATTGCTCAAACCACACTCGCGGTCGCCACCACTCGCCACTGCGTCGGTACCAGGGGCCCAGATCTCGCTCGGCAGTGACGCTCAAGCCCGCTGCGGTGGGTTCGACCAGCATCGCCCCTTGCTGACCAGTGATCCACTGGCGGGCATCCCGATAGCGGGCCACCACATCGGGACGGGGAAAGCCCCACTGATTCATAAAGCCGGCGCTGTGGATCACCTCCTGCGCCGCTACCGCCGCGACAAACGGGGGTGTGGAAGAGGTGCGACTGCCATGATGGGGGCTCACCAGCAAGGTGCTGGCCAACCCCTCTCCCTCCAGCGCTACCAGCCGTTGCTCGGCCTGCCGCTCGATATCGGCGCTCAGCAGCACGCTGCGCTGCCCATCGCTGATGCGCACCACGCAGCCATCGTTATTGCGCCCGCCACCGGGATGTTCTGGCCAGAGCACTGCAAACGAGAGCCCCTGCCAACGCCACTGTTGCCCACGCTGGCAGAGCGTCGTTCTCTCACTAAAAGGGTAAGAGGAGAGCTCGTAGCGCACCGGCATGGCGCTGAGCAGTCGCTTGCGATTGCCGGCATGGTCCCGATCCTTGTGGCTAATGATGAGGCGATCAATCACCCGGATCCCCAGATGGCTCAGCTGGGGCAGGATCACCGCGTCCGCCATGTTGTAGCCTCCGGGATAGCGATCGCCGGTGTCATAGAGGATGGCTCGCTCCCCCTTGCTGATCAGCACCGCCAGCCCCTGTCCCACATCCAGCACCCGCAGTTGCCAGCGGGCAGGCGTTGGCCAGAGCGCCAGCAACAGCGCACACAGACCCGGTAGCCAGAGCCAGCGTGCCGAGCGCCACTGCGCGGCGAACCAGAGCAGCAACAGCAGGGTGCAGAGTGGCAGCCACCAACCGGGCAGTGGCCACCACAGTTGCAGTTGGTCTGCCAGCCAATTCAGGATGGTCAGCACCCACCCGAGCCCCAGATCCGCCAGCCAGAACAGGCCGTAGGCAAGCGAGGTGGAGAGCGGCGCCAGCAGCACACCGATCAGGGCCAGCGGGATGATGGCGATACAAAAGAGCGGCACCGCCAACAGGTTGATCACCATGGCAAGGGGCGCGATCCCCTCGAACAACGCCAGTTGCAACGGCAGCAGACCGAGTAGCAGCCAGAGCTGGATCTGCCAGAGCCCCGGCTTGTCGTGGACATATCCCACCAGCAGCAAGATGGCCACCGCCAGAAACGAGAGCCAGAAGCCGGCCGAATAGAGGGCGAAGGGATCCCAGAGGGTCAATACCACAAAGGCCCACAGCCAGATGCGCCAGGCCGGCCACTCTCGCCGACTCCAGCGCAACACGCTCCACACCAGCACCATGATCAGGGCCCGCTCGGTGGCCACAGCAAACCCGGCCAACGCGCTGTAGACGGCGGCAAACAGCAGGGAGGTGATGATGGCGCCACGCAGGCAAAACAACCTGCCCAGCCACCACCCGAGCACCGCCACCAGCGCGATGTGTTGCCCTGAGATGGCGATGATATGGGTCAGGCCGCTGCCGCGAAACAGCTCCCACTGGGCATCCGTGATACCGCTCTGCTCGCCAAAAGTGAGCGCCGCCAGCAAGGGGGCATAGTCAAGCGGACGCCAACTCTCGGTCGCAGCCCCCAACCAGCGTTCACGCCAACCCGCAGGTGCCTGTTGAATGTCGATCACCCGGCGCAAATTGCCGGTGGCGGTGATCCCCTTGCCCAGCAGCAGACGCCGCCCATCCAGCCCCGCCTCGTTGGCCAGACCGTGAGCCGGTTTCAACGAGGTCACCAGGGTGATCCGGCTGCCCACTGTCATGGCGGGTAATGCCTGATAGGCATTGACCCGGATCAGGGGCTCAGGTGTCACCGGTTGCTCGTCGAGGGTGCTCACCCGCAGCAGCAGCCGGACAAATTTATCCCCCTCGGGCTCTGCACTTTGCATCTGTGCGGTTATCATGTGGCTCGTCTGATCGCCCAACCGCTCCAGCCAGGCCAGCCTATAGGCAAGATTGGCCTGCATCCAGAGGATGCCGAGCAGAAGAAACAGCCACCGCCAGGCACGGCAATATGCAAGGGGGATCAGCAGGGACAGCAACAGGCCCCCCCATGCGAGTGAAGGTAACCATGGCCAGAGCAGTGAGGAGCTTGCCCCCAGGGCAAACGACAACAGACGCAGATCCATGGAGCAAGTATTTAGCAAGGTTTCAATATGCCCAAACGACTCATTAAACGCTGGATGCCCGATCAGCAAACCCTGAAAGAACACAAGCACCTGCGGCTGTTCGGCAAACTGCTGCTCGATGCCAACCTCTGGCACCTCAACCGCCGCTCGGCTGCCGGGGCATTTGCGGTGGGCCTCTTCATGGCCTGGGTGCCGCTCCCCTGCCAGATGCTGCTGGCTGCCGGTGGCGCCATCCTGTGCCGGGTCAATCTGCCGCTCTCGGTGGCGCTGGTCTGGCTCTCCAACCCCTTTACCATGCCGCCCCTGCTCTATGGTGCCTATCTGGTGGGTTGCCAGCTGCTGGGGCATTCAGCGCAGCAGATAGAGATTGAGTTCACCTGGGAGTGGCTGGTCTCGGTACTCGGCACAGTGGCACCGCCGCTGTTGCTGGGCTCGCTGATCCTGGCCCTGCTCAGTTCCCTTATCGGCTACACCCTGATCCGCACCTTCTGGCGGATCAGCACGGTGCGCCAGTGGCAAAAACGCAAGATGGCCCGCCCATGCTGAGTCGCTGGTTTGCCCGCTTCAAACTCGATCCCGATACCCTGCGCCAGCAGAAGTGGTTTGCCCTGTTTGGTGAACGACTACTTGCCCCAGCACTCTGGCAAGGGGGCACCCGCGCCCTGAGCGGCGCGGTAGCGGCCGGGATCTTCGCCTGCTGGTTCCCCATCCCGATGCACTCGCTCATCGCAGTCGGTCTGGCGCTGGCATTCAGCCTCAACCTGCCGCTGGCGCTGCTGGCGGTCTGGTTCAACAATCCGCTGACCCTGCCATTCATGTATCTCTACGCCTATCGCACCGGCTGTCTGGTGCTGCACAAGACGCCGGAGCCTTTCCACCTCAGCTGGACCCTCCACTGGCTGGAGCAGGAGGCTGCGACCCTGGTGCCTCCCTTCCTGCTCGGCAGCCTGCTGCTGGCGGTACTCACCGCCCTGAGCGGCGGCGCCCTGACCGCGCTGCTGTTGCAACTGCGCAAGCTGTGGCAGGGTGCCCGCCACCACTGAGCCGCCCTTACCCTTGTTTGGCGATCAGCCGTTGGCGATCAAAAAAGCCCGTCACCAAGGTGACGGGCTTTTTCATGGCATAGTGCCGCATAGTGCCAGAGCACAAGGCAGTGCGATTACAGCACCTTGGCGATCGCCTCGCACAGGGGATCGATATTGGCGCGGGTAATACCGGCTACGCTGATCCGGCCTGAGCCAACGATGTAGATGGCAAATTCGCTCTTGAGGCGATCCACCTGATCCTTGGAGAGACCGGAGAAGGAGAACATGCCGTTCTGCTCGCGGATAAAGCTGAAATCCTGGCTCACGCCGAGGGCAGCCAGCTTCTCTACCAGCAATTCGCGCATCTCGCGAATACGCACCCGCATGGCAGCCACTTCTTCGACCCACTCGGCATAGAGAGCCGGATCGCTCACCACGGCGGTGACCACAGCGGCGCCGTGTGACGGCGGGTTGGAGTAGTTGGCACGAATGACGGTCTTGACCTGGGTGAAGGCCACATCGGCGATCTCTTTGGTTGCGCTGACCAGCGTGAAGGCACCGACCCGCTCGTTATAGAGGCCAAAGTTCTTGGAGAAGGAGCTAGCCACCAGCAACTCGTCATGGCACTCGGCGAAGATGCGCAGACCTTCGGCATCCTCTTCAATACCACGGGCAAAGCCCTGATAGGCGAAGTCAAACAGCGGCAACCAGCCGGCAGCAGCACTCTGCTTGGCCAGCGCGCGCCACTGATCGCTAGTGGGGTCGATACCGGTCGGGTTGTGGCAGCAGCCGTGCAGCAGCACCAGCTCACCCGGCTGCACTTCGGCCAGCGAAGCCTGCATGGCGGCAAAGTCGAGCCCCTTGGTGGCGGCGTCGTAGTACTTGTACCACTTGACGGTCAGACCGGCGGCCTGGAATACGCTGACGTGGTTGGCCCAGGTGGGATCGGAGATCCAGATGGTCTTGGCCAGACCGTTGCGCACCACGAATTCGGCCGCGATACGCAGGGCACCGGTACCGCCCGGCGCTTGCGCGGTCTTGGCGCGGCCACTGGCAACCAGCGCAGAGTGCTGCCCGAACAGCAGTTGCTGCACGAGGCGGCCATATTCGATATTGCCTTCAATACCGAGATAGTTCTTGGTCTTCTCGTCGGTCAGCAGCTTCTGCTCGGCTTTCTTGACGCAGTGAAGAATGGGGGTGGCACCGGACTCGTCCTTGTAGATCCCTACGCCCAGATTGATCTTGTGGCTGCGAGAGTCAGCGCGGAAGGCTTCGGTCAGGCCCAGGATCGGATCCGCTGGGGCGGCAACAACCTTTTCAAACATGGTATTCCCTGTATTCCGTTGAGTTCGTTGGGTGGCAAAGCGGCTTGATAAACAAAAGCGCTCATCTGGCGAGCGCTTCGTCAACTCTTTATATCACCGCGTTCAATGGGGGAAAACCGCTTTTTGGCTCGCTTTCAGGCCAATTTCAACCAACGGCATGCCACGCTGGCGCCAGCGCACACACCTCGGCCGACAAGCCACCATTGGACTCAACCAAACCGCTACAAACTGCTAACAATGGCTTGGGGATCCGGCTCGGTTCCCAGGGCCGGGCCTCAGTCAAAGGTTGGGCATACGCACTGAGGATGGGGGCCAGATCACGGGGCAACCACCAGCTGGCCGGACGGCCCAAGCGCTGGGCCAGCGCCTGCAGCCGATCCACCCCTGCAGGGTCGAGGGCGGTGAGATGACTCCACAACACATTGGGGGGCAAGGCGGCCACCACCTGCTGCAAGGCTAGAGGAGCCGATGGGGGAGCCCACACCAGCAAGGTACCGGGTTCAAGAGGCATCTCGGCAAAGGCGCCGACGCTATCTGTGGTGATCACCCGCTCGATACTCCCCTCCCCCCACAGGATCTTGCCAAGACCCGCCAGAGTGCGCTCGGGTAGGGCCACCTCCCCCAGCGCCTGCAACCAGGGGGCTGCGTCGATCAGGGTACCGCCGCTGAAAAAGAGGCTGAACGGCTGGGCGGCGCGCAAGCGCAACAGCTGATCGGCACAGAGCCGGATCCCCTTGTCCTCGAAATCGATCTGCTCGTTGGGGGTGAAGTTCACTTCGCTCTTGCGATAGAGCGCCGCCAGCACCCGTTCGTTGACCTGCTCCCCCAATTGCCAGCCCTGAGCATGCAACCACTCCTCGGGCTCGGGGGGCGCGGTGGCAATCTCGGCCAGCATCAGCTCGCGGGTAAGATAGCGCCGTCCGGCCGGGGTGAGCTCATAGCTGTGGCTGCCGTGGGCGAGCAGCAGCTGGTTATCCTTGAGCAGGCCCACCAGCGGTTGCCACTGGCGGCCACGGATCACCACAGGTGAGTGGCTCAGCAACTGCTGCGCCAGTGCCCGCCATTCGGGGTGACTAAAGTCGATCAATTACAATCCATCCCTGTCAGTGCTCAATCGGATAAACAGCCTGAAAAGGTACCGTTACAGACCGATGACGCCAAGCCTCCCGCGCCAATTACGTGACTTCGCTCCCTGCAATTTTCCCCAAACAGAAGAGCCCACCGTGGGGTGGGCTCTTCCTTGCATAACACTCGACGCTTATTCGACGTTAAGGCGCAGTTCGGCGTCGTGCCAACCCAGTGGCAGGGTCAACAGCTGATCGATCAGCTCCCGGCGATCGGATTTCTCCAGATAGGCGAGATAGAGCGGACGGCTCAGCGGTTGGCCCCCCTCCACCAGATGGAGCGCCCCCTTCTCGAGGAAGGGGCTGACCATGCGCCGTGGCAGGTAGGCAGCACCACCGTTGGCAAGCACGAACTGCAACGCCATGCTGGCGGAGCTGGAGTGCAGCACTGGGGTCTTTTGCAGGCTCTGCAAGCGGCTGGGTTGCGGCTCGAAGCTGGTGCCCCAGTCGAGGTGGATGTGCGGCATCTGCATCAGGTTGTCGGCATTGGCGGCCGGATCCCGGCTCACCAGCTCGAACACCAGCTCACCGATGGGATGCAGGGCAATCTCGTCGATCTTGGTGGGCTCGGAGAGCAGGGCCAGATCGAGGGAGCGCTCCAGCAACTGGCGGCAGAGATGCTCGCGGGAGGCTGTTTCCAGCCGTACCGCCAAACCGGGCGCCAGCGCATAGATGTGATTGAGCCAGTCGTTGAAATCGAGCTCCCAGAACACCGCTGGCGCGCCGATAGCCAACTGCTGGCTGAATCCTGGCGAGAGCGCCACATCCTGCTTGGCGCGACCAAGGGTGTGCAAGATGGCGTCTGCGTAGGGCAGCAGACGCTCACCGGAGGCGGTCAGGCGGATGTTGTTGCGATGACGGGCAAACAGACTGACACCCAGTTGCTGCTCTAGCTGGCGGATCCGGAAACTCACCGCCGACTGGGTCAGGTAGAGATTTTCAGCAGCCCGGCCAAAATGCCGGGTCTTGCTCACCTCGATAAAGGTCCGAAGCAGCTCGGTATCCATTAATCGATGGACTCGTCACTGCCACCGCCGCTGCCACCACCGACATCAAAGCTGCCGCCACCGCTGCTCTCTTCGCTGGCGCCGCCAACGACGGTGCAGAGGCGATGAACGCGCTTGGGACCGATCACCTTAAGGTACTTGAACCACACCTTGGCATGGGGATTGGCACCGGCTTCGCCGGATTTGACCTGCTCGACGAAGGCGGACTCGACATCGTCACGGGGTGCAAGGTTGCCCTGGTAGAGTGCCAGCATGGCGGTACCATACTTTTCCAGACTGTCCGCTTCGGCCACAGTGAATTCGCCACTGCGACGCAGGCCACGGGGAAAATGTTTGAAGTCGTTGAAACGCTTGTCTGATTCGAAGCTCATAGTGCTCTTTTTTCTGGTTAGTTTGACCTTTGCGGGCAAGTATCATCAGGCCATCGCCGAGTGCAAAATCAATTTTCTCACTATGTTAATAAATATCTTTTATCGAAGTCACTTTGCCCCATCGCTGACGCCGATTTTGTGGCATAACACACAAAAAACGTTGATAAATAATAAACTTATGTAAACGTGCAGCCAATTTGCACGTCACTTTTGGGACTTCGCAGGCAAAAATAAAGCGCCATACGGCGCTTTATTTATCACATCAGGTGAACCAGCTGAACCTTTGGTTCAAACATGCTTACTCAATCATGGCCGGTTGGGCCAGGTTGTCGGCACGCCACAGACGGTAGCGCACTTCATACTCCTGCGGCACGTAGATCACGAACGGCAGTTTTGAGTTGTAGTTCACGAAGAAGCCCTGACCGTAGATCTGGACGAAGGTCTCTTTCTGCTGGTTATCCGGGCACATCATCAGGGTGCTGATGGGGTCGGAGACTTTGCCCAGTTTCAGGTAGTTGTAGCCCCAGCCTTTGACGCTGTGCTGTTCCAGGTTGCCTGCAAAACGCGGTACGTTGCAATCAACCATCATCTTTTTGCCGACCTGCAGCTCGACCATCATGTCGGCTTCTTTCTCGACTTCAGGCAGGCGGATCACCACACGTTCCTGATTCACGTCAGCGGCTGGGAACATGCTGATATCAAATTTTTTCGGCTCGGCGGCGAAGGCATGGCCACCCAGCAACAAGGCGCCCAGCAGGCTAAAACGCAATACGGTTTTCATCTGTACCTCATGGGGTTGGTTCAACGCCGCTAGACTAACCGCTCTGCCGATTTCATGCCAGCGATCTGCTACGTAAAAACTGCGTAAAATGATGCAGATCCGGCACACCATGACGTGATCTGGCTATTTTCTGACAGGGCGCACACTCCCGTTACGGGAACCTGAAACAAAAAGCGAGGCCAATTGGCCTCGCTTTGCATTCAAATGGCGCCAGAGTGCTATTTAGCCGCCTCTTGATGGGCCTTGATGACGGCAACCGCCTTGTCGGGGAAGTCGCTGAACACCCCGTCCACATCGGCCTGATAGAGGAAGATGTTAAGGAGGTCGGTGAAGTCCTTGGCATAGGCCGGGATCTGCCCCTCATCCTGACGGAAGGTATAGGGGTGAACTTTCAGGCCCGCCGCATGGGCTTCTTTTACCATGCCGGTGAAGACCGGCTTGCCCAAAGTGCCAGGCTCGGTGACGATCATCGGCTTCCACGGGCCAATCCCTTCGGCATAGCTGGCGATGGTTTTCATCGCCCCCGGCTTGAACATCCAGTCATAGTTGTAGGGGGTCGCCTTGCCCTTGGCGTCGTAGACCATGGTCTCGTTCCAGTCGGTCTCGGCCATCAGCTGCACCAGTTTCAGATCCATACCCATGGCGGGCATCAGTTCGCTGTTGATGCGCTTGAGTTCATCGGCATCGAAGCACTGCAGATAGACCTTGTCATCCTTCCCGGTATAGCCGTACTCCTTGAGCACCTTCAGCACCGCCTTGGAGATATCCTTGCCTTCGTGACGGAACAGCCAGGGCGCTTTGATCTCCGGATAGATCCCGATGTTCTTGCCGGTGCTCTTGTTGAGCCCCTGGATCATCTCGATCTCCTCCTGGAAGGTGTGGATCTTGAAGTCTGACTTCCAAAGCGGGAAGCGGGCCGGATAGACCGGCACCTGCTTGCCATCCACCAGCTGGAACGGCTCGGTCATACGCAGGGAGCGCACCTCGTCCAGGGTGAAATCCACCACATAATAACGGCCGTCCGGACGGGCACGGCCGGGGAAGCGCGCCGCCACATCGGTGATGCCATCGAGGAAGTGATCGTGCATCACCACCAGCTGGTCATCTTTGGTCATCACCAGATCCTGCTCCAGATAGTCAGCCCCCATGCCATAGGCCAGCGCCTTGGACTCCAGGGTATGCTCGGGCAGGTAGCCGGAAGCGCCACGGTGGGCTATCACTACCTTGCCCTCATCGGCAGCCAACACGGGTAATGAGAGGGATGCCCCAAGGCTCAAGGCGATGAGGGAAACGGCGAGTTTTTTCATATGTGATGCTCTTTATTATTGTGTGTAGGTAATTGTTCTATCAGAGGTTTGTTGCATATTTACGGTGGAAAGCGGTGGGCAGCAGCGCACTGCCCACCGTCACGCATCAGCTCGCCTTGCGCAGAGCCTGATGGTATTGGTCAAGCCAGATCTTCAGCATCTGCTGCTCTGAATCGTTCAGGCGCAGCCCCAGCTTGCTGCGGCGCCAGAGGATATCGTCCAGTGAACAGGCCCACTCCCGCTCGATGAGATAACGCACTTCCGACTCGTAGAGGCCACCACCGAAGTGAATGCCGCGATCCTCTTTCAGCCAGAGACGGGCATGGGCGCCATAAGCTTCGGCAATGCGCAGGGCGCTGCGATCATCGAGCCAGTCAAACTCCAGCGCAAAGGCGCGGGCCAGCTCGCGTACCGAGCAGTCAAACTCGCCGCCGGGCAGCCGGCTGGTCGCAGTCCAGTCATCCCCCATCTGGCTAAACCAGGGCTTGAGCTTGTTGCAGGCGGCCTGCGCCAGCTTGCGATAGGTGGTGAGCTTGCCGCCAAACACCGACAAGAGCGGCGCACCGTCAGACTCGCCAGAAAGTTCGAGGGTGTAGTCACGGGTCACCGCCTGCGGTGAATCTGACTCGTCATCACAGAGCGGGCGCACCCCGGCATAGGTCCAGATCACATCTTTCGGCGCAATTTGGCGAGTGAAGTGGGCGTTGACCACCTTGCACAGGTAGGTAATTTCGGCCTCGCTGATCTTCGCTTCCCGCGGACTGCCGTGGTGCTCCACATCCGTGGTGCCGATGAGGGAGTAGTCCTGCTGATAAGGGATGACGAAGACAATGCGGTTGTCTTCGTTTTGCAGGATATAGGCCTCTTCGCGCTCATGGATGCGCGGCACTATCATGTGGCTGCCTTTAATAAGGCGAATGCCGCGGGGGGATTTCTCGTGCAGGCTCTCGTCGTAGAAGGTCTTGACCCAGGGGCCCGCGGCATTGACCAGACCACGACAGGTGACGGTGAACTGCTCGCCCCCTTCCCGCTCCAAAGTGAGCGTCCAGTGTTTGGATCCGCGCACCGCCTTGATGCAGCGAGTGCGGGTCTGCACATCGGCCCCCTTGTCACGGGCCATCATGGCGTTGAGCACAACCAGCCGGGCATCGTCGACCCAGGCATCCGAGTATTCAAACCCCTTATTGATCCCTGCGGTCAAGCCATCTTGCGGCAGGAAGCGTACACCACAGCTCCCCTTGAGCTTGTCGCGCTTGGCCAGATTGTCATAGAGGAACAGACCGGCGCGGATCATACAGGCCGGACGCAGGTGTGGACGGTGCGGCAGGCGAAAACGCATGGGACGGGCGATGTGAGGCGCCATACCGAGCAGCACCTCACGCTCCGCCAACGCCTCTTTCACCAGCCGGAATTCGTAATGCTCGAGATAGCGCAAACCGCCGTGGATCAGCTTGCTGGAGTTGGACGAGGTGGCAGAGGCGAGATCTTGCGCCTCAAACAGGGCAACCTTCAGACCCCGTCCTGCCGCATCGGCTGCGATGCCGACCCCGTTGATGCCGCCACCGACGACGACCAGATCATAATGTTCGCTCATGTTCACCTACTTTCATTTTTATGATTGCTATAACAGCAATGTTTGATTTCGCTCATTTTAGAACATGAAAATACAACAAACGAACATTTTATGATGAAAGTGTGATCGCCACATCCCGCCAGAGGTGGCAAAGGGGACAGGTCAGCGGAGCAAATGGCGTCGGGCCAAAATCGGCGGGTTAATAGCCAAAAAAACCAGATTGAATAGTGGTTTTTGCAATACCTATAAAGGGGTGAGATGGGTGCAGAGATGGGGGATAAAAAGAGAAAGGAGGCCGCCCTGACGGGCGACCGGCACAGCCTTGGCGTGTTTCGCCGTCAGCAGATGTGGCAGGCGATCTGGTGTTGCGCCATCAATCGCGTCAGCTTTTCCGGTGGCTCCTGATCGGTAAAGAGGGCGTGGATCTGGCTGAGATTGCCCAGATTGACCATGGCATTGCGACCGAACTTGGTGTGGTCAGCGGCCAGAAAGACCTGACGGGAGTGGGCGATGATGGCCTGGGCAATCTTCACCTCGTGATAGTCGAAATCGAGCAGGGAGCCGTCGTTGTCGATCCCCGAAATCCCGATGACACCATAGTCCATGCGAAACTGACCGATAAAGTCGCGGGTCGCCTCCCCCACGATGCCGCCATCGCGGTTGCGGATCTCGCCGCCGGCAATGATGACGGTGAAGTCATCCTTGGCCGTCAGAATGCTGGCCACGTTGAGGTTGTTGGTGACGATGCGCAGCTCGCGGTGATCGAGCAGGGCGCGGGCAATGGCTTCGGTGGTGGTGCCTATGTCGATAAAGAGCGATGAGCCGTCGGGAATATTGGCCGCGACCTCGCGGGCGATGCGCTCTTTCTCCTTGAGTTGCATCACTTTACGGGCGCTGTAGGCGGTATTGACGGTACTCGAATGCAGGGAGGCACCGCCATGATGGCGCCGGATCTTGTTCTGTTCGGCGAGATCGTTCAGATCCCGGCGAATGGTCTGGGGGCTGACGTCAAAGTGGGTCACCAGATCGTCGGTCGAGACAAATCCCTGCCGCGTCAGGACGTCCAGGATCTCCAGATGTCGTTGGGTTTGCTTCACGCTTGCACTCCGATGATGAGACAAAAAAAGGCCCCGGCAGATGCGGGGCCTTTTGGCAGTTTACCTGATCCCCTTTGGGATCAATAAGCTGAGGATCACGTTTTATGCCTTATGGGCAGCCGCTTTCTTGGCCGCAACGGCAATGTTCTCATGCTTGAGGGTCATCGCCAGCAGAATGATGGAGAGCACGCAGGAGACGGTCAACACCATGAAGCCGCCATCCCAACCGAAGTGGTCAACGGTATAACCCAGCATGGCGTTGGCTGCCACGGCGCCGCCCAGATAACCGAACAGACCGGTGAAACCTGCCGCAGTACCGGCTGCTTTCTTCGGTGCCAGCTCAAGAGCATAGAGGCCGATCAGCATGACAGGGCCGTAGATAAGGAAGCCGATTGCCACCAGCGCCATCATGTCGATGGTCGGGTTGCCGGCCGGGTTGAACCAATAAACCAGCACAGCCAGGGTCACCAGCACCATGAACAGGATACCGGCCGGTGCACGGCGGCCCTGGAACATCTTGTCAGAGATCCAGCCACACAGCAGGGTGCCCGGAATACCGGCCCACTCGTAGAGGAAGTAAGCCCAGGAGGAGTTGTCGACGGTGAAGTGCTTGGCCTCTTTCAGGTAGGTTGGCGCCCAGTCCAGCACACCGTAACGAATGAGGTAAACGAAAGCGTTGGCGATCGCGATGTACCACAGCAGTTTGTTGTGCAGCACGTACTTGACGAAGATCTCCTTGGCGGAGAACTCCTGCTCGTGGCTCTCGTTGTAATCCTTCGGATAGTCGTTCTTGTACTCCTCGATGGGAGGCAGACCGACCGATTGCGGGGTATCACGCATCACGAAGAAGGCGATCACCGCGATGGCGGCCGCCGCTGCCGCAGGCACATAGAAGGCGCTGCGCCAGTCGTTGAACCAGCCCATCCCGAGGATAAACAGCGGGCCAATCATGCCGCCACCCACGTTGTGCGCCACGTTCCAGACCGCAACCACTTCGCCGCGCTCTTTCTGTGACCACCAGTGCACCATGGTGCGACCGCAGGGCGGCCAGCCCATGCCCTGTGCCCAACCGTTCAGGAACAACAGCACAAACATGATGGCAATGCTGGAGGTGGCCCAGTGCATGGTACCCATCATGAACATGATGGCAGCCGAGAGCAGCAGACCGGCGGAGAGGAAGTAACGGGCGTTGGAACGGTCAGAGACGTTCCCCATCAGGAACTTGGACAAACCGTAAGCGATGGAGACCCCGGAGAGCGCGAAACCGAGATCACCACGGGAGAAGCCCTGCTCGACCAGATAGGGCATCGCCAGACTGAAGTTTTTCCGTACCAGATAGTAGCCGGCGTAACCGAAGAAGATCCCGAAAAACACCTGCCAACGCATGCGTTTGTAGAAGGGGTCGACCTTGTCAGCCGGGAGCCTGTCGATGTGCGCCGCAGGCCTGAAGAGACTAAGCATGTTCTGCTTCCTTATTGTTGTTATGGGCGGTTGAGGATGCCCTGACCATTCCGACGAACCATGTGAGTCCGCTGATTCGTAAGCGAGCCTATTGTGCTCATATGCGCTCATTTAATCTGTGATGCATGCTCAAATATTGCAGTTTTATTACAAATAAAAGCTCCAAATGAGAGATCACTCAGCAAGCGCCAGCCCTTGTGTGGCAAGGGTTGCAAGCTACCTCCTAAGTGGTAAGTGGCGGTTATCAAGATGCTTTACGTCACATTTTCTTAGCAATGAGTGGGATCTTGTCCACATTTCCTATGGAGGGGGGATGGTGAAATTATTGGGAAGGGTTATTTTCTGTCACGACCGATAACGAGCGCAAACGAGCATAACGTTTGCGCAAGACGCAAAAACAACAAGGAAACGTTTTCGGCAGCAACGGATAGACACAAAAAGATAAAACGGAACATCAAACCTCTACGGGTGGATATAAGGAACAAAAGTATGAGCATACAAAGACCCCATACCCTGCTTGGCGAGTGCATCGCCGAGTTTATCGGAACCGGCCTGCTGATATTTTTCGGCGTCGGATGTGTGGCTGCACTGGTGCTGGCAGGCGCCAACTTCGGGCAGTGGGAAATCTCCATTACCTGGGGTCTGGGTGTGGCCATCGCCATCTATGTGACCGGCGGCATTTCAGGTGCTCACCTGAACCCGGCTGTAACCCTGGCGCTGATGACCTTCTGCGGTTTCGACAAGCGCAAAGTGGTACCCTACATCATCGCCCAGATGGCCGGTGCCTTCTGCTTCGCAGCCCTTGTCTACTTCCTTTATGGTAACCTTTTCACCCAGTGGGAAGTGACCCATAACGTGGTGCGCGGCAGCGTCGAGAGCCTCGGCACCGCCGGGATCTTCTCCACCTACCCCAATGCCCTGCTGACCAATATGCAAGCTTTTGCCGTCGAGTTGGTGATCACCGCCGTCCTGATGCTGGGCATCATGGCGCTGGGTGACAACAACAACGGCGCCCCCAAAGGTTTCGCCGCCGCTCTGCTGATCGGTATCCTGATCGCGGTGATCGGTGCCTCCCTTGGTCCGTTAACCGGTTTTGCCATGAACCCGGCCCGTGACTTTGGTCCGAAACTGTTCGCGTTCTTTGCTGGCTGGGGTGATGTTGCCCTGACCGGTGGTCGTGACAACCCCTACTTCTGGGTTCCGATCCTTGGCCCCATCGTTGGCGCCCAGATTGGTACCGCTCTGTATGTCAAAGTGCTGGCTCCCTGCGTCCCGGGCAACCGTGTCGTCACCACCGAGCAAGCGACCCAAACCGCCAAAGAAGAGGCTGCCGCATAAGAGCGGCCCCCTCCAACGTATAAAAACGTGGAAAATAGAAACGTGGAGAACATCATGTCTGCTGAAAAGAAATATGTCGTCGCTCTGGACCAGGGAACCACCTCTTCCCGCGCCATCGTGTTTGATCAGGATGCCAACATTGTCGGTACCTCCCAGCGCGAATTCACCCAGCACTACCCGAAAGCGGGCTGGGTAGAGCACGACCCGATGGAGATCTGGGCAACCCAATCCTCCGTCTTCACCGAAGTGCTGGCCAAGACTGGCCTTCGCAGTGAAGAGATCGCCGCCATCGGTATCACCAACCAGCGTGAAACCACTGTCGTGTGGGAAAAGGCCACCGGCAAACCCATCTACAACGCCATCGTCTGGCAGTGCCGCCGCACCGCAGCCATCTGTGAAGAGCTGAAAGCACGCGGTCTGGAAGAGTACGTACGTGAAAACACCGGTCTGGTGCTGGACGCCTACTTCTCCGGTACCAAGGTGAAGTGGATCCTCGACAACGTGGAAGGTGCCCGCGAGAAGGCGATGAACGGCGAGCTGCTGTTCGGCACCATCGACACCTGGCTGGTCTGGAAGATGACCAACGGTGAAGTGCACGTCACCGACCCGACCAACGCCTCCCGTACCATGCTCTACAACATCCGCGACCTGAAGTGGGATCAGCGCATGCTGGACGAGCTGGGCATCCCCATGTCCATGCTGCCGGAAGTGAAACCCTCTTCCGAGGTGTATGGCTACACCACCCGTGGCGGCGGCTCCCGCATCCCTATCGCCGGTATCGCCGGTGACCAGCAGTCAGCCCTGTTCGGCCAGCTCTGCTTCGAAAAAGGGATGGCCAAGAACACCTACGGCACCGGCTGCTTCATGCTGATGAACACAGGTACCGAGCCGGTTCGCTCCAGTAACGGCCTGCTGACCACGGTCGCCATCGGCCCGAAAGGGGAAGTGAACTACGCGCTGGAAGGTGCGGTGTTTATGGGCGGCGCTACCATCCAGTGGCTGCGTGACGAACTGAAGATCATTCACGATGCCCGCGACACCGACTACTTTGCCTCCAAAGTGGGCGATACCAACTGCGTCTATCTTGTACCGGCCTTCGTTGGTCTGGGCGCACCCTACTGGGATCCGTATGCTCGCGGCACCATGGTCGGCCTTACCCGTGGCGCCAACCGCAACCACATCATCCGCGCTGCGCTGGAATCCATCGCCTACCAGAGCCGCGATGTGCTGGATGCGATGCAGCAGGACTCCGGCATCAAGCTGGCAGCGCTGAAAGTAGACGGCGGCGCCGTAGCCAACGACTTCCTGATGCAGTTCCAGGCTGACATGATGCACACCCCGGTGGTACGTCCGACCCGCATCGAGACTACCGCCATGGGCGCCGCCTTCCTGGCTGGTCTGGCAGTCGGCTTCTGGAAGAGCTCGGACGAGCTGGAAGACAAATTCAGCGTGGACCGCGAGTTCATCCCGCAAATGGACAGAGACGATCGCGCCAAACGTTACAGCGGCTGGCAGAAAGCGGTTGAGCGTTCACGCCGTTGGGCTGAAGAGGATTGATCGGGCACCCGACATTCCGTTGAGATAAACACCAGAGAGGCCGACCGCAATGTCGGCCTCTCTTTTTATGCTTTCCCTTGCCGGTATCAGCCCCCTTCCCGCTCATTGCTCCCTCCCTTTTTCTGCCGTCCTCTGTTGTTACCATCCGTCACAACGCAATTGAGTTCTCTATCTATAATCATCATCTGGGTCGCATATGCGACCTTATTTATGAGGAGAGCGATATGGAGAGGGCGATACACCGTTTTACACTGCACTCACTCTGGTCAGGGCTCGGGATCCGCACCCGGATCCTCGCTGGCGTGGCGATACTGATGGCCATCGCCATCAGCTGCATCACCTTGATCCTCGAGCAGATATCCCACAGTCAGGCCCAGCAGCGGGTCGAACGCTACGAGCTGCCAAGCAGCGTGGATCGCATTGCCAACCAGCTGACAGCGCAGCTTATCCAGCACCTGACCGAGGCGCAGGCGCTGGCCAGCAACCGTTTTGTCATCGACTGGCTGACCGCAGGCATGCCAGAGCAAGAGTGGCCCGCCATGGAGCGCTACTTTCAGGATCTGCAACGGCGGATCGGCGGCAACGTCTTTATCGCACCCCGCCAGAGCAGCACCCTGATCAACTTCAGCGGCGGCCCCACCGCCCAGAAATCGCTGAGCGAATCAGATCCGAAAGATGGGTGGTTTTTCGGCTTTCTCAAACGCAGCAAACCCTATGAGCTGAACCTCGACATCTCGGATTTTGACAAGCGCGCCTCCCTCTATATCAACACCGCCGTCACCCACGAGGGCAAGACCCTGGCAGTGGCAGGCACCTCCATCGACATGAGCGCCCTGAGCAAACTCATCAGCGGCTACCGGATCGGCAAGAGCGGTCAGGTCTATCTGGCGGACATGGAGGGCAATATCGAGATCCACCCCGAGCAGGAGGTGGAAGGCGCCGCCCACCACCAGCAATCCTTCCTCGATACCGTCAAGCGGCTTATTCCCAATGCCCGGGAACAGGTGGCCGTAGAGGCGCTAACACTGGAGGGGCAAACCTACCTCATCGCGGTGCGTTACATCCCCACCCTCAACCGGCTGCTGATTGGCGAGATCAACAGCGCCGAGCTGGAAGAGGGCCTGCAGGAATCCCGCCAGCTCATCATCATGGTCTCGCTCGCCATCGGCGGGATCGCCATGCTGGCATCCGCCTGGCTGGCTCACTCCATCAGTCGCCCCATTCGTCAGGCAGCCGATGGCATGCATCACATCACCGCCGATCGGGATCTGGCGACCCGCCTCGACTTCTCTGACGAGTCGGAACTGGGCATGATGGCCCAGAGTTTCAATCAGCTGATCCAGAGCCTGAACCAGAGCTTCTCCCGCTTCCAGCAGTCAGGCAGCGCCCTCTCCGCGCAGTCGTCCCAATCCATGCAGCAGGCCCAGGCACTGGCAGGAGAAGCGTGCCAGCAGGCCCAGAGCATTCAGGAGCTGACCACTGTGGTCACCACCATCGGCGACAACGCCGAGCAGATCGCCAGCCGCTCTGAAGGGGTCAACGACGTGACCCAACGCATCGCCAACCATATGCTCAGCATCGAGCAGGATGTGACCCAGAGCGCCGCGCAACTCGACACCTTGCGCAGCAGCATCGGCAGCTCCTCGGCCCTGCTCGATGAGGTAGTGAAAGACAGCAACAACATCACCCAGATCATGAACCTCATCCGCGATGTCTCGAACCAGACCAACCTGCTGGCCCTCAATGCGGCCATCGAAGCGGCCCGGGCGGGGGATATGGGACGGGGTTTTGCAGTAGTGGCCGACGAGGTACGCCAACTGGCGGTGCGTACCCAGACCGCCACCAAGGATGTGCAGGATCTCATCTTGCGCCTGCAGGAGGGAACGCGGCAGGCCAGCAGCTCGATGGCAGACTCCCGCAACCTGAGCGAAGAGGGATACAACCGGATGAATCAGGCCAGAGAGGTGCTGGTTGATGCCACCAGCCAGATCAACCAGACCGCCCTCGAGATCAACGAGATCAGTGCGCTGGCGCAGGCGCAGAATCAACAAATGGGGCAAGCCAGAACGGCGCTCGATGAGTTGGCCATGGTGGCCGAACACCAGCGGGAACACGCGCAGGAGAGTAATGCCGCCAGCCGCGAACTGTTCGAACTGGCCAAGGCCATCGACGAGCAGATCCGCCAATACCGGATTGGCTAGGCCCGGCGCTTCCCCCTCTCCCTCTCAATAACCAAAACGCCACCGCAGGGTGGCGTTTTCATTTTGCAAATCATTTTGCCTGCCCTCTCGAAACGGGAATAACGAACAAGACAGCAAGCCATTGATAATTAACATGAAAAAATGTGGAACAGCCATTGCTTAGTGATATCAGGCTCAACAGAGGGATATCGCCATGAAACCGACCACCAATCAAGCGCCCGTAGCTCACGTCGCCACTCAAAAAGAGACACTGACCCCCCGCGAAGGCACCTTCCTGATGATGGTGGCCCAGCTGGTGGTGCTCACCTGCATCGTACTTGCCGCCACCGTCGGCGGCCTCTCCTGGCAGTGGACCCTGCTGCTGGCCATTCCGCCGGTGATCGGCGGCGCCCTGCTCAGCCGGGTATGGGGCAAACTGCCCCGCTAACTGCGTTTCAGCTCACACACCTTCCCGAACCGGCGGCCGACCCTCAAGTCGGCCGTCTGTTTATCTGCCACCTGGCTCATGCTGATTGGCCGCAACGAAGGCGCGGCTTGTTCTTCGCCAAGCAAACCGCAGCGACGAACCGTTCAAACAAACCGCACAAACCAACCTGCACTAAAGGGTATGGCTGCCAAGCTGCTCTTTAAGAAAGTCGAGCCAGACCCGTAGCCGGATATCCCGCTGGGCATCGGAGTAGAAGACCGCATTGATGGGGCGCGAGGCGCCGCTGTTGCTGCGGGCCAGCACCTCCACCAGCGCGCCGCTCTCCCGATCCGGCCCGGTCATGAAATCTGACAGACAGACAATCCCCTGACCCGCCAGCGCCAGCTGACGCAAGGTTTCACCGCTGCTGGCACGCAGGCTGGGGGTGATGGCAAAGCGATCCCCCTGCTCGGCACTGAGCAGCGGCCAGTGGTTGAGGTGATCGGGATGCAAAAAGCCGAGCAGCTCGTGACCGCTCAGCAGATCCGCCGGTTGGCGTGGGGTGCCGCGCTCGCTCAAAAAAGCGGGAGAGGCCAGCAGCCGCAGCCGCGAACGGCCAAGGGGCAGCGCGCGCAGGGAGGAGTCGGTCAGCTCGCCGATGCGGATGGCCATGTCCACCCGCCGCTCCATCAGATTGATAAAACCCTCCGAGCTGTGCAGCTGTAGCTCGATAGCGGGGTAGCGGCGGCGAAACTCGCCGATGAGCGGCACCAGCCGGTGCAGGATAAAGGGGGTGGCGGCATCGACTCTTAACACCCCTTCGGGTTGTTCCCGGCGCATCAGCAGATGCCCCTCCGCCTCGCTCATCTCGGTCAGGATCTTCACCGCCCGCTGATAGAACCAGCTCCCCTCCTCGGTCAGGCTGACCCGGCGGGTGGTGCGATTGAGCAGCACGGTGGAGAGCTTCTCCTCCAGCCGCTTGATGCCGCGACTCACCACCGAGTTGTCCATGCCGAGGTTCTCCGCCGCCTGGCGAAAACTGCCCGCCTCCACCACCGCCACAAACAGGGTCAGTTCATCAGAATGGGTCTTCATTGCTGTTATCCGGACAAGAGTAATGGGCCTTTATAGGCGTAGCTACTGTGGATTGGCAAGCGTGCGGTGAGGAGAGTTCTTTTTTTCTACAGAGAAAGAACGTGACCGCGAGCCCACATCATGCTCGCGATTTGTCAGTACAATGCAGCCAGAAAAGCACCGTATGGCACCACTTATTTCACAAGGATCAATACCATGACATTTGAAGAGCGGCTGGCCGCCGCCCATCAGGAGCTGGCTAACAAAGGGGTCTGGCATGCCAACTACAATCCCCCGCTGTGCAGGCTGCTGCGCAGGTTCGGTTATCCCGTCAAACCGCCTCACTATGAGGGCTGGTTAACCAACGTTCTGGTATTCGGGGTCGGCATTGGTCTTGTCTGGGGCATGGCGATGTGGTTTTTCAGCTGGCACCCCATGGGGATAGATCCGCTATTTGCCCTGCGCCAAACAGCCCTGTTTGCGGGATTCTTCGGCCTGACTATGGCATCTTGGCTCTGGCTGCGGCGCAAGCAGCTTAAACTGACCCCGTGGGAGCAACTTGCTGAGCCCACCGATGCTGATGATGAGGGAGACGAACTGAATGAAAGCCCATGAAAAACTGAACTATGTGGAGTTTGCAGCCAGAGATCTTGCCGTCACCAAGGCCTTCTTTCAGGCCGCTTTCGGCTGGCAATTTGCCGATTACGGCCCCGATTATTGCGCCTTCGAGGGAGAAGGGCTGGATGGCGGCTTCTATCGCGCCGATCTGTGCAGCCAGAGTGCGCAGGGCGGCGCCCTGCTGGTGTTCTACAGCGCCGATATTGAAGCGACTCAAGCCAAGGTGAGCCAACACGGTGGCTCCATCAACCGCCCTCTTTTCGACTTCCCCGGTGGCCGCCGCTTTCACTTTGTCGAGCCCAGCGGCAATGAATTTGCGGTCTGGTCGGAGCCGGCCAGCATCTGACGGCAGGAGGGGGAATAGCAAAATATCCGCCCCTCTAGCCACACCTGGAGTAAACCAGTATCTCTTTATGCAACCAAAATATTCCTGACAGAACACCTGTTTTGTGATCTTGCAATAGCCAAATGGGAGAGAAAATGATTTACCATAGTGTTCGCATTGATATGGCAAGAATATTTTTTAACTTTATTTAATACTATTTCTATATTGAGAGGTTATAAATTGGACCCTTATGGGATAATCACTATTATAGGTCTTGCTGTTGCTGTGTATGCAACATTTCCTGTAGAGAAAAGATTGGATTTAGTTCTTAGATTTTCAATTTTTGATAGAGTTATTATTGCGCTGACTTTATTGGCAGTTCATTACATCATATACCTCCCTGTACTTGAATCCTTGGGGCTTTATATTTACCTAGGCCCTTGGAAATATGGTTTCAATGAATCAAACACCATATACCTTATGTTCTTATCCCTTAGCGTCTATATTTTCATTAGAATAAAGTCAGCAAAGGTTACACGTTCAAATATAGATACCGCATATGAACTATTTGAAACGCTTTTACTAGAAAATAAATATAGTGAATTAACTCTGTTAGTTAAAAAACATATACGAAGTATTATCGAGATTAGTGGCAGCAGAAGCTTAAGAAACTCCATTGCAGGAAAAATAAAACCACGTTCTAATTTTCATACTTTACTTTTAGAGGGAAAAACCTGTGATGAGCCATCATTATCAAACAAACTAATGGTTAATATTTATGAAAAATTAGTCCACGATGATAAAAAACCAGAGGTGGCCGCCAATATACTTCGCAGGTTGGTAAGCAATTATGGCTTCGTAAATTACATTTCAATTGCACAACCATACTTAGGAATAGATATAATAAAATATGAAAATTCATTTACAAGAGATTTTATCAGTGGATTTATATCATGCCTAATAGAAAACCCTAATAGTATTTACTACTATGAATTAGAAAACACTCAAAATTTAACTCATGGCCATAGATATTATATTTCTGACAACAATAAGTTTCTTTATTTTTTCCTTGGGGATATAAATATTGCCAAGAAATTTTCCATTTACAAACCAATTGGAGATAAAGTATGTTTCTATATTGAGAATGGCACAGAAATATCCTCTAGATTTAATCGCTCTTTAGGTACATATGTAGATCACCAAAGATTCAAATGCCCTATCTATAGCTCTATGCATTTTTTTGACATTATGATAATGGAATCTATACATAATAATGTCCGCTGGCATATGTGGTTATTTTATTTTGTATCATTCACAAAACTAATTTTAAGCAAACTAAATCCATCGGCAAATGTAGACCTTGAGGCCGAATGGCCAACACCATACCATTATACGATTTATAATATAATTACCATTATGCTTCGATGGTTAGAGGAGTCAGAATATCTAGCAGATAAATCACAGCTATATATAAAGAACCAGGATTTATCTCATGATAATGGCTCCATTATGAAGAGCACGGCACTAGCTCTTGGTAGTATCGTGTACATGGTTATAAACTCATCCAATATCACAGAAAAGTTTAAAATATATATTCTTGAGATTGTTTGTCGATACCTTGCAGATACAAAACATGAACCATTGCTAAATAATTTAAATAAAGTTCTTATGTTGTCCATATTGAGAAATGGAGTACATAACAAACATCACAATGAATATGTGCGCACACTCAGTTACTGTTTCAATAAAATAGATCACTGTTTGATATATGAACTTAAGGATTTTGAGGCGTTTATAAGTAATGCTCTCATGGAATAATAGCAATTCCATTCCCCCAAAACAAAACCTAGTTATTAAAATATCAATTACTGATTATTGCTTATGTCTCAATTCACTGCTGCGCCATTAACTCTGTTTCCAGCCAGTCACGGCAGGCATACTGACCCTTCGTTTTTGCCAAGGAGGTTCAGATGTCATCACCCGTGATTGTGATTGCCCAGCTTGAAGCCAAACCCGAATTCGCCGCCCAGTTTCGCACCGCCCTTGAGCCGCTGATTGCGGCCACCTTGCAAGAGGCGGGCTGCCAGCGCTATCAGTTGCATCAGGACTTGGACAATCCACACAGCTGGATGCTCTACGAGGTGTGGGAGAGTAACGCCGCCCTCACCGCCCATCAGGGCCAACCCCACTTTACCGAATTTGTCGCCAAGGCCAAGCCCTGGTTTGCCAGCAGCACCATTCGCCGCTATCAGCCACTGGGCGCCTGACTGGCCCTAGAGCCTGTTTCTGTTCAGCCCATCAAGGGCCAACCACCACCCCATTGAGGAACGAGATGATCAATATGCCACCCATGGGTCTGGGCACCTTCCGCCTGAAGGGCGAGCCGCTGCTTGCCACCCTGACCAACGGTCTGGAGCTGGGCTATCGCCATATCGATACAGCACAGATCTATGACAATGAAGCCGAGGTCGGTGCCGTGCTGACCCGCAGCACTGTTGCTCGCCACGAGACCTACCTGACCACCAAGGTGTGGACCAGCGAGTTTGGCCCGGGCAAGCTGATCCCGAGCCTTGAGGTGAGCCTCGAAAAACTGGGCACCGACTATCTGGATCTGGCGCTGATCCACTGGCCCTCCCCCAAGGATGAGGTGCCGATGGCAGTCTATCTGGAGCAGCTGGCCGAGGCCAAGGCCCGGGGCCTGACCCGGGAGATCGGGGTCTCCAACTTCACCGTGGCCCAGCTCAAACAGGCTATAGAGATTTTGGGGCCGGGGGCCATCGCTCACCAGCAGATCGAGGTTCATCCCCTGCTGCAAAACCGCAAGGTGGTCGAGTTCTGCAAAGCCCAGGGTATCGCCGTCACCGCCTATATGCCGCTCGCCTATGGCAAGGTGCTCGCCGAGCCGCTCTTGATGGAGATTGGCAAGCGCCACGGGGTATCGGCGGCGCAGGTGTCGCTGGCCTGGCTGCTGGCGCAGGAGATGACAGTGATCCCGAGCTCCACCAAGCGGGAGAATCAGGCCGCCAATCTGGCCGCTCTCGATATCACCTTGAGCAGCGAGGAGATGGCCGCCATCGCCACGCTGGATAGGGGCGAGCGCTGCGCCAATCCCGACTTTGCCCCTGCATGGGACTGACGCGAAAGGCGTGAGACTAACGCGAAAGAAAAGCTGGCTCGCCAGCAAGCCAGATATAACAGGGAGAGCATCATGCTCTCCCTGTCTCTTTTCTTGCCTCACGCTTTGCAGCGCTTGCTGAACGTCCAGCCGCCACATTGATGCCAGATGCAGCCCCGCAATCAGGGCGCGTTCTGGCAAAGGGCGGGATCGAATACCTGATTCCAGTCTGATTTCATATCGACCACCACCCAGCCCCGCGCTTTTGCCTGTGCCAGCCCGTCGATCAGCTTGCCGCTGGCTGGCGGATGGCTGTCGTAGGCGTATTCGCGCTTGGCATCGGTGTGGTGCACCAACAAACCAAAAGTGTGGTAATCCGGGTTGGTCGAGGTGTATTGCAGCATGGGCACGTCGCCATCGCTGTTACCAAAGGCGCCGACCGGACGCTGCCCCATAAAGAGGTGAATGGCGGCCGGTTTCGCCTTGCTGTCATCGAAATAGGCGCCGTTCATGGTCTTGCGGATCTCGCTGCCCTCCCCGGTCAGGGCAAACTCGCCGAGGGTAAAGGAGCCAATCACCTGCTGGGGCGGGATGCCATACATCTGCTCGGACATCACCCGCATAAAATCGACGCCGCCGCCGGAGACAATCCAGGTCTGGAAGCCATTATCCCGCAGATACCCCAGCAGCTGCTTCATCGGCAGATAACCGAGCTGATCGTAGTGGCAGCCAAAACGGGGATCCTTACTGCTGTTGACCCAGCGAGTGACCCGCTCGGCAAACTCGGTGGTGGTCATGCCGCTGTGGGTCAGTCCCACCAGCTTGGCGAGCCCCTTCTCCCCCGATTTGGCCACGGCCTTGAGGTCGTTGTTCAGCACTGCCGTGACGATGGGGTCGGCCTTCCACTCCGGGTGTTCCGGCGCCAGGCGCTTGATCTCGTCCATCGCAAACTGCAGCTGATAGGTCATGGGCGCTTCCGGCCAGAGGGTGCCGTCATTGTCAAACACCACATGGCGCTTCTCTGGCGGAATAAAAGTGGCCTGCTGCTGATCGGTGGCATTGGTTACCCAGCGGGTGATCTCCTGCTTGGCCGCCGTGTCATTCCAGGCAGAGAGGGGATCGCTCTGGCCAGCCTGTACCGCAAAGGCGCCGCACAGCAGCAAAAGAGAGGAGAGTCGGTTCAATGTCATCATGTTACCTGTCAGCTGGATATTGCCTGTAGATGAAAGCGCACGGCCATCACAGCACCGGCGCACATGGGTTTCATAGGAAAAATCCTATGGCTGCCAGCTTGTACTGGAGCTTAAGCAAGCTCAGAAAAGGAGCAGCGGTCATCCCGTTCTGCGAGGCAGATCACTGCGTTGCGCTCACGCCGCGGGCAACACAATCCCCTCCTCCCCATCGCCATTGCTGCTGATTTGGCAAAAGTAATTTGATGTCACCGTCATTTTTGCCAACAAAACCCATCGGCATACTGGCGCCATTCTCCCGTCGGGAGTCCCAAACCAAGGAGTTGTTATGCCACTGGCGTTATTTGCCCTTACCCTGAGTGCCTTTGCGATCGGCACCACCGAATTTGTGATTGTGGGGCTTATCCCCACCATCGCCGAGCAGCTCAATGTCTCGCTCCCCTCGGCGGGCCTGCTGGTCAGTCTCTATGCCCTTGGGGTGGCCATCGGCGCCCCCGTGCTCACGGCGCTCACCGGCAAGGTGCCGCGCAAGTGGCTGCTGGTGGGGCTGATGGCGCTCTTTACCGCCGGCAACCTGCTGGCCTGGCAGGCCCCCGGTTACGAGAGCCTGATCGTGGCCCGCATCCTCACCGGGCTGGCCCATGGGGTCTTCTTCTCGGTGGGCAGCACCATCGCAACCGGCTTGGTCGCCAAAGAGAAGGCGGCGAGCGCCATCGCCATCATGTTCAGCGGCCTTACCGTGGCGCTGGTGACCGGCGTACCGCTCGGCACCTGGATTGGTCAGGTCTTTGGCTGGCGGGAAACCTTTCTGGTGGTAAGCCTGCTCGGCCTCGTCGCCATGGTGGGTAGCCTGCTGCTGATCCCGAACAACCTGCCCAAGGGGGCGGCCTCGACCATCCGCGAGCAACTCTCGGTACTGACCAAGAAGCCGCTGCTGCTGGTCTACGCCAAAACCGCCCTCGGTTATGGCGGCGCCTTCACGGCTTTTACCTTCCTCGCCCCCATTCTGCAGCAGGTGAGCGGCTTTAGCGCCGGTGCGGTGAGCCTGATCCTGCTGGTCTACGGGGTATCGGTTGCCGTCGGCAATATCTGGGGTGGCAAGCTGGCCGACAAGATGGGCCCTCTGCCCGCCCTCAAGCTGCTGTTTGCAGGTCTCGCATTGGTGCTGCTGGCCCTCACCTTCACCGCCCCCCATCCGGTGCTGGCCGTGCTCACCGTGCTGGTGTGGGGCGCCTTTGCCTTCGGTAACGTGCCGGGTCTGCAAGTACTGGTGGTGAAGCAGGCCGAACTGCACACTCCCAAGGCGGTGGATGTGGCATCGGGCCTCAATATCGCGGCCTTCAACGTTGGCATCGCGCTGGGCTCCGTCGTCGGTGGCTTGGTGGTAGAGCACCTCGGCCTGATGCACACCCCCTGGATCGGCGCCCTTATCGTGCTGCTTGCCTACGGGCTGACACATGTCAGCGAGCGCCGCGAAGCCGTCCGGCTCGCCGCCTGTCAGGCATAAGCTGCGCCAGCAGGCGTCACGCAAGAGCGTGGCGCCTGCTGCAATCGGCGCGGCAGGCTTCTATGCTGTGACACAGAGTTAACCCGGCAACCATTTCAGCAACTGTTTCAGCAACCAAGCCTGTCACCCTCGCATCATTTGCCACGGAGTCTGTTATGAAGGTGCTTATCGTCTATGCCCATCCCGAACCCAAAAGTTTCAACGGTGCCCTCTTCTGCCACGCCATCAGGGCGCTGGAGCAGGCGGGCCACACAGTGATGACCAGCGATCTCTATGCCATGGGCTTTGATCCCGTCTCGGATCGGCGCAACTTCACCGCCGCCAGCGATCCCGATTTTCTCAAGCTGCAGCTTGAAGAGCTGGCTGCCACCGAGCAGGACAGCTTTGCCCCGCAGCTGGAGCAGGAGATGCAAAAGCTGGAGGCGGCCGATCTGCTGATCTTCCAGTTCCCGCTCTGGTGGTTTGGCCTGCCCGCCATCCTCAAGGGGTGGGTGGATCGGGTCTTTGCCATGGGACGGGTCTACGGTCAGGGTCATATCTACGAGAGCGGCAAGTTTCGCGGCAAGCGGGCGTTGCTGAGCCTCACCACCGGCGGCCCTACCGAGACCTATCTGCCCGACGGCTTCAACGGCGATATCGACGGGGTGCTGCGCCCCATCCAGCGCGGGATCCTGCAATTTGTCGGCTTCGATGTGCTGCGCCCCCATATCTGCTATGCCCCGGTGCGGGTCTCGCAAGAAGAGCGGGAAGCCTGGCTCGCCCAGTGGGCCGAGCGCCTTGGCCAGATTGAGCAGGAGTCCCCCATCGCAGTCGGCCGCTACCAGTAGCGGCTGACGCAGCTGATACTCTCCCCACACAGCACAAAAACAGCGAGCGGCCCCCGGCCGCTCGCTGTTTTTCACGCTCTGTCGTTATGGTTTTTGTTATCCGTGGGCAAGCCTTATACCGCCTGTTGCACGCCTGCTTTGCCGGTCACCGCCCGCTTGAGCCAGTAGTCGAGGCTGACGTAGCGGCCCCCGCCGTAAACCAGCAGCACCAGCAGCATCACAAAGTAGGTAGCGGCAAACTCCATCCCGTTGTTGAGCATCACGGGATCCCCGAGCTCAGTGATGTAGTTGTAGCGACCGGGGAAGTTCGCCGCCAGCCACTCGATAAAGCCGTTGAGGCGCACAGTGGCCTCCATGCTGCCGGTGGCGATGGCGTCCCAGCCGTGCTTCCAGTGCACCATGGCGCTCGCCACGCTCATCAGGAAGATGGTGGGAATGGCCATGATGCGGGTAAAGAGGCCAAGGGCGATGCAGATGCAACCCAGTACCTCGGTGCCCGCCGCCAGAAAGGCGAGCAGGGTCGGGAACGGCAGGTTGAGCCCCCCTTCCGAGACCGGGGCCCCAAACCAGGCGACCGTGCCGGCAAAGCCCATCACCTTGGAGTGGGCCCCCACATAGATGACCGGAATGAGATAGAGGCGAATGGCCAGCAGGGCCAGAAAATCGAGCCGCTTGCACTGGGCCACCGCCCGCTCGTACCACTGGATAAGAGTGTTGTTCATGGGAATTCTCCTTGGTGTTTGCTAGATGAGGGCAAGGGCGCGCCAAACTGGCGCTCGCCAACGGACAAGGTCAGCAGACCCAGCCGGTGAAAATGGCGTGCCCACCTGGTCAGATCAAAGTCGCTGCGAACCTGTTGTACCTGTTGTTGGAACCCGGCTTGGGTGATCCCCGGCTGCTGTTGCAGCAGCTGGATCAGCGCCACGTCCCATTCACGCAAGCGCTGGGTCACCACCTGATGATCCGGGCTGCGAAACAGGCCATAGAAGTGGTTGCCCTGCCGGGTCGGCACCACGCCGCTGCGACGAATGGCGAAGGGGAGTTCAAGCAGTTGCAGGGTGGGATTGAGCCCGAGCGGACTCTCCGCAGTCACCTCCTCCCCCGCCATAACTTGCGGCACCACCCCTTCATCAATCTCGACACAGAGGCAGGCCCACTCGTACTCCAGCAGCGCCAACCGCTGCCTGGGCCAGTTGAGAGAGCCTTCACTGTGGCGATGCTGCACATAGCGGACAAACTCGGTGGCGATATGGTGAAACTCGGGGGCCTCGGCGCCGTGCGCGATGACAAAGCCCTCCACCAGTTGCCACCTGTCCACCGGTGCCCAGTGAGCGTGGGTGAGCGGAAAAGCGCTCTCCAGCACCGACTCCACATTGGCGCGCACGCTGCGGGCATAGTGGCTGGCGATGCCATCCTGCGGCAGCCGCACCCGGCTCGCCAGCCAGGCGGTCTGCTGCTGCATCCGCTGCGGTGCCGTTTTAGGCGCAGTGATCAGGGATAACCGTCTATCCATAGCGCACCTCCCGCACCTGACTGTCGATCGCCTCGCAACAGGCGCCGTGCACCCGCGCCAGCTCGGCCTCCAGCTCTGCCAGCGGTGGCAGATGGTGATCCCGCTCCAGCAACAGGGGACGCAGGCCATGGGTCTGCACCGTATAACGGGCCAGCGCCACCACCTCCTCGCACACCGGTTTGCCATGGGTATCCAATAAAGTGCCGTCCACCTCTTCCAGATGACCGGCGATATGGAAATAGCGGATCGCATTGCCCGGCAGCCCGGCGATCATCCGCTTGGGGCAGTAACCGTGGTTGCGGCTGTTCACAAAGACGTTGTTGATATCGAGCAGCAGCTCGCAGCCGCTGCGTGCCACCAGCTCGGCGAGAAAATCCTCCTCCAGCATCTCGTGGTCATAGCCGTGGTAGTAGGAGATATTTTCCAGCACCAGCGGGCGGGCCAGCGCATCCTGCACCTGCGCGATCCGCTCGGCCAGATAGGGGATGTTCTCCCACTGGCGCGGCACCGGTAAAAGCTCGTAAAGATACCCCTGCTGGTCGCGGGAAAAGCTCAGGTGCTCGCTGTAGATCTCGATGCCGAACTCGTCCAGAAAGGTGCGGATCTGGCTGAGCAAAGTGCGATTGAGGGGCTGACAATCGCCGAGGGAGAGGCTGAGACCGTGGGCCACCAGTGGGTAACGCTCGGCCAGCTGATGCAGCTGCGCCCGCCTGGCGCCGCCGATGGCCATCCAGTTCTCCGGCGCCAGTTCGAGAAAGTCGATGCCGGGGCGGACGGGGCCAACGCAGAGCGCATCCAGATGCTCCTGACGCAGCCCGATCCCCCGACTGCGGGAGCTTATTGGCCGCATACCCCCTCCGTCATCTTGCTGCCGTTGCTGGATCTGTCGCCATCAATCCCCTCGCCCGCCACGCCACACTTGCCATCGCGGGCGCGCACCAGCCGCCCCTGCGGATCGCTGTCGAGGACATGCTTTTCAAAGCGCTTCTCGGTGCCACACTTGCCCGCCGCGCACTTGCCGCCGTGCTGTTCGCTGGGGGCGGCCTTGACCGGCGCATCGCCCGGGGTGGCCGCCAGCGCCAGCCCCGGTGTCAGGGCAATCAGGCTGGTCATGGCGATGGAGAGGGTCAGTTTGCCGGTGGTTTTGTTGCTGCTTGAGTTACTCATGGGTGGACTCCTTGACGGATGAAACGGGGTAGCTGGAGAGATCGCGGGCGGCCACGATCTGGCCGTGGAACTGCTGTTTGACGATGGCCATCGCCTCTTTCTTGTGATTGAGGCCGACCCCCATCCAGTGGTTGAGCACCAGCAACTTGGGGTTCACCTCGGCGGCAATTTTGGCCACCACAGATGGCTTGGCATGGAGCGAGGCGGAGACCGGATCGGCCCCTTCGTGGATGGCGAGCGGCATCACCAGAATGTCGGCCCCCTTGGCAAACGGCACAAAGGCCGGGTTGCTGCCGTTCTGATCTGCCGAGATAACGATGGTCCCCTCGGCGCTCTCGATACGATAGGCCAGACAGGGCACGTCACCGTGGGGGATGCCGAGCGCGGTGATGGTCAGCCCATCCTGCTGATAGACGGTGTGGGGCTGCGGACTCTGGTAGGGCACATCGTGCAAGGTGATGGGGAAGAGGCCATCGGTGCCATCCTTGAAGCCGCTCAGGTAGGCATAGGCGCCCTTGTCCTTGTTGAAGAGGGCATCAAAGTAGCCGCTCATGCTGGGAAAGGCCGAGCCGGCCTCTGGCCCCGCCAGATCCAGCGGATCGCTGCGTTCGAAGAAGTAGGCCCCCTTGAGCAGGGCGGGCAGGTCGGTCACATGGTCGGTGTGGAAGTGGGTGATGCCGATAAAATCGACCTCTTCGAGCTTGGCCCCCGCCTGGCCGAAGCGCAGGTAGACGCCGCCACCGGCATCGATCAGGATGCGGGATTTCCCCTTCCACCAGATCACCTCGCTGGAGGAGGCGCGCAGATCGTCGGAGATGGGGCCACCACTGCCGAGCACCTGCAGGGTGAAGGTTTTATCCAGTGGTGTCAGTTGTACCGGCTCGGCACAGGCCGGGGCGACGGTGAGCGCGCAGCCGATGGCCAGCGCCACCGCTTTCAATCTCTGTTTCATCACAATTACCTGTCGGTTGGTTGTCGGTTGAAAGTGTGTCGTTTGTGTCGTTTGTGTCGTTTGTGTCGTTTAAAGAGGAGGAGAGAGGGGCCGATGGCGACGTGTGAACGCCAACCACCGGCCGTGGCGGGGCGCGAACCCCGCCGTCAGTTACCGTCCCTTTCATCGGCCTGCCAGCGTGCTTCCAGCCAGAGCAGGTTGCACAGGCCCAGCAGCAGGGCGAATCCGAGGCCCAAAATCCAGGTGAAGTACCACATAGCAGATCCCTTGAGGTCAGTAGAGTTGATGGCTGTCGCGCTTGATGCGGGCACGGTCGAGCTTGCCACGCACCACTCGATAGACCCAGCCGGTGTAGCCCAGGTTGACCGGCATCAGCACCAGCACGAGGCCGAACATGATGGCCAGGGTCTTGTAGCTGGAGGTGCTGTCCCACAGGGTCAGGCTGCTGACCGCATCGAGGGATGAAGGCAACACGAAGGGGAACAGGGCGATGGCCACCGCGCAGAGCATGGCGGCGCAGGCGATCGCGCTGGCCAGCAGCGCAATCCGGCCCCGCTCCAGCCAGGAGGCAATCCCGCTCACCAGCGGCGCCAGCGTCCCGATGATCGGCACCAGCCACAGCAGCGGATAGTCAAAGTAGTTGCGCAGCCAGCCTCCGGCGTGGGGGATCACCCCTTTCATCAGCGGGCTGATGGCGACATTCGGGTCAAAGGGTTGTGTGCCGACACCGGTCAGCTGAAACCCTTGCAGATCCACCAGATGCCAGCCGGCCAGCAAGTAGCAGAGGCTCACCAGCGGGGCCAGCAGAATGGCGATGCCCCGTGCGCGCACCGCAGGCGTCCCCGTGACCTTGGCCTGCAAGAAGCTGGCGCCGTGCAGCAGCAGCAAGGCGATGGCGGTGGCCAGTACCGAGAGCAGCCAGCCCCAGTGGAAGTCGAATGCGCCGTAGTGCAGACGCAGCGCCGTGTCGAAGCGAAACGGCAAGCCCTGCACCACCAGACCGATGGCGGCGCCGAGGATCAGGGTCGGTATCAGGCCCCCCGCCACCAGCGCCCGATCCCACCAGCGGCGCCACATCGGGTCGGTCAGCTTGCTGCGGTAGTCAAAGCCAACCGGGCGCAGAAACAGGCCGAGCAGCAGCACCACCATGGGGATGTAGAGCACCGAGAAGGCGGCGGCATAGACCAGCGGCCAGGCGGCAAACAGGGCGCCGGCACCGGCAATCAGCCACACCTGATTGCCCTCCCACACCGGCCCCACGCTGTTGATCACCAGTCGCCGGTCGTCGTCATCCTGCGAGACCACCGGCAGCAGCATGGCGATGCCGAGATCGAAGCCATCCATCACGATAAAGCCGACCATCATGAAGAGCAGCAGTGCCCACCAGATGAGTTTCAGGGTTGCGTAATCCATCAGGCGATCCTCGCAAGTTCGGGTTGTTCACTGCTGTAGCGGCCGGTATGGAGAATGGCGGGCCCCTTGCGGATCACCCGGCGCAGCAGGAAGAGCTCCACCACCAGCAACAGGGTGTAGATGGAACAGATGGCGATAAGGCTGAACCAGAGCTGGCCCGGAGTGAGCAGGGAGACCGAGGTCGACACCGGCAGCACGTCGCTGATAGTCCAGGGCTGGCGACCAAACTCGGCCACAAACCAGCCCGCCTCGATGGCGATCCAGGGCAGCGGAATGCTCCAAAGCAGGGTCTTGAGCAGCCGTGGCGAGTCTTGCAGCCGGTTGCGGCAGAGCTGGACAAAGCTCACCACCATCAGCCCCAGCATCACGACGCCCAGCCCCACCATCAGACGAAAACCGAAGAAGAGCGGCGCCACCTGCGGGATGGAGTCCTCCA
This sequence comes from Aeromonas sp. 84A, assembly GCF_051919345.1. NCBI lineage: Bacteria > Pseudomonadati > Pseudomonadota > Gammaproteobacteria > Aeromonadales > Aeromonadaceae > Aeromonas > Aeromonas sp. 84A. The sequence goes on from NZ_JBQBEW010000001.1 coordinate 3,298,451, forward strand.
CCGCCTTGGCAATCTCTGCCTCCCCCGCCTTGGCGATATTGCTGGCATAGGGGGTGAGCAGCAGACCGTAGCCGAGATCCTTGCCGTGTTTGGCAAACAGCGCCCGGTTTTCGGCCGAGTCGTTGCCGGCGCGGATCTCTTCGAGCGCACCGGACGCCACCATGCCGCTGCGAATGCGCGCCTCGTGCTGCACCTTGAGATCCTTGATGCCGGTCACCGCCTCATCGAGGGAGCGGGTGGCGATGATCCCCATCAGATACGGGATCTTGATGGCGGCGTGGGTGGTCTCCCCCTGCTGATCCGGAAAGCCGAACAGGGTAAAGGAAGCGGGCGCCGGCTCGGTGTGCCACTCCGCCTCGATGGCGGCAAGCTTCACCTTCTGCACCTCGCCGGTGCGATAGCCAGACTCATCCCCGAGCACAATGACCGAGAGAATGGCTGCCAGCCCAAAGCCGGAGGCAATAGCGAATGAGCGCAGGGCAAACTGCACCTCGGTTTTGCGCAGCAGATACCAACTGCTCACCCCCATCACAAACATGGAGGCGGCCACATAGCCCGCCGCGACGGTGTGAACGAACTTCACCTGCGCCACCGGGTTGAACAGCACGGCGGCAATATCCACCAGCTCCATGCGCTGGGTCAGCAGGTTGAACTCGGCCCCCACCGGGTTTTGCATCCAGCCGTTGCCGATCAGGATCCAGAGCGCGGAGAGGTTGGAGCCGAGCGCCACCAGCATGGTCACCAGCAGGTGCTTGCCGCGAGAGAGCTTGTCCCAGCCGAAGAAGAAGAGCCCCACCAGGGTCGATTCGAGGAAGAAGGCCATCAGCCCCTCGATGGCCAGCGGAGTACCGAAGATGTCCCCCACATAGTGGGAGTAGTAAGCCCAGTTGGTGCCGAACTGAAACTCCATGGTGATCCCCGTGGTGACCCCCATGACGAAGTTGATGCCAAACAGTTTGCCCCAGAAGCGGGTGATGTCCTGATAGATCACCTTGCCGGTCATCACATAAGCCGACTCGGCGATCACCAGGATCCAGGACAGCCCCAGCGTGAGGGGCACAAACAGGAAGTGGAACAGGGCCGTGGCGCCAAATTGCAGGCGAGACAGGCTGACCACGTCATCCGGATTGATCATGCGTCACTCTCTTTTGTTGTATTTGCCTTGCACGTTTCGTGCGTGACAAGTACATCACGGAGCATGACACCTATAACAGATGCAGTCATATTGAATTACACCTATAACAGTTGATCCAGATCATGTCCCTTTACCAGCAGTTGGCCGACCGCCTGCAAAGCCAGATCGACGATGGTATCTGGCAACCGGGGGAGCGCATCCCCTCCATTCGCCAGAGCTGCAAGACCCACGGGCTCAGCCCCATGACGGTGTTGCAGGCCTATCAACTGCTGGAAAGTCAGGGGCGGATCCTCGCCCGCCCCCAGTCCGGCTACTACGTCAAAGCCGCCTCACCACAGGTCGTGCAGCACACGCCGAGCCAGACCCACTACAGCGGCTCGGTGGATATCAACGATCTGGTGTTCGAGGTGTTGCAGGCGAGCAAATCGCGGGATCTGGTGCCCCTTGGCATGTCGGTAGCAGACCCGACCCTGTTCCCCCATCCCCAGCTCGGGCGGGCGCTGGCCAGCTGCATGCGCAAGCTCGATCCCTTCAGCACGGTGGCCGACCTGCCCCCCGGCAACGAAGCGCTGCGCCGCGCCATCGCCCAGCGCTACGCCAGCGACGGTGTGGCGGTCAATCCGCAGGAGATCATCATCACCACAGGCGCCATGGAGGCGCTCTCCCTCAGTCTGCAGGTGCTGACCGAGCCCGGTGACTGGGTGGTGGTGGAGTCCCCCACCTTCTATGGCGCCCTGCAGGCCATCGAGCGGCTGAAACTCAAGGCGGTGGAGATCCCGGTCATTCCGGGGGTAGGCATCGATCTCGACCTGCTGGCCGACGCCCTCACCCGCATTCCGGTCAAGGCGTGCTGGCTGATGGGCAATGTGCAGCACCCGCTCGGCCACACCATGCCCGATGCACACAAACAGGGGCTGATGGCACTGCTCAACAGCCACGGGGTGCCGCTGGTGGAGGATGACGTCTATGCCGAGGTCTACTTTGGCCGCGAGCGCCCCAAGCCGATCCGCCACTGGGATCAGCGTGGCGACAGCCTGCTCTGCAGCTCCTTCTCCAAATGTCTGGCGCCGGGCTTTCGGGTCGGCTGGGTGGTGGCGGGGCCCCATGCCGAGCGGGTGCAGCGGCTGCAACTGATGTCCACCCTCTCCACCAATGTGCCGAGCCAGCTGGCGCTGGCCGAGATGCTGCGCCAGGGCGGGGTTGATGCCCACTTTCGCCGCCTGCGCCACACCCTGGCCCAGCGCCAGCAGCAGATGCGGGCGGCCCTGCAACGGCTGTTGCCGGACGAGGTGCGGATCTCCTCCCCCGATGGCGGCTACTTTCTCTGGCTGGCGCTGCCTGCCCATTTCGACAGCCGCGCCCTGCACGCCAAGGCTCTGGGCAGTGGTTTTTCAGTAGCCCCCGGCGCTCTCTTTTCCAGTCAGGGGCAACACAACCACTGCTTGCGCCTCAATAGCTCCCATCCCTGGAGCGAGCAGCTGGAGCAGGCCCTCACCCGACTGGCCGCGCTGATTGCCGCACAACTCGGCGAAAAGTAACGAGGCAAAGAGCCGCTGACGAAACGAACAAAGGCCCGTAACGGGCCTTTGTAGTTGGGGAGTGACGCGCCTTGGCTCGCCATCAAAAACGGATCATCTGGCCATGATCTGCGACTGCACCTTGAAGCCCAGCGCCTCATAGAGCGCTTGGGCACGCTCGTTGAAGGCCATCACCTCCAGCCGGATTTGTTGGGCATTGCGGGTCTTGGCCCAACTGTCGCAATGGGCGATCAGCGCCTTGCCAATCCCGCGAGAGCGGTGCTGCTCATCCACCACCACCGAGCCGATGCGGCAAATCGGCGCACGGGTGAGAAACGGCACAGAATCATTGATATCGATCCGCGCCGTCAAAAAGCCCACCACCCTGCCATCCTGCTCGGCAACGCAGAACAGACGCCCTTCTGCGGCAATGGCATCGAGCAAAAATGCCCGCTCCTCTGGTGACGGCGGGCAGAACACCTCGGGGTAATGTGCATGGTGGATCTCTCCTATCTGCCGGTTCAGCTCGACAATGGCATCGATATCCAGTTCGCTTGCCTTGCGTATCTCCAACGGTTGCTCCTTGCAAAAATGGTGATGGTCCTGCGCCATCTTAGGGGCTGTGCCCCGCAATCCAAATAGGCTCATCCGTATCTTTTGGCGGGCAGCAGAAACAACAACGCCCCTTGAGCGGGGCGTTATCGGCAATCCATGGCGATGAAGGATATCAGGCGGGGGCGTTAAGTTGGGCCACCTGCCGCTCGATGCTCCCTTTCAGGTTGTCATCTAGCTTGAGGGCGCGCGCCAGCTCGTCGAGATAACCGCGCTCCATAAAGTGATCCACCTCGATGGCGAGCAGGGAGGCAAGATAGACCTCGGTGGCCAGCTCCATATCGGTCACTTCCCGCGCCAGCGCGTGGGGGTCGAGGGGGCGGGCCAGCTCGGCGTCAATCCAGCGGGCGACGTCGCTCTGACCCTGTTCGGTCAGGTACTCCTGAATTTTCTGGCGCTCGGCACCGTCGATATGGCCATCGGCCCGGGCCGCTGCCACCATGGCGCGCACCAAAAGCGCCGCGCGGGCATCCAGCGCATTGCCTTCCAGCCCACTGATGGGATGGGTGGGCTGGGCGGGCGCCGCCTGCTGGGCCTGCCAATCCTGATAGAGCTTGTAGGCCAGCCCGCCAAGGGCCGCAGCGCCCCCCACGGCAGCGGCCTTGCCACCATATTTGCGCACTTTTTTATTGCCCAGCAGCAGACCGAGCGCGCCACCGGCCAGCGCCCCCTGCATCTGCCCCTTGCGCTTCTCTCCGCCTTCGTTGAGCCAGCCTTTGCCAGCCCCCAGCAACTGTTCCAGCATCTGTTTCATGGTGTCACTCCTGCGGCTATGTTCCCGTCGATAGAGCCAGATAGTGACCCCGCCCCCCTGAATCGGGGATGAACCCTTGACCGGGCAGGCCGATGGGGCAAAGCTCAGGGAAACCCTTCAGGCAATAAGGATGTAACTGTGCCAAATCGCGAACTGACCCTGCAATTTCTGGCCGAACCCTCTGACGTCAATTTCGGCGGCAAGGTACACGGCGGCATGGTGATGAAGTGGATCGATCAAGCGGGCTATGCCTGCGCCGCTGGCTGGTGCGGCGGCTATGCGGTGACCGTCTATGTGGGGGGGATCCGCTTTTTGCGCCCCATCCAGATTGGCCAGCTGGTAGAAGTTCACGCCCAGGTGATCCACACCGGCACCACCAGCATGCATCTGGCGGTGGATGTCTACAGCCGCCACCCCACCGACACCGAGCGCCACAAGACCACCCACTGCATCATTATCTTTGTGGCGATGGATGAGCAGGGCAAACCGACCCCTGTGCCTCAGTGGCAGCCGGTGAGCGAGAGCGATCTGCAGTTGCAGCAGTACGCCAAAAAGCTGATTGCCCTGCGCGAGGAGATCGACAAGGAGATGCGTCAGCACCTCTGACCTTCATGCCTCACAGCCCGACAGAGCGGGCGCTTTCGGCCAACGGCGGCGCCCCTGTATAATCCCCCCTCTTCCCGCAACCGGAACCCTGCCCATGTCACTGGAAACTGCCCCGCCCGAGGTAAAACTCGCGGTGGATCTGATTGAACTGCTGGAAACCAACCAGCTGGCTCCCGAGCTGGTACTGGCGGCGCTGGCCATCGTGAAACAGGATTACGAGCGCAAGCTGGCGGAGGGGAAGGATCACTGATCCCCCCGTTTATCTTTCCGACTTCAGTTTTCCCCATACCGCAAATTACTGCGGCCCCATCACCTCGTCACAGAGGGCGATCAGGGCCGAACTCAAGCGGGTGAGCGGCTCGCTCCCGCGTCCCCCGGCATGGAGCGCCAGCTCCACCGGCGCCACCTTGGGCCACTGGGTCAGGGCCAGCTGATCGGCGGGCATCAACCGTTTGGGCAGCAAGCTCACCCCGATCCCCGCGCTCACCGCCCCCTGCAAACTGGCAAGGCTGGCGCTGACATAGGCGATACGCCAACGCCGACCGAGGCTATCAAGTACCTCGGTCATCTGGCGCCGATAGAGTCCTTCGCTCGGGAACACCACCAGCGGCAGCGGATCCCGTTCCCGTGCGGGCCAGTCGCGACTGTCGACCCACACCAGCGGCTCGCGCCAGCTGGCAAGGGGCGAACCCTTTCCTCGAGCCTGCTTGACCAGCGCCAGATCCAGCTCCCCCGCCTCGAAGCGCTGCCAGATCTCGTGGCTCAGGCCGCTCTCCACCTCCAGCCGCACCTCGGGGTAGTCGCGGGCAAAGGCGGCCAGCACCGGGGTGATGGCGCCGGCGGCGAAATCCTCCGGCACCCCGAGGCTGAGCGATATGCTCCCCTCGCTCACCTGCTCCTCGGCCTGCGCCAGCAGCGCCAGAATGCGGCGGGCCAGCCCCAGCAATTTTTCCCCCTCCGCCGTCGCCACCACCTGTCGGCCAGCGCGATCGAGCAGCGGGCAGCCGAGCTGCTGCTCAAGGCGGCGGATCTGCTGGCTGATGGTGGATTGGGTCAGATGGACCCGTTCACCGGCGCGGGTAAAGCTGCCGGTGTCGATAATGGCGACAAAACTGCGCAGTAACAGGGGATCCAGCATGGGGCACTCCATTTACAAAACCACTGAACTCCATTCTATCATTTAATTTCCAAATGACTTTCGAGCCCGCTAGGCTGGCATTTTTGCCTCCTTTGACAGTGATCTGCCATGTTCAGCCCCGATGACTCCGCATCCCGAATGCCCCCTGTCTCTCCCAGAACCGGAAACAGCACCCGATGAATCAACGAAATACGGATCAACCCGCAGGCCAGACTGCCCTGTTGGTGCTGGTGATCCTGATTGGCCTGAATCTGCGCCCCTTTCTTACCGCCATCGGCCCGCTGAGCGGCGAGATTGGCCGCACCCTGTCGCTCGGGATGGATACCCTCGCCTGGCTCACCCTGCTGCCGCTCTGGCTGATCGGGATTGGCGTGCTGCTCACCCCCAGCCTGCGTAGACGCACCAGTGCGCGCCAACTGCTGGGGGCCGCCCTGCTGCTGCTCGGCATTGGCAGCGCTATGCGCTTCGATGCCCAAAGCGGTGCCTTGCTGATCGCCAGCGCGGCGCTTTGTGGATTGGGGTCGGCACTGGTGCAGGGAGTGCTGCCCGCGCTGATCAAGCAGGCCTTCGCCCGCAAGGTGCCGCTGGTGATGGGGATCTTCTCCGCCTGCATGATGGGGGGCGGGGCGTTGGGGGCCAGCCTCACCCCACGGCTGGCAGTCAGCCTCGACTGGTCGCGGGCGCTGGCGCTCTGGAGCCTGCCGGTGCTGCTGGCCCTCGTCTGGCTAGGATGGAAAGTGCGTCTGCCACGGGCCACCGCGGTCGCCATTCCCGATGGCGAACAACGGCTAATCACCCTGCCCCGCAGCTGGTTGCTGATCGTCTGCTTTGGCATCATCAACAGCGGTTACGGCATCGTAGTGGCCTGGCTGGCCCCCGCCTATATGGCAAATGGGTGGAACGCTGCACAGGCGGGCGAGCTGGTCGCCTGGCTGGCACTGGCGCAGACCGCCAGCGGCCTCGGCTTGCCGCTACTGGCGGCGCGCAGTCTGGATCGGCGGCCGTGGATGGGGCTTGCCATCGCCATGCAACTGGCGGGATTTGGCGGCCTCTGGCTGGCACCCGCCAGTGCCCCCATTCTCTGGTGCATGCTGTGCGGTGCCGGTCTTGGCGGCAGCTTTTCGCTCATCATGGTGATTGTGCTCGATCACCTGCCAGACCCGCGCCGCGCCGGCACCCTGAGCGCCCTGATGCAGGGGTTTGGCTTTATGCTGGCGGCCACAGGCCCTTGGGTGGCGGCGCGGCTCTATCACTATGTGGGCGACTTTGCGGCCGCCTGGCAGTGGCAACTGGGGGGATTACTGCTGATGAGCCTGCTGGTGCTGCGCCTCGACCCGCGCCACTACCCCCGCGTCATGGGGTTACCGACCGCCAGCGAGCCGACCCTTTCGGCACCTATCCCGGCAAGCGCTGCGGCCCAAAGCAACACACCGGCCTGAGGCCGGTGTGTTGGGGATAACCGTATTGGAGATGACTGGCGGCTGATGCCACTCAGAGGGGCAACTCAGCGCCCCTTCTTCTGCCGTCCGGTGTTAGCGGTGCGCGGCTTGCCAGCGGCCGGTTTGCCACCCTTGGGAGCTCCTTTGCCTGTACTGCCCTTGCCAGCACCGCCCTTGTTGGCTGCACCTTTGCCCGCGCCCCCCTTGCCCACCGGCAGCTTCTTCTCGAAGGCTTCCGGGCCCGGCACATTGGGGCGACCACCAATCTCGTGATCGTCATCGCGGCGCGGCTTCTTGCCCTGCCCCGGTTTGGCGCCTTGCGCCGCAGGAGCCTTGGCCGCCTTCGGTTTGTCGCCTTTGGCCGGTTTCACCTCGGAGGAGGAGTCCTCAATCAGCTTGAACAGATCGATCAGCTCGTCGTCGGTCAGATCGCGCCACTCACCCACCGGCAGCCCCTTGAGGCTGACGTTCATGATGCGAATGCGCTCCAGCTTGGTCACTTCAAAACCGAAGTACTCGCACATGCGGCGGATCTGGCGGTTAAGCCCCTGCACTAGCGTGATGCGAAAGACGAACGGCGCCTCTTTCTTCACCTTGCACTTCTTGGTCACTGTACCGAGGATCGGCACCCCGGCCGCCATGCCGCGCACAAACTCGTCAGTCACCGGCTTGTCGACGGTCACCAGATACTCTTTCTCGTGATCGTTGCCTGCCCGCAGGATCTTGTTGACCAGATCGCCGTGATTGGTGAGGAAAATCAGCCCCTGCGAATCCTTGTCGAGCCGCCCGATTGGGAAGACCCGGGTGCTGTGGTTGACGAAATCGACGATGTTGTCCTTCTCGCCCGCCTCTGTAGTACTGACGATGCCCACCGGCTTGTTGAGGGCGATCAGCACCAGACTGTCCGCCTCGCGCGGCTCGATCACCTGACCGTTCACCTTGACCAGATCGCCAACCTGCACCTGATCGCCAATCCCGGCGCGCTTGCCGTTGATAAAGACATGGCCCTGCTCGATAAAGCGGTCGGCCTCGCGGCGCGAGCAGATACCGCTCTCGCTGATGTATTTGTTCAGGCGCATGGATTCGTTAGCCAGCATGGGTCACCTGCCACAGGGTCTGGGCCGCGCCCGGTTGTGCCATCGCCTGTTCCGGCTGCGCCGGGGAGGCTGTCTGCTGCATCAGCCAATTCACTACGTCAAAGTTCTGCATACCATTCCATCTTCAAAAAAGGCCAATGCCAGCTTATCCATCAAAAAACGCCGCTACAGTAGCATAATTGCCCCCTTTCAGGGGCAGATAGTTGCAAGGTCGCAGCGCCCAAGCGGGCATCCGCGGATAAGTTCACGCCGCTGGATGGGCCGCGATGCAACCTTTGAACGGCCAGCCTGATGCCAACGGCGGGATCCAGCGCCCACAGCCAGCGCGGCCGAACGCCATCAACTATACATATCATCTTGTTTCCATTAGGCTTTAAGCCGGTTGGCTGCGCCTTGGATGCTGCGCCAAACTTGCCCGCCCAGAGGCGGCCCCCCCCCTATCGCCAAGGATTGCACCATGCTGGCTCACACTCGCCGCCTTGTTCGCCGTGCTCTGCTGACCCTGTTGCTGCTGTTGCTGACCGCATGGGCGGTGATCGCCTACTTCGCCTGGCAGGCAGCGCCGCTACAACTGTGGCACACTGTGGTGCCCCCCGAACTCAGCGCCGATGAGCTCGATCGCAGCGACTGGCAAGCCTATCTGGCCCGCGAAGCAAAGCTGTTCGAGCTGGTGGCCACCGAGGTAGTCGCCAAAACGCCGCCCGATCAGCAACTGGCCAGCAATCGCTACTATCAGGACGCCCCCATCAATCCCGCCCGCTTTCAGCAGAACTGGAACCGCTCCTACCTGCTGCGCCCCGAGGGGGAAGTCAAAGGGGTTGCTGTGCTGCTGCACGGCCTGACCGACTCCCCCTACAGCCTGCGCCATCTGGCCAGACGCTATCAGCAGCAGGGCTTTATCGCGCTGGGGCTGAGGATCCCCGGCCACGGCACCGTGCCCGCTGGCCTCGTGGATGTGGATTGGGAGACCTGGCTGGCCGCCACCCGACTGGCGGTGCGGGAGGCCAGATTGCGGGCACCGGGCAAGCGGCCGCTCCATCTGGTGGGCTTTTCCAACGGCGGTGCGCTGGCGGTGAAATATGCGCTCGATGCGCTGGCCGACCCGAGCGGCACGCTGGCAAAACCGGATCGGCTGGTGCTGATCTCCCCGATGATCGGGGTGACCCGCTTTGCCCGCTTCGCCGGGCTCAAGGCCGTGCCTGCCCTGCTGCCCGCCTTTGCCAACGCCGCCTGGCTCGACACCATGCCGGAGTTCAACCCGTTCAAGTACAACTCGTTCCCGGTCAACGGCGCGCGCCAGTCCTACCGCCTGACCCACGCCATCCAGCAGCAGGTGCGCCAGCTGGCCGCCAGTGGCGAGCTGGCGGCATTTCCCCCCGCACTCACCTTCCAGTCGGTGATGGACTACACCGTCAGCACCCGCTCCATCATTGCCGATCTCTACCACTACCTGCCGGCCAACGGCAGCGAACTGGTGCTGTTTGATATCAACCGCAGCACCCTGTTTGGCCCGCTGATGAGCTCGGCCTCCGAGCTGGCGCTGCACCGCTTGCTGCCAAACGCCCCCGGGCACTATCGCCTCACCGTGGTGGGCAATGTCGAACCCGCCTCACCCGCGACGCAGGCCAGAACGCTGGCCACCGGCGATCAGCCTGAGCAGGTCCGCCCGCTGGGTATCGATTATCCCAAGGAGATCTACTCCCTCTCCCACGTGGCGCTCCCCTTCCCGATGGACGACCCCCTCTATGGCATGGCGGCGCGCCCGCAGCAGCGGGAGCAATACGGCATCAATCTCGGTGGTCTGGCCCTGCGTGGCGAGCGCGGCGTGCTGATCGTCAACCCCGGCGCCCTCACCCGCACCTCCTCCAACCCCTTCTACCCCTATCTGCAGCAGCGGGTGATGGAGACCCTCACCGCCCCTCCCGTGGCCCCGTCTGCTGCCGTACCCCCTGCCAGCAGCGGTCAACCTGATGCGGCCTATCAGGCAGAAGTGGAGCAGTTTTTACAGGAGAGCGACGAGAGCAGCGCGCCTTTCTAGGGCGTGTGTGGCGAATCGACGAAGCTGCGCGGGTACTTGGCGCGATAGCGATAATAGAAAGGGGCCGTCAATTGACGGCCCCTTTCTATTGATGATGGCGATGGGACTGATGGCTTGGTGGGCTCAGGGATAGATGCTCACTTCTATCAGATTCTGGTCCGGCTCGAGGAAATAGGGTGATTCTGATAGGTGTTGCACCGTCAGGCGCCGCGCCAGCCCTGTCAGGGATAACGGCTCACTTCTATCAGGTTCTGGTCAGGGTCGAGGAAGTAGACTGATTCTATCGGCCCGCAGGCACCGCTTTTGGTCACCGGCCCCTCGACAATATCCACCCCGTGGCAGGCAAGCTGGGCCATCACCTGCTCCAGCGGCCAGCGGGTGATAAGGCAGACATCCCCCGACCCCACCTGCGCCCGGTTGCGCGGCTCCTGCCCCAGCAGTTGTAGATTGATCTTCTGGTTGCCAAACCCTACCGCCCGGCGCCCCGCACCGAAGGTGATGGCCTCCATATTGAGTACCGAGCTGTAAAAGGCCACGGCCCGTTCGATATCACTGACCGTCAATACCAGATGGTCGATATGGCTGATCATGGTTACCTCCTGGTGGTGATCTGGCTGATGTGACCGGCATATGCCCGCAAGCATCCGACTGTCGTCGCCACGGCGGGCAACCCCATCATACCCGGCAAGGGGAAGCCCATGTGTGCCGTGACGCGCAAAGCGAGCGCAAATGATCTGGTCAAATAAATTCGCGTTACTGCACCGCTGCGCACGCTTTATCCCGCTGGGCCAGCAGGGCTTCATCGTCACTGTCCATTGCCGCCAGAATCGCCTGATTGCAGGCGCGCTCCGCCAGCTTGGCAGGACTCTGCTTGGCATCCCCAATCTCTGCAATCATCGGCCGATAACTGACGACAGCCGAGCAATACATGGTGCGAAATTTGGGCAGTTGCCAACTGCTGTCATCCTGCCGGGTCAAGTCATCACACAGCTTGTGAAACAGGGCGGACGCCTTGACCGTGCACTGGCTAAAGCGCCGCACATCCTGCTGGTAGGGACGACAAACGCTCGGCTGCTGGATCTGCCACAGCTGAAAAGAGAACGGGACCGACTCCCCCTCATACTGCACCACCAGCGTCTTGGCCTCGGTGCCATAGATATCCGCAACCTGCTGCTGTACCAGATTGAGATAAGCCGAAAAAAGATAGGAAACCGGATCCATCACCACCTCCCTGTGGGTGTGTTACGTGCAACGCTACATAGTTGCGTAGCCTATCCAATAGCGTGTCTAAAACATGAAAATGAAAAATAGCTTACTGATTTATTTAGATAAATTTATGGACTGGACGCACGCTATCGCAAAATGACAGCTGAAATGCGGTGTCGTTTGGATTAATATGCCAGGCGATAAAAGCACACTCGGATGACGCCATCTATCACTGTGATACCGGCCAATCCCAACAGCATTATCTCCTCTACTTAGGATCTGGTTTTGAGCGATAACTGGACAGAAGAAGAGCTAAGGGCTGCGGTTATTGCATATTTGGATATGCAAACCAAAGCATCTCTTGGTGAGCCCTTCGTGAAAAAGCACTATTACCGGGAATTGGCGAGCCAATTCGGGCGTACGGAGAAATCCTTCGAATATCGGATGCAGAACATCTCATATGTCTGTGCCGAAATGGGACGAGAGTGGCTCCCCGGGTTAAAACCCGCAAAAAATGTGGGTGCAACCGCTTTTACGCATATCGAACGCCTGATCCGCCAACAGGAACTTAACCTTCGCTCTTACAAAAACGCGCTGGAACAGCCGCTTCCACAAGGGGTCGAAACACCCCAGTCACGGTATGTCATCACCAACAGTCATGAACGAGACCTGCAAGTCAGGGAGTGGGTACTGCAAAATGCAGCCCAACAATGTGAATCATGTAACGCACCTGCTCCCTTTATAACCGTCGCAGGGGAACCCTTCTTGGAAGTACATCACCTGAAAGGGTTAGCAGAGGGTGGCTCAGATACGGTTAGCAACACGGTAGCCCTTTGCCCTAATTGCCACCGAGAGATGCACTACGGCTGTAATAAAACGGAGATTGTCGAGGCTCTTTATCAACGGATTAAACGTCTCGTTCGCGAATAATCACCCACTCAGAGGTAGATTGTTCACGCAGTGTTGCTTACTGGCGCAAAACCCACCGGATTCTTGCCCAAAACCCCGGCTAAATTATCCAGTTGCATAATAACCATGCGGCCTTGCGGTTGTTTAACTGGCCCTAACGTCAGATAATACCGCCCGCCTTCAAACCCCGATAACCCGACTTTCAGTGACGGTAATTGATGACTGAGTACCTGCTTTTATTGATCGGCACCGTGCTGGTTAACAACTTCGTGCTGGTGAAATTCCTCGGCCTCTGCCCCTTTATGGGGGTCTCCGGCAAGCTGGAAACCGCCATCGGCATGGGGCTGGCGACCACCTTCGTGATGACCCTCGCCAGTGCCAGCTCCTATCTGGTGGAGCACTATATCCTGCTGCCGCTGGATATCGCCTATCTGCGCACCCTCGCCTTTATTCTGGTGATCGCCGTGGTGGTGCAGTTTACCGAGATGGTGGTGCGCAAGAGCAGCCCGACCCTCTATCGCCTGCTGGGGATCTTCCTGCCCCTCATCACCACCAACTGTGCGGTGCTCGGGGTGGCGCTGCTCAGCATCAATGAGCGACACGACTTTATCCAGAGCGTGATCTACGGCTTTGGCGCCGCCACCGGCTTCTCGCTGGTGTTGATCCTGTTTGCCGCCATGCGCGAGCGTCTGGTCGCCGCCGATGTGCCCGCGCCGTTTCGCGGGGTGTCGATTGCCATGATCACCGCCGGTCTGATGTCGCTGGCCTTTATGGGCTTTACCGGCCTTATCAAGATATAACCATGATCCATATTCTCTTTGCCATTCTGGTGCTGACCCTGCTGGCGCTGGCGTTCGGGATTATCCTGGGCTTTGCCGCCGTCAAGTTTCATGTGGAAGCAGACCCCATCGTCGACCAGCTCGATGCCCTGCTGCCCCAGACCCAGTGTGGCCAGTGCGGCTATCCCGGCTGCAAACCCTACGCCGAGGCGCTCGCCAACGGCGATCAGATCAACAAGTGCGTACCCGGTGGCGAGGCCACCATGCGCAAGATTGCCGATCTGATGGGGGTCGAGCCCCAGCCACTGGGGGGCAGTGACGAGGCCGCAGTGCCGGTCAAGAAGGTCGCCTTTATCCACGAAGATCAGTGCATCGGCTGCACCAAGTGCATTCAGGCCTGCCCGGTGGATGCCATCGTCGGCGCCACCAAGGCGATGCATACCGTGATTGCCAACGAGTGCACCGGTTGCGATCTCTGTGTCGATCCCTGCCCGACCGACTGCATCGAGATGATCCCGGTGCCCACCACGGTCGATAACTGGAAGTGGGATCTCAATAACGTGCATGTTCCGGGCAAGATTCCGGTCAAGATAGTGGAATAAACAGCGGAGCAACCATGCATTCCTTACTCGAACGTATCAAAGCCGGCACGCTCTGGGACTTTCACGGTGGCATTCACCCCGCCGACAACAAGCTGCAATCAAGCCAGAGCCCGGTGGTCGACGCCGGTCTGCCGCCGCGCCTCATCATTCCGCTGCGCCAGCACGCAGGCCCCGCCGGCGATCTGCTGGTGCAGGTGGGCGACAAGGTCAAAAAAGGGCAGCCGCTGACCCGTTATGCCAAGGGGCGGGTCGTCCCTGTCCATGCCTCCACCTCCGGCACCATCACCGAGATTGGCAACCACACGGTTGCCCACCCCTCCGGGCTCGGCGATCTCTGCGTCATTCTCACCCCGGATGGGGAGGATGAGTGGGGCGAGCGCAATGGCAAAGCCGATTACTGGAATCTGGAGCGGGGCGAACTGCTCGAGCGCATCCAGCAGGCGGGCATTGCCGGTCTTGGCGGCGCCGTCTTCCCCACCCACAGCAAGCTCGATGGCCGCGGCCAGCTCACCGAGATCCTGATCGTCAACGGGCTGGAGTGCGAACCCTATATCACTACCGACGATCGGCTGATGCAGCAGTACGCCGACGAGATCATGGATGGCATCCGGGTGCTCAAGCACCTGCTCAAGCCCAAGCTGACCCTGATCGGGGTAGAAGACAACAAGCCAGAGGCGATCGAGCAGCTGACCCGCCACGCCACCGATGAAGATGTGCTGGTCAAGACGGTGCCGACCAAGTACCCCTCGGGCGGAGCCAAGCAGACCATCGAGCTGCTCACCGGCCGTCAGGTGCCCAAAGGCGGCCGCGCGGTCGATATCGGCATCATGGTGCTCAACGTCGCCACCGTGTTTGCCATCAAGCGCGCCATCATCGACGGCGAACCGCTGATCGAGCGGATCGTCACCCTCACCGGCGACAGCTTCAAGAAGCCCGGCAACGCCTGGGTGCGCCTCGGTACGCCGGTACGCTGGCTGTTGCAGCGTTTCGAGCTGCAACCGGAAGCGGAGCAGCGGGTGATCATGGGGGGCCCCATGATGGGCTTTACCCTGCCCCACGCCATGGTGCCTGTGGTCAAGGCCACCAACTGCCTGCTGGCACCGACGCAGGCCGAACTGCCCGCCCCCGGCCCGGAGCAGCCCTGCATCCGTTGCAGCGCCTGCGCCGATGCCTGCCCAGCCACCCTGCTGCCGCAAGAGCTCTACTGGTACAGCCGGGCCAAGGAGTATGACAAGGCCGAGAAGCTCAACCTGATGGACTGCATCGAGTGCGGCGCCTGCGCTTGGGTCTGCCCGAGCGAGATCCCGCTGGTGCAGTACTACAAGATCGCCAAAGACGACATTCGCGAAGCCCGCGCCGAGGCCGAAAAAGCCGAGCGCGCCAAGCAGCGCTTTGAGGCCAAGCAGGCCCGCTTCGAGCGAGAGAAAGCGGCCCGCGAAGCGCGCCATGCCGAAGCTGCAGCCCAGCGCCGTCAGACCATGACGGCCGCAGGCGGCGAAGATCCGGTGGCAGCCGCCCTCGCCCGCATCAAGGCCAAGCAGGATGCCCCCATCACAGCCATTGCCGCCACCGCCGAGGGCTTGCCTGACAACAGCGCGGTGATTGCCGCCCGCGAAGCCCGCAAACGGGAAGCGGAGGCGCGCCGCGCCGCCAAGCTGGCAGAGAGCGCAAACAGCGACACTGCCGCCGCTGCGCCGCAATCCACCGAGGCGGTTGACCCCGCCAGCGATCCCAAGAAAGCAGCCATCGCCGCCGCACTGGCCCGCGCCAAGGCCAAGAAAGCCGCTCAGGCTGGCGATAGCGCCGAGCCTGTGACTGCCGAAGCCATTGCTGCGCCTGCGGTAGATGCTGATCAGCAAAAGGCAGAGGTTGATCCGAAAAAAGCGGCGATTGCCGCCGCCATCGCCCGTGCCAAAGCTAAAAAGGCCGAGGCGAATGGTGAACCGGTAAGCGCAGCCAACAGCGCGGTAGCAGACGCAGGCTCGCAAGGCGATGCGCCATCTGCTGCCAGCGAAGCAGTTGACCCCAAGAAAGCAGCTATCGCTGCTGCCATCGCCCGGGCCAAAGCCAAAAAGGCGGCCCAGCAGGGTGACAGCGCTGAGGGCGACCTGACTGCAAACGCAGGCACCAGCGAATCCGCTGCAACCCAAAGCGATGCACCATCTGCGGCCAGCGAAGCAGTTGATCCCAAGAAAGCCGCTATCGCCGCTGCCATCGCCCGCGCCAAGGCCAAAAAGCTGGCCCAACAGGGCGAAAGTGCCGGTGCTGAGGGTACGCAAGTTGAGCTATCAGCAAGCGCGGAGACCCGTGACGTGACGCTAGCCAAGAGCGAAGTAACCACCAGCCAAAGCGATACGGCTGCAAGCGAAGCGGTCGATCCCAAGAAAGCCGCTATCGCCGCGGCCATCGCCCGTGCCAAGGCCAAAAAGCTGGCCCAGCAGAGCGCAAGTACCAGTGCTGAGGTAGAAAGCGCTGGTACTCAGGTAGAGAGTGCCGGAACTGAGGGTGAGCGCGCACCGGCTGAGCCGAAGCAAACCGATGCAGCCAGCAGTGAGCAACCACTTGCCGTCGCAGAGGCTACTGAAGCGAGTGCTCCAGCGGTTGACGCCCCGGTTGATCCGAAAAAAGCGGCCATTGCAGCCGCCGTGGCCCGCGCCAAGGCGAAGAAGCTGGCGGCCGAGGCAGCCAGAGCCGCAGAGACCGCCGCTGAAGATGCCCCGTCAGCCGACCGAACAACCACAAGGTAATCGACAGACTCATGTTCAATATTGCGACTGCGCCGTTTGCCCATAACCGCAAACAGACCCGAACCCTGATGCTGCTGGTGATCCTGGCCTGCGTGCCGGGCTTGCTGGCCCAGACCTGGTTCTTCGGCTGGGGCTCCTTTATCCAGATCCTGCTGGCGCTGGTCACTGCGCTGCTGTGCGAGGCGCTGGTGCTCAAGCTCCGTGACCGCGCCATCAAGCCTGCCCTGATGGATGGCAGTGCGGCGCTCACCGCCGTGCTGATCGGTCTTTCCCTGCCGCCGCTGCTGCCGTGGTGGATGCTGGTGGTGGGCACGGCCTTTGCCATCATTGTCGCCAAGCACCTTTACGGCGGACTGGGCCAGAACCTGTTTAACCCGGCCATGGTCGCCTATGTGCTGCTGCTGGTCTCCTTCCCGGTGCAGATGACCAGCTGGCTGCCGCCGGAGAGCGTGCGCGCCTACAGCCTCGGCTTTGGTGATGCTGCGTCGGTGATCTTCACCGGCTTTAGCCTCGACGGCTACAGCATGGCCCAGCTCAAGCAGGGGGTGGATGGTCTCACCATGGCGACCCCCCTCGATACCCTGAAAACCGGCCTGACTCAGGGGCTCACCACCGGCGAGATCCTGAGCGGCCCGCTGTTTGAGGGTTGGGGTGGCATCGGCTGGAGCTGGGTCAACCTCGGCTATCTGCTGGGCGGCCTCTTCCTGCTGCAGCAGAAGGTGATCAACTGGCGCATTCCCACCGCCATTCTCGGTGCCCTGCTGGCGGCCTCCACCATCGGCTATCTGGTGAGCCCGGATGCGACTGCCACGCCCATGTTCCATCTCTTTAGCGGCGCGACCATGCTGGGGGCCTTCTTTATCGCCACCGATCCGGTCAGCGCCTGCACCACGCCGCGCGGCCGACTGGTCTATGGCGTGCTGATCGGGGTGCTGATCTACATCATTCGCCGCTTTGGCGGCTATCCCGATGCGTTTGCCTTTGCCGTGCTGCTGGCCAACCTTTGTGTGCCGTTTATTGACAGCCTGACTCGCCCGAAAGTGTATGGAGCCCGTCGCCAATGATGTTTCTGCCCTTTTCCCCCATCACAGCTGACGGAGCCCGGACATGTTAAAGAGCATGCGCAAGAACGGCCTTATTCTGGCAATGTTCGCGCTCGGCTGTACCGCGCTGGTGGTACTGACCAACGAACTGACCAAGGATAAAATCGCCCACCAGCAGCAGCTGGAGAAGCAGCAGACCCTCTCGGTATTGCTGCCGGAGGGGAGCTATGACAACGATCTGGTAGCCAGCTGCAAGCAAGTCACCAGCAGGAAGTATCTCGGCAGCGATCAGCCGCAAGCCCTCTATACCGCCAGCAAAAATGGCGTGGTGACCGGCTATGCGCTGGAGGCGATCGCGCCGGATGGCTACAGCGGGGCGATCCGCATCGTGGCGGGCTTTGATGCCAAGGGCACCATCACCGCCGTGCGCGTGCTCGCTCACAACGAGACCCCGGGCCTGGGTGACAAGATCGAGCTGAAGAAATCAGACTGGATCAACAGCTTTGCCGGAAAATTCCTGACCCATGACAACGAGCCCCAGTGGGCGGTGAAGAAGGATGGCGGCGAGTTCGATGCCTTTACCGGCGCCACCATCACCCCGCGTGCCGTGGTCAAGGCGGTGAAGAACCTGCTTAAACTGCAGCAGGAGCAACCCGAACTGCTCAGCAACGCCCCGGCTTGTCCGGCGGCGAACTAACGGAGTCGAACCATCATGAACCAGATGGAACAGATTGAAACGGGCGCAGCCCCGATTGCCGAGCTGGAAAGCCGCAAGGGCGAGCTCAAGGAGCTGATGAGTCAGGGGCTGTGGAAGAACAACCCCTCGCTGGTGCAGGTGCTGGGGCTCTGCCCTACCCTCGCCGTCTCCTCCACCTTTACCAATGCGCTGGGGCTGGGCCTTGCCACCATGGCGGTGCTGGTCTGCTCCAACCTCGCCGTCTCGCTGGTGCGCAACTGGGTGCCGAAGGATATTCGCATCCCTGTCTATGTGATGATCATCGCCTCGCTGGTGACCAGCGTGCAGCTGCTGATGAACGCCTACACCTATGGCCTCTATCAGGCGCTCGGCATCTTTATCGCCCTCATCGTCACCAACTGCGTCATCATAGGCCGCGCCGAGGCCTATGCCTCCAAGAACCCGCCGCTGCTGGCGGCCCTCGACGGTCTGATGATGGGCCTTGGTTTTACCCTGGTGCTGCTGGTACTGGGCGGCATGCGCGAGATCATCGGCATGGGCACCCTGTTTGATGGCGCCGAGCTACTGCTGGGCGAGTGGGCCAAATCCCTGCGCATCGAGCTGTTCCACGCCGATGCAAGCCTGCTGCTGGCGATTTTGCCGCCGGGCGGTTTTATCGGGCTGGGGCTGTTGATCGCCGCCAAGAACGCCATCAACGACTGGCGGGACCGCAAACAGGCCGCTACCGTAGCCCACTGCAACGTTGCCCCGGCTCGCGTCCGGGCGACCGAGCTATGATCGGACGCAAGGCATGAACAACCAGAAACGCAGAGAGATCCTCGAGCGGCTGCGGGAAAACAACCCCCACCCCACCACAGAGCTCAACTTCAACTCGCCGTTCGAGCTACTGATCGCCGTGCTGCTCTCGGCGCAGGCGACCGATGTCAGCGTCAACAAGGCGACCGACAAGCTCTATCCGGTGGCCAACACCCCGCAAGGGATGCTGAGCCTCGGGGTGGACGGGCTCAAGGAGTACATCAAGACGATTGGCCTCTTCAACACCAAGGCCGAGAACGTCATCAAGACCTGCGCCATCCTGCTGGAGCGCCACGACGGCGAGGTGCCGGAGAATCGCGAAGCGCTGGAAGCCCTGCCGGGCGTCGGCCGCAAGACCGCCAACGTGGTACTCAACACCGCCTTTGGCTGGCCCACCATCGCCGTCGATACCCATATTTTCCGGGTCTCGAACCGTACCGGTTTTGCGGTGGGCAAGAACGTGGATCAGGTGGAGGAGAAGCTGCTCAAAGTGGTACCCGCCGAGTTCAAGCTGGATGTCCACCACTGGCTCATCCTACACGGGCGTTACACCTGTCTGGCTCGCAAGCCCCGCTGTGGTTCCTGTATCATCGAGGATCTGTGCGAGTACAAAGAGAAGGTCTATCCAGAGAGCTGAATGACTGGGCGCCACAACCGTCCTACCTGTCTCGCTCGCAAACATCCGCTGCAGTGGTTCCTGTATCATCGAGGACCTCTGCGAGTACAAAGAGAAGGTCTATCCAGAAAGCTGATGGCCTCGCAACCGAGATTGAAAGCAGTACACATCACCAACCCGGAGAACTGAGCAATGAGAATTCTGCATACCATGCTGCGTGTCGGCGATCTGCAACGCTCCATCGACTTCTACACCCGTGTCCTTGGCATGAAGCTGCTGCGCAAGAGCGAGAACAGCGAGTACAAGTACACCCTGGCCTTCGTCGGCTACGGTGACGAGAAGGATGAAGCGGTGATCGAGCTGACCTACAACTGGGGGGTGAGCGAGTACGAACTGGGCTCCGCCTACGGCCATATCGCACTGGAAGCGGACGACATCTATGCCACCTGCGAAGCGCTGCGCGCCGCCGATGCCAAGATCACCCGCGAGCCGGGCCCGGTCAAGGGCGGTACCACCGTCATCGCCTTCGTCGAAGATCCAGACGGTTACAAGATTGAACTGATCGCCAAGAAAGATGCCGGTACTGGCCTCGGTGACAGCGTCTAAGCTACCCGATTCCGCTGCCGAATGGCAGGATCAAAAAAGAGCGCAGATGCGCTCTTTTTTATGCTTCTCTGACCGGGGACGGCGCTAGATCTCGCCGTTACGCCCCATGCTGATCACCACTCGCCGGTTCTTGGCACGACCCTGTTCGGTTTCGTTGGAAGCGACGTGCTGCTTCTCGCCATGCCCCTCCACCGAGATCTTGCCGGGATCTATCCCCAGATCGACAAACACCTTCTTGATGGCATCGGCCCGTTTCTCGGATAGCTTCAGGTTCGGCCAGCGGCCACCATAGCTGTCGCTGTAGGCATCGATCACCACCACATCGATGCTCTTGTCCGCCTTGATAAACTCGCTGATCATCGCCAGCCGCCGCTTGGAGGGGATGGAGAGCTGATCGCTGTTTTTGTCGTAGGTGAGCACGCTAAAGGCGATGTCGTTGAAGCTGTAGGGCAACAGCCCGCTTAGACAGTCGATAAAGGCCTGATATTTCACCCGAAAGTTGACCGACGAGAGGGACACCCGCACCGCGCGGTTCTGGCGATACCAGTCCCGATACTGGAAAGTGGGCATCCGCCCCCCCTCCAGCTCGTCGAGCATGGTCCAGGCGGTTTGCCCCTCCACCAGCCCATCGAACTGCTGATAGAAGCGCAGTTGACTCACTTCTCGCCCAGCTATTCCCGGGCGCCATACCGGCGGCATGATGCCAAGGCTCACCGTCTGGGTCTGGGCCTGCGGCCGCTTGCCCTTGAGCTCGAAGTCGAGGTTTATCTTGCGACCGGCACGACTAACAAAAGCCCCCGTTCCCCAGTTGGGAATAGGATGCTCGAGACGACACTCAATCTGGGTATCGGAGGTCAAACGCCAGACGGATTGATCCAGACCGGCACCAAATTCGGTAACCCCAGCCTGTAACTGCATACTCACGGATATGCTGACCAACCCCAACACCCAAGCGTTCAATTGCTTGCCCTCCACACGATCTCACAAGAGATATCGGCGGCAAGAGGCCAAGCTTTAGCGACAAACTGCAAAGGCGTGCCGTTGGTGTGGCAAAGGCTTGCCCCTCAGCGGCAACCGACCGCAAGCGACGCCTATTCCCCCCTCTTAGCTCCGTGCCAACCGGCAGGAAGCTCGCTACAGTAAAATCAGGGCAACCAGAAGCCGATTATCGGGAACCAAACTCATGCACCGCTCTTGCTCCTCTTTATTGCAGATGTTGTTGCCAATGCTGCTGGCGCTATCCGGCAGCGCCGTCAAGGCCGCAACACAGGATCAGGAGTGGGCACAGGAGCGCGCCAATGCGGTGCTTTCGCTGATGACCTTCACCGTGGTGCCCGACATCACCGCCAGCAACCTCGATATCGGCAGCGGCACCAATCAATCTGCCGCCCTTAACATGACCCAGATCGGTGGCGGCGCCACCATGAGTGAAGCCGTGCCCATCTATCTGGAAGGGGCGATCGGCTTTAGCCGCTACGATCCCCAGTTTGTGGTGAGCAACGGCACAGAGAGCCGCACCCTCCCGACCAAATGGAACAGCCTGACCGCCTCTGGCGGGATCGGCTGGGATATCGCCCTCCATGAAGACCCGCGCGGTGGCCACTGGGTGCTGCGCCCTATCGCCAACGTCTCGCTCGGTACCATGGCCAGCGATCTGCGGATCGGCAACTGGCTGCTGGAGCGCACCAAGGGCTACTCGCTGGATTTTCTCGATGGTGGACAGCTCAATATGTACGGACTGGGCGGCTCGCTGATGCTCGACTACGAGCTCTTTTCAAAGACGCAGGATATCGATATCGAAGTGCGCTACTCCTACCAGCACCTGCAGAGCTTTGGCAGTACATCGACCAGCGTCCGTGGTCACGCCGAGGCGGAGAACCTCGGCCTCTATCTGCGCCGCCGGGCCCCGCTATTCCACTGGACACTGCTCGACAGACCGGTGCGCTATGTACTGGAGGGGGCCCATACCGCATATCTGGGGGAGCAGCGGGGGTTGCTTGGCTTTGACTCCCTCAACTCTATCGGCGCCGGTCTGGAGCTGGACAGCAGCAAGTACGACATCATAGTCACCCGCACCCGGTTGGTTGCCCGCTATATGTTCAGCCACAACACCAGCGGTTATTCCATCGGGTTGGCCATGAGTTTCTGAGTCGTTATTTTTGCCTGACAAAAGTGGGCAATCCTCAGGGAAAGTACATTAACGTTCCAGATAATCATGCCTCTATTGATGGAGGGTTTATTTATTCGGTCCTTTTCATATATCTCACCACCCATTCATATCAGGTAAAAATATCCCCCTGCTGGTAGGCTAATTCCCCCTCACACACCGAATATTGGAGTTTTTTGTCTGTGTATTTACGGCGCGCAATGGCTGATTGGTCCTTGATATCACCAGCCTGTGCCCGCTTACAACAGAAAAAAACCAAACGCCCGACATCACAGACCGATGGCCAACTTTATCGATGCCCAGAAGGAACCAGCCCGGAGGTCCACCATCTTTTGAATAGTGACTTGAGCCGCACCTAAGTCATTGTTTTAAATGATTTATAGTTTTTCATATTTTATGAACCCAATTAATCCTGTTTTATTTTACTTACATCACCCGACTGCTAAATTTGGCGTCATCCCGGCAGGGCGAGGCGCACTGAAACGACTGACTGCGGGCTACCGATAACAGGTGTACAATGATCACAGAAATAACGTTAAGGCATAGCAACCGTTATTTTGATGACATCACACTTGCTGATCCTTGTTGCTTTGAGGTTATCTGATGAAAAAAACGCTGCTTGCTCTCTCTGTATTGGTCATGACCGGAACCGCATATGCAGGGGTGCCTGATTTATCCGCCAACTGTCCTGGACATATTAATCTTCGCGTCGAAGATGGCACGGCTTATATCAATAACCAGCAAGTTCCGCTTAAAAAAGTGAATTCAAATTTCTACGAGGCGAGCAAGGGGCGCACCACCCTCTCCATGGTGAAAAATGGCGACTGGGGGATCACCTATTTTGTCAAAAATGGCGACAGTGGCGCCTGCCAGCTCAATGACGATGAGAACGATGACGACGGCGATGATGATGAGAGCGCCAGTAGCAGTGCCTACAACGGCAGCACTGCACAAACCAAGGTTGCCGAGAACGCATGCATGAACGC
Organism: Aeromonas sp. 84A; assembly: GCF_051919345.1. Taxonomy (NCBI): domain Bacteria; kingdom Pseudomonadati; phylum Pseudomonadota; class Gammaproteobacteria; order Aeromonadales; family Aeromonadaceae; genus Aeromonas; species Aeromonas sp. 84A. The sequence continues at coordinate 3,321,940 of NZ_JBQBEW010000001.1, forward strand.
CGTTGCCAGAAAAGCGGGCGTCAGCCGCAGCAAACTGACCCTCGACTATGTGGCCGACTCCCAGGCGGGGATGATGATTGATATCAAGGGGCCCCATGACCGGCTCTGGCACTGCCTCACCGACGCCCGCGGCCACATTTCTGGCATCAATCGGGACTGACTTCGAGCCACGGCTCAACGGGGCCCACACCGCCCGTGGGGGCTCCCCCCCTTATCCATTGCAATTATTTGATACAGGTAAATGAAGATGAAATCCAAACAGACTCTGCTCAATCTCACCCTCGGTTGCCTGCTGGCGGTCGGTATCTCCGGCTGCGCCGTGGCCAAAACCCATCACGGCCACAAGACCCATGCCCAAGCGCACGCTCAGGAAGGGGCCGTGCAGTATGGCGACGAAAGCCCGTGGGCTGGCAACTATAAAGCGGTTACTGACGATGGCCGCACCGTGGCCGAAATTCACGTCGATACCACAGGGGAGACCTATATCGATGGCAATCAGGTCAAACCAAGCCACAGCGGCAGCGACTACCTGAAATTCAAGCAAGAGACCATCACTTACACCCTGCGCAAAAGCGGCGCCAGCTGGAAAGACAGCGATGCCGGCACCAGCGGCCGCATCCTGTTCGATTGATAATCCCGACACCGGCCTTGCCAGACACCAAGCCCCGCCAAGGGGCTTTTTTGCACCTGCAAAATACTATCAGCCTCTGCATGATCACCAACGAGAAAATAGCACGTCGCAAACTCAGCCTGCTAGAGCTCGCCAAAGAGCTCAATAATGTCAGCAAAGCCTGCAAGCTCATCGGCTACAGCCGTCAGCAGTTCTACGAAATTCGCCGGAACTACCAGACCTATGGCGCCGAGGGATTGCTCGACAAATTGCCCGGCTGTAAAGGGGCTCATCCCAATCGGGTCGCTCCCGAGATTGAACAGGCCATCCTCGATTACTCCCTCACCAGACCAACCCATGGCCCGCTGCGGGTTGCACAAGAGCTGGCTCTGCAGGGCATCAATGTCAGTGCGGGTGGTGTGCGTGGCGTGTGGCAACGTCACGACTTGCTCTCCAAACACGACCGCTTGTTGCGCCTCGAGAAAACCCACCGGGAGCAGACCATTGAGCTCAATGACGAGCAGATTCGCCTGTTAGAGCGCTTCAGCCCCGAGTTTCGCGAACGCCAGATTGAGGTCCACTACACCGGGGAACTGGTGGCGGTCGACACCTTCTTCGTCGGCGCGCTCAAGGAGGTTGGCAAGGGGTATCTGCAAACCGTGCTGGACTGCTACAGTCGCCAGGCTTGGGGGCAGATCTACACCAGCAAGCTGTCGGTGACCTCGGTTCATGTGCTCAATGAAACAGTGCTGCCGTTTTTCGAAGCCCACGAGGCACGGGTCTAGACCATCCTGTCGGACAACGGGCGCGAGTTCTGCGGGCGCCCTGACCATCATCCCTACGAGCTGTTCCTGCAACTGGAGGGGATTGAGCACCGGACAACCAAGGTGCGCAGGCCGCAGAGCAACGGCTTTATCGAGTGACTGCATCGCACACTGCTGGATGAACACTTCCGTATCAAGGGGAGAACGACCTGGTATGAGTCGGTAGAGCAGATGCAGACAGACCTGGATAGCTACCTGGAGCACTACAACACCCAGCGGCCACATCAAAGCAGGATGATGGAGGGTCAAACCCCCTACAGCATGTTCAAGAAGGGTCTGAAATTGATACCGAAGGAAGTACGCTCTAAGGTAGCGTAAACAAGAAACCGGTTTGAGGCCGGTGTCAGGTGATAACTAGATCTGTACAAATTAACCGAGACCGGCAATTTGCCAACTATCACTAGAAATTACAATCCGGCGATTCACCAGAACTCCGTTACGCAATAGCAATGCCGCCAAAAAGAAAATGGCCGAGATATCATCTCGGCCATTCGTTGCTTGGTCAAAGACTCAAGCCTGGATATTACTCATGTGCAACTTATTAGAAGTTGTACTGCAGAGCAACAGTCCACTCGTCATCTTGCTTGTCGATGCCCTGGATCTTGTACTCGGTGTAAGCTTTCAGCTTCGGAGTGAAGGCATACTGAACACCCAGCAGGGTCTCGTCAACCAGATCCTTGTAAGTAGAACCGGCAGCTTGAGCGTTGGCCTTGCCTTCTTTGAAGTTGTAGCCAGCCAGGAAGGTCCAAGCGTCTACGTTGTAAGAAGCAGCCAGCTCGTAACCACGGCCGTCATCTTTCATACCCAGGCTCTTGTTCTTCACTTCGCCTTCAGTGTAAACACCAGCAAAGTAGAAACCATTGATAGCGTAGTGCGCGCCCACAGCCCACTCGTCTTTCTTACCAGTCTGACCATTAACTTTGTTTTGCAGGTCGGAGTAGGCATAACCGGCATTGAAGCCCAGACCGAAGTCAAAGTCATAACCAGCAGCTACGCCGTAAGCTTTCTTACGCTTAACGTCTTTACCCCAAATAGCGTCTTCTTTGATCTTCTGACCAACGTCAGTGATTTTGACCGCTACGTCATCGTTGGTTTGGTAGGAAACTTTACCTTTGAAACCACCGAAGGTGTTGGAGTAGATGATTTGACCTTCTTGACGACCGTCATAGAAGTTACCGGCATCGCCCCACTCGTTGAAAATATCGGTCGGCTCGAGTACGTCGTAGAAAGCGGTATCGGTCTGACCGAAGATGATTTTACCGTACTGGGAACCATCAAAACCGGCATAGATGTGACGCGGATCGATGTCGCTGGTGTTGCTACCAGAGTTTTCAGCAGCTACTTGCCACTCGGTTTTAGCAATGGCAGACCAGGTGTTGTTCAGAGCTACTTTACCAGACCAGCCCAGACGGGTTGCACCAACCAGTTCTGCTGATTTGTCGTTAGCTTCGCCGTAGTAGTTAGCCTGTACACGGCCGTATACGTCGAAAGTGGTGCCGTCTTTGTCATAGATCACTGCGGCGTTAGCGGCGGATGCAAACAGAGCCGGAATAGCAATAGCCAGAATTGTCTTTTTCATAGTTTCCAATGCCTACTGTAATTAAACACTAAGTTGTTGTTATTCCCTGTGTTAGCGATGTTCTTTGCATCACTATGCCGCCGAGACTAGCACCGGATTTTTTGAACCGCAATGAAAAAACTTGGAACTTTTTACGGAAACCATAGTCATGGAGGCAAAAATGTGAGCCAAGTCTCACCTAACGGCAAGGCAAAAGGAAAACGTTTACAATGAATCCTGCTGATTATTTGGACTCAAATAGTCTATTTTGCATGCAAATAACGCTAACTACCTGATAAACAACCAAAGTGGTCTGATCAGCGTAAAACAGCCGTGATAATGGCAGTTGCCTCGACCTCACCAAGGGGTTGCGGGTATCCTTGTCCTTCGATTAACCCCTAACTGGCCTTCTCTTCATGCTCTCTACTCGCCTTAAAGCCACCATTCGTCAAACCTATCGCCAGATTTCGGATGGATTACCCGGTTTTGTGCCGCGCAAAGAGCAGAACTTTCTGGTGGCAGAGATAGCCAAAACCCTGACCGGCGAGTACGACAAACAGCGCCGGATCCTGGTTGCCGAAGCAGGAACCGGTATCGGCAAATCTCTTTCTTATGCGCAGGGCGCCATCCCGGTGGCGCGACTCACCCAGAAGAAGCTGGTGATCTCCACCGCCACCGTGGCCCTGCAAGAGCAGCTGATCCACAAAGACCTCCCTTTTTATCATCGCCACAGCGAGCTGCCGTTTCGTTTTATGCTGGTCAAGGGGCGGCAGCGTTACTGCTGCGAGCATCTGCTGGAGCAGGCAGCCAGTGGCGCCGAGATGGCCAACTTCGAGCTCGACTTTGGCAGTCTGAGCAAATCCAAACCATCTGACAGCGACAAAGATCGCTACCAGGCTCTGTGGCAGGCCTACACCAATGGCAAGTGGGACGGGGATCGGGACAACTGGCCGGAGCCCATTTCCGACACTTGCTGGGATCGCATCGCCGCCGACCGCCACACCTGCAACAAGGCGCTAAGCCATCACCAGCACTGCCCCTTTCATCGCGCCCGCAACGACATGGAGAGCGCCGATGTGCTGGTGGTGAACCATGCGCTACTGCTCTCCGATCTCACCATGGGGGGCGGCATCATTCTGCCCCCCCCTGATGAGTGCATCTATGTGCTGGATGAGGCCCATCACCTGCCCACCATCGCCCGGGATCACGGCGCGGCGTCGGCCAGCGTCAAAGGCTCACGTCGCTGGCTGGAGAAGCTGGTACAAAGTGCAGGCAAGCTGGCGCGGACGCTTAATAAGGAGAGCCTGCTCGACCCCCAACTCAAACTGCAGGATGCACTGGCCTCCATCCAGCCCGACCTGAAGGCGGTCGAGCAGTGGCTCAGCGCCAACGATCGGCTGTTTGGCACAGAACCCCACTACCGCTTCGCCGAAGGGGTATTGCCGGATCCCCTGCCCATGCTGGCGGAGAATCTCAAGGAGTCGAGCAAGAAGGCACTGCGGGCGCTGGATCGGATGCAAGGGGCCATAGGTGAAGCGCTGAAAGATGGCGAGATCCGCCGCAAGGAGGCCGAACCTCTGCTGGCAGAGAGCGGTTTTCATCTGCAACGGCTGGAGAGTTTCTGCGCCCTCTGGGAGATGCTGGGGCGCCATGTGCCGACCGGCAAAACCCCGCTCGCCCGCTGGATGGCCAAGAGCGATGACGGCGATATCTGGCTGCACGCCTCACCGATTGAGGTGGGCTATCTGCTGGAAGAGTGGCTCTGGTCGAAATGTCTGGGAGCCGTTCTGGTCTCCGCGACCCTCACAGCACTCTCTTCCTTTAGTTATTTTCGCCATCAGGTGGGGCTCAAGGAGCACGACGGTACCCGCTATCTGCGCCTGCGCTCCCCCTTTGATTATCAGAAAGCCGAGCTCTATCTGCCCAAGATGGAGCACGAACCCAACTCGCCGGCCTTTACCAACGAACTCATCAGCGTGCTGCCACGTATTCTTGCGGGCAAGGAGGCGAGTCTGGTGCTCTTCTCCTCCTACCGCCAGATGAATGAGGTGGCTGTTGGCTTGCGAGCCAAGGGACTGTCACTGCTGGTGCAGGGGGAAGCCTCCCGCAATGCCCTGCTCACCCTGCACAAACAAAAATGCGATGGCGGTCAGTCCAGCATCCTGTTTGGTACCGGCAGCTTCTCGGAGGGGCTGGATCTGCCGGGTCACTACCTTACCAATCTGGTGATCACCAAACTCCCCTTTGCGGTGCCCAACTCGCCGGTCGAGGAGGCCACTGCCGAGTGGGTGGAGCAACGAGGCGGCAACCCCTTCCTGCAACTGACGGTGCCAGAAGCATCGCGCAAGCTTATCCAGGCCTGTGGCCGCCTCATCCGCAAGGAAGCCGATCGGGGACGGGTCACCATTCTGGACCGGCGCCTGCTGACCAAACGTTATGGCAAGGGGCTGCTCGACGCCCTCCCCCGTTTACACGGCGGATCGAGTAAATAAGCCGGCCGCTATTGATAAACAAACTGACAGCAGCGCGAACATCGACCACCAGAAAGAGCCATTGCCGCAGTAGGCCAAACCTGTAAAAATGAGCCCCTGTTTTCAGTGGGCAATCGCCTGACTGTTCAAGGAGATGAAATGAAACTGACTGTTATGGTACCGGCGCTGGCTGGTCTGTTGTGGGCCGGTAGCGCCCTTGCTGATGCCCAATTGGAAGTGACCACCCCGTATGTCGTCCAGCTGATCGATGGTCAATCCATCAACCCCAAGCTGCTCGACAAAACCAGCACCTTCCCCCTCTCTGCCGGCAAACACCAGTTGGTCGTCGCCTTTGAAGGCAACTACTCCAGCCGTAACGAAATCAAGCTGGTCACCGCAGAGCCGCTGGTGCTGAACTTCACCGCCGCCGACAATCAGCAGCTAGTGCTGGACTATAAAAAGCCCCGCAACGAAGCCGAAGCCAAGCAGTTTGTCAAAGAGCAGAAAGTGGCGCTGAAAGACAAGGTCAGTGGTCAGCAAGTGAGTAGCGAACAGTTCGTGATGCCGAAAGTAGAGGGCTTCCAGCTGACCCGTGACTATCAGCAAGAGCTGATCAACATGGGGAAAGCCTTCAACCAGCCCAAAGCGGTTGCCGTCTCCTCTGCTGCCGTGATGGCTGCCGCCAGCGCACCGGTTCAGGTTGCCCCCAGCAAGGCTCAAAGCAATCCGGAAGCGCTGACCCAGTTGCAAAACTGGTACAACAAGGCCGATGCGGAAACCCGCAAAGCCTTCCAGATCTGGGTTATCCAGCAGCAATAAGCCGGGCTGAGAGATTGACTGAAAGGGGAGCCAAGCTCCCCTTTTCCATATCCTGCGGTCTCACTCACGACGCGTCTTGATTTATGCGCTGCCACTTCCCCTTTATATAGGGAGTACATATATGGATTCATCTGCTGATTTCATATATAGAAAGCGCCACCTTGCCAGGGAGAATGGCACCATGTCGTTGCGCATTTTCTATCACCCCCTCTACTCCTCCCTGACGCTACCCGAGCGCCATCGCTTCCCGCTGGCCAAGTATCAAGGGCTGTTTGAACGCCTGCAGGTGCAGGGTTACCCCCTTGGCGAAGCGCCCGCCGCTACCCGGGAGCAAATCTGTCGCATTCACGATGCCGATTATGTCGCGGCGGCCCTGAGCGGCCAGCTGGAAGATCGCGCCATCCGCAAGATCGGTTTTCCCTGGTCACCCATGCTGATAGAGCGCACCTTGCGCTCGGTGGGTGCCACCGTTGCCGCCAGCCGCCATGCTCTTGAGCAGGGATGCGGCTTGCAGATCTCCGGCGGCTATCACCACGCCCATCGCGATCACGGCAGCGGTTTTTGTCTGTTCAACGATCTGGTGATTGCCGCCCAGGCTTGCCTCGACGAGGGGCGCTGCGAACAGGTGCTGATCGTCGATCTCGATGTGCATCAGGGAGATGGCAGTGCGGCCCTGTGCGCCGGACGGCGCGATATCATCACCCTATCCCTTCATGGGGAGCACAACTTCCCCCATCACAAAGCCGCCTCTCACCTCGACTTTCCGCTGCCAAGCGGCATGACGGACGATGCCTATCTCACCACACTGCAACAGGCGCTATCACTGGCACTGCGGCTCTATTCGCCGGATCTCATCCTCTATCAGGCGGGCGTCGATGTGCATCATGCCGACGAGCTTGGTTATCTCTCTTTGAGCGATGAAGGGGTTCGCCTGCGCGATGCCATGGTATTTGACTGTGCAATCAAGCATGGGTTGCCTGTCGCCGCTGTACCCGGTGGCGGCTATCGCCGCGACTGGCAGCAGCTGATCCCGCTTCATATGTCGCTGTTTGAGACGGCACGCCACCGTTTTGGCTGATGGCATGGCTTTATAGCGCGGACAAGCCATGAGAAGTGGGCGGCACTTCACCAGATAAGACAGAAGAGGCGACCCTTGGGGTCGCCTCTTCGTGTTTCGTCATCTCGCTCACACAAGCTCGCTCGTTGTCAGGCAAGCTCGGGATGCCTGAGGATGACTATTTCTGACGCTTGCGGGCGTACTTGCGACGGGCGCGGGCCTGACGCTCCTCTTCCCGCTCGGCCTTCTCTTTGGCTTTTTGCTCGGCTTCTGCCGCGGCTTCGACAATCTCGACGCTCACCATCTCCGGCGTCTCCAGCGAGATGCGGCCAAGCAAGCCGGAGCGGAACTCGTTAATCAGGATCTCGGACGCCTTGTGCAGGTCGGCCAGCCCCCCTTTGCGCATAAACGCCCGCTGGCGGGCGATCATCTCCAGCAGCTCGATCTCGGTCTCGGGCAACTCGTCAATCTGGTAGCGCGCCTTGATCCGCTCCGGATAGGCCTTGATGAAGTAGTCAGCGGCGAACATGGCGATATCGGCATAGTCGAACACCGTGTCCTTGATGGCCGCTGTGATGGCCAGACGATAACCACAGGAGGGCGGGTTGAGCTTGGGCCAGAGGAAACCCGGGGTATCGGTCAGGATAACGTTGTTATCCAGCTTGATCCGCTGCTGGGACTTGGTCACCCCCGCCTCGTTACCGGTACGGGCGATGATGCGCCCCGCCAAGGTATTGATCAGAGTGGACTTGCCCACGTTGGGGATCCCCATGATCATCGCCCGCACGCCGCGCAGCTCAAAATTGCGCTCCGGCAGCATCTCGTGGCAGAGGGTCAGCAGTTGCTTGATCTTCTCCGGCTCTTGTTGCGTCAGCGGCAGCGCCTTGATCCCCTTCTCTTTTTCCATGTGTGCCACCCACAGATCGGTGATCGCCGGATCGGCCAGGTCCGCCTTGTTCAGCACCTTGATCACCGGGGTATCACCACGCAGCTCGGGCACCAGCGGGTTTTCGCTGGAGAAGGGGATGCGGGCATCGAGCATCTCGATGATCACATCGACCTGGGGCATGACCTCGGCAATCTCTTTGCGGGCCTTGTGCATGTGACCGGGGAACCAGTTGATGGACATATCCGTTACTCTCTGTGGGGGCTGCGGACGCGCGCATGGAACAACAGGCGCGCTGCCGCGGGCATCGAACGAAGGGGGCGCATTTTACCTGCTGCGGGCCTCTTTTGACAGGTCATTCTAACCATCACCTCATCAAATCAGCAAACCGCCGAGGCGGAGCAACCTTGCCGGAAGCGACCGGACCAACTCGCTCAATTGATAGATAAAACATTGATATAGTGTAACATTTTCATCACTTTTTCACACAACCGTCACCGATAGTCAGTAAAAGTGTCATCTGCCCCCTCTAGGCTGCGCTCAGGTTTTACAAGGAGCGAACCCCAATGAGAAAAATGGCAGGACTTGCAGTGATGATCGGCGCCGCCCTGGCTGCCGGCTGCAAATCAGACAATGACACGGTGGCGACCAAACCCGCAGCCCAACCCACCAACGTCATCTTCTTCCTCGGTGATGGCATGGGTCTCAACACCCTGACGGCGGCCCGCATCTACGGTGTCGGCGAAGAGGGTGATCTCACCATCGATACCCTGCCAGAGACGGCCTTTATCAAGACCTTCTCCCACGATGCCCAGGTCACTGACTCGGCCCCCTCCATGGCGGCCTACATGACCGGGGTCAAGAGCAACAACGGCGTCATCAGCATGGACGGCGACGCCACCTATGAGAGCGACTGCAGCAAGAGCGCCGGCAAGCCGGTGACCACCCTGCTGGAGCTGGCCAAAGCCGATGGCCGCGGTACCGGCGTGGTGACCAGTACCCGGGTGACCCACGCCACCCCGGCGGCTACCTATGCCCATATCTGCAACCGGGATCTGGAAGCAGATATCGCCGTCCAGCTGGTACCGGGCGGCAAAGGCTATAACAGCGCCCTCAAGGAGGGGCTGGATGTGGTGCTCGGTGGCGGCAGCAGCTTCTTCCTGCCCAAAGCCGACAAGGGCAAGCGGGAAGATGGCCGCAACCTCATCAGCGAAATGCAGGCCAAGGGCTACCAGTTTGCCAGCAATCTGGATGAGCTGAACAAGGCCGATGCGGGCAAGCCGCTGCTGGGACTGTTTGGTTCCAGTCACATGAAATATGACCTGGACCGCCCTGCCAGCGAGCCGTCACTGGCCCAGATGACCCTGGCCGCCATCAAGCAGCTCAAGGGCAAAGAGAAGGGTTACTTCCTGATGGTGGAAGGGGGCCGCATCGACCACGCACTGCACGACACCAACGCCAAGCGGGCGCTGCAGGACACCATCGCCTTCGACAACGCCATCAAGGCCGCCATCGACGAGGTGAAAAAGAGCGACCCCGAGCTGAAAAACACCCTGATCGTGGTCACCGCAGACCACGACCACACGCTAGTGCTCAACGGCTATGCCAAGCGCACCGGCAAGACCACCGCCGACAACCCCGGCGTACTTGGGCTGGTGAAGAACTACGAGACTGGCGAGCCAAGCAAGGATAGCGAGGGCATGCCCTACACCATCATAGGTTTTGGCAACGGCTACAACCGGGTGGATGGCCCGCGCAGCAGCGTCGCCCCGCTCGACGATGCCACTGTCTCCGCCAATGACTACCACCAGGAAGTGGTGGTCAAGGTAGGCGAAATCGGCAATGAGACCCACGGCGGCACCGATGTCTTCCTCGGCGCCATCGGCAAGGGGGCTGACAGCTTCCATGGCTCACTCGATAACACCGCCGTGTTCGGCAAGATCAAGGCTGCGGCCAAGCTGTAAGGAGCACTTTCATGAGCAAACAGATGAACACATCCATCAAGCACACGCTGGTCTGCGCCGCCCTGTTCAGTGCGCTGGGCGCAACCTCCCAGGCACAAGCCGGTGATGCCAAAAACGTCATTCTCTTTATCGGTGATGGCATGGGCCCCACCGTGCTCACCGCCACCCGCCTGTTCAAGGTGGGAGAAGAGGGCAATCTGGAGATGATGAAACTGCCGCGCAGTGCCCGCATCAAGACCTTCTCCAACGATGCCCAGACCACCGACTCGGCCCCCTCCATGGCGGCCTACACCACCGGGGTCAAGATGAACAACGAGGTGATCGCCATGAGCAGCGACACCAAAGCCGTCGCCCCCGGCAAAGACGTCAATGGCAACAAAACCGTCAACAATTGCAGCAGCGATAACGGCAAGCCGGTGCCCACCATCCTGGAGCTGGCCAAGGCGGCAGGCAAATCGGTCGGGGCCGTCACTACCACCGAGCTGACCCACGCGACCCCGGCGGCTACCTACGCCCACATCTGCCATCGGGATGCCGCTTATGACATCGCCGCACAAGCTGTTCCGGGAGGCGCAGGTTTCAACCAGGCGCTGGGGGATGGGGTCGATGTGCTGATGGGCGGTGGTGCCAACCACTGGACTCCCTACAGCGCCAGCAACAAGGGCGGTCGCAATGACAACCGCGACCTGACCGCCGAGATGAAGGCGCAGGGGTACAGCTATGTCACCACCCAAAGTGAACTGGCCAAGGTCACCAGCGGTAAGGTGCTCGGTCTGTTCAGCAGCAAATCCCACTTGGACTACGAGCTTGATCGGGTCGCCAAGGGGGCTGCCAATACCCAGCCGTCCCTCTCCGAAATGACCGCCAAAGCGATCGACCTGCTGAGCAAGAACAGTCAGGGTTATTTCCTGATGGTAGAAGGCGGCCGGATCGATCATGCCCTGCACGGCACCAACGCCAAGCGCTCGCTCACCGACGCGGTGGCACTGGATGAGGCTGTCAAGACGGCGCTGGGTAAAGTGGATCTCAACAATACCCTGATCGTGGTCACCGCCGACCATGACCACACCATGACCATTAACGGCTACTCCGCCAAGGGCAATCCGGTGCTGGATCTGGTGAAAAATGGCGACGGCTCGACCCAGAACGACGTGGATGGCAAGCCCTTCACCACCCTGGTGTTCGGTAACGGCCCCAATCGTGCGGCCGTGCGCCCGGTCCTCACCAGCGATCAGGTGATGGCCAATGACTACCTGCAGGAGACCGGCGTCAAGCTGACATCGGAAACCCACGGCGGCGGCGATGTGATGCTGTTTGCCGATGGCGCTGGCAGCAACCGCTTCAAAGGCACGCTGGATAACACCAAGGTGTTTGGCAAACTGCGGGAGGCGCTCGGCCTGTAAGCAGCAGGGGCCCGGGTGCATCTGAGCAATCGACTCAGCGGCCCGGGCCCCGGCTCTTTCGAGCGACAGATGATGATGCGACTTTTGCTTTCGTTATGGCTGCTTGGCAGCACCCTCGCCTTCCCCCTGCATGCTGACGACACGCCCCCGGATCTCGCCGCGCGGATCAGCTATCACGACCGGAACACCGGCAGCGATGGCATCGCCAGAGAGAGTGTCTGGCAAGAGAAGTGGCTGCGCGTGGGCAATCAGGTGTGGAGCCAGCGGCTCATTCCCCTCCCCCTTGCCCGTGCCTATCACGCCACTCACGACGCCACCCCCGGCCACAAGCACTTTACCCACCAGATGGCGGCCCGCTGGGTCAGTCGCAGTGATGAGGGTGAACTTCAGCTGCGCTATGCCGACAGCTGGCACAACCAGCTGGTTGAGGTGCCGGTGGAAGAGTATGGCCAGGTGGCCTTCAAGCCCGACTGGCCGCGGCTCCGCCATCTCGTCAACCCGGTGCTGATCGAGGGGATGACCCCACTGGATGAGGCCGCCCCCGAGCAGGCCCGCTGGTATGAAAAGCGCGAAGGGCAGCAACGAACCCGCATTCTCTGGTCGAGTCAGTGGCAGATCCCGCTGGTAGTCGAATCGGCCAGTCTCGACGGCTATCGCAGCTACCGGATGGAGGTGACCCTGCGCAAGCTGCCTGCTCAGCTCCCCTGGCAGCAACTCGCTGATTACGAAGTGCGCGATCTGCGGGATTTCTTCGACTGAGATCCCAACCCCTCTGCGGGCACAACGACAACGCAGGCAGGAATGCTACACTCTGCATATTCGACTCTGGCTCACGACCTTGATGCGCGCTCTCTGCCTGCCCTTTTTTGCCCTGCTGTTATTGCTGGTACACACCGGTGCCCAGGCTATTGTGCTGGTGGCGGCCGAGTTGCCCCCCTATGTCATACGTTCCCAGCAGGGGGCTCCAAGCGGCATGGCCATCGAGGTCATGGAAGAGGCCGCCCGGCGCTTAAAAGAACCGCTCACTATCGAGTTGATGCCGCTGGCCCGAGCCCTCATCGAAGTGACCCACCGCAAGGATGTACTGCTGATCCCGCCAGTGCGGAGCTCTCGACGAGAGCACCTCTTTTATTGGGTAGCACCAATAATCGACGAGGAATTTGTTATCGTCAGCGATCGCCGCTTTCATCCTGTTCCAATCAAAGCCGGTGAGCTGTCCACCCTCAAGGTCGGTACTCTGCGCCACTCTTTCGGCCAACATTTACTCAAACAAAGACTCAATCTGACCAGTCAAACTGTCGCCACCGAAGAACTCAATGCGCACAAACTACAACGAGGGCGTATCGATGCATGGGTAGCAGCCTGGAACGCTATTCTCTACAACCAACAGCAAGAAGGATTTTCTACTGGGCAACTTGTTCGTGGTGAAACCCTGATGCGCACCCAGTTATTTATTGCCGCTCACAAAGAGTTCCCCTTCACCGAAGGGCGTCGCTGGCAAGCCGTGATAAACGAGATGCGCCGTGATGGCTCGCTCACGCGGATCATCCGTCAGTACAACTATCAGGCTCCTGAGTAGTCACTCAATCACGGTTGCCAAGGCCAGCCAGAATGGTTATGGTAGCCCCATGAAAATACTCGCTATTTCCTCGCATTTGCTCACACCCTGCTGAGCCCCGCCTCGCTCCTTCGGCCGCGAGTCGCTTGGGGGCATGGCATTTTCAATCGATTGAACCTGTTGAATCCATTTTTGTAACACTTTGCGTGATGGCCAACCTGAACCCGCCGGTATGGGCATATCCGCTATTGATAAGGAATATCTTATGAAACAACCTCATCTGGTTATCTCCAGCCTTGATCTGGACCGTATCGAACAACTGCTTGGCAACCACCCGCAGCATCTGGCCCTGCAAGAGGAGCTGGACCGCGCCGAGATCCGTGAACCGGCCGACATGCCGCCGGACGTGGTCACCATGAACAGCAAGGTGCGCTTCAAGATGCAGAGCAGCGGCAACGAGTTCTGCCTCACCCTGGTCTATCCGCGCGATGCCAAGGGCGACGAGAGCAACATCTCGGTACTGGCGCCGGTGGGCAGCGCCTTGCTCGGTCTGAAAGTGGGCGACAGCATCGCCTGGCCGGGCCCGGCCGGTCGCACCATCGAGGTCGAAATTCTGGAAGTGGTCTATCAGCCGGAGCGCGCCGGCGAGCTGCACCGCTGAGTCCCCCGGGCTGGTCATCCCCCTGTTGATCAGCCCGCTTGTTCGCCCTTGCCAGCTGATCCCGATCAAGCTTTGCGCACCTTGCCCCCCGGTTTTTAGCCCCTTTTCCTGCTGCTGCTTGAGCCTGACTCGGGGGGCAGGTATCTTGTTGGCCGCGTCATGGTCATGACGCACCGAATTTCAGGCTGACATCATGATAAAAATTGCCCTCATCGACGATCACCAGATCGTCCGATCCGGTTTTGCCCAACTGCTCAATCTGGAGCCCGACCTGCAGGTGGTCGCCGAATTCGGCTCCGCCAGCGACGCCCTTGCCGGCCTGCCCGGCAGCGGGGCGCGGGTCTGTGTCTGCGACATCTCGATGCCCGACCAGTCGGGACTGGATCTGCTCAAGCAGCTCCCCTCCGGCCTTGCGGTTGTGATGCTCTCGGTGCACGACAGCCCGGCCCTCATCGAGCAGGCCTTGCAAACCGGCGCCAAGGGGTTTCTCTCCAAGCGGTGCAGTCCGGACGAGCTGATCGCTGCCGTGCGCACCGCCGCCCAGGGGGGGTGTTATCTTACGCCGGACATCGCCCAGAAACTGGCCAGCAGCAGCCGGGATCCCCTCACCAATCGGGAGCGGGAGATTGCCCAGTTGCTGGCGCAGGGGTTGGAGGTGAAAGCCATCGCCGAGCAGCTTGGACTCTCCCCCAAGACGGTTCACGTCCATCGCGCCAACCTGATGGACAAGCTCAAGGTCAGCAACAACGTCGAGCTGGCCCACCGCATGCTGGATAGCTGGTGATCTCCCGTTTTGTCAGCTATGTCGCCATCACGCTGGCGGCCTGCTTCATCTTTGCCGCCGGCTGGTTTTGCCTCTGGAGCATCAGCCTGCATCTGGCCGGTGGCCCGGCGCTGGCGGTGCTGCTCTTCCCCTTCGGCCTGCGCCTTGGCTTGCTGCTGCAAAGTCCCGGCCACTACTGGCCGCCGCTGTTGCTGTGCGAAGGGCTGCTGCTCTACTGGCTCAATCTGGAGGTAGGGCTGCCCCACTGGCCTTGGCTGGTCGCGGGCAGTCTGCTGACCCTGCTACCGCTGCTGATTGCCCGTCGCCAGCAGGTGCGCAACGACTGGCAGCAACTGTTGCTGCTGCTCGCCACCGTCACGGCGGCGGCGCTGCTGCAAGCCCTGCTCTGGCATCTGGCCGGGGAAGATGGCCTCTCGGCCCTGCTGCTCAGCCTGACAGGCGGGCTGACGCTGACCTCCACCTGCATGCTGATCTGGCACTACCTCACCCGCGCCACCTGGGTGCCGCTGGGGCCTGCGCTGGTGGATCAACCGGTGGAGTGGCGCTTTCGCCATCTGGTCTGGTATCTGTTGCTGTTCGTATTGAGCCTCTGGCTGCAACTGGGATTGCCCAACTCGCTGGTACGCTTCACCCCGTTTTGTCTCGCCATCCCCATCATCGCCATGGCGTGGCGCTACGGCTGGCAAGGGGCGCTGCTCGCCACCCTGATGAACACCATCGCCCTGCTGGCCAGTCAGGCCTGGCATGATCACCCGCTGGATCTGCTGCTCTCCCTGCTGGCCCAGAGCCTCACCGGCCTGCTGCTGGGTGCCGGGATCCAGCGCCAGCGGGAACTCAATCAGGCGCTGACCCGCCAGCTCGCCCACAATCGCCAGCTCACCGAGCGGCTGCTGGAGACCGAGGAGAGCATCCGCAAGGAGGTGGCGCGCGAGCTGCACGACGATATCGGCCAGACCATCACAGCCATTCGTACCCAGGCGGGGATCGTTCGCCGCCTCGCCCCCGATAATGCCGGTGTGGGCCAGAGCAGCGCCCTCATCGACACACTGTCGCTCGGGATCTATGACGCGGTGCGCGGCCTGCTCGGGCGGCTGCGCCCGCGCCAGCTCGACGACATGACGCTGGAACAGGCGGTACGGGCACTGCTGAGGGAGCTGGAGCTGGAACGTCACGGCATCGTCACCCGTCTGGAGTGGCAGCTGGCGGATGGGGATCTCTCGGATGCCCAGCGGGTCACCCTGTTTCGGGTCTGTCAGGAGGGGCTCAACAACGTGGTCAAACATGCCAACGCCCACTCGGTCACCATTCGCGCCCGGACCAGCGGCGAGCAGTTGCAACTGGTGCTGGAAGATGATGGCCGCGGTCTGCCGGAAAGCCGCCCACAACAGGGCTATGGCCTGCTCGGCATTCGCGAGCGGGTACAGGCGCTCGGGGGCAGTCTGCAACTCTCCTGCATCCACGGCACCCAACTGACGGTCAACCTGCCCAGTCGCAGACGGGAGGAGAGTCATGGCTAATCACCACCAGAGGGCCTGCCTGTGCTGAGTTTTATGAGAAGCGCGCCGCCCCGGCCCCTTATCCGGGATCAGGCCGAGATCGATGCCACCTATCGCCACTGGCGGCTGCACCTACTGCTGACCATGTATCTGGGCTACGCGGTCTTCTACTTCACCCGCAAGAGCTTCAACTTCGCCATGCCAGACATGCTGGCGAGCGGCATGCTGGACAAGTCCGACATCGGCATGCTGTGGACCCTGTTCTACATCACCTACGGCTGCTCCAAGTTCTTCTCCGGCATCATCAGTGATCGCGCCAACCCGCGCTACTTCATGGGTGTCGGACTGATGGCCACCGGCGTTATCAATATCCTGTTCGGCCTCTCGTCGGCACTCTGGATGTTTGCCGCCCTCTGGGTCGCCAACGCCTTCTTCCAAGGCTGGGGCTGGCCCCCCTGCTCCAAGCTGCTTACCAGCTGGTATTCGCGCACCGAGCGCGGCGTCTGGTGGTCGGCCTGGAACACTGCCCACAACGTCGGCGGCGCGCTCATCCCCCTTATCGTCAGCACCATCGCCCTGCAACATGGCTGGCGCTACGGCATGATAGTGCCCGGCCTTATCGCCATCATCGCGGGATTGTTCCTCTGCTGGCGGCTGCGGGATACCCCGAGTGCCATGGGACTGCCGACAGTAGGCGAGTGGCGCAAGGATGCGATGGAGCTGGCCCAGCAGACTCAGGATGCGGGGCTCTCCCATCGCCAGATCCTGCGTAAATATGTGTTGGGCAACCCCTATATCTGGCTGCTCGCCTGCTGCTACGTGCTGGTCTATGTGGTGCGTACCGCCATCAATGACTGGGGCAACCTCTACATGACCGAGCAGCGCGGCTTCAATCTGATGAGCGCCAACTCGGCCATCTCCATGTTCGAGGTGGGAGGCTTTATCGGTGCGCTGGTGGCGGGCTGGGGATCGGACAAGCTGTTCAACGGCAACCGTGGCCCGATGAACCTGATCTTTGCGGTGGGGATCCTGCTGGCGGTGGGATCGCTTTGGCTGATGCCCTTTTTCAGCTATGTGATGCAGGCGGCCTGCTTCTTTACCATCGGTTTCTTCGTGTTTGGCCCCCAGATGCTGATCGGCATGGCGGCGGCGGAGTGCTCCCACAAAAACTCGGCTGGAGCGGCCACCGGCTTTGTCGGCCTGTTTGCCTACATGGGGGCGGCGCTGTCGGGCTATCCGCTGGCCAAGATGATGGAGATCTGGCACTGGAACGGCTTTTTCGTAGTGATCTCGGTGGCGGCGGGCGTCTCGGCCCTGCTGCTGCTCCCCTTCCTCAAGGCGCAGGCACCGAGAGCCGCTCAAACAAATGCAGAGTAGCGGGTGGCAGCTGACGAGCTATATCCGGCAAACAGAAACAGCCAGGGCGCGGATCACCTCGCCCTGATTTTATTCCTGAACCTATTCCTGCATCAGGCAGCCTGACAGACCCGGTTCTTTCCTTCCCGCTTGGCCCGATAGAGAGCGTCATCCGCACGGCTGAACAGGCTGTCAAAGTGCCACTCCCCCTGCCAGTGAGCAATACCCATGCTGACGGTGATATGGATCCCCTCTACCTCGCTGGCCGCAAGCTGAACCCGCAGTGACTGACAACGGGCGATCGCCTCCTCTGCGGTGGCATGGCGAAACAGCAGCACAAACTCCTCGCCCCCAAAGCGACTGGCCAATACTCCCTCCAGCTCGCGCAGTGCCAACCCGACCCGCTCCAGCACCCGATCCCCCACCTCATGACCATGCCGATCGTTGATCTGCTTGAAGTCATCCAGATCGAGCACCACCAGCGCCCCCTGCTGTGCAGGGCGTCCCCGGGCCAGACGCTCCATAAAACCACGGCGATTGAACAAGCCGGTCAACGGATCATGACTGGCCTGATAGCGCAGCTCCAGCGCTCGGTGCTGGTTGCAGAGCAGCAGCACCCCGAAAGTGAGCATGGAGCTACCCACCAGCATGGAGACATAGGGCAACACGTTGAACAACTGACGCTGGAACGGGCTTTCGATCACCTCGCCCCACACGGTAAATATCCGCATCAGGGTCATAACGATCAGCACTAGGTTGAGGCCAATCAGCACCCAGACTGCCACCTGATAATCGGGTCGGCCGTGACGCCAGAGCTGCCAGATAATGAGCGTACTTAGCACGAGGAAGGTGGCGCTGCTGATCATCACCCGTACCGCAATCCGGCCATCGATGGCGACCGACCAGGTCATGACGGCGGCAAACAACAGGATGAATCCCCAGCAGACAGGCCAGCCCGGCGATTGACGGAAGAAACAGCGTTGGGCGACCAGCAATAACGACACATGAAAAATCAGGAAGACATTGCCTACCCAGGAGCCATAGGGGGTGGGTGTCAGCAGCAGGCTGGCAAATCCCGCCTGACCCAGCATGGCAAACAGACTGGACCACCACCAGACCCCGACGCCGGGAATATCGTTGTGGGTAACGCGAATGATGGTGAGAGTGAGGAAACCGAGACAATAGCCACACAAGGCCATGATCATCAAGGTAAAAATATCCAGCTTAAGCAGTAGTGAGGCGTCCATACCAAAGCCATG
The DNA here is from genome assembly GCF_051919345.1 of Aeromonas sp. 84A. NCBI lineage: Bacteria > Pseudomonadati > Pseudomonadota > Gammaproteobacteria > Aeromonadales > Aeromonadaceae > Aeromonas > Aeromonas sp. 84A. The sequence continues at coordinate 3,340,646 of NZ_JBQBEW010000001.1, forward strand.
CAGAGAGGGTAACTGAGTATATGAGAAGCGTTTGCCAAGACCCAGTGCGACTTGATGGTTTTCACAATAAAGCCCGTTCGTTTGCTGACAAACAGAGCAATGCGTGTGATATCCCACCAATGCGTATTCGTATTAACCCCATAAAAAGCCTCTTACGGAGCCCGGCAACTCAGTAAGAGCCGCAATCGGCGCCCTGACTTTGTAACAAAATGTCTTGGGGATAATTTGGGCTTGAACCCACCCCATTAGATAGATATGTTGTTTTCGTGTGATTTTATGAATGAAGCCATGAGCAATAAATGTCTCTAACCTGTTGAGTCTTCTGACACAATCTGTTTTTTGTACATTTTTCACTCAACCACTATTCATAGCATCTCATATGGGGCTTTTGTCCCGCTCAAGACATTCATCCTGTCTTGCCTGTTGCCGGATGCAGCAGTCTCTTGTGCCACGGAGTCGCACGGGATCAGGTTCAAGGCCGAACACACCACCGACAGAGACGTCACTTATGATCAAAAAACTGATTCTTTCTACCCTATTGTTTTGCGGGATCGCCACGGCGGCCCCGACCCCTGCCCCCACCTCCACCCTGGATGCCGTGCTCGAACGCGGCGTGCTGCGAGTCGGCTTCGATGCTGGCTATCAACCCTTCGAGATGACCAACAAGCAGGGCCAGTACATCGGCTTTGACGTGGATCTCGCCAAGATGGTCGCCAAAGAGATGGGCGTGAAGGTCGAGTTCGTCAACACCGCCTGGGATGGCATCATTCCGGCGCTACTGACCAACAAGTTCGACGTCATCATGGGCGGCATGACCGTCACTCCCCAGCGCAACCTGCGGGTCAACTTCGCCGATCCTTACATCGTGGTCGGCCAGACCATAGTCCTGCGCAAAGAGAAGGCGGGCGAAATCAAATCCTTCACCGACCTCAACGACCCGAAATACAAGATCGCGGTCAAGCTCGGCACCACCGGCGAGCAGGCAGTCAAGCGCCTGATCCCCAAAGCCACCCTGCTGCAGTTTGAAACCCAGGATGACGCCAAGCTGGAAGTGATCAACGGCAAGGTCGATGCGTTCGTCTATGACCTGCCCTACAACGCTATTTTCGCCTCCCAGAACAAGGGCGCCGTAGTACACCTCGACAAGCCGTTCACCTTCGAGCCACTAGCTTGGGCCATCCGCAAGGGGGATCAGGACACCCTCAACTGGTTCAACAACTACCTGCGCCAGATCAAGGGCGATGGCAGCTACGACCGTCTCTACAAGAAGTGGTTCGAATCCAACGCCTGGCTGAATCAGCTCAAATAACCTCCGGGGGGCGGCACATGCCGCCCCTGCACCACGCAGCTCCCCACACAATAACGAGAAGAGGTTGTGACTGTGCACACACCCAAACCGACAAGACAGATGGAAAAACAGCCCAATCAGCTACTCTGGCATGGGGTTTTCCTGCTGATGCTGCTGGTTGCCGTATTCGGCATCTACAAGGCTGTCCAGTCAGTGGATTACACCTGGCGCTGGGAACGCATTCCCCAGTACATCGCCTATCAGGCGGAGCAGAAGAATCTCGCCGAATTTGACGGCACCGTGATGGCGGGCACCAGCGAGGCCGAGAAGGGCAAGCTGTTCCTGCAAGACGATCTCGACCCCAATGTGCGGCAAGCCATCGCCAGTACCGGCGTACAAGTCGCCGAAGGGGATACCGTTTTTCGTGGCGATACCCTCGACACCCAACTGAGCTGGACCGCAGGCCCCATCGCCTGGGGCGTCTGGGTCACCGTCAAGCTCTCGCTGGTGGCGGGCATCTTCGCCATCCTGCTCGGTACTCTGGCCGGGCTGGCGCGTCTCTCCCCCAATCCGGCCCTGCGCAATCTGGCGGTCACCTACGTTGAGCTCATCCGCGGCACGCCGCTGCTGGTGCAGATCTTCATCGTCTACTTCTTTATAGGCACCGTGCTGAACCTCGACCGCTTCACCGCCGGGGTCGCCGCGCTGGCGGTCTTTACCGGCGCCTATGTGGCGGAGATCGTCCGCGCCGGTATCAGCTCCATCCACAAGGGGCAGATGGAGGCGGGCCGCAGCCTGGGTATGACCTCGGCCCAGACCATGCGCTACGTCATCCTGCCGCAGGCGTTCAAGCGGGTGCTGCCACCGCTGGCGGGCCAGTTCATCAACCTGATCAAGGACTCCTCGCTGGTCTCGGTCATCTCCATCACCGATCTGACCAAGGCCGGTCGCGAGGTAGTCAGCTCCACCTTCAGTCCGTTCGAAGTATGGTTTACCGTCGCCTTGCTCTATCTGGTGCTGACCGGCACCCTCTCTTTCTTGGTACGCCGTCTCGAGGTGAAATATGCGCGCAGCAACTGATCCCATCATCAAAGCGACCGGTGTCGAGAAGTTTTACGGCAGCGAAGTGCACGCCCTGAAAAATGTCAGCACCCAGGTCGCCGAAGGGGAAGTGGTAGTAATCGTCGGCCCCAGCGGCTCGGGCAAATCGACCTTCCTGCGCACCCTCAACCAGCTGGAGACCATCAACGACGGCAATATCGTGGTCGATGGCATCAGCCTGACCGAGCCGGGCGATGTCAACAAGCTGCGGGAAGAGGTGGGCATGGTGTTCCAGTCCTTCAACCTCTTCCCCCACCTGACGGTGCTGGATAATATCTGCCTCGCTCCGCAGAAGGTGCGTGGCCTGTCGCGCCGTGAGGCCGAAGACAGAGCCAAGGCGCTGCTGCTGAAAGTGGGGCTGTCGGTGAAAGCGGCCAGCTATCCCTCCCAACTCTCCGGCGGTCAGCAACAGCGGGTGGCCATCGCCCGGGCGCTCGCCATGCAGCCACGCATCATGCTGTTTGACGAGCCCACCAGTGCGCTCGACCCGGAAATGGTGGGGGAAGTGCTGGATGTGATGAAGGGGCTGGCCCGCGAAGGGATGACCATGGTGGTAGTGACCCACGAGATGGGCTTTGCCCGCGAGGTGGCGGATCGGGTGCTCTTTATGGAGAGTGGCGAACTGCTGGTGGATGAAAAACCGGCAGACTTCTTCGACAATCCCCCCTCCCCGCGTCTGCGCCAGTTCCTCAGTCAGGTGCTGTAGCCAACATGCTCTGCTGGATAAACGAAGAGGGACCGCAAGGTCCCTCTTCTTGTGTGTCACGCTGAGCAGGCTTAACCCAGCTGAACCCGAGTGCCCATCTCATCGGCTCAGCGCGGGGACTTTCCCAGATAGCGCTCCACGATCACTTTCACCCCGTCACGTTTTTTGAGCTGATAGAGCTCCTTGTCAAACTGGTCGATAAAGGCCTGTTTGTAGGGGTTCTCCCCCTTGCGGCTGTAGCCGAGAAACCCCTGCTCCTTGCTGAGCACCGGCCCCTGTTTGAGCAGGGACATATCGGCCACCGCCAGCTGATCGGCCTTTATCATGTTGAGCAACTCATAGAGCAGGGAGAGGCGATCATTGATGGTGCAATCGACCCGGCCGCGGACAATCTTGAGCAGGTTCTCCCGATTGCTTTTCACCTCCTCCACGTCGATCTGCTTCTCTTTTACTGCCTGCCAAAAGGCATCGCCGCCGACGGCAAAACCGGCGTTCATGCCAAAGCGTAAACCATGATAGTCGAGCGGAAACCTGGCCTGCGGGGTATTGGCCGCCACACTGGCGCCGCACATCACCACCAGCTCCTCATCCAGCATCGGCTGGGAGTAGGGCCACATATAAGGGCGGGTATCGGGCATGTAGTAGGGTGGAAAAATGGCGAAGGCGGTCCCCTGCTCCACCATGCTCAGACCGCGCCGCCACGGCATGGGCTTGAGCACCACCTCATAGTCAGGCATGGCAGAGGTTACCTCGCGGATGATGTCGGCATAGATCCCCCTGACCTCCTCCCCCTCCTGCCAGGAGTAGGGGGGATAGGCGGCATCTGCCAGGATCTCGACCCGGGTCTTGGCGTGCGCCATCATGCACAACCCCAGCAACAAGCAACACCAGACGCGCATAAGCCAGCACCTCCTGAAAAAGCCTGCATCAAGCATAGCCATCCAGCGCGCCTTCCTCTGCTGGCGCGCCATATTTCATGCCATCTCTTCGTTGGTTGAAAAATGTTAATGAAATATTAAAAGCATCCTTTATGCTGGGGAGCAATTGCTCTGAATGGATGGCCGCATATGGATGTGCAACTGCTTCTGCTCTACCTCTCCCCGATTTTTCTGGCCTTTATCGGCTGGGAGATGCTCTACCTGCGCAAACATGGCGCGGCCTTTCCCACCGCCACCTACCAGTGGCGGGATCTGTTCGCCAACGCCGCCCTGGCCCTGATGCACCAAGGGGGCGATGCGCTGGCGGCCATCGCCATTGCTTATCTGTATGACACCCTCTGGGGCTGGCGACTGTTCGATATCGAGCTGAATCTCTGGAGTGTGCTACTGCTGTTCCTGTTGCAGGATCTCTTTTACTGGCTGTTTCACTTCACCAGCCACCATGTGCGCTGGCTGTGGGCCTCCCACGTGGTGCACCACAGCTCGGAGCGCCTCAACCTCTCCACCGCTTTTCGCCAGAGCCTGATGTATCCCATCTCCGGCATGTGGCTGTTCTGGATCCCGATGATTGTCATCGGCTTCCCGCCCGAGGCGGTGGTCGCCACCGTGCTATTGAGTCTGGGTTTCCAGTTCTTCGTCCACACCCAGGTGGTGGGCAAGCTCGGCTGGCTTGAGTGGATCTTCAACACCCCCTCCCACCACAGGGTGCACCACGCCAGCAACGCCAAATACATAGACCGCAACTTCGCCGGGGTGCTGATCATCTGGGATCGTCTGTTTGGCACCTTTGTGGAAGAAGACCCGGCCGAGCCGTGTCGCTTTGGCATCACCAAGCCGATCCACAGCTTCAACCCCCTCACTCTCACCTTCCATGAGTGGCGCGACATGCTGCGCGACGCCCGTGGCCTGCCGTGGCGACAAAAACTCGCCGTGCTGTTTGGCAAACCGGCCGGCCCCGCCAGTCGCTGAACCTTCGCCCCGGATAGCAAGTCCCTGATAACAAGAGAGCGCCACAGTGGCGCTCTCTTTTATGGTCAGTCACATTTTCGATGTCAGAGATGGGCAAACGACCAGACGGCGGGGATCAGGCTCAGCAAGGTCACTCCGGCCAACAGCCGCTCGCGACCACTCAGGCAAAGATCTGCGCCCAGCTGACGACGGCTGTAGAGAAACAGCAGCAGACCCGGCCCGTAGAGCAACAACGACAGCAGCAGATACTCCACCCCGGCAGCATAGAGCAGCCAGAAGCCGTAACCGCTCGACACCAGTGCCACCGCCCGCATCAGGCCTCGGCCCTGCCCGCGATTCCCCTTCCTGCTGAACGAGAGCTTGAGTAAGAACAGGCCGATCAGCAGGTAAGGCACCAAAATCATCGAGGTCGATATAAGCAGCAAACTGGTGTAGCCCTTGCCGAGCAGCCACACCAGCAGCAGGCAAGTCTGCACCGTCAAGCTGGTGAGCCAGAGCGATGCGATGGGAGTGCCGTTGCGGTTCTGGCGCCGGAAGATGGCGGGAAACGCACCGTGGCGGGCCGCGCTGAACGGCACCTCCGCCGAGAAGAGGGTCCAGCTCACGTAGGAGGCGAGCACCGAGACGATAAGGCCGATGCTGATGAACAGCTTGCCCCAGGAGCCGGTCATCTGGGCCATCAGCCCTGCCATGGAGGGGTTGGGCAGCGCCGCCAGCTCGGGCCGACTCAATATCCCCAGCGCCAGCACCGAGATAAGCACATAGAGCAGCAGTGCCAGCACCACACCAAGCACAGTGGCGGTACCCACATCCAGCCGGTTTCTGGCGCGGGCCGACAACACCGCCGCCCCCTCGATGCCGGTGAAGACCCAGAGGGTGATGAGCATGGTGTTGCGCACCTGCTCGGAGACCGGCGTCGCTAGGGTACTGCCCTGCTGATCCGCCGCGAAGGTGACCGGATCGAACCAGTAGCAAGCGAACAGGATAAACAGCAGCAGCGGCAGGCTCTTGGCCAGGGTCGCCACCAGGTTGAACAGGGCCGCCTGCTGCACGCCGCGGGCCACCAGCAGGTGCACCGCCCAGAGGATGCAGGACTCGCCGATGAAGGCCACCAGGGTATTGCCGTCACCAAACCAGACCTGCTCCGGGGTATCGACGAAGCTGCCCAGCGCCGCAAAGGCGATGACCAGATAACCCACCACACCGATGGTGGCGCAGAGCCAGTATCCCCAAGCGGAGAAGAAGCCCACCAAATCGCCGAAACCGGCGCGGGCATAGCTGTAGATGCCTCCGTCGAGATCGGGCCTTAACCGCGACAGATAGAGAAAACTCATGGCGAGCGCCAGGATGCCCACACCCGTCACACCCCAACCGATCAGCACGGCGCGGGCGCCTGCCACCTCGGCCATGTTCTGGGGCAGGCTGAAAATCCCCGCCCCCACCATGGAGCTGAATACCAGCGCGGTGAGGGACCAGAGCCCAATCTTGCTCTCTTTCATGGGTGCTCCTTAGCGCAACCGGCTGCTCAGCGCCTGAATATGCTCGGGACCGATACCGCAGCAACCGCCGATCAAATTCGCCCCGGCCGCGCGCCAGCGCTCGGCCCAGCCGAGATAATCCAGCGGCCCCAGATCGGCGCGGATCTCGTCCAGCCCATCGTTAGCGGTGGCCTCTTTGGGCTGCGGCGGGAAGGCGTTGGCGTAAGCACCGAGGCGAATGTCTGCGCGGCCCAGCGCCTGCAATCGGGTGCGGGCAACCTCGAGGGCCCCCTCGATCACCTCGGGCTGACAGCAGTTGAACAGGATGGCATCGACCCCGGCCGCCACCAGCGCGCTAACCGAATCGGCCACCCGCTCGCCGGAACGCAGTCGCGGTTCGTTGCCCGGCGCCTCATCTTCCAGCGTGAAGGAGACCCAGAGCGGCTTGCCGTCATCAGGCAGCAGCGCTTTCAGGGCCAGTGGCTCGGCAATCAGGCTCATGGTCTCGGCCAACCAGATATCCACATAAGGGGATAGCGCCCGGATAAGCGGCGTCGCCAGCTCGCTCACCCTGTCCGCCTTGAACAGGTCGGCACGGTAGGAGCCAAAGAGCGGCGGCAGAGAACCCGCTACCTGCACGGCACCCTCCTGCTCGTCAGCCACCTCACGGGCCAGTTGCCCAGCAAGCGCTGCCAGCCCCTCCCCTTCGGCAAAGAAACGCGCATCGCCGATATGAAACGGCACCAGCGCATAGCTATTGGTAGTAATGACCCTGGCACCGCTCGCCACATAGGCCTGATGCACGTCACGCACCGTCTCTGGCGCCTCCATCAAGGCCAGCGCCGACCACTCCGGCTGACGAAACGGTGCCCCCCGCCTTGCCAACTCGCGCCCCATGCCCCCATCCAGCACCCACAATTCCCTGGTTTCCATCTGTCGTGTCTCTTTGTTATGTGCGTTGTTTATTTGCGTATTTATCTGTTTGTTTTGTTGATCTGCGGTTTCGCATCGAATCGCTGCAGATCGTCCAGCTTCATCTTGGGAAGCCCTTTTATTATTTAGCCATAAAAACACATAGATGTTTAGATGGCCAAAGCAAGATAAAACAAAGTGCCACGGGCGGCAATCAGTATCAGCAGAAATCAGCGTGCAAACGGCGAGGCAAACGCAGAAATGCAAGAGGCCACCCGAAGGTGGCCTCATCACACTCTTGATCCGCTGGCGACTTAACGCCCGGCCAGCACTCGCTTAATCTGTTTGACCCAGTCGGAGACCCGACCCTGCTGCGGCAGACCGCGCCAGATCTGCTCCCACTGGGCAGGGCTGAGAGGACGACCGAGGCGACGCTGCACACCCGCATAGAGGTAGTCATGGGCCGTAGTGGCCGCATGCTCGGAGGTGAGGAATTTGGAGACCGGATCGGTCAACCGCACATCCCGCATGCCGAGCAGCGGATAGTCGTTGTGCACCGCCGCCAGCATGGTCTCGCGCATGGCGGACTCGATGTAGCCACGGGCAAACAGAGCGGTCACCGACTCCAGCGACCCCTGATCCGGGCCGTGATAATGCTCGTCAAAGACCGGGCTCGGCTCGGCCATGCCGCTTTGTACCACCGCATCGGGATCCGGCTGCGGCACGACCACGGCAGGCTTGGGGGCAACCGGCTTGGCTGCCACTGTGGCTTTACGCGGCGCACTCTGGCTACAGGCACCCAGTGCCAGGGCGAGCGCGACACAGGCCAGCGCACGGGAATGAGACTGCATCTTCATGACTCTTATGTCGCTCCTTTTACGATTCCTGAGCTGGCTTCTCGGCCACAGCCGGTTCGACCCGGGTAACCAGCAGCTGATCAATCTTGTAACTGTCGATATCCACCACTTCGAACTTGTAACCGGCGTATTTGACCGAGTCAGTGCGCTTGGGGATCTTGCGCAGCATATACATGATAAAGCCGGCGATGGTCTCGTAGTTCTGGTTCTCGGGAAACTCTTCGATATCGAAGGCGCGCATCACGTCGGAGATGGGGGTAACCCCGTCCACCAGCCAGGAGTTCTCGTCGCGCTGGACGATCTGCTCTTCCACCACGTGGGTGGCCCACTCGCCCATGACGGTACTCATCAGGTCATTCATGGTGACAATCCCCACCACCAGCGCGTACTCGTTCATCACCACGGCAAAGTCGCCACGATGATTCTTGAAGTACTCCATCGCCTCATAGAGGTTCAGGGTATCGGGGATGATGATGACGTTCTGCACCAGGTTGCCACCGATCAGGTCGATGCTCTGCCCGCCGATAACGCGGATCAGCAGCTCTTTGGCATCGACAAAGCCCTTGATGCTGTCGAGGTTGTGGTCACAGACCAGAAACTTGTTGTGGGGATGTTCGGCGATCTTCGCCTTGATGCTCTCTTCACTCTCTTGCAGGGTGAAGTAGATGAGGCTCTCGCGGGCCGTCATGGCAGAGGTGACACCAAGGGACTGCAACTCGAATACGTTCTCGATGAGCTGATGCTCCTCGCGCTGGATAACCCCCGCCTCGGCACCAGCATCCATGACCGCATAGATATCGTCGGAGGTGATCTCGTCGTTACGCACCGTGGAGACGCGCATCAGACGGAACAGGGAGTTGGCCAATCCGTTGAAGACCCACACCAGCGGCATCAAAACGGTGACGAAGAAGAGCATGGGGCGCACCACCACCACGGCAATCTGCTCGGGCATGGTCATGGCCAGACGCTTGGGCATCAGGTCGGCGATCAGGATAAACATGCCGGTGACGAACACGAAGGAGGCACCGGAGCTGATCTCGCCAAGCCAGGGTCCCTGGTAGAACTGGGAGACAATCCCCTTGATGGCGGGGTTGAGGGCTGACTCACCCAGGATACCGCCCAGAATGGCGACGGTATTGAGGCCAATCTGCACCACGGTGAAAAAGTTGCCCGGTTGGGCCTGCAGGGCCAGCACCTTTTCGGCCTGGCGATTACCTTCATCCGCCATCACCTGCAATTTGATTTTGCGAGACGCGGCGAGAGAGATCTCGGAGAGGGAGAAGAACACACTGCCGCCAACCAGCAGCATTAAAAAGAACAAACTATCGGCAAAACTCATGATTAACCTATTGCTACACCCGCCTTAGCACAAGACGGCAAACTGGGCCCGGGAGACCGGACCGTGAGCCCATCCGGGACTCACACAGGGGGAGTATTCTATCAGAAAACAGCCAGTTGGGGGCTTTATCTTACTCCGACCAGTTATGCAACAAAAAAGGCGCTTCACGCGCCTTTTTATTCACTTCCGGTTAGCCCTTGCCCAGCAGGGTGCCCAGATCGTCCGCCTTGGTGTGGCGCACATCCTTGCCTTTCACGTAGTAGACGATGTACTCGCAGATGTGCTGGCAGCGATCGCCGACCCGCTCGATGGCTCGCGCCGCCCACAGGACGTTGAGAACCTGGGGGATAGTGCGGGGATCTTCCATCATATAGGTCATCAGCTCGCGAATGATGGACTCGTACTCGCGGTCTACCTTGTCATCTTCCTTGTAGACCGCCAGCGCCGCATCCAGATCCATGCGGGCGAAGGCGTCGAGCACATCGTGCAGCATCTTGATGGTGCGACGGCCCATGTTCTCCAGCGACACCAACGGCGGCTGCGGCTTGTTGGCGTTGTCGGTCAGCATGCGGGCGATCTTGTCGGCCACATCGCCAATGCGCTCCAAGTCGGTGATGGTCTTGATGATGGCCATCACCAGTCGCAGGTCGGAGGCGGTCGGCTGACGCTTGGCGATGATGCGGGTGCACTCCTCGTCGATCGCCACTTCCATCGCGTTGACCTTGTGGTCGTTGGCCACGATTTTGCGGGCCGCATCGAGATCCTGATCGTGGATCGCCGCGATGGCGTCAGTGAGTTGCTGCTCTACCAGACCGCCCATCACCAGCACCTGGTTGCGCACGCTCTCTAGCTCGGCATTGAACTGACCGGAGATGTGTTTATTGAGGTTCATATTGTCCATACAAATAATCCTTGATTGCTCCGATTATGCCTTAGCCGTTGAACCGACTGCCAATCTGTTTGCTGAGATTCATCCTCTCCTCTCCTTAGCCGTAACGACCGGTAATGTAATCTTCGGTCTTTTTCTTGGCCGGGGTGGTGAAAATGGTGTTGGTATCCGAGTACTCGATAAGCTCGCCCATATACATGAAGGCGGTCTGATCCGATACACGCGCAGCCTGTTGCATGTTGTGGGTCACGATCACCACGGTGAACTGGCTCTTGAGCTCGTTGATCAGCTCCTCGATGGTCAGGGTGGAGATGGGGTCGAGCGCCGAGGTCGGTTCATCGAGCAGCAACACTTCCGGCTCGATGGCGATGGCACGGGCAATCACCAGACGCTGCTGCTGACCACCGGAGAGACCGAAGGCGTTGTCATGCAGACGATCCTTCACCTCGTCCCACAGGGCCGCACCGCGCAGAGAGCGCTCGGCGGCCTCATCCAGGGTACGGCGATCATTGATCCCCTGCAGGCGCAGACCATAGACCACGTTCTCGTAGATGGACTTGGGAAACGGGTTCGGGCGCTGGAACACCATGCCCACCTGACGGCGCAGGGCAGAAACATCGACGCTCTTGTCATAGATGTTGTGGCCGTGCAGCTGAATTTCCCCCTCGATGCGGCAGATCTCCACCAGATCGTTCATCCGGTTGATGCACCGCAGCAGGGTCGATTTACCACAGCCTGACGGGCCGATAAAGGCAGTCACCTGCCCTTTGGGGATCTTCATGTTGACGTTGAACAGCGCCTGCTTGCTGCCGTAGTACAGGTTGAGATCCTTCACCTCCAGCGCGGTCTGCTCCGGGGTCAGGTTGAGCAGGTCCAGCGCGGTGTGCTGGGTAGACGTGGTCGTTACGTTGATCATCTGTTACCTCAAAATCAATCTGGAGTGGCCGGACTGCTGCCGGCGCCCCTCACGTATTGGTGCAGAGAGATGGCGGCTCGCGCTCGGCCGCCCCTCTGTTATCTCACTCTTGTATCACTCAAGCGGCGCCGGATTAATGCTCCAGCGACCGGAATTTCTCGCGCAAGTGGTTACGAATGCCGATAGCGGTCAGGTTCAGACCCACGATCACCGTCACCAGCAGGAAGGAGGTGGCGTAGACCAGCGGGCGGGCCGCCTCGACGTTGGGGCTCTGGAAGCCGACGTCATAGATGTGGAAGCCCAGGTGCATGAACTTGCGCTCCACATGCAGATACGGGAAGTTGCCATCCATTGGCAGGGTCGGTGCCAGTTTCACCACCCCCACCAGCATCAGCGGCGCCACTTCACCGGCCGCACGGGCAATCGCCAGAATAAGGCCGGTCATGATGGCCGGGCTCGCCATCGGCAGCACGATGCGCCACAGGGTCTCAGCCTGGGTGGCGCCCAGTGCCAACGAGCCCTGACGGATGGTGCTCGGGATCCGCGCCAGCCCCTCTTCGGTGGAGACAATCACCACCGGCAGGGTCAGGATGGCCAGGGTCAGCGCCGACCAGATCACGCCGGGTGAACCAAAGGTGGGGCTCGGCAGCGCTTCCGGGTAAAACAGCTGATCCAGCGAACCACCGAGCGTGTAGACGAAGAAGCCCAGACCAAACACGCCGTAGACGATGGAGGGCACGCCCGCCAGATTGATCACCGCGATGCGGATGATCTTGGTCAGGCTGTTCTTGCCCGCATATTCGTGCAGGTAGACTGCCGCAACCACCCCCAGCGGGGTCACGATGATCGCCATCAGGAACACCATGAACACAGTACCGAAGATGGCCGGGAACACCCCGCCCTCGGTGTTGGCTTCACGGGGATCGTCAGAGACGAACTTGCCGATCTGGTGGAACCAGTGACCCACCTTGGCCAGCAGGCTCATGTCGTTGGGCCATACCACATCCAGTACCTTGGACATCGGCATGGTCACCAGCTCGCCACGCATATCCTTGACGGTGAGGGCATCGCGATCGGCCTGACTGCGCAGGGAGAAGAGCTCTTTTTCCAGCACCTGATAGCGATCGTTGAGGGCCTGACGCTCGCTGGCCAGCTCGGCTTTGAGCTGATCGGTCAGCTTGTCATCCAGCTCGGCCTTGCGCTCTTTCAGGCGCAGCCGCTCCAGTTGATAGTTGATGCTGCCGATGTCCCCTTTTTGCAGATCGTTGGCCTGTTCTGAAAGGGCATTGGCTCGCGCCAGCACCCGCTGCAGGGCAGGATGCAGATCAGAGGTGAGCTCGCGACCATCCTCTTTCACCCCGACGATATAGCCATAGAAGTTGCCGTTGGTGGCACGCTCAACCATGGCCAGCTCGGCTGGCTGGCTCTGGGACTTGATGTCCGTCTCCAGCACCCAGCGAAAATCGAGGTCAACGAACTCGCGGTTGCCGGTCTTGACCAGATAGCGGGTCAGCAGCTCGCGCTCTTCCCCTTCCAGTGGCAGACCTGCAGCGCGCAGTCGCTCCACCGGTACCTGCTCGCGATCGTTGATCTCGCCGATCAGTACGCTCTTGTTGCCGCTGGCGTCTTCCAACTGCCACTCATAGATGGGGTGGGGCCAGAAGTAGACCAGACCACGCCAGCCGATCAGCAGCAGCAGACCCAGTACCGCCACCAGACTCAGGCTGACGGCACCGCCGGTCATCCAGATCCAGGGGGCCCCTGATTTAAACCACTTACCCATTGTCGATTCCTTGTCCATTACAGAGTCGCCCCTTACATCGAGCTGTATTTTTCACGCAACCGCTGACGGACAAACTCGGCCAGGGTGTTGAACAAAAAGGTGAACACAAACAGGACGAAGGCCGCGAGGAACAGTACCCGATAGTGGGAGCTGCCCACTTCCGATTCCGGCATCTCCACCGCGATGTTGGCGGCGAGGGTGCGCAGCCCCTGGAACATTGAGAAGTCCATGATGGGGGTGTTGCCGGTAGCCATCAGCACGATCATGGTCTCGCCCACGGCGCGGCCAAGGCCCATCATCACCGCAGAGAAGATGCCCGGGCTGGCGGTGAGGATCACCACCCGGCTCAGGGTCTGCCACGGGGTGGCCCCCAGCGCCAGCGAGCCTTGGGTCAGGTGCTTGGGCACCGAGAAGACCGCATCTTCAGCGATGGAGAAGATGGTGGGGATGACCGCAAAGCCCATGGCGATACCGACCACCAGCGAGTTGCGCTGGTCAAACTTGATGCCCATTTCGTGAGTCAGCCAGATACGCGAATCGCCGTGCATAAAGGCATTCTCGATGAGCGGGCTCAGGGCGAAGGCACCCCAGCCAATCAGCAGCAGCACCGGGATCAGCAGGATGGCGTGCCACCCCTCCGGCAGCAAGGACTTGCCGCGCTCCGGCAGATAGTTCCAGAGCAGTGCAGTCAGCAGCATCCCCATCGGCAGCAATATAAGCAGCAGGATCACCCCGGGCAACGCCCCCTCGATGATGGGCGCCAGCCACAGACCCGCCAGGAAGCCCAGGATAACGGTCGGCAGCGCCGCCATGATCTCGACCGTCGGCTTGACGTATTTGCGCAGCCCCGCCGACATGAAGTAGGCGGTATAGATGGCACCAGCCACGCCGAGCGGCACAGCAAACACCATGGCGTAGAAAGAGGCTTTCAGCGTACCGAATACCAGCGGCACCAAACTCAGCTTGGCTTCAAAGTCGTTGCTGGCGGAGGTGGATTGCCACACATACTGGGGCTCCGGATACCCTTCATACCACACCTGTTGCCAGAGGGCAGACCAGGTCACTTCGGGGTGTTCGTTCTCCACCGAGAAGAGCTTGAAGCTGTTCCCTTGCTGCATCAGCAACAGGTTGTGACGGGGGGAGATGGCCAGGGCAGAGAGTTCGCCCCCTTCCACCGTCTCGGTCAGCAGCTTGGTCTCGCCGGTGGCGTGGAAGAAGCTGATGATGCCATCCTTGTCGGCACTGATGAAGCCTTTGCGAAAGTGCTCGGGAGTCAACAGATCTACCGCACCATCACCCTTGAAGTCACGAATTTGGGTGAACTGGCGTTTGCCATCCTTCGCCACTTCGAACCACTGGGAAATCACGCCGTTGTCATTACCCACCAGCAGTGAAGAAGCGCCGGAGAGCAGCTGAACCCGGGTCACATTGGCGTTGGGGGCATTGATCTCCAGCACGTTGCGCAGGGAGATCTCGCTCAGGTTATGAATGTCATAGACGGAGAGGCGATTACCCTCGCGCACGAACAGGATCCGCAGATTAGGGGTCAGCAACATCTGATCCACATGGCGCGGCAGGGAGGGAATCGTGTAGTTTTCACTGCTCCACTCAATCTCCCCGGAGATGAAGTTCTCCTCACCGCTCATCACCGTCATCACGCCACGACCATCTTCGGTCACGGCGGCGGTCGCCATCTTGTCCTTGGTGGCTTCGAACACCATCAGTTGCAGCGCCTTCCCTTGCGGGTCGATCACCAGCGGCTCTTCGCCGAAGGGATATTGCAGGCTGGGCTCAATCACCCGAACATCGTTGGGATAGGAGACCTTGAACGCTGGCTGGACGACCTGCGCCTTACCATCAGCAAAGCCGTAGGCGATCAGCCGCTGACCAGGAGCAGGGGTCGCTACCGTGGTGATGTCACCAGCAACCTGGGCCTGACCCAGTGACTGGCCGACCTTGATCTTGTCATCTCCCTGCACCGCAAAGAAGTTGACCTGCCCTTTATCGCTGAAGCGATAGCCGATCTCGTTCTGCTCTTCCACGCCGAGCCAGGCGGTCTTCCCTGCGGCAGGCAGGGTAAACGAGGCGGTCGGCTCCATGGAGGCGCCATTGAAGATGGGTTTCACCACATAGAGCAGATAAAAGAAGATAAGCAGCAGCGCCACCAGTACCAGGGCTCCGCCTGTGGTGACGCCATATTTGGCCAATTTATCCTTGATCCGGCGTTTTCTACTGCCCGCCATGACCAGGTTTAACGATTCCGATGACATGCAAGACCTCAATGTAAGCTAGGCTTCGCGGCATTATATGGCGGTTGCATGACAGTTTTGTTACATCGAGAGCGCTTTAACAGAGGTTGTTAACGGAAAAGTGGGCGGGGATCCCTTCGAAGGCGGGCGAGCGCAATATATTGTTTATAAAGGGATATTTATGCTGGTGATCAGCAAGGGCAGCCTGCGCTGCCCCCGAATGATTCAGGAAAGGGTATCGTTTGATTGTTGCAGCGCCAGTTTGGCTGCCTTTTTCTCGGCGCGGCGGCGCTTGAAGAAGGCCGACAACTGGGCCGAGCAGGCATCGGCCAGCACACCGCCGGTCAGCTCGACTCTATGATTGTGGCGCGAGTCCTGCAAGATCTCGAACACCGACCCCGCGGCACCGGTCTTGAGATCTCGGGCGCCATAGACCACCCGCTTGACCCGGCTATGGATCAGCGCACCGGCACACATACAGCAGGGCTCCAGCGTCACATAAAGAGTGGTGTCGAGCAGCCGGTAGTTCGCCAGCTGCTGGCCCGCCGCACGGATCGCCATCACCTCGGCATGGGCACAGGCATCGTGTTCGCTGATGGAGCGGTTCCACCCCTCTCCCACCACCTGACCATCCAGCACCAGTACGGCACCGACCGGGATCTCGCCAATCCCTTCGGCCCGAGCGGCCAATGCCATGGCATGGCGCATCCACTGTTCGTCCAGCTCGATCTGACTCTGTGCCTGACTCGGTATTTCTGGGACCTCTGATGGTTTCACGCCCATCCCCTCTTTATTATATTGTTCAAGTTTGCATTCCAGCTATCCATACCTGTCAGATGATTCCATAGATAGCAGGCATGATAGCTCGCGGTGACAGGGCGGCGATTATGCCAAATCTGCACGTCAGACCCAAGCCGCATCCCGACTGAGCAATAAAGAAGCAATCGGCATCTCTATGATAAAAAAGGAGTTGCACCCGTTTGGTCATGCTATTAGACTTCCTCCCCGTCAGCCGAGTCTGACTCCGTCGGTGTGTAGCGCAGCCAGGTAGCGCATCTGCATGGGGTGTAGAGGGTCGGAGGTTCGAATCCTCTCACACCGACCATTTTCCCCGAGAATAGCCCAGTCAAACGACTGGGCTATTTTTTTGCCTCCGATTTATCCTCCTGACGATGCCAGCCCATCAAGAACAAAAAACACTCAGAACCACTTGAATCTTTTTTCCGAACTCATTAAGATGCGCAACTTTCCGCCGGTAGACAACACAGGGAGGTGGAAACACGAGTGAAGGGATCACTGTCCGGCTTGCGTGCAACACAGGACCAGGCATGAACCAGAACACCGATTTCGCACCCGCCATTACGCTTTATTCCGTTCCTCACGACACCCCTTGCCACACCGAAAGCGAAAATGAACAGGTCATCCAGCTGGATGTGATCGATCTGGCCGAACCGGATGATGACTATTGAGCACGGCCAGATGGCTGCTCAATCACCGGCACATCGCCTGTTCAACGCTCTCCGTTTCAGGTCCTTGGCGAGAAATCTGCAAAAAACGACAAACTGCTAATTCTATCAAGGATGGCAGTATTATTGACTGATGTGTCTCCCCCTTCCCTCTCCGGCATTCCCCCCGACAACTGATACAAACCTACGTTATTGCGCTTCACTTTCCATCGCTGCAACCGCTGGTGCCAAGAGAGCCTGCATCACCACACCAAGTTTAAAACGCACGTTCACCAATCAGGTCTAGCATTAGCAAAACATTCATTGCCACATTCAAACGCGCTTTATACGGCTGTTTTGGCAAAGCCTGGAGTTAGGTCGGGATTTGTTTTTGCATTTGTAATTTTATTACGTAATAAGTTACAAAATGAGGGGCAGGGTAACGGCCCAAATTAGCCGTTGTCCGATGGGAAAAAGCAGGAGCATAACCATCTGCGTAGAGCTTTTATACCAACCCAATAAAGTAATAAAAAACATCAACTTAACCATATCCAAAAAACAAGTGTTTAAAAAAAACTGTTGACGTACTCAACAATATTTCGCACCTTATCAATCGTGTTATCCCGTTGTTGCGGGAACGTTTCAGGAACAGGGATTCGACTTTAGTCGTAGTTAGTAAGTTCAAAATGTAATTCTCAAAGGAGTGAACCTTATGTCGGCACCGGCTCAGACCCACTGCAGCGCCCGCCTTCGCATCCAGGGCGAGATGCAACCCGAATACGCGCAAATTCTGACGCCGGACGCGGTGGCTCTGGTCTCCGAACTGGTGGAACGTTTTGCTCCCCAAAGAGGGGAATTGCTGAAACAACGTGTGGCACGTCAGGCCCGTATCGATGGCGGCGAGCTGCCGGACTTCCTGCCGGAAACCGCCCACATCCGTGAAGGTGACTGGACCATTCGCGGCATTCCCGCCGACCTGCAAGACCGCCGTGTGGAGATCACCGGCCCGGTCGAGCGCAAGATGGTGATCAACGCCCTCAACGCCAACGTCAAGGTGTTTATGGCGGACTTCGAGGACTCACTGGCCCCCGCTTGGAATAAAGTGATCGAGGGTCAAATCAACCTGCGCGATGCGGTCAACGAGAGCATTTCTTACACCAGTCCGGAAGGAAAGGCCTACACCCTTAACCCCAATCCGGCCGTCCTCATTTGCCGGGTGCGCGGTCTGCACCTGCCGGAAAAACATGTCACCTTCGATGGCGAGCCCATCCCCGGCGGCCTGTTCGATTTTGCTCTCTACTTCCTGCACAACTATCAGGCGCTGCTGGCCAAAGGCTCGGGCCCCTACTTCTACGTGCCCAAGTTGCAGAGCCATCTGGAAGGGCGCTGGTGGAGCGAGGTATTTGCCTGGACCGAGGACAAGTTCGGCCTGCCCCGCGGCACCATCAAGGCCACCGTGCTGATTGAAACCCTGCCAGCCGTATTCGAGATGGATGAGCTGCTCTACCAGATGAAGGATCACATCGTCGCCCTCAACTGCGGCCGCTGGGACTACATCTTCAGCTATATCAAGACCTTGAAGAACCACCCGGATCGGGTACTGCCCGACCGTCAGGTGGTGACCATGGACAAGCCGTTCCTTTCAGCCTACTCGCGGCTGCTGATCAAGACCTGCCACAAGCGCGGTGCGCTGGCGATGGGTGGCATGGCCGCCTTTATTCCGGCCAAGGACGCGGCCGTCAACGAGCAGGTCTTCGCCAAGGTCAAGGCCGACAAGGAGCGCGAAGCCAACAACGGCCACGACGGTACCTGGGTCGCCCACCCCGGCCTTGCCGACACCGCCATGGCGGTGTTCAACGCCACCATTGCGGCTAGTGCCAAGAACCAGATCGGCGTGCTGCGCGAGCAGGATGCCCCCATCACCGCCGCCGACCTGCTGGCACCCTGTGAGGGCGAGCGCACCGAGGCAGGGATGCGCACCAATATCCGGGTTGCCCTGCAATATCTGGAGGCCTGGATCAACGGCAACGGCTGCGTGCCCATCTACGGTCTGATGGAAGATGCCGCCACCGCCGAGATCTCCCGTACCTCCATCTGGCAGTGGATCCGCCACGGCAAGAGCCTGTCTAATGGCAAGGTAGTGACCAAAGAGCTGTTCCGCCAGATGCTGGCCGAGGAGCTGGAGGTGGTCAAAGCCGAGGTGGGCGCCGCACGCTGGCAGGCAGGACGCTTTGCCGAGGCGAGCGAGCTGATGGAAGAGATCACCTGCGCCGACACCCTGATCGATTTTCTGACGCTGCCCGGTTACGAGCGGCTCTGAATCACGGGCCCCCAGCGGGGCTCGCCAATAACAAGTCAATGGAAACGTGAAATCAATGAAAGAGGGAACTGATATGGCACTGACCCGTGAGCAACAGATCCAGGCTATCGAGAAAGACTGGGCGGAAAACCCCCGCTGGAAAGGGATCAAGCGCGGCTACAGCGCCGAAGATGTGGTAAACCTGCGCGGCAGCTTGCAGCCGGTGCACACCCTGGCCCAGCGTGGTGCCGACAAGCTGTGGGGTCTGATCCACGGCGACGCCAAGAAAGGCTATGTCAACTGCCTCGGCGCCCTGACCGGCGGTCAGGCGGTGCAGCAGGCCAAGGCAGGGATCGAGGCGATCTACCTCTCCGGCTGGCAGGTGGCGGCGGACAACAACTTGTCCTCCACCATGTATCCGGATCAGTCCCTCTACCCGGCCAACTCCGTACCGTCCGTGGTGGAGCGCATCAACAACTCCTTTGCCCGTGCCGACCAGATCCAGTGGGCTAACAAGGTAGGACCGCAGGATGAGGGCTTTATCGACTACTTCCTGCCCATCGTGGCGGATGCGGAAGCCGGTTTCGGCGGCGTGCTGAACGCCTTCGAATTGATGAAGGGGATGATTGAAGCGGGCGCCGCCGGCGTGCACTTCGAGGATCAGCTCGCTTCTGTCAAGAAGTGCGGTCATATGGGCGGCAAGGTGCTGGTACCGACTCAGGAAGCTGTGCAGAAGCTGGTTGCTGCCCGTCTGGCAGCCGATGTGTGCGGCACCACCACCCTGGTGATCGCCCGTACCGACGCCAACGCCGCTGACCTGTTGACCACCGACGCTGACCCGTACGATGCAGACTTCCTGACTGGCGAGCGCACTGCCGAAGGGTTCTACAAGGTACGTGCCGGTATCGATCAGGCCATCGCTCGCGGTCTGGCTTACGCCCCCTACGCCGACATGGTGTGGTGTGAAACCGCCAAGCCGGATCTGGACGAAGCACGTAAATTTGCCGAAGCGATCAAGGCCAAGTTCCCGGATCGCATCCTGGCCTACAACTGCTCCCCGAGCTTCAACTGGAAGAAAAATCTGGACGATGCCACCATCGCCCGCTTCCAGCAGGAGCTCTCTGACATGGGCTACAAGTACCAGTTCATCACCCTCGCGGGTATCCACAACATGTGGTTCCACATGTACGAGCTGGCCTACCAGTACGCCCGTGGCGAAGGGATGAAGCACTACGTCGAGATGGTGCAGGAGCCGGAATTTGCCGCCGCCAGCCGTGGCTACACCTTCGTGGCCCACCAGCAGGAGGTCGGCACCGGTTACTTCGACAAGGTGACCACAGTCATTCAGGGTGGCCAATCCTCGGTGACCGCACTGACCGGCTCTACCGAAGAAGATCAGTTCCACTGATAGACAGAGCCCCCTTGAGATAGCAAAACCCCGGCCTGATGCCGGGGTTTCTTTTTATCTACCATTCAAACGAAAGTCAGGCCACAACCGCACACCGCAGAGAGGATCAGAGCTCGAGGATCTCTTTGACAAAGGGGATGGTCAGCTTGCGCTTGGCGCGAAATGAGGCGTTGTCGAGCTGATTGAGGGTGGTAAGCAGGGTGCGCATATCGCGAGAAAGTCGGTTGAGCAGGAAGCGGCCCACATCGATGGGCAATTTGAAGCCCCGCAGCTCGGCACGCAACTGCAGGGCACTGAGCTTGCCTTCATCATCCAGCTCTTCGAGATGGAAACTGACACCCCAGTCGAGGCGCGAAGCGAGATCCGGCAGTTGCAGTCCCAGTTTGCGCGGTGCGCTGCAGCCGGTGACCACCAGCGTCCCCTCGCCCTTCTCCTGCCAGCGGTTGTAGAAATCGAACAGCGCCCGCTCCCACACGGCATTGCCGGCGATCGCCTCGAGACTGTCGAGACAGACCAGCGGCAGGCTTTCGAGGGCATCGAGCATGCTGGGATCAAGCTGTTCAAACTGATCGAGGGAGAGATAGGCCGCAGCTGCATCGCGGGCGTTGACCTCGGCACAGGTGGCGTGGAGCAGGTGAGAGCGTCCGGATCCCTTGGCTCCCCAGAAATAGAGGAAAGGTGATCCCTGACCGATGGCCGCGTTTTTGAGGGCGGTGATCAGATGAGCATTGTTGCCGGGATAAAAACTGACGAAGGTTTCATCATCCGGTAGTTGTACGGCTAAAGACAGTTGGGCCGGTTGCTTCACTCGTTGGGCTTTGACTGTGACATTTGTGGCTAAGTGTATCATCGCAAAGGCAGATAGAGAACCGCCCGGACAAGCCGGGCGGTCTACAAAAGCCTTATAAAATCAGGGCTGCGACCATTGGTAACGCAAACCGCTGCCATTATCGTCAACCTTGCGCAAACGACTCTCAAGTTGCAGCGCCCGCACCAATTCGGCCTGCTCCCCTTGCAGGGTAAAGTGGAAGGTGACCTGGTCCCCCTCCAGCTTGCCGATCGCCACCTTGCTGACGTTGGCCATCCCCTGCAGCATCTTCTGCACGGCGATCATGCTGTCCACTTCGGAGAGGCCATCTACCACCAGGGTCTGGCTGGTTGCCGGACCAGAAATGCGGGCACCGTAGTTTTTCACTAGCCAGGCCGCCAAGGTATCGGCAAACCCTTGCGCCACTTCGGCCTGAGTGCCGGTGCTATTGCCACGGGTCAGCTCGGTCACTTCACCGGCCGCTTTGGGGCCGTAGAGTCCCCATTCGATGCTCCACTTGTCACCTTCCGGTGTCAGCTTGCCCAACACCACCATCTCGGCGCCATAGCGCTGGCTTGCCTGCAAAATCGGGTCGGCAAAGCGTCCCCAGACGTCGGTGGCACTGACCGCCATGTTGTCATCGAGATCCATCAGCGGAATGCTGATGGGTAGCCCCAGCGTCTGGGCCTGCTCGCGCAAGGCTTGCGCCCAACCATCGCTGGATTGATCCGCCAGCAGGCGACGCTCACCCTGATCCACCACCAGCCAGATGGCCATTTGGGGACGAGCCGGGCCAAGCAGGGCAAACTGGCTCTCGGAAACCAGGCTGTTGACCTTGTCACTCTTGAACTCGGCTTTCAGATACTTGACGGAGTCCTGATCCTGATAACCATAGCTTTTGACATAGTCGCCCGGGGCCGCCAGCGCCTTGACCACCACCGGCTGGGTGAGGATGTCGCGCTTGCCGGTCACCTTGATCAGCACCTGACCCAGTGCCTGCCCCTGAGCGGCCACCATGTCACCACTGGTCGGGGCCTTGCCCTGATAGAGGTCGGTCACCTGAGCGGCCGAGGCCATGAATGACAAGCCGCAGCAGAGGGCGGTCACAACACGTTTGAACATGAACAGAGTCTCGAAATGGGAGAGTGTGCTTATGGTAGCGGCAAGGCGCGTCCTGCGGCAAGGCTGGCACAAGCGGCCACAAACAGCAGAGCCGGCGATGCGCCGGCTCCGATCACCCCTTCCACATGGGAAGCAGGTCAAGGCATAAACTTATTTGGTACCGAAGATCTTGTCGCCTGCATCGCCCAGACCCGGCACGATGTAGCCTTTCTCGTTCAGCCCCTGATCGACAGAAGCACAGTAGAGCTCTACGTCAGGGTGAGCGGCTTCCAGCGCCTTGATCCCTTCCGGCGCGGCAACCAGTACCAGCACCTTGATGGATTGGCAGCCTTTCTTCTTCAGCAGATCGATGGTAGCGATCATGGAACCACCGGTGGCCAGCATCGGATCGATGACCAGCGCCAGACGCTCTTCGATGTTGCTGACGATCTTCTCGAAATAGGGAACCGGTTGCAGGGTCTCTTCATCGCGGTAGATACCGACCACGCTGACGCGGGCGCTCGGCATGTGCTCCAGCACACCATCCATCATGCCAAGGCCAGCACGCAGGATGGGTACGACGGTTACCTTCTTGCCTTTGATCTGGTCAACTTCTACTGGCCCATTCCAGCCATCGATGATAACCTTCTCGGTTTCGAAGTCAGAGGTCGCTTCATAGGTCAACAAACTGCCCACTTCTTTGGCCAGTTCACGGAAACGCTTGGTGCTGATATCGCCTTCACGCATCAGACCGATCTTGTGTTTGACCAGGGGGTGTTTGACTTCAACGACTTTCATTATTATCTCCTCTAACCTGCCGCAAAAAAAATCGCGGAATCATACAACAAAAGCCACCGCTTGTAGAGCATTTCCGCGCAAAAACGCGCAAACGATTTCCTTTCTGGTTTTTCACCGCCACTGTTAGAATACGCCCCGAATTTTACCCTCCACTTCTTTACATGACGGGGAATACTCGTGACTGACAAAACCTCACTGAGCTACAAGGATGCTGGCGTAGATATCGATGCCGGCAATGCACTGGTTGAACGTATCAAGGGCGTGTCAAAGCGCACTCGTCGTCCTGAAGTCCTTGGTGGTCTTGGCGGCTTTGGGGCCTTGTGTCAAATCCCTGCGGGCTACAAGGAGCCGGTACTGGTCTCCGGTACCGATGGTGTGGGCACCAAGCTGCGGCTGGCCATCGACCTGAAGAAGCACGACACCGTGGGCATCGATCTGGTGGCCATGTGCGTCAATGACCTGATCGTACAGGGCGCCGAGCCGCTGTTCTTCCTCGACTACTATGCGACCGGCAAGCTGGACGTGGACACCGCGGCCGCGGTAGTCACCGGGATCGGTGCCGGTTGCGAGCAATCAGGTTGTGCCCTGGTGGGCGGCGAGACCGCCGAGATGCCGGGTATGTATGAAGGGGAAGACTACGACATCGCCGGTTTCTGCGTCGGTGTGGTGGAGAAGAGCGAAATCATCGACGGCAGCAAGGTCGGTGAAGGGGATGCCCTGATCGCCCTGGCCGCCAGCGGCCCTCACTCCAACGGCTTCTCCCTGATCCGTAAAATTCTGGAAGTCTCCAAAGCCGACGTGCATCAGCCGCTGGGTGACCGCACCCTCGCAGATGCCTTGCTGGAGCCGACCCGCATCTATGTGAAACCTGTGCTCAAACTCATCAAGGAGTGCGAGATCCACGCCCTCTCCCACATCACAGGTGGCGGCTTCTGGGAGAACATCCCCCGCGTATTGCCTGCCAATACTCAAGCGGTGATCGACGAGCAGAGCTGGCAGTGGCCGGCGGTGTTCAGCTGGCTGCAGCAGGCTGGCAACGTCACCCGTCACGAGATGTATCGCACCTTCAACTGCGGTGTCGGCATGATCATCGCCCTGCCCGCCAACCAGCTGGAGAAGGCGCTGACCCTGCTCAAGGCGGAAGGCGAGAACGCATGGCACATCGGTCATATCGCCAAGGCAGCAGACGGTGAGGAGCAGGTCGTCATCAAATGATGCGGATCCTCGTCCTAATCTCTGGCAGCGGCAGCAACCTGCAGGCGATCCTCGACCACTGCGCCAGCGGCAAGATTGCCGGTGAAGTGGTCGGCGTTATCAGCAACAAGGCCGATGCCTATGGTCTGGTTCGCGCTAAAGAAGCAGGCGTGGCGACCTCTATTCTGGCCCAGCAGCAGTTTGCCAGCCGGGAGGAGTATGACGCCGCCCTCCTGGCGCTGATGGCAGACTATCAGCCGGATCTGGTGGTGCTGGCCGGGTTTATGCGGATATTGAGCGGCGATCTGGTGCGCCATTTCGCCGGCAGGATGATCAATATCCACCCCTCCCTGCTGCCCAAGTATCAGGGCCTGCACACCCACCAGCGCGCTATCGATGCCGGTGACAGTGAACACGGCGCCAGCGTCCACTTCGTCACCGAAGAACTGGATGGCGGCCCGGTGATCCTGCAGGCCCGCGTGCCCATCTTTGAAGGGGACACGGCGGAGGAGGTAGCGGCACGGGTACAGGCGCAGGAGCACAGCATCTACCCGCTGGTGGTGCGCTGGTTCTGCGAAGGCAGGCTGCAGATGATAGATGGCGCCGTGCAACTGGATGGCGCCCTGCTGGGCCCCGCGGGTTACGCCTGCGAGTAACAGCTAACAACTGCATGTCAGATACAACAAGGGAGGCTTAGGCCTCCCTTGTCATTTCTACCTACCGCACGATGGCAGCGGTTAGGTCGGATTACTCGGCCAAGCGACCCTACACCGGATTGTCGATATCGATAAAGGTCACATCCAGCCCGTGCACAGTCGCCAGCCACTCCCCCAGCGCCTTGACGCCGTAACGCTCTGTGGCGTGATGGCCAGCGGCGTAGAAGTGCATCCCCATCTCGCGAGCGGTGTGAATGGTCTGCTCGGAGGCTTCACCGGAGATAAAGGCATCGATGCCCTGCTCCGCCGCCAGATTGATGTAGCTCTGACCGCCGCCGGTGCACCAGGCCACGGAACGGATAAGCTCGGGGCCGGTATCGCCACAATAGAGTGGTTCACGGCCAAGGCGCTCGGCAATCAGCTTGGCAAAATCGCGGCCGCTCATCGGCTCTTCCAGCTTGCCCACCATGGCGACGCTCTTGCTGTTCCACGGCTCCAGACCACGACGCACCTTGATGTCGAGCAGCTTGGCGAGCTGGGCGTTGTTACCCACCTCGGGATGGACATCCAGCGGTAAATGGTAGGCAAACAAGTTGATATCGTGGGTCAGCAGGGTCTTGAGCCGACGCTGCTTCATGCCGGTGATCTGGGCCGGTTCACCGCTCCAGAAGTAGCCATGATGGACCAGAATGGCATCGGCCTCGGCAGCCACCGCCGCGTCGATGAGCGCCTGACTGGCGGTGACACCGGTCACTACCTTGCGAATACGTTCGCGCCCCTCCACTTGCAAACCGTTGGGGCAGTAATCCTTGATGGCGTGCGGTTCGAGCAGATGGTTCAGTACGGTTTCGAGTTTTCGATGAGAGATCATAGGGGTCCCTTATTAAGGCTCGGTCCCCTGCTTTACCAATAAAAACAGGGCCTAGGCTCAAAGCGCCAAGGGCCCCATGATAATCGAGCCGGGCCGTCAAGACCATGACAGCCCCCACACAGTGCGGTTTCCCTCCCGGCCTCAGGCTGGCAGGTCGATCCCCGCCTCCCGCATCTGGGCCAGTTTGTAGCGCAGAGTGCGCGGGCTGATGCCGAGTCGGTCGGCCACCGCCTTGCGGCTGCCGTTACAATCTTGCAGGGTGTCGAGGATGATCTGGTGCTCCTGCTGCTTGAGCTCGCTGCCGAGGCGATCGCCGCCATAGCTGCGCTCCACGCTGACAAACTCCATCTCCTGCTCGTCCAGCTCCTCCAGAATGAGGTGGTCACAATCAATGACCCCGTCCGGGCTGAGGATCAGGGCGCGCTGTACCACGTTGTCCAGCTCCCGCACATTGCCGGGCCAAGGGTGGGCCAGCAGCCGATCCCGCGAGGCATCCGTCAACTGTGGTGTCGGTAACCCCTGCTGACTGGCATGAAGCGCCAGCAGGTGCTCCGCCAGCGGCAGAATGTCGCCGGGCCGCTCGCACAGGGCAGACCAGCGCAGCGGAAAGACGTTGAGGCGATAGTAGAGATCTTCGCGGAACAGGCCATCCTGCACCGCTTTTTTCAAATCCCGGTTGCTGGTAGCGATGACCCGCACATCCAGCGGGATCATCTTGCGACTGCCGAGCCGCTCCACCTCTTTCTCCTGCAACACCCGCAGCAACTTGGCTTGCAGCCCCTGATCCATCTCGGTGATCTCGTCGAGCAACAAAGTGCCCCCCTGCGCCTGCTCGAACTTGCCGGGGCACCCCTGTACCGCACCGGTGAAGGCGCCCTTCTCGTAGCCAAACAGGGTAGCCTCCAGCATGTTTTCCGGAATGGCGGCGCAGTTGATGGCGACGAAAGGCTGCTCGGCGCGGTTGGAGTTATCGTGAATGTAACGGGCCAGCACCTCTTTCCCCGTCCCGCTCGGGCCGGTCACCATCACGGTCGCTTCGCTTCTGGCCACCCGGGTCGCCAGCTGGAACAGCTCGGCGGTTTTGGGATCCCCGTAGACCACGGCGCGCTTCTCCACCTTCTGGGCGGGCACATAGCGGCTGACCTGATTGAGCAGCACCTCCGGCGAAAACGGCTTGGCCAGATAGTCGATGGCCCCTTCGCGCATGGCGCGCACAGCGCCATCGATGTTGGCGTAGGCGGTCATCAGCAGCACAGGTATCTGCGGATATTGCTGGCGGATGGTGGCCAACAGGGTGAGGCCGTCCATTCCCCCCATCTGGATATCGGAGATCACCATGTCAAACGGCTGACGGGAGAGGGCCAGCAGAGCCCGCTCGCCGCTGTCCGCTTCACGGCACTCATAACCGCCGAGCAACAAGGTATCCACCAGCGCTTCGCGCAGGCCATTGTCATCTTCAACTACCAGGATCCTGGCCTGTGTCATGCTACACCTCCAAGCTGCACCGGTTGCTGGTGCAGGGGGAACGACAGAGTAAAGCAGGTGCCTTCACCGGGAACCGAGGCCACACCGACCTCCCCCTGATGGGCACGCACTACAGATTGCACCACCGCCAGCCCGAGACCTGTGCCCTGGGAGCGAGTGGTAAAGAAGGGTTCGAATACCTGACCGAGCTGATGGGAAGGGATCCCCTTGCCATTATCGATGACCCGCATCTCCACCCGGGCACCGCTGCGCACCGCGCTGACCAAGAGTGACGTGGCCCCTGCCTGCTGGGCATTGGCAATCAGGTTGTTGATGGCACCCGCCAGCGCACTGCTGTTGGCCAGCAGACAGAGATCGGGCTCTGGCGCCTCCATGTGCAGCTCGCAGCCCTGTTGCTGACAGAAGGCCTCGGCACCAGCCTGCACTTCGGCCAGCAGCCCTTGTACCGAGATGGGGGTGACCACCTGATTGTCGCCATTGCGGGCGAACAGCAGGATGTCGTTGATCTGCTTCTCCAGATCCTGCAAACGGGCCATCAGCTTTTGCTGAAACTGAGTGCGAGATTCCGGCTTGAGGGTGCGGTTGGCCAGATTGGCGGCATAGAGCATGGCAGCGGAGAGCGGCGTGCGGATCTGGTGGGCGAGCGAGGCCGCCATATTGCCCAGCGCCGACAGCCGTTTCATGTGGTTGATGCGGTCTTGCAGTTTACGGGTTTCGGTCAGGTCATTGATAAAAACCAGCTGGCCGGGCTGATCCGGCAGCGGTTGGGTCGAGAGCTGGACCCGGCGCCCGTCGCGCAGGGAGATCTCGTGACCATCATCCTCGCGCGGCTCGAAGCAGCGGGCAATGATGTGACGCCAGAGCTCCCCTTCCAGCGGCTCCCCCAGCAGGGAGATGGCCGCCGGGTTCGCGCGGGTGACCACCCCTGCCCCGTCAAGCAGCAACACCCCGGTGGGGAGCGCCTTGAAGATGGCATAGAGCTGGCTCACTTCGTGGGACTGGAGTGGCATGTCCTGCTGCTGGATTGTCATAAACCTGACCTCAAACTGGCTATTGGGTCAGGTTATTCAATTTCCATGCCACTAAATTATCTCAATTAAAACAATTAATTGCGCATTGGCGTCAAGGCTTTGACCCTCAGACGTCCTTGCTCATCCCGTACTTTTTCATCTTCTCCACCAAAGTGGTACGCCGCATGCCGAGCAGATCGGCGGCGCGGGCCACCACCCCGTCCTGAGACTCCAGCGCCTGACGGATCAGCTCCACTTCGAGGTCGGCCAGCATCTCTTTGAGGTTGACCCCCTCCTCCGGCAGCTGCATGGTGCGGGCCGAGGCGAGGGCGTGATCCAGCTCGGGCGGATCCTGGAACACCGCCGCCAGCGCATCCCGTTCATCCATCTCGGTCAGCCGCTCATCCCGCGGCTCGCTCGGCAGCAGGCGATAACGGCTCGGTAGATCGGCCACATCGACGATCTGGTGCGGGTAGAGGATCAGCAGCCGCTCCAGCAGGTTGGATAGCTCGCGCACGTTGCCGGGCCAGGGGTACTGCATCAGCGACTCCAGCGCCCGCTGGGTCAACCGGATAAAGCCGTGGTGCTGCTCGGCATGGCGGTTGAGCAGCTCCTGCAGCAGCAGCGGTATGTCGTCGATGCGCTCCCGCAGCGGCGGCGTCTCAATGGGGAAGACGTTGAGGCGGTAGTAGAGATCTTCACGAAAACCCTGAGTGCGGATCATCGCCTCCAGATCCCGGTGGGTCGCCGCTATGATGCGCACATCGGCCTGAATGGGCTTGCCGCCACCGACCCGGTCGAACAACCGCTCCTGCAATACCCGCAGCAGTTTGACCTGCATCGGCATCGGCATGTCGCCGATCTCGTCGAGAAACAGGGTGCCCCCCTGCGCCAGCTCGAAGCGACCGCGACGAGCCGCGATGGCACCGGTAAAGGCTCCCTTCTCGTGGCCAAACAGTTCGCTCTCCAGCAATTCGGCCGGAATGGCGCCGCAGTTGATGGGCACGAAGGGGCCTTGACTTCGGGAAGAGAGTTCATGGATAGCGCGCGCCACCACCTCTTTACCGGTGCCGGACTCGCCGAGGATCAGCACGTTGGCATCGGTCTCGGCCACCTGGCTGATAAGGCGGCGTACCTCCTGGATCCCCTTCCCTTTGCCCACCAGCAAACGCAGCAGGGCCTGCCCCTTGTCATGGGTCTGCTGACGGGGATGCAAGGATACAAAGGCCTGACAGAAGTGCAGATGACGAGTAAGGGATTCATAGGTAAAGGGCGAGAGCGCGACCCCGATAAAGTTGCTGTTGGGCAGATCGGCCTCAACCAGCGAGAGGAAGGGGGTACGGGGGAAGGCAGCCAGCAGCTCTGACAAGGGACGGTCGGTCAGCTCACCCACCAGCACCCCTTGCAGCGGACCGGAGGATTCGATGGCTACATCCAGATCGCTTTGTGCCACCTCCTGCCACGGGATCCCCATAAACGAGAGCACGGTTCCCAACTGTTGGCGCCGCTGCGCATCGGCATCAACAATCAACACGCCCATCTCCACCATATCCATTCCTCGCGATGTCCTGAACTAACTTATTGTTTTATTTGATGATAAAACAGCTACCAACTGTCTTTTTGCTGGCACACAAAGTGCCAAAATTCCGACACATTGTCAAAAATTGTCGTATTCAGGCTAAGTGTATCGACAGAAACGAGAGATTAGATAAATTTTACCGAGGAATTTTCTGCATTGGCGCCGTTAACAAACGCCGCCAATAGCGGAAAGAAAACTGCCCTCGTCAGAGGGCAGCATGGGACACGGTGAAGCGCATTCAGTGGCGGTTATGATGGTGCGGCGCCGCGTAACGACACTCGGGAAAACGGCTGCAAGCCAGAAAGAGTCGACCGGCGTGGGGGCCTTTTTTCGCCTCCCGCTCCACCAGCGGCGCATCACAACGAGGGCAGTGGCGTACCTCGTGCTCTTCATCATCCTCTACATCGGCGAACAGGCTATCGACCAGCTCACCCTCACTCTGTGGCGCCTCACCCCCCCCCTTGGACTGGATGACGGGCTCGTGAAATGGCGCGGGCGAGATCGCCTCGGCATGGGGAGTGCGGCCACGCATCCCGGCACCAACATCCACGCCGTCCAGCAACAGAGGGTTGAAAGTCGGCTCGCGGCGCGCCCCGTGCGGCAGATCGTCGATCACCGGTTCGCTGGTTTTGACCAGCAGCGGCAGGATCTGTTCGCGCAGCTCTTCCACCAGATAGCTGGCACTTGCCGGGATCTGCAGCAACGGCAGACCGGCGCTGTCGCAGGCGGTTTTCAGAAAGAGATCCCGCGCCTTGCGCTTCTGGTGACGATGGGAGCTGTCATCGAGTTCGATGGCGCAGATAAAGGAGAGATCCGCGGGGTGGCAAAGCAGATAGTCGAAATGCTTGGCGCTGATCTTGTTGAAGTACTGCTGCCATTTGCTTTTGCCGATCCCGGCCTGCGGCGTCAGCACATCGGCCACCCGCACCTTGGCAAAGACCCGGGCCTTGTCACCCACCGCCAGATCCAGCACCCCGAGGAAGGATCGCTCGGCGGGACTGAACAGGGTCTCCTGCACATCATAGGGCAGGCGCTTTTGCTGTCTGCCTCTGCTCCAGAAGATCGCCAGCACAAGCAGCGCCAGCAACAACAATCCCGATAGGACAAGGGTATTCATGAGAGCACGATCCAGTTCACGACACGAAAGGGGAATCACTTTACCACAGCCGCCACGGAGCAAGGCAGCAGACCCGTGTATAGAAAGTGAAAAGTCCCGTCTTTTTATCTATTTGTCAGCAGGCGGGGGTTCATATGACCAGCCCCAGCAGGCACAATAGGGATAGAGCAAGAAATCCCATTTCAAGGAGAGCAGGATGCAAAAGCAATTGGTGGTCACCGTGATCGGTGCAGACAAACCCGGGATCGTCGAGAGTCTGGCAGCTGTCATCAGCCGCGAGCAGGGCAACTGGCTGGGCAGCGCCATGAGCGAACTGGCGGGCCAGTTTGCCGGTATCCTCCATGTTTCCGTCCCCGATGAGCACTATCGCAGCCTGTGCGAAGCACTGGCCCTGCTGCCCGGCCTCACCATCAGTTTTGCCGAAGGGACACCTACCGCCGAGCCAGCCCATCAAGTCATGATGACGGTGACCGGCAACGACCGCCCCGGCATCGTCCATGAAGTAGCCAGCATCCTGCGCCAGCTCGAGATCAACGTGGCCGATCTTACCACCGGCTGTGAACCGGCTCCCCACTCCGGCGCCCCGCTCTTCTATGCCCATGCGCTGGTTGCTCTGCCCGACGGGCTCGCGATGGATACGCTGATCACCGCGCTGGAATCCCTCTCCGACGATCTGGTGGTCGACATCGACGAAGCGTTCAGCGAGCAGTAACAATACTGTCATTTATTTGTCATATATTAACGCCATAACTGCCGCGCAGACGCGACCTGAAACAGAGGCACAAGATGAGCACCGACAAGCAGTATGAAGAGAAAGAGCTGAGCTGGCTCTCATTCAATGAACGGGTGTTGCAAGAGGCAATGGACAAGACGGTGCCCCTCATCGAGCGGGTTCGTTTTCTGGGGATCTTCTCCTCCAACCAGGATGAGTTCTTCAAGGTACGGGTATCGGACGTCAAGCGCCGCATCCTCATCAATGAAGTACATGGTGGCGACGATGAAGCGAAAGTGCTGCTGCGCGCCATCCAGCAAAAAGTGATGGCGCTCGGTGAAGCGTTCGACAATACCTATAAAGAGCTGTTGATTGCGCTGGCCCGCCACAACATCTTTCTGGTCAACGAGAACCAGCTCTCCGATGCCATTCAGAAGTGGCTGCGGGTCTTCTTCAAGGAGAAGGTGCTGCGTCACATCATCCCGATCCTGCTCAACAAAGAGGTCAATCCGGTCAAATTCCTCAAGGATGAGTACACCTATCTGGCCATCGAGATGAAGAAGAACGGTCAGGTGATCCAGTACGCCCTGGTGGAAGTGCCGACCGACGACCTGCCCCGCTTCTTCCAGCTGCCGCCGGAAGGGACCCGCCGCAAGAAGCAGATCATCATTCTGGATAACGTCATCCGCTTCTGCCTCGACGAGATTTTCAAAGGCTTCTTCGACTACGACGAGATTGCCGCCTATGCGGTGAAGCTGACCCGGGATGCCGAATATGATCTCTCCGACCAGCTGGACTTGAGCCTGGTGGACAAGATGAGTGACGGCTTGAAGCAGCGCCTCACCGCCATGCCAGTGCGCTTCGTCTACGAGCGGGAGATGCCCGCTGCCATGATAAGCTTCCTCAAGCTCAAGCTGCAGATCAGCTCCTACGACGCCATCATGCCGGGCGGACGCTATCACAACTTTAAGGATTTCATCGGCTTCCCCAACGTGGGCCGTGACTATCTGGAAAACCCCAAGCTGCCGGCCCTCGATTGCCGCGATTTTGACGGCTTCGTCAACGCCTTCGATGCGATTACCAAGCAGGATATCCTGCTCTACTACCCGTATCACAAGTTCCACCACTTCACCGAGTTGGTGCGCCAGGCGGCGTTCGATCCGGCGGTGAGCGCCATTCGCATCAATATCTACCGGGTCGCCAAGAAGTCGCGGATCATCCACTCCCTCATTGATGCCGCCAACAACGGCAAGAAGGTGACCGTGGTGGTCGAGCTGCGCGCCCGTTTCGACGAAGCGGCCAACATCGACTGGGCCAATATTCTCACCGATGCCGGGGTCAAGGTGGTGTTCGGGGTGCCGAGCCTCAAGATCCACTCCAAGCTCTGCCTCATCACCCGCCACGAAAATGGCGAGGCGGTGCGCTATGCCCATATCGGTACCGGCAACTTCAACGAGAAGACCGCCAAGATCTACACCGACTTCTCGCTGCTGACCCGCAATCCGGATATCACCGCCGAAGTGGAAGGGGTGTTTGAATACATCGAGTACCCCTATAAGCGTTACAAATTCAACCACCTGCTGGTCTCCCCCATCAACAGCCGCCGTCAGCTCTACCGTCTCATCGACAACGAGCTCTCCAACGCCAAGGCGGGTCAGCCGAGCGGTATCATCCTCAAGATCAACAATCTGGTGGACAAGGATCTCATCAACCGCCTCTATGCCGCCGGCCAGGCGGGGGTGCCGATCCAGATGATCATCCGTGGCATGTGCGCCCTGCGTCCGGGCGTACCGGGCCTCAGTGACAACATCAAGGTGATCAGCATCATCGACCGCTTCCTCGAGCACCCGCGGGTGATGGTGTTCCACAACAAGGGCAACCCCCAGCTCTATATCTCCAGCGCCGACTGGATGAGCCGCAATATCGACGGCCGTATTGAGGTGGGCACCCCCATTTATGATGAGCGCCTCAAGCAGCGCATCATGGACATTCTCGAGCTACAACTGAGTGATACCTGCAAGGCGCGGGTCATTGATGCCGACCAGCAGAACGAATATGTGAAGCGGGGCAACCGCCGCAAGATCCGCTCTCAGGTGGCGATTTACGACTATCTCAAACGTATCGAGTCAAACAATGGACAATAGTCTCTATGCCGCCGTGGATCTCGGCTCCAACAGTTTTCACATGGTGATCGCCCATCTGAGCGAAGGGCGTTTTCGCATCGTCGATCGCATCAAGGAGCGAGTGCGTCTGGCGGAAGGGATGGATGAGCAAAAGCGAATGAGCCCGGAGGCGATGGAACGCGGCCTCGCCTGCCTGTCGCTGTTTGCCGAGCGCCTCACCAATATCAAGCCGGATCAGATCCGCATCGCCGGTACCTATACCCTGCGCCGCGCCAGCAACGCCCGCGAATTTGTGAGTGAAGCAGCCAAGGTGCTCAACCACCCCATCGAGATCATCAGCGGGCAGGAAGAAGCACGGCTCATCTATCAGGGGGTTGCCCATACCCAGCATATCGAGGGCCAGGTACTGGTGATCGATATCGGCGGCGGCAGCACCGAACTCATCATCGGTGAAGGGTTTGAACACAAGGCCCTCACCAGTCGCAAGATGGGCTGCGTCAGCTTTACCCAGAGCTTCTTTGCCAGCGGCAAGCTGAGCGACAAACACTTCACCAATGCCGTACTGGAGGCGCAGCACCAACTCGCTCCCATCGTCAACCAGTACCGCAAGCTGGGCTGGCAGAGCTGCCTTGGCAGCTCAGGCTCCATTCGTACCGTGCGCGACGTGCTGCAGGGTGAAGGGCTGACTGACGGCAGCATTACGCTGGAAGGGCTGGAGCGGCTCAAGGCGCTGATGATTGAGCGCAAGCGAGTGGATAACCTCAAACTGGTCGGGCTTACCGAGGAGCGTCAGGAGGTGTTTGCCGCTGCGGTCGCCATCCTGCTCGGGCTGTTTACCTCGCTGCCCATCGAGCGGCTCGACTACTCCGATGGCGCTCTGCGCGAAGGATTGCTGTATGAGTTTGAGGAGCGCTTGCAGCACCACGATATCCGTGAGCGCACCGCACAAGCGCTAGGCACCCACTACCGGATGGATCGCAAACAAGCAGCCCGGGTGGAGCAGAGCGTGCTGACGCTGTTTGATGCCCTGCAAGAGCCCTGGCAGATGGAGATAGAGCCCTATCGCGCCATTCTCGGCTGGGCGGCGCGGCTGCACGAAATTGGCCTTGCCATCAACTACAGCGGCATTCACCGCCACTCCGCCTATATCCTGCAACACACCGACCTGCCTGGCTTCAACCAAGACGATCAGGCATTGCTGGCCGCGCTGGTGCGCTTTCAGCGCAAGGGGCTAAAACTCTCCGAGCTGCCGCCCCTGCCCAACCACGACATGCAGACGGTGCTGCGTTGCATCCGCATCCTGCGCCTCGCGGTCGCCGCTCACCACAAGCGCCAGGACAACCTGCTGCCTGAGTGGAAAGTCGCAGTGCAAGGCGATCAGCTGGTCGTGACCCTGCCGATCGACTGGTGCGAGGAGAACCGTCTCCTGATGCAGAATCTGGAGAAGGAGCATCGTTATTGCCAGGAGCAG
The DNA here is from genome assembly GCF_051919345.1 of Aeromonas sp. 84A. Lineage (NCBI taxonomy): Bacteria > Pseudomonadati > Pseudomonadota > Gammaproteobacteria > Aeromonadales > Aeromonadaceae > Aeromonas > Aeromonas sp. 84A. The sequence continues at coordinate 3,376,148 of NZ_JBQBEW010000001.1, forward strand.
GGCTGGCCACTGTTGTTCCAGCTCGGCTAAACCGGAAAGATAAATGAAAAAGGCAGCCCACTGGCTGCCTTTTGCATCTCAATCTCCCGGTTACTGCAACTCGGGCAACAACCACTTGGCCATCTCGAAGTAGATGATAAGGCCGGTGCCATCCACCAGTGTCGCGATGAATGGCGCAGAGACCACCGCCGGATCGATGCGGAAACGACGCAGCACCATGGGAATAATGGATGCGACCGTGGCACTCCAGAGCACGATGGCGATGATGGTAAAGGTCACCACCATGCCAATCTGGGGACCGACGCCGAGACTCCATGCCCGTACCCAGGCCGCCATGGCAATGGCACCCGAGATGAGCAAACCGGTGGAGAGCTCCTTTTTCAGCACTGTGCCGAGATTGCGCAGACTCACCTCCCCGACCGCCATGGCACGTACTATGGTGGTGGTGATCTGGGTGCCGCTGTTACCGCCAGTACCGATCAGGAGCGGAATAAAGAAGGCCAGCGCAATGGCCGCTTCCAACTGCTCCTCGAATGCCCGCAACACGGTGCCGGTGTAAGCTTCCGCCACAAACAGGATAAGCAGCCAGCCCACCCGTTTGCGCCACAGCTGCCAGGGCGTCGCCTGCAAGTAAGGGGTATCGAGCGGTGATGAGCCCCCTTGCATCTCGGCATCCTCGGTGGATTCGAGCTCCAGAATATCCGCCGCATCATCGACGTGGAAAATACCGACCAGTCGCCCCTGATCCTCGACAGGCAATACCGACAGGTCGCGGTCGATGAGCAAGCGCGCTGCCAACTCCTGATCCGCACGGGCGTTGATCCGCACCGTCTCCCGATCCATCAGGGTCGCGACGTTGGCCAGCGGGTCGGCGATCAGCAAGGTCTTGAGGGAGAGGCTTCCTTGCAGACGACCATCCCCGTTGACCACATAGATATGGCGAAACAGCTGGGCATTGTCCCAGGCATCGTGGATCAGCTGTTTGGCGTGACCGACCGTGTCCTCCTCCCGCACCGCCAGATATTCGTGGCGCATGTTGGCCCCCACAGACTCGGTGGGCCAATCCAGCAGGGAGTAATACATGGCCTGCGCCTGGGTCGGGAAGCGAGCCAGCAACATGGTGCGATCCTGACGACTCAGTTTGCGCAGGATGGCGACCATCTCACGGCGGGGAATGGCCTCCTGCAACACGCTGACGATGCTGCCATGGAGCCGCTGCAACAGGCGCCCGGCACTCTCGGCCGAGAGTGAGCCGAGCAGTTCGGCACCTTGCGGAATTGGCAGGGTATCAAAGATGCAGTTGAGCTCTTCCGGACGCAGGGTCAGCAGTTGATCGGCGCGCTGAACCGGATCCAGATTATGTTCCAGCCAACCCTGCAGGGCGGCCAGATCGAGCAGTTGGTGACGGTTAAGAATGGTATGTGTTTTCTTCATCACAGATATCCTCATGTGATTTCAGGCGAGCCTGAATGCCTCCGGAAATAACCGGATGCAACGACAAGAAAACAGCAATTTGATTGACGAGTAATAGGCAGGAAATGACGCCGTTCGGCGTGTCATCATCCCCACGTACCAGCTTTAGCACTGTATAACGTATCCGGCATGCCGGAAGCCACTTGGGTTTACACCTTAATCCGATGAAAACTGTCCTGATCTTGGGCGTCTCTGGACGTCGTGAGATCAGTGGCCTGTGTTTATACAGGAGCCTCGCCTAACGAGATGCTGCAAATAATTCGCACAACCCTCTGTTGTGCGGGCGGCATGATTATCCAATCCCGCAGGGAGGTCAACCCCACAGCTCCCATTAAATGGGCAACGGCAACAGCTTGTTACAATTGGCAGGAGATGACACGGAACCAATTTTCATAGTCTGGACAAAAGAAAAGGCCCCAAAGGGGCCCTTATTTATTAGCGAATATAGTCAAATAGTGTCAGACGGCTTATTTTGCTGAAAGAGAGTTGCGAGGCACTCAATGCCGCATCCTCTTTTGACAGCGCGGAAATCACGTCATAGAGATCCGCTTCCGACACCTTGGCTCTCGCCTCGGCGTTGAGGGTACTCAACCCCTCGTTAGAATCCATGACTGCCTCGAGACTGTTCATCCTGCCACCCAACTCCCCCAATCCATGATCGATATTCAGGCGGGCATTTTTCATATGAACGGTGGCATCTGCCACTTCCAGCGCAAAGTTGTCAGCTGTGATAGCGGGGTCACGCAAGGCGGTAATAAAATCCGACATACCATTCAATATGTTGTCATTCTTCGGTGGATTAAGATCAAACTGCTCAGAACTGCCCGCAGGCGAGCTGATGGTCAACTCCAACCCATTGAAAGGGATCTTGGTGCCAGCAGTGTAGTTACCCGTTTGCAGGGTAGTACCACCGGCATCCTTGATATCATAGGTATCAGGCGGGCCTATGGTGGTTGATACGGTATAGGTGTTGCTGGGCAGTGCCGAGTTATAATTGGACTTATAGAAATTATCAAAGTTGCCCTGATCGCCGACTCCGACCTTGATATTTGCGGTGGTTGCACTGGCAGTTCTTCTGGTCGCCACGATTTCAAACAGATCCTGCCCGGAATCATTGGCAGCAATTTGTACTGTGGGTGAGACCTGAATATTTCGCTGACCAGGGTCCCCCTGATAAATATATTTTCCGTTAGCGTCTTTTATATATGGCTGGGTCTTGCTCTGATTACCGCCAAATATAAATTCACCCGAGGAGTTTTTGCTATTCATCAGGTCAAACATCTGCTGCTGCAACCCTTCCAGCTCGCTGGCAATAGCCTTGCGATCATCCATGCTGATAGCGCCATTATTTGACTTCTGGATCAGGGTCTGGGCACTAAGCATCGCATTATTAATCGACGTTAATACCGTCTCCTCATGCCCCAGGCTGTTTTCCAGCAAGCTGCCATTGACACTGTACTGCTTGAACAGGTCAATCTCCTTGGTCAGTGCCATCTTCTGGCTCATCCCCGCGGGATCTTCGCCGGCAGTTTGAAATTTATTGCCGGTTTGCAGCTGTTGATAGGCAGTATTCAACCGCTCGTTGGCACTGTTGAGGGAATAGATATTCCGGTCGTAGATCATGTTGGTGGTGATGCGCATGACGTTACCTCACGGAAGAGAGCAGTGTATCGAAAATGGTTTTGGCCGTGCTGACGATTTGCGCCGATGCCGCATAGGATTGCTGGAAGCGGATCAGATTGGCCGCCTCCTCCTCCAGATTGACCCCTGACACGCTTTCAAAGATGCCGGTGCTCTGGATAAGCTTGGACTCATTGGCCTTGAGCAGCGTTTTTGCCTGGCTGGTATTGTTACCCACTTCCATCACCAACCCGGAATAGGCCTGATTGAAGGTCATCTTGTCGTTGGTCGTCCCACCATTGGTGCTCTTGCGCACCAGATCCTTGTTTTGCAGCTCAGCCAGAACCAGGCCATTGCTGTTATCGGCAAAGCCATTGCTGTTGTAACTGAGCTTGAAGCTGTCACCGGCATCTACCGTTCCGGTGATGCTGAACTCGTAGCCGGGCGCCTGTTTCGGGTTGGCATAGACTGCGGCTCCGGCGGGGAAAGGGTTGACGATCGCAGACATCAGGTTTTGCCCTTTGCTGCTCGCAGGGGCAGTGCCAATCAGGGTAGTGCCATCGGCTTGAAACACCTGATAGTTACCGTTGGCGTCAATCTTGACGACCTGAGGCGCTGTCGGGCTCAGACTATTGGTACCAAAACCTGATCCTGCACCTGTATTGAATACGCCACCCAGTTTGATATCAGCCCCGCCGCCATTATTGGTGGTCTTTTCCGCTTTAAGCGGAGAGGCCAGGGCCAAATCTTCCGGTCGGGTGATCAGCTGACCCAGACCGGCGGCCGCACTTTTGGTCGGTTGCAGCAACAGTCTGTCACCCGCAGCCGGCGCACCGGTGAGATCGATTGAAATGCCATGACCCGTGAGTTCAAACGTTGCAGGAGGGGTCGTGCCAGTCGCCACAGAAGTTCGATTACCAGACTTGTCCAGCGAGAACACCTCATAACCGGTAGCGCTGCTAAATTGCACTTCGTAATCAAACGGGGTCACTGATGTCCCCTTGCCCGGCACGAAGCTGACATTCGCCCCGACCGTCCCCGTGTTATTGCCGTAGGGTAAGCCCTTGCTGGTAGGCAGGGTGAAGATATCGCCGCCAATCTCGTTATCCAGATCCATCCCGAGGCGGTTCTGCTGATTCATCGCATCGGCCATCGCCACGGCCAGCTGCCCCAGTTCGCGCTTGGTCGGCTCAAGGTCGGTACGCGCCTTGAACAGCCCGCCCATGGCGCCACCAAACGTATCGTGGTCGATGGTTGCCTTGTTCGCCCCCAGGGTCAGCTGCAGCTCCTGATCCCGGGAGTCAGGATCTCCTGCAATCACCTTGAACTGGGCGACGCCCCCATCGAGGATAAGCGAATGGCCAGTGCTCATATTGACCAGCATGCTGCCGTTGGGTTGGGCTACGGTGCGAATATCCATCTTCTCCGACAGCTGGCGGATCGCCTCATCCCGCTGATCAAACAGCATCAGGTTCTCTTCGGGTGACCCCTGGGTGCGGATGATGGCCTGATTAAGATCATTGATGCTGGTGAGCAGGCTGTTGACCTGCTTGGTTTCATCTTCGATACGGGTGTTGAGGGTATCGCTCTGCTTGTCGAGCTGCGCCGAGAGGGTATGAAAACGGTTGACCATGCCACTCAACTCCGTCATCACCACCTTGCGCCCACCGATCTCGGCAGGCGATTCATTGGCTGAGTGAAATGACTTGAAGTAGGAGGTGATGGCTGCCCCCACGCTGTTGCTGGTATCCCCAAGCAAGCTGTCAACGCCAGCCAGCTGTTCATAATGGGTCAGGGAGGCATGATAGGCAGAGGTATCACGGCGCACCTCCCCCTGCATATAGTCGTTGATTACCCGCTGGGTCTTGATGTCACCGGTCCCCAGACCGATGGTATTGGTATACACCAGCGTACGCTCACGCACATAGCCCTGGCTATTGACGTTCACTATATTGTTACTGGTGGTCTGCAGCAGGCGTTGCTGTGCCAGCACGCCCGATGAACCAATCCCAAGCAGGTCGCTTGCCATACGTTACAGCTCCATCTCGTTGTATTGAGCAATGGCGTCACTGCGCAATACCTGTTTCAATTTTCTGGCGTAGTGCGGGTCGGTGGCATAACCCGCCTGTTGCAGCGCCTCAAAGTAGCGATCAGGACTATCCACCTTCGCCAGGGCTCCCTTGTAGCGAGAGCCGGAAGTGAGGAAATCCACATAGTCGTTGAAGCTCTCTTCAAACGACTCATAGGAGCGAAATGCCGCTTTCTGGCGGGAGGCGACACCTTGCTCATACTCGAGCGTGCTGACCACCGCCTTTGGCCCTTCCCAGCGCGGGTCGGCCTTGATACCAAACAGGTTATGGGTCACCTGCCCCTCGCCATCCTTGATCACCCGCTTGCCCCAACCGCTCTCCAGTGCCGCCTGAGCGACCAGTACCGCCGGGCTTAACCCCAACTTGTCGGCCGCTTTCTTGGCCAGCGGCATCAGGCGATTGACGAACTCTTCCGGTGTATCGAACTCTTTGCCCCCACTACCGGTGGCACTGCCCTCTTCGCTGGTCATGCGTCCCATGGGCGGAATGCTGCGGTGCGGTCGACGGGGCATAGTGAGTGCGTGACTCTCCTTTGCCCCCTCGGCCATCTCTTTTTCAGCAAAATCTTTGCCAACTTTTGATGCCGCGATCAAATCATCTGCTGCGGCCGTGGGTGGCTGATAGGGTTTGTAGGTCCGTTCGGTGCGCTGCGGCATCTTGAGCACCCGTCCATCCTGATGGGTAAAGGTCTCGGGAGAGAGCTGTTTGGCCACCATGTCAGCCAATCCCAGCCCCCCCTTGCTGGACATGTCGGCAACCCGCTGCTCATCAAGCATCCCTTCATAGAACTGGGTATAGCTGCTGTTCATCGGGTTGTCCTGAGTCAACACCCCGTTGGCCTGACGCATGCTCTGAAACAGCATCTGGGTAAAGATTGACTCGAACTGGCGTGACGCACTCTTGAGCGCTTCGGCCTGTCCCTCTTTGCTTTGGCTCATCTGGCGCAAACGATCCAGGTTCTTGATGTCCTGTACCATCCCGAGATTCATGCCGCTGTTGCTGTCAAACTCCGCCATTTTGCTTACCTCATTGCCACCCGTGGCAACCACTTGCCGCTTGTTACAATATGACCAGTTGCCCTTCGATGGCGCCTGCCTGCTGCAGCGCCTCAAGGATGGCCATCAAATCACCCGGGGCGACCCCGACCTGATTGACCGCCCGGACCAGATCGTCCAGGGTCGCACCGGTATCAAACTTGAACATCCGCCCCGGCTCCTGCTGGACATTGATGGTCGAGTTGTTGGTCACCGTCGTCTCTCCTCCCGCCAGCGGGTTGGGCTGGGAGACCTGCTGGTTTTCGGCGATGGTCACCGTCAACCCGCCATGGCTGATGGCCGCCGGTTTGAGCTTGACCTGACTGCCGATCACTATGGTGCCGGTGCGGGAGTTAACGATGATCTTGGCCGCCTCGTTGGCCGGATCCACCTCCAGATTCTCGATGGTGGCGAGATAGGAGACGCGCTGACCCGGATCTCGCGGGGCATAGACCTTGACCGAGGTGGCATCGAGCGCCTGAGCGGTATTCGGCCCCACCAGATCGTTGACCACATCGGCCAGACGGCGCGCCGTAGTAAAGTCGGGTCGGTTAAGGTTGAAAGTGATGGTATCCCCCTGACTGAAGGAGTTGGGCACCTCCCGCTCCACGGTCGCACCGTTGGCAATCCGTCCGACGGTCGGGGTATTGATCACTACCTTGGAACCATCAGCCCCCTCGGCCCCCAGACCACCGACCACCAGACTGCCCTGGGCAACCGCATAAACCCGCCCATCGAGCCCTTTCAGGAAGCTCTGCAGCAGAGTGCCGCCCCGCAGGCTCTTGGCCTCGCCAATGGCAGAGACCGTCACATCGATGGTCTGGCCCGGCTTGGAGAAGGGGGGCAGGTCGGCATGGATCGCCACCGGAGCCACATCCTTGATCTTGGGCTTGATGTTGTCCGGCACCTTGATGCCAAAGTTGTTGAGCATGGTACGGAAGGTCTGCTCGGTGAAGGCGTTGTTCTTCTCGCCAGTGCCGGGCAACCCCACCACCAGACCGTAACCAATCAGCTGGTTGTTACGCACCCCTTCAACCGAGCTGATGTCCTTGATCCGGGCCGCATTGGCCACACCCAAGGGCAGCAGACAGCAAAGCAGAGTGACAAGACGGAGTGACTTCATAACATCTCCTAGAGCGGCCACCAGGGACCATTGAAAAAGCTGGTAAGCCACCCTTGCTCCTGGCTATTGGCCAGATCGCCGGTACCACCGTAGTAAATGCGGGCATTGGCCACTTTCTGGGACGAAACACTGTTATCAGACGTCACGTCCTCCGGGCGAATAAGGCCGGTGATCCGGATATATTCATTGCCATTATTAAGCATGATCCACTTCTCGCCGCGCACCACCAGATTGCCGTTGGGCAGTACCTTGGCCACGCTGACCGAAATATTGCCCTGCAGGCTGTTGCTCTGATCCGCCTTGGCCTGCCCCTTGAACGCGCTGTCTTGAGCAATGGAGGCTGAGAGATCATAGGGGCTGGCGGTCACGGGCACGCCACCCAACTTGACCGGGTCCAGATTGAACTTGTTATTCTTGCCACTCTGGGTATTGGCCTTTTTCGAGGCGGAGGTCGACTCCGACAACTCGATGGTAATGATGTCGCCTACCTTGTGTGCCTTGATATCCGAATAGATGCCATTGACCTGATCCGGCTGGAAAATCGCCCCTGTCGGCCGCACCGACACCGGCTCCGACTCCCCGTAGACGGGGGAAAACTCGGGATCATCAGGCTTGGGCGTATTGGGAGTGCTGCTACACCCTCCCAGCACCAACAATCCCAGCATCCATACGGCTTTCATCATGCACCTCCTAATTAGGTACGCTGGATCAGGAAGGACATCATGCCGTCCACGGCGGAGAGCACCTTGGAGTTCATCTCGTAGACCCGCTGAGCCTGAATGAGGTTCACCAGCTCTTCGGTCACGTTGACGTTGGAAGTCTCCAGCATCCCCTGCTTGATCACCCCCAAGCCATCGGCACCGGCAGTCCCCTGCGCAGCAGCGCCGCTGGATTGGGTCTCGACAAACATGTTCTCCCCCATCGGCTGCAAGCCGCTGGCATTGACGAAGTCGGAGATGTTGATCTGACCGACGACCTGAGAAGCGCCATCGCCCTTGAGCTGCACCGAGACCTGGCCATCTTCACCCACCGTAACGCTCTGGGCGTTTTCCGGGATCTGGATTTCCGGTTGCAGTGGGTAGCCATTACCCGGGGTCACTATGGTCCCTTCATCGTTGAGGGTGAACTGACCGTTACGGGTATAGGCTGCACTGCCATCCGGCAGCTGAATTTCAAAGTAGCCACGACCACTGATCATCAAATCGAGCGAGTTGTCAGTGGTTTGTACGTTACCCTGACTGTGGTTTTTCTGGGTCGCCACCACCTTGGCACCCGCCCCCAGCATCAAGCCGGAGGGGAGCTCGGTATCGGCAGAGGATCGGCCACCGGGCTGGTTGATGTTTTGATACAGCAGATCTTCAAAGATGGCCCGTGACTTTTTGAAGCCCACGGTGCTGGCGTTCGCCAGGTTGTTCGAAGTGACCGAAATATTGGTCTGCTGTGCATCCAAGCCGGTCTTGCTGATCCAGAGTGCGGGATTCATAGGTAACTCCTTGATTAGCTGATTCGCAGCAGTTGGGTTTGAGCTTCATCATTCTCTTCGGCCGTCTTCATGATTTTGACCTGGGTTTCGAACTGGCGTTGCAGCCGGATCAGGTTAGTCATCTCATCCACCACATTGACGTTGCTCCCCTCAAGGGAGCCGGCAATCAGGCCAACGTTGGCAGAGGCGGGTTCATTCTGGCCATCTTTGCGGCGAAACAGACCATCTTGCCCCTTCTCCACCGCATCGGCGGCTGGGTTGACCAACTTGATCCGCTGAAAATCTTCCGGCAAGTTGGCGGCAGCTCCCTCAGGACGACCGCTGATGGTGCCATCCCGATTGATCTCGAGTTTCTCCATCGGCATCGGCAACACGATTGGCTGACCACCGTCATCCACCACATTCAGTCCGGTCGAGGTCTGCAAGTTGCCGGTCGCATTGACCTGCAAATTCCCCATGCGGGTATAGGCCTCACCGCCCTTGGGATCCTGCACGGCAATCCAGCCCGGACCATCCACCGCCACGTCCAGATCCCGTCCGGTGGTCATCAACATGCCATGCTGCAGGTTCTGCCCCGGGCGCTCAGCCATGGCAAACACCCGGCTTGGCAAGCCCTCTCCGAACGCCTGCATGCTTCTGGCCTGCTCAAAATCGGACTTGAAGCCGGTGGTATTGGCATTGGCGAGGTTGTTGCCGCGAACAGCCAGGCTGTTCATGGTCTCTTTGGCCCCGGACATGGCGATATAAAGCAGGTGATCCATGGAATTCTCCGTCAAACAGATGACTCTGACAGGAGAAATGCAATTAGAGTGCCAATAGCAGAAATATGGGGGGGATAAGGATGGGAATGCGACAGAAACAGAGAGGGGGCCAAGCCCCCTCTCATTATCATGTATTGCGCAATTAACGGATCTGCAGGATGGTCTGCTGCAGCGAACTGTTGACCTCCAGAGAACGGGAGTTGGCTTGGAAGTTACGCTGGGCAGTGATCAAGTCCACCAGCTCCGAGGTCAAATCCACGTTGGACTGCTCCAGCGCTGATGATTTGATGGTCCCGAAAGTGCCCGAGTTCGGCGTCCCCGGCAAGGCATCGCCAGAGAGCAGGGACTGTCGCCAGGAGGTATCGCCAACCTGAGTCAATCCTTGCGAGTTGGCAAATTTTGCCATTGCCACCATGGCCACTTTGATGGTGGTTGCGTTACTGTAAGTCGCGGACACGATGCCGTCCGGAGTGATCTCCACCTTGGTCAAACGGCCGACAGTGGAACCATCCTGAGTCAACTTGTTGACTTCAAACGGTGAAGCATACTGGGTCACCGTTCCGAAGTTGATATCCACCTGCTGAGTGGGATCTGCACCATTGGTGATAATGCCAGCACCTGCCGGGGGCGCGGCTCCCAATTGCTCTGTCTTGATGGTCGCCGGTGTAGTCGGGGTAATCATCTTGCCATCAGCCCCGAAGGTCACTCTTGCACCAGCAGGCGCCTGACTCAAACCAGTTGCCATAGTGGGTGTGACACCACCGACAATATCAATAGGCTTATCACCTTGGTAGAGGTACATACGCCAAGCTGTAGGATTGGCGGGTTTGGTCAGATCTGCCGGGTCAGCCTCTTTGACAAAATATTGCGTGATGGTATGCGGCTCACCCAGTGAGTCATAAATCACCACAGAAGTTGAAGAGGAATATGTTTTCGAATCTTTGGGGTCAAAAGTAGAGGCATCACCCACCGCATTACCTGCGGGCAGGGGCGCCGCTGTCGATGGCAGGTTGAAACTGGCGTCAATCTTGGTTGTCTTGATTGGTTCACCGGCCTTGTCAGGTATCTGAATCGGCTTGGTCGCATTGATACTTACCGCCTTAGGCGTGCCATCGGCGTTGATTTCGTAACCTTGCAGATAATGGCCCTGATTGTTGACCATATAGCTGTTTTCATTGAGCTTGAAGGCACCGGCACGGGTGTAGGTGCGATCCAGATTGGTCAGACCGTCAGAGGTCACAAAGAAGCCGTTACCCTGAATAGCCAGATCCAGTGCGTTATTGGTAAATTGCAGCGCCCCTTGGTGGAACTGCTGAGCAACCGCACCTGTCGCCACACCGTTACCGACCTGGGTCTTGGCATTGACAAAAATGGAGTTGGCGTAGACATCCGCAAACTCGGCACGGGACTCTTTAAAGCCCATGGTGTTAACGTTGGCAATGTTGTTGGCGGTGACGTTCAAGTCTTTTTGTGCCGCGTTGACACCGCTCAAGGCATTGTTAAATGACATATCCAGCTCCTTAGATCGATGCTGTCGACGTGGTTTTTGACGGTGTAACCGTCTGGTTTGAATTAGTTCCTGAAATTTGCAAGATGCTACTCAACAGCGTGCTACCCAAGCCTTTCACGTTAAGCATTGTCGGATTGCTCGCATTGCCCAGCGCCACACTATCCACCTTGCCGTAAGCATAAGCAGCAATACTTTCGGATTTGCCATCCAGAGTACCGCTTGCCTTAATCACATATTTACCTGACTTGACCCGCTTTCCATCTTTGTCTGTGCCATCCCAGGCAACTTCAACGTTGCCTCGCTGCTCCCCTTCGAGAGAGAATTCCTTGATAACCTGGCCTTTTTCATCTTCGATGGTGACCTTGACGCTCGAATATTTATTCGTCGTTCCCACAGCCACAACACCGGGGAGAGAGCCCTCCTTATCCAGATAGCCGGTATTGCTCTGCAACAGCACATTTTGTCCCACCAATGCGGAGGCTTGCAGCGCCTGACTGGAGATCATCTGGTCATTAAGCTTACCCATCTGAGTGGACAAACTGCTGATCCCCTCAGATGTCGACATGGATGCCATCTGGGAGAGCATCTGGGCGTTATCAACAGGCTTGAAAGGATCCTGATACGACAGCTGCATGGTCAGCAGCTTTAGAAAGGAAGCCTGATCCAGCTCTTTCTTGGGCGTCGTGGTGGTGCCTGTCGCCTGGGTCGTGGTACGGCTTATACCGTTAGCACTGTTGGTTGTATCGACCATGCTGCATCCCTCCTATCAGGACTTGCCAAGCTGGAGCGTCTGCTGCAGCATCTTCTTGGCCGAATCTGCAACCTGTACGTTGGTCTGGTAGCTGCGCGAGGCGTTGATCATGTCGGCCATCTCTTCAACCATGTTGACGTTTGGCTTGAAGATAAAACCGTCTTTATCCGCCATCGGGTGGTTGGGATTGTACTCCTTGAGCAGTGGCGCCTTGCTCTCGACAATCCCCTTCACCTCAACCCCGACTGAGCCCTGCTTGTCAGACATCGCCTGCTCGAGCTGGGCGGCAAAGACTGGCCGCCTGGCGTGGTAAGTATTTTCCACACTGGAGCTGACGCTGTCCGCGTTGGCCATGTTGCTGGCAACCGTGTTGAGGCGCACTGACTGTGCGCTCATAGCCGAGCCTGCTATGTCAAAGACCTTGAACAAACTCATCACTGCTCTCCTTTCAGGGCCTTTAGCAGGCCACTGATCTTGCTATTCATAAATTCAAGGGAGGTTTGATACTCGAGGCTATTACGCAGAAATTCGCTGCGCTCCTGCTGCACATCGACTGTATTGCCGTCACCGGTATCCGGTTGCAGCGGGTTGCGATATTGCACGGTACCCGGGGCGTCCATATTCAAGGCAAAGTGCTTTTCGCTGGTCGTTGCCAAACCAAAACCCTGATGCGACTGAGCCTCCTGCAATGCCTGAGCAAAATTGATATCCCTGGCTTTGAAGCCCGGGGTATCTGCGTTGGCAATATTGCTGGAAAGCACCTCAGCACGCTTGGCGCGAACGCTTATGGTGTGTTGATGCACACCGAATGCCTTGTCAAATGAAAGAGCCATAGCACACCTCCTGCTTGGTTTATTTTGTCTGCAAGAGGTGTGCCATAAGCAAATCTCTCAGTTCGATGGTTTGGGTATGAGCACATTTCAGACCGAAAACAGCAGGAGCATCTCGTGCCTTGAGTCAGACGGCATCATTTGGCCACCTTAAGGTTGCAACCACTTTTACAGTGGCGAGATATGGTAGGTAAATAGAAAGACTGAGCTGTAGATTAAGAAAGAGGGAAGCTCGTAGCTTCCCTCTTTGTATGAACTGGTTAAATCCGGTAAAACCCCGAATATCGTGGCCATCAGGCCTATTTGACCTTGTAGACAATCCCCGGATTGCAGCGGATCATCTCGAACCGATCGGTTAACCCGGCCAGTGACTCCGACGCGCCCAGCATCAGATATCCACCGGGGTTGAGACTGGCAGCAAACTGGTTGAGGATCTTCGACTTCACTTCCGGCGCAAAATAGATAAGCACGTTACGGCAAAAGATAATGTCAAACTTGCCGAGCAGACTATAACTCTCCAGCAAGTTGAGTGGCCGGAAGGTGGTCAATTTTCTGACTCGCTCGGCAACCCGCATCTTGTTATCACCGTAAGGCTCAAAAAACATCTTCTTGCGCTCCGGTGACAAACCGCGCGCCAGAGCAAGGCTATCGTAAACGCCTTCCTTACACTGATTGAGCATGGTCGTCGAAATATCCGTCCCGACAATCTGCACGCCACCAGGCAAGGTCCCCGGCTTTTTCATCTGCTGTTCCAGTGCCGTCATGGCAATGGAATAGGGTTCCTGACCTGACGAGGATGCAGCCGACCAGATCTTGATGGGGCGGCCACTTTTCCCCAACTCGGGGAAAATCTTGTCGGTAAGAAGCTGAAACGGATAGGTATCACGAAACCAGAGGGTCTCGTTGGTCGTCATAGCATCCACCACGGCCATTTTCAGGTCACGCTCTCGCACACTCATTGCACGGGTAACCAGATCAGACAGACTCTCGATGCCAAACTGAGCCATCAAAGGTGAAAGACGGCTCTTCACCAGATACTGTTTGTTATCCCCCAGCACAATTCCGCTCTGTACCGCCAGAAAGTTGCTGAACTGTTTGTATAAGTCGTCCGAAAGTGTCTTCATGCAGCTGTTCTTCTTTATTAGAGTGCGTTTTGTACGGCCTTGGCCAATTCATCAGGCTGGAACTTGGCGATAAAATTGTTCGCACCAACTTTCTGCACCATTGCCTGGTTGAATACTCCACTGAGCGAGGTATGCAGAATAACATGCAAATCCTTGAGATTGGGATTATTCCGGATCTCGGCAGTGAAGGTATAGCCATCCATTTCCGGCATTTCGATATCCGAAATAACCAGCGCAACCTGATCCTTGATAGGACCATTTTTGGTCATTTCCAGCAGCATGTTCAATGCTTCGCGGCCATCTTTTGCCAACACGCACTCGACACCGATAGCCTCAAGCGCACGTTGTACCTGTTTGCGTGCCACTGAGGAGTCATCCGCAACAAGAACAGGACGCCCCAGAGTCGGGTGGTCGACGCTGGCCTGAACCAACTCCTCACTCACATCCGTTGCAACCGGCGAAATTTCGTTCAATATCCGCTCAACATCGAGGATTTCGACCAACTCGCCATCGACTTCTGTCACGGCTGTCATGTAGTTGATGCGACCCGCACCTTTAGGCGGAGGCAGGATGGATTCCCAGTTCATATTGATAATGCGCTCGACCGAATGCACCAAAAAGCCCTGAATAGAGCGGTTGTACTCGGAGATGATAATGAAGCATTTGCTCAGATCATCAATCGGGCGTTTGCCAACCGCCATGCTGAGGTCGATGACCGAGATAGTCTGGCCACGAATATGTGCGACCCCGCGGATGCAGGAGTTCAGTTTGGGCATCACGGTCAAGGGGGGACACTGCAACACTTCACGCACTTTGAATACGTTGATGCCAAATCTTTGACGTCCATTGAGACGAAACAACAACAACTCCAGCCGGTTTTGCCCCACTAGCTGGGTACGTTGGTTGACCGAGTCCAGGATACTGGCCATAAACACTCCCTAAAAACGCTTGGCATTAATCATGCATGCGTGATGGATTGCGTCAGACTATCGATGTGACAACGAACAGATTCTGAAGCAATCATAGTTAAATATGGTGATATGCGTGAACAACTTATCGACCAACGAGCGAAAATGATTAACCGACTTTTACTCATCAGCCTCTTTTTTGGCAGCATATCTTCCAGCTACGCCTCGGACGTCACTACTTATCTGCAAGAAAAGGCACAAGAGTTCGTTTACAGCCAGCTGGATATTCCGTTGGATGCCAGAGCCGAGGTTACCTCTGCCACACTGGATGAACGGCTCCCACTGACCCGCTGCGAAGACCTGCTCACTATCAGCTTACCAGCAAAAATGGAAATTCGCCGTAATACAACAGTTTACCTTAAGTGTGAGGAATACAAACCCTGGGACGTCTATCTCCCGGTGCGGGTCAGCATTCAAAAGCCCTATGTCACTGTGACCAACCCCATCGCCAAGGGGGACCTGCTGAGTGAAAGCCAGCTGGTGTTGGCCTATCAGGATCAGACCCTGATCCGCGGCGACTACCTGACTGACACAGCCCCTCTTGTCGGAGTACGCAGCAAGAGGGAGTTAAAACCGGGGCAACCCATCCGTTTGAGCCAGGTTTGTGTCGTGTGCAAAGGGGATCAGGTCACCCTGACGGCAGAAAACAGCAACTTCCAGATCAAAACCATGGCCCGAGCCTTGCAAGATGGCAGCTTCGGAGAGATCATCAAACTCGTCAATATTCGCTCCGGCAAAACCGTTGAGGGTAAAGTCAGTGCAGTAGGTGCCGTATCGGTCACTTTTTAAATCCGGATCCTTGACAACTTTTTTCTAAAGTTTTGATCTGCCGCACCGATATACAGGTAAGCAAACCTTAAAGCAGACGAAGGTAACTAAAATGGCCATCAACAATATCAACAACTTGGCGAATAATCGGTTGCAAAATACCGCTAATAGCCAGGGGACAGGCAGCAAGTCAGTCACCTCATCGCCCGAAAACAAAGCGGCTACTGTCAAGCTGGACTCCGTCTCCTTGACCAGTGAGGCGCAACAATTGCAAAAGATGCAACAAAACCTCAATACCGCCTCGACCGGCAATGAGAGCAAGGTCGAACGGCTGAAAAAAGCCGTTGCGAGTGGCGAATATCAGGTTAACAGCGACGCTGTGGCCAAGAAGATGTTCAGTTTTGAGGCCAATCTGGACAAAGTTCTGGGATGATGGACTTACCTTCGTTACTGCACACCCAAGATGATTATCTCAGCCAGATGCAAGGCATTCTGGAAGAGGAGTTCAGCTTGCTCGAACAGCATCAGGCACTGGCCCTGCCCGCACTGACCGAGCGCAAACAGCAGTTGCTTGCTGCGATAGAAACTCTGGACAAGACTCTCGCAGAGATGCCGGAACTGGCACTGCAGCTGGCAGCCTATCCCGACGAGATGGCACAGCTTCGTGCAAAACTGGATGCCTGCCAGGCACAAAATGATATCAACGGTCGCTTGCTTGAATTGAGCATCGTCTCCAACCGTCGTCTGGCAACCTTTCTGAGTCAGCTGCGCGATCGCAACAGCCTGACCTATGACGCCAAGGGTAACACTCGCTCTGGCACCCGCTCCTACGGTATCAAGGCCTGACATCTCTTATCAGGCCTTGCATTTTTGCTCTCGGTTTTAAAGCACCAGTCGCAACAACTCTCGCCCGTCCTCACACGCATTAACGCGCAGTACCCCGTCCTCATAGCTCCCGTAACTGGCAGGCAACTCGCCGCGCGGGAAACAGATCGACCCCGGGTTCATCAATACCCGCTCCCCCTGCCACTCCAGCACCGGCACATGGGTATGGCCGCTCAGGAACAGACTGCCCACAGGCAGCTGTACCTCGTCCGGGCGATAAAGATGGCCATGGCTGACAAACCAGCGCCGCTCATCGATCAGCAACTGGTTGTAGGGGGCTGTGATGGGAAAGCGCAACAGCATCTGATCCACTTCGGAATCGCAATTGCCCCGCACCGCGATGATCTGTGGCGCCAGCTCGTTGAGCCGATCGGCCACCGCGGCCGGGTTATACCCTTCCGGCAGAGGATTGCGCGGGCCATGGTTGAGCAGATCGCCGAGCAGCAGATAGTGGTCCGGCTGCCAGGGCTCAAGTTGGGTCAGCACCCGCTCCAGCGCAATGATGCTGCCGTGGATGTCGGAAATGATGGCAAGTTTCATGAAATGCTCCTCACTGCGGGCTGAAATAGAGATCCTTGGTGGCAATCGTCCCTTTCAAATTCTGGCTGGGCAGCCCTCGCAGCGCGGGATCGACCAGTCTCATCTGATTGTAATGATACACGGGGAGGATCGGCGCCTCCTCAAGCAGCAACTGTTCGGCATGCCGGTAGAGTTCAACCCGGCTCGCGCTGTCCAGCGTATTGGCTGCCTGCTCCAGCAGCAGATCAAAGTCGGGATTGCAGTAGCCGCTCTCGTTGCGCAGATCCTGACAACGGAAGCTGCCCAGCATGGCTGACGGCTCCACGTAATCGCCAAACAGGAAGCTTCTGGCCACCTGAAAATCACCGCTATCCTTGGTCACCTGATAGGCACCCCACTCCAGACTGTTGAGGGTGACCTGTACCCCCAGCTTCTGCCACATGGCGGCAATGGCCATCGCCATCTGCTTGTGGGTTTCTGCGCTGTTGTAGGTAATGCTCAGCTTGAGTGGATTGGCACTGTTATACCCTGCCGCTGACAGCAACGCTGCCGCTTTGGCCTGGCGGGTTGGCATATCTTCAAGCGCCACAGGCAATATCACCCGGGGGTAACCCGGCATCTCCGGCAACAGCGACCATGCCGCCTGTTCATCCTGCCCGCTCACCGCTCCACTGAGCTGCTGTCGATCAACCGCCATGGAGAGCGCCTGACGCACCCGCACATCCTGCAGTTCGGGGCGCTTCAGATTGAACGCATAGAGATAGGTGCCAAACAGCGGCAAGCCCCAGAGCCGCTCCGGAGATTCGCGCTTCATCTTCTGGTAATAGCCGAGGGAGACCTTGTTGGTGAGCTGGATTTCACCAGCCTCATAGCGCAGCCGTTCGGCATGTTGCGAAGTGATAGGCAGATAGGTGACCCGTCCGATACGGGTGTGAAGGTCATCCCAGTAGTGGATATTGCGCTCGGCTTCTATCCGCTCGTTTGGCGTCCAGCTTGCCAACCGATAAGCACCATTGCTCACCAGCTTGCCGGGCTTGGTCCACTGTTTGCCAAATTTGGCTATCGCCTTCTGATTGACTGGCACAAAGGGGCGCTGACTGATGAGCTGCAGGAAATAGGGAGCCGGCCGCTCCAGGGTGATTTTCAAAATCTGATCGCTTTGCGCTTCAATGCCAAGATTGCCGAGCTCCAGCGCACCGGCATAGATGGATTGCGCATTGTTGATCCCCGTGGCCAGCAGCAATCCGGCAGAAGGGGAGTTGATGGCCGGATCGAGCAGACGGCGCCATGCATAGACGAAATCAGCGGCCACCAGCGGCTCGCCATTGGACCACTTCAGTTGGGGGCGCAGGAAAAATCGCCACTCCAGCCCATCGTCACTCACCTCCCAGCGCTGGGCCTGAGCGGGGACGATATGCCCCTGACCATCTTCGCTGACCAGCCCTTCAAACAGATCGACCAGTACCGCTTCCCCCGGGAAACCGGAGCGCACCAGCGCCGGATCCAGTGACTCCGGCTCGGCACCGTTGCCCTTGACCAGGGTTTGCCGATCGGCAAGCAGAGGCTGCTGCTCAACGGTGGTGGCATGGGCCAGGGGCCCTGCCAGCACGGCAAGCAATAGCGGGGAGAGCCAGCGTTGCGCCAGCTTGGGGAAGAAACCATACCTCATGACAAAACCTCGAATAACACCACTGCAGGAGGGGAAGGCCGACGGCGCGCCTGATGAATGCCTGATGCCGCTCTTGTTATCCCCGAAAACGCCCCGTATTGTATCGGGCTTGCCCGGGAGATGGAGTCTTTCGGGTTAATTTTTTCAGGAGTTTTTATGGGTTATGAGTGGCTGGCCCTCGCGTCGGCCAGTTTATGGGCAGTTGCAGCGCTAATTTCGGTCAAACCGGCCCGTCATCTCGGCGCATTTGCCTACAGCCGCTGGCGCATGTTTCTGGTCAGCCTGATGCTCGGCACCATGAGTCTGCTCACCGGTGGCTGGCAAACCCTCACCGCAAGCGCCCTGCCCCTGCTCGCCATCTCGGGGCTGGTCGGCATCTTCGTGGGCGACACGGCGCTGTTTGCCTGCATGAACCGGTTGGGGCCAAGACGCAGTGCTCTGCTCTTCTCTTGCCATGCGCTGTTTTCCGCCCTGCTTGGGCTCTGGCTCTTTAATGAACAGCTGACAGGCTGGCGACTGCTGGGGGCCATGCTGGTCTTTGCTGGCGTGATGCTGGCGATCCTGTTTGGCAGACGCAGTAGCAGCAACGAGTGCGAGCAGATCCGTGGCAATCTGGCGCTGGGAATTGGCCTTGGCCTGACGGCGGCACTGTGTCAAAGCGTGGGAGCCATCATTGCCAAGCCGGTGATGATGAGTGGTGAGGTGGATGCGGTGAGTGCATCGGGTATCCGGATGGGCAGTGCCCTGCTGGCCCACTGCGTCCTGCGGCTGGGGCGCTTGCCGCTGGCCATGCCGCTCAAACCGGTCAATCGCCATATCCTCGCCATGATTGCCACCAACGGTTTTCTGGCGATGGGGCTGGGGATGACGCTGATCCTGATGGCGCTGCGGCAGGGCGAGGTGGGCATGGTGGCCATTCTCTCCTCTACCACGCCGGTACTGCTGCTGCCGCTGTTGTGGTGGCACTCGGGGGAGCGGCCATCCATTGCCGCCTGGGCGGGTGCACTGATTGCCACCCTGGGCACGGCGCTGGTGCTGGGTTTCAGCACTCACTGACACCCGGCACCATCCCTGATCAGAACAGGGCAATCTCCTCAGCGGTCAGCTCGCGGTATTCACCGGTGGCCAGATCTTCGTCCAGCGTCAGACCGCCCACCCGCTCGCGATGCAAGCCAACGACCTTGTTGCCGATGGAGGCAAACATCCGCTTGACCTGATGGTACTTGCCTTCGTGAATGGTCAGTCGGGCCTCGCACTCGCCGAGAATTTCCAGATGGGCAGGACGGGTTTTATCGGTCTCGTTACGCAGGTAGACCCCTTCGGCGAACAGCGCGATCGCATCCGGGCTCACCGGATCGGCCAGCCAGACGTGATAGGTCTTGGCACACTCGTGGCGCGGCGAGGTGATGCGGTGGGACCATTGACCATCGTCGGTCACCAGCACCAGCCCCGTGGTATCGAGGTCGAGGCGACCCACTACGTGCAGCTTGCCCATCGCCGGTTCATCCATCAGGAAGAAGACGGTCGGGTGATCCGGATCCTCGTTGGAGCAGACGTAACCTTCCGGCTTGTGCAGCATGAAATAGCGGTTGCGCTGCTCCAGCGTCAGCAGCACGCCGTCAAACTCGATCTGGCTCTGCTCATTGATATGAAAGGCGGGCTGCTTGACCACAATGCCATCCACCATGACCTCACCCTGACGGATCAGTTTGCCTGCCAGCGAGCGGGTCAAATCGGAACAATCGCACAGAAATTTATCAAGCCGCATTCACAACCTCGGAGTCCAACAAGTAAAGGGGCGTCATTATATCGGGCGGGGGCGACAACGCCACTGTTAAGGGGTTGCCAATTATGACGAACTGGTCATCCGATGTTACACTTCTCCGGTGTGACCCATCCGAACGATACTCATAATAATAAGAGTCAGGAAGCCCTCATGAAGTCTCAAGCATCCTATCCCGTCATTCCCGTCAACCAGCTGAAACCCGGCATGTATGTCATTGCTATCGCCAGCCAGACAGGTGGGATGGAGATCGCCCAGATGGGCTTGGTGACCAGCGTGGCGCAAATTGCCAATTTGGTGCGTCAGGGGGTGCTCACGGTACGCATCGATCTGGCCCGCAGCAAGCTGGGTAGTGCCGAAAGTGACGCCGTTACCTCCCCCGATCTCAATGCCAACAGCGCCCAGGTAGGGCGCAGGGCCAGTGCCAACGGCGAAGGACGGGAGCTCAAAATCCGCCGCCTTTATCAGGAAGCGCGCGAGCTGCAAGGCAAGTTCATTCGCCACCTCAAGGCGGGTGAACCCATCGACATCACCCCGCTGGCCGAAGTCGCCGAAGAGATGGTGGACACCATGTTCACCCACGGCGATGCCATGCTCTGTCTAGCCCGCATTCGCGCCAAGGATGCCTACCTGATGGAGCACTCCATGAACGTCGCCATTCTGCTGGCCAACTTCGGCCGCTATCTGGGGCTTGAGCGCAGCGTGCTCAAGGAGCTGACCCTGGGTGGCCTGCTGCACGACGTGGGCAAGATCATGACCCCGGACGAGGTGCTCCACAAACCGGGCAAGCTGACCGACGAGGAGTTCGCCATCATGCGCCAGCATGTGGTGCACAGTTACGAGATCCTCAGCAATACCCCTGGCATTACCCCCACCATGCTGGAGGTGGCCGCCAACCACCACGAGCGGCTCGATGGCTCCGGCTACCCGCAGCGACTCAAGGGGGAGCAGCTCTCTCTCTATACCCGGATGAGCGGCATCGTCGATGTCTATGATGCCATCACCGCGGATCGGGTCTACAAAGCAGGTATGCAGCCGACCCAGGCCTTCCGCATTCTGCTCAAGGGGATCAATCAGCACTTTGATGCCGAACTGGTCACCAAGTTCATCAAGTGCATGGGAGTCTATCCGGTGGGCACTCTGGTACAGCTCTCAAACCAGCGCCTGGCTATCGTGATGCAGCGCAACAAGCAGCAGCCGCTCAAGCCAGTGGTCAAGGTGATCTATCACGCCACCCAGCGTCACTACCTCGAGGTACAGTGGCTGGATCTGGCCAAGTCAGGGGTGCAGGAGAGCATCGAGAATACAGTCGACCCCAAAGAGTTTGGCATCAACCTCGCCAACTTCTTCTAATCCCTCACCTCAGATATTCATGATTGGCGCTGGCTGTCGAGCCAGTGCCGGATCAGAAACTCCTCGTCCAGCGGCGAGAGATCAAAACGCAGGCTGGCCTCTTCAATGGCGGCGAGATCGTGCTGGTGATGCTCGCTGAGCCAACGCACCGCACGACGCAAATCTTCACCATGGGGGAGCAGCAGATGGTCGCTCATGGGATACCTCCGGTAGACTGCAGGGCGGCCCGCGAATATAGCCACCTCTTTCCAGTCTAGTCAGTCAATCCCCATCACCCGCGCTTCTTCACCCTCCCCCCTCAATCACTGCAATCAGCTTGTCACCGGGAAGCGACCAAAGGCGCGCTGCCAATCCTGATCAAACTTCGCCAATGCCGCATCCACCGCAGGCACGTTCAGCAACTGCTCCGCCACATCGAGCGGCAAGGTGATGGACTGGCAACCGACCAGCAGGCAGTCAAGGGCCTGACGGGGAGTGCGGAATGACGCCGCCAGCACCTTGCTGTTCGGTGCGTGCAGCGCAAGCAGCTGTTGCAACTCCTGCACGGTGGCAATGCCATCGCCCCCCTGGGCATCCAGCCGGTTAACGTAGGGCGCGACATATTCCGCCCCCGCCACCGCCGCCAGCCAGCCCTGCAGCGGGGTATAGACAGCGGTGCCCAGAGTCGGCACACCGTTGGCTGTCAGGCTCTTGATGGCAGCCAGCCCTTCTGCGCACACCGGGATCTTGATCACCAGATCAGGGTCCAGCTCACGCAGGGCGAATGCCTCACGCACCATCTCGGTCTCGGTTTTGGCCATCACCTGGGCAAACAGGCGCGCCTTGGGCCCCAGCACGTCGCGCAGGGCGGGCAGCAGCTCACAGAGCGGCAATCCCCCGGCGGCGGTAATGGAAGGATTGGTAGTGACACCGGCCAACGGCAGGATCCGTGACCAGCGACGCACTGCCGCCACATCGGCGGTATCGAGATACAGCTCCATCTCTAACTCCTTAACGGGATGTTCAATATGTCGCCATTCTAGCGATAAAACATCTGCAAATTGCTTGACCGAAATCAAATCAACTTTCGAATGAAAGAAAATAGAATGCAAATACAAAAGGAGGCGGTATGATTTTCGACCTGCAACGATATTCAACTCACGATGGCCCCGGCATTCGCACCCTGGTGTTTCTCAAGGGGTGCTCGCTGGCCTGTCGCTGGTGTCAAAACCCGGAAAGCCGCTCTCCCAAGCCGGACATACTACTCGACCGGCGCCAATGCATCGAGGGATGCCGGCTCTGCAGCGATGCCTGTCCGGCAATCTTGCGTGACAGCCAGGGTGTCCAGCTCCCCCGCTCAGCCCTCGGCAATCAGGATGTGGAACGGCTGCGCGGCCTCTGCCCCAGCGAAGCGCTGCAGGTGTGCGGCCGGGAGGAGAGCCTGGACACCCTGATGGCCATCATCTTGCGGGATCGCCCCTTCTTCGAGCGCAGTGGCGGCGGAGTCACCCTCTCTGGCGGCGAACCCTTCATGCAGCCCGAATTTGCTGCCGACCTGCTGGCCCGCTGCAAGGCCGAGGGACTGCATACCGCAGTGGAAAGTTGCCTGCACGTGCCCTGGCACCAGATTGAGCCAAGCCTCCCCCATCTCGACCTGCTGCTGGCGGATCTCAAGCATGTGGATGAGAAGCGCTTCTTCGACTGGACCCGCGGCAAGGTCGCCCTGCCCTTGACCAACCTCAAGCGTCTGGCCGAGCGCGGCGTGGCCATGCAGATCCGGGTGCCGCTCATTCCCGGCTTCAATGCCGACCGCGCATCCATAGAGGCCATCACCCGAGCTGCCGCCAGCCTTGGCACTGTGCAGGAGATCCACTTTCTCCCCTACCACACACTGGGCGCAGGCAAATACGCCCTGCTCGACCAACCCTATCAGGCCCCCCGGCAGCCACTCGATGACCCGGCACTGCTCGCCTTTGCCCATGAGTGTGCCCGTGCGCAGGGGCTGACCCCGCTCACCCGGGGCTAGCAACACCCCATGACATCAGCCACTCACTGCCCAATGACCAGAGGATAAGACCATGACCCAGCTCAACCTCAATACCCTCAGCCCGCGGATCCGCGCCCACAAAGAGAGCCTGATCCACATCGTTCAGCCACCGGTCTGCACCGAGCGTGCCCGCCACTACACCGAGGCCTATCAGGCTCATCTCGCCCGGCCGCTGCCGGTGCGCCGCGCTCTGGCGTTGGCCCATCACCTCAAGGAGCGCACCATCTGGATCAAGCACGACGAGCTTATCGTCGGCAATCAGGCCAGTCAGGTGCGGGCGGCGCCACTGTTTCCTGAATACACGGTGAGCTGGATTGAGAAGGAGATCGACGAGCTGGCCGACCGTCCCGGCGCCGGTTTTGCGGTCAGCGAAACCGACAAGGAGGTCATCCACGCCCTCACCCCCTTCTGGCGCGGCCAGACGGTGCAGGATCGCTGCTTCGGCCTCTTTACCGACGAGCAGAAAGCGCTGCTGGAGAGCGGCATCATCAAGGCCGAGGGCAACATGACCTCGGGGGATGCCCACCTCGCGGTCAACTATGAGGAGCTGCTCACGCTGGGTCTAAATGGCTTCAAGGCCAAGGTGGCCGAGCGGCGCAGTCGGCTGGATCTGGCGGATTGGGCCGATCTGCAGCGCGAGCAGTTCCTGCACGCCGTCGCCATCACTCTGGATGCGGTCAGCGCTCACATCACGCGCTACGCCGCCCTTGCCCGTGACATGGCCGCGCAAGAGCCGCCCCCCGAGCGCCAAAACGAGCTTGAAACCATAGCGCTCAACTGCGCCCACATCGCCCACCAGCCCCCCGAGACCTTCTGGCAAGCGCTGCAGCTCTGCTACTTTATCCAGCTCATCCTGCAGATCGAATCCAACGGCCACTCGGTATCGTTTGGCCGGATGGATCAATACCTCTATCCCTGGTATCGCCGCGAGGTGGAATTGTCGGAATCCCTGCCTCGGACGCGCGCTATCGAACTGCTGCAAGGGTGCTGGCTCAAGTTGCTGGAGGTGAACAAGATCCGCTCCGGCACCCACTCCAAGGCCTCCGCCGGCAGCCCGCTCTACCAGAACGTCACTATCGGTGGCCAGAACTGGCGGGATGGTGCAGCCCATGACGCGGTCAATGGCCTCTCCTACGCGATTCTGGAGTCCTGCGGCCAGTTGCGATCCACCCAGCCCAACCTCTCGGTGCGCTACCATGCCGGGATGAGCGAGGATTTCCTCGACGCCTGCATTCAGGTGATCCGCTGCGGCTTTGGCATGCCCGCCTTCAACAACGACGAGGTGGTGATCCCCGAGTTCATCAAGCTCGGAGTAAGCGTGGAGGATGCCCACCATTACGCCGCCATCGGCTGCATCGAGACCGCCGTGCCCGGCAAATGGGGCTATCGCTGCACCGGCATGAGCTTTATCAACTTCGCCCGCATCCTGCTGGCCTCCCTTGACGGCGGCCGCGATGCCACCACCGGCAAGGTATTCCTGCCCCAGCCCCAGTCGCTGCGAGACGGGAGCTTTGGCAACTTTGACGAGGTGATGGCCCGCTGGGATGAGCAGGTGCGCTACTTCACCCGCAAATCCATCGAGATCGACTGCGTGGTCGACAGCGTGCTGGAGGCTCAAGCCCATGACATCCTCTGCAGCACCCTGGTGGATGACTGCATCGAGCGCGGCAAAACCATCAAGGAGGGGGGCGCCGTCTATGACTGGGTCTCAGGTCTGCAAGTGGGGATCGCCAACCTCGGTAACAGCCTGGCGGCCCTGAAGAAACTGGTGTTCGAGCAGGGGATTGTGGATCAGCAAGAGCTGGCCGCCGCACTGGAGCAAGACTTTGCCGGGCTGGCGGGGGAGCAGCTGCGCCAGCGCCTCACCAACGCCGCCCCCAAATATGGCAACGATCTGGACGAGGTAGACCTGCTGCTGGTACAGGCTTACCAGAGCTATATCGACGAGCTCAAGGGGCTGCACAACACCCGCTTCGGCCGTGGCCCCATCGGCGGTACCTACTATGCGGGCACCTCCTCCATCTCCGCCAACGTGCCGTTTGGTGCCGCCACCATGGCGACCCCGGATGGTCGCCATGCCCGCACGCCGCTGGCGGAAGGGGCCAGCCCCTCGTCGGGTTCGGATCGTCTCGGCCCGACGGCGGTGTTCAACTCCATCGGCAAGCTGCCCACGGCGGCCATCCTCGGCGGGGTGTTACTCAACCAGAAGCTGAGTCCGGCGAGCCTTGAGAACGAGCGGGACAAGGCCAAACTGATGAGCCTGCTGCGCACCTTCTTCGAGGTGCACAAGGGGTGGCACGTGCAGTACAACATCGTCTCGCGCGAGACCCTGCTGGCGGCCAAGGCCAATCCGGATCAGTACCGGGACCTGGTGGTACGGGTGGCGGGCTATTCGGCCTTCTTCACCGCCTTATCCCCCGATGCGCAAGATGATATCATCGCCCGCACCGAGCACAGTCTCTGACGGGGCGCCCCCATGGCGCCTGTGACGTCATATGATTGGCAAGCCACCCTCGGGTGGCTTGCCGCTATCCACCACCTTGCATGTGAGCGCACCATGAATCCACGCCATCAACTGATCCTCACTCTGGTCCATCAGGCTCGCAAGATGAGCGTGAGTGAACTCTCCCGACATACCGGCGTGTCTGAGGTGACGGTGCGCAACGACCTCACAGCGCTGGAGAAACAGGGACTGCTCAGACGGGTACACGGCTCGGCCATGGCGCTGGAGACCGATGACCCGGATGCCCGGATGAACATCAATTACCTGCTCAAGGAGCGCCTCGCCGAGCGTGCCGCCCAGCTGGTGGAAGATGGCGAAACAGTCTTTATCGAAGGGGGCAGCGCCAACGCCATGCTGGCGCGCCATCTGGCCCTGCACAAACGGGTCACCATCATCACCATCAGCAGCTATATCGCCCATCTGCTCAAAGACACCCCGGCTCAGGTGGTGCTGCTCGGCGGGCTGTTCCAGCATCAGAGCGAGAGCGTGGTGGGGCCGCTGACGCGCCTCTGTATCGAGCAGGTGCACTTCTCCAAAGCCTTTATCGGGGTCGACGGTTTTCATCCCGAGATGGGGTTCACCGGCCGCGACATGATGCGGGCCGACGTGGTCAACAGCGTGCTGGCCAAGGGGATGACCAATGTGGTCATCACCGACAGCAGCAAATTTGGCGCCATCCACCCGAGCCAGCTTGGCGCGCCGGGCCAGATCAACGTACTGGTTACCGACGATGCCCTTCCCGCCCCCATGCGGGCTGCCATTGCGGCCAAGGGGATCACCCTGCACTGCGTTGCGGCCTAGGCCACCCGCTAATTCACGCTATTTCATTGACCTGACAGGATAAAATTTTCATGATGAGACAGTTCCCATCGGGACTGACATCACCAGTGCGTGATCTGCAGGAAGCAGATTTTCAGGAGAGCAAGGACATGCCATCGACCATCACCGCCGGGGAGCGCCGACTCTCCCCTATCATTCGCGCCACCGCCATCACCCTGGCCCTGTGCTGGAGCCCGTTTGGCTGGAGTGCCACGCTGCCCGCTGACTTGAAGTGGGAGAGCAACAACCAGGATCCTCTCTATGCCGATCCGGCCGCCAAACGCGGCGGCACCTTTCGCACCTTTATGACCAGCTTCCCCCTGACCCTGCGCAAATATGGCCCCGACTCCAACGGCGGCTTTGCCGGTTACGTGCGGGAAACCAACCTGCCACTGCTGAGCACCCACCCTGTCACCGGCAACCCCATGCAGATGCTGGCAAATGAGTGGGCCTTTGGCGCCGACAACAAGACCCTCTATTTTCGCATCAATCCCAAGGCGCGCTGGTCAGACGGCCAGCCGGTCACCGCCGATGACTGGCTCTTTACCCTCAAGATGATGCGCAGCAAAGAGATCAACGACCCCTGGTACAACAACTACTACAGCACCCAGATAGCCGATATCACCAAGTTTGATGATCACACCCTGGCCATCACCAGCGGTACCGAAAAGAGCCGCCAGGATCTGCTCGAGTCACTGCCCATCAGCCCGGAGCCGAGCCATGCCATCAAGCTCACCGCCAACTGGGTCAAGGAGTACAACTGGAAGGTGTTGCCAGTCACCGGTCCTTATCAGATCGATCAGGTGAAAAAGGGTAAATCGGTCACCTTCAAGCGGATTGAAAACTGGTGGGGGGATGACGAGCGCTACTTCCAGCATCGCTTCAACCCCGCGCAGATCGAGATCAAGGTGCTCAGGGATCTGAACATCGCCTGGCAACACTTCCTGCGCGGCGATCTCGACAGCTTCCCGCTGGTGATGCCCAACTGGTGGCACGACAAGACCAAAACCCCGGAGTTCGAGAAGGGGTATATCGCGCGCACCTGGTTCTACAACCAGACTCCGCAATCGCCAATGGGGCTCTATCTCAACACCGCCGATCCGCTGCTGACTAATCTCGATGTGCGGCTCGGGATCCAGCATGCCCTCAACCTCGACAAGATGCTCACCACCCTGCTGCGGGGGGATTACCAGCGACTAAACAGTTATGGCTCAGGTCAGGGTGAGTTTACCAACAGCGAGATCAAGGCCCGTCCGTTCGATCCCAAACTGGCACGGGAATACTTTGCCAAGGCAGGCTTTAACAAAGTGGGGCCACAGGGGATTTTGCAAAACGACAAGGGGCAGTCACTGGCCCTCGCCATCACCTACACCACGGCGGAGCACGCCCAGCGGCTCACGCTGTTGCGGGAAGAGGCCAAGAAGGCGGGGCTTAATCTGGAGCTCAACCTGATGGATGCCTCGGCCGGTTTCAAATCGATGCTGGAGAAAAAGCACCAGAGTGCCTGGATGGCCTGGGCGGGCAGCCGCTATCCCGCCTATTGGGAATTCTTCCACAAGGTCAACGCCAACAAGCCCCAGACCAACAACATCATGAACATCGATGACGATGCCATCACGGCTCTGGTGGAGCAGTATGACAAGGAGTTCGACTTTGCCAAAAAGGCGGCCCTGTCACGGCAGATCCAGCAGCGGCTCTATGAGCTGGCAAGCTTCGTCCCCGCCTATCAGGTGCCCTACACCCGGGAAGGCGCCTGGCGCTGGATCAAACTGCCAAAAGTACCTGCAACACCCAAGAGCGAGCAACTTTACTGGCCTCTTGGGGGCGACAACAGCGGTTACAGCTATGGCGGTCTGCTGTGGATCGATGAAGAGCTAAAATCCGAGACCAGGGCAGCCATCAAGAGTGGCAAGACTTTCCCGGCCGAGCCCATTATCGACACCACTTATCGCCAGCCCTGATTGCATCAGCCCATCGGCAAAAGTCCTTAAAACAAAAGACCCCGCCAGATAGCGGGGTCTTTGTTGGCAACCGGTGTTGCGAATAGCTCGGTGATCAGCCGCGTTTGGCCTGCTTCTCGGCAATGGCGTCAGCCACGTCGGCCGGCTCCAGTACGATGCCTTCCTGATCCGGGGTCGGGAACACGGCAACACACAGCTCATCCTGCTCCATACCGTCAACCCAGCGCTCCAGCCATACCTTCAGGGTGATGGACTGCGGCTTGCAATCGGCCCACTCACCTTCGGCCCACGCCTTGGCATACTCCGGGTGCGGCCATACCGGGATGCAATCTTCATCATCGGTGGTCAGCATCATGACGCCATGCTCGTCAGTCAGGACGAACAGCTCTTCATGCTCGACCAGCTTGCTGATGAAGTGATCGTAACGGTAATCAGCGTTCAGTTGCAGCGCGGCATTGCGCTCGGTGTCGCTCAGTTCATAGCTCATTGGCCAAGTCTCTCTCTCGATAAAGGGCGCCATGTTCACATCTTGTCGTCAGCTTGTCCAGCTTGCAGCCCCTTGGCACCGGATGGGGAAGGCAATGACGCCAATAAGGATAGAGCAGCCTCCTCGATAACGAGACCGCCAGCCATCATATTGCCCCTTTACAGCGCAGGGGTGATCAGCTCCACATCAGGCTGCTCGCTCAGCTTTTGCCGCAGCCAGTAGG
The DNA here is from genome assembly GCF_051919345.1 of Aeromonas sp. 84A. Lineage (NCBI taxonomy): Bacteria > Pseudomonadati > Pseudomonadota > Gammaproteobacteria > Aeromonadales > Aeromonadaceae > Aeromonas > Aeromonas sp. 84A. The sequence continues at coordinate 3,405,911 of NZ_JBQBEW010000001.1, forward strand.
CGGACTCCACCTCGACAAAGCAGAGCAGATCCCGGCCATTGGCCGCCATCGCCATCAGCTGCTCAAAACGCAGCTGTTGTTGCTGCTCCCAGGCGGCAGCGAGTTTGGCACCGTGGGCCTCATCCACCACTTCGCGGCGCAACTCGAACAGGTTATCGGTGATCGGGCTGTTGATCTTGGCGGCGGTGTGCCAGTACATCAGCAGGTTATCCATCATCTCACTATCGTAGTTGGCCAGTGCATCCAGCTCGGGTATATCACCGCTGTCGCTGGCGGCAAAATCACACCAGCCCGCATCGAGTGACGCCAGCTCATGAGCCCCCTTAGCATGCTTGCGTAACAGCGCAATGTCGGCCCCCTTGCGTGCAGGCAACCATACCTCGCCCTGATGGGCATCCAGCAGGGACGTCAACGAAGCAGCGGGGTAAACCGGAAAGCGGGTACAAAGTGAATGCAGCAGGGATACCAGAGTGATCTTGACCATGAGCGATACCTTGAACAGGGTGAACAGCCACCAATAGACCGTCCGATATAAAGAAGTGCCCTATCCTACCACGTTTGGTCCGGCTCGGCCCTTGGCTAAGCTGTCAGCCAACCATCTGATTACGCCGAAAAAAACAGCATTTGAAACGCAGCATCCAGTCAAAGGTCAATAATTTGAGCCAGCGCCCACTAAAGTGGATCCGGGAATGCTAGTTTGCATACATCTTTAGCGTAAGGAGTAAATCCATGATTGGGATCGACCAGGTTTCTAACGAATTCGTGAACGATTTGAAAATACTGGCATGCTTTGATCCGGCCAACATGAGCCTGGGGATTAAATTACGCAGCGATATGTCTGAAGAGTTGTGCCAGGCGGCAGCCCGTCTGCATCAACAGGGGCTCATCAGCGCAGAAGATGGCGGCTATCTCACCCCGTTTGGCATGACCATGGTTGAACACCTGCAACATCTGCTGGTCGCACTCAAACCGCTTTGACCGGCTGTGGTGCCCAGAGTGAAAAGTTGAGTAGCTCCCAGCGCTCCCCTTGGTGAAGATGACAGGCAAACAGCAAAGGACCTTCGGGTCCTTTTACTTTGCCATCCACCAGCCACTCCCCCTCCCTTTCAGGTACCAGTCGCGCATTTACCTCATCGGGTTGCAGCGCCGCGCCCACCCGGACCTGGACAAATTGCTGGCAGATCACCTGCGCTTCCATCGCGGATTGAACCGGTACCGGCGCATCGGACGTCGAAGTCAAGGTGGCAGCAAGCAGGAGCGATAGCAGCATGATTCAGCACATGGGAGTCAGTAGCAGAAGCCAGATAAACAAAAAGCCGTGGCACCAGAGGTACCACGGCTTTCTTAAATTCTGTAAGAATTACAGAGCGGTTACGTTCTCAGCCTGCGGGCCTTTCTGACCTTGGGTCACAGAGAACTGTACGCGCTGACCTTCAGCCAGGGTACGGAAACCGTTACCTTGAATGGCGCTGAAGTGAACGAAAACGTCCGGGCCGTTTTCTTGCTGGATGAAGCCAAAACCTTTGGTTTCGTTGAAAAACTTAACGGTACCGGTGATCATGTTAGACATATCTTTTAAACCTGTATTCAAAATAATTACTTATGCTTTTCAGCGGGTAAAGCTCAAAAAACGGGATTAACTTATGAACAACAGGACAAGATGTGAAACATCGTATTCATTGACATAACTATCGCCCTTTCAAGCTGGTTTGGATTATACGTGGCTTTGTAGATTACGCAAACAAATTTGTGCCCTGCCAATGACAGGGCACAAACCGTTATAAGGTGGCCGCTTCCAACGCTTCGACCAGCGCTCTGAGAAAACGAGCCGCCTCCCCGCCAGTACAGGCTCTGTGGTCAAATGTCATCGACAGCGGCAATGCCCTGACGGGACGCGCTTCACCATGGATGAACACCACTTTTTCGAACAGTTTGCCTGCCCCTATGATGGCTACCTGCGGCGGCGTGACAATGGGGCTGGCATAGCGGCCTGCGATAGCGCCGAAGTTGGTGAGCGTAATGGTCGCCCCCTGCAACATCTCGCGCGGCACGGCGCGCGCCTTCACATCGGCGATCATCCGATCCAGCCCCTGCCGGATATCCGCCCCCTCCCGCTCGGCCACGTTCTCCATCACCGGCACATAAAGGCCATGCTTTGAATCCACCGCGATGGCTACATTGACCTCTTTGAACAGCCGCCGTGACAGGGTTTCACCATCAAACCAGGCGTTCATCGAGGGCTCGGCGCGGCACGCCACGCCAATGGCCTTGATAAGGCGCACCGTCACATCCTCATCAGGGCGCCAGTGACGCAAATCCACCTCATCGGTGATGCTGACCGGCACCACAGTCTGATGAGAGAGCTCCATCGCCTTGGCCATGGCACGCCGTGACCCTTTGAGGAATTCGTTGCCACTGCTCTGCTGGGCCTCGAATGCCTGCTGCACATCCAGCTCGGTCACCATGCCGCCGCTGCCACTTCCCTTGATCCGGTCGATATCCAGACCCAGTTTTTGTGCCAACAGTCGCACCGCAGGCATGGCTTGCACCAGCGATCCCCCCGGGGCAATGGCCCCCACCACGAAGTGATCCTCGATATGTTGCTGATGGGCGCTCACCTTGCCCACCACGGTGCCATCATCTTCGCCCCCCTCGAACTCCACCAGCGGCGCACCGATATGGAGGATATCCCCCTCGGCGCCGCAGAGACGGGCAATCACCCCGGCTACCGGAGAGGGTACATCCACCAGCGCCTTGGCCGTTTCCACCGACAAGAGCACCTGATCGACCGCAACGGTATCACCGGCACTCACCTTCCATTCGACGATCTCGGCTTCGGCCAACCCTTCACCCAGATCCGGTAATTTGAAAAATTTCATAGCCACTGGTTCTCCATCAGCTGGTGAGCGGCATCGGCGATATCCTGCTCGGTGATGAGGTAATACGCCTCGTTGCGATAGTAGGGGACGGCGGCATCCACCCCGGTCAACCGTTTGGGTGGCGCCTTGAGGCTGGGAAGTGCCTGCTCGGTCACCCGCGCCACAATTTCGGCCCCGACCCCGAAGCTGCCACACGCCTCGTGTACCACCAGTAAACGGCCGGTCTTGCGTACCGAAGTGAGAATGGTCTCAATATCCAGCGGCTTGATGGTGGCCAGATCCAGCACCTCGCACTGGATATCCTGCTCGGCCAGCAGATTCGCCGCCCGCATCACCTCCTGAATGCAGGCCCCCCAGGCCACTACCGTGATATCCCGGCCCGGGCGCAGGGTGAAGCAGACATCCAGCGGCAAGCCGACACCGTCATCCACCACCTCGGATTTCATCGAGCGATAGATGCGATCCGGTTCGAAAAACATCACGGGATCCGGATCGCGGATGGCCGAGAGCAGCAGGCCATAGGCGCGTCTCGGGCTGGAGGGGATCACTACCCGTAGCCCAGGGATATGGGCAAACAGCGCCTCGACACTCTCGCTGTGATGTTCAGGCGAATGAATGCCCGCGCCATACGGGGAGCGATAGACGAGGGGACAGGAGAGGCGGCCACGGGTGCGGTTTCGCATCCGCGCCGCCTGACAGATGATCTGCTCCATCCCGGGGAAGATAAAGCCCTGAAACTGGAACTCAGCCACCGGCTTGAGCCCCTGGGTCGCCATGCCAACCGCCACCCCGGCGATCAATCCTTCGGCCAGCGGCGTGTCGATCACCCGCTTGAAACCGAACTTGTCGCGAAGGCCCACGGTGGCGCGAAACACCCCGCCGTTGACCCCCACATCCTCGCCCAGTACCACCACATCCGAGTCGTGCTCCATCTCGTAGTGAAGGGCCATGTTGACCGCTTCCAGCAAACTGATCTCACTCATGGCCAACCTCCTGCTTCATCCCCTTGGCAATCACTCGCTCGCGCTGGGGCACGAGTTCGGCGGGCAGGCTGGCGTAGTGATAATCGAGCATCGCCTCCGGCGGCTGGGGCGCCATCGCCTCATAACGGGCGACTGCCTGTTCGACCTCTCGGGTAGCTTCCGCCAGCAGGCTCTGCTCCTGCTCTTCATCCCACCACCCCTGGCTGTGCATAAACTGGCGCAGCCGCTTGACCGGCTCTTTCGCCCAGGCGGCCTCGACCTCGGCCCCATCGCGATAGCGAGTGGCATCGTCGGCCGTGGTGTGATCGCCGAGGCGATAACTGACCGCCTCGATCAGAGTCGGCCCCTTGCCGCTGCGGGCCCGTTCGACGGCACTGCGCGCGGCATCGTAGACCGCCACCACATCGTTGCCATCCACCTGCAGACTGCGCACCCCGGCACCAATCCCTTTCTGGGCCAGTGTAGGAGCGCTCGATTGCAATTTGCGTGGCACCGAGATGGCCCACTGGTTGTTGTTGACGATGATGACCATGGGCAGGTGCCAGACACCGGCGCAGTTGAGCCCCTCCAGAAAATCCCCCTTGGAGGTGCCGCCGTCGCCGATGGTGACTACGGCAACCCGCGGTTGATTACGCAGTTTGAAGGCCGAGGCAATACCGCAGGCATGGGTGATCTGGGTAGCGATGGGGACGCAGATGGGGAGATCTTCAGAGGGAGTCCCATCGGGTTTGAGAAAATAACTGCCCCGCTCGTCACCACCCCAATATTGCAGGTTCTTCTCCATCGGCACGCCCCGCACATAGAGGGTGGGCATGTCCCGATAGTAGGGGACGTAGACATCCTGCGGCTGCATGGCGAGCCCAATGCCAATCCCCACGGCTTCTGCGCCGAGATGGGAGGGAAAAGTACCGAGCTTGCCGGTTCGTTGCAGCGCAATCGCTTTTTTGTCATAGCTGCGCACCATCACCATATTGCGGTAGAAGGTGTGCAGTATCGCCTTGTCCAGCCAGGTCGGTAAGGTGGCGACCGGGCACCCTTCCGCATCGAGGTAACGAAGGAAAGGGATGTCGACATGGGTCATAACTGGCTCCTTGCCGTTGTAGACGTCACCGATGCTGGTGACACCTAGATGTAAATACCTTGTTAAATAAAAAGCAAAGGGATTTACTCAGGTAAGACCAGTAGAAACTTCTTTAAAGTAGCGAAGGAGCTGAATTTTCGGCGATGAGTGGCAAGGTATGCCGTAAATGGTGCAACTTTGCAGCGCTGAAGACAGGATGCCAAATATTGAAAAGGGGAGCCTTGCTCCCCCTTCTGTTACTCAAGTCAGCGGTTACGCCAACCAACAGTTACGCCAGCCAGTGTTGCAGCTGGCGGGCCATGCCAGCTGGCAGCAAGTGAGCGCGACTCAACAAGCGGCTGCGCCAGGGCTCGGCCAGCAAGGTGGGGCAAATTCGCATCTCCCGTCCCCGGTCAGCCACGCGCACCAACCGATCGATGAGGGTCTCCAGCGGCGGATGCGCCGGCCAGTGGGGATAGAGGTCAGCAGTTGTGATATCGGTCAGCTCGCACACTCGCTCATCTTCCTCATCTCCCTTTCCATCAGCCATTGGCCAGGGGTGAAGCACCTGCAGCCAACCCGGCCGTGCGGCCTCCAGCAACTGGCCCAGCGTCGGCTGTGCAAAGTGGGGATCCCCTGCGGCTTTGAGCAGATGGCGCGCCCCCGCCAGCACCACCACACCGCGGGCGGGAAGTGCAAGAAGATAGTCGGCCAGCGCCTGATCCCGCCCCCTGTTGTGCTGCTGCCAGCGCTCCGCGCTCATCTCTTGCCACTCGAATAAGGGCTCGCAGAGATGCACCCGCAGCCGCACATGTTCGGGGCGCGCCAGATTACTCTGGCGCAGGGCCGCGAATAGGGCCGGAAACTCGGGGGCCATCCAAGCGGGAAAAGCACAGGAGTCGAGCCAGACCGGATAGAGCCGTGCCAGCGTCAGCGGCTCCCCCTGCCAGCTATCCTCCCCCGTCAGCCAGGCATCGAGCAAGCCCTGATGGCGACGGTTACCGCACTCCAGCACCAGATCGGTCATGATTCCCCAAAGCGCCGGATCGCAGAGCCAGGCGTGCTGGCGCCGGATAAAATCCGGGTGCCAGTGCGGCTCCCCCAACCCCACCAGCTTGCCCGCCTGCAAGGCTTCCCGGATGGCGGCAACCGGGGTCATGCGTCCCCCTCCTGCCGGATGTGCGGTTGCTGCCCGACCCCATCGACCCGCTCACAAATAAGGGCGCCGACCTTTGCCAGCCAGTCGGGATGCACCATCTCCTGATGGAGGCAGGGGAAGCGCTCATAGCGGATTTCGCCTTCTGTCAGCGGCTCCCAACCACGTCCATTCAGCCAGAGCTGGCGGGAGGCTGACGCCTCGATAAAGATCACCTCCCCGTGGTAGCAATAGTCGACCGGCTGGCGGATCAGCCGGTTGTTGTGGCCCACCAGCTCAATCATGGCGCTCACCACCTGCTCGTCGAGCATGGCCAGCGCACTCCCCTCTGCACCCAGTCGGGCCACCACCTCGCCCCGAGTAAGGGAATCGAGCGCATCGTCCGCAACCGCAATGCCTCCCATCCGCAGCAACGCATCGAGCATCCGCTGCTCGTCGGGCAAAGGCTGGGTTTGCCACTGCTGGCAGGGGTAGGCGTCGAGCAGCAGCACCATGGCTACCTCCTGTCCCTGCTCTTGCAGCATGGCGGCCATCCGGTGCACCAGCATGCCCCCGAGCGACCAGCCGAGCAACCAATAGGGCCCCTCGCTCTGCTGACGACGCAGCTCGGTCACATAATCGAGGGCCAGCTCGTCGAAACTGGCGGGCAGCGGCGCAGCCGGCTGACAGAGCGCCCGCGCCTGCAGGGCATAGACCGCCATGTCGGCCGGCAGATGGGGCACCAGCGGCGCATAACACCAGCCGAGCCCCCCTGCGGGGTGGACGCAAAAGAGAGTGCGGCCCGATGTACCCGCCTGCGCACCGGGCGCCCGCAGGGGCAACAGCATGGGCATTGCCTCCCGTTCGCCGCCAAGACGGCGCGCCAGCTGGGCGGGGCTCGGTGCTTCGAACAGACTGGCCAGAGTGAGAGCCTGTCCGAGCGACTCTTCAATGCGCACCACCAGTTGCGCCGCCAGCAGGGAGTGGCCGCCGAGGGCAAAGAAGTTATCGTCGGCGCCGACTCGCACCAGCCCCAGTATCTCGGCGAAGAGGCGACAGAGCCGCTCCTCCAGCAGGTTTTTCGGCAGTGACTGACCCACCGCCGACGCCATATCGGGCAGCGGCAGCCCCTTGCGATCCAGCTTGCCATTGGGGGTAAGCGGCAGTTCGGCCAGGTTTACCAGGAGCCCCGGCACCATGTAGTCAGGCAAGGCTGCGCCAAGGGTGGGTACCAACTCGGCCAGCGTCAACTCGCTGCTATCTGCGGCCACCACGTAGGCCACCAGACGGCGATCGCCGGGAGCAAATTCGGGGGCCAACACTACCGCCTGCGCCACTCGGGGATGGCGCAGCAGCACCTGCTCGATCTCCTCCAGTTCGATACGCTGGCCACGGATCTTCACCTGAAAATCGAGGCGCCCCAGATACTCGATGGCGCCATCCTCGCGCCAGGCGGCCAGATCGCCGCTGCGATAGAGCCGTCCCGCGCCGAAGGGGTTGGCAATAAAGCGCTCGGCGGTGAGCTCGGGCTGGCCAAAGTAGCCCTCCGCCACCTGCACGCCGCCGATCCAGAGCTCCCCCGCTACACCGGGGGGCACCGGCTGCAACCAGGGGTCGAGAATGTGGATACAGGTATTCCAGACCGGATAGCCGATGGGCACGCTGGTCACCGCCTCGTCTGCCCGGCAGGGATACCAGGTGACATCCACCGCCGCCTCGGTCGGGCCATAGAGGTTGTGCAGGGGGGCTGAAAATGCCCCATACCAGCGCTGCACCAGATCCGCGGGCAGCGCCTCGCCGGAGCAGAAGACCTGCCGCAGGGCGCGGCAACGCGCAGGCTCGGCTTGTGCGACGAAGACCTGCAGCATGGAGGGGACAAAGTGCAAGGTGGAGATCCCGGCCTGCTCAATCAGCTCGGCAAGGTAGGCGGGATCCTTGTGGCCGCCCGGTTTGGCGAGCACCAGCCGCGCCCCGGTCATAAAGGGCCAGAAAAACTCCCAGATGGAGACATCGAAACCGGCCGGGGTCTTTTGCAGCACCCGATCCGCCGGCCCGATGGGATACATGTGCTGCATCCAGAGCAGCCGGTTGACGATGGCGCCGTGGCTCACCACCACCCCTTTGGGCCGACCGGTCGAACCGGAGGTGTAGATGATGTAAGCCGCATCTTCCGGCTTGGGGGCTGGCAGCTCACAAGGTGCTGTCGTTGCCAACTCTACCGCCGCCAGCTGCTCTGCCACACCGGGGGCATCGAGGCAGACAAGTGGCGCGGCCACATCGAGCGGCATCCTCAAGGTGCGACTGGTCAGCACCAGCGCAGGGTCGCTGCTGGCGAGAATGTAGCCGATCCGCTCCGCCGGATAGTCCGGATCAACGGGTACATAGACGGCCCCCACCGCCATGATGGCCTGCTGGGCGAGAATAAGCTCGGGAGAGCGCGGGATCACCACCGCCACCCGGCAACCGGGGCCCACGCCCCTCCCCGCCAGATAGCTGGCCAGCTGGCGGGTACGCTGGCGCAGCTCGGCCACACGCCAGCGCTCGGCGCCACACTCCAGCGCGATGGCGCTCTGATCCGCCGCCGCCAGCCCTTCGGCCAGCAGTGCGCTCAGGGTAGTGGTCGGCAGCGGATGGTCGGTTTGGTTCCAGCGCGCCAGCTCAGCTTGCTCACAGGGCAGCAGCAGCGGCAAGCGCACTGCCAGGGCCTCGTCATCCGCCTCACTCCAGGCGGCGAGATAAGCTACCAGCCGGGCCAGATGACGTTCACTCTCCTGTTGGCTGAAGCGCCCCTGATGTGCTTCGAGGGTCAGGGTCATCGCGCCTGCCTCCTCGGCAAAATAGAAGGCACACTCCTCCACCGGCCCCGCCGCCAGCACCTGCACCTCGCCACGAACCTGGTTGAGCCCTTCACCAAAGCTGAGGGTTCGGGCAAAGGGCATCAGATTGACCTGAGGGCCAAACAACGGCTGGCCCGGCTGACGCTGTTGCAACCACTCCTGACGGCAGCCCTGATGACGGCGCAGGGCGACAAATTGCCGCTCGACCTGTGCCAGCAACGCCCCTACCCGGCAGGTGCCGCTCAGCTCGATACGCAGGGGCACCACATTGACCTTCATGCAGGGGGTATCGGCCGCCGCTGAGCCCAGCCTCCCCATCAGCGGAATACCCAGCACCACCTCGCCAGCGCCACTCATTCGCTGCACATAGCTGGCCACCGCCGCCAGCAGCAGGCTGTAGGGGTGGCAGGCCGAGCGACTCGCCCGCTCTACCAGTGCCTGCCACTGGTGGCCAGCCAGCCGCTGTTCAAGACGATATGTGGGGCCCTGCCCTTGCGCCGGACGGCGGGAGAGCGACGCCGGGTTCTCCACCCCGGCCAGCTGCTGCACGAAGAAATCGCGATCCCGCGCGGCGCGCGGCGAATCCTGATAGGCCACCTCCTCGGCCAGCAACTCCTGCTGGGTCGCATAGTGGCAGGGTGCTGGCTGCTCGCCGATGCAAAGCGCCTCATACCAGCTCGCCACCCGCTGGCAGAGCAGGCTCAGGCCAAAGCCGTCGATGGCGATATGGTGCACGGCGATAAACCAGGCCCACCGCCCCTCGCCAAGGCGATAAAGGGTGGTGGCAAACAGCGGCCCCCCGGCCAGATTGAAGGGGACGGCCAGCTGCGCACGCATCTCGGCCTGCGCGACTGCAAGCGGGTCGGCCTCGCTGCGCAGATCCCGCTCGGTCAGCTGCCAGCAGGCGGGGTTGGCCACCATTTGCGGGCCATCGGCAGTGGCCACAAAAGCGCAGTGCAGACCGGGGATCTCGTCGACGGTCTGACGCACCGCTCGGGTGAAGTGATGGGGAGCCAGCGCCCCCTCCAGCAGCCAGTACTCGCCGGTATTGCAGGCGGGGCTCTGCGGGTATTTTTGCTGAGCAAACCAGATGCCCGCCTGAGCAGTGGTAAGCGGCCAGCGCGGCTGCTCACCACGCTGGTGAGCGGCGCGCATCGCCATTGTCTGTTCCATGGGAATGTCCTTGCGCAAACATCGGGCGGGCAGTGGCTTGCTCCTGCCCGCATGGCTGAAAAGCGAGGAGGCCAGGCCTCCTCCATAAAGAGAGTGTCACGCCAGCCAGATCGGCAGCGCGCGGGCTAGACCCCCAGGGTGGCACCGCCATCGACCACCAGATCCTGCAAGGTGATATGGCTGGCGGCATCGGAGGCGAGAAACAGCACGCAGGCAGCCACCTCGTCGGGTGTTCCCAATTTGCCAAGGGGGATCCCCAGCTTGAACTGCCCGGGCTGACCCGCGATGGTGCGCTGTTCTCCCTCCCGCTGCTCAGCCTCCCCCTCCTGCCACATGCCGTACAGCATCGGGGTACGGGTCGAGCCCGGCGACACCAGATTGCAGCGCACGCCATAGGGGGCAAGTTCCAGCCCTGCCGTTTGAGTGAGGCTGGTCAGCGCCGCCTTGGAGGCGCCATAGATGCCCATACCCACTCGCGGCACCCGACCGGCATTGGAAGAGACATTAACGATGGCGCCCCTGCGCCGCCCCTGAAACCAGGGGATCAGGGCCCGCATCAGGTAGAAGGGGGCGAAGGTGTTGATGGCGAAAGTGCGCTGCAAGAGGGCGTCATCCACCTCATCGAGCCTGCCGGTCGCCAGTACGCCAGCGACATTGGCCAGCACATCGGGCCCCAGCCCCTCGTCCAGCAGCTGTTCGCAGCAGCGGGTCACGGCCTCGCTGTCACTCACGTCGAGCACCACGCCCTTCACGTTGCCGAGCAGCGCCTCGGCCAGTTGCAGATCGAACGCCACCACGCTGGCCCCCGCCTCGGCAAAGGTGCGCGCCACCGCATGGCCAATTCCCTGCGCCGCGCCGGTCACCCAGACGGTTCTGCCTTGCCACTCGCTCATGGGGTGCACTCCGGTTCGCTGACGTGAACTTCGTTGACCTGACGAGCCTTGGCCTGACTGACATTAAGCTGACGGGAGAGGAGCACCCACCAGTGAGCCAGAGTCGGCGTGCGGGCCAGCTCGGCCAGCTCCACCACCAGCCCCTGCTGGCGCCACTCTTCCACCAGCCCCATCACAGCCAGCGAGTCGAGACCGTAGTCGAGCAGGTTGTCATCCTCGGTGGGCTGCTCCTGCTGCATCTCGGCTGGCAGCCGCGCCAACACCTGAGCACGTAGTGACTCACGAGTCAGGGGGCGCTTGCTGGCCGCCATCACCTCGGCCACGGTAATCACCCGACCGGCATTGCGGCTGACGTAGGAGAGCGCCAGCAGATGATCTTCGCGGGAAAAGTCGGCGATGGCATCTGCCACCAGGAAGGGACGGATATCGCGCATGAAAGCATCGACCGCCGTCTGCATCACCCCGATATGGCCGTAGATGCCGCAGATCACCAGCTGATCTCGCCCCCATTCGGCCATCAGCTCGGCCAGCGGTGAGCGGCAAAAAGCGCTGTAGCGCCACTTGGTCAGCACCGTATCCTGCGGCTCTGGTGCCAGCGCCGGAACGATGGGTTGACGCTCCGGCGCTCGGGTCAACCCCGGCCCCCACATGTCGTTGAGCAGCGCCCGATCGGCCTGACTCTGCTCGGCGGGCTGGGCGGTATAGACCACCGGCATGCCAAGAGCTCGCGCCTGACGGATCAGGGTGGCGATATGGTCGATGACCTGATTGATCAGCGGATTGTCCGGCCCGTAGAAGTCGACGAAATAGTGCTGCATATCGTGGACCAGCAAGGCGGCGCGGCCCGGTTCGAAGGGCCAGTTCACCCGCCCGGTGGGCAGCTCCTCGGCGGTAGGCAGCGGATAGGCGGCAAGGGATTGAATGGTCATGCACACTCCTTGGCGAGCTGCTCGCGCAGCCTCTGTTTGTCTATCTTGCCGACCGGGGTGTGGGGCAGTTGCTCCACCAGCACCAGGCGATCGGGCAGTTTGTAATCGGCTACCCCCTGCTCGCGCAGGAAACGGCGCAAGCGGGGCAGATTGAGGGGCTCGCGGCACATCAGAAAGGCGCAGCTGCGCTCCCCGAGCATGGGATCCGGCATGGCGACCAGCGCCGCCTGCCGCACTTCCGGGTGGGTCAGCAACAGCTCTTCAATCTCGAGGGCGTCGATCTTCTCCCCGCCCCGGTTGATCTGATCCTTGTTGCGCCCCACCACCATCAGATGGCCGCCGGGCAAGCGGCAGACCAGATCGCCGGTGCAGTAGAAACCGTCCCGATCAAAAGTCCGCTGATTGTGGGCATCAGCCTTGAAGTAGCCGCGAAAGGTGTAGGGGCCACGCGTCCAGAGCTCGCCGCACTCGCCATCGGGCAAGGGGCGCCCGTCGCTATCCCTCACTTCCACCTCGTCGCCCGGGCTCATCGGGCGGCCCTGGGTATTGACGATGTGCCAGTGGTCATCCTCGATGCGGGTGTAGTTGACCAGCCCCTCGGCCATGCCAAACACCTGCTGCAAACGGCAACCAAGGCGGCTCGCCACCGCCTCGGCATGAGCCGGGCTGAGGCGCGCACCGCCCACCTGCACACACTCCAGAGAGGTCTGCGGATAGTGGCTGGCCGCCTCCAGCCAGAGCGCCAGAGCCGGTGGCACCAGTGCCGCCCAGTTGACCTGATGGCGCTGCACCAGCGGCAGACAGGTTGCAGCAGAGGGAGCCTTTGCCAGCACCACGCAGCCACCGGCATAAAACACCCCGAGTGCCCCAGGGGAGCTCAGGGGAAAGTTGTGGGGCGCTGGCAGAGCGCATAGATAGATCACCCGCTCATCCCAACCGCACACCGCTACGCTCTGGCGCACGCTATAGCCATAGTCATCGTGGGTTCGGGGGATCAGTTTGGGGGTGCCAGTGCTGCCGCCGGAGAGCTGGAAAAAAGCGACTTGATCGGCCGGGGTAGGAGTTGGCTCGATAGCCGTCAGCGGCGAACCATCAGCACGGGCTATGGGGTCAGGCTGACGCCATGCAAATCCTGACTGAAGATCGGAGCCTTCAGCCTGCTCGAACAGCAGTGTCTGGCAGGAAGGAGATACCAGCTCATCAAGGGCCACGAGGCTCCCCGCTTCACCGGCAAAGCCGGGATGGGAGGGGCTGAGTACCAGCAAGGCGGGCTCAATCTGGCGGGCAAAGGCCACCAGCTCGCGCCGCTGATGGCTGTAGAGGGCATGCACCGCCACCACGCCGCAGCGGATCAGGGCAAACCAGCAGATATAGAACTCGGCGCAGTTGGGCAACTGCACCAGCACGGTATCTCCGTGGCCCAGCCCGCGCGCGGCCAACCGCGCCGCCAGTGCATAGACCTCACGCTTTAACTGGCCATAACTGAGGGTGCGTTCGCCACAGATCAGGGCCGTGCGCTCGGGATAACGTTCGGCAGATTCATCGAGCAGGGCGGTGAGCGGTTGTCCGCGCCACCACCCTTGTGCCCGGTAGTGGGCTGCCAGCTCGGCGGGCCAGGGGGTAAAGGGCACCAACGGCTTCATGCGGTTACCTCCGGCTCCCGGCTCTCGAGGCCAAACGCCCGCAACATGGTGCCGAGCTTGGCGGCGGTCTCTTGCCACTCAGCTTCCGGCGAAGAGCCCACCACTACCCCGGCGCCGGCATAGAGCCGCAGTTGCCTGCCGGCCAGCACGCCACAGCGAATGGTGACTACCCACTCGCCATTGCCATCAGCATCCATCCAGCCGACGGCGCCGCAGTAGAAGCGGCGATCGTACCCCTCGAGCCGGGCGATGGCCTGACACGCAGCCGAGAGCGGCGTGCCGCATACCGCCGGCGTCGGGTGCAACGCCAGCGCCAGAGCCAACACGGGAGAGGGTTCATGGAGCCGCCCGGCGATGCGGGTCGAGAGGTGCCACATGGTAGGGGTCGCGATCACCTGCGGCTCCAGAGGGACGTCCAGCTCTCGGCAGAAGGGAGCGAGGGCAGCAGCGACTGCATCGGCCACCAGCGCATGTTCATAGCGATCCTTCTGGGCGCCCAGCAGGTCGGCACTGGCCGCCTGTTGATCAGGAAAAGCGTGGCGCGGACGGGAGCCCGCCAGCGGATTGCTCACCACCGCCATCTCACTGCGAGACACCAGCAGCTCGGGGCTGGCGCCAAGCAGGGTCTCCCCCTCCGGCAGCGGGATCTGGAACACATAGGCCCCCGGATTCTGGGCCAACAGAGAGCCATAGGCGTGTGCGGGGGAGGTCTGCTCTGTGCTCTGCACATCGATGGCGCGCGACAGCACCACCTTCTCGAGCAGCCCCTCGCTGAACTGCTGCAACGCTGCCCGCACCGCACCCTGATAGTGGGCAGAGCCGGTCACTTCACTCACCTCACCATTGAGCTGGCAACAGCGGGCGGGCAACAGCGCATCCCTTGCGACCCACTGCGATTGCACCGGGATCACCAGATGCCAGGGGGATTGGGTATCAAACGGAATGGCGCCGATGGCGATAGGATTGACCATCCCCTGCTGGCGCAACTGACGCAGATGGGCGAGCAGCTTCTCCGGCTGGATGCCGGTAAAACTGTCGTGGATACCGGAGGCGACCAGTACCCTGTCACCGCTGGCAAAACAGCACACTTTATCCAGCCCGACCGCTGTGGCGGGCCACTCTCCTTCCAGTGCATGGTCACACATGACGGTGCTACTCCTTGGAATGAATCACTGCCTGACACGACTTAAAGTGAGTCATTTGACTCACCAGATGTCAGGGTGAACGGCATCCTAACAAGGAGCGAAAAAACGATCAATACAAATGAGAATCAATTTCATTAACTTCTTTTTAGTCAAAAGCAGGTGACGAACGAAACTGAACTTCGCCGATAAAAAAGAGTTGCGATCGGAGCAAATTCAACTTGATAATGATAACGCTTATCATTTGTATATTATGGAAGATGTAAAAAATGAAATCCTCAACCTCCCGTTTTATTGCTCCCAGCCTGCTGGCCACCACCATCGTCACTCTGCTGACCCAGCAAGCGATCGCCGCCAGCAACGCCCCTCAAGCCGATGAGGTGATCACCGTCACCACCACGGCGCACAATACCCGCTCGGCACCGGCCTCTATCTCTGTCATCACGGCCGAACAGATCGCCGCCGCACCGGTCAATGACCTTGCCGACCTGCTGCGCCACGAAGTGGGCATTCAGGCTGAAGCTGACACCAATGGCCGCAGCGATATCGGCATTCGCGGCATGTCCGGCAAGTACACCCTGGTACTGGTGGATGGCAAACGCCTCTCCTCCTCCAATGCCCTGTGGCGCGGCGGCAACTTCGACAACACTCCCGTGCCCCTTGGCATGATCCAGCGGGTCGAGGTGATCCGTGGCCCCATGTCGGCACTTTATGGCTCCGATGCCATCGGGGGTGTCATCAACATCATCACCAAGCAGCCGGGCAAAACCTGGCAAGGGGCGGCCGATGCCGACTTCAAGGCCATTGAGGGCAAAGATGGCGGCGATCAGCACAGAACCAACCTGGGCTTTACCGGCCCGCTGACCGACAACCTGCTGATCCGGATGAATGGCGAAGTGTATGACCGTCAGGCTTGGACTCCGCCCGAAGCAGCCGACGGCATCCCCCTCATCGAAGCCAAGCAGACCCGCAACTTTGCCTCCACCCTGAGCTGGCTGGTGGATGAGCAGCAACGCTTCGAGTTTGACTATCTCTACAACCAGGATGAGCGCCCCCTCGATATCTTCCGCAAGACCGGCAACAAGGTGCACAGCCGCCAGCAGCAGAACGATCGCAACCTGTTTGGCCTGACTCACAAGGGGAACTGGAGCTGGGGTGACACCACCGTCATGGCCAACTATGAAAGCTCCCAGATCGATGATTTCAATACCAGCTACTCGGCCCCGCAGCAGCGCGAACTGGAAGAGAACACCTTCACCCTCAAGGGCTACACCAACCTGGCGCTGGCCAACCACTACCTGACCCTGGGTGGTGAATATCTGGATCGGGAGCTGGTGGATGCGGTGAGCTACAAGGATATCGGCGGCAAGGAGAGTCACTCCCAGGAGGCACTGTTTGCTCAGGACGAGATCGGCCTGACCGACAGCCTGACCCTGACTCTGGGCGGCCGTTATGATCACCACGAGATCTACGGCAGTCACTTCACCCCGCGCGGCTATCTGGTGTACGAACTGAACGATGTGGTGACTGTCAAAGGCGGGGTCAGCCAGGCCTTCAAGGCGCCGGCACCACACCAGTACTCCAACGGCTACAGCATCGAGAGCTGCGGCGGCAGTTGCCGCATCTATGGCAGCGACAAGGTCAAGCCGGAAACCAGCACCAACTACGAGCTTGGCGTTATCGCAGGACAAGGGATCTGGGAAACCAGCGCCACCCTCTTCTACTCCGATATCGACGACATGCTCACCTTCAAACAGCTGCCGAACTCCACTGACCGCACCTGGTACAACCTGGAGAAGGCCACCACCAAAGGGCTGGAGCTGACCGGCAGGCTCGATCTGACCGACGACATCAATCTGGGTGCCAACTACACCTACCTGAAAGCGGAAGGCGATCAGGGCCAGGCTCTGCCCGAGCGGCCGGAGCACAAGGCCAACGCCAAGCTGACCTGGCAGGCCACCGAGCGGGTCAACGCCTTCGTTGGCACCACCTACACCGGCACCCAATATGCGGAGCAGACCGTCAACAAGGCCGTGGTACTGCACAAGCTGCCCAGCTATCAGACCTTCGATCTTGGCACCGGCTTCAAGATCACCGAGAACTTTGATCTGCGGGTCGGTATCACCAACCTGACCGATGTGCGCCTGCAGGAGAAAGACCCCACCTTCCAGAACGTGGAGCCGGGTCGCAGCTACTACATCAGTGGCTCGGCTCGCTTCTAAAGCTCATCAAGCCAACAGCGCGGGCCCATGCCCGCGCTGTGTTGCCCGACACAATAAGGGGAAGATCCCCACTGGACAGCAATGAGCATGCAGGTTTCCATTTCCATAAGGATCGCTCATGTTCACCTCACTACTGAACGCATCACCCCTTGCCACCCTGCCCACCCCGGATGAGTTGCTGCAAAATCACCCAGTGCCTCCCCGACTCGCCCGTCAGATAGCGCGCAGCCGCCAGCAAGCCCGCCATATTCTGCAGGGAGAGGACGACCGCTTGCTGCTGGTGATCGGTCCCTGCTCCATCCACGATCCCGTCGCCGCCCGCGACTATGGTGGCCGGCTGGCCGAACTGCAGGGCCAATACGAGGATCAGCTGCAACTGGTGATGCGCACCTACTTCGAAAAGCCGCGCACGACACTCGGCTGGAAGGGATTTATCTTCGATCCGCATCTGGATGGCAGCGATCGGCTGGCGGAGGGATTGCGCCAGGCGCGCGAACTGCTGCTGGCACTCGGGCAAGAGGGGCTCGCCTGTGCCACCGAATTTCTCGATCTCACCAGCATGCTCTATCTGGGGGACCTCATCAGCTGGGGCGCCATCGGTGCCCGCACCACCGAATCCCAGCTCCACCGCCAGCTGGCCTCCGCCCTCCCCTGCCCCATCGGTTTTAAAAACGGCACCGATGGCAACGTCCGGATCGCGGTCGAGGCGATCCTTGCCAGCCGAGCCGCGCACCTCTATCCGCAGCCTTCCGGTGACGGGCGGCTGGCACTGGTGCGCAGTCATGGCAACCCCGATGGTCACCTGATCCTGCGCGGTGGCCGCCTGCCCAACTATCAGAGCAATCATGTGGCAGAGGCTGGCGAGCTGCTGCGCCAGCATCACCTCTCCCCTCGCCTGATGGTTGATTGCAGCCACGGCAACAGCCAGAAGCAGCATTCCCGCCAGCTGCTGGTTGCCCGTGACATTGCCGACCAGCTGGGTGCTGGTAGCCATGCCATCGCCGCCATCATGGTGGAAAGTTTTATCTGCGAAGGGCGTCAGGATATCGGCAGCAAACCGCTGCGCTACGGCCAGTCGATCACCGATAGCTGTATCGGCTGGGAACAGACAAGGCAGCTGCTCGATATGGTGGCAGAAGGGGTGGAGGTGCGCCGCCAGCAGCGGATCGCCCTGGCGGGATAAATAGCGGATTAGAGAGATAACGCAGAAAAGAGTGTGGCCCCGATGGGGCCACCTTGTTGTTCACTGTTTGACGCACGTCAGGCGACTGACTCACGCTCCACCAGCTGGGCTTCAAACTTGAGCGCCAAGCCGTCCACCGGCTTGTGATCGAGCAGACGCAGCGCCAGCTCGGCAGCGCGGCTGCCCATCTCCTCGATGGGGTAGCGCACCGTGGTGAGCTTGGGATAGATGTAGCGGGCGTAGGGGATATCGTCGAACCCCACCACCGACACCTGCTGCGGGATCTTGTAACCCCGCTCCAGCAGGCAAGAGATCGCCCCCGCCACCATACCGTCGTTAAAACCGAGCACGGCCGTGAACTCGACACTACGGGCCAGCAGTTCACTCATCGCCACATATCCGCCATTTTCGTCGGCATAGGCGCGGCTGACGAGTGCAGGATCAAAGGCGATCCCGGCTCTGGCCAGGGTCTGGGTGTAACCGGCCATCCGCTGCTGACCATCGACAAACTCTTCATCATCGGAGGTGATAAAGGCGATATTGCGATGACCGGCATCCAGCAAGTGCTGGCACGCGGTGGTGATCCCCGCCTGGTTATCGAGCCAGACGCAGCGATCTTCCGCGCCCGGCACCTGACGGTTGATGAACACGATGGGGGTAGAGCCTGCCGCCAGCTCGCTCAGCTCCTCGTCTGGGAGCGCCTTGCTGTGGAGGATCAGCGCATCGCACTGGCGCTGCAGCAGCGCCTGAATGGCGTGACGCTCGCGCGCGATATCGTGGTTGCCAGACATGACGATGGTGAACTTGTTGGCCTGATCGACCATAGTTTCGATGCCACGCATCATCTGGGCAAAGAAGGGGCCGCCGCAGAGGTCGCCAACCAGCACGCCAATGCAGTTGGAACGCTTGCTGACCAGTGCCTGGGCAAAACTGTTGGGTCGAAAATTCAGTTCCTTCATGGCCGCCAGTACGGCCTCACGCTTTTCCGGTGCTACCTGTGCCGTGTTGTTGATAACCCGCGACACGGTGGAGATAGACACATTTGCCAGCTGAGAAACGTCTTTAATCGTTGCCACTATCCATTCCTTTATTGTGGGGGAACCTGTCGGTGCCGACGCCCGAGTATACCCTGCGGCCTGATGCAATTCCCGGAGCCAGGTCACCAGGCATGTTTCCTTTGGTAACAAAACCTTACCCGATGATACCCGGCTGCAGGGAAATTTGAAAACAGGGGCCGGCTGGCGGCCCCCGACTCAATAGGCGTGATTGAGCTCCCGCTCCGACATGAAGCGCAGCGGCTGCTGCAGCTTGTGCTGATAGATGAGATCGAACGACAACACGTTTTGCACGTAGTTGCGGGTCTCCTTGTAGGGGATGCTCTCGACCCACACGTCCATCGGCTTGTTGTCACTCTGCTCTCGCCAGCGTTTTACCCGTCCCGGCCCGGCGTTGTAGGCGGCCGCCGCCAGGATCCGGTTGCCGTCATAGACATCCAGCAAGCGCTTGAGATAGGCGCTCCCCAGACGAATATTCATCGTCGGATCAAACAGTTGCTGCTCGTTGCGATAGGGCACCCCCAGCTTGCCGGCAGTCTCTTTGGCAGTAGCAGGCATCAGCTGCATCAGACCGCGCGCCCCCACCGGCGACTGGGCCAGCGGATAGAGGGCACTCTCCTGACGGGAGATGGCATAGAGCAAACTGGTGTTCATGGTGCGCTCTTGCGCCATCTGGGAGAAGGTGCGTTTGAGCGGCAGCGGGAAGCGCAGGTCGAGGGCATCCCACGCTTCGGCGCGAATGCTGGCGAGAATGGCCAGCTCGTGCCAGCCCTGATTGAGGGCGATATGACCAAACTCGATGCGCTGGGCCACCGGATTGCGATCCATGTTGTGGATCCACTCCGAGCGGGCCGCCGCAATCTCGTTCATCGACAGCAGCTCACGCACCCGCAACAGGAAGGGCCAGCGCTGACTGGCCGTGCGCCAGTCCGGTACATGCTTGACGCTCTGGTTCTTGATGCGATAAGGCACCCCGGTGCGCTGGGCGGCCATAAAGCCGTAGAAACCGCGCAGGTTGGCAGTCTCCAGATAGAGATCCCGCGCCGGTTTTTGCTGCCCCTGCACCTCAAGGGAGCGCGCCATCCAGTAGCGCCAGCGATCCTCTTTCTGACGGGCCATCGGCATCATCTTCACCCAGCCGGAGAGGCCACGCCAATCCTGCTCCCAGATGGCCAGTCGCGCTCGCAGCTCGGTAATGTCGGGATCCGCCAGCTTTTTCACCGTGCTGTCGACCCAACTGCGCTGGGCAATGGAGCGATCCAGCAGCAGGCGGCGGGCAATGGCACGCTCTACCGGTTTCACCTCGGCCTGGGTCAGGCCGAAACGGCTGCGAAACAGCGCAAGCTGGCGCAGCACCGACTCCGGCTCCTGATTGGCATAGCGGGTCAAGCCGAGGGAGAGCAGCTTGCGGGAATAGGGGTTGCTGCTGAAATAGGCCGGGTTCATCGCCTTGGCTGGCTGCTCGAACAGAGTCACCATCTGATCGCCATAGCTCTGCAAGCCGCTACCCAGGGTCGCGCCAAGATGGCGGATCAGATTGGGATTTTCCGCCTCGAACGCCAGCGTCATCCGCTGCCAGATCTTCTCCTGGGTACGCTGACCGGATGCCTGCCACAGCTGAAATAGCGGGGAGCAGGCATCGGGACGGGATTGACCGCTCATCCAGATCTTGCCCGCCCCCTGCAACGCCTCTTTCGGCTTGCCGGTGTAATAGAGCGCCTGATAGTGCATGCAGAGCAGATCGGTGGAGCTCGGCTTGGCCGGATAGAAGCGCAGGAACTGCGACCACTGCTGGCTCTGGGCCAGATAGGTCAGATAGCTGCGCTCCAGCCGGTTGGACTGGGGGGTATCTCCATGCTGGCGGATAAAGCGGGTCACATCGTTGTAATCGGCCGCCCCCGGACGAAAGGCGAGCTGATAGTAATCGAGGTAAGGGAGCAGGGGGTAATGGGTCAAACGGGCACGAATTTGCTGGAAACGGGCCTGATCATTGGCCCGTACGGCGTCATACGCCTGACGGTAGAGCGTCTGGTCGGCAGTCTGCGCCATCAGGGTCGGCACAAACAGCGCCGACAAAACAATTCCCCATACAGCTTTCACTGAACATCTCCATTGAGGGCAATACACCGCCCGGTGGCGGTGGGTCTACTGCCTCTCATTCTACCCGTTGCCGGGCAGCGCTACAGCGGGGAGCAGGGACTATTTTTCTGACTCGCTCAGCTGCATTTCACGCAGTTGCTCCGGTCTGGTCAGCCGCTGTACATATTTCTCCAGATAGGGCACCGGCAGCGGCTTGGAAGCGAGATAGCCCTGATAGAAACTGCACCCCTGCGCCTTGAGAAACTCCAGTTGCTGACGGGACTCCACCCCTTCCGCCGTGACGTTGAACCCCATATGTCGCGCCATGGCGATCACCGCCTCGACGATGGCCATGTTGTCGCCATCTTTCGGGATGTCCTGAATGAAGGAGCGGTCGATCTTGAGCTCATCGGCAGGCAGCCGCTTGAGGTAGCTCAGGGAGGAGTAACCGGCGCCAAAATCGTCGATGGCAAAGCTGATGCCGAGCTCCTTGAGCTCGGTCATTTTGCTGATGGTGTCCTCGGCATGGCCCAGCACCACAGATTCGGTGATCTCCAGATTGAGGCAGGCCGGGTCCATGCCAGTTTGCGCCAACACATCGTGGATCCGCTCGACAAAATCGGTGGCATGGAACTGCTTGGCACTGACGTTGACCGAGATCTGCGGAATGTGGATGCCGTTCTCCTCCCACAGCACATACTGGGCGCATGCCTCGTGCAGCACCCAGTTGCCGATATCGACAATCAGGTCCGTCTCCTCGGCGATGGGAATAAACTCGGCCGGTGAGACCAGCGAGCGACCGGCCGGCTGCCAGCGAATGAGCGCCTCGACACCAATGATATCGCCGCCATCGACCATATGCTGGGGCTGATAGTAGAGGGTCAGCTCTTGCTGGCTGAGGGCGTTGCGCAATTCGTTGTGAATGAGCAGACGGCGATCCGCCTGCTGCTGCATCGAGGCATCGAAGAAGCGACGGGTCTTGCGGCCAGCGGACTTGGCCTGATACATGGCGGTATCCGCCTGCTTGAGCAGATCATCGACCCCCTGCTCCCGATCCGGAAACAGGGTAATGCCGACGCTGGCACCGATGTGCAGCACCTGCCCCACATAGGTATAAGGAGCGGCAATCTCGGTGATGAGCCGCTCGGCAATGATATCGGCCTGCATCTCCGCCTGGGGCGGGCTGGCCGAGAGCGATGGCAGCAACAGAACAAACTCGTCACCACCGAGGCGGGCCAGACAATCCCCCTGTCGCACCAACCGTTTGAGACGGGCGGCGACCTCCTTGAGCAGCCAGTCACCGGTGGCGTGGCCGAGGGAGTCGTTGATGGTCTTGAAGTGGTCGAGATCGATAAAGAGCAGCGCGCCAATCAAGCAATCGCGGGTCGCCTCGTTGAAGGTCTGCACCAGAGTCTCGTGGAGCTGACGGCGATTGGGCAATCCGGTCAGCTCGTCGTAATAGGCGAGATCCTGAATGCGTCGCTCGGCCGCCTTGCGCTCGGAGATATCCTCGAAGCAGATGACAAAGTGGCTGATCACCCCCTTCTCGTCCTGCACCGGCGTCACTATCTCCCACTGGGGATAGGTGTGACCATCGACATGGCGACGCTGGGTCTCCCCCTGCCAGCGGCTGAGGGTATTGAGCTCGTAACCGAGCCCACCCAGATTGGGCCAGAGATCCTCTTCCAGATGCAGGCCCAGCACCGATTGGCTGTCAAAGCCGGTGATCTGGCTGAAGGCGTTGTTGACCCGCAGGATCTTGAACCCAGGATCCGTGATGATGATCCCTTCGTGGGTCTCGAATGCGACGGCAGAGAGGCGCATCTGGGCATCGGATTGCAGGCGCTCCAGCTCGGCCACCATCCGTACCGAGAAGGTATTGAGCACCGAGGTGAGGTTGCTGGTATCTGCCGGAGCCGAATAGAGCAGCGCCAGATGGCCCAGAAGTTGGCCTCTGGCATCAAACAGCGGCTGACCATAATAAGTCTGCCCGGCCGCCAGCCAGGGTTGATACTCCTGCGACTCGTCGATCACCTCGAAACAGATGGCCCCTTGCTTGTAGAGCTCCTGACAGGGGGAGCCCGCCAGCGGATAATCCTTCTGCGCCAGCCCGTCGGCGGCCAGCACTTTGACCCGGTCGGCACCGCACAACTCACCCACCCAGACCGCATCCACCTTGAGGATATGGGCCAGCTGGCTGACCAGGGTATTGAAGAAATCGAGCCCGGTGCGGGCAGAGAGCGCCTGCGCCAACTGGGTGAGCAGGGTGGTTTGCAGCAATGGCAAAGAGAGATTGAGGGAGGAGACCGCACTGTTGGCGGTATCAAGAGGGGCCAGCCAGCCACAGCAGATCTGCTGGGTGGGCACAAACTGGCCGCTCCAGAGCACATGGTTGAGCTGCCCCTGATCATCTTTCAGATGACCGATGAACTGTTCAGGCAGATGTGATTCATGAAGCCGGACAAGAAAGTCGGCAAAGCCTGCCTCATCTTCCGGTAACAGGCGAGCGGCCCAGGGATGATTGCCCTCCCCTTGCCACTGCTGGTAGGCCCCCTGATCAGAGAGACTCCACTGATCATGTTGCCGATCGAAAAACCACATGACTTGCGTGGCCTGCTGCTTCATTTACCACTCCAACACAACAACCAACCACGTTTGATGTCCAATCAGGCATAGCAACGCCCCCTGCATCCGCTCATGAGATCAGAGGTTGCGAGGGAAGAGTACAAACATGCGATATCAAGCAGTGGAAACCGGACATGAGGTCGACACGAAGTGCTGCCAAGAAGGGACAGAAACGATCCTATTCCCGTCATACTGCCTGCCAGTTTCATGGAGCTCAAGCTGTTTTTGGCACGAAACCGGAAAAGATCACAATTTATAAGTTGCTGAATAGCCAAGGGAAGGTTATGTGACATAGATCACATTTCAATCTTTACCAATGAGTAATCTGAAGGTGAAGACACAAGCAAGACGACCCGAAGGGGGCCAATATGAAAATCGAAATTACCAGCAAAATCATCGACATCACCCCGGCTATCCGCGAGCGCATCGAATCCCGTTTTGAAAAGCTCGAACGTCTTCAGGTGCCTCTCATCACACCCCATGTGATTGTTTCCAAAGAGCGTCTGATGTTCACTGTCGAAGCCAGTGCTGGCATCCCCAACGGCAAACTGTTTGCCCAGGCAGAGCATGAGGATCTCTACGCCGCCATCAACGAACTGGGGCAAAAACTGGAGCGCCAACTCAACCGTCATACCGAAAAGCCGATTGCCCGTCGTGCCAACGCAGCGCTCAAAGAGCAGCCGCAACCGGATGAAGCTGACGCTTGATAGCATGCCGCAAGGCTAAAAATTCCAAAGAGCATAAAGGCGGGGTCACCCGCCTTTTTGTTGCCTGTGATTTGCCGACAAGCACAGCATTACACCAGTAAACAGGCGCCATCAACTGAGCCAGTGCAACCGGGTATCCACCCCCTGTTGCAAACGGTCGAGGATCGGCAGCAATACCAGCGGATCCTCCTGGCGTGGCATATCGGCCAGCTTTCCTTGCAACCGCTCCCGCGCCAGCGGCGACAGGTTGTCGTAGACAGCCTCATCCAACAAGGGTTGCTTGACCGCCAGCGGCGGTGTTTGCAGCACCAGCCAGAGCCGCACATCCACCATGCTTCCCCCTTGCTGCAACCGCTCATTGATGGCACTGCAGTCACTCCCCGCTCCTTCAGCCACCAGCACCTCTGCCGGTCTCAGCGCAAAGTGCAGACGCCAGTCACGGCTCTGGGGAGTGGCCGCCGGTTTGGCATCAAACCAGGGTTGCTCCTCCACCGCGTCGGTCAGCAGGGCCAGATGCAACCGGAAATCAGCGCGATCGCCATGCTGCAGGTCACGGTTGAGGCGCTGCCCCAACTGGCCCTCATCGACGAGCAGGTGATTACGGATTGAACTGGGCAGCATGAGATAACTCTCGAAAATGGCTATTTCACTGGTTATCGGCCACAAATCCAATTCTTTTAATGGAAAAATCCTGCTTGGGGGTTCACAAAACCGGAAGATCTGTTAGTATGCGCCTCGCACTTGTGGAGGGGTTCCCGAGCGGCCAAAGGGATCAGACTGTAAATCTGACGGCTCTGCCTTCGAAGGTTCGAATCCTTCTCCCTCCACCATTTCAAGTGCGACAAGTTGAAAGCAATACCCCGTGGAGGGGTTCCCGAGCGGCCAAAGGGATCAGACTGTAAATCTGACGGCTCTGCCTTCGAAGGTTCGAATCCTTCTCCCTCCACCATCATTCAGAAAACCCGGCCTGGCGCCGGGTTTTCGCATTTATAGCCCGCCGCAATCCATTCTCCCTCTGCACTCCAGTCCCTTATCGTCATTTACCTGCAGCCGATCGCGCAATAAAAAAACGGGAGGTCTGCGCCTCCCGTTTACGTTCATATCAGCCCTGTTACGGGATGAAGCGTTACAGAGTAAAGCGATAGAAGATATCGACCGCCTGAGCCACCCCGCTCATCGCCTGCAGATAGAGCCGTGGCAATACCTCGTAGCGCAGCTTGAACTCGGCGATGGGGCTGAAGACCCCGACCCCGTACTGGAACTGCAAACCCGGCAGCAGATAGGCCGATAAAGTCACCTGGGTGTTGTCGCCACTGCCCGCCGTATCAAGGGAGACATCGCTCATCCCCAGCGACTCGCCGATACTCGACACCACGCCATTGGCCTGACTCACCGCGCCGGCCACCAGCAGACCGTTGAAACCGCCATCCTCACCGCCAGTCTGCAACCCTTTGCCACGCAGCAGATAGGAGAGCTGTTCCGACTGCGCCATCTGCGGTTCGGAATAGACAGTGATTTCAGGCTTGCTGGCAGGGCCGGTCACCCGCACCCCGACCGTCACCTGACCTTCGATGGTATCGGGATCCCGGTTGGCCTCGATGTTGAGGAAGGGCCGATCCAGCGGACCGGAGAAGAGGATCCGCCCCTCCTTGATGATGAGGTTCTGACCGTAAGCCTTGAAGCGGCCGTTGGTCAGCACCAGCTGGCCATTGCCAGCCAGCGGTTTCTCGGGATCCTGACGGATATTGAGGCCACCGGAGACATCGGTCTTGAGCCCCATGGCATCAAGCTTCACATCGTTGCCAAGGCGGATCGCCACCTTCATCGCCAGCGGCAGGCTTGCCTGCTTGGGAGCCGGGGGCAGATCGTCATAGACCACAGTCACATCGTCGGAGACCGCCACCGCCGAATCCGGCAAGCTCTTGACCAGAATGCGCGCCCAGGGAATATCCACCTGACCGGTAATCCGGGTCTCCTCACCCAGCGACACCGCGATATCGGGAGAGACTCTGACCCGGCCCATGCCCGGATATTGTGCCTCCAGATCCTTACCCTGAATGGTGAGGCTGCCGCTGACCGGCATCTTGGCCCAACTGAGCCAGCCGCCCAACGCCAGCGGCCCCTTGCCCACAAGCATGGAGCCATCGAGCTCGGCGCGGTTGCCCTCGATCTTGAGGCGGGTCACCAGCTTGGTCAGGGTCACCATATCGGAGTGGGTCTGCACTTCACCGTCACGCAGGTTGAGCTGGCCAAACAGCAGGGGTGCCGCCAGCGTGCCGTCGAAGCGGGCATCGGCGGAGATGATCCCTTGCAGGGAGCGCACCTCAGGGATGAGCGGCGCGAAGGTATTGAGCTTGAGATCGTCAAACTTGAGCTGACCACCGAGCAGACCGCGACCGGCAGGCTCCCTGATCAGCAAATCGGTATCGATATTGCCGATCTGCTTGGAGGCAAAATCGAGGCGAATGGCCGCCTGCTGCCGCTCGAAATCCAGGGCCAGAGCCAGTTGCTGATAGTCGGTCTTGAGGCCATCTGCCACAAAAGTGCCCGGCGTGGTTCGCACCACCGCATGCAGGGTCGGCTGATTGCCACGCCAGCTGGCACGCCCATCGGCGGAGAGCATCGCCTGCCAGCGGAAGTTGTCCGGCAACCAGGGGCGCAGCCGCTTGAGATCAAACTCGCTCAGGGCAAACTCCAGAGTCCCCTGTGCAGCGGAAACCTGACTCCCCTTGACGCAGAGGCTGGCCCCCTGGGAGCCGAGGCAGAGATCCCCCATCGCCAGCCGCTGACGCGGCAGATCGAGATCCAGTGCCCAAGGGGAGCTCAAGTCCCAACGGCGCAGCGGGGTTTTCAGCTGCAACTCGGAGAGCGCCCCGCGCCAGTGATCCCCGCGCACGCCGCCACCCAGTTTGAGATTGGCCGCAACAGGGTCACCCTTCATGGTCAGGGTCAACAGATGCTGACTGATATCGCCGCTGAGGTTCAGGGCCAGCTGGCTGAGCTTGGTTTCCCCCTGTTTCAGCTGCGCCACCAACAACGCGAGCTCACCGGCCGGTTTGGCGCCGATCACCGCATTGCCCTTGAGACTAATACCCTTCAGGTCGGTGCCGGCGTAGTAGAGCCGCTCGGAGGCGAGATCCGCATCGATTTTTGGCGTCTGCTGATTGCCACTGACCTTCACCTGTCCCTTGATATCCCCTTTCAGGCCGGGATAGATGCCCCCCAGCTGGGGAGCCTGCAGGTTGGCATCGAGCTTCCACTGGGCGCTGCTGATACTGCCCTTGGCCTGCAACTGGTTGGGGCCACTTTGCAGCGAGAGCGCCGGGATCAGCCACTCCATCTTGTCGTTGCCGCTAAGCTCCCCCTTGAGGGCCAGCGGGTACTGGTTGAGCTTGCCATCCACCTTGAGCTTGGGCAGTTTCAGCTCCCAGTGGCCCGCTTCGTTCATCACGAAATGGCTCTCCAGCTCACCGGCCAGCGTCCCTTTCAGCTCGGGCAGCAGCTCGGCCGGATTGATCCCCTTGAACAGTGTGGTCCCCTGCCACTCAACCCCCTTGTTCCAGGCGAGCTTGCCATCGAGCTTGAGCTCCCCCTTGAGGGCATTGAGCTGCAAGGCGATCTTGCTGAGCCGCTCCAGATTCCCCTTCCCGTCCAGCGCAAGCTTGAAGGGGGGAACATCGGTCCCCTTGCCGGAGGTATTGAGGGCAAACTGGTAGCCGGAGAGCTTGCCCTTGGCAGTCAGGCTCCCTTTGTCCAGCCGATAGCTTGCCTCTTCCTTGGCAGGCTTGTGCAACGGCCAGCCTAGGCTCTTCCAGTCAAGGGCCAAATCGAAAGGGAGATCCGGGTCGAGCGAGGCCAGAGAGCCCTTGAGATTGGCGGCGATCGGCCCTTTGGCCGACAACGCCAACCCCAGCTTGCCGACCGAACCGCTCAGCGCCAGCGTGGCCTGCTCCCCTTGCAGCTCGCCATCCAGCAGCCCCTTGCGGGCCTTGGCATCCAGCGTCACCGCCAGCGGGTAGTCGTCACTGAGCTGGATGTGGCCCTTGAGCGCCAGGTCGGCCATGGCGTGGCGCAGCGAGAGCTCGCGCACCTCGATGCGATCGTCGACGGCAGTGGCCGACAGCAGCAGCTTGTCGAGCCCGTCAATCAGCTCGCCCTGCTTATATTGCACCCGGGTCGCGCTGACCCCTTCCAGCTGGATTGGGAAAGGAAGATGAATGGCGGGCAGGAGAATGGGGGCAGCCTTTGCCGTATTTGCAGCTGGCGTCCCTTTGCCCTGTTTGACGGTCTTGACGCTGGCCTTGTCATTGCGCGCCACCGCAGCTCCGGCTTGTTTCTCGTTAGCGGCCGGCTGCTTGGCAGATTTGGCTGCGCTGGCGGGTGCCGCGTCGTCCAGCGTCACCTTCAAGTTATCGAGCACTGGGCCGCGTACAATCAGCCCCTTGCGATTGAGGGTGGCGCCGATATCGAGGGACCCCAAGGTCACAGCCACACCGGGCACCGCCAGATCGAGATCGGCTACCTTGAGGTTATCGACCTGGATCTTGAGTGGCAGCGGGTGCCAGACAAAGGGTTCGGAAGGCTCTTCCGGCGCAGGTTCAGAGTCGGCTACCTTGACCACCGGATGGGTCACTTCAAGCGATTTGATCCAGAGTTTGCCCTGCAGCAACTTGCCGAGATCCCAGTCGAGCACGGCGCGATCCACAGTGACATCCACCAGCTCATCCTGCCAACCCGCCCCTTCCAGAGTCCAGCCATAGCCAAGCTGACCGGCCACCAGCTCCCCCTTGAGAGAAGGCAGCGCCCCCTTGGCCTGTTGCCACAACCACTTGTTGCCCTGATGGGTAAAGCCCAGCAGGCTGACGCCGATGAGCAGCAGGAACACCAGCCCCATCAGCCAGAGAAAAATGCGTTTTAGCCAGATCACAATGCAGACCCCCGCGCAAGATACAGCCGCAGCGGCCAAAGAAAAAAGCGTTTAGACAACATCATAATTCAGGCCCCAATGCGAAATGCAGCCGCAAGGGCTTGTCCTCTTCCGATACCCCGACCGCCAGATCCAACCTGACCTGACCGATGGGGGTGACCCAGCGTACACCGACGCCGGTACCTATTTTCCAGGGTTCGCTGTAATCGGTGGTGGAGGTGCCGCCATCCACAAACATGGCCCCCAGCCACTTCTCGCTGAAGCGGTAGTTGTATTCCAGACTGGCCACGCTGGTGTAGCGGCCACCGGTCAGCTTGCCATCCGGCCCGGTGGGGGAGATGCTCTCGTAACCAAAGCCGCGCACCGTCTGATCGCCACCGGTAAAGAAGCGCAAAGACGGCGGCACCAACGAGAAGCTGTCACCTATGATGGCCCCCTGCTCGGCCCGCATCAGGAATCTGTGGTTATCGCCAAGAGTTCGCAGCCACTTGCTGCGCCCCCACACCCGCATAAAGCTGATGTCGGAGCCCCATCTGGGATCGGAGAACTCCAGCGTCAGCTGCTGGCGATCCCCCCAGTCGGGCACCAGAGTGCCGCGCACCCGCAGTCGGGACCAGGAGACCCCGGGGATCAGCAACAAGCTGTTCCCCTCGTCGGCGCCCTGGGTATAGATCTCGTTCTCCAGCCGGATAAAGACGTCCCGATCCCAGCTCTCCGGCCGCCGCGTCCAGCGGTGCACACCGATAGTGGTGAGATCAGAGCGGGTATCGTTGTTGTCCTTGTACTGGTAGCCGGTCTGGATGGAGTAGTAGTCCCGCAGCGGGTTACCCACCGGGATCTGATAGTCGAAGCTGAGCTCTGCCTCCGGCGCCGACACCTTGGCGGTGGCAAACAGACGGTGGCCATAGCGGTTGACCCAGGGCTTCTCCCAGGTGGCACTCATCCGCGGCCCTACGTCGGTGGCGTAACCGATACCTGTCTCGATTTCGTGATCGACCCGGTTATCCAGCGTCACCGCGATGGGTACCCGATAGTTGCTCGCCTCGCTCAATACCGGCTTGATATCGACCTGACGGAACAGCTTGGTGGAGGAGACATCCTGCGACATCTCGGCCAGACGGATGGCGAGATAGGGATCGCCACTCTTGATGTTGATAAGCGGGCGAATAAGGTGAAGCGCTTCGGGAGTGGCATCGTAGCGGATCTCGCCAAAACGGTAGCGATGGCCCGATTCGAACAGAATAAAGATCTCCGCCGTCCCCTTGTCCGGGAACACCTTGACCTGACTCTTGCTCAGCTTGGCATCAAAGTAACCGCGGGCCAGCCCGAGGCTGCCCAGATCCGCCTTGATGGATTCATATTTGGCGTGATTGAGGGGCTCGCCTTCTTTGAGGGGCAACTTGTCCAGCAGGGCGCTGTAGAGCTCGTCGCTGCCCGCATCCCCCTCCAGCAGAATATCGAGGCGGGAGACGATGACCGGCTCCCCCTTGTCCACCTCAATCACCACTTTGGACGGAGTCTTCTTGTCGCGGCTCAGGGTGATTTTCGGCTGGTAGTAGCCATAAACCTGCAGCGCCTTTTGCACGCTTTCGGTGATTTTGGCTCGAGCCGGGCGGTATTGCCGCTCCTGATAGACTGGCAGGGCATTGAGATAGGCTTCGACGTTATCCTTGTTCTCCCCTTTCAGCCCCTTGACCTGATAGGTGAGCTTGGCGGCAAACGCGGGCGAAGCCAGCAGCGACAGCAACAGGCCCACCCCCAGTACCCGCAGGCCGCGGCGAAACGCAGGGCCGGACAGTGAACGCCCTGCCAGCAGGGATGAAATGCATCCTGTCAAAGGTCAATATTCCTGAATCTGTGGTGAAGGAAACCAGCGCCCTTTCGGGCCAACCCCGAATGCGGCGCAGCACGCCATGCCGTGCATGGCCGTGACACAAAAATGCGCGCCAGAAAAATGGCGAACCTTATCCTAACATAGGCATCCGCCAGCGACAGCGCAGCACCATTGGCAAATTCGCCATATCTTTTAAGAGGTTGACCACAAATCACACATTTTGGTGACAATGACGCCGCCCACTTTCCCGATGGACGCGAGTTGACCCGCCCTGAACAAGGCTCACTTCGTCGTCAGGCCGCCTTTGTCACCTTTCCCCCCTCTCATTACCACCAGAAACCCACCACGACAGAGTTTGTCGGCATCACCCCACCCTCACCGTTTAACAGGCCCGGTACGCGCCAAAGCCCGCCGTAGCGGATGATTAAGAATTGCTCGTTCAGCACAATCGAATTATCCCACTGCCTTTGCGAACGTCCCTCCCTCACACTTGAACCATCAACTGAAGGAGACACATCATGCATGCACGTAGCGAACAGATGGCTGACTATATTGCCGATCGTCTCGAGTTCATCACCTTTCTCGCCTGTTGCAGCGCCCTGCTGGCCCTGCTGACTGGCATGAGTGGCCAACAGGCGCTGGCCTTTACAGCCCTGAACCTGCCGTTTGGTCTCGGCATTCTGCTGGCGATGGCGCTGCTGGCCCCCCTGCCCGTCCACTGGCGGCTGCCGGGGATCACCTTGCTGCTGGCAGGTTGCGCCCTGATGACCCTGCAACTGGGGGGGGAGTGGCTCAATCCGCTGGCCATCTGGAGCCTCTACGCCCTGCTCGGGCTGGAGATCATCTGGCAAGCGCGTCCCCGCGCCATGCTGGCCACCCGCGCTCGCCAATAATACGGCCGATAAAGGGCGGGCTGTGATGGCTGACGCCGGTGGCAAATTGGGGTACTCTTGCGCCCCGATTTGCTACCACCCTTGGCGTTAACAACCTTCGCCATCACTCCCAGGAGCGCCCCGATGAAAAAAGCCTGTGCCCAGCACATTCTGGTCAAGACCGAAAAACAGTGTCTGGAGATCAAGGAGAAGATCGAGAAGGGAGCCGACTTCGGCCAGATGGCCAAGCGCTTCTCCACCTGCGCCTCCTCAAAACGCAGCGGCGATCTGGGGGAGTTCAATAAAGGGGATATGGTCAAGCCCTTCGACGATGCCGTCTTCAAGGGGGAACTGCTCAAGGTGCTGGGGCCGGTGCGCACCAAGTTCGGCTTCCATCTGATCAAAGTTTTGTACAGAATCTAGACAGGCTTGTTTTTTTGCATTAAGAACACAACTCTATGGAAGAGCCTTACCCGTTGCTGAAATTACTTGAGCCCTTTAAGGGCTCATAATTACTTCTGTGATCATAGGTGATTCAAATCAACATTCAAACCTGAGCGCTTCATTTCTTTAGCTAACTCAAGTTGCCATCCACTCTGATACTGGTGATATACGACTCCACTTATATCGCCTTGGATTTCCACTGTCCCTTTAACAACAGCAGCTACATTTTCACGTCCTAGACGACCGATAAAGTAACCATGCTCGAACACTACATTTTGTCTGGCTCGAGGATTAACTTCCGGAGTACCAATTTTTCGACCTTCATCGCAAGCGGTATAAAGAATGACCGCGTATCGAACATCCCCATATTTTTCTAATTTTTCGATAATCGTCTTGCCACCACTATGCTGATCGCGAAGAACTATAGGCTCCAGATTGAGCTTGCGGAGTAAATTTTCTGTTTCACTCAACAAGTGCTCATCATGCCCATGAACAATAAAGATTTTTTCTTTTTCTGGTATCGAGGGTGTAGTCATAGAAGGGGCAGATTGAGAATATTTCGGTTTAGAGGGTGTACAACTCGAAGCTACGAATAATGGTTTAGTTGGTATGGCTGCGCTGAATATTTCATTTATGGCACGAGCTTGTTGTGATTTAAACGGGTTCACTAACGGATTATGTTGAGTTGGTGCAGATGTAGTAGCCGAATTAATCAATCGATTTGCAATATCAATGCAACGCTGGCGCAGTTCCTGATTTTTGGGAGGTGAATTTAAATTTTGTTCGATATCGTTATCTTCGATTAATGCGAGTATAACTTTGCCTATGATTTCATCGTCATGCTGATTAAAAAACGAACGAAGGCGCTTAGCTTTCGAATCGCCAATATCGCAATATCGGTCATTGTAAATCTCAATATCAAACTGTTCGAAAAAATCTGCAAACGTGCGGTTGCTATGATGTAGGACATAGCCCGTCCTCATATCAAAGTACTGCTCGACTATCTTTTGCTCTACCTTATCTAGCGCCATGTGAACCCCCACCAAAGTCAGTATTTGATATATGGGTTAATCACCATAATTTCAAGAGGTTTAGTTAATAGTCACAGTAAAGGCCCCTTCGTTTGGAACAAATATTGAACAGCTCAACATTTATCTTAAGAACACAAGACTAAAGTGCTCTATCGCAACTAAGTCATCGCAACTGACCATTTTCTCGGTGAAGCTCCCGTCAGGCGGGCTTCACCGACCTCTGCATCTCCCTCGCAAAACTGACCAAAACCACGCCAAACTCTCATCAATTTACTAACGTTATCAGGCAATTAAGTTTATCCTTCTCGGCATTGTCCACATTCGACGATGGATCCCGTGCTATGCCCCGCTCTTGCTTGTGGCCCCTGCTGGCCTGGTTACTCCCGCTCGCTGGCGCCCTCGGCAGCCGCTTTCATCTCTGGCCCTGGTGGATCGGTTTTGCGAGCTGTCTCATCGGAGCCCTTGTCTCCCTGATCTTGCTGGTACGCCTGCCCTGGAGCCGCAACCGCTACGCCTGCGGCCTTGGCGCCTTGCCGCTACTGCTGCCGCTGACATTTGTGGCACAGGCGCTGCGGATGCCGCTGATCAACGATGTGAGCACAGATCCCTACAATCCCCCCCAGCTACGCTGGGCGGCAGAGCTCAGAACGGCGCAGGATCTGCCAATAAATAGCGCACCGCTGAAAGCAGTTGAGGCAAAACCTGGTCCTCTCTTTACCAGGGCCTCTCCTGCCGAAGTGGTGATTGAAGCCAACGAACTGATGCAGGAGCTGGGCTGGCAGGTACGACCCAGCCCGGATGGTCTGGATGCGGTGGTTACCACCGGCTGGTTCGGCTTTCAGGATGATGTGGCGCTGCGGGTCTTTGCTGGCCCCAAAGAGACCCGCATCGATATGCGATCAGCCTCCCGTCAGGGGCAAAGCGATCTGGGCACCAACCGGGCACGGATCGAGGATTTTCTGATCCGCCTCAACGAGCGGCTGGGTCAGGCCTACAAACCCAATTTGAAGCTATAAGAAGGTCATCAATGCGCGTCGAGGTGAAACCCGACCGGGAATATGCCTGGTTTATCCGCCCCTTTTTCTGGCTGCAACAGCGCAACTACGGTCAGGTGCTCATTCCGGGCAAGTGCTGGGGCCGCTCGCCGCGCCTGTTTGCCGCCGTCGCCACCCTTTATGGCGTCATCAACCGCAAGCGCTCCCCCATCGATCCCGTGCTGCGCTCTCTGGTGACGGTGCGGGTCTCCCAGCTCAACTGGTGCCGCTTCTGTGTCGACATCAACGCCATGACCCTCATCAAGCGGGCGGGCTCCAGCGAGAAGGTGGAGGCGCTCGCCAACTGGCGCGAAAGCCCCTTGTTCGACGAGCGGGAGCGGGCCGTGCTCGACTACACCGAGGCGATGACGGGCCTCGATGGGGTCAGCGATGAGCAGGCCGCCCGCCTCAAGCCCTGGTTCGATGACGACGCCATGGTGGAGCTCACCGGCCTCATCGCCTTCCAGAACATGTCGGCCAAGTTCAACGCCGCCCTCGATATCGCCCCGCAGGGCTTCTGCCAGCTGCCGGTGCAGCCAGTGCGTCCGGCCCAACCGGATAACAAGGACGCCTGATGAGCGGCTCCCGCCTGCTGCTGGTGCTGGTGATGGGTTGCCTCATCGGCGCCTTTTTCGCCTTTGACCTTGGTCACTACCTGAGCCTGCCCCAGCTGCAGGCCCGTCAGGCCGAGCTGGCCGCCCTGGTCGACCGCCATTTCGTCAGCGCAGCCCTGCTGTTCGTCGCCGTCTACGTGGTGAGCACCGCTCTCTCTCTGCCCGGTGCCAGCCTGCTCACCCTGGCAGGCAGCGCCGTATTCGGCGTCGTCTGGGGACTGCTGCTGATCTCGTTTGCCAGCAGCATTGGCGCAACGCTGGCCTTTCTCAGCGCCCGCTTTCTGCTGCGCGACTGGGTCGAGCGGCGCTTTGGCGACAAGCTGGCCAGCTTGCAGGCCGGCATGAAAAAGGAAGGGGCGCTTTATCTGCTGAGCCTGCGCCTCATCCCCATCTTCCCCTTCTTTCTGGTCAACCTGCTGATGGGGCTCACCCCTATCAAAGTCAGCACCTACTACTGGGTGAGCCAGCTTGGCATGCTGCCCGGCACCTTCGTCTACGTGCTGGCGGGCAGCGAGCTCGCCAACCTCACCAGCACCGGCAATATCCTCTCCCCCGGCCTGATGGTGGCGCTGACCCTGCTCGGGCTGATGCCGATGTTGCTCAAGGGTCTGCAGCGGCGCCTCGCCCAGCATCGACTGCACGCCCCCTACCGCAAACCGACCCGCTATGACTACAACCTGCTGGTGATTGGCGCCGGGGCCGGCGGCCTCGTGACCAGCTATATCGCCGCGGCGGTGAAGGCCAAAGTGGCGCTCATCGAGAAGCACAAGATGGGGGGCGATTGCCTCAACAGCGGCTGCGTCCCCTCCAAGGCGCTGATCCGCAGCGCCCGCTTTGCCGCCGAACAGCGCCGGGCCAGTGAACTGGGCTTTGCCCCAAGCCAAGCCAGCGCCGATTTCGCCGCCGTGATGGAGCGGGTCGCCCGCGTCATCAAGGAGGTCGAACCCCACGACTCCATCGAGCGCTATCAGGGACTGGGGGTGGAGTGTATCGAAGGGGAGGCTCGGCTGGTCTCTCCTTGGGAGGTGGAGGTTAACGGCCAGCGCCTTGCCAGCCGTCATATCGTTATCGCCACCGGCGCCCGGCCGCTGGCGCCCAAGCTGCCGGGCCTTGAGCAGGTGCCTTGGCTCACCTCCGACACCCTCTGGCAACTGCGCACTGCGCCGCGCCAGTTGCTGGTGCTGGGCGGCGGCCCCATCGGCTGCGAGCTGGCCCAGAGTTTTGCCCTGCTAGGGGTGCCCGTGACCTTGGTAGAGATCTCGGATCAGCTGCTGCCCCGCGAAGAGCGGGAGGTGGCCGAGCTGCTGGCGGAACAGCTGGCCCATGACGGCGTGCGGGTGCTCACCGGCTGGCACGCCGAGCGAGCCGACTATCTGCCTGCGGCTGAGGGAGATCTCCCCATCCGGCTGCAACTGCGTCGGGGCGACGAGACACAGGTGGTGGAAGGGGAGCAACTGCTGCTGGCACTGGGTCGGGTCGCCAACGTCAGCGGCTTCGGGCTCGAAGCGCTGGGGGTGGAGCTGACGCCGCGCGGCACGGTGGCGGTTGATGGCTTTCTTGCCACCAACTACCCCAGCATTCTGGCGGCGGGGGACGTAGCTGGCCCTTACCAGCTCACCCATGCCGCTGCCCATCAGGGCTGGTATGCCGCGGTCAATGCCCTGTTCAGCCCGTTCAAGCGCTTTCGGGCCGACTATCGGGTCATGCCGGCCGCCATCTACACCACGCCAGAAATCGCCCGGGTCGGCCTCAACCAGAAAGAGGCCAGGGCGCAGGGCATCCCCTTCGAGCTGACCCGGTTCGAGCTGGCCGAGCTGGACAGAGCCATCGCCGACGGCGAGCGTCAGGGCTTTATCGAGGTGCTCACCGTACCCGGCAAGGATCAGATCCTGGGTGCCACCATAGTGGGCACTCACGCCGGCGAGCGGATCGCCGAGTTCGTACTCGCCATGCGCCACCGCCTCGGCCTTGGCAAGATCCTCGCCACCATTCACGCCTACCCCACCCTGATGGAGGGGAACAAGTATCTGGCGGGCGAGTGGCGACGGGCCCGTCAGCCCGCCACCCTGCTGGCGCTGCTGACCCGTTATCACCGCTGGCGCCGCGGCGCCAGACCCAACTCCAGGTAACCCGGATGCGACACTCATTGCCCTCGTTCAAACAGCTGTTGTGCGCCCTGCCCCTGCTGGCAGGCACTCTTCTCGTCACTCAGGCCAACGCCGCCGGCAACCCGCAGTGGCAACAGACCCTTGATGAGGCCAAAGGGCAGACCGTCTACTTCAATGCCTGGGGCGGCAGCCCGGAGATCAATGCCTATCTGGTGTGGGCCGGGCAGGAGCTGGCGCGCGACTATCAGGTCAAGCTGGTACAGGTTAAGGTGGATGACATCGCCCAGAGCGTCAGCCAGCTGCTGGCCAACAAGCAGGCGGGCAAGCACAGTGGCGGCCCCATCGATCTGCTCTGGGTCAACGGCGAGAACTTCAAGGCGCTCAAGGAGCAGGGGCTGCTCGGCGGCCCCTTTACCCGTGAGCTGCCCAACATGGCGCTGGTCGACGGCAGCCTGCCGGTGAGTGAGGACTTCACCTTGCCGGTGGAAGGGCTGGAAGCCCCCTGGGGCATCGGCCAGCTCAATCTGATGGTCGACACCGAAGAGGTCACCAGCCCCCCCACCTCGGCTGCCGCCCTGCTTGCGTGGGCCAAGGCCCACCCCGGCCGCTTCACCTATCCCAAGCCGCCCCAGTTTCACGGCTCCAGCTTTCTCAAGCAGATCTTGCTGGAGCTGACGCCGGATCCCGCCCCTCTCTATCGGGAGGCGACCGATGCCGAGTTCATCAGGATCACAGCCCCGCTCTGGGCCTGGCTCGATGAGCTGCACCCGGCACTCTGGCGCAAGGGCAAGCTGTTTCCGGCCAGCGCCGCAGAAACCCGCCAGCTGCTCGATGATGGCGAGCTGGCGATGGCCATCAGCTTCAACCCGCAGGAGGCGCAGAGCGCAGCCCAGATTGGCGCCCTGCCCCCCAGCGTCGAGGCGGTCGCCATGGCAAAGGGGGCGCTCACCAACAGCCATTTTCTCGCCATTCCCTTCAACGCCAACGCCCGCGCGGGGGCCAAGGTGGTCGCCAACTTCCTGCTAAGCCCTGCCGCTCAAGCGCGCAAGGCTGATCCCGCGTATTGGGGTGATCCCAGCGTACTGCGCAGCGATGCCCTGCCGGACTCCGCCAAGGGACAACCGGCACTGCGCTTCAAGGCCGTGGCAGAGCCCCACCCCAGCTGGCAGCTCAGGCTCGAAGCCGCCTGGGCCGAGCGCTACGGCCACTGATGAGCCGGTTTGGCTACGCTCCCCTCGGTTGGCGCCCCCTGTTCACCGCCGGGTGTGCTCTGGTTTTTGGCCTTCCGCTGCTGGCGGGGGGCTGGCTGCTGCTGGCTGAGGGGCTGACCCAAGCCCATCTGCAATTGCTGCTGGCCCAACCGGGCCTGTGGCACTCGGCGCTGCTGAGTCTGTGGATTGGCGCCGCCTCGACCCTGACCAGCCTGCTGCTGACCGCCCTGCTGCTGGCCCACAGTGACAGCCGGGCCTTCTGCTGGCTGCGTCGGTTACTCTCGCCCTTGCTGGCGCTGCCCCATGTCGCCTTTGCCATCGGCTTTGCCTTTCTGCTCGCCCCCTCCGGCTGGTTGCTGCGCCTGCTCTCGCCGACCCTCACTGGATTTGAACTGCCCCCCGACTGGCAGACCCTGCGCGATCCCGCCGGGCTCGGGCTCATTCTCGCCTTGACCCTCAAGGAGACCCCCTTCCTGCTGCTGATGGCGCTCGGTGCGCAAGACCCCGCCAGGGTGACGCGCCAGCAGTGGCTGGGGGCGAGCCTCGGCTTCAGCGCCCCCCAGATCTGGTGGCGCCTGCTGCTGCCGGCGCTCTGGCCCGCCCTGCGCCTGCCCCTCTATGCAGTCGCCGCCTACGGGGTGGCGGTAGTGGATCTGGCCCAGTTGCTCGGGCCCGATGCCCCCGCTCCGCTGGCTGTGCGCCTGTGGCTCTGGTATCAGGACCCGGATCTGGTCTGGCGCGGCGCCACCGCCAGCGGCGCCCTGCTGCTGCTCGCCATCACGGCGTTGCTGCTGGCCCTGCTGCGGCTGCTGGAGCTGGCCCATCGAACCCTTGGCAAACCCGGCTGGCTCGATGGCAGACGAGCAAACCCAAGCGCTCTTGGCCGCCCCCTTGCCACGCTTAGCGTGGTGACCCTCAGCGCCATCAATCTGGCGGTATTGGGGGCGCTGCTGATCTGGTCGCTGGCCCGGCGCTGGCCCTTTCCCGCCCTCTGGCCGAGCCAGTGGAGCGGTCACTACTGGCTGGATCTGCTGCCAACCCTGCTGCCACTGCTGGTAACCAGCGCACTGCTGGCGCTGGTGAGCGGCTTGTTGGCACTGGTGATGGCGGTGTGCAGTCTGGAGGCGCAAGCCGGGCGCCGTCCCTGGCCGCTCTGGCTCATCTGC
The DNA here is from genome assembly GCF_051919345.1 of Aeromonas sp. 84A. Taxonomy (NCBI): domain Bacteria; kingdom Pseudomonadati; phylum Pseudomonadota; class Gammaproteobacteria; order Aeromonadales; family Aeromonadaceae; genus Aeromonas; species Aeromonas sp. 84A. The sequence continues at coordinate 3,445,697 of NZ_JBQBEW010000001.1, forward strand.
CTGCCGCTGCTGCTGCCGCAGGCCAGCCTGCTGTTCGGCATCCGTCTCGGGGTGGACTGGTTCAGTCTCGGATGGGGGGGCGATGGCATCGGCTGGGGCTGGGTGCTCTGGAGCCAGCTGCTGTTTGTCTCTCCCTATGTTTATTTGTGCCTGCACGGCCCCTATCGCCAGTTCGACCCGCGGATCACCCAGAGTGCCCTGCTGCTGGGGGCAACACCATGGCGAGCCTGGTGGCAGGTCAAAGCGCCGCTGCTGGCCCGTCCGCTACTGTTTGCCTTTGCGGTAGGGGCTGCGGTGAGCCTGGCCCAATACCTGCCGACCCTGCTGTTTGGCGCAGGCCGGGTCGCCACCATCACCACCGAGGCGGTGGCTATTGGCAGCGGCCTCAACCGGCGACTGGCGGGTCTCTACGGCCTGCTGCAACTGCTGCTGCCGCTCGTTATCTATCTGCTGGCGCTCTGGCTGCCGGCCCGACTCAACCCGGCGCTCAAAGGGAACGGCTCACGATGAACTCTCATGATGGAAATAGCCATATGCTGAGCACCACGCCTCTTCGCCTCTATCTGGAGGAAAACCTGCTGTTTTCGCTGCCCGCCCTGCAGGTGGCGCCGGGTGAGGTGCTGACCCTGATGGGCCCCAGCGGCTGTGGCAAGAGCTCGCTCTTGGCGGCGCTGGCGGGGGTACTGCCAGCAAGCGGCCCGATCCGGCTGGAGGGGGACGTGATCCTTGGCGAGCGCCGGCTCACCCAGCTGCCGCTCCAGACGCGGCGCATCGGCATGCTGTTTCAGGATGATCTGCTGTTCGACCATCTGACGGTGGCCGAGAACCTGATGTTCGGCATGCCGGCCAGCGTGAAAGGGCACAGGGCGAGGCGAGAAAAGGCGGTGGCTACGCTGGCGCAGGTGGATCTGACAAGTCAGGCAGACAAGCTGCCGGGAGCGCTCTCCGGCGGCCAGAAGGCTCGCGTCAGCCTGTTGCGGGCCCTGCTGGCCGAGCCCGAGGCCCTGCTGCTGGACGAGCCCTTCTCCCGCCTCGACAAGCCGCTGCGGGCCGCCTTTCGCGAACTGGTGTTCGCGCAGATCAAGGCGCTGGCCATCCCCGCCATTCTGGTGACCCACGACGAAGAGGACGCGCCGGGCACCATACTTCAGCTCACCGAATCCCGTTTTTGACCGAGGAGTTCACCTTGTTTGACCGCCACCTGATCCCCGTTATCCGCAGCCCCCTCAACCGGCTCGCCAAACCGCTCTGCCGCGCCGGGGTCAGCGCCAACCAGATCAGCCTCACCGGCTTTGCCATCGGTATGCTGGCGCTGCCGCTGCTGGCCTTTGGCTGCTATCAGTGGGCGCTGGCGGCCATCCTGTTCAACCGGCTGCTGGACGGGCTCGACGGCGCCGTGGCACGGGAAACCGGCATCACCGACTGCGGCGGCTTTCTCGACATCACGCTGGATTTCATCTTCTACGCCGCCGTGGTGCTGGGCTTTGCCCTCGCCGCCCCCGCCAATGCGCTGCCCGCCGCCACCCTGCTGTTTGCCTTCATGGGCACAGGGTCGAGCTTTCTGGCGTTTGCCATCATGGCGGGCAAGCGGGGCATCGACAATCCGGTCTACCACCACAAGTCTCTCTACTATCTGGGCGGTCTCACCGAGGGGAGCGAGACCATCGCCCTGTTCGTGCTGATGTGCCTGTGGCCAGCCGCCTTCGCCCCGCTCGCCTACGGCTTTGCCCTGCTCTGCGTCATCACCACCCTGACCCGGCTCTGGAGCGGCTACCACACGCTACGTCCCCCCCGGCGCTAACCAGTGCAGCCCTCACCGGAGGGTGAATCCATCACGCGATGAATTGGCGATGGGTGCGGCGCACGGAACACTTGCGCCCGGATGACAATGTTTTACCATGGCGGCACTTTTATCAGTCTCCTTGAGAACCCTATGCGTCGCCTTGCCTCTCTTCTCACTCTGTCGTTGTTTCCTCTGCTCGGTGGCTGCAGCAGCACGCCGGCTGCCAAGCCAGTGGTCGTCCCCCAACCCAAGAGCGCCTTCATCAACCAGACGCCGTCGCGCAGCCCCGTTTACAGCCAGGGGGTGAGCAAAGGGGACTTCGCCAATCGCACCAACGTGGACAGATTCGTCCAGAAGATGGTCGAGAAGCACGGTTTTGACAGCGCCCAGCTCCATCAGGTGCTGGCGCAGGCAGAGCGCTACGACTGGATCATCCGTCTGATGGATGCCCAGGCGCCAACCACCAGCAAACCGACCGGCCCGACCGGCGCCTGGAACCGCTACCGCGCCAAGTTCATCACCCCGGACAACGTACAGAACGGCGTCAACTTCTGGCGCGAATACGCGAACGAGCTCAATCGGGCGGAGCAGATCTACGGAGTGCCGCCCGAGATCATCGTCGGCATTATCGGGGTCGAGACCCGCTGGGGCCGGGTGATGGGCAAGACCCGCATTCTGGATGCGCTGGCCACCCTGGCGTTTGATTACCCGCGCCGCGCCGAGTTCTTCACCAGCGAACTGGAAGCCTTCCTGGTGATGACCCGCGACGAGGGGATGGACCCCACCGAACCCAAGGGCTCCTACGCCGGCGCCATGGGCTACGGCCAGTTCATGCCCTCCAGTTTCCAGCGCTACGCGGTGGATTTTGACGGCAACGGCCACACCAACCTGTGGGATCCGGTGGATGCCATCGGCAGCGTAGCCAACTACTTCAAGGCCCACGGCTGGGAGAAGGGGCAACCGGTGGCGGTGCGTGGTCAGGGCCAGCTGCCCGGCTATGAGCACGGCTTCCAGACCCGCTACCCGGTGGCCTCCCTGCGTCGCGCCGGGCTGACCCCCACCAGCAGCCTTGGCAACCACAGCGAGGCGAGCCTGCTGCGCCTCGATGTCGGCACCGGCTACCAATACTGGTACGGTCTGCCCAACTTCTACGCCATCACCCGCTACAACCACAGCACCCACTACGCCATGGCGGTGTGGCAGCTGGGGCTGGCGGTGAAGGCGGCGCGCTGACAGACCGTGATCAGCAGATAAAAAAAGGAGCCTTAACGGCTCCTTTTTTATACCAATTACTTTATTTATTCACGGCAGATTGACCCGAAATCAGACCCCGGCCTTGGCCAGTGCCGCGGAGACGATCTGCTGGGCCTCCTGCTGGATGAGGTCGAGGTGCGCGTCGCCCTTGAAACTCTCCATGTAGATCTTGTAAATGGACTCGGTGCCAGAGGGGCGCGCCGCGAACCAGCCGTTCTCGGTCACCACCTTGAGGCCGCCGATGGCGGCATCGTTGCCCGGCGCCTTGGTCAGCTTGGCGATGATGGGCTCACCGGCCAGAGTGGAGGCTTCCACCAGCGCCGGATCCAGCTTGGAGAGCACCGCTTTCTGGGCACTATTGGCCGGGGCGTCGATGCGGCGGTAGCTGGAACGGCCAAATTTGGCTTCCAGTGCGTCGTAATGAGCCTGCGGATCCTTGCCGGTGACCGCCAGAATTTCTGCCGCCAGCAGCGCCAGAATGAAGCCATCCTTGTCGGTGGTCCAGACGGTGCCATCTTTACGCAGGAAGGAGGCGCCTGCGCTCTCCTCGCCACCAAAGCCGAACTCGCCGCTGTAGAGGCCATCCACGAACCACTTGAAGCCGACCGGCACCTCTTTGAGGGTGCGGCCAATCTCGCCGGCCACCCGGTCGATCATGGAGGAAGAGACCAGCGTCTTGCCGACGGCTGCATCGGCAGACCAGCCGGTACGATGGGTAAAGAGGTACTGGATTGCCACCGCCAGATAGTGGTTCGGGTTCATCAGGCCGGACTTGGTGACAATGCCGTGACGGTCGTAGTCAGGGTCGTTGCCAAGGGCGATGTCGAACTTGTCCTTGAGGGCGATCAGGCTCGCCATGGCGAACGGGCTGGAGCAATCCATCCGGATCTTGCCGTCTTTATCCAGGGTCATGAAGGAGAAGGTCGGGTCGACCTTGTAGTTCACCACCTCGATGTTCAGACCATAGGTCTTGGCGATGACGTCCCAGTAGGCGACGCCGGAGCCACCCAGCGGATCGACACCGATCTTGATGCCAGCGTTCTTGATGGCATCCATGTCCAGCACGTTCTTCAGATCATCCACATAGGGGGTGACATAGTCGTGCTCGACCACGAACGGGCTCTTGAGCGCCTCGGCGAACGGCATCCGTTTCACGCCGGCTAGACCCGCTTCCAGAATCGCGTTGGCACGGTCCTCGACCCACTTGGTGATCTCCCCTTCGGCGGGGCCACCATGGGGCGGGTTGTACTTGAAGCCACCATCTTCCGGCGGGTTGTGAGACGGGGTGATCACCACGCCGTCAGCACGGGCAGCCGGTTTACCTGCATTGTGGCGCAGGATGGCGTGAGAGATGACCGGGGTCGGGGTAAAGCCGAGGCCAGCCTGAATGCGGGTTTCAACGCCGTTGGCGGCCAGCACTTCGACGGCGCTGGCAAAGGCGGATTCGGACAGGGCGTGAGTATCCATACCGACAAACAGCGGGCCAGTGATACCGGCCTGCTGGCGATACTCCACCAGGGCCTGGGTCACCGCCAGAATATGGGATTCGGTAAAGGCACTGTGCAGAGCGCTGCCACGGTGGCCGGAGGTACCAAAGGCCACCCGCTGCTCGGGGCGGCTCATGTCCGGCTTGTTGAGGTAGTAGGCGCTGACCAGACGGGGGATGTTGGTCAGGTCGCTTAAACGGGCCGGTTGACCGGCGTGGGAATGCTGAGCCATGGCGTTTTCCTTGCGTAATGGCGGCCTTGCCGGGCAAGGCCTGAGTCTTGAAGAATCGTTAAATTGCGCCACACACCTGCGCGATCACCTCTTCGCCATAGCCCATGCTGGCCATCAGCTGGGCCACCATGTTCTGCTTGCGGCTGGTGTTGGTGTTGGTGATCACCCAGAACGGGGTCTCCGGTACCGGCTTGGGCTTGGTGGTGCTGCCACTGGCACGTAGAGCCTCGGGATCCTGCGAGAAATAGACGCGCTTGCGCCCCTTGATTTCGGTGGCCTGGGTAAAGCCTTCCGGGTTATCCCGGTAGAGGGTACTCAGCACCAGCATAAAGCGGTTGATGGACTTCTCTTCTTTTTGCAGCTCACCGGAATCGAGCAGGGCTTGCAGCCCTTGTTGGGTGGCTACCGTACTGGGCTGCGCGACGGCAACGGGCTCGGCAACCGGCACACCTTGGTGAGCAGGCTGTTCCAGCAGACGGCGCAGGATATCGGAGGCACTTTCACCAATGTGCCGGGTCTGGCTGGCGATATAGAAGTAGAGATCGTCATCAAGCTCGATGGTTTTCATAGGGATGCGCTGGACTCGTCGAAATTCGGATGCGGCGATTATACATAGGCAAACCCGACAGCCCAAGCAAGGGGCTGGCAGATGTACATGAATCTCATCGAGAATACGGCATAATAGCGGGCCAAGTGTGTGATCAGCCGCACTGATAGCCGATCCGGACGGGATTTTTTAGAAAAAAAACCACATTTATTCCCCATCCGTTGGACGAAATCCTTTTCTTTCCAGTGCGTTAAATAAAACAGCGATACGCACCCACGACCGACAAGGTGTCATTTTGCAACAAAACAGCATATTGAACTTCAAGGAGCAGGGTCAGGGCCCGGCCGTTATTCTGATCCACGGCCTGTTTGGCAGCCTCGACAACCTCGGCCTGCTGGCCCGTGCCCTCTACGAGCACTATCGGGTCATCAGCGTCGATCTGCGCAACCACGGTGCCTCCTTTCACTCGGACGAGATGAGCTACCCGGCGCAAGCGGCCGACATTCTCGCGCTGATGGATCACCTTGAGCTTGATCAGGCGGCGATAGTAGGCCACTCGATGGGGGGCAAGGTAGGGATGCAGGTCGCCAAGCTGGCGCCCGCGCGGGTCAGCCGGCTGGTGGTAGCCGACATGGCGCCGGTCGCCTATCCCCACTCCCGCCACCAGAATGTGTTCGCCGGGCTCAACGCCACACTGCGCACGCCGCCGCAAAGCCGCAGTGAAGCGGAAGCCATGCTGGCACAGCACATCGAGATCGCCGGGGTGCGCCAGTTCCTGCTCAAATCCTTCGCCAGAGGCGAGCATGGCTGGGGTTGGCGCTTCAATGTGCCCGCCCTTGAGCAAAACTACGCCAACATCATGGGCTGGCCAGAGGATGAGCATCGCTTCGAGGGGCCTGTGCTCTTTATCAAAGGGGGGGATTCTGACTATATGCAGCCCCAATACAGCGAGACGGCACTGGCCCAATTCCCGGCGGCAAAGGTGCGTGTCATCGCGGGTACCGGCCACTGGCTGCATGCGGAAAAACCGGCTCTGTTCAACAAATTGGTTGTGGATTTCCTGTCGACAGGCGGTTAACAGTTTCAAATCCTTTGTGATATAGTGCGCCGGTCATAAGGAGTGTGCGCAATCCATGCTAAGTGAACATATCGACCTGATCGAAAGTTTGGGCCTCAAGTTATTCTTTGTGGCCATTTTCATATTGATTGGCCTGGCCATTCAGGACGTGCTCAAGCGCGGCAACGTGCCCCGTTTCGGTCGTTTTATCGTCTGGTTGGTACTGTTTCTGGGTTGTGCGGGTTTTGTCGCCAAGGGGCTGATCGAACTGGGCTGGGAAGGCTCAGGACTCGGCTAACTTACTTTCATCTGTGATGTATGGCCAAACAGCAAACTGATCGAACAACACTGGATCTGTTCGCAAATGAGAAGCGCCCCGGCAGGCCAAAGACCAATCCACTCCCCCGCGAGACCCAGCTCAAGATCAACAAGCGTAACCAGCTTAAGCGCGATCGGGAAAATGGGCTGAAGCGGGTAGAGTTAAAGGTGGAGGCCGAGTTGCTGGAGCGCCTGAACCAACTTGCGTTACAACAGAACATCAGCCGAGCCGAGCTGATCCAATCTATCCTGAAACAACAGATTGAGTCCGCCTTTGCGGTGGACATTGCAGTCTGAGCGTTGAGCATTAACACCAAATACGGGTAACTAAACACTATGGCAAGTGTAGGTCTGTTTTTTGGCAGCGATACCGGTAACACCGAAGCTGTCGCCAAGATGATCCAGAAAGAGCTGGGCAAAAACCTGATTGAAGTCCGTGACATCGCCAAGAGCAGCAAGGCCGACATCGAGAGCTTTGATCTGCTGATGTTCGGCATCCCGACTTGGTACTACGGCGAAGCCCAGGCCGACTGGGACGACTTCTTCCCCGATCTGGGCGAAATCGACTTCACCAACAAGCTGGTCGCCATCTTCGGTTGCGGTGATCAGGAAGACTATTCCGAGTACTTCCTCGACGCTATGGGCACCCTGCGTGACATCGTCGAAGCCAAAGGCGCCATCATCATCGGTCACTGGCCGACTGCAGGCTACGAGTTTGAAGCCTCAAAGGCACTGGTCGATGACAAGCACTTTGTCGGTCTGGGTATCGATGAAGATCGCCAGCCGGAGCTGACTGCCGAGCGCGTCAAGGGCTGGTGCAAGCAGCTGCACGAAGAGATGTGCCTGGGCGAGCTGGAGTAATCCACCTCACCCTCATACCTCTGACAACAAGGGCCCCGACGGGGCCCTTGTTGTATCTGCTTGTTGCGATGCCTGCCTTTATTCTTCCCTGTTATTCACCTCTGTGCTCCGGTTTGGCCCGCACATAGAGGGTGCGCTTGACCTGCGCCACCAGCTCGCCGCTCTTGTCTTGTACCGTCACCTCGAATTCGGGGAAGTGCTTGTTGCCACCTTCGGTCGCCGCCACGATTTCGGCCAGCTTGCCCTCGGTCAGGTTAAACTCGGCCACCAGCTTGCCCTTGCCCGGCTTGATGTAGTTGATGCTGCCCGCCTTGTCCCAGACGTAGTAGCGATTCTTGAAGTAGCCCATCAGCATCAGCGGATAAATGGGGTCAGTCATGGCAAACATGCTGCCACCAAACTGGGTGCGGTTGGCGTTCTTGTTCCACCAGCGGGATTTGAGGGTCACCCGACAGTAGCGAAAGTCATCGCTCAGGGTCTCTATCTTGATACCAGCGCCCCAGAACGGGGGCCAAGCGTTGAGTGCGCGGCGCACCCAGGCCGCATTGTCAAAAAGCCAATCCATGGATCTCATCCGACCAGAATATGAAAGTTACATCTTATCAACATCTGCCATGCCAGCAAGTCGGACGACACGATTGATTATTTCAATCCAACCGGCCATTTATGGCTAAACCCCTTGAATTGCTGGGTTTATTTTTAGGGAGGCTACGACCTATAATGACAGGCCAAGCGAGTTCAAGGTTGCCATTCCTGCGGCAGTCCATCAGAATAACCCCACCTTCGAGAATGCGAATAAGTAGAATATGGCAGACAACAACCAAGCGTTAAAAAAGGCCGGGCTCAAGATCACCTTGCCCCGGGTCAAAATCCTGGAAATCCTGCAACAGCCGGACTGCCAGCACACCAGCGCCGAAGATCTCTATAAACGACTGATCGACCTGGGTGAAGAGATTGGTCTCGCTACCGTCTATCGCGTTCTCAACCAGTTTGATGATGCCGGTATCGTTACCCGTCACCACTTCGAAGGTGGCAAGTCGGTATTCGAGCTGGCCACTCAGGAGCACCACGACCACCTGGTTTGCCTCGACTGCGGCAAGGTGATCGAGTTCTCCGACGAAGTGATCGAACAACGTCAGCGCGAGATCGCCAAAAAATTCAATATCCGTCTCACCAACCACAGCCTCTACCTCTACGGTCACTGTGCTACCGGTGAGTGCAAGCACGACGAATAAGTCGGCCGCGACTTGCAGATAACGGACAATAAAAAAGCCAGCTGATGCTGGCTTTTTTATTGTCCGGCGCAGGCCGCTGGCAGCACACAGGGCAGGGTCTCCCCTGCCCCATCGGCTTAGCCTTCTACCTTGCCCCAGGAGTCGCGCAGGGCAACGGTGCGGTTAAACACCAGATGCTCCGGGCTGGAGAGCTTGTTGTCGGCGCAGAAGTAACCTTCACGCTCGAACTGGTAAGCCTGCTCCGGCTTGGCGTTTTTGAGCGACGCCTCGACACGGGCACCCTCGATGATCACCAGGGATTCCGGGTTCAGGGCGGCTTCGAAGTCATCCTCGGCGCCCGGGTTCGGCACCTTGAACAGACGATCGTAGAGACGCACTTCGGCTGGCAGGGAGTGAGTGGCGCTGACCCAGTGGATCACCCCTTTCACCTTGCGGCCATCGGCCGGATCCTTGCCCAGAGTCTCGGGGTCGTAGGAGCAGTAGATGCAGGTGACCTTGCCATCGGCATCTTTCTCGATGCGCTCGGCCTTGATCACATAGGCATTGCGCAGACGCACTTCCTTGCCCAGCACCAGACGCTTGAACTGCTTGTTCGCCTCTTCTTTGAAGTCCGCTTCATCGATGAAGATCTCGCGGGTGAAGTTCAACTCGCGGGTACCCATCTCGGCATTGCTCGGGTGAGCCGGGGCAGTCAGCACTTCGTCGGCAGCCAGATTCTCGATGACCACTTTCACCGGATGCAGCACGGCCATGGCGCGCGGCGCATGCTCGTTGAGGTCTTCACGGATGCAGGCTTCCAGCATACTCATCTCGACGATGTTGTCCTGCTTGGTGACGCCGATGCGCTTGCAGAACTCGCGGATGGAGGCCGGGGTGTAACCACGACGACGCAGACCGGAGACGGTCAGCATGCGCGGGTCGTCCCAACCATCGACGTGCTTCTCGGTCACCAGCAGGTTCAGCTTGCGCTTGGACATGACAGTGTATTCGAGGTTCAGACGAGAGAACTCGTACTGACGGGGGTGGCAGTCGATGGTGATGTTGTCCAGCACCCAGTCGTACAGACGACGGTTGTCCTGGAACTCCAGGGTGCAGATGGAGTGGGTGATCCCTTCCAGCGCGTCCGAGATGCAGTGGGTGAAGTCATACATCGGGTAGATGCACCACTTGTCACCGGTCTGGTGGTGGTGGGCAAACTTGATACGGTAAATAACCGGATCACGCATCACCATGAAGGGAGATGCCATGTCGATCTTGGCGCGCAGGCAGGCGGTGCCTTCGGCGAACTCGCCGTTCTTCATCTTGGCAAACAGCGCCAGGTTTTCTTCCACACTGCGATCGCGGAACGGGCTGTTCTTGCCAGCTTCAGTCAGGGTGCCACGGTACTCGCGCATCTGCTCGGGCGTCAGCTCGTCCACATAGGCCAGACCCTTTTCAATCAGCTCGATGGCGTAGCCGTGCAGCTTGTCGAAATAGTCGGAGGAGTAGCAGATCTCGCCGTTCCACTGGAAGCCGAGCCACTGTACGTCCTGCTTGATGGACTCTACGTACTCGATATCTTCCTTCACCGGGTTGGTGTCATCGAAACGCAGGTTACACTGGCCCTGATAGTCGCGGGCGATGCCGAAGTTCAGGCAGATGGACTTGGCGTGGCCGATATGGAGATAACCGTTCGGCTCGGGCGGAAAACGGGTATGCACGCTGCTGTGCTTACCGCTGGCCAGATCTTCATCAATGATCTGACGAATAAAGTTAGTTGGGCTGTTCGCCTGACTCATGGCTCACCTCAAAAAAGCGTCACTGGCGGAAGTTGTGCCGGCTGGCACCCTCATCCCCCCGCCGTCAAGCCGGGTATGATCCCTTATTACGGGCGCTGTCTCAACCTGAATTTGGCACTTCCGGGCCATTTCCCGGCCATTGCACCGCTAAAAACGGCGTGGCTTGGCACATTGCACACCAAATGCATAAAAAAGCCCCGCACTGGGCGGGGCTGAAAGTGATGAAAAACACAAAACAGACAATTACACACAACAAAGGCTCACACGCACAGTCAACCTTTCCCAAATCCGATGCGCCATCGCCCTTGGGAAAGGCGGGTCTTGCGACCCACCTCATGTTAACGGTTGACTGCTATCAGTTCAGTTCGGTGACGCGGCTGGTGCGCTTGCCATCGAAGCTGGTGGTACGCAGGTAGACCTTGCCATTCACGCTCGGCTTGGCCGCGGCGTCATAGGCACTCCAGTTGGTGCCGTCCAGGCTGTACTGGATGGGCAGACCCGGCAGATCCACGTTCGCTTCCAGCACACCGTTCACTACCTTGGCACCCGGTACTGAGAGGCGGTATTCAACACCGGCCTGATCCAGTTTCGGCAGCACGCGCTGACCCAGTACGTTGGCAAACTGGTTCCACTCTTTGTTGAGGGTGGCCTTGTTAACGAACTTGGTCTCGCCGGAGAACTCGCGACCCTTCACATAGTTCAGCTCGAAGCCACCTTTGTGCCAGGCACGCTCGGCCACGGAGAAGATACGCGGGTAGACCATGTACTCGTACTGAGCATCGGTACGCACGGTTTCACTCCACTGCTGACCGGAGATCCCCTTGAACTTGACCGGATCCTGGTCACCCTTGGCCACGAAGGCGTTGCCGTCGCGGTCAACCGAGGTCTCGGCGTTCTGCGGCAGGTTTTCCGGGGCGAAGGCAAACACCTTGCGGGTGTCGTTGAAACGGGTTGCCCAGTAGTAGCCACGCTCGGCCGGGTGTACTTCGTTCGGGAAGTCGAAGTAGAGGTAATCCGGGTTGGACAGCACTACTTGGTAACCCTTGTGCGCCCACTTCATCGCTTCGTTGAAGCCACCCCAGTAGAGGGTTTCCCAGAAGTTGACACGGGTGTTGTCGGTGGCGAAATCCTTGGCACCGCTGGCGTACTTCAGACCATCTTCCCACGCCTGCAGGGTAGAGAAACCGCGGTCTTTGACCATCTGGCCCACTTCCTTGGCGAAGTAAACCGGCAGCTCGCCCACTTCCTTGATCTTGCCTTCGTCGATCATCTTCTGGCACATTGGAGACTTGCCAAACGGCTTGTCCTGCTTGCTGGAGTCGACGTTGCCTTTCCAGGCGACCAGCTCTTCTTTCTTGGTGACGGCCGGATCCTGATAGCCACCGCCCTGCATGATGTTCTTCGCCTCATCACCACCGTAGTGCCATGCGGTCAGCGGCTGACCAGCGGCCTGGTGCATCTGGGCAACTTCATCCATTACCTTGGCCACGAAGGTGGCAGCACCCGGCTGGCAAGGGTTGATGAAGGACATCTTGTCGTAGAACTGGACCGAGGTGACGTTGGAGGTGTCAGCCGGATCAGTCAGACGGAACTGGTTGGCTTCCGCTTCTTTGCCTTCCGCCATCAGACGCTTGTAGCGCGCTTCCATGGAGACCACGGCAGCACGAGCGTGGGCCGGCATGTTGATCTCGGGGATCACGGTCACACCGCGGGCCTTGGCATAACGCACCAGGTCCACGTAGTCAGACTTGCTGTAGAAACCGGAACCCTGGTTGTCGCTGGTCGGGCCGGAACCCAGTTGCGGCATCAGGCACTTGGTTTCGGACTCGTCGTGGCAACGCTGGCTACCGACCTGGGTCAGCTCCGGCAGACCCGGGATCTCCAGACGCCAGCCTTCATCGTTGGTCAGGCCAAGGTGCAGCACGTTGAGCTTCATGGCAGACATCTGGTCAACCAGCTTCTTCATGGTATCCAGACTGCGGAAGTGGCGGGCCACGTCGGTCTGCATGCCACGGTATTCAAAGCGCGGCGCATCCTCGACGGTCATCGGGCTCACCAGCTTGTCATCAACACCCAGCAGGGAGATCAGGGATTGTGCACCCCAGAATGCCCCGTCGATGTCGCGACCCTGGATCACTGTGCCCTTCTGACCGATGGTCATGTCATAGCCTTCAGCCTGCTTGAGCTTGCTGCCGAGCTTGATGGTCACCGGGTAGCCGGTGTCGGAGAGGGTAACACCCAGCTTGGTCAGTTGAGCCTTCAGGGCCTCGGCGCGATCGCTCGGCAAGTCCAGGGCATTGAGTTTGATGGTAGAGAAGTCAACCTGCGGGCCAGCTTTGACTACCTGCTTCATCGGGGTCGGCAGGATCTGGTTGTCAATCTTGACAGCCGGCAGCAGGGTGCTGGTCTGGTTGGCCGCGAAACGGGTCTCGCTGTTCATCAGGATGTTCTTGTCATCCTTGGTGCGCTTCCAGCCATCAGCCGGCATCGGCTTCTCGTAGGTGCTGGCATCATTGATGTTGCTCATGCTGGCCAGTACTTTCGGCTCGGCACCTTCGCTGGCGACATACCAGTTCGGCATGATGTCAGATTCGAACAGTACCCAGTATTCCACCACCAACGGCACTTCGACCGTGGCATCCTTGGCAAAGCCCTGGAACTTCTCGGTTGGCGTCAAACGATAGAGATCGCCGGTCAGGTGAGTGATGGTGAACTGGTCGTTATCCACACGCTGGATACGACGGATGGAGGAGACGTAGATGCTCCAGTCTTTGGAGGTCACGTCCGCACCGGTATTGGTCAGGTGCAGCTTGGCAACGCCACAGCTCGCCCACTCGGAACCCAGCGCCTGGCAATCGAGGCCGGCACCGGCACCGTCGTTGGTGACCACTTCATACTTGACCACCAGGTTGTTGGCGAGGGAGTCGACCACGGCCTGCTTGGCGGCATCGGCTGCCTGGACCTGGCTGACAAAAACGGTAGACATGGCAATGGCTAACAGAGAATGTTTCAAGTTCATAACTGCTGCTCTCATTTGAAGTAAAGGTTGGATTTTCTTGGCTTTTTTATATGGGGCCCCTGAGCGGGGCCCTTAGTTATGTCAACAATGGACTTAGACTTGAGGTGAGCGAGTCGCTCGATTAACGCAGGGCTTTCATCTCACCGGCGATGATTTCGGCCAATGGGCCCAGAATCACCTGCAGGTTCTGCTCACCGAGTTTGACCACACCGGCCGCACCCAGGGCTTTTAGCTTGCGCTCATCGACGATGCTGCGGTCTTTCAGAGTCAGACGCAGACGGGTGATGCAGGCATCGATGGTGACCAGGTTCTCTTGACCACCCAGCACTTCCAGGTATTGCTTGGCCAGCTCGGTACGGTTGGTAGATTGAGCGGCAGCCGGAGCAGTATCTTCTTCATCTTCACGACCCGGGGTTTTCAGGTTCAGCTTGGCAATCACTACGCGGAACACGGTGTAGTAGAGGCCGAAGAAGACCAGACCCTGAGGGATCAGCATGTACCAGTTGGTCGCCAGCGGGTTACGGCTGGAGAGCACCATATCCACCAGACCGGCACTGAAACCGAAACCGGCCATCCACTGCATGGAGGCAGCGATGAACACGGAGATACCGGTCAGTACGGCGTGGATGACATACAGTACCGGCGCCACGAACATGAAGGAGAACTCGAGCGGCTCGGTTACACCGGTGAAGAAGGAGGCAAAGGCAGCTGCGATCATGATGGAAGCAACTTTCTCTTTGTTCTCTTTCTTGGCGGAGTGGTAGATGGCCAGAGCGGCACCCGGCAGACCGAACATCATGATGGGGAAAAAGCCAGCCTGGTACATACCGACCACGCCTTTCACCTGATCCAGGCTCTTGCCAGCGGCCAGAGCAGCATCGATGGTAGCCTGACCACCCAGGAAGTTCGGGATGTCGTTGATACCGGCCACGTTGAACCAGAACACGGAGTTCAGGGCGTGGTGCAGACCGATCGGGATCAGCAGACGGTTGAAGAAGGCGTAGATACCGGCACCGGTAGAGCCCAGGCTCACGATGGACTCACCGAAGGAGACCAGACCACCGTAGATTGCCGGCCATACGGCCATCAGGATGAAAGATACGACGATCATCACCACGGAGGTTACGATCGGTACCAGACGACGACCGGAGAAGAAGGAGAGTGCCTTGTGCAGCTCGACGCTGCTGAAGCGGTTGTACAGCTCAGCGGCGATAACACCACACAGGATACCCACGAACTGGTTGCTGATCTTGGCAAACGCGGCAGGAACCTGCTCCACCGGGATGCTCTTGATCTGGGCCACAGCGCCTGGGCTCAGCAGGGTGGTAACGACCAGGAAGCCGACCAGACCTGCCAGCGCAGCAGAACCGTCTTTATCCTTGGACATACCGTAAGCGACACCGACTGCGAACAGTACGGACATGTTATCGATAATGGCTGCGCCCGCTTTAATCAGGAAGGCAGCCAGCGCACTGTCACCACCCCAACCATTCGGGTCAATCCAGTAGCCAACCCCCATCAGGATCGCTGCGGCAGGCAATACCGCTACCGGCACCATCAGGGCACGGCCGATCTTTTGCAAATAACCGAGAATGTTCACGGTTCCTCTCCTTAGTTAATGTTTTTCTAGAAATTAAGTGCTTATCACGTTTGACGCATAAGCCATCAAGGCTTGATTGGCAGTCTAGGGCTTTTATTTCGCTGCGCAAATTAATAAACCGATAATCGTGATCGTTATCACCCAAACAAGATAAAGGTGGTGGATAGATGTGGCTTAGTTCGCAATCTTTATTTACGCTATAAAACAACTTGAATCCGTCTTAGCCAATTGCCACCGCCAAACCGGTCGCAACCCGACACAGAGGTATCCCATATGCGCCTGATCCCGTTGAAATCTGCCAGCCAAGTAGGCCTGTGGTCTGCTCGTTACATCGTTGACCGCATCAACGCGTTCAAGCCGACCAGCGATCGCCCTTTTGTACTGGGCCTGCCCACCGGTGGCACCCCGCTCAACACCTACAAGCGCCTGATCGAGTTGCACAAAGCCGGTGAAGTGAGCTTCCAGAACGTGGTCACCTTCAACATGGACGAGTATGTCGGCCTGCCGGAAGACCACCCGGAGAGCTACCACAGCTTCATGCACAACAACTTCTTCAGCCACATCGACATTCGTCCCGAGAACATCAACATCCTCAACGGCAATGCCGAGGATCTGGTGGCCGAGTGCAAGCGCTACGAAGACAAAATCAAGTCCTACGGCAAGATCCACCTGTTCATGGGTGGCGTGGGTAACGACGGCCACATCGCATTCAACGAGCCGGCCTCTTCCCTCTCCTCCCGCACCCGGGTCAAGACCCTGACCGAAGACACCCGTATTGCCAACTCCCGCTTCTTCGGTGGCGACATGGAGCAGGTGCCCAAACTGGCCCTGACCGTGGGTGTCGGCACCCTGATGGATGCGGAAGAGATCATGATCCTGGTCACCGGTCACGGCAAGGCACTGGCCCTGCAGGCCGCCGTGGAAGGCAGCGTCAACCACATGTGGACCATCTCCACCCTGCAACTGCATCCGAAGGGAATGATGGTGTGCGACGAGCCCTCCACCATGGAGCTCAAGGTCAAGACCGTTCGCTACTTCCAGCAGCTGGAAGCCGCCAACATCGGCCGTCTGTAAGGAGTCGTCATGTACGCATTGACCAACTGCACCCTCTACACCGGCAGCTGCGTGCTGACCGGCTACGGGGTGCTTATCGAGGGCGACAAGATTGTCGCCATCTCTCACCTGGCCGAATTGCCTGCGGGCATCGAGCAGATTGATCTCAAAGGCGCCAACCTGACCGCCGGTTTTATCGACGTGCAGCTCAACGGCTGTGGCGGTGTGATGTTCAACACAGACATCACGGTCGAGACCCTGGCAACCATGCAGGCGGCCAACCTCAAATCCGGTACCACCAGCTTCCTGCCGACCCTGATCACCAGTCCGGATGCGGATATGAAGCAGGCCGTTGCGGTGACCCGTGACTACATGGCGGCACACCCCAACGAGGTGCTGGGCGTCCATCTGGAAGGGCCTTATACCAACCTCAAGCGCAAGGGGATCCACCCTGCCGCGCAAATTCGCCAGCCAGCGGACGAGATGATCGACTTCTTCTGCGCCAACGCAGATGCCATCACCAAAATCACCCTGGCACCGGAGCGCAACGAGCCGGCCCATATCCGCCGTCTGGTGGAAGCGGGCATTCTGGTCTCGGCCGGTCACACTGCCGCCAGTTACGATCAGGCGATGGCCGGGTTCGATAACGGTATTCGCTTTGCGACCCACCTCTACAACGCCATGACCCCGACCCTCAACGGTCGCGAGCCGGGCGTCGTGGGGGCCATTTACGATCGCAAGGATGTCTATGCGGGCATCATCGTCGATGGACACCATGTGCACTGGGCCAACGTGCGTCTGGCTCACAAGGCGCTGGGGGAGCGACTGGTGCTGGTCACCGATGCCACCGCGGCAGCCGGAGCGCCGGAAGGCTTTGAGAAATTTGATTTTTGTGGCACCACCGTCTTTTTACGCGATGGTCAGTGTGTCGATGAGAATGGTACACTCGGCGGTTCCTCCCTCACCATGATTGAGGGGGTGGAAAATCTGGTCAAGCAGGTCGGATTACCGCTCGATGAAGCACTGAGAATGGCCAGCCTCTACCCCGCTCGCGCCATTGGATGGGACTCACGTCTCGGTAGTATCCAGGTCGGTAAAGTAGCCAACCTCACTGTCTTCGATCAGGACTTCACGGTCCGTGGGACCGTGGTTAACGGACACTACACACAACAGTGACATCATGACTGGCGGACAAATAGCAAACGTAGATCTTATCAAGCAGGTCAACAGTGCAGCCGTGTATCGGCTCATCGACCTGCAAGGCCCCATCTCCCGGGTCAAGATTGCCGAGTTGAGTCAGCTGGCCCCGGCCAGCGTGACCAAAATAACCCGGCAACTGATCGAGCATGGCCTGATCAAGGAGACCTCTCCGCAAGCCTCAACCGGCGGGCGGCGTGCCATCTCCCTGACCACCATCAAACATCGCTTTCAGTTTGTCTCTGCCAAGCTGGGCCGCGGCTACCTGCAACTGAGTCTCTATGACCTAGATGGCAAGGAGCTCGACCAGCACGTCATTCAGGTGACCGAGATCGACCAGCAACCCGTGGTCGACATGCTGCTGCGGGAGATTGGCGCCTTTATCGATGCCAACCGCGAACGCTGTCGCAATCTCATCAGCATCGCGCTGACCATGCCGGGTCTGGTCAACCCGGAATCCGGTATGGTCATCTACACCCCCAAGTACCAGATCCGCAATCTGGGACTGGCGAAGCTGCTTGAGAACCACTTCAACCTCCCCTGCTACGTGGGCAACGACACCCGCTCGCTGGCACTGGCCGAACACTTCTTCGGCGAGTCCCGCGACTGCATGGACTCCATTCTGGTGAGCGTCCACCAAGGGACGGGCTCCGGGATCATCACCAAGGGTCAGGTGTTCCTCGGTCAGAACCGCAACGTCGGCGAGATCGGCCATATTCAGGTCGAGCCGCTCGGCAAGCGCTGCCACTGTGGCAACTTCGGCTGCCTCGAAACCATCGCCTCCAACGAAGCGATCATCGACAAGGTGAAGGAGCTCATCAGCCGCGGCCACCAGAGCGCGCTGCAGGAGAAGCACATCACCATTCAGGAGGTGTGCAAGGCGGCGCTGGCGGGGGACGAACTGGCCCGCAGCGTGATCGAGAACGTGGGTGAGCATCTGGGACGAGCCGTGGCCATCACGGTCAACCTGTTCAACCCGCAGAAGGTGCTGATCGCCGGCGAAATCACCGCCGCCGAAGAGATCCTCTTCCCGGCCATCCGTCGCTGTGTCGAGCATCAATCCCTGCCGAGCTTCCACCGTGGCCTGCCCATCGTGAAAGCCCGCTTCCAGAACCAGCCGACCTATGGCGGCTTTGCACTGGTCAAGCGCGCCCTGCTGGAGGGAGATCTGCTGCAGATCATCATGGAGCAGAAGTAAGACACTGATCTTGCGAGATAACAAAACGGCAGCCAGTGGCTGCCGTTTTCTATTGTGTGCTTGCTGGCGGTTTAACCTGCCCGACATGGCTTGAACAGATCCAGCTTGTTGTCGTAAACACGGGTCTGCACATCCATGATCCCCAGCATGGAGTGGAACAGGTTATCGTGGGAGAAGCGCTGACTGCTCGCCTCCGCTGCCAGGCAACCCATATCCAGCTGGCGGTCAGCCTGTAACTGAGGCGAGAACCAGGTCAGCAGCGGCACCCGGGTCTGATCATCCGGCGCAAACTTGTAGGGCGTGCCGTGCAGATAGAGCCCCATGGCCCCGAGGGATTCGCCGTGATCGGAGAGATAGACCAGTCCCACATCGTACTGGCTCTCCAACGACTTGAGCTTGTCTATCAGCAGCCCCACCACCTTGTCGGTGTAGCGGATGGTGTTGTCATAGGTATTGACCAGCTCTTCGTTACTGCAGTTTTCAATGTCGCTGCGCGGGCAGTCCGGCATAAAGACGCGCTCGCTGGCAGGGTAACGACGGAAATAGGTCGGGCCATGGCTGCCCATCAGGTGAAAAGCCACCAGCTTGTTGCCCTTCATGCCTGCAATCTGCTGATCCAGTCCCTCCAGCAGCACCTCGTCATAGCAAGACTCCCCCTGACAGAGCGCAGGATAGGATTTGGGGAGGATCTCGATGGTCGGCACATTGCGGCACACCCCTTTGCAACCGCCATCGTTCTCTTTCCACAACACCGAGACTCCGGCATGTTGCAGCACATCGAGCAGGCCGTCACGGGAGCTGGCGAGCTGGTCATCGTAGCCACGGCGCGTGAGGTTGGAGAACATGCAGGGCACCGAGACCGCAGTAGCCGTACCGCAGGAGCGCACATTCCTGAACGACACCACTCCCTGCTCTTTGGCCGTAAAGCTGTTGGTCGCCTTGCCATACCCGTTAAGGGAGTAGTTCTGGCTGCGCGCCGTCTCCCCCACCACCAGGAACATCAAAGTCGGCTTGCTTCCCCGGGCCACCACCCTGGCATCGGTCCCCAAGTGTTGGTAGGGGATCGGCGTAGCAAACAGCACATCCCGCCCATATTTGTAGAGGCCGTGCACATAGTTGGCAGGCACAATCTCTTTGGCCAGCGACTTGTTGTTGCGCCCGACCGAGGCGTAATCCTGATAGTAAAGTGACGCGACGCCCCCGATAAACAGCAGAGAGATAGCCAGTGCACCAGCCCGCAACGCCAACCCCTGATACCAGCGAGCCGGATAGCGGATCCGCAGTGACCAGAGCACCAGAACAGGCAGCAGCCCGGTCAGCAGAAACCAGAGCGCAACCGAGCCATTCAGATAGGCCCCCGCCTCACCACTGTTGGTCTCCACTATGTTCTGGATCATGCCTGCATCAAAGATGACGCCGTATTTGAGCATGGCGTAGCTGACGATGGAGCCAGTCAGAATGAGCACGGTAAAAAAGGGCTTGAGCACAAACCGGAACGTGAAGGGAATAAACACGGCATTGAGCGCCGCGATCAGCACCAGCGGGATCGAGATGGCAAATCCGGCTTTGACATGGGTCAGGGCACTTAGCACCGTATAGAAATGCAAAAAGATTGGCCAGTTCAGTACCAGAGCGAAAAAGAGCACCAGCAACAGATTGGTCTGCAGTACACCGAGAGTTACACGCATAAACAACTCCTACATACCGGCCTGCAGCGCAGCGGGCCGGCCAAGCCAACAAAAACGACGGGGCCAGCGTAGGAAGTAAAACTTAAGCGCGAATTAAGAGGAGAAGCACGGCGCTCGTGCGCCCCATCACAGCACGGGGCGCTCCGTGGCCCCGAAATGGATTTTTAGTTGTCTATCCATCGGATTTTGCTAGCTTGTTGAGTAGGCATTCACGAAATGCAGGTTAACCGATGGCACTGATCCAAGCCTCGATAGAGCAATTGAGAGTAGGCCACTATATCCATCTCCCCACGGGATGGACCAACCACCCGTTTATGTTCAATACCTTCAAGATCAAGGATCAGCAGCAACTCGACATTCTCCGCCATCTTGATCTCACCCTGCTGATGGTCGACCCCGACAAGAGCGATCTGCCCATCGAGCCGCTGCTGCGCGGCGATATCCCGGATGCCGGGCCTGACCTTGACGAGCTGGAAGAGCTGATTGCCTCGGGCCCGCCCCCCTTTGACGAAAAGGCCTTTCGCCGCTCCATGCGCGCCGCCGACAAAGCCTTTGGCCAATCCATGAGCGAGCTGCGCGATGCACTCGGGGCACTCAACCTCAAACCGGATGAAGGGCTGGCCAATACAGCCCAGATTGTCCGCAATGCCGCCTTCACCCTCAGTCAGCATGAAGGGCCTCTCGGGCTCCACCTTATTCGCAGCCCCCACACCGATATCCTGCTGCAACACAGCCTCAATGTGGCTTTTATTGCCATGCTGATGGCCCGCGAACTCGGCATGAACCCCATCGAGATTGAGGAGACGGGACTTGCGGGACTTATCCACGATATCGGCGAACTGAAAATCCCGAGCCAGATCACCCAAAAACGGGGGGATCTCAACAAGGCCGAGCAGAACTTCCTCAATATGCATCCCCAGTACGGGCTGGAGATGCTGACCCAGCTCAACGCCTTTGAACCGAAAATCCGTCAGGTCGCCCATCTGCACCACGAGCGGCTCGACGGCAGCGGTTATCCGCTCGGGATCAAGGGCGGGGAGATCCCGCCGCTGGCGCGATTGATCGGACTGGTCGACTTCTACGACGAGCTGCTCCATCCCCGCAACAGCGGCAACCCGGCGGCGCCGAGTCAGGCCATCAGCCAGCTCTACAAGTTATCCCAGAAAAAGTTCGACCAGAATCTGGTCAAGTTGCTGGTCAAGGTGCTGGGGGTCTATCCGCCGGGTTCACTGGTGAAACTCTCCGACGAGAGCATCGCGCTGGTGCTCTCTACCGAACCCACCATGCCCCTCAAGCCGAAGATCCTGCCCTATATCAAGGCCCAGCGGCCGGAAGCCGTCGCCATGATCGATCTGCGGGAAGATGAACGCACCATCACTGCTTTTATCAAACAGGAAGAGCTGGATGAGGGACAACGGCAGTTCTTCAACCTGACCCGCCGCTTCTGCTACTACTTTGCATTCTGAGTTATCCCCAGAAGCTGGGGATAACTCATTGGACAAACCGGAATAATTGCTCAAACCCCCATCAGAAGGTTGCCAACTGACCATGTATAAAAAACGCCCAGCCAAGGGGCCGGGCGGAGCATGCCACCTCCGTGTGGCGTATCCAGTGGATACATTCATGCTCCATCCATCAATATCAACCCGCTGCCGCTTACACAAATATCAATTTAACATGCTGATTTAATATGGTTTTATCAACTTGTTCTGGCAAACTGGCGGCCCGTTGCGCCCAGCTGGGCCAACAGAACAAGATCCTGATCACACTTATTCACGGGCTGAACATTTTTTCAGCTGGCTTATGAGGAGCGTTTTTTATGCAGTTGGTCCTCTCCTTGCTACAACAGATGAGCGTCAGCCTGGTGATAGCCTATCTCTTCTCGAAAAGCCCGCTGCTGCGCCCGCTTGCCAACTATTCCGTGAGACTACCTCACAAGATACTGATATACATCATCTTTTCTAGCTTTTGTATCCTCGGCACCTATGTGGGCCTCGATATCGATGATGCCATCGCCAACACCCGGGCGGTCGGCGCCGTCTTGGGGGGATTATTGGGGGGGCCGCTGGTAGGCTTTCTGGTGGGGCTGACCGGCGGCCTGCACCGCTATACGCTGGGGGGATTTACCGATCTCGCCTGCGCCATCTCCACCACCTGCGAGGGGTTGCTCGGGGGCATAGTGCACTGGCGACTGATGCGCTCGGGGCGAACGGATGCCCTGTTTGAACCACGCATCGCCTTCTTTACCACTCTCTATGCCGAGATCATGCAGATGGTCATCATCCTGCTGGTGGCGACCCCGTTCGACAAATCCCTGCTGCTGGTGCGCACCATCGCCACCCCGATGATTCTGGCCAACTCCTGCGGCGCGGCGCTCTTTATCAGCATGATCCGCGACCAGCAGCGGATGTATGAGAAGTTCTCCCGGGTCTTCTCCGCCAAGGCGCTCAATATCGCCAACCGCACAGTGGGGATCATGAGTCAGGGCTTTACGCCGGAGGCGAGCAACAAGATTGCCCGCATCATTAAGGAGGAGACAGGCGTAGGGGCAGTCGCCATCACGGACACCGAGCAGATCCTCGCCTTTATCGGCACCGGCGAAGATCACCATCTGCCGGGTACCCCCATTGCGTCAGCCATCACCATGCAGGCCATCGCCCAGAACAAGGTGCTGTTTGCCGATGGCAACAGTCAACCCTATCGCTGCAGCCTCTCCTCCGCATGCCAGCTGGGTTCGGTGCTGGTGATCCCGCTGCAGGGGGATAAAGGAGTGATCGGCACCATCAAGCTCTACGAGCCGAAGAAGCGGCTGTTTCTCAAGATCAACCACACCCTGGGGGAAGGGATTGCCAACCTGCTGTCACAGCAGTTGCTGGCCGGTCGGCTGGAGCAGCATCAGCGGCTGCTGGTGCAGTCCGAGTTGAAACTTATCCAGGCCCAGATCAACCCCCACTTTCTGTTCAACACCCTCAACACCATCAGTGCCATCACCCGGCGCGATCCGGACAAGGCGCGGGATCTGCTGCTGCATCTTTCGCTGTTCTTTCGCAAGAACCTCAAGCGCCAGAGCGGCCTTGCGACCCTGCAGGAGGAGCAGGAGCACTGCCAATCCTATCTGGAGATCGAGCTGGCCCGCTTTGGCGATCGGCTGACGGTGATAAACGAGATCCCGCCCCATCTGGCCACACTGCGACTGCCCAGCTTCACCCTGCAACCGTTGATCGAGAATGCCATCAAGCACGGCATCTCGACCCTGCTGGAGCAAGGGCGCATTCGCCTTTATACCGATGAGCATCCCACCAGCGTCACCATCCATGTGGAAGATAATGCAGGCACCTGGCAAGCGCACCCCGCTGGCGACGGCCTGGGCATGACCATTGTCGATCGGCGACTGAAAAGCGCCTTTGGCGAGCGCTATGGCGTGACTATTGCCTGCGAGCCTGAGCAGTGGACCCGGGTCTCGTTCACCATCCCCAAGGAGCAACCATGATCCGCACCCTGATAGTCGATGACGAACACTACGCCCGCGAAGAGCTGAGGCAGCAGCTGGCCTGCGATCCTGCCATCGAGATCGTGGGGGAAGCGGCCAACGCCATCGAGGCGCTGCCGCTTATTCAGCGCCTCAAGCCTGATGTGGTGTTCCTCGATATCCAGATGCCCAAGCTGAGCGGCATGGAGCTGGTCGCCATGCTCGACCCCCTGCCCCGCATCGTCTTTGTCACCGCTTTTGACGAATATGCCATCCAGGCATTTGAAGAGAATGCCTTCGACTACCTGCTCAAACCGGTGGAGCCCGCCCGGCTCGCCAAGACCCTCGCTCGCCTCAAGCAGGATATCTCCCCGCAGCCCATCGAGCGGCTGGCCCCCACCATCGAACATATTCCGGGCTATCTGCACAATCGGGTCAGGCTGCTGCCCATCGCGCAGGTGGAGTATGCCTTCTCCGATCTGGGCGGGGTCCATGTGGCCTGTCAGGGCGAGCTGTTCCACACCCAGCTCACCCTCAAATCGCTGGAAGAAAAGAGCCCGCTGCTGCGCTGCCACCGCCAGTATCTGGTCTCCCCCAACGCCATCTTCGAGATCCGGCTGCTGGATAACCAGCTGGCAGAGATTGTCACCCCGAGCGGCGCCCGGGTGCCGGTCAGTCGTCGCTATCTCAAGGAGCTTAAAGATCAGCTGGGGCTGGACTGAGCCGCGGAGTGTGCGCCTGATCACAGCCGCCGACCGCTCGGCGCGCCAAAGCGCCGTTCGGGGAGTTTCACCTGCCAGTCAGGCGCAACCGTTTTAGACTCGCTCTGCACACTAAAAAATAACAATGCAGGAGCGTAGCAATGATCTGGTTCTTCCTCTGTGTCGGCTTACTTGTGGCCGGCTACTTCATATACGGCAAATTCATCGAACGGATATTCAGCCCGAAACCCGAGCTAAAAACCCCCGCCATCACCATGGCTGACGGGGTGGACTATGTCCCGATGTCGGACAAGAAAGTCTATCTGGTTCAACTGCTCAACATCGCAGGCGTTGGCCCCATCTTCGGCCCCATTCTGGGTGCCCTCTATGGCCCGGTCGCCATGCTGTGGATCGTCTTTGGCTGCATCTTCGCCGGTGCGGTACATGACTACTTCTCCGGCATGCTGTCGGTACGCGCCAAGGGGGCCTCGGTGCCAACCGTGGTCGGTGAGCATCTAGGCACCGCCGCCAAGCACTTCATGAACCTGTTTGCTGTGGTACTGCTGATGCTGGTGGGCGTGGTATTCGTGCTGAGCCCGGCAGGGCTGCTCGCCAACCTCACCTCCACCGATCTGGTCTACTGGATCGTGGCAATTTTTGCCTACTACATCCTCGCGACCATAGTCCCCATCGACAAGATCATCGGCCGCTTCTACCCCATCTTCGGGGCCCTGCTGGTCTTCATGTCGGTCGGCCTCATCGTTGGCCTGATCGCCTCCGGCAAAGGCTTCTACAACACCGGGATGGACTTCTCCAACCTGCACCCGACCGAACTGCCGCTCTGGCCGCTGCTCTTCATCACCATCGCCTGTGGCGCGGTATCGGGCTTCCACGCCACCCAGTCACCGCTGATGGCGCGCTGCATGCAGAACGAAAAATCCGGCCGCTTCATCTTCTACGGTGCAATGATCGGTGAAGGGATCATCGCCCTTATCTGGTGCACCCTGGGTCTCTCCTTCTACGACAGCACCGAAGCGCTCAACGCCACCATGGCCAACGGCGGCCCGGCAGCCGTGGTACACGAAGTCTCCACCAGCCTGCTCGGCACAGTCGGCGGCATTCTGGCCATCCTCGGCGTGGTGATCCTGCCCATCACCTCCGGTGACACCGCGTTTCGCAGTGCTCGCCTGATCGTGGCGGACTTCCTGAAGATGACCCAGAAACCGCTGGCCAAGCGTCTGCTGATCGCCATCCCCATGTTTATCCTTGGTTTCATCATCTCCAAGGCTGAGTTCGGGGTGATCTGGCGCTACTTCGGCTGGGCCAACCAGACCACCGCCGTCATCATGCTGTGGGCTGCTGCCGCCTACCTCATTAAAGAGGGCAAGCTGCACTGGATCTGCACCATTCCCGCCATGTTCATGACTGCTGTCGTGATTACCTATCTGGCCAACGCCCCCATCGGGTTCGGGCTGGAGATGGGGACCTCCACCATCATCGGCTTGACTGCAACGGCTGCCATTACCGTGGCCTTCCTGATGAAGTTCCGCCAGCCGCTGGTCAGCAGTACCAGCGAAGGGTAAAAACAGCAAAAAATGCAGCGAAAGCAGCACAAAAAAGGCGCCTGATGGCGCCTTTTTTAATGACAAAAAGACTAATAATGCAACTGTTGAACGGCTTCAGCTTCAATACAGCGAATAGCTTTAAGATTCCGGGCGAACTGACGATAAATGTGTGATTCTTAATTGCTTTAGTGCTTGTTGGAACCAATGATTAAGCTGTGCGTCATGCCAGTGGAGGTTATAAATGGCCCTTGATTATTTTGCACTTGGTCTGCTCGTCTTTGTCGGGCTGGTCATTTTTTATGGAGTCATCGTTATCCACGATATTCCTTACGAGATTGCCAAACATCGGAATCACCCTCATCAAGATGCCATTCACGTGGCAGGCTGGGTCAGCCTGTTTACCCTGCATGTGCTGTGGCCCTTCCTCTGGATCTGGGCAACCATCTATCGCCCCGATCGCGGCTGGGGCTTTAGCCAGCGGCTGCAAAAAGATGAAGAAGAGCTGGCGGCCCTCAAGCAGGAGTTGGCGGATCTGAAGAGCCGTATCAACACTATCGAACAGAGTGAGCAACAGGGATAAACCATGGACCTGCTACTGATCCTGACCTACACGGCGCTGTGTGTCGCCATATTCAAAATCTTCCGCATCCCGCTCAACAAGTGGACCGTCCCCACCGCAGCACTGGGTGGCGTGCTGCTCATCGGCACCCTGATCATGCTGATGAACTACAACCACCCCTACTCCGAGATGGCGCGCAACTACTACGTCTCCACCCCCATAGTGCCGCTGGTCAAGGGCCGGGTCGTCGAGGTGCCGGTACAAGCCAACCAGCCGGTGAAAAAAGGCGACGTGCTGTTTCGCCTCGATGACGAGCCGTTTCGCCTGAAAGTGGATAGCCTCACCGCACGGGTCGAATCCAACCGCGAGCACCTCAAGTCCATCGAGGCAAGACTGCGCTCCGCCAGGCTGGATCGGGATCGCGCCAGCGACCTGATGCGCCGTGGCGTGGGCAAGCAGCGTGACCTCGACGTCACCCAGGCCAACGTGGACGATATCGTGGCCCAGATTGACCAGCAGAAAGCCACCCTGAACGATCTGCAAGCCCAGCTGATGGAAGCCAAGTACCAGCAGTCACAAACCGTGGTCTATGCCCCGAGCGATGGTCATGTGGTGCAATTGGCCCTGCGCCCCGGCATGATCGCCACCCCCTTCATGTATCGTCCGGTGATGACCTTCATCCACAAGGATGACACCGCCTACGTCGGCTGGTTCTGGCAGAACAGCATGCAGCGACTGGCGGTGGGCGATGAGGCCGAAGTGGTGATCGATGGCGTACCCGGCAAGATCTTCAAAGGCAAGGTAACCGCCGTGGTTCCGGCCATTGCCGCCGGTAACGTGCAGGCCAACGCCGGTCTGCTGGATCAGACCACGGCGGTGCGCCCGGGTCGTCTGCCGGTGGTTATCTCCATCACCGACCCCGAGTGGGCCAAGTATCAGGTAATAGCAGGCTCCAGCGGGCAGGCTGCCATCTATACCCACTACTTCCACCATGTATCTGTGATGCGCAAAGTACTGCTGCGCATGGCAAGCTGGATGAACTACATCTTCCCGTTCCATTGATCAGCACCCAAGCACCCTGCGGGCCGGCATCATGCCGGCCCGCTGTTTTTGTGACGGCAAGCACCCTATAATGGCGCCATCCTGCACCACCCCACATCGACACACCCAAGCCTGCATGTTCGTTCTCAGACCCTATCAGACCGACGCCGTCAACGCCGTGATCAGCCACTTTCGCAAACACCCTGATCCCGCCGTGGTGGTGCTGCCCACCGGGGCCGGCAAGAGTCTGGTGATTGCCGAGCTGGCCCGCAAGGCGCGCGGTCGGGTGCTGGTGCTGGCCCACGTCAAGGAGCTGGTGGAGCAGAACCACGCCAAGTACGAGGCGTGGGGGCTCAAGGCCGACATATTCGCTGCCGGCCTGGATCGCAAGGAGGCAAGCGCCCAGGTGGTGTTCGGCTCGGTGCAGTCGGTCGCCCGCAATCTGGCGGCCTTCGACGGGGCGTTCTCGCTGCTTATCATCGATGAGTGCCATCGGGTCTCGCTCGATGATGACAGCCAGTACCATCAGGTGATCGACCACCTCAAGGCCGCCAATCCGGCCCTCAAGATCCTCGGTCTCACCGCCACCCCTTATCGACTCGGGCTGGGCTGGATCTACCGGCGCCACTACCACGGCATGGTCAAGAGCCACGGCGAGCGGCTGTTTGGCGACTGCGTGTTCGAGCTGCCCTTGCGTTTTATGGTGAAAAACGGCTACCTGACGCCGCCGCGCATGGTGGATGCCCCCATCGTCCACTACGACTTCAGCAAGCTGGTGGCACGGGAGAACGGCCTCTTTAGCGCGGCAGATCTCAACGGCGAGCTCAAGCGCCAGCAGCGGGTCACTCCCCATATCCTGAGTCAGGTGCTGGAGTATGCCGCCGACCGGCAGGGGGTGATGATCTTCGCCGCCACCGTCGAGCATGCACGGGAAATTCACGGCCTGCTTGGCGCCCGAGGCCAGCAGGCAGCTCTTATCACCGGCGAGACGCCGGGGCCGGAGCGCGATGCCCTTATCAGCGCCTTCAAGGCGCGGGAGCTCAAGTTTCTGGTCAACGTGGCGGTGCTCACCACCGGCTTCGATGCCCCCCATGTCGATCTTATCGTGATGCTGCGCCCCACCGAGTCGGTCTCCCTCTATCAGCAGATCGTGGGGCGGGGCCTGCGCCTCTCGCCGGGCAAGAAGGATTGTCTGGTGCTCGACTATGCGGGCAACAACTTCAACCTGTTCGCCCCCGAAGTGGGGGAGCCTCGCCCCCACGCCGGTACCGAGCCGGTACAGGTGCCCTGCCCCGCCTGCGGTTTTGCCAACACCTTCTGGGGCAAGACCGACGAGGATGGCAAGGTGATCGAGCACTACGGCCGCCGCTGTCAGGGGCTGTTTGAAGATGACGAGGGCAACCGTGAAGAGTGTGACTACCGCTTTCGCGCCAAGATCTGCCCTGGCTGCGGTGCGGAGAATGACATCGCCGCCCGCCGCTGCCAGAGCTGCGATCAGCTGCTGGTGGACCCTGACGACAAGCTTAAAGAGGCGCTCAATCTCAAGGATTGCATGGTGATCCGCTGTGCGGGGCTAACCCTCACAGCAGGGCGCGGCAAACAAGGAGAGCGGCTGGAGGTGACCTACCACGATGAGGATGGGCTGACCCTCAGTGAATACTTCGGATTTCACTCCCCGGGCGCACGGCGCTTGTTTCAACAGCACTTTGTGCGTCATCATTGGCCCGCCCCGGGGCTGGAGCCCGAATTTGCCACCCTGGCGAGCGTGCTGGCTGCGCAAAGCCAGTTCCGTCATCCGGATTTTGTCATCGCCCGCAAATCGGGTCGCTTCTGGCAGATAAAAGAGAAAATTTTTGATTATGAGGGCCGCTATCGTACCGCCAACTCGATGGCATGATGGCGACCGGCATACATGGCATGAATTGCGTTATCCCGTCGATCCCGCATCGGCGGGTTGAATTATCAGGGTCGGCACCACTGCCGGGCCCTTCGTCACGTTAGAGGATGTTATGCAGCGGCTGTTGATTGGTTTTTGTGCTCTCTTTTCTTCTCTGGCGGCTCATGCCGCCCCGCTGACGCCCCCTCAGGGTGGCCAGTACGCCATCATGGTGCAGGGCAATAACGGCGTCGAGTTCGCCCGCCACGCCGATCAGATGATCGCCCCCGCCTCCACCATGAAGGTGCTCACCGCGCTGGCGGCCCGCCTCGAGCTGGGTGCCGATTTCCGCTTCGCCACCGATATTCAGGCCCAGCCCGGTGCCAAACAGGGTGACACCATCAACGGCGATATCTGGATCAACTTCGTCGGCGACCCCACCCTCTCCCGCATGGATCTGCTGGCCCTGTTCAAACAGCTCGGCGTCACCAGCATCAAGGGGAATGTCTACGTCAACACCGGCGCCTACAACGGCTACGAGCGCGGCAACGGCTGGTCGTGGGGGGATCAGACCCTCTGCTTCGCCGCTCCTGTCTCCTCGGTCATCATCGACAAGAACTGCGCCTACGGCACCATCACTGCCACCCAGATTGGCAAACCGGCGGTCGGCAACGTGGCCACCGGCGTCCCCATCGGCATCGGTGCCGACAACGTGGAGGTGATGAGCTATGGCGACATGGCGCGCCAGTTCTGCGCACTGGAAGTGGACATGGCCAAGGGCAACTTCTACGAGCTCAAGGGCTGCATTACTCCGAACAAGGAGCCGCAGGGGCTGCGTTTCGCCATCCACGACGTGGAAGCCTGGGGCTGGGACAACATCCGCTGGGCGATGAACCGGGCCGGTATCGAGCATGATGGCCTGCTGCGGGTCACCCACAAGGCCCCTGAAGGGGCAGAGACCCTCGGCACCCACTACTCGGTCTCCCTGCCGGTGATGCTCGCCAAGATGCTGAAGAAATCGGACAACCTCTATGCCGATACCTTCCTCAAAACCGTGGGCCGTCACTACTACAACAAGCCGGGCAGCTATCGCAGCGGCACCATGGCGGTGCGCGCCATTCTGACCAAGAACGGTATCGATCTGGGCAATGCCACTCTGGCTGACGGCTCCGGTCTCTCCGCTCACAATCTCATCAGCGCCCGTCAGATGATGTCGGTGCTGAACTTCATCCAGAAAAATGATGCCGAACTTGGCCTGATCAAGCTGCTACCAAGCTCGCAGGTGGATGGCACCCTGGCGTGGCGCCGCAGCGTCACCGCCCCCATGATGAAGAACAAGGTCCATGCCAAGACAGGGACCATCACCGGCACCTCCAATCTGGTGGGCTTCATCGACACGGCAGGCGGCCAGCGCAAGGCGTTCGTGATGTTCCAGCGTGGCCTGTCCCAAGATCCGGCCACCCATGAGCGCTATCGTGCCAGCAAGGCGCCGTGGCCCTGGACCGTATTCGAGAAGGGGGTGCTGGAGAGCATCTATCAGCAGCAGCCGATCCAGATCGCCGATGAGAGCTGAGCCAATAGGCCCACTCGAATCACGGTATCGATAATTTCGGCTTCAAGTCGCCACGAGGCAGGGCTATGCTGTTGCCTGCCTCATATCAACGGCCATACATAAACGGCTTAAAAAACGGAGAGAAAATATGTTTGCAGTGATTTTTGGTCGCCCGGGTTGCCCCTACTGTGTCCGTGCCGTACAGATCGCCGAGCAGTTGACCGAACAGCGCGATGACTTCAAATTCCGCTACGTGGATATCCATGCCGAAGGCATCACCAAAGAAGATCTGGCCAAGAGCGCCGGCAAGCCGGTCAATACCGTGCCGCAGATCTTCCTGGACGAGCAGCACATCGGTGGCTGCACCGATTTCGAAGCCTACGCCAAAGCGAATCTGGGTCTCTACCAGTAATGCCTGCGGGTCATCCCGAGCGGGTTGACCGCCAGAGCGTATAAAAAAATCCGGCGCCATCAGGCGCCGGATTTTTTTATGGGCAACACGCACACATCATCCCCGATCAGGGAGTCACAGACTGGGCGGCAAAGCGCGCAATGATGGGGTTGTGATCCGAACTGTCGGTCGCCGGTGAACTCACCTCAACCAAATCCAGATTGCGGTAGTAGAGGTGATCCAGCGGGCGACCAAAGGCGGTGCGGCGCAAGTCAGGCACCGGCACGGCCTCTTGCAGACCCAGCTCGTCCACCAATTTGCTTAACCAGAACTGGCGCTTGTCACTCCAGGTGTTGAAATCACCGGCCAGGATCACCGGCCCCTGATGGCGGCGCACCAAGGCAGTCAAATCGTTAAGCTGCTCGCGAAAGGTAGCCATCCCCAGCTCGAAATTGACCGCATGGATATTGATCACCATGACGCCGTCAGGATCGCCCTGCAGCGGATAGAGGCTCACCAGCCCGGATTTGGGGATGCGCAGCAAGGGCTCGGGAGAGCGCACGCCACAGACGAACGCCTGCGGAGTCTTGGCCACCGTCATCACCCCGAACGACACGCCGCCCTGGGTGAAGGCTTGCAGCTGTTGCCACTGGAAATCACCGGCGCGCAGCCAGTCGAGCATCTCGGGACGAGTGGCCGACTCTTGCAGCAGCACCAGATCCTGCCCCTTGGCATAACTGTCCATCCCTTCACGCCAGTTCTTACGCTGGCCCTTGTAGAGATTCCACACCGTCACCCCGAATTCACGGGGCAGCGCCGTGGTCGCCAACGCTACCAGCGGCGGACGCTGGCAGTCGAGTCCCGGCACAATCCCTTGAGCTGTGACCAGATGGTTCTGATCCGGCACCTCAAAACAGCCTACCAACCCCAGGGTCAGCAGGGAGGTGCCAAGAATGCGATAACTATTTTTCATTGGCTAACAACCGCCCGCCTTTGCTTTTTGTTGCGACCATCACAAACGTCATCCACGCCGACTAAGCTGATAGTCCCTGTTCCACCCAACCAGAAGGACCTTGTCTCATGGCGAAAGAACTTCGGTACAACGTGACGTTTTATGATCAACAAGGAAATTGTCATCAAGTGGAGCTGGCCACCGTCTATCAGATAAGACGGGACCCTCAATGCGATCTCTGCCTGTTTGACACCCTGCAATATGTGGGCTCGGAAGAGATGCTGGAACGCATGATACGGCAAAAAACCGGGCTTGAGCAGGAAATATCCATCATCAATGCCCGGCTGATTTAATCAGGCACTCACCGGAACCGGGCGGGATTTGCCCTGCTCGTCGATGGCGACATAGGTGAAGATCCCCTCGGTCACACAGTAGCGCTGGGCGTCATTTTCCCGCAGTACCGGCTTGACCCACACCTCCAGCTTGAGCTTCATGGAGCTGCGGCCGATCTTCATGCAGCGGCCGTAGCAGCAGACCACATCACCCACCTTGACCGGACTGTGAAAGGTCATGCCTTCGACGGATACGGTACAAATACGTCCTTTTGCCAGCTCCTTGGCCATAATGCCCCCACCTATATCCATCTGGGACATGATCCAGCCACCAAAGATGTCGCCATTGGGGTTGGTATCGGCTGGCATTGCCAGGGTTCTCAGCAACAACTCCCCATCGGGGTGACGTTTTGTATCTACCATCATTACCGCCTCTCTCTCATGGATGGCGGCATGATAGGGGGCGATCACCCCCTTGGCAAACCTCAATTGCCCGAGGCGGCGAGCTCGGCAAACCAGTGGGCCGGATCGGGCCAGCGATAGTTGAATCCCATCTGCTGGCAAATCAGCTGGCCGTCGATGGGCTGAAATTCACCGGCAGGCTCGATAAAGACCGGCGCAGGCAGCCCCTGCTGACGCGCTGCAAAGGGGTAGAACTGCTCGCGGCGAGGATGCACCGGCGCGCTCAGGTTGAAGACATCCCCGTCCTTGCCCCGCTCCAGCAGCAACATACACGCTGCCACCACATCATCCAGATGGACCAGATTGACCGACTGGGCGCCGCCATCCAGCGTCTTGCCCGCAAGGAAACGGCCGGGATGGCGATCCGGGCCATAAAGGCCGGAGGGGCGCACTATCATCACCGTTTCGAAACCGGCCGCCAGCACCGCCTGCTCCGCCGCCAGCATCCGCTCGCCACGGGCATGGCGGGGTTGGGGTTCTTCCCCCTCCTGCTGCCCCGCCCCCCATACCGAGGTGGCGCTGACAAACAGCACCCGCCGGGTGCCACTCGCTTTGGCAAGCGCGCAGGCTTTTGCCACCGCCTGCGGATAGTCATCGGTCTTGCTGGGCGGTACGCAGATAACCAGCGATTCGCAGGGGATAGGCCACGCATCCGACATATGGGCAGAAATCGTCAGCGGATGGGCGTTGATCCCCGCCCCCTGCAAACGGGCCGCTTTTTCGGCGCTGCTGACCGTCACCGCCACCTGCTTGCCAGCCGCCAGCAGGGCTCGCGCCAGCGGCAGCCCCAGCCAACCCGCCCCCAGAATGCCGATCGTCCCGGCGATATGTTGTTCTGTCATGGTCCCTTCTCCTGCTTGACGCTATTTGCCCCGCAGCTTACCTGCCTTGGTAGGAAAAGGAAGCCTGATGCTGTAGATGGGAGGATTATGCCAAAGTGGCGGTATATTGTGTCGTGCTTTGGAGGCATTCCTTGTCTAACGTTCCTTCTTATCTACACATTTTTCTAATACCGACCACCCAATATATTTTTCACCCAAAAAACATTATTTCTACATAGTCCGTTCTATTTTGGGTGAACAAAAAAGCCTGCGTATTTTCGTCTATATCTCAAATCTAAAAACTTTTGAGTGTTTAACACTCTGACTTTTAACTTGGAGAACTCGTCAAACATACTAGCTTGCTTACTCTTATCAACGTTGTAATACCAATATACTTGGCTTTGAAGTGCCCCCGCGACAACAAAAGCATTAGATACTTCTTTCAATATGCTCTCATGGTTTTTTTCGAATTCCGGAACTAGGCTTACCCCCCAAAAGCTCAACTCTGATTTTGTCCTTGCCAACTTATTAGCCTTTGCCATCAGTTTATGACGAGCTTCGTTACTACCAGCTAGCAATGAATCACTCTGCTCACGATTAATTGGTATGCAGCCAGCTTGTGGGACACATTGTTCAAAAGGGGACATTAGTTCATAAAGCGACTCTGATATGTCCACCAAACAGGATATATAATCCTTTGAAGTCTGATAGGCATCTTCTCTTTTCTTTGAGTCTAGCCATCTTGAATAAGTCCTATATACGATAATTGTCGCCACAACGGTGGCGAACGTAGTAATAACATCAGTCCATTTTACTTCCTTTATTAAAAATTGATAATCAGGAGCATCTATGATTACTCCTAATAAAAACACCATCGTGTAACTTAAAAATCTCAAACTGCCTCCAAAATAAAGCAAAGCGGACTATTCAATATACGAAAACTGTTCATATATCACATAATATGTCATATATCCTGTCCAGCTTATCCTAACATATCAACACATCACTTTGGTTTTCATGATATCACCACGGCTACGCCTGTAGTTGCTATCAGATAGTGAGTAGTGACATCCAATTGTCGCCTGGTATAAAAAGCGGGCCAGTGGCCCGCTTGGTTATATTTCACTCACTTCACCATCACACCGGCGGATGGAAATGGCTGGCCTCGCGGGTGGCCATCTCCTCGTAGGTGGCCCACTTCTGCCACGCCACTTTTTGCGCCACCTGCATCAGCCGCTCGGCCTCCTCCGGATGGCTCTGGGCCAATACCCGATAACGGGTCTCCTCCTGCCGGTATTCAGAGAGGGGAATGGAGGGACGCAGGCTGTCGAGGCTGAAGGGGTTCTGCCCCGCACTACGCAGTACCGGGTTGTAGCGCATCAGCGGCCAGTGACCGGAAGCCACAGCGCGTTTTTGCTGGGTCAGGCCAAACTCCATATCGATGCCGTGGGCGATACAGTGGCTGTAGGCGATGATCAGCGACGGGCCCGGATAGGCTTCGGCTTCACGCAAGGCCTGCAGCGCCTGCTGCGGGTTGGCCCCGAAGGCGATGCGGGCAACATAGACGTTGCCGTAGGAGATGGCCTGCAACGCCACATCCTTCTTGGCCAGCGTCTTGCCCCCTGCCGCGAACTTGACGACGGCACCGAGCGGGGTCGATTTCGACATCTGGCCGCCGGTGTTGGAGTAGACCTCGGTATCCATCACCAACACGTTCACATCGCGCCCAGAGGCGAGCACATGGTCGAGCCCCGATGAGCCGATGTCATAAGCCCAGCCATCCCCGCCGATGATCCAGACCGAACGGCGTACCAGCTGATCGATGAGTGACAGCAGCTCGCGGGCCTTGCCGGATTTCACCTCTTCCAGCCGCTCCCGCACTTGCGCCACCCGGGTGCGCTGGGCGCGGATCTCCGACTCCAGCCGCTGCGGGGCGCTAATCAAGGTATCGACCAGCTCGGCGCCCAGCTCCCCCTTCATCGCTTCGAGGGCCGCCACCGCCTGACCGTGATGCTGATCGGCGGTGAGACGGAAGCCAAAGCCAAACTCGGCGTTGTCCTCAAACAGGGAGTTCGACCAGGCCGGCCCCTTCCCTTCGCCGTTCTTGGCCCACGGCGTAGTCGGCAGGTTGCCGCCGTAGATGGAGGAGCAACCGGTGGCGTTGGCCACCAACATGCGGTCGCCAAACAGCTGGGTCAGCAGCTTGAGATAGGGGGTCTCGCCACAGCCGGCGCAGGCACCGGAGAACTCGAACAGGGGTTCGAGGAACTGGGCACCGCGCACCGTGGAGAAGTCCACCCGCTCGCGGGCAGGCCAGGGCAGACTCTCGAACCAGCGCAGCGCCTGCTTCTGGCCCGCCAGATGGGGCGCCTTATCCATCATGGTGATGGCGCGCTCGCCCTCGTGTTCCTCATCAGCCCCGGCCCGCACCGGACAAGCTTGCACGCACTGACCGCAGCCGGTGCAATCTTCCGGATAGAGCTGCAAGGTGTAGCGGCTATCGGGGAAGCCCTTGGCGGTGACGGGCACCGACTGCGCTGCCTCGGGGGCGGTTGCGAGCCAGTCCTGATGGTAGAACTTGGCCCGCAGCGCCGCGTGGGGGCAGACAAAGACACAGTTGCCGCACTGGATGCAGATATCGGAGTGCCAGATCGGGATCTCGCGGGCGATATCCCGCTTCTCGAAGCGGCTGGTGGCGGTGGGGTAAGTGCCATCCACCGGCAGCATGGAGACAGGGATCAGATCGCCGCGCCCTGCCAGCATCTCGCCGGTCACCCGCTGGACAAACTCGCTGCCACCCGGCGCCAATGGCAGCGGATAGTCGCTGATCTGCTCCTCACCGGCCGGGATGGTCACCTGATGGAGGTGGGCCAGGGTGTCGTCCACCGCCGCGAAGTTGCGCGCCACCACCTCGGGCCCCTTACGGGCATAGCTCTTCTCGATGCTCTCCTTGATCAGCGCAATCGCCTCATCCCGCGGCAAGATGCCAGCCAACGCGAAGAAGCAGGTCTGCATGATGGTGTTAATGCGATTACCCATGCCGTTGCGCTCGGCCACCCGATCGCCGTCGATGCAGTAGAGGCGGATATCGAGGGCTCGGATGCGGGCGCGCAGCCGCTCGGGCAGCTCGGCCCAGACCCGCTCAGGCTCATAGGGAGCATTTAGCAGCAGGGTCGCCCCTTCGGCGGCATGCTCCAGCAGATCGACCGACTCGACAAAGCCCCACTGGTGGCAACCGATAAAGCTCGCCTGCTCGATAAGCCAGGGGGCGTCGATGGGCTCGGGGCCAAAGCGCAGGTGGGAGACGGTGCGCGAGCCCGACTTCTTGGAGTCGTAGACAAAGTAGCCCTGCGCGTGGACCCCCTCCAGCTCGCCGATGATCTTGATGCTGTTCTTGTTGGCGCCAACCGTGCCGTCGGCACCGAGGCCAAAGAAGAGCGCCCGCACCCGGCTGGCGGGCTCCAGATCGCCGATGGGGTGCCATGCCAGACTGAGGCCCGACACATCATCGACAATCCCCACGGTGAAACGCGGGCGCGGTGCATCGGATGCCAGCTCCTCGAATACCGCCGCACACATGGCGGGGGTGAACTCTTTGGAAGAGAGGCCGTAGCGACCGCCACTGAGCCAGGGCAGCCGCTTGAAAAGGCCGCGCTGCAAGCCATCGATAAGGGCGCTCTGCACATCCAGCAGCAGCGGCTCGCCGCCCGCCCCCGGCTCCTTGGTGCGATCCAGCACCGCCATGCGCCGCACGCTCGCGGGCAGCGCGTCGAGCAGCGCCTGTACCGGGAAGGGACGATAGAGGCGAATGACCAGCACCCCGGTCTTGCGATCCTGTTGGTTGAGCCAATCCACTGTGGTGCGGGCGGTAGCCGCCCCCGAGCCCATCAGCACGATGACGTCGGTGGCATCGGGCGCGCCGTGGTACTCAACCAACCGGTAGTGGCGGCCGGTCAGCTCGCCGAGATTGTCCATGCACTGCTGCACCCGCGCCGGTACCGCCTCGTAGAAGGGGTTGACGCTCTCGCGGGACTGGAAATAGGTATCCGGGTTCTGGGCTGTGCCACGCATCACCGGATGATCCGGGTTGAGGGCCCGCGCACGGTGGGCCCGTACCCAGTCGTTGTCGATCAGCGCCCGGATCTCATCCCGATGCAGGGCAGTGATCTTGTTCACCTCGTGGGAGGTGCGAAAGCCGTCGAAGAAGTGGATGAAGGGCACCCGGCACTGCAGGGTGACGCTATGAGCGACCAAGGCCAGGTCCTGCGCCTCCTGCACCGAGCCGGAGGCAAGCATGGCAAAGCCGGTGCTGCGCGCCGCCATCACGTCCTGATGGTCGCCAAAAATCGACAGTCCCTGCGCCGCCAGCGAGCGGGCCGCCACATGGAACACCGCCGAGGTCAGCTCACCGGCAATCTTGTACATGTTGGGCAGCATCAGCATCAGCCCCTGACTGGCGGTGAAGGTGGTGGCGAGCGCCCCCGCCTGCAGGGCGCCGTGTACCGTGCCGGCCGCCCCCCCTTCACTCTGCATCTCCACCACTGTGGGGATGTTGCCCCACAGGTTGGTCTGCCCCTCCGCCGCCCAGGCATCGGCCAGTTCGGCCATGGTCGAGCTCGGGGTAATGGGGTAGATGGCACACACTTCGCTCAGCTGGTACGCCACCCGGGCCGCGGCTTCATTGCCGTCGACCATGATCAGTTCATGTTTCATTGGGACTCCTCCGGTTGGCGCAGCTCGATGGCGTGACAAGGGCACTGGTCATGGCAGGCACCGCAGCCGGTGCAGCGCTCGGCATCCACCTGATACCCCTTGCCCGGCCCCAGCTTGGCGATGGCCTGCTCGGGACAACTGCCGTAGCAGCCGTCGCACTCGAAGCAGTTGCCGCAGGAGTAGCAGCGCGCCGCCTCGTAGCGGGCGGCCACCTCATCCAGCCCGCCGATGATCTCGCCAAAGTCGTCCCGTGCCCACGCCGGTTTGACCGGCTGACTGCTGGCCGGGGCGTGGGTCTGGAACCAGAGCTGCAACTGCTCCGGCCCCACCAGCGGGTAGGAGAGCGGTTTGTGGTAGTGGCGACCGCGCAGCCAGGCATCCATATGGCGTGCCGCCTTCTTGCCGTGGCCGGTGGCGATGGTGACGGTGCGCTCGGAGGGCACCATGTCGCCGCCCGCAAACAGACCCGGCACATCCGTCATCAGGTTACCCGCCACCTGCACCACTCCCTCCTTGTTGACCCGCACGCCGGGAATACTCTCCAGCACCGAGAGATCGACCTCCTGACCGAGCGCCAGAATAAGGGAGTCCGCTTCGAGGGTTTCAAACTTGCCGGTGGGTACCGGTTTGCCCTCGGCATCCAGCGCCATAACCTCCACCTCGATAGTGGTGTTGTCGAGCTGGCGAATGCTGCGCAACCAGTTGATCTTGATCCCCTCCTCCTCGGCCTCGTCGGCTTCAAAGGCGTGGGCCGGCATATGGTTGCGGTCGCGGCGATAGATGATCATCGCCTCTTCAACGCCCAAACGACGGGCGGTACGGGCCGCGTCCATGGCGGTGTTGCCACCCCCATAAATCGCTACCCGCCGCCCCAGTTTGGGTGGCGGCAAGCCCTGCTCTTCGGCAAGACTGGCCTGCTCGAGGAAACTCACCGCATCGAGGATCTTGCCCGCTTCCCGGGCCGGAATATCGACCCGCTTGGCCAGATGGGCGCCGATGGCCATAAAAACGGCGTCAAAGCCCCCCTCGTCGCGCTCGCGCAGCACATCCTCCACCTTGTGGTTAAGAGTGAGCGTCACCCCGGCCGCCACGATGCGGGCCACCTCCCGATCCAGCACGTCGCGGGGCAGACGGTAGGCGGGAATGCCAAAGCGCAGCATGCCGCCCGCCAGTGGCCCCGCTTCGCGGATCTCCACCTGATGGCCGAGCCGGTTGAGGTGCCAGGCGCAGGAGAGGCCGGAGGGACCAGCGCCTATGACCAGCACCTTCTTGCCGCTGGCAGGGGCAGGTGGCGCAGGCTGCCAACCACGGGCCAGCGCCTCGTCGCCGAGGAAACGCTCGATGGCGTGGATGGAGACGGATTCATCCACCTGACTGCGGTTGCAGGCGCTCTCGCAGGGGTGATAGCAGACCCGGCCATGAATGGCGGGCAAAGGGTTCTCTTCGATCAGGGTCTGCCAGGCCGCCTCAAAACGGCCGGCCTGCGCCAAAGAGAGCCAGGCCTGGATATTTTCTCCGGCCGGGCAGGCGTGATTGCAGGGTGGCAGGGCCGGCCGCCAGACGGGTAGCCGGGTACGCACCGGGCCTGTTCCCGTTTTCAGGGAGAGATCCGGCAATGGGGTCATGTCCAGTTGTTTGCTCATACATTGCTTTCTTCTTTTTGTGTGACAGGCCCCACCCGATGGCGCTTGATACCGTGTAGCCGAGGCGGACGGTGGCCGGATGGGGAAGAAGCGAAAGCGTTAGAAACTGGGAACTGAGTCGATAATGGCCGCTTTTTTGTACTGATTAGCGAATCAGGATCAAAAAATGTTGCACTTTATGGTTCATAGAGACCAGAACGTGACTCAAGTAACATCTTCTCCAGCTGACCGCTGGCTTTCAGTTTGGCGAGCCCCCGATTGAAGGTTTTGATCAGCTCGTCAGCGTTGGCACGCTTGCGGCTGATCAACAGGTGACCTTCGACCTTCATCACGGGTTTTGAATGGGTTGCAAAGAGATCGACCGTGCTGGCTGGGTAGAACTGACGCAGGGAGTAGTAGCCGACATCTATGTTC
Source organism: Aeromonas sp. 84A (assembly GCF_051919345.1). NCBI lineage: Bacteria > Pseudomonadati > Pseudomonadota > Gammaproteobacteria > Aeromonadales > Aeromonadaceae > Aeromonas > Aeromonas sp. 84A. Next base: position 3,486,495 of record NZ_JBQBEW010000001.1, read on the forward strand.
TCCAGGGTCAGGTCGGCGCGGCCGGAGAGCAGCAGATCGAAACTCTGGCGCAGCCGGGTGACGAACTGCACCTGCAGCGGCACCTGCGCGATGGCTGCAAAAAAATCTGCATTGTAGGTATAGCCACTGACCGCAGCCAGCTTGCGATCCGCCAGATCCTGATAGCTGCGCCATTCCAGCGGATCGGACTTGAGATAGAACCAGACATAGGTTTCGCTCAGGATGGGATCGCTGTAGAGATGGGTTTTGCGCCGCTCGCTCGACTCATACCAGTGGACAGTGCCATCCACCACCCCCTCCTCCGACAAGCGAAAGGCCCGCTTCCAGGGCAGAAACTGAAACTTGACGCTCACCCCTTCACTCTTGAATGCCTCGCTCACCACATGAGGGATTAGCCCCTGATATTTCAGCGTCTCGGAGCAGTAAGGGGGATACTCTCCCGTGGTCAGGGTCAGCTCCTGCGCCCAGAGCCCGTGGCAAAAAAGGCCCCCCGCCAACAACCAGCTTATTTTCATCCCGATGCCCTCTTGTTCTGTTTTCCCAACTATAGACCGCCCCCTTGAAAGGATTGCCGGATCGCCGGGGAACCGTTATGTTCCCCTTTTTCCAGGCGATCGCGCCGCGTCACAAGGATATGAAGATGCCCAGGCTAGACAGCATTCACCTCTACCCCATCAAATCGACTGCAGGCATGCCGCTGGCTCGCGCCCGGGTGACCGAAGAGGGACTCGCCGGGGATCGCCGCTACATGGTGGTCAAACCGGACGGCACCTTTATCACCGCCCGTACCCATCCCCAGCTGCAACAGGTCGTGGCCACCCCCATCGAAGGAGGCTTGCAACTGCGCTATCCGGGCTTTGAACCGCTCACCCTGCAAGAGGTCGACTTCAGCCGCGCCCCGCAAGCTACCGGAGTCTGGAGCGACCGTTTCACCGCCCTGCACACCGACCCCAAAGCCGATGGGTGGCTAAGCCGGGTGGCAGGGGAGACGGTGCAACTGCTCTGGCTGGGTGAAACCTCTGATCGCTTTCGCGAGAAGACCGGCACCCGGGTCAGCTTTGCCGACGGTTATCCGCTGCTGCTGATAAGCCAAGCCTCCCTTGAGGATCTCAATCTGCGCTCCGATGCGCTGCACCAGATGAGCCAGTTCCGCACCAATCTGGTGGCAAGCAATACCCAGCCCTTCGAGGAGGACAGCTGGGTGCGTATCCGCATCGGCGAAGTGGAATTTAAAGTGGTCAAGCCCTGCAGCCGCTGCATCATGACCACGGTGGAAGCGGGCACCGATCGCTTCAACGCCCTGAAAGAGCCGCTGGCCACCCTTACCCGCTACCGCCGTGGCGAGGATGGCGAGGTCTACTTCGGCCAGAACCTGATCGCCCTGAACGAGGGGTGGATGAGGCTGGCAGCGAGATCGAGGTGCTGGAGCGCACCCGTCCGGTGGTCTATCCCGCCGCCGCGCCGAAGAAGCGGGAGCTGGTCTGCGTGGCCCGTGAACCGCTGGCGCGGGATCTGGAGACCTTCTGGTTCGAAGCCACCGATGGCGAGCCCCTGCCCGACTACCTGCCGGGCCAGCATCTGCCCATCAGCCTCGATATCAAAAATGAGCGGGTTCAGCGCCGCTATACCCTGAGCTCTACGCCAGATCATCCGGAGCGTTACAGCATCAGCGTCAAGAAGGTGGAGGGTGGCCGCATCTCCCACTGGCTGCACCAGCAGTTGCAGGTGGGTGATCGGCTGCTGGCCGCCAACCCTGCTGGTGAGTTTCACTTAGGGTCCGAGCGCAACCTCCTGTTGCTCTCCGCAGGCTCCGGCGTCACCCCCATGCTGGCGATAGCCCGCACCCTGGCGCTACGCGAGGAGCTGGAAGAGGTTCACTTTATGCACCTGTGCCGTAGCGAAGCGGACATTCCCGCCGCCAGCGAACTGCACGCCATGGCGCAGCAGGGGATGACCCTCACCATTATCCTAAGCCAGCCGGACAATCACTGGCAGGGGCTGCAAGGGCGACTCAATGATGAGAATCTGCAACTGATCAAAGGGCTGGCCGAAAAAGAGGTCTTTATCTGTGGCCCCCACGGCTTTATGGCCGATGCTGCCGCCAAAGTTGCAGCACTCGGCGTTCCGGCCGCACGGATCAAACAGGAGAGTTTTGGCGGTGCCATTCTCTCGGTGGCCCGCCCCCATCAGGCGGTGCAACTGCGTATCGGCGCCCAAGCCTTTACCGGCAACAATCAGGGCACTGTGCTGGATCAGGCCAACAAGCAAGGCGTAGAGCTGCCGTGGAGCTGCCGCGCCGGCATCTGCGGCAGTTGCAAACAGACGCTGATCTCGGGCGAGGTGGATCACCCCGACGCCCCCGCCATCACCGCCGCCGAGCGGGCGGAGGGCAAGATCCTTGCCTGCTGCGCCGTGCCACTCACCGACCTTGAAATCCTATGATCGGGTGATCGGGCCGCATTAACTCACGCCACCCCAGATGACCGGGGAATTGACCCCGGTCATCTTTATCCACACTTGTTAACCTGATCCGCCCTTAATTTGTCCCCACGGCCTTCATCAGTGAGTTTCCCTTCCTATACTCTCAGAGCAAAAAGCCTTGCCAGCCATTGACTTGGCGATGCTCCATACGACACTCAGCCATAGGGAAAGGACGCCCATACCATGGAACAGAACAAGCCCGCCTTTCAGCTCAACCTGCTGCTATCCGTCATCACCCTGATCCTGCTGTCACTGGTGTTTTTCGCCTACAGCTGGGCGGGTAAACAACTGGAAGAGAGTTATCGACAACAATATGTCTCCTACCTGCTGGCCGATGAGCTGCGCCAATCCTCCGATGATCTGACCCGACTCGGGCGCACCTATGTCATCACCAAGGATCCAGCCTACGAGCAGCAGTACATGCGGATCCTGGCCATTCGCAACGGCGAACAGCCGAGGCCGGATGGCTACAACCGTATCTACTGGGACTTTGTCGCCGCCAACGGCCAGAATCCCCGCCCCGACAGCAATGTTCGCCGTGGCCTGATCGACCTGATGAAGGATGCCGGTTTCACCGAAGGTGAACTCGCCAAACTGAACGAGGCCAAAAACAACTCGGATGCGCTGGTCAACACCGAGGTCGCCGCCTTCAAGCTGGTGCAGCAGAGCGATGGCGATCCGGTTGCCAACCAGCAAAAAGCCATCGCCATGATGCATGACAAGGCCTATCACCAGAACAAGGGGCGCATCATGTCCCCCATCGATGACTTCTACGTGATGATGGAGCAGCGCAACCATGAGGCAGTCGAGAGCGCCATCGCCAATACCGATATGCTGCGCTATCTCTTTATCGCCCTCGGTCTGGTGTTGATGTTCTTCCTCTGGCGCACCTATCGCTCCCTGCTCGATCTGGTGGGCACCTCGGTCGAGCAGCTCAAGACGGATCTCCATATGATGGCGGAAGGGGACTTCTCACGCCCCATCAAGGTGCCGCCAGGATCGAAAGAGAGCCTGATCGGCCTGCTCGGCGGTATGCAGACCACCCTCAAGGGGATCATCGCCAAGGTCTCTCACTCCACCGAGGAGCTGTCACACTCTGCTGACAGCATTGCCCAAATCGCCGAGCAGACTGCCCAGTTTGCCACCGATCAGCAAACCAGCACCCAAACCATGGCCGCCGCCATTGAGGAGCTGGTAGTGAGCATCAGCCACCTCTCCGACAACGCCACCCATGCCGATGAGCTGAGCAAGGTCTCCGCCAATACCCTGGAGGAGGGGTCGGGGGTCATTAAAGAGACGCTTGGCAGCATCGAGAATATCTCCACCACTGTGGGGGATGCGGCCAGCACCATCTCCGAGCTCAACGGCCATACCCAGCAGATTTCGGAGATCATCGGGGTGATCCGCGGCATCGCCGATCAGACCAACCTGCTGGCTCTCAACGCGGCCATCGAGGCAGCGCGGGCCGGTGAACAGGGTCGCGGCTTTGCGGTGGTGGCCGACGAGGTGCGCAATCTGGCCAGTCGCTCGGCGGCCTCAACCCAGCAGATCACCGGGATGATTAGCAAAATCCAGAGCGGGGCGGATGCCTCCATCCGCAGCATGGAGAACACGGTCAACAACGTCTCTCGCGGGGTCACGCTGGCCAACCAGACCGGCGAGGCGATCGCCAGCATCCAGAGCCACGCCTCCAACCTCACCGGCCTGATGGGGGAGATCAGCCACACCCTGCGCGAGCAGTCCACCGCCGCCAACGAGGTAGTCTCTACCGTCGGCAACATCACCTCCCTCTCCGAGCAATCGGGGGATGCCGCCCGTCACGTGTCCCAAGAGGCGGCCAAGCTCAAGCAGCTGTCACGGGTACTGCGCCAGGAGATGGGACACTTCAAGCTTTAAAGAACGCTGAAAAGCAAAACGGCTGCCCGAAGGCAGCCGTTTTTTATTCGGGGTATCCCCGTCATTCAGTATCTATCAACCACGCAGGGCGGCGATGCGCTGCTCGATAGGCGGGTGGCTCATGAACAGCTCGCTCATGGAGCGCTTGCCGTTGATGCCAAAAGCCATCATGGAGCCTTCCAGCTGCGGCTCGGCACCGCGAGAGAGGCGCTCAAGGGCGGCAATCATCTTGTCGCGACCTGCCAGCTTGGCGGCACCGGCATCGGCACGGAACTCGCGCTGACGGCTGAACCACATGACGATGATGGAGGCCAGAATACCGAACAGCATCTCCAGCACGAACACGGTGATCATGTAGGCAAAACCGCCGGTGCTGCTGCTCTCTTCCTCGTTGTTGGAGCTGAAGAAGTTGCTGATCACGCCAGCCACGATCCGGGCGAAGAACATCACGAAGGTGTTCACCACCCCCTGGATCAGGGTCAGGGTCACCATGTCGCCGTTGGCCACGTGGCTCACCTCGTGGGCCAGTACCGCTTCCGCCTCGTCACGGCTCATGCTGTAGAGCAGGCCGGAGGAGACCGCCACCAGCGAATCATCGCGGCGGGCGCCGGTGGCAAAGGCGTTCATCTCGGGAGAGTCGTAGATCCCCACTTCCGGCATCTTGATACCCGCTTCGCGGGCCTGACGGGCCACAGTACTCACCAGCCAGTGCTCGGTCTCGTTACGGGGTTGCTCGATGACCTGGACGCCATAGCTGCGCTTGGCCATCCACTTGGACATCAGCAAGGAGATAAAGGAACCCCCAAAACCGAACACGGCACAGAACACCAACAGCCCGGAAATGCTGGACTTGTTGATCCCCAGAACCGAGAACAGGATATTGAGTACCACCCCCAGCACCAGCATGACGGCCAGGTTGGTCACCAGGAATAGCATAATTCGCTTCATATAGACTCCTTGTGAAGATAAGGGACATGACCGGGGATCACTCGGGATCCCCACCTGATCATGTTAATGTCGACATTCTAGGGAGATTCGATGAATGTTCGCTGAATATGCCGTCAAAGTAGCGGCGAGATATCGAGACGCCCCTGCAAATCGGCTTCAAGCGGATTGTTTATAAACGGAATTTCGCCGAGGAAGGGGGCTGGCAGCAAGCCCCTCAGGGTGTCCAGATTTTCCTGATAATGGCTCATGGAACCATGGAGCCGATTAATTACCCACCCCGCTACCGGCAACTGATCATTGCGAATGGCGGCAAAGGTGAGCAGCGCATGGTTGAGGCAACCCAACTTGGCCCCCACCACCATGATCACCGCCATGTTCTCCTGCTTGACCCAGTCCGACAGCAGATGCTTGCGATCGAGCGGCAGATACCAGCCCCCCGCCCCTTCCACTACCGCCAGCTCGGCCCCGACCTGTTCAATCTTGCGTAGCCCCTCGCTCAACCCCTGCATGGTGATAGGCTGGCGCGCCTCGCTGGCGGCGATGTGGGGCGCAATCGGCGGCTCATAGGCGAACGGATTGACCACCTCATAGGGCAGCGGCAGACTCGCCGCCTCCTGCAACAGAACGGCATCCAGGTTGCGCAGCCCGTCCGGAGTGCGAGCACATCCGGCCGAGACCGGCTTGTAACCCGCGCACTTGATTCCCTGTGCGCTGAATTCGCGCAGCAGGGTGCGCGCCACCAGCGTCTTGCCCACATCGGTATCGGTGCCGGTGATAAAGAATGATTTCATACGGTTCTCTCCTTGGCAGGGCCCGTTGACTACCCTGCACACAATGCGATTCCCGGCGCTCAGCGAGGCTTGCTGAGGCGGCCGAGGCACACCCGATAACTGGCGACCAGCCTGCCATCGGGCTGGCGAAACACCTCATACGCCTGCGCCAGCTGCTGCAATCTGGCGCGACCGCTCAGACCGGCCGGGGCGGCACTCCCCTGATTGTCATTGACCTGATTGGCCCCAATCCCCTTGAGATCGCGCAACAACTGCGGCAATTCAAGATAGGCTAGATCCCAGGTGATACAACGCAGCTCGGGAGCAGATACCCCGGCGCTCGCCAGCGCCTGCTCCAATTGTGGCAGGCTGAGGAAGCGATTGACATGGGCGCGACCATCAAGCTGCTGCCAGGCGGCTCGCAACTGCCAGAGCGACTCATCGAGCAGGGTCGAGAAAAAGATCTGGCCGCCCGGTTTGACCACCCGCAGCAGCTCGCCAAAAGCCTGGGCCGGACGCTCGCACCACTGCAACGCCAGACTGGAGAAAACCCAGTCGAATGTGTTATCGGCGAAAGGAAGCTGCTCCGCATCACCGCAGAGCAGGCGGGCGCCGCTGCCACGCAAGGCGGCCTGCGCCAGCATGCCGGGGGCAAGATCCAGCCCCACCAGCTGGTGACAACGGTTCGCCAGTTGGGGCAAGAAAAAACCGGTGCCGCAGCCCAGATCCAGCCCGCTCACCGTCAGATCAGTGCCAACCGGCCTGCTCGGCATCCATTCCAGCAACGCCTGACCCACCTCCTGTTGAAAGCGGGCATGGGCATCGTAGTGACGAGCGGCGGCGCCAAAACGGCGAGCAAGCTGCGCCTTGTCGACCGTTTGAAAACGCTCAACCATGGCAAACCTCCCTAACCGTTGTCGCTGCAAGGCAGACCCCCAAGGCATCGAGCAGGCGATCCAGATCCTGCTCGCGGTGAGCCGCGCTCAGGGTAATGCGCAGCCGGGCCGTACCGACCGGCACCGTGGGCGGGCGAATGGCGCTCACCCAGACGCCGCGTTCCCGCAGCCGTTCTGCCAGTTGCAGGGCAACACTGCTCTCCCCCACCAGCAACGGCTGGATCGGGGTATCGCTCGCGCCAAGCTGCCAACCCTGTTCCTTTGCCCCTTGCCGGAAGCGAGCGATGAGCTTACCAAGATGGGCGCGGGACTCATCAGCCGCGCGCACCAGTTCGATGCTCTTGCTGACCGCGCAAGCCTGCGCGGCGGGCATATGGGTGCTGTAGACATAGTGGCGAGCGAAGTTGACCAGATACTCCACCAGCTCGCGGCTGCCGCCGATAAAGGCGCCAGCGACGCCAAGCGCCTTGCCAAAAGTGCCCATCTGGATGTGTACGCTGGCAGGAGGAACCCCTTGCGCCGCCAGAGTGCCGCGCCCCTCGGCTCCCAGCACACCAAGACCGTGGGCATCGTCGATCATCAACCAGTTGCCGCTCCGGGCGGCCAGGGTTGTGAGCTCAGCCCAGGGGCCTTGATCCCCGTCCATACTGAACACCCCTTCCGAGACAATCAGTCCGCGATTTGGCTCAAGCTGCCGTTCAAGAGCCGCCATATCGTTGTGGGCAAAACGCTTCATCTTGCAAGGGAGCTGGCTGCCCATCTCCTGCAAAGAGGCGTGGTTGAGTTTGTCCTGCCACAGCAGATGCTCCTTGCCGAGCAGCGCTTTGAGCACCGCCTGATTGGCCGAAAAACCGCAGTTGAACAGCAGCACCGCCTCCACCCCGAGCCACTCGGCCAAGGTCTTCTCAAGCTGTTGGTGGGCACGGCTGTAACCAGTCACCAGCGGCGAGGCGCCGGAGCCCGCGCCATAGCGTTCAATCCCCGCGTTGAAGGCGGTCTTGATGGCGGGATGATCTGCCAGCCCCAGATAGTCGTTGGCGGAAAAATTGAGGTATTCGCGCCCTGCAACCCTGAGCCGCCCGCCACTCGCCCCGTCGGTCGCGATGCGGTTGCGCAGCAGACCCGCCTGCTCGCGCTCGGCCAGCGCCGTGCCCAACCCAAAGGGGCCCGTTACTGCAGGGCCAGTCATGACCGCGCAGCCCCGGCACGGGGGCGGGTGGCGTCATAAAACATCTCGGTGGGCTCGCTCTGGCGGCTCACCTCGGCCAGCAGCTCCTCTTCTTGAACCTGATCCGGCTTCTGGGCCCGCTGGGCGGGACGAATACCGAGTCGCTTGAACAGCTGCATATCGCTGTTCTCGTCCGGGTTGGGGGTGGTCAGCAACTTGCAGCCGTAGAAGATGGAGTTGGCCCCCGCCATAAAGCACATCGCCTGCATCTGCTCGTTCATCTTCTCCCGCCCGGCAGAGAGGCGCACATGGGAGGCAGGCATCATGATCCGTGCCACGGCGATGGTGCGGATAAATTCGAACGGATCGAGGTTCTCCTCGTTCTCCAGCGGCGTTCCCTTCACCTTGACCAGCATGTTGATGGGCACACTCTCCGGGTGGCGCGGCAGATTGGCGAGCGCCATCAAGAGGCCCGCCCGATCTTTCGCCTGCTCGCCCATGCCGACGATACCACCGGAGCAGACCTTCATGCCGGCGCTGCGCACATGCTCCAGGGTATCGAGCCGATCCTGATAGGTGCGGGTGGAGATGATCTCGCCGTAAAACTCCGGCGATGTATCGAGGTTGTGGTTGTAGTAATCAAGCCCCGCGGCCCCGAGACGCGCCGCCTGATCGGCGGTGAGCATCCCTAGCGTCATGCAGGTCTCCATACCGAGCCCGCGCACCTCCTCGATCATCCGGATGATGTAGGGCATGTCTTTCTCTTTGGGGTTGCGCCAGGCAGCCCCCATGCAGAACCGGGACGAGCCGTTGGCCTTGGCTTCGCGGGCCCGCTCCAGCACCTTCTCCACCTCCATCAGCCGCTCGGCTTCGAGGCCGGTGTGATAACGGGCACTCTGGGGACAGTATTTGCAATCTTCCGGGCAGGCGCCGGTCTTGATGGAAAGCAAAGTGCTCACCTGCACTTCGTTCGGGTCAAAGTGGGCGCGGTGGACGGTCTGGGCCTGAAACAGCAGATCGTTGAATGGCAGGGCAAACAGGGCCTGAACCTCGGCGAGGGTCCAGTCATGACGAAGGGCGTGACCGCCCACGGTGAGAGCATTCATACATGGCTTCCGGTTGTTATTAGTGGGATCCTGCGCCCGCCATCTTGGGATGGACGGCCACAAAACCCGCCGCCGGGCCTGCGCGCTCAGGGTGATGCGCAGTGCCAAGTGGCTGAAATTGTTGGCTAGTGTAGAGAGCACGCGTAGACTGTCAACACCGACCAGATCAAACCAATTGACAACAGAACAACAAATGACCAACCAAGAATTCGACCTGCACCACATCTGGCACCCCTATACCTCCCTCACTCACCCCCTACCCTGCTATGAAGTGGCCAGCGCCAAAGGGGTGACCATCACCCTCAGCGATGGCCGCAAACTGGTGGATGGCATGAGCTCCTGGTGGGCTTGCGTGCACGGGTATCAGGTGCCGGAGCTGGATGCTGCCGCCACCGCCCAGCTCGGCAAGATGTCCCACGTGATGTTTGGCGGCCTCACCCACGCCCCGGCGGTCGAGCTCTGCCGCAAGCTGGTGGAGATCACTCCGAAGGGGCTTGATCGGGTATTTCTGGCCGATTCCGGCTCGGTGGCAGTGGAAGTGGCGCTCAAGATGGCCCAGCAGTACTGGCACGCCAGGGGGACGCCCAGAGCCAAATTTGTCGCCCTGCGCAGCGGCTATCACGGCGACACCTTTGGCGCCATGAGCGTCTGCGATCCCGATGGCGGCATGCATGAGCTCTACAAGGGGTTTCTGCCGGAACACTATTTTGTCGATGCGCCCAGCTGCCGCTTCCACGCCGAATGGGACGAGCAGTGCGTGGTGGAGCTGGCGACACTCATGGCGGATCATCACGAAGAGATCGCCGCCATCGTGCTTGAGCCCATAGTGCAAGGGGCTGGCGGCATGCGCTTCTACCACCCCCGCTACCTGCAGTGGGTGCGTGCCCTGTGCGACGAGTTCGGCGTGCTGCTGATTGCTGACGAGATTGCCACCGGCTTTGGCCGCACCGGCCAGCTGTTTGCCTGCGACTGGGCGGGGATCAGCCCCGACATCATGTGTCTGGGCAAGGCGCTTACCGGCGGCTACCTCACCCTCTCGGCGACCCTGACCACCGAGCATGTCTCCCATACCATCTGTGACGGCAAGGCGGGGGTCTTTATGCACGGCCCCACCTTTATGGGCAATCCCCTCGCCTGCGCGGTGGCCAACGCCTCCATCGATCTGCTGCTGGCCTCACCTTGGCAAGAGCGGGTGCGCGCCATCGAGCATCAGCTGCGTACCGAGCTGGTAGAGCTGACCCTGCACCCGGCGGTCGCCGATGTGCGGGTGCTCGGTGCCATCGGGGTGGTGGAGATGAAGGAACGGGTGGATGTGGCGCGCATCCAGCGCAAGTTTGTCGAACTGGGCGCCTGGATCCGCCCCTTTGGCAAGTTGGTCTACCTGATGCCCCCGTTCGTCATCCCCCCTGAAGAGTTGAGGGTATTGACCGGCGCCATCCGTCAGGCCATCACCGAGGGCGAGTTTTAATGCATGCAGCGGGCGGCCATCGCAGCCGCCCGTTTGACTACCGGCATTTGATATATAAAGAGGGCAACTTTATCCACTTCAGTGCAGTTTCACTTGCCGTAATGTGAGCAAAACACCAGACCTGAGGCCCCAAGAGGGGTAAACTGCTGCGGTTTTACCATCAAGAAAGACTGCTCATGCGCCTCTCCATTGCTGCCAAAATCAACTTTTTCCTGCTCTTCATCTTCTCCATGGTACTGGTCTTCTCCGCAGCCTATCAGGCGGTGCGCGAGCGCGATCTCATCCTGACCCTCATCAAGGAGCAGAGCCGCGAGCAGACCGAAGCCTATTTCGACGGCCTCAACATGCTGATGCTGACCGGCAAGATGGATGCCCGCGATACCCTGCGCGGCAAATTTCTCGACCACGCCCATGTGGAGGATGCCCGCATCGTACGTGGCGACGCGGTGAGCAAACAGTTCGGGCCAGGACGGGAGACAGAACAGGTAAAAGATGAGTTTGATGAGCTGGCTCTGGCGGGCAAAGGGAGTCTGGAGGTGGTGCACAACGGCATGCACAGCCGTCTGGTGGTCACCCGACCACTACTGGCCAAGAAGGATTTTCGCGGCACCGACTGCACCAGCTGTCATCTGGTGCCGGAGAACACTGTGTTAGGGGCCGTGCGCTTTGACTACTCCCTCGATTCGCTGTTTACCCGGGTCGAGCAGAATATTCTCACCTCGGCGCTCATTCTCACCGGCATCTTCGGGATGGGACTGCTGCTGACCCTCTGGGTCATCCGCACCTGGATCGTGCGCCCTCTCAACCAGTTGACCCGCTCCATGGAAGAGGCCACCGACCTGCACGACTTCGGTCACCGGCTGGAGGGGGATGACGGCGACGAGATTGGCCGGGTGGCGGTGGCCTACAACCAGATGCTCGACAGCGTGGAGCGCCAACTCGGCAAGCGCACCAAGGCCAGCAGGCAGGAGCCGGATCAGCCCCGCTGAGGCGGGCGCTTAACCGACGTAGTAGAAAAGCAGACTGGCGATCAGCACCAATAGCAGAATGGCCAGATTGACATGCCGGGAGTCATCCTGACGGCGGCTGCGCTTGCGCTCCAGCAGCAACACCGCCAGCGTCAGGGCGCAACAGCTCCAGAGCCCGTAGACCAACCAGGGGGTAAGGGCCGGGTCCCAATAATCGCGCACCTCGATCCCGCCATAGACCAGAAAACCGTAGGCAATTTCGGGCCGGGCATAGTGGTAAAGGGAGAGCAGCACGATAAAGCCGCCCCAGCAGAGCATCACCAGCCCCTGCAACACCCGTGTCAGCCAATCTGGCCCATGCCGCCGATCTTTCACCCACCTCTCCTGCGCCCGTGACACTCTTGTTGAGTGAACCATGCCGAAAACCCCACCAGAGTCCGACATTTTTGCTTGTTTATCAAACCCGCGCGGGTAAGATTGACGGCTTAGTCTGCCATGGTGGGCCATCTGTGCCCGGGCCAGACTCCCTAGTGTTGCAAATAGCGCTGCAAGAACAAGCTGGAGACAATATTTCGATGACGCACGCATCCGTAGTAGATGTGCTGGCCGGTAAGTATCCGGTCGGCACCACCCAAACTGTCAAAGGGTGGATCCGGACTCGCCGTGATTCCAAGGCGGGGATCTCATTTTTGGCCATTTCCGATGGCTCCTGTTTCCATCCGGTACAGGCAGTTGTCCCCAATACCCTGGCCAATTACGAGAATGAAGTGCTGCGTCTGACCACTGCCTGCTCCGTGGAAGTGACCGGCGTGGTTGCCGCCTCTCAGGGCAGCGGCCAGGCTTTCGAACTGCAGGCGACCGAGGTGAAGGTAGTCGGCTGGGTCGAAGATCCGGACACCTACCCGATGGCCGCCAAGCGCCACAGCATCGAATACCTGCGTGAACAGGCCCACCTGCGCCCGCGCACCAACATCGTTGGCGCAGTGACCCGCGTTCGTCACTGCCTGGCGCAAGCCATCCACCGCTTCTTCCACGAAGAGGGTTTCCTCTGGGTTGCAACCCCGCTCATCACCGCCTCTGACACCGAAGGTGCCGGCGAGATGTTCCGCGTCTCCACTCTGGACATGGAAAACCTGCCGCGCACCGACGCCGGCAAGGTGGACTACAACGAAGATTTCTTCGGCAAAGAGGCTTTCCTGACCGTATCCGGCCAGCTGAACGCCGAAACCTATGCCTGCGCCCTCTCCAAGGTCTACACCTTCGGCCCGACCTTCCGCGCTGAAAACTCCAACACCAGCCGCCACCTGGCCGAGTTCTGGATGGTTGAGCCGGAAGTGGCTTTCAACGATCTGGAAGATAACGCCGCACTGGCCGAAGCCATGCTGAAGTATGTCTTCAACGCCGTACTGACCGAGCGTCGCGACGATCTGGAGTTCTTCGCCCAGCACGTGGACAAGGATGCCATCGGCCGTCTGGAGCGTTTCGTCTCCTCCGACTTCGCCCAGATCGACTACACCGACGCCATCGAAGTGCTGAAAAATTGCGGCAAGAAGTTCGAGTTCCCGGTCTCCTGGGGTATCGATCTCTCCTCCGAGCACGAGCGCTATCTGGCCGAGGAGCACTTCAAGTCTCCGGTGGTGGTGAAGAACTACCCGAAAGATATCAAAGCCTTCTACATGCGCCTCAACGACGACGGCAAGACCGTTGCCGCGATGGACGTACTGGCACCGGGCATCGGCGAGATCATCGGTGGTTCCCAGCGTGAAGAGCGTCTGGACGTGCTGGATGCCCGTCTGGCCGAGATGGGCCTGAACAAGGAAGATTACTGGTGGTACCGCGACCTGCGTCGCTTCGGTACCGTGCCGCACTCCGGCTTCGGTCTGGGCTTCGAGCGTCTGGTAGTCTACGTGACCGGCATGGGCAACGTCCGCGACGTGATCCCGTTCCCGCGTACTCCGCGTACCGCCGAGTTCTGATCAGCGGCATCTTGCCACTGCATTGCAAAAGCCGACCTGTGGGTCGGCTTTTTTATTGTCACCGTTATGGGTGATACTCAGGATCAACCGGCACAAGGAACTCGTCGCCTATGGGATATCGCCTGCTGCTCTCGCTATTGCTGTCCTGCATGCCTGTTCAACTGTGGGCCGAGCCCGTTCGTCTGACCACCCTGGAGTGGCCCCCCTACACCAGCCAGAGCCTGCCCGATGGCGGCCTCACCGGTCATATCGTCAAACGCGCCTTTGCCGAAGCGGGGCTGGAAGTGACGTTCGACTTCTATCCCTGGCAGCGGGCGGTGCGGCTGGCGGCCGACCCGACCCAGCCTTATAGCGGCTATTTTCCCGAGTACCTCTCCGACACCCTGCCGACCCTGTGGCGCAACTCCCCCAGCGTGGGCGACAGCGTGCTGGGCATGGCGCAGCGCTCAGGCCCCCCCATCCCCTGGCAACAGCTCACGGATCTCGCCCCCTACCGGATCGGCGTGGTGGAGGGATACGTCAACACCCGTGAATTCGATGCCCTGATGGCCAGCAAGCGCCTCAACACTGCCGCCGTCGATTCCGACCTGCTCAACCTGCGCAAATTGCAGCGCGACCGGCTCGATCTGGCGGTTATCGACCGGGATGTCTTTCACTGGCTCATCAACCATGATCGCAAGCTGAGCAGCGCCGGATTGCAATTTCACCCGAAGATCCTCGAACACAAGAGCCTGCACATCATGTTTCGCCCCGATCAGCTGGCGTTGCAGCAACGGGTGGCGAAGGCCATTGCCAGATTGGATATTGCCAAGCTGAGCGAGGATTATCAGCGCCGCTATCTGCAGCAAGCCCCTGCGGCCAAGTGAGCCAACCCGCCGAAGTCAGCCCTTGCTGGCAAAAATAGCCTGAGCGCTGGTTTTTTCACCCTCTTCTGCCGCCATCGAGCCCTTTTTATGCCCCTCCTCTGCAGCCCTGTTGCCGCTCTGTGCTGCCGCCATGACCACCCGATGGCTTGGCCCCGAGTGATACCACTTGGTGACAAAAATAATGTTTTTGTTAGTACGTGGTTTTTAAGTGGTTTAATCAAAAATTCATCGAGTTATTGAAGTAACTCAATTTTTTCACTTTTTCAGGGGAGCAGAATAGCAACTAACCCTTTTGGGCTAAATAAAACAGACAATGACAATTCATGGTTCAGGCTACCCGCGGCAATATGGGTTGAATCACACGAGGTAACGGAATGATCTTGATGGAATTTTTAGTGGTACTCGGCTGCTTGCTGCTGGGTACCCGCTTTGGGGGCATGGGACTCGGTCTCATCAGTGGTATCGGTCTCTTCCTGCTGACCTTCGTCTTCGGCCTGGTGCCAGGCGAACCGCCTGTTCAGGTAATGCTGACCATTCTGGCGGTGATCGGCTGTGCCGCCACCCTGCAGACTGCCGGTGGCCTCAACCTGATGATGCAAGTGGCCGAGCGTCTGCTGCGCCGTCACCCGCAATACATCACTATCCTGGCGCCGCTCACGACCTGGACCCTCACCTTCCTGTGCGGTACTGGCCACGTGGTCTACACCATGTTCCCCATCATCGCTGACATCGCGCTGCAGAAGAACATCCGTCCCGAGCGCCCGATGGCTGTCGCCTCCGTTGCCTCCCAGATGGCCATCTGCGCCTCCCCGGTCTCCGTTGCCGTGGTCTCTATGGTCTCCATTCTGGCAGCCGGTCACGGTATCGGTCAGGCTTACGGCCTGCTCGACATCCTGATGATCGCCATCCCCTCCTCCCTTACCGGTGTCATCGTGGCAGCCCTGTGGAGCCTGCGTCGCGGCAAGGATCTGGACAAGGATGAAGAGTTCCAGGCCAAGATCAAAGACCCGGAGCAGCGCGCCTTCATCTACGGTGGTGGCGAGACCCTGCTTAACACCAAGTTCCCGAAAGAGGCCTACTGGTCTACCTGGATCTTCTTCGCCGCCATCGCTGCCGTGGTATTGCTCGGTGCCAACGAAGGTCTGCGTCCGGTGTTCACCATCAAGGACAAAACTGGCCCGCTCTCCATGAACCTGGTGATCCAGATGATGATGCTGATCGCCGGTGCCATCATCCTGATGCGCTGCAAGGTCAAGCCGGGCGAGATCGCCAACGGTGCCGTCTTCAAGGCAGGCATGGTCGCCATCTTCTCCGTATTCGGGGTTGCCTGGATGAGTGAGACCTTCTTCCAGGCTCACATGCCGCTGCTCAAAGAGACTCTGGCCCATGTGGTACAAGCCCAGCCCTGGACCTACGCCCTGGTGCTCTTCCTCATCTCCAAGCTGGTAAACAGCCAAGCCGCCGCCCTCACCGCCATCGCCCCCATGGGTCTGGCGCTGGGTGTCGAACCCAAGCTGCTGATCGCCTTCCTGCCGGCGAGCTACGGCTACTTCGTGCTGCCGACCTACCCGAGCGATCTGGCCTGTATCGGTTTCGACCGCTCCGGCACCACTCGCATCGGCAAGTTCATCATCAACCACAGCTTCATCATTCCGGGGCTGATCGGGGTGGTGACCTCCTGCTCGCTGGGCTTTATCCTCACCAGCATCCTGCTCTAATCGCAGCGGCGTTTACCACGCTATTGCAATACAGGCCCCCGCTTCGGGGGCCTGCTTTTTCCCGCTCTGTGACCCCAACCATTTCCCCGCCGCCATTTCCGGACACTATGCCTTTACCTCTGCCCCCGCCGCTGGGTAGCATGCCCCCTCGTTCACCATTGGAATCTCATCCATGTCTCGCGTCATCCTGCTCTGGAGCGGTGGCAAAGATGCCATGCTGGCCCTCTGTAATGCCCGCCAAGCGGGCCATCAGGTGGTGGCACTGGCCACCTTTGCGCCGCCAGAACCCCGATTTCTCGCTCACCCCTTGCCGCTGGTGCACCGTCAGGCGGAAGCCCTCGGGCTGCCCCATCTACTGGTCACCATAGAAGCGCCGTTCGATCTCGGTTATGAGCGGGCACTGGCACGGCTCAAGGAGGAGTGGCAACTCGATGGCGTAGTCACCGGCGATATCGACAGCGTGGGCGGCGCACCAAACTGGATCCGCGAACGCTGCCAGCCGCTGGATCTCACCGTCCATACCCCGCTCTGGCAACAATCTCGTCAAGCCTTGCTGGCGGATATGCTGGCCCGCGGCATCGTCGCCCACCTCTCCTGCGTCGATACCCGGGTACTGGCCCCCGAGTGGACTGGGCGCACCCTCGATGCCGCCACCCTCAGCGATCTGCAGCAACTGGCCGAGCGCGAGGGCTTCGATGCCTGCGGCGAGCAGGGGGAATACCACACCATGGTGACCGACGGCCCGGGCTTTGCCGCCCCGCTGCACCTCGATGGCTGGCAGGTGGCGCGGCAGGATCATCTGGCCTATCTGGCCGAGCCACAGGGATAACGGCCTCAGGCCATCTGGCTCGCTCGTTCAGGGACACGCGAAAAATCGAGATAAAAAAACGGAAGGCAACAGCCTCCCGTTTGGGTTTGATCGGGCCAGTTTTGAGCGGGCCATGACGACCCGAACAAGGAATAAACCGGCTTATTTCGCCAGCTTGCCCAGCACCAGCTGCAGCAGGCGGATGCGTGGCTCGATGCTGTCGAGCAACAGGAACTCCGCCTCCGAGTGGAAACCGCCCCCCATGGGGCCGAAACCATCGAGGGACGGCACACCCGCGGCGGCGGTGAAGTTGGCATCCGAGCCGCCACCGGCCTCCAGCCAGTTGAAGGGGATCCCCTCCTCCTTGGCTGCCGCCTCCACCAGCGCCATCAACGCCTCGGTGTCACCGCTCGGGCGCATCGCCGGCTTGAAGGTCTGGCGATCCACCTCGACCCGACAACCCGCGAGGAAGGGGTTGTTGGCCATAAAGGTGAGCCGGTCGTGTACCGCAGCGGCCTCTTCGTTGCTCCAGAAGCGCAGATCGACGATCGCCTCGGCAAAGTCCGGCACCACGTTGACGCCGGTGCCGCCCTGTACCACGCCGACGTTCATGGTGGTGCCCGTGGTCATGTTGACCTGCTCGTTGATGGCCAGCACCCAATGCGCCAGCTCGGTGATAGCAGAGACACCTTCGGTGAGGGCCGAACCGGCATGGGACGCCTTGCCGTGGAAGGTGATGCGATATTTGGCATTGCCCTTGCGGGCGCTGATGAGATCCCCGTTGGGACGAGCCGCCTCGGCCACCAGCACGCAGCCGCTCTGTTTGGCCTTCTCCACCAGCCAATCTTTCGACCAAGGGGAGCCAATCTCTTCGTCGCAGTTGTAGCAGACCAGCACCTTGAGCTTGGCAAGCAATGCCGGATCCATCTCCTTGAGGGCATACCAGATAGAGAGCAGGCCGCTCTTCATGTCCGACACGCTGGGGCCAAAGGCTTGATTGCCTTCGATTTTCAGCGGGCGCTTGGCCGCCGTCCCCTCGGGGAAGACGGTATCCATGTGGCCGCACAGCATCACGTCGTAGTGATCGGCACCCGGCGCATTGGTGATCTCGAGGCAGGGGCCGCACTCGGCAGCGAACTGGTGGCGAGTCACCTGCCAGCCGATGGCCTCATATTTCTCGGTCATGATGTCGGCCACTGTCGCTACCCCGGCCGGGGTGCGAGTACCGCAATCGAGGTTGATGAGCGGGGCCAGATCGGCCAGATAGCTATCAAGGGAAAACGGGCTCTTTACAACTGTCATTATCTTCTCCATGCAACAATCAGCGTTGATGGCCGATCGTCTATTGCAACAAAGCGACACAGTGAGAAAAAGGCGGGCAGCCATGCCACCCACCCGACCGGTAAATTCCAAACACCACTACATAACCCGCATCACTACATGAACAGCAGATAGTTGAGGGTCAGCGCCGTCACCAGCGCCCCCGCCATCGGCACGCTGGTGCGCTTGACCACGGTAAAGGGCGATACCTTGGCAATCCCCGCACAGGCGATCAGCACAGCCGCGATGGGAGAGACGGTACGGCCGATACTGGAAGCGAGCTGCATCGGCAGCAGCATGGTCACCGCAGGTACGCCAAACTTGGCCGCCACCGCCGGTGCCAGGGTCGAGAAGCTGAGGAACGCCGCATTGCCGGATCCCATGATGACCGCCGCCACCATGATCAGCGCCACCATCACCAGCGTCATCAGACCGCTGCCGATACCGGCATTGCTGGCAGAGTGCAGCAGGGTATCGATGGCGCCGATGGCCTTGAGGGATTCGGCAAACAGCTCGGCACAAACGATGAGCGCCACTACGGGGCCAAACACCTTGCCCATGCCATCGAGGAAGCTCGACAGCCCGGCAAAAGCGGTACGCACCGAGCGGCTACGCAGCAGCTCGCACAGCATGCCGATAAAGACCGACAGCAGCATGGCCACCTCCACGCTCATCTTGATGTTGCTCACCAGCAGCTTGGAGAAGGTCATCATCAGCACGAAGGGGATGATCGGCAGCAGGGCATACCAGGTGGGCGCCTGCACGCTCTCGGTGCCCTGCTCGTCCAGCTCGGCGTGATCGCCGCGATGGAGCGCCGGATCCCAGCCATCCTTGCGATCGCAGTGACGCTGCCAGAAGAAGTGCAGCACCATGGTCACCAGCAGCATGGGAGCCACCAGCCAGATCTGGTAGTCAACGAAATAGCTGGTCGGATCCATGCCGGATTGGCCGGCGGAGAAGATGGCGTTGGTCTGGGTCGGGCCAATTTCAAACGCCTGTGAGGTGGCGATGACACCACAGGCGGAGGCCGGGCTGATGCCGAGGTTGCGCATCACCGGATACATGGTGACCATCAACAGCAGGCCAAGGCCGGTGGCGGAGGTGACGAACAGGGAGACGAATACCGCCACCAGATAGCAGATGGAGAGCATCAGATAGCTGGACTGGATGCCCGCCACCGGTTTGACCGCCACCCGCACCAGCGCCTGGGAGGCCCCGATATGGGACATGTAGGTGGCAAAACCCGCCACCGCCATGATGGTTAGGCCGAGGCCCGCCGCGCGGTAGGAGAAGATCCCCTTGAACACTTCGAACAGGTCGAACAGGGCGAAACCGGTGCTCTTGTCAGCGGGGAGAATGGGGTGCAGCCCCAGCCAGTAAGCCACTGCAAAAATGGCCATGCCCGCCAGCGCCAGCACCGCCTGCGGGTTGTAATCCTTGATGATGCCGTAGACCACGGCGACCAGAACGAGCAAGACGAATAAAAGTTCCAATATTCACTCCTGATAAATTTATCGAAGAGCGAAATCTAGTGATCTGACCACTGTTTGCCTTTGATCCCTATCAATAAAGGTGCCGTCACCGTGATTCATTAGCATAATATGTCGTCCATGTAACAATTTTTCGTTATTTCAACTACCGAAAAACCTTTATCACCCCATATCCGGGAATTGTGTGACGCGACTCCCCTCTTTTTTGCGTTGGATCAACATATGACGGCGCCGAACTGGCGAAGATGCGCTTCGACATATAGCGACCATTTCGCGCCGGAGAGAGTTATGACAAGCCAAGCCACCGCAGGTGCTTCGACCTGCGACTACAAGCTGTGGGACATCCTCGTCGAGTCTGCAAAGGAACGCACTACCATTCGTTACTCCAAACTGGCCAAGCAGGCCGGGCTTGAGCAGTGCCAGGATGAACTGCGCACCCTGCTGCAACGCATCCGCATGTACTGCACCGAAAACAACCTGCCGATCCTCTCCGCCATCGTGGTGGACGACGTGGGCAAATACACTGGCCTCTCTTCCAGCCTGCCTGATGCACCCTGGGAACGGGCCCGGGTCTTTGACCATGAGTGGACCACCCTGCACTGATTGAGGTGCTTGATGATGCCGACCAAAACGCGCCCGCTGGCGCGTTTTGGCTATCTGGCGTTTGCCCCCTTCTCTTTTTCTCCTGCAATAGTCGATCTTCTCCCGCAATACCCAACCCCATCGGGCACGCCAGCCCCACTGCTTCTGACCTTGTGCTCAAAATCGCCGTTCAGGTGTGACCAGTTCCGGTAAAACCCGCGAGCCGGACCATCGGCGTTGCCATGGGATTGCCACAATGCCAGAATCGGGCCCTTGCACTCTGTTGATTCGGATTTTCGGGCACGGCCACGGCCAGCGCCCACAAGAGAAGGACTCCCCATGGCCATCACCCTCTATGGCATCAAGAATTGCGACACCATCAAGAAAGCCCGCAAGTGGCTGGATGAGGCCGGTATCGACTACCGCTTTCACGACCACCGCGCCGACGGCCTGAACCCGGACAATCTGGACAGCTGGCTGGCAAAACTCGGCTGGGAAGCCCTGCTCAACAGTCGCGGTACCACCTTCCGCGCCCTGCCGGATGAGGCCAAACAGGGGCTCGACACCGCCAAGGCGCGCGCCCTGCTGCTGGAACATCCGGCCATGATCAAGCGTCCGCTGCTCGACCGTGACGGCGAACTGACTCTGGGTTTCAAGGCTGATCACTACCAATCCCTCTTTTCCCGTTAAGGACAACTAAGGACAACTGATGTCGGATGTCATCGCACTGGCCAAGGATCTGATCCGCCGCCCCTCCGTTACCCCCCTCGATGAAGGGTGCCAGACCCTGATGGCGGAGCGCCTCGCCAGGATCGGGTTCGTTATCGAACCCATGGTGTTTGAGGACACCACCAACCTCTGGGCCCGCCGTGGCAGCAAGGGGCCGCTGTTCTGCTTCGCCGGTCACACCGACGTGGTGCCTGCCGGGCCGCTGGACAAATGGCACACCCCGCCGTTCGAGCCGACCATCAAGGATGGCGTGCTCTACGGCCGTGGCGCCGCCGACATGAAAGGCTCGCTGGCTTCCATGGTGGTGGCGGTCGAGCGCTTCGTGGCCGAGCATCCGGATCACACCGGGTCCATCGCCTTTCTCATCACCTCCGATGAAGAGGGGCCCTTTATCAATGGCACCACCCGGGTGATCGATACCCTGGAGGCCCGCAACGAGAAGATCCGCTGGTGCATCGTCGGCGAGCCCTCCTCCACCGCAGTGGTCGGGGATGTGGTGAAAAATGGCCGCCGCGGCTCCATCACCGGCGATCTGCTGGTACGCGGGGTGCAGGGCCATGTCGCCTATCCCCATCTGGCTGACAACCCCATTCACAAAGCCGCGCCAGCGCTGGCGGAACTCGCTGCCACCGTGTGGGATGAGGGCAACGCCTACTTCCCCCCCACCAGCTTCCAAATTGCCAACATCTCGGCCGGCACCGGCGCCTCCAACGTCATTCCGGGCGAGCTGCAGGTGCAGTTCAACTTCCGCTTCAGCACCCAACTGACCGACCTGGATATCCGTGAGCGGGTCGAGGCGCTGCTGGATAAACATGGCCTCGATTATCAGCTGAGCTGGACCCTCTCCGGCCAGCCGTTCCTCACCGACACCGGCAAACTGCTGACGGCGGCAGTCTCTGCCATCGAGGCGGTCAATGGCCAGCAGCCAGCCCTGCTCACCACCGGCGGCACCTCCGACGGGCGCTTTATCGCCCCCACTGGCGCCGAGGTGATTGAGCTCGGGCCGGTCAACGCCACTATTCACAAGGTGAACGAGTGCGTGAAGGCGGACGATCTGGATCTGCTGGCGGACATGTACCAAGGGGTGCTCGAGAGATTGCTGGCATGACGCAGGAACAACTGCTGGGGCTCGACGAGAGCCACCTTATTCTGGTGGGACGCGGCCCCCATCGTCTGACTGCCGCCACCGCGGCGGCCTTCAACGACATGCAGGTTGCGGCCGCCTATGAGGGGTTCAACCTGCAGGCGGCCTCCAGCTGGCGCAGCTTCGAGCGCCAGCTCGCCATCTGGAATGGCAAGTGGCGCGGCGAACGGCCACTGCTCGATGCCAACAGCCAGCCCATCGATGCCCTGCAACTAAGCGAGGTAGAGCGGCTGCACGCCATCCTGCGCTGGAGTGCCCTGCCCGGCACCAGCCGTCACCACTGGGGGACCGATCTCGACATCTACGACCCGGACTGCCTGCCCGCCGATACCAAACTGGCGCTGGAGCCGTGGGAGTATGAAGCCGGGGGCTGGTTTGCAGATCTCAGCGAGTGGCTCACCGACCATATGGGGGATTTCGGTTTCTTCCTGCCCTATGCCAAGCCGGTCGGGGCGGGGAGCGGGGTCGCCTACGAGCCCTGGCATATCAGCTTCTCGCTGGAGTCCGACGAGCTGCGGCTCGATCCAGCGGCACTGGCGCTTTGCCTGCAACAGGTGGATATTGAAGGCAAGTCGACCATATTGGCCAACCTTGATGAAATTTTGGCCCGTTATGTCACCACCTGTCCTGACGAAAGGAAAATCCCATGAATCTCTGGCTGTGGATAGGGTTGCCGCTGCTGTTCCTGCTCGGGCTGTTTCTCAATGCCATCAAAGACATGAAACGGCTGGAAAAGCAGTTGCCCAACTACAAGGACAAGATCCGCGAAGTGAAGGATGACGAGGACGACTGAATCCTGCCCCATCCCGTGGGGAGCGCCCTTGTGCTCCCCTCTCCCTCTGCTGTGCCGTTTCGCTTTTCCCCGCCCTATCCTCCCTGCGCATCCTGATATCGACGCTCCTTTGACTCCGCTTTCGTTAACCCCGTCACAGTCAGAATATGGCGCGGCCATGCTGAAAAAAGGGATGAAAAATGTAAGAAAGTGCAAATTGATGCACAAATAAGCCACACAAGGGGGGCCTAACTGCATATAATGTGCCTACTTTGCACATTACCAGGAAGGAGTTCGCCCTTGGATGCCGCTACCATCAACAGTTTCTTTTTTGTCGCTGCCCTGTTGGTGGGAGCCAGCGTACTGTTGAGCGCCCTCTCTTCCCGCCTCGGTATTCCCATTCTGGTTATCTTCCTCGCCGTCGGCATGCTGGCCGGTGAGGATGGCCCAGGTGGCATCCACTTCGCTGACTACTCCATCGCCTATCTGGTGGGCAACCTGGCGCTTGCCATCATTCTGCTCGACGGCGGCATGCGTACCCGGGTCTCCTCGTTCCGGGTGGCGCTCTGGCCTGCCCTGTCGCTGGCGACGATCGGTGTGGCCATCACCACCGGCCTGACGGGGCTCGCCGCCGCCTGGCTGTTTGGCCTCAACCTGATGCAGGGGATGCTGATCGGCGCCATTGTCGGCTCCACCGATGCGGCGGCGGTCTTCTCCCTGCTCGGCGGGCGCAGTCTCAACGAGCGGGTGAGCGCCACTCTGGAGATAGAGTCAGGCAGCAACGACCCCATGGCGGTGTTTCTCACTGTCACCCTAATCGAGGTGCTCGCCACCGCCCAGCAAGGACTGGATTCGGGCTTCCTGCTGCTGCAACTGGTCAAGCAGTTTGGTCTTGGCGCCGGGATTGGCCTTGGCGGCGGCTGGCTGCTATGGCGTCTTATCAACACAGCCCGCTTGGCGCCGGGGCTCTATCCGCTGCTCACCGTCAGCGGCGGTCTGCTCATCTTCGCCCTCACCACGGCGGTCGGTGGCAGCGGCATTCTAGCCATCTATCTCACCGGTCTGTTGCTCGGTAACCTCGCCCTGCGCAGCCGCAGCACCACATTGTCGGTGCTGGACGGTCTGACCTGGCTCAGCCAAATCGGCATGTTTCTGGTGCTGGGGCTGCTCGCCTCCCCCCACAAGCTGCTGCCCATCGCCCTGCCCGCGCTGGCACTGGCGATGTGGATGATCCTGTTTGCCCGCCCGGTGTCGGTCTGGATTGGGCTGCTGCCGTTCAAGAACTTCGCCCCCCGCGAGCGCTGGTTTATCTCCTGGGTCGGCCTGCGCGGCGCCGTGCCCATCATTCTGGCGGTCTTCCCCATGATGGCGGGGCTGCCCAACGCCCAGCTCTACTTCAACGTCGCCTTCTTCGTGGTGCTGGTTTCGCTGATTTTGCAGGGCAGCTCGCTACCGCTGGCATCAAAACTGGCGCGGGTGGAGGTACCGGCACCGCCGTCGCCCATCAACCGCTCCGGGCTCGAGATCGATCTCGACAGCCAGTGGGAGACCTTCGTCTACCAGCTGGGGGAGGAGAAGTGGTGCATCGGCTCGCCACTGCGGGATCTGCAGATGCCCACCGGCACCCGGATCTGCGCCCTGTTTCGCGGCCGCGAGCTGCTCCACCCCTCGGGCAGTACCTGTCTGCAGGCCGATGACATCCTCTGCGTCATCGGTCACGAACGTGACCTCCCTGCCCTCGGCCAGCTCTTTAGCCAGGCGCCGGAGCAGGATCTCGGCCCCCGCTTCTTCGGTGACTTCCTGCTGGAAGCAGCGGCACGGCTGGTGGATCTCGCCCCTCTCTACGGGCTGGATGTGAGCGAGGTGGCGGATCAGACACTGGGCGATTTTATTGCCAGTCAGTTGGGCGATAATCTGGTGGTCGGTGACAACATCGAATGGCAGGGCCTGATCTGGACCGTGGCCGAAATGGACGAGAGCGTGCCGAGCAAGATCGGGGTGCGCTTTCAGGAAGAGGACCCGGTCTGACCGACCGTCCCGTATCAAGTCCCCAGCAAGAAGGGAGAGTGTTATGCCATATCAAAGTTTGCTGTCCGGCCCCCTGCCCCCCGCTGCCAATCTGGGGGTCATTGAAGGCTTTTTTGGCAAGGGATGGAGCTGGCAGGCCCGCGCCCGCTACGCCCAGTGGCTGCCACGCCACGGCTACGGCTTCTATATCTATGCACCGAAAGAGGATGGCTATCTGCGCAAGCACTGGGCCCTCCCCTGGCCCGAGCAGCAGCTGGCCGATCTCGCCGAGCTGGCGCGCCAGTGCCGCGCCAACGGACTCGCCTTCGGGGTGGGCTTGAGCCCCATGGGGGCTCATCACGACTACGATCGCAAACGCTCGGCGCTGCTTGAGAAAGTGCGCCTCATCGACGAGATGCTGCAGCCTGACATTCTGGCTGTGCTGTTTGACGATATGAAGGGGGATGCCCCGGATCTGGCCCGTCACCAGCTCACCATCGCCCACGATATCGCGGCCCACAGCAAGGCAAGCAGCCTTATATTCTGCCCCAGCTACTACTCGACCGATCCGGTGCTGGAGAAGGTGTTTGGCGCCATGCCTCCCCGCTATCTGGAGGAGCTTGGCGAGCAGCTCGATCGCCGTTTCGAGATCTTCTGGACCGGCCCCAAGGTCTGCTCCAGCGAATATCCAGCCAGTCACCTCAAGCAGGTGACCGAACTGCTCGGCCGCAAGCCCTTCCTGTGGGACAACTACCCGGTTAACGATGGCAGCAAGGCGAGCAGCTACCTGCATCTGCGCGCCTTCGAGAATCGCCCTGCCGAGCTGGCAGAGCTGGTCTCTGGCCACGCGGTCAACCCGATGAAACAGGCAGCACTCTCCGCCCTGCCCCTCGCTACCCTGCCGATGAGCTACCGGCTCGGCAAGCAGTACGACCCCGACAAGGCGCTGCATGCCGCCCTCAACGCCACCTGCGGCCCGCAGATTTCGGCGATGATCGAGGCCGACCTGCCGCTGTTTCAGGATCTGGGGCTGGCACAGCTCACCCCTGAGCAGATTGCCGCCCTCAAGGCGCGCTATCTGCCGTTTCGTGACCAATCCTGCGTCGACGAAATCGTGCGCTGGCTGGACGGGGAGTATGTGTTTGATCCCGACTGCCTGACCGATTAAACCACCCCTGCGGGGGCAGAAAGGAGGTTGTATGGATGCACACCTGCTTTACCAGAATCTGGCGGTGATCGCCGCCTTCTTGCTGGTCTACAGCCTGATCGCGGGGCGCTTCGAGTCAAAACTGGTCAACGGCCCCCTGCTCTTTCTGCTGACCGGCTGGCTACTGGGACCCGGTGGGCTGGAGCTGCTCTCCCTCTCTATCGACAGCGCCGGCATCAAGCTGCTGGCCGAGCTGACTCTGGTGATTGTGCTGTTCAACGATGCCGCCAACACCAACTGGCAGGTATTGCTGGCCAACCGCCAACTCCCCATCCGGCTTTTGCTGATTGGCCTGCCCCTCACCCTGCTTTGTGGCGCCCTGTTTGGCCACTGGATCTTCCCCGACCTGCCACTGCTGGAGATGGCCATCCTCTCGACCATTCTCGCCCCCACCGATGCGGCGCTCGGCAAGGCGGTGGTAAGCAACCCCGCGGTGCCGGCACCGGTGCGTGAAGGGCTCAATCAGGAGAGCGGCCTCAACGACGGCATCTGCGTGCCGGTGCTGCTTCTGCTGCTGGCTCTTATCGCCCCCACAGAGCAGCACGCAGGCACCGCCACCTTGGCCATAACCCTGATGCTGGAGGAGATCGGTATTGGCCTGCTGGTCGCTTTTGTGTTGACCAGCCTCACCATCTGGCTACTGAAAATCTCCTATCTCAACGGCTGGCAACTGCCGCTCTGGCGCCAGCTCACCATGCCGGGGCTGGCCCTGCTCTGCTTTGCACTGGCCCAGACTCTCGGTGGCAGCGGCTTTATCGCCGCCTTCGTCGGTGGTTTGCTGATGGGACGGCGCCTTGGCGAGCACAAGCACGCCTATATGGACAGCTGCGAAGGCTACGGCGACCTGCTCTCCGTGGTGATCTGGATGGTGTTTGGCGCAACCCTGATGCCCATCCTGCCCGAGCTGCTGCACTGGCAATACTGGATCTATGCCATTGCCAGCCTCACCCTGCTACGGATGCTACCGGTCTGGCTGAGCCTCATCGGCACCGACCTCAAGCCGGAGCTCAAGCTCTTTATCGGCTGGTTCGGCCCGCGGGGCCTTGCCAGTATCGTCTTTGCGGTGATGGTGCTGCAAAACGAGCCTGCCCTGATTGGCCAGCGTCCCATCATCGCCACCGTGCTCTGCACCATCATATTGAGCGTCATCCTGCACGGCCTCACCGCCAACCCCTGGGTCGAGCGTTTCAAGCCTCGCTGAGCCACCCTGCGCCCATAAAAAATGCCACCGACCGGTGGCATTTTTCTTGTCTGGTGCGGGTCACTGACAGCGCTCAACCAAGCGCCAACCAGACTCCCACCCCCAGCATCAGAGTACCGGCGATGCGGTTCATCAGGGTGACGTTGCCGCTCTTGGCGAGGAAGTGGCGCAGGGTGCGGCCACCGCTGGCGTAGAGCAGCAGGCAGGAGAACTCGATGACCAGGATCAGCGCCACCAGCGCGCTGATCTGCGGCGCCATCGGCTTGTCGGCAGAGATAAAGGGGGGCAGCAGGGAGATCATGAAGGCCCACCCTTTGGGGTTGGCGATGGCGGTGACGAAACCCTGCAGCGCCAGCCCCATGGCGCTGGTCTGTTGACCGGCCGAGAGATCCGCCGGAATGGCCATCTTCCCCTTGGCCTGCCACATCTGGATGCCGAGCCACACCAGATAGGCGCCCCCCACATATTTGAAGGCGGCGAAGATCCCCGGATAGTTGAGCATGATGGCTGCCACCCCGATCACCGACAACACCGAGACCAGCCCGACGCCGATCAGCTCCCCCCACATCATGTGCAGGGTGCGGCGCACCCCCAGGCTCATCCCCAGAGTCATCGACAGGGTCATGCACATGCCCGGGGTCACCGAGACAAAGAAAAAGGTCGGGATAAACAGAGCCAGAATGGCCGGATCGATCCAGCTGGACACAACACACCTCCATATGACGAGAGCGGGAAATCACGAAAACGGGACAGGATTGACACAACCCAGCAAGTTGTACCACATATTCAGGGGATAAAGCGCTCAATCATGCCTAAACGGCTCCTTTCTCACAAGAAAAAACCTTTTCTTCAGCACATTTCAGCAATAAAAGCCTGTGACAGCTCCTGACGTGCATGTGTAAGATGTCTGCTCCTCCAATTCCGGATTAGAGCCATTTATGTCATTGAATAATCTATCAATACGTGTCCAGGTCTTGATACCTTTGCTGCTGGCCAGCCTGCTGATGATGGTGATGATCGCCATCAGCAAACAGGGTCTGGATGAAGCCATCAATGACATAGATGAGACGACCCAGAGCGTGGTGCGCAACAAGGACGATATTGCCAAACTGATCCACGCCACCTACCGGCTGCGCACCAGCGCCATCTATGGCCTCTACGATGCCAAGCTGTTTGCCGCACTGCCCGCAAACCTCAACAGCGCCGAGCAGGAGATCAACGCCATCCTCGGCCGTCTGGTGCTTCCCGGTGCCGAGCAGGATAACCGTCAGGTCGCTGCCGCTCTGCAGGCCTACCTCAACCATACCCGCAGCAACATGCTGCCGCTGCTGGCGCAAAAACATCAGGGTGGCGGCGATCCGGTCGCCTACGAGGCGGCTCGCCTCCATTTCCGCGAGCTGGGTGAACAGCTGATCAAGCAGATAGACAGCATGTCCGCCCACATCAACCAGCTGATCCAGCAAGAGCTGGCCGAAGAGCAGGCCCACTACGACGCCACCCTGCTGCGTACCCTGCTGCTCACCGCCGGTACCCTGCTAGCAGCGCTGATCTGTGGCTGGGTCCTCTCCGGGCGTATCGTCAGCCCCATCGGTCAGTTGCAAGAAGTGATGCACGCCGTGGCGCAAGGGCGCTTCAACGTGCGCGCCAAAGCGGAGGGCAACAACGAGCTGACCCGTCTGGCCAAAGATATCAACCTCACCCTTACCCAGCTCGGCAACACCATCGAGAACCTGACCGGGATCAGCAACAGCGTCGCCTCCGCCGCCACCGAGCTGGCCGCCGTGATGACCCAGTCCGAGGCCAATGCAAAGCAGCAGCACAGCGAGATCGAACAGGTCGCCTCCGCCGTGACCGAACTCTCCAGCACCGCTGACAACGTCAACCACAACGCAGCCATCGCCGATGAGCTGGCGCGGGATGCCAATGGCCGGGTCGAACAGGGGCTCGCCCTCTTTACCGAAAGCATCGCCGCCAACAGCCGGATGGCGGGCAGTCTGGAAGATGCCGCCTCCATCGTGGCTCAGCTCAAATCCCAGTCCGAGCAGATCGGCAAGGTAATTGAAGTGATTCAGGGGATCTCCGAGCAGACCAACCTGCTGGCGCTCAATGCCGCCATCGAAGCGGCCCGTGCCGGTGAAACGGGTCGTGGTTTTGCGGTGGTGGCCGACGAAGTGAGAATGCTGGCGGCCCGTACCCAGGACTCCACCAAGGAGATCCAGTCCATCATCGAGCGGCTGCAGAGCCAGTCCCAATCCGCCAACAACGGCGTACAGGAGACTCTGGAGATCCTCAGCCATAACCAGCGGTTGTCCGCTCAGGTGCAGGATCTGCTAAGCGGCATTACCGGTGCAGTGCGCCAGATCAACGACGCCAACGCCCAGGTCGCCACCGCCGCCGAGGAGCAGTCCTGCGTTACCGCCGATATCAACCGCAACATCACCAATATTCACGAGATCGTGAGCCAGAGTTCCGCCGGCATCAGCCAGAGCGCCAGTGCCAGCAACGAACTCTCCCAGCTCGCCGAGCAGCAACGCAAGCAGCTGGCCCAATTCCAGCTGTAAGCGCACAAAGTGAACCAGACAAAAAGGCCCGCAAGGGCCTTTCTTGTTGATGGAGCAATGGCTTTGTCTCTGTTTTAAACGCCATTTTTTGGCCGTTGGTGCCATAAGGGGCTGGGCTGAGGGGGCAAATGTGAGTATGGTAGAGGCACGTTACTCCCCCTCACGTGAGCACACCATGAGCCTGAGATTCAAGAAACCCGCTTTTATCGCCTTGGGGCTCATCGCCCTCATTTCCGCCGCCTGGCTCGACTACTACCTGCCGGAGCACACCATCGCTACCATCACCGGGGTCGAGGTGAAGCGCACCGACAAGGATGGCCCCATCAGCCAGAAGAACCCGGCTGACGGCCCCACCACCGATGTCTACTACATCTACACCGAGCGCCCCGGCGAGAAGATCCGGGTGTTTCGCAATGAAGATACCGAGTGGGGCTGGCCCTTCTACTTCAAATTCAACGCCGCCGACGTCCAGGCCAAGGCCAAGTCGATGGAGTTCGAGAAACGCCTGGCCATCATCACCTCCTACGGCTGGCGCGTGAACATGTTCTCCATGTTCCCCAACGTCACCAAGATCGAGAGCACAGAGCCTGACGCCTCCACCTGGAGCTTCTTCCGCTGGTTCTGGTTCGGCCTCTGGGCGCTGGTGATGGGCAAGGCAGCCATTGCGACCTGGCGCTACTTCGATCGTCTTGAGGACGAGCTATGAGTGAGCCGAGCAAGACCCGCACCAGCTTCTACCGGCGGCTCTACGTGGCCTGGCTGATCAGTCAGGGCACAGATACGGTGCCTGCCATCATGGAGGCAACCGGCATGCCGCGCCGCACCGCGCAGGATACCCTGACGGCGCTGGCCGAACTCGATATCAGCTGCGCCTTCGAGCAGACCGAGGGGGCTCGCCACCTGCAGGGGCACTACCGCATCAGCGACTGGGGGCCCATCAATCCGGCGTGGATCAAGGCTCAACTGCCGCTTATCAAAGAGACGTTGAGCTATCCCTGAAATGATGTCGAGTCAGGCCTGCGACTGGGGAACCTATTGCAATCCGGCATGGATCAAGGCTCAACTGCCGCTTATCAAGAAGACGCTGAGCTATCCCTGATCAGGGCGCTAAGCAACAATAAAAAAGAGGGGCCAGCCGGCAAGGCTGGCCCCTCTTTTTTCAGGCCGATGGCGTGACAGGTGGCCCTACTCGGGCATGGCCGAATCCTCAAGCTCCCCGTCAGACTCGCCGCGGGTGCAGTCGATGATGGAGCGCTTGGGGTTGTTGGGATCGCGCAAAAGCAGAGGGGCTGAGCCCTCGTCATGCTTCTGCTCGTCGCCAAACTCGCTGCCGTAGGCGTTGTGGGTCAACCGGCGGGCATTGGCGATGGGGGTATCGACAAAGAGAGCATGCACTTCGAAGCTGGAAGCGGGCACGATAAAGCCGACCACCGGCAAGCCGTGTAGCTCCTCGTGCAACTTGTACCAGGCAAAGCCGTCGCTCACCTTGTAGGGGGTGTAGTTGGCCAGTTGTAGATTGGCGGCCCTGCCCGTCTCATCCACATAGAGATCGGTAAATTCACAGGTCGCCAGCCCCTGCCACATCCGCTCGAATGGCGTCGCACAGCCTGTCAGTTGCAACCCGGCCAGCAGCACCAAGCCTCTCTTCCACATTCCCCGCCCCTTCTTGCAAAAATGAACCGGCGCTCAGTCAAACGCCCGCAGCCGCGTCACCAGCAGATCGATAAAGCCCGGACGATCCAGCCCCAACAATACCAGCGCATTGGCTGGCTTGCCGGTCAGACCATAACGATCCACCACCGTCATCCCCACGGAATGCACCCCGCTGGTCTCGATATCGACCCGGCACTCAACCCCGTGGAACAGCTCGGGAGCCAGCAACCAGGCAATGGTACAGGGGTCGTGGAGCGGTGCACCAGCAAATCCCCACTTGGGATCCCGATGGTAGATCATGAAAAAGTCGAGCAGCCCGGCCACGCACTGGGCCACCGGATTGGTGATGGCGCGCACCCGCTCGATATCCTCGTCCATCACCTGCGCCTCATGAGTCACATCGAGGCCACACATGGTAATTGGGATGCCCGACTTGAACACCATATCGGCCGCTTCCGGATCGACATAAATATTGAATTCCGCCGCCGGCGTCCAGTTGCCAGCCCCTGCGGCGCCCCCCATCAATACGATGCGGGCAATCCTGGGTTTTAGCTCGGGGTGGGCAGCCAACAGCAGGGCGATATTGGTCAGCGGCCCGGTCGGCACCAGAGTCACGGGCTCCGCGCTCTCGCGCAGACATTTGGCCATCAGCTCGATCCCCGTCATCCCCTGCGGTGCAAAGGCGGGATCCGGCAGTTTGGGGCCATCGAGACCCGATTCGCCGTGAACGTTGTCGGCGATGATCAGCTCGCGGGCCAGCGGTTTCGGTGCCCCGGCCGCCACCGGAATATCGTCGCGCCCCAGCAAGGTGAGGATGCGCAGGGCATTGTTGAGGGTCTTGTCCGGCGTCTGGTTGCCCGCACTGGTGGTGACCGCCAGCACCTTAAGTTCAGGGCTGGCCAGCGCCAGAATGAGGGCAATGGCGTCGTCGTGGCCGGGATCACAATCGAGAATAACGGGCAGTGCCATGGAAAGGGTCCTTACAACATAACAGGGAGCCATACCTTAACAAGCAAGCTTCGGATGAACTCGGGAAGGAGTCACAAAACGGGGCCTTATTGCTAACCTGGGCGGTTTGCACGGCACGCCACCTCGCTCAACACGGCTCACTATCAAAAGTTTGCATGGCGTCATGCCGTTCATTTTCCGAGGCTGCGCACCACCCATTCGCCCGGCCGCGCCGGTTCGGGTATGATCGCCCCCCGTTTCCAGCCTGTGCCACCTATGTCCGTTATCGTCGACACCTTTATTGCCCCGCCCTGCAAGGCCGCCATCGAGATCCTGTTCGAAGATGAGCACCTGCTGCTCATCAACAAGCCGAGCGGCCTGCTGAGTCTGTCGGGCAAGAACCCGCAGAACCTCGACTCGGTTCACTATCGACTGGTGCAGGATTTCCCCGGCTGCACCCTGGTGCATCGCCTAGATTTTGGCACCTCAGGCATCATGGTGGTGGCCAGAAACAAGGCCATCAATGCCCTGCTCTGCCAGCAGTTCAGTCAGCGGGCGGTAAGCAAAGCCTACAGCGCCCTGTTGTGCGGCCATCTGGCTGACGACGAAGGGCTTATCGATGCCCCCATCGCCAAGGATCCGGCCCTCTTTCCGCTGATGAAGATCTGCGCCGCCAGCGGCAAACCCGCCCGCTCCCGCTATCAGGTGATTGAGCGGCTGGCGCAGCAGATACAGGGGCAGAACGTGCCTTTGACCCGGGTACGACTGGTGCCGGAGACCGGCCGCACCCATCAGCTGCGCATCCACAGTCAGTTGCTGGGCCACCCCATCCTAGGTTGCGATCTCTATGGTGGCCTGCTTCCCCCCGGCTGCGAACAGGCGCCGCGGCTGATGCTGCATGCCAGCGAGCTGGATTTTGCTCATCCGGTGAGCGGCGAGCCGATGCAAGTACGCTGTGCTGCGCCTTTTTAAGTGCAACAAGTAGGAACAATAAGCGCGAGTGCGACGGGATCAGTGAAAGGCGTGACGGGAGAGGAAAGGCGGTAAACGGCGGATAAAGATAGGGGCCGCGCTTTCGCAACGGCCCCCACCCCCCACTCTTTGTGGTGCTATCAGATCAGCTTGCGGGCAGCGCCCAGTACGATCTTGATGGCATCAGATTCGGTCTTCGCCATGGTCTCGGCGTTCGGGATCTCTTGCTGGGTACGGTTGACGATAACGCCAGCCACCATACCGGCACGCAGGCCCTGGCTGGAGCACATGGTCAGCAGGGTTGCGGACTCCATCTCATAGTTCAACACGCCCATGGCTTGCCACTCTTTCATGGACCCCTGGAAACGGCTCACTACGCGGCCGGATACGGTGTCGTAACGCTCCTGACCCGGGTAGAAGGTGTCAGAGGAGGCAGTCACACCGATGTGCAGCTTGGAGCCCATCTCTTTGGCGGTGTTCACCAGCGCAGTGGTGCAGTCGAAGTCGGCAACAGCCGGGAACTCCATCGGTGCGAAGTGCAGGCTGGCACCGTCGAGGCGCACGGAACCGGTGGTCACGATCACGTCACCCACGTTCAAGTGCGGCTGGATGGCGCCAGTGGTGCCGATACGCAGGAAGGTGCGGATGCCCAGCTGGGCCAGCTCTTCTACCGCGATGGATGTGGACGGGCCACCGATACCGGTAGAGCAGATGATCACGGCCTTGCCGTCCATCTCGCCGCGCCAGGTAGTGAATTCACGATGGCTGGCCAGGTGCACCGGGTTATCCAACAGCTCTGCGATACGCTTCACGCGCTCGGGGTCACCGGGGACGATCGCCAGGGTGGCGCCTTGCAGATCCGCTTTCTTCAAACCCAAGTGAAATACATCAGACATATTGGACTCCTGGTTGCCCCCTGCCAGCATGGTCAGGGCACAAGTTAAGATGATTCTTTATGATACTTTCAAGCCTTTACCCCCCTCTTCGGGGAGGCGCCAACTATGGTCGAAAGCGCTTTCCAATTCCTTGAAGCGCCTCACACTTCCACGCATTGACAGTGACAAACATTGCGCAAAACGTTTGCTAACTCAATGAAATAATTGACAAACGTTTTTCTGTCAATCGAGTCAGATGCAGGAAAGTCAAGCCTGGTTCAGCGCTTAATTAACGACTCGTGATCGACCCCGTAAAGTTGTAAACAAGATGCTTTTGTATCCCTTTCTAGATGGTAGCCTAGCTCTTAACTACCACTTAATGGCTAACTATAGGAAGTCCATCATGGCTACATTCAAATTCTATATTCCCGCAATCAACCTGATGGGTGCCGGCTGTCTGCAAGAGGCTGCCGCCGATATCAAGGGTTACGGCTATCGCAAGGCGTTGATCGTCACCGACAAAATTCTCAACCAGATCGGCGTGGTCGCCAAGCTCACCACCCTGCTGGCTGAACATGGTATTGAAAGCGCTGTTTTCGATGAGACCAAACCCAACCCCACTACCAGCAACGTCGAAGCGGGTCTGGCGATGATCAAGGCCAACGGCTGCGATTGTGTCATCTCGCTGGGTGGCGGCTCGCCCCACGACTGCGCCAAGGGCATCGCGCTGGTCGCCGCCAACGGTGGCAGCATCAAGGATTACGAAGGGGTGGATCGCTCCGCCAAACCGCAACTGCCGCTTATCGCCATCAACACCACAGCCGGTACCGCCTCCGAGATGACCCGCTTCTGCATCATCACCGACGAAGCGCGCCACGTGAAAATGGCCATCATCGACAAGCACGTTACCCCGCTGATGTCGGTCAACGACCCCGAGCTGATGCTGGCCAAGCCGGCTGGTCTCACCGCCGCCACCGGTATGGATGCCCTGACCCACGCCATCGAGGCCTATGTCTCCACCATCGCCACCCCGGTGACCGATGCCAGCGCCGTGATGGCCATCGAGCTGATTGCCAAGCACCTGCGCACCGCCGTTCACCACGGCGATGATCTGCACGCCCGCGAGCAGATGGCCTACGCCCAGTTCCTGGCCGGCATGGCCTTCAACAACGCAAGCCTGGGCTATGTGCACGCCATGGCCCACCAGCTGGGCGGTTTCTATGACCTGCCCCACGGTGTCTGCAACGCCGTGCTGCTGCCCCACGTTCAGGCGTTCAACGCCCAGGTGAGCGCGGCTCGTCTGAAGGATGTGGCCCGCTACATGGGGGTGGATGTGAGCGCCATGAACGACGAGCAGGGCGCCGCCGCTGCCATTGCCGCCATCAAGCAGCTGGCGCTGGATGTGAAGATCCCGGCCGGTCTGGAGCAGCTCGGCGTCAAGGCCGATGACTTCGATACCCTGGCCAGCAACGCCCTGAAAGATGCCTGCGGCTTCACCAACCCGAAACAGGCGAGCCACGAAGAGATCGTTGCCATCTTCCGCGCGGCGATGTGACCCTGTTAACACCTTGAATAGCGAGGGGCCGATCAGGCCCCTCTTTGCATTATTTCGTCAACACGACATCGTTGATGGAGCTCGCCAACCGGGTCAGCACAGTACGAATATTGCTTTTGGTTGCTTTGAAGGCCAGGGAGCGATCACTGGCACACTGGGCCACGAAACGGGTATCCCCTTCGAATGCCACCGTATAGATCTGGATCCCCTTGCGTTTCATCTCCCGGCATAACAGCAACTGCTTGCGATCCCGCAATGCCGCTTCGGTCATGTGTTCCCCATCGGAAAACAGCACCATGATCTTGCGGTTATCCTGTAACCCATATGGGCGCGGCAAAGCTGCCGCCCCCTGCCGCCAGCGTCCCTGCCACTCTGGTGAAAGCAGCCGCCAACCCCACATCACCCCCTCTGCCGTGTTGGTATTGAATGCGGCATAGAGGGTATCAAGCGCCTGACGATAGTCGGCACGGGTCGCCAGATGCGCCTGAATGGGGCTCACCCCGCAATCCGGACCATCGAAGATGCCGAGCTTGTCACGGCGGTTCTCCAGATAGCGATCCAGCGGATTTTCTTTTGGCGCAAAGGCCAGCAAGGGCGTCCCATCGCCATAACGGGCAATGGGGGGGGGCTTGGTGCTGTAAAAAAGATGGGGCCTCAGTTCATCCCGCGGGGCCTGCTCCAGTTTGCGGATCCAGCCGGGCGTGACCTCTGCCACCCGATCGATACCATCAACATGTTCTGGCAATCTGGCACAGAATGCCTTGCGTTGACGCCCAGGCACCTCTCGCGACAACAGATTGAGCCAACCACGCTCCTCTGCCAGCGTCCGCAACCCGAAGGGAATTTCGATGCTTTCAGGATGAAACAGCTCGGGATGATCGCCGATATTGACCAGCCCGGTGGCGGGAATGATGCTGACCACCCGATCCTGATTGCGCCGCTCGCGACCAAACAGCACCTCGCCAAACTCGACAAGGCCCTGCTTGATCGCCTTCATGGGTGCACCTGACATGGAATCGGAAATATCCAGCACCAGCGCGACTTCGATCCGGCTTCGTGCACTGTTGGCACGCGCAGCCGCCGCAATCGGCATCCCCTCCTCCCCTTCCTCTATCGCCGAGAGATCCATCAGAGCGGGAACTTTTCCCTGCAAGATCACCTGCGCCCCCTGCTCTCCCTGGTTCAGGCGGGGAGTAGCCACCTGCATGTTACGCCCGCTCAGATTGGCCTGCATCAGCGCCTGGGCATCTTGCAAGGCTGTGTCGCTATCTGCCGCAGAGTAGATGACTGCATCGGCAGCGGCGCTGAGCAGACTCTGGCCGTTGTAACCGCGCACCAGCTCGATGGCGACCCCGGTCAGCGCCAATACCCCGACCAGCATCAATGCGAATGCCGGAGATAAGCCGCCACGCTGTTCAGACAATAGTGGCATCAGTGAACCTCCTGAATAAAGTGGGTGGTCAACGCACGATCGCCCCACAGGCGGCGAAACATGCCCCCCCCGTCCAAATCCGGGCGATAGCAGAGGGTCACCCGCATCAAGGTGCCAACCCGCAGCGGCGGCCAATTGCCCTGCCCAGCACAGCCACTTCCCTGCAACAGCGGCAACAGTTCACCACTGGCGCTGTTGTACTGCTCTATGGTCAACGCCGCTTGCCCACCATGTAGAGCCGCCAGTTGCTGCTGCACAAATCCTTGATAAAACGCCAGCTGGGAAACTGCCGCCGCATCCTGCGTGACCCCTTGCTGGGTCACGATCTGCGTCACGTTATAGGCCACATTGTGCAACCGCT
Source organism: Aeromonas sp. 84A (assembly GCF_051919345.1). NCBI lineage: Bacteria > Pseudomonadati > Pseudomonadota > Gammaproteobacteria > Aeromonadales > Aeromonadaceae > Aeromonas > Aeromonas sp. 84A. The sequence continues at coordinate 3,524,373 of NZ_JBQBEW010000001.1, forward strand.
GTTCAAGGCGCAGCAGTTGCAATGCCTCGTTGCCAAAACTGAGCAGGGCCAGCAGCGCGGGGATAAACAGCATCGCCTCGATGCTGATGCTCCCTCTGTTTTGTGCGGGTCGAGAGATGGTTCTGCTCATCCTGCACCACCTGCCGGCAACCGGTCAGTCAGCAACAACAAGGTGCTCTGATAACCCAGCTGGCGATCGGCCACCAGCCAGCTCGGGGTCAGCAGCAAACGGGGGCGAAGTCTGGCAGTCACCTCCAGCACGGGATCGGCAGGCGCACGGGTGTCACTGCCAGGATCCAGTCCCCCCTCTTGTTGTCCCAACATGGCTGCAAGTGACACATGATGCCTGACAGTCACCTCCACCCCGGCCAATTCACCGTGCCCTTGCTTGAGTAACCGCTCCCGAATTGCGCCAGCCAAGGGGATACGCCCTGCGGCCGACTCGGCCTGCAGCTCCCGCAATGCAGCGCGCAGGCCATACTCCAGGGTGCTGTATTGCAGCTGTATCCGCAGCACATCCACCACCAGCAACAACAACGCCAGCAGCAGTGGCAAGATGATCACCAGTTCGATGCTGGCCACGCCACGCTGATGATTCACACAGACTGCCCTCTGAGTTGCGCCTTGAGCAGCCGGATATCGTGTTCCAGCTGGCTGGCACTGAGAAAGCGCGACAGGATGAGGCGAGCCTGAGGTTCATTGCCCTCGGCCAGCAGCAGCAGGGCGTAGTTCATCTCCACCTGGGGTGGCAGGCTCTGATAATGCAACAGCGGCTCGAAGGCCTGACGAGCAGCGATCCGGTTCCCCTCCATCAGCCAGCCCAATGCCAGATTGCCCCGATAGTCAGGCTCATCCGGAGCAGCGGCAACCGCCGCCTCAAACAGCGCACGCCCTTTGGCAAACGCCCCCTGCCGCAGACTGGCGACCCCCAGCCCGTTGCTGAGCCGGGCCCGTGCCAACGGTGTCAGCTCCGGCAAAGCGAGTCCTTGACGATAAGCGGTTGCGGCCTGCTCCGTGCGCCCATCATCGAGCAGGAACTTGCCCAGATAATTGGCCGCCTCCGGTGCCTGCTTGCCAGCGCGGTCGAGCAGCTGTTGCAGGCCATCGCGTGCGGCCTGCTTTTTATCTTGCTGATAACGGGTTCGCGCCAGCATCAGCTGCGCCTCTTCCAGCGAGGCATCACTGCTCAAGAGCGCCAGATAGAGGCGTTCAGCCTTCTCATACTGGGCAGAATCAAAAGCGGCCTTGGCCACCGCCATGCCATTGCTTTGACTCTGCGCCGATGCATCACCATGGCTGCTGCATCCCGCCAGCAGAAGCAGCGAGATAAAAATGAGGTAATAGCTTGATTTCATATCCGATTCCATCACCTGCTCAACGCAGGCTGTTGATCAACAAATTGAGGGTGGGGGTAATGATCAGCACCAGCATGGGCAACATGATGAGCGCCATCTGGATGAGGGTGATCTTGCCCGGCAGGGAGCCAGCCTGCTCCTCCAGTGCCAGTCTCCGCATCTGGCGCGCCTCCTGACTGATGGTGCGCATGGTCTCGGCCAATGGCGACCCGTACTGCTGAGCCATTTGCAAGGTGTTGGCGAGACGATCCAGCTCGGGCAAGCCGGTCCGCCAGGCAAGCCGTGCCAGACAGCAGGCCTGATCGCCGCGCATCTGGATCTCGGCATGAGTACGCAAGAATTGCCGGGCAAGCCCCGGCTCCAACGCCTCCAGATAGTGACCCACTCGCAGCAACGCCCGATCCAGCGCAAGCCCCGCCTCGACACTGATCACCAGCAGGTCGATGGCATCAGGCACCACCTTCTGCTGAGCCGCCTTGACCTTGCGGGCCCGCCACTGCAGCCAGCGCTCCGGCAAACCGGCCCCTACCACATAGGCCATCAGTACCCACATCAGGGTGAATCCATCGGCCGGGGCAACCAGCAGGCGCCATGTCAGCACCATGATGGCCAACCCCAGCCCCCCCAGCAGCTTGGCACCCCGTAACCGATCAAAACCCTGGCTGGCAAAGATCCCGGCTTGCGCCAGTAACTGCTGCAAACGTGCCTGCTCGCGGCCGCCCACCGGATAACCGCGGCCGCACCACGCCAGCCACTCACGCCCCGGCACCTTTGCCGCGGCAAGAGTGGCATAACGGCGACACTGTTGTTGCCACTGTTGTTGTTGCCGGTAACCGTACCAGCCCGTCACAGCGGCAAGCGCAAGCGACAGCAGTGCCAATGCGAATAGTTGGGTAACAGCCATGACCTACCCCTGCAGACGCGTGAGCCGGCGGATAAGCCAGAGCCCCACCGCCACGCTGATTGAGACATACCCCATCACCCACTGGCCGCTGGCCGTGGTCATCAGATAGGTAAAGTGCTCCCGCCCGGTACTGAACAGCACCAGCAGGATGATGACAGGCAGAGCGGCCAATACCTTGGCAGAGTTGCGACTCTCGGCGGTGATGGTCTGGATGCTGGCCGCCAGGGTCTGACGGGCACGCAGGGTTTCGACCAGTTGTGCCAACACGTCGGAGAGGCGACCACCGGTCTCTTGCTGCAGGCTGAGCACTATGGTCAGAAACTGGAACTCGGCCACCGTGACCCTGTTTGCAGCCTGTCGCATCACCTGCGCTACCGGTTGCCCCACCTGCAACTCGTCGTGCATCTGGGCAAACAGCCGTGACATCAAGCCGCGCTGCTGCCGTGCCACTTGCTGGAAAATATCGGCCAGCGGCGCCCCCACCCGCAGCGCCCGGATCATCCCGTCAATCACCTCGGGCAGGCCGGTGCGAAACTGCTCCAGCGCACGCTGTTGCAGCTGTTGATAGAGCAGCAGACCAAGCAGCAGTGCCCCGCCAACCGCCAGCAACAACGCCAGCCAAAGCGGCATGCCATTGGCGACCAGCAAGATGCAGGCAAGTGCGGCGCCTGCCGGCCCCTGCCAGCACCAGCGTGTCAGTTGTTCCTGACCCACCATGGTCACCATCTGCTGATACCACTGGGGCAAGGGACGCGCCGCCTCCCGGGACTCCGGTTGCCCGCCATAACGCTGGCTCTGTTGCAGCCAGGCTTCACGCCGATTCTGCCACTGCCAGAGCAGCAGACAAGCCGCCCCCCAGCCAAGGCAGACGGATAACAGCATACTCATGCGTCCTCCTCCCCATCTTCATCCATGCACGCCTGCAACTCGGCTAGCAGGCCCGCCTGACGGGCCTTTTCTTGTACCCCGGCCGAGAGCGGATGGGCCATGAAGCGCCCCTGCAACTTGCCGTGCAGCTCGGACTCCAGCACGAAACGAAACACCGGTTGCATCCTGATCTGGCTTCCCTCCAGCGCCGTGATTTCACTGATGGCAGTGATGCGGCGCTGACCATCGCGCATTCGCTCCAGTTGCACCACCAGATCCACCGCGCTGGCGATCTGGGCCTGAATGATCTGCTCGGAGAGGCGCTCCGCCCCCATCTGCAACATGTTGGTCAGGCGCAGCAGCGCATCTTCCGGGGTGTTGGCGTGCAGGGTGCAGAGTGAACCGTCATGGCCGGTGTTCATCGCCTGCAGCATGTCGAACGCCTCGGCGCCGCGCACTTCCCCCAAGATGATCCGATCCGGCCGCATCCGCAGCGCATTGCGCACCAGCGCCCGCACACTCACCTCCCCCTTGCCTTCGGCACTCTCGTTGCGCGTTTCCAGCGGTACCCAGTGCGGCTGCTCAAGAGAGAGCTCGGCAGCATCTTCAATGGTGATGATCCGCTCGTCGTCGTTGATGTGCTTGCTCAGGGCGTTGAGCAGGGTGGTCTTGCCCGACCCCGTCCCCCCCGAGATCAACACGTTGAAACGACTGCGAGCAGCCAGACCGAGAAAGCGGGCCATGGCGTCCGACAATGCCCCTTTCTCCACCAGATGAGCCAACGTCAGGCGGCTACTCGGGAATTTGCGAATGGAGATGGAGGTGCCGCACAGGGCGATCGGCGGTGCAATGACGTTGACCCGGCTGCCATCGGCCAGACGGGCATCCACCATGGGGGTGGACTCATCCACCCGCCGTCCCACCGCATTGACGATCCGCTGCGCCACATTGAACACATGCTGACGGTCGCGAAAGCGCACCCCCGATAACACCAGCTTGCCGTGCCGCTCCACATAGACCTTGTCCGGACCATTGACCAGAATGTCCGACACCTCGGGATCATCGAGCAGGGGTTGCAGCGGCCCGACCCCCACCATCTCGTCCACCAGTTGCCGCCCCAGCAGGAGCAACTCCTGACGGTTATAAGGGAGCATGCGGCGGCTCGAGAGCTGATCGAGAGCATTTGCGACCCGCTCAAGCAATGCATCACGGGGCAAGGTGGCGGCCACCGAGGGCTCCACCAGCTCGTAAAACGCCTCGCGCGCGGCCTCAGACATGGTCAGCAGCGCCCCTTGTACCGGCGGCTGCCGATTGCTGGCTTGTCCGAACATCAGCGCAATCCTCCCCGGCGGCGTCCCGCAGGTTGAGTGCCAACCAGCTCGGCTGCCAGCCACTTGATTGCTCGGGCCAGTTTGCTTTTTTGCTTGATAAGCGCCATACCGGCCCGCTCGGCTCGCACAAAGGCGCCGTGGTCATAAGGCAATACGGCGGCATGAGGTTGACCACAGACCCGCTCCAGCTCCGTGGCGGGCACTCGCCCCTCCTTGCCGCGGCAATGGTTGCCTACCAGCAGGTGACGTTGAGCCTGCCCCCCTTTGGGCAAGTTCCCCAACAGTCGCAATGCCCCCAGACTGAAATCGTGCAACCAGATCACCACATCTGCCTCTTGCAGCAAGGCGCGTAACCCATGGCTGCGCTGGTCCGGCACATCGATAATGAGGGTGCTGTAGTGCTCCGCCATCACATTGACCGCGGCCACCAACTGCTCGGCGCCGAGCACCAGCTCAGCGCCCTCGTCATAGAAAAGGAACAACCGTGGCCCGAGTTGATGAGCGGTGTGGGCCAGCAGGGTGCCATCTAACCGATCGGTCGCCTGCCACCACTGCTCGCCGGGCGGGGCATAGTCGCTGCCCAGCAAAATGGGGTGACGGCTGTGATAAAGATTGAGATCCAGCAGGGCCACCTGACGGTGATGCTGCTCTGCCAGCTCCAGTGCCAGATTGGCGCAGACAGTACTGGTGCCCACGCCACCCGCGGCACCCACGACACAGATCACTCTCCCTTTGCGCAAGGAGGTCACCAGCGGCACCCCCAGCAGACGCAACAGACCTGCACGAAGCGCATCAGGATCCAGTGGCGCCGGGTAGTAATCATCCACCCCCACCGAGATCAACCAGCGAAACAGGGCGACATCTCCCCGCTCCCCCAGCAGCACCAGTCGCATCTGAGGTGGACAACATTCGGCAAGCGCCGCCAGATCAGCCGCCAGCGTCTGCTGATTTTCCACTTCCACCAGCAGGATATCGGGCGCACCGTGAGCCAGACAGTGCGATCTGGCCTCCGCCAGAGAGCCCGTCAGTTGCAGGTGCTCCACATCGCTCAATCCGGCTATCACCCGCTCGACCCCGGCACTCAAGGCAGGCTGGCGCGTCACGGCCACCAGCCGTTTGGCTTGTTCACTCATGACTTACTCCCCGGTCGTCTGCTGTTTCTTGGCCGATTTGGCCTTGCCCTGATAGAGGCGCTGTACCGCGCCGGCATCGAGGGCGCTACCACTGCCGTCATAACGGGCACCACGAGCCCAGTGCTCGCCATGGCTTTGGGCACGATATTGATTGCGCAGCACCAGACAGGCGCTGACAGGGGCTGACGCCCCGCCTCTGGTATAACGGCAGCTATCCGGCTGCAAGGTGGCATCGAGTTGCACCTGATAGTCACCTTGCCCGGTCGGGGTGAAGATGAGCCGGGTATCGAGCGCCAGCCACTGAGCCAGCTGCTGGCGCAGCGCCTCCAGCGTTGGCGCATGGCTTGCTGGCTGCGGCCCGCTGATCTGCAGCGTGACGGAGCCCGCCTCCAGCCGATTGGCCAAAGGGGCCAGTTGCCATTGCAACTGCTGTTGCAACTGCGACGGGGCAACCCGGAATTGCAACTGATCCTTGAGAGGGGAAGCCGGAGGTGGAGTGGTACAAGCCAGTAGCGGCAACGTCATGGCCAGCAACAGCGTCTCTTTCAACATGGTCATCCTCCTCAGTAGCTGTAGCCATAGTTGCCGAACAGGCGGGTTGTCTGCGCCGCCAGCAATTGGGTTGACCCCATGTCGGTGAAGAACAGTCGCTCGAAGCGACTCGGAGCCCGGTAGTGATCCAGCGGCGTCGACAGGGAGAGGGGATCGCTGGTGGGCTGCACCAGACGGGCGGTGGCGATGATCACCAGCTCGCTCTCCTGATTTTTGAAGCTGTTGCTGCCAAAGAAGGGGGCCAGCCCGGGGATCTCTCCCAGGAAGGGCAGCGCTTCGTTATTCTGGTTGCGATGGCTGCGCACCAAACCTGCCAGCGCAAAGCTCTGGCCGTCAGCCAGCTCGATGGTGGTGGTGGTACGACGCGTCTCGATGCCCGGTACCACGACCCCGGCAATGGTGACGCTGTTCTCCCGGCTCAGGGTCGATACTTCCGGGGAGACCGTCAGGCTGATGCGATTGTTGTCCAGCAGGGTCGGCGTCAGCTCCAGCGAGATGCCGAACTTCTTGAACTCGATCTCGGGCCCGTTATCGCCGTTGCCAACCGGAAAGGGGAACTCACCGCCGGACATAAAGGTCGCCGCCTCTCCCGATTTGGCCGTCAGGTTGGGCTCGGCCAGTACATTGACCAGGCTGTTTTCCACCAGCGCATCGATGATGGCGTTGATGTAAACCACATCTTTCTTGCCGGTCCAGCTGCCTCGCTCCAGCGGCTTAGGGAAACGGTTACCCGGCGAGACACCCAACTGCAGATACTCACCCATCGCGCTCCAGCGCAGTCCCAACTGTTCACTGGTAGTACGCTGCATCTCGACGATGCGCACCGATATGTTGATTTGATCCGATCCGGCCAGTCGCAGCTGGTTGATGACATTGGCGTACTGACCGCTGCCCCCACCGGCGACAGCTGCACCTTCATCCTGATTACCCGCCGGAGGCGAAGGGGCCATCACCGTACTCTGGGCGACGGATTGTGGTTGCAGTCCCTTGGCAAAGCCTTCCACCATGCTGAGGATTTCGTGCGCCTGCAGCGGGCTGGTCACCTCTCCTGCCACTACGATGGCACCGCCCGACTCGCTAAAGGTGAGCTGACTCTGGGGGAAATGCTGACGGGCCAGCTGTTCAAGCGGTGCGAGGTCAGCGACGACGGTTACCCGATAGTGACCCAGGGTTCGGCCATCGAGGGCGGTCACCACCAGATCGGTGTGGCCCACCTTGCGGCCATAGATCAGCAACTGCTGATCAGAGGGGCTGTGCACTCTGACCAACTCCGAATTGGCAACAAAGGCATCCAGCACAGGTTCATCAAAATTAAGCAGGGTGGATTGCTCGGGAGTGAGCGTCAGGCTCTCGGCGGCTGCGGCCCAGAGCGGCAGCATGGCGAGCAATATGACAAATGTTCGCAACATCATTTCCTTTCTGTGTTGATTAGGGTTGACGGGTTCGGTCGTTACCGTCGCCATAACTGATCTTGACCCCATGACCTGGAATGGCTCTCGGGTTCTGGCCGCGAGCGACCTGTTCAGCCCATATCAGACTCCCCTCCGGCAGCGCCATCGCAGGGCTGCCCGCCGGTGCGCTCTGTGCCGAACGCAGTACCAGAGCCAGCTCTCCCAAGCGATGTGCCAGCAACAAGCGTGCTGCCGCCCGAGGGGGCAACTCGAAGGTCACGGCGACCTGGTCGAAGTTATCCTGTGCCGCAGGATTGCCGTTGAGCGCGGCGATATCGGTCACCTGGGCATCGATGGCCAGCAGTTTGATATCGGTCAGAATGATCTCGGCCGACTGATTGCTGGTTACCTCTGCCCCTTGGGCATTGTGCTGACGCGCATGCTTGCTGGTGAGGATCACATCCACCCGGTTACCGGGCCGGATCAGGCCGTGGCTGGCCGCCTCCCTCCCCAACGCCAGCGTCACCGCTCGCATGCCCGGCGCCATCATGGCGGAGAGATAGTGACTCTGCTCGGGACGAACCAGATCATCGGCAGAGACTATCTGGCCCGCCTCCAGCGTGCGGGTCACCAGACTCCCTTTGAGGGCCTTGGTATCGGTAAAACCAAACAGAAAGAGACCCGGCAGGTTCCTCTCTTCGGCTTCGGGAAGGGCTTGCCAGCCTAGATCTTCGGGATGGATGAAAGAGCCGGCCTGTACCCGATGGGCGGCAACCAGCACTTGGGCCACCCGATCCGGCGCCAACGATTCTGCTGGCGGATCCCGTGGGGATGCACCGCTCTGCGGCGCAGGTTCAGCTGGCCACAAGGTAGCCAGCATCGCCGCCAGCACCAGCAGTGCAGCGATAAGCAAAAAGAGTTTCTTCATAAGGTGTGACTACATAAATAGAGGTGTGGTCAGAGCTGCCGCCCAGAGGATGGCAAACCCATAAGGCACAGTAGTTGGATTGGGTGAAGGGCGCAGGCGGCTATGGATCAAACACACCAGGCTGAGCAGGCCACCGGAGAAAGCCATCAACAGCAATAATTCGGGCCATTGCTCGCCTGCCCCATAGAGGCAGACCGCCAGCAATTTACTGTCCCCGGCGCCACACCAGCCTCGGTGATAGGCAACCAGCCCCAACAGCAAGGTCAGTATGGCCAACACCAGTGACAGCGGATTGAACGGCAACAACCAGCCAACCCAGAGAGCCAGTACCAGCACCGCAAGATTGGGGATCCGCCGTTCGAATAGATCACTGACCAGACACCAGCAGGCCATCAATGTGGCGAGCCATTGCCCCCACGCCATCACTTGCCAGCCGCGTCCATATTCAACCCGGCAACAATGGCGGTGAACTTCTCTTTCAACGCCGTGATGAAGATCCCGTCCGAGCCAAATATGGCCAGGATCCCGGCCGCCAACCCGGCAGCCAGGATGCCGTACTCAATGGCCGTGGCACCGCTTTCATCCTTCAGGTAGTCACGAAGGTAATCCCAAACTCGCATCGTCATTTTTTGTCCCTGTTTTTTTATGCCTGAAATTAAACAACGACAAGATGATATTGAGATCACAAACGAGAATCAATATCATTATCACCAAATGAAATAATTCGCAGAGTGAATTTGCAAATCTAACTAAGTTAACAGCAAAAGCATCTGCAATGGGTTTCATTTACGCGCTAAAAACCGGACTTGGCAGATTAATAATCTAAACAACAATAACGGAGTCGAACGTGTTCAGGACAACGAAACCACTGCTATTGCTCCTTTGCTGCGCCACATTGCTGGCATGCAAGGCAGAGCTGGGCAGCCCCGAGCAGGCGGGAAATAACGCAAGCAACAGCGGAGGAAGCGGTAGCAACCAGCAACCCACCACACCGGATAGCGGAAGTGGCAACAACCCGGGCACAGCTGGAGGTACTGCCAGCGGAGGAAGCACCAGCAGTAGCAGCGGAGGGAGCTCAGGTAGCGGCTCGGGAACAACTGCACCAGACCAATCGGGCCAACCAACAACGGAGACGACACAGCCCACCCCACCCACCTCGCTGGATCTGGCCGGCGCACTGCCGTTGACTCACGACCAGGGTGGGCAATTTGATCTTCAGCTTTGTGCCGACAAGGTCTGCGTCACCCAGAGCGCTCAGGCTGATGGCAGTTTCGGCTTCAAACTGAAATTGAGCCAATGGCCGCAAGACAAGGCGCTGCACCTTGTCGCCAGCCACCGTCAGAACAGCGGGCTATCCCTCAGCAGTGAATTGCCTGCGCTGACACAACTGCTCAAACAGGATCAAAACGGGGATGGCATCATCACCGAGCAAGAGAGCCCTCGCCTGCACCTCTCCCCCATGCCGCTGGCATATCAGAGCATCATGGCGGCGCTGCAAAAACAGGAGGGAAAACAGGATGTCTCTGGCCAGCTCTTCAGTAACCCTCATCTCAATCACCGTTTTGCCCGAGATTTGACCGCCTTGCTGCAGTTGACCCTGAACGGCGATATGCCGCTGCCGGCCCAGCAACTCAGTGCACTGGCAACTGCACTGGTCAGCCAGCAACAGTCAAACCCGACATCCACCCTGCTTGAACACCTGACGACACTGGCCACCAGCCAAGGCACAACATTACCTGACGACGCCGAAGCCCGGCTGAACGATGCCCTCGCTGCCATGGAGAAACTGGATACCCGTACAGCGACCTACCAGCTGCTCACCACCTTCTACCCACAGCGCAAACTGACCTTGCTGGGACAATTCCCCTCTCGTCTGAGCGAAGCATCGGTATCGGTAGAGATCGGTGCCAAACCCAACCACGATGGGCTCAATGCCCACTATTTCAAACCCCAGCGCCCCATTCGGCCACAGCGGCTTGCGGTAATGGCCCAGAGTGGTCAGATGCAAGAGTCTCTTCCTATCAAGCAGGGCAACCAGTACAGCATCACTCTCACGCTCGCTGACCTCAACAACAGCTTCGCCAGTTGCAAACCGGGCAGCAGCGAGACCAGTGATGATCTGATGGAAGACACCCTGACCCTGGTGGTACAGGATGCCAAGAGTGAGGTGGAACTGCGCTCGGTGCTCGGCTCTTTCTGCGAGCTGGTCAAGCGCGATGAAAATCGCGATGGCATGCTCGGCGCCAACGAATACCCGCGCCTCAATGTGGGCTATACCACCACGGCGCAGTGGGCTCTGCTGCTAAAAAGCACCCTCAACCCAGGTATGGGCTCTGCTATGACCGGCTGGCAAGCATGGACCCTTGATGAGTTGACCCAAAAATTCAATACCCTACCGAGGCATCAGCTGGAGATGCTGGCCGCCATGATTGCCCTGCAAGCAGAGGGGGAACTTTGGAACCAGCCCGTCAACCTCATCGAGGGCAGTGCCTTTCATCTGCAACTGCTCAGCTGGCTGGAGATGAATATGACCAACGAATATGCCCTCTATGGGCGTAATAACGTCATCCCGGATATCTTCAAGCTGCAGAGTGCCATCGGCGACAATAGCGGTCTTGGCCCGCTGTTCAATACCAGTACAGACAAGAACATCTCTCATCTGCTCAAGGATGCCGCGGCGTTTATTCGCAACTCCGAAACAGATGCCCCGCTCTACCCGGGCAACAGCACGCCGGGCAGCTGGATCACTCTCTACCCGAATAGCCCAATCGCCCCGGTTTGCCAGCAGGAGGTGTTATCAGATCAGGTGATCGGGCTGGCAATTCTCGGCCAGGGGAAAGAGCGTAATGGCAATCACTGGGTGACGCTGGGCTGGTTGCCCCAAGCGGGCGTTTCCCGCTATCAGATCGGTTGGGGAGAGACGCCGTTTACCCGGATGGATCAGGCCGGGCAGTTGCGTAGCAGTGAACAGACCCGCATTACCTTGAGCGGACTGCAACCCTATCGAAATTATCAGATCCGGGTCATGAGCGAGGGTGGCACCATCAGTGCCCCACTGACCTACCGAGCCGGGCAGTTGCATGTGGCCGATACCCGTATCACCCACAGCATGGGGCTGGATGATGGCAAGCGTGGCCGGGACCTGGATAGCCGCTGCGATCCCTTGAGTGGACAAGCGGTCAACAGCAATCTGGATGGAGTGCTCGGCGCTCGCTACATCAAGCTGGACAACCGGGGAGAACCCCTGCCACGCCAGGATCTCTCCTACAAACAGATGCCGTTTGCCTGCGTGGCCGACGCCCTGAGTGGGCTGGTGTGGGAGACCAAGGTACAACACAAGGATGGCGAATCTTCCCTGCACGATGACAAAAGCCTGTTTGCCTATGACGATATCCAGAGCAACAACGCCTTCAACGGCAACTGCTATGACCCGCAAAGTGGTGCTCTGGCTAGTGACCGCAGCCGCTGCAACCTGAAACGCCAGATAAGCCAGGTCAACCAGAGCAAGCTATGCGGCCTCTCCAACTGGCGCGCCCCCAGCCAGCAGGAATTCTACGGCATCATGACCCTGACCCGGGATAACCCCATTGCCCTCGACACCCGCTACTTCCCATTCAATTCAGGACTATCTGTCACTTATGGTCAGTGGAACGCGGTAGAGACGATCTTCTACGGCATCTGGACCTCGGATGTGATGCCGGTCAGTCGCCCCATCGGCACCTGGGAGAAAGATGACGGCGGACCAGATGCTTACCAGGTTCGCCCAACTACCCAGCTACGTGGCAGCATTGCCCGTCAGTATCAACCCCATCACGTCATGCTGGTGAGCGATGGCTTCAAGGTCACAGGAGAATAAAATGTACCACACTCTCTTCCCTCTGTTACTAACTGCCGCACTGTTGCCAGTAGCAAGCCAGGCCCGTGTATGTCTGCCTGGCTATCAGGACGATGATACCCGTTTCGTTAGCGAACTGATCGACACGGCCGAAGGCAAGCTGCAGGTGGTCAACGACAGAGCCACCGGTCTGCAGTGGTTCTACTGCCCCTACGGCCAACAAGTCAGTGATAATGGCTCTGGCTGTGAAGGCATGCCTGAGGTGATCAACAGCAGAGCAAACCCGAGTGACAACCCCTTGATGACCATCATCATGCAGGCCAACGACCGGCTGAACACCCCTGCACACCCTTGGCGGGCCCCAGACATCAAGGAGCTGTTTACCCTCTACAACCCTCAGTGCCAACCTGCTACCTACAGCGCAGTGGGCTTTCCAGACCCTCAGCTGGCCGCAGATACTGAAACCCTCAAACAGCGTGCGTGTGAAGCCAGATATGATCCGGTGACCCATAAGTATATTAAGCCGACCGAAGAGCAGACACAGGCTTGCAACAAGCTCACCGAGCAAAGCAATGCCTTAACCATGCTCCAGTTTATTTCAGACAGTTCCTCCGGAGATGGATACAACTACCTTCAGTTCGAACCATCACATGAAGTGTTTCATGAAGGCGGTTACAGTGCACCTATGCTTAGGCTCGTCAGGCCAATCCCGAACCACAGTGAATGACGCTGTGCTGGCCAAAGGGAGGTAACTCCCTTTGGCAATTTTTGCCTTGGCTTTTTACTTCCGCCAAGGGAGTAGGTATGATTCGGCCAGCGTAAAAAGACTTGAATGGATGATCTGAACTCGATATGCGGATGAAACACCTGATTGCCGCGGCTTTGACCGCCCTCACCCTCTCCGGTTGCAGCCTGGTCTATCGTATCGATATTCCCCAGGGCAACTATGTGGAACAAAAACAGGTCGACAAACTGCGCCAGGGGATGACCCGCGAGCAGGTCAGCTATGTGCTGGGGACCCCCATGCTGCGTGACGGCTTTGATCCCAACACCTGGTACTACCTCTATGAATTCCAGCCGGGCCACGGCGACAAGGAGCGCAAAGAGCTCACCGTCACCTTCGCCAACGACAGGCTGACCACAGTGACGGGTGACTTCCCACTGCCAGCAGCCTTCAATACCCCGCTCTGATATCCCACAAAACCGGCCTCGCGCCGGTTTTGTTTTATCCAGCCCCGCGTAATTCATCCTGCCCGACAACACTGAGTCATTCCTCCCCATTGCAGCTGCTCGCAAATTGCCTGATGCTGATGAGCAGCCACCATGGCATCAACACCATCGAATGACACAGGGAGAATCCCCATGAGCCGGATCCTGATTGCCGGAGCCAGCGGCCTGATAGGTCGCGAACTGGTGCAGCAACTGCCTGCCGAACATGAACTGACCCTGCTCTGTCGCAAGCCGGGCAAGGAGGCGCACCACTGGCTACCGGTCAATTTTGATGATCTGGCCAGCGTCACCCTCTCCCGCCCGGTGGATATCGCCTTCTGTGCCCTCGGTACCACCCGCAAGGAGGCGGGCTCTGCCGAGGCGTTTCGCCGGGTCGATCTCGACTATGTGATCGCCTTTGCCGAGCTGGCCCGCCGCCACGGCTGTCAACGCCTCATAGTGGTCTCGAGCATGGGGGCCAGCGCATCGTCCCCGGCTCTCTATCCGCGTACCAAGGGAGAGATGGAGCAGGCCCTGCTGGCCCAATCCTGGCCACGGCTCGCCATCGTGCGGCCCGCCATGCTGCTCGGGGATCGCCAGCCACCGCGCCTCTCCGAGCAGATTTTTCAGACCATCTACCCGCTGTTTCGGCCGCTGCTGGTGGGCAAGCTCGCCCGCTGGCGCGCCATCGAGGCCCGTCAGGTGGCCCGCGCCATGATCGCCCTCTCGAAACTGCCCGCCGGGTGCGAGATTGTCGAGAACGAGCAACTGCTGGCCCTCTGAGCCCGGCCTTTTCCACCGCTTTCGCATACCGTCGTGAAAACAGAAGGGCAAGCCAACCGGCTTGCCCTTTGTCTATCTGTTGGCGTGATACACCCCAACCATCTCTTGCCACCATTGACCGCGCTCGGCAATCAGGGCAACCGCCCTCAACCGCGAATATGGTCGATAAAGGCGTCGATCTGCTCACGGGTGCAGGCGGGGTTCATAAATACAGCCTTCTCCCCGGCGATATAGGAGTACTTGCCGCGAGCGTCATAGTCGGAGTGGGCCACCGCCTCCACCCAGTTGGTATAGAGCCCCACCTTGCCGCGCCCCTTGAACAGGCTGCGGTGGTAATCGGTATTGCGCTGCAGCCGCGCCTTGTAGGCAGGATCGCTGGAGCGGGCCAGCTCGAAGGCGAATTCGGCTTCCGGATCGCTCACCCACTCGGGATTGTAGATCTTGAAGCCGACGCTCGGCCCCTGATTCTCCTGCGCCACCAGCTTGACGTTGCCAAGCTGACTCAGGCGATAGCGGAAGTAGTTGGCATTTTGCAGGCAGTGGGCCAACACGATGCGATACCCCTCGACCCCCATATAATTGAGCGCCGCATAGGCACCGAACAGGCCACTCGCGCCGCGGGAGCACTCGATGGTCGATTGCAGGTGGGTCTGGCCCTGAATGTCCCGTTCGAAGTAGGAGAAGTTCTCCGGGTCATTCTCCATCGCCTTGAGGTCATCCTGCTCCTTGATCATCACCAGACTGGAGGTGTAGGGCACATAGCCCCACTTCTGGAAGTCGACGGTAAAGGAGTCGGCATATTTCAGCTCGGCAAAGCGCGCCACGTTGCGCTCGATCCCCGCCAGGGTGGCGCTGTTGATGGCGAGCGGGTTGGCGGCAAAGTCGTACCCCAGGAAGAAGATCATCGACCAGCCGATGGCGGCATCGACGTGGATATGGGGCTTGACCGCCACCTCGAACTGCTCGCAGAGGCGATTGCGCAGCTCGAACACGGGTTTCACCTGATCCACCCCGAAGGTGTCGGTGGTGCCCATGGTGAGCATGATGGTGGGCACCACATGTTTCAGGGCAAAACAGGCGGTCAGGGTGCGCTCGAGGTGGTCGAGATCGATGTCGTTGTTCTCGCCGACCTGAATGCGGATGGTCTTGTTCTCGATATCGACCCCGAGCAGGGAGAGGTTGGTGATGTTGGAGTAGTGACCGCCCTGGGAGTTGATGATGCGGTAATCCTGATAGTGGCCGAGCCCCTTGTGCTTGGCCTCCGGCAAGGTTTTGCGAATGCCGAGCAGGTAGCCGTAGAGGTTACAGAAGGTCCCCCCCTGGGTGAAGATGCCGGTGGCCCGCTCCGGGTCATAGCCTGCCAGCAGCGCAATCTGGCGCACCACCTTCTTCTCCAACTCCTCGGCCACTCCGGCGTATTCGGAGTAGACCAGATTGGGGTTGGCCAGAATGCCCAACTGGGCGCCGTAGATAGCGGGGTCCGCCGACATGGTGATGACGTTCTCGACGCTGGAGGGGTTCTCCCAATCCTTCGATAGAGCGGCGGCAAACAGCAGCTCGGCCATCGGCTCGCCCGGGGTGCGCATGGTGGCGGGCACCAGCATGGTCTCGCAGAGATCGGCCAGGCGGGCACGGCCATCAGGCCAGGCATTCAAACGGGCATCCGGCGCCAGACCACGGGCCCGAAATTCGTTGAGGGTGGCAAATCCGGGTTCGCGAAAAACAGGCCAGAGATCGGGATTGCGCGAGAAAAAGTTGGCTTTGACGGTGGCGAAACGGGCGGAAAAATCGGGGTGGACGGCATTGACGCTTTCGTCTTGAAGATAAACTAAGTCACTCATTTTTATACCATTAGCACAGCAAATGTGCGGCCGTTATACCCCTGTGCCAGCGGGGTAGACAGCGACAATATCTAATGCCCTACCCTACTTTTTGTCATGTATTAGCCATCACGAGGGCTGGCAAAAAGGCGCCTTTGAGGCGCCTCTTTATATTTCGTGATCTTGCTCCCATCCTGGCTGACAGCGCCCTCACTACCGGACCGCCATCAGCGCAGCCCTCAACGCAGGGAGGCCAACAGCCACCGGGCAAACTCCGCCAGCTCGCTCTGCTGATGCGGGAAGGCCGCCAACCAGGGCTGCAGGCACGCGGTGACAGCGTCCAGTCGATAGCCGCAACCCGCCAGTTCGGCCGCCAGCAGATCAAACGGGGCCGGCTCCAGAGTATCGCTGAAGATCTGCGCCCGGGTGATGACCCCTTTCTCCACATCAAAGTGCAGCTCCATCCCGCCCCAGCTGAACCGCTCCTCCAGCAGATGACTGAACGCCGGGGCATGGCCGTAGTTCCACTCCCAGCAGCGCTGGCGGGCGAAAGTCTCTGCAAAGCCCGGCAGATCCGGCATCTGCTCCGGGGAGATATGCTCGGGCTCAACTCGCGCGCCGTAATGGTGGAAAAAGGCCTCCTGCAGCGCCTCGCTCACCTGTTGATGGTCGATCCCCGGCAGCAGTTCGCACAGATTGGCCACCCGGCTGCGCACCGAGGTGATCCCCTTGGCCGCCAGCTTCTTGGGGTCGGGGTTGAGATAGTTGGCAAGGCGGCCGAGATCGGCATCCAGCAGCAGGGTGCCGTGGTGAAAACCGCGATCCAGAGTCTCCCGATAGGCCGACCCCGATACCTTGCGCTCCCCGTCCGGGGTGGCCACCAGCAGATCGTTGCGACCAGAGGCAAACGCCTCGATCCCCAATCGCTTGAGCCCGTCCAGCACGATGGCGGTGGAGACGCTCTTGTCATACTCCGGCTTGCCCGCCATGAAGGTGAAGCAGCTGTTGCCAAGATCGTGGAACACGGCGCCACCGCCACTGCTGCGGCGCGCCAGGGTAACCCCATCCTCCTCCATCCGGCGGGTATTGCACTCCTTCCACGGGTTCTGGGCCCGGCCGATCACCACGGTATTGGCGTTGCGCCAGAGGAACAGCACCCGCTGGCCGGGGTCCATCTGGCGGAAGATGCACTCCTCAACGGCCAGATTGAACAGGGGATCGTGAGAGTCGGAGAGAAGCAGACGCAAGCGGGACATAAAAAGACCTTATCCGGAACTGGGGGCAGCATGATAACACTGACGGGGTACCGTCACTGAGCTGTCGCACATTAACCGGTGCGCAGCAGCCGCGATACATTTGCGTCACACCTGACTGCCCTGTAAAAGTATCTATTGATATAACGACACAGCTTGACGTGCAACCACGGAAAAAATGCAGTTTAGCCACAATGATAACGATAAAGACGGGAAAAAGTGGCTAGAATGCGACCACCTCGATAGGCCATATGACTCTCTTATTGGTCACATAACTTGCAAAAAAGCGGCATGTATCCATCCCGTGTGATGAACGACACAAAAATGACTTTCCACCCCCCCTATACCCCATTGCAAACGCCTTTTCTCCCCTTGCAGGTGACACAAAATTGCTTGAATCTAGCCTAGACACCGCTCCCGAGAGAAACGTTGTATGACGGAGAACGCAGCCCCCCGCCAGCCCCTCAGCTGGTTTCTGCCAATGCTGGTCGGTATGGTCATCGCGACCCTGACCTCTTCCCCCGTGCGAGCCGGCGAGCAGGTCATCGTCCAGTTGCCGTGGCAACACCAGTTCCAGTTTGCCGGTTACTACGCGGCCATCGCCAAAGGGTTTTATCGGGAGGCCGGTCTGCATGTCACCCTGCGCGAAGCGGACTCCCGCACCGATGTGGTCAGCGAGGTGATCTCGGGAAAGGCCCATTTTGGCATCAGCGGCAGTGATCTGCTGCTGGATCGGGCTGCCGGTCGTCCGGTGGTGGTGCTCGCCGCCCTGCTGCAGCACTCGCCGCTGGTTTTGCTCACGCTGGATCGGCCAGATATTCGCAACCCGGCCGATCTGGCCAACAAGCGACTGATGCTGGAGCCTGGCTCCAACGAGCTGCTGACCTACCTTTCTCACCAGACCCGCAGCCGCGACTGGGTCACCCTCCCCTACAAACAGGGAATACAGGCACTGCTGGCGGGCAAGGTGGATGCCATCAGCGCCTACAGCACTACCGAGCCCTTCTATCTGCAGCAAAGAGGCATCCCCTATCGGGTCTTCAGCCCGCGCACCATCGACTTTGACTTCTACGGCGACAACCTGTTTACCTCCGAGCGGGAGCTGATCACCCGACAAGATCGGGTCTACGCCTTCCAGCAGGCCAGCCTCAAGGGGTGGCGCTATGCGATGGACCACCCCGAAGAGATGATCAACCTGATCATGGAGCAGTACCCGACCGGGGCTGGCCGTGAACAGCTGGAGTTCGAAGCTCGCGAAACCAGAGCGCTGATGCAGCCAGATCTGATCGAACCCGGCTACATGCAGCAGGAGCGCTGGCTGCAGATCGCCAAAACCTATCTGGAGGCGGGCATGCTCACGGTATTGCCCAACCTCGACCGCTTTATCTACGACCCGGCGCAGGAGCGGCTGCGCCAGCAACGGCTGCTGCTCGACAAGAGCGTGGCGGTGGCCATGCTCATCACCTTTACCCTGATGACCCTGCTCGGCATCTTCTTGCACCTCTATCTGCGCCTGCGCGAGGAGGCGCGGGATCGCCAGCGGCTGACCCGTGAACTGGCCCAGAGCGAACAGCACTATCGCTTCGTGGCGGAGAACAGTGCCGATGTGATCTGGACCATGGATGCCGCCAGCTTGCGCTTTCGCTACGTCAGCCCGGCTATCGCCCCCCTGAGCGGCTACGAGGCCCCAGAGCTGTTTGCCCTGCCCCTCAAACAGCTGCTGCCGGATGCCTCAAGGCAACTGCTGCGCGAGGAGATCTCCGCCACCCTGGAGGCCTGGCAGCGGGGGGAACATGACCAGACTCGCCGGGTCATTCGCACCCAGCTGCGCCACAAGGATGGCCATCTGGTGGCGACCGAGACCATCACCACCCTCCATGGCAACCACAATGCCCAGCCGGAGGCGATCCTCGGGGTCACCCGGGATATCACCGAGCGGGCAGCGCGAGAGGAGATGATGCGCCGCCTCGCCTTCTACGACCCCCTCACCGGGCTGCCCAATCGCCGCTTGCTGCAGCAACGGCTCAAGGAGCTGATGGAGCAGGAGGTGCCCCGTCCGCTGGCATTGATGTTTATCGATCTCGATCACTTCAAGCCGATCAACGACACCTTCGGCCATGAGACCGGGGATATTCTGCTCAATATGGTGGCCGAGCGGATGAGCCACTGCGTGCGCAAACAGGATCTGGTGGCACGGCTGGGGGGCGACGAGTTCGTTATCTTGCTGCCGGAGAGTGGCGACGAAGTGCTGGCGGTGGCCGACAAGCTGCATCAGCAACTGCGCCATCCGTTCCAGCTGGAGGGGCAGGAGCTGCTTATCTCCAGCAGTATCGGGCTGGCGCTCTATCCCGAGCACGGGGAGGATGCCAAGACCCTGATGCACCACGCCGATCAGGCCATGTATCAGGCGAAGAATCGCGGCCGCGGCCGGGTCTGCCTCTATACCGAAGGCCTTGATCCCGAGCAGGGCGCCCTGCTGTGGCAACCCGGCCACGAGTGCGGTCACCCGCGCATCGATGCCGAGCATCGCCAGCTCTTCGTATTGACCAACCGGCTGCTGGAGCGGATGAAAGATCAGCACGAGGATCCGGCCCCGTTTCTGGAGAGTCTGGAGAGCCTGTTCGACATGGCCCGCCACCACTTCGCCTTTGAAGAGCAGATGCTGGCGGAGATCGACTATCGGGAGCTCGCCAGCCACCGTCAGGATCACCAGCGCCTGCTCAACAAGGCGAGCCAGCTGCTGCACGCCGCCAAAGCGGGGACGCTGGGCAACGACGAGTTGCTCAACTTCATCATTCAGGAGCTGGTAGTCGGCCACATGAGTCAGGCGGATCGCCGCTACTTCCCTCTGTTCAGATCTGAGCGCAGCCTGTCGGTTGCGGAGGTGGTCACCTAGTCCCCCCTGTTCAGCCCCGAGCGTAACGCGCCTCTTGCGAAAGGGGCGACCTAGTCACCGCGCAGGGCAACTACTGGGTCGAGACGCACTGCCCGCAGCGCAGGAGCGACCCCGGCCAATAGACCAACCAGAGCGCTGCAACCGAGCGCCAGCAGTAGATAGAGAGGATGGAGGGTGAGCGGCAAGCCGGCCGCCAGCAGAGTGAGCAGCAGCTTGAGCCCGCCGAGCAAGGTCAGTCCCATGGCTCCGCCCAGCAGCGCCAGCACCACGGCTTCGAGCAGGAACAGCAATAGAATGCGGCGCCGCGGGCAGCCCAGCGCCATCAGCAAGCCCACTTCGGGGATCCGCTCCTGCTGGGCGATGCTCATGATGCTGAAGATGCCGACCGCCCCGATCAGCAGCGAGATAATACCGAGCCCGCCAACCGCCAGCTTGATGATGGAGAGGATCTTGTCGAGGCTGGTCAGCATGTCCTGCTGGGAGGTGAGGGTGAAATCCTCGGCGCCATGGCGGGCGATCAGCACCCGCCGGATCTGGGCTGTGATGTCGGCCTCCGTCTGCCCGGCGCGATAGATGACGTCGATCTCCTGCAGCCCCTCCTTGTTGAACAGCGCCTGGGCGTGGGCGGCGGGCAGATAGATCATGTCGTCCAGATCAAAGCCGAGAAATTGCCCCTTGGGGGCCAGCACTCCGGCCACCCGAAAACGGCGATCACCGGCCCGCAGCAGACTGCCCGGCGCATCGCCGCCGGGAAACAACTCAGCCGCCACCTTGGCCCCCAGCACCGCATAGGCGCGGGGCATGGCACTGTCGTCCGCGGGCAGAAAACGTCCCTGCACCAGGGTGAGTCGCCAACCGGAGAGCGCCGCCGGGCCAGTGCCCAGAATGGCAGTGCTGCGAGTCAATCCGCGGCTGCGCACCTCCCCCTGCCCCTGCACCACAGGGAGCGCCGCCTCTACCCCTGCCAATCTGGCGAGGGCATCGGCATCCTCCAGCAGCAGGGGACGGCTGCTGGAGAGGATGCCGGGCGGGCCGCCTGCGGTTTCGGTCTTGCCCGGGGTCACGGCGATCAACCGGGTGCCAAATTGGGAGAAGCTGTCGAGCAGATAGAGCCTGAGCCCCTCGCCGATGCCGGTGAGCAGGGTCACCGAGGCGATCCCGATGGCAATGCCGAGCGCCGACAGCAGGCTACGACTGCGCCCAGCCAGCAAGGCGCGCCAGAGCCAGAACAGCAGATCGGCGGCGCGCATCAGGCACCGCTCCACTGCCCGCTGCGCAGGCTGCTGACCGGATCTTGCCGTGCCGCCCGGGAGGCGGGCAGCCAGCTAAAAAACAGCCCGGTCAGCAGGGCCGCCGGTATGGTGCAGAAAGTAGCGAGCAGAGGGACCGCCGCCGGAAATCCGGGCCAAATCACTCCGGCGAGGCCAACCAGGGCATAGCCCAAGACCGTGCCAAACAGCGCGCCACTGCCGCTCAGCAGCAGCGCCTCCCACAAAAACAGCTGGCGGATCTGGCGACTGTCGGCCCCCAGCGCCTTGAGCAGGCCGATCTCGCCGGTGCGCTGGCGGGTGCTGATCAGCGCCAGATTCATCATCATGATGCCGGAGACCAGCAGGCTGATGGCGCCGATGCCGGCAACTGCCAGGGTGAGAGTCGAGAGAATGGTGGAGAAGGTAGCCAGCATGGCGTCGCGGCGCACCACGGTCACATCGAGCACCCCGTGGCGCCCCTGCATCAGCTGCTCCAGTCGCCTGACTAGCGGGGGCACCGCTTGCCCCGCCAGCGGCTGGATCAGCAAGCGAAACAGCCCCTCGGTGTTGAACAGCCGCATGGAGCTACCGACCGGGATCAGCGCGGCCTCGGCCATGTCCATCCCCAGATTGCTGCTCTGGCTGGTGAAGACCCCCACCACCCGAAAGCGGCGATTGTCAAAACGCAGCCACTGGCCGACCGGATCGGCCTGACCGAACAGTTCACGGGCCACCTTGGCCCCGAGCAGGACAGCCGGTCGATCCTCTGCAGCATCCCCCGGCAGCCAGCGGCCGGAGAGCAGTTCCAGCCCGTGGGTATCGCGCAGCCCGTTGCTGCTGCCAAGCAGCATGGTCTGGCGCAGCCGCGCCCCCTGTTTGGCCTCGGCAAAGCCCATCACCAGCGGCACCAGCCGCACGTTTGGCTGATGCTGGCCAAGGTAGTGCATGTCATCGAGGGTGATCTGCCGCAGACTGTTACCGGTGACCGGCGGCAGCCCGCCTGTGGTCTCCTTGCGGCCGGGGAACATCACCAACAGATCCTTGCCAAGGGAGCTGAACTGGTCGGCCACATAGCGCCTCGCCCCCTCCCCCAGCGCGGTGAGCAGCAGCACCGAGGTGACGCTCAGACTCACCGCCAGGATCAAGACCAGCGCCCGTGAACGCTGACGCAATAACGCCACGGCGGCAAAGCGGATCACATCGGGGCGCCGCATTCAGCCACCGCCGCTATCAATGTTGATGCGGCCATCGTTCATCAGGATCCGCCTGCCCGCCCGATCACCGAGGCGCGGGTCGTGGGTTACCACCACCAGCGTGATCCCCTGCTCCCGGTTGAGCCCCTCCAGCAGGGTAATCACCTCCTCCCCGGAGCGGGAGTCGAGATTGCCGGTGGGCTCGTCGGCCAGGATCAGCCGCGGCGCCATTGCCATGGCCCGTGCGATGGCTACCCGCTGACGCTGACCGCCGGAGAGCTCGGCAGGGCGGTGTCCGGCACGATTATCCAGCCCCAGCTCCCCCAGCAACTGCTGGCTGCGGCGATGGCGCTCGGCGGGGGCAATCCCGCACAACATCAGCGGCAGCTCGACGTTTTCACGGGCGGTGAGGCGGGAGATGAGGTGAAACGACTGGAACACGAAACCGATACGATGGCCGCGCAGCTGGGCCAGCGCAGGTTCTGACAGGGTGGCGGTATCCTCGCCCCCCAGCCAGTAGCGCCCCTCGTCGGGCCGATCCAGCAACCCCAGCACATTGAGCAGGGTCGACTTGCCGGATCCCGAGGGGCCCATCACTGCCAGATACTCCCCCTCGGCAACTCGCAGAGAGACGCGATCGAGGGCGGCCACCTCGCTGCCGCCCAGAGTAAAGCGACGACTGACGGCATCAAGGCGAATGATATCACTCATCCGTCTGCTCCGTGGCGGCGCTGAAAGGGCCCTCCCCGACAATCTGTCCGGGCTGGGCTGCCAGCCGATCACCGGCGGCGAGCCCCTCGGCCACCTCAATCCAGTTCCAGTTCTCCACGCCCCAACGGGGCACCACCCGCACCAGCTTATCCCCTTCCAGCCGCAGCACGCTGCCATCGTCGGCCCGGCTGCTGGCCGCTACCCGCAGCACATCGGTGGCGCGGGTCACCTCGACCTCAAGGTCAGCGCTGTAGCCAATAAGCAGGGGCACATCGGTGGGCAGGGCAGTGAGCGCCGCCTCCACCTCCACGGTGCGGGCCTGCTTCTCCAGCTCCTTCACATAGGGGGCGATGCGGGTGACGGTGGCGGCATAATCGCGCCCGGGCATGGCGTCGAGCAGTACCCGGGCAGAGTGGCCCACCTTGAGGCGGGCAGCATCCACCTCATCAATGGGGGCTGAGACATACAGACAGCGATCGTCGATAAGATCGATCACCGGGGGCATGGCCACTCCGGGCGGTGAGGGGGTCATGTATTCGCCCAGCTTGCTGTTGACCTCCGCCACCACCCCGGCAAACGGCGCCAGCAGGCGACGCTCGCTCAAGCGGGCCTCCACCTGGGCGACCTGCGCCTCGTCAACCCGCTCCTGCTGACGGGATGCCTGACAGACATAGCGGCGGGTATCGGCCAGATTCTGGGCCTGCTCGGCAAGGGTGCGGGAGGTGAGGTTTTTGGCCAGCAAGGTGGCCAGCCGGTTGGCCTCCCGCTCGTAGTAGGCCGCCTCGCTGCAACGCTCCTCGCGCTGGGTCTTGCCGAGCGCCTGCTGGGCACGGGCACGGGCAAGATCGGCGTGAATATCGTCACTCCAGAGGGTCAGCAGCAGATCTCCCCGGGCTACCCGCTCCCCGGCCTTGACGGCGATCTGCTCCACCACGCCGCCACCGGGCAGACTGAGTCCGGCTCGCTGACACGACTTGATGGTGCCGGCCCGGGTGTTGACCACAGTGACCAGCACATCCCCCCGCCCGACCTCAGCCAGCCTGATCGGCGTCGGCTGCGGTCGCCACCACCATGCCACAGCAGCCACCGCTACCACGGCGCCACTTCCCCACCACAACCAACCTCTCTTCATCGCGCATCCTTTCGCTAGTGACTCCCGTCATGAGCGTCGGGAGAGCAGGGCATAATAGAGCAAGGGTATCACCACCAGGGTGAGCAAAGTGGAGACCAGGATCCCGAAAATCAGGCTGATGGCCAATCCGTTGAAGATGGGATCATCGAGGATAAACAGGGCTCCGATCATCGCCGCCAGTGCCGTCAGCATGATGGGTTTGGCCCGCACCTGCGCCGCTTCGATCACTGCCTGCTCGAACGCCACTCCGGCGCTGCGCTGCTGCTCGATAAAGTCCACCAGCAGGATGCTATTGCGTACGATGATCCCGGCCAGGGCGATCATCCCTATCATCGAGGTGGCGGTAAACTGGGCCCCCAGCAGGGCGTGGCCCGGCATCACCCCTATGATGGTGAGCGGAATGGGAGCCATGATGATGAGCGGCACCAGATAGGAGCGGAACTGGGCCACCACCAGCAGATAGATGAGGATCATCCCCACTCCGTAGGCTAGCCCCATGTCGCGGAAGGTCTCGTAGGTAATCTTCCACTCTCCGTCCCACAACAGCGCCACCTCCCCCAGTTTGTCGGGCTGCTGCACGTAATATTGGGGCAGGTCGATATCGGCGCCGGCGGCAAACATGCCGTAGAGCGGGCTGTCGGTATTGCCACCCATGTCGGCCACCACCATCACCATGGGCTGCATGTTCTTATGCATGATATAGCTGGGGGCCACCTCATCACGGCGACTTACCAGCTCGGAGACCCGCACCAACTGGCCGCTCTGGCTGCGCACCTTGAGGGCCAGTACGCCCGCCAGATCCCGTTTGTCACCGGGAGCCAGTTCGATGCGGATCGGCACCGGATACTTGGCGCCGTGCCCCTGCAGCCAGCTGGCATCCTGATAACCCACCCCGCCATTGAGGGTGTTCACCAGATCCCCGAGATCGACCCCGAGCAGGGCCGCCTTGCTGCGATCCACCACCAGCCGCCACTTGGGCTGCGGGTCGGTCAGATAGATATCCACATCCACCAGATCCGCCGTAGCCACAAAATGGGCCTGTACGGCGCGCGCCGCCGCTTCGCGGGCGGCCTGGGTCGGGCCATAGATCTCGGCAACGATGGGGGACCAGACCGGCGGGCCGGGCGGCACCTCAACGACTTTCAGGTTGCCCCCTGCCGCACTGGCGATAGCCTGCAGCGGCTCCCGAACCGACTGGGCAATCTGGTGACTGCTGCGATCCCGCTCATGCTTGTCCACCAGATTGACCTGAATATCCCCCACGTTGGCGCCGCTGCGGATAAAGTAGTGACGAACCAGGCCGTTGAAATTGATGGGGGCGGCGGTGCCGGCATAGATCTGGTAATCCTTCACCTCCTCCACCTTGGCAAGCTCTCGTCCGACCGCCAGCAGGGTGCGCTCGGTCTGCTCCAGGGTCGCCCCCTCCGGCATATCGAGCACCAGCTGAAATTCCGACTTGTTGTCAAAGGGAAGCATCTTGAGCACCACCCACTGCACCACCGGCATGGCGGTAGCCGCCCCGACCAGCAGCAACACCACCAGCCAGAGTTTGCGTCTGGCGCGCTTGGCGCCATCACCAATCAGGAAAGGGGTCATCAGCCGGTAAAAAAGACCAGCCTTTGCCTCGCCGTGGGCACCGTGCGCCTCCCCCTTGAGCAAATGGCTCGCCAGCCAGGGGGAGAAGATAAAGGCTACCAGCAGGGAGATAAGCATCCCCATGCTGGCATTGATGGGGATGGGGCTCATGTAAGGGCCCATCAGCCCGCTGACAAAGGCCATCGGCAGCAGGGCCGCGATCACGGTCAGGGTCGCCAGTATGGTCGGCCCCCCCACCTCATCCACCGCCCCCGGAATCAGATCCTTGAGCGCCCCCTTGCCCAAACCGCGATGGCGGTGGATGTTCTCCACCACGACTATGGCGTCATCCACCAGAATGCCGATGGAGAAGATCAGCGCAAACAACGACACCCGGTTGAGGGTAAAGCCCCAGGCCCAGCTGGCAAACAGGGTCAGTGCCAGGGTGATGACGATGGCAACCCCCACCACCAGCGCCTCACGCCAGCCCATGCTCACCAGCACCAGCAGCACCACCGCCGTGGTGGCAAAAATGAGCTTGCCGATCAGGGTGTTGGATTTGGTCTCGGCGGTGACGCCGTAGTCACGGGTCACCGTCACCTCGACTCCTGCCGGGATAAGCCGGTTCTGCAAACTCTCGACCCGCGCCTCCACACGCTTGGCCACATCGACCGCGTTCTGGCCCGGCTGCTTGCCGATGGCCAGGGTCACCGCCGGATAACTGGCCTGCCCCAGCCCCATCCAGCTGCGTTTGGTCGGAGTCTCCTGACCCAGAGAGACCTTGGCCACATCCCCCAGATAGACCGGCTTGCCGTCGTGCAGCCCCACCACCAGCTCGCGGGCCTCCTGCTCGTTTTGCAGGAACTGCCCCACCTGCACCTTAATCTCACTGTTGTTCTGCTCGATAGCCTGTGTGGTGCCTACCTGATTGACGGCCGCCAGTCGCTGGCTCAGTTCGCCCCAGCTGATGCCGTGGGCGCTGAGGGCCGCCGGATCCGGCATCACCCGCAACACGGCGCTCTGGCTGCCCAGCGTGTAGATATCGCGGGTACCGGGAATGCGCTTGAGTTCGGTCTCCAGCTCATGGGCGACCCGGGTCAGCTCGGGAGCCCCCAGTTGCTTGCCCCCCTCTTTGCTCCATAAGGTCAAACTGACGATGGGGACATCGTCGATCCCCCGGGGTTTTACCAGCGGCTGGCCGACCCCGATCCCCTGTGGCAACCAGTCACGGTGGGAGTCGAGCTGGTTGTTGAGATCGACGATGGCCTGCTCGCGGCTTACCCCTACCTTGAACACCACCACCAGCAGGGCGCCATCGGGTTGAGAAAAAGAGTAGAGGGTATCAATTCCCTTTATCTGGGAGACCACCTGCTCGGCAGGGGTAGTGACGAGAGACTCCACCTCTGCAGGAGTGGCTCCCGGGAAAGGGATATAGACATCGGCGAAGGTGACATCAATCTGCGGCTCCTCCTCCTTGGGGGTCACCAGCACAGCAAACAGGCCGAGCAACAGCCCCACCAGTGCCAGCAGCGGGGTGATGGCCGAGCCCTGAAACAGCGCAGCCAGCCGACCGGCAGGCCCCATCCTCTCCTTGTTGCCGTTCAGCTCGCTACTCATGGGCCACCTCCTGCTGCTGCGCCCAGCCATCGGGGGCCAGCTTGTCACCGGCTTGCAGCCCGGCCAGGATCTCGCACAGCCCTTCAAAGCAATGGCCTACCCGCACCGGCGTCAGGGCCCAGCCAGCGGGCTGCTGCAGATAGACGCCGTTGAACTCCCCTTGCCGCAGCAGAGCGCGATCCGGCACCAGCAGCACCTGACGCTCACCCTGCTTGAGCTGCACCTTGAGCCACATGCCGGGCAATACCCCGGTGGTTTGCGGCGGCAAGTCGAGGCGCAACCTGAAGGCATGGCTCTGGCTGTCGGCATAGTTGAAGCGGGTCAATTTGATCGGGGTAACGGCCCTGCCATCCGGCAGCAGCACCTGCACATCCGCAGGCTCACGAGCAAGCGTCAGGGCTGATTGGGGCAACTCCACCTCCACCCGCAAGGTGTCGAGAGAGAAGCCGGAGAGCAACGGGGTACCTGGGGCGACAGTCTCCCCCAGCTCCACCAACCGCTTGGTCACCACCCCGGCGTAGGGGGCCAGAATGCGGGTATAACCGTAAGCCTCGCGGGCCTGAGTGAGGGCCGCATCGGCAGCGTTCACCTCGGCACGGGCGGCGCGATCAGTCGCCTGGGCACTGTCGAGCTGGGCGCGGGTGATCACCCCTTTGGCAATCAGCGCCTGAAAGCGGGCAAGCTGGCGCTCTGCCTCCACCTGCTGGGCCTTGGCTCTGGCAAGCCGCGCCTCAGCACCGGAAACGGCGGCAAACTGCTCCTTGCCACTGATCTCGAGCAGCGGTTGCCCCGCCTGCACCTGATCGTTCACGTCCACCAGCATGCGGGAGACCCGGCCGCTGGTCTGGGCCGCCACCGTCCCCTGATTGATGGCACTGACAGTCCCATCCAGCGTCAGCCAGTCGGTCACCGGCTGTGGCGCCACTGTCAACGGGGGCTCTGGCTCCCCTTCAGCGGCAAGGGCCCGGGGGGATGTCATGGCCTGCGATGTCATCACCAACAAGGTGATCCCCAGCAACCGGATCTTTTCCATCATTACTCTCCTTCCCTGGCGTAATCTGTCACTTCACGGGATCAGGCGGTATGGGACTGGCGCACCTTATCCACTCCCCGAGCTGGCGCCTTGGTCAGCACCCTGGCCAGCCCTCTGTCAAACAGCAAGATCCCGGCCACCATGGCCGCTATAAACAACATTATCATGGGCTGCCCGCTGGAAATGAGACTCAGAGCAGGCCCCGGGCAGATACCCACCAATCCCCAGCCGATGCCAAACAGCGCGGCCCCGCCGATCAGCCTGCGCTCCAGCCGAGGGGCTGGTACGGCGGCGATGGGCTCCCCCAGCACACTCTGGCGACGGGGTTTCACCAGCAGAAAATAACCCGGCATAAAGACCAGCAGGGCCCCTCCCATCACGAAGGCGAGGCTGGGATCCCAGGCCCCGGCCAGATCGAGAAAACCAGTGACCCGGGCGGGATCCATCATGCCGGAGATGGCCATCCCCAGTCCGAACAACACACCCGCAAACAAACTTGTCAGCAACTTCATGGCGATCAGCCCCTTACAGCAGATGATGAGTGACGAAGACGGTGATAAAGCCAGCCGCCATAAAGGTCAGGGTGGCGACGATGGAGCGCAGGGAGAGCCGCCCCATGCCACAGATGCCGTGGCCGCTGGTGCAGCCATTGCCAAGACGGGTACCGATGCCGACCAGCAGACCGGCCAGCAGCACTACAGGCCAGCCGGGCAAGGTGGTGAATGCGGGCATGGTGGCCCAACCCAGAGTCAGCGCCAACCAGGCGCCCGCCCCCAGCCCCAGCAGAAACAGCACCCGCCAAGGCGCACTGTGTTGCAGCGCACCGGCCAAAATGCCGCTGATCCCGGCCACCCGGCCGTTGAACAACATCAGGATCAGGGCCGACAGCCCCGCCAGCATGCCACCGCCCAAAGAGAGCAGCCATTGGCTTTCCATCATCAAGATTCCTTATTTTCCGAGTGACAAAAATGGGTTTGCAACGCTCCCAGTACATCGGCCGCCGCCTCGCTCACCAGCGAGTAGTAGATCTGCTGGGAGACCTTGCGCGAACGGATCAGGCCGTAGCGCTTGAGCACCGACAACTGCTGGGAAAACGCCGACTGCCCGAGTTGGCTATGGGCCAGCAGCTCCCCGACCCCCTTCTCCCCCTCCACCAGCTGGCAGAGCACCATCAGGCGTTCGGGATGAGCCAACGCCTTGAGCAGGGAGGCGGCGGCTGTCGCATGTCTGTTCATCTCGTCGAATTGGCTCATAAGAGTAAATTAGCAATTGCTGATATTTGTTCTATTGTATAAAACAACACTAAATTAGCAACATCTAAAGTAGATAAGGAGAAAGACCATGACAGTAGATAACGGAGTCAGAATCGTCGCGGGTTGCATGTTGCTGCTCTCGCTGATCCTTACCACCTGGGTTCATCCGGGCTTTGTCTGGTTGAGTGCCTTTGTCGGGGTCAACCTGATCCAGAGCGCATTCACCGGTTTCTGCCCGGCAGCGATGATCCTCAAACGGATAGGATTTAAATAACAGGGTCGGATGACCTAGGCTCATATGAGCGTGTAATAAACGCAGGAGGCTGAACATGGCAACGGTAATCGTCATCGGCGCGGGTCTCGGGGGCATGTCTGCCGCCTACGAACTCAAGGCCGAACTGGGCAAGCAGCATGAGGTGATCCTCATCAATGACAAGCCGGACTTTGAATTTACCCCCTCCAACCCCTGGATTGCCGTCCAGTGGCGGGAGCGCAAGGAGACCTCGATCCCCATCGAACCCCATGTGAAGAAAAAGGGGATCCGCTTTATCCATGCCGCCCTGACCGAGCTGCAACCGGCGGCGCAGCAGCTCACCCTCTCCGATGGCCAGACCCTGCGTTACGACTTTCTGGCGATCTGCACCGGTCCGGCCCTCGCCTTTGACGAGGTGACGGGGGCTGGCCCCGAATCCGGTGGCACCACCAGCGTCTGTACCCTCTCCCACGCCGAAGAGTGCCGCCACAGTGTCAGCGCACTGGTCGATGAGCCCGGCCCTGTGATTGTCGGCGCCATGCCGGGCGCCTCCTGCTTCGGCCCCGCCTACGAGTATGCGTTCATCCTCGATCGCCACCTGCGCGACAAGAAGGTGAGAAAGAATGTACCCATGACCTTTGTCACCAGCGAGCCCTACATCGGCCATCTGGGTCTCAACGGCGTGGGTGACTCCAAGGGGATGCTGGAGAGCGAACTGCGGATGCGCGACGTGCAGTGGATCTGCAATGCCCGCACCGTGGCGGCGCAAGATGGCCAGATGACGGTGGAGGAGCTGGACGATGAGGGCAACCTCAAGCGCACCCACACCCTGCCCTACAAACACGCCATGATGCTGCCCGCCTTTGTCGGCATTGCGCCGCTGCGGGGCATCGAGGGGCTGGTCAATCCCCGCGGTTTTGTCATCGTCGACGAACACCAGCGCAACCCCGCCTTCCCGCAGATTTACGCCGCCGGGGTCTGCATCGCCATTGCACCGCCGCACAAGACGCCGGTACCGACCGGGGTGCCCAAGACCGGCTACATGATTGAGGCGATGGTGCGCACCCTAAGCCACAACATCAAGGCGGAGCTCAGCGGCCAGCCGCCGGTGACCAAGGCAGTGTGGAATGCCATCTGTCTGGCAGACATGGGGGACACAGGTGCCGCCTTCGTCGCCATGCCGCAGATCCCGCCGCGCAACGTCGCCTGGTTCAAGAAAGGAAAGTGGGTCCATCTGGCCAAGATCGCCTTTGAGAAGTACTTCCTGCACAAGATGCAGGTGGGGGATACCGAGCCCATCTACGAAAAACTGATGCTCAAATACCTCGGCATCGACAAGACCGAATGACCCCGCAGACCCGGCCCTCGCCGGGTCTGCTTTTGGCGGCCCTGCGCGGCAAAACGGGGCTTTCGATTATGTTTCAAGATGTTGCTGCGGGCGGCGCGGGGTTTACCCTGCCTGCCACCTCGGCTATCATTCGAGCCTCTTATCAATAGCGGAGACCATCAGTGGGCAACTCATCAAGTGACAGTTGTAGACCGACCCTCATCGTCGGTACCAAGGTCGCGAGCTAGCCGCAGGTCTTTCTCTGCCGCAACTCGCAACCCTGCGAGAAGCGGAAATCCACTCCCCTCTTCTCCCTTTTTACACTTGACGTCTGGCAACCAGAGGCCAATCGCCACGGTCGCCATGCCTGCATAGTTTCTGCTTCCCACAAGGAGGCTGCTATGCGTTTTATCTCAATCAAACCGGCTGCGGATCGCGCGGTAGCAACAGGTTCTGTTGCTACCCGTGCTCACCCCCTGTTGAGCCGGCTCGGCCGTGGCATGTTGCCACGCTGGCTGGGCGGCAAACAGCGTCAGCACCACTACCGGCTGCAGATCCGCTGTGAGGATCGCGCCGATATGGAGCAGGTGCTGGATATGGTGAACCACACGTTGCAACCAGCGGGGCTGCAACCGATGCAATCGATGAAGCCGGGTCGCGGCGGCGGGCGAGAGCTGGTGCTCAACCTGCAGTGCACCCCGCCCCAGCGCCGCTATCTGGTGCAGTTTGTTCATCAGGTCGGGGTGGCACATCCGGTGCGCTGGCAACTGCGCCCGCGCATCGACTGCGATCCCGAGCTCAACTGAACGCTCATCTGCGTTAACCACAGTGAAAGGGGCCAGCCACGCTGGCCCCGCTTGTTGCGTCCTCTCCGAGCGTCAGGGCATCTGATGATGCTCGCGCCCCGGGACGCCGCGTTTTTGTTTTTCTGCTGGCCAGCCGCGCAATCATCCCCTGATCCATCCGCCTCCCGGCGTTTCATCATGGATTGCGCCAAGCCAGCACTTATCGGAAGGAGTACGCCATGAAGATGTGGCAACAAATTGACATGATCTCCCTGCTCGACACCCTGGCCAGCCTGCTGCTCGCCTTTGTGCTCGGCAGTCTGGTCGGGCTGGAGCGCCAGTACCGCCAGCGTACCGCGGGTCTTCGCACCAACGTGCTGGTCGCCGTGGGGGCCGCCCTGTTCGTCAGTCTGGCCCAGCGCATCTATGACCTGCACGGCGGCAACTACAACGTGGTCCATGTGGTGGCCTATATCGTCTCCGGCATCGGCTTTCTCGGTGCCGGCGTCATCATGCGCGAATCAGGCAATATCCGCGGCATCAACACCGCCGCAACCCTCTGGGGTGTCGCTGCTGTCGGCGCCGCCTGTGGCGCCGGGCTGGCCATGGAGGCAATTCTGGGCGCCCTGTTCGTGCTGGCCGCCAACACTCTGCTGCGACCGCTGGTCAACCAGATCAACCGTCGCCCGGTGGACAATACCGACACCGAAGTGACCTACAAGGTGACGGCCCTGACCCAGCGCGAGCATCAAAAAGAGGTGCTGCACTGGCTCGAAGAGATGCTGGAGCAGGCCAACTACCCCTTGAGCGAACTCGATATCGAGCCGTTTGGCGCGGGGGATCTGGAGATCTCGGCGGTGCTGCTGGCTACCTCCATCGATGGCGACGAGCTGGATGCCCTGATGCAAAAGCTGGCCATCCACCCCCATATCAAGCAGGTGTTCTGGCGCACCAGTACCACCGACTGAGCTGCCGGTCAGAGGAACGAGCCATCCGCCCGCAGCAAAAAGCCCCGCCAGCAATGGTGGGGCTTTCTCATATGGGATGGGCGAAGAGTGGCTAGCGGCGACTGCGCCAGCGCACCCTGGGGGTGATCACCTGGGCAGTCTGTGCGGGAGGACTGCCCGCAATCAGTTGCTGCATCAGCTCGAAAGCGGCGTGGGCCAGCGCCGGACAATCCTGCGCCACCGAGTCGATGCGCATGGGAATGCAGTCGAGCAGGTCGTGATCGTCGAAGGTGCACAGGCGCATGCCTGTCTCCATCAACCCCGCCTCGTTGAGGTAGCGCAGTACCCCTTCCAGCAGGGTAAAGGAGGCGGTAAAGAGCCCCCTGGGGGGCGCTCCCAGCTCGGCCACCAGCTCAGCCATCAGCTGATAACCGGAGCTCGGCTGATAGTCGCGATGACGCACCCGGGCAGCATCGGCTTCAAAACCGGCGCGATGAAGCCCCAGTTCATAGCCCGCCAGCCGGTGACGGCTGGGGGAGAGATCCAGCAAACCGCCGAAGTAGTAGATCTCCTCGCCGCACTCGCTGGTCATGTCCCGCACCAGCTCGGCGGTGGCCTTGCAGGCATCGGAGATCACCATGGGCAGGCGCGACTCGCCAATATGGCGGTCGAGCTGTACCACCGGCAGGCGGTCGTGGATGCGGGCATAGATGTCATCGCTGTGGCCGCTGGAGGCGACAATCAGCCCATCCACCTGGCGGCTGATGAGGTTGTCCACCACCCGCTGCTCGAGAGCGGGATCATCCTCGGAACAGGCGATCAGCAGCTGGATGCCCGCCTCCCGGCAGTGCGCCTCGAGGGCGCGGGCGATGCGGGCAAAACCGAAGTTGGTGAGATCGGGGATCACCAGTCCCCAGGTGTAGCTGCGGGTCTCGCGCAGGGAGCGGGCATGAAAGCTCGGCAGGTAGTGACACTCCTCCGCCACCGCCTGAATGCGCTTGCGGGTATCGTCGGCAATCCGGTACTCCGCACTCTTCCCATTGAGCACCAGACTGGCGGTCGCCTTGGACACCCCCGCCAGTTCGGCGATCTGGGCAATCGTGATCCGTTTCTTCTTCTCCACCTGGCCTCCCGGCTAACTAGAACCGGGCTATTGTACTAGGCACGCCGACAGCGGCCAGTGATTGAGGCAAATTTTGCAGCCATCATCGCCGTTACCTGATGATAGTTGCGGCTTTTCCCCTGGGAAGTAGCGCGCCGACAGGCTGTGACGACCCTCATCGATGAAACACTCCAGACTGGAGCGATCACACAGCACGGTGATCCGCCCGCCAGCCCATGGGCTGCTGCGGGTCTCCCACGCTCCGCTCTGCCAGTTCTGGCGCCGCAAGATGAGGCGCCCCGGCTGCCACACCAGCTCGGCCACGGCGCCGAACCAGAGACTCCCCTCACCGCAGAGATCCAGATCGAGCCAGGCCGAGTCGATGGCCAACCCCGGAAACTCGCCAAGCGTCCCCTCGAAGCGGGTCAGCTCTCCCTTCAATGCCGCCAGCTCCGCCACCGGTCGCTGGCAGAGCCACTCATCCTGCCAGAACAACTCCCGCGGGCAGCTCATCTGGTGGATCCAGCCGTGAGCGACAGTAGGTTGGCTCATCTCGTTCTCCTCCGGCAGTCCCAGCCAGCCAAACAAGAGGCGGCGCCCCTGACTGTCTCGGGTGGTTTGCGGCGCATAGAACTCGAAGCCCCGATCCAGCTCGTGGAAAGCCCCGTGCTCGAAGCGCTCGCCGTCGAAGTTGCCAGAAAGCCAGCCGCACTGGTAGAGGTTGCGATAGTCCTCGCCTGCCGGGGCAATCCCCTGCGGGCAGCTGATCAGCACATGGCGCTCCCCCAGCGGGAAGAGATCCGGGCACTCCCACATATAGCCAAACTCACCCAGCCCCCCTCGCCCGCTACCGGCGATGGGGCCCACCCGCTGCCAGCTCTGCAGGGTGTCGCCGCGATAGAGCAGCACTTCCCCCTTGTCATCCAGGGTGCGGGCTCCCAGCACCATCAGCCACTGCTGGCCGTCGTGCCACACCTTGGGGTCGCGCACGTGGCCGCTGTAGCCTTCTGGCAGATCCAACACGGGCCCCAGCTTGGCAAAACCACCCTCACCGTCGGCGCGGGCCAGACACTGATAGGCGGTGCGGCTGCCATCCGGGTATTTGACATTGCCGGTGTAGATAAGGGTCAGACGCCCCTGCTCGTCGCTCACCGCAGAGCCCGAATAGCAGCCGTGGCTCTCATAGGCTTCGGTGGGCAACAGCGCCACCGGCTCGTGCTGCCAGTGCAACAGATCGGTGGAGGTGACATGGCCCCAACCCTTGTTGCGGTGCTCGCAGCCCAGCGGATTCCACTGGTAGAAGAGGTGGTAGCGCCCGTCGTGCTCGATGAAACCGTTGGGATCGTTGAGCAGCCCCACCGGGGCTGCCAGATGCCAGCGGGGCCGATGGGGATCGGCCGCCGCCTTGAGCTGTCCGGCCAGCAGCGACCGGACAATCTGGTTGAGAAGATCGCTTTCCTTCATCACTCCACCTTGTACTTGAGCAGGTAGGAAGCGGCGAAAGCGGCGCCAAAGGCGATCACCAGCCCAATGATGTAATGAATAAGGCTCATGGGCTGGACGATGGCCATGCCGGGAATACCGGTCAGCCCCACAGCCGTCATCCCCACCTTGGCCGCCACCACGTAGGCGCCGCCGCAGGCCCCGCCAAACAGACCGGCGAGGAAGGGTTTGATGTAACGCAGGTTCACCCCGAAGATCGCCGCTTCCGTGATACCCAGCAGGCAGGACATGGCAGCCGGTACGGTAATGGCCTTGATCTTCACGTCGCGAGTCTTGAAGTAGACCGCGAGGCAAGCCCCACCCTGTGCCACGTTGGCCATAGCCCAGATGGGCAGCAGGAAGTTGACGCCAATTTGCGGATTGGCCAGCAACCCCGCCTCGATGGCGTGGAAGCTGTGATGGATGCCGGTGATGACGATAAGCGAGTAAGTGCCACCAAATACCAGCCCCGCCAGCCAGCCTGCCTGCTCATAGAGGGCGCTCAGACCGAACGAGATGCCATCCCCCAGCACCCGACCCGCCGGGCCGATAAAGAGCAGCGCCACAAAGCCGGTGATGATGACGGTGAGGAACGGCGTGAGGATCAGATCCAGCGCATCCGGAATGCGCTTGCGCAGCTGTTTCTCCAGATGGGACATAAACCAGACCGCCAAGAGCACCGGGAAGACGGTGCCCTGATAGCCGATCATGGCGACATCGAGCCCGAAGAAATCCATGGTCTTGAAGCCACCGGCCACGCCCCAGGCGTTGGTTAGCGCCGGGTGGGTGAGGATGCCGCCAAGGGTCGCCCCGAGGTACGGATTGCCGCCAAACTCACGTGCTGCCGTAAAGCCGATGAGGATCGGCAGGATGATAAAGGCCGCCGAGCTGAACATGTCGAGCATCACAAACAGGGCGCTGTCGGCATTGGCCCAGCCGTAGGTGCGCACCATGCCGAGCAGCCCCATCAGCAGGCCCGAGGCGACGATGGCCGGAATGATCGGCACGAAGATGTTGGAGAGGGTTCGCGCCAACCGCTGGGCCACGTTGAGCTTGGCCGCCGCCATGTCGGTCAGCTCCGCCTTGCTGGCGGTGCCGGTACCGGTCAGCGCCACAAACTCCGCGTAGACCTTGTTGACCAGACCGGTGCCGAAGATCACCTGAATTTGGCCCGCGTTGCTAAAACACCCCTTTACCCCCTCCAGCTTGTCGATGGCGGCCTTGTTCACCTTGCTGTCATCGGCCAGCACCAGCCGCAGCCGGGTGGCGCAGTGAGCAGCGCTGACGATGTTCTCCTTGCCCCCGAGCAGGGGCACCAGATCCTTGGCTATCGCACTGATATTCATATTCTTCCTCTTATGACCCGCCACGCTGGCGGGCCCTTGTCACATGAGAGTAGGGGCTGTCGAGCCGGGCTTCTAGCCGCAGATCAACAGCCGCTTGCGCCTGATCGCAAAAAGGCATCCAGTTCGGTGCGGGTCGGCAGCGCCGTCATCGCCCCCTTGGCGGTGGTGGCGAGCGCCCCGCAGCCGTGGGCCTGAGCCAGGATGGCGGGTAGCTCGGCCAGAGTCGGCAGCGACGAGCGCCCGGCCAGCGCCGCCAGCAGACCGGCGACGAAGGCATCCCCCGCCCCCGTGGTATCGATGGGCGTCACTTTCTGCCCCACCCACTCCAGCAACTCGCCATCAAGGTGAGCCACCACCCCGGCCGCCCCTCTGGTCACCAGCATCAGCGCCGGGCCAGAGAGAGTTGCAAGCCCAGCGACCAGTTCATCCTCGCCGCTCAGCAGTTGCAGCTCCTCAATGGAGAGCTTGACCACATCCGCCTGTGCAATGGCCTGACGCACCAGCGGCAGCATCTCGGCGGGGTTGCCCCACACTTCGGGGCGCAGGTTGGGGTCGAAGCAGACCCGCCCGCCGGCCGCCTTGATGGCCGCCATGGCCTGCAGGCAGCTGGTGCGTACCGGCTCGTTGGCGAGCGCGATGGAGCAGGTGAGCAACCACTGACCGGCATCGAAGCGGGGCAACTCATTTGGGGTGAGGAACTGGTCGGCACTGGGGCGCACCATAAAGGTGAAGCTGCGCTCCCCCTCGTCATCCAGTTCTACCAGCACGGTCGAGGTGCGATGGTCAGGATCGAGCCGCAGCGCGGCCACATCCACCCCCTCCCCGCTCAGGGTGTCGGCCATAAAGCGGCCGAACGGGTCAGCACCAACCCGACCGATAAAGGCCGCATCGCCGCCCAGCCGTACCACGCCAACCGCCACATTGGCGGGCGCGCCACCCGGACACTTGAGGTAGTGCAACGCCCCTTCCGGGATCAAGTCCACCACCGCATCCCCCATTACCCACACACGATTCGTCACCTTGCTACTCCACTGCTGCATCGGATCCTCGGTCAAACCCGAACTCTGTTCTGTTGGCTGGCATTATCAGCTAAACCGTTTTAGCCAACCAACAGATCTCGGCACCGTCTGCCATTTTTGTGATCGGGATAACGAACTAGAACCAGGTTTCCATCTGTACGCCAAAGTTCCACTCGCCACCGGCGGTGAAGTTGCTCTGGCCCATGGCATCGTCGCTGGCGTAGTTGTCGAGCTCGGAGGACCAATCCATCCAGCTGGCGAACACCCGCAGTTCGGGCCGCTCGAAGAATCCGGCGGTCTGCGCCTTGAAGGTGGGGGCGAAGGTGAGCTTGGTGAAGTTGCCGTTCACCGCCTGACGTCCCTTGTAGCCCTTGGGATCGAGATCCATGTACTGCCAGGCTGCCTCGTAGACCAGCTCGACGTTCTGGCTCAGCACCTGCGCCACCCGGGTATTGACGGTGAGCCAGCGGTACTCGTCCCCTTTCACGTAGCGATCCTGACTCTGCTCGGCCAGTAGGGCTGGGGCAAAACGCCAGCGCGAGTTGAGATCGGTGGCGCCAAACACGGCGACCCGCACCGCATCGGCGTCCGGCAACAGCTCGCTGTCAGAGCCCAGCCCCTTGACCTCGGCCCCCAGCCCATGACCATACAACACCGCCGCCTTGGCAAAACCGGGGTTGATGCCGAAGAAGCTCTCGCCTTGGTAGGCCAGCAGGGTGTGTGCCCCCTTGTCCGCCGCCTCGCTGCCCGCCCCCTTGTCATTGATGCGGGCGTCATTGTCCTTGGCCGAGAGACCATTCACCATCCACTGCCAGTTGCCCACGCGGTTGTTCATGGTGAGGATGTAGCTCTCGATATCGGAGAGACCGCTGGCGCTGATATCGCCGTAATCGCGGCCATAGAGGGAGAAGTTGGCCTTCCAGCTATCGGCCAGCTGCACGTCATAGACACCGCCACCGGTACCGGCCAGGAACACCACGTCGGAGTCGAGCCAGTGGATGTCAAAGTTGTCCCGGTCAAAGCGCTTGCCCGCCCACAGCACCGCATTCTTGAACGGGCCGTCGAAGCTCGCCAGATTGCCGATCTCGGCAAACACCTGACGGGTATTGAGGCTTGAATCGCTGGCGGTCCAGTCGTTGCTGGTCTCCACCCCGTCCGCCAGCATCAGCTTGTAGCGGGCCCAGCTGCCATCCTCGAAGGTCTGTGTTTTCAACAGGTTGGCCTCCATATAGGTGTCATCCTCGTTGCCAAGGCGACCGACAGCCCCGCCCACGGATCCTGCCGGGGTGAGGTAGGGGCCGCCGCGCCCGCCATTGCCATTGCTGTTGACCAAGAGGCCCGAGCGGGCGTAGCCGTGAAACTCGAAACCCTGGGCGCCGGCGGTCTTCGCATCCACCTTCTGGCTTCGGTTGTCGGCCACCTGCGCCTGCTCGCTGGCCGCGCTCGCCTTCACTTCCGCCTGACTGGCACGGCTCTCTGCCGCCTCAGCTCTCGCTTCGGCCGCCTGCACCCGCGCCTCCAGCGCCGCCAGTCTGGCCTCGACACTCTCTCCTCCGACACTCCCCTGCGCCGCCCACAGCGGGCTGCTCATCCCCAATCCCAGCGCTACCGCCAGCGCCAACTTGCTCTTGAACATCATCATCTTCCTCACCTGTCATCTGTGGCCCGAACGGGCGCTGTTGTTATCGACAACCAGAGCATAGCTAAACCGCTTTAGCTAACTCAATATGACAACTAAACCGTTTCAGCAAACGTGTGAGCGGGATAACATTTGTACAGCAGGAATTGGTGGGAGTTGTGAGGAAGATCCCTCATCAGGATCCACTCAATAGGGCGGATCCTGGCTAAATGACGGGCAAAAAAAGAGCCGGCGCAGGGCCGGCTCTGTTTATTCGGGTGGCTGAAATCAGCGGGTCAGATCGTCGAAGAAGCGTTTCACCCCTTCGAAGAAGCCTTCCGATTTCGGCTTGTGGGTCTTGGCGGCGGCGCCGCTGAAGGATTCGTCCAGCTGGCGCAGCAGCTCTTTCTGCTGCTCGGTGAGGTTGACCGGGGTCTCGATCACCACCTTGCACATCAGATCCCCTACCTGACCGGAGCGCACGGACTTCACGCCCTTGCCACGCATGCGGAACATCTTGCCGGTCTGGGTCTCCGGAGTGACCTTGAGCTTGACGCGGCCATCCAGGGTCGGCACTTCAATCTCGCCACCCAGCGCAGCTGCGGTGAAGCTGATGGGCACTTCGCAGTAAAGGTTGTTGCCGTCACGCACGAAGATCTCGTGCTCTTTGACGTGCACCTGTACGTAGAGATCCCCTGCCGGAGCCCCTGCCTCCCCCGCTTCCCCTTCGCCGGAGAGACGGATGCGATCGCCGGTATCGACGCCCGCCGGAATTTTCACCGACAGGGTCTTGGTCCGCTGGTAGCGGCCTTCACCGTGGCACTTGCGGCACGGATCCTTGATGATCTTGCCGCGACCGTGACAGTGCGGGCACGCCTGCTGCACCGCGAAGAAGCCCTGACGCATCTGCACCTGGCCGGAGCCGTGGCAGGTCGGGCAAGTCTGGGCACTGCTGCCGGTGTGGGCACCGGAGCCGTTACAGACTTCGCAGTGAACCAGGGTCGGTACCTTGATCTCCTTGGAGACCCCGCGTACCGCCTCTTCCAGCGTCAGCTCCATGGTGTAACGCAGGTCGGAGCCACGGGCCGGGCCACGACGAGCACCACCACGGCCACCGCCGAAGATGTCACCGAATACGTCACCAAACATGTCGGCGAAGTCGGCACCGCCGCCAAAGCCACCGTGGCCACCGCCACCCTGGCTCGGGTCGACACCGGCATGGCCGTACTGGTCGTAACGGGCACGCAGGTTGGCATCGGTCAGGACCTCGTAGGCTTCCTTGACCTCTTTGAACTTCTCTTCGGATGCGGCATCACCCTGATTACGATCCGGGTGATACTTCATGGCCAGGCGCTTGTACGCCTTCTTGATCTCGCGATCGTCGGCATCTTTCGCCACACCCAGTACTTCGTAGAAATCGCGCTTCGACATACTCATCCTGTGGTTACGCAGACGGGCGTTGGTTACCCAACGCCCGTGAATTCATTGACCAAGCCGATGGGCGAAGCGGACTCCGCCCATCTGGGTAGGGCTTACTTCTTGTCGTCTTTCACTTCTTCGAACTCGGCGTCGACTACGTCGTCGTCAGCCTTGGCAGAAGAGGAGGACTGACCGGCATCAGCACCGGCTGCACCCTGGGCCTGAGCCTGCTGCTGGGCAATTTCCATCAGCTTCTGGGACGCTTCCAGCAGAGCCTGCTGTTTGGCTTCGATAGCAGCCTTGTCGTCACCCTTGATGGCCGCTTCCAGCTCGCTCAGAGCGGTTTCGATCTTGGTCTTGTCGTCGGCAGGCAGGGCTTCACCGGCTTCGGTGATCTGCTTGCGTACGGAGTGGACCAGACCATCAGCCTGGTTGCGAGCCTGTACCAGCTCTTCAAACTTCTTGTCTTCGGCCGCGTTGGCTTCGGCTTCGCGTACCATGCGCTCAATCTCGTCATCAGACAGACCAGAGGAGGCCTGGATGGTGATCTTCTGCTCTTTGTTGGTCTCTTTGTCTTTCGCAGAGACGTGCAGGATACCGTTGGCATCGATGTCGAAGGTCACTTCGATCTGCGGCAGACCACGCGGTGCCGGACGGATGCCTTCCAGGTTGAACTGGCCCAGAGACTTGTTGTCGCTGGCGCGCTTGCGCTCACCCTGCAGCACGTGAATGGTCACGGCAGACTGGTTATCTTCGGCAGTGGAGAACACCTGGGACTTCTTGGTCGGAATGGTGGTGTTCTTCTCGATGAGCGCAGTCATCACGCTGCCCATGGTTTCGATACCCAGAGAGAGCGGGGTCACGTCCAGCAGCAGTACGTCGGTCTTGTCACCGGACAGTACGGCACCCTGGATGGCAGCGCCCATGGCCACGGCTTCGTCCGGGTTGACGTCTTTACGCGGCTCTTTGCCAAAGAACTCGGCAACGGTCTTCTGAACCAGCGGCATACGGGTCTGACCACCAACCAGGATCACGTCGTCGATCTCACCAACGGCCAGACCGGAGTCTTTCAGGGCAACACGAACCGGCTCCAGAGAGTCCTTCACCATGTCTTCCACCAGGGATTCCAGCTTGGCGCGGGTCACCTTGATGTTCATGTGCTTCGGACCGGTGGCATCTGCAGTGATGTACGGCAGGTTGACGTCGGTCTGCTGGGCAGAAGAGAGCTCGATCTTGGCTTTCTCGGCGGCATCTTTCAGACGCTGCAGCGCCAGCTGGTCGTTGCGCAGGTCGATGCCCTGCTCACGCTTGAACTCGTCTACCAGATAGTTGATGACGCGGTTGTCGAAGTCTTCACCACCCAGGTGGGTGTTACCGTTGGTCGCCAGTACTTCGAAGGTGGTTTCGCCTTCCACTTCGTCGATCTCGATGATGGAGATATCGAAAGTACCGCCACCCAGGTCATATACGGCAACCTTGCGCTCGCCCTTGACCTTGTTCACGCCGTAAGCGAATGCAGCAGCAGTCGGTTCGTTGATGATGCGTTTTACATCCAGACCGGCGATGCGACCGGCATCCTTGGTAGCCTGACGCTGGGCGTCGTTGAAGTAGGCCGGAACAGTGATAACGGCTTCGGTTACCGGCTCACCCAGGTAGTCTTCAGCGGTCTTCTTCATCTTTTTCAGCACTTCGGCAGAGATCTGCGGCGGTGCCATTTTCTTGCCCTTCACTTCAACCCAGGCGTCGCCGTTGTCAGCTTTGGCGATGGCGTACGGCATGATTTTCAGGTCACGCTGCACTTCTTCATCTTCAAAACGACGACCGATCAGACGCTTGATGGCGAACAGGGTGTTTTTCGGGTTGGTGATGGCCTGACGCTTGGCCGGCTGACCAACCAGGATCTCGCCATCATCGGCATAGGCAATGATGGACGGAGTAGTACGATCGCCTTCTGCGTTCTCGATCACGCGAGCAGTGTCGCCATCCAGAATAGCGACGCAGGAGTTGGTAGTACCCAGGTCAATACCGATGATTTTACCCATTTGACGAATCTCCAAATACTTTGAATAAACTGGCGAGGAACTCGCCTTAATGCGTTAACGGCTAGGTGGGGGCTGCCAATCTGGCTTTCAAGCTCCCGGCATCAAATTTTTTGTGCCGCCGCGGCCTTGCTACCTATATGGGGTCGCCAGACGCAGCTTCAAGCCCCAACCCTAAAAAACCACACCCTTTGTCATTGTTGCGCGGTCACGTTGAGCCGTAAACCGGGCAAGATGAACAGGTGCTGCACTGCGAAACAAAAAGCCCGCCACAGGGCGGGCTCGGGCACCCACAGCCAATCAGTCGACCGCTTTGGCGATCATCACCATGGCAGGACGGATCACCCGACCGTTGAGGTCATAGCCCTTCTGCATCACGGCAATGACGGTGTTCGGGGCCACATCGGCACTCGGTACCATGCTCATCGCCTGATGGGCGTTGGGGTCAAACGGCTGGTTGATCGGGTCGAGCGCCACCAGACCAAACTTGGCCACGCCGCTCTGCATGGATTTCAGGGTCAGCTCGACACCTTCGATCATCGGCTTGAGGGCTTCGTTCTCCTTGTCGGCCAGTTCGATGGCACGCTCAAGGTTGTCCAGCACCGGCAGCAGTTCATTGGCGAACTTCTCCAGAGCGAATTTGTGC
Organism: Aeromonas sp. 84A; assembly: GCF_051919345.1. Lineage (NCBI taxonomy): Bacteria > Pseudomonadati > Pseudomonadota > Gammaproteobacteria > Aeromonadales > Aeromonadaceae > Aeromonas > Aeromonas sp. 84A. The sequence goes on from NZ_JBQBEW010000001.1 coordinate 3,568,377, forward strand.
GCCTTCTCCACATCCAGCTCGGTACGACGGCGCAGGTTCTCCATCTCGGCGGCGGTACGCAGGGCGCGTTCACGCTCTTCCGCCGCTTTTTGGATGGCGGTTTCCAGCTGCGCTTCCAGTTCGGCAATGCGGGCCTGCTCGGCTGTCACTTCACTGTCTACATCGGTCGGCTCGACTGGCTGGGCTTCCACTTGCTCCATCGCTTCAACCTTTTGCTCTTCGTGGTTCATGACATCTCCAATTCCGGGGTTACTTATGAGGGCCCTGACGTCTGGTTGAGCGACCGGACGACAACAGACCGACTATGTTGGCGCTATTATGGGGATGCATCCCCGGCTTTCAAGGGGTAAAGGGCAATCTGGGTTGCTGAATAGCTGCAACCGTCGGTTTATCCGGGTTACCGCTCACCGTTTAACCATTAGCCTCAAGGGGATAGCCGGCCCCGTCACACGGGAGAGCGTCACAAGCGGAGCAAAGCACTGTATACTGGCCCGCAATACCCATCCCAGACCTGACTGACTATGGATTCTCCGTTCAAAACCATCGCCCTGATTGGCAAACCCCACCATGAGGGGGCTAACCAGACGCTGACCGGCCTGCATCAATACCTGACCGCCCGCGGCTTTCGGGTACTGGTGGAGAGCCGGGTCGCCCAGACCCTGAGCATCCTCGATGAAAACGTGATGGATCTGGTGCAACTGGGCCAGCAGGCCGATCTCGCCATCGTGGTCGGCGGCGACGGCAACATGCTGGGGGCGGCGCGGGTGCTGTCACGCTTCGATGTAGCAGTGATCGGGGTCAACCGGGGTAACCTCGGCTTTCTGACCGATCTCTCGCCGCAGGATTACCTGCTGCCACTGGAGCAGGTGCTCTCCGGCCACTACAAGAGCGAACACCGCTTCCTGCTGGAAGCCTCGGTCTATCGCCACGGCGAGCGCAAGTCGAGCAATCTGGCGGTCAACGAGGCGGTACTACACCCGGGCAAGATCGCCCATATGATCGAGTTCGAGGTCTATATCGATGGCAGCTTTATGTATAGCCAGCGCTCGGACGGCATCATTGTCGCCACTCCGACCGGCTCAACCGCCTACTCCCTGTCGGCAGGTGGCGCCATCCTCACCCCCAAGCTCAACGCCATCACGCTGGTGCCCATGTTCCCGCACACCCTGAGTAGTCGCCCCATCGTGCTCGATGCCGACAGCGAAGTGCGGCTGCTGGTCTCGCCGGACAATCAGGACGATGCCATGCAGGTGAGCTGTGACGGCCAGGTGACGCTGGCGGTCCACCCGGGGGACGAGATCCTCATCAAGAAGAGCCACCACCAGCTTCATCTGGTGCATCCCCTCGACTACAGCTACTTCCACGTGCTGCGCAACAAGCTCGGCTGGGGCAGCAAGCTGTTTTAATCGGCGCTGACCGACAACGGCATTGCCAGAGAAGGGCGCCAGAATTGGCGCCCTTCTCTTTTCTGTCGTGGCAACGTCCCCTGCACTCTCATACCCGTACCGCGTACCAATGGCCAGTACCGCATTTTCATAGCCATACCACACTGGCTCGGCTTTCCTGTGTTAAAAATAGCGGCGCCCTCTTTACTGTATATAAGACCAGTATATACTGGATGCATACACAGTAATGTTGACCTATACAGGATGAGACCATGCTGACCCAGCTGACCGTCAACAACTTCGCCATCGTCAAGTTTCTCGAACTCGATCTGCAACCGGGCATGACCTGCATCACAGGTGAGACCGGTGCCGGTAAATCCATCGCCATTGATGCTCTCGGTCTCTGTCTCGGAGAGCGGGCCGAAGCGGGCATGGTGCGACCCGATAGCGATAAAAGCGAGGTCAGCGCCCGCTTCCTGCTGGACAACAACCCGGCCGCCCGCGCCTGGCTCGCCAACAACGAGCTGGAAAACGAAGGTGAGTGCATCGTGCGGCGAGTCATCTCCGCCGAGGGGCGCTCACGCAGCTATATCAACGGCGTGCCCGTCCCCCTCACCCAGCTCAAGAATCTGGGCCAGCTACTGGTCAACGTGCACGGTCAACATGCCCACCAGATGCTGCTCAAACCCGACTACCAGCTCGCCCTGCTCGACGGCTATGCCGGTCACCATCTGCTGCTCGACGAGGTGCGCCAGCACTATCAGCAGTGGCGTCAACTGCAAAACGAGCTGAACCGGCTCAAGGCCGAACAGCAGCAGCGGGAAGCCCGCCGCCAGCTGATCGAGTATCAGGTGCAGGAGCTGGACGAATTCGCCCTGCAACCGGGGGAGTTCGAAGAGATAGAGGAGGAGCACCAGCGTCTCGCCAACGGCACAGAGCTGATGCAAGAGTGTGGGGCTTGCCTCGATCTGCTCTATGACAACGAAGAGACCACTATCGCTGGCCTGCTGCAATCAGCCGTCGATCGGGCCGAGGGGCTGGTCAGCATGGACAGCCGCCTCACCCCGGTACTGGAGATGCTGAACGAAGCACTGATCGGCGTGCAGGAGAGCCACAGCGAACTGCGTAGCTACCTCGATCGGCTAGAACTGGATCCCGAGCGTTTTAACGAGCTGGAGGCCCGCCTCTCCAAGGCGATCAATCTGGCCCGCAAGCACCATGTCAAACCGGCAGATCTGGCTCAGTACCATCAGGAGCTGGCCTCTGATCTTGCTCGCCTCAACTCCGATGAAGAGCGGTTAGAGGGGATGGAAGATGAGCTGGCCGAGGCCCGTCAGGCTTTTGTCCAGGCCGCCGAGGCCCTGAGCCAGAGCCGTCAGCGTTACGCCCAGGAGCTGAGCGCCAAGGTAACCAGCAGCATGCACGAACTGGCGATGCCCGATGGCCGCTTTGCCATCGAGGTGCGCCCCGATGCCCAGAGCAGCCTCTCTCCGCTGGGTATAGATCGGGTCGAATTTATGGTCACCACCAACCCAGGTCAGCCCATTCAGCCACTTGGCAAAGTGGCCTCAGGCGGTGAACTGTCGCGCATCAGTCTCGCCATCGTGGTGATTAGCGCCCGCAAGATCTCCACTCCGACCCTGATTTTCGATGAGGTGGATGTGGGGATCAGCGGCCCGACCGCCGCCGTGGTAGGTCGCCTGCTGCGCCAGCTCGGGGAGTCCACTCAGGTGATGGTGGTCACTCACTTGCCTCAGGTGGCAGGCAACGGCCACCAGCATATGGTGGTGAGCAAGCATACCGATGGCAAAACCACCGAAACCCAAATGAGTGCCCTTGATGAGGCTGCCCGTCTCAATGAGCTGGCACGCCTGCTCGGTGGCGACCAGATCACCGACAACACCCTGGCCAATGCCCGCGAGCTGCTGCGCCGCTAAATCAGGCGATAAGCCGATTTGCAGCGATGGCGACTGATAGCGCTGACAGAACATGCTGACTGCACAGGCACGAACGAGTGCCATAGCCTGCACAGTCAGCAATAGCCAATAGCCAATAGCCAATAGCCAATAGCCAATAGCCAACTGTGAGAACCGAACTCGCGTCAGGATTACCGACCCAGATCAATAAAATGGCGAGTTAGGCGAAGCTGGCAGCAACATGGGCGTGGATCCGGTTGCCTTCATGTGGCGGATTTCGCATAGTGTTGCCCCCCTTTATGGGTATCCAATTGTGAGGCTTTGTCTATGATCCACGTTTTTGGTCACAAGAATCCTGATAGCGACAGTATCTGCAGTGCGCTGGTTATCACCGACTGGCTCAATGGCCAGGGCCGTCAGGCCACCCCATGGCGTCTGGGTGACCTGCGCACCGAAACCCGTTTTATTCTGGAGCAGGCTGGCGTCAGCGAACCCGAGTTGCTGACCAAAGATCTGACCGGTGAAGATGTCTGGCTGGTGGATTTCAGTGATCTGGAACAGGGCCCCGCCACACTGGCACAAGCCAATGTATTGGGTCTGGTGGATCACCACCGTCTCGGTACCCTGGTCACCCAGTCTCCGCTGGATGCCTGGATCCGGGCCGTCGGCTGCACCTGCACCATCGCCTTCGATCTGCTGAGCCAGCAAGGCACCGTGACCCGCAGCCAGGCTCGCCTGATGCTGGGCGCCATCATGAGCGACACCCTCTGTCTCACCTCGCCGACCACCACCGAACAGGACAAGATCGCCTGTGAGCGTCTGGCACCGCTGGCCGAAGTATCGCTGGCCGAATTCGGCCAACAGCTGCTGATGGCGAAAACCGACCTGAGCGGCCTGACTCCGGCTCAACTGCTGCAGCAGGATGAGAAGGCATTCCAAGCCGAAGGTCTGAACTTCATCATGAGCCAGATTGAAGTGGGCAGCGAACAACAGCTTGCCGACAAGATCGAAACCCTGCAGCAGGAGATGGCCCTGCGCGTGGAGAGCGAAGGGCTCGACTTCTTCGTGCTGATGGTGACTGACCTGACGGCCGCAGCCAGCCGTATCTACTTTACCGAGCACGCCAAAGTACCGGCAGAGTCCAGCTACCACCCGGGCTTTGTCAGCCGCAAGAAGCAGGGTCTGCCCTGGGTGATGGATCTGCTGGCCAAGGCCTGATCTTCCCTCGCCATCACCTATTTCAAAGCCCTGCCTCTGCGCAGGGCTTTTTCATCGCCACCACCAGCCGCCCCCCCCCCCTCTTGCTGATCATGTTGCTCACGACTGCGGCCTCTCGCTTACTCCTTTCTCGGCTTATTGACAGTTAACGCCATAACTTTGCTTACATATTTGCGGCTGTTATTTATCAGGGCTTTGCTGCAGGATAATCGCCGCGCACAACCTTTTCCGTTTCCATTCAGGTGATCGATGAACATAACCCCCAAGCAGAGAACCCTGGCCATCACCATGTTGATCGCCGGGGTGCTCCTCGGCTGGCTACTCTGGCCCAGTCAACCACCCAAGGCGATGCTGACCGCTCAGGTGACCCGCGAGGATATTGCCCAAACTGTACTGGCCAGTGGTGTGCTGCAGGCCGTGGAGCAGGTGGATGTGGGGGCCCAGGTCTCCGGTCAGGTTACCAAGCTGGCCGTCGAGGCTGGTGATCAGGTCAAGCAGGGAGACCTGCTGGCCGAGATCGATCCCCTGATTGCCCAGAACAACCTCAAGACGGCCGAGGCGGAGCTTGCCAGCAACCGCGCCCAGCTCAAGATCAAGCAGGCGCAACTCAAACAGAACGAGCTCGCCTGGCGGCGCCAGCAGCAGATGTTCAAGCAGGAGGCGAGCTCACGGGCCGATCTGGAGAGTGCCGAGGCACTGCTGGCTGTCACCCGCGCCGAATTACAAAACAGCCAGGCCAATATCGACAACGCCCTGATCAAGGTTGATCGGGCCAAGACCGAGCTGGGCTACACCAAGATCCTGGCGCCGATGGATGGCACCGTTATCAGCATTGTGACACGTCAGGGCCAGACCCTGGCTGCCAGCCAGACGGTGCCGACCGTACTCAAGCTGGCCAACCTCGAGACCATGACGGTCAAGGCGCAGATCTCCGAAGCAGATGTCACCAAGGTAAAAGCCGGCATGCCGGTCTACTTCACCCTGATCGGCGATCCGGATACCCGCTATCAGGGTACGCTTCGCGCCGTGGAGTTAGCGCCTACCAACATCAACGATCAGGCCACCACAGGCACCACCACCAACAATGCGGCTGTCTACTACTACGCCCTGTTCGATGTGCCCAATCCCGACCATACCCTGCGGGTGGCAATGACTACCCAGGTGACCATAGTGCTCGGCGAGCGCAAGCAGGTGCTCACTGTGCCGCAAACCGCCCTCGGCAAGTCGCTGGGTGACAACGAGTATGAAGTCACCGTGATCAAGGACGATGAAACAACCGAAACCCGCCATATCAAGACTGGTATGAAGGACGAGATCCGCATTGAGGTGATCAGCGGGCTGAGTGAGAAGGAGGAGGTGCAGCTCAATCACGGAGCCCCCGCCGACAATGATGAGATGGCGGTGATGCTATGAGTGAGCCCCTGAACCAGCTGCCGTTGATCCAGCTGAAAGGGGTCGAGCGACGCTACCAGAGCGGCGACAGCGAAGTCACCGTGCTCCACCCTCTTGATCTCACTATCACGGCAGGAGAGATGATCGCCATTGTCGGCGCGTCCGGCTCCGGTAAGTCGACCTTGATGAACCTGCTGGGTTGTCTCGATAGCCCGAGCGGCGGCCAGTATCTGTTTCGCGGTCAGGACACCGCCACCATGGATGCGTTGGCGCTGGCCCGGCTGCGCTGCCACCACTTCGGCTTTATCTTTCAGCGCTACCACCTGCTGCCCCATCTCGATGCCGCCGCCAACGTGGAGATCCCAGCTGTCTATGCCGGTACCAGCCGCCCGGATCGCCAGGCGCGCGCGCGTCAGCTGCTGGACAGACTGGGGCTGGCCGATCGCAGCCACCATACCCCGGGCCAGCTCTCCGGCGGTCAGCAGCAGCGGGTCAGTATCGCCCGGGCGCTGGCCAATGGCGGCGAAGTGATCCTCGCCGATGAACCGACCGGCGCACTGGATAGCCAGAGCGGCAAGGAGGTGATGGCGATCCTCAAGGAGTTGCACGCTCAGGGCCACACCATCATTCTGGTCACCCACGATATGAACGTGGCCAGCCATGCCGACCGTATCATCACTCTCAAAGATGGTCGGATTGAACAAGATAGCGGCCCCTGCCAAACGGCCGTGTTGGCTCCGGCCACCGCCGTAGCCCCTAAAAAAATAGTGCCCACTAAAAGTGCCATGGGCCACGACTGGGATCGTTATCGGGAAGCGGGACGGATGGCGATGCATGCCATGCTCGCACACCGGATGCGCACCTTCCTCACCATGCTCGGCATCATCATCGGCATCGCCGCCGTAGTGAGCGTGGTCGCCCTTGGTCAAGGGGCACGCGCCAAGGTGATCGACCAGATCAATGCGATGGGCACCAACACCATCGAAATCTTCCCGGGCAAAGGATGGGGCGATGAGAAGATGGCCAGCATCCAGACCCTCAACAAGGGAGATCTCGATGCTCTGCTGGGGCAACCCTATCTTGCGGGCGCCAGCCCCGAGATCGGCAGCTCAGGCCAGTTGCGCTATCGCAACAAGACCAACAGCGGCAACGTGACCGGGGTCGGCAACGACTATTTCAAGGTAAAGGGGATGACGCTGGTCAGTGGTCGCTTACTGGAGTGGCAAGATATCCAGCAGCGTGCCGCCGTCGCCGTGGTGGACAAGAAGAGTATCACCAGCCTGCTTGGCAAGGAGGAGCCGGTCGGCAAGGTGGTACTGGTCGGCACCTTGCCGGTGCGGATTGTCGGTGTGGTTTCGCAGGAGACCGGCTTTGGCCCCACCAGCCAGTCAGTCAATATCTGGCTGCCCTACAGCGCGGTGATGAGTCGCCTCATCTCGCAGCACCACTTCAGCCAGATCACCATCCGGGTCAAAGACGGGGTACAACCGGCACTGGCCGAGCAGGCGGTGATCGAGCTGATCACCAAGCGCCACGGGGTGAAGGATTTCTTCACCTTCAGCAGCGACAGCATCATCAAATCGGTAGAGAAAACCACCGCTACCATGACCCTGATGGTCTCGGCCATCGCGGTGATCTCGCTGATCGTCGGCGGGGTGGGCGTGATGAACATCATGCTGGTGTCGGTGGTCGAACGCACCCGCGAGATCGGCATTCGCATGGCCGTGGGCGCCCGCCAGTCAGATATTTTGCAGCAGTTCCTGATTGAGGCTGTGATGGTGAGCCTGCTGGGGGGGATCTTCGGCGTTGGCCTCTCGCTAGGCATTGGCGCGCTCTTTTCACTGTTGGTGGACTCCATCAAGATGCAGTTCTCGCTCTTCTCCATCCTGATGGCCTTTGGCTGCTCGTCACTCATCGGGATCCTGTTTGGTTACCTGCCGGCACGCAATGCGGCGCGGCTCGACCCTGTTGTCGCACTGGCGAGGGAATAACAATGCACAAACTCTCCTGGCTGGCTCTCTCTATGGCCCTCAGCGGCTGCAGTCAGCACAGCACCTATCAAAGACCCGAGCTGACGATTGCCCCCACATGGCAACAGGCAGAGGGCACCCAACTGGCTACGCAGGCTGGCCCCTGGTGGCGGAAATTTCATGATCCCCAGCTCGACAAATTGGTCGAGGCGGTTCTGGCCGCTAACCCGGACATGCGTGTGGCGGCCCTCAAGCTCAAAAGCACCCGACTTGGGGCCGAGCAGGCCGATACCAACCTAACCCCCTCGGTCAATGGCACTATCGCAGCCAGTGGCAACAAGGATCTGAAAACCGGCAAAGACACCAACAGTCTGGGCCCCTCGCTGAGCCTCAGTTACGAAGTGGATTTGTGGGGCAAGCTTGCCTCGGTGCGAGATCAGGCAAGCTGGGAGGCGGCGGCAAGCGAGCAGGATCTCGCCAGCACCCGACTACTGCTGATCGGCAATACCCTGGAGCAGTATTGGCAGCTCGGCTATCTCGGCTCTGCCATCGCACTCGGAGAACAGCAGCTGGCCAACCTGACGCGAACCAAGCAGCTGACCCAAACCAAATACCAGGCTGGCGCCATCACCCGGCTGGATCTGGCGCAGGCACGCCAGCAACTGGCAGGAAAACAGGCTGAACTGGCCTCACTCAAGGCGCAGCGGGAGCAGGCTCGCAATGCCCTGCGTCTGTTGCTGGGCCGCAGCAGCGGGCCGCTGGAGTATGCACCCGCTTCCCTTGCAAAGCAGAGCATTCCTGAACTTGCGGTGGGTATTCCAGCCGATGTGCTGGCTCGCCGCCCCGATGTCAAAGCGGCCGAATTGCGGCTGCGCAAGACGCTGGCAAAGGGGGACGAGATCCGCACCAGCTTCTACCCCAGCCTGACCCTGACCGGCAGCGCCAGCACCGCATCCGATAGATTGGCGCAGGTGCTGCAAAATCCGGTAGGTACGCTGGGAGCCAGCCTCGCCCTCCCCTTCCTTGAATACAACCGCACCCAGCTCGCCATCGAAAGCTCAGAGCTGGATTACCAGATTGCTGAAACCGAGTTTCGCAAACAGCTCTACACCGCACTGGTGGAGGTGGAAGACAACTGGCCGCACGCCACTATGGCCAGCAGCGACTCGATTATCTGCAGGAACAACTGAGTTATGCCCAGGAGGCCGAACGACTGGCCAAGGCTCGCTTCCAGGCGGGTGCGACCGGCGTGCAAGCCTGGCTTGATGAGCAGAACCGACTGTGGGATGCCCAGCAGAGCCTGCTGGCCCAGCAAAAAGAGCAGCTCACCACCACAGCCAAAATCTATCGCGCCCTGGGTGGCAGCGATAGTGTGACGCCCCGATAGCGCTTCACCTGGCTATTCCCCACTCTGCCTACAGAGTGGGGAATATCATCGCCATAGACCATACCGAATTTCCTCTCCCACACTGCTGCCGAACTTCATTACCCATTATCAGGGGCAGTCATGGCAGCGCAGCCAATTACATGCATCGGCGACCCTGAATATCCCGGCCATACTTTGCGACTCTCTCTATCCCTCACGCCCCCTGATCGGAGATAACGGTTACCGGATATTCCATCAGCAGAGAGCTCGGCTCTTGCCAAGCGGCGCCCCGTGAATCATGAGAGACATATCCGAAGCGCATATCTGCACGACGCATACAAAAAGCGATATCACGCAGTTAATCCTGCACGACAAAATTAATCGCAAACAATGAGTGATATTGAGCAAAGTAACAGTGCTGTGAAACGACGGTAAAAAGGATACAAGCGAGGATGTTGATAACAGTTGGATGGAGAGGCGGATTGGATAACCACGAGTGAAAAGGCAAAAAATAATGCCGCCCAAGGGCGGCATTATTCAATCTCTGAACCTGACGAATTAGATCAGGAAATCGTTCAGGTCTTTACCCAGTGCTACTTGAGCAGCAATGGCTTTCGGCATACGGCCTTGACCGGTCCAGGTTTTTTCCTGACCATCTTCTTCGTACTTGTATTTAGCCGGACGCGGAGCACGCTTGCTCTTGGCAGCGCCAGTCGCAGCAGCCGGAGCAGCGGCAGTCGCCAGCAGCTCGCGAGGATCAATACCAGCCTGCTGCAGCATTTCGGTGAATTCATTCAGCTTGCGCTGACGCTCTTCCTGTTCAGCACGCTCCTGTTCAACAGAATCGGCGCGCTCTTGGTAAACCAGATCAAACTTCTCTTTAGCTTCCAGCAGTTGCTCAAACGGCAGCTCACGAATAGCCGCACGCAGACTGCGAATGTTCAGCAGAACTTTCAGAAACTCGTTCATTATTTCCTCACAAAAAAGTCGGTTACAGGGATAACTGTTTCAGAATAGCATGGACAATTCATAACTACATGCAATTTTTACTATCAGGGCATACTTGGAAAGAATATGAAAATAAACTTGCCAACAAACTCACGCTTTCACCCATTAAACCTATCTCGCCTAGACATCTCTTTTGATATCACCACCAAATCGAACATACACATCTGAAACTATTAATATGAGGTTCAGGGTAATTGCCATCAACATTTTTCAGAAAATACAACTAGTGCGTCAAACGATTCCTGAGCAGTACCTGCATAAAAAAATAGAACGATGCCTGCTCGCATCATGAGCAGATTAAGACCATGCGTCATATTACCCAATCGATCGCGACAGAGATTAAAGCCGTTTAAAAACAACAAGTTAAAACCAGTCCAATGAACATAAAAAGGCGCGCGACTAAAGGTGTGTTTCCCCTCTACCTTACCTTTTGCACGGAAACCACAGGTTCATTCCTACAGCTATAACGGGATAGAGACAAGCCGCTATGATTGCCTCATATCCCATTTTCCAGGCCTTAGTTGGCTGCTCCAGTAGGTAACGTATCCACACCACTGACCATTGGTTTAGAGGTTGCCTCAATCAGCAATGGTTCTTTTGGATACCAACGGAGCGCTTCGGCTCTTAAATTACGAGCCTCGTCAGGGCGCCCCAACGCATTCAATGCAACGACCATGTTCGCGTAGATATTTGCTCTGGGTGTATGGCGAACAAAATCTTGCCCCCATGCCAGGTAAGCTTCCAGTTCGGTCTTATTCTGAGTCTGTAAACCCACCATCAATCGTACCGCATTTACATCAAACTCAACCCGCGTCAACCAAGCCATTGGATTAATAATATCCAGCAACAATGATGGCTCCTTATACCCACCCCGTTCGTATTTGGTGACGACCCAGGCAGTATGAAGCGCAGTCAACATGAATGGTACGATAAACAAGGGGATGGAAACCGCCAGAAAGCGTAACAACAACTTATGGGGGTAACGGTATACGGCTATCCCTCTGGCAGCGTCTGCCCCACAGGTTTCATCGATATACCAGACCAACATCAATAAAAAAATCCAGTGAGCAATGGAGTGATAGAGGGGATATTCGACCTGGGTATGAAGTGTAATGGGTACGACTAATGCCAATAAGGCCAATCCATGCGACCAGGATTGACCCGCTACACGCCATATCACAGCGGCCCCCATCACCAAGAGCCCGATGACAGGCAAGATACCGCCTTCAACAGCCCAATAGAGCAACTCATTATGAGGATGATCAAGGTTGTACTCAATCTGTGGCATTGCCGGATTCAATAACTTATCTGCCATATAGTTATGCAGGAATACAGATTCGAAAGAACCATACCCCCATCCGGTAAAGGGATGTTGTGACAGCAGGTGCAATGCATACGACCAATAAATCGTACGATATCCCCCCGACTGATAGACAGAAAGACCCCGCTTGACCCCTTCCACACCATACAGAGATGCGAGTCCAAACAGCACGCCCAATAAGACACATGAAAGAGTCACCTTCAAAGCGTGGTTTCTCTTCAACCAGGGAAGCATCATCAGCAAAGCCAATATTCCACCCAATTGCCCAACTCTGGATTGAAGAACAATCAGCAACACCACTGAACCAACGATCACATAACCCTGAAGTGCCTTCAGCCATCGATGTTGGTTGAGGGTATTTAGCCAAGCAGCCAGAGACAAACCGGTGGCCATAAAACTGGCCATCACATTGGGTTGCTGAAAAATGCCATAGGGACGATTTGCTTTGGTGTCATAGCCAAGCCAATTGCCCGGTGTTAGCAGGTAATACTGCACCAGACCCAAAGTCATTTCGATAGCTATCGCGACCAGCATAAGCGTCAATAGCTGTTGACGCGCCTTCGGTGCAAGACGGAACTGATAGAGCGAGAAGAGAAATAATCCGCCGCCGACAAGACCACCGAGGCGAGGAAGTGCGTAATCACGCAAGGTGGCGTCAGACCACGCCATGGGTAGCAGCATCAATACAATCGCGCCCCCCCAAACTTGCAAGAGCCTGCTGGACACCAATTCGCCTTTCGACGTGATATGCCACAACCCCAGACAGATCATCAAAGAAGCAAATATCCATCCCCATGCGTTGAAAGGAAGATAGAGACCTGCCCCACCCGGGTTATGCATGAAAAAATGCATTCCAAGTCCCAGCCAAAGTATGCTTATCCCCCAGAAGAGAAAAAATACTCGCTTTTCCCGATGGGCTGATAGCACTGATGACCCGGTGGACGGAAATGTAGGCATAAAAAAAGCGCTCTGAAAAAATGGTGTTTCATACAACCATATTCAGAGCGCTTTACTCAAGCTATAGCATTAATTAGTCAGGAAATGACGCGTTGCTACTCAAACTGTAAAGACTGTATTTTCTGGCCAACATCTGGCCCCCATCTCTGGTCAATGGCATCCAGCCAATCGAGCCTTTGCTGGTTGTCGGGCGGAGCAGCATCAAGTCGAAGGGAATCGTCACATAGATACCTTTAGTGAAACTCCCCTCTCCATACTCATCAGCAGACACATCAGTCAGCGTTGCAAACACCCCTGCCACAACGCCGGATGAGAAGCGTTTGGACAGATCCAGTGTCGCCCCGACATCCCCTGCCAGATAACGGCCAATAGAGAGCTGGGCAGTCACATCATCAACATAGGGCAGTTGCCAATAACCGGTCACATGGCCTGTTGCCACATCGTAATCGGCCATCCGCAAGGTATTGTTCCAATCCCGTTGCTTGACCCAGTTCACATCAGCCGCAATCGCCCATGAACGACCAAAAGGACGATACAGCAGTTCGGCACCACCACCGGCGTACATCATCTCCAGATAACCGGCATAAGCCTGACCATACCACTCAGGTGAGAACTGCTCGAAATGGGTCGCTTGCAGGTTGTTAAGCAATACATCGGAGGAGCTGACATATTCCCGGATCCAGGTTCTCACCCTGGGCAAAGCATCCCCGTCCAGGGGTGGATTCTTGTAATTGAACTTGTCGTAGTTATCGGCCAGGTTCACAAATACCGTGCCCCCCAGCCAGTTCTTCTCGGTCACCCGCCAATCACCATTGAAGTTGAGACCAAGCTGATACATGTAGAAAGACTCCGGCCCCCCAACAGACTGGTTCAACACAGGATCCACGCTGTAACTCAGCGCCGAGCTGCGACTTTCATGACGAACTGGTGCCGACGGTGCATTGGCTGCGATGACATCCGACTTATAAGTAGTCTCTTGTCCCAATGGAAGGTCACTGTTTGCCAACCGTACAGAGTCCATGTCCACTACAGTCTCACGGATATCGAGCCCTTTCTTCTGCTCAACGATATGCAGAGAGTGAACCGAAGCGGGCAACGCATTCGCGGCCAATAATGACATTCGATCTTCGGCTTCATCTGGCTTGCGATACTTCAGCTGCTCACCGCTGACAAAAACACGATCGTCCTTGCCATACCAGACCAGATCACGATATCCGGCATTGCTTTTCGTCTGCGCACTGAGTGCAGCCCAATCGACATCATCCAGTTGGGCCGGACTCTTTTCCGGTTGATACTCAGGCCGGGGCTCATCCAGATGGGCCTGCTGCAACTCATTAAAGTTGGTCCGCATAGTAATACCCCACATCAGGGTATTCCCGCGCTGATAGCTGAGATGAGTATCCATATTATCGAAAATACGATACACGGCACCTATGTTGACAGGTGAGCTATGCGGCAAGGCTCCATAGCCGCCTTTGCTGTTACGGGCCGCATACTCGCGGCTGTAATCATTACCGTCATATTCCAGTTTCAGACGCAAAGGGCGCCATGGTGTCTGATACTCGATACCGCCAAATAAGGCCGCCGGGCCGTGGAACAGACTATCGACCTCAAATTTGCCGCCATTGCCCGCATAACCATCATTACGCTGGCACCAACTCTCTTTGTATTCACAGAAGGGGTTCTTGATATTGCCGCTCTCGGCCATATTCCCCCAGCCCATTCCAAGGGTGAAATCAAACGGGCCATAACGTTTACTGGCAACAACGTACTCGCTATCGAACAGGCCAGTCCCCATCAAGTCTCTGAAGCCCAATGATACTTGGGGTAAATAATCAGACTCTTGCCAAAGTCGGAATTTAAAATCCATCGACTTGTCTTTGTAAGTCTGATCCCCGCTGAACTGCTCGTAAGGGCTATACAGGCGAGTTCTGACATCGGTATAACGCAGCGTGGCCTCAAACCAGTCAAAGGGCTGCATGGAGATCGACCAGCGTCGATACTCTTCGTTATCCATGTAGTTGAAACTGAACTCGCCTTCTGCGGCCATTCTGGCGCTGGGCATCTGCAGCAGACCTGCCCCACCGAAATCACTTTGCGATGGGCCATAGGGATCATTCACCCCGGGTGCAGCAACACAAACGGTCGAGACGGCCAGGGCAATATATGAAAGTTTTGGAATCATTAATGAGGCACCCTGTTTGCAATTATCTCGGCGATCCGCTGATTTATTCCGGTAAATGAAGAGGGCAACAGGTCAGGATCAAACCCGACCAGCAGTGCAGCCCCTGCCATGGGTTCACGATGAAGCTTGTTCCAGACGGCAACGGGGACCATCTCGATATCACCGGTTGGCTGGATCAACAGCAGATGAGCCGAGTCGGCCCCCTCCAGCAGCGCATCACGCTTCCAATATTCATCAACACCTGCACCGGGAACCAGAGGCAACGTGGGGAGTGCCTCCATCAGGCCAAACATGGCAACCTGAGGCTGGCGGGCAGCAACAAACAGTCGGTAGCTACCTTCCAGGCGAGGGTTATCCTGCGGGGAGCGCTGGGCATTGTCAGGATCAACTATCACAGGCAAGCGGCCGGTAACGGTGATGCCTTCGAGTTGATGTGCAAGACGAGTAGCAGAAGAGGCACGTTGAGCCTCACCTTCGCTACGCCATATGCTCGCCAGACTCTCCAACTCACGGATCACCGCCGCCTGCTTGAGCTCAAACTCATGTTGACGGGCCGGCGTCGTAATCTGGGCAGAGCGCCAATAGATGGGGGATGGCAGCAGCTTGTTTCTCAGCAAGGCATCAAGGCGTGTCCCTTCACTCAAGGTGATGGGATCTTGAAGATGCCCCTGATAGTAAATGCTGACACTGGTATCCGCGAAGCAAGCTCCGGACAGCAATAAAAGAGATAGGGTCAGTTTTTTCATGACGAGAATGGCTTCAAAATGGTGAGTTCAATGACCGGCAGATCAGGGCCGAGATGTTGCTGGGTTTTTACTACCTGTCCATTAACCGGATCTCGCCAGAAAACGTTGGTCCAGGATTTCCCCCCGGGGAACATTGAAACCGTCTCTTCAAAACGCGTAGCTGAAATTCGGCGCGTCACCAGATCCAGCTCATCCTGTCCGGCACGGACCATCTTCCCTTCAAGACGGTAGCCGCTGAGATAGCGCTGTTCCCACTCTGACAAGGCACTCCAGTTGGCAGATGAAGTAGCAGCCATCGACAGTGGGTCGGCAGAACCACTCTCGCTCATGACCAGGTCATTTTCCATACCGACAGTTTTAATGACCCGACCGTGGCGGGTAATAATCATGACCCGATCGGCTGTCAGCCAAGAGAGTTCATCTCCATTGACATAAGCCAATACCACGAAGATCCGCGGGTTATCACCGATTTTCAGATAAGCGCTTGCATAAGGCAGTTTATTGACATGCTCGGCACTGACGGTCACATCATCAGCCCCCAACACGGCATATTTGATAGTTTCGCTCGTCACAGAAGCAGTATTTGAACAACCGGTGAGAGATAACAAACTAAGAAAAACAAGATTGCGCGATAAAGACATAGAGTGACCACAGTGACATATAAAAAAATAAGGCTGCCAAAGCAGCCCTATATCATATTAACGAGTACTGGTTGTGGTTCCGGTACCACGGCCGGCATCATCGTTGGAGTTGGCATTTGCAATGGCAACACCAGCAACAACCGCAGCACCTACACCAACGGCAACAATGGTGCCAGTCCCGATGGCAGCAGCACTGGCAGCACCAGCACCTGCGGCACCGGCAGAACCGGTGGATGCAGTAGCAGCAGCAGCTTCTTCAGCAGCCATCACACCATGAGAGAATGCCATGGCAGCAGCCAGAATCAGGGCGGTTTTTTTCATTTCATCTTTCCTTGTTTATTGTCTACTTGTGGCTCGGAGAAAATATGGCATGACAACAATGCTATTACCATATATCCCTTTACCAGCGCATTGCCATGTTCACAAAAAGTTAAGTAACTCATTGTAAACATAGATAATTACAAATATAGCATACCATCGGGACGCTATTATTGCACTGAAATACAGGTTGCATTCGAAAACTATTTTATGGTGGTCATAAAAAAGGTGCGCCATGAAGACGCACCCTGCATTCACCTATTGCGGTTATCCAAACAGAATGTCAGGCTTTTTCCTTGCTGCCATAACTGTATTGATAATATCCGTAGTTACCGTAATAACTGCTCGCCTTCTTCTCGACCGCGTTGAGCAAGATCCCCTTGATAGCGACCCCGTTTTGCTCGAAGCGGCGAATGGCCACCTCCACCTCTTTGACCGCAGTCTTGGCGAAGCGGGCAACCAGCAAGGATGCGCCCACATGCTGACCAACAATGGCAGCATCGGTGACCGCCAGGATGGGAGGGGAGTCAACGATGACAAAATCGTAGTGCTCGCTCGCCCAATCCAGCAGCGCTTTGAAACGAGGATGCATTAACAGCTCGGAAGGGTTGGGTGGCACAGCCCCACGACAGACAAAATCAAGGCCATCAAACCCGGTCTGACTCACAACGTGTGCCAGCTCTGTTTGACCCGCCAGATAGGCACTCAGGCCAGCGCCCATCTCCTGCCCCATAACCTTCTGCATATAGCCTTTGCGCAAGTCGGCATCGATAACCAGCACCTTCTTGCCGCCCAGAGCCAACGTGGCAGCGAAGTTGGTCGACACGAAGGTTTTGCCAAGACCCGGGCCGGGGCCCGAGATCATCACTATGTTGTTTTTGGCTTCCATCATGGCGAAATGGAGGCTGGTTCGCAGACTACGCAGTGACTCCATCGCCAGATCGGCCGGATTTCGCGCAGCCAGCAAGGCCTCGTTGAGAGGCATTGCCTGCCGCCGCTTCTTCTGCTGTTGCTCGATGGTGGCCTGCTCAGAGGAGTAGGGGATGGTGGCATAGACCGACAGCCCCATCTCTTCCAACTGTTCCGGGCTTTCCACACCACGGTGGAAGGCAGCGCGCACCAGGATCAACCCCACTGACAGCATGCCACCCAGCAGTGTCGCCAGTACCACGATCAGCGGTTTCTTAGGCTTGACGGCACGGGTTTCAACGGCGGCATCATCGATGATCCGCACATTGCCGATAGTGCCCGCCTTCATGATATTGAGCTCCTGCTGCTTGTTGAGCAGCTGGACGAAGATCTCCTGACCGACCTGTACATCACGGGTCAGACGCAAAATCTCCTGCTGGGTTTTTGGCAGACGCTTGATCGACTTGTTGATCGCATTTTTGGTATTCATCAAGGTCTGGCGCTTTTCCATCAGGGCGATGTAAGCGGGGTGCTGGCGGGTATAGCGTTGCTGCAACTCTGCTTCCCGGAAGGTCAGCTCATTGAGCTGCTTCTCGAGGCCCACCATGGTATCCAGTGCGGCTTTCGCTTCCAGCGACAGATCGACCGACTCATTCTGCTGGCGATAAACATTTAACTGCTCTTCAGAACGATTCAGCTCCTCTTTAACCTGAGGCAAATGTGTCTGCAAGAAATCCAGGCTCTTCTGGGCCTCTTCGGTCTTGCGTACCACATTCTGCTGCAGATAGTTCTGGCTGATGTTGTCGAGCACAGCACGAATGCGGCCCTTGTCATCCCCTTCCAGCGCCAGCGAGATGATCCCGGTATTTTTGCCCTTTTCACTGACCTGAAGATCGCGCTGCAACTCGGCAATCACATCCAGAGCCGGTTGCTTGACCAGCGTGAAGACCTGCCCCTCAGCGGCTGCCACATCAGACAACAGCAGGGTGACATCCTCTTTCTCAAGCAACTTGCCTACCTGACCTTCCAGCACCCGCCCCTCAACCTCAAGGGTAAAGTGTTTGTCTGCGTCGACCGTCAGCGTCAGCGGCGTCCCCAGCAATTCAGGCGCCACCTCAAAGCGGCTTACCGCCATCTTGGGATAGGGATGCCCCATCAGCCGTGACAGACCACGGCCAACCAGCGGGAAGAAATTAGGAGTCACTACGGTATCGAGGTGAAGCTCTTGTACCGTACGGCCAAGCACCATACGAGAAGTCAGCAGCTCAATTTCGGCGGCCGCATCGGGCTGTTCACCGCCCAATACATCAGCCATATCCCCGAGCAGCGCAGCACCACTGGCTTTTTTCTCCACCTGCAGCAAGGCGTTTGCCTTGAAGACCGGGGTCGCCAACAGAGCGTATGCAGCGCCAAGAACCATAAACAGAGCGGTGATCGTCACAATCCACCAACGGCCATCGATCAGGTAACCCAGCAGGCGCCCCAGATCGATCTCGTCATTCTCCACCGCGGCACTGCTCTGCCGGGACGAAACAGAAGAAGTCGTCATTAAACACAATCCATTTTTATTGTCAGATACAACCCAAACACCACCAGACGCTGCGGATGTCGTTACAGTTTTTTCGCCCACCCATCGGCGCTACGCACCAACAGCTGGTAAACATGTTCGTAAGCTTCCCGACTCAGACGATAGGGATCGGGCACTTCACTCTCCCCCTGCCAGTGGCCAAACAGCATGGTTTTGCCACGAGCCCCCGGGTCGATAGCCGTGACGGCAGAGATATGCCCTTTCTCCATCACCAGGATCAGATCGGCATCCTGACAGAGCTCGCGGGTCAGTTGGCGCGCCGAGTGTCCCTCAAGGGAAAGCCCATGCTGCTGTGCCACCTCGCTCGCGACCTTGTCGGCCGGCTTGTCAACCAGGGCACTGACCCCGGCAGAACTGACCTGACGGCCGGGCAAACGCTCACGAAGCAGTCGTTCACCGGTTGGGGAGCGGCAAATATTGCCCACACACACCACAAGAATTTTTTCAAACATATCGCTGTCGCTCTTTAAAAATAAAATCTGCAGCCACCGCCCCTCACTACGTGCATCTTCCTAAAGGAAGGCGGATAGAGGGCATACTGCCCTATCCTCCCCGTTTGTCACCGTATCAAGGCAACAAACAACCGGAAATAAGGGAGGCATCAGCCCCCCCCCTCAATGCCGTCTCCCTGAAGGAGTGCGGCTACACGTCAATCCAGCGGGAGAGGTTAAGCAACATCACGGTCTTACCAGTTGCGAACCCGCAGCATGCCTTCGGTCAGCTCATTAAAGCCGTTGATGGAGGGCACCAGCTGACTCAACACGCGATTCCAGCGCGTCACCGGCGCCGTGGTGACATAGACCACGTCGTAAGGTTGCAATGCAAACTCGGTCCCCATCACCAGCGCGGTGGCATCACTCAGGTCGAGCTGATAAATGGCGGCTTTCTCTTGGGCTTTCGCGGCGGGGCGCAATACGAAAATGCCGGTCGCATTGGCGGCATTCTGGTTAAGGCCCTCGGCACTGCTCAGTGCTTCGGTCAGGCTCATCCCCTCACGACCAATGGTCAGGGTCGATGCCTTGTTAACCTCACCCATCACAAAAACTTTCTGGGCATCGTTGCGCGGCACATAGAGCATGTCGCCGTCACGCATCAACTGATTGTGAGAGAGATCCCCATACTGCAGCAAATCCTGCATGGAGAGCGGGAACTCCTTGCCCTGGCGGGTCAACACCACATGGTGCCAATCTGCGGTCGGGGTCAGCCCGCCAGCCAGATTGAAGGCATCGAGCAGGGTCATCGGCACATTGGTGATAGGCTGGGCGCCCGGCTTGGTCACCTCACCGGAGATATAAACCTTCTGGGAGCGGAACGCCGCAATGCTCACATCCACCTGCGGGCTCTCGATAAACTGGGCCAGGCGCTTGGCGATATCGGTACGGATCTCCGCCACAGTTTTACCCACCACGGCCACCTTGCCGATATAGGGGTAGAAGATGGTGCCATCGGCATGCACCCAGTTGCCCGCTTCGCTGGCACTGCGGTAAGAACCGGCCGGAATGGTCAACTCGGGGTGATCCCACACGGTGACATTGAGGATGTCGCCCACACCAATCCGGTACTCGTAACGGCTGATCTCGCTATTGAGCTCGGGGTTGGCCTTGCCCACCACCGGCGCCTTGCGCAGTTGGCTGATCAACGCGGGGGTAACCGGATAGACATCTGCCAGCTGATCAACATCAACGGAACCTGTAGCCACCTCGGTTTTGCCACTGGTGGAAAGATTGGTACCGGGCACCACAGTGCATGCACTGAGCAGGGCCACGGCCGACAACAGAGGAATGAACTGAATCCTTTTCACTACCACACCTTATTAAGCTTGCCATCAAGAACTGAACGGAAAAATCGCCGTATGATAGCGGAAAACACGGAGAATTCTGAGATAAATTTACGGATAAAATCACAGCAACAATGGAACCGCTCAATATGAGCAGAACACTAACAACTCAATGGATATATACCCATCTTCAAGCACACTATCTTTAGTGCTGATATTAAAATCAGCCCTGATTTGCCAACAGATTGAATCAGATATGTGATTGAATCGTACCAACGTGATATTTAACGGCTTATTTACAATATAATGCGGTTCCCCCTGCTTGAGGGAACCGCTGTCGACATATTAGTCACTACCAAACAGATCGCGGGTATATACCTTGTCTGTTACATCGCTCAGCTCTTCAACCATACGGTTGGCCAATATCACATCACAACTCTCTTTGAATTGCGCCAGATCGGTCATGACTTTAGAGCGGAAAAACTCGGGCTCGTTCAAGGTGGGCTCATAAATAACCACTTCAATCCCTTTCGCCTTGATCCGCTTCATGACCCCTTGAATGGCAGAAGCACGGAAGTTATCGGACCCCGCCTTCATCACCAGTCGATAGACACCCACTCGTTTTGGATTCTTGCGGATCACCGAGTCGGCGACAAAATCCTTGCGCGTGGTATTAGAATCAACAATCGCCCGGATCAGGTTATTCGGTACCTTGTTGTAGTTGGCCAGCAGCTGCTTGGTATCTTTCGGCAAGCAGTAACCGCCATAACCAAATGAGGGATTGTTATAATGGCTGCCAATACGCGAGTCCAGACAAATACCATCGATAACCTGACGACTATCGAGGCCATGGTGCTGGGCATAGGTATCGAGCTCATTAAAAAAGGCAACCCGCATCGCCAGATAGGTATTGGCAAACAGCTTGATCGCCTCGGCCTCGGTGCTGTCGGTAAACAGCACAGGCACATCTTTCTTGATCGCCCCTTCCAATAGCAAATTGGCGAACACGTGAGCCCGCTCGGAACGTTCACCCACTACAATACGAGATGGATGCAGGTTGTCGTAAAGGGCGCGCCCTTCACGTAAAAACTCCGGCGAGAAAATAAGATTGTCACACCCCAACTCTTCACGCAGCCGAGCGGTAAAGCCAACCGGAATGGTGGATTTGATCACCATCACCGCATCGGGATTAATCGCCATCACATCCTTCACCACAGACTCCACCGTGCTGGTATTGAAGTAGTTGGTTTCAGGATCGTAATCGGTAGGCGTCGCAATAATAACGAAGTCTGCCCCTTGATAAGCCTCTTCTTTATTAAGGGTGGCACGCAGATTCAGATCTTGGCTGGCCAGATAGCTTTCAATCTCTTTATCGACGATAGGGGAACGGCGCTGATTGATCAGCTCAACCTTGCTGGCAATCACATCGACGGCCACCACTTCATGGTGTTGCGCCAGTAAAACAGCATTTGATAAACCGACATATCCCGTGCCAGCTATAGCAATTTTCACAATAAACCCCACGTATTACCATAAGTAGAAATTGGTAAAAAACATTATGAGACACTACAAAGTCACACGATTAAAATGAAACTATTGTACATAACTTTTAAATACCCCTGTCATACTTCTCTTAAAGCCAATCTTCTTGCACAATAAACATGCAATACAATAACGAATGACATAAGATACATAAATATATTATCAAATAAGTAATTCGTACAAGCTAAAAAAAGAACCATTGGGAACGTTAACCCTACTAAATTGATATAGAATGAGACAAGCAATACTATTGTAACAAAAAAGAACACCCCATTATCGAATAACATTTGCAAATATGCGTTGTGCAAAACCCTACCAAAAAGAGCTACTGAATTACCAGACCCATAACCTGCCAAAAAATAAGTGTAATCATGACTAAAAATATCAAATATAGATATTTGTGCCTTTATTCTCATTAATAGTGAGTTTATTTTAAATGAAACCATATTTGTTTCATAATCTGGTAGCAGCTGAATATCTAAAGTATGATATGTTATAAATAAAATTGTTGGATAGAAAAAAGCAAGAATCAGGTAAGTATAATTTAATTTAGTATGGCAACACCTAAGGTAATTAATATTTCCATTCTTTACTTTCAGATATAACATCAACATACACATTGATGTCACCGCCGTAAATGACTGAGATAAAAAAATCATAAAAACCACAAAGCTCGTAACAAATAGATAGCTTCGTGCCTTTAGATCTTTTTCGAAGAATAAAAACCATAAAATTACGACGCACACTAGAGCAAAATAATTTGCATCATAAAAATAACCACTAAATCGTGGAACTCCATATAACCCACTTGCGGAACCGATAAGGAAAAAATAAAAAAAACCAAAAATTAATGAAGATGTAATAAATGATACAGCTAAATCCCTAACATTAAATCTGCAACGTTCTAGATTTAGATTAAAAATAAATGGAAAAAAAACAAGAATAACTTTAAGCCACTTTCCGAGCGCTTGCCACATTGTGGCATTATTCATACTAGACAGTAAAGTGAGCACCATAATTAAAATTGCAAAGAGATAAAAAAATATTATTTTCCTTTCATTTAAAACCAACCGCCCTGAAAGGAACAAAATAATGAAAGACAAAAAAATAAGCACAACATTAATATTTAGCGATCCCAGTACTGTCATACTAGAGAGAAAAGAGCTAGTTAAGGCTGATAAGCCGATATCATTTTTAAAAACAAATACCATCATAAATAAAAATGATAAAATACCAAAAGAAACTATTAAATAGTCCATTTTTAATCTACGCTAATTATATGTATGATTTTATCCAAAAGCATTGAGGCTTTATATTTAGAGATATCAAAAAATGAATCAGAATAAAATTCGTGCGGCATCAACACATTCTTTTGGTCTTCAACACTTATATAATCAATTCGATATTTACAAGATATGCTTTTATTGGTTGTAAATACTCGCTTTCCTGTCGCAATTGACTGGTATATTTTGGCAGGACTTACTGTCTCCATAAAGCGAGTGTTTTTATATGGCAGTATAATAAATTCACCTGAAGCTATCAATGTAACAAGATGATTCATATCTGCTGTTGCTTGAGTGTAATGTATATTTTTATGCTCATATTTTAACCTTTGATTGGTTATCATAAGAATTCTGAGTTCATCATCAGCTAGAGAATAAATAATCTCATCATCAATATTCTCATGAATGCTACCGAAATAGACAAAATCATACTTAAATTGACTATTTGTATTTACGGTTGCGGAATAAAAAACGTCAGGAACAGGAGGTGGAACAATAAAAAAACGGCACCCGCGTTCCACTTCGTTAAGTATACTTAAAGTATCGTAGTCAGATATATTAACAATTTTTCCAGTATAGTTAGCATCGGCAGCTAATCTAGAAATAACGATTTCATTATCACAAAATACAAAGTCAGCTTTTTTTGATAGCTCTATTTCATATTTTCTATGCCTACCATGATAAGATTGTTGGAGTGAGTCATGAACACAATAATAAATTAACTTTCTGTATTTCTCAAAATGATACTTAAGTGACATTGATGGAGTAAATGTTATAGCAGATCGCTCACTTAGCCCACCCTCAACTTGATAAGTTACATAAAATGAATTTAATAAATCCATTGCCATGTTTAAAGATGGAAAATTATTTATCTTAATAACATTTGGCAAATCATTTCTCAGAGATACCACGCAGTTATTATTCACCTTACGCTCTGCTGCCCTCCGATATGAAAACCATCTTTTGAAAATTTTAATAGATGGCATATTCATATAGAATCTATGGTAAAACTTGGCATTCAAGCCCCTACTGCTCAATTCATTGAAAAGCATTTGATTAACATGTTGATAACCAGAATAATCTATGTCACTATAAATATCAAAACTCATGAACACTTCCCTTCATTTATTTTTTCAATAAGTGCTAACCATAAATCATCGACATAACTCATTTCGGTTTCTTTTGCTTTTATTAGTGCAGCCAGTGAGAACATACTGTATGTTGTTTCATTATCAGTAATTCTCTTGATTGCTGAGATGAATGAACTATTATCACCATATTTTACTGCATACCCATTTACACCATCATCAACTATCCATCTAAATGAGGGGTATGTGTCAAAACCAACTATTGGTAACCCTTGTGAGCGAGCTTCAATCAAGGTCTGGCCAAAACCTTCAAATGTTGAAGTTATAAGGAACACAGCATACTCAGAAAGTATTTTCTTAACGTCAGTAGCAGCACCTAAGTATCTAATACGCGTTGAGTTTTTTATTCGTTCCTTCAGCTGTAATACTTCACTTATTTCACCATCTCCATATATATCTAACGAGTAATTATCACCCAATTCTTCAACTATAGATATCATAGTGGAAAAATTTTTCTGCTTTTCTTCTATTCTTGCTATAGTAACCAGTTTTTTCCTTTCAGTTACTATGTTATCAGTTTTCTTTCTACAGATAGTATCTAGACGGCATCCTCTCGGGATGACATTTATCTGTTCAGATATATCATGATACAAGTCTATAAGATTGTTCTTATCACTCTCTGTGTACACAGTATATGCATATATTCTACGTTTAAATAATAGCATCCCGAGCCTTGCTGCTGGTGATGCAAAGACCCTGTCAAAACTGTTTGTTTGTACAACAATTGCTTTTATTTTTCTAAACAGAAATGGAACAGATAATAGTGCAGCAGGTGAGTATACTATTATCACATCAGGTCTAACTTTCATGAGATATAGAAAAAGATTAATCTTTCTTGCTATCTTCGAAAAGAACTTAACAGGACCATCATTTAACAAAAATCTCTTGTTCTCGTATTCATCACTACTATGAGCTTCACCATAAACGTCGCTATAAACCTCAATAAAATCATGCTTTTTAAATATTCGGTGAAACTGTCTTATTAAGACCTCAACGCCACCAACTCCAGTAGATTTGTACCCGTGATAAGATAATATTTTCAAAATTAACCTCACAACCTTTTACGATAATACATTACTCTGCTTCTAAATAAAGTCATAAATACAATAAAGTACGCAGAAGCCCCTAGGATTACAACCCCAAAAAGCTCAATCATTGAATGTAATACCGGATAATAGGTTTTTATTACAACGATCCCCACCCCCATAAAGAGTGATGAAATTATCGATGGAAAAATCGTGCCAAAGAGCTGCTTAAAATTAGACTTTAGTATATCCAGCAAAAAATAAAATACAAAAACAAAATTAATGACATTAGCAATGAAATAACACATAACAAAAGTGGAAACCGAAAAATTTGCACCAATCAGAAACGATGTCAAAAACAATAAAGCCCCAACAATTCCCATTTGACGCATTTTTCTTGCATACCCTAATGCCATAAAAGCAACACCTGTTGTTGTTACAACAGACTGCAAATAGCCGATGGGGGCAAGCCATGTTAACAACGGCGATACAGCCATCCAAGACTCACCAAAAAAATAATAAACGACTTCATCTTTTAAAATAAACAACCCCATCATCATGGGTGCAGTTATTGCAGAGATAATAAATACAACATCAAAAAACAATCTTTGACATTCATTAATATCACCTTGACTTCTGCTCATTTTAGGAAACAATGTCCTCGTAAATATCACAGAAAGACTTTGTAACGGGAAAAGCATTAACCTATATGCAAGGCTATATTCACCCAATGTTGTTGGTGAAAAGCACTTCCCAACGATTAAATTATCAAAATTTCTGGATATATAATTTACAATATTAAACGCAGTAACATTACCAGTAAATGAAACGACCTCTTTAAAATGAGAATATGAAAAACTAATGGATGGTTTCCATGGGCTAATAAATATTAATAGAATTGATGAGATCAGTGATATAGAAACCACTTGAGCGACAAGGCTATACACACCCACATTGTTTACTGCAAGTATTAAAGCAATAAAAAAACTACTTACATATGAAAAAACTTCTATCTTTGCTACTAACTCGAATTTTGACTCTCTTTCTAGCAGAGCTTGCTGTACACAGGTAATGCTAGCAATTGGAAAACTTAACGCTAGGGCAATAAGGACATAGATAATCTCTTTTACTTCATAAACATAAGAAATTATAGGTGAAAGCAATGACACGAAAATAAAGCACCCAATACCAACACTTAAGCTAACTACAAAGAGAGTATTATTTAGCTCTTCATTGATATTCTTTTTCTGAATGATCGCAGAGGATATTCCTATATCCCTGATTACAAGAGCAAAGTTCGTTATTGCTGTTGCAATAGCCATAATACCATATTCATTGACTGATATATATTTAGTCAAGATAAGCAAGCTAGCAACTTGAGTAATAACTTTTATAGATTGCGACAACCCGACCCATTTTATCGAAGATAATTCAATCATATTTATTTCGCATACGTCTCTTTATGGTCAACATCTCAGGAAAGAATGATATCAATGTTATTTTGATCCTTTTGAGATGACATGGCAATCTAAATGAATCGCGAATAAAACGCATTCTAAGAGAAAAAGGAATAAATAATGGATATATCAGTGATGCTGTATTAACAGCTCCTCCCAGCAAATCCTGAATATAATAGGAGAATTCTTTCTTCCCACCAGATATAGCATCAGCATTTAATTCTTTCAGCAATTCAAGATAGCATGTCATATAGCCATTCATATGTTCAATCGTCTTATCTTTTGTCATTATCGAACCAGGCCTTAATCTCCTAATAAAGAAAGCCTCTTTTACACTAAAGACACGCTGTGCTTCCTTAATTAAGGCTAAAGTTGTAAACAAATTATCCTCATGGAGAGTATCTGGTAAAAAACGTAAATTCTCATATACTTCCCTACGAGCAATATAACAGCATGGTGATACTATATACTTCCTCTCGGTTATTGAACGTTTAAAGAACTCTAAGCCTGTAACAACGTCTCTAGTCACAGGTCTTTCGTACAGGAAATCCCCTTTAACACTATTTTGACTTACCTGATATAATACTGTAGCCTCAAAAAATAACATATCTAGATTTTTTTTACTCATTAGACTAACACAAGATTCTAACGCTGTTGGATCAAGCAAGTCATCACTATCAAAAAAATATATGTATTCCCCAGATGATGCATCTATTCCTACATTCCTTGCAATTGAAACACCACTATTTTCTTGGTTTATTAACTTTACAGATTTAAAGCTAGACATATACCTGTTTATAATATCAGCGCTATTATCTGTAGATCCATCGTTAACAAATATAACTTCATAGTTTTTATATGATTGATTTAATATGCTTGCAATCGTTTCTTCAAGAAAATTTTCAACATTATATACAGGAACAATAATACTAACTAAAAAATCATGCATAAGTGCGACCGCCTCGAAGGTAATCATATATTTTGCCAACAAAATATGGCGGCAGCAGCCTAGCTATACTACGCACAAAGCACACTTTAAATGCATTAAATGCTGGTTGATTCAAATACTTAATTTTATGCCGCATTAATAAAAATTCACTTCTGACATACCTTAAACCAAGGCGCCTCTTAACCATATCTTGACCAACTCGAGCTTTCACTAAAGAAATGTCAAGATTTTCACAAATATAGTCTTTTGCTATTAGCCTTATCCATAGGTTATAATCCTCCATGAAATGATGGTCCCTATAACCGCCTACAGCTTCAATTATGTCACGTTTAAACATTACGCTCATATGATTAAATGGATTTCTGTACAACGCAACTTTCTTGATTGTGTAAAAGTCTAATGGAACTTTTTTAGATGCTGTAGTTTCACCATCAAACTCTGTCACATATCCCCCAAGAAGCGATAAGTTCTTATTCTCAAAAAATCTATCTAACTGTATTTTAAACCTATATTTTTCACATATATCATCTGTATCCATTCTAGCAATTAGATTATGTTTACAGTGCTGAATACCAATATTAAGTGCCTTGCCAAGCCCCACATTCTCAGCCAATCTAACAACATTAATTGGTAGTTTTTCTTGCCATTTCTTAATGACTAGCTCCAAACATTCCCCAACAGGACCATCAAACACAATAACTATATCATCAGGAGTTACCGTTTGTTCATATAAGCTGTTAAGGCAAAGTTCTAAATACTCTGCCTTCTCCTTAAAATAAAGAGACATTAACACTGAGAATTTCATTTTCACCGCCCCATCCCAAACAGCACAGTCTTGACTGTCAGCAGCAGGATCTTGATATCCAACATCAGGCTTTGATGCTTGATATAGAAGATATCGTATTTATGCTTCCACACGGCATCTTCAATAGATGCCCCGTAGGGGTATTTGACCTGGGCCAGGCCGGTAATGCCGGGCTTGACCGCATGACGGAAGCGATAGTACGGGATAACAGCTTCCAGCTCTTTTATAAATACTTCCCGCTCGGGTCTTGGGCCAACCAGAGACATTTCCCCTTTAAAGACGTTGATCAGTTGTGGTAGTTCATCAATACGGGTCTTGCGAATGAAACGGCCAACACGAGTGACTCGGGCGTCGTTCTTGCTTGCCCATTGAGCACCATTTTTTTCGGCATCGTTTCGCATAGAGCGGAACTTGATTACGTCGAATTCCTGGTTGAACAGGCCAACCCGGGCTTGACGATAAAAGATGGGACCAGGTGATTCCAGTTTGATGGCCAGCGCAGCAAGCAAGCCAATGGGAATGGCAACCAGACTGAGCGCAATGGCAGAGACCAGATCCAGCGCACGCTTGACAATGCGATTGGATGGACGGGAGAGGATGGAGAAAGATTTCATGTGCAGGAAGTAGCCGCTGTGCAGCAACTCCACTTCAGTGCGGCCGAAACGACGGTCCAGATAACTGACCAGCGGTTCAACGTAGGCGCCATATTTGGTGGCCAGCACCAGCATTGCGGCCAGTTCATCGGGAAGGTCACCACTCTTGTAATGCACAAGGGTTTTGCCTTTCAGGGCCGAGAGGTCTGTCACATTGAAGTTCAATGTGAACGGATAATCAGCAAGCACCCGTTCGATAAGCTTTTTGTCATTGTCACTGCAGTAAACATAAAGCTCATCACTTTTCATGTGAACCCGCTTAAGCTCATACACCAGATTACCAATATCCAGTGAATGGCTCTCGGCCGTCAACTGTTCATTCGCAGCAATCCCGAAGGCTGCACTACTGTCTATTTTATTATGCATTCCCATAAGCTCTCTTCATGTCTATACCCAGAGAAACAACCATCGAGGTTTGTCTCATCGGCATTCGACTGCCACGTCACGTAGATTTTGTGTTTCCCTCCGGCAGCTTGTCGAAACGAGCCGCAGCGAGAAACGAACAAAGAAAAGAGATTGATTTTTATTTGAAAGCGAAGGGCTGGACAGGAGGAGCTCGGCAAACTCGTCGAGTTGACGAGTCCGGCAGTAAAAACATTTCAATTACAATCGATTGCCAACCAGTGACAGACAGCCGAATAATCACATTCCGGCGTTGTCACACTCTCTATCCCGTGCCATGTATCTGGGGACTACTGACGGTCCCTCTTGTATCGATATCATCGCTATCGCTAAAGCGCCGAATTGACTACAAAGAAGTCAGTAACGGACTAAAAAACAATCCAATCTATAAAAAAAATAATGGCTACCGCCCCTGAGTTACAGCTCCCAGTGTGCATGCAGTCTTTTTTATATTGTTAAAAGAGTTAGTAAATGGCGTAGTGATTTACAATCATCAACCTCTGGCAAGAGGGGCGACAAAACCAGTCGCCACGCCAGCTATTCGCCATAGCCCCTACACTGTGCACCAATATTTCACGCCAAAATGTAGGATAATTCCGAAATAGCGGGGGGGGATTGTACCTATGGTTCATCGAAATGAGTAGCCAATCTAGTCCGCGACTGGCTCGATCGATTAAAAAACAAACAAATAGGTAGAGAAGCAAAAAAAAAGCGCCCAATAATGGGCGCCTATATAAAAACTCAGTGATTGGCAAGCAAAAAATCTATGTTATGTGAGGGCAATTTAACAACATTATCACTTGGTGGTAGCTGCTGCTTGGCCAGCCACACCAGATCACAAATACCATCCGTCGGTTCAAAGGCAGCCGGAGCATGCATCAGGATGTCGCGCACTTGCTGTTGATCAAAACGGTGACAAGCATCATCCAGTGAGGCCAGCAAGGGGCGCAGTCGCGACCAGGGCAGCCAACTCTCTTGTGCCACCATGATCCGGGGATGCTCGGTTCCTCTGGCATCATCACCAATCAGTAACTCTTCGTAGAGCTTTTCACCCGGCCGCAATCCCGTCACCTCGATGGCGATATCACCATCGGGCCGCTGCTCATCACGCAGTGTCAGGCCGCTGAGGCGTATCATGCGTTTGGCCAGCTCCATGATCCGTACCGGTTGACCCATATCGAGCACAAAGACATCGCCCCCCTCCCCCATGGCGCCAGCCTGGATCACCAGCTGGGCAGCTTCAGGTATCGTCATAAAGTAACGGATGATATCGGGGTGAGTCAGGGTGATGGGCCCACCTTTATCTATCTGCTGTCTGAATAACGGCACCACAGAGCCGGAAGATCCAAGAACATTGCCAAAACGCACCATACAAAAACGGGTGCTGTGCTTCTCGCGGGTCAAGGCTTGCAAGATCAACTCGGCCAGACGCTTGCTGGCCCCCATGGTGTTGGTTGGCCGCACGGCTTTATCGGTAGAGATCAGCACGAATGTTTCCACCCCTGCCTCAATGGCCGCCTGTGCCGCATAAAGAGTGCCGAATACGTTGTTACGTACCCCTTCAATGATGTTGAACTCAACCAGCGGGACATGTTTGTAAGCAGCCGTATGGTAGACGGTCTGGATCCTGAAACTCTGCATCACCGTCTTGAGACGATGCTGGCGCTGTACTGACCCCAGTAACGGCACCAGATCCGTTTCGATTTCTTCACGCTGACACTGCTCCCGCAGGTTCTTGTGCAGGACATAGAGGGCGTATTCGGATAGTTCGAACAGTACCAGAGTGGATGGCCGGCACCGCAAGATTTGGCGACAGAGCTCAGAACCAATAGAGCCACCGGCACCTGTCACCATGACCGCTTTGCCTGTGATATTGGCTTCCATCAAGGTGGCCACAGGCTCTACCGGATCTCTGCCCAACAGATCGTCGATGGAGACCTCATTGAGCTGATCTATGCGGGCAGAGCCATTGACCAGATCGGCCATCCCCGGGATAGAGAGCACTTCGCAAGAGAGGGGCTCAAGTGCATTAATCACCTCCTGACGGCGAGCCCGGGTGCTGCTCGGCATGGCCAGCAAGATCTTCTGCACCCCATGGTGGTCAATCAGGGTTGGCAGCTGAGCACTGTGATAAACGGTACAGCCCTGGATCACGCATCCCTGTTTGGCGGGATCGTCATCAATAAAGGCGACGGGATAAAACTCATTGCCTTGCAACAAGGCCATTTGCAGTTGTCGACCCGAAGAGCCCGCGCCATAGATCAATACCTGGGTACGAGCCAAACGGGTGGTATTAAGGAGCGCCCGGAAAAACAGCCGCACACCACCAACCAGTAACACCAAAAAGGAGAGATAGATAACCGAGACCGTTCTCGGCAGAAAGATATCGAAATAAAACGCAGAGAGAACAAAGAAGCAGGTTGAAAGAAATGCCCCTAGCGAGATTGTCCATAGCACCCGAAAGCTGACATATCGGAGCACTGCGCGATAAAGCCCAAGCCTTACAAACAGACCGATGCTGACAATGATAATTGCGCCAAGCAGTGCCCAGTGATGCGGGCTATCGATTGGCCAGTTGTGTTCAAGCCGGATCCAGTACGCTCCCCAATAGGTCATGGTGATCAGGATCATATCAACGGTGACAGATACGGCACGCTTGCTGGCTCGTGACAGGGAGCCCAGGCAAGTCAGTAGCCAGCTCCCACCGGGTAAAAGCCCATTTCTCATTCTGGTACTCCTGCATTCAGGTGATACGCAAGAAAAGCTAACGGCAAGTAGGCAATGACCAGACCGCTCACACCATCGAGCAGGCCCAATACAATCATGACAGCGATCGGCGCAAGCCAGAGGCTATTTATAAGAAGCACAGCCAAGGTCACGTTTCGATGACTTTGCCAACGTCTCGCCAGATATTGATAGCCATGAGTACGATGAGCCTCGCTCAGACGACATTTCAGACGAAAGCGATTCAGCAACGTCCAGGTCGCATCAACCACAAAGACTCCGAGCATGACAAGCCATGCCCATAGGAATTGAGGTGCAGAAGCAGCATCCAGCAGCATCAGGGAAGCCAGCATCAAGCCAAGAAATCCGCTGCCACCATCTCCCATAAAGATCCTGGCGGGTGGAAAATTCCAGCACAAGAAGCCCGCCGCCGAAATCCCCAGTAGAAGGATCAAACTGGCAGACGACCACTCCCCCCCAATCAGATAGTGAAATAACGTCATGAACAGACAGACGACAACGGCTTCACCTGCTGCCAAGCCATCGATGCCATCCATAAAGTTGTACAGGTTGATAAACCAGATCACCCCCAGCCAGGCCATCAGGTAACCAAACCAGGCCAGATCGAGCTGCCAACCAAAGAAGGTCAGCGCTGGCAAACCATCAACCGCAGAAACCACCAAAGCTGCCGCCATGCTCTGCACAATCAGGCGGGTTCGGGGCTTGAGAGAGATGTGGTCATCGATAAAACCAACCAAGGCAATCCCCAGCGCCGCAGCCCAT
This sequence comes from Aeromonas sp. 84A, assembly GCF_051919345.1. Classification (NCBI taxonomy): domain Bacteria; kingdom Pseudomonadati; phylum Pseudomonadota; class Gammaproteobacteria; order Aeromonadales; family Aeromonadaceae; genus Aeromonas; species Aeromonas sp. 84A. Next base: position 3,601,845 of record NZ_JBQBEW010000001.1, read on the forward strand.
ATCAATGCGAAGCTGCTCTGGGATATGCCGGAGGGCAGTGGGATCAGGGTGACAAACAACGGGGCTGCCAGCAGAAAGGTCGCCACGATAGCCATGCCACCGCCTCTCGGGGTTGGCACCTGATGCGAACTGCGATGATTGGGTTGGTCAAGCAAGCGGGTCTGTGCGTAGCGCCTGAGCAGGCCGGTCATGGTGATTGAAAGAAAAAGACAAAACATCGACAACAAAACAAATGCCAGCATCAAGACGACTCACTATGGATTGACGCCATCAGAGATAGGGTCTGAGAGAGCGAATAGGGTGCCGACCATTGTAATCGGCTCTGAGCCTTGCGGGTATCCATTTCCAGAGAGCCATAAATCCGTTGTAGCTTGGCATCAATCCCCAAACAGCGTCCAAGCACTCTTATTACTCCTGGTGGGAGATAAAAGAGCCGACAGCTAACCCCTTCTGCTTCTGCTATCGCCGCCAATAACTGAGACGTCGACACTGCGACAGGATCTGCGACTAAAAAGACCTGATTCACTGCGGCAGGGTGCACCATCGCATGGGCAATAAAGTCACACAGATTAGGTAACGCCAACAGGCTACGCGCATTGGTCAAACGGGCAAAAGGGAGCGGGATCCCTTTGCGCACCCAGGTCATCATGCTGGCAAAGTTAGCCTTCACCCCTTCCCCGTAAATAAGAGGAGGACGGATGATGGTGACAGCCATACCACACTCTTTCGCGAGTGCCATCAGCCCCTGTTCCGCCTCATACTTCGAGCGTCCATAGGGATCTTCTGGCGGACTTTGCACATTCTCATCAAATGGCTTGCCTGGCTCGGTCTGCTCGCCATTCACTTTGATCGAACTGATAAAGATGAAGCGCTTCACCCCTGCCTCAGCAGCCTGCCGAGCAAGAGCGAGGGTGCCCTCTGTATTCACCGCTCGAAATGCAGCCAGCGGATCTGTCGCGGTATCCGACATTACATGCACCCTGGCAGCACAGTGAACAACCACATCCACATGCTGCAATTGGGCTATCCAGTTGGCATCCGCAGTCAGAGAGGGAGCATGAACATGGTAAGAAGCCAGCGGGTGACTTCGCACCGCACCTTTAACATTCACCCCCAGCGCCAGCAAGTGTTCACAGACCGCTTTGCCTACAAATCCGTTGGCACCTGTGACAAGAATTCTAGGTATGGACATACAATTTGAGATAGGCATTTCAAGATGAATAATAATTTGAGATAACTTTTTCATATAACGTCATATATTTATCAATCATGACGTCGGCAGTAAAGTTATGTTCAAATCTAGCCTTTGCATTTTTCCCCATACGCTCAGCTTCATCTTGATCATCCCATAACTTTTTCATTGCAGATGATAGAGCTTCACTATTTGCTGGCTCAACTGCCAAGCCGGTTTCACCATGCATATTTATATATGTAGTGCCTGTACCAATTTCGCAAGTAATCATTGGCTTCCCATACATTGATGCCTCTAACAAAGTCATACCAAACGCTTCAGAGCGCAGATGAGATGGGAATACCACAGCGTAACACAAGGTCAATAACGCATTTTTATCTTCGTCGGGCACAGGCCCGACAAAATGAATATTTTTAAGTTGCAGTTTTTCCGCCTGTTGTTTTAACTCCAGCTCACACGGCCCCTCACCGATGACCACCAAGGGATAATCTAGCTCTTTCAGTGCTTCCAACAGAAAAGACAACCCCTTATAATAACGCAAAAAGCCAATAAATAAATAAAACTTTTCTGGCAGTTGGGTTTTCCACTTGCTTAAGGTACTCAAAGCGGGTTGGCTATATGACTTTTCATCTAAACCATATGGAATAACTTCAATTTCTCGATCAAGTGATTGCAGCACCGAGCTGGTTTGTACGTAATTTGGTGCTGCAGCAACTACGGCATCCACCTTTTTGAGAAAATGCATCATTAAAGGTTGATAAAGCTGCAACAGATATTTTTGCTTGACGATATCGGAATGGTAGCTCACTACGCAGGGTTTATTCGGGCGAACCAGCTGGTGAACCAAATCCATATAAGGCCATGGAAAATGATAATGGATCACATCAGCCTGCGCTGCGAGCTCTTTAAACTGCGTTATCGCAGACCACGATAAGCCCGTTGAAGCCACATAAATATCTTGCTTTGCTGTGTGCACTGTGTGGTTGGCAATATCATATGTTTGCTTAGGATTTTTAGCACTTAAGGTTAATACATCAACATAGGCACCAGCTTGCACCGCCCCTTCAGCTAATTGATAAATAACCTGCTGGATACCACCAAAGGCATCCGGGTAATATGTTTTAAAAAAATGAAGGATTCGCATTAACTTTTTAATACCTTTTGATAAACCGCTAGCGTTTGCACGGCACACCTTTGCCAAGAAAATTGCTGTGATTGCAATAATCCGTTAGTGATCGCTTGGCTACGCCAAATGTCGTCTTCCAAACTGGTTAGCAATAACTCACTAAACGTGAACGTATCTTGCGGGTCGCACATCAAACCGGCCTCACCAACCACTTCGGGTAATGAAGAAGAATTAGAGCAAACCACAGGCACACCAGAAGCCATCGCCTCTAATACCGGCAGGCCGAACCCTTCATAGAGAGAGGGGAAACAGAATGCTTTAGCGCCAGAAAATAGAATAGGCAAATCGGCAGCAGGTAAAAATCCAAGATAACGTGCCCATCCCTGTTGCTGCGCTTGGCTAATTTTCTCCATAATCTGTTCATTTTGCCACCCCTGATAACCAGTCAATATCAAGGGATAACACCGACGAGTGGCTAATGGCAATCTGGAATACGCGTCGAGTAATACCATTAAATTTTTACGCGGCTCTATAGTGCCTACATACAACGAATAGCCTTGATAACGAAGGTTATATCGTTGTAACACCGTTTGACATTGCACCGAACTCCTAGGTTGAAAGTCTGCCGAATAGGCCAACGGCACGGAAAAAATACGCTCAATAGGCCAGTTAAAATAATCGGCTAACTCTTGCCGAGTATAACGCGAATCGGTGATCAGGGCATCGGCAGTGGCAAGGGTATTTAAACACTCCTTTTGAATGAACCTGATCCGCTGAGGGGTATTGCATTGCGTCCAAGTAAATGGAGAAAGATCATGGAAGGTGGCGACTTTTTTACCCGCAAAGGGAGGCAAAAAGAAATTAGGACCATGATAGAGAAAGTCTTCATGTCCTTTTAATACCTGCTTACGTAAAAAAGGCATCAATAACCGATAAGATTCAGATGCAAAATGGCTAGATTGCACCCAACGTTTTAGCGAATGGCTCTTGGCCGCCTTTTCTTGTGCTGTTGGCAGTTCTTGCAAAAAACGCCTGCCGACAAAAAAGATCAGCTCTTTTAGTGCTGGAGTGTGTTGCAGGGCATTGGCAAGCTCCCATGTGTAACGGCCGATTCCAGTCAATGGAAAGCGGATCGGTTCGACAGATAAAATCACTTTCATGCTTGCTCTAACATCCAGCGCAATGTGTCGGCCAAGTCAGGTGTTTGCCAGTCTCCAATTAAAGAGCGCAATAAACTGGCATCACCACACAAGGTTTTTACTTCGTTGGCGCGCACGAAAGCGGGGTTAACTTGAATGCTCATGTTGTGTCGGGTGATCTGCTCGCACATGTCCATTACTTCTCGCAGGCTGTGGGTTGTACCAGAACACACATTCACAGTTTGGCCAAATGCCTTTGCTTCAATTAAACGGCGATAGGCATTTACCAAAGACCGTACATCACTAAAATCTCGCCATACATCAAGATTACCCAATTCAATTACATCAGCCTTTCTCTTGAAGTGCGCAGCGATTTTAGGCAGCAAGAAGTTCTCAGTTTGCCCAACACCAGTGTAGTTAAATGGGCGGGTAATGATAATCGGCAGGCGATCCATCCACAGCCTAGCCATATGCTCCATGGCTAATTTACTTACAGCATAATCATTGGCGGGATCAGGTAAGGTTTGTTCAGAGAGCATTCCTTCGGATCGATTACCGTAAATATTGGCACTGCTTGCTAACAAAACGGCTTGTGGTTGGTGGTTAGCACTGGCCAACACTTCAAGTAAATTTCGGGTACCAAGCAAATTGACCTGATAAAAACCATTAGCATCCCCATGGCCGACAAAGGCCAAGGCAGCTAAATGGATCACTACATCTGGTTGTATCTGCTCGAACACCTTAGCCAGCGTGGTTTTATCATTTAAATCTGCTTGAAAATAATTTTTAGCGTCACAAGGATTAACACCTAAACCAAAAACCTCATAATCTGCGTTAGTCATCTCCGCAGACATATAGTGGCCAGTGAAGCCCTGAACACCGGTAATTATAACTCGTGACTTGTTCATTATCGACCTTGGAAAAATGCCAGCGATAATTACATCGCTGGCTTTTAAATTAGAAACTAAACCCTTGCTGATTGCGGCGCAGATCGTCATTCACCATCATCTGGCACAACTCTTCCAGCGTGGTTTTTGGTTCCCACCCTAACACTTCTTTGGCTTTGGCAGGGTTGCCGATCAGTAATTCAACCTCCGCAGGGCGGTAGAACTTTGGGTTAACCTTGACTAACACTTTACCAGTGGCAACGTCTATACCCACTTCTTGTTCAGCTTCTCCCTCAAAGCGCAACATAAAACCAGCAGCTTTAAATGCCATGGCCACGAAGTCCCGCACGGTTTCGGTGCGGTTGGTGGCAAGCACAAAGGTATCTGGCTCATCGGCTTGCAGCATACGCCACATGCCTTCAACATACTCTTTAGCAAAGCCCCAATCACGTTTGGCATCGAGGTTGCCCAATTCGAGTACATCCAGCTTGCCGAGCTTGATCTTGGCGACTGAGTCGGTGATCTTACGAGTTACAAACTCCTGGCCACGCAGTGGGGATTCGTGGTTAAACAAAATACCGCTGCAACCGAAAATACCATAACTCTCACGATAGTTAATGGTGATCCAGTGTGCATACAACTTGGCAACACCGTAGGGGCTGCGCGGATAGAATGGCGTATCTTCCACTTGCGGAATGGCCTGCACCTTGCCAAACATTTCAGAGGTTGATGCTTGATAGAAACGGATCTTTGGATTAACGATACGGATCGCTTCCAGTAAGTTCAGTGGCCCGATACCTGTAATCTCTGCAGTGGTAGCTGGCTGATCAAAAGAAACCCCAACAAAGCTTTGTGCCGCCAGGTTATACACCTCAGTTGCCCCAGTTGATTGCAACAAACGAATACTGGCTGACAAATCGGTCAGGTCATATTCTACCAAATGCAGGTTAGGGTGCTTGGCAATACCCAACTCTTCAATGCGCCAAAAGTTCACTGAACTAGTGCGACGGTAAGTACCATATACTGTATAGCCTTTTCCTAACAATAACTCAGCCAGATATGCGCCGTCTTGACCAGTGATACCAGTGATGATTGCAGATTTCATATAAACATCTCCTTTTAAATTATTTAAATTACTACTCAAACATGTTTATCAATAACACTTTTAACTTGTAGCGCTGCATTTTCCCAAGTTCTTTTCTTGTAACCACTTAATATTTTTTTTGATAGCTCACAGCGGTAATCATTATCAGTTGACAAACGATATATTTGCTGAGCCCATGCAGCAGTATCCCAAGGGTCCATGTATACAGCAAAATTCCCACCCACTTCAGGCAATGATCCTCTATTAGAGCATAAGACAGGTTTACCTAAGGCTAATGCCTCACCAACGGGTAGTCCCCAACCTTCATAAAGAGATGGGAAAACACAGAAAAGAGTTGCATCATATAACTTTCGCAGCTCTGCATCATTAACATGATTTAATATCTGTATTTTACCTTTAACAAAAGGATCCAATTCAATATCTTTTAATAATTCACTTACGCCCCAGCCAGGCATTCCCACAAAAACCATTATAGGCAACTCTTTTGATTTACCTTCTTGGCAAAGTAGATGATATGCTCTATAAATGACCTCATGATTTTTTCTTCTTTCAATACTAGAAACAAAAAGAATAAAATTTTCATTTGCTAATCGATGCACTTCATCTGAAATATCATCTTGTGATGATGGTACATTGTCACCAAGTTCAAAAACAGATGTCTCAACTAGCCTAGCGCCAGTTCTATTCAATAAGTTATTAAGGTCTCTTTGACTTTGTTGTGAGATACACAATATTTCATCAGAACCATCTGCCAGTTCAATAAAGTATGATGCAAACAAATTTGCAACGTCAGCCACACAGTATTGTGGATACAACACTGGAATTAAATCATAACAACATGTAATTATTTTGACATCTGAATCGGTTCTCAGTGTATAAAAATCCTTATAAAATTGATGATCCCAATCTAATCCAATTGATATAAGAACATCTCCACTCGAAAAGATACTTTCATTTTTTATTGCGGATGATACTTTTTTGTTATCAACACCACAATGATTAGCATTATTTGATTTGAAGAACTTTTTAAGCTTAATCGGTGACACTTGTTTTTGTAAGGAAAACCAATTAATAGCACGGATAACTTTAGGTTTAACCCAAAAAATAACTGAGTTTATTTGTGGTCTAATAATACTTGGTGATATTGAAAGGATGGCTTGTGCAATATTCAAAAGCGCCTGTCTCTTTGACACTATTGGAAATAATAATTTATCCGCACTAACCTCTTTTTTCTCTTTTAAACTCACATTGTTTATTTTTTCTTGCGTTAACTCTATAAATTGCTTCCCATCCCAGATGCAATCTTTAAATGCCCCATCTGGATATAACCCTTTGAGTTTTTCTGCAAGTTCCGTTTCGACTCTAACAATTCCGACCACAGGTCGATTCCAGTTATACGATGTGGTTCTATTGATCCAAATAGTTGGCTTGCTCATTTCGTTTATCATTCCAAAAATAATTTATTGTCGACAATAAAGATTGTAGGCACTGGTTCCACAAAACCGAACTACGTTTTTTCACCTCATCATCGCTAAGAGATAAGTTTGGCATACTCATGATATCTCGTAGCCTTTTTTTGAATAAAGCTGGATCGTCTTCAACAAAAACTCCGGGAGAAGATATAAACTTCTCGAATCCTCTCATTGCTACACTTGTTGCAAGGATATATTTTCCCGACCACAACGCTTCAGCAGTTTTTAAATTTGTCCCTCCACCTTGTGTTAATGGTAGAATAATACAGTGTGCTGTATCTATAAGCCCGTATAACATCTCACTGCTGACGATCCCTGCTATATCAATTTTTTCAGCTAACTTCGCTGACTCATGCACTCGTGGATCTCCACCAATAGCATTTCCCGCGCCACCGACAATAATTAACCGCTGATCTGGTGTCAATGAACCAAAGCCACCACCAAACATATGGAAAAAACCAGTCACGTTTGGTGGGTGGCCGCTTGCACAATAAAGTACAAATTTTTTATTTTTGGAAATAGTATTCGCAAGAATATTTTGACTTTTTGAGTGTACCCAATCAGCAACACCATTACTTGCTAAAACAGAATGTTTTGGTTTAAATGAATTTAGAGTTTTACCATCCGATTCGGATACATAAATCACAAGATCGGAATTTTCAATTGCATAAACTTCAAGATCCTTTATTAATTCTGATGCATGAATAACCTCATCCTTATTTTTATAGTTTGATAGTATTTTTTCTTTTAACTCAAACTCTATATTTTGAGAACCATATATTAGTTTTGGCGACCAACTATCATCTGAATCAATAACTTTTTTAATAAATTTAAAAAGCCATGGCTGTTCGACATGAATGATATCAGCATCTCTATCAACTAGAGTTGAAAGCTTATTAAAAAAATGTGTGTTATTGTAGAAAAGCTCCCCAAGCGCATAATCTTCCATGAGAAATGGTGAAGGATATACAGATTCAAGTACCTTATATCCAGGGAATGATAGAAAACCCTCTTCACGTGGGTAACTATCACTCCCCAAAACACCGATGACTTTGACGTTGTAGCCGTCTTTTCTATACATCTCAACAATATTTTTAACTCTTAATTGCCCACCATGACATGCGTGAGAAATAGGATAAGTACATAAAACAAGTATTTTCATATCAACCACACAGGAAAAAACATCTAATAAACTTTTAGAGAAATTGAGCTATTTTTCTAAACGGTGCTGTAAACCGCCAGGATTTACTTAAGTGAATAGAACGTAACTGCTGATGAAACTGCTCAGCAAGCTCTTGTGCAACTTGTACCTGCTCTTGTGCTTCCCGAGCCTGTTCTTGTGCTTCCCGAGCATGTTCTTGTGCTTCCCGAGCATGTTCTTGTGCTTCCCGAGCATGTTCTTGTGCTTCCCGAGCCTGTTCTTGTGCGGCATTTAGATTTTTCTGCAAGTTAATTTTATCTGCTGTAGTGAATTCATCAAATATATTGGGTGGGTACTTTAACTCAGCAAGCAACTCTGGGTGTTCTGCCGCCACATAAAAACGATTCAAACCATCACAATATGCAAATATATAGTCAGATGATAATAGAATATCCTCCCACTCAATATGATTAAACTCTTGTGAATTTGGTTTAGTGGCTTCAATAACTAGGACCCATGGTCTGCATATAGAAAAATCCATACCTGACAACACTGTTTTCTCAAAGCCCTCTACATCAATTTTCATGAAGTGTACAGTTTTTACATCATATTTATTACAGACATCTTTTAGTCTATATGCCGGAACGTCTAGCCACTCCCCTTTATGCCCATTGGCCTCGTGTTTAACCACAACATCTGTATTAGCCGTAGCCCAACCGCGAACCTCACTCTGCCAAACTTTTAAAAAACCATCACTATCGCTAGCAGCTGCATTGATATTTATATCTCTCACCCGCTGCGCCACAAGGTCTTCGAAATGAATCTTCAATGGCTCAATATTTATTCCTGACCAGCCATTATCGTAAAAATATTTTGTTACGGAATCAACAACAGGATCATTTGCGCCAACATCAATATAAAAGCCATTTTCAATATGCTTTAATGCCCGCCATAACATGACATCTTCAAAATTTTGTGCATAAGAGATAAAGCTCATAGTGTTTTAATTCCAATCTGTGGATCAAGCCAAGCTACACCCGCAAAATGTGGCTTATCCATGTTAATAACTTCAAACATCAAGGCCAAATCGCGCCATTCATAGTTATTCACCAAATGCGTATCGGTACTGACTAACGCGGTTTGCACCGAAAAATGGCCGGGGCCAAGATTGGCAAAAAACTCACAAGTAAACTCAATTTTCTGCCCCTTTTTAACCTGCTCAACCGGTTGTTTTTTCAAATCTGTGTTGGTGCCGTAAATTACCTGCCCTAAGCGGTCTTTAATGCCATAACCCAGCACTAAACGTGGCATATCTTGATGAGCCTCAACCACCACCCGCAATATAACTTTTTGGCCAACATTAATACATTCAACTATCTGCCCGGTTTCATCCCGCAAATCAATTTCAATAACCTTGGCTTCACCAGTGCCAGAGATTGTTTGCATTTTGCCATCGGCCATCTCAACCTGTTTTATGTTCTGGTTTTGCCTGTCGGCGAGCAGTGCATTGTAATAATCCATCACGGCTTCCGGTTCGCCTTCCATCGCCACTCGCCCGGCATTGAGCAAGATAGCACGATTACAAATACTTTGAATCGCCTGCTTATCATGGGAAACGATCAACAACGTTGTGCCCTGCTTACTATATTCACGAATGCGCTCAAAGCTTTTATGCTGGAAATAGGCATCCCCCACCGACAGGGCTTCATCCACAATTAAAATATCTGGGCGCACTGCGGTGGCCACACTAAATGCAAGGCGCATTTGCATGCCACTGGAATATACCCGAACAGGGCTATTTATATATTCCCCTATTTCGGCAAAGGCTTCAATGTCAGGCATTAGCCGCGAGATCTCGGCCATCGTCAAACCAAGAAGTTGGCCCGCAACATAAACATTTTGTCGCCCAGTAAAATCAGGGTGAAAGCCCATGCCCAATTCCAACAAGGCTGCAACTCGGCCCTGTAAAGAAATGGAACCCGTGGTGGGTTGCGTGGTGCCAGTGATCATCTTTAGCAAGGTGCTCTTGCCCGCGCCGTTGATGCCGATAATCCCCACCGCTTCGCCGGGTCGCACGGTAAAGCTCACATCTTGCATTACCCACTTCAAACTGTGCCTGGGCTTTTTACCCGGCAAAATCCATTCAGCCAAACGCGACCAGCGTGTCGGATATTGCTTATACGCCTTACCCAACCGATTAACCGTGATCATCCCCATTACAGTTCATCCACCATTTCACCCGCATGCTTGCGGAATAAAGAAAAACCCAGCGCAGTCAATAAAGCACCGATTAATGCCACTGGCCACAAACTTTGCCACTGCGGCCAAGCCCCCTGCACTAGAATCTGCTGACAAGCCGCCACCACCGAAGCCATCGGATTTAACGCCATCAATGGCTTAATCGCCTCAGGCAAAATATCCGCAGGGTAGACAATTGGTGTAAGCCAAAACCAGAACTGCAAGGCGATACCAAAAAATTGGCCAACATCGCGGAAAAACACATTAAGAACTCCGAGCGTCATCCCCAAGCCAATGGCAAACAAAATCAAGACAGCCAACACCGGGAGTAAAGCCAAATAGGGTAAACCGGGAAAATAACCGACGATCAGCAAAAACAGTGAAAAAAGACCAAAAACAATCGCAAAGTTAAGCAAAGCATTGCAGATCACCGTTACAGGTAAACACAAACGTGGGAAGCTTATTTTTTTCAATAAGTTAGCGTTATCCAAAAATACATTCTGACTACGCCCGACAATTTCAGAAAACAACCCCCATGTTAATACCCCGGCACACAAGTAAATGCTATAGGCAAAGGAGTGGTCCACACCCGGCAACTTGGCACGCATCACACTGGAGAAAATCACCGTATACACAATAATCATCGCCAGTGGGTTGATGATGTTCCATACTGCGCCCAACAAAGTATTCTGATACTTAACTTGAAATTCGCGTTTAACATTACCGAGAATAAACCCCCGGTAACTCCACAACGCCTTTACCATTGCAACGGACATTCCATCATTCCTTAATCAAGGCTTCAACTTCTGATACCGCTTGCCACATCAGCGCTTGATCTGCTCGGCTTTCGATATTTAAACGTAATAATGGTTCTGTGTTTGAGGTACGCACATTTAGACGCCAATCTTTCATTTCAATACTCAAACCATCAGTGTGATCCACCGCCAAGGCTTGCGGTGTATATTTAGCTTCAATACGTGAGATAATCATAGCAGAATCACTAACCCGATAATTAATCTCTCCGCTACATGGATAAGCAGCCATGCGCTCATCGACCAAGCTTGACAAGCTGGCTTGCTTTACAGTCAACAATTGAGCGACCAACAACCAGGGGATCATGCCGCTATCGCAATAACCGAAATCACGGAAATAGTGATGTGCACTCATCTCGCCGCCGTAAATGGCATTCTCCAACCGCATGCGCTCTTTAATAAAGGCATGTCCAGTTTTACTTTGCACGGGAATCCCACCTGCTTGTTTGACCACATCGATTGTATTCCAAGTCAGACGTGGGTCATGGATAATTTTCTCACCGGGTTGACTAGCCAAAAATGCTTCAGCCAACAACCCGACAATATAATACCCTTCGATAAACTCGCCATGCTCATCAAACAAGAAACAGCGGTCAAAATCGCCATCCCACGCTATCCCCATATCTGCGCCATGCTCCTTTACCGCATCTGCTGTTGCAGAACGATTTTCTGGTAGCAATGGATTGGGAATACCATTAGGGAAGTTGCCATCTTCTTCGTGATGAATTTTTATAAACTCGACGGGGGCATTAAGCGTTTTAAATCGCTGTTCAATAGCATCGATAACATGGCCCGCGGCACCATTACCGGCATTCACAACCAATTTTAGTGGTCGTAATTTCGATGGCTCAATATAAGTCAATAAATGTTCAACATAATCATCGAGAATTGACAATTTTGCCAAAGAGCCGAGTTGTGGTGAGGCAGAAAATTTCCCCGATTCAGCCAATGCGCGGATATCATGCAAACCACTATCACCACTAATCGGACATGCACCACGCCCTACCAGTTTCATACCATTATAGTCCATTGGGTTATGACTGGCCGTCACTTCAATAGCGCCATCAATATCCAATGTAAACGCGGCAAAATAGGTCTCTTCAGTGCCAGTCATCCCTAAGTCAATCACATCACAACCGGCATCCATAATGCCATTAGCAAGCGCTTGTTTTAACTCAGCACTGGTCAGGCGTACATCACCGCCCACCGCAATGGTCTTGGCACTCAAGTGTTGTGCTGTGGCGCGGCCAATCCGATATGCAATCTCAGTGTTTAACTCATCACCCAATTTTCCGCGAATATCATATGCTTTAAAACAAGTCAAGTTCATCGCTATATCCTTCAATAATTATTATTTGTTAAAATCCACAATATCATCTTCGCCAAGATAATCCCCGGTTTGAACCTCAAGCATAACTAAATCGATCAATCCGGGGTTTTTTAACTGATGCCGATGACCAGCAGGAATATAGGTAGATTGATTTGCAGTTAATAACTCATCTTGTCCATCATAATTCACTTCTGCAACACCAGATAGCACCACCCAATGTTCATTGCGATGATGATGCATTTGCATGGTCAGACTGGCACCCGGTTTAACCTCTAGGCGCTTAATTTTGAAACGCTCGCCAATTTCAAGAAGGGTATAACGTCCCCATGGACAATACACAGTACGGTGATTTTTATATGCGCCATGATTGTTTTTCTTAAGTTTATTAAAAATCACTTTAACATCTTGACTATTATTTTTGTTCGCCACCAGCAATGCATCTGCAGTGTCCACAATCACCAAATTATCAACACCAACAGTGCCAATAACGCGCTCTTCACTGGTAACATAACAATTTGTGGTATCGTGCAAAATGGCATGGCCTTGCACTGTATTTCCATTTTTATCTGGTTGATGTAGATCGCTCATCGCTGACCAAGAGCCAATATCACTCCAACCAATATCACAGGGAACTACCGATACGTTTTCTGATCTTTCCATCACGGCATAATCAACGGAAATATCAGGAACCTGATTAAATGTCTCAGCATCCAAATCGATATGTTTTATCTTTTTATTCTGGATTAAATCTGATCTATTGATGCATGATTTTGTGGCTGCTAGCACCTCTGGGCAGTGTATTTCCATTTCTGCTATCATTGTACTTGCTTTGAAGCAAAACATGCCTGAATTCCAAAAAAAACGACCACTTTCTAGATACTCTTTTGCTCTATCCAAAGTTGGTTTTTCAACAAAACGCAAGACATCAGAGCCCTTTGCTTCAATGTAACCATAACCAGTCTCTGGGGTATTAGGTTTTATGCCGAATGTTACCAAACGTCCTGTTTTAGCTAATTCAATCGCGCGGGATACTGCATCAGCAAAAGCAGTTTGCTCTGTGATTAAGTGATCTGCGGCTAACACTAGCACAATCGCATCATCACCATATGTATCGCAAACATAAATTGCGGCAGATGCTACTGCTGCTGCAGTGTTACGGCCATAAGGTTCAAGAATAAATGAAGTCTGAATTTCATTACTATTTACTTCTTTAAATGAATCTAGTGTTTTGAAATAAAGATCTCTATTAGTAATAGTCAATACTTCACTGATATCTGATAATTTTGCGCCACGTAAAAATGCTTTTTGTAAAAAACTTTGATTATCCGATAGTTTAATGAATGGCTTGGGATGTTGTTCACGCGAAACAGGCCACAACCTTGAACCGCTTCCACCACACATAATTGCAGGAATTAAGACAGTCATAGATACACCATAATATATTTAATGTGTTAATGTTATTTTTAGAAATGTTTAGCTACCATAAATGGCTTCGCATTTTTATCTTTAAGAGATAATATAGGGAGCATATCACACTCCCACTCTATTCCTAGTTGCTGATCATTCCAACATATTGTGTGTTCAAAGTCAGATCTATAATAATTCGTTGCTTTATATAAAACTTCTGCTGTTTCTGTTTTAGTTATAAAGCCATGGGCAAACCCTTTCGGGATCCACAATTGCCGCTTATTCTCAGCTGATAGATGAACACCGTCCCATTTTCCAAAGGTTGGCGAACTTTCACGAATATCCACTACCACATCAAATACCTCTCCCACTACACATCGCACCAGCTTTCCCTGAGCATGGGGAGGCAATTGATAATGCAAGCCACGCAATACCCCTTTCGACGATTTGGAATGATTATCCTGCACAAATTTAACCGGATATCCTACCGCCTCTTCAAACAGCTTGTGGTTGAAACTCTCAAAGAAAAAACCACGCTCATCACCAAATACTTTGGGCTCAAAAATAAGCACATCAGGAATCGCAGTCTTGATTACATTCATCTGTCTATCCACATTTGATTCAATTTTTATGGGGGAGCAACTTCCCTCCCCCCAATCACATCAGGCTTTGGCAACCATTCTTAGCAAATATTGGCCATACGCATTCTTTGCCAACGGTGCAGCAAGAACACGGACCTGGTCGGCAGTAATGAATTTCTTGCGATAGGCGATCTCTTCAGGACAAGCGACTTTCAACCCCTGACGCGTCTCGATGGTCTGAATAAAGTTGCTCGCATCTATCATGCTTTCATGGGTACCGGTATCCAGCCAAGCATAACCACGACCCATCATGGCCACCGACAGATTGCCTTGTTCCAGGTAGATGCGGTTCACATCCGTAATTTCCAGCTCACCACGGGGCGACGGCTTCAGGCTCTTGGCGATATCCACCACGCTGTTGTCGTAGAAATAGAGGCCGGTGACCGCATAGTTGCTCTTGGGCTCCAACGGCTTCTCTTCCAGAGAGATCGCGGTTCCTTTTTTATCAAATTCCACCACTCCATAGCGCTCGGGGTCGTGCACGTGGTAGGTAAAGACAGTGGCGCCACTCTCTTTGACCGCTGCCGCCTCCAACTGTTTCTGCAGGTCGTGGCCGTAGAAAATGTTGTCGCCCAACACCAGTGCACAGGGGTCTGACCCGATAAACTCTTCACCCAGAATAAAGGCTTGTGCCAACCCGTCCGGACTTGGTTGTACCTTGTACTGCAAACTCAAGCCCCACTGGCTGCCATCACCCAGCAATTGCTTAAAGCGAGGAGTATCTTGCGGCGTGCTAATGATCAAAATATCTCGAATACCGGCTAGCATCAGGGTGCTGAGCGGGTAGTAGATCATCGGCTTGTCATAAATGGGCAGCAACTGCTTGCTTACCGCCATGGTGACTGGATAGAGGCTGGTGCCTGAGCCACCAGCCAGAATAATGCCTTTACGTTTGGCCATGATGCTTGTTTCTTATTTTAAAAATGCAAAAGAAAAGGGTTGCTTGAAGCCACACCTTTCTGTTTTATCCCTTGCCAGCCAAGGATACGCTCAACACATCCCTGACCAGTGATTTACTTGCCGAGGATCTCGGTCAACATCCGCTCTACACCAACCGTCCAATCCGGTAGCACTAGATTAAAGGTGCGCTGGAATTTGCCGGTATCAAGACGGGAGTTATGGGGGCGTTTGGCCGGAGTCGGGAAGGCACTGGTCGGCACCGCATTAAGTTGCGTGACCGCCAGTTCAACCCCGGCCTCTCTGGCTTTGGCAAACACCAGCTGGGCGTAGTCAAACCAGGTAGTGATTCCAGAGGCAATCAAGTGATACAGTCCGGCGACCTCGGGCTTGCTCTGCGCCACACGGATCGCATGGGCGGTGCAATCGGCCAGTAACTCGGCACCGGTCGGAGCGCCGAACTGGTCATTGATAACCGACATCTCGCAACGCTCTTTGCCAAAACGCAGCATGGTCTTGGCAAAGTTGGCGCCACGGGCAGCGTAGACCCAGCTGGTGCGGAAGATCAGGTGACGAGTGCAGAGGGCGGCGCCTTGTTCCCCTGCCAGCTTGGTTTCGCCGTAGACGTTGAGCGGTGCAGTTGCATCGGTTTCCCCCCAGGGTTGCTCGCCGCTGCCATCAAACACATAGTCGGTGGAGTAATGCACCAACCAAGCCCCCAATGCTTCCGCTTCTTTGGCAATCGCCGCCACGCTAGTGGCATTGAGCAGCTCGGCAAACTCCCGCTCGCTTTCGGCCTTGTCGACTGCGGTATGGGCCGCGGCGTTGACAATCACATCCGGTTTTACCAGACGTACCGTTTCGGCCACCCCTGCCGGGTTGCTGAAATCGCCGCAATAGTCGGTGGAGTCAAAATCAACGGCGGTGATACGCCCGAGCGGTGCCAGTGCGCGCTGCAGCTCCCAGCCGACCTGGCCGTTTTTGCCAAACAGCAAAATATGCATCAGGCACGCTCCCCATCTTTCTGTTCAATCGCGGAATAGTGTTGCTCAATCCAGGACTGGTAGGCACCGCTCTTGACGTTGTTGACCCACTGCTGGTTATCCAGATACCACTGCACGGTTTTGCGAATACCGGATTCAAAGGTCTCTTGCGGTTGCCAAGCAAGCTCACTGCTCATCTTGGTCGCATCGATGGCATAGCGGCGATCGTGACCGGGGCGATCCGCCACATAGGTGATTTGATCGCGATAAGAGCCCACTTTCGGCACCATCTCGTCCAGCAAATCACAGATGGTGTGTACCACCTCCAGATTCTGCTTCTCGTTATGACCGCCGATATTGTAGGTCTCCCCCACCAAGCCCGTGGTCACCACCTTGTAGAGCGCGCGCGCGTGGTCCTCCACATAGAGCCAGTCACGGATCTGGTCGCCCTTGCCATAGACAGGTAACGGCTTGTCATCCAGCGCATTGAGGATCACCAGCGAGATCAATTTCTCGGGGAAGTGGTACGGGCCGTAGTTATTGGAGCAGTTGGTGACGATGGTTGGCAGGCCGTAAGTACGGCGCCAGGCGCGCACCAGATGGTCGCTGGAGGCCTTGGAGGCGGAATAGGGGCTGCTGGGGGCGTAGGGGGTGGTCTCGGTAAAGAGCGGCAATGGTTCACCGACGGCTACTTCATCCGGATGGGGCAGATCACCATATACCTCGTCAGTGGAGATATGGTGGAAGCGGAAAGCCGCCTTGCGTACCTCGTCCAGACCGTTCCAGTAAGCGCGAGCCGCTTCCAGCAACATATAGGTGCCGACGATATTGGTCTCGATAAAGTCAGCCGGGCCTGTGATGGAGCGATCAACATGACTCTCGGCGGCCAGATGCATCACTGCATCCGGCTGGTGCAGGGCAAACACCCGATCCAGCTCGGCGCGATTGCAGATATCCACCAGCTCAAACACATAACGCTCGCTTGACGATACATCGGCCAGGGATTCCAGATTGCCGGCATAGGTGAGTTTATCGAGATTGATAACGGAATCTTGGGTATCACGGATGATATGGCGCACCACAGCAGAGCCGATAAAACCAGCGCCACCGGTAACGAGAATTTTCATAGATAGGTTATCTCTTGCAAAGAGCTGATATGTGATAGGTGCAGACTGAAATGGAGTAAAACGCTGAAGAGCTGAAACAATCTCTAAAATTCACTCAATATCCGAGGGCTGACATTTTAGACAAAGCAAAAGTTACATTGATGACAGGTAAACATCATGGCTACCGCCCCTAGGTTACAGCCCCCAGTTTGCTGCTTTTTACCATATTGCTCACGCCTTTGGTCATCATGCCTCCAGCATCGTTATGTCTTGGCAACGTTGATCGCAACCCGCTCTCACGGGCACGCCGCGAGGTGGCACACTGCACCAGCCCGATTTTATAGGGAATTCTATCCCGTTTTTCCCAAGGATGAACAGTTGAAAGTAATTCGTGATGGGTGCAACTTGAGGCTCATCACAACCTCAAGAGCGCGAAACGCCTACTCGTATCTCGCATTTTCAATTACAACCACGCAATTTTTGCTTACATTTTTCACAAAAAACAGGGCAACCCATGGGGTTGCCCTGTTTGATTGTCAGCCAGACCAAAGCTGGCTGGCGATTTATTGAACTCTGTTCAAATTAGCTAAACCTGCATGCCATCAGTCACCTTTTGACTCAACTGCTGCAGCCATGCGCGCCTCTTTACTCTTGTGGCTAGTGAAGTAGCGCATCACCAATACAAAGAAGAGCGGCACGAAGAAGATGGCCAGCACGGTGGCGCTGATCATCCCCCCCATCACGCCGGTACCGATGGCGTTACGGCTGCTGGCACCGGCGCCGGAGCTGATCACCAGCGGCAGCACCCCGAGGATAAAGGCAAGCGAGGTCATCAGGATCGGGCGCAGACGCAGGCGTGCCGCCTCCACCACCGCTTCACCCAAGCCCATCCCCTTGTCATAGAGCTCTTTGGCAAATTCCACGATCAGGATCGCGTTTTTCGCCGACAAGCCTATGGTGGTGAGCAGGCCCACCTGGAAGTAGACGTCGTTCTCCAACCCGCGCAGGGTGGCAGCCACAATGGCCCCCAGAACCCCGAGCGGTACTACCAGCATCACCGAGAACGGAATGCTCCAGCTCTCGTAGAGGGCTGCAAGACAGAGGAACACCACCAGCAAGGAGATGGCGTAGAGCGCAGGTGCCTGTGAACCGGCCTGCCGCTCCTGGAAGGAGAGCCCGGTCCACTCGATGCCCACCCCTTCCGGCAGCTGTTTCACCATCTGCTCAATCGCCGCCATCGCATCACCGGTACTCTTGCCAGGCGCCGCTTCACCGACGATCTCCATCGCCGGCACGCCGTTATAACGCTCCAGACGAGGCGAGCCGAAGCTCCACTCGGTGCTGGCAAAGGCGGAGAAGGGCACCATCTGACCGGCACTGTTGCGCACATACCAGAGTTTCAGATCTTCCGGGTTCATCCGGAAAGGGGCATCCGCCTGCATGTAGACCTTCTTGATCCGGCCACGGTCAACGAAATCATTGACGTAGGACGAGCCCCAAGCGGTAGCCAGGGTGTTGTTGATATCCGCGATGGATAGCCCCTGCGCCAGTGCCTTCTCGTAGTCGATCTTGATATCGAGCTGCGGCGTATCTTCCATCCCGTTCGGGCGTACCCGCACCAGAGTGGGATCCTGCGCCGCCATGCCGAGCAGCTGGTTACGCGCCGCCATCAGCTTGTCGTGACCAATACCGCCGCGATCCTGCAGGAAGAAGTCAAAACCGGTCGCCGTACCCAACTCCGGGATCGGAGGCAGGTTAAAGGCGAACACTTGCGCCTCCTTGATGCTGAACAGATAGCCCATGGCGCGGCCGATGATGGCATTGGCACTGCGATCCGGGCTCTTGCGCTCGCTCCAGTCCTTGAGCTTGATAAAGGCCATACCCGCGTTCTGGCCACTACCGGCGAAGCTGAAGCCGGATACGGTCAGTACGGAGTCAACGTTATCCTTCTCGTTTTTCAGGAAGTAGTCGCGCATGTCTGCCAGCACCACCTCGGTGCGCTGCTTGGTCGCCCCCACCGGCAGTTGCACCATGGACATGATGACCCCCTGATCCTCTTCCGGCAGGAAGGAGGTGGGCATCCGCATAAAGAGCACTGCCAGTACCGCCAGCATGGCGCCGTAGATCAGGCTGTAGCGCACACCCTGCTTGATCACCTTGCGCACACCGCTTTGATAGCGGTTGGTACCGGCATCAAAGGCGCGGTTGAACCAGCCAAAGAAGCCGCGCTTGGCACCAAACTCGCCATGTTTCATCGGCTTGAGCAGGGTGGCACAAAGGGCCGGCGTCAGGATCAACGCCACCAGCACCGACAGCACCATGGCCGAGACGATGGTCAGCGAGAACTGGCGATAGATGGCGCCGGTCGAGCCGCCGAAAAAGGCCATCGGCACAAACACGGCGGAGAGCACCAACGCGATCCCCACCAACGCACCGGTGATCTGGGTCATCGACTTGCGGGTCGCTTCCAGCGGGGAGAGATCCTCCTCACTCATCAGCCGCTCCACGTTCTCCACCACCACGATGGCGTCATCCACCAGCAGGCCGATGGCCAGCACCATACCGAACATGGTGAGGGTGTTGATGGAGAAGCCGAACGCCGCCATCACCCCGAAGGTACCGAGCAGCACCACAGGCACCGCAATGGTCGGGATCAGGGTGGCGCGGAAGTTCTGCAGGAACAGATACATGACGCAGAACACCAGGAAGATCGCCTCGATCAGGGTCTGCACCACCTCTTCGATGGAGATCTTCACAAACGGCGTGGTGTCGTAGGGGTAGACGATCTCCATGTTGGCCGGGAAGTAATCCGACAGCTCATTGAGCTTGGCACGCACCTTCTCGGCGGTATCCAGCGCGTTGGCGCCGGTCGCCAGCTTGATAGCGACCGCGGCGGTAGACTGACCGTTGTAGAGCGCATCGGCGTCATAGCTCTCGCCAGCCAGCTCGACCCGGGCCACATCTTTCAGCCGCACCTTGGAGCCATCCTGATTCACCCGCAGCAGGATGTCGTTGAACTGCTCCACGGTAGAGAGACGGGTCTGCCCCATGATGGTGGCGGTGAACTGCTGATCTTCCACCGATGGTGTGCCACCCAGCTTGCCGAACGCCACTTGGGCGTTCTGCGCCTTGATGGCTGCCTGCACATCACCCGGGGTCATCTGCACCCGGTTGAGCTTGTTGGGATCGAGCCACACCCGCATGGAGTACTGGCTGCCGAACAAGGTGATGTCCCCTACCCCGTCCAGACGACTCAGGGGCTCCTTGATGTTGGAGACCACATAATCCGCCAGATCGTCGTTGTTCATCGAGCCATCGCTGGAGATGAAGGCTGCGACCATCAGGAAGCTGCTGGAGGTCTTCTGTACCCGGATCCCCTGCTGCTGCACCTCTTGCGGCAGCAACGACATCGCTTGCTGCAGCTTGTTCTGCACCTGCACCTGGGCGATATCGGGATCGGTCCCCGGCTGGAAGGTGAGGGTCACCGACACTCGCCCCGCGGAGTCAGACTGGGAGGACATGTAGAGCAGGTGATCCAGCCCGGTCATGTTCTGTTCGATGATCTGGGTTACCGAGTCTTCCACCGTTTTGGCGGATGCGCCCGGATAGCTGGCAGAAATACCGACAGCGGGTGGCGCAATGCTCGGATACTGGGCGACCGGCAACTTGATGATGGCCAGGCTGCCCGCCAGCATGATCACCAGCGCGATCACCCATGCAAAAATGGGTCTGTCTATAAAAAATCGAGCCATGAAGCGACTACTCCATCCTACTTGTTGGCCGGGGTGTTGGACGCAGCTTGAGCAGACGGTGCATCAGCACCCTGCTCGGCGGGATTGACCACGGCGCCCGGTCGTACTTTCTGCAAACCAGCCACGATCACCCGCTCGCCGGAGGTGAGCCCTGACTCCACCACCCAGTTGCTGCCGACGACCCGGCTCAGCTGCACGTTGCGCAGCTCCACCTTGTTGTCAGCGGTTACCACCATCACGGTGGCGCCGCCATTGGGGGTGCGAGTCACGGCAGTTTGCGGCACCAGCAGTCCTTGCGCCCGTTCTCCCTCTTGCAGGGTGGCGCGCATAAACATGCCGGGCAGCAGCAGCTGGTGAGGATTGGGCACAATCACCCGCAGGGTCACCATGCCGGAGGTCTCATCCACGGTCACATCGGAGAACTGCAGCGAGCCCTCTTCGCCATAAGTGGAGCCATCTTCCAGCTGGAAGGTCACCTTGGCCCCTTTCTGCTCGTCCTGGGTCAGCTTGCCCTCGGCGACCAGTCGCTTGAGGCGCAGCAGATCGGCGGTGGACTGACGCACATCCACATACATGGGATCGAGCTGCTGAATGGCGGTCAGGCTGTCAGCCTGCTGGGCAGTCACCAGCGCCCCCTCGGTCACCGCGGATTTACCGATGCGGCCACTGATGGGGGCGGTGATGCGGGTGTAACCGAGATTGATCTCGGCAGTGCGCAGGGCCGCCTTGCTCGCCATGATCTCCGCCTTGGCCTGCTTCCAGCTGGCGTCGGCGTCGTCATAGTCCTGACGGCTGATGGATTTGACCTTGAGCAGCTCCTGATAGCGCTGCGCCTTGAGGCGGGCACTCTGCTCGTTGGCCTCGGCCTTGGCCAGATTGGCTTTGGCGCTGGCGACTGCCGCCTGATAGACAGCCGGGTCGATCTGATAGAGCAGCTCGCCCGCCTTCACATCGCTTCCCTCGGTAAAGAGGCGCTTGAGGATGATGCCGCTCACCTGCGGACGCACTTCGGCCACCCGCAACGGGGCGCTACGGCCGGTCAACTCGGTGGTCAACATCAGCGGACCGCTCTGCAGGGTCACCACGTTGACCGCCGCGGGGGGCATGTCGCCCTGTCCCTGAGGTGCGCCCCCCTTGTCACCACAACCTGCCAGCAAGCCTGTAGCCAGCAAGGCAAGACCAACTGAACGAGCAAGAATATGTTTATGCATGAAACACCTGAGCCTTTGCCAGTCAATGAACAATCAGGGCCGCATGGGCCCTGTTGGTAAATAGTCGAAAGATGAGGCAATATACATACATTCATAAATGTATGTAAGTGACTTTTTGCTTGCATGAGGCACAAATTTCGATGGCCAGACGAACCAAAGAAGAGGCGCAGCAAACCCGCTGCCACATCATGAGCACGGCGCTGGATCTGTTCTGCTCTCAGGGCCTGGCCAAGACCAGCCTGACCGACATCGCCAGGGCGGCAGACCTGACCCGCGGGGCCATCTATTGGCACTTCAAGAACAAGGATGAACTCTTCATTTCGCTCTGGCAGGAGCTCTGCAGCCCCCTCGCCCACCAGCTCGATGCCTGCCTCAATCCAGATGAGCCGGACCCTCTGGGACAACTGCGCCTCTTCTTCGAAGGGGTGCTCCACAGCTTCATTCACAATCCGGCCCAGCGGCAGATGTTCACCATCCTGTTCAATCTCGAATCGCTGGAGGGGGAAGCCATCTCATTGCGCGAGCATATCCGCAGCCAGTCCGCCAACTTCTTCCGGGACCTGGAGACCACCCTGGCCAACGCGGTACGGCGGGGCCAACTGCCCGCCAACCTCAACCTGCAGCGCGCCGCCACCCTGCTCCACTGCACTCTGGATGGCTACATCATCAACTGGCTCCACTTTCCGGGGCGGATCGACCTGCAGGGCGAATCCGCCTTCCTGATAGAGAGCATGTTCACCATGCTGGCCCAGCCCCACGGGCCTGCCTGCGGCCGCTAACCGGCTCCGGCAACTCCCACCCATCCAAATCGGGGCCTGACCGCCGCTTTGGCAGTCAGGCCCCGATTTGTTACCCTGTGCGCCCCCTGCTTGAGGTAACCCCTGTGCCACACTCTGACGCCATCCCCGCTTCCCGGCCATTTAACGACCAGCACGCCCACGTTCGAGCTGCCTTTGTGGAATGTCTCAAACCCGGTGCTCACCTGCTCAATGGTCAGTGCGGTACGGGGGAGGATCTGTGCTGGCTGCGTGCAGAAGGGTATGTGGTCACCGCCTGCGAAGCTGTGCTGGTTGACGCCAGAGTTGCCTCGCAGCAATCCGGACAAGCAGTGCGAGTCTGCCCGCTGGCGAAGATGCACTCGGTGCTCCCTTACGATGGCATCTGGCTGAGCCGCCCGCTTGATAGCGACGTGGCCACCCTTGTTCCCCAGTTGAAACAGCTGGCGACCCTGCTCAAAGCGGGTGCTCCGCTCTGCTTCCCCCTGCCGCCAAGCGGCAAGATTAGTCACGATGAGCTACAACAACTGGTCACCACATCCGGGATAGCGCTGCAACTTGCGCCGATGGAAACCGCCTCGACCAACACGCCATCATGCACAAGTCAACACGCCAGCCAGTACGTCATGTTGCTGCGTGGCGATCATCAGGCCACCTAATGGGCTAATTCATCACGGATTTTCCAGTTCAACGCCAAGCCGACAGCTAGTCGGCGATCTTGACCTTCGACAATATTTAACTCGGCGTTAACGCAGAAAAGGCAGACATAACACGGCTTACGTGTTAAAAAGTGTGATTAATATCAAATTTTAATAACAAAACAGACAATACAACCAACTCCGGATTTCCTTATGAAACTTGTCCTGAAACTCATTGCTGGCATCCTTGCCGGTCTCTTGCTCGGTCTCTACGCCCCTGAGTGGGTGGCGCGCGTGCTGTTTACGGCCAAGACAGTGATAGGTCAGCTGATCACCTTCACCATTCCGCTCATCATTCTGTTCTTTATTATGAGCGGCATTGCCAGCCTGCCGAAAAACTCCGGCAAGCTGCTGGGCAAAACCGTGGCCCTCTCCTACTGCTCCACCATTCTGGCGGGGCTGTTCGCCTTTACCGTGGCGAGCCACCTGATCCCGCAGTTCACCACCGCCGCCGAGCCCACCACGGCCACGGCTATCAAGCTCGCCTCCTACGTCAATCTGGAGATCCCGCCGCTGTTTGGCGTGATGTCGGCACTGGCCGCCGCCTTCGTGTTCGGCATTGGCATCAGCGCCACCCAGGCCACCGATCTGCGCCGGGTCGCCGATCAGGGTCGTGACATCATCGACCGCCTGCTGGCCAAGGTGATCATTCCGCTACTGCCGTTCTATATCGCCGGCGTCTTTGTCGAGATGACGGTAGAAGGCACCGTATTCGCCACCCTGAAAACCTTCGGCGTGGTGCTGGTGATGGCGATCCTGATGCACTGGATCTGGCTCTCCGTACTGTTCGTGGGTACCGGTCTGGCCCTTGGCCGCTCACCGGCCCAGCTCATCAAGAACATGCTGCCCGCCTACTTCACCGCGCTGGGGACCATGTCGAGCGCCGCCACCATTCCGGTTGCCCTGCAATCGAGCAAGAACAACGGGGTGAGCGACGGTATCGCCAACTTCACCGTGCCGCTGTGTGCCACCATTCACCTCTGTGGCTCCACCATTACCCTGGTCACCTGTGCCACCGCGGTGATGTTCCTCTCCGAGCATCTGGCCATTCCGGGCATCGAGACCATGCTCCCCTTCATCATGATGCTGGGGGTGATCATGATTGCAGCTCCAGGCGCGCCGGGTGGTGGCGTGATGTCGGCGCTGGGTCTGCTCACCTCCATGCTCGGTTTCGGTGAAGCCTCCATCGCCCTGATGATCGCCCTCTATCTGGCGCAGGACAGCTTCGGCACCGCCTGCAACGTCACCGGTGACGGCGTGATTGCCCTGTGGGCGGATCGCTTCGCCAACGGTAGCGAGAGCGCAGCTCCAGTGGCCGAGGCCGAACAGGCGTAAGCTCGCCGGGATAGCCCGACCATCCTCTGCAAAACCGCAGGCCCGAACCTCTGTTCGGGCCTGCGTCGTTTCTGCCACCTTCCCTGCTTTTGTACGTCTTTCTCTTTCCCCCTTTACCCCTCGCTACCGTAAACAGCACTCGCGCTACCCTCTGCATCAGACAAAATTATTGGCATATGCCACATATGAGCGTATAAATGGCTTATGCCAATTAGGAGCCACCATGCCAAGACCCAAGATTGCCCGCCAGATCTGTGGCCGCCCCGCCAACAGCTGCTTCAAACCCAACGGCCGCCCCATGCATCAGCTGGAACAGGTCACGCTGGCCCCTGACGAGTTCGAGGCACTGCGCCTCGTCGACCTTCGAGGAATGCAGCAGCAGGAGGCCGCCCTGGTGATGGGGGTCTCCCGCCAGACCCTGGCCAATATTCTGAAAAAAGGGCGCTATAAAGTGGTGGAGTGTCTGAGTCTGGGCAAGGCATTGATGATGCAACCCGCCGAGCCCGACCACCCAACCAGTGGAGAAGAGCCGACATGAATGCTGTCACAACCATGACCACCCCCCTCTGCAACAGCGCCCTGATGCTGAGTCAGGGGTTGCTGGCTGGCCACTTTACCCGTGCCGAGCAGCTGCAAATTCTTAACCCCGAAGGGAACGTTATCGCCACCCTGGCTAACCCGGCCGCCGCCGAAGGCTGCCACGGCAAGCAAGCGCTGCTCGACGCCCTCGCCCATCATCAGGTGGGTCAGGTGGTGGTGCGCAATATCGGCGAGCGGATGCTGGGTCGCCTACTGGCGGTCAATATCCGGGTGCTGCAGTGCCGCTCTGCCCGCCTGCCGCTGCCCGCGCTGCTGGCCCCCGCTAATCTGCAACCTCTCACCGATGCCAGTCAGGGGCGTCCGTCTCGCCGTCATCAGAGCAAATCGGCGATCCGTGCCATCCAGCCCGTCGGCGCAGGCCAGAGTCATAGCCATTGTCATGGTGGTTGCAACAGTGGCTCCGATCACTGTTGCGCCAGTAGTGGCAATCAGGCAGAGAGCTCACGACAAGGCCATACTTGTTGCCACGGCAGTGAAGGCGCCAACCAGCAGGGCGGTTGCTGCCATCATCACTGATGCCATCGCCGTGCATGTCATCACCATCAAGGAGAAGAGATCATGTCCATCTGGTTGTTGAGCCTGCTCGCCTCGTTCGTGCTGATCCTGGCCATGGGCACCATCATCTGGTGGCGCCAATACCAGCTTGCTCAGAAGCGGGAAGATAAAGAGGTGCGCCCCTGTGGCTGCTCCAGCGCCTGCGCGGATCACCTCTACCAGATCAGCGAGCCGACGCCCAAAAAGTAACCTGACCGCAAACGCCATAGCCGCAGATAGAAGGTCGGCAAAATAAGGGCGCGTGGAATCGAGAAGAGCATAAAAGAGAGGGGGCACCTGCTGGTGCCCCCTCTCTATTTACTCCTCGTCATGCTTGAACCGCCTCTTTCCCCCTTACCCTCTTCACTCGCGCTCAACCCGGCTCTGCGCCGCTGGCCGCCGCACTCGGAGTGCAGGCCGGATCCTGATACTGCTGATAGATGGCATAAAACTCGGCCTTGTTGTGCAGGGCCGCGGCGACACAGGCGGGATCAAACTGGCTGCCGGCATGCTCCTCCAGATAGGCAAACGCCGTCTCGAACGGCCATGCCTTCTTATAGGGGCGCTCGCTGGTCAGGGCATCAAACACATCGGCCACCGTCACGATGCGCGCCGCCAAAGGGATCGCCTCCCCCGCCAGCCCCAGCGGATAGCCGGTTCCGTCGAAGCGTTCGTGATGGCTGGCGATGATATTGGTCAGCATGTCAGTGTGATGAATGCCATCGAGACCAAACTCGTTGATCATCAGGCTGATCATCTCCCGCCCCTTGCCGGGGTGGATCTTCATGATCTCGAACTCTTCCGGCGTCAGCTTGCCCGGCTTGAGCAAAATGGCATCCGGCACCGCGATCTTGCCGATGTCGTGCAGCTCGGAGAAGAGGTAGATAAACTCCACCTCCTCATCGCTCAGCCCGCAAGTCGGGGCCAGCGTCTTGGCAATCAGCCGGGAGTAGGCCGACATCCGGTGCAGATGGTTGGCGGTCTCCTCATCCCGATAGCGGCTGAACTCCCGCGCCGTGGTCAGCGCGCCGCCAAGGGTCTGGATGGAGAAAAACTCCACCGCAATGATGGCCGAGAGCGCCTGGGCATAGGCCGACAGCTCGCTGCGGATCGGCTCCTCGAAATATCCCGGCTCCATGGCATCACAAAACAGAAAGCCAAACAGTTTGCTGTTGAACAGCAGCGGCTCGGTATAGCTGGAGGCATAACCCGCCTCCAGCACCTTGCGGCTGTGCTCCGACGCAGAGCCACGCAGGGCATCAAGATTACCGAGTACCCGGGGCTGCTTGTGCTCCGCCAGATAACTCAGGGAGGGGACATCGCTCAGCTTCACCTCATACTGCACCAGCGGCGAGGGCCCCTCGGTGCTGTGGGCAAAGGTCTTGAGCTGATCGGTATGGGGATCGTAAATCGCGATGGCTACCCGACTCAGCTTGTCAAAGCGCTGCCTGAGCGTGGCATGTACGCTCTGCATTTTTTCGCCAAATGAACTTTCCATCGCCTTCTCCAACGGGATCCCGTACTGGGAGTATAGTGACTCCCGGTGTTCTCCTCTCTGTCACCAAATCAATATTGAGAGGAAAATCAACAAAGCAGCGTCCCCACAACAAGCCTGCATGGCAGAGGCAATAGCCCTACCAAGGGCGCGCCATCACCGGCTGCTCGTGCGGCCCAATCTTGCCTGGTCGGAGATATTGTTCGGTTCTGCCATGCTGGCTGTATAGTTTTTGGTTAACCATTCCGGTAAAATCCGCGCCCTTAAAGAAGAGCCACCTAAGAGTGATTGAGCGATGTCCAACACAAAACAGGCCCCCAAAGTAGGATTCGTCTCCTTGGGTTGCCCCAAAAACCTGGTCGATTCAGAACGCATCCTGACCCAGCTGCGTACCGAAGGGTACGATGTGGTGCCCAGCTATGACGATGCCGAGCTGGTCGTCGTCAACACCTGCGGCTTTATCGACAGCGCGGTGCAAGAGTCGCTGGAAGCGATCGGCGAAGCGCTGGCCGAGAACGGCAAGGTGATCGTCACCGGCTGCCTTGGCGCCAAAGAGAATCAGATCCGCGAGATCCACCCCAAGGTGCTCGAGATCACCGGCCCCCACGCCTATGAAGAGGTACTGGGCCACGTCCACAAATATGTGGAGAAGCCGCAGCACAACCCCTTCACCAGTCTGGTTCCGGCCCACGGCGTCAAGCTGACCCCGCGCCACTACGCCTATCTGAAGATTTCCGAGGGCTGCAACCACCGCTGCACCTTCTGCATCATCCCCTCCATGCGTGGTGATCTGGTGAGCCGCCCCATCGGCGACGTGCTGGCCGAAGCCAAGCGCCTGAAAGAG
This sequence comes from Aeromonas sp. 84A, assembly GCF_051919345.1. NCBI lineage: Bacteria > Pseudomonadati > Pseudomonadota > Gammaproteobacteria > Aeromonadales > Aeromonadaceae > Aeromonas > Aeromonas sp. 84A. Next base: position 3,630,566 of record NZ_JBQBEW010000001.1, read on the forward strand.
GCGGGCGTGAAGGAGCTGCTGGTTATCTCCCAGGACACCTCCGCCTACGGCGTCGATGTGAAGCACCGCACCGGTTTCTACGACGGCATGCCGGTCAAGACCAGCATGGTCGCCCTGTGCGAAGAGCTGGCCAAGCTCGACATCTGGGTGCGTCTGCACTACGTCTACCCCTACCCGCACGTAGATGACGTCATCCCGCTGATGCGCGATGGCAAGGTACTGCCCTACCTCGATATTCCGTTGCAGCACGCCAGCCCGCGCATCCTCAAACTGATGAAGCGCCCGGGTACCGTCGAGCGCACCCTGGAGCGGATCCAGAAGTGGCGCGAGATCTGCCCGCAGATCACCCTGCGCTCCACCTTTATCGTCGGCTTCCCGGGCGAGACCGAGGAAGATTTCCAGATGCTGCTGGACTTTATCGACAAGGCGGAGCTGGATCGGGTCGGCTGCTTCAAATACAGCCCGGTCGAAGGGGCACTGGCCAACGAGCTGCCGGATCCGGTACCGGAAGAGGTTCAGGAAGAGCGCTTCCAGCGCTTTATGGAGCTGCAACAGCAGGTCTCCATCCGCAAGCTGGCCCGCAAAGTGGGTCAGGAGATGACCGTTATCATCGACGAAGTGGACGAAGAGGGCGCCACTGGCCGCTCTTTTGCCGATGCACCGGAGATCGACGGTCTGGTCTACCTCAACGGCGAGACCGGCCTCAAACCGGGGGACATGGTCAAGGTGCGGATCGACGAATCTGACGAATATGACCTGTGGGCCAGCCTGATCAGCTAATTGAGGCCTTACCAGCCAAATGAAAAAAGCGCCTGCGGGCGCTTTTTTATTGGCTTAATGTTGCAGGCAAAACCGCTGGCCTAGCTCAAATCATGGAGCGCCTTGCCAAGAGGCGGCGTGAGGCGCAGGTCAGAGAAGTGCACCGCCAGCCCCTGCCGCTCCGGCGTGCAGCACATCACCCCGATAAAACAGCGTTCGCTTGGCGGGAACGGGGCGAGGCGCAGCAACGGCCACACCTTGCCATCGGTGGAGTATTGCAAACGCAGGCAGTCCGCCAGCCGGGTCAGCCGCAGCCAGAAGCGGCGCGGATTGCCGGGGAAAATACCGGTGGCCCAGTCAGAGCGCGGATTGGTCAGCACGCTGCCGATCATCGGCTGGGCATCGTTGTACTCGATCCCCGCTTTCAGCCAGTGCGCCTCGTCTTGCAGCAGCATCAGCCCCGCCTGATCGTAGAGGGTGGTGAACTCCCCCTCGACGCAGACCTGAAAGGTAAACTCACCCGCCACCTCGCAGCCATAGAGATGGCCGCTGTGGCGCTCGAAGCCATACCAGGTGCTGCGCCAAAAATCGGTCTGCTGGTCCGTTACCACCTGCAAACCGTCGTCTGTCTGGTGCCACTGGGCCGGTTCATTGAGCCAACGCCACGCCGTCACTTCCATCATCCTGCTCTGCTCCTTTTTATCCCGCATAATCCCACACAAATGCAGCTCGCCAACCCCTAGTCCGGTCACGGCAGGTTATGGCTGCGCCTCTGCGGAACCCAAAAAGGAGTCAATAGTGTCGCTATTGCCGCCCCGATACAAGGCTTGTGCGTTGCGCCATCAGTGCGCCCAAAAAGCGCGGGGGGCCTGATGGCCCCCCGCAAACACACCGGATGAGAAAATGCCTTACTTGGCGGCGCTATCCTTCACGCACTTCTGGACAAAACTGTTCTTGGCCGCGCCAGCCAGCTTCTTGTCGGCCGCTGCCTTCTCGCACTTGGCCGCCGGATCCACCGCCGCGCCCGTCTTCACGCACTTCTGGATAAAGCTGTTCTTGGCCGCTCCGGCCAGCTTCTTGTCGGCGGCCGCCTTCTCGCACTCGCCGCTCGCAGCGCCCGCTGCATCTTTCACGCACTTGCCGACAAAGCTGGTCTTGGCGGCGCCGTTAAGCTTTTTGGCCGCGGCCTGCGCCTCGCACTGCAACTGGGCTGCGTCGTTGGCAAAGACCGGATTGGCCAGCAGCACGCTGCCGCAAAGCAGGCCGAACAGAATGGTACGCTTCATGGGTGATCTCCTCTCTATCTGGTGATGTGTTTGCATGGTCATATTTGCATGACGATGTGTTGCAAATGGCTGTGATTGCAACAGCTGATTGTTGCCGAAGACCCCCCGCCTCGCCAGCTTGGGAGACGGCGCAGAGGCCAACCAGCGCCCGCACTATAGCGCCGATTACCGGAGCGGGATTGTCCCCAGTCAGCCCTTCCTCAACGGCAAGACGGCCCACAACTTCCTCGCCACGCCCATCAACCTCAATCAAATCAAGGGCCATGGGAATCCTGCCTCCTGTCACACCCTTTTATTGAGCCAGCTCAAAAAATCAGTCATTACTGACACTTACGTCATTTTTTGACTGGTGTGGCCAGATTTGATTGGCTTAACATAGCCATCCGGTGCCTATTCATCAGTGATTGGTTGCTACCCGCGCTGGTTAATGGAGCATATTGGAAGCTGTAATCCACGGGCGGTAGCGTGGGTTTTGCACAGTGATTGATGCATTGCGTAGGTTGGCGCTGAGCGCAGCGAAGCCCAACACGTATGCCCTCGGTCAGTTGGTGGCCATTCGGTGCAATCGAACAGACTGGATATTTCCGGAAAGGAGAACCATGCGCTATCGCCGAGCAACAACCAGTGGGGCATATTGGTTCTTCACCGTCAACCTAGCTGACCGAAAGCAGGATCTGCTGGTACGTCATATCGACCTGCTGCGCGAAGTGCTCCGCCACGTCAAACAGCAACACCCCTTCGAGATTGTTGCCATGGTGGTGATGCCGGATCATCTTCATGCCATTTGGCAACTACCGCCGGGTGACAGTGACTATCCCATGCGCTGGTCTCTAATCAAGGCCGGCTTTTCACGAAGTCTCGCCAAAACAGAGCGGATACGGGAGAGCCGACTCAGAAAACGGGAACGCGGTATCTGGCAACGCCGTTATTGGGAGCATCTGATCCGGGATGACAAGGATCTGCAAGCCCATGTCGATTACATCCATTTCAATCCGGTCAAACATGGTTATTGTGCCAAACCGGTCGATTGGCCTTACTCCTCCATTCATCGCCATATCGCCGCAGGATGGATAACGCCAGATTGGGCCATTAATAGTGACTCGGGTCGGGAATAATCGGCTCGGAATGTGTTGTAGGTTGGCGCTGAGCGTAGCGAAGCCCAACAAACGGGATATATGACTTTCCAAACAAGATGAATTTTGACCATATAAAATCAAAAACCGAATTTAGCTTTCTCGGTAAACGTTGGGCTTCAGTTCGTGTAGGTTGGTGCTGAGCACTGCGAAGCCCAACAAATGGGAGAGGTAATTGCCAAAATACGATAGAAATCGTGGCAATATAAAACCAACAACCTAATTTAGCTTTCTCGGTAAACGTTGGGCTTCACTTCGTTCAGCACCAACCTACGATGGGTAGCCCAACCGATTAAATGTAACACTTCAGAGGTAAAATCATGCCTATTAGTAAAAACAAAAGAAAAAATTCATCAAAAAGTGGAAAGAATAGAACTCGTCTTTTAGACCACAAAAAAGTTGGCAAACAATTACAACCTGGCTTTGCTCAATTATCAGATAAAATCACATTCTCATCATGGTCAGATGAAAGATTGCCAGAGATGCTATGGGCTGCCATAATAAGAGTTATAATCGATCAGGATTATGCCATATCCGAATTTAGACGAATAATTTCCTTTGTCACCAATCACAAACACAAGGAAAAACTACATGATCTTACTTTTTCAGGGATTGCGAAATTAGAGGGCGACATAAAAGATGAATTTATTAAGTTCTTACTTCAGAATCAAAAAACCGCCAATGCACTTACTGTATTACGACTTTTTGAGACATTACCAGCACGTGACTCATGGTTGAAATTTCTACCTAATACAGAACCTGATCTTGAACTACTAATGCGCTCTGTCGGCATGTGCTTACCTCATCAATCACAAGAGGCTACAGACTGTCGTTGGTTAAAAGTCATGATTGGAGTCGCATCAGGTAAATTCCATGTTCCTGATATGATGGTTAAAGATTGGATTGGGTATCCCTATGAAGGCGATCAAAGATCGATAAGGCCATCTATAAGGGCTTGTGAAATGGCACAAAATCCACTTGTTGAACATGATCTCAAATGGGCTACAGACTTTTGGCAAGATGCATGGCAAAACTCACCATGTTTGGAAATAGTTTCACATAAGACTCAACCACTTGATGATTCGATATGTACGAAAGATGAACTATATATTATTCGAGACAGATTAGAAGCGCATTGGTCTGAAACGCATTCAACAACAGCGATTGATGCTAAGCACGATGGTATTTTCGGAATAGCATTCTATGTATTGACTGTTTTAGATGAACTAGTACAAGGTGAAAATAGGAATGGCATTCTTGGACGACTAGCTTTAAGAACTATTTTAGAGTGTCATATCAACCTTAGACATTTAATCAGCGAAGACAATGATGAATTATGGAGAAAATGGAGAACATATGGAGCCGGGCAAGCAAAGTTGAATGCGCTAAGGTTTGATGAACTAATAGAACCACCGAAATTCATAAATACAGAAACCATTGAAGCTATCGCTAGCGAAGATTTATGGGAAGAATTTATAAACATCGAACTAGGTAATTGGAGCAACTTGGACTTAAGAAAACTAAGTGAGAAAGCAAAGGTGAAAGATAAATATGATCAGTTTTACTCATGGACATCTGGATATTCACATGGCACATGGGGCCCAATAAGAGAAGTATGCTTTGAAACTTGCGGTAACCCACTTCATCGCCTTCATAGATATCCCAAAAAGAAAGCATTGCCAGATACACTATATGATGCATGCAATTTAGTTAATGAAGTTTTAAATGATCTAAATGCAATTTATCCAGGTTTTACACTCAGACTATTAGAACCTAAAAACAGCTAACTTTACAGCTCGAGTTATCACCTGAAACCGCCCTCAAAGCGATGTTTTTTAACGCGAAATCTGAAGCCTAGGACTATCACCTTTCTAGCCAGCCATTACTCGGCTGGCTGGCTTCTAACCCCCCACCCAACAATTCACCTGCTCTACCCCCACTCCTGCCATAAAATCGTGACCGTGGGAGACCAGCAGCAAGGTGCCCAAGTAGTAGACCAGCATTTGAACAAACAACAGCACATGCTTGCCCCCCTTTACCAATACACCAAAAAAATCCCCCGTTACCGGGGGATTTTTATTTCTATTGGTTAGCTCGCGGCTAAGGCTCAAGCCAGCAGAAACGCCCTTAACCGGGCAAACTCCGCCGGCAGGTTGTGGGACAAGAGCGGCAGCACGGCGTGCTTGGCGAGCGGGCCGGGCAGCGGTACATCCAGATTCAGGATCTCGTCCACCGACTCCTTGAACTTGGCGGGATGGGCGGTGCAGAGAAACACGCCGACTTCATCCTCGGCCAGCTGTTCACCCAGCAGATCCCAGGCAATGGCGCCGTGGGGTTCGCACAGGTAATCCAGCTGGTGCAGCCGTTTCAGCGCATCGCGGGTCTGGGCATCGTCACGCATACCGGAACCCAGGGTCTCCAGCGCCCAGCCTTTACGACGGCAGAGCTCTTCTACCCGCGGCCAGTTGTTGGGGCGGCTCACATCCATGGCGTTCGACAGGGTTGCCACTGTCTGGTGCGGCTCCCACTGACCGGTTTTCAGATAGCGCGGCACAGTGTCGTTGGCGTTGGTGGCGGCGATAAAGCGCTTCACCGGCAGCCCCAGCGCCTTGGCGATCAGCCCCGCAGTGAGGTTGCCGAAGTTGCCGGACGGCACGCTGATCACCGCCTTGGCGCGGTCAGCCTTGGGCAGCTGGGCTACCGCTTCGAAGTAGTAGCAAACCTGCGCCAGCAGACGGCTGATATTAATGGAGTTGGCGGAGTTGAGGCCAATGGCCTTTTTCAGCGCCTCGTCGTCAAAGGCCTGTTTTACCAGCGCCTGACAGGCATCGAAGTCGCCATCGATGGCGATGGTACGGATATTGCCGCCGAGGGTGCAGAAGAGCTTCTCCTGCAAGGGGCTGATCTTGCCCTTGGGATAGAGGATCACCACCTCGATCCCCTCCAGCCCGTAGAAGGCGTGGGCCACGGCGGCGCCGGTATCGCCCGAGGTGGCGGTGAGGATGGTGATTTTGTCGTTGGTTCTAAAGGCCGCGAGGCACTGGGCCATAAAGCGGCCACCGAAGTCCTTGAATGCCAGGGTCGGGCCGTGGAACAGCTCAAGGGCATAGGTGCCATCCTTGAGTTTCACCAGCGGCGCCGGGAAGGTGAAGGCGGCGTTGATAAGCTCGCTCACTTTCGCTGCAGGCACTTCGTCCCCCAGCAGGTGGCTCAGGATGCGGGCGGAACGTTCGGCCAGCGGCAGATCCAGCAGGGCATCCACATCGGCGAGCGGTTCGAGTTGTTCGGGGAAGAAGAGCCCCTGTTCGCGACCCAAGCCCTGACGCACCGCCTGAGCGAAGCTCACCTGTTCGCTGTTGTCCTTGATGTTGTAGAGATTCATAGCTCGCTTCCTGTTACCCGTGCCCCGGCCATGTCCAGTTTGCAGACCCGGGCAAATCCATCTTCGTTCCGCACAAAATGTGCTTCCATCCAATCCTTCATCCGCTCGGCCTGCGCCAGATCCTTCATCACCACAAATACGGTGGGGCCGGAGCCGGAGATGCCGGTAGCCAGCGCCCCGTTCTGGGCCGCCTGCGCCCGCACCTCGGCAAAGCCTTCGATCAGCGCCGCGCGGTAGGGCTCGGCAATCACGTCTTTCAAGACGCTCGCGGCCAGCCCCTCCTGCCCGGTGTAGCTGGCGTGAACAAAGGCAGCCAGGCGACGACCATAGGTGAGGCAATCCTGACGGCGATATTGGGCCGGCAGAATGGCGCGGGCAGCAGCGGTCGAAACCACGGTACCCGGGTAGCAGACCACCCAGTACCACTGATCGAACACCGGAATACCCTGACTGATAACGCCGTGCTCTTCCAGCACCAGCTGCATGCCGCCGAGATAACAGGGGGCCACGTTGTCGTAGTGAACGGAGCCGGAGATCTTGCCTTCCATCTCCCCCATCAGCAGCAGCATGTCGTGCTCGTTGAGCGGCGCGCCGTGAAAGGCGTTGAGCCCTTCAAGGGCCGCCACCACGCTGCAGGCGCTGGAACCCAGACCCGAGCCCACCGGCAGGTTCTTCTCCAGCACCATTTCGAGGGGCTTGAGTTTAAGGCCCCGCTTCTCCAGCGCCTCGCCATAGGCGACCCAGCAGTCATGGAGGATATTCTTTTTCGGATCGTCCGGCAGCTTATGGGCGTAACGGCCCACGGAGGAGAGGGCAAACGGCACATCAGCCGCTTTTACCTGCACCCGATCGCCGAGCAGAGAGCCATCAACGGGGGCGAGCGCCGCCCCCAGTACATCGAATCCCACGCTCAGGTTGGCGCTGGAGGCGGGGGCATAGGCGACGACGCTACTGCTCTGGTACATGTCTGAACTCATGCTTATAGCTCCTGCTTCCAGTTCTGGGTGCGCAGCACGTCGGCAAAGACGCCCGCCGCGGTCACTTCGGTACCGGCACCGTAGCCGCGCAGCACCAGCGGGATCGGCTGGTAGTAGGTGGAGAAGAAGGCAAGCGCGTTCTCCCCGTCTTTGACCTTGAACAGCGGCTCGTCGCCACCGACCGCCTTGATGGCGACCTTGCACTTGCCACCCTCGATGGAACCCACATAGCGCAGCACCTTGCCTTCACGCTGGGCGGCGGCGAACTGGTCGCGGAACCAGCCGTCGGCTTCGGGCAGGCGGGCCATAAAGGCTTCCACGTCGCCGCTGGCGTCAAATCCGGGCGGCAGCGCCTGCTCCACTTCCACATCGGAGAGCTCCAGCGCCATGCCGGCTTCACGAGCCAGAATGAGCAGCTTGCGCGCCACATCCATGCCGTTGAGATCGTCGCGGGGATCCGGCTCGGTAAAGCCGTTGCTGCGGGCAATCTTGGTGGCTTCAGAGAACGCCATCCCCTCATCCAGCTTGCCGAAGATAAAGGAGAGGGAGCCGGACAGAATGCCGTCGAAGGCACGCAGCTTGTCACCGGCCTTGATAAGATTCTGCAGGTTCTCGATAACCGGCAGACCGGCGCCCACGTTGGTCTCGTACAGGAACTTGCGGCGAGTCTGGCGGGCAGTGCGACGCAGCGCCTTGTAGTAATCGAGCGAACCGGTGTTGGCCTTCTTGTTCGGAGTCACCACGTGGAAACCGGCGGCGAGGAAGTCGGCATACTGGACGGCCACCGCCTCGGAGGAGGTGCAGTCGACGATCACCGGGTTGATGATGTGGCTGTCTTCCACCAGCTTTTTCACCCCTTCCAGCGAGAAGCTGTCACGGGCTTCCACCAGCTGTTCACGCCAGTTGGCGAGGTTCAGGCCATCCTTGTTGACCGCCATCTGGCGGCTGTTGGCGATGCCGACCACGCGAAGGCCAGTGCCCTGCTCGGCCAGTACCGGTTGCTGGCGGGCAATCTGATCCACCAGCGCCGCACCGACGCCGCCGACTCCGACCACAAAGAGATCGATAAACTGCTGGCTGCCAAAGAAGTTCTGGTGACACGCCTTGATGGCTTCCGCCACCTTGCGATCCCGCACCACCGCCGAGATGGAGCGCTCACTGGAGCCCTGCGCGATGGCGACGATGTTGATGGAGGCTTGCGCCAGCGAGGTGAAGAAGCGGGCTGCCATCCCCTTGCTGGTGCGCATGCCGTCACCGATGAGGGAAATGATCGCCAGATCGCTGATGATATCCAGCGGCTCCAGCAGTTGGTTTTTGAATTCGAGCTCGAACTCGCGCTCCAGCACCTTGCGAGTCTTATCCTGGTCGTAGCTGTGGATACAGAAGCTGACGCTGTACTCGGAAGATGACTGGGTGATCAGCACGATGCTAACCCCGGCGCGGGAGACGGCGGAGAAGATGCGACCGGCCATGCCGACCATCCCCTTCATGCCGGGGCCGGAGACGTTGAACATGCACATGCCGGAGAGATCCGAGATGGCCTTCACTTTCAGGTCATCGTCGCCGCTCTCGGGGCCGATCAGGGTGCCCGGCCCTTGCGGGTTGAAGCTGTTCTTGATGAGGCAGGGAATATGGAACTGGGCCACCGGTGCGATGGTTTTCGGGTGAAGCACCTTGGCGCCGAAGTAGGAGAGCTCCATCGCCTCCTTGTAGGAGAGGGTTTTCAGCAGATAGGCATCCGGTACCAGACGGGGGTCACAGCTGTAGCAACCCTCGACGTCAGTCCAGATCTCGCAGCACTCGGCATCGACGCATGCCGCCAAGACGGCGGCGGAGTAGTCGGAGCCGTTGCGACCCAGCAGCACGGTCTCGCCCTTGTCGCTGCCACCGGTAAAGCCCGGCATCAGATAAAGACAGTCGCTACGCAGCCCCTTGGCGGCAAAGCGCAGGCGGGAGGCTTCGATATCGACATGGGCTTCCAGATAACCGCCGTCGGTGACCAGCAGCTCTTCCGGCACGATCAGCTCCAGATCCAGACCGCGCACCCGCAGCAGTTCGTGCATAAAGGCGATGGAGAGGTTCTCGCCACGGCTCAGAATGCGCGCCTGCACGTTGTCCGGGCAGAGCCCCAGCAGACGGATGCCTTGCATCAGCCGCTCAACCTGATCCAGCTCGGCGGTGAGACGGGCCAGCAGCGCCTTGTCATCCAGCGCCGGATAGGCCGCCTTCAACCCGGCCAGCAGGCGGGAGAAGATGCCGTTCACTTCAAACAGGGTGGAACTGGCATCCATGCCGCGGCTGGTCTGCTCCACCAGCGCCACCAGATGATTGGTCACCTTGGCAGGTGCAGAGAGCACCAGGGCTACCTGAGATTGGCCGTGGGTGTTGACCGCGATATCGGCCACCCGTAAAAAACGTTCTGCATCGGCCAGTGAAGACCCGCCAAATTTCAACACTCTCATCGCTTTCTCTCCCTGTAAATCTATGAAATTCAATCTAAAAACCAATCCAACAAAAAGGCCCGTACTGGGTGGGTACGGGCCTTTTCTGATTTCTGTGCTTGTTCGTCAGCGCATCAACCGGCCCCAGTGCCACCTGTGGTGGTACCGGTAATAATGGTGGTGGTGATGACGTTGGTGAATAACTGCATGACGAACACTCGTTGACGAAGCTGGCTTTTAGCAATACCGCGGCTGGCCTTGGGCTGTCAACTTAAACCTCTTTGCCAAGTTTGCGCGCAAGGTCTTTGCAGAGCAGGTGGAGCATGTTCAAATCCCGCTGCGGCAGCATGGGCACCCGGTCCATCACCCATTGATGCAGTTTTTCATCCTGCGAAACTCCGAGTTCACCCAGCAATTCTGCTGTTTTGCTTTTCAGCACCCGAACCTGCCCGGCGTTATCAAAATTTTCTGCTACCGCAGCGCCGCCGTCGGCGTTCAGCTCATCCATCAGCTGACTCATCTCATAGGCGTAGAGCATGATCGCCTGCCCCAGATTGAGGGAGGGGTAGCTCACCTTGAGGGGCAGATAGCTGATGAGATCGACTTCGGCCAGCTGCTCGTTGGAGAGCCCCGACTCCTCGCAGCCAAAGACGATGGCCACCTTGTTGAGTGAAGGTTTGCTGCGGATCTGCTCGCGGATCTCCCCCGGGGTGAGGTAGTGCTGGTAGCGACCACGCTCACGGGCAGTGGTGGCGATCACCAGATCCATGTCGGCCAGCGCCTCGGGCAGGGTATCGAACGCTTCGGCCTGAGTCAGGATCTCCTGGGCGCCGTGAGCCACCCAGCTCGCCTCCTCCTCTTCGTGTACCCGGCTCGCCACCAGTCGCATGGCATCGAATCCCATGGTTTTCATGGCGCGGGCAGCCGCCCCCACATTCGCAGGTCGGGCAGGTGCCACCAGGACAAAATAGAGCTTCATCGGGTTTCCTCGCAGGCCAAACGGCCTCTCAAACAGACAGCAAACAGTCGCTAAACCATCACCAAAACAGGGGCGCAATCTACCGTTTATCCCCGAAAATTGCCACTTGAACAGACGTTTGAATGTTGCGATAGTGGCCAGACGTGTGAACAAATTACCCCCAATCCTTCGCGCTATCGGCCCGACAGATCACAAGGAAGAGAGAGATGCAGCAGCCATTGGAACAGGCCGTCGCCGAGACTATCCTGCAACGCTTCGAGTCGTTTTACAGCCGGTTTCTCGAGATAACTCAGGGCAGCAAGAGCCGCTTCGAGAACAGTGACTGGCTGGGGGTACAGCTGGCGGGGCGCGAGCGCATTCGCCTCTATGACCACCATGTGGGGGCCACCGCCAGCTCCATCCGCCAGATGATGGGGGAGCACCACGCCACTCAGGAGCTGCTCAAGCGGGTGAAGGGGGCCTTCAGCGATCTGCTGCCCAAGTGCGAGAACTTCGAGGTGGCGGAGTCCTTCTTCAACTCCGTCTATCGCCGCATCTTTCGCCATCGCAATATCCGCGACGAGAACCTCTATATCCACCCCTTCGTCAGCCGCGGCGACAAGCCCGATCTCGGCGCATTGCTGCGCATCTATCGCACCGATCTCGCCCACCTGCCGCAGACCCTGAGCCAGCTGCTCGGGGATTACAGCTTCACCCTCCCCTACGAGGACAAGCAGCGGGATATTGTCGACATCCACCGCCATCTTGCCGAGAACGGCCCGCAAATCCTCCATGATGAACCCTTTGCCATCGAGCTATTGAAAGAGGTGTTCTACCGCAACAAGGGGGCCTATCTGGTGGGGCTTATTCGGGTGAAGGATCAGGTCTTCCCCTTTATCCTGCCCCTGCTCAGCACCGGCCAGAGCATCTATGTGGACACCGTCATCTTCGAGCCGGATCTCGCCTCCATCGTCTTTGGCTTCGCCCGCGCCTACTTTATGGTTTATGCCCGCGAACCGGCGCTGTTTGTCGCCTTTCTGCGCCAGATCATGCCCCACAAGCCCGATTACGAGATCTACAACGCCATCGGCTGCCAGAAGCACGGCAAGACCGAGCTCTATCGCCACTACCGCCACCATCTGGCCCAGAGTCGGGATCAGTTCATCATCGCGCCGGGCATCAAGGGGATGGTGATGAGCGTGTTTACCCTCCCCTCCTACGATGTGGTGTTCAAGGTGATCAAGGACGAGTTCACCCCGCCCAAGGAGGTGAGCCACGAGCAGGTCAAAGAGAAGTACCGGCTGGTTAAACAGCACGATCGGGTTGGCCGCATGGCCGATACCCAGGAGTTCACCAACTTCGAGTTTCCCCTCGATCGCATCTCGCCCGAACTGCTGGCCGAACTCAAGACGGTGGCCCCCTCGGCCCTCACCATCACGGACGACAAGCTGGTGATCAAGCACCTCTACACCGAGCGCAAGATGATCCCCCTCAACCTCTATCTCGACAAGGCGGACGAGCAGCAGACCCGGCTCGCGCTAGAGGAGTACGGCAATGCCATCAAGCAGCTGGCGGCGGCCAACATCTTCCCGGGGGACATGCTGTTCAAGAACTTCGGCGTCACCCGTCATGGCCGGGTGGTCTTCTACGACTACGACGAGATCTGCTACATGACGGAGTGCAACTTCCGCCAGATCCCGCCGCCCCGCTACCCCGAGGATGAGTGGAGCGCCGAGCCCTGGTACTCGGTGGCCCCCAACGACATCTTCCCCGAGGAGTTCGCCACCTTCCTGCTGCAAAAGCCGCAGGTGCGCGAGATCATGCTGCAACTGCACAAGGAGATGTTCGACGCCAACTACTGGAAGATGCTGCAGAGCAACATCAAGGTGGGGGTGTTCGAGGATGTCTATCCCTACCGGCGCAAGAAACGCTTCAAATACCAGCGCGGCGGCTGATCCCACAGAGTCCGCGCACATCGCAGCTACGAAAACGGGGTGGCCCAAGCCACCCCGTTTTGCTATCCGCTTTGCGCCTTAACTGCCGCGACGACGGATCACCCCCTCCTGCATGGTGCTCGCCACCAGCATGCCATCACGGGTGAAGAACTGACCGCGTACCAGACCGCGACCGCTGCTGGCGCTCGGGCTGTCTACCACGTAGAGCAGCCAGTCGTCGAAGCGGAAATCCCGGTGGAACCACATGGAGTGGTCGATGGTGGCTACCTGCATATCCGGCTCCCAGTACGACACCCCGTGCGGCTGAAGCGAGGTGAGCAGGAAGTTGAAGTCGGAGGCATAGGCCAGCAGGTATTTGTGCACCCGCAGATCGTCCGGCATCTGGCCGTTGGCCTTGAACCAGACGTGGCGCACCGGATCCTGCACTGTCGGGCGAATAGGGTCGACCAGGGTCACCGGGCGCATCTCGATGGGCTGCTCACAGAGGATCTTGTCCCGCAGGGAGGCCGGGATCAGGTTCTCGTAGGGGCGCACCAGCTCCAGCTCGCTCTTGAGCTCCTCCGGCGGAGTGATGCCGGTCGGCATCTGCGCCTGATGCTCGAAGCCGTCGGCCGGCACCTGAAACGAGGCGTTGAGATAGAAGATGGGCTTGCCGCCCTGAATCGCCTTGACCCGGCGGGTGGAGACGGTCTGGCCGTCACGGATATTCTCCACGTCATAGACGATGGGACGGGTCACATCCCCCGGACGCAGGAAGTAGGAGTGAAAACTGTGGACCTGACGGCCGGTCTCGACCGTCTGCTTGGCGGCTGACAAGGCCTGCCCCATTACCTGTCCGCCAAACACGGCCCGCAGACCGAGATCCTGGCTCTGGCCCCGAAACAGGCCCTCCTCGATTTTTTCCAGCGCCAGCAACGCCAGCAGCTCATCAAGTACCTTGCTCATCGTTCACTCCTCTATCAGAGCCGCACAGGCTAACAAGCTCACCGGAGCAGAGCAACCGCCACAACCCCTTCCGCCCGCCAAAGGGAACTTCAAGGGCCATACACCGCGACCAGCAGCATTTATCGAGTCTGTTTTTTCCTTGCCAGAACCGCTACGCTGTCAGCAATCGATAGAGGTGAGGTCACCCGCCATGCACATCCGTTATCCGGTCACGCCCTCTGCCACTTATCGCCCCCGCTCGTCCCTTCGCCTTCTTGCCACCCTGTTTGCTCTTTCGCTGCTCCCGGCCGCCACTGTGCAGAGTGCGGTAATTATCACCGGCGAATTACCCCCCTACTCTTCGGCGACGCTGGCCGATGGCGGCGAGCTGGCGAGCAAGGTGCTCACCACTCTCAAAGCGGCGGGCCACCCGGATCTGCGGGTCTCCTACCAACCCTGGCCGAGGGGGCTTAAAAACATCGAGCTGGGCAACGCCATCGCCGCCTTCCCCTTTACCTGGACCAACGAGCGCAGCAACAGCCTGCTGTTCAGTACCCCCATCGCCTTCGATATCCAGTCCTGGTACACCACGCCCGACAAGAAGGGACTGGAATCCCCGCCCTGGCAGCAGAAAACCGCCTGCGTGCCCAAGGGGTGGTTCTCCGACGCCATCGAGCGGGTCATCAACGATCAGGGGCTGATCGTCAGAACCACCAACCGCCTCAACCAGTGCGTCGAGCTGCTGAAAAAGGACAAAGTCGATCTGGTGCCCATCAACGACACCTCGAAAAAGAACCTCTCGGAGGAGGACAACGCCGCTCTCTACCGTCTCTCGCTGTTTCGCCAGAACGTCACCTTCTATCTGGTCACCGCCCGCAACGAAGAGGGAAAGATGTTTATACGTGACTTCAACAAAGAGTGGATGACTCCGGCCAACTGAGGAGTGTGAGAGCAATCATTGCCACATGACCAGAGCCAGCCTGCAGCTGGAGGTCACCCGCTAGAGATGAAAAAGGCCCGCACCAGTTGGTGCGGGCCTTTGCTTGGCCGACTGCGCACTTGAACGGCACGCAGTTCGCAACGGGCTATCAGCTTACTTGCTGCCGGTGCCGGAGTTGCGGGTAGAGGCTTGCGGCTTGCGACGGGCGGTGGTGGCGCGAGCGCGCGGCTCTTTGCCCTGCATCTCTTTGTGACGCTGCACGGCGCGACGGATCTGGGCGGCCTGCTTGTGACGGCTGGTTTTGCCATCCTGCTGCAGATCGACCTTGGATTCGGTCTCCGGCGGAAGGTTGACCAGACCGCGCAGGTAGTTTACTTCCGGCAGTTTCAGCTCTTGCCAGCCGCCGCGCGGGATGCCGCGGTCCAGCTTGACGTCGCCGTAGCGGATACGCATCAGGCGGCTCACCTGCACTTCCTGGGATTCCCACAGGCGGCGCACTTCACGGTTTCGACCTTCGGTCAGGGTGACGTTGAACCACTGGTTCAGACCCTCACCGCCAGCCGGTTTGATCTTGTTGAACTTGGCGGTGCCATCTTCCAGCTGCACGCCCTTGCGCAGACGCTGCAGCATGGCTTCGGTGATTTCGCCAAAGACACGTACCGCGTATTCCCGCTCCACTTCGTGGCTCGGGTGCATCAGGCGGTTGGCCAGCTCACCGTCGGTGGTGAACAGCAGCAGACCGGAGGTGTTGACGTCGAGGCGGCCGACCGCGATCCAGCGGGCACCTTCCATCTTGGGCAGACGATCAAACACGGTGGGACGACCTTCCGGATCGTGACGGGTACACATCTCCCCTTCCGGCTTGTGGTAAGCCAGTACGCGGCAGATCACTTCCTCTGCGGCACGGGTCTTGACCTGGTGACCATCCACCCGGATCACGGCGTTCACTTCGACGCGATCCCCCAGTGTGGCGACCTTGCCATCCACACTGACCCGACCTGCGGTGATCAGGGCCTCCATCTCACGACGGGAGCCGTGACCCGCGCGGGCCAACACTTTTTGCAGTTTTTCACTCATCGGGGTTACCTGATTGTTGATCGCTGCCCACTGGTAAAAGAGGCAACGGGGTTAACTGTAACAAACGCCGGTTGGAGCACTCGCCACAGTTGAAAAATGTATATCTCGGTGACATCGGCACGCTTGGGCGCCATTCACCGGGCATCGCTCTCCCCGTCCACCGCAGAGGGCAACAGGGGTTGCAGCTCCGGATCCAGCTCGGGGAGCTGCTCCAGACTCTGCAGATTAAAGTAATCCAGAAACTCTCTGGTGGTGGCGAGCAACTCGGGGCGACCGGCCACCTCTTTGTGGCCTATGCTGCGCACCCAGCCACGTTCTTTCAGGGTATTCACTATCTGGCTCGACACCGCCACCCCGCGGATCGCTTCGATCTCGGCCCGGGTGATGGGTTGGCGATAGGCGATCAGGGTCAGTGTCTCCATCACGGCGCGCGAATAACGCGGCGCCCGCTCGCTCCAGAGCCGCGAGAGCTCTTCGGCATACTCCTGACGCGCCTGAAAGCGCCAGCCGGAGGCGACCTCTTTGAGCTCGACGCCTCGCGAGCTGTAATCTTGCCTGATCTCGGCCAACAGCAGCTGAACATAACGACTGGTCACCGGATAATCGGCCAGCACGCTGCTTTTCAGCTCGCTGACATTGAGCGGACGACCGGCCACGAACAGCGCCGCTTCGATCAGGGTCTTGAGTCGTTCAGTGGGCAGCGCCACGGTTGCCCTCCTCGCTCTGCTCGGCCAATGCGAAATGGATTGGGCCAAGGGGTTCTGCCTGCAGGATCCAGATCAGTTGCTCCTTGCACAGCTCCAGCAGGGCCAGAAACGTCACCAGCACCCCCATGCGCCCCTCTTCGGCGCGCAGCACCTGCTCAAGGCGCAGGGTCTGTCCCAGGGTGAGCATGGCAAGGATCTCCGCCATGCGCACCCGGGTCGGGATCTGTTCGCGGCGGATCTGGTGATGTTCGAAATGAGTCGCGCGTTTTACCACACTTTGCATGTAAAGGGCGAGCTCAACCAGCGAAACATCGGGCGCAAGTGGCTTGAGGGCACCAAAATCGGGGGGCAAGGCGGCTGCGATATAAATCTCCCGCTCCACCCGTGGCAGCTCATTGACCCTCTCCGCCCCTACCTTGTAACGCTCGTACTCCTGCAGGCGGCGAATAAGGGTCACCCGCGGGTCTTCTCCCTCATCTTCATCCTCCAGCTCCGGCGCCTTGGGCAGCAGCAGGCGGGATTTGATCTCCGCCAGCCAGGCCGCCATCAGCAGGTATTCGGCCGCCAGCTCAAGGTTGAGCCCCTGCATCAGCTCCAC
Organism: Aeromonas sp. 84A; assembly: GCF_051919345.1. NCBI lineage: Bacteria > Pseudomonadati > Pseudomonadota > Gammaproteobacteria > Aeromonadales > Aeromonadaceae > Aeromonas > Aeromonas sp. 84A. The sequence continues at coordinate 3,647,703 of NZ_JBQBEW010000001.1, forward strand.
GTACTCCATGTACTGGGCAGTGATCTGAAGGATTGGCAGGTTGAGGATATCGAGCTGCTGACGCCGGATAAGGTAGAGCAGCAGATCGAGCGGCCCCTCGAAGGTATCGAGGAACACCTCCAGCGCATCGGGTGGGATGAACAGGTCCTGAGGCAGCTCGTGATAGGGCTGCCCCAGGACTTTCGCGATGGGTAGCGCGGCGCCAGTCCCCGTCTCGGCGGAAGGAACTGTCACCGGTTCAGCGACATCACTCAAACGGAGTCGGGTCTCCGGCGCCGCGACGACGCAATACCGGCTCGTCGTCAGAGAAATCGACCACTGTGGTGGGCTGCTCGCCCAGATAACCGCCGTTGACCACCAGATCGATCTGCTTGCCCAGCTTGTCGAAGATCTCTTCCGGGTCGAACTCGGCCATCTCGGAGTCCGGCAGGATCAGAGTGGTGGAGAGCAGCGGCTCGCCGAGGGCTTCCAAGAGCGCCTGAGCAATCTTGTTGTCCGGCACCCGGATGCCGATGCTCTTCTTCTTCTCGTTCATCAGGCGGCGCGGCACCTCTTTGGTCGCCTTGAAGATGAAGGTGTAGGCGCCCGGGGTGTTGTTCTTGATCAGGCGAAACGCGCTGTTGTCGACCTTGGCGTAAGTGGAGATCTCGGAGAGATCGCGACACACCAGGGTGAAGTCGTGGTTGGCATCGAGGCGACGGATGCGGCAGATGCGCTCCAGCGCGCCCTTGTCACCCATCTGGCAACCCAGCGCATAACCGGAGTCGGTCGGATAGACGATAACGCCGCCGTTCTGGATGATCTGTACCGCCTGACCGATCAGTCGGGCCTGGGGGTTTTCCGGATGTACGTAAAAATGCTGACTCATAACTTGTTCTCGCAATGGGGGCAGCAATACCTGCCCGCTCGTATGGTCACGGGCCAAAGACCCATGACACTACCTTAACCTGTTTGTGGCCGCTTCGCTGATGCCGTTACCGACTCGCCAGCAGCTCGGCATGTTGCTCGGTGGTGAGCCCAAAGTGACCGGGATAGGCCAACCAGACGGGCATTCCCTCTTTGGGCAGCCAGAGGTGGCGGCCCAGTTCGGTCCAGTTGGAGGGGAAGTGAAAATCCGATCCCACCGAGATATAGAGGTCGTGCTCCTTGGCCCACTGGCCCAGATTGGCCCGCTCCTGCGGGCTCTGCTGAGGCAATGAGACCTCCATGGCATCCCCACCGGCCACCTTGAAGGCCACCAGCAGCCGCTTGATCCACTTGGCGGTGAGATCGTAACGGCTGGGGTGGGCCAGCACCGCCAGCCCACCGGCGGCGTGAATGGCCGCGATGGCTTCACTCATCTCGGGCCACTCGGCCGGGGCATACCCTTTATTGCCACGGCTCAGGTACTTTTTGAATACCTTCTGCATGTTGTCGGCTACCCCGCGTGCCACCAGCACCCGGGCAAAGTGGGCGCGGGTCACGGCGGCGTCACCGGCGAGCGCCTTGGCCTCTTCATAGGTGCCGGGGATGAGGCACTTCTCCAGACGACGCCCGATTTCCAGCGCGCGCGCTTCGCGACGGGCCAGCTGACTGGCCAGAAAGTCGGTCAACTGCGGATTTTTTTCATCCACCCCCAGTGCCACGATATGAATTTCGTGATGCTCCCAGCCGGTGGAGATCTCGACCCCGCTCACCAGTCGCAGCGGCAGTTGCTCTGCATCGATGGTGCGGCGCACCTCATCAAGCCCGGCAAGGGTATCGTGGTCAGTAACTGCTAACACCTCGACCTGTTTCTCGGCGGCGCGGCGCACCAGTTCGGCTGGGCTCAGCACCCCGTCGGAGGCAGTGGTATGGCAGTGAAGATCGAATCTCATCAGGTTATTCCGCTCTCGTGGTCAGGTCACCATTCATGGCAAATCGGTGAAAGAAGGCTAAAAAGCGACTTGACTTGGCCGCGGCTTTATCGTTTTCTGTAGGCACTTCATTGCAAACATCTTTTTACAGGACTTTATCATGCAAACGACTTCCATCCTGACCATCTGGTGGTGGCACACTCCCTGACATGCGGGCGTGTGGTCGTTGCTGTACCTGTAATCTGACAGCAAATTAAGAACCCAAAGAAAAAGCCCGCTGACCCCAGCGGGCTTTTTTATTATCCGGCAAATGGACCTGTGATGAAACCGAGAATTCAGACAAGCAAGCTGACCTGGCGATGGCGCCCCTGATGAAACCGCCTAAACCAATTTAATTTTCAAGGAATTCAATGTCATGAACATCGGTAAAACGCATCACACGCAAGGGAATGCACTATGACAGCCACACATCGCCTTCCTCTGGGTGAATTCGATACCCTCAAGCTCAACGCCCCCTATGTGGCCGATCCGCTGGCGCTCTATACCCGCCTCTGTCAGGGCCGCCCCAACAACCTGCTGCTGGAATCGGTGGAGATCGACTCCAAGGCGGGCAAACAGAGCCTGCTGCTGGTAGACGCCTGCCTGCGCATCGAGTGCCGTGGTCGCACCGTGCGGGTTCGCAGCCTGAACGACAACGGCGCCCAGTTGCAAAGCCTGCTGGCCGAGCGCTTGCCTGTGGTGGTGGCTCGTTCGCTTGTAGATGACGAGCTGCAGCTCGATTTCCCGGCCTCCGATCGGGAGCTGGACGAAGATTCCCGCCTCAAGGGGAGCAGCGTGCTGGACGTGCTGCGCACCCTGCAGCGGGAGCTTGATTGCCAGCTCGGCAAAGAGGCCCTCTTTATGGCGGGCAGCTTTGCCTACGACCTGATCGCCTCTTTTGAAGATCTGCCCGAAGTGCCACAGGGGAGCAACGACTGCCCCGACTACTGCTTCTATGTGGCCGAAACCCTGATCACCATCGACCATATCGAGCGCACCACTCAACTGCTGGCCTGCATCTTCGGCGGCGACAGCGACGAGAGCCTGGTGGAAGACAGATACACCCGCCTGACCGAACGGCTCACCGACTTTAAACAGATTTGCCAGCAACCTCTAAGCGCCGAGCTGACCACCCAGCCCCTGACCGGTGGCATGAGCGTGGACAAGAGCGACAAGCAGTTCTGCGCCGAGGTGGAGAAGCTCAAGGGCTTTATCCGCCGTGGCGACATCTTCCAGGTGGTGCCGTCCCGCTGTTTCTCCCTGCCCTGCCCCAGCCCCTTGGCCGCCTATCGCCGCCTCAAGCAGACCAATCCCAGCCCCTACATGTTCTACGTGCAGGATGAGGGCTTCACCCTGTTTGGCGCCTCGCCGGAGAGCGCGGTGAAATTCTGCGCCGCCAGCCGCGACGTGGAGATGTACCCCATCGCCGGTACCCGCCGCCGCGGCTTCAACCCCGATGGCAGCATCAACCGGGATCTCGATGGCCGTATCGAGCTGGAGCTGCGTCAGGACGAAAAAGAGGTGGCCGAGCACCTGATGCTGGTGGATCTGGGCCGCAACGACATCGCCCGCATCTCGGAGCCCGGCACCCGCTACGTCAAGGAGCTGCTGAAAGTGGATCGCTACAGCCACGTGATGCATCTGGTCTCCAAGGTGGTCGGCACCTTGCGCTCTGACCTTGACGCCCTGCACGCCTATCAGGCCTGCATGAACATGGGCACCCTCACCGGAGCCCCCAAGATCCGCGCCAGCGAGCTTATTCGCATGGTGGAAGGCAAGCGCCGCGGCAGCTACGGCGGCGCGGTCGGCTACATCAACGGTGCCGGCGAGATGGATACCTGCATCGTCATCCGCTCGGCGTTTGTCAAAGATGGCGTGGCCCATGTACAGGCCGGTGCCGGGGTGGTCTATGACTCCAAGCCGCAAGCCGAAGCGGACGAAACCCGCGCCAAGGCGGCCGCCGTGCTGGCCGCCATCGCTGCCAGCCATGGCACCTCCCTGCAAGCCCTGAGCGCCCAGCAGGAGCAACATAAGGACGTGAGCCATGACTAACATCTTTCTGCTCGATAACTTCGATTCATTTACCTACAACCTCGTCGACCAGTTCCGCTCCCTCGGTTATCCGGTGCGGATCTACCGCAACAGCCTGCCGGCCAGCCGCATCATGAGCGAGATCGCCGCCTGCGAAGGGGATGCCGTGCTGGTGCTCTCGCCGGGGCCGGGCGCCCCCCACGAGGCGGGCTGCCTGATTGATCTCATCAAGCTGGCCCGCGGTCAGGTGCCCATCCTCGGTATCTGCCTCGGTCATCAGGCCCTTTGCGAAGCCTACGGCGGCACCGTCGGTGCGGCAGGCGAGATCGTCCACGGCAAGCGTTCGCTGATTGAGCACAACGGCCACGGCGCCTTTGCCGGTCTGCCGAGCCCGCTGCCGGTAGCCCGCTACCACTCGCTGGTGGCCACCTATGTACCGGAAGAGCTGACGGTGATTGCCCACTATCAAGGCATGCCCATGGCCATCGAGCAGCAGGATGAGCGGGTACTGGGCTTCCAGTTCCACCCGGAATCCATCATGACCTCGGAAGGGGCCCGTCTGCTGACCCAGGCGCTCGCCCATATCACCCGTCCAGAAAGCAGTGTGCGGTAAGGAGACCAACATGCATCAACATCTCAACACCCTCTATCAGGGTCAGTCTCTGAGCCGTGAAAGTACCCGCGACGCCTTCGGCCAAGTGGTACGTGGCGAAGTGGACCCCATCGTGCTCGCAAGCCTGCTGACTGCCCTCAAGATCAAGGGAGAGACCCCGGAGGAGATCGCCGGCGCCGCCGAGGCTCTCTTGGCAGAAGCGCGCGACTTCCCGCGTCCGGACTATGCCTTCTGCGACATCGTCGGCACCGGTGGCGATGGCCTCAACACCATCAACGTCTCCACCACTTCGGCACTAGTCGCCGCCGCCTGCGGCCTGAAAGTGGCCAAGCACGGCAACCGCTCGGTCTCGAGCAAGTCGGGTTCGAGCGATCTGCTCGATAAAATGGGCATCAAGCTCGACATGAGCCCGGCGCAGGCGCGCCGCTGTCTGGATGAGCTAGGCATCTGCTTCCTGTTCGCCCCCCAGTACCACGCTGGCGTGCGCCACGCCATGCCGGTGCGCCAAGCCCTCAAGACCCGCACCCTGTTCAACGTGCTGGGGCCGCTTATCAACCCCGCTCGCCCCACCTATCAGCTGATGGGGGTCTATGCCCCCGAGCTGGTGCGCCCCATCGCAGAAACCCTGCTGGCACTGGGGCTGAAAACCGGTATGGTGGTTCACGGCGCCGGGCTGGATGAAATTGCCATCCACGGCCCGACCCAGGTTGCCCAGATCCGTGACGGCGAGATCCGCGAGTTTCTGCTCACCCCGGCTGACTTTGGCCTCGAGACCTATCCGGTGAGCGCCATTCAGGGTGGGGAGCCTGAAGAGAACCGCGCCATCACCGCCGCCATTCTGGAAGGGCGTGGCACCCCGGCCCACAACGCCGCCATTGCCGCCAATGTGGCGCCGCTGCTGCTGATGGCGGGCAAGGCGAAAGATCTCAAGAGCGCGGCGGCCGAGGTGCTGGCGGTGCTGGCGAGCGGCAAGGCTGCGGAGCTCGCCGCCCGGCTCGCCACGTTGAGTCATCAGGGAACGAGCCATCAGGACGCGGGCCATCAGGAGGCATGATGTCAGCCACCATGTCGCACAGCAGTCATTCAGAACGCCCACAGGGCAAGAGCCAGTTTCGCAAGGATAACGAGATGTCAGACCTTATTGCCCCCCATGCTTTTCTGAACATGGCCCCCATCAGCCAGACCATTCTCGGCAAGATCGTGGCGGCCAAACAGGAGTGGGTTGCCGCCCGCAAGCTGGCCCAGCCGCTGGAGAGCTTCCAGAGCGCACTGACCCCCAGCGATCGGGATTTCGTTGGCGCGCTCAAGGCGGGCTCCACCCGTTTTATTCTGGAGTGCAAGAAGGCCTCCCCCTCCAAGGGCTTGATCCGCGACGATTTCAGCCCGGAGGCGATCGCCGACATCTATGGCAAATACGCCACCGCCATCTCGGTACTGACCGACGAGAAGTTCTTTCAGGGGGATTTCGCCTTCCTGCCGCGGGTGAGAGGTCGCGTATCGCAGCCGGTGCTCTGCAAGGATTTCATGATTGACCCCTATCAGGTCTATCTGGCTCGCCACTATCAAGCGGATGCCATCCTGCTGATGCTCTCGGTGCTCACCGACGAGGGCTATCGCGCCCTGTTCGCGGTGGCCAAGGAGCTGGGCCTTGGTGTGCTGACCGAGGTGAGCAACGAGGAGGAGCTGACCCGCGCCATCGCGCTAGGGGCGCCGGTGATCGGTATCAACAACCGGGATCTGCGCGACCTGAGCGTCGATCTCGCCCGCACCAAACAGCTGGCTAAAGATATCCCGAACGATCGGGTGGTGATCAGCGAGTCTGGTATCAACCACCGCGCTCAGGTGGCGGATCTGCGCCACCACGCCAAGGGCTTTCTGGTGGGCTCATCCCTGATGGCCGAGCCGGATCTGGAGGCTGCGGTGCGCAAGCTGGTACTGGGCCAGAACAAGGTGTGCGGCCTCACCCGCGCCGAAGATGCCGCCGCCGCCCATCAGGCGGGCGCGGTATTTGGCGGCCTGATCTTTGTTTCCAAAAGCCCGCGCTATGTGGACATTCCCGCCGCCCGCGCCGTGATGGCGGGCGCACCGCTCTCCTACGTCGGGGTATTTCGCAACGCCCAGCCCGCCACCATTGCCAAGACGGTGGATGCGCTGGGGCTCGCCGCTGTGCAACTGCACGGGGATGAGGATGCCGCCTATATCGATACCCTGCGCCCACTGCTGCCGACTGGCTGCCAGATCTGGAAAGCAATCGGAGTCACAAGCGGCGAGCCGCTGCCCGCCCTCGACTATCCGGCGGATCGCCTGCTTCTCGATACCAAAGTAGGCAGCCAGAGCGGCGGCACCGGTCAGGCGTTCGACTGGGCCCTGCTGGCCACGCTCGACAAGAGCAAACTGATGCTGGCGGGGGGCCTCAATCCCGACAACGCCCTGCAGGCGGCACAAGTGGGCTGCCTCGGCCTTGATTTCAACTCCGGGGTGGAGAGTGCCCCGGGCCAGAAGGATGCGCACAAGATTGCAGCCGCCTTCGGCGCACTGCGCAACCTGTAACGCAACCCTTTTCGATGTTTCGATTTAGCTAATACAAGGAAGAAACCATGACCCTGCTCAACCCGTTTTTCGGTGAATTTGGCGGCATGTACGTGCCCCAGATCCTCATCCCGGCCCTGCTCCAGTTGGAGAAGGCCTTCGTCGATGCCAAGGATGATCCGGCCTTTATCGCCGAATTTCAGTCCCTGCTGACCGAGTATGCCGGTCGCCCGACTCCGCTCACCCTGACCCGCAATCTGACCAAGGGCACCAAGACCCGCCTCTATCTGAAGCGTGAAGATCTGCTGCACGGCGGCGCCCACAAGACCAACCAGGTGCTGGGTCAGGCGCTGCTGGCCAAGCGGATGGGCAAGAGCGAGATCATCGCCGAAACCGGTGCCGGTCAGCATGGCGTGGCGACTGCGCTGGCTTGCGCCCTGCTCGGCCTCAAGTGCCGGGTCTATATGGGCGCCAAGGATTGCGAGCGCCAGAAGCCCAACGTCTTTCGCATGAAGCTGATGGGCGCCACCGTTATTCCGGTGCACTCCGGCTCCAGCACACTGAAAGATGCCTGCAACGAGGCGCTGCGCGACTGGGCTGCCAACTACGAGTCGGCCCACTACCTGCTCGGCACCGCCGCCGGCCCGCACCCCTTCCCCACTATCGTGCGGGAGTTCCAGAAGATGATCGGCGAAGAGGCCAAGGCCCAGTGTTTCGAGAAGGAAGAGCGACTGCCCGACGCAGTGATCGCCTGCGTTGGCGGCGGCTCGAACGCCATCGGCATGTTTGCCGACTTTATCGATGAGCCTTCAGTGCGCCTCATCGGCGTCGAGCCGGGTGGTCATGGCATCGAGAGCGGCGAGCACGGTGCGCCGCTCGGTCACGGCAGCAAGGGAGTCTTCTTTGGCATGCACTCCTACCTGATGCAGGACAATCAGGGCCAAATTCAGGAGTCCTACTCCGTCTCGGCGGGGCTCGACTTCCCCTCCGTCGGCCCGCAGCACGCCCATCTGGCCGCCATCGGCCGCGCCGAGTACCCCTCGGTGACCGACAAGGAGGCGCTGGACGCCTTCCAGGAGCTGGCCAAATCCGAAGGCATCATACCTGCGCTGGAGTCCTCCCACGCGCTGGCCCACGCCCTCAAGATGGCCCGCAGTGAACCGGAAAAAGAGCAGGTGCTGATCGTCAACCTCTCCGGCCGTGGCGACAAAGATATCTTCACCGTGGCTGACATCTTGGAAACAAAAAGCATCGAGAAAGAAGGAACCTTGTCATGAACCGTTACGCACAACTCTTCTCCCGTCTGGATGAAGCAAATCAGGGCGCCTTTGTGCCGTTCGTGATGCTGGGTGACCCGACTCCCGAATTGTCGCTGGCCATCATCGATGCGCTGGTCGCAGGGGGCGCCGATGCCCTCGAGCTCGGCATTCCCTTCTCCGATCCGGTGGCAGACGGCCCCACCATTCAGGGCGCCGCCCTGCGTGCCTTTGCCAGCCACACCACCCCGGACGACTGCTTCGAGCTGCTTGGCCGCATCCGCGCCAAGTACCCGCAGCTGCCCATTGGCCTGCTGGTCTACGCCAACCTGGTCTATGTGCGCAAAATTGACGGCTTCTACGAGAAGTGCCAGCAGGCGGGCGTGGATTCGGTGCTGGTCGCCGACGTGCCGGTGCAGATGTGCGCCCCCTACAAGGCGGCCGCCGACAAGTTCGGCATCGACAGCATCTTTATCGCCCCGCCCAATGGCGACGCCGAGACCCTGAAACAGGTGGCGGAGCTTGGCAATGGTTACACCTATCTGGTGAGCCGCGCGGGCGTGACCGGTGCCGAGACCAAGGCCGGCATGCCGGTGGAGGGGCTGATCAATACCCTGCGCGAGTTCAAGGCGCCCCCCGCCCTGCTCGGCTTTGGCATCAGCGAACCGGCTCAGGTGCGTGAAGCCATCGCAGCTGGCGCCGCCGGAGCCATCTCCGGCTCCGCCGTGGTGAAAATCATCGAGACCCACTACCAGAACCCGGAACATATGCTCACTCGTCTGAAAGAGTTTGTGGAAGGGATGAAGGCTGCGACCAACCGCTAAGGTCGGATAATTGGGTCAGCTGCCTGTGGCCCTGATGGTCCAGCTTGCGTATCAACACCACGTATAGCGATATAGCTGCAATCACTGCATCAAAGGGAGCCTGACCGGCTCCCTTTCTTTTTATCTCGCTTGCCCCCGCTTACAACTCTGGGCGTCTTGCCCCTTCTCCCTCCGTGAGAGGGCTGGGGTGAGGGTAGCTTTGCATTCCCAACCAAATGAGTTGCTCTCTCAACCCACACCTTAATAACTAATTTATTGATCCAACACAGATTCCCACCAAAACACGCTTCTCAACCCTCTCCCCTCCCCCTTAAGATACCCGAATGACAATCAACCTCTCGGAAGAACGCCATGACAGCGATTGTTGCAATCTCGCAGGTTAACAGCAGCGGACTGGGAGCTGTCACTCAGGGGCGGTAGCCTTGTCCAAGCGTTCCATAGCTGACTCCGAACAGTGTTTTTCTACACAGTCTCTATTGGTAGCGTTAAGAGGAGAAGTCAGTGAATACGCTCAGGTATCAGAGTAGGGTGTAATATTATTTTTTAATTTATTGTGGCTACTATCCGAGTTGGGTGAAGTTATATAAAAAACGCGTTTATTTTTTTCACAGCCTTTCCATATAATCAATTCGATAATTTTTAATATATAACGAGATAATCATGGATAAAGATTTTGAATTTGAAATTAACGATGGTGAAATTTGCTTTGGATTAGTCTCTCCGGTTGGAGTTGATCTTGATACAATATCGACGAAGTTAGAAAACCTAGTAAAACAATATAAATATTCCATCAAAAGAATCCACTTAAGTACACTAGCTGAAAAATATAACATCCAAGATAAAAAACCGTCTAACACATTAGATAAAATTCACGAGGGAATGCAAAATGGCGCAAGACTAAGACAACAGAGTCAAAGAGACGATTTCTTTGCTATTTTAACTGCCAATGAAATCCATAAATCAAGGAAAGATAAAAGTACAAATAGAAATGCATATATTGTCAGGTCATTCAAACGCCCTGAAGAAATAGATACTATGCGAAGGATATATGGTTGTGGGTTTTATTTGTTAGGAATTACATCAAGTAAAGAAACTCGAGTTAAATTTTTAAAAACATCACTCGACATTACAAACCCTGAAGATGTTGAAAATCTAATAGATCGCGATTACTCTGAAAATCATGAACACGGACAGAGAACTCGAGATGCATTTCAACTAGCTGATGTTTTCATCAACCTTGACAATCATGATCTAGATTCAACATTAAGTAGATTTATCGATCTTATTTTTGGCAGTCCCAATATAACCCCTACCGCTGAAGAACACTCTATGTTTATGGCATATATGTCTGCAATTAGATCTGGTGACCTTTCGAGACAAGTTGGTGCAGTGATAACTAGTGAAAATAATGACATTATTTCCACAGGAGCAAATGATGTTCAAAAGTTTGGAGGTGGGCAATATTGGCCCGGCCCAGATGACATGCGTGATCACGCAATGAAGTCTGATGCTAATGAGAAAAAAAGAGACGATATAATTTTAAATGTCCTAAAGGCAATCGAAGGAGAAGATTCGCCAGATGAAAGTGATGTAAATAAAATTTCCAGAGGTAAAAAGTTATTAAAAAACACAGGCATTTTAGACCTTACTGAATATGGTCGAGCTGTACATGCTGAGATGGATGCCATTTTAACTTCAGCTCGGAATGGTGTAGCGATTAAAAATACAATTTTATACACCACAACATTTCCTTGTCATAATTGTGCTAAACATATCGTAGCAGCGGGGATAAAAATAGTAAAATTTATTGAGCCATATCCTAAAAGTTATGCGACCATCCTTCATAACGACTCCATTGATGTACTAACGTCGTCCAAAAATATCAATCTTCCTCAGACCAAGGTTTATTTTGAGCCATTTGTTGGTGTTGGTCCCAGACGTTACATGGATCTCTTTTCTATGTCATTATCGTCTGGCAGAAAGATTAAAAGAAAAAAAGATGGTGATGTTATTGAATGGCGTCGAGGAGAACATCCCCCAAGAATGCCATTGAACGTAATTTCATATATTGATAAGGAAGAGAAATATAGTGACTATTTTGATAGCTATATAGCTGAAGCAATTAAACCATCAGTGATATATGAAAAACCCATTTGTATTAAGTGTGGTTCGGTGATGGATTTAAAGACTGCAAGAAAAGGAAAGAACATAGGCAAAAAGTTTTGGGGTTGCATTAACTATCCTGATTGTACATATACAAAATCAGCTGAATAATATAATCTCAACAACGTGTGTACAGATCTAGTTATCACCTGACACGGCCTCAAACCGGTGTCTTATTTTACGCTACTTTAGAGCGAGAGCGCACTTCCTTCGGTATCAATTCCAGATTCTTCTTGAACATGCTGTAGGAGTCTGCCCTTCCATCATCCGGCCCTGATGTGGCTGATGGGTGTTGTAGTGCTCTAGGTAGCGATCTAAGTCTGTCTGCATCTGCTCTAGCGACTCATACCAGATCGTTCTCCCTTTGACAAAATTCAGGGCACCCATCTTTCTGAGCAAGCCGTAGCATTGCCAGGCCCAAAAGATGGGTGTCCAAGTTTTTATTTTTTTGCTCCGCCACGATATATCCCCCCTTTCCAATCCCACACCTACTGCTCTCTTCCCCACCCCCGCCACCCCATCAACATCAGCATCAATGCAACCCCCGGCAACCAGACCCAGTAGAGCTCGGAGAGGATCACCGCTTCACCTCGGGCAGTGAGATAGGCCTCCAGCTTGAAGGGGGCAACCCGGATCACCTGCCAGGGGGCAAAGAAACGCTCGTCACGCCACGGCCAGAGCCAGCCAACCCCCTTGCCGCCGGTAGTGAGGGAATCGAGCAGGCTATGGGAGAGTAGCGAGACCAGCAGAAACGACCAGACGGTGGCGGCGCTGGCCCGAAATTGGCGGTGAAACAGCATGGCCAGTGTGGGGAGAGCAAAGGCGAACAGCAGTGAGTGGGTAAAGCCTCGGTGGCCAAAGACATGGCCGTAGGCGACCCCCAGTTTAAAGGCGAGCACATCGGCATCGGGCAGCATGGCGATGGCGACCCCCGCCAGCAGCAGGCGCGGCGGGATAATCCGGCTGCCAAGCCCGAGTCCAAGGCAGAGAGGGACGGCGGCGTGAGTGACTATGGTGGGCATAGAATAAAGCTCCAACTGAAAACGTTAGCCTACCCTACCCCCGCTCGGTGAAGTGAAGGTGAAGTGCACTTTCTTTTGTTGTTGGATATCCCCCTCGAATCCTTCTCCATCAGCCATAAGAGGCGTCACTCAGAAAGTGATGAAAACGGCTGTTATACGAGCCCCCTAAGCCGGAGCCGAGCTTCTGTCGTTTGTCCCTTCTGTATTGGCTCGTTCGTTGTGTATCGAACGCAGGCCCAATCAGCGTTGGCACGTTAACTTGAAATGTTCATTTAACAGCGGCTGACATGCAGAACGGGATCGTGATAAGTAGTCTCTTCGGTTCACATCACAGGGATAGTGGCAGCGATGAATGTATCAAAAAGCGTCATGCGGATTGCGAGCGTTATCAGCCTTTGGTTAATGACAGGATGCATGGCTGAGGCCACCTCTGCGCAGCCGAAACAAGAGCCGTACGCGCTGATCTATAACGGGCCGGTTTCTGACGGGGATAGCACCAAAGCGATTGCGGATGTGATCAAGCAGGTGGGCTTGCCGGTCAGGTATCTCTCCAATATCGGGACGCTGCCTGCAGAGCTCGATAATGCCAGGCTGTTTATCGTTGGCGGCACTGAGGACGATGTTGAGCCGCTGCTCAACGCCTTCACCGCGGACGCTCGTTCGGCGTTAAAAACCTATTTGCAGAATGGTGGCCGCTACCTCGGGATCTGTGGGGGTGCCTTTGTGGCATCCGCCGGCTGGTCTGAGGATGAAGGCTTTGTGCCGGCGCTGGGCCTTGTTCCTGCGACATCCGATGATTATGACGGCGACTTTAGCGCCAGGATCTTCCCGATCAGCTGGCTTGGTGAAGAGCGCCAGATGTATTACCAGGCCGGCCCGCAATTTACGCCGGTGCCAAGCCCCGAGCAGGTCAAGGTCATCGCCCATTTTCAAAACCATCATATTGCCGCGCTGATCAGCTCATACGGCAAAGGCAAGGTGGCCGTTTCCGGGCCACATCCCGAAGCCCCCGAATCGTGGAAAGAGAATGCGGTGGACGGCGACAAGATGGGGTCGAATATTCATCTAGCCACAGGACTCGTTAACGAGTTGCTCTCCGAAGAGCCCGTCACCCATTCGAAGTAGTCGCGTCTCTACGCCCCTGGATGTGACCCCATTGCTCGGCCCGGAAGTCAGGCCATCCAATCGGCAGCCATCCATAAAAAAAACCACCGACCTGCAAAAGGTCGGTGGTTTTTTTATCGGTGGCAGATCACGGGTAGCCGATACGAAGCGTTCGCTACCTCAACTTTCGCCCGGGAGCGAGCACTACTCTTCCTGCTCCTCCGGTTGTCTCTCCTCACCCCGTATCTGTAGCAGCTCTTCGACCCTGGCTTGCCACTTGTCGTGGGCCTGTTTGCGCTCTTGCTGCATAAATGCTTCTCGCATGGTGTCGATTTTCTGGTCAAGTGTTTCCATCAGAGTGTCTCCTTGTGTGACCGCGTAAAGACTGGCTGACGGCGCGTTGGCCAACCTGCTCCCCTAATCTGACACCGCTAATGCCGTTACTGCCCAATCAAATAATCGATTGGAAATAGTAAAACCAATCTAAAAATTCTTTTTCGTGTTTGTTCCACCACGCCAGCGCAAGGGAAACAGGCCGTTCAGAACGGGATAATCCGGCACGCGGCCAACACATGATTGAGTGCAGTCGTCCCCCTTTTCAGGAGAATGGGGCGCCGTTGCCCCATCCGTCCGTTGAGGAGTAGCGGCAGATTTCCAGGGTGTTGCTGTGCCCATGATCACACAGTCACAACTCTCGCCCTCCTCTCACCGCGCCCCCGCTTTTTATCATCTAGAGTTAGCGGGCAGTGCAAAGCTGCTGATTTATATACATTCGCCGCCAAGAGGGATCTTTTTTCATGACCGAGCATATCGATCTGCTACCTATCAACACGGATGATGAGCAGGACGCAGGCAACCGTTACCTCTACTACACCGAAGGGGATCTGGCCCGCATTCTTGCCAATCTGGAACAGCTGCGCCACGCGGTGTTTCCGGCCGCCATCGGAGAGAGTGAAACGGGCGCCACCGTGCCCCACAACTTTCCCTCCGTCTGTCTGGTGGGGCTGGGGCGCTGCGGCTCCAACATCGCGCAGGATGTGGCCTCGCTGGTCTACAACGCCCGCAGCTTTTATCTCAATGAGTTCAATAGTGAAGAGCAACGAAAGCGGGAGAAGGAGTTTGGTCCGGTAAGCTGGATCCGGCGCAATCTGCGACTGCCAAACAACGGGGCCCGACCGGTCTTTCTGATCGAGCCCATGGTGATGCTGGGGGATCTGGACAAGGACATCGATGGCCGCATCCGCCACTCCAATCGCAGCGGCGAAGGTGGCTCCTTGCGTGACTACGCCAAGATGCGGGTGATGGACTTGTCGGAGATCCATGCGGGAGGTGCGGGTAACGCCCCCATCCTTGGCCAGTATCTGGCCAAGATCATCCTCAACAAGAGCCCCCACTACTTCGCCAACTCCGAGTGGCAGGCCATTCATACCTATCTGGTCGACTCCTGCGGCATCAAGGCCAACCAGTCCCGCCTCTATTTCTACATCTTCAGCGCCGGGGGCGGCACAGGCTCCGGCATGGCCTCCGAGTTCGGGCTGGCCCAGCAGTACTCCTACATGAGCAAGACCTTTTCACCCCCGTCAGAAGAGGAGGAGCACCTCTCCCTCGGGGAGCACTTCATGTTCGACCCCATCTTCACCAGCGGCATCTGCATCCTGCCCAATATCTGTGATCGGGGTATCGAGATCTCGGAAGCACTGCACATCAACGCGGGGCGTTTGCTGTGCAAGTATCTGGCCGAGGAGTGGGACTTCTCCTATCACTTCGACAACGAGCAGGCGTGCGATGCCAGCATGCTCAAGCGGATCAGGCCCTGGAATGCCATGATGCTGATCTCCAACGACATCATGCGCTACGCCGAAGAGAGCGACGATGGCGAGATCCAGCATGTTGACGTCAACACCATGGAGAAGTACGCCAACCAGTACATCTCCCAGCAGATCTTCAACATTCTTACCGCCCAGGCCGTCACCACAGACTACGACGAGAACTACTTTCGCCGGGCAGGCATCGACATCAGCGAGACCATTCAACTCGATGCCAACGACCTCTTTATGAGTTTGGCGGGGCCGGTGGCGGTGGCGTATGCCGAGTCCATCTCGCCCCCCGGCGGCCTGTTTGACAAGGAGGACGGGCTCAATGTGGACGATCTCTTCACCCGTTCCATCGAGCTGCCCCACTTCAACAAGATGACCCAGGCCATCGAGGGGATCAGTCTGCTGCCCATCGAGGCGGGCAACTATCGAGAGTATCTGGACGACTATGTGAAAAGTGGCCATGACCCGGCCCACCTCAACGAGCTGCACTTCTTCAAGAACTGCTCCTCAGTGGTGTCGATCATCTCCCTGCCCAAGGAGTACAAGCTCTCCTATATGGATCTCAACCGGCTCAAGTCTCACCTCAACGGGCTCTTCCCCAATACCACCCTCAAGCGGTATGCGCTGGTCATCGGGGCGTCGGCCAACATCTCCCTCACCACCCTGATCGTCAAGAGCCCCTGCCTGAGCGATGACTTCCTGACCCTGATCGTGGCCTTTATCAAGCGCTGATTTGCCAAGGATCACTATCGCTTCGATGAGCATCTGGACAAGGCGGTGATCGAGATGATCTGCAATGAGGAGTGGAACGATGCGCTGCTCGACAGCATGCTCAACGAATTCGAGAACCCGGCCAAGATCCTCGATACCAACTGGTACGCCATCAAGCCCATGTATGAGAAGAAATATCGGGAGCTTATCCGCGAGAAAGAGAAGTTCGTCTCCATCAACGATATTCGCCTCAGCCGCGAATCGGTGAAAAAGGCGCTGCTCTATCTGCGGGAGATCTATCGCCACCGGGTCAGCAAGACCCGGATCCTCTCCCTCAACCCACGGCTGGGGGAAGCGAACGCTCGCTAGCACCCTGCCCATAAAGCAAAGCGCCCGCCCCAGATGGGGCGGGCGCTTTTTTACTGGCGCAGCCTGGCTTTATCTCATCAGAGGGAGACAAAGATCCCGGCCAGGGTGGCGCTCATCAGGTTGGCGAGGGTCGCCGCCAGCACCGCCTTGAAGCCCATATTGGCCACATCGTGACGGCGCTCCGGTGCCATGGTGCCGATGGAGCCGAGCTGCACCGCAATGGAGCCCAGATTGGCAAAACCGCACAGCGCAAAGGTGATGATGATCTGGGTGTGGGCGCTCAGATCCGCCTTGATATTGGCAAAGTCCAGATAGGCGACAAACTCGTTCATGATCACCTTCTGACCAATCAGGGAGCCTGCCGCCATCATCTCGCTGGCGGGCACGCCAATCAGCCAGGCCACCGGAGCAAACAGATAGCCCAGCAGCTGCTGCAGGGAGAGATCGGCCCAGCCGAACCACTCGCCGACGGTGGTGAGACCGGCGTTGATCATGGTGATCACGCTGACAAAGGCGAGCAGGATGGTGCCGATGGCCACGGCGATCTTCATGCCGCCCATGGCGCCGCCCGCCAGCGCATCGATGGCGTTGCTGTAGTCGCTCTTGTCGAGGGTGATCTCGGTCTGATCGCTCACCTGCTGCTGCTCCGGCACCAGCAGTTTGGCCATCAGCAGGCCACCGGGCGCAGCCATAAAGGAGGCGGCAATGAGGTATTTAAGATCCACACCCAGACCGGCGTAACCGCCCAGCACCGAGCCCGCCACCGAAGCCATGCCACAGGTCATCACCGCAAAGAGTTCAGAGCGGGTCATACCGGCGAGGAAGGGACGGATCAGCAGCGGCGACTCCCCTTGCGACAGGAAGATGTTGCCGGTGGCCACCAGAGATTCGGCGCGGCTGGTGCCGAGCAGGCGATGAATGGCGCCACCCAGCACCCGGATCACCCACTGCATGATGCCGAAGTGGTAGAGCACGGCGATCAGCGCGCTGATAAAGATCACCAGCGGCAGCACCCGCACGGCGAAGATAAAGCCGTTGCTGGCGAGATCGCCAAACACGAAACGGATGCCGCTGTCGGCAAAGCCGAGCAGGGCGGAGACGCCATTGCTCATGGCACCGAGCATGATTTGTCCGGGGGGAAATAGAGCACCAGGGCAGCAAAACCGGTTTGCAGGGCGAGCGCACCCAGCACGGTTCGCCAGCGGATGGCTCGGCGGTTTTCACTCGCCAGCCAGGCGATAAACATCAGGGCCAGCATACCGACCAGACTCAATAACAGTGTCATCTTGCACCTATGAAGAGAGGAGTTTCATATGGCAAGTCTGCAGACAGGCGTCGCGGGAGATCCGGCGAGAGAAATGCCGACCCACGCGACACGCAGACCACAAACCTACAGGTTAGTGGCGGGTCCCATCCTGGGGTCATTCACGTTCCGGGTGACAGCATGTATCGGGTGACGCCAGCGCCGTCGCAGGGGGAGATGCGGCCGGGTGGCAGGTCGGGCGGCGATGGTACAGTGATCATCGTCACAGAAAAAGCGGTAAAACGATTGGCCGGAATAACTTTTTCAACTTGTTCACACAACGAAACAGGGCCAGCGTGACGCTGGCCCTGTTTCAATCCGTACTTGAGCGTTCAGATGATTACTTGAGGCGCTTGCCGCTCGCATCCACCACCTGCTCGCCATCCTCCTTGGCGAAGGCCCCTTTTTGCTGATCGGGCAGAATATCGAGCACTACTTCCGACGGACGGCACAGCTTGGTGCCAAGAGGCGTGACCACGATAGGCCGGTTGATGAGGATGGGGTGGGCCAGCATGGCATCGATCAGTTCATCATCGCTGAAACGATCTTCCGCCAGCCCGAGCACCTCGTAGGGGGGCACGTTCTTGCGCAGCAGATCGCGCACCGGCATGGCCATGGCGGCGATCAGCGCCACCAGCTGGTCGCGGGAAGGGGGCGTCTCCAGATAGTGGATGACAGTGGGCTCCACGCCGCTGTTGCGGATCAGCTCCAGGGTGTTGCGGGAGGTACCACATTCCGGATTGTGATAGATGGTGATTGCACTCATTTGCGTGTCTCTCATTAATCAAGTGAATAGAAAATGGATAGCATCAGTTCGCGGCCATCTGTTAGCGGCCATCAGTTAACGGCCCAGCCCCGCTTCGTACCAGGGTTTGCTGGCGTTAACCACCCGCACCACCAGCAGCATGACCGGCACCTCGATCAGTACCCCTACCACGGTGGCGAGCGCCGCGCCGGAGTGAAAGCCGAACAGGCTGATGGCGGCGGCCACCGCCAGCTCGAAGAAGTTGGAGGCGCCGATCAGGGCGGAAGGACAGGCAACTGAGTGCTTCTCCCCCACCTTGCGGTTGAGCCAGTAAGCCAGCCCTGAGTTGAACAGCACCTGGATCAGAATGGGCACCGCCAACAGGGCGATAACCAGCGGCTGCTCAATGATGGCGTTGCCCTGAAAGGCAAACAGCAGCACCAGAGTGAGCAGCAGGGCCGCCACCGACCAAGGCTGGATGCGGGTCATAACGCCGTCAAAATGGGCCTCTCCCTTTTTCAGCAAAGCCTTGCGCAGCAGCTGGGCGATGATGACCGGGATGACGATATAGAGCACCACAGAGGTGAGCAGGGTATCCCACGGCACTATGATGCTGGAGACTCCGAGCAGCAGCGCCACCAGCGGCGCGAAGGCAAACACCATGATGAGGTCATTCACCGCCACCTGCGACAGGGTGAAGTAGGGATCGCCGTTGGTGAGGCGGCTCCAGACAAACACCATGGCGGTGCAGGGGGCCGCCGCCAGCAGGATCAGCCCCGCCACATAGCTGTCGAGTTGATCCGCCGGCAACCAGTCGGCAAACAGCACGCGGATAAAGAGCCAGCCGAGGAAGGCCATGGAGAAGGGTTTGACCAGCCAGTTGATAAAGAGGGTGACCCCAATCCCCTTCATGTGCCCCTTCACCTGATGCAGGGCGCCAAAGTCGATCTTGAGTAGCATGGGGATGATCATCACCCAGATCAGCAGCCCCACCGGCAGGTTGACCTTGGCCACCTCCATGGCGCCGATCGCCTTGAAGAGATCCGGCAACCCCTGCCCGAGGCCAATCCCCACCAGAATGCAGAGGGCGACCCAGGCGGTCAGATAACGTTCAAAAAAGCCGATGGCAGGCACGGCCTTGGCATCACATGTTGCAGACATCACAGCTCCCGATGCGGCGCAATTCCGCATCTTCTATTGGTTCAAAACAAAGGGTTATAACAAGTAACGGCATATTCAAGCCGCCCCGGCAGCAGACCGGGGTGGCGACTCAATGGTGCTGGCAGAGGCGGCGCAGGGCATCGGGCCCTACCGGCTCCTCGGCGAGCAGCGGCACCACGGCGTAGCGGCTGGCGTGTTGCTGCTCGACCGCCTCGATATGGGGCAACTGGCGCTCGGCCCGCAGTTGCAGCAGCGGTGAGCTGACCGCGGCTTGCTGCAAGCTGTGGTTGATGAGCCAGCCCCAGGGCTCGATGCCGGCCCGGCGCAGATCGGATTGCAGATTGGCCGCCTCCTGCACTGGCGTCGGCTCGGGTAGGGTCACAATCAACACCTTGGTCTGTTTGGGATCCTGCAACTGCATCATGGGGGTAGTGAAGTGCAGCCCCTTGTTTCCCATCTGGCGAGCGATCTCCCTGTGGTAGGCGCCAGTGGCATCGAGCAGCAGCAGGGTGTGGCCGGTGGGGGCGGTATCCATCACCACGAAGCGCTTGCCCGCCTCGCGAATGATGCGCGAGAAGGCCTGGAACACGGCGATCTCCTCGGTACAGGGGGAGCGCAAGTCCTCCTCCAGCAACGCCCGCCCCTGCTCGTCCAGGGCCGCCCCCTTGGTGGCCAGCACCTGGGCGCGGTAACGCTCGGTCTCGGCGTGGGGGTCGATGCGGCTCACCTCCAGATGGGGCAAGCTACCTGCCAGCGTCTCGCTCAGGTGCGCGGCGGGATCCGAGGTGGTGAGGTGCACCGGCAGGCCGCGGCTCGCCAGCTCCACCGCCACGGCGGCCGCCAGCGTGGTTTTGCCCACCCCGCCCTTGCCCATCAGCATGATAAGGCCGTGACCATCGGCGGCCAGCTCGTCCACCAGCGAACTCAACTCGGGCTGGGCTGGCAGATGGGCTGACGTTGCCAGTGATACCTGCGCACCAGCATCCTGTGGTTGCAGCAGCTGGCGCAGGCTCTCGACCCCCACCAGATTGGTGGCCAGCAGCGGGATATGATCCTGCGCCAGCCCCTTGATCCCCTGCGGCATCTGGGCGAGAGCCTGTTGCTCGCGCTGCCAGATCGCCATTGCCAGCGGATCTCCGGCAATGGTGCCTTCGGGGAAGAGGCCATTGATCACCAGTTGCTGATTCAACAAGCCGATGGCGGCCAGCTCCTCATGGGTGCGGGCCACTTCCCGCAGAGTGGATTGCTGAGCCCGCGCCACCAGCACCAGACGGGTGCGGGCAGCATCTGCCAGGGCGGCGACCGCCTCGCCATACTGGCTGCGCTGCTTCTCCAGCCCCGCCAGCGGGCCAAGGCAGGAGGCATCCCCCTTGCCCTGCTCCAGAAATTCGCTCCAGGCGCCCGGCAGTTGCAGCAGCCGGATGGTGTGACCGGTTGGGGCCGTATCAAAGACGATATGGTCATACTCGGCCAGCAGCGTTTGGTCGGTCAGCAGGGCGGTGAATTCGTCAAAGGCGGCGATCTCGGTGGTGCAGGCGCCGGAGAGCTGCTCCTCGATGCTGCGCACCACGCTCTCGGGCAACTTGCCGCGCACCGGCCCGACAATCCGCTCCCGATAAGCTTTGGCCGCCGCGGGGGGATCTATCTCCAGCGCCGACAAACCGGGCACAGCGGCGATGGTGGTGACGCGATTGCCGATCTCGGTGGCAAACACCTGCCCCACGTTGGAGGCAGGATCTGTGCTCACCAGCAGCACCCGCTTGCCAATATCACACAGCGCCACCGCACTGGCGCAGGCCAGCGAGGTCTTGCCCACCCCGCCCTTGCCGGTGAAAAAGAGAAACGGCGGTGGATTGGTCTGAAAATGGTACATAGCCTCTCCCGAATGGTGCATCGCGACTCAGCAGCAACCGCTGCCAGAGCAGCAGCCACCCTTGACGATCCCCTTGATGGCCGCTTGCGGCGCTGGCAGCCCGGCATAACGAGCCAGCTCGCTGCGGCTCGGATAACGGCCGGTCAACACCACCTGTCCCTCCACCAGCACCAGCGGCAACCCCTCCTCCCCGGCGTGGGTCAGAAAAGCGCTGACGGCAGGCGTCTCGGCAAACTGCATCGGCTGCTGGGCCAGATTGAAACGCTCGATGGCAACGCCCTGCTCCTTGGCCCAGGCGAGGTCTGCTGCGAAGGTGACCAGTGCCTGATCAACCTCGGTACCGCAGACACCGCTGGAGCAGCAGAGGGCGGGATCAAAAATCTGAATGGAGGACATGGCATTACTCCTTGTTGCAGCAGGGCTGCACAGGCAGAACATGGGGGGAGCAGGCTGACTCGGCACGCATCACGCCGCACGCCTCGGGATGACCGGCGCAGCACTCCTCGGTGAGGTAGGCGATCACATCCAGCATCAGGGGAATATTGGCGCGGTAGCGCAGAAAACGCCCCTCCTGCTCCACCGACAGCAGACCGGTGTTGAGCATCGCCTTGAGGTGAAACGAGAGGGTATTGGGGGCAATATCGAGCTCGCTGGCCAGTTCACCGGCGACTCGCCCCTCCAGCCCCGCCTTCACCAGCAGCCGCCACACATCGAGCCGGATGCCGGATGCCAGCGATTCAAAGACCTTGGTGGCCATCTCTTTGTTCATCTTCACTCCCCTTGGTGCGACCTTTCATTTCAACTATACAAGAATTATTGAAATGATCAAGATACGTACTGAAACGAAGATCCGAAGTGCTGGCATCAAACCGGGCAGAAAGGGGGCTACGAGTGAACAACCGTTGAGGACGACCACACAGGGCTCATCGCAGATAAACAGACGCCCTCCAGAGGGAGGGCGTATCAGAGCGTTTGACCGGCAGCACTGTCAGCACTGTAGGGGCAATCAGACAAACGCGTGCCTTATTTGGCAGCTGGCACAGCGTTGAAGGTGAGCAGGGCCGCCTTGTTGGCATCGCTCAGAGTCAGCTGGTTGCCGTTGATGGAGTAGGTTGCCACCTTCTCCAGCTTTTGCAGGAACTCGGTCTCTTTGTTCATGGCGTCGCCGATGCACATCATGCGAGTGGAGCCCATAGCGCCCAGCGTCAAGACACCGTCCCCCTGCTTGGTGATACCGCCAAAATAGCGGTTGCAGCCACCCTTGCCCGCCACCTTGCCGTCGACCACTTGCAGGGTGAAGGTATCGCTGGTGGCGCCTTGCAGCTGCCAGCTGGATGCTTGCAGTTGAGCCATGCTGGAACCTGTTGCCATTGCGCAGCCTCCCAGTGCCAGCGCGGCCAGCAGAGTCAGTTTCTTGTTCATGGATTCACCTCTTAATTATTAGAGCCATCAATACGGCAGCCTGTTTATCATGGCTGGCGCCCATGCCAAAGGATTTTATTGTGATCTCCCTTCACTTTACTACCAGCTGGCATGTGCCATGCTTAGGCTCAGTTCCGGACCCAGGGAGGGGAAACGAATGGTCAAATCACTCATCATCACACTGCTTGCAACCTGCGCCAGCATGGCCGCACAGGCCGCCGACTGGGCAGTGGTTCAGCCGCAATCCAACCCGTCTCTCTATGTCAAAAGTTACTCGGGTGTGCTGCTCAATGGCCATAGCCATCACAGCGACAGTTTTGATCTCTGGCTGGTCAATAGCGGCTATCAGTATCCGGTGGTGGATGATGTGACCCTCTTCATGGAAGCGGGCCCGGCGGTGGCGGATCAGAATCGCACATCCGGTTTCAATATGAGTTCGGGGATACGCTACCAACTCTCTCCGGCATTCAATATCGGCAGCCAGATCAAGCATCTTGATCTCAACAAGGCCAGCACCCTGCTGGAGCTCAACTCCAACCTGCTGCTGACACCGAGACTCTCCCTCACCGCCAACTACGGGGTCAGCGCCATCACAGCCGATCAGGCGCTGAGCCTGGGGGTCGGTTTCAACTTCTGAATCAGATCAGCGGCGTGGCACTCACCACCACGCCGTTGCGATCCGCATAGACGTAATCCCCTTCGTGGATGGTCACACCGGCAAAGCTGACCACGGCCCCCAGCTCTCCCAATCCTCGCTTCTCGGTCTTGACCGGACAGGCTGCCAGCGCCTTGACCCCGAGCGCCAATGTCGCCAGGGTGCCCACATCCCGCGCCGCGCCGTGGATCAGGATACCCTCCCACCCCTGATCCACCGCCTTGACCGCCAGTTGATCGCCAAGCAGCGCACGGCGCAGCGAGCCGCCGCCGTCGATCACCATCACTTTGCCGTGACCGGGGCGGGTCACCAGATCCCGCACCAGGCTGTTGTCTTCATAACAGGAGAGCGTTACGGCGCGACCATAAAAGAGGGCCTTGCCGCCAAAATCCTGAAACACCGGGTCGGCCACTTGCAGCAAGTCGCCATGTTGATCGCAGAGGTCGGGCAGGAGATCCAGCATGATTTGATTCCTTTCAGATACATGAAGGTGTTCATTCTTTCATCAGGCAAGGTTTCTGGCAATCCAGAAGGATTCAATATTGCCCAGATAAACTGCTGATTTATCCGTCAATACTGGTGTCAACCAGAGCTGGCCATCCTCCACCCAGTAGAGAGCATTCTGGCCAAAACGCGCTGCCAGCTGACGGGCTTTTGGCAGGGATAGCGCCACCGCCAGCGATGACTCCTGCCAGCGTTCGTCCGGGTCAGATCCCCAAAATGGCCCCACCACGGGCACGTGCAAATCCACGGTCAGATGGCGCCACAGCGCCCGTTCCCGCCGCATATTGCGTCGTTCTGTGACCCACTGGCTGGCCGGATTCCAGGCTGTGATGATGGCAAAGGCAGACCAGTCTGGTGGCTCAAATGGCGCGATAAAGCAAATTTTCTTGTAGTTTTCCCACAAATTCATGTCAATCACATGTTACATTCCATTACATTTTGTAGGGGCGAAAACACGGTTCAGGCCAAGTATGATGCAGCTGTACCAGGGTTTGACCTATATCAAATCAGAGTTAAAAAGTTGCTATCTGACGGCAAAGAGTGTTGTTATGCTCCTGTTAACTGATAAAATGCGGCCACTTTCGTAATGGACGACCTTTCCAGGCTCTACTCGACCAGACTTGTCGGGAACCTATAAGTGGCACAGGGATACTTGCCGGTACTGATGCCTAATTCGCGATATTCCGACCTGACTCTCATACCCAGGATGACGTAATAAATTTTCAGGATCAGTCAGGAAATCGGTTTGAAACGCCAAAGAGTGTTAAATTTAAGATAATTAACTGATAAGAATCTGGGAATACTCATGCAAACACCACACATTCTGATCGTCGAAGACGAGCTGGTCACACGCAATACCCTGAAAAGCATTTTTGAAGCCGAAGGCTACATCGTGCTCGAAGCCAACAACGGCGACGAGATGCATCAGGCCCTCACTTCCCACACCATCAATCTGGTGATCATGGACATCAACCTGCCGGGCAAGAATGGCCTGCTGCTGGCCCGTGAGCTGCGTGAGAACGACAACATCGCCCTGATGTTCCTGACCGGTCGTGACAACGAAGTGGACAAGATCCTGGGTCTGGAGATCGGCGCCGATGATTACATCACCAAGCCGTTCAACCCCCGTGAGCTGACCATCCGTGCCCGCAACCTGCTGAGCCGCACCATGAACGTGGCTGCCGGTGGCGAAGAGAAGAAGCTGGTTGAGCGCTACCTGTTCAATGGCTGGGCGCTGGATATCAACAGCCGCGCACTGGTCAGCCCGACTGGCGACATGTTCAAGCTGCCGCGCTCCGAGTTCCGCGCCATGCTGCACTTCTGCGAAAACCCGGGCCAG
Source organism: Aeromonas sp. 84A (assembly GCF_051919345.1). Classification (NCBI taxonomy): domain Bacteria; kingdom Pseudomonadati; phylum Pseudomonadota; class Gammaproteobacteria; order Aeromonadales; family Aeromonadaceae; genus Aeromonas; species Aeromonas sp. 84A. The sequence goes on from NZ_JBQBEW010000001.1 coordinate 3,673,018, forward strand.
ATCCAGACCCGTGCCGAACTGCTGAAGAAGATGACCGGCCGTGAGCTCAAGCCCCACGACCGTACCGTCGATGTGACCATCCGTCGCATTCGCAAGCACTTCGAAAGCGTCAACGATACTCCGGAGATCATCGCCACCATCCACGGCGAAGGCTACCGTTTCTGTGGTGAGCTGGAGCAGGAATAAGCTCCCGCTACGCTGTTGATCTGAAAAGGCGCCTCGGGCGCCTTTTCTGTCTCTGCGATTTGCCTTAAAAGCTGAGAAACCGTGAGCGTGACGTCGAACGGCGCACAAGACACGCACAAGACAGATGAAAAACAAAAAGCCCACTCGCAGGAGTGGGCTTTTTGTTTTGAAGCTGGAGCGGGCAGCGGGAATCGAACCCGCATCATCAGCTTGGAAGGCTGAGGTAATAGCCATTATACGATGCCCGCCTGGCATCTGAAATTTGGAGCGGGTGATGGGAATCGAACCCACGTATGCAGCTTGGGAAGCTACCGTTCTACCATTGAACTACACCCGCGTCAGGGCTCCTACTATATGCATTTTGCCGCCGAGCGCAATGGCGCCTTTGCCACTTTTTTCAATAAATCAATCTGTTCGGACAAGGATTGAACAGACGGTTGCTTTTTCAATCAAACATTTTCAACACAGATAATTTACAAGGTTGCCAAGGCCAAACGGCAAGGATAGTCTTGCGCCACTCGACGCGAGGATGGTGGTAATGGATAAAAAAACGCAAAAACGTCTCTATGGCTGGTTGCGCAAGCAATCGAGTCACGGTCGCCGCTGGATCACGATATCCATCGCTTTTGGCCTTGGCCAGGGCATTCTTATGGTGGCGCAAGCCTGGCTGCTGGCGACCCTGTTGCACGGCTTTATCATCGAAGGCTCAACGCCTGAGCAATCCATCACGCTCTTTATTACCCTGCTGCTGGTGACGCTTGGCAAGGCGGCACTGGCCTACGGCCGGGAAGTGGCCAGTTTCAAGGCGGGCAGCGCGGTGCGCCAGACCATCCGCCAGCTGGTGCTCACTCGCTTGAGTCGCCTCGGCCCTGCCTATATCCAGCGCCGTCCGGCCGGTAGCTGGGCCAGCCTGTTGCTGGAACAGATTGAAAACATGCAGGATTTCTTCTCCCGCTATCTGCCGCAGATGGCCATCGCCGTCTTTATTCCGGTGGTCATTCTGGTGGCCGTGTTCCCGGTCAACTGGGCGGCTGGTCTGATCCTGCTGGGCACTGCCCCCCTCATCCCCATCTTTATGATCCTGGTGGGTGTGGGCGCCGCCGATGCCAACCGCCGCAATTTTCAGGCGCTGGCCCGTCTTTCCGGCCACTTCCTCGATCGCCTGAAGGGGCTGCGTACCCTGCAACTCTTTATGCGTACCCAGGCAGAAGGTGACGCCATTCGCGACGCCTCGGAAGATTTTCGCGAACGCACCATGGAAGTGCTGCGCCTGGCGTTTCTGAGCACCGCCGTGCTGGAGTTCTTCGCCGCCATTTCAGTGGCGCTGGTCGCCGTCTACTTCGGTTTCTCTTATATCGACCATCTGAACTTTGGTAGCTATGGGGTCAAAGTCACCCTCTTTACCGGCCTGTTCGTGCTGTTTCTCGCCCCCGAGTTCTACGCCCCGCTGCGAGAACTCGGTGCCCACTACCACGCCAAGGCGCAGGCCATTGGCGCTGCCGAGCAGCTGCTGGAGTTCCTTGAAGCCGAGGTGAGCGAACCGGCCGCAGGCACGGCGCCGTTCCATGCCGACAGCCCGGTCAAGGTAGAAGCAAAAGGCCTTGAAGTGCTGAGCGCCGAAGGCAAGGTGCTGGTCGGCCCCATCGACTTCACTTTGGAAGCCGGTTCGCGCACCGCCCTCATCGGCGTCAGCGGCGCAGGCAAAAGCTCGCTGGTCAACGCCCTGCTTGGCTTTGCCCCCTATCGCGGTGAGCTCAAGGTCAACGGGCAGGAGCTTGCCACCCTCGACATGAGCCAGTGGCGCCTGCAACTGGGCTGGCTCTCGCAAAACCCGCAGCTGTTCCACGCCTCCTTGCGCGACAACCTGCTGCTGGCCAAGCCAACGGCCAGCGATGCCGAGCTGGAAGATGCCCTGAAACGGGCACAGGCGTGGGAATTTGCCATGGAGAAGGGGCTCGACTATCCGGTCGGCGATCAGGCCGGCGGCCTCTCGGTCGGTCAGGCTCAGCGCCTCGCCCTGGCGCGAACCCTGCTCAAATCAACCCAGCTGATGGTACTCGATGAACCGACAGCCAGTCTGGATCGCCACTCCGAGCGCGCCATCATGACCACCCTCGAGCAGGCGATGGCTGGCCAGACCCTGCTGATGATCACCCACCGCCTCGACCAGCTCACCAAGATGGACAAGATAATGGTGCTGGCCCACGGCCAGCTGGTGGAACAAGGCAGCTTCCAGCAACTTAGTTCTGGGCAGGGGCCTTTTGCCCGCCTGCTCTCCCAACGTTCCGGAGGTTCTCTCGATGAGTGATCTGTTGCCGTTTCTGCGCCTCTATCGCCAACACTGGCTCAGCCTCACCATTGGTTTGCTGCTGGCGCTGGTGACCCTGGCCGCCGGCATGGGGCTGCTCTCACTCTCCGGCTGGTTCCTCTCCGCCGCCGCCGTGGCAGGGATGACAGTTGCGACGACCCATGCCTTTAACTACATGACCCCCGCGGGCGGGGTACGCTTCTTCTCCATCGTCCGCACTGCCGGTCGCTGGGGTGAGCGGGTCGTGAGCCACGACGCCACCTTCCGGGTACTGACCCGGTTGCGGGTCTGGTTCTGGCAGAAACTCTCGCCGCTCTCCACCGGTACCCTGGCCGGTTTCCGTCAGGCGGATCTGCTCAACCGACTGGTGGCCGACATCGATGCGATGGACCACGTCTATCTGCGGCTGATCACCCCCATAGGTGCGGCCCTGCTCAGCACCGCCGGACTGGTCTTCTTCTTGTCGTTTTTTGACAGTCGCCTCGCCCTTACCCTGGGTGCCATTCTGCTGTTTGGCATGATTGCACTGCCGCTGGTGTTCTACTTCCTCGGCCGTCGCCCCGGTCAGGCGCTGATTGCGGAAAAATCAACCCTGCGTACCCGGATGGTGGACTATCTGGATGGTCAGGCCGAGCTGCAGATGTTTGCCGCCGCCCCCAAGGCGCTGGTTGAGCTGCAACAAGCCGAACAGGCTCTGCTTGCCGCGCAGGCCCGCATGGCCAAGGTGAGCGGGCTGGCCAACTTCTCGGTGCAACTGCTGAGCGGCTGGACCCTGACTCTGATGCTCTGGCTGGCCGGTCATGGGGTAGCGGGTGCGGCGCCCGACCCCATCACCGCACTGATGGTCTTTGCCACCCTGGCAAGCTTCGAGGCACTGATGCCGCTGGCGGGGGCTTTCCAGCACCTCTCCACCAGCCTCACCTCGGCACGCCGCCTGAACGAGATCCTGCAAGAGGCCAAAGCCCCCGTGTGGGGCGACGAGCAGACCCATGCCACCGTTGGTGCGCTGCAGATCAATGACCTCTATTTTGGCTACCCCGGCAACCCCCAGCCGGTGCTGCGTGGCTGCACCCTGCAACTGCACGCCGGTGAGAAGCTGGCGCTGCTGGGCCAGACCGGCTGCGGCAAATCGACCCTGATGGGGCTGCTGGCCCGGGAGTGGAGCCCGCAGGCTGGCAAGATCCTGCTCGATGGCAAGCCGCTCACCGACTACAGCGAAGGGGCGCTGCGCGCCTCCATCTCGGTGGTGAGCCAGCGGGTGCATCTGTTTGCCGATACCCTGCGGGGCAACCTCAAACTGGCCGCCCCGACCGCCACTGACGAGCAGCTGATTGCGGTGCTGACCCAGGTCGGGCTGGCCAATCTGCTGGAAGATGAGGCGGGCCTCGACGCCTGGCTCGGTGACGGCGGCCGCCCCCTCTCCGGTGGCGAGCGCCGCCGTATCGGTATCGCCCGCGCCCTGCTGCACGATGCGCCGCTCTGGCTGCTGGACGAACCGACCGAAGGGCTAGACAGCCAGACCGAGCGGGAGATCATGGAGCTGCTGTTCCGGCTCGGGGCAGATCGCACCTTGCTGCTTATCTCCCACCGCCTGCTGGGGATGGAACAGATGGACCGGATTGCCCTGATGGAAGAGGGACAGATCCGCCTCTGCGCCCCTCACAACGAGCTGCTGGCGGATGATTACTACCGCAGCCTCTATCAGCGACTGGCTCCTGTTTGATATCAGGCTGATATCAGCCTGATGGGGGTCACACCCTGACAAACGGGCGCAAAACGGGGCTGGTCGCCGCAGGCGGCTGGCCCCTATAATGTCCCCCTCATTATTCAACAAGATGCCGACATGGAGCGCCTGCGCATTTCTACTGTCCTCATCACCGACACAAGATACGAGACGATGAAACGCCTGATCCTGATGATGCCCCTGATTGCCTCCGGCTGTGCCAACTACGCCTTCAACAGCAATCTGGATAAAGAGAACTTCGACGAATACTTCAAACCCGGTAGCGTGCGCATCTATGAACAGGATGAGCTGGCTGACCTCAACTACCTCTACCTCGGCACCATCGAGGGGGAATCCTGCCAGGCCGATGCCAACCAGCCGGTGCCCAACGCAGGTGAAGCGCGCACCCTGGCCCGCCGCCGCGCCGCCGACATGGGTGGCAACGGCGTCACCATCGACAAGTGCGCCGAATTCAGCGACACCCCGGGCTGCCTGAAACAGGTGATCTGCTACGGGCAGGCGCTGAAAGTGGCCGAAGAGAAGTAACCCGCTGTCATGGCCCTCGCTATCGTTCGCCTTGGCAGCCCGCGCCTGCCCGATGAGGGGCTGCGGATCGGCACGGTGCGCCGCCCACCCCGCGGCGTCCCCAAAAGCGAATTTGCCAGCCAGCATTGGTACGATGTCTGGTTTCCCAACCTTGCTCCCAGCAGCGAGACCATGAAGCTGGGGCAGGCAGCCGAGACACCCGCCCAGTGGGCAGCGTTTGGCAAACAGTACAAGGCCGAGATGGCGCAACCTGCCGCCAGGCATGATCTGGCGCTGCTGGCCGCCCTCTCCCACACAGCCAATCTGTCGGTGGGTTGCTACTGCGAGCAGGAGTCCCGCTGCCATCGCACCATTTTGAAAGAGCTGCTGGTAGCCGCGGGGGCCGCCATCCGCTAACTCGGTGAGCGACAACGATGGGATGGGGAATCGCGTCAGCCTGTATTCGGCAACCATCAGACATTGGATAGACAGAGAGGGCATCCCGCGGGATGCCCTCTCTCGTTGTATTCACACCTGCCGCGCCACGCTCGGCAGCAGCGGCTCGATGCACCCTCTCCTATTGCAGACTGGGCTCCAGCAACTGCTGCCGTAGCGAAGTCTCCTCGGCCTGAGTCATGGCATTCTCCGCCACCCCGGCGGCAGGCTCGATGGCCAGCCAGTGGGCAAGGTCGGCGGCGGTCTCCTCCAGCGGCCGAAAGTTCAATCCCTTCACGATGGCCGCCTCGGCGCTTATAGAGCCGTAACCGGCAAATTCCGCCTGCGCGCAGGGCAGCAGGGTGGGATAGCTCTGCCAGGGTTCGATTCCAGCCGCCATCAGGGTCGACCAGGGCAACCACTCGGGCTGGATGGGGCAGGCGGGCTGCAACCGGGCGCTCAGCCGCTCCAGCCAGTCGCAGAGGGTAATGCCGGGTTTGAGCAGGTTGAAGATGCCCGATAGCTGCTGCTCGGCCGCACGCAACACAAACTCGGCACAGTCGCGCACATCGAGATACTGCAAGCGATCCTCGCCACTGCCCGGCAGCAACCAGGGCCCGCCCTGCTGCACCCGCTTAATCCACCAGGCCATGCGCCCGGTAGGATCATGGGGGCCGCACAACACGCCCGGGCGCAGGATGCAAAGCCGCTCGCCCCAGCGGGCACGATACGCCTGCTCGCACAACACCTTGAGCGGGCCATAGTCAGTGGGCATTTCCCCTTCGGGGATAGGGTGCAGCGGCGCCGACTCATTCATCTCGGGCATTGAGAAATCGCGATAGACGCTGATGGTGGAGATAAAGATGAGCCGCGCGCAGCGCCCGAGCAAAGCTGCCGAGAGGCTCGCCGCCTGCTCGGGGCGATAGCAGCAGGTATCGATGACGAGATCCCACTGCAAACTGGCCCCTTGCAGGGCGATCAGGCTCTTGTCCCTGTCGCCGGTGAGCTGCACCAGATCGCGCCAGTCCGGATGCTGGTGCAGGCCGCGATTGAACAGCGTCACTTCATGGCCCCAATCCAGCGCCAGCGCGGTGAGGTGGCGCCCCAAAAAGCCGGTGCCACCGATAATCAGCAGTTTCATCCCTCTCCCTCCCCCTTCGGCGCATGTGCGCACATTTCATCCTGACACGCCAGTTGCCTCCACCCTACGCAACTTGGCGCGCGGGCACAGCCCCCGACTGGCCGGGATGGGACAGGGATCACGGCAGCGCCGCAGAAATTGGCGTAGCGAGGCCAAGCCTGCGTTTTGGGGCCGCCTGTGCTAAATTGCCGGGGTTTTCAGTCAGGATCCGCCATGAAGTTCGAAATCGACACCCTCGGGATCATCCGCTCTCCCTACAAGGAGAAGTTCGCCATCCCCCGCCAGCCCGGTCTGGTCAAATCGGCCCGCGCCCGCCTCGAGCTGCTCCCCCCTTACGATCAGCCGGATGTGCTGCGCGGCATCGAGCAATTCTCCCATCTGTGGCTCAGCTTCGTCTTTCACCAGACCATGGCGCAGGGCTGGCACCCGACGGTGCGCCCGCCGCGCCTTGGCGGCAACGAGCGGGTCGGCGTCTTTGCCACTCGCTCCACCTTCCGCCCCAATCCGCTAGGTCTCTCGGTGGTCGAGCTGCACGGGATCGGCCGTGAGCGGGGCAAGCTGTGGCTGGAGCTGGGGGCAGTGGATCTGCTCGATGGCACCCCCATCGTCGATATCAAACCCTACATCCCCTATGCCGACAGCCTGCCGGATGCCCGTGGGGGCTTTGCCCCCGACGCCCCCACCCCACCACTGGCGGTGAGCTTCACTGCCGAGGCCGAACAGCAGTTGCAACCCTGGCTCAAGGCCCATCCCGAGCTGCGCCAGCTGGTGAGCGAAGTGCTGGCGCAAGATCCGCGCCCCGCCTACAAGAAGGGCAAACCCGATGAGAAGGAGTACGGGGTGCGGCTGTTTGACTGCAATGTCCGTTTTCGCATCAGCGAGCCGGATTGCGTGGTGATGGCCATCGAGCCCGCCTGAACCTGGGCGGGCCGACATCACTGATGCTATTTCACGCCTTCTTCACGTCACAAGGGGCTTAATGAGCCTGTAAATTGTGTGGCATTGATCAGACTATCCACCCGGTTGCCAGTGATACCATGCAGACAGCAGAGGGCATCTCCTCTCTGACTGATGCCAGCAGCAGGCTATCGATGTATGGCAAGCATGGTAGCCCGGCTGTTGCCGCCAAAGGATCTGGCCTCGCTCCGACACGTTTGAGTGCGGGGATGCCACACGGATGTGACAGCACTTCGAAGGAAGAAACCTATGCTGATGAACAGTGAACAACGTTATGGCACCCTGAATATCGGGCTGCACTGGCTGACCCTGTGGGCCATGATCGCCGTCTACGCCCTGATCGAATTTCGCGATATCTTCCCCAAAGGGGACCCTGGCCGGGAGCTGATGAAGGAGTGGCACTTTATGCTGGGGCTGCTTATCTTCGCCCTGGTGTTTGTCAGACTGGCCCTGCGCTGGATGAGCCCGACGCCGCGTATAGTGCCCGAGCTCTCCCCGATCATGCACAAGCTGGCAAAACTGGCCCACCTCGCCCTCTACGGTTTTCTGATTCTCACCCCGCTGTTTGGCTGGCTGCTGCTGAGCGCCGCGGGCAAACCCATCCCCTTCTTCGGGCTTGAGCTGCCTGCCCTGCTCTCCCCAAGTCCAGACCTCAAGGGGCTGATCAAGGAGGTGCACGAGACCCTGGGTAATATCGGTTACGCCCTGATAGGCCTGCACACGGTGGCGGCCCTCTATCACCACCATATTCTCAAAGACAACACCCTCACCAATATGCTGCCGCCGCGCCGCAGCTAACGGGTGACGGGGAAATGCAGAGGGGGCCATCGTGGCCCCCTCTCTGTTTTCCTGAACAACCGTCATCTGCACCGCTGGCAAACGACATCACGCCTGCTTGGCCAGCTCCTCGGTCGGCTTGCCTTTCGGCTCGTGCGGCAGCTTTTTCACATTGCTCTTGCTCTCCGGCTGCTTGCTCCCGGACGCACTGTTTTCAGACAAGGCTTGCAACACGGGATCGGCCTTGCTGGCCACGGTGGGTTGGGACTGGCCAACAAAGTTGCCGCCCTTGCATATGGAGAGACTGCCCCCCTTGAAGATCCCCTGCATCTTGCCGCTCTCCAGGATCTCCACCTCGGCGGAGGTGCACGTCCCCTCCAGCAGGCCATTGATGATCACGTGGGGCGCACTCACCTCTCCCTCAACGCTACCACCCTGCATGATGCGCAGCACACCACCGATGAGCTGGATGGTGCCATTGATCTGACCGCGCACCTCCAGATCCCCCTCCACCTGCAACTCGCCCTTGAAGCGGGCACCGGCTGCAATCACAGTGGCCCCGGCCGACCCAGTAGCCGCACCACCTTTGTTTCTTCCAAACATCCGTACTCTCTCCACCAACCACACAAGCAGAACCAGCGGCATCGGCGCCACTGGCCACAGAAAACAGGGCGACCCCAGCACGTAGAGCAGCAAGGCTGCCCCCCAGCAGAGCCAGACAATATAGAGGAGGTCGCTGCGCTCACGCTGTTGCAGTCGCGCCAGCAGCCTCCCGGCCATCTCTCTCATCACATCAAACCTTTCGCAACATGGCTGCCGACCAGCATGCCATCGACAACCCGGACCATGGTTAAACGACCAGTTGGCGCGAACACTGAAGTCCCGTTGATTCAGTCCCGATACAGCCGGGATGCATTAGGATTCGAATTGACTCGAAGCGACATACACTTTCTAATTGACAGCCTGGATCCCTATGACCGCTCACATCATGAAAATTCTGTTGGTCGAAGACGACAAGCTGCTCAATCACCACCTCTCCTCTCTGCTGACCGAAGCCGACAATCAGGTCTACAGCACCGACCAGGCCGGGATTGCACTGCACTACGCCGCCGACTATCCCATTGATGTGGCCATCATCGACCTCGGTCTGCCCGATATGGACGGCCTGCAACTGATCCGGCAACTGCGTGAACGGCAGATCCCCTTCCCCATCATTGTGCTGACCGCCCGTGGCAACTGGCAGGACAAGGTCGAAGGACTGGAAGCAGGTGCTGATGACTATCTGGTCAAACCGTTCCAGAAAGATGAGCTGCTGGCCCGACTCAATGCGCTGGTGCGCCGCAGCGCCGGTTTTATCTCGCCCAGGGTGAAGGCCGGTGATTACGAGCTGGATCTCTCCCGCAAGGAGCTGACTATCGCCGGTGAAGTAGCGGTGCTCACCAGCTTTGAATACCTAATTCTGGAGTACCTGATGCGCAATGCCCGTCAGGTGGTCTCCAAGCAGCAACTGCTCGACCAGCTCTACGGCGACGGTGAAGGGGACCCCAACACCATCGAGGTGATGGTGAGCCGCCTGCGCAAGAAGCTGGATCCGGAAGGGACGATTCAACCCATCTCCACCATCCGGCGTCAGGGTTACATCTTCAACCTCTCCTGTAACTGATGCAGTTTCATCTGCCGCGCCCCATCAAGATGATCCGCAGCTCACTGCACATCAAACTGCTGCTCAGCTCGCTGCTGGTCATCGCGCTGATCATGGGGTTTGCCGTCTACGCCCTCTATCTTGGCCACGTCGAGGAGCAGACCCAGAAGGCCAGCGCCCGGATGCAGGAGAACCTGGCCAAGCTGTTTTCCTCCACCGAGCCGGATGACAAGGGGTCGAACGTCGAGCTGGGGCGGATATCCCGTGGTGCTGGGGATCGCAACCTCGATACCCTGATCTGCCGCGCCGATGGCGATCTGGTCTGGTCGAGCCTCCATATGCCAGAGGTGATCAAGGCCAAACAGACCATCTGCGGCGACCTGATGAAGTATCTGGGGGGGATGGATCTCGACTACTTCTTCAAGAAGCACACCATCAAGAACGGAGAGAGCTACTTCGTCTACAGCCTGCGGTTTATCCGCAATCCCGGCAGCGGCACCACCGCCTACTACGTGGTGATGATCGACTCGGCCAAACGCTATCACGAAGAGTCCCGCACCTATCTCTACCAGACCGCCAAACAGGCGCTGCTCGCCTACATGCTGCTGGCCGGGCTGCTGCTGCTCACCACCTTCTGGAGCCTCAGCTCCCTGCGCACCATCGCCCGTCAGATCGACGATATCCGGGCTGGCAAGCGCGATGACCTCTCGAGCGATTTTGAACGGGAGCTGGCCCCGCTGACCGACTCCATCAACCAGCTGCTGGAGAACGAACGCCAGCAGACCCAGCGCTACCAGCACGCCCTCAACGATCTCGCCCACAGCCTGAAAACCCGGCTGGCGCTGATCCAGATCACCACCCGTGAAGTGAAGCTGGGGCGGGAGATCCACGACAACATCAACGAGCAGATCCTCACCATGGATCAGATGATCCAGTATCAGCTCAGACGGGCCGTGACCGGCCGCCAGCGCCTTGCCAGCAAGGGCACCGAGCCGGTGCCGCTGATTGAAAAACTGCTGGCCAGCCTGACCAAGGTCTATCGCCACAAGAAGCTGCAAACCCACTTCAAGTTCGACGATGACGCCCTCTTCCACGGCGAACAGGGCGACCTGATGGAGCTGATGGGTAACCTGCTCGACAACGCCTGCAAGTTTGCCATCAGCGAAGTGAAGGTGACGGTGCGCCGTCATCTCGAGCGGCTGCGCATCGAAGTGGAAGATGATGGCCCGGGTATCGATCCGGCCAAATCGGAACAGATCTTCCAGCGCGGCGTGCGGGCAGACAGTTCACCCGGTCAGGGCATAGGACTGGCGGTGGTGACCGAAATTGTCCACAGCTACGGCGGCCAGATCCGGGTCGATGAATCCCCCCTCGGCGGCGCCCGCTTTACCCTGGACTTGCCCTGATCGGCATTGCCCTACCCAGCCTAGCCAGTGATGGCCCCACCACAAGGCCCCCAACCTCGGGGGCCTTGTCGTTTCTGCCACCCAAGTTGTTTTAATTTATTGATCCGGCATTGATTCTCGCCCCTCTACCCTTCCACCACCGGCTTCAATCGGTATCATGGTAGCGCGGCACAAAGCTGCTTCCGGAGCCACACCATGAGCATTCGCTGTCAGAAGGGAGTTATCCGCAGAACATGGGTTAAAAGCAGCACACCGGGAACTGTAACTTGGGGGCGGTAGCGTTTCGAATAGAAAATATGAGCGACCTCAAATGAAAACTAGAAATACATACAACTTATTAGTGATAACTTAATGTAAGCTCCTATCTTTAGCTTATGAGGAAAGTAATGGACGCAGAAAAAATAATATTATCAAGTGGTGACCACGAAATATTATTATCTATTTCTCCTGATTGGCCAATGATTATCATTACCGGTTTAATTGGTATTGGTAGTATTTTTACTTCTATCTTAGTCGGCCGAATAAGCCGACAAAATCAGCAGGCTCAAAACCTAGCAAAAAAAGCAGAATTAAGGCAGGCATGGATAAATGAGTTACGACAAAACATATCTGATCTTATTAGCATAGCTGCAATGATTGCCGTTAGGAAAAATTTGGATGATGATTTTCAAAACAATGAATCGTTTTATCAATATCACTCCCAATTAATTTCTGTCAGAACAAAGATACATCTAATGCTTGACCCCAATAAAGAATACTCTAAGATAATAAAATCTTTAATTAAAGATGTGTATTCTGAATCAGTAAAAAAAGACGGTACAACTAAAGATTTAAATGTCTATCGTATTGCACTTGAAGAACAATCACAAAAGGTGCTTGAAAAAGCATGGATGGATATTAAGTCTGAACTAAAATGAGATGTTTTCCACATGTAAAACCGAATTAAAGTATTCATTTTAGAACCATGAAATTAATTCATTTGTGCCGAATCGTTTAAATCCATGATAATTAAACATATAACCAACAAACATTAGTTACATATTTATATAGTATTTACGACTCAGGCAATCTTTGCATTTAATAAAAATATTGTGAGGTATATTATCTCGTTAACATGCCGAAAGCCAATTTTCAATTATTATAAATATCCACAACTCAGGGATAAAATATGGGCAAAGTGATTTTACAGGGATTTATTATTGTGCCTCTCTCCGAGCTTGCGATAGTCAAGAGCGAGCTTGATGCCCATATTCGTTTAACTCGTGCGGAAAAAGACTGCCTGATCTTTGAGGTGACTCAAGACCCTCTCAATCTCTGCAGATTCGATGTCTATGAAGAGTTTACTGAGCAGGCGGCTTTTCAAGCGCACCAAGCCAGAGTCAAATCCTCCCGCTGGGGGAAAATAACCGTCAATGTCGAGCGACACTATACGGTAACAGGGATTGCATAAATCACAGCCTTGCCATTTTGGCCAAGGTGGCGAACCGGGAGTGGTGCAGAACTCTCCCCCCTCTCGCTACCACGAATGCCGATTACGCTGCGCTGATCGAGCCTGCGTTACTTCCACCCTTTGTTATTAAGGCCACTATGATCCGCCCATTATTAACAACCGATCTGGATGCCGCCGTCGAGCTCTGGTATCAGGCATCGGTACAAGCCCACGACTTTATTCCCGCCGCCTTTTGGCATGAGCAACGGGCAGCGATGCGGGACATCTATCTGCCCGCCAGCAAGAGCTGGGGTTATGAGGAGGATGGACAGCTACTGGGCTTTATCTCTTGGTATCAAGGGTCTATTGCCGCCCTGTTTATCTCCCCAACTCACCAATCACACGGGCTGGGTCGCCAACTGCTCGAACACCTCAAAGCCCAATATGATCGACTCGAGTTGACGGTCTACGCCGAAAATAAGCAGGCGCGGCGCTTCTATTCCCGCAACGGTTTCAAAGAGGGTGAGCAGCAGTTGTGCGAGCATAGCGGCCACCCCGAGCTGGTGATGCATTGGCAACGGGGATAAGCGGAGCGCCAACATAGATGGCCGCCCGCCTTGGCCGGTATTGGGCCGCCTTGAATGCCATGGCGGCATTCTCTACAATGACCCACTTTTTATTCATTTCGGGTTATATCGATGAGCGATACCAGCACCAAACCGGCTCTGCCGGATCACCTCTCCTGCAATCCCCGCAGCCCTCACTATGTGGCCGCCTGCTTCGAGCACCCGATCGGTATTCGCCTGAACGGCAAAGAGCGCACCGATGTCGAGGAGTACTGCATCAGCGAAGGTTGGGTGAAGATCCCCTCCCCCAAAGCGCTGGATCGCCGTGGTCAGCCCATCCTGATCAAGCTCAAGGGCACCGTTGAAGCCTTCTACAGCTAATCAGCGCGCTGCTGCTTGATAAACAACAAGGCCACCCTCGCGGTGGCCTTGTTGTTTCCGGTATTGGTGCTGGCGTCAGCGTTATCTAAGCGGCACCCACCAGCCCACATTTCTCGCTGGGTAGCTCTTATACCCCCAAGCGGTCGCGCAGGGTGTACCAGGCGGCGCCCGCAGCGGTGAAGGGGATGCGGAACAGGCGGCCACCCGGGAAGGGGTAGTGCGGCAGTTTGGCAAAGGCATCGAAGCGCTCCGCCTGACCGCTCAGCACCTCGGAGAGCAGCTTGCCCGCCAGATGGGTACAGGTGACGCCGTGGCCGCTGTAGCCTTGCATGTAGTAGATGTTGTGACCGATGCGGCCAAACTGCGGCAGGCGCGACAGGGTGAGCAGGAAGTTGCCGGTCCAGGTGTACTCCACCTTGACGTCGGCCAACTGCGGGAAAGTCTTGAGCATCTTGGGGATGATCAGCCGCTCGATGTCCGCCGGATCCCGCGCCCCGTAGACCACGCCGCCGCCATAGATGAGCCGGTGATCGCCGGAGGTACGGTAGTAGTCGAGCAGGTAGTTGCAATCCTCCAGACAGTAGTTCTGTGGCAAGAGTGAACGGGCCCGCTCCTCTCCCAGCACCTCGGTGGCGATCACCTGGGTGCCGCAAGGCATGCTCTTGCTGGCCAGTTCCGGCACCAGATTACCGAGGTAGGCATTGCCCGCCACCACCACAAAGCGCGCCTTCACCGCCCCCTTGGCGGTCTTGACCAAGGCTGGCAGCCCCGGGGTGATACTGGTGACGGCGGACTGCTCGAAGATCTGCCCCCCCTGGATGCGGATGGCTTCAGCCTCCCCCAACGCCAGATTGAGGGGGTGGATATGGCCGCCGCTCTTGTCGAGCAGGGCGCCGACGTAGCGATCGCTCGCCACCACCTCGCGCACCCCCTTGGCATCGAGCAGCTCCAGCTGCTCATTGCCCCACTTCTCCCAGCGCGCCTTCTGCGCCTTGAGCTCGTGGAACTGCTTCTCGGTCTCGGCGGCAAAGACGCCCCCCTCCTGCAGATCGCACTGGATGTTGTAGCGCTTGATCCGCTCACGGATGATCTGGCCCCCCTCAAACAGCATGGAACCGAGCAGCCTGGCCTGATCCGGCGGGCAGTTCGCTTCTATGGTGTCGATGTCGCGGCTGTAGGAGTTGACGATCTGGCCGCCGTTGCGGCCGCTGGCGCCAAAGCCGACTCGCGCGGCCTCCAGCACCACCACCTTGTAGCCCTTCTCTACCAGATGCAGGGCGCTGGAGAGGCCGGTATAGCCCGCCCCGATGACACAGACATCGCACTCCAGCTGTTCGGTCAATGTCGGGTAGGGCGCGTGTTTATTAGCACTGGCTGCGTAGTAACTGTTTACATGTTCGGTCATGATCCCTGTTTCCTTACCGGTTCGGTTGCCAAACTACTGTCAGGATTAAAAGCTCGTTGGGGTGTGGGCGCTGACGATGCGACAGGTCTCCCCCGACGGATTGCTGAAGCTGTGGGGCTCGCCGGTGTCGATCACATAGCTGTCGCCCGCCTCCAGCTGATAACTCTGGCCCGCCACCGTCAGGATCACCGACCCCTCCAGCACGGTGCCGACCTCTTCCCCCTGATGGGTCACCTGACCGCCGGTGTCGGTGCCGGGGGGATAGGTCTCCAGCATAAAGCCGAGCTGGCGGCGGTTGTTGCCGTTGTGCACCAGCTTGAGGGAGACCCCCTGACTGCCCAGCTCGATAAGCTGATCAGCCTTGATCACCACCTCCGGAGTGCGGCTCTCCTCCTCGGCGAAAAAGCGCGACAGCGGCAGGCCATAGATGGTGAGCAGCTTTTGCAGGGAGGCGACCGAGGGGCTCACCTTGTCCTGCTCGATCATGCAGATGGCGCCGTGGGTAAGGCCGCTCAACTCGGCCGCTCGCCGCTGGGAGAGCCCCAGCTGATGGCGTACCGCCGCCAGCCGTTCCCCCATGGTGCGCGCCCCGGCGTCAGCCGCACTCAACGGTCGAGCCACGCTCTCCCGGCTCTGCGGCCCGCTCACCGCAAGCCTCCTCTTGCTGCGCTATCTCTGCATCCTTGCATCATCAGCCTCTCCTGCTTGCGCGTGATCGCATCGGATCAGGCGCTGCCTGTTTACCCTGCTGGTTAAAATAGCCAACCAGCTTTCCCTTGCCGTTCACTATGTTACACAGCACAGCCGTTCATTATTTTGCACACCTGATTTACCATCTCCCGGTCGTCTGCCCACATGCCGCCTGCAAGCGAACCGGAGAAAGCGCGCTACACAGCCCATTTTCTAGCATGGCGCCCCCCAGCAATTCAAATATATTTAACACTTGAAAAACATTTCAGCTCAAATTATGGTCTTCTTGTGCTTATTATTTTATACGGCAGCGGCGCAGGAAGGGTCGGCTCACTCCGGCAACCAGCTGCTCTGACCCACACTCGAGGCTTCTCATGTCAGGAACAACATCCCACTCCAGCTTGATCACATCCCGCGCCTATATAGATGGACAGTGGTGCGAGGCCGCCAGCGGCCGCACCTTCGAGGTCACCAACCCCGCCAGCGGTGCCGTCATTACCCAGGTGCCCGACATGGATGCCGAGGATACCCGCCGCGCCATCGCAGCCGCCCACGCGGCGCAACCCGCCTGGGCGGCGCTGACCGCCAAGGAGCGCAGCAACAAGCTCTACGCCTGGTTTGCCGCCATCACCGCCCACAGCGACGAGCTGGCCCGCATCATGACCTGCGAGCAGGGCAAGCCGCTGGCGGAAGCAAAGGGCGAGGTGGCCTATGGCGCCAGCTTTATCCAGTGGTTCGCCGAGGAGGGCAAGCGCGCCTATGGCCGCACCATCCCGGGCTTTAGCGGCGATCGCCGGTTGGCCACCATCAAGCAGCCGGTCGGGGTCGTCGCCGCCATCACCCCGTGGAACTTCCCCATTGCCATGATCACCCGCAAGGCGGGCCCGGCGCTGGCCGCCGGTTGCACTATCGTCATCAAGCCAGCCGCCGAAACCCCGCTCTGTGCGCTGGCGCTGGCGGTGTTGGCCGAGCAGGCGGGCATCCCCGCCGGTGTCATCAATATCGTCACCAGCCATCAGGCGAGCGCGGTGGGCAACGAGCTGTGCAGCAATCCGGTGGTGCGCAAGCTCTCCTTCACCGGCTCTACCCGCATAGGCAAGCTGCTGATGCGCCAGTGCGCCGACACCATGAAGAAGCTGTCGCTGGAGCTGGGCGGCAATGCTCCCTTTATCGTCTTTGACGACGCCGACCTCGACGCTGCGGTGGCCGGGGCGCTCGCCTCCAAATACCGCAACGCCGGGCAGACCTGCGTCTGCGCCAACCGCATTCTGGTGCAGGCCAGCGTCTATGACGCCTTCGCCGAGAAGCTGACTGCCGCCGTCAAAGCCTTCAAGGTGGGAGATGGCATGGCGGAAGGCACCCAGATCGGCCCGCTCATCAACCCCGCCGCCGCCAGCAAGGTGGCCGAGCTGGTGCAGCAATCGGTCGCCGCCGGTGCCGAAGTGCTGCTGGGGGGCGAAGCTCACCCTGCCGGCCCCCTCTTCTACCAACCCACCATTTTGGGCAAGGTGGATAAAACCAACCCCATCCTGCAGGAGGAGATCTTCGGCCCGGTCGCCCCGCTGGTGCGCTTCGAGACGGAAGCCGAAGCCATCGCCATTGCCAACGACACCCCTTATGGCCTGGCCGCCTACTTCTATGGCCGCGATATCGCCCGGGTGTGGCGCGTCGCCGAGCAACTGGAGTACGGCATGGTCGGCATCAACGAGGGGATCATCTCAACCGAGCTAGCCCCCTTCGGCGGGATCAAGGAGTCGGGTCTGGGTCGGGAGGGTGCCGCCGAGGGGCTGGAGGAGTATCTCGAGACCAAATACCTCTGCTTTGGCGCCATTCGCTAGGGCTGCAACAGAGAGACAAGGCGCCGCCGATCTGGCCCGATGGGCTGATCGGCGGTGATGGGCGCCAAAACGCCTGCCACATTTTCAGGGAATATCGGGGGCTGCGGCCCCTCAGGGAGGAAAGATGAGTCAGTCAGAATCAAACAAGGCGTGGCAAGCGCGCCGCGAAGCGGCCGTGGTCAACGGCGTTGGCACCCTGCTGCCGGTCTTCATCGACCGTGCGCAAAATGCCGAGTTGTGGGATGTGGAGGGCAACCGCTACATCGACTTTGCCTCCGGCATCGCCGTGCTCAACACCGGTCACAACCACCCCAAAGTGGTGATGGCGGTGCGCGATCAGCTGGAAAAGTTCAGCCACACCTGCTTTCAGGTCACCCCCTACCCCGGCTATATCGAGCTTGCCGAAAAGCTCAATGCCCTGGTGCCTGGCCCGACCCCGAAACGCACCCTGTTTCTCTCCACCGGCGCCGAGGCGGTCGAGAACGCCATCAAGATTGCCCGCGCCCACACCGGCCGCAGCGGCACCATCGCCTTCAAGGGGGGCTTTCACGGCCGCACCATGATGGGGATGGCGCTCACCGGCAAGGTGGTGCCCTACAAGACCGGCTTTGGCCCCTTCCCGGGGGAGGTCTACCACATCCCCTTCCCCGCCGATTATCTGGGGGTGAGTGAAGAGGATGCCCTGCACGCCCTCGAGCTCTGCTTCAGCGCCGATATCGAGCCGAGCCGGGTGGCAGCCATCATCATCGAGCCGGTGCAGGGCGAAGGGGGCTTCTATCCCGCCTCCCCGAGCTTTATGCAGAAGCTGCGCAGCGTCTGCGACCAGCACGGTATTTTGCTCATCTGCGACGAGATCCAGAGCGGTTTTTGCCGCACCGGCAAAACCTTCGCCACCGAATATGCCGGCATCGAGCCGGACATCATGACCCTGGCCAAGAGTCTGGCGGGTGGCTTCCCCCTCTCCGCCGTGGTGGGCAAGGCGGAGATCATGAACGCGGCCAAACCGGGTGGTCTGGGTGGCACCTATGCCGGTTCCCCCATCGCCTGCGCCGCCGCGCTGGCGGTCTTGCAAGTGATCGACGAGGAAAAACTCAACCAGAAAGCGCTGGATCAGGGGGAGCAGATCAAGGCGGGGCTGGAACGCATAGCCGAGCGTTTTGACTGCATAGGTCAAATTCGCGGCCCCGGTGCCATGGTGGCCATGGAGCTGGTGAAACGGCGTGATGCCAGCCAGCCCGATCCCGACCTCACCAAACGTCTGGTGGCCGAGGCGGGCAAACGCGGTCTGGTCCTGCTCTCATGCGGGGTGCGCGCAAATGTCATCCGTTTTCTCGCCCCCCTGACAGCCCCTGCGGCAGTGATTGACGAGGGGTTGCAACTCCTTGAAAAATCACTGGAGGCCGTGCTGGCCTGACCAGCAGGAAAGTGACCACTCACCTGTGCAAATAAATGCAATTTTGCCCCCTTTTTTTCTTGTCAAGGGGGCCCTGCAAATGCACAATGCGCCGCCACTGAAAGAACCGATGTAAAACAACGGCATCGGTTCTTTTTTAGACAGTGAACACACCCATAAACGAGGCCGGATCACCCCCGGAAAAGATAGCGAGATTGGCAGCAGTCTCCCGACACCAAGTCTAGTGAGGAACAACATGGGGCATCTCAATGCTTTCCAACCGGCCATGGCCGGTGTGCGCCGCCCTGGCGCCCTTGATTCCCGGGCCTCTCTCCCGGTTTCGTTGATGGACCGTGCCACTCTGGCACTGCATGAGGAACATGCATAATGGCGGCCCAGCAGGTTGGTCTGAAAAAGACCCTCAAACTGTGGCAGGTCGTGGTTATGGGACTGGCGTACCTCACCCCCATGGCGGTGTTCGACACCTTCGGCATCGTTACCGAGATCACCGAAGGCCATGTGCCGACTGCCTACCTGTTTGCCCTCATCGGCATGCTGTTCACTGCCCTGAGCTACGGCCATCTGGTGCGCAAGTTCCCGTCAGCCGGCTCTGCCTATACCTATGCCCAGAAGGTGTTTCACCCCTATGTCGGCTTTATGGTGGGCTGGACCTCCCTGCTCGACTACATGTTCATGCCGATGATCAACATGCTGCTGGCCAAGATCTATCTGGAAGCCCTCTTCCCGAACGTAGAGCCCTGGACCTATATTTTCGGTCTGGCGGCGGTGATGACCGCCCTCAACCTGCGCGGCATCAAGCTGGTGGCCAACTTCAACAGCCTGATCGTGGTGATGCAGTTCAGCATCATCGCCATCTTCATCGGCCTGATCGCCTGGGGCGTTCACAATGGCGAGGGGCTGGGGACCGTGGCCAGCAGCCGTCCCTTCTTCTCCGAGCAGATCCAGGTGTCACCGCTGTTGATGGGGGCCTCCATCCTCTGTCTGTCGTTCCTCGGTTTTGATGCCATCAGCACCCTGTCGGAAGAGACCCCGGACGCGGATCGGGTGATCCCCCGCGCCATTGTGCTGACGGCGCTGATCGGCGGTGTGCTGTTCGTCACCACCTCCTACTTCCTGCAGCTCTACTTCCCGGACATCTCCCGCTTCCAGCATCCGGATGCGGTACTGCCGGAGATCGCCCTCTATGTCGGCGGCAAGCTGTTTCAGGCGGTGGTGCTGGTCTGCACCACAGTAGCGGTGCTGGCCTCGGGGCTCGCCTCCCACGCTGGTGTATCGCGCCTGCTCTACGTGATGGGTCGTGATCGCGCCCTGCCTGCCCGCTTCTTCGGCTACATCCATCCGAAGTGGCAAACCCCGGCGTTCAACGTGCTGCTGGTCGGCCTGCTGGCCCTC
Source organism: Aeromonas sp. 84A (assembly GCF_051919345.1). Taxonomy (NCBI): domain Bacteria; kingdom Pseudomonadati; phylum Pseudomonadota; class Gammaproteobacteria; order Aeromonadales; family Aeromonadaceae; genus Aeromonas; species Aeromonas sp. 84A. The sequence goes on from NZ_JBQBEW010000001.1 coordinate 3,693,233, forward strand.
TCTGCGGTGTCGCTGGATCTGGAGATGGCGCTGGCGCTGATCAACTTCGGCGCCCTGGTGGCCTTCACCTTCGTCAATCTGGCGGTGATTGCCCACTTCTATGTGAAGCTTGGCCGCAACAAGTGTCTCAAGGATCACCTGATGTACCTGCTGTTGCCGCTCTGTGGCGCCGCCTGCATCGGGGTACTGTGGCTCAACCTCGAGCCCTCCTCCTTCGAGCTGGGGCTGATCTGGGCGGCGCTGGGGGCCATCTACCTGTTCCTGCGCCTCACCGTGTTCCGCATCCCGCTGCATACCGCCGACAAGGTGGAGATCGCCCAGTAACCGCTGGCGCCCCTCCCCCCGATAGAGAACAAGGAGCCTGCGGGCTCCTTGTTGTTTTTGCGGTGCTCTGGTGGCCAGCAGCACGGGTTGCCAGAAATGCGGTTTCTGCAGGAAGTGTGACTGATTTCAAATAACTACCCAGCCGGACTGCTCCCCGTGCCATGGCCCGAGCCGCGTCGCCTCTTATCCTCAGTCATTAATATGAATGGATATGCAACCACTCTTTTTCCACTTCACCCCCTCCCATCCCCCGCCAGCCGATAAGCTCGCAGGACTCGAGCCCGGGGGAACACCGCCAAATATGATCAGGATCAATGTTGAGGCGCTATGCACCCTGCAGCCCCGATTTGCCGATTTTTCATACGCCATGACAGGGTTCTCTTCCCCCCCGAAAAAGGGGGAGCGGCTCGGGGACGGCTGCAGGGGGAGAGTGACCACTTACCTGCCCCGTGTGTATGCAAAAAAATGCGTTAATCCGCCCTTTTTTGCTTGTCAAGGGGGCTGACCGAATGCACAATACGCCGCCAATAAAGGACCGATGTTCACTGCGACATCGGTTTTTGTATTTTTGAAGTGCAGTACAAACCCACCACAAGAGGCCGGAACGTTTCCGGAAGTGATATTCGAGATTGCCAAACAATCTCCCGACGTTGAGAGGATAACAATGGGGCGTTTTAATGCTTTCCTGCCGGTACAGCCCGGTATGCGCCTCCCCGGCGCCCTTGATGTACAGGCTTGCGAATCCATCGTATCCCTGCGCTCGTTGCAAGCACGTGCTGCGGCACTGATTGAGGAGAAAGCGTAATGGCATCGCAAAACGCCAAGCTGCTCAAGACCCTTACCCTGACACAAGTGATTGTGATGGGTCTGGCCTATCTGACCCCCATGGCTGTCTTCGACACCTTCGCCATCGTCGGTGACATCACCGATGGCCGGGTCGCCACCGCCTATCTGCTGGCTCTGGGTGGCATCCTGCTCACCGCTTTCAGCTACGGCCATCTGGTACGCAAGTTCCCCTCTGCGGGCTCTGCCTATACCTATGCCCAGAAGGTGTTCAACCCCTACGTCGGTTTCATGGTCGGCTGGTCATCCCTGCTCGACTATATGTTCATGCCGATGATCAATATTCTGCTGGCCAAGATCTACCTGACCGCCATGTTCCCGGGCGTCGAGCCCTGGGTGTTCATCTTCGGTCTGGTGACCGTGATGACTTTCCTGAACCTGCGTGGCATCAATCTGGTCGCCAACTTCAATGGTCTGATCGTGGTGATCCAGCTGGCCATCATCACCCTCTTTATCGGCCTGATGGCGTGGGGCATCTACCACGGTGAAGGGGCTGGCACCCTGATGAGCAGCCGTCCGTTCCACTTCGAGTCAGCACAGCTGGTACCGCTCTTTACCGGTGCGACCATCCTCTGCTTCTCGTTCCTGGGCTTTGACGGTCTGAGTTCCCTCTCCGAAGAGACTCCGAACGCTGGCAAGGTGATCCCCAAGGCGATCGTGCTGACTGCCCTTATCGGCGGCATCATCTTCGTGGTGGTCTCTTACTGCCTGCAGCTCTACTTCCCGAGCCTCGCCCGCTTCCAGCATCCGGATGCGGTACTGCCGGAGATCGCCCTCTACGTTGGCGGCACCTTCTTCCAGTCCGTGGTGCTGGTCTGCACCACGGTCGCGGTACTGGCCTCCGGCATGGCGGCTCACGCCGGTGTGTCGCGCATCCTCTACGTGATGGGGCGTGACCGGATGATCCCGGAGCGGGTGTTTGGCTACATCCACCCGAAATACCGCACTCCGGCCATCAACGTGCTGATGGTGGGCGGTCTGGCCCTCTCCGCCGTGTCGTTTGATCTGGATACCGCACTGGCGCTGGTCAACTTCGGCGCACTGGTGGCGTTCAGCTTCGTCAACCTGTCGGTGATCGGTCAGTTCTGGGTGCGCGAGAAGCGCAACAAGACCCTCAAGGATCACGTCATCTACCTGTTGATGCCGCTGCTCGGCGCCGCCACCATCGGTGCTCTGTGGATCAACCTGGAGCAGAGCTCGCTGGAGCTGGGCCTGATCTGGGCGGGCCTCGGCGCAACCTATCTGTTCCTGCGTCTGGCGGTGTTCCGTATCCCGTTCCGTCAGTACGAAGAGGCGGCTGACGCCTGATCCTTTGCGGATAACGGATAGACAGAAGGGGAGCCATGGCTCCCCTTCTTGCTATTTGACGGGCTGAATATGGGGTTCGACTATTGCCACTCTCCCGCACTTGCTTGGTCGGCAAGGAACAGACAGGGTGGATGGCGCCACCAGCCATATTTCTCGCCATCCCCATCATCTATTGACGAGCAAACCACCAAAGCAAGTCATAAAACCATCATAAAAGTGTCACCTTGTCATATTTCTGTCATTAACCACTGATTAAATGCGCGGGTCATCAACAACCCAAGACGGAACGACCGTCTCAAGAGGCTTTATGCAACACCATCACTCCTTGTCACAGCCGCCCGCGACCCGCGCCCTGTTCAACTGGATGAGTGTCATCGTACTGGTCTACCTGATCCTGGTTGCCGTGGGCGCCATCTCCCACGGCTTCAAAGATTTCTCCGGCGGCGCCGAGGGCGCAGCCCAGATCTTCGCCTTTGCCAACAACCCCTTTGTCGCCCTGCTGCTGGGTATTCTCGCTACCGCGCTGGTGCAATCCTCCAGCACCGTCACCTCGGTGATCGTTGGTCTGGTGGCTGGCGGCCTGCCCATCAGCATGGCCATCCCCATGGTGATGGGTGCCAACCTCGGCACCACCATCACCAACACCATCGTCTCCATGGGCCATGTGCGGGATCGCGCCGAGTTCCGCCGCGCCTTCGCCGCCGCCACCGTGCACGACTTTTTCAACCTGCTGGCGGTGTTCATCTTCCTGCCGCTGGAGCTGATGTTCGGTCTGCTGCAACACAGCGCCGAGTGGCTGGCCAACCTGCTGGTAGGCTCCGCCAACATGTCGATGAAGGGCATGGATTTCATGAAGCCGCTGACCGCACCGGCCCAGCAGCTGATTGACAGCGCCGTTGCCTTCCTGCCGGGCAAGGGTGCCGCCATCGCGACCATCATCATCGGTATCCTGCTGATCCTCGCCTGCGTCACTTATCTCGGCAAAGTGCTGCAACAGGTACTGGTTGGCCGTGCCAAAGAGGTGCTGCACAAGGCGCTGGGCCGTGGCCCGCTGACCGGCATCACCTCCGGTGCACTGGTGACCATCATGGTGCAATCCTCCTCCACCACCACCAGCCTGATGATCCCGCTGGCCGGCGGCGGCGTGTTCAGCACCCGTCAGCTCTACCCCTTCACCCTGGGGGCCAATATCGGGACCACCATTACCGCCCTGCTGGCTGCCACCGCCATCAGCGGAGCCGGTGCCCAGCTGGCCCTCACCATCGCGCTGGTCCACGTGCTGTTCAACCTCTTTGCCGTGGTCATCATCTATGGCATCCCCTTCCTGCGCGACCTGCCGGTGCGCGCCGCCGAGGGGCTGGCCCGGGTAGGCAGCGAGAACAAACTGCTGGCTCTGGGTTATGTGACGGGTCTCTTCTTCGCCCTGCCCGCCCTGATGATGGTGGCCGCCAAGTAAGCGCTGCCGCCATGACAAGGGGCGAGTCACCGACTCGCCCCTTTTTGCGTCTGCGTCTCCGAGCTTTGCCTGCCCGCTCACATCCTCCCACCCTGTGGCTCGCCATCAGGGGCGGTGCGCGATAAGATGGCGCCCTCATTGCACTTTTTACATTTCATGGAACAGGAAAAACCGATGAAATTCATACTGATCGCGCTGCTCATCGCCGGTGTGGCCTACTACTTCTACTCCAGCAGCAACAACAAGAAGCTGGCGGCCGACAACGTGCGGATTGGCGCCGAGTTCCTCGCCAGCAACAAGGACAAACCGCTGGTGACTACCACCGCCTCCGGCCTGCAGTACGAAGTGCTGACCCCGGGCACCGGCACCGTTCACCCCACCGCCACCAGCAAGGTGAAGGTGCATTACGAGGGCAAGCTGCTGGACGGCACCGTCTTTGACAGCTCGGTCGCCCGTGGCGAGCCCATCGAGTTTGGCCTCAATCAGGTGATTGCAGGCTGGACCGAAGGGGTGCAGCTGATGGTGGAAGGTGAGAAGACCCGTTTCTACATCCCTGCCAACCTCGCCTACGGCGACCGTGCCGCTGGCAAAATCCCGCCGGGATCAGTCCTGATCTTCGACGTGGAACTGTTGGGTATCCAGTAACCACGCAGGATGCTCCAGTGGCAATATCCCACTGAGATCCGTCCTGATCTTTGACGTAGAGCTGCTGGGTATCCAGTAACTCGCTCTGCCATGCATCATCAGCAACAAGGCCAGCATCATGCTGGCCTTGTTGCTATGGGAACCTCACTCCCCCTTGGCGATCCCTTCCCGGCGCGGATCAGCTGCGCCAAACCAGCCGCCAGCGTTGCGCTCAACCCCTTGCAGGCCGGAGGTCTGCTCATTCAGTACCACCTCATGTCCCCTCGCCTTCAATCCCTCGACCACCGACATGGGGGTGCGTCCCGCTTCCAGCTCGGTGGGGCCGTTGCGGCTGCCAAAGTTGGGCAGGTTGATGGCCTGTTGCAGGTTCAGACCCCAATCCTGGGTGCCGAGCAGGGTCTTACCCACGTAGTTGATGATGGCGGAGCCCCCCGGCGAGCCCAGGGTCATGGTCAGCTCGCCGCTTGGCTTGTCAAACACCAGCAGGGGTGACATGGAGGAGCGGGGCCGCTTGCCCGGCTCCACCCGGTTTGCCACTGGCAGACCGGCGGCATCTACCGAGGTGAAGGAGAAATCGGTGAGCTGGTTGTTGAGCAAGTAGCCGTTGACCATCTGACGCGATCCGAAACCATCCTCGATGGAGCTGGTCATGGAGATGGCCATCCCCGCCTTGTCGACAATCGAGACATGGCTGGTAGAGGGGAGTTCCGGAGTCGCATCCTTGCCCCGCGCCAGCGCCAGTGGCGGCGTACCGGGCTTGGCAATCCCCATGGAGTGCTGACCGACAAGCTTGCCGCGCTCGGCCAGATAGCCCTTGTCCAGCAGCCCCTGCACCGGCACGCTGACAAAATCGCTGTCGGCGACGTACTGGTTGCGATCGGCGAAGGCCAGACGCGCCGCTTCACTGTAGAGATGGATAGCCTCGCTGGAGGCAGCCAGTCCCCCCTCCTTCGTGGTGATCGGCTTGAGGGCTGCCATATCGCGGCTCTCCAGCATGCCGAAGATCTGGCCTAGCGCCAGGGTGCCGGACGAGGGAGTGGGAAAGCCGCAGATCTTGCTCTGGCGATAGTCAAAGCAGAGGCCATCCCGCACTTTGGCCTGATAGCTGGCCAGATCGGTGGCCGCCAGTACCCCGGGATTGGTGGGATGTTGGCGTACCTTGGCCACCATGGCATCCGCCAGCGGCCCCCGATAGAAGGCATCCGCCCCCTCCGTTGCCAGAGTGCGCAGCACCTTGGCCAGCGCCGGATTGGTCAGCCGGGTACCCGCCGTTTTGGGGCTGCCATCCGTCTGATAGAAATAGGCTCGCGCCTCCAGATCCCGTGCCAGATAGGGATCCTTGGCCAGCAAGGTGGCCAAGCGAGGACTTATCACAAATCCTTGTTCTGCCAGCGTGATGGCGGGCTCGAACAGCGCAGCCCAGGGTAGCTTGCCATAACGTTGATGGGCCAGTGCCAGAGCGCGCAGGGTGCCGGGAACGCCGACCGAGCGGCCCCCGACCACCCCGTCATAAAACGCCAGCGGCTTGCCATCTTGCATAAACAGCTGGTCGGTGGCGGCAGCCGGCGCCGTCTCGCGGCCATCCACCGCACTCACCTTGCGGCCATCCCACACCAGCAGCAGCGTCCCGCCACCGATCCCGGAAGATTGCGGCTCCACCAGCGTCAGCACCAGCTGCACCGCAATGGCGGCATCGACGGCACTGCCACCGGCCTTGATGATTTGGTAACCCGCATCCACCGCCAGCGGGTTGGCGGCAGCCACCATGAAGTCATGGCCCTGCCAGCCCTGTTTGTCGGTCCAGCCACTGGCGGCTTCGGGTGCGATCAGGGTCTGGGCTGGCGGGGTGTAGTGAAAACCGTTGTCACTGGCACAACCGGCCAGCAGGGCAAGGGCGACAGCCAGCCCCAGAGGTTTGCGCAACATGACACTCTCCTTGTCTGTTTTATGACCATAAAGAGGGACTATGTCACGATTGGCGCTGATAGCTCAAGTTATTGAACAAGATCAATATCTTACTCATCTATCAATAATGGCTATCCGTAACAGACATAAAAAAACCGCCCGAAGGCGGCTTTTACGATGGGATGGCAGAGGCCAAACAGGCGCAAGTCCGGTTAGATGGACTGCTCTTCGCCACCCAGGGCGGCAAACAGCGCCGGGATAAACTGGGACAGCTCAGCGGTGACCAGCGCGAAGTCGGCATCCAGACGGGCGGCAGGATCTTCGCTGGTGACGTCGTCGTTCTGCTCGCGCAGCTCTTCGCTGAATTTCAGACGCTTGATGGAGAGATCATCCCCCAGCACGAAGCTGACGGTCTCGCCCCAGTTGAGGGCCAGCTTGGTCACCAGCTTGTCATTGGCCAGGTGGTTCTTGATTTCATCCGTCATCAGATCCTGCTGCTTGCAGCGGATAATACCGCCGTGCTCCATGGCACTGCGCAGCTCGGCTTCATCTTCCAGAGTGAAGGAGGCGGGCAGGTTGCCCTCGTTCAACCACTCGGTCATGGTGATCTCGGGCGGGTTCTTGAGGGCCACCGGCACCACCGGCAGGGAGCCGATGGATTTGCGCAACAGTGCCAGCAGGTCGTCCGCCTTCTTGGCAGAACCTGCGTCCACCACCATCAAATTGTCGGCCGGATTGATCCAGGCGAAGGTCTGGCTGGTACGACTGAAGGCACGGGGCAGCAGGGTGTGGAGGATCTCCTCTTTCAGCGCTTCCTTCTCTTTTTTCTTGAGGGCGCGTCCCTGTTCGAACTCGATCGCCTCTACCTTCTCGGCCAGCATCTCCTTGACCACGGTACCGGGCAGCATCTTCTCCTCTTTGCGGGCGCAGATGAGGATGTGGCCGGAGGCTGAGTGGGTCAGGGTTGAGCCGAATTTGCCAAGGGGCTTGACCCACCCGAAACGGGAGATGTCCTGACTGCCGCAAGGGGTGAAGGCACAGGCTTCCAGCTGGGTTTCCAGCTGATCAACGGTCAGGTCAAAGGGGCGGGTAAAGCGATAAATCTGCAGGTTTTTAAACCACATGGCGTCCTCGGTCTCTAGATTGTCCGGCGGGCATTGTACTAGAGAGGCGCTTTGTGATCAGCCAATCATTCTCGCTAAATAAAGGGCGATCGACCTCACAGGGTCTCATTTATGTCACCAGTTTGTTCATCAAGTTCTCCTAGACTGCGAAAGTAAATTGTTAATAAGGATGAAGGTATGTTGCGGCCCAGTCGCCCGGAAGACATGGAAGAGATCGTCGAAATCTGGTTGCTGGCCTCCCTGCAGGCCCACGATTTCGTCGATGCCTCCTGCTGGTGGCAGGCCCAAGAGGATCTGCGTACCCGCTATCTCGATCGCGCCGCCATCTGGGTGTTCGAGGAGCGCGGCGATCTGCTCGGTTTCATGGCACTGGTGGACAACTATCTCGCCGCCCTGTTCGTACGCCCCGACCGTCAGGGCCGCGGCGTCGGCCACGCCCTGCTGCAGGAGGCCAAGCGTCAGGGGGCGTCACTCCACGCCCGGGTCTTTGTCGAGAACGATCAGGCGGTGCGTTTCTATCGCCGCCACGGCTTCGTCATCGAGGCCGAGGAGTCCGATCCCCTTACCGGCCACCCCCAATACCGGATGTGCTGCGAACCTGCCTGAATCGATGCCAGCCCCCTGTTTTACTTGAAAAAAGCACGGGGCATCCTCATCTTGTCCTCATCGGGTGCCCCAGGCACCGTCCCTGCAACCGGGCTGCTTTCCAATGAAAATCCTCCATACCGCCGACTGGCACCTTGGCCATCAACTTCATGGCCATGACCGCCGTTTTGAACACGATGCCTTTCTCGACTGGCTGAGTGACACCCTCAAAGCGCGCGAGATCGACGCCCTGCTGGTGGCGGGCGATCTGTTTGATACCGCCAATCCCCCCGCCAGCGCCTGGCAACAGCTCTACCGTTTTCTGGCGCGGCTGCGCGCCGAGATGCCCCGCCTCAACATGGTGCTGATCGGCGGCAACCACGACTCCCCCTCCAAGCTCGATGCCCCCCACGAGCTGCTGCGTGCCTTTGATCTGCATCTGGTGGGCAACATCAGCCGCGACAGTGAGGGCAAGCTCGAGACCGACCGTCTGCTGGTACCGCTGCAAGACCGGGAGGGCAAGATCGCCGCCTGGTGCGCCGCCGTGCCGTTCCTGCGCAGCAGCGATCTGCGGGTGGAGCAGTTGGCAGAAGGGCAGGACAGGCTGATCGAAGGGGTTCGACAGGTCTACGCCGAGGTGCTGGCCGAAGGGCGCGCTCGCTGCGGGGAGGCGCTGCCACTGATTGCCATGGGCCACGCCTATCTGGCGGCGGGCCAGCTCTCGGAGCTGTCGGAGCGGCGGGTGCTCGGCGGCAACCAGCACGCCCTGCCCGCCGAACTCTTTGCCGGTGCTGACTACACGGCGCTCGGTCACCTCCATCTGGCCCAGAGCCCGGCCGAGGGAGTGCACTACAGCGGCTCGCCGCTGCCGCTCTCGCTTGCCGAAGCGAACTACAACCATCAGGTGCTGGAAGTGACCTTTGCGGAGGGGAAACTGGCTGGGCTGGAGCGGATCCCGGTGCCCCGCGCGGTGGAGATGATCCGCCTGCCCCAGAGCACCCTCGACGACGCGCTGAACGCCATCGCATCGCTCGAGCTGGTTGCCTGTCCACAAGAGGCACAACCTTTCCTCGAAGTGCGACTGCTGCTGCCCAAGCCCGAGGCCCGCATCCGCGAACGCATTCTGGCCGCCATCGCAGACAAATCGGTGCGTCTGGCCCGCATCAGCACCCAGTATCAGGGCTCGGGCGAAGGGCTGGCCGATGGTTGCGAGCGGCGCAGGCTCGATGAGCTCTCCCCCACCGAGGTGTTTCGCCTCTGCTATCAGCGCCAGTTTGAAGGGGAGCCCGAGGCTGGGCTGGTTGCCTCGTTTGAAGAGATCCTGGAGCAGGTGAAGGAGTCAAACCAATGAAAATCTTGTCTCTGTCAGGTGAGAATCTGGCCAGTCTGACCGGCCCCTTCACCATCGACTTTACCAGGGGGGCGCTCGGCGCCGCCGGTCTGTTTGCCATCACCGGCAACACTGGCGCGGGCAAGAGCACATTGCTCGACGCCATTTGTCTGGCCCTCTACGACGAGATGCCGCGCTTTATTGCCAATCGCAAGAACGTGGCCGAAGTGGGCCGCATGGATGACGAAGAGAAGCTCAAGGCCAACGACGTGCGTGGCATCCTCAGTCGCGGCCACGCCAGCGGCTTTGCCGAGGTGCAGTTTCGTGGCTGCGATGGCCGCATTTGGCTGGCCCGCTGGGCGGTGCGCCGGGCGCGAAACCGCTCGGAGGGGCGTTTTCAGGCGCAGGAGCGAACCCTGACCGATGTGGAGTCAGGGCAGGTTTTCTCCGGCAGCAAGCGGGAGCTGCAGGATCGCATCGACGAGCTGGTGGGTCTCTCCTGGGAGCAGTTCCGCCGCGCGGTGATCCTGCCGCAGGGGGAATTTGCCGCCTTCCTCAAATCGGATGCCAACGAGCGCTCCGCCCTGCTCGAACGGATGACCGGCACCGAACTCTACTCCGCCATCTCCATCCAGACCTATGAACGGGCGCGGGAAGAGCAGCAGAAGCTGGCCACTATTGCCCAGCGCCTCGGCGACGTGGCGTTGATGGACGAAGCGACCCGCGAACAGTGGGTGAACCAGCAGGTGAGCCTCTCCACCACCCTCAAGCATGAACAGCAACAACAGCAGCTGATGCAGGACTTGCGCGATCTCAACAGCCGCATTGCCGCCCAGCTGCAGGGCTGCGCCGAGGGACAGGCGGCGCTCGATGCCGCCCTGCAGGCCCACGGCGCCGCGGCCCCCGAGCGCGAGGAGTTTGCCCGTGCCGAACAGGCCCAAGTAGCCCGCGCCGATCACGACGAGCTGGCCCGCCTCACCCTTGAGGTGCAGCAGCAGGAGAAGGTGATCGCCGAGCTGGGGCCGGAGCTGGCCAAACTCGAGGAGCAGACCCAGCAGAGCGCGCTGACCGAGCAGCAGTTGCAGGCGGAGAAGATCGCCGCCGAGCGGGAATGGGGCGCCCTGCAACCCGAACTCAAGCGGGCACAAGAGCTCGATACCCGCATCAGGGAGAAAGTGCAGCAGTTGCAGAAGATCCAGCAGGAGGGGGCACAGGAGCGAGAAGTGCAACTCACGCTGGAGCAGGGCTGGCGCGAGCAGAGCCGACAGGTGGAGCTGCTCAAGCAGCAGCACCAGCAGTGGGGCCTTTGGCTCGAAGAGCACAAGGAGCTGGCACCGGTGGCCCGTCAGTGGCAGCCCCTGCTCACCGCCATGCAGGATTGGGCCGGGGATGCCGACAAGCTGCAACAGCTGCTCACCCTGCGGGATCACAAGCTGCGCGCGCTGCAACAGTTACAGCGCCAGCTAGAGCAAGGCCAGCAAGAGCGCGACTACTGGCAACATGAACAAGACCGGCTGCAACAGCAACAGAACGAGCTGCAGGAGCAACAGTGGGAGAGCCGCCTCGCCAAGGCGCAGGAGCAGTGGCAGCAGCAAACCGAACAGCTGGGTCAGCTGCGCCAGTTGCTGGAGCTGGCCGATTACGGCCGCAACCACGGCGAGCAGCATACCCGCCTGCAGCAGGAGATTGCCCAGCTGGAGCAGGCGCTGGGTAAGCTCGCCACCCTCGGCGAAGAGCTGGCCCCCGCCCGCGAGCGGCTCGCCCTGCAGCGGGATGAGGCGCGCCACGCGCTGGAGCAGTCCCGTGCCATCGCCAGCTTCGAGCAGTATCGTCATATCCTGAGCGATGGCGAACCTTGCCCGCTGTGCGGTTCCGGGGAGCACCCCTACAGCCAGAGCCAGCCGCAGGTAGCGGGGATCCTGGGTCAGCTGGCGGAGCGGGCCCGCAGTCTGGAACTGGAGTGGGAACGGCTCAACCATCAGTACATTCAGTGCGAGAGCGAGCGTCAGGAGCTGGCCCGCCAGCTGGCGGTACGCCAGCAGCACCTGCCAGAGCTGGAAACCCGCGCCGAGCAGCTGACCCTGCGCTGGCAACAGCTGGGGGGCGATACCCTGCTCGGCCATCCGCTGCCGCTGCGCCAAAGCCCCATTGAGTGGAACGAGCTGATGAGCACACTGCTTGGCCGTGGCCAGGCGCTGGAGCAGGGGTTGGCCCAGAGCCAGCAGCAGCTGCGTCAGGCCCAGCTTGGCCAACAACAGCTGCAAGGGGTGCGTCAACAACTGAGCCAACTGGCTGCCCAGCACCAGCAGTTTGACCAGCAGTGGCAAGAGGCCGACCGCCAGCGCATCGCACTGGAAGGGGAAGTGAAGGGGATGGGCGAGCAGGAGGCGACCCTGCGCCAGCGTCTGGAACAAGGCGCCCACCGCCTCGATGAGCAGATGGGCGGCCAACCGTGGCGCCAGTGGCTCGGCAGCCAGCAGTGGCACGAGTGGCAGCGAGCCTGCGAAGCCTGGCTGCACGGCCAGAGCGAGTGGGAGCGGCTGGCCAGCGAGATCGCAAGCCTCACCCCGGCCCTGAGCGCACAGGAGGCGCGCCTGCAGACCCAGCGCGAGCTGCTGCACAAACTGGAGCGGGACTACAAGGAGCACGAACAGCAGCGGCAGGGGCTGCTCACCAGCCGCAGCGGTTGTCTCGGTGGCGAGGAGATCCCGCTGGTCGAGAGCCGCTGGCAACAGCGTCTGCAACAACTCGCCAGCGAACTGGAGCTGATGCAAAGCGGCGCCCGCGCTCTGCGGGAGCGGCAGACCGAGCTCAAAACCCGCCTCACCCATGTGGAGCAGGAAAAGCAGACCAGCAGCCGCCGCAAGCGGGAGGTGCTAGGCCGCTGGGCCGCCCACGCCAGTACCCTCGGCATCGCCGAATACGACCTTCGCCGCCTGCTCGCCATCAGCCCCGATGAACTCAAGGCTCGCCGCTCTGCCCTGCAAGGGTTGGAAGATGCCCTTGGCGAGGCGCGCACCCGCCTTGCCGAGCGGCAACGGGCGCTGGCACTGGAGGAGAGCAAGCGGGATCGCTATCGCGAGCACCACCCCGAGCTGGCCGCCCTGCCGGATGCAGAGCTGAGCGATCAACTGGCGGCACTCGATGCCCGCTGTCGCGCCCTTGAAGAGCAGCAGTTCGAGTGCAAGAGCAAGCTTGCACAGGCCGAAGCCGCAGCGCTCAAGGCGGGCAGCCTGCAACAGGAGCTGGCCGCCCAGCAGGCGGTGGCCGACCACTGGCAGCAGCTGTGCGATCTGATCGGGCAGGCCAACGGCGCCAAGTTCCGCACCTTCGCCCAGAGCCTCACCCTCGAGCGTCTGCTGCTGGAGGCCAACGCCCAGCTCGCCGAGCTATCACCGCGCTACCGGCTGGAGCGGGTACCCGGCACCGATCTGGCGCTGCAAGTGGTGGATCTCGACATGGGGGATGAGGTGCGCTCGGTGGACTCCCTCTCCGGTGGCGAGAGTTTTCTGGTGTCGCTGGCGCTGGCGCTGGCCCTCTCCAGCCTCTCGTCACGGCAGACCCAGGTCGAGTCGCTGTTTATTGACGAAGGGTTTGGCACCCTGGATCCGGACAGTCTGGATCTGGCGCTCGCCAGCCTCGACTCCCTCCAAGCCGCCGGTCGCCAGATCGGGGTCATCTCCCACGTTCAGACGCTTGTAGAGCGGATTGGCGTGCAGATCAGGGTCGAAGCTCTCGGCGGCGGCGAGAGCCGGGTAGTGGTTCCCTGAGAGCCTTCGGCTCACCCCCCACACCGTAAATAACAAGACCCCGCCAATTGGCGGGGTCTTGTTGAGAGGCTATCAGCCGAAGCGGTAGGCGCCCATATAGAGGCTGCCGCCATCCCAGCTCTCGTGCAGCCGGGTGGGCGCCGCACCATCGGCTGCCCCCAACGCCACAAAGAGCGGGCGCAGATGGTCGTCGTGGGGATGAGACTCCACCGCGCCTGGAGCCTGCTGGCGATAGTCGAGCAGCGCCAGCCGATCCTCGTCGGCCATCTTCTGCTCCAGCCAGTCGACAAACTGGCTGGCCCACTCTGGCACTGGCGAGCCTTCCGGTGCCAGCGCCCGCAGATTATGGGTGATGGCACCGGAGGCGAGGATACCAATCCCCTGACTGCGCAGCGCCCCCAATACCTCTCCCAGTTGCCACAACTGGGCCGGGGTGAAGCTCGCGGGAATGGAGATCTGCACCAGCGGGATCTCGCTGTTTGGGTCGATCAGGGAGAGCGGCGACCAGACTCCGTGATCCAGCTCGCGCCGCATCGGGGTGGCGGTCAGTCCGGCCAGTGCCAGCTGGTCGCTCACCCCTTGTTGCAGCCACTCGGGGCTGCTGGCAGGCCAGCGCATCCGGTAGAGGGGCTCGGGAAAGCCGTAAAAGTCGTACATCAGCTCCGGTTTGGGCTCGACGTTGATCTGCAGCTCGCGGCTGAACCAGTGGGCGGAGATGACCACCAGCCCCTTGAGCTCACCCAGACGCAGGGTTCGCAGAAAGCGGGTGGCGGGTTGCTCACGCAGCACCAGATCCGGTGCGCCGTGAGAGATAAACCAGACAGGGGCGAGGGACATAAAGCGGACTCCAACAAAGTATCAGGGGGCGATACCGGAGGGGATATCGCTGTTGGAATCGATTATCCTCCCGCCATGAAAGGTGGACAATCCAGCAAGATAGATAAGAACTATCAACCAATGGTTGATAATTTCACGCCTTCACGACCGGTAAGCAGCAATAGATATCAAGGCTGCGGCGCTTCCGGCTGCAGTCGGACTGCGCGAAGCGCCATCCGGGTCGCTGCACTGTGATCCTGCCACTCTCGCCACGCCAATCCCTCGGCGGCCGCCTCCCCTTTCACCGGATGGGAGAAGATCGCCAGCATACCGGCATTGTCAGGCCAGTAGCGGGCTGGCAGCGTCTGAACCAGCAGCAGGGCCGCGCCCAGCAAGAGCAGAGCCCATCCGGTTTCATGGCTGTTTTTCATCCCGGCCTCCTTCACCCGTGCGCCAATGAACTAACATTTTTGCGCAAGCCGGTGACAAGACGGTGACAGCGGACGGGTGGTCATTTTACAACATCTGAACCTCAACCCGGCCAAACAACCACAGATGGCAACATTTGTATCCCTTCAGCCCGAACCTGTGGCCGTATGCTCTAAAATGTGACTCACAGGAAAACGTTATCCCTGAAAAGAAAACGTTATCTGGTCAAAACGTTGTTTCTGGATCATAAAAAGATTCCAAAAACTGGTGTATATTGCTCGGCGGAAATTCCTTAACCATGAAGATTGACATGAAAAAGACCAAAATTGTCTGCACCATCGGTCCGAAGACCGAATCCAAAGAAATGCTGGCCAAAATGCTGGACGCCGGCATGAACGTCATGCGCCTGAACTTCTCCCACGGTGACTACGCCGAGCACGGCAGCCGCATCAGCAACCTGCGCGCTGTAATGGCCGAGACCGGCAAGCACGCAGCTATCCTGCTGGACACCAAGGGTCCGGAAATCCGTACCATGAAGCTGGAAGGCGGCAACGACGTCGCGCTGGTCGCTGGCCAGACTTTCACCTTCACCACCGACCAGACCGTGGTTGGCAACAAAGACAAAGTGGCTGTGACCTATGCAGGTTTCGCCAACGATCTGCGCGTCGGCAACCGCATTCTGGTTGATGACGGCCTGATCGGTCTGGACGTTATCGAAATCACCGAGCGCGAAGTTATCTGTAAAGTGCTGAACAACGGTGACCTGGGCGAGAACAAAGGCGTTAACCTGCCGGGCGTCTCCATCAAGCTGCCGGCCCTGGCCGAGAAAGACAAGCGCGACCTGATCTTCGGTTGCGAGCAAGGCGTTGATTTCGTTGCTGCTTCTTTCATCCGTAAGAAAGAAGACGTTCTGGAAATCCGTGAGCACCTGAAAGCCCACGGTGGCGAGAACATCCAGATCATCTCCAAGATCGAAAACCAGGAAGGTCTGGACAACTTCGACGAGATCCTGGCTGTTTCCGACGGCATCATGGTTGCTCGTGGCGACATGGGTGTAGAGATCCCGGTTGAAGAAGTTATCTTCGCCCAGAAGATGATCATCGCCAAGTGCAACAAAGCCCGCAAAGTGGTTATCACTGCCACCCAGATGCTGGACTCCATGATCAAGAACCCGCGTCCGACCCGCGCCGAAGCTGGTGACGTGGCCAACGCCATCCTGGACGGTACCGACGCAGTCATGCTGTCCGGTGAATCCGCCAAGGGTAAGTACCCGCTGGAAGCCGTGACCATCATGGCCACCATCTGCGAGCGTACTGATGCCGTGATGCCGTCCAACCTGTCTGCTGCCAACGACAGCAACAAGCTGCGCATCACCGAAGCCGTATGTAAAGGCGCCGTAGAGACCTCCGAGAAGCTGGACGCCCCGCTGATCGTGGTTGCTACCGAAGGCGGCAAGTCTGCCAAGGCCATTCGCAAGTACTTCCCGAAAGCCTGGATCCTGGCTATCACCACCAACAAGAAAACTGCTGCCCAGCTGGTTCTGACCAAGGGTGTGGTTGCCCACGTGGTTGACAGCATCGCCTCTACCGACGATTTCTATCGCATCGGTAAAGAAGCCGCGCTGGAAATCGGCATGGGTCTGAAAGGTGACGTGGTTGTGATGGTCTCCGGTGCTCTGGTACCGAGCGGCACCACCAACACCGCTTCTGTTCACGTTCTTTAATCAGAGCTGAACGAGTTGAAAACGGCGCCTGCGGGCGCCGTTTTTTTTGTCCCTCCCCCCTGCTTACCTGACAAGCCCGGTGTTAGAATCCACGCGAATTTAATCTATGCGGGAAATCTCCCGAATATCGCGTAATAACCCGGAAGTTATATGCCCTCAATACGTTTTAAAAGAGTCTCGGCCACCCTGTTGCCGCTGCTCTGTCTCCTCGCCAGCCTCTGCGTCCCGCAAGCCATGGCGCAAGATGTCCCCTCTCGCAACGCAGTTCAGCGAGCGCTGGATGGTCTGGGTAAATCAGAAACCCTGACCGTCAGTCAACAAGCGGATCAGAAGTTGCTGACCGAAACCCTCGCCCTGCTCGACAGCATCGACAAGGAAGAGGCAAAGGCCAAGACCCAGGCCCAGCGGATCCGCAACCTGCCCACCGAACTCAGAGAGATCAGCGCCAAGCTCGATGCTCTGACCAAGGGCAAGAGTGCCGAGCAGATCAAGAGCGAATACGCCAGCATGAGTCTGGCAGAGCTCGACAGCCGTCAGCCGGAAGTGCTGGCCAACATGCAGGCGGCCCAGGAGGCCCTCGGCGCCATCGGCAGCCAGCTCACCAGCTTGCAGACCCTGCCGGAGCGGGCCCAGGCCAGCATGAGCCGTGCCTACCAGCGCAGTCAGGAGATCCGTACCCGCCTCAACGCCGGTGAAAGCGTCTCCAGCGCCGAGAAGATGAAGCTCGGTGCCGAGCTGGCCCTGCTCGACCTGCAACTGGCCCACCTGCAAAAGGAGCTGGATAACCGTACCAGCATGCAGGACCTGGCGATCAAGCAGCGCGACTACCAGAGTGCCCGTCTCGCCAGCGAAGAGCAGAAACTGCAGCTGTTGCAGGATCAGAGCAGCGCCAAGCGCCTCGGCGACACCGAAAAAACCGCCGAGCAGACCGGTGAACTGGTGGCGACCGAAGACAGCCCGCTGGTGCAAAAAGAGCAGGAGCTCAACCACCAGCTCAGCCAGCAGCTGATCGGTGCCACCACCAGCCTCAACTCGCTGGTCCAGAAAAACCTGCAAGCCAAGAGCTGGCTGGAGCGCGGCATCCAGACCGAGCGCAACCTCAATGAACAGGTGCAGATGCTCAAGGGCAATCTGCTGCTGTCGCGCATCCTCTATCAGCTCTACCAGCAGCTGGAAGCGGCCCCCACCATCGCCGTCAAAAACCTGGAAGAGCAGATCGCCGATCTCCATCTGGCCCAGTTTGAACTGAGCCAGCAGCGTGACCAGCTGTTCCAGAAGAACCTCTATCTGGACAATCTGATCGCCGGCAGCAAGGATCCGGTCAGCGAAGAGGACAAGGAGAACCTTGCCAAGCTGCTCGATACCCGCATCAATCTGCTCGATCAGCTCAACCGCCAACTCGACAGCCAGCTCACCAACGCCATCAGCCTGCAGCTGACCCAGCAGCAGCTGGCGCGGGTCTATGCCTCTATCGAATTTACCCTGCAGCAACACATCTTCTGGGTAAGCAGCAACAAGCCCATCGACAGCAAGTGGTTTATCAGCTGGCCCGCCCAGGCCTACAAACAGGCCTCCGACTGGGTATTGAAACCGGACTGGAAACGCTGGCGTGAAGAGCTGCTCGGGATCTCCCTGCTTGCCTTCCCGCTGCTGCTGATCGGCGGCCTGCTGGTCTGGAAACGTCCGGCGCTGGTTGAGCGCGAGAAGAAGATCACCAAGGACCTTGGCCGTTTCCGTCAGGACAGCCAGTGGCACACGCCGCGCGCCCTGCTCTATACCGTGCTGCAACGCCTGCCGGGCAGCATGTTCATTCTGGCTGGCGGTCTGCTGCTCACCTACTGCGGTCTGCTCAGTCCCAAGCTGATGTTCCAGATCACCCTGAACCTCGCCCTCGG
Source organism: Aeromonas sp. 84A (assembly GCF_051919345.1). Lineage (NCBI taxonomy): Bacteria > Pseudomonadati > Pseudomonadota > Gammaproteobacteria > Aeromonadales > Aeromonadaceae > Aeromonas > Aeromonas sp. 84A. The sequence goes on from NZ_JBQBEW010000001.1 coordinate 3,711,386, forward strand.
TTATCTGGTGTTCAGCGTCTATCTGGCGGTGATGCGCCCGGGCGGCATCGCCGAAACCCACTTCCGGATCCCGAAAGCGGAGCTGCAGGCCAAGCGCAACAGCATGCGCTACATCTGGTTACCACTGCTGCCGCTCATCATGCTCGCAACCAAGGCGGTGGTTGAACCCTCCACCCTGGGCAACGACGTGATCGGCCAGGCCATGACCCTGACCCTGCTGGGGCTGGCCGCCTATCTGGTGTTCCCCATCTCCCGCGCCCGCATCAAGGGCGAGGCGAGCATGCAGAAGTCGCTGATCGCCATTGCCCTGGCGCTGGCACCGGTGGCGCTGATCGTGCTGGCCGTGCTCGGTTACTACTACACCGCGCTGAAGCTGACCGGTCGCCTGATCGAATCCTTCTACCTCATCATCATCTGGAGCCTGGTCTACCGCACCGCCCTGCGTGGTCTGGAGCTGGCAGCCCGTCGTCTGGCCTACCGTCGTGCGGTGGCCAAGCGTGAGCACAAATCTTCGGAAGATGCGGAAGGGGGCGAGTCCATCGAAGAGCAGCCCATGGATCTGGAGGATGTCAGCCAGCAGTCCCTGCGTCTGACCCGTACCGTGCTGATGCTGATCTTCGGCGTCGCCTTCTACTGGCTCTGGTCCGATCTGGTCGCGGTATTCTCCTACCTCGACAGCATGGTGCTGTGGCACCGCAGTGAAGGCACCGGCGCCAACGCCGTGCTCTTCCCCATCAGCCTCAGTGACGTGCTGATCGGCTTCCTGCTGCTCGGCGGTGCCTGGTCATTGGCGCGCAACCTGCCGGGCTTGCTGGAGGTGCTGGTGCTCTCCAAGCTCAACCTGGCTCAGGGGACCGCCTACGCCATCACCACCATGCTCAACTACGTGCTGATCGGCTTTGGTTCCCTCACCGCTCTCTCCATGATGGGCGTGCAGTGGGACAAGCTGCAGTGGGTAGCGGGTGGTCTGTCAGTCGGTATCGGTTTCGGCATGAAGGAGATCCTCTCCAACTTCGTCTCCGGCATCATCATCCTGTTCGAACGTCCGGTGCGGATCGGTGACACCGTCACCATCGGCTCCTTCTCCGGTACCGTCTCGCGGATCCGCATTCGCGCCACCACCCTGACCGACTTCGACCGCAAAGAGGTGATCATCCCCAACCAGCAACTGATGACAGAACGGCTCATCAACTGGTCGCTGAGTGACACCGTCACCCGGGTGATCGTACGGGTGGGCGTGGCGTATGGCTCGGATCTGGAGCTGACCCGCACCCTGCTCAAACAGGCGGCCGACGAAAACAGCCGCGTGCTGAAAGACCCGGCCCCCATCGTCTACTTCCTCACCTTTGGCGCCAGCACTCTGGATCACGAGCTGCGCTTCTTCGTGAGCGAACTGGGAGACCGCAACCCGGCGGTGGACGAGTTGAACCGCAAGATCGACCAGCTGTTCCGCGAGAACGGCATCGAGATCGCCTTCAACCAGATGGATGTCTACATCAAGAACATGCAGGGCGAAGAGCAGAAGGTGGAGTCCAACTCCGCCGCCCTGCCGCCGCCCACAGAAGATGGCAAGCAGCCAGCCTGATAGCGAACTGCACTGATCTGATGACAACAGCCGCTCACCCAGGTGAGCGGCTTTTTTATGCCAGTTTATGGCGATAGAGACAGTTATCCATTGCCTACATGGCTGGCCGCCGCACAACAGGCAGCCATCGCCCTTGATAAAATATAAAGAGAAATAAAAGTATAAAAACAAACACTTGCCCCATACCGCGCTCGCTCCGGCTCCCGGACTTTTATAACTTTTTTTAATTTTATTTGAGTGTCCTCTTCATCCTGACCATTGCAAAGTGGCGCCATTCCAGCCTGGGCCCTGTGACCACCGCCCGGCTGACACCGACTTGCTCATTTGATAATTGAAAGGATCCGAGAGATGAAACATTCCTTGATGGTAATGGGGTTGGCCGCCTGTCTGGCATTGAGCGGCTGCCAGAATATGGATACCAAGAAAGTTCTGATAGGTGCAGCTGCGCTGGGGGCCATCGGCGCCGCTGGCTATTACGCCGGGAAAAAGCACAGCGATAACAAACACGAGCATGATGGCCAGCATGACGATAGCGATGACCAGCATATGGCCACCAGCAAGATGCCCCGTTACTGCTCGGGGGAAGCGGCCAGCAAATTCCATGTTTCCCCGCGCGATATCACCACCGAGTCGGCAGAAGAGAGTGGCCAGAGATACAAGGTCTATGGCCAGTACGAGACCGACGATGATCTGGTCGACTTTACCTGCACCTTCAATCACGACGGTCGCTTCCTCTCGGTCGTTCGCAGCTGATTGGCCAGCGGTTACAGCCAATTCACCACAGGCTCCCCATACAGGACACTCTCGATGAAACAGCAACGCAGCATGATCGCCAGCCTGATTGCGCTGGCCCTGATTGGCCTCGCTCCATGCTCCGGTGCCACCAGCGGCCACTCCGGGGTGGATCTGGCCAGCATGGATAACAGCGTGCGCGCGGTGAACGATCTGTTTCGCCACGTCAACGGCAACTGGCTGGCCCAGACCCAAATACCGGATGACATGCCGGGGCAGACCATCGGCAATCTGTTGGCGGACAAGTCGCTGGAGGATCGCAAGGTGTTGCTGGAGGAGCTGCTCAAGCGCCCGCAACAAGCCGGAACCCCTCGCCAGCAGATCGCCGACCTCTACGCCAGCTATCTGGAGCAGGCCGGACGGGATGCCAAAGGACTGACCCCCATTCAGCCACTGCGCGACGAGATCATGGCCATCCATGATGGCGCCTCGCTAGCCACCTACTTTGCCCGGGTTAACAAGCTGGGCGGCGGTACTCCCTTTGGTATCGGGTTCATGGCCGACAAAAAACAGCCTGACAGCTACGGGATCTATCTGCAGCAATCCGGTCTCGGTCTGCCGGATCGGGACTACTACCTGAAAGCAGATGCCGCCAGCAAGGCTCTGCGGGCCAGCTACGAGCAGTTCATTACCGCCCTGCTCAACCATGCCGGCGTCGAGGGTGCGAGCGAACAGGCCCATCGCATTCTGGCGCTGGAGACCCGGCTCGCCAGCCTGCAGTGGGACAGAGTCAAGCGGCGGGATGACAACCTCACCTACAACAAACTGCCCATCGCCCGCCTCAGTCAGTTGCTGCCCACCCTGGATTGGCAACGCTACCTGACAGAGGCCGGTATCGCCGGGGAAACGGAGATCATCGTCAGTGAGCCGGACTATCTGGAGAAGCTGACCGCCGTGATGCAGGAGACCAGCATCGCGCAGTGGCAATCCTACTGCCTGTTCCATCTGCTACGTACTTATGCGCCCTATCTCGACAGCCAGAGCAATGCCCTGCACTTCGCTTTCTACGGCACGACCCTGAGCGGCATCCCCCGTCAGCGGGAGCCCTGGAAGCAGGCCATGGAGGTGCTGGACGACTATCTGGGTCAGGCGGTGGGCAAACTCTACGTGGAGCGCTACTTCTCGGCCGAAGCCAAGGCACAGATGGCAACCATGGTGCGCAATCTGATCGCTGCCTATCGCCAGGAGATCGGTGGGCTCGACTGGATGTCTGCCCCGACCAAACAGCAGGCGCTGGCGAAACTGGAGAAGGTACGGGTCAAGATCGGCTATCCGGACCAGTGGCAGGATTACAGCGCAATCGAGATCCGTCCCGATGATCTGGTCGGCAATGCCCAGCGAGCGGCCACAGTGCGTTACAACGAGCACCTTGCCCGCCTCCATCAACCGGTGGATCGGGAGGAGTGGTTCGACAATCCGCAGACGGTGAACGCCTACTACAACCCGAACAACAACGAGATCGTCTTCCCGGCAGCCATACTGCAACCACCCTACTTCGATCTGAAGGCGGATGATGCGGTCAACTATGGCGCCATCGGCGCGGTCATCGGTCACGAGCTGAGCCATGGTTTCGATGATCAGGGGGCCAAATTCGATGGCAACGGTGCCTTGCACAACTGGTGGGCTCCGGCCGATCTCAAGGAGTTCACCGCCAGAGCGCAAAAACTGGCGAAACAGTACGACCGTTTCGAGCCCATCAAGGGGGAGCATGTCAACGGCCAGCTGACCCTTGGCGAGAACATCGGCGATCTCGGTGGCCTGACCATCGCCCACAAGGCGTACCAGCTCGCCCTGGGCAACCACCAGCCAGCGGTGCTCGATGGCTTCACCGGCGAGCAGCGCTTCTTTATCGGCTGGGCGCAGGTGTGGAAAGGGAAGTATCGGCCCGAGCTAGCTGCCGTTCTGCTCAAGACAGATCCCCACTCACCGCTGGAGTACCGGGTCAACGGCGTCGTCGTCAACATACCGGCCTTCTACAGTGCCTTTGCTATCAAACCGGGAGACAAGCTCTATCTGCCACCTTCCGAGCGTGTGAAGATTTGGTGACCACCAGCAGGGGCCCTGGCCCGAAAAGCTCCAGCAGATGGACCACCTCCACCTGAGCTGAAGATGACCGACACAGGGAGTATCTGTTTTACCCTGCCTGGTTTTTCCCGACCCACATGTGCCTGACCATGTGGGTTTTTTTGACCCTTTTGCCCCGCCGCTTCTCCTCAGCCTGCCCAGCTTTCACCCGATACGGCCACGGCAAACAACCCCGCCATTTTCTCGCCTTTGCCATTGGCTGAAAAACCGGCGGCGGAACCGCTATAAATCGGTTTACCACCAAACAGGTCTGACCTATGGTAAAGCATGTAAAAGATGCATCGTGGAGCCGCTTTTCCTATGAATGACCGAGAACTGCAACAGATCCTGTTTCGCTCCTTCGATGTGATCCCGCTGCCTATTCTGGTGTCCGAATCCATTGCCCGTCACGATGGCTGCTCACCCGACATGATCCCGCAGCGGCGCCACCGCTTTCTGAATAAAGCCTTCATTGAGCAACTGGGCTACAACCTTGACGATCTGCCGGACATGGCTTCCTGGTTTCAGGTCGCCTACCCGGATGAAGGGTATCGCCGCACCATCATCGACTCCTGGCACTCCCAGGTGGAACAGAGCTTGTCGCAAGGGCTGGAGGTTGCCGAGATGCCTGCGCTGATCCGCTGCAAGAGCGGTCAGTCGCGCTGGTTTATCGTCACTGCCCAGCTGGGAGCCGATGCCATCCCGGATGGCCATATCGTCACCTTTCGCGATATCCACGACCTGCAGTGCATGGTGGAAGAGGTGAGCCGCCTCTCCTGCACCGATCCGCTCACCGAACTGACCAACCGGCGCGGCGCCCAGCAACAGCTGCAGGCCCTTTGGTTGCAAGGTGAGCCCCTCTCGGTGGTACTGGGAGATATCGACCATTTCAAACAGGTCAATGACCGCTACGGCCACCCTGCGGGCGATGCCGCGCTCTGCGCCGTCGCCCACGCTATGGCGGGCCAGCTGTTGCCGGGGGAGAGTCTGGCCCGTTGGGGCGGAGAGGAGTTCCTGCTGATCCTGCCTGGTTGCGATATTGAACAGGCAGCACGGCGCGCCGAACAGCTGCGCCAGCATGTCAGTACCACCCGCTTGCCATGGCAGGGGAAGCAGCTATCCCTCACCATCAGTCTGGGGTGTGCCAGCATGAAGGGACAGGAGGGCATCGACTATCTGCTGATGATGGCAGACCGGGCCCTTTATCAGGCCAAGGATCAGGGCCGTAACCGGGTTGTCATCTCGACGGAATAGAGTGATCACCAGAAAGAAAAGCCGGCTCGCGGCCATAAAAAAACCGAAGCACAAGGCTTCGGTTTTTTACTGCGCAACTGGCGTGAGCCAGCCGGGCATTACTTCTTGATACGGATAACCGGGGTCTCGCCCACAGTCACGGCACCAGTCATTTTGATCAGCTCTTTGATCTCGTCCATGTTGGAGATGACAACCGGAGTCAGGGTAGACTTGGCTTTCGCTTCCAGAACGGCCAGATCGAACTCGATGATGGTGTCGCCGCGCTTGACCTGCTGGCCTTCCTGAGCGATACGCTTGAAGCCTTCGCCTTTCAGTTCAACGGTGTCGATACCGAAGTGAACGAACAGCTCGATACCGGAGTCGGATTCCAGAGAGAACGCGTGGTTGGTCTCGAAAATCTTGCCGATGGTACCATCGCACGGCGCAACCATCTTGTTGCCAGCCGGCTTGATGGCGATACCGTCACCAACGATCTTCTCGGCGAAGACAACGTCAGGCACATCTTCGATCGGCACGATTTCGCCAGACAGCGGAGCAAAAATTTCGATGCCGCCGGTGTCAGAGCTATCGTCGGAAACCAGTTTCTTCAGTTTATCAAACAGACCCATATAAAGCTCCTAGAGATGATTTGTCGCTGTTTGCAGCCGATCTTAGCAGACTGCTTTCTGCTTAATAAAGTTATCTACGCATGCTTCGATTTCAGCGGCGGTGGCAAAGCTCAGTGCTTGATCAGCCATTGCCTTCACATCTTCGAAGTTGGTGTTGCGGATAAGCTTCTTGATACGCGGTACAGAGATGGCGCTCATGGAGAACTCATCCAGACCCATACCCAGCAGCAGCAGGGTAGCGCGCTCGTCACCAGCCAGTTCACCACACATACCGGTCCACTTGCCTTCGGCGTGGGACGCATCGATAACCATCTTGATCAGGGTCAGGACGGAGGGTGACAGCGGGTTGTACATGGCGGAGATCATCTCGTTACCACGATCGACAGCCAGGGTGTACTGGGTCAGGTCGTTGGTACCGATACTGAAGAAATCCACTTCCTTGGCCAGATGATGAGCCATCACGGCAGCGGCCGGGGTCTCGATCATGATACCCACTTCGATGGATTCATCAAAGGCTTTGCCTTCGGCACGCAGTTCGGCTTTCAGCGTCTCTACGGTCGCTTTCAGGCTACGGAACTCTTCGACAGAGATGATCATCGGGAACATGATGCGCAGTTTGCCGAAGGCAGACGCACGCAGAATGGCCCGCAGCTGAGCATGCATGATGTCTTCGCGGTCGAAGAAAATACGCACGGCACGCCAGCCCAGGAAGGGGTTCATCTCTTTCGGGAAATTCATGTACGGCAGCTCTTTGTCGCCGCCAATGTCCATGGTACGCACGATGATCGGCTGATCCGGCATCGCTTCGGCCACTTCTTTGTAGGCTTTGAACTGCTCTTCTTCGGTCGGCAGCGCGTCACGGTCCATGAACAGGAACTCGGTACGGTACAGACCCACGCCTTCGGCGCCATTGCGGATGGCACCTTCGGTATCCTTGACGGTACCGATGTTGGCGCACACTTCGACCTGGTGACCATCCAGCGTGATGGCGGGCAGATCTTTCAGCTTGGCCAGCTCATCTTTCTCGGCCTGGAACTGAGCCTGGAACTTCTTGGCTTCAGTCAGTTGTTCCGCGGTCGGATTGATGATGATCTGGTTGTTGATCGCATCCAGCACCAGCATGTCACCGTTCTTGACGCGCTCGGTGATGTCGTTGGTGCCTACCACGGCCGGCAGCTCCAGGGAGCGGGCCATGATGGAGGTGTGAGAGGTACGGCCACCGATGTCGGTAACGAAACCCAGCACATATTTCAGGTTGATCTGAGCGGTTTCAGACGGGGTCAGGTCTTTGGCGACCAGGATCACCTCTTCGTCGATGGTGCTCAGGTTGACAACGGCGATGCCCAGTACGTTCTTGACCAGACGGGTACCGATGTCACGGAAGTCGGTAGCGCGTTCGCGCAGATAAGGGTCATCCAGCTCGGCCATCATCTTGGCGTACTGTTCGATCACCTCATAGATGGCTTTGTCAGCGGAAGCCTTGTTCTCTTTGATGAAGGATTTGATATCCCCTTCCAGCTCCTCATCTTCGAGCAGCATGATGTGGCCTTCGAAGATGGCCTCTTTTTCCTCACCGAAGGTGCGACCGGCCATCTCTTTGATGGCTTCCAGCTGGGTAGCTGACTTGGTACGAGCTTCGAGGAAACGGTTGATCTCGGCATCAATCTGGTCAGCAGAGATTTTGCCCTGATTGATAACGATTTCATCTTCTTTAAGAAGAAGCGCCTTACCGAATGCGATACCGGGGGACGCAAGAATGCCAGATATCATAATCCTTCCTATTAAAACGACTGTGGGGGAGGAATCTAAAGCTGGATTACTCCAGCTCGTCCATCAGGGCAACCAGCTTCTCAACAGCTTGCTGAGCATCCGGGCCGTCAGCCTGGATAGTTACGTTGGTACCCTTGGTCAGGCCCAGGGTCTGCAGCTTGAACAGACTCTTGGCGCTGGCGGACTTGCCACCGGAGACCACAGTGATCTCGCTTTGGAATTCTTTGGCTTCTTTCACGAACTGAGCTGCCGGACGGGTGTGCAGGCCGTTTTCAGCAGTAATAACAACAGACTTCTCGTACATGGTTTCACCCCATATTATTGATATTTTTTGGTGGATTGGTCGTTTTTGAAGCAACCTGACCCACCGTGTCAGTATGGATATGTTGTAAAGTAACGAAAGCAGACCCGCAATGGTTTAATCCAGGTCAAGTTTCTGTGCAGTAATCGGCGCGCTGGTTGGCAATTTTCAGTTATTGGGCTACAAGCCGCATCAGGACTGGCCTGAAATTATTTTATAACGAAAAATAACACTTTGTTACTTTGTGATACCGAGCCAGCAAACACCGCGTGACGCCGCACAGGATATGAGATTTAGAGCGGAATGTCTGCTTTTTTTCTCACTCCGGAACTTGTTATTTTACCCCAAAAAATAAGGATCAAGTGACACTAACAGGGGTTGAGTCTAGCCCATAAAGAAGCGGCGCTCCTGGGAGCGCCGCTGTTTTGAAAGATTCCGATCAGTTACTGCTGCAGCTCCTGCTCGCTGAACACCCCGGCAAACAGGGCGCTGGAGAGGTAACGCTCCGCCGCACTCGGCAGGATGACCACAATGGTTTTGCCCGCAAATTCCGGCAGCTCGGCCAGACGGCTGGCAGCCACCACCGCAGCACCGGAGCTGATACCGGCCAGGATCCCCTCCTCCTCCATCAGGCGACGGGCCATCTCGATGGCTTCATCGCTGGTCACCTTCTCCACCCGATCGATGAGGGAGAGGTCCAGGTTGCCCGGGATAAAGCCGGCGCCGATCCCCTGGATCTTGTGGGGGCCCGGTTTGATCTCTTCCCCGGCCAGCTTCTGGCTGATGACCGGCGACTCGGCCGGTTCGACCGCGACAGAGACCACCGCCTTGCCTTTCGTCTGCTTCAGATAGCGGGAGACCCCGGTAATGGTGCCGCCGGTACCGACCCCGGCCACGAACACATCCACTTCGCCGTCAGTGGCATCCCAGATCTCGGGGCCGGTGGTCTTTTCGTGGATCTCCGGGTTGGCCGGGTTTTCAAACTGTTGCAGCAACACATACTTGCCCGGCTCGGATTCGAGGATCTCGTTGGCCTTGGCAATGGCCCCTTTCATGCCGAGCGGCCCTTCGGTTAACACCAGATTGGCACCGAGCGCCTTGAGCAACTTGCGGCGCTCCAGGCTCATGGTGGCCGGCATGGTCAGGGTGATGGGATAGCCGCGAGCCGCCGCGACAAAGGCCAGAGCAATACCCGTGTTGCCGCTGGTGGGCTCGATGATCTCCTTACCCTTGGTCAGGATGCCGCGCTTTTCGGCATCCCAGATCAGGTTGGCACCGATCCGGCACTTGACGCTGAAGCTGGGGTTGCGGCTCTCGATCTTGGCCAGCACGCGACCTTTGGTAACACGGTTGAGACGAACCAGCGGGGTGTGACCGATAGTCTGGCTGTTGTCCTCAAAAATTTTGCTCATGGCGCTATCCCTGTGTTTGTTACGACGATGAAACAAGATTACCCTGTGGTTTCTGAATGAGAAGTGACTATTCGTTATAACCATATGGTATTACAACATATAGAGCTTATTCTCTCTGGCCCCTGACTCCGGGAGCCAATCGTCAAAGGAACCGACGTTATGGGATTTTCAGGAAGCAGCCAGTATCTCGCCTCCGATGCATTGAAGATGGCGGTCAATGCCGCCATCACCCTCGAAAAACCGCTGCTGATCAAAGGGGAGCCGGGCACAGGCAAGACGGTGCTGGCGGAAGCGGTCGCCGACCATCTCGGCACCGATCTCATTGCCTGGCATATCAAGTCCACCACCAAGGCCCAACAGGGACTCTACGAATATGATGCGGTGGCCCGGCTGCGGGACTCCCAGCTCGGCGACCCCAGAGTGGCCGATATCAGCCACTACATTCGTCAAGGCAAGTTGTGGCAGGCCTTCAGCGCCGAGCAGCGACCTGTGTTGCTGATCGACGAGATAGACAAGGCCGACATCGAATTCCCCAACGATCTGCTGCTGGAGCTGGATCGGATGGAGTTCGACGTCTACGAGACCGGCGAGCGAGTCAAGGCGCGCCAGCGTCCGGTGGTCATCATCACCTCCAACAACGAAAAAGAGCTGCCGGATGCCTTCCTGCGCCGCTGTTTCTTCCACTACATCCGCTTCCCCGACAAGGCCGAGATGCAGGCCATCGTCAAGCTCCACTACCCCGACCTCAAGGAGAGCCTGCTTGCCGAGGCAATGGATCTCTTCTTCGAGCTGCGCGAGGTAGAGGGACTGCGCAAGAAACCCTCCACCTCAGAGCTGCTGGACTGGATCCGCCTGCTCTTGGCCGATGATATCGCCCCCGAGGCGATGCGTGCCCGCGAGCCCGGCAAGCTAGTGTCCGCGCTATATGGCGCCCTGCTCAAGACCGAGCAGGATCTGCATCTCTTCGAGAAGCTCGCCTTTTTGGCCCGGCGCGGCAGCTGACCCATGCTGATCGACTTTTTTACCCACCTACGCCGCCACAAGCTCCCCTGCAGCCTACGCGAGCTGCTGGACTTGCACGCCGCACTGGCGGCCCGGCTGGTCGCTGTCGATATGGACGAGTTCTACCAACTCTCCCGCTGCCTGCTGGTAAAAGACGAGGCCCACTACGATCGCTTCGATCGCGCCTTCGCCGAATACTACGAAGGGCTGGAAGCCACTCCCCTGCTGCCGGAGAGCCTGCCCGAGGAGTGGCTACGCAAGGAGTTCGAACGGCTATTGAGCCCAGAGGAGAAGGCGCTGCTCAAATCCCTCGGCGGACTCGACAAGCTGCTGGAGACCCTTAACCAGCGATTAAGCGAGCAGAAAGAGCGCCACGCCGGCGGCAACAAATGGGTGGGAACCGGTGGCAGCAGCCCGTTTGGCCACGGCGGTTTTCACCCCGAGGGGGTGCGCATGGGTGGAGAGGGGCAGCACGGTAAGGCGGTCAAGGTGTGGGAGGCCCGACACTATCGCAACTTCAGCGATGACTCGCCGCTCGGCCAGCGCGCCATCCAGCTCGCGCTGCGCAAACTCAGGCGCTGGGTGCGCAAGGGCAACCCGGACGAGCTGGATCTCGACGACACCATAAAAAGCTCTGCCCGCCAAGGGTGGCTCGATGTAAAGCTGCGACCCGAGCGCCACAACGGGGTGAAGCTATTGGTCTTTTTCGATGTGGGAGGCTCCATGGATGCCCACGTGGCCGAGGTGCAGCGCCTCTTCTCGGCGCTGCGCCACGAGTTCAAGCATCTGGAGTACTTCTATTTTCACAACTGCCTCTACGACTTCGTCTGGAAGGATAACGCCCGCCGCTTTGAGGAGCGGTTCGATACCCTGCGGCTGCTGCGCACCTACGGCAGCGACTACCGGGTGATCCTGGTGGGGGATGCCACCATGGGCCCCTACGAGATCACTTGGCCGGGCGGCAGTGTCGAGCAGTGGAACGAGGAGTCGGGTCAGGTGTGGCTTACCCGATTGCAGCAGCACTTTCCCAAACTGGTGTGGATCAATCCCACCCCGCGGCGGGAGTGGCTCTGGCATCCCTCCATCAAACTGATGAATGACGTGGTTGGCGGACGGATGCATCCGCTGACCCTGGCGGGTCTTGCTGCGGCGATCGACCAGCTGTAACCCTCTCTACCCTATAAACCGACAAGCCGGGAACGCACCCGGCGAGGAGCAAAGATGACCTCTATCGTGATCAGTGGCTCAGGCCTCTATACCCCACCCTTTGCCGTCAGCAATGAAGAGCTGGTGGCCGCCTTCAACCAGTATGTGGATCTCTACAACGAGGAGAACGCCTCCACCATCGATGCCGGCCAGCTCCCCGCCAAGCAGCACTCCAGTTGCGAGTTCATCGAGAAGGCCTCCGGCATCAAGAGTCGTTATCTGGTGAGCCGCGAGGGGGTGCTCAACCCAGACATCATGCAACCGCTGCTGGCGGAGCGGCCCGACGAGATGCCCTCCATCATGGTGGAGATGGCGGTGGCCGCCGCCGAGCAGGCGCTGATCGCCGCCGGTCGCGAGCCCGGCGAGATCGATTTGGTGATCGTGGCCGCCTCCAACATGCCGCGCCCCTACCCAGCGCTGGCCATCGAGCTGCAGCACTATCTGGGGGCGAGCGGCATGGCCTTTGATATGAACGTGGCCTGCTCGTCTGCTACCTTCGGCATCAAGACAGCCGCCGACATGCTGGCGGCAGGCACCGCCAACGTGGCGCTGGTGGTCAATCCGGAGATCTGCTCGGGACACCTCAATTTCCGGGACAGAGACAGTCACTTTATCTTCGGCGATGCCTGCACCGCAGTGCTGCTGGAGCGGGAGACCGATTGCAAGGTGGCCAATCCGTGGCAGCTGGTAGCCAGCAAGCTGGTGACCCAATACTCCAACAACATCCGCAACAATTTTGGCTTTCTGAACCGGCTGAGCCCGCGTACCCGCTACAGCGACGACAAGTTGTTTCGCCAGCAGGGACGCAAGGTGTTCAAGGAGGTATTGCCGCTGGTGTGCGATCAGATTGTCAACCAGCTCGATGAGCAGGGCTGGCCCGCCGAGAGCCTGAACCGGCTCTGGCTCCATCAGGCCAACCTCACCATGAACCAGTTCATCGGTCGCAAGCTGCTGGGCCACGATGCCAGCCAGCAGGAGGCGCCGGTCATTCTTGATAGCTATGGTAATACCAGCTCGGCGGGTTCCATCATCGCGTTTCATCTGTACAATCGCGACCTTCCTGCGGGGGCTCGCGGCGTACTTTGCTCATTTGGCGCTGGCTACTCCATCGGTAGCCTGCTGCTGCGGCGCCTGTAATGGCGGGCCTCCCGCCGACATAACAATAACCAGCAACATGGGTGGGAATATGCAGAGGATCACGGGGCGCTGCGCCCTGCACTACGGGGTAACCCTGTCACTATTTTGTCTCTATGGCTGGCAGGTTTGCCCGTTTCTCGAGAGTCTCACCCTGCCCCAGTTGCTGGGGCCAACCCTGGTGACCTTCGCCATCATGTTCGCCGTGCGCAATTGGCTGCTCTCAAGGCGGCCCTTGGCGCGCAACGGGCTGGACGGGTTTGGACTGGAGGTCGGTTTCTACCTGCTGGGAGCACTGCTGCTCTCTGGCTACAACGCACTGGCTCACGACTTTCCGCTGGAGAGTCACCTCAAGGTGCTGCTGGGGATGACTACCCTCGGCTTTCTGGTGGCGGCCGATCTGACTCTAGAGCGGGACTTGCATCGGGCCAGAGCACGGCAAGCCGAGCAGAGCCTGGCGCTGAGCCACCCGCTGGCCATGCCGCTGCCACGCAAGTTCACCCTCTTTACCCTGGCGACCCTCACCCTGCTGGGGGGCGTCTTCTTCTTGCTGTTCAACAAGGATCTGGAGTGGCTGGTGACGGTGGGGCGCAGCCTGCCGAGGGTCGATGCCCAGCACTACATCCTGTGGGAGATCGCCTTCGTGATGACGGTGACCTTCTGTTATCTCGCCCTCATCATTCACGGCTACGGCCGCAACCTTGGCCTCTCCCTGCGCCACCAGACCAGCACCATGGCCAGAGTGCAATGCGGTGACTTCGATGCCCGGGTGCCGGTCACCCGGGATGACGAGTTCGGCCTTATCGCCGCCAGCACCAATCAGATGATCGGCGAGCTGAAATCCCGCAGCGACGAACTCAACCTGACCCGTGATGTGGCCATCCTCGGCCTCGCCTCGCTGGCGGAGACCCGGGACAACGAGACCGGCGCCCATATCATTCGCACCCAGCACTACGTCAAGGCGCTGGCGCAATACCTCAGTCGCAGCGATTGGGATCGCTATCCGCTCGATGACGCCACCATCGACCTGCTGTTCAAGTCGGCCCCGCTGCACGATGTGGGCAAGGTGGGCATTCCCGATGCCATCCTGCTCAAACCGGGCAAGCTGACCGACGAGGAGTTCGCCATCATGAAGCGCCACCCGCAGATCGGCGCCGATGCGCTGGCGAGCGCCGAGGCGCAGCTGGGCTCCAACTCCTTCCTGCGGCTGGCCCGGGAGATCTCCCTCACCCACCACGAGAAGTGGGATGGCAGCGGCTATCCGGCAGGGCTGGCGGGGGAAGACATTCCCCTCTCCGGGCGTTTGATGGCGGTCGCGGATGTCTACGATGCCCTCATCTCGAAACGGGTCTACAAACCCGCCTTCAGCCATGAGGAAGCGAAGGAGATCATCGTGAAGGGGAGCGGCAGCCATTTTGATCCCGGCATTGTCGCGGCGTTTCTCGCCTGCGAAGCGCAGTTCAGGGAGATTGCCGCGCAGTTTCAGGATCACCACTGAGCAAGTACATTCCGACCAGCTTGCCCTGATGGCTGACAGAGCAACAGGCGTCATAAATTGTACACAAACAGGTCTGACCATGGCCGACTCAGCGCCATGCTGACGGCCTTTGCCAGGCCGCGCCCATATTGATATTTCCCTTTATTTACAGCTATTTTTTGTCATTTTGTGATCCGGACTTGTGCCAATGACGCAACCGGGATCACAAGATGGCAGGAAAAGGCCGCAATTTGCCCTTCGGCGCCAATGATGGCTTCCAATGAAAGCGAGGTTTGCTATCATCCGGAGACATTTTTCATCTGTCGCCGGCTACAAAAGAATACCCTCATGTACACACAGTTCTTCGGCCTCTCGGAACACCCGTTTTCCATCTCGCCCAATCCCAAGTACCTCTATATGAGCGAGCGCCACGGCGAAGCCCTTGCTCATCTCAACTATGGATTGCAGGATGGCGGCGGCTTTGTGCTGCTGACCGGCGAAGTGGGCACCGGCAAAACCACCGTCTCCCGCTGCCTGCTGCAACAGCTCCCCGCCGAGACCGAGATCGCCTATATCCTCAACCCCTCTCTGACCGAACGGGATCTGCTGGCCGCCATCTGTGACGAGTTTCAACTCCCCTATCCCGAAGATGCCGGGATCAAGCGGCTGTTCGACCTTATTCGCGATCACCTGCTGGCCAACCTGGCGGCAGGCAAGCGCAGCGTGGTACTGGTGGATGAGGCGCAGCACCTGCTGCCCGGCGTACTGGAGCAGCTGCGTCTGCTCACCAACCTCGAAACCGACGAACGAAAACTGCTGCAAGTGGTGCTGATCGGTCAGCCCGAGCTGCAACAGATGCTGCGCCAACCCCTGCTGCGCCAGCTGGCCCAGCGCATTACCGCCCGCTATCACCTGCTGCCGCTCTCTCACAGCGATGTGGATGCCTACGTCCGCTTCCGGCTGCAAGTTGCAGGCTGCGTACAACCCATCTTTACCCCGCGCGCCATCAAGACGCTCCATCGCCTGAGTGGCGGCATCCCCCGTTTCATCAACCTCATCTGCGACCGCGCCCTGATCGCCGCTTTCGCCCGTGGCAGCTACAAGATTGTCCACAGCGATATCAGCCAGGCGGCCTTCGAGGTCAATGGCGTGCGGGACGAAGGGAGCTGGGCCTCAGGTCTGATGGTGACGCTGGCGGGCGCCCTGCTGGTGGCCGCAGGCTGGTGGGGTTGGCAATTTTTCGGCGTGTTCCCTACCCGTCCGGTAGTCAAGGTCGAGGTGCCGGTCACCATCGACGAGACCGCAGAGCAGCAGGAGCAACTGACCGAGGCGATCAATCAGGCCATCGACCCCGACAGCGCCATGCAGAATCTCTATCGGGTCTGGGGTTATGAACCGGAACCGTTCGAGGCAACCTGTGACAACGCGCCCCGTGCCGGTCTGCGCTGTCAGGAGGGAGAGGCAAGCCTCGCTGAGCTGCGCGCCCTGCAGTATCCCGCCATGATCACGCTCACTGACCAGACTGGCGGCCTCTACTACGCGACTCTGGTCAATCTGGGGCCGAACAAGGCCAGCCTGATGATCGGCGACCAGAGCTGGCAGGTGGATCGCCAGTGGCTCAGCGACAACTGGGGCGGCAGCTACACCCTGCTCTGGCGCATGCCGAAAGGGGGCGTCAGCCTGATCGCCAGCAATGCGGGTCAGACCCAGATCCAGTGGCTCGACAACGCCCTGAGCCGTGCGCTGCAACAACCCGAGCGCAAGGTGCGCCGTTTCGATGGCGAGCTAAAAAACAAGCTGCAGCAGTTCCAGCGGGATCAGGGGCTCACCCCTGATGGCATCGCGGGCAGCAACACCCTGCTGCGTCTCAACGCCCTCTCCGGTGAACCCATGCCCAGACTGGAGGAGGCCTCCTGATGTCTACCCTGCTCAAGGCGCTGCGCCGTGCGCAGCAACCGCAACTCTCCGCCCATATTCCGGCCATGGGCTTGCCCATGCCCCGGGAAGAGGAGCGCAGCCCTCGTCGCATCGGCTGGCTGCTGGCCCCCCTGGCCCTGTTGCTGGGGGCGGGCGCCAACTATGGCTGGCATCTGATCCACCTGCGCCCCATCGAGGAGAAGGTAGAGGTGAAAGAGGTGATCACCCCGCCCTTCGTGCGGGTCGAACCCAAGGCGATGGTGACCCGTCCGCTGCCCCCGCCCCTGCCGGAGCCGGTGGCCCAACCCAGAGCAGTAGCCAAAAACGAAGGGACCAGTCAGGAGAATACCCCCGCGCTGAGTCTGGCCGAGCAGCTGATGAAAGCCCTCAATGAAACCCCATTGCAGGAGACGCCACACGCCACCGGCCAGAACAACGTGCAACCAGCCCAGTTGATGGCGCTGGGCTCGGCACCCCAATCGGTGCGCCAGCAGGTCCCGCAATTGAGCTATGGCTCTCATGTATTCTCCTCCAACCCCGCCAAGCGCGCCGTGGTGCTCAATGGCCGGGAATACCGGGAGGGGAGCGAAATCGCCCCGGGAGTCGTGCTCGCTACCATCGACCAGCAATACATAGTGCTGCAGGTCGCCGGACAGAGCGTGACCCTCAAGGCGCTGCAGGATTGGCGAGGGTGAGTACGCACCGTACCCTGATGTTCGCTGGCAAGCAGGATGCACCTCACCTGAGTGCCACTTTTGTGAGCATTCAAAGGTTTACGGTGTGATGAAATAT
The DNA here is from genome assembly GCF_051919345.1 of Aeromonas sp. 84A. Lineage (NCBI taxonomy): Bacteria > Pseudomonadati > Pseudomonadota > Gammaproteobacteria > Aeromonadales > Aeromonadaceae > Aeromonas > Aeromonas sp. 84A. The sequence continues at coordinate 3,728,700 of NZ_JBQBEW010000001.1, forward strand.
CCAATTTTACGGTTTGGCACGCCCGGACCCGTTGTGTCACAGCACTCCGCCGTACACAATACGCAGCCGCCCCAGAGCCTGGAGTTTGTTGATTAATATGACGCTACGATTCAGGGATGACATCTTGACCATGCTGCTGGCCCAGTGCCGGCGGCTTCCCATGACCAGAGTCACCCAGGTGGCCTTTCTGGCGCTGCTGATCATGCTGGCCCAGCAGAGCGCCGCCCTCACCTGGCGTCTGCTCACCCTGGCAAGCCCGCAAACCAGCCAACCGTGGCAACCCTCCGCCGTGGCGGTCAACGGCCAGAGCAACCCGCGCCTTGAACTGGGCGAGGTAAGCCGACTGGCGCTGTTTGGCAAGGCGATCCCCAAGGCACAGGCCAAAGCCGCCGTGGCCGCCAATGCGCCGCGTACCCAGCTCAATGCCCAGCTCAACGGAGTGTTGGCAAGCTCGGATCCCGCCAAATCCATCGCCATCATCGCCATGTCCGGCATCCAGAACTCCTACGGGGTCGGTGACATGATTGACGGCACCCAGGCGCGGATCCGGCAGGTCTATCCGGATCGGGTGATCATCGAACGGGATGGCCGCGACGAGACCCTGATGCTGGATGGCGAGGAGTATGGCAAGCCGCTGCCGCAGACCAACACCGCCCCCCTTGGCTCCCTGCGCAGCGAGCTGATGGCCGATCCGGGCAAGATCACCGATTACCTCAATATTTCACCGGTTCAGGTGGATGGCCGCATGACCGGCTATCGCCTCAACCCGGGCAGCAATCCTGAGTTTTTCAACCAGAGCGGGCTGCAGGCCAATGACCTGGCCATCAGCATCAACGGGCTGGATTTACGGGACAACATGCAAGCCATGCAGGCGATGCAGCAGATGGCTGGCGCAACGGAAATGACAGTGACCGTCGAGCGACAGGGCGAACAGTTCGACATCTATGTGCGCTTGTCAGAATAATGATTTGGAGTCGTACCAATAATGACCACTAAAGGGAAAAGCTGGCGTCTGGCCACTATCGCAGCGGCACTGATGATGGCGGGCTCAGCCTGGGCCACCGAATACTCTGCCAGTTTCAAGAACGCCGACATTGAAGAGTTCATCAATACGGTGGGCAAGAACCTCAATAAAACCATCATCATAGAGCCCTCGGTGCGCGGCAAGATCAACGTGCGCAGCTACGACCTGCTCAATGAGGAGCAGTACTACCAGTTCTTCCTGAGCGTGCTCGACGTCTACGGCTTTGCCGTGGTGCCGATGGACAACGGAGTGCTCAAGGTGCTGCGCTCGCGGGATGCCAAGACCTCGGCCATTCCGGTGGTGGATGGCAGCAACCCGGGCATGGGCGACGAGATGGTGACCCGGGTCGTGCCGGTGCGCAACGTCTCGGTCCGTGAACTGGCGCCACTGCTGCGCCAGCTCAACGACAACGCCGGTGGTGGCAACGTGGTGCACTACGAGCCCTCCAATGTGCTGCTGATCACCGGCCGCGCCGCCGTGGTCAATCGTCTGGTAGAGGTGGTGAACCGGGTCGACCGCGCAGGCGATCAGGATGTGGACATCATCAAGCTCAAGTTCGCCTCGGCAGGTGAAATGGTGCGGCTGGTGACCAACCTCAACAAGGATGGCAACCCCCAGGGGGGCACCGCCTCCCTGCTGCTCTCCCCCAAGGTGGTGGCCGACGAGCGCACCAACTCTGTGGTGGTGAGTGGTGAGCCGAAAGCGCGCACCCGCATCATCCAGATGGTGCGCCAGCTCGACCGCGACCTGCAGAGCCAGGGCAACACTCGGGTCTTCTACCTCAAATATGGCAAGGCCAAAGACATGGTCGAGGTGCTCAAGGGGGTCAGCTCCAGCATCGAGGCCGACAAGAAGGGTGGCGGCGCAACCACAGGTGGCGCCAGCATCGGCGGTGGCAAGCTGGCCATCTCAGCCGACGAGACCACCAATGCGCTGGTCATCACCGCCCAGCCGGACGTGATGTCCGAACTGGAGCAGGTGGTGGCCAAGCTCGATATCCGCCGCGCCCAGGTGCTGGTGGAGGCGATCATCGTCGAGATGCAGGATGGCGATGGCCTCAGCCTTGGCGTCCAGTGGGGCAATGCCAACGGCGGTGGCACCCAGTTCACCAACTCAGGTCTGCCTCTCGGCAGCGCCATTGCGGCGGGCAAGGATTACCAGAATGGCAAGACCGACACCGCTGCCGGTCTGCTGAAAGAGTTCAACGGCATGGCCGCCGGTTTCTATCACGGCGACTGGGCCATGCTGGCCACGGCGCTGGCCTCCAATACCAAGAACGATATTCTCTCCACCCCGAGTATCGTCACCATGGACAACAAGGAGGCCTCTTTCAACGTCGGTCAGGAGGTCCCGGTCCAGAGCGGTTCGCAAAGCTCCACCACCAGCGATCAGGTGTTCAACACCATCGAGCGCAAGACGGTGGGCACCAAGCTGGTGGTGACCCCGCAGATCAACGAAGGGGATTCGGTGCTGCTCAATATCGAGCAGGAGGTCTCCAGCGTCGCCCAGACCCAGGCGACCGGTACTGCCAACCTTGGCCCCACTTTCGATACCCGTACCGTCAAGAACGCGGTGCTGGTGAAAAGTGGCGAAACCGTGGTGCTGGGCGGTTTGATGGACGAACAGACCAAGGAGCAGGTCTCCAAAGTGCCCTTGCTTGGCGATATCCCGGTGCTGGGCTATCTGTTCCGCTCAACCTCCAACACCACCTCCAAGCGCAACCTGATGGTCTTTATCCGGCCGACCATCTTGCGTGATGCGGACGTCTATACCGGTGTCTCCAGCAACAAATACAGCCTGTTCCGCGCCGAGCAGCTCAATGCCGCCTCGCAGGAGGGGTATCTCACCTCCCCCGCCCGTCAGGTATTGCCTGCCTATGGCCAGGATGTGATGGTGTCGCCCGAGCTGCAAAAAGAGATCCAGAAGCAGATCAACGAGATGCGGAGCAGACAGCAAAGCACTGTCGAGACCACCACCCCGTTTGTGCAGAGTAAGCCCTGATGAGTGCCTACCATCTGGATGGAAGCGTCGGGCCTGCGCCACTGCCCGAGCTCCCCTTTGTCTTTGCCCGCAATTTCGGGGTGATCCTGATTGAGCGGGACGGCGCCCCCGTGCTGCAGTGCCGCCCCGGCGTCACCCCGCAAGCCCTGCTGGAAGTGCGGCGGGTAGCGGGTTGCAGCTTCGCGGTGGAGCAGCTCGACAACGAGGCCTTCGAAGAGCTGCTGATGGCCCACTACCAGCGCGACTCCTCCGAGGCGCGCCAGCTGATGGAAGATCTCGGCAACGAGATGGACTTCTTCGCCCTGGCCGAAGAGCTGCCGCAAAGCGAAGATCTGCTGGATGCCGATGACGACGCCCCCATCATTCGCCTCATCAACGCCATGTTGAGCGAGGCGATCAAGGAAGAGGCCTCCGATATCCATATCGAGACCTTCGAGCGGGCACTGGTGATCCGTTTTCGTATCGATGGGGTACTGCGGGAGATCCTGCGCCCCCATCGCAAGCTGGCATCACTGCTGGTCTCGCGGATCAAGGTGATGTCGCGGATGGATATCGCCGAGAAGCGGGTGCCGCAGGATGGCCGTATCTCGTTGCGTATCGGCGGCCGCGCCGTCGACGTACGGGTCTCCACCATGCCGTCCAGCTACGGCGAGCGAGTGGTACTGCGTCTGCTCGACAAGAACAACGTGCGCCTCGAGCTCAAGCAGCTGGGGATGACCGCGGCCAACCGCACCATCATCAGCGAGCTTATTCGCAAGCCCCACGGCATTATTCTGGTCACCGGCCCGACCGGTTCCGGTAAATCCACCACCCTCTATGCGGCGCTGTCAGAAATCAACTCGCGGGATCGCAACATTCTGACGGTGGAAGACCCTATCGAATATGACCTCGAAGGGGTGGGCCAGACCCAGGTCAACACCAAGGTGGACATGACCTTCGCCCGCGGCCTGCGCGCCATCCTGCGTCAGGATCCGGATGTGGTGATGGTGGGGGAAATTCGAGATCTGGAAACCGCCCAGATTGCGGTGCAGGCGTCGCTGACCGGTCACCTGGTGATGTCGACCCTGCACACCAACACCGCCATCGGCGCTATCACCCGGATGCGTGACATGGGGATCGAACCCTTCCTGCTCTCCTCGTCGCTCTTGGCGGTGCTGGCCCAGCGACTGGTGCGCACCCTCTGCCCCGATTGCCGCGCCCCGCGCCCCATCACCGAGCAGGAGCGCCTCGCCATGGGCATCGAGCTGGCCCCCGATCAGCAGGTATGGCGCCCGGTCGGGTGCGAGCTGTGCAACCACACCGGCTACCGTGGCCGGACCGGCATCCACGAGCTGGTGGTGATCGACGAAGCGGTGCGTGAAGCCATTCACAGTGCGAGCGGCGAGCTCGCCATCGAGCGGCTGATCCGCGGCCACACCCCCAGCATCCGCCGTGACGGCATCGACAAGGTCCTCAAGGGGCAGACCAGCCTCGAAGAGGTACTGCGCGTGACCCGGGAAGATTGAGATGGCGGCATTCGAATACAAGGCCCTCGACAACAAGGGGCGCAGCAAGAGCGGCGTGATGGAGGGGGATTCCGCCCGCCAAGTGCGCCAGCTGCTGCGCGAGCAGGGGCTCACCCCCCTCGAGGTGAACGAGACCACCGAGAAGGCAAAACGGGAAGCGACCCGCTTCGCCCTGTTTCGGCGCGGTGCCAGCACTGCCGAGCTGGCCCTGATCACTCGCCAGCTGGCCACCCTGGTGGGGGCCGGTCTCACCATCGAAGAGGCGCTCAAAGCGGTGGCCGAGCAGTGCGAAAAGGCCCACTTGCGCTCTCTGGTGGCGACCGTGCGCAGCAAGGTGGTGGAAGGCTATTCGCTGGCCGACTCGCTGGGGGCTTTTCCCCATGTGTTCGACCAGCTGTTTCGCTCCATGGTGGCGGCCGGTGAAAAGTCGGGTCATCTGGAGAAGGTGCTCAACCGCCTCGCCGACTACACCGAGCAGCGCCAGCATATGCGTACCAAGCTGCTGCAGGCGATGATCTACCCCATCGTGCTCACCTGTGTCGCTATCGGGGTTATCTCGATCCTGCTTACCGCCGTGGTACCCAAGGTGGTGGCCCAGTTTGAACACATGGGCCAGCAGTTGCCGGGCACCACCCGCTTTCTCATTGGCACCAGCGAGCTGATGCAAGCCTACGGCCTCTGGTTCCTGCTGCTGATCTTCCTTGGCAGCTTTGTCTGGCGCTGGTGGCTCACCGATGAAAAACGCCGCCGACGCTGGCATCAGGTGCTGCTCGGTCTGCCGGTGATTGGCCGGGTCAGTCGCGGTCTCAACACCGCCCGCTTCGCCCGCACGTTAAGCATCCTCAACGCCAGTGCGGTGCCGCTGCTGGAGGGGATGAAGATCTCCGGCGAAGTGCTCTCCAACGACTTTGCCAGAATGCGCATTCTCGAGGCCGCCGAACGGGTGCGCGAGGGGACCAGTCTGCGCAAGTCGCTGACCGAGACCAAGATTTTCCCACCCATGATGCTGCACATGATCGCCTCCGGCGAGCAGAGCGGCGAGCTCGACAGCATGCTGGAGCGGGCGGCAGACAACCAGGATCGGGAGTTTGAATCCCAGGTCAATATCGCCCTCGGGGTGTTCGAACCCATGCTGGTGGTCTCCATGGCCGGGGTGGTGCTGTTTATCGTGATGTCGATCCTGCAGCCGATCCTCGAGCTCAACAATATGGTGAATATGTAAGTTTCCGGTGTTCGGTGGCGCCGCTGGCGGCCCGTCGAACCCACCCAGTGATCACTCTCTGATGGGCCATCCCATCTCATTCGTTACGGAGCAACTCATGAACAAACGTCGTCAATCCGGTTTTACCCTGCTGGAAGTCATGGTGGTCATCGTGATCCTCGGCATTCTGGCCAGTCTGGTGGTGCCCAACCTGATGGGCAACAAGGAGAAGGCTGACCAGCAGAAAGCGGTCTCCGATATCGTGGCGCTGGAAAACGCCCTCGACATGTACAAGCTGGACAACAACCGCTACCCGACCACAGAACAGGGTCTGGACGCGCTGGTGACCAAGCCTTCTATCGATCCGGCGCCGCGCAGCTACCGCGATGGCGGCTACATCAAGCGCCTGCCGCAAGATCCCTGGGGCAACCCGTACCAGCTGCTGAGCCCGGGCCAGTTCGGCAAGATCGACATCTTCTCCATGGGTCTGGATGGTGAAGCCGGTACCGATGACGACATCGGCAACTGGAACCTGAAGGATTTCCAATAAGTGATGTGCCGCCACCACACGCCTTGTGAGCTGACTGCATGAAGCGGTCTCTCTCCTTTCATCGCCAATCCGGCTTTACCCTGCTGGAGGTTCTGCTGGTCGCCATGCTGATGGGGCTGGTGGCCACCGCCGTCACCCTCAGCATGGGAGGAGCCAAAGGAGATCGGGAGCTGGATAAGCAGGCGCGCCGCCTGATGGCGACCCTGCAGCTGGCGCAGGAGTATGCGGTGATGGATGGTCGGCTGGTAGGCATTCGCATCGAGGATAACGGCTGGCAGTTTATGCAGCGTCAGGCCAAGGATCGCAAGTGGCTGGCCCTGACTGGCGACAAGCAACTTGGGCCGGTGCAACTGGCCGAGAACATGACGCTGGCGCTGGAGCTGGAAGGCTTTGGCTGGCAGCCAGACTCCGACGAGAAAACCGAACAGAAGCGCGACGAGAAGGAGCGCACGCCGCAGTTGCTCATCTTCCCGGGCGGTGAGCTGAGCCCGTTCGTGCTCACCTTCAGCCAGCGGGATGAGGATGCCCGCTACACCCGCATCGTCAAGGGAGACGAGTTCGGCCGCCTCACCCTGCTCACAGGCGATGAAGATGAAGAGGTGAGCGAATGAAAGCCCGGGGCATGACACTACTCGAAGTCATGGTCGCACTGGCCGTCTTTGCCATCGCGGGTCTCGCGGTGATGAAGACCGCCAGCGAACACCTCTCGGCCCTCAACTATCTGGAACAGAAGACACTCGCCACCTGGGTGGTAGAGAACCAGCTGGTGCAACAGAAGCTCGAGAACAAGTGGCCCGGTGACAGCTGGGTGGAAGGGGATGAGCAGATGGCGGGCAGCACCTGGTACTGGCGCTATCGCGGCGTCGCCACCGCCGACAACAACTTCCGGGCGCTCGATATGGAAGTGCGTACCGAGGCCAAGGCCGAGAACCCGGTCGCCATGATGCGGACCTATATCAGCCGATGACCCAGCTATCCGCCCGCACGCCTCGCCCCGTCCGTCACGCCGGTTTCACCCTGCTCGAAATGCTGGTGGCGATCGCCATCTTCGCCACTCTCAGCATGGGCGCCTATCAGGTGCTGCAGGGGGTGCTCACCAGCGACGAGGTGGCCAAGCGCAAGGAGGCCCGCCTCAACGAACTGCAACTCGCCTTCACCCTGCTGGAGCGAGACATTACCCAGATGGTGCCGCGCAGCGGTCGTATCGAGGGGGAGAACAACAAGGTACTGCTGGCGGCTTCCCGCTTCGGCCAGCAGAGCGATGACTGGGGCATGGCCTTTATGCGCAGCGGCTGGCTCAATCCAGACGGCATGCTGCCCCGCTCCCATCTGCAGCGGGTCGGCTGGCGTCTCAAGGATCAGAAGCTGGAGCGCCTGAGCTACCTCTATCCGGATCCGGTGATCGGCACCGAGCCGCGCATCCAACCGGTGCTGACAGGGGTCACTGCGTTTCGCCTCTACTTCTTCGACAAGGGCAACTGGAAAGAGGAGTGGAGCCAGCGCAGCGTGCTGCCCCACGGGCTGGCAGTGGAGCTGGATCTGGAGGATTACGGCACCATTCGCCGTCAGTTCCTGATTGGCGCCGGTGGCCAGCGCGCCGAAGAGAACAGCCAAAGCAGCAACCCCGACCAGGGGGGCGGCAACAACAGCAATAACGGGAACAACGGCGGCAACGGCAATACCAATGGCGGTAATGGTGACAGCCAGAACGGAGGGGGCGCCAATGCGGGCTAATCTCGCCGCCCCCGGTCACCAGCGCGGTATGGCGTTGCTGGTGGTGCTGCTGATCCTCTCGGTGATGGTGATCATCGCCAGCAATATGAGCGGCCGCCTGCAGCTTGAGCTGCGCCGCACCGCCAACATCACCACAGGCAAACAGGCGTGGTGGTATGCCCTCTCGGCAGAGGCGCTGGTAAGCAAGGTGCTGACGCAGGATTTCAAGGACAACCCCGAGGTGGTCAACCTCAGCCAGAACTGGGCCCGCAAGAACACTGTGTTTCCGGTGGATGATGGCCAGCTCAAAGGCGAGGTGACCGACCTGCAATCCTGCTTCAACCTCAACAGCCTGAGCGTGGCCTCCAAGGCGGGGAGCGGCGAGGAGCTGGCGCAGCAGCCCTATCCGGTGCAGGTGTTTCGCGAACTGCTCAAACAGCTGGCGATGGATGATTACGAGGCGGCCCAGCTCACCGATGCCATCCGTGACTGGACCGACAAGGATACGGTGCTGGTCTCAAGCCTTGGCGCAGAGGACGCCTATTACGAGGGGCTCAAGCCACCCTACCTGACCGCCAACCAGTGGATGCTGGGCAAGGACGAGCTGAGGGCGGTGCGCGGGGTGACGGCCCGGGTCTATGCCAAACTGGCCCCCTACGTCTGCACCCTGCCCAGCGACAAGTTGAAGATCAATATCAATACCCTTGCCCCCCAGCGCCCCGAGCTGCTGGTCGCCCTCTATCTGGGCACTATCGGGCTGGATGACGCCAAGCGAGTACTGAACGAGCGGCCACAGAAGGGGTGGAAAGAGAGCAAGCTGATGACAGACATGCTCGCTCCGGTCGATTCGGTGAAAGGGCTGAAAGAGGCGCTGGTGGTCAAGAGCGACTTCTTCGAAGCCCGAGTCGTGGCCGAGGTCGGCGACAACCGGGCCTGGCTCGAAACCCTGTTCCAGCGGGGCAAGGACAATAAACTGGTGATGCTGCGCCGTCTCAGTAGCGGCGCCGAATAAACAGCGCACCTGCAGGCCATCGCCTGCGGGTACGAGAGATGTTGGATGCAGCCTGCGGGCTGCGCACCGGTTGCCAGGGCGCACAACGCCCTTTGCAAACCGGTATCGCAGGAGAGAGATGCGTGAGCGAAAGTCTGGTCATCCGACTGGGGACCAATAAACAACAACCTGTGGCCTGGCTGGTCTGGTCCGGTCAGGAGCAGGAGATCATCGCCTCCGGCACCCTGCCTTCGGCCGATGCCCTGGGCGAGCTGCAGGAGCGGGCCGGTGGCCGCCCCGTAGTCACCCTGGTGCCGGGCAGCGATCTGATCTTCCGGCGCGTCACCCTGCCGGGTCGCTACAACCGCCAGTCGGCGGCGGCCCTCCCCTACCTGCTGGAGGAGCAGATCGCCTCCGACGTGGACGAGCTCCATCTGGTGGTGCTGGCCCACGAAGGGCAACAGGTCGACCTGATGGCGGTGGATCGGCAGAAGATGGCCGAGTGGCTCGGCTGGCTCGATGCCGCTGGCCTCAAGAGCCTGCAACTGCTGCCCGATGTGCTGGCGCTGCCACAGGCCGCTGATGGCTGGTCTGCGCTGCAACTCGGCAATGAGTGGCTGGTACGCCAGGGGCCCTGTCAGGGGATCGTCGCCGACGAACCGCTGCTGGCCATCTTGCTGGCAACCGAAGTCGAGCCAGTCACCATCCACAGCCACACCCCGCTGCCCGCCATTGCCGCCGCCAACTGGCAGGCGGCGGAGCCCGAGCTGCCCATGCTGCTGCTGGCCAAGGGGGCCCTCACCTGCCGGGCCAACCTGCTGACCGGCCCCTACCGGCCGCAGACCGAATATGCCCGCTATTGGTTGCAGTGGCGCAAGGTGGTCATCACCGCCGGTCTGTTGCTGCTGGTGGCCCTCGGCCAGCGCGGGGTGCAGCTCTATCAGCTCACCGAGCAGGACAAGGCCCTCAAGGCGGAGATCCGCGCCGTCTATACCCGCATCTTCCCGGGTGAGAGCCGCATCGTGAACGTGCGCAGCCAGATGAACCAGCATCTGCAACAGCTGGGACAAGCCCCGCAAAACGGCGTGCTGCTGATGCTCACCGAGCTGGCCCCCACCTTTGCCGAAGTACCCGGTCTGAAACCACAGGTGATGCGCTTTGATGCCAGTCGCCGCGAGCTGCGGCTGCAGGTGACCGCCCCCGGCTTTGCCGAGATCGAGCGGTTCCGTGAGCTGGCTGGCAAGCAATTCGAGGTACAGCAAGGCGAGGTGCGCAGCACCGAGGGCAAGGTAGAGGGCGCACTGGTGCTCAAGGGTAAATCATCATGATGGAAAAATTGCAGAGCTGGTGGCACGGCATCACCGCACGGGAACAGCGGCTGGTGGTCGCAGGCGGCGTTCTGCTGCTGGTCGGTCTCTTCTATTGGAGCGTCTGGCAGCCCATCGCCAACCGCATCGCAGAGCGGGAGCGGCAGGTGCAAAACCAGCAGCAGACCCTCGCCTGGCTCAAGGAGAAGGGGGAAGAGGTGCTGGCCATGCAGGGTGGCTCGGGTCGCCAGATCGATACCAGCGGCACCCTTGAAGGGGTGGTCAACCGCACCGCCTTCAACCACAAGATCAAGATTGCCCGGCTGCAACCCCAGGCGCAGGAGCTGCAAGTGTGGATCGACACGGTCCAGTTCGATGACTTGCTGCTCTGGCTCTCCACGCTGGTGGAGCAGCACGGCATTCAGGTTCAAATCATCGAGATCGCCCGCGAGGATCTGGCCCCGGGTCTGGTCAAGGTCAGACGTTTGCAGTTGAGTCGTCCACAATGAAAAAACGCATCCTGATTGCCAGCCTGTTTCTGGCAGCCTATCTGGTTTTCCTGCTGGCCACCCTGCCCGCGGCACTGGTGGCTCGCCATCTGCCGCTGCCTGCCAATGTTGCCAACCTGCTGAAACTGGAAGGGGTGAGCGGCACCCTCTGGAACGGCCAGATCGCCCGACTGCAATATGCCAGCGAATCGGTGAACCAACTGCGCTGGGATCTCAACGGCTGGTCGCTACTGCGCTTCGCCCCCGAAGTGGCCATACGCTTTGGCGATCGCAACGGGCTGAACGGGCAGGGCGTTGTCGGCTGGAATGGCGTAGCCTTCGGCCGGGATCTGACCCTCAACGCCCCCGCCCCCTGGTTGCTGAGCCGGGTGCCGATGCGCCTGCCGATCCCGATCATCGTCACCGGCCAGCTGCAGCTCAAAGTGGAGCAGTTTGCCCAGGGCAACCCCTGGTGTGACAACCTCTACGGCAACCTCGACTGGTACAACGCCAGCGCCGATACCCCGGCGGGCAAGCTGGATCTGGCCGATCCTGAGCTGAAGCTCACCTGCCTCGACTCCAAACTGGTGGCCGAACTCAAGCAGGGCTCCGATGCGGTGCAGACCATGGGTCGCCTCGAGCTGCAACCCAATGGCCAATACCTGTTCCAGGGCACCCTGAAACCGGGCCCGGCACTGCCACCGCAGATGCAGCAAGGGCTCCCCTTCCTCGGCCAGCCCGACAGTCAGGGCCGCTTCCCCCTGCGCTATCAGGGGCGGATCTAAGCCATCATTCAAGGTGAAAATGGCTCAGGGACAACCCGAGCCATTTTCATCGTCCATGTGACGTGTCCGTTGAAATGCCAAATACGGCAGATACAAAAAAGCCCAAGCGGGTGACCGCTTGGGCTTTCTCTTTGAATATGGCGGAGGAGGTGGGATTTGAACCCACGGATGGTCGCCCATCGCCGGTTTTCAAGACCGGTGCATTCAGCCGCTCTGCCACCCCTCCGAACGGCGTGCATACTACGCTAAGCCCTTGTTCATATGCAATACATATTTCCTGTGGGATAGTGTGCGGGAGCAAAATGGCAGGTGGCTTGAAATTGTTCCTCGTCATCCCTATTTGTTCTACATACAATGCGTAAACATGCAGTAACAAACAGCGATCACGAGGCGGCTGCTCGCCGTCTCACCCGGACATCAAGAGGACACCCAAGATGGATACCCGTTCTATCTACACTGGCACCCAAAGTGCCGTACGCGATACCAACAAGGTGCTGCGTAACACCTATATGCTGCTCTCCCTCACTCTGGGCTTCTCTGCCGTGGTGGCGGGGGTCGCTACCGTGATGAACATGCCGCCGCTGCACTGGGCCGTGTTCCTGATCGGTGTCTACGGTCTGATGTTCCTGACCGAGAAGAATCGCAACAACGGCATGGGGCTGGTCTTCACCTTCGCCCTGACCGGTCTGCTGGGCTATAGCTTGGGCCCCATCATCAACATGTACATGAACAATGGTGGTGGCGAGATCGTGATGACCGCCCTTGGCGGCACCGCGCTCACCTTCTTCGGTCTGTCGGCCTATGCCCTGACCACCAAGCGTGACCTCTCTTTCATCGGCGGCATGCTGTTCGTCGGTTTCTGGGTACTGCTGGTGGCCATGATTGCCAACATCTTCCTGCAGATGAGCGCCCTGAGCCTGGCTCTGTCCGCCATGTTCATGCTCTTCTCCTCCGGTGCCATCCTGCTGACTACCCAGCAGATCGTGCGCGGCGGCGAGACCAACTACATCTCTGCCACCGTCACCCTGTATGTCTCCATCTACAACATCTTCCTGAGCCTGCTGAGCCTGCTTGGCGGCAACCGCAACTAATCAGAAACCCCGCTTCGGCGGGGTTTTTATTGGCGCCGATTTTTGTCAGGATAAGTTGTAAATCAAGGATATGAAGCGAAGTGGCCCTGATTTGGATCAGGGCCACTTCGCGCTTGGCGGGTTACTATCTCGCTCTCGTTTCGATCAAGGGTTTCACCTGTCTCATGCCGATGGATCTCTCTGGCCTGCTGCGCCGACTGCTGACCGATAGTCACATCTACTTCGCTCTCAAGGTGCTGCTGGCCATTCTCGGTCTGCTCGCCTTCACCCTGGCCACAGGCAATATCCAGCTCACCGTGCTGCTCTCTCTCGGGGTCGTGGCGGGCGCCATCGCCGAAACCGACGACAGCCTGTGGGGACGGCTCAAAAACCTCGCCATGACGCTGATTTGCTTCATGTTTGCGTCCCTGTGCGTGCAGTATCTCTACCCCACCCCCTGGCTGTTTGCCATCGGGCTGGCCAGCTCCACCTTTATCTTCGTGATGGTGGGGGCGCTCGGCGCTCGCTACGCCACCATCAGTTTCGGCTCGCTACTCATCGCCATCTACACCATGCTGGGTGCCGCCAAGGCGCCGGATCTCTTCTACCAGCCGCTGGCCCTCGGTGCTGGCGCCCTCTGGTACGGGCTGGTCTCGTTTATCTGGCTCTGGCTGCTGCCCTACAAGACCCTGCACGAGCAACTGGCCCAGAGCTACTTCGCCCTTGGCCGCTACCTGCTGGAAAAGTCCCGCTTCTTCCCTGCGGACGAGCACGGCGCTCAGGCCATTCGCCACAATCTGGCCCAGCTAAATATCAATCTGGTGAGCGCGCTGACCCTCACCAAGTCGGCCCTCAACGCCCGCCTGAGCCGCCGCCATCCGGCGAGCCCCGAGCTGGCCAGCCTGCTGCACCTCTACCTGCTGGCGCTGGAGATTCACGAGCGTGCCACCTCCAGCCACTACCCCTACAGCCGGCTGGAAGCGGAGCTCAAGCAGGGCATCGTACTGGAAGGATTTCAGGAGGTATTCCTGCAACTCTCCGAGGCGTGCCAGCGGCTCGGTTACGCCATTCTGGTGCACAAGCCCTACGCCCATAACAAGCGCATCCACTGGACGCTGGAGGCCCTCGGCGATCAGCTGGAGTTCACCAATCTCAAGCAGCACTACCCGAAAACCCTGCTGACGCCGATGAAGTTCCTGCGCCGCAATCTGGCCAGCATCAACCAGCTGCTGGGCAGCGCCGAAGTGTTGCAAAACCCCGAGCAACCAGAGCAGGAGCTGCCCGCGCTGGCGCGGCCGCCCCGCCTGCCGCTGCTGACCCAGCTCAAGCAGCACCTCACCTTGCACTCCATGGTGTTTCGCCACGCGCTGCGTTTGTCACTCGGGCTGGTGATCGGCTACGGCATACTGCAAGCCTTTGATCTGGAAAAGGGCTACTGGATTTTGCTGACCGTGCTGTTTGTCTGCCAGCCCAGCTACAGCGCCACCCGCCGCCGACTGGTGCAACGGATGCTCGGCACCTTCGCCGGTATTCTGGTGGGCATTCCGGTGCTCTGGCTGTTCCCCGAGCTGCACGTCCAGCTGGTGGTGATGGGGCTCGCCGCCTTCCTGTTTTTCACCCAGGTGCGCAACAACTACAGCGCCGCGGTCTGCTTTATCACCCTCTACGTGCTGATGGCGTTCAACCTGCTCGATGGCATCGGCTTTGCGATCCTCGGGCCACGGCTGCTCGATACACTGCTCGGCTGCCTGATCTCCTACGGGCTGGTGGCCTGGCTCTGGCCTGACTGGCAGTACAAACGGCTGCCAACGCTTATCGCCAATTCGCTGTCTGCAAACGCCCGCTACCTCTCGGCGGTGCTGGCAAGCCTCAAGCAGCAGCGGGACGAGTCCATCGACTATCGGGTGGCGCGCAAGAGCGCCCATCTGGCGGACAGCGAGCTGGCTACCGCCTGGCAGAGCATGCTGGTGGAGCCGCAAAAACGCCGCCGCTTCCTCGATCTCTGCTTTACCCTCACCTGGCGCAACCACGCCCTGCTCTCCTACATCTCGGCACTGGGGGCCCATCGCGACAAACTGGAAGCCATCAGCGGGCTGGATGAGGTACGCCACCACATCTGCCACACCCTGGAGCAGGCCGCTGGCCATCTGGCGGGCAACCCCTCCAGCTCCATCGGCGGTCAGTGTCCGGTGATAAGTCCGGATAGCAGCGAGGAGCAGCTGATGCTGACCCAGCAGCTCAACCTGATCAGCGAGCTGGCGGATCAGCTGCTGCATCTGGCCAACGAGAGCCGGTTGCTCACCGGGGATCAAGGCGCTACCATGCCCGCCCAATCCTGATAGCCCCATTAGCGAGGAGCCCTCATGTCTGCGTCCGAAAAACATCAGCTGGAATTCAACGGCCAACTCATCGAGACCGATGCCAAGGGCTACCTGCTCAACAGCAACGACTGGAGCGAGGAGCTGGCGCTGGTGCTGGCCGCGCAGGAGGGGATCACGCTTGAGGAGCCGCACTGGGAAGTGGTGCGCTTTGTGCGCGCCTTCTATCTGGAGTTCAACACCTCCCCCGCCATCCGCGCGCTGGTCAAGGCGATGGAGAAGCAGTACGGCCCCGAGAAGGGCAACAGCCGCTATCTCTACAAGCTGTTCCCGGAAGGGCCCGCCAAGCAGGCGACCAAGATTGGCGGCCTGCCCAAACCAGTGAAGTGCATCTGATCCCATGCATCTCATCCCATAACAACGGGGGGCCGCAACTGCGGCCCCCCGTTGTGTTTGGTGCGCTATCTTCGTGCACCTCGTATTCATATCCCTCAGGCTTCCAGCCAGCCTTATTCCCGCTTGTCAGCCAGCGCCACCAGCTGCTCCGCCAGCCGATGACCGTGCAGGTAGGAGGCGATCAGCTCGCTGTCCGCCTTGCCCGATTCAATCTGCTGATACCAGTGCTCCAGCATGGCGGCAAAGCCGCGCTGGGCCAGCACCGGTTGCCAGTCGTTGGGGCTAAGCATCTGCGCCTGTTTGTCGCGGGCGATGATGCCGCGGGTGCAGTTCTCAAGGTGCAGGGAGAGATTGTCGCCGTAGGCATCGATGCGCTCCTCGGTGATCCCGGCGCTGCGGTTCATGCTGCCGCTGATGGCGCGATCCCCGCTCTGCCAGCTGACGCTTACCCCGGCCAACAGGCTGCTGTCCTTCGTATCCGGTCGCAATACCGCATGAAAGTCGCCATCCGGCACGCCGCCATAGAAGCAGAGGCTGTCGAGCACATGGATAAAGTCGTCGAACATAAAATCCCGCGCCTTGCCGGGCAGAGCAAAGCGGTGTTTCTGCCAGTTCAGCTCGGTAAGCGGCTGGGCCCGCGCAGCGTCCATGGCGGGCAGATAGCGGCGGTTAAAACCGGTAAAGAGGGCGCAATCTTGCGCGATGGCGAGGTTGGCCAACGCTTCTGCCTCGGCCAGATTGTCGCACAGGGGCTTGTCGACAAAGGTGGGGATCCCTGCGCGCAGGCACTGCTCGGCCAGCTCGCGATGCACCGCGGTGGCGGCGTGGATCATCACGGCATCGGGGCGGCTGGCCAGCATGGCCGCCACATCGGTAAAGCACTCGGCGACCCGATACTGGCGGGCCAGCTTCTCCAGCACCGCTAGATTGCGGGTACAGAGCAGCGGGGTGACCCGCTCGTCGCTCGCCAACAGCGGCAGATAGGCTTTTTGGGCGATATCCCCCAGACCAATCATGGCAATGCGCATCTCAACTCCTTTTCACTCGATAACGGGACAAGCGGATAACTGCCCGCACCATCGCAGGATTTCCCCCGCAGATCCAGCCTGCCGTTAGCGCGCTGACTGGCGTGTGCAGCTCTGTGCAAACGGCGGCGTTATCCGGGCATGGCAAGATCGCAGACCGACTTGATCACCTCGGCCAGCCACTCGATGGCCAGATTGCCCTGGCTTTTGCGGTGTCTGCCGACCACCACCTCGAACGGCTGCGGCGCCCCGGCCAGCTCCAGCACACGAAAATCACCGAGGGCGGCGATGGCCGACGGAATGCAGGCCGCCACGTCATTGACCGACATAAAGGCTTGCAGCGAGGTGTAACAGGGGAGCGTCGCCACCGCCGCGCTGGCAACCTGCTGCGGGCTCATCTGCCCTTCGAAATTGCCGACGCTGTTGGCAAACTGCACAAATGGGATGGCCGCCAGATCCTGCGGGGCGTTGTCCGAAAGATATCGGGAGTCGCGGCGCAGCACGCAGCAGTAGTGATCCCGGCGCAGGGTGGCGCGCAGCAACCCCGGGTCGAGATAGGCATCAAAACCAATCACCAGATCGACCTCGCCGCTGGCCAGCGCGTCCAGATGGAGGTCGGCCTGAAAATCCACCACATCGAGCCGGATGGAGGGCGCCTGAGTGCGCAGAGCGCTCGCCAACCTTGGGATAATGGCGAGCTGGGCATATTCGTTGGCCATCACCCTGAAAGTGCGCTGGCTGCTGGCGGGGTCGAAGGGCGCAGCCACAAAGACCCCGTCGATATCGGCCAGGATCTGCTCGAACCTGGCGGCCAGCTCGCAGGCGTAGTCGGTCGGCTGCAATCCGGCGCTCTGGCGGATAAAGAGCTCGGCGGGAAAGATATCGCGCAGCTTTTTCAGATGGCTGCTCACCCCCTGTTGGGAGATCTCCAGCAGCTCGGCCACCCGCGACACGCTCTTGTATCTGACCAGCAGCACCAGCACCCGCATCTGCCTGATATCGATCTTCTCCACCCTCACCTCACCAATTTCAGTTGTATCACATACAAATCACCAATGATTTACATTGTATCAGTGGCTCTCTAACCTTGCAGCTCTTCCAGCAAAGCGAGGTTAACGATGAAAACTGTCATTCTGATTGGTGCTCAGGGGAAAATGGGGCAAGCCGCCCTCAGTGGTCTGGGCAAGCACAAGGTCATTACCGCCAGCCGCTCCGGCGAGGGGTGTGATTTTCAGGTGGATATCACCAGCAGAGAATCCATCGAACGGCTCTACCAAAACGTGGGCTCCTTCGATGCGGTGGTCAATACCGCAGGATTTTGCGAATACGCCCCCTTTGGCGAGATGAGCGACGAGCAGTGGCAAACCACCATCCAGAGCAAGCTGATGGGGCAGATCAATCTGGTCAATATCGGCCTCAACTACATCAATCAGGGGGGCTCCTTCACCCTGATCTCCGGCATCCTCAATATCAAGCCGATCCCGCTGGCCATTGCCGATGCCACCACCAGCGGCGCCATCGATACCTTTGTCCAGTGCGTGGCCCACGAGCTGCCCCGCGGCATCCGCATCAATGTGGTCAACCCGACCGTACTGGAAGAGGCGTGGGACGTCTATGGCGAGATGATGCCGGGCTTCCAGCCGGTGCTGGGCGCCCTGGTCGGCAAGGCGTTTGAGCGCTCCGTCGATGGCTTTATTAGCGGCCAGGTGCTCTATGTCGATGCCTGATCCGGTTCAGGTGTGACCCAATGCCTTTGTAATTCCTTGTCGATGTTTTTCCTCTTCCCCGAAAGCTCTGCTCTCGGGGCTTTTTGCATAGAGGAACCGGAGTAGCGACAGAATATGATTTCATTTCGACGACAACCCACAGATTTATGTCATCCGGGTCACTGTCAGAGTGGCCTCGTTTGGCTTACTATGGCGCTCTTGTCCCTGTTGCCGAGCAAAGGGACTATTTCAGGCTATTTGCCGGAATGGATTACCGCTGACCAACGCCCTATTTGGCCGCTGCTTATTAGCGCGGCCACTATTGCCTGTGCGCTATCGGCACTTATAAAACGCGTTATTTATGGATGTATAACGATGAAATCATCAATTGCACTCAAAGCCTTGTCGCCCTATATATTCGCAATATTGTCAGTTGGGCTGATATCCAGCGGATATCATGCGCTGCCGATCTATTGCGGCCTGGCCATTGTCGTCTATCCGGTGCTGGTTGCCATGCTGGCGGACGAGTGGGAAAAACAGGGGCTGGTCTATCGCGAATCGACCCAGGTCGAGGTTGATGTCAATGTGCGCGGGATCCTTATCAAGGAGCAGAGACGGCATCTGGAGAATCTCTATTTTGTCTCGCCGGACGTGATGCAGACCAAACTCACCAGCCTCGCCCGTATCAAACTGCTGCTCTGCGGCGCCATGTTTGCCGTGTCGCTCTATGAACTCGCCCTGCAAGCCGAGGCTCAATTTGCCCTGCCCGCCGTCAATTTGCTGGATATATGCAGCCTGATGATCGGCCTTGGCGCCGTGCTGTTTCTCGGCCACTGCGCGAGAAAAAGCCTCTCCCTCTACGGGACCTGTCGCCACAAAAACTATCTGGTGCAGAGTCATAACGAACCAGGCGTCCAGCTCTATAGCGCAGCCATTTCTACCAAGGGGGCAAACCTGCAAGTGACCCATACCCGCATGTTCGATGCCTTATTGGCGTGGTATTGAGCAACCCTTAATTGGCAACCTTTAATTGCCCCCCCTTTGGATCAAGATGGCGGGGCAGGAGGTAAGACAATAAGCCCCCATCCCAAACGTGCTCACTGACCACTCTGCCGTGACAGGCACAGTGGTTGGTTGAGCCTCTATTGCCCTCCCTATAACCATCCTCTGCCCCTCCCCTTGCTTACTGCTTTATCAGAAGTCATCAGCCTGTCATCTGGCTGACATCCCGCGGTCATTTTCAAGCCATAGAGTTTTTCACTTATTTTTCATATGGATAGATAAGGAACATCATGACTTTCCCGCGCTCTTCTTATGTGGCTTTGGCCGTCTCGCTGGTCTTGCTTGGCGGCTGCCAGTCAGAGAACGAATCGTCTACCGACAGCCAGGGCAAAACCGCCTACCAATACAGCACCAAAGCGGTCTACAGCCCGCAGCAGCAGGCGGAGAGCTACGAGCCAGCGCCCCAGGGGTTCAGCCCGGTCTTTACCGAGATGGTGGCGCGCCACGGCTCGCGCTCCCTCTCCAGCCCGAAATATGACGTGCTGACCAAGCTGGTATGGGAAGAGGCGCAGCGTCAGGGGGCGCTCACTACCCTCGGGCAGGGGCTGGGAGGCAAGGTCGATCTGGTGACGGCCGCCAACCAGAAACTGGGCTATGGCCTGCTCTCGGCGCTGGGCAAGGAGGAGCACGCCAATCTCGCCACCCGGCTGGCGGCGCGGCTGCCGACCCTGCTCAATAGCAGCGAGCCCCACTGTATCAAGGTGGTTACCTCGGGCAAGGACAGGGCCAACGAAAGCGCCTTCTACTTTATGGAGAGCCTCAAGCGCGACGTGAACTATGTCAGCGACTCGGCGCAGTGCTACCTCACGCAGGATGACCCCTCGAAGATCGACAAAAAGCTGATCAACAAGTTCGAGCTCTACTTCCACAAGACCACCCCCGAGGGGGATTACGCCCGCTACCTGCCCGCCTATGAGAGCTACCAGCGCTTTATCGGCGACGAAGATGCCGCAATCGCGCCGGCCCCCGAGCTGGCCAGGGCGCTGGATCAGCTTAAAAACCTGAGCAAGACCAAAGAGATGGCCCGCAGCATGCTGGAGCGTATCTACAGCAAGGGGTTTGTCGACTATCTGGCGGGCGGCGTCGAGTTTGTCGCCGTCAACCCGGAAGATGGCGGCATGACCTACGTGCGCGACGAAGTGGATGCGGCCCTGATGCTCTACAACCTCTTTATCATCGGCCCCGGCATGATCCGCGAAGCGCAGGCACAGGGCAGCGAGCCCTGGGCGCTGGAGCAGTTCCTGACCCCGGAAGAGTCTGCCTGGTTCTCCTACCTCTCCGATGCGGAAGATTTCTACGAGAAGGGGCCGAGCTTTGCCAACCAGAGCGCCCCCTACGCCATTGCCCAGCCGCTGCTCGACGGCCTGTTTGGCGAGGTGCAACGTCAGGTGGTGGAAGGCGAGCAGAGCCGACGGGGCACCCTGCGCTTTGCCCACGCCGAAGCCATTATCCCCCTCGCCGCCCTGATGAAGCTGGAAGGGAGCCGTCAGGGGGCCAGCCCGGATCAACTGTTCAGCCAGCAGAACAACGAGTGGCGCGGCGGCTGGGTCTCCCCCTATACCGCCAATATTCAGTGGGATATCTACCAGAACGGGCAGCGGCAGGTGCTGGTCAAGATGCTCTACAACGAAAAGGAGATCGCCTTTAAAACGGGCTGCCAGCCCTACCAGAGCGGCAGCCACTACTACGACTTCGAGGAGCTCAAGCGCTGCTACGGCTATAACGGCTAACCCTTCGCACGCCGGATATGGCAATCACCAGGGGCGACCAGCAGGTCGCCCCAATTCACTCCCCTTCCCTGCCAGCCAAAGCGGGATATGGCTATAAAGCCGCCTTCCGGCTCCATTTGCTGATCAAGCTCAAAAAACGATTAATTTCTGATAGTTAGGTCACTTTAAGTCTCGCCTCGGCAGTTTCGTTTGGCTTACCATGGTCATTCAGAACCTGTTGAGCTGCGATGGGTTGCTGCCAACGCAGGTCAATGGAGCATATTGGAAGCTGTAATCCACGGGCGGTAGCGTGGGATTTTTACTTCGTAACCAATTGCTAAAGTCGGTACACCCATATATGCACAAAATACCATTAGTGACTCACTAAAAACTTTATATATTGGAATAAACGTATGTATATAAGCTCAATTGGACCGATGGATGGTGATAAATGGGAGTCATTGATTCAAGCTGTATTTAAAAGAAAATATGATACCTATCAAGAAATGCTCGCCTCTCCAGGTGATTTTGGTATAGAAGGTTTCGTATTAGCTGAAGGTATTGCTATACAATGTTACTGCCCAGACAAGCAATATGATACAGCAACTCTATATGATAAACAGCGTGACAAGATCACCACCGACCTAAACAAACTGGAATTATATGAGAAAGCAATAATTGCAAGAATTGGATGTTCAAAAATAAAAAAATGGATTTTCATAACTCCAGAAATATCTAAAAACGATTTACTTGCCCACGCTAGAACGAAAGAGATTGAGATGAGAAATAAAAACCTCACTCTTCTTGATAATACATTCACTGTGTTGATACATGATATTGGGTTTTACATTTTAGACATTAGAAATATACAACTTGCTCAAGATATAAAGATTCAATTCGCCACTAATAACACCTCACAACTAGGTGATCCTAAAAACACGACCGAATACGATAATAACATATATGACAAAAACAAAATCCGTAGCATTAAAAAAATGGAATATAATAAAGATACACACCTGAAATTAAATGAAATAACGAAAAGGAATTATTTTGATGGATACTCAATACTTAGAAGCATATACAATCAAACTCCTGAGCTTCATGAGAAAATATTAAGAATAATTAACACGTTCGAGGATTATGTCGAAGAAAACTCAGCCACATGGGAAGATAGTCCTAGAGAATTGATTACTCACATCCAAGATAAGCTCACTGAAAAACTTCGACAAGACCCTTCTATAAGCGCTATTGACAGTAATGATCTAACAAATATAGTCAATCATATGACAGCAAGATGGATTGCTGAATGCCCAATGAGAATAACTGAATGAGCAAAGTTAATTTCCAAAGAAGGAAAGCCTCAGTAATACCGGAGCTTAGACCTTTATATAAAATATCAAAAATTTTATTGATATTAAATTGTTGTTGCATTGGAAAAAAATCTAGCCTATTGAAACTTCATTTATTTAATTGGGCGATGTTAGATATGAAACGCTTAGATATGCTAAATATCTCGGCAATTCAAGGTGATTTAATTATAGGTATATGGGGTATTGATCCCTCTTTAAATATGGCAATAGAATTTGCAATATCAGAATCGTTAGTTGAAAAGCTATCTAATGGCGCATATAAACTATCAAAAAAGGGGGAATATTTCCTCTATCAGAGTGACTCAAAAGCACTATTTGAAGATGAATATCCAAAGCTACTTCAAATAGGGAACAAGATAACAGAAAAAATGGTTAATGCGGCAGCAAAAAGGTGGTGTAATGAAGTTTAAAAAACTATTGGTAAAGATCACCACAGAACATGATAAACACTTTGGTTATCATTTCAGTTTTTCCAGTGGCCTTAATATTATTCGAGGGGATAACTCCTCGGGTAAAAGTACTTTTGTTAACTCCTTAATTTATGCTCTTGGTATGGAGGAAATTATAGGAGCTAAGGGCCCTACAGCCCTACCTTATGCATTAAAAGATAAATTTGAATATGATGGTGTTGAAATATCTGTATTTGAGTCTGCCATATACTTAGAAATCGAGAACGACGAAAATAGAATAATAACACTGAAACGATATATAAAATCAAAAGATACTGATACGAAATTGATTCAAATAATTGAAGGTCCGTATCTTTCTAAAAAAGACAGCCAAAATTCATATAAAAATCATTTTACATTTGTTCATGACCCTGGCTCAGCACAAGATCCGGAAAGAGGATTCTATGCTTATTTAGAGCGTTTTATGAAACTATCTTTACCTGAAATTTCAGATAACAAAGGGAAAGGTGCAAAACTGTATCTACAGTCTGTTTTCTCCGCATTAATCATTGAGCAAAAAAGAGGGTGGACAGACTACATAGCTAACATTCCATATTATGGAATATCAGGCATGAGAGAAAAAGTGGCAAGTTTTCTACTTGATCTTGATACATTCAGAAACAATAAAAGACTAAGTGAATTATTAACATCAAGAGATAGGCTTTTCGCTCAATGGTCATCTAATATTACAGATATGAAATTAACGACCGAGTATAAGGGCATTGCATTTAGTGGTATCCCCAAAAACCCGGTTAATGACTTTGACTCCACACTTGTTAACATAGGCGAATGGGATAAATCTGAAATAAAAGATATTAGAAAGGTAAAAGAAGAGCTTCTTTCACAGTGGAATGAGATAAATAAAAAACCAGTAGAAGATGACTCATTACCAAATGAATCAGCTGCTGACATTTTGATATTGCAAAATAATATTGATGAGCTACTTATAGCCCTAAGCATGTGCAGTAGCCAAATTAAAATCAGTGAATCACAACTCATTCAATATAAAGAAAATCTAATCGATATTGAAAAAGATCTAAAAGCAAACAAACTAACATCTAAAATTATCAAGTTTGGAGCACAGCAGAGTAATCTAAGCATTGCCAAAGGAAAATGTCATACATGTATGCAGCCTGTCGATGACATTCTAATGCCACCAGATAGTCTGTCTATGCCCATGACTATAGATGAAAACATAGTTCATTTAGAAAACCAAAAAAACATGATTAAATCAATTTCAGCAGGGCTGGAAAAAGAGATCATGGCAAACAAAGAACAACTGATTACAATCACAAGAAAAATAACAGAACAAAAACAAATTCTAATTTCTCTAAAAAGAGATATGAAATCAACAAATCAAATAAAAGAAGCAGACATAAGAAAGAAAATAATAATAGAAAACAGAGTTAGCGAATTAGAACATGCAGAAAATGAAGTGGAAAAACAGGTAAGCAATTTCAATAAACTATCTGAAAGATATAAAAAAATACAAAAAGAAATCGCGCAACTATCAACTTACACACTCTCATTTTCAGACAAGAAAAAAGTCGATTTTTTAGAAAAAACATTTAAAGAACTAGCACAGAGCTTTGGTTATAGAAGCGCAAATATTAATGAAGTCAAAATTGAGCCTTCTACACTATTACCATATTTAATGGGAATTGAGCTACGTGAAAACATTGATACTCCAACTGAAAGGAAGCGCAACACTGCTGATATAAAATCAGATTCATCAGCAAGTGATTTTGTCAGACTAATATGGTCATACTTAATATCGATATACAAAACATCAGATACATATAATGGAAACCATCCAAGATTTATTATCTTCGATGAACCTGCGCAACATTCTATGGGCGTAAAAAGTATGAACAAATTGCTTATGGCATTATCTTCCACACTCAATTTGCAAAGTATTGTCTCTGCATCATTTGATGAAAGTGATGAAAACTACAAAGAATCCACTGAAGGCCTGACTGCATTTAACGTTGATATTTTACCAAGAAAACTAATAGGCCCATTATAAATAAAAAGGCGACCATCCGGTCGCCTTTTTATTTTCTATCGCTTTTCAGTCAGGAAAACTTACCTAGCCGGTCGCTTGGCACCATTCCCTTTAGCCGCAGGCTTGCCGCCTTGAGCAGCGGATTTGGCTCCCGGCTTGGCAGAGCCAGCGCGGGTCGGGGTTTTACCCTTATGGGCGGGTTTTCCGGCAGGTTTGCTCTTACCCGCATTCTGGCCCGCATTCTTGCCTTCGCCCTGTGCGGCCGGTTTGCCATTAGCCGCGCCTTTGTGCAGCTGGGAACCCACCGGTTTGCCACCGGTCGGCTTGTTGCCTGTGCCATTGCCACCATTACCACGCTGGTGACTGATGTTGCTGTGACGGGTCAGGGCCGGTTTCAGCCCCTTGCCGCTGGCGGCGCGCTCGTTGCGCCCTTCCGCAGGCACCAGACAGCCTGGGCCATTGCCAATCAGGTGGCCCTTGCCCATGGCGAGCAGGGCTTCGCGGATCATCGGCCAGCCAGCGGGGTCGTGGTAGCGCAGCAGCGCCTTGTGCAGGCGGCGACGGCGCTCGCCCTTGGCGACAAACACATCGCCACCGGTGCGGCTCACCTTGTTTAACGGGTTTTTCTCCGTGTAATACATGGTGGTGGCGTTGGCGAGCGGCGACGGGTAGAAGTTCTGCACCTGATCGAGCTTGAAGCGGTTCTCTTTGACCCAGAGCGCCAGATTGATCATGTCTTCATCCGTGGTGCCCGGGTGGGCAGAGATAAAGTAGGGGATCAGGTACTGCTGCTTGCCCGCCTCTTTGGAGTATTTGTCGAACAGCTCCTTGAACTGGTAGTAGCTGCCCATGCCCGGCTTCATCATCTTGGAGAGCGGCCCCTCCTCGGTGTGTTCCGGCGCAATCTTGAGGTAGCCGCCAACGTGGTACTTGGCCAGCTCCTTGATATAGCGGGGATCTTCCACCGCGATGTCGTAACGCACGCCGGAGGCGATGAGGATCTTCTTGATCCCCTTGAGGTCGCGCGCCCTGCGATAGAGGTTGATGGTCGGGCTGTGGTCGGTGTCCATGTGCGGGCAGATGGTGGGCCAGACACAGGAGGCGCGACGGCAGGTCTGCTCGGCCTTGGGGCTCTTGCAACGCAGCTTGTACATGTTGGCAGTGGGGCCGCCGAGATCCGAGATGACGCCGGTAAAGCCCGGCACCTTGTCGCGGATATCTTCGATTTCCTTGAGGATCGACTCTTCCGAGCGGCTCTGGATGATGCGCCCTTCGTGCTCGGTGATGGAGCAGAAGGAGCAGCCGCCAAAGCAGCCGCGCATGATGTTGACCGAGGTCTTGATCATCTCGAAGGCGGGGATCTTCTCGTTGCCATAGGCCGGGTGCGGCACCCGCTGGTAGGGCAGGCCGAATACGCCGTCCATCTCCTCGGTTTCGAGCGGGAAGGCGGGCGGGTTGACCCAGACGATGCGATCGCCGTGGGCCTGCGACAGGGCGCGGGCGCAGCCGGGGTTGGTCTCGTGGTGCAGAATACGCGAGGCGTGGGCGTAGAGCACCTTGTCCTCTTTCACGCGCTCGAACGCCGGCAGCTTCACATAGGTTTTTTCCCACGGCTTGGGCTTGGGCGGCTGCACCAGCACAGGCTGGGCTTCCTGCGCGGCAGGGGCCGATTCGGTCGCATCGTCAGAGCATGGGGCCCCTTCCATATAGGGGTTCATGATGGGATCGATGCGGCCAATCTGGTCGAGCTTGCTCGAATCCACCCCTTTCCAACCCGGCAGCGGCTCCTTGCGGATGACGGCAGTGCCGCGAATATCCTGCATGGTGTCGATGGTCTCCCCCGCTGCGATGCGGTGGGCCACTTCCACCAGCGGCCGCTCGGCGTTGCCGTAGATCAGGATATCGGCCTTGGCATCGAGCAGGATGGAGCGGCGGATGGTCTCGGACCAGTAGTCGTAGTGGGCGATACGGCGCAGGGAAGCCTCGATGCCGCCGATGACCACCGGCACCTCCTTGAAGGCCTCCTTGCAGCGCTGGGTATAGACCAGAGTGGCGCGATCCGGCCGCTTGCCCCCCACATCCCCCGGGGTGTAGGCGTCGTCGTGGCGCAGCTTTTTATCGGAGGTGTAGCGGTTGATCATGGAGTCCATGTTGCCCGCGGTGACCCCGAAGAAGAGGTTCGGTTTGCCCAGACGCATAAAGTCATCTTTGGATGACCAGTCCGGCTGGGCGATGATGCCGACCCGAAAGCCCTGCGCCTCCAGCATCCGGCCGATGACCGCCATGCCGAAGCTCGGGTGATCCACGTAGGCATCCCCCGTCACCAGAATGACATCGCAGCTGTCCCAACCGAGCTTGTCCATCTCTTTGCGGGACATGGGCAGGAAGGGCGCCGTGCCGTAGCACTCGGCCCAATAGCGGGGATAGGAGAAAAGGTTGGGTACCGGCTGCATTTTAACCACCTGGAACAATTCGGGTCGCGCATTATACCGGTTGCGGCCAAGGGGAGCGATGGCTTTTTGTCCCTATAGATCCCGCGGAATAGGCCGCCGCCCGCAATAGCAAGGGCGCCCGCAGGCGCCCTTGTGATGATGGAGGCTGATAACCGGCCCCGCTTGGGTTCTGATCAGGATGCTGGTCAGGGCGCCGGAGGTTGCGACTCCCCAGCCCCCTTGGCGGCCAGCGCTTCGTCTACCTGCTGATCCCGCGCCCCAGTCATTCCGGCGTGGCGGGCGATCAGATGATAGATGGCGGGCACCACCAGCAGGGTAACCAGGGTCGCCAGCGACAGCCCGAAGAAGACCACTGTCCCCACCGCCATCCGGCTCTCGTAGCCCGCCCCCATGGAGAGCATCAGCGGCACCGCACCGATAATGGCGGTCAGCGAGGTCATCAGGATGGGGCGCAAGCGGCGCACCGAGCCTGCGATGATCGCCTCCTCGAACCCTTCCCCCCGCTGGCGCAGCTGGTTGATGAACTCGACGATGAGGATGCCGTTTTTGGTCACCATGCCGATCAGCATGATCATGCCGATCTGGCTGTAGATGCTCATCTCCTGCCCCGTCAGCCAGAGGCCAAGCAGGCCACCGAAGATGCCGAGTGGCACCGTCACCATCACCACCGCCGGGGTCAGGGTGCTCTCGAACTGGGCCACCAGCACCAGATAGACCACCAGCAGGGCGAGGCCAAAGACCAGCACCATCTCCCCCTGATTGTCGCGGTAATCCTTGGAATCACCGGCGTAATCCACCGTCATACCGGTGGGCAGGTTGGCGTTGGCCCAACCATCGAGGAAATCGAGGGCCTCACCCAGGGTGTGATCCGGGTGCACATCGGCGGTCAGGGTGATCGCCTTCTGCCGCTGGTAGTGGTTGAGGCGGTTGGCGGTCGCCACCTGCTTGACGGTCGCCAGGGTCGAGAGACTGACCATCTCGCCATTAGCGGCTTTTAGATAGATGCGACCGAGATCCGAGATGCCGTTGAACTCGGTCTGATTACCGCGCAGGTAGACGTCATATTCCTCGCCCCTGTCCACATAGGTGGTCTTGCTCGCCCCGCCCAGCAAGGTCTGCAAGCTGTTGGCCACGGTGGAGACCGGAATGCCAAGCTGGCTGGCGCTGTCGCGATTGATGGTCACCTGCAGCTCGGGGGTCTTCTCGGCATAGTCGAGATCCGGGCTCAGCATCAGGCCGCTGCCCTGCGCCGCCTGTTGCAGCGCCAACCCTTGCTGGTAGAGCTCGGCATAGTCGTTACCCTGCAACACAAACTGCACCGGCGCAGTGGAGCCACCGCGGAAGCCGGGCTGGAAGGTGCGGATCATCACATCGGGAATGCCGGAGAGCTTGGCACCCAGCGAGCGGGAGAACTCGGTGGCGGTGACGTCGCGCTCCGCCCAGTCGGTGAGCTGGATGATCACCATACCGGTCTGATCGCCGCCACGGCCAAAGGCGGGGGTACTGAAGCTCAGCGCCTGCACCACCCCTTTGCCCAGCATCGGCATGATGGCGGACTCCACCTGCTGCATGTTGCGCTTCATCCGCTCGATGCTGGTCCCCTCCGCCCCCTTGACGAAGACATAGATGACGCCGCGATCCTCGGTCGGGGTAAGGCTGGTCGGCAGCTGGGCAAAGAGGGCGCCGATACCGCCCAGACAGAGCAGCAGCACCAGCGGCGTCCAGCGGGAGCGACGCAGCACCCACGCCAACAGGTGGCGATAGTGTCCCTCCAGCCAGCCGAGCCCGCGATCGAGCCCGGCGGTGAGTCGGTTCGGTTTATCCAGCGGGCGCATCAACCAGGAACCCATGGCCGGGGTCAGGGTCAGCGCCACCAGCGAGGAGCAGAGCACCGCCAAGGAGAGCAATATCGCAAACTCGGTAAAGAGCCGCCCCACCATGCCATCCATAAAGGCAATGGGGACAAACACCATCACCAGCACGGCGGTGGTGGCGATCACCGCAAAGCCCACCTCGCGAGTGCCGTGCCAGGCGGCCAGCAGGGGCGGTTCACCCCGCTGCAGATGGTGGTGGATGTTCTCCACCACCACGATGGCGTCATCCACCACCAGACCGATGGCGAGAATAAGGGCCAGCAAGGTGATGAGGTTGATGGAAAAGCCGAAATACCAGGCGCCGATAAAGGCGGAGATGAGCGACACCGGCACCGTAATGGCCGGAATGAGCGTGGTGCGCCCCTGCCCGAGGAACAGATAGAGCACCGCCACCACCAGCACGGCGCAGATGGCCAGGGTCTCGTACACCTCGTCAATGGCCTGTTTGATAAAGATGGTGGAGTCGTAATCCACCTCCAGCTTGGCCCCCTCAGGCAGGAAGCGCTGCATCTCGCCGAGTTTCTTCTCGATCCCCTGCGCCACCGCCAGCGGGTTGGCGGTGGACTGGGCGACGATGCCGATACCCAGACTCTCTTTGCCGTTGCGCTGATAGGCGCTGTCTTCGTTCTTGGCTCCCACCTCCACGTCGGCGATATCGGCCAGATAGACGCTCTGGCCGTTGGCGGCGGTACGCACCTGCAGCTGCTGGAAATCTTCCGCTGTGTGGTAGAGACGGGCGATCTGCACCGCCATGGTCATGGAGTTGTTGCGGATCTCGCCACCCGGCAGCTCGATATTCTCCCGCTTGAGGGCCTCTTCCACATCGCTCACCGTGATGCCACGGGCCGCCATGTCGGCAGGACGCAGCCGCACATACATCACCTGGGTGAGATCGCCGGAGAGCGCCACTTCGCTCACGCCGTCCACCAAGCTCAGGGGGTCGACCAGCACGCGGTTGGCGTAGTCGGTCATGGCGGTGCGATCCATCTGGCTGCTGCTGAAGTTGAGCCAGATCGCCACATCGCCGTTGCCGCTGTCCTTGGTCACCAGCGGCTCGTCCACATCATCGGGCAGCCGGGGCCGCGCGCGGGAGAGGGCATCGCGCACATCGGAGATCCCCTCCACCATGTTCCAGCCGAGCTTGAACTCGACGGTGATCATCGAGCGCCCCTTGCGGGTCATGGAGTTGATGTTCTTGATGCCGCTGATGCCGGAAAGTTGATCCTCGATGGGCTTGGTGACCTGACTCTCCATCACCGAGGGGGCCGCCCCCTCATAGGTGGTGGTGATGGAGACCGACGGGATCTGCACATCGGGCATCTCCCGCACCGTCAATTTGCTGAAGGCGACCAGACCAAACACGGTGAGCAGGGCGCTGAGCACCACCGCCACCAGCGGGCGGCGAACTGAGATATCGGAGAGCCACATCAGCCGTTCACCTCGGCCAGATCACGCACCAGCACCCCATCACGCAGATTGACCAGACCCTCGACCACGATGCGATCGCCGACCTTGAGCCCCTCGGTGACCCAGACGGTCTCCCCCTCGGTCTCGCCGAGCACTACAGGCACCCGCTTGACCCGGCCATCGGCCTCGAGACGGTAAACAAAGCGCTGCTCACCGGCGTACTCCACCGACTGGGCAGGGATCAGGGTGAGCTGCTGGGCGGGCAGCGCCAGCTCCACATTGAGCAGCATGCCCGGGCGCAACTGGCCGTTGCCATTGGGGATCATCACCCGCGCCTTGATGTTCTGGGTATCGTTGGAAATGCGGCTGTCGAGGGTGGTCAAAGTGCCGTTAAATTGCTGATCCGGCCAGGCAGTACTGGTGGCGGTAACCGCCATGCCCGGTCGCAGCAGGGAGAGGTAACGCTCCGGCACCGCCAGATCGAGGCGCAGTTTGTCCAGTTCATCGAGATGCAACAGGGTATCGCCGCTGTTGACCAGCGCCCCTTCGCTCAAGTCAATCAGGCTCACGGTACCGGCAAAGGGCGCCTGCAGGGTACGCAGGGAGAGCTCGTAGCGGGCGGCATCGAGGCGTGCCTGCACCTGGGCCACGGTGGCCTCCTGCCCCTCCAGCTCGGATTGGGTCACGGCGCCACGGGCCACCAGCTTGCGCATATCCCCCAGCTTGCGGTTCTCGTCGCGCAGGCTCGCGCTCTGCTCGGCCAGCTCCGCCTGCTGCTTGCCCGCATCGAGCGCGATCAGGGTCTCCCCCTTCGCCACGCTCTGACCAGATTGCACCGCAATCTTGACGATGCGACCGGTCACTTCGGGGCTGATGATGACAGAGCGATTGGCTGCCAGCTTGCCCACCAGCTTGAGGGTCGGCTCGGCCAGACTCTGCTTGACGGTTTGAGTGCGGATATTGACCTGTCTGGTCGGTGCTTTGGCGGCGGGTTCGCTGTGACGCAGCGCCCAGACGCCGGCAACCACGATTAGAAGAAGGCCCAAGCCGAGCCAGATACGCATTTTCATCGAACAGTCCATGAAGAGTGAGAGGGTAAATCCAGATTGGGGCCATTTTAGCCCCAGACTATGCCGTGACTATGTATAAATGTGACAAAACGTAACAAGAGCGGGATAAGCTCACTCTGTTTCAGGTCGCGCCGTTTGTTTTCACGCCACATCGCATACACTAACGACAATTTCCTTCGCAACCCGACTGACTGCCTATGCCCAAAATGTCTGACCACCGCTTTCTCACACGCCTGACCTGGCTCCTGTTTGCCGTGGTCATCCTGCTGATTGGTCTGACCTTGCGGCAAAGCCTGAAACAGATAGAACGCCTCTACCAGAGTGATACCCTCAACAGCGCCATCTACCTGCGGGATCGTTTCAAACAGACCGAAGTATTTCTGGAGGCAATGCGCGGGCAGGCCGAAGAGCGACTGCGCAGCGACCCCCAGTCGGTGCTCACCCGCCAGCTCTATCGCCATATCGAGGTACTGCCAGAGGGGCTGGCCCTCGACAAGCTCCCCGGGGATTTACCAGCCGGACTGGCGGGCAACCTCACCGGTGACGGCCCGCTGCCGCCCCCCGGCAGTGCGCGGGAGGCGCAACTTCATTTGGCCCTGAGCCTCTCCCCCTTGTTGTCCACCGCCAGCCAGCGCCTGGGCAGCGAGATCGCCTGGGCCTACTTCACCGGCGTGGACAACTTTATCTACCTCTATCCCTGGATCCCCTCCAGCCAGTTTCGTTTTGCCCGCAGCATCTATGACAAGCACTACTGGCAGGATGCACTGATGTCACCCAACCCCAGCCGGGACACCATTCTCTCCCGCCCTTACGAAGATTTTGCCGGACTGGGCACCATGGTCACCATGTCCCAGCCTCTCTACAAGGACGGCTCGCTGGTAGGGATGATCAGCATGGACATCCTGCTTTCACGCTTGCAATCGCAGCTCAATCAGCTGGCGCCAGCGCTGGGTGAGTATCTGCTGCTCAATCAGTACCATCAGGTGCTGGCCAGCAGCGCACACCAGCCCGTGGTGCCGCAAGACCCCGAGCCGACCGACGAATACCAGTGGCGGCAAGGGGCATTGCAACTGACCATGGCAATCCCCGATACTCCGTTGCGACTGGTGCACAACGTCACCCTGCTCCCGCTGGTGTGGGCCATGCTCTGCCAGTCCACGCCGACCCTGCTCGCCATCCTCTTTATGCTGCTGGCCGCCCTCTCCAACCTGAGATCCCATCGCCTCAACCAGCGGCTCAATTACCTCTCCTGCCACGATGCCCTCACCGGCGCCTTCAACCGCCACTATCTGGTGCTGCTGGAACAGGCGGGAGAGCTGTCCCGGTTGCAAGCGGGGATCCTGATGTTCGATGCGGATCACTTCAAACGGGTCAATGACAACTTCGGCCATGCCGTCGGCGATATCGTGCTGATCCGGCTGGTGCAGATCTGCCAGCAACAGCTTAGACCCACAGATCACCTGATCCGCTGGGGCGGCGAAGAGTTTCTGCTGCTGATTGGCCGCGCAGATGCAACGCAGCTCGGCGAGCTGGCGGAGCGGCTGAGAAAGGCGGTGGCAGATCACGACTGGGCCGCCATCGAACCCGGGCTGGAAGTCACCATCAGCCTCGGCTATCTGCCCCACCAGGAGAACCTTCCCCTGCACGAAGCGGTGCGCCGCGCCGATGTGGCGCTCTATCAGGCCAAGGCCAACGGTCGCAACCGCAGCGAAAGATGGCAGGGTGACGCCTCCTGACTCTCGGAGTAAGCTGAGCCCTCAACCCCTTTTTTGGAGGACTGTCGTGCCACGTAAACCCCGCGTAGGGCTCGCTCTCGGAAGCGGCGCCGCCAGAGGATGGGCCCATATCGGCGTCATCCGCGCCCTTGAACGTCTCGGCATCAAACCGGATTTGATCGCTGGCTGCTCCATCGGCAGCTTTGTCGGTGCCGCCTATGCCGCCGGAGAACTGGATCGGCTGGAAACCTGGGTGCGCGGCTTTACCCGCCTGCAGGTGGTCAGCCTGCTCGACCCGGCCCTCTCCGGCGGGCTGTTTCGCGGCGAAAAGGTGTTTGGTCTTGCCGCCAGCCATCTGGGGGATCCCGATCTCGAGAATCTGCCCATCCCCTTCGCCTGCATCGCCACCGAGCTCGATACCGGCCGCGAGATCTGGCTGCAACAGGGCCCGCTGCGCCAGTCGGTGCGCGCCTCCTGCGGCATGCCGGGGATCCTCACCCCGACCCGGATCAATGACCGCTGGCTGGTCGATGGCGCCGTGGTCAATCCGGTGCCCATCTCGCTGGCCCGCGCCATGGGGGCCGAGGTGGTGATTGCGGTCAACCTCAACACCGATATGCACCAACCCTGGACCGACGAGCCGGATCAACCCGGCAGCGGCGGCCTGCTCAGCCAGTGGCTCAATCGCGGCGAATCCGCGCCAGCCACCCCGGGTCTGTGGAGCGTGATGAGTGGCTCCATCAACATCATGCAGGAGCGGATCACCCGCGCCCGGATGGCCGGTGACCCGCCGGAGATCCAGCTCTGCCCGCGCCTTGGCAGCTTCTCCATCATGGATTTTCATCGCGCCAGCGATGCCATCAACGAGGGGGAAGCTTGCGTCGAGCGCAACCTCGATCAGCTCAAGGATGAACTGGGCCGCCTCGGGTTGCTGGGCAGTTAGTTGTCGACATGCTGCGGTTTACACATGAAAAAAGCGCCATTCGGCGCTTTTTTATTCAACTCACTTACCCGGTTACTCCTTACGGTAGAAGAGCAACCCGAGCAGAATCACCCCCACAGAGACCAGCAGATAGAGTCCCAGACTGGGATTGGTGATACCACCATACAGAATGATGAGCGCGCCCAGGGTGGCACAGGTCGGGATCACAAACCGCTTTATCCAGCCCAACTCGGTAAAGGTGCGCATGTACCAGACATAGAGGAACAGATAGAGGCCATAAATCAGTACGATCGGCATCTCGTCCAGGGCGATGTAACGACCGAATGTCTCGTTGATGCTGCAGTACCACAACACTGAGTAGATCACCGACAACAAGGCTGCTGCGAGGGCCGAGTTGATTGGCATGTGGTGATGCGGTTCGATACGGCTCATCCACTTGGGGGCAGGACCCTGATTGCGGATCGCCAGCGAGTAGGGAATGCGCATGGTCGCCAACACCAGACCATTGAGGGTGCCGAGGCAGGAGATAATCACGAACACGGTCAAAATGGTCGAGGCAGTCCCGCCAAACAGGCTGGTTGTCGCGAGATTTACCGCGTTATCCCCTTGCGCCACTATCTCGTCCGTCGGCAAGACGCTGGCGATCCCCAGAAAATAGGTGACATAGACCACAAAGACTATCAGGGTGCCAATCACCAGCGCTCTGGGCAGATTCTTCTTGGAATCGCGAATTTCGCTGTTGATGGTCACGGCGGCGATCCACCCCTCATAAGCGAAGGCGGTGGCAACCACGGCCGTGGCCAGCGTGCCTCCGGTGCTTCCTATCCCATCCATTGCCTGCACAAAGTTGGTCACGGTGACACCATTGAGCAAGCCTGAAATGGTGCCCACAATGGCAACCAGGATCAGCGGGATCAACTTGATCAGGGTAGAACCCACTTGCAGCTTGCCCGCCAGAACCGGGGTATAGAAGTTGATCAGATAGGTGACCGTCATATAGACAGCCGCCAGTATCCAGGTCGCACCAGAGTTGGTCGGATTATCACTACCGAGCAAGATCATGGTGTACAGAGCGGCGACCCAGGCAAGGATGGCGGAAAGAGGGGCGTAATAGAGTACGCCTTTAAACCACCCCACCAGATAACCAAACATTTTGCCGTATGCCGCTTCGGCATAATCGACGATACCGTTGGACTTTTCGATCCGCTGGGCAAACTCGGCAAACACCAGCGCGCCGAAGATCATCGAAAATGCCCCCAGCGCCCATGCCAGCAGCGCAATGGCCAGATTACCGCCAGTCAGACGCAGTACATCATCGGCCTTGAAGAAGACACCGGAGCCGATCACCACGCCGACCACCATCGCAATGGCAGTCATCAGGCCATAGCGTTTATCCAACTCATTACTGCTCATACCCATACTCCATACGATTGCTCATATCATCCTGAATGTAATAGTGCTCAGGTGGCCAGATACCACCAGGGGCCCACTTTTCGGGGCCGCTTATTCTCGTTGGCCTGCATGGATAATTCAAAGCGCGTTAGATCAAAATATCGATCGGCGACCCAAAAAAAATACCGCCCGAAGGCGGCATTTCTCTATCTGTCACAGTGACGATTACGCCTTGGCGAGATCGTCCGGACCAATCTGGCCGATTTCGGCGACTTTTTTGTCAGCCAGCAGCCAGAGAGTGAACTTGTGCAGTTCCGGGTGATGAGCCAGGGCAACCAGGAAGGCACCACCGACTTCACGATAACCCAGTTCGTAGTTCTTCAGGGTTGTGGGGGGAACACCCAGCAAATCAGCAAACTTCGGACGGCTCAAACCAACCGCTTCACGGATCTGACGGATCTTCTTGCCAACAGTGACGATATTTGAATTCATATTGTTCCATACTCCGTTTGGCGGATTTAATCCGCCTTTTATTTTTCGCGACGACTCGTAGTCAAGTGTATCAGTTTTGTACGGACTCGTTATGGTCGAGCCTCTATCTTTATGAGCGCCTTTCGGCGACAACCCTTGCCTTCAAGGGGGGATGGTAATCGCTCTGCCGCCTCAGGTAAACAGTCTCGAAAAGAAACCTTTATTGTTGCCATCCCAATAAACCGTATAATTCGCCGGCTACCCATTAAGAGGAATAAGTATGGCGTTTCCCGGCATTATCTCTCGCCTGCACCCCGTATCCAGCACAGAAGAACTGGCACAACAGCGCCTGCAAGGTGAACAATATCGCGCCGAAGCATTCTGGCTTCCGGCCTTGATGTCCAGCCACACCAGCGAACTGCTGGCTGCCCTGCCGGAGAGCTGCAGCCTGTTTCTTGAACAGGCATGCCCGGACCTGGCCTTGCGCAGCCACGACGGCACCCTGCATAACAATGAGCAGCTCATCACGGTAAACGGTCAGGCAATTGCTCTGGCAACCACCCCGGGTGATGGTGGTCTGGTGCCCGAATCGGGCATGTGCGAGATGGCCGACTGGCTGGAGGCGGGACATCGCCACTTCATCTGTTCAGCTGCGGTTCAGCCTGTGGCTCGCGCCATCCTCAACATCTGGCCCCTTGACCCCTATCTGGCCCGACATTTTTTGATGACATTTACCCCCCTGCTGCAGAGCGCAACCCAGGCAGATTACCTTGCGGTCTTTGCCGCCAGAGCGAATCCGGCCAGCCCGCATAGCGACTGGGTTCAGGCTTATATGAAGCTGGAGAAGAAACTGCACAGGGCCTATCTGGATCACTAATTAATCAAAATAAACAGCCAGTTAAGGGCACGACACAATTTGCCACAAGGCTCATTTGTGAGCTTGATCATGTTTTAAAATCGGCATAGAGTGCGCCTCGTCATCGGAATGACATCAGTTGCCTGGCAGTGGTTTCTCACGCATTGCGTGCCATGCCAGCGCACTCGACACACCAGGAGAGTGTGCAACCCGGTTCTGCCGGGTCATCTGCCAGACTCGACGCCAGCCGTACGGCGGAGCCTGCAGCTTACATAAATTACAAAGTGTGAAGCACGTGAATAACGTGCGATCTCAACGAGGATTTTTTTATGATGAAAATGGCTCCTTCCATGATCGCCATCGCCATGGCTGCTCTGGGTGCTACCGCTGCTCACGCCGCTGACGACATCTACTTCGGTGCCGGTGTCGGTGCTACTCACTTCAACGGCCTGAACAAGCTGGAAAACACCAATGTAGGCCAGGAAGACGCGGCTGCTGCCAACGCCTTCATGGGTTACAACTTCACCGAAAACTTCGGTACCGAACTGGGCTACCAGTACACCGGTCGTGGCAACACCGACGGCAACCGTTACGAGAGCCAGGGTGCCACCCTGTCCGGTATCGCCCGTATGCCGGTTGGCAACGACTTCTCCCTGTTCGCTGAAGGCGGCGCCTACTGGGGTCACACCGATGGTCTGGGCACCAGCGACACTAAAGTTTCCCCGCTGGCCGGTGCTGGTGTGACTTACAAGGTAAATGACGCGCTGGATCTGCAAGCTCGCTACCGCTACATGTGGGACGTGGCTGACCTGCACGCCAACGGTGAGCGTTACAAAGCCAACCAGAGCATCGCTACTCTGGAAGCGGTATACCACCCGTTCCGTACTTCCTACGTAGCTCCGGTAGCTGCTCCGGTAGTTGAAGAAGCGCCGGCTCCTGCTCCGCAAGTTGTAGAGAAGAACTTCGCCCTGAACTCAGACGTGCTGTTTGCCTTCGGCAAAGACACCCTGAAGCCGGAAGGCGTTGCAGCCCTGAACGGTCTGTATCAGCAAATCGTTGAGTTCCAGCCGAAAGATGGCAACGCTGTTGTTGTTGGTTACACCGACCGTATCGGTTCCGACGCTTACAACCAGAAGCTGTCTGAAGCCCGTGCCCGTACCGTTGCCAACTTCCTGGTGAGCAAAGGTATGGCTGCCAGCAAAGTTGCCATCGAAGGTCGTGGCGAAGCCAACCCGGTTACCGGCACCAAGTGCAACGGCGTAACTGCTAAAGCTCAACTGATCTCCTGCCTGGCTCCGGACCGTCGCGTAGAAGTTCGCGTATCTGGCGTACAAGAAGTTCAGCAATAATCTGACCTCGTTCAGATAGTGCGAAAAAAAGGGATGCTGCGGCATCCCTTTTTGTTTATCTAGTTCTCGCTTGCATCCCTCACCCCCCCCTCCCAGCCCTTGCCTGCCCCGTCTCGAAAGCATAAAGTAGTTGCGCCTGTAAGGTATTGGATAAGCACTAAAAAGCGCTTCTTGTCCGGTCTGTTGTCCATGACGCCACTGCATCATGAGAGTCCAAAGCCTTCGCTATCCACTTTGCTGGCGATTTTTCGCAGCAATAAAAACAAGTGCATTGCCCGACATGGGCTAACACAACGAGGATAAACCGATGAAACTCAAAATGGCTCCTACCCTGATTGCACTGGCGCTCGCCGCCGCAGGCACCACAGCTCAGGCTGCCGATGACTGGTACACCGGTGTTGGTGCAGGTTGGGCATATGCCCACGGTCTGGATGATTTTGGCAAAGACACTGACAAAGACGCCACTGCGCTAAGCCTGTTCGGCGGTTACAACTTCAACGACTACTACGCAGCGGAACTGGGCTACCTCTACGCCGGTAAAGCGGGCGTTGATGGTGCCGATTTCAAAACCCAGGGTGCCACCCTCTCCGGTATCGCCCGCCTGCCGCTGGGCGATATCTTCTCGGTGTTTGCTGAAGGCGGTGCCTACTTCAATCACGTCAACGGCAATGGCCACAGCGACAACGGCACTGCGCCGCTGGCGGGCCTGGGTCTGACTGCCAAGCTCTCCGACCTTATCGATGTGCAGGCGCGCTACCGCTATCTGTGGAATCTGGGTGACGAGCAGAAAACTTGGGAAAGCAACATGAGCGTCGCGACCCTGGAGCTGGTGATGCACCCGAACCGCACCTCTTATGTTGCCCCGGTTGCCGCCCCTGCGCCTGAGCCGGTTCCCGAGCCGGTACTGGTCGACAAGAACTTTGCCCTGAGCTCTGACGTGCTGTTTGCCTTTGGCAAATCCACCCTCAAGCCAGAAGGTGTCGCAGCGCTGAACACCCTGTATCAGCAGATCGTTGATGTTCAGCCGAAAGATGGCAGCGCCGTGGTCGTCGGTTACACCGACCGTATCGGTTCTGATGCCTACAACCTGAAACTATCCGAAGCGCGTGCCCGTACCGTAGCCGACTTCCTGGTTGGCAAAGGTCTGCCGGCTGGCAAAGTTGCCATCGAAGGTCGCGGTGAAGCCAATCCGGTCACCGGTACCCAGTGCAACAGCGTCAAGGGCAAGGCTCAGCTGATCTCCTGCCTGGCACCGGATCGCCGTGTAGAAGTACGCGTCACCGGCGTGCAGCAAGTACAACAGTAATCCTGCAGTCCGACATAACAAGGAGGCCACCTGGCCTCCTTTTTCTTGCCGCTTATTTCACCCACTTTGTAACCCTCTATTGCCCCCTTCCTCTTCCCGTCTCGCGCCCTAGTTCACGGCGTGTCGCTCCCCATACCTCTTTGGTGGTTAAAAACAGCCCGTCACCTATACATAAGTGTGGGGTTTGACCAGCAGGCAACCCTACTACACCAAACATCGACGAGGATACGCGATGAACATAAGAGTAAAACCTGTGTGGATTGCACTGGCATTGGCGAGCACAGGCGCACAAGCGGAACCGGTTCACGACTGGTATGCCGGGGTTGGCGGTGGCTGGGCCATTGCCCACAATTTGAATGATTTCAGTCAGGATGTCGGCAAGGATGCGACTGCGCTCTCCCTGTTTGGCGGCTACAACTTCACGGAAAACCTGGGGGCCGAGATTGGCTATCTCTCCACCGGTGACTGGGATATCAGCGGCCATGACTTCAACAGCAAGGGAGCCACGCTGTCAGTCATTGGCCGCCTGCCGCTCAGCGAGATGTTCTCGCTCTTTGCCGAGGGCGGTGGCTATATCTATCACGTCGAGTCGGTCAATGGCGGGGACGACAACCTGGCACCGCTGGCGGGTCTGGGAGTGACGGCCCGGCTCCATGACTGGGTCGATCTGCAGGCACGCTACCGCTACATAGTGCGCGTTGGCGATGACCCGGATAACGGCAAAGCCAACAGCGGCACCCAGCGCTGGGTCAGCGACATCAGCACCGCCACGCTGGAGCTGGTGATACACCCGAACCGCAGCCAACCCAAAGAAGCGGCCCCCACGCCAGCTCCGGTCGTGGTTCCCCCGCCACCGGCCGAACCGGAGGTGGTGGATCAGACCTTCAACCTCAGTTCCGATGTGCTGTTCGCCTTTGGCAAAGCGGACCTCAAACAGGAGGGGATGAGTGCGCTGGACGATCTCTACCAGCAGATCGTCGACGTGCAGCCCAAGGATGGCAGTGCGGTCGTGATGGGGTATACCGACCGTATCGGCTCGGATGCCAACAATCAGAAGTTGTCAGAAGCTCGGGCCCAAACCGTTGCCGACTTTCTGATCAGCAAAGGGTTGCCTGCCGACAAGGTGAGCATCCAGGGCAATGGCGCGAGTAATCCGGTCACCGGCAACCAGTGTGATGCCATCAAGGCGAAGGCGGCGCTCATCGACTGCCTTGGGCCGGATCGCCGGGTAGAGGTGCGTGTCACCGGTGTACAGGGCGGCAGCGAGTAGTTCATCTTGAGGCGATAACCATGTCAGACGTGCAGTAAAAAGGGATGCCGAGGCATCCCTTTTGCTTGGCCACTTCCCTCAGAAATCAGAACGAGGTGCGACGGTAGCGGCGATATTCCGGATGCCAGAAGTTGGCGTCGATGGCCTGATCGATCACCTCGTCCGGGGTCTGCACCGCTTTGCCCTGCAGCATGGCGGTCTTGGCCACCATCTTAGCGATGTAGCGGGAGACCTGATGGATATCCGCCAGATCCGGCAGCAGGGAGCCCTCCTCCCCTTTCACCAGCGGTGAACACTCCGCCAGCGCGCGACTGGCCGACATCAACATGGCGTCAGTCACCCGGGTGGCACCAGAGGCGATGACGCCAAGGCCGATCCCCGGGAAGATGAAGGAGTTGTTGCACTGGGCGATGACGTAGCGTTTTCCCTTGTGCTCCACCGGTGC
This sequence comes from Aeromonas sp. 84A, assembly GCF_051919345.1. Lineage (NCBI taxonomy): Bacteria > Pseudomonadati > Pseudomonadota > Gammaproteobacteria > Aeromonadales > Aeromonadaceae > Aeromonas > Aeromonas sp. 84A. The sequence continues at coordinate 3,769,929 of NZ_JBQBEW010000001.1, forward strand.
AAACGGACTGCCGGTGGCCACCAGCGCCTGACCGTCGGTCCAGCGGATGAGGTCAGCCGGCGTCGCCTCGACCCGTGAGGTAGGGTTGGAGAGCGGGAAGATGATGGGACGGGCACAGTGCTTGTGCATGGTCTTGACCACCTCTTCGGTAAACAGCCCCGGCTGGCCGGAGACCCCGATCAGGATGTCCGGGCGACCATGCTCCATCACCTCCAGCAGGGAGATGTTGTCACCCACCGGCCAGTCGGCGATGCGCTCCACCGGTTGGGAGAGACGGCGCTGGAAGTCGAGCTGGTTGGGGATCTTGTCGGTGATAAGACCAAAGCGGTCCACCATAAATACACGGCTGCGGGCCTGGGCATCGGTCAGCCCCTCGGCCTTCATCTGTGCCACGATCTGCTCGGCGATACCGCAACCGGCACTGCCCGCGCCGAGGAAGGCAACCCGCTTCTCGGAGAGCTTGGCGCCGGAGGCCTTGCAGGCGGCGATCAGGCTGCCCAGCGTCACCGCCGCGGTACCCTGAATATCGTCGTTGAAGCAGCAGAGCTCGTTCTTGTAGCGGTTGAGCAGCGGCATGGCGTTGTTCTGGGCGAAATCCTCGAACTGCAGCAGGATATCGGGCCAGCGGCGCTTGACCGCCTGAATGAAGGCATCGACAAACTCGGCGTACTCATCCCCCGAGATACGCGGATTGCGCCACCCCATATAGAAGGGGTCATTCAGCAGTTGCTGGTTGTTGGTGCCCACATCCAGCACCACCGGCAGGCAGTAGGCGGGCGAGATGCCACCACAGGCGGTGTAGAGGGAGAGCTTGCCGATGGGAATGCCCATGCCGCCGATCCCTTGGTCACCCAGACCCAGGATCCGCTCGCCATCGGTCACTACGATCACTTTGACGTTCTGCTTGGTGGCGTTTTGCAGCATGTCATCGATCCTGTCTTTATCCGGATAGGAGATAAACAGGCCACGGGCGCGGCGATAGATGTTGGAGAACTCCTCGCACGCCTTGCCCACCGTCGGGGTGTAGATGATGGGCAGCATCTCGGTCAGGTGGTTGTGCAGCAGACGGTAGAAGAGCGTCTCGTTGGTATCCTGGATGTTGCGCAGGTAGATGTGCTTGTCCATGTCGTTGCCAAACGCCATGAACTGGCGATAGGCGCGCTCGGCCTGCTCTTCGATGGTCTCGATATTCTGGGGCAACAGACCTTCGAGGTTGAAGTTGCTGCGCTCTTCACTGGTGAAGGCGCTGCCCTTGTTGAGCAAAGGGGTCTCCAGCAGGGCGGGACCGGCGTAGGGAATGTAGAGAGGACGTTTCTGGTTATTATCTTCAAACATGGATCTTGGTACCTAAACGGTTAGCTAGACGCAGGGACCCGCCGATCCTAGGGGCTTGTCACATTAATTTCAAAGAGTTTGCACATCCGTTGCAAAAGGTTTGCGACCCAGTCGACGAAAGGCGCCGGGGGTCTGACCAGTCAGACGACGAAAGCGGTTGGCAAAGTTGGCCCCATCGCTGTAACCGACCCGGGCCGCCAGCTCGCCAAGTGGCCAGTTGGTATAGAGCAGCAGCTGGCGCGCCTTGTTCATTCTGAGCTCGGTCACCCTCGCCATCGGCCCCATACCGAACGCTTGCTGACAAAGCCGGTGCAGATGGGGTACAGAGCAAGCCATCTGTCGGGCCAGCAGGGCGACACTCCAGGGTTCGTCCAGGCGCGCCTCCACCCGGCGAAACAGTGCCTGCAATCTAAGTTCAGGGGTGCCGCGTACCTCCCCTTGCAGGGTGCGCTCCAGCAGCGCCAGCAACAGGCTGAGCAGTTGGGGTTGCAGCGAAGAGCGAACTCCTTCCCCCTGCATCAGGCTGAGCAGATGGTAGAGCTGATCGCCGCCATCCCCTTGCCAGATACGGTGCCCAAGACGATGCAGGTGCTGCCAGCGCGGCACGTCATCGAGCAAAATCCAGCTGATCTGCCAGCTTTCGCCAATCAGCTTGAGACCGCCAGGCACGGCGGCGGGCAGGAAAATCAGCGACCCGGCCGGAATGGCTTGCTCCCCCTCGTCGGTGAGCAGCGCCCCCCCCTCATCGTGACTCACCATCAGGATGTGAAACTCGGGGCGATTGCGACGGATGAGGTAGTGATCCTGCACCCGGGAGAGGCCGGTCAGGAAGATCCCTGCCTCGCCGAGCAGGGGCAGCCCTTCACGTCCCAACATCTGCTCTTCACAGGCTGGCGCTATCTCCAGACACTCGCTGGCAAATGGCATAACACCTCAACAGGATAGTTTTACACAAGAAAATCGAGAGCTACTCACAGTGAGAAGAGCCTCGCTAGCCCCTATCATACCCCTGACAAACCTTGCTTTTCTCATACCCGGTTAACAACTATGAATTATTGGCAAGCGATTTTAAAACAAACCACCGATCGCGAGTTCATGACCCGACTGTGGCGGCTGGCCCTGCCTGTCTCCTACAGTCCATGATGTTCTCCCTGCTCGGCCTCATCGATATCATGATGGTGAGCCAGCTTGGCACCACGGCTGTGGCGGCGGTCGGCTTGGGTAACCGGGTCTTCTTCTTCAATCTGCTGGTGATAGCGGGCCTCGCGGGCGGGGTCTCGGTATTGGCAGCACAATACTTCGGGCGCGGGGAGATGGCCGGGGTACGCCGCTCCCTGGCGCTGGCCATAGTGGGCGCCCTGCTGGTCACCCTACCCTTTGCCTTCATCTATGTGTTATCACCGGGCAGCGTACTGGGTTTTGCCAGTCAGGATCCGGCGCTGCGCGAGCTGGCGGATCAATTCTTGATGATCACCGGCGCCACCATCCTCTGTACCGCCATCGTAGTGCCGCTGGAATCAGCCTTGCGCTCGGTCGGCAATGCCGCCGCGCCAACCCGCATCGGCATTATCGCCATCATCGCCAACGTCATCCTCAACTACGCCCTCATCTTCGGTCACTTCGGCTTCGAGGCGATGGGGGTCGCCGGTTCGGCCTGGGGCACCACCATTTCCCGGCTGCTGCAGACAGCCCTGCTGCTGCTCTACGTAAAGCGTTATGAGGCGCGCCTGATCCCGCGTGCACCAGACTGGCTGGCCGCCTTCAAGCGCAAGGAGGTGGTGCGCTTTACCCTGATCGCCCTGCCGCTGCTGTTCCATGACGGCCTCTGGGCCTTCGGCATGCTGATTTACGGCTTTCTCTACGCCCATCTTGGCACCGATTCGCTGGCCATCATGACCACCCTCGGCACCCTGGAGAGCATCCTTATCTCCCTCTTCTTCGGACTGGCGGTGGCCTGCTCCACCCTGCTCGGCCACCGGCTCGGGGCCGAGGAGTACGAGGTCGCCTGGCAGCACTCCCAGCTCTTCCTGCTGCTGGCACCGATTGGCGCGCTACTGGTGGGGATCATCGTCTGGCTGCTGCAAGCCAACCTGTTGCAGTGGGTCGGCAACCTGCCCCCCGAGCTGATGACGGAAGCGGGTCAGGTGCTCGGCATCATGTGCCTCGGGATGCTGCTCAAGGTGTTCAACATGGTGGGGATCATCGGAGTGCTGCGCTCTGGCGGTGATGTGAACTACAGCATCTTTATCGACATCGTCGGCATGTGGTGCATCGGCATCCCGCTCGCCTGGGTGGCGGTCACGCTGCTCGGCTGGCCCCTCTCCTGGGTGGTGGCGGTGGTCTTGCTGGAGGAGCTCAGCAAGGTGTTGCTGGTGCAGCGCCGTATTCGCCAACGCTGCTGGTTGAAGAATCTGGTGATCGGATAAACAGCCACAAATCGGGGTCATATCAATGACAGAAAAACCCTGTTTGCAGTATGCTGGGTGCCTCTTCAATCAGAGACAGGGATCCACGATTTCCCTGTCCAGTAGTCGTTTAAGGAGACGAGCATGCAACCACAGAAAGAGCTGATCACCGAGACGGCCCTGCTTGAGATGGCCAACAAGATCATCAAAGAGCATGAAGACTTCATCCACGGTATGCGCGCCGACTCGGTGGAGCAGAAGGGGGATATTCTGGTGTTCAAGGGGGAGTATTTCCTGGCCGAAGACGGCACCCCGACCGGCAAGACCATGGCGGTCTTCAACATGTTCAAGCTGCTGGCCCAGCAGCTCTCCGGCAAGTACAAACTGGCCTGATCTCGCCAGCACATTGCCAACAGGATGCCGCCCTCAGGCGGCATCTGTTTTTGCGCGGTTCTGCCCCTCGACCACCACGCAGTTGCGTCCCGCCATCTTGGCCTGATAGAGACACTCGTCGGCACGGTTGATCAGAATATCGATGGTGTCATCGGAACGAGCCATGGCAATCCCGATACTCACCGTCACTTCCAGCAATTCGTCCGAGGTGGGGCTCTTCACCAGCCGCGCCTCGACGGCAATGCGCAGCCGCTCGGCCATTTTGCTCGCCAGCGCCGGATCGGCGCAGTTGTGCATCAGGATGGCAAACTCTTCACCACCATAACGCCCCAGCACCATGTCAGGCTCCAGCTGCTCCCCCAGGGTGGTAGCCACCTCCTTGAGCACCGCATCCCCCGCCAGATGGCCGTAGATATCGTTGATCCGCTTGAAGCGATCGAGATCCAGCAGCATCACCGCAAAGGGCTTCTTCTTGAGTTGCAGCCGGATTCTGGCCTGCTCCAGCTGCTTCATCAGCAGGCGGCGGTTCATCATGCCGGTCAGCTCATCGGTGGTCGATTCCCGATAGAGCCGCAGCAGCATGTTGAGCTGGCCGCACTGCACCCAGCAACTGGCCATGGTAAACATGCCGAGCACCCACACCTGATTCAGGGTGGCCTGACTCCAGATGCTCTGGCCCACCAGCAGCCAGTGACCCAGCAGCATGGTCACCAGCACCACGCCTGCCAGTTGCAAGCCGAGGGAGAGGGGGATGGGGAAGATGGCAAACAGGGTGATCAGCAGATAGGGAAAGGCCGCATAGCCCGCCTGCAACTCCTGTCCGGCGCCAAAGCTGTTCAGGCAGAAGAGGGAGAAGAGCATCATCACGGCCATCAGGTAGCCAAGGGCCAGCTTCATCCGTTCTCGCTTGAAGTGAATGAGGTACGAGAGCGGAATAAGTGGCGAGAGCGCCAGGGTGCAGAAGATCCTGGCCTGGAATAGCTGCTCGAAATGAACGGCGGGCAAGGTCAGCCAATCCACCACGGCCCAGGCGGGCAATCCGAGCATCAGCAAGCAGGTCAGCAGGCGCAAACGCACCGTCATAAAGCCCATGCGAGTACGAGTAAAGTCTTCGGAGTGAACCCTCGCACTCCAGAACTCTGACAACTTGAGCATCCAGAGTCTCCACGATGAATACTGAGGGCTCATTCTACACCTACAAAGTGGTAAAATTGTCATTAGCGGGGAGAATAAAAAGGAGAGGTCGGTCACACAAACCGACAGATGATAATCGCAGCGCGCAAACGTTTCAACCCATCAAAAAATAAACCTTTTTTTGCATAATTAGCGCTGGTCAGGCTCATTTCAATCACTACAATAGCGCCCAATTTTCTCCCCCTCCCCACACAATTCGAGGTACTTATGGAACAGGCTGCTGTCACACGCGCCAATCGAGAGGCACATCCACCCAGGCGAACCCATAGCGAACTGGTCTATGGCATAGAGGATGTCCCGCCTCTGCCCCAGACGCTGTTCGCCGCCCTGCAGCATATGCTCGCCATGTTTGTCGCCATCATTACCCCGCCCCTGATTATCGCCAATGCCCTCGGCCTCCCTGCCGCCGACACCCGTTATATCGTCTCCATGTCGCTGGTCATGTCCGGCATCGCCTCCTTCATTCAAACCCGCCGCTTCGGCCCCATCGGTTCCGGCCTGCTCTCGGTACAGGGCACCAGCTTCAACTTCCTCGGCCCCATCATTGCCTCCGGTCTCGCCCTCAAACAGGCGGCCATGCCCACCGAGGATCTGCTGGGCACATTGTTTGGCACCATGATGGTTGCCGCACTCACTATCGTGGTGATGAGCCGCTTCCTCCATCTGGTGAAACGGATCATCACCCCGCTGGTGACCGGCATCGTGGTGCTGCTGATCGGCCTGACCTTGATCAAGGTAGGTCTCATCAGCATGGGCGGCGGCTATGCAGCCCTCTCTGATGGCAGCTTCGCCAGTCACACCAACCTCTTCCTCTCCCTGCTGGTACTCGGCCTTATCGTGTTGCTGCAACGCAGTCGCAATCCCTGGCTGCGCCTCTCAGCCATCATGATCGCCATGCTGGCGGGCTATGCCGTGGCGCTGTTGCTGGGTAAAGTGAGCACCCCCACCTTCGACGGCCCGCTGGTGATGGTGCCCATTCCGCTCCACTACGGCCTCGGCTTTGACTGGCAGCTGTTCGTGCCGCTCGCCATCATCTTCGTGGTGACGGCGCTCGAAGCGATCGGCGACATGACCGCCACCTCGGATATCTCCGGCGAGCCACTGGAAGGGCCTGTCTATATGGAGCGGATCAAAGGCGGCGTGCTGGCCGATGGCGCCAACTCCATGCTGGCTGCGGTTTTCTCCACCTTCCCCATGTCCACCTTCGCCCAGAATAACGGCGTTATTCAGCTGACCGGGGTGGCCAGCCGCCATGTCGGGCTCTTTATCGCCGCCATGCTGGCGCTGCTCGGCCTGTTCCCGGCGGTCGCCAGCCTGGTACAGCAGATCCCCGAGCCCGTGCTGGGCGGAGCGACCATCGTCATGTTTGGCACCATCGCCGCCGCTGGCGTGCGCATCATTGCCCGCGAGGAGCTGGACAGACGCGCCCTGATGATCCTGGCAGTGTCGCTGGCCATGGGGCTGGGGGTCGCGCAGGTGCCGGAAGTGCTGCAACATCTGCCGGAGCTGGCCAAGAGCGTGCTCTCCTACGGCGTCGCCACCGGTGGCATTACCGCCATCGTGCTCAACCTGCTGCTGCCCAAGCGCGAAGCGCGCCACTCCTGAGACACAGCCTACAGATAGCAAACAGCCCCGCACTGCGGGGCTTTACCTTGCCAGTCGCCACGGGTAGTGTGCTGGGCAGCCTTTTTGAGGATGTCGCCATGCCCTATCGCCTGCTCTCCCCCCTCTCCAATACCGCTTCACCCGCACAGATACTGGCGCAAGAGCAGTGCTGGCTGCGCGACTGTGCCCATGACGGCCAGCCCCGCGCTCACCTGTGGCAGGCGCCCCAATGCCTGATTGTCACTCGCAAGGATACTCGCCTCCCCCGTTACGAAACCGCCTGCCAGCAACTTGCAGATGAAGGCTGGCCGGTACATGTGCGCGACAGTGGCGGTACCGCCGTGCCCCACGGGGCGGGGATCCTCAACCTATCCCTGCTGCTGCCCCGCACCACCACAGATCTCGCCCACTACTACCGGCTGCTGGGGACGCCGCTGCTGACCCTGCTGGCGGAATACGGCCTTGAGGGGAGCTATGACTTCGTGCCCGGCTCCTTTTGCGATGGTCAGTACAATCTGGTGATCGGGGGACGCAAGATCACCGGCACCGCCCAGCGCTGGCTGGCGCCGGGGCAGGATCACCAGGGCGCCGTGCTGGTGCAAGCCATGCTGCTGGTGGCGGGTGATGTGGATGAGGGAACCAGGATGGCGAGCCGCTTCTACGAGCTGGCTGGCGGCGAGCTGCGCTTTATGGCGGGAACCTCCACCACGCTGGCAAGGTGCATCGGCTGGCGCGGTAGCGATCAGGCACTGGTAGAGAAAGTGCAAGCACGTCTGGATAGCCTGCTGAGCGAGGGGCTATCCCCCTCATCCTGACCTTATCCCGAAGGGAGAGGGAAAGTCCTCATCCAGAGACACGGCGCACAAAAAAGCCACGACCGGAGTCGTGGCTTGTTCTTTTCAATGGGAGCGTGAAACGGGCTGAGGCGTTCAGGCCGTCTGCGGCTCCGGCTCGGCTTCGCTATCCAGATCCCGGCTAAAGTAGGCGCGGGTCTCGGCAATCACCACATGGCGCAGACCAATCAGGCCGATGAGGTTGGGCACCGCCATCAGGCCGTTAACGATATCGGCCAGCAGCCAAATCATGTCCAGATGGAGGAAAGCACCGCTCGCTACCAGCGCCAGATAGACCAGACGATAGGGCTTGATCGCCTTCACCCCAAACAGGTACTCGGTGCAGCGCTCGCCGTAGTAGTTCCAGCCAAGGATGGTGGTAAAGGCGAAGAACAGCAGGCCAATGCTCACCAGATACTGGCCAACATGAGCATCGAGCCCCTGGGCAAAGGCCAGACTGGTCATGGCCGCGCCGCTTGCATCGCCGCTCCACACGCCGGTCACCACCAGGGTCAGGCCGGTCATGGTGCAGATGATGATGGTGTCGATGAAAGTACCTGTCATGGAGACCAGCCCCTGCTCCACGCACGAATCGGTCTTGGCTGCCGCCGCCGCGATGGGCGCAGAGCCCAGACCTGACTCGTTGGAGAAGACCCCGCGCGCCACCCCGGACTGAATGGCCAGCATGATGCTGGCACCCACGAAGCCGCCGGTCGCCGCATGGCCGGTGAAGGCACTCTCGATCACCAGCATGACAGCGTCGGGCAGGGCGCTGGCGTTGTTCACCAGCACGCCCAGACAGGCGACGATGTAGAAGATGGCCATGAAGGGCACCACCTTGCTCGACACGCTGGAGATGGATTTGATCCCTCCCAGGGTCACCAGCGCCACGATCAGGGTCAGCACCACGGCGGTCGCTTCACGGGGCACCGAGAAGGAGAGACTCATGGCGTCGGAGATGGCATTGACCTGCGGGAAGGTACCGATCCCGAAGAAAGCCACGCCGATGCCAAACAGGGCAAACAACTTGGCCAGCGGCTTGGAACCGAGCCCCTTCTCCAGATAGTACATGGGGCCACCCGCCATCTGGCCGTTGGCATCCTGCTCGCGGTATTTGACCGCCAGCAGGCACTCGGCATACTTGGTGGCCATGCCGAACAGTGCCGCCATCCACATCCAGAACAGGGCTCCGGGGCCGCCGAGCTTGATGGCGGTAGCCACCCCGACGATGTTGCCGGTACCGATGGTGGCAGAGAGAGCGGTACAGAGAGCGCCGAAGCTGGAGACATCCCCCTGCTTGCCCTGGCCCTGATCGCGACCAAAGACCAGCCGCAGAGCGAGCGGCAAGCGCACGACCTGAAGCAGACCCAGACGCAGGGTGAGATAGATACCGGTCCCGACCAGCAGGATCAGCAGGGGCGGCCCCCAGATAAAGCTATCGATGGCGGTTAACGCCGATTGAATTGATGACATGCATCCTCCTTAAAAGAAACAGAAATTAAGGAGGAGAAGGATGATCTTCCCATAGGTGTCGCGATCGGCCAGAGGCGATCGGATGCGGGCCAAGCCCAGGTACAACCATCCCATCCCCTCTGTCCTTTTGCCTGAGAGTTTCCGGCGCCAGCCTGCCCTTGCGGGTAGTCATAGTGCCTTGCTCCTTCGGCGCCCGATTTAACGGGTCTCTCCAGAGTATCGTCCAGTAGCAGTCCACACCGGTTGCCCGGTACCTGAAAGATTCACTTCTTCGGTGGATGGTTGCCCATCGCTCTCCTGCTACCTTCATCCGAACTAGTTTGGATTAGGAAGTCGGCATGTTAATCCAAAAAATGTGAGCTGTCTCGCACTTGGCTGCCCCCATTTATATTTTTTTAGTGACCACCAGAATCGCAGCAAGAATGTTAAATGCTAGTTAACTATCAACAAGTTAGGCTCTCACGGATCAAATGTGGCCCAAACGGGAAAAATGGCGGATAGAGAACAGTGATCCCTCTCGTTTCGCCAAGAAAATCTTGCCGACATATCCAATCAAAATGCTTGCACACAGAATCAATAAGCCGATAATCCGCTGCATAACCAAGCACTTTGCTATCAATTTATGCACTGTGTTCGGTTGGTCCCACCGGACCGCTCGCCTGACCCGGCCGTCGCCGGTTCAATCGCATATGGCTTGGGCATATCACGCCCCCTAAGGATGACCAAAAGAGAATGAACGACGCCCTGGTTGCAAAAGATGTGGTCGCACAAGATTACCGTCAGCTGGTTGAACAATTCGGCTCCCCCCTGCTGCTGCTCGACAAGGCAGCCGTCCGCAAACAGTATCGGGCCCTGGCCGCCGCCCTGCCCGATGTACGATTGCACTATGCACTCAAACCCCTGCCCCATGAGGCGGTGGTCTCTGTCTTGAAGGAAGAGGGGGCCTGTTTCGATCTGGCCACCAATGGCGAAGTGGATCTGGTGCGCAGTCAGGGGGTTCGCCCGGGGCGTTGCATTCATACCCATCCCATCAAGCGCGACAGCGATATCCGTTACGCGCTGGAGTTCGGCTGCACCGTGTTTGTCTATGACAACCCGCTGGAGCTGGAAAAGTTCATTCCCTACAAGGACGAAGTGAAACTGCTGCTGCGGGTCAGCTTCCCCAACCCCGAGACCAAGGTCGATCTCTCCAAAAAGTTCGGCTGCACTCCGGAGCAGGCGCTGCCGCTGTTGCAACTGGCCCACGCCAAGGGGATCAAGGTGATGGGGCTGTCGTTTCACGTCGGTTCGCAAGTGCCTCATGCCCGTCGCCATGTGCAGGCCATCGACGCCTGCCGCGAGATCATGGAGCAGGCCTGGGCGCTCGGGCTCAAGCCCTGGGTGCTGGATATCGGCGGCGGTTTCCCGGTCGATTATGAGGGGGGCGAGTTCGATATCGACGGTTTCTGCGCGCCGATCCGCGAAGCACTGGCCAAGCTGCCCGCTACCGTGCAGAAGATTGCCGAACCGGGCCGCTTTATCAGCGCGCCGGCCATGACTTCGGTATCCAGCGTGATGGGCAAGGCCCACCGTGGCGACAAGATCTGGTACTACCTGGATGACGGTCTCTACGGCAGCTACAACGGCCAGCTCTATGACCACGTCACCTATCCGGTAAGCACGCCTTATGCCAGTGGCGAGCAACACAACTCGGTGCTCTCCGGCCCGACCTGCGACAGCGTGGATGTGATCCGCGATGGCATCATGCTGCCGGACCTGGCTATCGGCGAGTTGGTGGTTGGCAAGGTGATGGGCGCCTACACCTGGGCCTCCGCCTCCACCTTTAACTTCTTTCCCAAGGCCAGCATCCTCATTCTGGACAGCAGTCAGAAAGGGCAGAAACTGGTGGCAGTAGCCTGAGCACACCGCTCGCTCGCCAACAGGTTCACTGGGCAAAAACAAGAGGGGGAAGCTTGAGCTTCCCCCTCTCTCATTTCACCAACCCCTATCAGATAAACTGACTGGTCAGCAGCCAGCCGGTGTAGGCGACGAAGCAGGTCAGCAGCACGCCCCCCTCCAACCGGTTGATGCGGCCCTGCCCCTTGCGGCCCAGACACATCACCAGCAGCAGCAGGGTCAGCCCCATCATGATGCTCCAGTCACGGGTGAGCACCTCCGGCGCCACATCGAGCGGGTGGATGCCCGCCGCAATCCCCACCACCGCCAGGGTGTTGAACAGGTTGGAGCCGAGCACGTTGCCAAGGGCCAGATCATGCTCGTTCTTGCGAATGGCGATGAGAGACGAGGCCAGCTCCGGCAGGGAGGTCCCTACCGCGACTATGGTGAGACCAATCACCAGATCGCTGATACCAAGTGCCTGAGCGATGGTCACCGCCCCCCAGACCAGCAGACGGGAAGCGCCGATCAGCAGCACCAGCCCGACCACCAGCCAGAAGATGGCGCTCTTGAGGGACATCCCCTCGCTCTCGATATCCTCGGCGGTCTCGGTATCCAGCGCATCTCCCTTGCCATTCATGCCAGCCCAGATGGACCAGCCCATCAGGGCAACGAAGACGGCCCCCAGAATGACCGCATCCATCCGGCCCAGATGACCATCGATCAGCAGGGCGCCGGAGAGCAGGGTAATGCCGAGCAGGATCGGGATCTCCTTGCGTACTACCTGAGAGGCCACCGCGATAGGACTGATCAGTGCCGTCAGACCCAGGATCAGCGCGATATTGGTGATGTTGGAGCCATAGGCATTGCCGAGCGCCAACCCGGGATTGCCCTGGGACGCCGCCAGCGCCGAGACCACCATCTCCGGGGCCGAGGTACCAAAACCGATGATCACCATGCCGATCAGCAGCGGCGGCATCCCCGCATAACGGGCAGTGGCGGCGGCACCGTCGACAAACTTGTCTGCACTCCAGACCAGCAGCGCCAGTCCGGCAATCAGGGCAACAAAAGCCAGGGTCATAGGATCTTCATCTCTTGTTATCTGCAACGAAGCACCAGCCCAAACGGGCAGGCACCATGGGAAAGTGGCGCCAGTGTAGCTGTGCCACCTCCCATTTCAAGGGGAAATCAAACCGTGATTAACATTTCACAGTGCAGCCAGCAGGCTCGCGGCATCGGAGACCTCGAACTTGCCCGGCGCCTCCACAAACAGCTGCTCGACCACACCATCGTTGGCGATCAACGCAAAGCGCTGAGCGCGGATGCCGCCAAAGGCGCCGGTATCCTTGGCCAGACCCAGCGCTTGGGTCCAGCTGCCATCGCCATCGGCCAGCATGGTGATCGCCTCGGCATTCTGGGCCGTCTGCCAGGCTCGCATCACGAAGGCGTCGTTGACCGACAGACAGCAGATGGCATCCACCCCTTTGGCCATAAACTGATCGGCCAGCACCACATAACCGGGCAGATGAGCATTGGAGCAGGTGGGAGTAAAGGCGCCGGGTACCGCAAACAGCACCACTTTTTTACCGGCGAACAGCGTCTGGCTATCCCGCAGCTGCTTGCCCTCGGCGGTGATAAAGGTAAATTCGCCCGCAGGCAGAGGTTGTCCTACAGCAATCATGATTTCTCGTCCTGAGTCGTGATGGGAAGTCGCCAGTTTATCCGAGAGTGACGATGCCGCCTAACAGCGGCTCTGAGCCTGACCATGGATAGCGGCAGGCATTTTCCCCTTGGGCAGACTACTCTTGAGCTGGTTTCACGGCGCCAGGAGGCCCCATGCAACACTATTACGATGGTCTGGAAATTCGTCCCCCCGCCATGCGCGAACAGCAGCAACTGGACCAGCTCAATCATCAGCTTACCCATGCCAGTCAATATTGCGCCGGTTACTCCAGCGCCTATCGCCAGTGCCGCCTCGAGGATCTGGCAGAGCTGGCCACCCTGCCACTGCTCGACAGCAAAGAACTCTTTGCCGCCCAGCAGGCTCATCCCCCCTTTGCCGGTCTCACCGGCCGTCCGGCCAGTCAGGCGCTGCGGGTCTTCTCCTGTCCGGGCCAGCTGGCCATCCCCGAGTATGCGGGAGCTGACTGGTGGGGTGCCGCCCGGGCACTGTTTGCCGCCGGTTTCAAGGCGGGGGAAGTGATGCTCAACGGCCACGACTATCATGCTGGCCCTACCGCCTTTATCTTCGATAACGGCGCCCGCCAGCTGGGGGCTCCCGTGGTACCCTGCGGGCCCCACGATACCCAGCGCCAGCTGGAGGCACTGCTGCGCTATCAACCCACCGGCTATGTCGGCCCGCTGGTGACCCTGCTCGACCTGCTGGAAGCGGCCGAAGCAGCGGAGATCCCGAGCGACTCGCTGCGCCGCGCCCTGTTGTGCGAAGCCACCCATCCTGAAACGGCACCACTGCGCGCCATTCACGGCATTGCGGCCCTCAACTGTCTGGTGTGGCAGGATGTGGGGGTGGTGGCCTACGAGAGTCAGCCCGGTCAGGGCTTTATCGTCAACGAAAGCTGCATCGTCGAAATCATCGATCCCGCCAGCGGCAATCCTGTGAGTGGCGACGAGACTGGCCAGCTGGTGGTGACCCGGCTCGATCTGGAGTATCCGCTGCTGCGGCTAGCCACCGACTGGCAAGGTCACTGGCTCGCCAAGCCGAGCGCTTGCGGGCGCACCAACCGACGCCTCAAACTGGTGTAGCAGACCCAGTAAATGCACAAAGGCAGACGGGCAGCCATCAGGCTGCCCGTCTTGTCTCTGAACTGGAAAAGAAAATATCTAAAGAGAGACGTTAGCGCCTCGCCTGCCAGGTGGCGATGGCGAGCAGGGAATCGGGGGTAAATTCGCTGGCGCGCTCGGCAATCTCGGCCAGGCTCATCCAGTGTACCGCGCTCACCTCTTCGGCCTGCAACTGCAGCGGCCCCTGATAACGGCAACTGAAGAGGCCACCCCAGACCCGGTAGCCCTCCCCTTCCGCATAAAAGCTGCCAAAGCCCTGCAGGGGAACATCCATAATCCCCAGCTCTTCGGCCAGCTCGCGCCGGGCGGAGAGCTCCATCTCCTCACCGGTGGTGACCACGCCACCGGCGCAGGCATCCAGCATGCCGGGGCAGAAATCCTTGCTGAGGGTGCGCCGCTGCACCAGGATCCGATCCGCGTCGTCGAGCACCAGAATATAGCTGGCACGATGGCAGAGATTCTCCCGCCGCACCTTGGCTCGCTCGGCCACGCCAATCACCCGGTTGTTCCCGTCCACCACATCAACCCATTCCACGCACAGGCCCTTTTATTTGTTCCATTCAAGCCCGCAGTATATCGGTGCGGTGGTTTGTCATGGCACAACTTTTTCGATGACGCAGTCAATTTGCCGAACTCACTGGCAAAATAAGGATTCATGCAAATCTTTATAAACCGTCATATCAGTGTCATCGACCGACACCATAGTGTGCCCTGTCCAGGCAATCAGGGAACCGTGTGATGAAGGTATTCAAGCAGTTATCCCCACGGCAGATCGCTCGCTACATCAAGAGCTTTCATCGAGGCTATTTTGCCATCGAGTCGCTGGGGACATTTGAATTCAACGCGGGCAGGATCAGCCTCCATGGCCTGACCTGCCGCCAACGGCTAAGACTGGCTCGCCAGATCAATCTGGCTGTCAGACAACTTGGTCACCGCGACCCCTTGCCGGACATGTGAGTCAAAGGGTCTTGCCCTACTGTCTGTTGTGCATCCATGCTTTGCCCGCCGGCTACTGGCCGCGCGGGCCGTTTTCGATATCGGTAATGATGCCGTTGCGCACCGTCACAAAGCGCATGAACTCGTTCTTGCCGAAGTTGTAGGTCCAGCGTTCACCATATTTGACCTGCACCATGTTGCCAAACTGGTTCTCCTCGTTGCGGTTGAGCTCTTCACGCAACATCGGCTCACCGCACTTGAGCAGCATCTCGGCGGTGGTGTCTCCCTCGGTGATCAGGGCGTTCTTGCAGCGCATGGCATCAGCACTGGCCGGAATGCTAAGTAGCAACAGGGCCAGCCCCGCTACTTTCTTCATCTTCTTGCTCATCGGGTTCTCCTTATCCTCTCTAATGAGTCGCAGTATGCCTGTTCCCGTTTCTGAAAAAACCAGTCAATAGCGCAAAAAAGCCGCCCTTTTCTGCTCTCCAGCCCGCTGGTCGCGACAAATGCTGTCTATCACATAGCCCAAAAACAAACGGCGACCCGAGGGTCGCCGTTTGCATCAAGCCAGCAGGATCACAGGATGTCCAGCAGCTCGACTTCAAATACCAGTGCAGAGTAAGGCGGGATGGAGCCCGCGCCACGGGCACCGTAGGCCAGATCGTGGGGGATGTAGAGCTTCCACTTGGAACCAACCGGCATCAGCTGCAGCGCTTCAACCCAGCCAGCGATCACGCCGGTCACCGGGAATTCAGCCGGCTGGCCGCGAGCAACGGAGCTGTCGAATACACCACCGTGGGTGAAGGTACCGTGGTAGTGCACACGCACGGACTGACCGGCTACCGGAACGGCACCGTTGCCTTCTACCAGCACTTCGTACTGCAGACCGGAGTCGGTCACCTTCACTTCAGCGCGCTTGGCGTTATCAGCCAGGAAGGCTTCGCCGTCAGCAGCGGCGGCCTTGGCGGCGGCTTCCTGCTCTTCTTGCATACGCGCAGTGATCACCTGGAAGGCATCATTGATATCGTCACGGCTGACCGCGAACTCCAGACCATTCAGGGCATCTGCCAGACCTTGTTGCAGGGCCGGGATATCCAGACCGGCGAAGGCTTGCTGCGCCAGCTGATCACCCATGTTGCGGCCGATGCCATAGCTGGCCTTCTGTTCGATAGAGTCGTATTGGGACATTGAGATGTTGCTCCAGATCCATGTAGTAAAGAGGCGGGATAATATCAGACTTTTGGCCGGGGTGCTGCCGGGGGTGCCCCTGATTTCCCCGTCAGTGGGAGGAACTTCACACAAGATGCGGATGAACGCCGCCCAACGGCGGCGATCTGCTTAACCGCGATCCAGCAAGGCTCTGACCGCAGCCACCTTGGCGCCATCGGTGATATTGACCCGACCATCGTCCGAAGTGCCCATATTCACTCCGTGCGGCACCATGCCACCGCGCCAGCCCATGCCGGACATATGCACTTCGCTCACCCCGGTGAACTCGATGATGGTCCGCACGTTGTCGGCATTGACCCCGGCACCCGGCATCAGGCTGGCACGCCCCGCCAGCGCCTGTTGCATCTCTTGCAGGGTTTCCAACCCAGCCAACGCGGTCGGCGCATGGCCCGAGCTCAGAATGCGCTCGCAACCGGCCGCGACTATGGTCTCCAGATCGAGGCGCCAGTCGGAGGAGAGGTCGATGGCGCGATGGAAGGTAACCCCCAACGGGCCAGCGGCATCCACCAGCTGTTTGAGCTTGGCGGCAGGCACCCGCCCCTCCTCATCCAGCAACCCGACCACCACCCCTTGCAGCCCCGCAGCGCGTGCCGCCGCGATATCTTGCAGCATCATCTCGAACTCGCCGTCGTTGAAGCAAAAATCCCCGGCGCGCGGGCGGATCATGGCATAAACCGGCACTGTGGCATGGCGGGCCGCCTGCTGCATAAAACCGTAGGAGGGGGTCAGGCCGCCCAGACCCAGCGCAGAGCAGAGCTCGATGCGATCCGCCCCGGATTGCTGGGCGGTGAACAGGGATTCCAGGTTGTCGATACAGATTTCAAGATGGGTCATGAGGACTCCTTTTTCGGGGAGATCAGACCCCACATCTGATCTCATAGATTGAGCAAGGCTGCGCCGCGCACACCACCGGCACCGCCGAAGCGGGCCTGGCGGATCTCGGGCAGGGCGACCCCGGGCAGCAAGTGACCGGGCAGACGCAGCGGCAGCTGTTCATAGAGGGCGGGCAGGCCGCTCAGGCCGCCCCCCAACACCACCACCTCGGGATCAATCACCGAAATGGCGGTGGCAAGCCCTGCGGCCATGATCTCCAGCCAGCAGTCGACCGTCTCGACCGCATGGGGTTCGTGGGCCTCGAAGCGTCCCACAATCTGGTGACCCGTGGCGCGCTGACCATGGAAATGGTGATAGAGACGCTCCAGACCGGTGCCGGAGGCATAGGTTTCAAAACAGACCAGACGGCCGCAGCCACAACGGGGACGGGGCAACTCGGGGTACTTCATCAGCATGGTCGCGGGCAAGGGGTAGTGACCAATCTCGCCAGCCAGCCAGTTGCGCCCCTGAATAAGCTTGCCCGCCAGATAGACGGCGCCGCCGATACCGGTGCCAATGGTGACGCCGAGCGCACTGCCGGCGCCGTCGGCTGCCCCTTGATGCACTTCGGACCAGAGGAAGCAGTTGGCGTCGTTATCCACCTTGACCGGCCGCTCCAGCAGCTCGGCCAGATCTGCGCCCAGATGGCGACCATTGATGGAGGGCAGATTGGCCGCCACTATGCTGTGATCGTGGCTGTTGATGACACCGGGGAAACCGATGCCGACCGAGCCCCGTGCGCCGAAGCGGGCATCCGCCTGCTCGACCCGGGAGCGGATCAGCTGCTGCAACCCCTCGTAATCGTTGCCCGGGGTGCTCATGCGCTCCTCGTGGCAGAGGTTCAATGCACCGTCATAGACCGCAAAAGCGATCTTGGTGCCACCGATATCAAAGCCGTAATACATGCCAGCACTCCCTTGTCAGCCCGTGTTTATCCAACTCTGTTCCAAGGGGGACATTGTATTAATTCGCAAAAAAAATAAAGTGACCGAAGGCGAAAAACGGGAGAGTGATCAGAGCAAACGGCTCATTTGTCGCTGCAGGCAGGGCTGCCCGAGGCTTATCAGGGTGCGCTCCTCGCCATCAAAGACGAAGCCACGGCGCAGGTAGAACCCCTCGCCGATGTGGTTGCCATCGAGCAGCCACAATTTGACGCTATGGCAACCGGCGCGGCGCATCTGCATCGCCACCGCCTGCCACAGCCGTTTACCATAACCTTGTCGCCAGTGGTCGGGATGGAGGTAAAAAGCGCGGATCAGGGCATGACTCTGTCCCGCTTCCTGCTGTGGTTGCCAGTAGAGCAGGCCAATCACCACCTCATCGAGACAAAGCAGCATGGGCCTTGGGCCCGGCTCGGCCAGACGGCTCTGCCAAATCTGCAGATGGGCGGTGACGTCCAGCTGCTCCAGCAGGTCGGCACCGAGCACCTGGCCATAGGCAGCGAGCCAGCTGGCTCGCTGCATCACCGTCATGGCGGCGGCATCGTCGCTGCGCGCCATGCGCAGGCTTATGCCTTGCATTGGGGCACCAGACCGTTGGCGCGGGCTTGCTCATAGAGCGGCAGCACTTGCGCCTGTTGCGCCTGCAACTCGGCGATCCGGTTCTCGTTGCTCGGGTGGGTGGAGAGCAGTTGCGGCGGCGTGTTGCCACCGGCGGCGGCACTCATGTTTTGCCACAGGGGGATTGCCTCGGCCGGATTGAACCCGGCGCGCGCCATCAGCTCAAGCCCCAGCCGATCCGCTTCGCTCTCCTGAGTTCGGCCATAGGGCAACATCACCCCCACCTCGACCCCGAGGCCAAGGGCGGCCATGGTGGCGCCGCGGTACTCGCTGGTGCCCATGGCAATGTCCGCAGCCGCCAGACCGATCCCCGCCAGCTGGCTGCGCGAGAGTCGCTCGTTGGAGTGCTGGGCCAGTACGTGAGTCAGCTCGTGACCGATGACGGTCGCCAGCTGATCCTGATTCTTGGCCACCTTGAGCAAGCCACTGTAGACCCCGATCTTGCCGCCGGGCAGGGCGAAGGCGTTGACCTGTTTGGAGTCAAACACCACCACTTCCCAGTTGGTGATGCCATAGCTGGCCGGCACCTGGGCGGTCACCGCCTTGGCGACACAGGAGACATAGGCGTTGAGTTTTGCATCCTTGCTCACCTTCTCCTGCTTCTTCATCTGCTCGAAGGAGTCGGCGCCCAGCTGGTTCATCTGCTGGGGAGAGTAGAGCAGCATCTGGCTGCGGCCGGTCGGCGACTGGGCGCAGGCGACCAGCAGGGAACTACAGAGGGCTACCATGCCAAACTTGGTGAGGGACGCAATCATGAAGGGATCCTTTGCCATAACGTTGCCCTATTCTCGGAAATGCCGCCCTGCTAAGCAAGGGAGCCAGCCCCCGGCTGGCGGAAAAATATCCATCCAGCGCTATTAACAAAACTGACAGCCGACAAAAACAAAACGAGCCCGCTTGGGGCTCGTTTTATCAGGGCATGCTGACTGCAGGCAGTTACATGATCCCCAGCTTTTTCAGGTCAGCCTGTACCACCTTGGCCGGCACCGGCACGTAGCCATCTTTGGCAACGATGTTCTGGCCTGCTTTGGAGAGCATCATCTTGACGAACTCTTGCTCCATCGGGGAGAGCGGCTTGTTCGGATGCTTGTTCACGTAAACGTACAGGAAGCGTGACAGCGGATACTTGCCGGTGATGGCGTTATCGGAGGTCGCTTCGATGAAGGTCTTGCCATCTTTGGAGAGCGGTACTGCACGCACGCCGGAGGTGACATAACCGATACCGGAGTAGCCGATGCCATTCAGGGAGGCAGAAACAGACTGCACCACGGAAGCAGAACCCGGCTGCTCGTTCACGCCGCTCTTGAAGTCGCCGTTACACAGGGCGTGCTCCTTGAAGTAACCGTAGGTACCGGATACGGAGTTGCGACCGAACAGTTGCAGGTCCTTAGAGGACCAGTTGCCATCCAGACCCAGATCAGACCACTTGGTGGCAGCCTTGGCTTCGCCGCACTTGAGGGTGCTGGAGAAGATGGCATCGATCTGCGGCATGGTCAGCCCCTTGATGGGGTTGTCCTTGTTGACGAACACCGCCAGGGCATCGACTGCAACGCGGATGGCAGTCGGCTTGTAGCCGTAACGCTTCTCGAATGCTTCCTCTTCACCGGCCTTCATGGCACGGCTCATCGGACCGAACTGGGCAACACCTTCGGTCAGGGCAGTCGGGGCGGTAGAAGAACCGGCGGCCTGGATCTGCACGTTGACGTTGGGGTACAAGCGCTTAAATTCTTCGGCCCACAGGGTCATCATGTTGGCCAGGGTGTCCGAGCCGACAGAGGACAGGTTGCCCGAAATGCCGCTGGTCGGTGTGTAATCCGGCAGGTCTTTATCCACACCGGCAGCCAGGGCGCTGACAGAAAACAGGGTTGCTGCGGTGAATCCGATTACACCAGCCAGTTTGTTGAGTTTCATCCAATCTCTCCAAAGTTACAGAAGGTCCGTTCTTAAGACGGCGCCAGTATCTGACCTGGCAGTGACAAATTTATGGATTTAATGTGACACTTTAATGACATGGCGACAGATTTGAACAAATGAAAAGAGGGCCCGTTCAAAGGCCCTCTTTTTGCAGCTAACTCATTGCCATAAAAGACTATTTAATCACCACCATACGGCTCGGGATGAGAAAGCTGAAGCGGCTGCCAAGGCCGACCCGGCTCTCGATATCGAGCTGGCAGTCATGATGACTGAGGGCATGCTTGACGATGGCAAGGCCCAAGCCTGAGCCGCCGGTGTGGCGCGAGCGTGCCTTGTCGACCCGATAGAACCGCTCGGTCAGCCGCGCCAGATGCTCGGGAGCAATCCCCTCCCCTTCATCGCTCACGGCAAACAGCGCCATCGCCCCCTGCTTGCGCCACTCCACGGTAATTTTTCGCCCCGCCGGGGTGTAGTGGATGGCGTTATAGACCAGGTTGGAGACCGCACTGCGCAGCTGCTCCTGATCCCCGCGCACCAGCAGATTGGGCTGCACCACAAATTCGAGCTGGTGGGCCCGTTCGCCCGAGAGCGCCCGCGCCTCCTGCTCCAGCAGCCCCAGCATGGCAGGCATGTCCACCAGATGGGAGAGATCCACGGTCGGGGCCGCCTCGATACGGGAGAGGGTGAGCAGCTGATTGACCAGATTATCCATCCGGATGGTCTGCTCCATCATCACCCGATGCGCCTTGGCCCACATGGCGGGCGGGGGCGGCTCTTCAGTCATCTCCAGATAGCCCTTGAGCACGGTCAGCGGGGTACGCAGCTCGTGGGAGACGTTGGAAACGAAGTGCTTGCGGGTCTTCTCTAGACTGCGCAAGCGAGTGACATCCCGCACCACCAGCATCGCCTGATCAGAGGCATAGGGCATGATACGAAACTCGAGAAACTTCTCCTCATTGACCGGGGAGTGCATCTCGAGGGGCTCGTCATACGCCCCCTTACCCAGATAGGCGTTAAAGGCAGGATTGCGAATGAGGTTGCCGATATGCTGGCCGGCATCCTCCGGCCAGCGAAAACCGAGCAGTTGCTCCGCCAGCCGGTTGCACCAGAGGATGCTGCCATCGGTGCGAAACACCACGGCGGCATCGGGCAGCGCCTCGGCCCCCTCCCGGAAGCGGCGGATCAGCCCCGCCAGCTCGCGGCGACGGGCTCGGTGACGCTGCTGCAGCTTGTAGATACCGTTGAAGATGTACTCCCAGCTGCCATTGCCGCTGGGGGGCACCAGGCTGCGGTCGTGCCACAGCCAGTCAGAGAGCCGCTTCTGGAAGCGATAGTGCCAGCCCAGATGCAACACGGCCGCCACCAACAGGCAGAGGGCAAGATGATCAATCAACCAGCCAACCAATGCGAAGGGGGCGTAAAAAAACGCCATTCGCCACAACTGTCGCCGCCAGGCGTAAGGTTGCAACATAACTGCCTCTAGAGACGGGTTGAGAAGCGGTATCCGGCTCCACGCACCGTCTGGATCAATCTGTCGTGCCCTGTCTCTTCAATCGCCTTACGCAAGCGACGAATATGCACATCCACGGTTCTGTCCTCGACGTACACATTGGTACCCCAGACATTATTGAGCAGCTGTTCACGGCTGTAGACCCGCTCGGGGTGAGTCATGAAGAAGTGAAGCAGCTTGAATTCGGTCGGCCCCATGTCGAGCGCCTTCTCTTCGGCACTGACCCGGTGGGAGACAGGATCGAGTTTCAGCCCCTGCACCTCGATCACCTCGTCCACCGAGGTGGGCGACACGCGGCGCATCACCGCATGGAGGCGAGCGGTCAACTCCTTGGGCGAGAACGGCTTGGTGATATAGTCGTCGGCTCCAGCCTCCAGACCACGCACCTTGTCCTCCTCTTCACCGCGGGCGGTGAGCATCACCACCGGGATCTGGCGCGTCACCTCATCCTGCTTGAGCTGCTTGATAAACTGGATGCCACTGCCGCCCGGCATCATCCAGTCGAGCACGATGAGTTCGGGGTAGGGTTCGCGCACCTTCGCCAGTCCATCGGCGTAATCTTCCGCTTCAATCGTCTCATATCCCTTCTGCTCCAACACGAAGCAGAGCATTTCGCGGATCGGTGCTTCGTCCTCGACCACCAGAATTCGCTTAGCCATTCCCTTCTCTCTCCTCTGTGAAGATGGGTGCGCCAATTATTAGAATTTTCTGTGACACTTTTATGACTTTATGACAGGCGGGATGATAAACGTTTTCAGATTCAGTTGGCAGCAGTACGTTGCAACAAGTCCCACCGGTTGCCGCTGATATCCTCAAACACCACCACGGTGCCATAAGGCTCGTCACGGGGCTGTTCACAAAAATGAACACCGTACGCCTGCATGCGCTGGTAATCCCTCCAGAAATCAGTGGTCTCGAGGAACAGGAATACCCGGCCACCGCCCTGCTGGCCGATGGCGGCCTGCTGCTGCGCATTAGCCGCTTGTGCCAGCAGCAGTGCAGAACCGGAGGCTCCTTTGGGGGCAACCCGCACCCAGCGCTTGCCCGGTTTGCCCGGTTCATCGAGCCGAGTGTCCTCCAGGAGCGCAAAGCCAAGTCCCTCGGTAAAAAAGCGAATGGCCTGATCGTAATCAGCCACCAGCAGCGTCAGCGCCCCTATATGTTGTGACATGGCAGAAAATCCTCAACGGATGAGTCAACGGGCGCAATGCCCCGGCAAGGGCGCATCATAGCGGCTGCATGGGCAGGGCTCCAGCCGTCATGTGCGTCTTGAAAACAACCGGTGAGGGGGGTGAGCACTCAAGGGGCTTCGCGCAGCGTCCGGTAGAGGGTAGTGCGGCTGATGCCGAGCTGGCGCGCCGCCTCGCTCACGTTGCCGCCGCATGCCGCCAGCGTTTGCTGTACCTGCCGCCGGGTTTGTTCACGCAAGCTGGTCGCCTCCCCCATCGGCAAGGCGCCGGGCTCTGTGGCCACACTGGGCAGATGCAGGTGGGCGGGTTCTATCCAACCCAACCCCTCTGCCAGCACACAGGCCACTTCCAGTGCCTGCTTGAGCTGGCGCACGTTGCCGGGCAGCGGATGGGCCAACAGCTGTTGCTCAGCATCGCGGGTCAGACGCAGGGTCGGGTCCATCTCCGCCAACAGTCGCTGGATCAGCTCCAGACGCTCAGCGGCAGGCCAACGGCGCAGCGGCATCAGCTGCTGGC
This sequence comes from Aeromonas sp. 84A, assembly GCF_051919345.1. Taxonomy (NCBI): domain Bacteria; kingdom Pseudomonadati; phylum Pseudomonadota; class Gammaproteobacteria; order Aeromonadales; family Aeromonadaceae; genus Aeromonas; species Aeromonas sp. 84A. The sequence continues at coordinate 3,793,572 of NZ_JBQBEW010000001.1, forward strand.
GCCAGCCGCAGATCCGGTAATAGAGGTCTTCGCGAAATGCGCCACTCTGCACCATGGCCGCCAGATCCCGGTGGCTGGCACTGACCAGCCAGAAATCCACCGCCTCCGACTTGTGACTGCCAACCGGCGTCACGCTGCGTTCCTGCAATACCCGCAGCAGTCGGGTTTGAGCCTGCAGCGGCAGTTCGCCAATTTCATCGAGCATCAGCATGCCGCCATGGGCTGCGCGCAGATAACCCTGACTGCCCTGGCTGCGGGCACCGCTGAAGGCCCCGCCCACATACCCAAACAGCTCGGCTTCCACCAGATCTGCTGGTAACGCGCCACAGTTGACGCACACCAGTGGCTGCTCCCGCCGACTCGATGCTCGGTGCAGGGCCCGCACCAGATGCTCCTTGCCGCTGCCGGTCTCCCCCTCGATAAGCAGCGAAATGCCGCGCTCCAGCATCTTGAGCGGCACCTGCTGCGGATGTGGCACCGGGCTTGGGTGACCCGGCAGCACGGCGCGGGAAGGTGTCGCGTCCGCTTCTGGCACCAGCCGCAAGCCACGCCCCTCGCGCAGCAGTTGCCTGCCATCGAAAGGGTGCTGGCCGAGCCAAAGTCGGCCTGCCCGGTTGGCGCCGAGCAGCTCCCCCTCCTCTCCCAGCAACAGGCGAGCGGACCAGAGACTCTGGGGCTCGAGATCCACCAGCCAGCCCGGCTGACGCGCCAATAGTGCGTTTTCGAGGGTCATGGCCAGCAGCCGCACCGTGCCCAGCATGTCGCCATCGTGATGGGCCGCATCGGTGGAGATATCGAGAACCCCGAGCAATTGCCCATCCGGCCCGAGCAACGGGCAAGCGCTGCAACTGAGGAAGCTGTGCTGGGCGAAGAAGTGCTGATTGCCGAGCACCTGCACTTCGCTCTGTTCGGCCAGCGCGGTACCGATGGCGTTGGTGCCCTTGCTCGCCTCCCCCCAGCGGGCGCCACTGCGCAAAAAGATACGCTCGGCATGGCGGGCGAACCCCTCATCACCACTGGCGGCCAGAATGGCCCCCTCACCGTCACACAACAACAGGCGACAGGGGCGACCCGCCAGCAGCTGGGCAAACAGCGGCAGCACGAAGCGCTGGAAGCAGGCGATCAGCGCCCTGTGCTGCTCCTGACGGGCCGACAGCTCCCCTTGGGGCAGCAAGTCCAGATCAGCGCTCTGCTGGCGGCTCAGCCCCTGATGCAGGCAACGCTGCCAGGAACGCTGGATCGGACCGGGACCGGGTTGAAGTGACTCACTCATCACGCCTCCTGTTCACAAACAGCACGACTGTCTCGGCCACTGTCCAGAAACGGTACAGTTTTATCGCAATAGCCGTGGTCATTGGTTAACCAAGATACGCCGCCACACCCCATTTGATAACGTTTTTGTAACCTTCTACCTGCTGGTCAGACCCTTTGGCACGCCCCTTGCGATATCAGCTGGCAACCGGTCTGTCAACCAGTCCGGTCAGGATCACACACATAAAGGATGATGAGATGATTTATACCGCTCCCGGTCAGGCAGGTGCCCTGGTCAGCTTCAAGTCCCGTTACGACAACTTCATCGGTGGTGAGTGGGTGGCACCTCGCGCCGGCCGCTACTTTGAAAACATCTCGCCAGTGGATGGCAAAGTATTCTGCGAGGTCGCCCGCTCCGACGCCGCCGATATCGAGCTGGCGCTGGATGCCGCCCACAAAGCGTTCTCCAGCTGGAGCAAGACCAGCGTCACCGAGCGCAGCAACCTGTTGCTGCGCATCGCCGATCGCATCGAGCAAAACATCGAACGGCTCGCCATCGCCGAAACCTGGGAGAACGGCAAGGCAGTGCGTGAAACCCTGGCCGCCGACCTGCCGCTGGTGGTGGATCACTTCCGCTACTTCGCTGGCTGCATTCGTGCTCAGGAGGGCTCGGCCGCCGAGCTGGATCAGAACACCGTCAGCTACCACTTCAAGGAGCCCATCGGCGTGGTCGGCCAGATCATCCCGTGGAACTTCCCGCTGCTGATGGCCGCCTGGAAGCTTGCTCCTGTGCTGGCGGCGGGTTGCTGCAGCGTGCTCAAGCCCGCCGAGCAGACCCCGGTCACCATCATGCTGATGATGGATCTCATCAAGGACATCCTGCCCCCCGGCGTAGTCAACGTGGTCAACGGCTTCGGCGCCGAGGCAGGTCAGGCGCTGGCCACCAGCAACCGGATCCAGAAACTGGCCTTTACCGGTTCGACCGAAGTGGGCGCCCATATCCTGCGCTGCGCAGCCGACAAGCTGATCCCCTCCACCGTGGAGCTGGGGGGCAAGTCCCCCAATATCTACTTCGCCGACGTGATGCAGCACGAGAGCAGCTACATCGACAAGGCGGTAGAAGGGATGCTGATGACCTTCTTCAACCAGGGGGAAGTGTGTACCTGTCCCTCCCGCGCGCTGGTGCAGGCCAGCATCTATGACGACTTCATGGACAGGGTGCTGGCCCGTGCTCGCACCATAGTGCAGGGCAACCCCCTCGATACCGCCACTCAGGTGGGAGCGCAGGCGTCTCGCGAGCAGTTCGACAAGATCCTGGGCTACATGGAGATCGGCCGCGGCGAAGGGGCCAAGATGCTGATCGGCGGCGCCCCGGCCAAGGTGAGCGGACTGGAGGGGGGATTCTACATCCAGCCCACCATCTTCTCCGGCCAGAACAAGATGCGGGTGTTCCAGGAGGAGATCTTCGGACCAGCGCTCGGGGTCACCACCTTCAAGGACGAGGCGGATGCTCTGGCCATTGCCAACGACACCCAGTACGGGTTGGGAGCAGGCCTGTGGACCCGCGACAGCAATCTGGCCTGGCGCATGGGGCGTGGCATTCAGGCTGGCCGGGTCTGGGTCAACTGCTACCACGCCTACCCGGCACACGCCGCCTTTGGCGGTTACAAGAAGTCGGGGATCGGGCGCGAGACCCACAAGATGATGCTGGACCACTACCAGAACACCAAGAACCTGTTGGTGAGTCACGACATCAACCCGCTCGGCTTCTTCTAGCGCAAGCGGATGTCATCAGAAAGGGCGCCTGCGAGCGCCCTTCTTGTTTTGCTTCACCAGATGACATGTCCGGCGATTTGTTATCTGCCCGACTGTAGGCGATAACGCTGGGGGGAGCAGCCCAGCTCCCGGTTGAACATGGCGATAAAGGCCGAGGTGGAGCCGTAACCGAGCCGCCAGCTAATCTCCTGAATGGGCATGTCCCCCTTGAGCCAGGCCAGCGCCTTGAGCAACCGCAGCCGCGCCCGCCACTGACCGAAGCTCATCCCCAGCTCCCGCAGGTAGCGCCGCGCCAGGGTGCGCTCTGTGGTGTGCAGTTGTCCGGCCCACTGGGCCAGAGTACGGGGATCGGCAGGATCGCTGTGCAACGCCGCCAGCATGGGAGCCAGCAGCTTGTCCTGACTCATCGGCAGGTAGCTCTCCTGACAACGGGTCCGCGCCAGTCGCTCCACCAGCAACTCGGCCTGACGCTGATCCCACTCATCCGCCATATGGCTCACCCGCCGTTCGCAAAAGTCGCTCAGCAGGGCGCGGATCAGCGGGGTGAGCAGCAGCAATCTGGGCTCTGGCGGCAGCTTGGCCGCCAGCTCGTGGCTGACGTAGATGGAGGTGTAGTCGAGGGTCTGCTCGTTGTAGGAGGTGTGCTCGAGATCCGCCGGTACCCAGATAAGGTAGTCGGCAGGGGCCACCAGTCGCTGATCCCCCAGCTCTATCTCCATGATCCCCAGGCTGATCATATTGAGCTGGCCCCAGGGGTGGGAGTGCAGCACGGTCGCGCTGTCGGCCAGCATCTGCTGGTAACTGAAATAGAGCGGATTGGGAGCGGGCAGAACCACATCTACCGGCTGAAACTGGTGAGTGGCCATCAGCGCCCCTTGTCAGCGAGAGAGAGGAGCAGGCGTGATGCAACGCCCTGTTGGCTCGGTCTCCGGCACAGGTCAAAAGCAACCATCAGTTGCGAGCAAACGCAGCCCGTGTGGGCCGGAATAAGGTACATCAGAAAGAGTTGTCTTTTCTGCTGGGTCATCTGTCTGTTTTACGCTACTTGATAATATAAAGACAAGGGTAGACTTGGCCCCCTGTTAATAAGGAGCCTCTGATGCGAATCTTTTCCCCTCTTCTCTTTCCGCTGATGGCTGTGCTGATCTGGGCTACCAATACCGTGGTGTCCAAGGCGGCCGCCAGCGTGCTCGACCCCGCGGCTATCTCCTTCTATCGCTGGGTGATCGCCGCTCTGGCACTGACACCCTTCTGCCTGCCGCAGCTGTGGCGCCGCCGTAGCGAGGTTCGCCCCTGGCTCGGCAAGCTGCTGGTGCTGGCGGCGCTCGGTATGGTGCTCTACCAGTGTCTGGCCTACTACGCCGCCCACAGCACTTCGGCCACCAATATGGGGGTGATCGGCTCCCTCATTCCGCTGCTCACCCTGCTGCAAGGGGTGCTCTTCTTCGGCCAGCGTCCCGGCAAACAGGCACTGCTCGGCATGAGTCTCTCCCTGTTCGGGGTGCTCTGGCTGCTTGGCAAGGGCGAGCCGCTCGCCCTGCTCCATAACGGCATCAACCCGGGGGATGGCATGATGTTGCTGGGGTCCGCCAGCTACGCCCTTTACGGCCTATTGATCCGCCGCTGGCTCCTGCCGTTTGGCCCCTGGCTCAACCTCTACATGCAGATCCTGCTGGCCGTACTGCTGCTGGTACCGCTCGCTCTCAGCGCCGACTCGATGGCGGTGCCGGCCGAAGGGTGGGGACTGGTGCTCTTCGCCGGGCTCGCCTCCTCCCTGCTGGCGGCTTACTGCTGGATGCGCGGCCTCGCCTGCATGGGCGCCGAGCGCACATCGGTCTTTATGAACCTGATGCCGCTCTGTACGGCGCTGATCGCCGTCGTCGGCCTGGGGGAACCGATCCATGGCTACCACCTGCTGGGTGGCGGGCTGATCCTGGGCGGGGTGATGACCTCCCAGCTGAAGGGGCGTGCGCCGGTAGCCGAACGGGAAGCAGCCTGAGAACCAACATCGTCCGGAAACAACAAGGGAGCCCATGGCTCCCTTGTTGTTTCTGCAATACACGCCAGTGCGCATCTCAACCGGCCCGGCGCCAGCGGTAGCGCCGCTCCGGCCGCCCCCGCTGACCGTAGTTGAGATCAACATCTACCCGATCTTCCGACTCCAGATATTCCAGATAGCGGCGCGCCGTGGTGCGGCTGAGGGAGAGTCGCAGCGCCACCGTGTCGGTGGAGAAGACGCTCTCCGGCTCGCCCGCCAGCAGATCCAGCACCTGACGCAGGGTGATGCTGTCGATCCCCTTGGGAGTGACGCGCATCTCCTTGATCTGGGAGCGCCTCCCTTGCCCAACAGCTTGTCGAGATCTTCCTGCTCCAGCCGACCCCGCTCGCAGAGGCGACTGTGCAGTTGCAGGATCTCGTCCAGACTCTGCTGGATGCGAAACAGCCGCAATGGTTTGATGACGTAGTCATGAACCCCCAGGTTGAGGGCCTGCTGGATGGTCTCCACATCCCGCGAGGCAGTCACCATGATGACGTAGGCTTCGCGGTTGTGGCTGCGCAGGCGGCTCACCCACTCAAGGCCGGAGCCATCGGGCAGGGAGACATCCACCAGCAGCAGTTGGGGCACCACACCGGCCATCATGGCATCGGCTTGGGCCAGGGTGCCGGCCCGCCCCAGCAGGGAGAAACCGGGGGTCGCCGCCACCAGTTCTGACAAGATGGCACCGATCCGATCGTCATCTTCAATAACAAGCGTGATTATTGGGTCCATGGCTCACATTAATTGGTTTTTATTCAAGTAGATACCAAACAGGGTGGTCTGCTCGGCGGTTCGCCGCCATTCTATCACACCCTCGTGCCGACCCACGGTCTCCTTGACCAGGAACAGACCCACCCCGTGATCGCCGCTCTGGCGACTCACCCCGTAATCGAACAGGTGATCGGCCAGCTCCTCGTCGACCCCCTCACCGCTATCCTCCACTTCGATCACCAGTCGCCGCCCCACATCGCACAGGGACAGCAGCACCCGCGGCGGCCGCTGCTGGCGGTTGCGCCAGGCCGCCTGCAGGCCGTTGTCCAGCAGGTTGCCAATGAGGGTGATGAGATCGGCCGAGACCGAGGCCGGATACTCCGCCAGCGCCGAATCGGGATCGAGTTCCAGGGTCACCCCCAGCTCGCGAGCCCGGCTGAACTTGCCGAGAATAAGCCCCGCCACCGGCTTGTTGTCGATCAGCCGCAGCAGCTCCTGCAGCATGGTCTGGCACGCTTCGTTCTCCTGCTGGATCAGCTCCACCGCCTGATCCACATGGCCCAGCTGCAACAGGCCGGAGAGGCTGCTCAGCTTGTTGGCGAACTCGTGGCTCTGCATCCGCAGCATCTCGGCATACTGGCGCAGGTGGGTCACCTGCACCCCCAGACTGGCAGCCACCTCTGGGCGGCTGAAGATCAGCAGCCGCCCCGGTGCCTTGCCCTGCACCGCCTGCCAGCGGCCGACGAAGGACTCCCCCTGAATAGTGAAGCTCACTTCCCCACCCTCCTGCTCCAGACAGGGGGCAAGGGGTGGCACCAGCTCCGCCAGCGACTGCCCCTGCAGGGCATGGCGCCCGGTAACCGGCAGCCGCAGCTGATAGCTGGCGGTGCTGTTGATCATGTTGATGTTGCCGCGGCCATCGAGGGCGATCACCCCTTCGGTGATGTGCTCCAGCACCAGATCCTGCAGGGTGAAGCGGCGCACGATCGCCTCCGGCTCCAGATCGAGCAGGGTCTTGCGCAGCAGGTATTGCACCCAGAGTGCCAGCAGCAGGCCGCACCCCAGCACCGCTACTATGGCGCTGATGAGCAGGGCCACCCGCTCCATATAGATGCCCTCCACCTGCTGCATCAGGTAGCCCACCACCACGGCCCCCATGACGCGCCCGTCACCGCCCACCACCGGGGAGAAGCAGCGGATCGCCGGCCCCATGGTGCCCCGATCCTTGGAGCAGTAGCTGCGCCGCTCCTGCAGCGCGGGCCAGATATCCTCGCCGCGAAACTTCTGCCCCACCAGCTCGGGGTTGGGGTGGCTGAGGCGGCGACCATGCTCGTCGGTCACCACCATATAGGTGGCGTCGGTGCGGTTGCAGACGGCCTCCACGTAGTCGCGCAGGGTAGGATCACTGCCCTGACGCAGAGCTTCGACCACCCGGGTATCCGCCGCCATGACCCGTGCCAGATCGCTCCCCTTATCCTGCAGATTGCTCTCCAGCAGATGGCGGATAAAGAGGGCCAGCAGGCTGCCCAGAATGAGGATCAGCAGCAGGGAGAGCCCAAGAGAAAGGGTGACCAACTGGTGGCGAAGTTTCATGCACATACCTTAAAACGTCAGGACGCTGCCCAATAGTGCGGATGCCACCAGGTCTGGTCAATCAAAGGTGCCGGATCGCCGACAAAATCGGCCAACCCCTCCTCGCGGGCACAGAGTGCCACCGCTCTGGCGACGGCGCGGGCCACCTCTCCCACCTGCTCGATGGGGGGCAACAGCCGACCCGCCACCAGCGGATAGGCGCCAACTGCCCGCACCGCGGCCAGCAACATGCCATCGCTGATGCGGCTCGCCTTGACCGCGCAGGCTCCGAGACCGATCCCCGGGAAGACATAGACGTTGTTGCACTGGGAGACTACCCGCCGCTCCCCGGCCACCGTCACCGGCGCAAAGGGGCTGCCGGTGGCCAGCAAAGCGCGGCCATCTGTGGCGGCCCACACCTGCTCGGGGGTGGCCTCGGCACTGCGGGTCGGGTTGGAGAGTGGCAGGATCACCGGCTGATCGCACACCTCCCCCATCGCCTGCAGCACCTCGCCAGTAAAGAGGCCGCCCTGACCGCTCACCCCGATCAGCACAGCCGGGCGCACCTGACGGATGGTCTCCAACAGCGAACTGTTCCCCTCCTCAACGGCGCGGGCAAACGGCTGTTGGGCACGAGTCAGGTTGGGACGATCGGCGCAGACCACCCCATCCTGATCAAACAGCCAGACGCCGTTGTGACTCCCCGCCAGCTGGGCCAGCATGGCGGCGATGCCACAACCGGCAGAACCCGCGCCGACGATCAGCACCGGGGTATCGCACAGGGCGGTACCCGCCTGCTGCAACCCGGCCAGCACGCAGGCAGAAGCGACCGCCGCCGTGCCCTGAATATCGTCGTTGAACATGCAGAGCTCGTCCCGATAACGGGTCAGCAGGTTGGCGGCATGCTTGCCGGCAAAGTCTTCAAACTGCAGCACCACCTGGGGCCAGCGCTTGCGAATGGCGGCCACCACCTTGTCCATGAAGTGGTAATAGCTCTCGCCGTCAATGCGCGGGGATTGCCAGCCGAGGTAGGAGTCATCCTCCAGCAGCTCGGGGTTGTTGGTGCCTACATCGACACAGAGCGGCAGGGTGCGCGCCGGATTGATGCCGCCAGCAGCGGAGTAGAGCGCCAGCTTGCCGATACAGATCCCCATGCCGCCGATACCGAGATCGCCAAGCCCCAGCACCCGCTCACCGTCGGAGATGACGATCACGTCCACCTCCTGCTCCACCGACTCGAGGATGTCGTCAAGATCATCCCGGTCGTGCCAGGAGAGGTAGAGGCCGTGACTGCGCAGATAGAGATCGCTGTGGCGCTGGCACGCCTCCCCCACCACCGGGGTGTAGATGATCGGCAGCAGCTCCGGCAGGTGGTGGCGCACCAGATCGTAGAACAGCACAGGGTTGTCCTCTTGCAGCTGGCGCAGCAGCAGATGCTGGTCAAACGGACTCTGCATGGCGCTGACCAATCGGTAGATCCGGCGCCGCTGCTGGGAGAGGGACTCCTCCTTGTGGGGCATGCGACCCCGCACCCCCTGACGCTTGCGTTCTGCATAGGGCAGGCTGGTGCCCATCATGATGTCGTTCATTTTGTTTGTTCCTCAATCCGGTATCAGGCGAACAGGGAGATAAGAGCAGTAGCCAGGATCAGCATCACGGCGCCACCAAGACGGGAGGAGATCTGGGCAAAGGGCATCAGCTTCATGCGCTGGGCCGCCGAGAGCACGGCTACGTCGCCGGTGCCGCCCATGTTGGCCATACAAAGTCCGCCGGTGATGGCCGCCTCGATGGGATAGAAACCGATCATCCGGCCCACCAGCGCCGCGCCGAGGGCGCCGCCAATCACGGTGACCATGACCAGCACGAAGTAGCTGATGGAGAAGGCGCTGATCAGCTCGGGAATACTGGTATAGGCGACGCCGATCCCCACCAGCAGGGAGGGAGTGAGGTTGCTCACCACAAACTGATACCAGTCGGCCGCCGCCTGCTCATAGCGGCGCGGCAGCAGGCCGCTCACCTTGATAAAAGCGACCGCTAAAATCATCAGGGCAAAGGGGTGCATGGGGATAAAGTTGCCAAGCAGGGAGCCCAGCACAAACATGCTGGAGCTGATGAAAAGGCCCATGCCAAGACTCTGCAGGGTCGGTGCTTCGGCCTGCTCATCGGCAATGCTCTGGCTACTCTCTTTAACCATCAGCTTGCCGTTGCCGGTCAGGGAGGGGTAACGGCGACCGAGCCGCGCCAGCAGGGAGCCCACCAGAATGGCCAGGGTATTGGCGATCACCACCGCCGGTACCATGCGTGACAAGAGATCCGCACTGGACATCTGCATGGGGCCGGAGAGGATCTCCACCAGAGGCACCGCGCCAGCCCCCATGCCACCCCCCATGATCGGCAGGCCGATCAGCAGCACCGCATTCTTGAAGCCATACCCCATCAGGGAGCCGACCAGCCCCACGCTCAGCAGTGCCAGCGCCACGCCGCCAAGAATGACCGGCAGGTAGCGCATGGCGGCATTTTTCAGCAAAGCGCCGCTCATGCCAAACACGGAGCCAGTCACCAGACTGGCGATAAAGAAGTTGAGAAAGCCTCCCTCCTTCATGAAGTTGGTGATGACCTGCCCCGCCTGCACCGGCAGCAGCTGGTATTCGAACAGGGCGGCGCCGCCAAAGATGGCGAGGATGGTGCCACCCCCCAGATATTCACGGATCGGCATGATCCGCTCCCCCAGCTCGGTCAGCAGGGTGCCCAGCACAAACATCAGTGCCAGCGCACCGACCATGCCGAGCGGCAACGAGCCATTCCAGCCGGAAAAGAGAACGCAGGTCGCCAGCCCCAGAAATATAAAGAGCGGCATACCGGCAATTTGTTGGCCGCCCATAAAGGCGGCCTTTTCTTGTGTGGTTTGTAGGGGGGAGAGGTTTTTCATTGTTATGTACTCTGCGTGTGATTGTGGCCGCTACTTTATTGATCCCCCTCGCCCCTGTCGGTTAGCCAGACTGCAAAGCCATATAAAAACATTAAAAACTTAAACATCATGGTCCCGCCAACGTGTGCTGCACAATAGAACACCAGACATACGATACCCGACCAAGTCAGGAAATAGGGTGATAAAACGAGCGACCATAATGGCGGATATTTTGGTGATCAGCAGTAATAACGATGCGATGATCTCCCCCCTTCGGGGAAATAACAGAGCCAGATGACAAGCTCTGCGACCATTTATCGCCACAGATCCTGTGAGTGATAATCAGCGGGCAACGTCATCGCCAAGACGCGAGTGCCACGGCATGCCACATCAGGGTTTGAGTCAGCGTGCAGGAAGCTCTCACGATGAAAAATGGTGAGAAGAAAGATGCAAAAAGGGGAGATTGAAATAGTGATGAGTCAAGCCAGCGAATACCAGAGCACTGGCTTGAACTCACAAGGATCACACACGGTCAGGTCTATTCTGCCAACAGCAATGGAATATTGGCGGGGTCAAAATCATGACTGATATCGGTACTTCTGATTGCGCCTTCCCGATTCACGCCATGGTGTGACTCTGCACCATATTCTCCATCACTCAACAGCGCTTCAATTGCCAGATACACACATCCACTGTCATATCCATCCACAACCCGTTTCCCCCTTGTTTTATAACCCCATCAATATTAGCGGATAAAAAAAGAGCTGCTCACTGAAGCTGAAAATTTCATGAAAATAATCGCCGGATATCCTCCATTCACGGCGCAATATCCGAATCGGCAAGAGAGCCTCGAGTGGATCAGCCCCCGAGAATAATATCAGGGGCTCGAATGCTGCTCGCCCTCACCAACGAAAGATCCGACCAGAAACATGATCAGCATCACACTATTTACTTAGCCTGCTAAACAAGTATGATAGTTAGCAGGCTAAGTACATTGAGGATGAGAAGATGACGGATCTGGAAAGGTTGCGCGAGCTGTCGCTCGCCGAGCAGATAGCGCGGATGCACCGGCTATGGCGTACTGCCGCCGATCTGGAGCTGGCTCCCCTTGGCCTCACCCATCCCCGCTGGACCGCGCTGTGGAAACTCTCCCGCATGGGGAACCATGTCAGCCAGAAGACCCTGGCCGAAGCCCTCGAGATAGAGCTCCCATCCCTGATGCGCACCCTGGGCCAGCTGGAAGAGCAGGGACTGATTGAGCGCCACTGCTGCAGTCAGGACAAGCGGGCCCGCATCGTCTGCGTGACCCCGGCTGGCCAGACCCTGCTCGATCAGATCGCCGACCGCATCATGAATATCCGCCGGGAGCTGCTGGGGGGCATCGACGAGCAGACCCTGCAACTGTTTGAAGCCACGGTGCAGCGGATCTCGGCCAACGCCCTCAGCAAAATTGAACAACACCACGACCGACAAGCCGGGGGCGATACAAGCCCTCCCGAGACCGACACAGAGAGAGAATAAGATGACTCCGGATCAACAATTTACCCGCTGGATCAAATGGTCCATGGCTGGCTTTGCCACATTGTTTGCCTATTTTCTGATAGCCGACCTGCTGATGCCCCTCACCCCTCAGGCGATGGCGACCCGGGTGGTCACCAAGCTGGCCCCCCAGGTGAGCGGCAAGGTGATCGAGGTCGCCGTTCACAACAACCAGCAGGTCAAGAAAGGAGATCTGCTGTTCAGGCTGGATCCGGCCCCTTTTGAACTGGCGGTGGAGCAGGCCCGCCTTGCGCTGGCGCAGGCAGAGCAGCAGAACAGTGAACTGGATGCCGCCCTGACCGCCGCCGTTGCCGAGATCAACGCCAAGGAAACCCTGGCCAGCCAGAAGTGGCGCGAGGCTGAGCGGATCGATGCGCTGTACCAACGTCACATGGTTTCGCTGCAACAAAAAGATGAAGCTGACAGCGCCCTGCGCAGCGCCCAGGCCAACCTGCGCGCCAGTCAGGCCAAACTGGCCCAGATCAAGGCCAGTCGTGGCGTGACCGGTGAGGATAATCTGTTGCTGCGCCAGGCCCGCAACAAGCTGGCACAAGCGCAGCTGGCCCTCTCTTACAGCCAGGTCCACGCGGATCAGGATGGCACCATCACCAACCTGCAGCTCAAGCCGGGCAGTATCGCCAGCGCTGGCAGCCCGCTGCTGGCGCTGGTGTCGGAACAGGTAGATGTCATTGCCGATTTTAGGGAGAAGAGCCTGCGCCATGTTGGCGAGCAAACCCGCGCACTGGTGGCCTTCGATGGCGAACCGGGTCAGCTCTATCCTGCCCGGGTAAGCAGTCTGGATGCCGGGGTGAGTGCCGGTCAGTTTGATGCCAATGGTCGACTGGCCGCACCGGTGGAGTCGGATCGCTGGGTACGGGATGCCCAGCGGATGCGGCTGCACCTCGAGCTGGAGCAACTCCCCGATCATCTGCCAGCCGGGGCGCGGGCCACGGTGCAACTGCTGCCGGACAATGCCCTGACCGCCATGCTGGCACGAGGCCAGATCCACCTGCTCAGCCTGCTCCATTATGTCTACTAACCACGCCACTCACCCGTCGGCCAATACTGCCCCAGCCCACCCCGTCGGTGGTGCTGCCACTCACCTCTGGTATCGGCCCCTCACCGGCAACGAGCTGCGCCAGTGCCTGCGCATCGCCTTTGGCTGCACCACGGGCTTTCTGCTCTGCAAGCTGTTTGGCTGGAATTACGGGGTCTTCTATACGGTCACGCCGGTGCTGCTGCTGGGGATGGTGCCGGTGATGAATGGCCATGCCGCGCGCCAGCTGATCGCGGCGGCGGTGGTCTGTGGGGTGGAGGTCGGGCTGCTGGGGGGACTGTTTGGCAGCCATCCGGCGCTGATGACCCCCATCGCCTTTCTGCTGTTTCTCTACCGCTTCGCCGCCATGTCGCGGGGCAGCCTGTTTCTGTTCGGGGCCAACGGGGTACTGAGCCTCAGCATCATGCTGCACTTTGCCAGCTATCCGCAGACCGACCTCAACGACCTAATCCTCAACAATATCTGGGCGAGCGTGCTGTCGGTGCTGATCGCCTACCTGATGACCATGCTGATCCCGGATGTGGAGGCCAGACCCAAGCCAGCCTCGGCCCCCAAGGCACCGCACCGGATGCGCCATGAAGCCCTGCTGGGTGCCACTGTGGCCACCCTGTCGTTTCTGGTATTTCAGGTGTTTGACCTGCGCGACTCCATGTCTGCCCAGGCCACGACCTTGCTGGTGCTGTTCCCCATGCACTGGAACGGTGCGCTGAGTTATGCCCGCAAACGGGCGATGGGTACCTTGCTGGGGGTCACCTTCGGCCTGCTCGGCCAGCTGCTGCTCTATGACTGGTCAGGGCAACTGCTGCTGGTCGCTCCACTGTTGTGGCTTGGCGCCATGCTGTTCAGCCATGCCCACGTCAAGGAGGCAGGCGGCTCCGGGGTCGGCTTTGGCGCCCTCACTACCCTCGGCATCCTGTTTGGCCAGTACCTCACCCCGGGCAACGATCTGGTGTTCAGCGCCCTCTACCGGGTGAGCAGCATCCTGTTTGCCATCGTGGTCACCCTGCTGGCCTGCTACCTCGTCCACCGGTTGCTCAACCGCTTCGAGGCGACCCGCTTCGGTTATTGATTTCCTGTTGTAAGCACTGTTGTCAGCCCATGGATGAGCTCTCTTTCGCCCCGTCGCCTGCCGGGGCGTTTTTTCTCTCGCTCGTTGACTTCCCTCACCAATACTCCTGCCACTACAAGTCAGCGCAGAAGTGTGGCTATGCTTGTAAGGCTGCTGTCGATGAGGTGCACCTATGGTCGCGTTGTTAAAAAAATGGCTGGTTTGTCTGATGCTGTTGGCTACCAGCCCGCTCGGGGCCACCCCGCTTGTCATTGGTGCCGAAGATGACTGGGCCCCCTACTGCGAGCGCGACAAGGATAATGAGGATGACCAGCCCCACGGACTGGCGCCTGAGCTGGTCAAGGCGGTGTTCGCCGCCGAAGGGATCGAGATTGTCTTTCGCACCCTCCCCTTCGCCCGCTGCATGCACGATGCGAAAAGCGGCAAACTTGCGGGGTGCTTCAACGCTACCATCACCGAAGAGAACCGCTACCAGTACCACTGGCACGATACCCCCATGTTCGAGGAGGATCTTGCCATCTTCGCCCTCGCCAGCGAGCCGCAACGGGATCTCAAGCTCACCTCGCTGGAGGGCAAGCGGGTGGGCATCACCCTCGGCTACACCTACCCCACCGATTTTATGGAGAACCCCAGAATCACCCGCTTTCAGGCCAAATCCGATGCCCAGATCCTCGAGATGCTGGTGCGCGGCCGGGTCGACTACATCCTGATGAACGGCATGCCAGGCTACCTCAAGATCCAGCAGAAGCAGCTGACCGGCAAGGTGGTCAAGGTTGGCAAGCTCTCCACTGATGGCTTCTGGCTCGCCTTCTCCCGCCACCACCCGCAAGGGGAAGCGCTGGCCAAACAGTTCGAGCAGGGGCTGCAGAAGATCAAAAACAACGGCATCTATGAGACGCTGATCCGCCAGTTTGAAACCAGACTTGGCCTCTACTGATTGACGATGCCTTCCTGATAGCGCCCCCTCATACTCGCGCGGTATGCCGGACAGCCAGCGACGCACCGAATGGCCCCGCTGATTGCACAATAACGGCAACCTGTTAGGCTCACGCCCGTATGACACCAATGGAGCTGTAATCATGAATAAGGTACATATGATGGCCGCTGGTACGCTGGCCCTCGGCCTGCTCGCTGGCTGCAATCAGGGCAATACCCTCTCAGTCACTGGTGGCGAACCGGTCAGTTACCAGTGCGAGCAGGGCAAGAAGGTGCAGGTGCGCTACTTCTCTCTCTCCGACGAAAGCCTCAACTTTATCAAGCTGTCACTGCCGGACGGCAAGGATTACACCCTGCCCCAAGCCATTTCGGCCTCCGGCGCCCGCTATACGGACGAACATGAGGCCGTTTGGTGGAACAAGGGGGATGAGGGCTTTATCGAGCTTCGGGATCAGGATGGCGAGTGGCAGACCGCCTACAACGACTGCAAACAGCAATAAACGTGACCCCGGCCTGGCCGGGGTCTCTCTTTCTCTGCCATCAGAGTGGTGGGGGATCAATTGATCTCGATTTCGAAACGGTTGGTCACCTCGACCGGAATGGCATCCGGGTTGCCCTCTGCCGGGCTGTAGCGGATCCGCGAGAGGGTCGCCAGCGCGCTCTGTTCCAGCTCGCCGGGGGGCTCGGCCGCCACCACTTCCGGCTTGACCGGCGTGCCGCTGGCGTCGATTTGATAGCGAACTTCCACATACCCCTTGACCGGTTTGGCCGGCAGGGCGGGCTCGTCATTGCCAAGCCATGACCACTGCTTCTCCTGAACCCAGTAGCTGGACAACTGCTCGAGAGGGATAGCGATCGGAGCGCGCTCGTGCGCTACCTCCTGACGGGATGAGCACCCCAGCAACAGTGTCACTGCCAGACCTGACCATACTGCGACTTTCCACTTCATCTAACGCTCCTTGTTCTTTGCCGGTGCTTGTTGCCGGACTGCGGGCCGCTCAACACGCGCCCTTTTGGTCAGTCACCCATCCTAACGAAAAAGTATTCGTATGAACATGAACAAAAGGGCCAACCCCGAGAGGTTGGCCCTTTTATCGTCAATAAGCTCACTAACCAGCCTCTGGCATCAGCCGCGCTTGTCGCTCACCACCAGCCAGAGCGCATGGACCATGCCCGGCAGACCGCCCATCAGGGTCAGCACTATGTTGATTAAAAAGTGCAGGCTAAAGCCCACCTGGATAAACGCGCACACCGGGGGCAGGAAAATGGCAAGCAGGATCTTGAGCAGATTGTTCATCTCGGCTCTCCTTTTCAAAAATGTCGTCAGGATTGGAATGGGCTAACCATAAACATCCCGAGCTTCAACTGCAAACCAGACAGGGCATTCGCTCACCCGCATCACGCCAGGCGTTGAGGTCATGGATCTTCTGATTGCTGCTGCCACGCCAGAGCAGGCCGGGGTCTGCCAACGCCTTTTCATACTTGCCATCCACCAGCACATCCAGCAAGGCCACCAGCTCACGCTGGGCCTCTGACAGTTCGCCGAGCAGATAACCGGTCCAGCACCAGATATCCTTGCCCGGACACTCGGCGCGCACCCGTTTCACCAGCGCCAGCACGTGGGGCACGTTGGCCGGGTGGAGCGGATCGCCGCCGGAGAGCGACAGACCTCGCCGTTTGATGCGGCTGTCGTTGAGATCCGCAATGACGCGATCGCTCATCGCCTGATCGAACGGCTTGCCGCCATCGAGCCGCCAGGTGCTCTGGTTGTAGCAACCCGGGCACTGATGTTCGCAGCCCGAGACAAACAGGGTGGCACGGGTGCCGGGGCCGTTGATCACATCGACCGGGTAGTATTGGTGGTAGTGCATCGTTTGTTTCCTGCCTCGTTCACGGGACAGCGGCATAACTGCCGCCCTCCAATGAAAATGGCCCCTTGAGTCAGGGGCCAGCTCTTCATCGCCTGTGCGCTTACATATGTTTGACGCGGCGCTTTACTTCTTCCTGCTTGCCCGCATTGAAGGGGCGTGCATCCGGGCTGCCGAGGTAGCCGCAGACACGGCGGGTCACCGACACCTTGGCGGGGTCGTGGTTACCGCAGCGCGGGCAGGTAAAGCCCTTGGAGGTACACTCGAATTCGCCGGTAAAGCCGCAGTCGTAGCACTCGTCGATGGGAGTGTTGGTACCGTAGTAAGGCACCTTGTCATAGCTGTAATCCCAGACGTTTTCGAGCGCTTCCAGATTGTGCTGGATGTTGGGGTACTCGCCGTAGCAGATGAAGCCACCGCTGGCGATGGGCGGATAGGGCGCCTCGAAGTCCAGCTTGTCATACGGATTGACCTGCTTCTCCACATCGAGGTGGAAGCTGTTGGTGTAGTAACCCTTGTCGGTCACGCCGGATACCACGCCAAACTCCTTGGCATCGATGCGGCAGAAGCGGGTGCAGAGGTTCTCGCTCGGGGTGGAGTAGAGGCTGAAGCCGTAGCCAGTCTCCTCTTTCCACTCATCGATGGCCGCCCTGAGACGGGCGATGATGGCGATGGCTTTCTGTTGCAGCTCGGCGCTGTCAAACAGGTGCACCTTGTCACCAAACAGGGCGTTGATGGTCTCGTGAACTCCGATATAACCGAGGGAAATGGAGGCACGACCGTTCTTGAAGATCTCGCTGACGTTGTCGTCCGCCTTCAGCCGCACGCCGCAAGCCCCTTCCATATAGAGGATCGGAGCAACCCGTGCTTTCACCCCGTCCAGACGGGTGATGCGGTACATCAGCGCCTTCTTGGCGACCCGCAGGGAGGCATCGAGACGATCCCAGAAGTCCGCTTCGTCACGGGATTTCAGGGCTATGCGCGGCAGGTTGAGGCTCACGACACCCAGGTTGTTGCGACCTTCGTGGATCAGCTCGCCATTCTCCTCGTAGGCACCGAGGAAGGAGCGGCAACCCATGGGGGTCTTGAAGGAGCCGGTCACCTTGACCACCTGGTCGTAGTTGAGGATGTCCGGATACATCCGCTTGGAGGCACACTCCAGCGCCAGCTGCTTGATGTCGTAGTTGGGATCGCCCTGCTTGTGGTTGAGGCCATCCTTGATGGCGAACACCAGTTTCGGGAACACGGCGGTCTTCTTGTTCTTGCCAAGGCCTGCGATGCGATTGCTGAGGATGGCGCGCTGGATCATCCGCGACTCCCAGCTGTCCCCCAAGCCAAAGCCAAAGGTGACAAACGGGGTCTGACCGTTGGCGGTGTGCAGGGTGTTGACCTCGTACTCCAGCGACTGGAAGGCGTCGTAGCACTCTTTCTCGGTGCGAGCCATGGCGTAGGCTTCTACGTCGGCAATGCCCCACTCTTCGGCCACTTCACGGTGTTTCTGCCAGCTGATGGTCACATAGGGGGCCAGCACTTCGTCGATGCGGTTGATGGTGGTGCCGCCATAGATGTGGCTCGCCACCTGGGCGATGATCTGGGCGGTCACGGCAGTGGCGGTGCTGATGGATTTCGGGGTATCGATCTCCGCATTGCCCATCTTGAAGCCGTGGGTCAGCATCCCTTTCAGATCGATCAACATGCAGTTGAACATCGGGAAGAAAGGCGAGTAGTCGAGATCGTGGAAGTGCAGATCACCGCTCTCATGAGCCTGAACCACATCACGGGGCAGCATGTGGCTGGTGGCATAGTGCTTGGCGACGATACCGGCCAGCAGGTCGCGCTGGGTCGGGATCACCTTGGAGTCTTTGTTGGCATTCTCGTTGAGCAGGGCGGCGTTGGTCTGCTCGACCAGACCGCGGATCTCTTGCGCCAGACGGCCGCGCGCCTCGCGGGCCTGATCCCTGTCGTGGCGATATTCGATATAGGCACGGGCGATGGCCTTGTCGTCGGAAGCCATCAGGTGGTTTTCGACCCGGTTCTGGATCTCGTGGATATCAACTTCACCACGCCCTTCCAGCTCCTGACTCACGGCATTGGCAATGCGGGAGGCGAGTGCCGGATTGGCCTGATTGACCGCTTCCGCCGCTCGGCTGACCGCCTCTGCAATCAGCTGGGCATTGAATGGTGCGCGACATCCGTCACGTTTGATCACAACCGGTTTCATGAATTTTCCCCGTTAAAAGGCCAGGCATTTGCCTCTGGCTCACCCTTGTTGGGCCCCCCTCCCGGCATCTCGTCCTGGACGCAAATAAATTCAGCCGAGGCTTGACAAGCCTGGGCTGAAGATAGGAGGGGAACAGCTTATACACAGCTTAATAACACAACATATAGGGATTAAAAACGAATGCGTCCCTATATGTGGTGTCTATTAGGCACCAAAGCGAAGCCTCATTTCTTGATCCAGAACAGGTTTTTCAGCGAGCGGGACAGTTCACGACCAACCGAAAAAGAGCCCCATTCAAATCCAACCTCAAGCAGGGTGCGGGCTGGCGTCCGATCCGCCCACCCGAAAAAAATCGCCCCCCGCCGCACCGGTTTCGAGATGACAGCGCCAACCAAAACCGCCCATACTGAACAAGAACTCTCTCCCCCTCGACAAGGGATAACCCATGCGCACCTCCCTGCTGTTGCTACTGCTATCTACCCTCTCACTGCCGCTCTGGGCTGCCAACATTCTGGTGATCAGCAGCTACCATCCCGAATACCTGTGGGACCAAAGCTACAACAAAGGGCTGCTCGATGGCTTGCAGGGGGAGCACAAGATCACTCACTTCTATATGGACACCAAACGCCATCCACGGGAGAAGTTCGACGAAATAGCCCAGCAAGCCATCGCCTTTTATCTGAAGAGCAAACCGGATCTGGTGGTACTGGGGGATGACAACGCCATCAACTATCTGGCCAACGAGATCGCCTCGCTGGGCACTCCAGTGGTCTTTCTCGGCATGAACGAGAATCCCCGCCTCAAGGGCTTTGTCGGCCACCCCAAGATCACCGGCGTGCTGGAGCGCCCCCTGCTCAAGCGCAACATCAGCGAAATAAGCCAGATGATGGGGGGGCTCGACAAGGCGCTGGTGCTGTTTGATTCCAGCAATGTGGCCCTCACTGCCATTGAGGATGAATTCAAGACCCAGACCGAGCTGCGGGTCGGTCAGACCAGGATCAACAGCCAGCTGATGGGCGATTACAGCCTCTGGCAGGAGGCGGTGCTCAACGCCAAGAAGAACGGCTATCAGGCGATCTTCCTCGGCCTCTACCACACGCTGGTCGATGACAATGGCAAGCATGTGAGCGAAAAGACTGTGTTGGAGTGGACCAGCGCCAACACGCCGGTGCCGCTCTTCTGTTTCTGGGAGTTTACCGTCGGCAAGGGGATGGCCATCGGCGGGCTGGTGCTGGACGGCCACGATCAGGGGATACAGGCAGCCAGCCTCATCAACACCATACTGGCGGGCACCCTGCCCCGTACCATCTCCCCCCGCGCGGCCCTGCGCGGCGAATATGTCTTCAGCAAGAGCGAACTGGCCCGCTGGCAGCTCACAGTACCCGACAAATGGCGCCACAAGATCCTCTGGCGTGAGTAACCACCGAAACAAAAAAGAGAACCCGGCCATGCCGGGTTCTCTTTTATCGGGGGCAGCGGTTAGCGGGCTTGGTGAGGGCTATCAGCCCTGCAACGCCTGTTGCAGCTCCTCTTCGGTCCAGATGGTAATGCCGAGCTCCTGCGCCTTGGTCAGCTTGGAACCGGCCGCTTCCCCCGCGACCAGCACATCGGTCTTTGCAGATACCGAACCCGCCACCTTGGCCCCCAGCGCCTGCAGCGCCGCCTTGGCGTCGTTGCGCGACAAGGTGGTCAGGGTGCCGGTCAGCACGAAGGTCTTACCGGCAAAGGGTTGCTCCGCGGCCTCTTTCTTCTCGATGGCCGGCCAGTGGATGCCGGCAGCCAGCAAGGCTTCCAGCACCTCCACGTTGTGGGGTTGACGCAGGAAGTAGTAGACATGCTTGGCCACCACATCACCCACATCGGCCACTTCGAGCAGTTGCTCCACCGAAGCTGCGCGCAGGGCATCCAGGGTGAGGAAGTGGTTGGCAAGATTGAGCGCAGTCGCCTCCCCCACTTCGCGGATCCCCAGAGCAAACAGGAAGCGCGGCAGGGTGGTGCTGCGCGCCGCATCGATGGCGGCTACCAGATTGAGGGCCGATTTTTGCCCCATCCGCTCAAGACCGGCCAGCTGGATGGCATTGAGGCTGAAGAGATCAGCGGGGGTCTTCACCAGCCCCTTGTCCACCAGCTGCTCGACAATCTTGTCGCCAAGGCCGTCCACATCCATGGCGCGACGGGCGGCAAAGTGCTTGATCGCCTCCTTGCGCTGCGCCTCGCAGAACAGGCCACCGGAGCAGCGGGCAACCGCTTCCCCTTCCAGCCGCTCGACCGCAGAGCCACAGACCGGACACTCGGTCGGGAATAGAATTTCGCGCGCATCAACAGGGCGTTGCGCCTCCACCACGGCGACGATCTGCGGGATCACATCCCCCGCCCGGCGCACGATCACCGTATCGCCAATCATCACGCCGAGGCGATCAATCTCGTCAGCATTGTGCAAGGTGGCGTTGGAGACGGTCACGCCGCCGACAAACACCGGTTTAAGCTTGGCGACCGGGGTCACGGCGCCGGTGCGGCCGACCTGAAACTCGACGTTCTCAAGCTCTGTCATCTCTTCCTGCGCCGGGAACTTGTGGGCGGTCGCCCAGCGCGGGGCGCGGGCCACAAAGCCGAGCTCCTCTTGCAGGGCGATGGCATCCACCTTGTAGACCACGCCGTCGATCTCGTAAGGGAGCTCGCCACGGCGGGCTAGAATGTCGTCGTGGAACGCCTGACAGCCGGCTGCCCCCTCTTTGAGCTTCACCTCGGGACTAAGCGGCAAGCCCCACTCCTTGAGCTGGGTGAGACGGCCAAAGTGGGAGTCGCCCAGTTGCTCGCCCCCCACCCCCACACCATAGGCGTAAAAGCTCAGGGGACGGCTGGCAGTGATGCGTGAATCAAGCTGACGCAGGCTGCCGGCGGCGGCGTTGCGCGGGTTGACGAACACCTTCTCGCCTGCGGCCAGTGCCTTGGCGTTCATCGCCTCGAAACCGGCCTTGGGCATAAAGACTTCGCCACGCACCTCCAACCGCTCGGGCCAACCAGAGCCCCGCAATGCGAGCGGAATGGCCTTGATGGTACGCACGTTCTCGGTGATCTCCTCACCGGTGGCGCCATCGCCCCGGGTGGCCGCCTGCACCAGCTGACCATCCACATAGAGCAGGCTCACCGCCAAGCCGTCGAGCTTGGGCTCGCAGCAGAAGGTGAAAAGCACGTCACGCTTGAGGCGATCGCTCATCCGTTGTTCGAACGCCTGCAACTCTTCGCTGCTAAAGACGTTATCCAGACTGAGCATGGGGATCTCGTGGCGCACCTGACTGAACGCCGTCAGCGGCTGGCCTCCGACCCGCACGCTGGGGGACGCCGGGGTTTTCAGCTCGGGATGCTCGGCTTCCAGCGCAATCAGTTCGCGCATCAGGCGATCGTATTCGGCATCCGGCACTGTGGGGTTATCCAGCACATAGTACTGGTGACCATATTCGGTAAGCAGTTCACACAATTGACGGTGGCGGGAGAGGGTGTCGCTCATGAAAAAGTCTCGAAGTGTGATTGAACATACGGCCGGGGTAGAAACAAAAATGCGGTACCTGGGTACCGCACTTTTTCTTCACTCGACCCGCATGGCGTATTAGTCGCGACTGGCCTCGTAGGCAGCCAGCTCGTGACGGTAACGGGCAATGGTCTCGTCGCTCAGCGGGCTGCGATCCATATCTGTCAGCATGGCATCGAGATCGCTGGCCAGCTGATCGGCAGCCTGCAGCATGTCCTCGAAGGCAAACGCGGCATTGCTGCGCAGCGGCAGTTGCATGAACAAGGAGACACCCGGCGTAGTGAACTGTTCCATCCGGTACGGGTTGAAGGTACCCGGCTTGACCATATTGATCATGGAGAAGAGCACTTCACCCTTGCCGTTGGGATCTTCGTGACGGTGGAAAATATCCATCTCGCCAAACTTGAAGCCCAGCGCCATCAGGGATGAGAGCAGGGTCGCACCTTGCAAGTCGTGACCCGGACGGCCCATCAGGTTGATGACATAGACATCCTGCCAGATCTTCTCGACCGGCTGGGGCGCCATGCGCGGCTCTTCCACCACAGGTGCAGGTGCCACATAGGCAGGCTCTTCATACACAGGCTCGGGAGCCACATGACGGGGCTGCGGCTGATATTCCGGCTCGGGAGCACGCACCGGTTCAGCACGAACGGTGTCGGCGGTACGGACTGTCTCTGCACGGGCACCAAAAGTCGGGGCGGTCGCGTAAGCGGGCTCGACCAGCGGCTCGTCATCCAGCGACTGCATCATGGGCTCGCGCTGGGGACGGGAACGGTAGACCGGGGTACGACGATTGACCTGAGCAGGTTTGCGCACCGGCGCGGCAGGCGCCTCGTCGATCTCCTCGGGCAGCGGTTCGTCGAAAGCTTCCTCCTCTTCATAGACAGGAGGCGGCGGAACCGGGCGGGCAGCAGGTTTGCGCACTACGGGCGGCGGCAGATCGTCCTCGTCATCTTCATCATCAAAGGCGGGGACGGCAGGGCGACGACCGAGTTCCGGCTGGCGGCTCTCTTCACTGCGCAGCTTGGGCTCGGCACGACGGCCACCACTGACCACGCGTACCTGGCCGATGCCATCGCTGTCGAAGGCGTCGTTATCACGATCCCGCGACTTGGAGTCCATCCGTCCAATCGGTTTCTCTTTGATCGGTGCCTGACGATTCTTTTTGTTGCTCCACAACCCGTGAATGAGCAATGCCGCAATAGCAATACCGCCCAGGGCAACCAAGATGTAACGCAATTCCTGCATTAGCTGCTTCTCTTTCTAGTTTTGCTCAGCCAAAGCGACGGCTTCACCGATATCGACCGACACAATGCGAGAAACCCCGGGCTCTTGCATCGTGACGCCAACCAGCTGCTCAGCCATCTCCATGGAGACCTTATTATGACTGATGTAAACGAACTGTACTGTGCTCGACATCTCTTTGACAAGAGAACAGAAGCGACCGACGTTCACTTCATCGAGCGGTGCATCCACCTCATCCAGCAGACAAAAAGGTGCTGGGTTGAGTCTGAAGATGGCAAAAACCAGCGCAAGCGCGGTTAACGCCTTCTCCCCCCCGGAAAGCAGGGCAATGGTAGCATTCTTCTTACCCGGAGGTCTCGCCATGATGCTCACTCCGGCCTCCAAAAGATCATCGGAGGTGAGCTCAAGCCAGGCACTGCCCCCACCGAACACTTTTGGAAACAGGGATTTTAAATCTTCGTTGACCTTATCGAAAGTGTCCCGGAACCGTATTTGTGTCTCTTTATCAATTCTTTTAATGGCTTGGCTCAAGGTTTCCAGCGCTTGCTCGAGATCCTGACACTGATTTTCAAGATAGGTTGCCCGGGTTTTCGCCTCTTCATACTCCTCCAGCGCCGCCAGGTTGATGGCGCCAAGCGCTTCCACTTGCGCCTCCAGCGTCTGGATCTCCTGCCGCAGCTTGCCGCGATCAGCTGCGATCAACACCGCCTGATCGAGATCCACCAGTCGAACCCCCAACTCTTCGAACTGCTCGTGCAGCCCTTGTCGACGGGTGAGGTTGCGTTCGCGCTCAAGGCGCAGGGTTGCCAGCTTCTCTTGCAACGTCACCAGCTGCTTGTGATCGGCACTTCTGGCCTGTTCCAGCTCACCGAGCTGGCGCTCCAGCTCCGCAAGCCGTTGATGGCAGGCGAGCTGCTGCGCCTCCAGATTGCGCTGCTCGGCCAGCAGGGGCGCCAGATCCGGCACTGCCTCGCTATCCGGCCCTTTCAGCCCTGCCAGCTCCAGTCCGAGCCTCGCCAGCTCCTCTTCACCCAGGGTAATGAGTTGGCGCAGATTGCCCAGCTCCAGTTGCAAACGCTGGCAGGTCGCTTGTTGCTGTTCGCGGCGCGCACGGGCCTCGTCGACCGCCCGCTCGCAGCGGGTCAGCTGCTCCTGCGCGACCTGCAACCCTTGTGTCAGCGGCTCCCCCTGCTCCTGCAACTCGGCAAGGCGCGCCTCATCGAGCTCCAGTTGTTCACGGGCGCTGGCCAGTCGCTCTGCCTCTTCGGCCTGCTCCTGATCGAGCCGGATCAGCTCTTCGCCGAGCTGACCGAGCCGCTGCAACCGCTCCTGCCGCTGACCCTGTTGCAGGCTCCAGGCTTCGCGCAGTTGTTGCCATTTCTGCTCTTGCTCGCGCAAGGTTCGCTGCGACAACTCCTGCGCACTGGCAAGCTGGGCGCGCCGGGCATCGGCAGCAACAAGTTGCTCACTCAGCTGTGTCAGCCCCGCGGCAACCCTCTCCTGCTCGGTATGCAACCGCTCACGCTCACCCAGCAGCGCCATGGTGCCGAGCGCCGCACCCTGTCCCAAATCTGCCCAGTTTGGTCCCAGCCAGTCGCCAGCAGGAGTCAGTACCGACTCACCGGCCGCAAGGCTTGGCTGGCGGGCCAATGCGGCTTCCCGGCTCTCCACCAGCCAGATGGCGTTGAGGAAGGCAGGAATATGCTCACCACCCAGTTGCGCCGCCAGTGTACCGGCAACCGCCGGTTGCGCCGGGCCAATCCAGAGCCCCTCTTGCGCCAGATTGCACTCGTCCGCCGGCATTGCGGTGAGCCAGCGACCCAGCACTTTATCGAGCGCCTGTGCCCACTCGGGGGCAACCTGCAACCGGTCGGCCAGAGTCGCCCCCTCCATCTGTTCGCCGAGGATCTGATCCAGCGTCGCCAGCCGCGCCTCCAACTCCCGTTGCAGGCTCAACTGCTGGCCATGCAGCTGCTTGAGTTGTTCATGGGCGTCGACCGCTTGCGCCAGCTGCTCGGTCAGCTCGCCATAGGCAGCCCGCGTCAGCTCCAGCTCACCACTCAGGGCATCGAGAGCCGGTTGCAGATCGTCGGCCTCTGTGCCGAGGGGGCCAGCACGTTCATCTTCCAGCTTGAGGCGGGCCAGCCGGGTCTTGGCTTGCAGCTCCTGCAAACCACCCAACCGGGTACGGGTCTGATTGAGCTGCCCCTGCACCCCGGCCAACTGTTGCTGCCACTGCTGCTGGCGCAAGCGGGCTTGTTCCAGCTGCTCGCTGGCGTGCTGGCGAGCCTCCTGCTGCTCGGTGAGCAACTGCTCACACTGCTCCAGCCGGGCGCTCTCCTGCTCGGCGCGCAATACCCCTTCGGTCAGTTGATCCTGCTGGTTGGCAAGCTGAGCCTTGCGGGTAGCAATCCGTTCGCCCAGCGCCTCTGCACGGGCCTGCCAGTCGCGCCCCAGTTCACTCTGGTGCAGTTGCTGTTGTTCGAGGCGGGCGATGGCTTGCCCGCCGAGAAAAATCTGTTGCTGGCGGCTCGCCTGTTCGGCTTGCGCCTCTTGTCTGGCGACTGACAGGGTGACGTGGCGCCCCTCATCGGCGGTGCGCTTGGCATCGAGCGCCGCCAGCGCCTGCTCGGCCTGCGCCAGCTCTGTTTTAGCCTCGCCAAGACGCGTCTCCAGCGCCCATAACTCGGAGCCAATCAGCTCGGCGCGAGCAGCGCGCGAACGACTCTTGAGCTGTTTGTAGCGCTCGGCGGTCTCGGCCTGGGCTTTGAGGTGGTCAAGGCGCGAGCCCAGCTCGCCGCGAATATCGCCGAGGCGCTCCAGATTCTCCTGAGTGTGGCGAATGCGCTGCTCGGTCTCGCGGCGCCGCTCCTTGTAGCGGGAGACCCCGGCGGCTTCTTCCATAAAGAGCTTGAGATCGGCCGGACGCGACTCCACCAGTCGGCTGACGGTGCCCTGCTCGATGATGGCGTAGCTGCGGGGGCCAAGACCGGTGCCGAGGAAGAGGTCGGTCACATCTTTGCGGCGGCACTTCTGGCCGTTGATCTGATAGTGGTTGGAGCCGTCGCGCAGCACTTCGCGGCGCACCGAGATCTCGGTAAAGCGGCCAAACTCGCCGGGCACCCGGTTATGGGGATTGTCGAACACCAGCTCCACCGAGGCGCGCCCGTGCGCACTGCGATTGATAGAGCCGTTGAAGATGACATCGGTCATGTTCTCGCCGCGCAGATGGCGAGCGGAGCTCTCCCCCAGCACCCAGCGCACCGCGTCGATGACGTTGGATTTGCCACAGCCATTGGGGCCCACCACGGCGGTCATGTCTGCCGACAGTTCGATGCGGGTCGGCTCGACGAACGACTTGAAGCCGGCGAGTTTGATCAGTTTCAGACGCATGGCGACCTGTATCAGTGGCTAAATAAAGAGGATGCGGGCAGGTGACTTTACCAAATCCAGACCCGGCTTTGTTTGTAATATGCAGGCATCATCCCCATTCATGCCCGATTTTTGGTCGCCACGGCACGAAATAAGGAATAGTCGGCGACTTTACCAAATCAAAGGCTTGTTTGTAATATGCTGGCAGTTCTCCCATGCATAGATGGAGCTCACATGAGCCAATCACCCCATATGGTCAAAGATTCAATCAGCGGTGCAGACTACTTTCTGCGCGGTTTTTCCCTCATTCGCCAACCGGGCATCCGCACCTTTGTGCTGATCCCCCTGCTGGTCAACTTCGTGCTGTTTGCCGGGGCCTTCTATGCCCTGTTGCTGCAACTGGACGGCCTGTTCGCCTGGCTCCACCAGCAGATCCCCGCCTGGCTCGACTGGCTGGACTACCTGCTGTGGCCCATCGCCCTCATCACCATACTGGTGGTCTTCTCCTTTATCTTCAGCTCGGTTGCCAACTGGGTAGCCGCCCCCTTCAACGGCCTGCTGGCGGAGAAGGTGGAGCAGATCCTCACCGGTCAGCCCGCCAATGACGGCGGTATGCTGGATATCGTCAAGGATGTGCCACGCACCTTCGGCCGCGAATGGACCAAGCTGAAGTATTACCTGCCCAAGGCCATTGGCTGCCTGATCCTGTTCCTGATCCCGGTGGTGGGCCAGACCCTGGCGCCGGTGCTCTGGTTCCTGTTCAGCGCCTGGATGATGGCGATCCAGTATGTGGATTATCCGTTCGACAACCACAAGATCGACTTCATCACCATGCGTGACGCCTTGAAGCAACGCCGTGGCAAGTGCCTCAGCTTCGGCGCTTTGGTGACCCTCTTCTCCGCCATTCCGGTGGTGAACCTCTTCGTGATGCCGGTCGCCATCTGTGGTGCCACCGCCATGTGGGTCGATCACTACCGGCAGGAGCAGCTGGGGCGCTAACCCTTGAACATTGATTAGGAAAAGGCACCCGAAACGGTGCCTTTTTCGCATTTAGCATGAATTAAATTAATGCATGCATTCGATAGCTTGTCCCATATGACACGAGTTGGTAGGATTCTGGCCTTTCTCGTTCCCTGGGATATCTCATGTTACATGCACTCTTCTTGGTTGGCCTGGTGGCCGAAGGGATGACCGGCGCGCTGGCCGCGGGTCGGCGACGGATGGACCTGTTTGGTGTGGTGATCATCGCCTCGGCGACGGCCATCGGTGGTGGCACCATTCGCGATGTGCTGCTCGGCCACTATCCGCTGCTCTGGATTGAACATCCGGAATACGTGCTGCTGGTTGCCGCAGCTGCGATGGCAGGTGTGGTCTCCGCCCCCCTGATGCGCTACCTCGGCAAGCTGTTCATGGCCCTTGATGCCCTGGGACTGGTGGTCTTCTCCATCTTCGGTGCGGCCCGGGCGCTGGATATGGGCCACGGCGCCGGTATTGCCTGCATCATGGCGGTAGTGACCGGGGTCTTTGGCGGGGTGCTGCGGGATCTGCTCTGTCAGCGGATTCCGCTGGTGTTTCGTCGCGAGCTCTATGCGGCCATTTCGCTGATCACCGCAGCCCTCTACTGTCTGGCGCTGGATCAGGGCTTGCCCACCAACTGGGCAGCGTTCGGTTCCATCGGGATCGGCTTTGTGCTGCGACTGCTGGCGGTACGCTTCAAGTGGGGTCTGCCCACTTTCAACTACCAGTACGCGACCCATTGAGTACGCCAGCTTCTGGCGAAGCAGGTTGGATTGCGAGCAACAAAAAAGCGCCCGAGTGGCGCTTTTTTCATGGACGTTCTGCGACTCAGTTAATCCCTTCCGAGCTGAAGAAGGTCGCCTTGTCGGCGATAAAGCGGATCTTGATGTTCTTCCCTTCCCCGCCCCAGAGGCAGCTGGTAGTGCCCAAGGCATCATCACAACGCTCCGCCTTGCCCAGAATGGTGCTGGCCTCGGCGTAGCTCATCCCCATCTTCAACTGGTCGTAATTTTCACGGTTGAGCTTGCTGCAACCGGTCAACAACAGGGCGATCAGGCCGCCAATCACTATCTTTTTCATCGCAATCTCCTCTCTGGTGGGAAGAGCTTGGCAGTTTGCCAACCCCTTTACCAGCTGCGCACCGGGCCGGTATCGAGGTGAACGAAGTTATCACGGGGATAGTAACCAACCCCACCCACCTTGAGCTGGAGCGCCGCCTTGCGCAGATGGGCCAGCTGTACGCCGGGGATCCGCACATCCACCGCCTGCCCCAGGGTGTGGTAGCTGTGCTTGGCCACGCCGCGGCTCTTGTGGCGCTTCTGACGATTGGTTGCCGGGGCGCGATAGCCGGAGATCAGCTGAATTTCACTGCGCCGACCCAGCTTGTGCTGCAATAGGAACAGCTGATCAAACAGCTTCTTGTCGATGTTGAACACTTCATTGCGCCGGTAATCGCGGAAGATGTGGTTAAGCTCCGCCAACCCGTCGCTCAGATAGTGGCCATTTTCCCAATAGCTGGCGCGCACCCGCTCGCCGGTATTGAGATTGAAGAAACTGAGCTCACGCCCGGTGGTACTGCGGCTTGCCAGTGCAGGGAAGGAGATCAGCGAGCTGCCCAGCAGGCAACCGGCTCCCAACAACAGGCGACGTCGACTTATCTCTTGTTCCAGCATAAGGGGTTCGTCCATCGCAGATTCAAGCGAAAAGGTGAATAAGCTCACTGAGTGAATGTCATACAGGCGCTTGAAACTACCCTCCGGCGGGGGGCCCTGTCAAACCGCAATCGCCCATAGAAAAGCCCGGCACAGGCCGGGCTTTTCACTCTGTGGCAGGGATCACAGCAGGCGGCTCTGGAAGCTGACCCGATCAAATCCGTAGATGTCGTTACGCAGTTGCTGGCGACCATTTTCGTCGATCCAGCTGCTCCAGTAGACGGTAAAGACCGGGATCGGCGTGGTGAGCGGCAACCATTTGGTCTGGCTCTCCTTGAGGATATTGGCCACCTTGTCCGGCTGATAGCGGGAATCTGCCAACAACAGCTCGGCCAGATCGTCCGCATGTTCCACCCGGATGCAGCCCGAACTGAAGGCGCGCGCCCCCTGCTCGAACAGCGCCTTGCGCGGGGTGGAGTGCAGATAGATGGCGTCATTGTTGGGCAGGTAGAACTTGTAGCGCCCCAGGGCATTGTGATCACCCGGCTTTTGCCGCAGGCGATAGGGGAAACCGGCGGCCAGCGCCTGATGCCACCCCTCTTCGGTAAACTGGACCGGATTGCCCTCGCTGTCGATCACCTCGAACTGCTCGCGACTCAAATAGGCGGGATCGCGACCCAGCTTGGGCAGGATGTCCTTGCTCAGGATCGAGCGCGGCACATGCCAGGAGGGGTTGAGCACGATGGAGCGAATTTCGCTGGCCAGAATGGGCGTGGCCCGCTGCTCCTTGCCGACGATAACCCGGCTGGTAAACACCTCGTTGCCGGACTCCACCACGCTCAGGCGGTAGTCGGGAATATTGACCAGCACGTAGCGGCCACCGGCGAGCTGATCCACCAGATCGCGACGCCACAGGTTGCGCAGCAGCAGGCTGGCGCGCACTTGCGGGCCGGTATTGAGCCAGGAGCGGGTCTGACGACCGATAATGCCGTCCGCGGTGAGACCGTGACGACGCTGGAACTGCTTGATGGCCTGCTCGGTATCACCATCGTAAATCTGATCACCATGGCTCGGGGCGCTGTCGCCCAGCTCGTTGAGCATGGCGCGGATTTGGCCGAGCTCGGCGGAGCTCTCTCCGGCACGCAGGGTCGGCATATCGAGAGTCGGCCACTTGCTGGCCATCGGCATTGCCAGCAGTTTGTGCACTTTGGCCCGCACCGCCTCGTATTCCGCCACCTGAGGGCGCAGGGATTTCACCTGGGTGAGCAGGTCATCATCGCTGGGTTGGGTCACCACAGGGCGGTTCAAATCGAGCTTGAGGGTCTTCATCTGCTCGCGAGAGACCAGATCCATCCCCCGCCAGGCGTGCTGGAAACGACTGAGCTTGGCAAAAATGTCGTCATAGATGGCGCCACGCTTGTCTGCTGGGGTGGCCTGCAGGCGCTTCCACAGCGTGAAAAAATCGGGATGCAGCTGAGCAAGCACAGCCTCTTGCAGCTGCTGTTCCAGCTCGACACGGGCCTGTTCGGCCTGACTGCCCTGATACCAGTCGTGCCCGGTTTCACTGGCCGCCACTACGACTTGTGCTTCGGTCGCATGTACCGCGCCAGCGGGCAAACATCCCAGCCACACCAGATTGGCAAGGGCCAGCCAATACTTCATCCCCATGGGTACCTCAAAACGGTTTGTTCACTCTGTCGGGCCTGACAAGCAGACCCGATGCTCAGGCCGCTCATGATGCGTGAACGGCCAATACTTTGCTAGCGCCCGGGGGCATAACGCTGCCAGATAATGTCATACGCATCTGTCTCCTTGAACCGCGCCAACGCCTGATTGAATTGTTGCAAGAACTGCGGCGAAAAGCTGCGCTTGCCCAACATAAAGAAGCTCGGCGATTCAGATACCACCATGGGGTGACTGGTGAACAAACCGCTCATCCCCTCCTTGCTAAGGGCGCTGGGGGTAGCCAACATGTCACCGAGGAAACCGTCGATCCGCCCGCGGGCCAGCTTCTCAAAATTTTGCTGGTCGCTCACCGCACTCACCTGTTTGGCATAGCGAGCGAGCAGCGACATCACTTCATCGCCATAGAAGTACTCTTTGGTGACACCGAGGGAGTAACCACTGGCCAGCCAGCTCGCCAGCTCCTGCTCGGGGTAGTGGCTGCCCTTGCGGATCCACAGCAAGGTGCGCCCCGGGTTGTAGGAGTCGGAAAACCAGGCATAACGGGCGCGCTCATCATTGATATTCGCCTCCATCGCCATGTCTATCTCGCCATGCTCCATTTCGTGCAGTACCCGCTTCCAGGGCAGCTCCACATAGTTGACCTTGCAGTGCATGGAAGTGAGCACAGCCGTCAGCACCTCGGCTGCATAACCGCGCACCTCTTGCGGTGAGTCGGCTTCGTAATAATGGTAGGGGGGCCAGTTATCGTAACCGACCTGAATAGGCTCGGGACACAGGGCCTTGGCCAATGCCATTGGCGCCCATAATCCAAGCAACAGACAGCAAGAGATCCACTTCATATGTCATCCTTGACGAATAAGTGAGTCATCATAAATCGCCCCCTGCAAAATGGCGATAGAGGCCAGATGACTATCGCATCCGCTAGAAAATGACGCAGCAAAGCACGTCTATTTGCCAATTGCCCTGCCGGAGCGCCACTGGCAACCTGCACCCCGCAAGACCTGTTTAACCGGGAAACAGCAACGTTTGGAACAGGGGTAAAAAGGGGTTAATATGTGACCAAATATTTTTTTGTGATCCACTATGCTTTTTTTGCAATTGGATTAGCATATGCGCGACATCGGCCTACCCATTCTGTCAGGCATAGAGAGTGATATGACGTACAAAAAGTTCGGTTTTTTGACTGCCATTCTGGCGTTAAGCGGTTTTTATCTTTACACCCTCTATCTGGCTGCTCACCCCAATGTGAGTCTGGCCTACCGACTCTATTATCTGGAAGGCAAGACCCGCTTCTGGGAACACAACTCCAGCATGACCTATCAGCCTGGTAACGAGCTCAATCTGACCAAACCGAGCCGCTTCCTCTCCAGCGAAGGCTGGGCCAAGAAGCCGAGCGACGAAGGTACCCTGCTCAGCGGTCAGGGCGGTCTCTACTTTGTGCTGCCCAAGCAGGCGGCCAATCCGGATCAGCTTACCGTACAGGCTCGCATCAACAGCCCGGAAGCCGGCGCCCTGTTGAAAGTGGCGCTGGGTCACGACTTCACCACCACGGTGAAACTGGCCAAAGCGGGCATCAACGAAATCCGCCTCAGTCTGCCCGGTGACTCGCTCACGGCAGATCCCAAGCGCCCCAATTTTCTGGCGCTCTCGGCACCTACTCCCATCAATGTGCAGTCGGTACGTTTGACCGTAGCCCAGTGATCCTTGCCCCGAATACCATTTTATAAAAACAACTATCCCAAATAAGGACGTTCTTATGTCGCATCCAGATTTTCGACTCTCTCTGGTCGTTCCCGTTTACAACGAGGAAGAGAGCATCGATGCCTTCATCAACGCGATAGACAACGAACTGGCCCCGCTGAAAGACCAGCTTGAAATTGTATTCGTCAACGATGGCAGCCGTGACCGCACCCGTGAAGTGGTCGAGCAGGCCATCGCCCGTGACCCGCGCGTGACCCTGGTCAACCTGGCACGCAACTTCGGTAAAGAAGCGGCCCTGACCGCCGGTCTGCATCAGGCCAAAGGGGATGCCATCGTGCCGATGGACGTGGATCTGCAAGACCCGCCCGCCCTGATCCTGGAGTTCGTCAAACTGTGGCAGACCGGTGACTATGACACCGTCTACGGCATCCGAGTCGATCGCAGCGCCGATACCCCGATGAAGCGCCTGACTGCCGGTGGCTTCTACCGCTTCTTCAACGCCCTCTCCACCAGCACCAAGCTGCCGGAGAACGCCGGTGACTTCCGCCTGATCGACCGTCGCGTGGTCGAGGCGATCAAGCTGCTGCCCGAACGCAACCGCTTTATGAAGGGGCTGTTTGCCTGGGCCGGTTTCCGTGCCGTTGGCGTCCCCTACGAGCGCCCGGCCCGTCACGCCGGTGAAACCAAATTCAACTACTGGAAACTGTGGAACTTCGCCCTCGACGGCCTGCTCAGCTTCTCCAGCTGGCCGCTGCGGGTGTGGAGCTATGTGGGTGTCGGCGTCTCCTTCGTCGCCTTCCTCTACATCCTCAAGATCGTGACCCAGGTGGTTTTCTTCGGCATCGACGTACCCGGTTACGCCTCCCTGATGTCCGTAGTGCTGTTCCTCGGCGGTATCCAGCTGTTGTCGCTCGGCATCATCGGCGAGTACATCGGCCGCATGTTCGTGGAAGTGAAACAGCGCCCGGTCTACCTCATTGAAGGGGTCTATGGCCAGTATGCCAAGCAGGATGCGGCCAAACCGCAGAGCGCTGACAGCAACCCGCAAGAGCAGCAGGAGCAAGCGCCTCAATGATCTCCCGCGAGGAATTCTGGCGGCTGGTACGTTTCGGTTTTGTCGGCGGGGGTGCTACCCTCGTCGACCTTGGCACCTCCATCGCACTGTTTCATACCTGGCCCACCATCTCGGAGCACCTGGTTACCACGCTGGCTTTTGCCATCGCGTTCTGGTTCTCCTTCTTTGGTCACCGCTACATCACCTTCCAGAAGCAGGGAGCCGCCAGCAAGTTTCTGCTGGTCGCCCTCTTCTCGCTGGCGGTGCGTAACCTGATCCTGAGCGGCCTGCTGTTTGCGGGGCTCTCCGGTCTGCTGCCGGTGGTCATCGCCACCCTGACCGTTACCGTCCTCACTTACGTTCTCTCTCGCGTCTGGGTTTTTGCCTGATGAATGATATGACCAATACTGCCCCGCTAACCGGGGCTGCACTCCCCTATCGCCCGTCACTGCGCATCAGCGGTCGTGACTGGCTGATGATCATCGCCGCCTTCATGCTGAGCCGGGTGGCGCTGTATGGCATGGGCTACTTCGGTGTCCAGCTCTATGGCTCCCCCGACATTGGCCCGCTGCAGGCCTATTGCCAGTTCGACTGCGTCTGGTTCCAGCGCATCATCGAGAACGGCTACGACCTCTACCCGCGCTGGTTGAGCAAGGGCAATGCGGCCAACTGGGCCTTTATGCCGCTCTACCCGATGGTCTCCGGTGCCATCTCCAACCTGTTCAATGTCGAGAGCCTGATCGGCCTCATCATTGTTACCAACCTCTCCTTCTTCGCCAGTTTACCGCTGATGTTGCTGGTGTTGCGTCAGCTCAAGCTGGGGGACGATACCGCCCGCTTTGGCGTCTGGCTGCTCGCCTTCTCCCCCTTCTCCGCCTACTTCGTCTCCGGCTATACCGAGTCGACCTTTATGGCGCTGATGCTGGGGATGTTCCTGTTCGCCTATCGGGAGCAGTGGCTGATGGTGGCCGTGCTGGGGGTCTGTATCTCCGCTACCCGCAACCTGGGGGTGATGATGGTCTTCCCGGTGCTGATCCTGGCGCTGCAGGCCTACGGCTGGCGGGAATTTTTCCGCTTCACCGAGCGCGCCTTCAAGGTGGTGTTTACCCTCTGGATGATCCCGTTTGGCCTGTTTGCCTACATGGTCTACCTCTATCACCTGACCGGCGACGCCTTCGCCTTCAAACACATTCAGGTGGCTTGGGGTCGCTACATGGACAGCCCGCTGGACTGGTGGCTGAGCGGTTTCGAGCTGGGCGGCCGCAAGGCTTACCTCTCCATCATGGTGATCTTCGGCTGGTGCCTGAACGGCTACCTGTTCAGCCAGAAACGCTGGGCGGAAGCGACCCTGATGTTCATCTGCTGCACCATTCCGCTGATGACCGGCCTCAACGCCATGCCACGCTACATGTTCGGGCTCTACCCGACCCTGCTGGCCATCATTCTGCTGACCCATCGCTGGCCAGCCATCCGCCCGGCGGTGCTCTGCATCAGCGGCATGGTGGCCTCCTTCATCGCGGTGGCCTTCGTCAACTTCAAGTTCTTCACCGTCTGATGTGACGACAATGCCTGATACACCAAATGCCGGTCACCTGACCGGCATTTTTTATGGCCGCTATTTTTATCGACAGAGCGTCCCACCACCTCTCCGTCACACTTTCCTTGGCTTGAAAACGTAACCATTTGAACTGATGTCACAAATCGGCGTTTTGCCGATCCAAGGCGCGCTTTGCTGCTCCTAGAATGGGCCCTTGTCCGAACTGCCCTGCTCAAGGAATGGCTTATGCGTCGTGCTCATCACTTATCCCATCTCTGGCTCGCCCTGCTGGCCGCCCCTCTGTTCATCCAACAGGCGATGGCTGCCCCTGAGGTTCGCCTCTATGTGGATGGTCAACCGGTAGCAGCCCCGATCGCGCTGGACAAGGGCACGGTGGAGCTGACCCATCCCCTTGCCAAGGGGAGCCACCAGATCCGCATCAGCGACGCAGACAACAGTTGCGGTACCAGCTTTGGCCCGAGCGAGAGCAAGCAACTCCCCTTCGGCACCGCCCAACCCATGGACAAATGCAGCAAGGATCAGAGCTTTACCCTGCGGGTGATGCTGGCCGGGGAGTATCAGTTCACCTTCAACCCGGATACCCCCAGCCTCAAGGTGCTGCGGGCGACCAAGAAGAGCGAGTTCAAGCGCCAGCCACCACAAGAGCCCTGCATCAGCTGGGATGGCGGCCCGGTCACGGTATCCCTGAAAGGGGTCTGGCCCGACGGCACCCGACTGAGGGATGCCTACTCAAAACAGGAGGCGGTGGTCAAACAGGGCAAACTGACCCTGACCCCGAGTAAAGAGAGCGGCGGCCTGCTGCTGCTCGAGTCGGTCAAGGCAGCCAAGCCAGCACCGTTCAGCTGGGATCAGGCGAGTGTCTATTTCCTGCTGACCGACCGCTTCAACAACGGCGACCCCGCCAACGACCACAGCTTCGGCCGCCAGAAGGATGGTCAGGATGAGGTGGCCACCTGGCATGGCGGTGACTTCAAGGGGCTGACCGAGAAGCTCGACTACATCAAGAGCCTCGGCATGAACGCCATCTGGATCACCCCCATGGTGGAGCAGGTTCACGGCTTCATTGGTGGCGGCGAGCAGGGCAATTTCCCCTTCTACGCCTACCACGGCTACTGGGCGCTCGACTTCACCAAGATTGACCCCAACTACGGCGATGAAGAGAGTCTGAAAACCATGGTGGATGAGGCCCACAAGCGCGGCATGCGCATCATCCTCGACGTGGTGATGAACCACGCAGGTTACGCCACCCTCGCCGACCTGCAGGATTTGGGGCTCACCGAGCTGACCCGGAACACAGACAAGCTGCCGACCGTCTGGAACCAGTGGCGCCCGAGCGGTGGCCTCAACTGGCATGGCTACAACCAGTTCATCGACTACCAGTCGCCGAAGTGGGACAAGTGGTGGAGCGGTGACTGGGTGCGGGCCGGTCTGCCCGGCTACCCGCAGCCCGGCACCGACGATGTCACCGGCTCGGTGGCGGGGCTGCCGGACTTTCTGACCGAATCGACCAAACCGGTAGGGCTGCCGCCGTTGCTGGCCGCGAAAAAGGATACCCTCGCCAAGGCGCTACCCGACGCTACCGTGAGCGACTACCTCATTGCCTGGCACACCGACTGGGTGCGCCGCTTTGGCATCGACGGCTTTCGGGCCGACACTGTCAAGCATCTGGAGCCCGAGGTGTGGGCCAAGCTCAAGCAGACGGGCACCGCTGCACTCAAGGAGTGGAAGACCAACAACCCGGGCAAGGCCCTCGACGATCTGCCCTTCTACATGGTGGGCGAGGTTTGGGATCACGGGGTGGCCAAGGATTTCTGGTATCAGAACGGTTTCGATTCCCTGATCAACTTCGACTATCAGCGCGAGTTCGCCCTGCCCCAGGCCCAGTGCATGGCCAGCGCCGAGCCCACCTATGCCAGCTACGCCAGCCGCATCAATCAGGATCCCGAGTTCAACGTGTTGAGCTACATCAGCTCCCACGACACCAAGCTGTTCTTTGGCGACTATCAGGATGTGCCGCTACAGCGCCGGGTCGCCAACAGCTTTATGCTGCTGCCGGGCGGCATCCAGCTCTACTACGGCGACGAGTCCGGCCGCGGGCTGGCCAAGGATGGCGGGGTGTTCGATCAGGCGCTGCGCTCGGACATGAACTGGCAGGAGCTGGCCAGCGGAGACAAGGCTGAGCTGGTCAAGCACTGGCAGCAACTGGGCCAGTTCCGCGCCGCCCATCCGGCCATTGCGGCAGGCAGCCACCAGAAACTCTCGGATGCCCCCTACGCCTTTGTGCGGGAGAAGGGGGATGACAAGGTGGTGGTGGTCTTTGCCGGCCGGCAGAAGTAACCCTTGAGCCACATTGACCTGCAGCAGAGAGGGGAGCCACTGGCTCCCCTCTTTCGTTTATCTATCTGCCACGGTTCACTGTGACTGGCGCGCTGCCACCGGCCACTGCAACCGCGCCTTGAGCAGGGTCTCCTGCCACAGAGGCCAAGAAAGCAGCGCCTGCTGATAGGCTCCGGCCTGACCGGGCAACAGGATGCCGTAGCTGGCCAGCCGATAGGCCATCACCGCATAGAAGGCATCGACCATGCCCGCCTCGCCAAAGTAGAAGGGGCCCCGCGTCTGCGACCAGATCTCCAGCAAACGGGCCAGCTCACCGACCGCCTCCACCGGGGGATCGATACGGGTTGGCGCCCCAAGAAAGAAGGGGAGCAGAGAACGGATCTGCCGAAATCCGGCGTGCAACTCGGCGCAGAGGCTGCGAGCCTGTGCCCGCTCGGCCAGCGAAACGGGATAGAGCTGACGGTCGGGACAGAGCTCGTGAACATATTCGGCGATGGCCAGCGAGTCGTGAACCCGCACGCCATCGTGTTCGAGCCAGGGCACCAGCCCAGCCGGTGCCAGCCGCTTGAGCCGCGCCAGCGACTTGGCATCCTCCAGATCGAACACCTGCTCCTGCCACGTCAGCCCGCTCATGGCGAGCACCAGTGCCGCCCGCATCGCCCAGGTGGAGCCGGTGCCCACCGCCAATACCAAGGCTCCCATCTGCTGCCTCCTGCATGAGTTGCCTGCGACCGGCCGATC
This sequence comes from Aeromonas sp. 84A, assembly GCF_051919345.1. Lineage (NCBI taxonomy): Bacteria > Pseudomonadati > Pseudomonadota > Gammaproteobacteria > Aeromonadales > Aeromonadaceae > Aeromonas > Aeromonas sp. 84A. The sequence goes on from NZ_JBQBEW010000001.1 coordinate 3,832,410, forward strand.
TGCCCTGATGGCAAAACATCCGATGGTCGCTTCACATTTGCGCACCCGCGGGTTTGACCCTCTTGGTGAGCGATGCTAGTTTGATTTTTCAAAACAATCAGTTAGCAACAATGTGAGCCATTAACCGAAATATGGACAGCCAATTTACCATCGTCATCGCAGATGACCACCCCCTGTTTCGGGGCGCCCTTTATCAAGCGGTGCACATGGCCATCAACGACGCTCAATTGCTGGAAGCGGACTCCATCGACAGCCTGACCAGCCTGCTCGGCGAGCACCCCGAAGTTGACCTGTTGCTGCTCGATCTCAAGATGCCCGGGGCCAATGGCTTCGAGGGGCTGGCCCACCTGCGCGGCCAGTATCCCGACCTGCCTATCGTGGTGGTCTCCGCCTCGGAAGAGGCGGCCATCATCCAGCAGGTGCTGCGGCTCGGGGCGCTCGGCTTTATTCCCAAGTCGGTGCCGATGAAGGAGCTGGTCAATGCCCTCAATACGGTGATCGGGGGGGATAACTGGGTGCCGGAAGGCATCTCGCTCCATCCTGAATCGGAAGATGGCCCCGATTTCGCCAGCAAGCTGGCCAGCCTCACCCCCCAGCAATACAAGGTACTGATCATGCTGCGCGATGGCAGCCTCAACAAACAGATCGCCTGGGAGCTCAACGTCTCCGAGGCCACCATCAAGGCCCATATCACCGCCATCTTCAGAAAACTGGGCGTCAAAAACCGCACTCAGGCGGTTATCGCCCTGCAACAGCTCGATATCAAGGAGAGCTGAACACCGCGCGCAGTGACACGCGCGAGACGACATAGCCAGCCATGCTGGCTATTTGTTGCTCGACAATTAGCACGATCGTACTTTATGCTGCCAGCGCCAACGAGGAGAGAGTGATGAGCAAGGGGCGCCTGACCCGGGAAACCATTTTGCAGACTGCCTTTGAGCAGGCGAGCCAGCAAGGGCTGGAGAGCCTGACTATCGGCTCGCTGGCCAGCGCTTGCGAGATGTCCAAAAGCGGCCTGTTTGCCCACTTTCAATCCCGAGACAATCTGCAGATCGCCGTGCTGGAGTACGCCGCCGAAGTGTTTCGGCTGCGGGTGATCCAGCCGGTACGCCAGCAGGAGTACCAGAGCCAGCACGACAAGCTGATCGCCCTGCTGCGCGCCTGGCAGGCGTGGAACCACTGCTTCGCCGGACGCTGCATGTTCCTCGATGCCTGGACCTCGGTGCAGGATGGCCATGAGCAAGAGAGCCCTGTGCAACAAGCCGCCCGGCAACTGGTGCGCTTCTGGCTCGACTATCTGGCCCGTCAGGTGGTGCAAGGTCAGGCTGCAGGCGAGTGGCGACAGGAGATGGATCCCTGGCGCGCCGTTTACCGCCTCTATGGCCTCTATCTGGCGGATCAGGTGTTCAACGATCTCGAACTGTGTCAGGATCCGGCCCGCCACTTCTGGCCCGAGGTGGACGCTCTGCTGAGCAGCTGGCGCTGATGTTTTGGCATCCGTTCAACACTAATTTTTAAAAACCAACAAAAAAGCACGACCGTTCGCACATAAAAACCACAGGATGACCATGAGCAGCAAGATCTACTTCAACACCCGCCGCTTCAGCCCGAGCAAATGGCTGCTGGGGATCGGCACCCGGTTACACCACAGACTCGCCCCCACCCATGCCAAGCGCACCGCCAGCAAGTTGCTGCTCACCCCCCAGCGCAACCAGCGGGGTGGCCACGAACCTGCCGGTCTGGTGAAGCAGGCCGTCCATACCAGCGAAGGGGTATTGATGAGCTATCGGCTCGGTCAGGGGCCACTGTGGCTGCTGATGCACGGCTGGTCCGGCAGCGCCAGCCAGTTCTATCCGCTGATGAGCCATATCGCCGCGCAGGGTTTCACCGCCATTGCCTACGATCATCCGGCCCACGGCCAGAGCGCGGGCAACACTGGCCACCTGCCCCGTTTCGTGCGCGCCTTCGACGAGCTGGCAACCAGGCTGGCCAGCGAAGCAGGTCAGCTGCACGGGGTCATCGCCCACAGCATGGGGGGCGCCGTCACACTATCCAGCCGTCAGGCGGGTATCGATACCCTGCCGCTGCTGTTGATTTCGCCGGTGCTCGACTATGTGCCCCAGCTCTACGGCATGGTGGCGCGCTCCGGCTACTCCATCCGGCTGTTCGATGCGGTGGTCAAGGAGATTGAGCAGGAGTACCAGCACCCCTTGAGCACGGTCGATCCGCTGGGTCGCCTCGCCAGTCGCAGCGGCGCGGCGATAATCGTGCACGACGAGGAGGACAGATTTGCACCGCACGGCGATTCCTTGCGGGCCAGTCAGGATGGTCATACCCGGCTGGTGAGCACCCGGGGTCTGGGCCACGGTCGTATCCTCGCAAGCGCCCCGGTATTCGCCGCCTTCGATCAGCTGGCTCGGCCGGAAAATCCTCACCGCGCCCTTTGACACGGGGCCATGAAAAAAACGGGCAAGCGCCCGTTTTTATATTTGATACAGCGCCTTATAGTTAACTTGTCAGTGGGAACATTCTTGTCAGAACACGATAAGGCGCCAGCATATGGCCAGACCCAATACAGCATTGTTGCTCACCGGTGGCGGTGCTCGCGCCGCCTATCAGGTCGGCGCCCTCAAGGCGATTGCGGAGCTCTACCCGCGCAATCTCGGCATCCCTTTTCCTATCCTGTGTGGCACCTCGGCGGGGGCCATCAATGTCACCGCGCTGGCCTGCTACGCCTCCTGCTTCCATCTGGGGGTGCGCAAGCTGGAGTGGGTCTGGCGCCGCTTCGAGACCCACCACATCTTCGATTTTCATCCCGGTCGCCTGCTGTGGCGGCTGATGTACGAGGGGTCGGCTGGGCTGATCAATCCCCACACCAACCACGCCTTTCACCTCTTTGACAACGCGCCGCTGCACCGCCTGCTGGATCAACTCATCGACTATCACCGCATTGATGACAACATCCTCTACGGCAGTCTGGAGGCGCTGGCCATCACGGCGTCGGATTACGATGACGGCCTATCCACCACCTTCTTTCAGGGGCGGGCTGAGCACCATCCGTGGGAGCGGGCCAGACGGCGCGGGGTGCGCACCGTGCTTACATCTGAGCATCTGCTCGCCTCCTCGGCGCTCCCCTTTGTCTTTCCAGCCACCCGGATCGGCGAGAAATTTTACGGCGACGGTTCCATCCACCAGCTGAGCCCGCTCAGCCCCGCCATCCATCTGGGTGCGGATCGGATCCTGCTGATCACCCTGGATCCGCCGGCGCACTCGGCGCCGACCCATCATCACGGCCATCTCACCAGCTCCAATATCGCCAGCCATCTGCTCGATACGGTCTTTACTGACACCCTCAACTCCGATCTGGAGCGGCTGTGGCGCATCAACCAGACTCTGGATCTTATCCCGGAGCGGGAGCGCAATCGCCTCAAGCTGAAACGGGTGGAGACCTGCGTGCTAAAACCGAGTCAGGATCTCGACACCATCGCACTGGCCTACCTGCGCAAACTACCGCTAAAGTTGCGCCGCCTGTTGCGGGTGCTGGGTGTGAAGGGGGATGAGACCAGCAGTCTGGCCAGCTTTTTGATGTTCTATCCGGGTTATTGCCAGCAGCTGATCAAGCTGGGCTATCAGGACACCCTGAGGGAGCGGGAGCGGGTCGTCGCCTTCCTCGATATCGAAGGGCTACCAAAAGAGCGTGAGTAAAGGGGGTGCCGATGAGTGCGAGGGGACTCAGCGCCCCTCCAGCAAACGCTGCTCCGCCTGCTCCATCGCCACCACGGTACCAAACAGGATCAGTCGGTCACCGGCCGCCAGCACCAGCTCGGGTCTGGGCTCCAGACTCTGATCGCCGCGCTGCACCTCCTTGATCCGCACCTCATCGAGCGGCAGCTCGCGCACTTCACGGCCTACCGCCCACGCCTGATCGTGCAGCAACAGCGGATGGAGGCGTTCAAGCAGCTGATCCGCCTCCAGATTGCTGGCGCTCTGATCCCCCCAGTAGAAGCCGTGCAGAAAGCGGTACTGGCTGCTGCGCTCGAGCTCCATGCGCCGGATCACCCGACCGATGGGGATATCGCAATTGAGCAGCAGGTGGGAGACCAGCATCAGGGCCCCCTCCTGGGATTCGGGGATCACCTCGAAGGCCCCCGCCTGCTTGTACTGCTCCAGAAAGCTGTCATCCCGGGTGCGCACCAGCACCTTGAGATCCCCCGCCAATTCGCGGATCAGTGCCAGCATCGCCTCCACCCGCTTGCGATCATCAAAGGTGATGATCACCAGCCGTGCCCGCAACAACCCGGCGGCCAGCAGAATATCGCGGCGGCTGGCGTCGCCGAAGGCCACCTGCTCCCCCGCCAGCTTGGCCTCGCTCACCCGCTCCGGGTCAAGATCGAGGGCCAGAAAGGGGATCTCCTCGATCTTGAGGAAGCGGGCACAGGTCTGCCCCGCCCGGCCAAACCCGGCAATGATGACGTGCTGGTTTTTGCTCAGGCCCGACTGTGCCACCTCGGAGCGGGTCAGCAGCGCCGGATCGGTGAGGCTGCGAGCCAGCGAATGGGCCTGGGTCACCAGCCAGGGGGTCATGGCGATGGAGATGATGCCGATGCCGATCAGCAGGGAGACCAGTTGCTGATCCAGCAAGCCGTGGTGGAGCGCCAGCGCCAGCAGCACGAAGCCGAACTCCCCCACCTGACTGAGCATGATGCCGGCGGCCATGCTGTCGCGCTTTCGCTCCCCCATCAGCCGCCCGGCCAGCAGCACCAACAGGGATTTGCACAGCACCAGCAGCACCACGCAGATCAGTACCTGCCACCATGCCCGCGCCACCAGTTCCCACTCCATGGCCATGCCGATGGTGATAAAGAAGAGCCCCATCAACACGTCGCGAAAGGGCTTGATGTCTACCTCAAGCTGATGACGGTAGTGGGACTCCCCCAGCATCATCCCCGCCAGAAACGCCCCCAGCGCCATCGACAACCCCAGCGAATGGGTCATGTAGGCAGCCAGCAGCGCCACCAGCAGGGCACTCAGAACGAACAACTCGTCGGAGCGGGCCCGCGCCACCTCGTGAAACAGCAGCGGCAGCAACCACTTGCCCACCGCCAACAGAGTGAAGAGGGCAAACAGCCCCTTGAGAGTGGCCCAGGCGATCTCGGCGGCCAGGGCGCTCCCTTGCACTTCCGGCTGGGCGAGGATCGGGATCATCACCAGCAGGGGCACCACCGCCAGATCCTGAAACAGCAGCACGCTCACCCCCAGCTGGGCGCGGCGGGTATGAAGCTGCTTCTGCTCGCCGAGCTGCTTGATCACCACCGCCGTCGAGGAGAGAGCCAACGTCCCCGCCACCACCAGCGACTGGGCCAGACCCAGCCCCCACCACCAGCCGATGGCGAAGAAGAGCAACGAGGTGAGCAGCACCTGCAACATCCCGACCCCCAGCACCAACCGGCGCATCGCCAGCAATTTCGGCAGGGAGAACTCCAGCCCCAGCGAGAACATCAGAAAGACGATCCCGAGCTCGGCAATGGTCTGCATGATCGACTGACCGGTGATCACCGCCAGCCCGTGGGGGCCGAGCAAGACGCCGGCAATCAGGTAGGCAAGGATGACCGGCAAGCCGAGGCGCCGGAAAGTTGCCACCAGCAGAACAGCGGCGAACAGCAGGATCAACAGGTCGGTGTACAAATTTCCCTCTCCTTTTATCGACTTAAGCTTAGTCAGCCGATCTGGCGGGCAGGAAAGATATATTGGGCATGCCAATTGCAGGGAGGAGACAGTAGTCAGGTGTTACAGGTGGAAGACCATGGAAAATACGTCGTCACTTAATGGCTTTAGCCATGGCATCGAGCAGTGGGTTCGCCAGATGGAGCGGCTCACGCCGTTGCCCAGCGTTGAACGCAACCAGTTGCTCGAGCAGTTGTTGGGGCAGAGCGATCTCGGTGGTCTGCTGACAACTTTTGCCGATCGTGCGGCAAGAATTGTCAGGATCCACGGTCTCTACCTCGATTGTGGCCAGCCCCATGTGCTGATCCAGCACCCGCCGCTGGCCACCCTCAACCTGCACAACTATCCGTTCGAGCTGCGCGGCCAGCATGGCCAGCTGCTCGGCCAGCTCCACTACGAGCTGGAACATCCGCTGAGCGGCAGCCAGCAACGGGTACTGATGCAATACCATCAGCTGCTCTGCCTGCTGCTGCCCCTCTATCTGCGGCTGGAAAAACTGGATCAGCTGGTCCGGCTCGATCACCTGACCGGCCTTGGCAACCGCTCCTACTTTGACGAAGCCATCGGTCGCGCCATCGAACAGCACAGCCGCGAGCCCCACGGTCTGGTGCTGGTGCTGCTGGATCTCGATCGCTTCAAGCAGATCAATGACACCTGGGGCCATCCGGTGGGGGATCTGGTGCTGAGCCGCTTCGCCCAGCTGCTCAAGGGGTGCATCCGCAGTACGGATCAAGCCTTCCGGCTCGGGGGAGATGAATTTGCCCTGCTGCTGCAACCGGCCGAACCCGAGGCGTGGCGCCCGGTCTGGCTGCGACTGCAGCATATGTTGATGACCAACAAGGAGCTCAGCACCTTCTCGGTCGGATGCAGCCTTGGCGCCGCCAGCTGGCAATCCGGGGTCGATGTGCCGAGCCTCTACGAGGCGGCCGACAGCCACCTCTACGCCCGCAAAAAAGCCGGCAAGGCCAGCTCTAACGAATAATCCCGAACTCTTCTTTGCTCCGGCACATGCGCGCCATGTGACCGGAGCTTCTTTTTTTGGGGTCCCCGCTCACACCGATCACCTCAGGAAAGATCCTGCTCGGGCAAAACCGGGGCGGCACCGCTTCCCTGCCAGTGACAGACCAGCCCGGCACTCTGTGCCATAAAACCGTCGCAAACAAAGAGCCCCACCACCGCCGCCACCTGCTCGCCATAGTAGAGGATGGGGATGCGCCCCCGCTGCCACGAAGGCACGCCATACTCCTGCAGCAGCTTCTTCATCCGCCGACTGCCGCTTCGCCCCACCGGTTTGAGGGGGATCCCGGGCGCTACCTGAAAGCGCACCGAGAGCGGCTCGTCCGCTCGGGGGGAACGCAACAGCCCCTCGCCGTGCTCCGCCATACGCACCACCAGCTCGCCCAACCCGTCCGGCAGGGTCAGCGGCTCGCCCGGCGTCAACGGCAACACCTGATGACAAGGTTGCAGATCAGGGCTCACCAGATAGAGGCGCTCCTGAAAACGGCGGCAACTCAGGCCGCCCCAGTTGAGCTGCGGATTGGCATCGGGCCGCGCCAGCGCTACCTCCTGCCACAGCCGGGCAAGCTGCTCGCGGGATGGCATCTCGCCCCCCTGACGGCGGATCCAGTAGCGCAGCAGATTGTTGCGCCGGGTAGGTGAAAGGGCGTGCAGCGGGCCGATATGGAGCGCCTCCCCATCGCCCGCCAGCTGCCAGTCGTTCTCGGCAAGCTCATCCAGCAGCGCCTCCTGCTCGGCGCACAGGGCCATGCTGCGCGCCGCGGTCTGGGCCATGGCGGGCCAGCGCGCCTTGAGCTGGGGGATAAGCGTCTGGCGCAAAAAGTTGCGGTCATAACTCACGTCCTGATTGCTCTCATCCTCCACCCAGCCAAAGGGGAGGCTCGCCGCCGCCTCGGCCAGCTCGGCGCGACTCATATCGAGCAGCGGCCGCAGCAACAGGCCGCCAGCAAAGGGCTGGCTTGGCAAGATCCCCGCCAAGCCGCGCAGGCCGGCGCCGCGCTTGAGGGCCAGCAGCAGGGTCTCCAGCTGATCGTCCTGATGGTGGGCGGTGAGCAGCCACTCCCCCTCCCGCATCCGGGCGGTCAGCCGCTGATAACGGGCGGTGCGGGCCTGCGCCTCCAGACTCTCGCCATTGCCACGGGCCAGTGTTACCCGCTCGACCAGCAGCTCCACCGCCAATTGCTGACACACGGCTTCACAATGAGCGACCCACTCATCGGCATGGGGACTGAGGCCGTGGTGCACGTGCAGGGCGCGAAGTTGCAGGCTGTGCTCGCGGGCATACTGCGCCGCCAGTAACAGCAGCAGGGTGGAGTCGAGGCCGCCACTGAAGGCCACCAGCAGACCGGTGGAACCTTCCGGCGCTGGCATAGTCAGACAAAAGCGAGAATAAAGATGAGAAATCATAGGCTTCCCCAAAACGGACCGGCCGATCTTAGCAGAGTCGGGCTTATCAAGCTGCAACCCTGCTGCTAGAGTGAGGCTCGCCCGCCCTCTCCACCAGGCTGGCCGCAAAGCGGTCGCACAACCGGTTGGAGCAAGGAAGATGGGCAGGGAAGCAAACAACCCGAATTGGAATCAAACAAGATGAACAATAAGAAAAGCTTACTGGCCGGCCTGATTGGACTGGCACTGCTGGCTGGCTGCAGTCAGGCACCGCAAGACTCACCCAAACACTCCGGGCTGGCGCTGGCCAATATGGACACCCAGGTCAAACCCGGCGATGACTTCTTCCGCTACGTCAATGGCAAGTGGCTCGCCACCGCCAAGATCCCCGACGATCGCCCCGCCGATGGCGCCTTCTACATGCTGCGGGACAAATCCCTCGCCGATGTGCGGGTGCTGGTCGAGGGGCTGGCCAAGCAGGAGGCCGCCACCGGCACGCCGACCCAGCAGATCCGCGATCTCTACGCCAGCTATCTGGATCAGGCAGGCCGTGACGCCAAGGGGCTCACCCCGCTGGCACCGGCGCTGGCCGATATCGACCGGATCGGTGATCAGGCTGCGCTGGCCCGCGCCTTTGCCCAAAGTGGCCGCATGGGCGGCGGCGCGCCGTTTGGCATCTGGATCGACGCCGATGCCAAGTCCCCCGACCGCTATGCGGTCTACCTCTATCAAGGTGGACTGGGGCTGCCGGATCGGGACTACTACCTCAAGCAGGATCCCGACAGCCAGGCCCTGCGCCAGAAGTACCAGCAGCATATCGCCGCCATGCTGAGCCGCCTCGGTGAGTCTGACCCGAGCGGCAAGGCCAAACGGATTCTGGCCCTCGAAACCCGGCTCGCCACCATCCAGTGGGACAACGTGGCCCTGCGGGATCGGGAGAAGAACTACAACAAGCGCCCCGCCAGCGAACTGACACGGCTCGCCCCCCATCTCGACTGGCAGGCTTATCTCAATGCCGCGGGCATTGCTGGCCAGCCGGAGCTCATCATCGGTCAGCCGACCTATCTGAGCGCGCTGGATCAGGTGATGGCCCAGACCCCCATCACCGACTGGCAGGCCTACCTCAAGTGGCAACTGCTGACCGACTACGCACCCTATCTCGACAGCGAGACCGACCGCGCCAACTTCGCCTTCTACGGCACCACATTGAGCGGCACGCCCAAGCAGCGCGCCAGCTGGGAGCGGGCGCTCGGGGTGCTGAACGATCATCTGGGTGAAGCGGTCGGCCAGCTCTATGTGGCCCGCTACTTCCCGCCAGCGGCCAAGGAGCGGATGGAGCAGCTGGTGGAGAACCTGCGCACCGCCTACGGCCAGAGCATCAAGGAGCTCGACTGGATGTCGCCCGAGACCAAGGCGCAGGCACTCGAGAAGCTGGCCAAGTTCCGCCCCAAGATCGGCTACCCCGACAAGTGGAAGGATTACAGCGCCATCACCATCAAACCGGATGATCTGGTGGGCAACCTGCAACGCTCGCAAACCTTTGAATACGCAGACAGTCTGGCGCGCCTCGACAAGCCGGTCGACCGGGACGAGTGGCACATGTCGCCGCAAACGGTGAACGCCTACTACAACCCGAGCAACAACGAGATCGTCTTCCCGGCGGCCATTTTACAGCCCCCCTTCTTCGACATGACGGCGGATGATGCGGTCAACTACGGCGCCATCGGCGGGGTCATTGGCCACGAGATGGGCCACGGTTTTGATGATCAGGGGGCCAAATCCGACGGTGACGGCATGATGCGCGACTGGTGGACGCCGCAGGATCTCAAGGAGTTCCGCTTCCGCACCAGCCGTCTGGTGGCCCAGTACAACCGCTTCGAGCCCATCAACGGCCAGTTCGTCAACGGCCAGTTCACCCTGGGGGAGAACATCGGCGATCTGGGCGGTCTCACCATCGCCCACAAAGCCTATGAGCTGTCACTGGATGGCAAGGAGGCGCCGGTGCTGGATGGCTTCACCGGCGAACAGCGCTTCTTCCTCGGCTGGGCGCAGGTGTGGAAGGGGATGTATCGCCCCGAGCTGATGCAGATGCTGCTGCGCTCCGACCCCCACTCGCCGCCCGAGTACCGGGTCAACGGCGTGGTGCCGAACATTCCCGCCTTCTACGAGGCATTCAACATCCAGCCGGGGGACAAGCTCTATCTGCCACCCCAGAAGCGGGTGAAGATCTGGTAACAGCATCAGGGCGGGCTCCCCGGGAGCCCGCACTCAAGAGACAGCAAGAGGTTGCAAGATGAACAGAGCATTGATGATGGCAGGGCTGCTGACCCTGCCGCTGGCCGCCCAGGCCGAAGAGGGATTTAACAAGCAACTGACCCTCCCCTCCGGGCAGGTGATCCGGGTGGCGCAGGGGGCCGGTGAGCCCGCCTCCATCGGCAGCTATGATGTGCGGCTCTACTCGGGCCAGAACGCCCAATTTCCACTGGATGAGTTTCAGGATGGCAAGGTGATGGCTCGCAACGGCTTTATCCGGGAGCTGAAACTGGTCGATTTGAATGGTGACAAGCAGCCCGAGCTGGTGGTCATCATCGAGAGCGCTGGCAGCGGCAGCTATCAGGATGCCGATGCCTACACCGTCAGCCCGCAAGGGGAGCTGGAGATCTTCAATCAGGTCAAGGAGCTGGAGCCCAAAGAGGATGTGGTCAAGGCGCTCAAAAGCCCGCAAGACTAAACCATCTCCCCGAATCTGAAATATAAAAAGCCCTGATGATCAGGGCTTTGTTGTTTCTGCTGTTGACGCAAATAGCCTAGAGGCGGGTCGCCCGAATGGAGACCTGCGGCAGCGCCATTTCGTGCTGGGCCGCCACCAGTTGTAGCTCGTAAGCTCCCGCCAGCCAGGTGCGGGCCAGCACGGCATCAACGCTGGCATTGGTAAGTTCGAACGCCGCAACCGGGGTACAACCGGCCAGCAGATTGGCCAGCATGGTGGCGCTCAGCAGATCCCCCACCCCGATGGGGTGGCGGGCAAAAGGGTAGAGTGGGCGGGAGAGGTGAAAAGTCCCCTCCTCGCACACAAGCAGCATCTCGAAGCGGTCCATGGCAAAGCCGGCCTTGCCCAGATGCTTGACCATCACCAGCTTGACCCCTTGCGCGCGCAACTGCTGGCACGCCTCGATAGCCTCCGGCACATTGCGGATATCGCGGCCGGTGAGCTGTTCCAGCTCCAGCAGATTGGGGGCCAGCATATCGGCGCAGGCCAGTGCCCTGGTTTTCAGAAAATCGGCGACGCCGGGTGCCACTATGCACCCCTTGTCGGGGTGACCCATCACGGGATCACAAAAATAGAGGGCGGCCGGATTGAGCGCCTTGAGCCGGGCCACCGCCGCCAGGATCTCCTCCCCCTGTTCGGCCGAGCCGAGGTAGCCGCTCAAGATCGCATCGCACTCGGCCAGCACACCGATCTCCGCCAGGCCGTTTACCAGCTGACGGATATGGCCGCCGGGCATCACCATTCCCTGCCAGCCTTCGCGGTATTGGGTGTGATTGGAGAACTGCACCGTGTTCATCGGCCACACCTCGATCCCGAGGCGACGCATGGGAAAAACGGCGGCGCTGTTGCCGGCACAGCCAAAGACTACGTGGGATTGAATGGAGAGCACTCGCTTCATGATTGGCGACTCACGCAATAAGAACAGGAATTCCGGAGGGAAAAACGGGCCTTGCGGCCCGTTGTTGTCACTTTCGACTGTTGTCACTGTCGATTAACGCAGCACCTTGACGGTGTAGCTGCCATCGGCCTGACGATAGAGGCCGTGGATGTCGGTCTCGAAACCCGGGTAGTGGGCACCGATCTCGCACAGCATCTCGAGGAACTCGAGCACCGGCAGAGAATCCTGGGTCACCATCTCGCCCGGCAGTACCAACGGAACTCCCGGCGGGTACGGCAGGATCATGTTGGCGCTGATGCGGTCAACCATGTCACGCAGCGGCACTTCCACCACGTTGCCGGCCAGCTCTTGCTGCCATGCGGCGTGCGGAGTCATCTTCATCTCCGGCAGTACGTCGAACGCCTTGAACATCAGCTCCGGCAGACGGTACTTGCTGGTCAGCTCGTGAATGCGCTGCGCCAGCTCCTGAATGCGCATCCCTTCGTAGAAGCTCGGGTCTTCACGATAGAGGCTCGGCAGGATGCTCTTGATGGTCAGGTTCAGGTCGTAGCCACGCTTGAACTCGGTCAGGGCACGCAGCAGCTGCATCGCCTTGGACTGATCGATACCGATGGAGAAGAGGAACAGCATGTTGTAAGGGCCGGTCTTCTCGACCACGATGCCGCGCTCGTCCAGGAACTTGGAGACCAGAGAGGCAGGGATGCCCTTCTCCAGCAGCTGGCCGTCACGACCCATACCCGGAGTCAGCAGAGTGACCTTGATCGGATCCAGGTACATGTGGTTGTCATCGATGTCCTTGAAGCCGTGCCAGTCATCTTTCGGATCCAGCTTCCAGCACTCGACGGTGTCGATGTTGTCCGGCTGCCATACGTCGAAGAACCAGCCTTCGCTCTGATCACGCAGACGCTTGATCTCTTTGCGGAAGGAGATGGCGCGATCGATGGAGTCCTTGATCAGACGCTTGCCGGTGTTGCCACGCATCATGGCAGCAGAGATCTCGGTAGAGGCCACGATGCCGTATTGCGGCGAGGTGGAGGTGTGCATCATGAATGCTTCGTTGAAGGTCTCCTCCTCCACGTCCCCCTTGATGTGGATCATCGAGGCCTGGGAGAAGGCCGCCAGCAGCTTGTGGGTGGACTGGGTTTCGTAGAACACCTTGCCCGGCATGGCTTCGCCACTCATGCCGCACTTGCCTTCATAGATCGGGCTGAAGTTGGTGTAAGGCACCCAGGCACTGTCGAAGTGGATGTAAGGGGTATCCAGACTCTCCTTGATGAAGCCGGTGTTGTAGAGCAGGCCATCATAGGTGGAGTTGGTGACGACGGCGTAACGGGGAGCCTGGGCACCCGGTGTCGCGGCAACCTTGGCAGCGATGGTGTCGCGGCTGAATTCGCTCTGCGGGATACCGCCCAGAATGCCGTAGGCGTTGCGGGTCGGACGGAAGTAGATCGGCGTCACGTCGTTCATCATCATCAGGTGAGTGAGCGACTTGTGGCAGTTACGGTCAACCAGCACAGTGCTGCCGGCTGGCGCGGAGTACATGCCGACGATCTTGTTGGCAGTGGAGGTGCCGTTGGTGACGATATAGGAGCGATCGGCGTTGAAAGTACGGGCGATGTACTCTTCGGCTTCCTTGTGCGGACCTGAGTGATCCAGCAGGGAGCCCAGCTCCGGCATGGAGATTGAGACGTCAGCCTTGAACGCGTTCGGACCGTAGAAGTCATAGAAGATGCTGCCGGCCGGGCTCATCTGGAAGGCGGTACCGCCCATGTGACCCGGAGTACAGAAGGTGTATTTACCCTCTTCCACGTACTTGAACAGCGCCTTGGTGAACGGCGGCAGGATGGCGTCCTGATACTCCTGAGTGGCCTGACCCATCTTGAGGGCGATGTCGTCGGCCATGCCGAGACGGTACTCGAAGAAGTGCACGTTCAGACGCAGGTCGGTCAGGTGAATATCCAGGGTGGACTGGTCGTTGGCAAAGGCGAAGATCGGCAGCTTCTCGTTGCGATCGTGGATCTCCTTGCACAGGCCCAGAGAGTATTTGTCCCAGTCGAAGATGGCGCCGCAAACGCGGGGGTTCTTCTCGATCAGTTTCAGCAAGTCGGCAACGTCGACCGGATAAACAACCTCGAAACCCTTGCGCTCGAGGGAGGCTTGCAGCTGGCGAATGGGTTCTTCTTTAAAGAAAACGCCCAGGTGGTTGAGGATGGCAATGATATTCATCGTAATGCTCCACACGTAAAGGGGCGCTCTCCATCAGGGATGGTGAGTGAAGAGCGCTTGGAAGATAAAAGGGGGAATTAGTTGCTGGGTTGTTCGCTCAGCAGGGCGTCGTGCTGACGCAGACCCTGTTTTTTGGCGTAGAACATCAGGATGATGAGCGACACCACGAAGGTTGCGGTGAGGTTGGAACCCTTGGCGCCCATCAGGGCCACCAGACAGAAGACGCAAGCCACACCGGAGAAGATCATCGCGCCGATGCTGCGGGAGGTCATGCCCTCGAAGCGGATCAAGTTAATGCTGGAGTAGAAGTAGGGCAGCATGGTCAGCAGCACCGCATCTGTGGTCAGCACATTGAAGAGGTCGGCAGCATGAGCGGACTGGGAGGTGAAGGCTGTCAGGCCAATCATCAGGGCAGTCATCTTGAGGGAGCCCAGGATCAGACCCTTCTTGGCCACGCCGTTCTTGTCCACTTCGCCGTAGATTTTCGGGAAGTTGCCGTCGTTGGCGGCACGCTTGCCCGCCTCGCCCACCAGCATCATCCAGGAACCGAGCGAGGTGAAACAGGCCAGGGCGGTGAAGGCAGAAACAAACGGCGCAGACCAGCTACCGAAGATGGCGGAAGAGGCCATGGCAAACGGGGCGCCGGAAGCTGCCACTTCACCGGCCGGGAACATGCCGCTGATCACCTGGGTAGAGAGGATGTAGATAACACCCGCGATACCGGTGCCCAGCATGGTAGCGAGCGGTACGGTGCGCTTGGGGTTCTTCACCATGCCGGAAGAGACGGCGGCAGATTCAACACCGACGAAGGACCAGAGGCAGATCAGCACGGCGCTGATGACCGCATGCAGGTCGCTGCCGCTGGTGGTGTTCCAGTTCTGGCTGTAGACGGTGGCATCAAAATGACCCCAACCCATCACCGCAGTACCGACAACCGGCAGCAGGATCAGCACCAGACCCAGGGTACAGAGTCGGCTCACCCAGCTACCGCCAAGCAGGTTGACGAAGGTGAAGATCCAGACGGCAGCGATGGTGGCTGCGGCGGCCGGGATCGGGCTGTTGAGAATGGGGAAGAAGACCGAGAGGTAGGAGACGCCGGTAATGGCGATGGCCAGGTTACCGATCCAGTTGGCGTGGTAATAAAGCACACCGGTCTGGAAACCGAACACCGGAGAGATCTCGCCAGCGTAAGCAATGGGGCCACCCTCTTGCGGGTTCTTGGTAGCAAGGCGGGCGAAAACGAAGGCGAGGCCCATGGCGCCTACCAGACAGATTGCCCAGCTAAAGACAGAGATGGAGCCGATGGTGGCCAGTGCCGAAGGCAGCAGCGCGATGCCACTCCCCATCATGTTGCCGGCCACCACACCTGTACAGGCGATAAGGCCAATCTTCTTGCTCGTATCTAGGGACATAAGATCTCCGGTTCTATAAAAGGTCGGGTCGTCACATACACATTTGGCGGAACGCCCCGCCAAAGAATGGGCACAGACTAGGCCTCTCATCCCCAGAAAACATAAAGACCAGCTAACGGATAAAAATATGAGGCAACTTTTTTCGCCGCCTCGTCGCTTTTGATAAAAACCATTTAAAAACAGTCAATTGACATCACATCACACAGCCGTCTTGATAAAACCTTGATATCCGGCCAACCCGTTTTTGCCCCTTGATAACCCCCTTATCTCGCCGTCTTGATATTTTTGGCCAGATAAACCCGGGATAAAGCAGCTCCCAATGCGCCCACTCCCCTTGTAACCATCCGAACGCCCTGCTGACCATCACCCTGAAGGCCGCTCACCTCCTGTTCGGCCCTTCGCTCGGCTCATCACAATCCAAACTCAGAGGTAAAGCGCAACGGCGATAACCGGTAAGCAATGAGAAATGGGTCGAGACAGACAGCTTATCCCGCCGCCAACCATGAGCAGATGTCACAAGCTGCGTGCGCGGCGTGAAGCCGAACAAACGCGAGTGCAGCGAATGCCGCGGGCAAGACAAAGGCAGATAGTGGGGAGCAGCGGAGGATAAATCGGGCCGCACCAGAGCGACTATCCCCGGTGGCAAACAAGCAGGATTGAAACAAGCAGAAACAGCACAGGCCGCCCGAAGGCAGCCTGTGGATGAGGTCGGCAACCGCACCGACCGGGGGAAAACCAACACTGCGGTGTTAGAAGAGCTTCACCTTGCTCTGGCCCAGCGCATTGAACAGGGCCGGGGTGAGGCTCTCCATATTGCTGTAGAAACCGAGCTGCTGGCAGAGCAGATAGGTCTGCTCGGTCGCCTCCATCAGGAAGGCCTGACTGTAGGCATCACCCGCCGCCTCGGGGCGACCATCCAGCTCCGCCAGCTTGCCCTGCAGTATGTAATAGAGCACCGAGCGGCCGCGACTCGCCGCCTTCTCCAGCAGATAGTTGGCCTGCTGTTGCTGGCCGTTGAGGATCGCCTGCAGGGTCAACGCCTCCCACACCCGGGCTGGCAGGACGCCGCTGTTTTGCACCACGCTGGCGAGATGGGTGCCAATCCCCTGCAGTCGCTCGCTCTCGGATTTGCCCGCCAGGGTGGCCAGCGCCTCGCCCGCCAGATAGCGCTCCGCCAACAGCAGCGGCTGATCCGGATGGGCAATCAGCGCCTGCTCCAGCAGATCGATGCCGCGCTTGAGGGCGACCGGATCCCGGCTGTTGATGTAGTACTGCGCCTCCATCATCGCCATCAGAGAGGCATCATCGATCGGCCAGCCCATCCCCGGCTCGGCATCGGGTTGGTCGAGGGCGCGCAGCAGATCCTGGCTGCTGGCCTGCAACACGCCGTGCACACTGTGGCGACTGAGCTGGTACTGATGGCTGAACAGCACCCGGTTGGTGTTGATATTGCGATACTCCAGATCGAGATAGGTGCCACGGGGCTGGCGGGTGACCCGCACACTCAGCTCCTTGCCGGGCATGATGCCCCCCATCAGAGTGGTGGCGCCGTACTGCACCCGCAGCGGCGTAGCCACGGCCACCTCCCCCATCAGGGCGCGGGTAATGCCATCGGCGAGGCGAACGTTCTCGTTGTTGTCATCCATACCGGAGTGAAAGCGGAACACCAGCAGATTGGGATCCAGCATGGAGTGCACCTGCGGCGCCGTGTGCTGGTAACTGAGCATGCTGACGATGGCAACCAGAATGACGGCCACGAAGATATCGAAACTCACCATCTTCCAGCGGCTGCGGGCATCCTTGGCATGGTTGGAGATGGCGCGGGTCAGGGGCCCGGCGGGAAAAGGGGCGACATTGGGCTGTGCATCATCATCCTGCTCAGCCACGGGCGGGCTCAGATCGGAGAGCGTCGGGTTGTCTGAGAGAGCGGTATTGACCGCAGGAGCAGGCTGCTCGTCCGCCATCACCACGGAAACCACCTGCAGCGGCCGCACCGGTGCCACCAGCTTGTAGCCGCGCTTGGGTACGGTGACGATATAGTCGGTCGCATCGGTGCGACCATCTTTGAGGATCTTGCGCAGTTCGAAGATGGACTGGGTCACCACCTGATCGGTCACCTCGGCGCCATCCCACACCTCGTTGATCAGGGCATCGCGGCCAAACACAGTGCCGGCATTATGGGCCAGAAACCGCAACAGATTGACCAGTCTGGGTTCGAGGTAGACCTCGCGGTCGGGGCGACACAACATGTTGTCGTCAACGCTCAGGGTCCAGTCGTGGATCTCAAAAACCGATTCGCTCATGATTCACTCGCTGCAGATGGTGACAATGCACGATGAGAGAGACGCAAAACCCGGGCTGACTGAACGGAACAAGGCGCTATCACCACAGGTGACAGATAAAAAGAGAACCGAAGCAATCACATCTCTGAGAGTCAGTCTGGCCAGGCCATCCTGTTTACGTCTGAAGGGCATCCTTGCGGGCATTCCGACCACCGCGATCGGAAGGGATCACTTTAAGCAAAACGGGAGCTGGATCCCACTTTTTTTGGCTATAAATCGCCGTTGAGTTGATCCGACACCGCACTTTCGGCAAATAGCGTGCCAACTAGTATTCATATGAACATCCAATATGCCGTAATCAAAAAGCCCTGAACATCAGGGCTTTCTCATTTCTTCGACCATCGGGGAGACGTTACTTCGCCAGCGGGAGCACATCCTGCTGACGACTGCGGCGCAGATGACGCCGCCACAACGAGAAGCTGCCGTAGCCAAGACTCAGCACCACCGCATAGAGCACCTGAGTGGCGAGCGCCACCAGCACCAGAGCGCAGAGCAGCACGCTTATCCCTGCCAGCCCCTTGCCCACCCCGCCGAGCAGACGCCAGCCCGCCGCCATGCAGAGCAGGTAGACCAGCACGAAATTGCCGTTGGCGTAGCGGATCAGCTCATCGAGCGGCAGTCGCAGCCAGATGATCAGGGTGATGCAGAGCAGACAGATGGCGAGCACCAGAGTGAGCGCCCGCAGCGGCGCGCCGCGCGCGGTGAGCACGGCCAGCGAGGGGGGCAGCTTGCCTTCCCGCGCCATGCTCCAGATCAGCCGGGCAAAGCCCTGAATGTAGATGTTGATGCTGGCAAAGCAGGAGAGGTAGCCGAGCACCGCCACCAGCCACTTGGCGGTGGGGCCGAACAGCAGCGCCAGCAGGGAGGGGATGGCGGTGGCGTTTTTCGCCTCATCGCCGTAGAGGCCATATTTGAGCACCACCAGCGAGTGGATCCAGTAGATAAGCCCCGCCAGCAGTACCCCGCCGAGCAGAGCAATGGGATAGTCCCGCTCCGGCCGCTTGAACTCCTCACCCATATGGGCGAAGGCTTCCAGCCCGACGAAACACCAGAACATTACCGCCAGCGCAGTGGCCATAGGGGGCCACTCATCCGCGCTCGGCAGCGGCCGGGCTGCATCGCGCCAGCTCACCTCCCCCTTGAACCAGATAAGCAGGGTGAGCCCCAGAATGGCGAGCGCAATCAGCAGTTGCAGGTTGCCGGAAGATCGCGCCCCGCGCAGCCCCAGCAGAAAGACCCCGAGCAGGGTGAGCAGCTGGATGGCCCACAGGGTCCACTCCCCCATCTCGAACAGGGCGTGCCAGAAACCGGCGGCAATCATCAGGGCGGCGGGTAGCCCCACCGGCAGCACAGCCAGAAACAGGAAGGCGGAGAAGCGCTCGGCGCCGTTGCCAAAGGCGAGGCCAATCAGGTGCGGCGCGCCGCCCGCATGGGGATAGCGACGACCGAGGCGAGCGAAGGTAAAGGCGATGGGCAGCACCAGCGCAATCAGCAGCAACCAGGCCCAGAGCGAGGCCTCACCCGCCAGCGAGGCGGCAGTCGCCGGTACCACGAAGATCCCGGTGCCGAGCAGCGAGGTGGCGAGCAGCCCCATCCCCTGCCAGAGCCCGAGATCCTTTTTCAACCCAGACATATCCTTTTGTCCTGACTAAAAAAACATCCCGCCATGTTAGGCCTGCTCCGCCCCTTTGTTAAGCACGATGAAGCACGATGGTTAATCGCGGCTGCGAAAATATGCAGCCTTTTATTCAGGCTCGGGCCCAGCTTGCAGGGACTCGGCCAGAAAATCCCCCAGCAGGGTGATTTTGAGCACCTGCCGCCGCGCCGCCGGATAGATGAAGTAGAGGGTCTTGGCAGGGCTCTGATAGCGGCCAAGCAGCGGCAACAGACGCCCCGCAGCGATATGGTCACGTACCTGTTCGGCTGGCTGCAAGGTGATGCCAGCCCCCGAGAGCGCAGCCGTCAACAAGGCTGGCCAGTGATTGATGCGCAGGCGCGAGGCGACCCGCACCTCCTCGCTCTGGCCATCCTCGCCAACAAATTGCCAGCGCTCGTGCTCGCCCCAGTTGCCATGCAGACACTGGTGGCGGGCAAGATCGGCCGGATGACGGGGCACCCCGTGACGATTGAGGTAGTCGGGCGCCGCGCAGAGCCGGTAGTGCTGGGTCAGCAATGGGCGGGCAATGAGCGCCTCATCCTGCGGGCGCAGGGTACGGATAGCGGCGTCAAACCCCTCCTCCACCAGATCGACCCAGCGCGGGGTGAGCTGCAGATCCACCTCCAGCTTGGGATAACGGTCGAGAAAAGCGGGCAACAGCGGCACCAGCCGGTAGTGGCCAAAACTGAGGGGAGCGGCGATGCGCAGCCGTCCGGCCGGCTCGGCCAGCAGGTTCTGGGTGAGCGACTCGGTCAATGCCAGCTCCTCCAGTACCCGCTGACAGCGAGCGAGAAAAAGCTGGCCCAGCTCGGTGAGAGTCTGCTGGCGGGTGGTCTTGTGAAACAGCTTGCCCCCCAGCCACTGCTCCAGTCCCAGCACATGCTTGCCCACCATCTGGGCGCTGATCCCCTCTTCGCTCGCCACCGCGCTGTAGGAGCCGAGATCCACCACCCGGGTGAAGATACGCATGCTGGTCAATCGGTCCACAACCTCTCCTTTTTGCCCGTTTCAAGGCCGTTTGACCCGCGACGAGGGCTCTATTCACAACCAAAAGTTTAGTAAGAAATGGATTTTAGCCAATTTATTCAACTTTTAGTTGCCAATACAGTGATGCTGTCCCTTCCCCACAGGATAAATTCCCATGAAAAGTACCTATCTGGCCGCGTTACTGGTCGGTCTGCTGGCCAGCGGCGCCAGTCAGGCCACCGAGAGCAGCTTTATCAGCAACCACGACCATGCCCCAGCCTCAGCAACTCAAGCCCGGCCCGATATCTTTCGGGTCAGCCTGCTCGGCACCGGCACTCCGGTACCCCAGATCAGCCGGGGCGGTTACAGCACCCTCATCGAGGCGGGCAACCAGAAGCTGGTGTTCGATTTTGGCCGCAACTCCGCCACTCGCCTGTGGCAGCTGCATATCCCCATCGGCCGGGTCAACGCCTTCTTCCTCACCCACTTTCACTCCGACCACACCAACGGGCTGGCGGATCTCTGGCTGACCGGCTGGCTGCAACCGGCCTATGGCCAGCGCCACGCGCCGATGGAGCTCTACGGCCCCAAGGGCACCACAGCTCTCGCCCGTGGCTTGCAGCAGGCCTACGCCACCGACATCGCCACCCGGGTCAAGGATGAGGGAACGCCGCTGGACGGGGTGGAGATCAACAGCCACGAGGTCACCGCCGGGGTGGTCTACAACCATGACGGGGTCAAGGTGACTGCCTTTGACAACGACCACGGGGTCAACATCAAGCCGTCATTCGGCTATCGCATCGACTACCACGGCCACAGCGTGGTGCTCTCCGGCGATACCCGCTACAGCCCCGAAGTGGTGAAGCAGGCCAAAGGGGCCGATCTGCTGGTGCACTGCGTCTCCATGACCTCTGCCGAGCAGATGAAGGCCAACCCCGGCTACAAGGCGATCGCCAGTCACCTCGCCTCCCCCGAACAGGCGGCCCGGGTAATGAACGAAGCCAAACCGGCGCTGACCGTGTTCAGCCATATCGGCCTCAACGGCAAGATCAGGGTGAAGGATCTGGCGCAGGATCTGCGCGCCCGCTACACCGGCCCCTTCGTCATCGGCAACGACCTGATGCAGATTGATCTGCCCACCACGGCCTCCGGCAAGGGCTATGCCCTCTGGCAGTCGGAGAATATCGACAACAAATAGATGGCACGGATGCCGGTCAGCCATGGCCGGCATCCGCAATCGACACCGGGGGCTATCTTTAAGGGGTGTTTGACCACAAGGAGTTATCTCTATGAGCCTGAAATGGAAGCACCTCGCCCTGGCCACTCTTCCCTTGTTCGGCATGTCGGTCGCTCAGGCGGCGGTGTTGACCAGCCTTGAATGGCCCCCTTACACCAGCGCCAGCCTCCCTGAACAGGGCAAGAGCAGTCAGGTGGTGACCGCAGCCTTTGCCCTGGCTGGCGACCCGCTGACCATCAAGTTCTATCCCTGGCAACGGGCCGTGGACGAGGCGACCAACAACCCCGAGGTACTGGGTTATTTCCCAGAGTATCTCGACCCCAAGAGCAGCTGCCTCTTCTCCGACCCCATAGGTAACGGCCCTCTCGGCTTTGCCCAGCGAGCCGATCAGCCGGTCACCTGGCAAAGCCTTGATGACCTCAAGGGCAAGAAAATTGGTGTTGTCACCGGCTATGTGAATACCACCGAGTTTGACGAAAAAGTGGCCAGCAAGGCACTCTCGGCCGATGCCACCAGCTCGGACAGCCAGAACCTGCTCAAGCTCGGCAACGGTCGGCTCGATCTGGCGGTTATCGACCAGAATGTGATGACCTATCTGCTGGAGAGCGATCCCCAACTCAAGGATGTTGCCGCCAACCTCGGCTTCAACGGCAAGATCCTCGAGGACAAATCCCTCCACGTCTGCTTTACCAACTCCGCCAAGGGGAAAGAGGCGCGGGACAAATTCAACAAGGCGCTGGCCAGCGACGAGGTGAAGAAGCTGATGAAGTAGCGATACCGCATCCGCTCAGCGCCCCAAACAGCCATAAAAAAAGCCGCCTCTTGCGAGGCGGCTTCTTCATTCAACTTGGTAACCAGCGTTATCAGGCAATCAGCTTGTAGATGATACCGGACATGGCGATCAGGCCGATGATGGTCACGAAGCCGTTGCTGATGTTGCCAGCGTATTTGCGCATGGCCGGAACCTTGGTGATGGCGTACATCGGCATCAGGAACAGCAGCATTGCGATGATCGGGCCGCCCAGGTCTTCAATCATGCCGAGGATGCTCGGGTTGATGGTAGCGATGGCCCAGGTGGTCAGGATCATGAACACGGCAGTGACTTTGTTCAGTTGCTTGGTGTCAACGTTCTTGCCCTTCTCGCGCAGCGCCTTGGCCATCAGGCCGTTCATGCCTTCTTGCGCCCCCAGGTAGTGACCCAGGAAGGATTTGCTGATGGCAACCATGGCGATCAGCGGAGCCACAGTACCGATAACCGGGTTATCGAAGTGGTTGGCCAGGTAGGACAGGATGGAGATGTTCTGTTCTTTGGCAGCAGCCAGGTCAGCCGGGGAGAGGCTCAGTACGCAGCTGAATACGAAGAACATAACGGTCATCACCATCATGACGTGGGCGCCCAGCAGGATGTTGCTGCACTTCTTCTCGGCACCTTCACCGTAACGACCTTTGTTGTCCACCGCGAAGGAGGAGATGATCGGGGAGTGGTTGAAGGAGAACACCATTACCGGGATAGCCAGCCACAGGGTCTTGATGAAGTCACCGTTGAAGGCGTCGGACAGGGCCGGAGCTTCAGTGATGATGGCACCGTTCCAGTGCGGGATCAGGTAGAACGCCAGACCCATCAGGGTGAGCACGAACGGGAATACCAGCACGCTCATCGCTTTGACGATAACCTGGCCGCCCAGACGAACAACCGCCATCAGACCGAGGATCAGAGCCAGTGACAGAACGGCACGGGGAGGTGCAGACATGCCCAGCTGGTGAACAATCACACTCTCGACGGTGTTGGTGATGGCGACTGAATACATCAGCACGATCGGGTAGATGGCAAAGAAGTAGAGCAGGGTGATGAATTTGCCTGCGGTCTTGCCGAAGTGCTCTTCTACTACTTCAGTGATGTCGCCATCACGGGTAGAGCCGGACAGCACGAAGCGGGTCAGACCACGGTGAGCAAAGAAAGTCAGCGGCAGCGCCAGGATCAACATGGCAACCAGCGGCCACAGGCCACCTACACCGGCGTTGATTGGCAGGAAGAGCACACCGGCACCGATCGCGGTACCGTACAGACCCAGCATCCAGACCACATCGGCCTTGTTGACGCCGCGGGAGGTGTTGCTGGCTAAACGACCATCAGCTGCAATATTCATGTCAGACATACGTTGTTCCTGTCATCTAGGAAAATGGGATTCTTGTTTGGTCGGGCCTTGGCCCGGTTCCATCTCCCTGGAACGCCTGCTGTCCGTCCTTGATATTAACCTCTCGCCCCCCGGCAACCTGGCCATCACTCCTTGTGACAACAGGATTGCAACAAACAACAGTGCGAGATTTTGACCCTGAGGGTCGGAGCCCGTCTCACTTAACAACCGATTAACGTGCACCACTCTTGATGGGCTGACTTTAATTAAATGCCCTTATTAATCACAGCGTTTTTTTGAATTAATCAACCAAAGTTTGATTTTGGTCGCCTTTCGGACGACCAAGATCACACTCAAAGCGCCTTATTGTGAGTTTTTTTTAACAATTCAACTTAGTTTCACTGGAATCAATGGCCTGCGAGCAGCTACATATTTGCAACAAGCCACCCGTTTAGCGCGGATTGTGTGCAGCACGGCCTTGGCGTACCCTTGTGACTTACGCCTTTTTGTTGATTGATGATGACCATTACCCGTACCGATCTCGCCGAACTGGCGGTGTTTGCCGCCGTCGCCCGTCACCGCAGTTTCAGCAAGGCCGCCCTCGAACTCGGGGTCTCCGCCTCCGCCCTCAGCCATAGCCTGAAGGGGCTGGAAGCCCGTCTGGGAGTACGGCTGCTCAACCGCAGTACCCGCGCCGTGGTGCCGACCGAAGCGGGCCAGCGGCTGCTCAAGCAGCTGCTCCCCACCCTCAATACCCTGGAAGAGGCGCTTTGCGAGCTGGCCCGCAACAGCGATGAACCGGTGGGTCGACTCAAACTCTGCGCCCCCCGCGGCGCCATCGACAGCCTGCTGGCACCGGTACTCATCGACTATCTGGCCCGCTATCCGCGGATGCAGGTGGAGGTAGTGGAGCAGGAGCTGATGCCCCGGCTGATTGAAGATGGTTACGATGCCGCGCTCTTTTATGGCGATCTGCTGCCCAAGGAGATGATCGGCATCCCCCTCGGCCCGCCCCAACGTTATCTGGTGGTGGGCTCCCCGGCCTATCTGGCGGAGCACGGTACGCCGGAGCACCCGAGCGAGCTGAGCCGCCACGCCTGCATCGGCTATCGCCTCACTCCGCACCATCACTATCGCTGGGCCTTTGCCGCCGACGGCACCATGCTGGAGATCGAAGTAACCGGGCCGCTCACCACCAGCACCCCGGCCCTCTATCTGGGCGCCGCCGAGGCGGGGCTGGGGCTCGCCTACTGTCTGGAAGAGGAGGTGAGCCAGAAGGTCGCGGAGGGGAAACTGCTCACCGTGCTGGAGCCCTGGTGCCCCACCTTTGCCGGCTTCTATCTCTTCTATCCCAGTCGGCATCAGCTGGGCAGCGGGCTGCGCATCCTGATCGACATGCTCAAGGCGCACTACCAAAACCCCGGATTAATGAGTAATACTCAGCAATTCATCAAGTGAAACCCTGATTATCACCAAATAAGTATTAATCTAGACTAGCTGTTCGATAATCGAACTCCCCGAGAGAACAGATATGTCTGCCTATTTAACACTGCGGCAACGGGCCATGACCCGTCGCTTCTGGGCTTACGCCCTCCCCTCCATTCTTGCCATGCTGGTCTCGGGGGCCTACTACCTCATCGACGGCATCTTCGTCGGCCACTATGTCGGCGCCGCTGGCCTCGCCGGGATCAACCTGGTCTATCCGGTCATCATGGTGCTGATCGGCCTGGCCGCCATGATCAGCATGGGGGCGGCCACCGCCATCTCCTTCCAGCAAGGGGCGAAAAACGACAAGCTGGCCCGTCAGGCGCTGGTCAACGCCCTCTGGCTGCTGGCCGGTCTTGGGGTAGTTGCGCCGGTGCTGCTCTATTACACCCACACCGATATCCTGCTGGGGCTGGGGATTGAACAGGGCACCGAGACCTGGAAACAGGCGAGCGACTACCTCACCTGGATTGGCGGCGGTACCCTGCTGCTGGCCAGCAATCTGGCAGTGCCCTATCTGCTGCGCAACGATGGCCGCCCGAAGCTGGCCATGGTGCTGGTGAGCAGCGGCGCCGTGCTCAATATCATCCTCAACTACATCATGGTGGGTCGGCTGGGGCTGGGGTTAATCGGTACAGCGCAGGCCACCCTGATGGCAGAGGGTGCGGTGAGCCTGATCGGCCTTGGCTACTTCTTTACCCCTTGGGCGCGGCTGCGCCTCAGCTGGCGGGATCTGGT
The DNA here is from genome assembly GCF_051919345.1 of Aeromonas sp. 84A. Taxonomy (NCBI): domain Bacteria; kingdom Pseudomonadati; phylum Pseudomonadota; class Gammaproteobacteria; order Aeromonadales; family Aeromonadaceae; genus Aeromonas; species Aeromonas sp. 84A. The sequence goes on from NZ_JBQBEW010000001.1 coordinate 3,858,403, forward strand.
GCCCAACCTCCCCGCCATGCCGCACCTGCTCTTTACCGGCCTGCCAAGCCTGATTGCCCAGTTCAACCTCGGGCTACTCTTGATGCTGCACAACAGCCAGCTGATGGTGTATGGCAATGTGAAGGATCTGGCGGGTTTTACCGTGGCCGGTTACACCGAAGCGGTCTTTATCGTCATTCTGCAGGGGCTGGCGTTCGGCATTCAGCCGCTCATCAGCAAAGCGGCGGGGGCCAAGCGCCATCGCAACCTCAAGTACCTGATGGAGATGGGGCTCAAGTTCACCTTTATCTACGGCATGCTGGTGTGGCTCACCATCCAGCTGCTGCCGGGACAGGTCGCCATGCTCTATACCGGCGACAAGGATCCCGAACTGCTGGCCGCCGCCATCAGCAGCCTGACCCTCAACCTCGGCGCCATTCCGCTGGAGGGGATCATCATGTTCGGCATCGTGCTGCTGCAATCCATGGCGCGTACCCGTCAGGCACTGGTCATCTCCATCGCCAAAACCGTGTTGCTGCTGCCGCTCATCTTCCTGCTGCCGCAACTGTGGGGGCGTGATGGGGTGCTGATGGCCCAGCCCGCGACCGTGCTGCTGCTCACCCTGCCGCTCTGCTGGCTGCTGTGGCGCGAGTGGCTGCGCCTGAAGATGGCCTGCGCGCCAAAAAACAAGCGTCGCCCGCAACCGGCCCGCGCACGCGCCGCCGTCCAGCTGGCCCGTTAAGGCCTCCAATCCCGCAAAACAATAAAAACCGGCATCCATTGATGCCGGTTTTTGCTATATGGGCGGGTCTGCCTGCCCTTACACAGGGATTCAGGCCAGCACTGCTGCCCCCACTTATGCCAATACTTCTGGCCTGAGCTGGGCCATCAGCCCCGGGTTGTCGGAGTAATCCACCGGAATCGCCACCACCGCAGGCCCCTCCACCGCCAGTGCGGCCCGCAGGGTTGCGCGCAACTCGTCTGCCGAGCGCACCGCAAACCCGGCCGCCCCGAACGATTCGGCATAGCGTTTGAAGTCGATGGGGCCAAAAGAGACGCCGGAGGTGCGGCAATACTTCTGCTGCTCCTGCATCGCGACCATGTTGTAGCCGTTATCGACCCAGATGATGTGAACGATATTGCTCTTGAGCCGCACCGCCGTCTCCAGCTCCATGCTTGACTGCATAAAGCTGCCATCCCCCGATACCGAGATCACCTTCTCTCCCGGCCGCACCAGCGCCGCACCGATGGCCCACGGCAGTGCCACCCCCATGGTCTGCTGACCGTTGGAGATCAACACCTGACGGGCACGGAAGCTGTATAGGTAGCGGGCAATCCAGATATGGAAGCTGCCCATGTCGACGCAGAGGGTCATGTCGTCGCGCACCAGATCCTGCAGCTCGCGCACGATACGCAAGGGGTGAACCGGATTGCCGTGCAGATCGTCGGCCCGCATCGCCAGTCGCAACCGCTGCTGGCGTACCCCTTGCAGCAACCGATCCACCTCGGGGGGACGGATTTTCGGATTGCCCATGATGCGGGTCAGCTGCAACAGGTTGGCCCGGATCGACCCCACCAGCTCGGCGGTCGGGCAGTAGCTGCTGTCGATATCGGCAGGCAGCACGTCGATATGGAGGATGCGCCGCTCCCGATCGCCATTCCACAGCACGGGGTCGTACTCGATGGGGCTGTAGCCGATGCAGATCACCAGATCGGCCCCCGCCAGCAGCTGATCCCCCGGCTGGTTGTTGAACAACCCCACCCGCCCGGCAAAGTCATCGAAGTGGCAGCTGTCCACCACCCCGGCAGCCTGATAGGTACCGGTCACCGGCAGCCGCGCCTTGTCGAGGAAGGCGCGCACTGCCTCGGCATTCTCCGGCCGACTCGCCATCAGGCCGAGCAGCACCACCGGATTCTGGGCATTGCGCAGCAGGGTCAATGCCTGCTCCATATTCTGTTCATCGGCACAGCCCGGCTCCGGCACTTCCCGAGGCACCAGCACATTGCCCTGCACCGGCTTGTTGATGATATCCATCGGCAGGCTGACAAACGCCGCCCCCGGCCGTCCCAGCTCGGCGGCGCGAAAGGCGTTGGCCATCACTTCCGAGATCGCCGCCCCGCTGTTGACCTGGGCACTGAACTTGGTGACCGGACGGCAGAGGTTGACCGTATCCATGCTCTGGTGGGTGAGCTTGAGACCATCGGCACGGCGTACCGCACCACCCAGCGCCACCATGGGGTCCCCCTCCGAGGTGGCCGTTGCCAACCCGGTAATAAGGTTGGAGCAGCCAGGGCCCGAAGTGACCAGCGCCACCCCCGCCTTGCCGGTGAGGCGCCCCACGGCGGCAGCCATAAAGGCGGCGTTCGCCTCGTGGCGCACCACTATGGTCTCGATAGGGGAGTCCTCCAGCGCATCGAACACCCGGTCAATCTTGGCACCGGGAATACCGAACACCTGCTTGACCCCTTGCGCCTCCAGATGACGAACCACCAGCTCGGCACCGCACTTCCACTGTCTGTTTTCCATGATATTGCTCCTTGTCTATCAGCCTTCGGCGGCCTGAATGGCGCGATCGAGATCGGCGGGGTTGAGGTCGGCCTGCCGGAAAGCGGGATCCGATGGCAGGGCCAGATTGAGGTGACGCACCACAGAAAGTCGCAGGGTGCCGTGGGCCATGGTGTAGTCGAGCAGGTGACCGCCCCCCTTGCGATCGGCGGTGATCATGTGTTCGTGAAAGCCCGCCACATTGACCCCCTGCACGAACGGCGGGCAGCGAAAGCCCACCAGGGTTCCCGCCACCGCGGCAAAGCGGAACAGCGGTTGCTGTTCGATGGCTTCCAGCATGGGGCGATAGGGGGGCTCCTGACGCGGCACGGTACGGACCTTGGCCGTTTCAAACTGGCCGTCGAGGCGCAGGGCGACAAAAACGTTATCGGATCCCACCAACCGATCCACCCACTGGTGGATCTCGTCACGGCTCAGGGGGTGGTCGAAGCGACGCTCCAGACAGGGGCGAAAATGGGTCATCACCGCAAAGGGGGTCTTCTGATCGGCGCGGGCGGGCCGGGCCGAGCCATCGGAGCGCAACTGGTGGATCTGGCGCTCGAAGGCGATCAGCTCGCCATCGAGGTGGTTGAAGGTGCCGAGGCCAAAGTCGCCGTGGCGCAGCAGCTCGCTCATGGTGGTCTCCCCTTCATAGACCCCCGCCAGCAGGGCGCTCATCAGGGAACTCTGGTAGATCTCGCCACCGTCATGCTGCCTGCGCCAGCGGGAAAACTGCTGGCTCACTTCGAGGGCACAGCTGCACCCGGCACTGTCAGATGTTGCAATATGTTCCATTCGGGTTTCACCTCCACCGTGAATCCTGTTAGCGTTCGGATCCAATGGTGACTTGGTTCACATTTCAACACCAATACGCTGATCCCATGACTTTGAGACTCAATCGATATGGAACTTCGTACGCTCCGCTACTTCATGGCCGTTGTTGAAAAGCAGAATTTCACCCGCGCAGCCGAATCACTCAACATGGCCCAGCCGCCCCTGAGCCAGCAGATCCGCAAGTTGGAAGAGACCCTGGGCACCCCGCTACTGCGCCGTTTGACCCGCAGTGTCGAACTGACCGAGGCGGGCGAGAGCCTCTATCGGGATGCGGCGCAGATCCTGGCGCTGGCCGATGCGGCAAAACTGAAGGTAAAGCGGATTGCCCGGGGCGAGCAGGGGGCGCTGCGGATCGGCTTTGCCGGTTCCACCGTGCTCCACCCCGCAGTGCTGACCCTGCTGCACGACTATCGGGAGCGCTACCCCGAGGTAGCCCTCAGCCCTCAGGAGGGCACCATGCCGGCACTGGTGGAGGCGCTGCGCAACGATCGGCTGGATGCCGCCATCTTGCGGCTCCCCTGCCGGGGCAGCGAGGGCTTTGCCCATCACCTTATCGAGCAGGAGCCGCTGCTGATCGCCCTGCCGACCAGTCACCCCAAGGCCAAGCCTGGCCCCTTGCCACTGGCCAGCCTGAAGGACGAGAGTTTTATTCTGTTTCCCCACGCCATCGGGCCTGGGCTCTATGACGGCATCGTGGGCCTCTGTCGGGAGGCGGGGTTCGAGCCGATACTGGGGCCCGAATGCCCACAGGTGATCTCCACCGTCGGCATGGTGCAGGCGGGCTTTGGCGTGACCCTGGTGCCCAGCTCGGTGGCGGCGTTGCGTCCGCTCGGGGTCAGTTATCACCCCATTGAGGGCAACGGCATGATGACCAGCATCAGTCTGGCGACACGGCCACACCCAAGCAGTGCCGTGCTGCGGCACTTTATCGCCCAGATCCGTGCCGCCCAGATACGACAAGGCCTCCCGAAGGAGGCCCTGTTAACCAAGGGTGAGCCGGCCTGATGACCGGCTCGCATGGCGCTACGGTTTACTTAACAGTACTGCTTATTTGACAGTCACCCGGGCAAACTTGCGCTTGCCGACCTGATAGACGGCGGTACCGGCACCGATGAGTGCCTTGCCATCTTCCAGCTTCTCGCCATCCACCTTGACCGCGCCCTGCTTGATCATCCGCAGCGCTTCGGAGGTGGTGGCCACCAGATCGGCATCTTTCAGCAGGTTGGCGATGGCCAGACCTTCGCCTTCCAGAGCCAGCTCGACTTCCGGCATCTCGTCCGGAATGGCGTTCTTGGAGAAACGCTGGGTGAAATCTTCGTGGGCCGCTTCGGCCGCCGCTTCGTCGTGATAACGGGCGATGATCTCTTTGGCCAGCCAGATCTTCACGTCGCGCGGGTTGAGGGTACCGGCAGCGATGCCAGCTTTGAATTCTTCAATTTCAGCCAGCGGACGGAAGGAGAGCAGCTCGTAGTAGTTCCACATCAGATCGTCGGTGATGGACATGATCTTGCCGAACATCTCGCCCGGAGCGTCATGAACGCCGATGTAGTTGCCTGCGGACTTGGACATCTTCTTGACGCCATCCAGACCCACCAGCAGCGGCATCATCAGCACGCACTGGGTCGCCATGCCGGCATCTTTTTGCAGCTCGCGGCCCATCAGCAGGTTGAACTTCTGGTCGGTACCGCCCAGCTCAACGTCCGCCTTCAGCGCGACCGAGTCATAGCCTTGCAGCAGCGGATAGAGGAATTCGTGAATCGCGATGGACTGGCCGCCGGAGTAGCGCTTTTTGAAGTCGTCGCGCTCCATCATGCGGGCCACGGTCTGCTTGGCCGCCAGCTTGATCATGCCGGTCGCACCCAGCTCGCTCAGCCAGGTCGAGTTGTACTCGATGCGGGTCTTGGCGGGGTCGAGGATCTTGAACGCCTGCTCGGCATAGGTGAGGGCGTTATGCTTGATAGCCTCTTCGGAGAGTGGCGGACGGGTAGCGTTCTTGCCGGAGGGGTCACCCACCATGGCGGTGAAGTCACCGATCAGCAGGATCACTTCATGGCCCAGATCCTGGAAGGTCTTCAGCTTGTTGAGGATCACGGTATGACCCAGGTGAATGTCGGGGGCGGTCGGGTCCATGCCCAACTTGATGCGCAGCGGGCGCCCTTCCTTCAACTTGGCGACAAGTTCTTCTTCAACCAGAATTTCTTCCGCTCCGCGCTTGATCTCGGCTAGCGCCACCTCGAGCTGGGACATTTTTTGACTCTCCATCACGATTCCACAGGGCCAAACATATTACTGGAATGGCGGGCCAATTGGAAAGGCTGTAAAATCCGTCCATTCTGCCCGACTTCATCTGCTTCTCATGGTTATTTGGCACGCCTTCAACGCACTCCCCCACTGGCACCGCAAGATGGTGCTGATCTTGAGCATCATGATCATGATGCTGGCTGCCTGGCCCAGCGAACAGGCAGTAGCAACACGGGTCGATGAAAACGGCAACGAAATTGCCCTGCGGGAATCGGCTAACGATAACGCGCTGAACGACGAGCTGCCGGCCGAGGCCGCCCAGCCTGCCACCCCGCCCAAACCACGCTACATCACCAAGCAGGTGAAGGTACGCCGTGGCGACAACATGGGAGTCATCTTCCAGCGCATTGGCCTGAGCACCACGGATCTGCACCTGATCGATCAGCTCGAGGGCAGCGATCCCCTGCGGATGCTGCAACCTGGGCAGGAGCTCACCTTCAAGCTCACCGAGAACGGCGAGCTGCACAGCCTCTATTACCCCCACAGTCTGGAGCAGGCGCTCAAGGTGAGCCGTAAGGAGGAGACCTTTGTCGCCCGCAACGTCAAAATCGCCCTCGACACCCGCGAACAGGTGAGCAAGGGCGAGATCCGCTCCAGCTTCTGGGGCGCCGCGGTGGATGCGGGTATGACCGAAGATCAGATCATGGACTTGGCCGCCATCTTCGGCTGGGACATCGACTTTGCCCAGGACTTGCAGCCGGGAGACAGCTTCCGGGTGGTCTATGAAGACAAGTTCCGCGACGACGAGCGGGTCGCCTCCGGCGATATTCTGGCGGCGGAGTTCGTCAACCAGGGCACCGCCTACCGCGCCGTGCTCAATGAAGATGGCAACTACTACACCCCGGAAGGGAAGGCGATGCGCAAGAGCTTCCTGCGTGCGCCGGTCAACTTCAAATACATCAGCTCCAACTTCAACCCGCGCCGCCTCCATCCGGTGACCGGCAAGATCCGCCCCCACAACGGCATCGACTATGTGGCGCCGGTGGGCACCCCCATCATGGCGGCGGGCTCAGGCAGCGTGGTGGCCGCCGGTTACAACCAGTTCAACGGCAACTACGTCTTTATCAAGCATGCCGGCAACTATGTGACCAAGTACCTGCACCTCTCCAAGCGCACCGTCAACAAGGGACAGCGGGTGAAGCAGGGGCAGACCATCGGCACTCTGGGTGGCACCGGTCGCGTCACCGGCCCGCACCTGCACTACGAATTCGTGGTGGGCGGCATTCACAAGAACCCGCGCACCCTCACCCTGCCGCAGGCAGAGACCCTGAGCGGACGCGAGCTGGCCAACTTCAAAAAGCTGGCGATGCCGCAACTGGCCAAGCTCGACAACCCCGAGCTGCAGCTGGCCCAGAACAAGCGGGATAGTCGCGGCAACTAAGTTCATCAGGGCTGGCAGGGTGAAGGCCCTGCCAGCCCCTTTTATTGAGCCCGCGCCAGGCAATCGGATTGAAATGAGTCCACTTTCGGACGTAAGATGAGATGGAACACCGGGAGCGGCATGTGGCACGGAAGCAAGGGCTTATCTATCCTGTCTCTCTCACTCTTTTTCCGGTCCGCATTGAGGATGCAACATGGTTGAGCGTTATATCGGTCTGATGTCAAAGATCACGCCATGTGGCATGGGATGAAAGCCATTCCCCTCTTCACCCTCTCTGCACACCGTATTTTCGAACAGCAATGTAAGGAGACACCATGGCTGAGCGCTATATCGGTCTGATGTCGGGAACCAGCATGGACGGCATTGATGCCGTGCTGGTGATGATCGCCGGGGATGAACTGCGGGTCGAAGCGGCGCTTTGTCACCCCTGGCCGCAAGAGACCGCCCGCACGCTGCATGCCCTCTGCACCCCGGGCGACAATGAAATCGACCGCATGGGGGTGGCCGATAATCTGGTGGCGCGAGAGTTTGCCGCCGCCACCCACGCGCTGCTGGCCAAGGCGAAGCTTGAGCCCAAAGATATTCGCGCCATCGGCAGCCACGGCCAGACCATCCGCCATCGCCCCCAGCTCGGCTTTACCCTGCAGATCGGCAACGCCGCCCTGCTGGCCGCCTTGACCGGCATCGACGTTATCGCCGATTTTCGCACCATGGATATGGCCCTCGGCGGTCAGGGGGCGCCGCTGGTGCCCGCCTTCCATCAGGCGCTGTTTGCCAAGCCCGGCGCCCTGCGAGTGGTACTGAACCTCGGCGGCATCGCCAATATCTCGGTGCTGCCGGGCAATCCGGGCGGGGTATATGGTTTTGATACCGGCCCGGCCAACACCCTGCTCGATGGCTGGTATCGCCGCCATCAGCCCCACGGCGGCAGCTATGACGCCGGTGGCAAATGGGCCGCCAGCGGCAAGCCCATCCCGGCCCTGCTGGAAAAACTGCTGGCTCACCCCTACTTCGCCGCACCCGCCCCCAAGAGCACCGGACGGGAGATGTTTACCCTCGATTGGCTCGATGGGGAGCTGGCAGACACTTCATACGCCCCCGTGGATGTGCAGCGCACCCTGCAGGCGCTCACCTGCCACAGCATCGCCCGCCAACTGCCCGCCCGGCCCGAATCAGTCGGTGCCAGCCAGCCGAAAGCCGAGCTGTTTGTCTGCGGCGGCGGTGCCCATAACGCCCCCTTGCTGAAGGAGCTGGCCAGCCTGCTGCCCGCATGGCGCATCGCCAGCACTGCCGAGCTGGGCCTTGCCCCCGACTGGGTGGAAGGCGCTGCCTTTGCCTGGCTGGCCATGTGCTTTGTTCATCGCAAGCCGGGCAATCTGCCCGCCGTCACCGGCGCCAGCCGTCCGGCTGTGCTGGGTGCCCTCTATCCCGCCTGAGTGATGACAAGGGGGCTGCAGATCAGTGTGCCCCCTTGAACAGACGCACAACCTGTTGCCGGATCGGTGCAAACAGCGGGGGCTTTGGCGGCTCCAGATTGATATGGCGCCGCCCGGCACGGGTTTCACAGCGAAGCAGATTCTGGATGTAGTGGTGGTGGGATCGATGGATCAGCTGTGAGGCCTGATACGCCCACTGTCTGGGCACGCCCCACAGGGTGCTGGCAATCGCCCCGACGATGCAGAAGAAAGCGGGCTCCTGAATTCCCATCCGGCTGGCGTTCTCCAGCGCCTCCTTGAGCGAATTGGAGTGAGCAATACAGGTCATGATATTGACCATGAAGGCGTCGTAATCATCCTCCCCACCCTTGCCAACGCGCGCCGTCAGGGTCGCCGCGGGCTGATAACCAAACTGATGGCCGATATTTTCCAACACCGTATTCCGCTGGCGGATCACCTTGCCATAAAACATCAGCATCACCATGCAGTCGATCGCCTTGCACAGCGCCTCGTAGTGGGGATGGCTCTTCTTGGGACGCGGCGCCGTGGCGAGGGCCAGCTCTTCAGAGATGGCCAAGAGGCCCACAGGTACGGCGGTGCTGACAAACGAGAGATCAATCGACAGCTCCAGCCCCTCCTCCCCTTCCATGCGGGCCACAATCACATGTTCGCCAAACAGCCGACGCTGGCGCTCGATAAAGGCGCCAAAGACCAGATCACGAAACTGCTTTTGCGGATAAGGGGTATCGAGCAGGCTCTCGATGGTCATGATGGCGGCGGATACCCGGCCGCGCAGTCGGTAATCGGCAGGAATGGGAAAGCTCTTTCCCAGGCGAGGAGGTAACCGCTGCCCAGATGTTTGACAATACATATCGCCCAGAACGAAACCCAGCATAAATCCTCCACAGTCAGGTAATGATGATCGCGACGCGATCTCGTTTGCCAATCCTGGGCAATGGCCTGCCGGTGCATCGATGCTCTCCGTCAGGGCTCCTTGATTACCTTATTAATCATACGATTAATAGCGAGTGAAAAAAGCGACCTGACTCGCAATCACGCCACTAATTAACAGTTTCATCAAGAAACCATAAGAAGTGGTCGATAAATCCATTTTTTTACATATTTCCTTTTAAAAACAATACATTGAACTTTATTCCTGCGAAATCATCTGAGCTGTTCCCGAGCCCTGAAAACCATCCCAATCATCACAACCAGCCACAGATAAGAGGGAGATCAGACAAAGCCGCAAAAAAGTGGAAAAAGCGATGACGCGGGGCAACCCCACCCATCGGGGGATGCAACCGGCGTGAAGAGAAGCGGATTGCCACCACCTCCCCCCCCCCCTCATCCAGCGCCATCTCTCATCCAGCGCCACCGCTCCCGCACGCCGTCACGCCAACGCCATGCCCCCCACTCCTGTGCAGCAGGGGCAGATCCGCCGTGCAAATTCATGGCATAGAATTTTATGGCGCTAATAACAGATCCCGGCTGCCAGCAAGGCGTCATCGAGTATGCAGGAATAATCATAAACAGAGAGGAATGCAAAAGCCGTGAATTATATTCCAGAGGTATCTTTAATAAGGTGGATATGCATATTCACGGGAATTTTCATAGCCCCTTAAAAAAGCTTAAAACAGATATCCATGCACCATAATATGCATTATTTGCACATCGGCGCATAATATTAACCCTTTATTCACACGCCAATATCCCGAAGAGGGGGAGAGCAAATCCAGTCAGGGTAAGGCTGTCCGCCGGTTCGGCACTATTTGCGCACGAATTGGCTACGATTTCGGGTGAATTGAATAGCAATATGATTAAATTTGCGCCCATTGAGCCATCTCATAGAAATGCAATCAGCGGTTTGCAACCACTGATAGCCACTCATAGAATCGCAGCGTCTGAAATATCTACCCTGTCCTCTTCTCCCTTATTCCTCTCAGTAATTGAGTGGATCACAAATAATAACCGGGGATGCCGCCACTGGCGCAGTGGCCGTGGCGCACAACAAGATGGGGTAAACCTGTACCTGAATGAACAACAAATATTAAAAAGAGGCATATCTATGAGTGGCACCATCATCAAGTCGGCAAGAAATACCCCCCATGCACCCCAGGATCTGGGCCCCTGCACCCAAACGGTGGCGTTTTCTCATTACAACAATCTCTCCGCCCAGCTGCCGGTCGATCCCGCCACCGGCAAGATGGTGAGTGGCGATGTCACCGCGCAGGCCAGACAGTGCCTGAGCAACCTCAAGGCGATCATCGAGAGCATCGGCCATGTGATGGACGATATGGTCAAAGCCACCATCTTCCTCAAAGACATTTCGGATCTGGAGGCGGTCAACGCCGTCTATCGCGAATTCTTCCCGGGCTATCTGCCGACCCGCACCACCCTCGCCGTCGCCGCCCTGCCGCTGGGCGCACTGGTGCAGATCGATGCCATCATCTCCAACGGCGAAGGTACCTTCCCGCAAGATCCTTGCTCGCTGGTTAAACTGGCCCGCAATAGCGACAAGGCGCCGCACAATCCGCTCTCGACCCATACCGTGGCCTTCTCCCACTACAACAATATCGGTGCGCAACTGCCGGTCGATGCGGCCTCGGGCCAGCTGGTTGCCGGTGGCATCAAGGAGCAGGCGGGTCAGTGCCTGCGCAATATCAAGGCGGTGCTGGAGAGCATCGACGTGCCGTTTGACGATATCGTCAAGGTTACCGTCTATCTGACCGATCTGGCCGATCTGGAGGCCGTCAACGAGGTCTACACCACCTTCTTCCCCGACTCCGCCATCGCCCGCGCCGTCGCCTATCTGCCCGCCCGCTCTGTGGTCAGTGCCGCCGCCCTGCCCATGGGGGCACGGGTGCAAATGGATGCGGTCATCTCCCACGGTGACGGCACCCCGCCACAACTGGTGGAAGACCGTCACAATCTGGTGATCCGTGCCCGCAATACCGACAAGGCACCGCGCAGCCCCTTGCACACCCAGACCGTCGCCTTCTCCCACTACAACCATCTCTCCGCGCAGTTACCGATTGACCCCGCCACCGGCAAGATCCTGGCTGGCTGCATCAAGGAGCAGACCGCCCAGTGCCTGAGCAATATCAAGGCGATTGTGGAGAGCATCGGCCATGTGATGGACGATATCGTCAAGGTCAACATCCAGCTCGGCAATATCGCGGATCTGGCCGAGGTGGATGCCATCTATACCAAATACTTCCCGGCCTATCTGCCGGCCCGCACCGTATTCGGGGTAAGCGAACTGCCCGCTGGCGCCCTGGTGCAAATGGATGCGGTGATGTCCAACGCGGAAAGTACCCCGCCGCAGGTGTAATGTTGCGGTAAATAAAAAAAGAGACCGGCTATATGCCGGTCTCATTTTATGTAACATGTGGGGCATTATTTTTTTGGCATCATCTTAAAGAACGCGAACGTCCGATTACGCTTCTACAAGTTCCTCAAAAAAATTCTTTTTAAAATCGGAAGTCACGTGCAAAATCTAGCCAAGGAGCACAGTTACGCCAAGATAGCTTTTGATATTGTAAACCGAGCATCTTTGTAGACTGAACTATTTCTCGAATCATATCATTAGAGCAATTTTCACCGAAGACTATCCCTTTAAGAGATGTTTTATAATTAAAGTAAAGTTGCTCCAAGCAATCAAAAATAACAAACCGGTATTCATCTTCACTGGACCAGTCACTTGCCTTTTCAAAAAACAACCTATTTTGAAATTTCATTAAATGGTCAAAAACATAATCATCCCCTCTACGCTCTAAATGATCGACATTCACAATGAACGCTTGTTCCATAGCGACATCAGAGATTTTTCTATCACAATATATGACATCACGGCATGAATAGGTTTTATCATTAAATTGCTCATGGAAAAACTTTGAAAAAAGAGACTCATCGAATATAAGACAAACACCGCTATGATTGGCAGCATACTGAGCCCACATTCGAGGTTTACAAAACCCACGTAACGGCATATCTTCTAAATGATTACCTGACAATATTTTATCTTTAGTAAAACATATCAAGCTTGTCTTTTCTTTCAAATCTGGATTCATCTTTTTAGATAAATATTCTGGAGTATATTTATCTAAACATCTACCTTCATTTGTCCCAGGAATGAAGAACCAATCCTTACTTTCCTTTGGATCATTTGTTGCATTGAATTTAGACAATCTAAGATTACTATTTTTTAAAATAAAGTCTAATGCAACATCCGCTTTAGTATAGTGATAGATATACTTTGTAGATTCCTTTTGAAAGGTAAACAAGCCTCACTCCTTACTTTTAATAAAGCTAATGAGAAACAATAATTAAAAATACGTAAAGTCTATATTGTTCATCAGTTTGCATACCCCTAACCAGTCAAAATATATATATAATACAGCATCGAGTTTATATTTAAACTTGCAAAATATCATAAATGTGATCTTCTCAAGTTTTACTTTTCAAAACACCATTATCTAAATAAAAAACGCCCCCCATCTTGCGATGGAGGGCGTTTTATTTTCCGGCTATTGGGCCAGAGTGGCCCAATGGTCAGCTATTACAGGGACTCTGCGGTCGCAACCACGTTTTCCACGGTAAAGCCGAATTCCTTGAACAGCAGTTCGGCCGGGGCGGACTCACCGAAGGTGGTCATACCGATGATCTTGCCGCCGAAACCGACGTACTTGTACCAGTAGTCAGCGATGCCGGCTTCGATAGCCACACGCTTGGTGACGGACATCGGCAGGACGGACTCTTTGTACTCGGCAGACTGGGCGTCGAACACGTCGGTAGACGGCAGAGAGACCACGCGCACGGCACGGCCCTTGGCAGTCAGCTGCTCATAGGCGGCAACGGCCAGTTCCACTTCGGAACCGGTGGCGATCAGGATCAGCTCCGGAGTACCGGCGCAATCTTTCAGCACGTAGCCACCCTTGGCGGTATCAGCCAGCTGCTGGGCAGTACGATCCATCTGGGCCAGGTTCTGACGAGAGAAGATCAGAGAGGTCGGGCCGTCGGTACGCTCGATGGCGTGTTTCCAGGCGATGGCGGATTCAACCTGGTCACACGGACGCCAGGTGCTCATGTTCGGAGTCAGACGCAGGGAGGCGATCTGCTCAACCGGCTGGTGAGTCGGGCCATCTTCACCCAGACCGATGGAGTCGTGGGTGTAAACGAAGATGGCGCGCTGCTTCATCAGGGCGGCCATGCGCAGGGCGTTGCGAGCGTACTCCATAAACATCAGGAAGGTAGCGCCGTAGGGGATGAAACCACCGTGCAGGGCGATACCGTTCATGATGGCGGACATGCCGAACTCGCGTACACCGTAGTGGATGTAGTTGCCGGAGGCATCGTCGTTGGTCAGGGACTTGGAGCCGGACCACATGGTCAGGTTGGACGGAGCCAGGTCGGCAGAGCCGCCCATGAACTCCGGCAGCAGCTTGCCGAACGCTTCCAGAGAGTTCTGGGACGCTTTACGGGTCGCAATCTTGGCCGGGTTGGCTTGCAGGGTTTCGATGATCTTGGCGGATTCGGCAGCCCAGTTGGCCGGCAGTTCGCCAGCGGTGCGGCGCTTGAATTCGGCAGCCAGAGTCGGGTGAGCGGCTTCATAGGCGGCGAACTTGGCAGCCCAGTCGGCTTCCAGTGCAGCACCCTTCTCCTGAGCGTTCCACTCGGCAGCGATATCGGCCGGGATAACGAACGGCGCGTGATCCCACTTCAGGAATGCGCGAGCAGCGGCGATCTCGTCGTTGCCCAGCGGTGAGCCGTGGCAGTCGTGAGAACCGGATTTGTTCGGAGAACCGTAACCGATGATGGTGCGGCAGCAGATCAGAGTCGGCTTGCCGGTCTCGGCCTTGGCGGCTTCGATGGCGGCATTGATGGCTTCCGGGCTGTGACCGTCAACAGCCGGGATAACGTGCCAGCCGTAAGCTTCGAAACGCTTGACGGTGTCGTCGGTGAACCAGCCTTCTACGTGACCGTCGATGGAGATGCCGTTGTCATCCCAGAACGCGATCAGTTTGCCCAGTTGCAGGGTACCTGCCAGAGAGCAAGCCTCGTGGGAGATACCTTCCATCAGGCAGCCGTCGCCCATAAAGGCATAGGTGTAGTGGTCAACGATGTCGTGGCCCGGCTGGTTGAACTGCTCAGCCATGGCTTTTTCGGCGATCGCCATACCAACGGCGTTGGTGATGCCCTGACCCAGCGGGCCAGTGGTGGTTTCAACGCCCGGTGCATAGCCGTACTCCGGGTGACCCGGGGTGCGAGAGTGCAGTTGGCGGAAGTTTTTCAGATCGTCGATGGAGAGGTCATAACCGGAGAGGTGCAGCAGGGAGTACAGCAGCATGGAGCCGTGGCCGTTGGAGAGAATGAAACGGTCGCGGTCGGCCCACTTGGGGTTGTTCGGGTTATGTCTGAGGTGGCTACGCCACAGCACTTCGGCGATATCCGCCATTCCCATGGGGGCGCCCGGGTGACCGGAGTTGGCTTTTTGAACGGCATCCATACTCAATGCACGAATGGCATTGGCAAGCTCTTTACGAGAAGGCATCTGAATCTCCTGCGATTGCTTCATTTGATGGCCAAGATTAAGGCGCGTTATTGTCCCAGCAGGGCGCGCGGCGTGCAAATATTATCTGGATGAATAAAGTGGCTTTGGGAGGACAATCGCTTTTCTTGCCCTCTATTGACCAAAGCAACCAGAGAAAAACGTTTGATTTCCATCCCTTTCGGGATAGGAGAGCACCGCTTGTGACCCATTGGACACTGCGCGACAAAATAGTGCTGGCAATCGGGGGGGGCGCTAATTAAAATAGACGTCCAGATGTAGATACCTCTACACCATCCCATTCATCCGGTTATTGCCGTGGCGATAACCCAGACAAGCTGAGACTCTTATCATGGCAAAGCTGTTTACTTCCGAGTCGGTCTCCGAAGGCCATCCCGACAAGATTGCGGACCAGATCTCCGATGCGGTACTGGACGCCATCCTCAAGCAAGATACCAAGGCACGCGTTGCCTGCGAGACCCTGGTCAAGACCGGTATGGTCATGGTGGCCGGTGAAGTAACCACCTCTGCCTGGGTTGATATCGAAGAGATCGTGCGTGATACCGTACGTGAAATCGGCTACACCCACTCCGACATGGGCTTCGATGCCGACTCCTGCGCCGTGCTGAACGCCATCGGCAAGCAGTCCCCGGATATCAACCAGGGCGTTGACCGCAGCGATCCGCTGGAGCAGGGCGCGGGCGACCAGGGCCTGATGTTCGGCTACGCCACCAACGAAACCGACGTGCTGATGCCGGCCCCCATCACCTACTCTCACCTGCTGGTGAAGCGTCAGGCTGAAGTACGCAAGAACGGCACCCTGCCGTGGCTGCGTCCGGATGCCAAGAGCCAGCTGACCTTCGCCTATGACGACGCAGGCAAGATCATCGGTGTGGATGCCGTTGTTCTGTCTACCCAGCACGCCGAATCCATCAGCCACAAGGATCTGGTTGAGGCGGTACGCGAAGAGATCATCAAGCCGGTGCTGCCGGCCGAGTGGGTCAACAAAGACACCAAATACTTCATCAACCCGACCGGCCGTTTCGTTATCGGCGGCCCGATGGGTGACTGCGGTCTGACCGGTCGCAAAATCATCGTCGACACCTACGGCGGCATGGCCCGTCACGGTGGTGGCGCCTTCTCCGGTAAGGATCCGTCCAAGGTTGACCGCTCCGCTGCCTACGCCGCCCGCTACGTTGCCAAAAACATCGTGGCCGCCGGTCTGGCCGATCGCTGTGAAATCCAGATCTCCTACGCCATCGGTGTGGCCGAGCCGACCTCCATCAGCGTCGAAACCTTCGGTACCGCCAAAGTCGCCGAAGAACTGCTGGTCAAGCTGGTACGCGAGCACTTCGAACTGCGCCCGTATGGCCTGATCGAAATGCTGGATCTGAAGCGCCCGATCTACCAGGCTACCGCTGCCTACGGTCACTTCGGTCGCGACGAGTTCCCGTGGGAGCAGACCGACAAGGCCGAACTGCTGCGTTCTGCCGCTGGCCTGTAAGGCTCGCTGTTGTGATAAAAGGGGAGCCTGGCTCCCCTTTTGCTTATCCGCCATTTGACGAGAACCCGATGTCAGCCACCTCTACCCGCCTCGACCCCACCCTGCATCAGCAGCTGCTGGCGCGAGTCGACGCCTGCTTTGTGCAGGCCGAAGCGCGCCTTGGCCGCACCTTCCCCCGCCCGCAAGTCCATTGCAACATGCGCGGTCGGGCGGCAGGATCGGCGCGGCTGCAAACCTGGGAGCTGCGCTTCAATCCCGCCCTCTGTCAGGCCAACCAGCAGGCGTTTCTGGATGAGGTGGTGCCCCACGAGGTGGCCCATCTGCTGGTCTATGCCCTTTGGGGTGAACATAGCGGGGAAGGTCGCGGCAGATCGCGAGTGCTGCCCCACGGCCGCCAGTGGCAATCGGTGATGCGGGAGGTGTTCGACCTTGAGCCCAGAACCACCCACAGCTTCGATCTGGCGGTTCTGGCCCAGCGCACCATCCCCTATCGCTGCCTCTGTCAGCAGCATCAGCTGTCGGTACGCCGCCACAACAAGGTGGTGCGCGGCGAAGCCCGCTATCACTGCCGCCGCTGCAAGCAGCCGCTGGAGCGGGAACGGCCGGAGCCCGAACAGTAAGCCAGCCGGTGTCGCGCTCTTGTGGTAGGGTGCCCGCCATCGTTCGTCAATCATCCCGTTTGCAAGGAATCCCATGCGTTTCATCTCCTCCCTCGCCCTGACCCTGCTGGCCGGTTTGCCGCTGCTCAGCACGCCTCTGCACGCCCAGACCTTTCGCGAAGCCAAGCAGGATCTGGTGAAGCTCTATCGCAGCCAGCCTGCGGTCACCACTTTCTACTGCGGCTGCGACATCGACTATCAGGGCAAGAAAATGAGCCCGGATCTCGCCAGCTGCGGCTATGAGCCGCGCAAGCAGGCCAAGCGCGCCGCCCGCATCGAGTGGGAGCACGTGGTCCCGGCCTGGGAGTTCGGCCACCAGCTGCAATGCTGGCAGGATGGCGGTCGCAAGCACTGCGAAAAAGCGAGCCCCGAGTTCAACAAGATGGAGGGGGACATGCACAACCTCTTCCCCGCCATTGGCGAAGTGAACGGCGATCGCGCCAACTACCGCTTCTCCGACTGGAACGGCAAGCCGGATCAGTATGGTCAGTGCCAGATGCTGGTGGATTTCAAGGATCGTCGGGTGCAGCCGCCCAAGGGGCCGGTACGGGGCCAGATCGCCCGCGCCTACCTCTACATGAGCCAGCAGTATGGGCTGCGTCTGGCAGCGCAACAGCGTAAACTGTTTGAAGCCTGGGACAGGCAGTACCCGGCAGAAGGCTGGGAGTGCGAGCGCAATCGCCGCATCGGCAAGCTGCAGGGCAATACCAATCCCTTTATTGAAAAGCAGTGCCAATAACCCCATTTGACCAGGGAGGGGATCGCCCCTCCTATCATGAAACCCTTCCCCACTGCCGCGTGAGCCTTGCTCGCCGCAGGATATGAAGGGTTTCCAAGCAAGAGACTGACAAGCAGCCATGCGCATTCCACGTATCTATGAACCGGCCACCCTGCAAGTTGGCCAGACCATCGCCCTGTCGGAAGACGGCGCCAACCATATCGGCCGGGTGCTGCGCATGCAGCCGGGCCAGCAGCTCGAGCTGTTCAACGGCGATGGCAATCAATATCCTGCCACCATCGCCAGCGTTGGCAAAAAGTCGGTTGAAGTGACCATCGACCGCTGCGACGTCCAATCGGTGGAGTCACCGCTGGCCATCCACCTCGGTCAGGTGATCAGCCGTGGCGACAAGATGGACTTCACCATCCAGAAATCGGTGGAGCTGGGCGTCACCTGCATCACCCCGCTCTTCTCCGAGCGCTGCGGCGTCAAGTTGCCGGCAGATCGGCTGGAGAAGAAGCGCGAACAGTGGCAGAAGGTGGTGATCAGCGCCTGCGAACAGTGCGGCCGCAACGTGGTGCCAGAGGTGCGCATGCCGATGGAGCTGGATGCCTGGCTGGCGGAAGAGACCAAGGAGCTCAAGCTCAACCTGCACCCGCGCGCCGAGTACAGCATCAACACCCTGCCCGTTCCCGAGCATGGCGTGCGCCTGCTGATTGGCCCGGAAGGGGGATTGTCGAGCGACGAGATCGCCCGTACCGTGCAGGAAGATTTCAAAGAGATGCTGCTGGGGCCGCGGGTGCTGCGCACCGAAACCGCCGCCCTGACGGCGATCACTGCGCTGCAGTGCCGCTTTGGCGATCTGGCCTGAAGCAGGTTTTAAGAATCTCACTAGCAATCGAGCCACAAGAAGGATATTCGGATGACCATTAAACTCGGCATCGTGATGGACCCCATCTCGGCCATCAACATCAAGAAAGATTCCAGCTTTGCCATGCTCGAAGAGGCGCAAAAGCGCGGCTATGAACTCTTCTATCTGGAGATGAAGGATCTCTACATGGAAGCCGGTCGTGCCTTTGGTACCATGCGCCCGCTCACCGTCAAATATGACTATGCCGACTGGTACACGCTGGGCGAGGTGGTGGATCAGCCCCTCTCCAACCTAGATGTGATCCTGATGCGCAAGGATCCGCCGTTCGACACCGAATTTATCTACGCCACCTACATGCTGGAGCGGGCCGAGGATGAGGGTTGCCTTATCGTCAACAAGCCGCAGAGCCTGCGCGACGCCAACGAGAAGCTCTACACCGCCTGGTTTGCCGAGCACACCCCGACCACGCTGGTGACCCGCCGCGCCGACAAGCTGCGCGCCTTCCACGCCCAGCACAAAGACGTGATCTTGAAGCCCTTGGATGGCATGGGCGGCGCCTCCATCTTCCGCATGAAGGAAGATGACGTCAACGTCGGTGTCATCATCGAAACCCTGACCGCCCACGGTAGCCAATACTGTATGGCGCAGACCTATCTGCCCGCCATCAAGGATGGCGACAAGCGGGTACTGGTGGTGGACGGTGAACCAGTGCCTTACTGCCTCGCACGCATTCCGGCGCAAGGTGAGACCCGTGGCAATCTGGCGGCCGGTGGCCGTGGTGAGGCGCGCCCCCTGAGCGAAGCTGACTGGGCCATCGCCCGCGCGGTGGGCCCTACTCTGAAAGAGAAAGGCCTCATCTTCGTCGGCCTCGACATCATCGGCGATCGGCTGACCGAGATTAACGTCACCAGCCCGACCTGTATTCGCGAAATTGAAGCGGCCTTCGATGTGCATATCACCGGCATGTTGATGGATGCCATCGAGCGTCGGCTGGCTCAGTGATCGCCAGGCAGGCTAATCAGCCTGTTCAGGAGTAACCCGCCCCTGACAAGCCCGGAAACAGAGAGGGTGGCCAGCGCCACCCTCTCTGTTTCAAGGCAATCCGGAAAGGGGCGGGATCTCGCCCAGCCCAAAAAGCGGTTTTTCCCATGGGGATCAACTGCCATAATTGACCTCAAATACCTTTGCACTATTTGGCCTCTATGCAAACACTGCAAAATCACTTCCTGCTTGCCATGCCAAGCCTGACGGATCCCTATTTCGAGCGCTCGCTGGTCTATCTGTGCGAGCACAACGAAGAGGGCGCCATGGGCTTGGTCGTCAACATTCCGGTGGAGATGTCGCTGGAAACCATGCTGACCCAGCTCCAGCTCAATCCGCCCAACAACCCGGAGCTCAAGCAGCCGGTGCTGCAAGGGGGGCCGGTTCACGCCGATCGCGGCTTCGTGCTGCACAGCTTCCGCCCCGGTTTCAACTCCACCCTGCAGGTGGGGGATGAGATGATGGTGACCACCTCCAAGGATATTCTGGAAACTCTGGGTACGAGCGAGGCCCCTGCCCATTGGCTGGTGGCCCTTGGCTATGCCGGCTGGAGCGCCGGGCAGCTGGAGCAGGAGCTGGTGGATGGCGCCTGGCTGGTGATCCCCCCCAATCCGGCTCTGGTGTTCAAGACCCCCATTCACAAACGTTGGCAACAAGCTGCCGCCAGCATAGGGGTGAACCCGGTTCACCTCTCCAGCGATATCGGCCACAGCTGATCGGCTGGCCCGCTCCGCTCTCTATTTCGAGGATTTATCAGTTATGTCATCACGCAGCATCATGGGCTTTGACTATGGCACCAAGAGCATTGGCGTCGCCATCGGTCAGGAGCTAACTGGCACAGCCCAGCCTCTGCGCGCCCTCAAGGCCAACGACGGCATCCCCAACTGGGACGAGATTGAGAAGCTGCTCAAGGAGTGGCAACCGGACCTGCTGGTGGTCGGTCTGCCGCTGAACATGGATGGTACCGATCAGGAGATCACGGTACGGGCCCGCAAATTCGGCAACCGGCTACATGGCCGTTTCGGCAAGCCGGTGGAGTTCAAGGATGAGCGACTCACCACCACAGATGCCCGCGCCCGCCTGTTTGAGCGAGGCGGCTATCGCGCGCTGGAAAAAGGCAGCGTGGACGGGGTCTCGGCGCAGTTGATCGTCGAAGCCTGGATGGAAGAGCAGTACAACTAAGCCATCAACAGCAAGGCAAGGGTCGCCGCCCTTGCCTTGTCTCGCACGATTCCCTCATTACGCCTGTGACTGACCCGCTACCAGCCCCTCGGCCTCTGTCGGCGTCGCATTCATCATCCGGTTGAGCCAGGGCACCATCAGCCCCATCACCACCGCAATCAGCAGGGTCGCCATCCCGATCTTGCCAAACACGCCGGTGTAGATCGGCAAAGTTTGCAGCGGATCCGTCATCCCTTGCGGCACGGCGGTAAAAGTCGCCACATAGCCACCCAGCAGAGACGCCATCGCTTGAGTCAGGAACCACATTCCGAGAATGAAGCCCATCAGGCGTTGTGGCACCAGCGCGGCGACCATCGCCAGTCCCAGGGCGCTGATCATCAGCTCGCCCAGACTCTGGAACAGGTAGATAAGCACCATAAACCAGGGGGAGGTAAGCCCCTGCTCATCGGCAAACCACCAGCCGGATGCCGCCGCCGTCAGAAAGCCCAGCGAGCAGAAGAACATCCCGAGAGTGAACTTGAGCGGCATGGTGAGATCCCGTCCCTTGCTGCCCATTCGGGTATAGATCATCGCGAGTACCGGGCTACCCACCACCACCCAAAAGGGGTTGAGCGCCTGGAAGCTGATGGGGTTGACGCTCATGCCCAGCATTTCGTGGTGCATATTGTTGATGGCAAAGAAGTTCAGAGACGTCGGCATCTGGGCATACAGCACGTAGAAGAGCACCGCCTCCAGCATCAGCACGAAGGCCACATACATCTTGTTGCGGCCCACGGAATCGAGCCTGAACGCCTCGCGAAAGAAGACAATCACCACGGCGATGGTTACCGTCATCAGCACCATGTTGGCGATCACCACGTGGTGCATCAGCCAGGCGCAGAAGAAGACCATGGCTACCGAACCCAATATAACCAGCAGCAGCTTGCTGTAATTCAGTGGCAGGTGATCCGGCTCGGAGCCAATATCCTTGACCATATTGCGGCAGGCAAAGAAGGTGAGCAGCGCAATAATCAGCCCCACCCCGCACAGGTTATAGGTCACGGTATAGCCGTAATGATCGGCAATCACCGGCGCCAGCGAGAGGGAAATAAGGGAGCCGATATTGATCGACATATAGAACAGGGTAAACGCCCCATCCAGCCGCGGATCTTTTGGCTGGTAGCATTTTGAAAGCAGGCTGGCCGGATTGGCCTTGAACAGACAGTTACCGACTGCAATGGTGCCCAGCGCATAGAAAATCAGGTCGGGATTATAGATAGAGAGGCCGGTCATAAAGTAGCCTATCACCAACACGATAGCCCCGAGCACCATGGTGCGCTTGGTGCCGAGTACATGGTCGCCGACATAGCCACCGACCGAGATCAGGCCATATACCAACGCCGAGAAGGCACCGAAAGTAATAAAGGATTGCTCTTGGGAAAATCCCAGTTGCTGCACAAAGAAAACCGCCAGGATCCCCTGCACGCCGTAATAACCGAAGCGCTCCCAGAGTTCGACGAAAAATATCATAAAGAAGGGTTTGGGTTGTTGTAACAACCCGGTCGGTGCTGTTGCTGGACGCATATCAACCTGCCTTTGCTGAGATTTATTTTTATTAATCTGGTGGTGGCTGCCGCACTATTTTTTCGTCCGTCATTGCCATTACGGGGAGCACAGTCAGCCTGCCAATCTGGCTATTTTCGGGTGCACGGGCCCCGTTCGATGAAAGGTGTTTTTCATCTAGCCGGTTTCAATTACGGGTTATCGGGGGATGGTGAGTGGCGTCTCCCAGTGCAGTTACCGACTCCGGGTTCTACCTTTGCTGCATCCCTTCACTCAAGCCGGTTTATCAACCTTGATGCTTATTCCCCTCTGCTCCGTCACTCATGGCTGGTGGTTAGATAGCCGGGGCATGACACGGCCACAGACGACCTGTGGGGCTGGCTCACGCCGCGCTCTACTGGCAGTCACCTACGCAGGCGATATCTAACCCCACCATTCCAAGGGGTGTCATGCTATATCACTGCAAATACAGGAACTTAATGGTCGATCACACTTTAAAAGTGACCATCAGTGAAGTTTTCTAATGAAACCACATGAATTTTTTTCGTGAAAAGAGCTTCACTCGAGACGTGCAACCAAGGCCAATCTGTGCATAAAGAGAGTTGAATGGCACACAGTTGAACCCGAACTCGGCACTTAAGTCGTGCAAAAGCACACTCATCCGGGCGATACGACAACAAAAAGCCGGAGCAGATGACTCCGGCTGATCGATAGGCACCGTCACGGCCACATTAGCGTGGCGATTCATCGTTGTAGAGTCGCCGGATCTCGTTGCGCAGCCACATCACCTTGGCATCCTGATTGTGCCGCTTGTGCCACAGCAGGATGAAGGCGATCTCCAGCTGGGCGTAGAGCTTCTCGGGTAGCGGCAGCGGCATGGCGATCAGATTGCCGTGATGCCGACTGGCATAACCACCGCAGTAGGAGGGAGCCACCGCAATCAGCTCATGGCTCGACTGGGAGGCAATATGCAGCGCCTGCTCGAAGCTGGAGACCATGATGGGCACCTCCCGCTTCAGCCCCTCGTCCTCCAGCAGGCTGTCGAGGGCCCAGGTATCGTTCGCCTCCCACACCATGCTGATCTGGGGGCAGGCCAGAAAGTTCTCCAGCGACCACTTCTGCTCGAGCAAGGGGTGATCCTTGCGCAGAAAAACCACCGGTCGATCGGTGAACAGCACCTCGTGATCGATGTAATAAGGCAAGCGGTTGACCTTGGCCAGGGAGCGGCCATGGGTCTCGCGGGCACAGAAGCCGAGATCCGCATCGCCGTTGACGATGTCGTTGAGGGAGTGGTGATCCCACCCCAGCATCCTGACCACAGAGTTGGGGTACTTCTGGTAGATGGTCATGGGCAGATCGCTCAGGAAGCTGATGTAGAAGGGAGACTCCATCACCAGCGTGAAACGGGCACCGTCGGGGATCGCCTCGCTATTGAGCGAGGTGATGCTGTCGGTAAGCTGGAACCAGACCTTCAGCTCCTCCTCCAGGGTCAGGGAGAGGTTGGTGGGCTGCAACCCCTGCCGCACCCGCACAAACAGGGGATCGTCAAACCACTCCCGCAATTTGGCCAAAGACTTGCTCACCGCCGACGGGGTGACACAGAGCTTTTTGGCCGCCCCTGCCACACTGCGCTCCTGCATCAGGTACTTGAAGACCACCAGCAGGTTCAAATCGAGTTCACCCAGATTGCGCATATCCCCTCTCATCTTCCATCAGCCCTGCGACCGCGCTTCACGAAGCGCGAGCCATGGTACCAGCCCTTTGACAGCCAGGTAACTGAGCAGAGCCAGCATCAGGGCATAGATCAGCATCTCGGTCGGGGCAAAGCCAAGTTGGCCCAGCAGCCAGATATAGAGGCCGGAGAGGCTGATCTGCATGATGCAGAGCACCGCGCTGGCGAACGCCACATTGTGTTGACAACCATCGAGCGCCTCCCCCATCGCCACTCCGAAGCCACAGGAGAACCCGACACAGACCAGCGCAAATCCCGGTAACAGCAGATGGATATTGCCCCCCAACTGCCAGCACCCGAGTAGAAAACACGCAGCCAGCAGATAAGCCAGATGGGATACCGCCAGCACCTTGTGCTTACCAAGCCAGCGCAACAGCAGGGGCATCAGAAAGGAGGTGGACATGCTCACCCCGGCCATCACCATCATCACGATGGAGTACTGCTCGGTGGTGAAGCCGAACTCCTTCATCAGGATCAGCGGTGAGACGCTGACATAGACCAAAATAGAGGTCACGCTGGCACTGGTCAGCAGGGAGAGCAGCATAAAGCGCGGCGAGCGCAGCAGGGCAAAAGGCAGCGCCGTGCCACTGCCCTGTTGCCGCGCCGGGCGGGTCTCCTTGAGCAGCAGCAGGTTGACCAGACCGCTGACGGCCGCCACCAGCGCCATCGCCACGAAGATCCCGCGCCAATCAAAATGGGACAGGATGAGGTAACCGAGCACCGGCGCCAGCACCGGGATCACGCAGATCACCCCGTTGATCATCGAGAGCGCCATCGCCAGCCGCTCCTGACACAGCACGTCCCGCAGCACGGTAAAGGTCATGATATAGAGCGCCCCCGCCCCGACTCCTTGCCAGAAACGGCCGAAATAGAACTGGCTGATCCCCTCTGCACTGCCTGCCACCAGCGAGGCAAGGACAAAAATTAGGGCGCCCCCGAGCACCACCCAGCGCCGCCCGTAGCGATCGGCAATCATTCCGCCCAGCAGCACGGTCGCCGCCATGCCAAACAGATAGATGGAGAAGGCGGTATGGATCTGCGCCTCGCTCGCCTGCAGGGTATCGGCAATCTGGGACACGGCGACCAGATAGAGATCGATCCCGACCGGATAGAGAATGATCATCAGAAAAGTGCACAACAGGAAAACAGGCATGGATGCTCCATAACAGATTGGCGTGCTGATACCTGCCAGATCACAGCGACAGGCGAACAGTGGCAGCGCCAAGGTGGTGACAAAGGTAGCAACACAGTGCGTCGCAATGGGGCAACTATATGGGCGCACACCACCCTCACCTAGTGAAGAGATGGCGTTCGGTACATTCCAATCAGGAAATATTGTATTGAGCTGCGTGCCTGGACGGCCATATTGAATCGAGCAGACTCACTAATAAACCGCGTCACCTCCCGCTCATAGCCATCCCTGCGCTGCACTTTTACCGCCCGTCTGTTATCCGCCTTCGCCCTAGCGGGCGTATAAGCTGTAGGTGCGACGCAATACAGGGAATGTGTATGAAGGTAATGAAAAGAGAAGAGCAGATTGCCGGGCTGCTGGCGGCACTGGAGCAAGTCATTCTGGGCAAGCCGCTACAGCTGAAAATCGCGCTGGTGACCCTGCTGGCGCGCGGTCATCTGCTGATCGAAGATCTGCCCGGTATGGGCAAAACCACCCTGGCCCACGCGCTGGCACAGGTGCTGGGGCTGGCATGCAGGCGGATGCAGTTCACCGCCGATCTGCTCCCCGCCGACCTGCTGGGGCTGCAGATCTTCGACCCCCAACAGCAAACATTTCGCTTTCACCCCGGCCCCATCTTTACCCAGGTGCTGCTGGCGGACGAGATCAACCGCGCCAGCCCCAAGGTGCAGAGCGCCCTGCTGGAGGCGATGGCCGAGGGCAAGGTGAGCATCGAGGGCCACACGCACCCACTCCCCGATCCATTTTTCGTCATCGCCACCCAGAATCCGGCGGATCAGGCGGGCACCTATCCGCTGCCGGAATCCCAGCTCGACCGCTTCGCCGTGCGACTCTCGCTGGGTTTTCCGCCGCGAGAGGCGGAGCGCCAGTTGCTGCGCGGCCACCAGCCGAGCGGCCCATTACCCGCCATGCTGGATGCTGCCGGACTCGCCACCTTGCAAAGCGAAGGGGATGCCATCCATGTTTCCGATGCCACCCTCGATTACCTGCTGGCGCTGGTGCACCAGAGCCGCTTTGATGGGGATCTGCCACAGCCCCTCTCCCCCCGAGCAGCCCAGACCTTGCTGGCGGTGAGCCGGGCCTGGGCACTGGTAGCCGGGCGGCGCTTTGTCACGGTGGAGGATGTGCAGGCAGTCTTCCCCTATGTGGCCGAGCATCGGCTGCGGGGCAGCTTTGGCGTACAGCACGGCGAAGCCTGTCCCCTTAGCCAGCGGCTGCTGGCCAGGGTCGATCCGGACAATCCCTGATGAGCAAATTGCTAAACCGTTGGCAGCAGTGGCGAGCCCGCTGGCAGCGGCGCTGGCCCGACCGCCGCATTCCCCCGGCCCGCCAGATCACGCTGGGTACCCGCAGCCTCTTTATCCTCCCCACCCGCATGGGGCTGCTCTATCTGCTGGTGCTGCTCGCCATCTATCTGCTCGGCACCAACTACCAGAACAATCTGGTACTGCTGCTGGCCTACTGCCTCGGCAGCCTGTTTATGGCAGCCATGTGGCTCACCCACCGCAACCTGCTGGGGCTGGAGCTGCTGGGTGGCCCGCTGGTGCTGGGGGAAGCGGGTAGCCAGCTGCCTATCCGTATCTTGGTGCAGAGCCCGCGCCCGGTGCAGGCACTTCACTTTAGCCTCAACGAAGGCACCCTCTGGCTGACACAGGCCGACGCTGTGCCTCGCACCTTGATCCTGCCGGTATCGGGCTCGCGCCGTGGGCCATTGCCCCTTGGCCGATTGCGGGTCGAGAGCCGCTACCCCCTCGGTCTGTTTCGCTGCTGGTCCCTGCTGGACTTGCAGCTGGAGGGCTGGCTTTCCCCCAAACCGGCATTCGGGGCGCTAAGAGGGGAACATGCGACCGAAAGCGAGGGGAATCAGGGCCAGCCCGCTCCGGCCACTCTCGGTGACTTTGATACCCTGCGGACACATCAGGCCGGTGAGCCACTGAGCCGGGTCGCCTGGAAGCAACTTGCCCAGGGGCGCGGCCTGCTGACCAAGCAGTTTCATGAACCTCAGCAGGATGACACTCACCTCACCTTGCAGCGAGTCACGGGTGGGGATCTGGAGCTGCGGCTGGCGGTGCTGGCCTGGTGGTGCGCCGATTACGGCAAGCGGGGCATCCCCTTTACCCTGACACTGGCAAACCAGACGCTGGGGCCCGATAGCGGTGCCGCCTTTGTGCAGCGCTGCCGGCTGGTACTGGCCCAATTCGATGCCACACCACCGAAGAGCACGCCAGATGCTGCTCGATAACCGCCGCCTGCTGCCATTCATCGCCCTGCAACAGCTGCTGCTGGTCGCGGCGCTATGGCCCCAGTTGCAGCTCTGGGTGGTGGCAGTAGGCGCCATGACCCTCGGCGTCCGGGCCATGATGCTGTGGCGCGGCTGGCCGCCCCTGCCTGCCCGCGGGTTGGCGCTGCTGGCCATCACCACTTTGCTGTTGCTGGGACTACAGTGGCGTGGCTTGGGCACCCTGCCCGCCCTGATCAATCTGCTCTGGCTCGGCTATAGCCTCAAGATGATCGAGGTTCGGCGCGAGCGGGATATCGAGCTGGTGCTGCTGCTCGCCTTCTTTCTCATCGCGCTGGCGCTGGTGCAGCGACAGAGCATCGGCTGGACGGCCGGAATGACAGTAGCACTCTGGCTGGCAGTGACCGCGCTGGTGGCCGCCATCGCCCCCGAGCAGAAACGGCCTTGGCGCAGTGCGGGCGGCGCTCTGCTGCTGGCGCTTCCCCTGCTTATCACTCTTTTTTTGCTGCTGCCGAGGCTCCCCCCCCTCTGGCAGATGCCCACCACCAGCCGCGCCCTGTCGGGGCTTTCGGAAGAGCTGGCCCCCGGCGATATCAGCGAACTGGTCAACTCCTCGGAACTGGCGTTTCGGGTCACTTTTGCCGATGGCCCGCCCCCTGTCCGCGAGCGCTACTTTCCGGTGATGCGCCAAGAAGTTTTCGATGGCCAGCGCTGGTTGCTGAGCCCCGAGGTCAGGGCGTGGCAACGGACAGTGCCGGTGCAGACCGGGCTGACCCTTCTGGCATCCTCTTCACAGGCCAACACTCAACTGGCAGATAGTCCGTTACCCGCCGGGAGCTACGAGGTGATCGCCGAGCCCCAGCGCCACCGCTGGGCCTTTGCCCTGAGTGAACCGCGTCTGCTGGCGGGCCCGGTGCTGCTAACCCCTCTAGACACCCTCTATCGACAGGGGAGCGGCGAGGTGGCGATCCGCTATCGGATTGGCCGCGGCGAAGCACAGATCGAGGACGACCACCAAGCCGCCCAGCGCAACCTGCAACTGCCAGCCAGAGGCAACCCGAGAGCGCGCGCCTATGGCCAAGAGCTTGCGGCACGCTATCCAGAACGCGCAGCGCTGGTCGCCGCCCTGCTCGCGCAGTTTCGCAGCCAATCCTATTACTACACTCTGACCCCGCCACGGCTTGGCCGTGACGGGGTGGATGAGTTCCTGTTCGATACCAGGCAGGGCTTTTGCGGCCACTACGCCATGGCGACCGCTTTCGTGCTGCGCTCCGCCGGTATTCCGGCACGGCTGGTCACCGGTTATCTCGGCGGCGAGTGGAATCCCAGAGGCAACTATCTGGCGGTACACCAGTTCGATGCTCACGCCTGGGTGGAGTATCTCGATGAAGGAGGAACATGGCGGCGAATCGACCCCACGGCTGCAGTGGCGCCGGAGCGCATTGAAGGTGGTGTGAGGGAGGCGCTGAGCGACGAGTTTACCGCCGCCGACCCGCTCGCTTTGCAGCGTTATCGCAACTGGGCCCTGCTCAATCAACTACGCTGGTGGGGCAACAATATCGACTACCAGTGGAGTCGCTGGGTGATTGGTTACGATGCGGACCAGCTCTGGCAGCAAATTGGCCTGCGCTGGCCTGCACTGGCGGGACATACACCCTGGTTGATCCTCGCCAGCCTGATGCTAGTCGCCCTGCTGGTGAGCCTGCCCCTGCTGTTGCCCGCCCGCCTGCCGCCAGAGCGGCGCATCTGGCAGCCCCTGCTCAAACGGGGTAAACGCAGCGGCTACCCACCCCAGCCCGCCGAGAGCATGGGGGCATGGTGCGAGCGGCTGGCACGGCTGCGTCCCGACCTTGCCCACGCCCTGCTAAAGAGTGCGTGGCTCTATCGACTCTGGCGTTATGCCCCCCTCAGCGAACGGCAACAAGGGCGCTGCTGGCGCCAGTTACGACGGCGTATCAGACAGCTCGCCCAGCGCTGGGATCAACAGCCAACGAGTGCGCCATAAAAGAAGAGGGGAGCCACCGGCTCCCCCTTCAGGTTTTAATCAAGAGGTTTGACTCACCGCTTGTTATTTTTTGGTCGGATTGTCCCAGATCCCCTCTTCCAGCTGGGAGCGGATCTCGGGGTATTTGTTGGCATCGAAGGTGGGCACCTTGCCCAGCCGGAGCTGGTCGTTGTAATCCTTGGCCAGCTTGATGGCAACGCTGGAGAGCAGCAGGATCGCCACCAGGTTGACGATAGCCATCAGTCCCATGGAGACATCCGCCATCGCCCACACAATCGGCAACTCACCCACGGCACCGAACATCACCATCCCCAGCACGAACACCCGGAACAGCATCAGGCCGCCCTTGTGGTTGTGTTCGAGGAACACCAGATTGGTCTCGGCATAGGAGTAGTTCGCCACGATAGAGGTGAAGGCGAAGAAGAATATGGCCGCCGCAATGAAGATGTTGCCACCGCTGCCAATCTGGGAGGAGAGCGCCCGCTGGGTCAGCTCGACACCGGTCACCCCGGAACCCGGCTCGAACTGACCGGACATCAGGATGATGGCGGCGGTACAGCTGCAGATGACGATAGTGTCCATAAAGACCCCCAGCATCTGCACATAACCCTGGGAGGCCGGGTGCGGCGGATAGGGAGTTGCAGTCGCCGCAGCGTTGGGCGCAGAGCCCATCCCTGCTTCGTTGGAGAAGAGACCGCGCTTGATACCGTTGATCATCGCCTGGGAGATGGCATAACCGAGCGCACCCGAGCCTGCCTGCTCAATCCCGAAGGCGGACTTGATGATCAGCATGAACACATGGGGCAACTCGGTGATGTTCATCGCCACGATCACCAGCGCCAGCAGGATGTAGGCCAGCGCCATAAAGGGCACTACCAGCTCGGCAAAACGGGCGATGCCACGAATGCCGCCGAAGATAATCAGGCCGGAGAGCGCCACCAGCGCCAGACCGCTGACCCAGTCAGGAATGCCAAACGCCACCTTCATCGCCAGACTGATGGAGTTGGCCTGCACCGCGTTGAACACCAGGCCAAATGCCAGGATCAGGCAGAGCGAGAAGACCACCCCCATCCAGCGCATGCCAAGGCCTTTCTCCATGTAGTAGGCCGGGCCACCACGGTAGTTGCCATCCTCATCCTTGACCTTGTAGAGCTGGGCCAGAGTGCTTTCAACGAAGGCGGTCGCCATGCCGATAAAGGCAATCAGCCACATCCAGAAGATGGCGCCGGGGCCACCCAGATAGATGGCGACAGCCACACCGGCCAGGTTGCCGGTGCCGACACGGGCGGCAAGGCTGGTACAGAGGGCCTGGAAGGAGGAGATGCCTGCGTTGTCCGATTTACGGCTGTTTTTCAGCACGGAAAACATGTGGCCAAAGTGACGGATCTGGATAAAACCCAGGCGGAAGGTGAAAAAGATACCGACCCCGATGAGCAGGTAGATGAGCACGGCTCCCCACATCAGGTCGTTTAGCATCGCAATCAAGGTGTCCATAATTCTCTCGTTGTTATTCACATCCATGGCCAGTCTGCGCTGACCGTTTTCTGTCTGTCGTTTAATTAGCGTTTCGCTAAAGGGGCGGAATCTAGCACAGCGGGAGAGCCCGGAATAGTGATCCCGGTCACGCGAGACACAAAAAACGAACGGTAAAAGCCCATAAAGCTCCATTTAAATCGCAAACTTTCAACAAACTCAATAATTCAATCAGACAGGCCACCATTAAGCCCCATAAGAGAACCTTTTTGATATATCCCTGATGAGCTATCCGAAAACGCAAACGCTTGCATGAAATGGCTTTCAAACGGAGACATTTCGCCAAACGTTTTCGCTGTAATTAAATTTCAAGTACGTAGCGAGATAATTTATGTGATCGACGACACAAATATGGATATTGGCTAAAAAAGTTCAACTGAAAGCAAACCGGAGGGAGGTCGGAATGAAATGTAAAAAACCTTACTAATCATATAGTTTCAAGCCATAAAACGGGATAACTCAACAGCCTGAATGTTTAACAACCAAGCGCCCCTATTGCAGGATGCACCACATCAGTATTAATTAGGCAGGCAATGACGATGGGCCGCCCCCATCGCGCTTTTCTGAGCCTGAGGCACCAAGATCCTGTAATTTTATTTCAGAACCACCGTCTCAAGCCCGCAACCCAGGGATTACTCCCTCATTAAGAGATGATATTCGCTATGGCCGATAAATTAACCCAGCTGAAAGCCCTGACCACTGTTGTTGCCGACACCGGTGATATCGAAGCCATCAAACGCTATCAGCCCATCGATGCCACCACCAACCCCTCTCTGGTTCTGAAGGCCTCCGAGATCCCCGAGTACGCTCCGCTGATCGAAGACGCCATCAAGTGGGCCAAAGCCCAGAGCCAGGACAAGGCACAGCAAATCATCGACGCGGGCGACAAGCTGGCCGTCAACATCGGTCTGGAAGTGCTGAAGATCGTTCCGGGCCGTATCTCTACCGAAGTGGATGCCCGTCTCTCCTTCGATACCGAAGCCAGCATCGCCAAGGCCCGCAAGCTGATCCGTCTTTACAACGAAGCGGGTATCAGCAACGACCGCATTCTGATCAAGCTGGCCTCCACCTGGGAAGGGATCCGTGCCGCTGAAGTACTGGAGAAAGAGGGTATCCAGTGCAACCTGACCCTGCTGTTCTCCTTCGCCCAGGCCCGTGCCTGTGCCGAAGCCGGTGCCTTCCTGATCTCCCCGTTCGTGGGTCGTATCCTCGACTGGTACAAGGCCAAAAATGGCCGTGATTACACCGCCAGCGAAGATCCGGGCGTGGTCTCCGTCACCTCCATCTACAACTACTACAAGCAGCACGACTACCCGACCGTGGTGATGGGCGCCAGCTTCCGCAACACCGGCGAGATCCTGGAACTGGCCGGTTGCGACCGCCTGACCATCGGCCCGGCCCTGCTGGAAGAGCTGAGCAAAACCGAAGGCGCCGTGGTACGCAAACTGGACTACACCGGTGAGCGCAAGGCCAAACCGACTCCGATGACCGAAACCGAATTCCGCTGGGAACTGAACCAGGATGCCATGGCTCACGAGAAGCTGGGCGAAGGCATCCGCATGTTTGCCATCGACCAGGGCAAGCTGGAAACCATGCTGGCAAGCCGCCTGTAATCGGTTCTTTTTTCTGATAAAAACCGGGCCCCTACCAAGGGGCCCGGTTTTTTTTCATGGGCTTTTTTAGCGCTGTCATAGAGTCGTCACGAAAACGTTTTAATTTCAGATTCGTTATGTTATACGGGTGGTGAAAACGATAAAAACCAAGGAGGGAGCCATGGAAATGTTCAACTTCGATTATGACGAGGTGGTTGAACTCGGTTCGCGTAGCCGCGGGACAACGGGAAAAAAACGTAAATGGCGTGAAATCGAGGCGTTGAAAGACAAACATCGCCTGCAGAAGGAGCTGCAATCCATCGATATCGCCTATGAAGGTCTTACAGACGAGATCGAACTGTAATACTGCCAGACACCTGTAAAAGCGCTCCGCACAGTCGGGGCGCTTTTTTCTGCCGCAATCGAATGAGCAAGCGGCTTGTCATGCCACTGCTAGCGATGCCAAAGGATGCTGCAGGCTAATGACAGTCATCACCAACAGCGTGGCAACCCTGCCCCACACCCACGAATGCAGACCTGCGCCGTTTCAGGGCGCATTGGGGCAATCACCGCAAGACAAGTAATCAGCAATAAAAAACCCCCGTCGATGACGGGGGCCTGAATACTCGGGGGTGACGGCAGCGCTTAGCAGTAACCGTAGCCCAGCAGACGCTGGTAGCGTTGCTCCAGCAGTTGCTCGGTATCGAGCGGACGCAGAGCGTCCAAATCCTGCTTGATGCGAGCCTTGAGGTTTTGGGCCATCTTCTCCACATCGCGGTGGGCACCGCCGAGGGGCTCGTCGATCACGTGGTCGATCAGCTTGAGCTCTTTCAGACGCTGGGCAGTGATCCCCATCGCTTCGGCAGCCACAGAAGCTTTGTCAGCACTCTTCCACAGGATGGAGGCACACCCTTCCGGCGAGATGACGGAGTAGGTAGAGTACTGCAGCATGTTGACGCGGTCACCAACGCCGATTGCCAGCGCACCACCGGAGCCACCCTCACCGATCACGGTGCAGACGACCGGCACAGTCAGACCGGCCATCACCTTCAGATTGCGGGCAATCGCTTCGGACTGGCCACGCTCTTCGGCACCGACGCCGGGGTAGGCGCCCGGGGTGTCGATAAAGGTGATTATCGGCATCTTGAAGCGCTCGGCCATCTCCATCAGACGCAGGGCCTTGCGGTACCCTTCCGGACGCGGCATGCCGAAGTTGCGCTTGATCTTCTCTTTGGTCTCGCGACCCTTCTGGTGACCAATCACCATCACCGGCTCACCGTCGAGACGGGCGATGCCGCCGACGATAGCCTTGTCATCGGCATAGGCGCGATCGCCAGCCAACTCGTCGAAATCGGTGAAGATATGCTCGATATAGTCAAAGGTGTAGGGGCGCTGGGGATGACGCGCCATCTGGGATACCTGCCAGGCTCCCAGATCACCGAAGATCTTCTTGGTCAGCTCTTCGTTTTTCTTCTCCAGCCGGCGGATCTCGTCTTTCAGATCCACGGCGTGATTGCCTTCACTCACATGTTTGAGTTCATCAATCTGCGCCTGCAACTCGGCAATCGGCTGTTCAAAATCCAGAAAAAGACTCATAGGGCCTTAGAACCTCTAATCAAAAACCAATTCAACCCGCTCTCGTCCAAGCAGGACTCGCAAGTCATCTATCAGTTGATCGGTGGGCGTCACCCGCCACTCGGTACCGAGCGTCAATCGCACCCGGGAGCCGGGGCGACGATAGTTTACCTGAACCGGACAGACTCCGGCACGGGCGGGCTCCAAAATCTCGCACAAACGCGGGAAAAAGCGATCATCAATCCGCTGTTCATCGAGGGAGATGCGGATTGCTCTGGCAAAACGCTCCCTCGCATCGTTGATATCCAGTAATTCTCGAGCCGACATTTTAAGGCCACCAGAGAAGTCATCAAAGCTGACCTGTCCAGAAACCACCAAAATGCGGTCTTTTTGCATCAACTCTTCATATTTTTCCAGCGCTTCACTGAACAGGGTCACATCGAGGCGACCGGAACGGTCGTCCAGGGTGAAGATCCCCATCTTGTTGCCACGCTTGGTCACCATGCTGCGGGCCGCAATCACCAGCCCCGCCGCCGTGGTTACGGTATCGCGGGAGGTGGGATGCAGATCGCACAGGCGACCCGAGGTATAACGACGCAATTCGCTGCTGTACTGGTTGATGGGGTGGCCGGTGAGATAGAGTCCGAGGGTCTCGCGCTCCCCTTCCAGCCACACCTTGTCAGGCCAGTGCGGCACGTTGGCAAACGCCTTCTTGACGTCGTCAATCTCTTCGGTGAGCACGCCGAACATGTCGACCTGCCCCACCGCCTGCGCCTTGGCGTGCTGCTCGGCGGCACGCATCGCCTCCTCCAGGGTCGCCATCAGGGCGGCACGGTGGGGGCCGAGCCGATCCATGGCGCCGGAGAGGATCAGCTTCTCCATCACCCGCTTGTTGAGCTTCTTGATGTCGACCCGGTTGCAGAAGTCGAACAGATCGCGGAACGGGCCGTCCTGATCCCGGGCGCTCAAGATCGCATCGATGGGGCCTTCACCCACCCCTTTCACCGCCCCGATCCCGTAGACGATATGACCATCTTCGTTGACCGAGAAGCGATAGCGACCGGTGTTCACATCCGGCGGGATCACGGTCAGCCCCATCCGCTGACACTCGTCCACCAGGGTCACGATCTTGTCGGTGTTGTCCATATCGGCGGTCATCACCGCCGCCATAAACTCGGCCGGGAAGTGGGTCTTGAGCCAGAGGGTCTGGTAGGAGACCAGCGCGTAGGCGGCGGAGTGGGATTTGTTGAAGCCGTAGCCCGCAAACTTCTCCACCAGATCGAAGATCTTCATCGCCAGTTCGCCGTCGACGCCATTCTTGACGGCGCCCTCCTCGAAACCGGCCCGCTGCTTGGCCATCTCCTCGGGCTTTTTCTTACCCATCGCCCGGCGCAGCATGTCTGCGCCACCGAGCGTGTAGCCCGCCAGGGTCTGGGCGATCTGCATCACCTGCTCCTGATAGAGGATGATGCCGTAGGTCGGTTCCAGAATCGGTTTCAGGCTCTCGTGCTGCCACTTCTCGTCCGGATAGGAGATCGCTTCATTACCGTGTTTGCGGTCGATGAAGTTATCCACCATGCCTGACTGGAGCGGGCCTGGTCGGAACAGGGCCACCAGTGCGATCATGTCTTCGAAGCAGTCGGGACGCAGCCGCTTGATGAGATCCTTCATGCCGCGAGATTCGAGCTGGAATACCGCCGTGGTCTCGTAGCGCTGGAGCAGGTCGAACGACTTCTTGTCATCGATGGGGATGGCGGCGATATCGACCGGCGGCTTGCCCTCTTTGGCAAGACGCGGGTTTATCATACCGAGCGCCCAGTCGATGATGGTGAGAGTGCGTAGACCCAGGAAGTCGAACTTCACCAGACCGGCGTATTCCACATCGTTCTTGTCAAACTGGGTGACCGGGTGATGGCCCTCATCATCGCAGTAGAGCGGCGCAAAGTCGGTGATCTTGGTGGGTGCGATCACCACGCCACCGGCGTGTTTACCAGCGTTGCGCACCACCCCTTCCAGGCGGCGAGCCATGTCGATGAGGTCTTTGACCTCCTCATCCTGCTCGTAGAGCTCGGGCAGCTTGGGCTCGGCCTCGAATGCCTTGGCAAGCGTCATGCCCGGATCCGGCGGGATCAGCTTGGAGATACGATCCACAAAGCCGTAAGCGTGGCCCAGCACCCGGCCCACGTCCCGCACTACTGCCTTGGCCGCCATGCTACCGAAGGTGATGATCTGGGAGACCGCGTCCCGGCCATACATGTCGGAGACGTGCTCGATCACCTCGTCGCGTCGGTCCATGCAGAAGTCGACGTCGAAGTCGGGCATGGATACCCGCTCGGGGTTCAGGAAACGTTCGAACAGCAGGTCAAATTCCAGCGGGTCGAGGTCGGTGATCTTGAGGGCGTAAGCCACCAGAGAGCCCGCCCCCGAGCCCCGGCCCGGGCCAACGGGAATGCCGTTGTC
Source organism: Aeromonas sp. 84A (assembly GCF_051919345.1). NCBI lineage: Bacteria > Pseudomonadati > Pseudomonadota > Gammaproteobacteria > Aeromonadales > Aeromonadaceae > Aeromonas > Aeromonas sp. 84A. Next base: position 3,895,271 of record NZ_JBQBEW010000001.1, read on the forward strand.
CTTGGACCACTGGATAAACTCCATCACGATGAGGAAGTAACCCGGGAAGCCCATCTGGTTGATCACTTTCAGCTCAACATCGAGGCGCTCGTCATACTCGGGACGGCGCTCGGCCCGCACCGCCGGATCCGGGAACAGAAACTCGAGACGCTCCTCCAGACCCTCTTTCGACTTGGCCACCAGAAAATCTTCGGTAGTCATGTCACCGGTCGGGAAGTTGGGCAGGAAGTACTCGCCAAGACGCACCGTCACGTTGCAGCGCTTGGCGATCTCCACCGTGTTTTCCAGCGCTTCGGGGATATCGGCAAACAGCTCCGCCATCTCCTCCTGACTGCGCAGGTACTGCTGGGGGCTGTAGCGACGGGGACGGCGTTTGTCCATCAGGGTATAGCCATCGTGGATGGCAACCCGAATCTCGTGGGCGTCGAAGTCATCGGCGTTGAGGAACACCACCTCGTTGGTGGCGACCACTGGCAGCTCGAACTCGGTGGCGATGGCCACCGCCATGTGCAGGTAGACCTCTTCGTCGGGTCGACCGGTACGCAGCAGTTCGAGGTAGTAGGCATCGGGGAAGTGGGTCTGATAGAAGGCGACACACTGCTCGGTCATCTGCCGGTTGCCCTTGAGCAGGAACTTGCCCACATCCCCCTCGCGGCCGCCGGAGAGGACGATCACCCCCTTGGCATGCTCGGCGAGCCAGCTCTTGTCGATAACCGGACGCCCCTGCACGTGGCCGCGCTGGTAACCGCGGGAAATAAGCAGGGTGATGTTCTGGTAGCCGTCGTTATCCATGGCGAGCAGGGTGAGACGGAACTGCTCGTCGCCGAGCTCATCGCTCTGCACCCAAAAGTCGGCACCGACGATGGGCTTGATCCCCTTGCCGTGGGCCGCGCCATAGAAGCGCACCAGACCGCACATGTTCATCTGATCGGTCAGCGCCAGCGCCGGCATGTTGTTGGCCGCAGCCGCCCCGACGATGGGGTTGATCTTCTGCAGGCCATCGACCATGGAGAAGTCGGAGTGGACTCGCAGGTGGATAAAACGGGGTTCAGCCATCGTCATCTCCTCTCGCTGCTCAAACTAAATGGCATGGTCTACTCGATCCCCAGTGCGCGGCGCACCGGTTTGAAGCTCTTGCGATATTCGGGCAACGGGCCCCGTTCGGCCAGAATGGCGAGGTGCTCAGCGGTCGGATAACCCTTGTGGCGGGCAAAACCATACTCGGGATGGCGACTGTCCAGCTCGGTCATCTCCGCATCTCGGGTCACCTTGGCGAGGATAGAGGCGGCGCTGATGGCGGCCACCAGGCTATCGCCCTTGACCACGGCGCGCGCTTCCATCGGCAATGCCGGGCAGCGGTTGCCATCGATAAAGACCAGCTCGGGGGTGACCTTCAACCCCGCCACGGCTCGCTGCATCGCCAGCATGGTGGCATGCAGGATGTTGAGCTCGTCGATCTCCTCCGGAGTGGCGCGACCGATGGCCCAGGCGAGCGCCTTCTCTTTGATCTCGTCAAACAGGGCGAGGCGCTTCTTCTCGGAGAGCTTCTTGGAGTCGTTTAGCCCCGCGATCGGATTGGCGGGGTCGAGAATGACCGCAGCGGTGACCACGTCACCCACCAGGGGGCCACGACCCACTTCGTCCACACCGGCAACCAGCTTGTCGTCAGGAATATCGATCATCATCTTGTAGCCTTGAATCAAAACAGGCCCCGTGGGGCCTGACTGGGGTCGACTGGCGCGGCATTACCGCTCGAAAACGGATTAACGGGCTGCGCGGCGCAATCGACGGTCCGAAATAGCGTTATCTGCCGAGCAGATCCGCCACCGCATCGGCGGCCTGCGAGTCGGCATTGCAGCGGATCAGCTGGTGCAGCTCGGTGAAGGTGTTGACCAGCGCACTGTTGTCGTGCTCGAAGTACTTGCTCACCTCTTCCACCAGATTCTCCGCGGTGCACTCGTGCTGGATGAGTTCCGGCACCAGCATGCGACCGGCAAGCAGGTTGGGCAGAGAGACAAATTCGGTCTTTACCAGTCGCTGGGCCAGCCAATAGCTGAAGGGCTTGAGCTTGTAGCCCACCACCATCGGCTTTTTCACCAGCATGGCTTCGAGCGCCGCGGTGCCAGAGGCCAGCATCACCACGTCAGCGGCGATCATCGCCTCGCGGCCCTGCCCTTCCAGCAGCACCATGTCGAGACCCGGCGCTACCTCAGCCTTGATGGCCATAAACTGCTCGCGCCGTTTCTGGTTGACCAGCGGCACGATGAAGCCGAGATCCGGATAGCGCACCGTCAGGTGTTTGCACGCCTCGAGAAACAGGGGGGACATAAAGCCCACTTCTGCGGTGCGGCTGCCCGGCAGCACTGCCAGCCAGCGGCGATTGGCATCGATACCGAGATTGCGACGCACGGCAGCCTGATCCGGTACCAGCGGAATATCATCCGCCATGGTGTGGCCGACAAAACGGCAAGGGGCGTCGAAGCGGTCGTAGAAGGCTTTCTCGAACGGCAGGAAGGCGAGCACCATGTCGGTGGCGGCCTTGATCTTGTGAATGCGGTTTTGGCGCCAGGCCCACACCGAGGGGCTGACATAGTGAACCGTCTTGATACCGGCGCGGCGCAGTTTCAGCTCCACTCCGATATTGAAATCCGGTGCATCCACGCCGATGAAGATATCGGGCGGATTGGCAATAAAGTGGCGCAACAGTTCGCGACGGACCTTGAGGATGCGCGGCAGACGGCCCAGCACCTCGGTGATCCCCATGACGGAGAGCTCTTCCATCTCGAACAGGGCCTTGACGCCGAGGGCCTGCATACGCGGCCCGGCGATCCCTTCGAACTGCGCATCCGGGTAACGGGCCTGCAGCTCGCGCACCAGACCGGCAGCCAGAATGTCGCCGGAGACCTCTCCGGCGACGATACCGATACGAACCGGATCAGGCACGGATGATCCCGCGCTCGTTATCTTTGAGGAAGTCCACATAGAGCTGGACGGCCGGTTCGGCTTGCGCCATCTCGATCAGCACCGGCAGCACCTCTTCGATGGTCTTGCCGGAGCGGAAGATCTCTTTGTAGGCACGCTTGACGGCAGAGATGGCCTCGGCGCTGAAACCACGGCGACGCAGACCTTCGGAGTTGACCCCGAACGGCTTGGCGTAGTTGCCGGCGGCCATTACGTAAGGCGGCACGTCCTTGTTCAGGGCGGCGCAGCCACCGACGAAGGCGTGGGAGCCAACTCGGCCGAACTGGTGAATGGCGGAGAGACCACCAAAGATCACGAAGTCACCGATCACCACGTGACCCGCCAGGGTCGCGTTGTTGGCGAAGATGCAGTTGTCACCGATGATGCAGTCGTGGGCAACATGAACGTTGACCATGAACAGGTTGCCGCTGCCCACCTTGGTCAGGCTCTGATCCTGAATGGTACCGCGGTGGAAGGTGCAGTTCTCGCGAATGACGTTGTTGTCGCCGATTTCGAGGAAGGTGCGCTCACCGGCGTACTTCTTGTCCTGGCAATCCTCACCGATGGAGGTGTGCTGGAAGATCTTGTTGCCGCGACCAATCTTGGTCGGGCCCTTGATCACCACATGGGAACCTACCCAGGTGTTGTCACCGATTTCCACCTCGGCGCCGATGACAGAAAAGGGGCCGATTTCAACCCCTTTACCGATCACGGCAGACTCATGGACGATGGCAGTATCGTGAATGATGGCAGTCTGGTCGATCACGTGTGTTAAACCTCGCGTTTGGCGCACATCAGCTCGGCGGTACAGACCACTTCACCGTCGACGGTGGCGACACCGGTGAACTTGGCAATACCGCGACGCTCTTTCAGGAACTCCACGTCCAGCACCAGTTGGTCACCGGGGCCGACCGGACGCTTGAAGCGAGCGTTGTCGATTGAGGCAAAATAATAGAGTTCGTTGGGAGACGGCTTGCCCACCATGGTAAAGGCCAGGATACCGGTGGCCTGTGCCATCGCTTCCAGGATCAGTACGCCAGGGAACACCGGCTTGGCCGGGAAGTGCCCCTGGAAGATCGGCTCGTTGAACGAGACGTTCTTGATGGCGCGCAGAGTTTTGCGCTCATCGCTGATCTCGTAGTCGTCTACACGATCCACCATCAGAAACGGATAACGGTGGGGCAGCAGATCCATGATTTCCTGGATACCCAGGCTCTTCTTTTCAGTAGTCAAAACAGTACCCTATACCAATCGTGATTATTCTTGATCCAGCTTCTTCTCAAGCTTGCTTAACCGCTTGTGCATCTCTTCGATACGCATCACCCGGGCGGCGGTCTTGCGCCACTCTTTATTGGTTTGCAGAGGGATGCCGGAAGAGTAGACACCGGGCTCGGTAATGGGTCGCATCACCATGGCCATACCGGTAACGGTGGCCTGGTCGCAGATCTCCATATGCCCGTTAAAGACGGAAGCGCCGCCAATGATACAGTATTTGCCGACCTTGAGACTACCAGCCATCACGGTAGAGCCCGCCACGGCGGTGCCGTAACCGATCTCCACGTTGTGGGCGATCTGGCACTGGTTGTCGATGATGACGTTGTCAGCGATGCGGGTATCTTCCAGCGCACCGCGGTCAATGGTGGTACAGGCACCGATCTCGACCCGGTTGCCAATGGTCACGCCGCCGAGCTGGGGGATCTTGATCCACTCGCCACGCTCGTTGGCATAACCGAAACCATCGGCGCCGATCACTGTGCCGGATTGAACCAGACAGTCGGTGCCCATGGTCACATTGTGATAGAGGGTGACGTTGGCCCATAGCCGGGAGCGGGCTCCCAGCCGGGTATTTTTGCCAACAAAACAGCCCGGGCCAATGCGTACATCGTCACCCAGCACGACGCCGGATTCGATCACTGCATTGGCGCCGATGGCCACTCTCTCGCCCAGTTGCACGTCAGCCGCGATAACGGCGCTCGGATGAATATCCGTGGCCGGCTGCGGGGTGGTGTCCAGCAGTTGGGCTACCCGGGCAAAGCCCACATAGGGGTCTTTGAGCACCAGGGCATTGGTGGGACAAAATGGCAGATCCGCTTCTGTAATAAGCACGGCGGTCGCCTTGCTCTGCTCCAGATAGTGCCGGTACTTCTTATTGGACAGGAAGGTGATATCCCCCTCCCCGGCCTTTTCCAGTGTCGCTACCTTGCGGATTTCCAGGGTTCCGTCGCCATGGACCTGGGCCCCCAGTTGCTGGGCCAGCTGTGCGAGAGTGAATGCCATCAATTAGTTGCTCTTGCTTACCTGAGAAATAACCTGGCCGGAGATGTCCAGCTTGCTGGCGGCATACGGGGCAGCATTGCGCTCCAGCACCAGATCGTAACCATTGCTCTTGGCGATGGAATCGATGGCAGCCTGCACCTTGGTCAGGATCTTGTTGCGCTCTTCGGACTGACGGCGGCCGTTGTCCTGCTCAAAGGCTTGACGCTTCTGGTTGAACTCCATCTGCAGCTTGGCCAGCTTCTCCTGGTTCTGCTTCTTCTGCTCGGCGCTCATGAAGGCTTCATCCTTGCGGAACTTCTCGACCAACTTCTGGCCTTCCTGTTCCAGCTTCTGCAGCTCACGCATACGCGGCTCGAATTCACCTTTCAGCTTGGCTGCAACGGCTTCACGCTGGGGCAGCTTTTGGAAGACTTCGCCCATATCAACCACGGCGATCTTGGTCTCAGCGAAGGCAGAACCCATGCCGGCAGCCATCAGTGCAAAGCTCAAACCAGCTACTTTCAACGCTTTATTCACACTTACTCCTTGTTCCCTCATGGCGAGGGCTACCTGATTTACCCGATTATGCAAGCGGCGTTAGGACCGTCTTGTTACCTGGTGAGGCACGCATACCGCGCGTCCCATCATTGAAGACCCCCACCGCATGGGTGGGGGCGAAACTCTGCTTAGAAAGTACGACCGATGTTGAAGGAGAAGACTTCGGTGCGATCCCCTTCATATTTCTTGATCGGCTTGGCCAAGGCAAACACCAGCGGGCCCATCGGCGAGAGCCACTGCAGGGAGACACCGGCAGAGACCCGGATATTGCCCGGGTTGGAGTAGTCCTGGCTCAGATAGTTGCAATCAGAACCGGCGGCGCAAGGATATGCTCCGTTGGCAAAATCGGTGCTCCAGACGGTACCTGCGTCCATAAAGACGGTGGAACGGATCTGCGGACGATAGGTCTCGGAAACAAACGGGGTCGGGAAGACCAGCTCCAGTGAGGCGACGGCCAGAGCGTTACCGCCCACCGAGGTGTCGGAACCTTCGTAGTAGCCAGTTTCACACGGCTGAGAACCCGTGCAACTGCCAGCACCCGGCTTATTGTAGGTCTTGTAGATCGCCTTGGGACCGATGGTGTTGCTCTTGAAGCCACGTACCGTATCGAAACCACCGGCATAGTAGTTCTCGAAGAACGGCAGCATGGAGTCATCGCCATAGCCGTTACCGTAGGAGACACGACCCTTGCCGATCATTACCCAGCTATGATCCGCATCGAGCGGGAAGTAGTGGGCATCCTCGGCAGAGAGCTTGTAGTACTGCAGCTCCATGCCCGGTACGGTCACCTTGGCGTTGATACGCTGACGATCGCCAGAAGTCGGGAACATCCCCTTGTTCAGGGTAGAGCGGGTCCAGCCAGCGGTGACATCGACGGTCACAAAGTCGAGGTTGGAACCATCCTGTGAGTAAGCATTCCAGAACTGATCCATCTGTACCGACTGGCGGTTATCGTTCCACTGATCCCAGCAGTAGGTATTGCCATCAGTATCCGGATTGTCTTTCAGACACTCCTGATAGTTCTGGGCATTGAATGACGGACGGCTCAACTTGGTGCTCTCGATACCGGTACTGAAGTCGAGACGGTTGAACTCGTTGACCGGGAAGCCGCTGGAGAGACGGAAACCGATGGTTTCGTTCTCGTAATCAACGATATCGGCATCATCGGCGCGGAACTGGTTGTAGTAAACCCGACCACCCAGGCTGACACCATCCACGGTGAAGTAGGGATCGTTGTAGCTCAGGTCAACGTTCTTGGAGTAGTCGTTGGTGCTGGCGTTGATGGAGACCTTTTTACCGGTACCCATAAAGTTGTCCTGGGAGATCCCCGCCTGCAGGCTCAGACCCGATTCGGTACCGTAACCGATACCGGCGTTGATGGAGCCTGCTGGCTGCTCCTTGACCTTGAAGTCGAGGTCAACCAGGTCATCGTTGCCCGGCACCCGCTTGGTGTCCACTTCGACGCTCTCGAAGTAGCCAAGGCGGTTGAGACGGCTCTTGGACTGCTCGATGTTGTCGGAGGAGAGCCAGGTGCCCTCCATCTGGCGCATTTCGCGACGCAGTACCTGATCTTCGGTGGTGGCGTTACCGCTGAAGTTGATATTGCGCACATAGACACGGGGGCCCGGTTCAACGTTGACGATCAGCTCCACTTCCTTGGTCTTGTCATTGATCTGCGGGAAGGTGACTACTTTCGGATAGGCATAACCGTAACGACCGAGGAACTTGGAGAGCACCTCTTCGGTATGAGTCACCTGACTGGCAGAGTAGGTGCTGCCGGCAGCGATCGGGATCAACCCCTTCATCTCGCCACCGCGATCGATCAGGTCACCCTTGAGCTGGACACCGGAGACCTTGTACTGATCCCCTTCCTTGATGTTGAGGGTGACATAGACGCCCTTCTTGTCGGGGGTCATGGAGACCTGGGTAGACTCTTGCTGGAAGCGGATATAGCCGCGGTCCATGTAGTAAGAGCGCAGGGTCTCGATATCACCGGCCAGTTTCTGCTTCTGATAGCGCTGATCGGCGGTGAAGTTCCACCAGGGCACTTCGTCGCGCAGGGAGAGCTGGGCAATCAGCTTCTCTTCAGGGAAAACGCTGTTGCCGACGATGTTGATCTGCTGGATCTTGGCCGCTTCCCCTTCCACGAAGGTGAACTTGAGGTCGACCCGGTTGCGCGGCAACGGGGTGACGATGGCCTTGACCTTGGCGGAGTATTTACCCACGCCATAGTAGAAATCTTCCAGTCCCTTCTCGAGGGAAGTGAGTACGGTGCGATCCAGCGGATCGCCCACACGGATACCGGAGGACTCCAAACTCTGGGTCAGTTGCTCCTCTTTGATATCCTTGTTGCCGGCAAACTCGATGCTGGAGATGGTTGGACGCTCCTTGACCATCACCTGCAGCACCTGGCCATCACGGTAAACCTTCACATCCTCGAAGTTACCCGAGGCATAGAGCTTTTTGATGGCGCTGGCCAGAGCCACGGAGTCGACGGTATCACCGACCCGGATCGGCAGGTTCAACAGTGCGGCACCCAGGGTCACCCGTTGCAGACCTTCGACCTGGATATCTTGCACCACAAAAGAGGCAGGGGCCGCCTGGGCCAGGAAACTGGCACCCAGCAGGCAACTCAACACCAATGCTTTTTTAACAGCCATTTTGTTCTTATGTGTCCTTGTTGATGCTCTGGCCTCAGAGGCGAGCGAAATCGTTAAACAGCGCAATGCCCATCAATAACATCAGAATGGCGGCGCCGATCCTGAAACCCACTTCCTGTATTTTCTCTGATACCGGCTTGCCGGTGACCGCTTCGATCAGGAAATAGACCAGATGGCCACCATCGAGCACCGGCAGGGGGAACAGATTGATAATCCCCAGGTTGACGCTGATCAGCGCCAGAAAACTCAAGAAATAGACCAGACCATAGTCGGCACTGCTGCCGGCGCCCTTGGCAATGGAGATGGGGCCGCTCAGGTTGTCCAGCGACACGATGCCACCGATCAACTTGCCAATCATGTCAAAGGTGAGCGTGATCAGGCTCCAGGTCTTGTCCGCGCCATGCCACAGCGCCTGCAAAGGCCCATACTGTAACAGAATTCGATATTCATCCGGTAATGGAACCAGTTGCGGCGAGAGACCGACAAATCCTACCAGCTTGCCCTGCACCTTGCGGCTATCCGGGGTCAGGGTCACGTTGAGATCACTGTTGTTGCGCTCAACCACCATTTGCAGGGGCTCGCCCGGAGCCTGCTGCACCAGTTCGACAAACTGGGCCCACGCGGTAATAGGCTGATCGCCGACCTGTTTGATACGGTCACCGACCTGTAACCCCGCCTTTTCACTGGCACTCTTGGCCACCACGGCAGCCACGACTGGCAGCACTTTGCCACTCAGGGGGATAATTCCCAAGCTGCCGATGGGCGACTCTTTATCCGGATCGAAGGTCCAGCCGGTCAGCGACAAGGTTTTGTCGGTGGCATAGCTGGTATTGGGTGCCTGCACCTTGAGAGTCACAGCATCGTCACCCAGATGGCTGATAAGGGCGTAAGTGACGCTCTCCCAGTCACCGGTCTGCTCATCGCCGACCCCGACAATCTCCATCCCCGGCAGCACACCCGCCTCGGCTACGATGGATGCCGGACGCACTTCACCGATCACCGGCTTGACGCTCGGCACCCCGATGATAAACATCAGCCAGAGGGCAAACAGGGCAAACACGAAGTTGGCCATGGGACCTGCGGCAACAATCGCCATCCGCGCCCAGACACTCTTGTGGTTGAAGGCATACTGCTCGTCACCGGGCTTGAGTTCATCGACCCGGCCATCGAGCATCTTGACGTAACCACCGAGCGGGATCAGCGCCAGCACATATTCGGTGCCATCCTTACCCATCCGACGCCAGATCGCCTTGCCAAAACCGATGGAGAAGCGTTCGACCTTGACGCCACAGCGACGAGCCACCCAGAAGTGACCAAATTCATGAACCGCAACCAGCAACCCGAGGGCAACGATAAAGGCACCGATGTTCCACAACACACCGCCCATCAGCCAAGCTCCTCAATCAAAGTGTGTGCACGGGCTCTTGCCGCACCGTCCAGGGCAAACAGATCATCGAGCGAGCCGACGGCGCTGCTCTCCAGCGCCAGCATCACTGCCTCGTTGATCCGGGCAATATCCATAAAACCGATGCGCCCGGCCAGGAAGGCGGCAACCGCCTCCTCGTTGGCTGCATTCAGCGCAGTGGTCGCCGCTTGTCCCTTCTGGCAGGCATTGATGGCCAACGCCAGACAGGGGTAGCGATCATAATCAGGCCGGATAAAGCTGAACTCTCCGACACTGAAGAAATCCAAAGGTTCCACACTGGAGGGGATGCGATTGGGATAAGCCAGCGCATGGGCGATGGGGGTACACATATCCGGATTGCCCAGCTGAGCCAGCACGGAGCCATCCTTGTACTGCACCATGGAGTGGATCACCGACTGCGGGTGGATCACCACCTGGATCTGCTCTGGCGCCGCATTGAACAACCAGCGCGCCTCTATGTACTCCAGCCCCTTGTTGATCATGGTGGCGGAGTCGACCGAAATCTTGGCCCCCATCGACCAGTTGGGATGCGCGATGGCCTGCGACGGCGTCACCTTCGCCAGCTCGCTGATCTCGGTGTAACGGAACGGGCCGCCAGAACCGGTCAGCAAAATCTTGCTGATCCCCGCCGCCGCCAGATCGCAAAAACCGGGCTGGCGCTGCACGGCAGTCGGCAGACACTGGAAGATGGCATTGTGTTCACTGTCGATGGGCAGCAGCTCGGCGCCATGTTCGCGCACGGCTTCCATGAAGAAAGCACCGGACATCACCAGCGCCTCCTTGTTGGCCAGCAAAATACGCTTGCCGGCACGTACCGCGGCCATGGTCGGGGCCAGTCCGGCCGCACCGACAATGGCGGCCATCACACTATGGGTGTCGGGGTGAGCGGCAACCTCGCAAAGGGCGGCTGCACCAGACATAACCCGGGTCGCACTGCCGTGCGCTTTCAGACGGGCAGCCAGTTCACGGGCGGCATCCTCATCGACCATCACGGCAAAACGGGGGGAGAATTCGAGGCAGTCCCGCAACATGGCATCCACGTTGCGGGCGGCGGTCAACGCCAACACTTGCCAACTGCCCGGGTTATGGCGCAGCACTTTCAAGGTACTCTGACCAATGGAGCCGGAGGCTCCCAGAATAACCAGTGACTTGTGCATCAAAACTCCTGACTGAGTAGCAGATAACTGAGCAGAAACACCGGCAGAGCGGCGGTCAGGCTGTCAATCCGGTCGAGAATGCCGCCATGACCAGGCAGCAGGGTGCCGGAGTCCTTGATGCCTGCTTCGCGCTTGAACATGCTCTCGGTCAGATCACCGAGTACGGAAGCAAGCACCGCCAGCAGAGAGCAAAACAGCACGGTGATCATCTTGGCAGGAACAAATCCCATCGACCAGGTAACGCCGATGGCCAGCAGGCTGGCGGTAAAGAGGCCGCCACACATTCCTTCGATGGTTTTGCCCGGACTCACAGCAGGTGCCAGCTTGTGCTTACCGAACGCCTTGCCGAAAAAATACGCGCCAGAATCTGCCGCCCAGACCAGCCCCATCACGAACAACAGGATCCAGGCGCCCATCATGGGGTCATGGTAAAAGTTGTAACCACGGATGGCGACCAGCGACCAGAAGAAGGGAACCAGGGTCACCAGACCAAACAGCGACTTGAGCCAGATAGACTCTTTCCACAGCTTGGCGCTTTGGGGATAGCGCAGCACCAGCAGCAGACCCAGCAGCCACCAGCTTACCGCGGTCCAGAGCACGCCCATCACGAGGGGGTGCAGGTGGGGCGTCCAGAGTTGCTCCACCGGCAGCCAAAAGAGGCTGGCACCGAGCAACAGACAAAATACGATGGGCAGCCATTGCTGCGGAGCAGCAGAGACAAACCCACTCCATTCGCGACTGGCCAACAAAAACACCAGCGCAGCCAACAGGGCAAAAAATTTCAATGGCAGAAAGAAGAGCGCCCCCAACACCAGGGGGATCAACATCAAAGCAGTAATAATTCGTTGTTTTAGCAAAAGAAACCTCTCTCTTGGGAGCGGGGTTTAGCCGGTCTGCTGCTCGGCGATCAATTCCCGTATCTGTTCACCCGTGCAACCGAAGCGACGCTCGCGGGCAACGAAAGAGGCGACCGCCTCACTGAACTCGGCCTCGTTGAAATCGGGCCACAATACCGGGGTAAAATAGAGCTCGGCATAGGCGAGCTGCCATAACACAAAGTTGCTGATGCGATGATCGCCACCGGTGCGGATCAACAGGTCCACGGGTGGCAGATCGGCCATGCAAACCTCACGGGTCAACATGGATTCATCAATGTCGTCAGCGGCCAGTTCACCGGCCGCCACTGCTTTAGCCAGCTTGCGGGCCGCCTGGGCGATATCCCACTGACCGCCATAGTTGGCCGCAATGTTCAGGGTCAACCCCTTGTTATTGGCGGTCAAGGCCTCCGCCTTGGCGATTTTGGCCTGCAACCGCTCACTAAAGCGAGCAGTATCGCCAATCACCTTGAGCCGGATCCCGTTGTTGTGCAGTTTCTGCACCTCACGACCCAGCACTGTGATGAACAGTTCCATCAAGGCACTGACCTCCCCTTCCGGGCGGCGCCAGTTCTCGCTGGAGAATGCAAACAGGGTCAATGCCTCGATCTTGGCACGCGCAGCAAAGGTAACGGCCTCGCGCACTGACTTGACGCCCGCCTTGTGGCCATAAACCCGCATCTTGCCTCGGTTCTGGGCCCAGCGACCGTTACCATCCATGATGATGGCGACGTGACGGGGTAAAGACGAGTTGGCACAATCACCCAACGCAGCCAAAAGCGACATGTAATTCTCCCACAAAGACAAAAGCGCCGTGCAGGGGCACTACACGGCGCTCGTAATATACCTTTCAGACGGTTAGATTTCCATTAGCTCCTTCTCCTTTACGGCAAGGGCCTCATCGACCAGCTTGATGTAGGAGTCGGTCAGTTTCTGGATCTCTTCCTGGGCGCGACGGTCATCGTCTTCGGAGATCTCTTTGTCCTTCAGCAGCGCTTTCAGATCAGCGTTGGCGTCACGACGGATGTTGCGCACGGCAACACGAGCGTTTTCCGCTTCGGCACGGACGATCTTGGTCAGGTCGCGACGACGCTCTTCGGTCAGCGGCGGCAGCGGTACGCGCAGGGTCTGGCCATTGCTGGACGGGTTCAGGCCCAGATCGGAGGTCAGAATCGCCTTCTCTACCGCCTGGATCATGGAGCGGTCAAAAATGGAGATGGAGAGGGTGCGAGCATCTTCTGCCACGACGTTGGCCAACTGTTTCAGCGGAGTGGCAGCACCGTAATACTCAACCTGGATGCCGTCGAGCAGGCTCGGGTGAGCACGGCCGGTACGGATCTTGGACATTTGGGTCTTGAGCGCTTCTACGCTCTTGCCCATACGGTCCTTGGCGTCGTTTTTAATCTCGTTGATCACAGTGGTTTTCCTTTTGGCGAACGAGCCGCTACACGGCCCGTGTCTATCTTATTTACTGACGTGATGGATAGGATAAGAGCGCCAGGTGGCTCACTTTTATCTTATTTACCAACGTGGTGGATCAGAGTGCCTTCCGGTTCACCCATGACAACCCGGCGCAGGGCACCCGGTTTGTTCATGTTGAACACGCGGATCGGCAGATCATGGTCACGTGCCAGGGTAAAGGCAGCAAGATCCATCACCTTGAGCTCTTTTTCAAGAACTTCATCATAACTCAGTTCATGATACAGCACGGCATCCGGATTCTTGACCGGATCTTCGTTGTATACACCATCAACCTTGGTGGCTTTGAGCACCACGTCGGCTTCGATCTCGATCCCGCGCAGGCAAGCCGCAGAATCGGTAGTGAAGAAGGGGTTGCCGGTACCGGCAGAGAAGATAACGACTTTACCAGCACGCAGCTGGCTGATTGCCTCGGCCCAGCTGTAGGAGTCACAGACACCCTGCAGGGAGATGGCAGACATCAGACGGGCATTCACATAAGCACGATGCAAGGCATCACGCATGGCCAGACCGTTCATCACGGTTGCCAGCATACCCATGTGGTCGCCCACCACGCGGTTCATGCCCGCTTTGGCAAGACCGGCACCACGGAACAGGTTGCCGCCACCGATGACCAGACCGACCTGAACACCCAACTCAACCAGCTCCTTGATCTCTTGGGCCATACGCTCCAGCACCGCGGGATCAATGCCGAAACCCTCGGATCCTTGCAGGGCTTCACCACTCAACTTCAGAAGAACACGTCTGTATGCAGGTTTGGGATTGGTACTCATGTCACTGATTCCTGGTCATATAAAGACCGCGACATAAGTCGCGGTCTGGGGAAACGGAAAAACCGGTTCGATTAGGCCTTTTGAGCGGCCGCGATTTGGGCTGCAACTTCAGCAGCGAAATCGGTCTCTTGCTTCTCGATGCCTTCGCCCACTTCGAAACGGGTGAAGGAAACAACGTCAGCGCCTTCTTTCTTCAGCAGCTCGGCAACGGTCATGGAAGGATCTTTCACGAACGGTTGGCCAGTCAGGGAAACCTCACCGGTGAACTTCTTCATGCGGCCTTCAACCATCTTCTCGGCGATCTCTTTCGGCTTGCCGGAGTTGATGGCGATGTCGATCTGGATTTCGCGCTCTTTGGCAACGACTTCAGCAGACACGTCTTCAGGCTTGACGAATTGCGGGCTGTTGGCAGCAACGTGCATGGCCAGATCTTTGGCCAGCTCGGCAGAACCACCGGTCAGCTTGGTGATAACACCAATGCGGGAACCGTGAACGTAGGTACCCAGGTTGTCACCTTCAACCAGCATCACGCGACGCAGGTTCATGTTCTCACCGATCTTGGCGATCAGGTTGGTGATGGTCAGCTCGACGGATTCGCCGTTACCGAAGTCAGCGGCTTTCAGCGCGTCAACGTCAGCAATTTTCTGGGTCGCAGCGATGTCAGCGATCTTCTGGCCCATTGCCATGAAGCTGGCATCTTTGGCGACGAAGTCGGTTTCGCTGTTCAGCTCGATCATGACGGCAACGTTGCCTTCGGTGCGAGCAAAGATAACGCCTTCAGCGGCGATACGGCCAGCTTTCTTGGCGGCTTTGGCCTGACCGGATTTGCGCATGTTCTCAATTGCCAGCTCGATATCACCAGCAGCTTCTTCCAGTGCTTTTTTGCAATCCATCATGCCAGCGGCAGTGCGCTCGCGCAGTTCTTTTACCAGGGCGGCAGTAACGTTAGCCATGTCCAGTATCCTCGGTCTTGAATTGACAAGAAACAGGGGCCACAAGGGCCCCTGCTAACCAATTACATCAGCTTGGTTAATAAGGGCTTTACAGTCCTTATCAATTACTCAGCTTCAACGAAGCCATCTTGTTCGGCTTGAACAACGATGTCCTGAGCGCGAGCTTCCAGTACGGTGTCAGCAGCAGCATTCAGGTACAGCTGTACGGCACGGATAGCGTCGTCGTTACCCGGGATGACATAGTCAACGCCGTCCGGGTTGGAGTTGGTATCAACGATGGAAACTACCGGGATACCCAGGTTATTGGCTTCTTTGATAGCGATATGCTCGTGGTCGGCATCGACAACGAACAGAACGTCAGGCAGGCCGCCCATGTTCTTGATACCACCCAGGCTCTTCTCCAGCTTTTCCATTTCGCGAGTACGCATCAGCGCCTCTTTCTTGGTCAGCTTGTCGAAGGTACCGTCTTGGCTCTGGGTTTCCAGATCTTTCAGGCGCTTGATAGACTGACGAACGGTTTTCCAGTTGGTCAGCATACCGCCCAGCCAGCGGTGGTTTACATAGAACTGCTCGCAACGCTCAGCGGCTTCTTTTACGGCTTCAGACGCGGCACGCTTGGTACCAACGAACAGTACCTTGCCTTTCTTGGCAGCTACGGAGCTGATGAAGTTCATGGCATCGTCAAACATCGGAACGGTTTTTTCCAGGTTGATGATGTGAACTTTGCTGCGGGCACCGAAGATGTAGGATTTCATTTTCGGGTTCCAGTAACGAGTCTGGTGACCGAAGTGAACGCCGGCTTGCAGCATGTCGCGCATAGAAACTTTAGCCATTTTATACCTCTGTATTGGGGTTAGGCCTCCACACATCCCATATAACCGACCCGTTAAGGCACCCCGGCATATGTGTCGATGTGTGTGTGTTGTTTAAGTAAGGGTGATGAAATCGGGACGCAAGTTCCCCATTCCGGCGCGCTTTATACCATAACTTTGTTCAGGACACCACCGGCCGACACCCTAAACAGGTGTAAATATGGATCCCGCCAGAGGATGCTGCGACGCCGATTTGACGTTGTGATGACAATCACACTGGAAGTACGCGGGGGTTGCGGATAAAATTTTGCCCTGATTGCAAACGCATCTATTTTTCATTACCTGTCCTGTCTGCCCTCGCAGGCCTAGCGGCAGGCCGCAAGAGAGATCCCATGTCCATTAAAATCAAGACACCGGAAGAGATTGAAAAGATGCGCGTTGCCGGCCAATTGGCCGCCGATGTGCTGGTCATGATTGCGCCCCATGTCAAAGCTGGCGTCACCACTGACGAACTGAACACCCTCTGCCACGACTATATTGTCGACGTACAACAGGCGGTTCCAGCTCCGCTCAACTACCACGGCTTCCCCAAATCCATCTGCACCTCGGTGAACGATGTGATCTGCCACGGTATCCCGAATCACAAGAAGCTGCGCGATGGCGACATCATCAACCTGGATATCACCGTCATCAAGGATGGCTACCACGGTGATACCTCGGCCATGTTCATCGTGGGCGAGACCACCCCGCTGCGCCGCCAGCTCTGCAAGGTTGCGCAAGAGAGCCTCTACGCTGCCATCAAGAAGGTGCGCCCGGGTGCCTGCATCACCGAGATTGGGGCCGTCATCCAGCCCATCGTCGAGAAGGCCGGTTTCTCCGTGGTGCGTGACTACTGCGGTCACGGTATCGGTGCCGAGTTCCACGAAGAGCCGCAGATCCTCCACTACCGCAACAGTGGCAAGCTGGAGCTGAAAGCGGGCATGTGCTTCACCATCGAGCCGATGGTCAACAGCAAGAAGTATCACTGCAAGGTCAATCCGAAGGATGGCTGGACCGTAACCACAAAGGATGGCGGCGACTCCGCCCAGTGGGAACACACCCTGCTGGTGACCGAGGATGGCTGCGAGGTGCTCACCCTGCGCCCCGATGACACTATCGACCGCTTCATCAAACACAGCTAACATCGAACCCCGGCCCTGAACTTCCAAAGCGCCGGGGTTTTTACTTCTGTTTCAGCCATTTGCCTGCCACTGTGTGTGAGATGCCATGGACGCCAGCCTGCTTTCCCCCCATTTGTTACCCGATGATCAGCTCACTCGCGACAACTGCAAAGAGTACCTGAGCCGCTTTCTCGGCTGGCTGCACGCCCGTTTTGATGCCGGCGACAACATCATAGAGCTGGTCGCCACCCGCTCCGAGTACATGGATCAGTTGCTCTGCCGGTTGTGGCAGAAGTTCGGCTTTGACAAGAGCGATCTGACCCTGATCGCTGTGGGGGGGTATGGTCGCGGCGAGCTGCACCCACACTCCGATATCGACCTGCTGATCCTCTATGACGGCGACGAACTGGACGAGGTGTTGGGACTGCGCATCGGCGAGTTCATCACCTTGCTGTGGGACCTCAAGCTTGAGGTGGGTCAGGCGGTGCGCAACGTGGCGGAGTGCCTTGAGCAGGGGCGCGCCGATATCACTGTCGCCACCAACCTCATTGAGGCCCGCTACATCACAGGTCGCCAGGAGGGCTTCCGGCAACTGAAAGAGGCCACCGGCCCCCAGCACTTCTGGCCGAGCGAAGCCTTCTTTCGCGCCAAACGGCAAGAGCAGGCGGAGCGCCATCAGCAGTTTCTCGGTACCGCCTACAAGCTGGAGCCGGATCTCAAGAGCAATCCGGGTGGCCTGCGGGATATTCAAACTCTCGCCTGGGTCGCCCGCCGCCACTTTGGCGCCACCACCTTGTTCGAGATGACCAGCCACGGCTTTCTCAATCGCGCCGAGTACCGCGAGCTGCTCGACTGCCAGAATTTTCTCTGGAAGGTGCGCTTCGCCCTGCACATGGCCATAAACAAGGGAGATAACCGCCTGCTGTTCGATCGCCAGCGCACCGTGGCCCAGATGTTGGGGTTCGAGGGGGAAGGCAACACTCCGGTCGAGCAGATGATGAAACGCTTCTATCAGACGGTACGGCGGGTCTCCGAGCTCAACGAGATGCTGCTGCAGCTGTTTGACGAAGCCATCCTCGGCAACACAGCCATGGATGTGCGCCGCCTCTCCGACGAGTTCCAGCTCCGTGGCCGCCTCATCGATGCGGTGGATGCGGAGTTGTTTAGCCGTGAACCGGCCGCCATCCTGCGCCTCTTCTATCAGATGGCTCAGCATCCCGAGATTGCGGGCATCCACTCGGCCACCTTGCGCCAACTGCGCGAGGCGCGCCGCAAACTCAACTGCTGGTTGCAGGACTTGCCTGACTGCCGCCGCCTCTTTATGGCGCTGCTGCGCCACCCCAACGGCATCGGCCTGCCGCTCACCCTGATGCACAAATACGGCATCCTCGCCGCCTATCTGCCGCAATGGAACCTGATCGTCGGCCAGATGCAGTTCGACATGTTCCACGCCTACACGGTGGATGAGCACACCCATCGGCTGCTCAAGAACATTCACCAGTTCCCCAATCCGGCCAGTCGCCAGAGCCACCCGCTCTGCCACGAGGTCTTCACCCGGCTGCGCAAACCGGAGCTGCTCAGCATCGCCGCCCTGTTCCACGATATCGCCAAGGGGCGGCGCGGCGATCACTCGGAACTCGGCGCCGTCGATGCGCTGGAGTTCTGCCAGCTGCACGGTCTGGATCGCTACGAGAGCCGACTGGTCGCCTGGCTGGTGCGCCACCATCTACTGATGTCGGTCACCGCCCAGCGCCGCGATATCTACGATCCCGACGTGGTCACCGACTTTGCCCAGAAGGTGCGCGACGAGCAGCATCTCGACCTGCTCTACTGCCTTACCGTGGCCGATATCTGCGCCACCAATGACACCCTGTGGAACGACTGGAAGGGCACCCTGCTGCGGGAGCTCTACTTCGCCACCCAGAAGGCGCTGCGCCAGGGGTTGGAGAACCCGCCCGACATGCGGCTGCGCATTCGCGAAAACCAGCGTCAGGCCAAGCAACTGCTGGCGCAACGGGATGTATCGGAAGAGGCAATCAACCAGCTCTGGGGCGACTTCAAGGCCGATTACTTCCTGCGTCACAGCCCGGAACAGATCGCCTGGCACTGCCGCCACATCATCGAGCATGGCGACAATCCGGCTCCGCTGGTGATCATCGGCAAACACCCGACCCGCGGCGGCAGCGAGGTATTTATCTACTGCCGCGATACCCCGAATCTGTTTGCCACCGTCGCCTCGGCGCTGGATCAGAAGAACCTCAACATCCACGATGCCCAGATCATGAACTCGCGCAGCAACTATGTGCTCGATACCTTCGTGGTGCTGGAGCCGAGCGGCGAACCCATCAGCCCCAACCGCACCGCCACCATCAAGAAGGCGTTGGAGAAGGCGCTGCAGGAGCCTGGCAAGCTGGTGCTGCGCAATAAGCCGCTGTCGCGGCGCCACCGCCAGTTCAGCGTACCGACCCGGGTAGTCTTCCTGCCTCATAAAGGGGAGAGCCGTCACACCCTGATGGAGCTGACGGCCCTCGATACCCCCGGCCTGCTGGCGCGGATCGGTGCCGTTTTCCAGCAG
Organism: Aeromonas sp. 84A; assembly: GCF_051919345.1. Taxonomy (NCBI): domain Bacteria; kingdom Pseudomonadati; phylum Pseudomonadota; class Gammaproteobacteria; order Aeromonadales; family Aeromonadaceae; genus Aeromonas; species Aeromonas sp. 84A. The sequence continues at coordinate 3,914,916 of NZ_JBQBEW010000001.1, forward strand.
TGCGGGCTGTCGCTGCACGCCGCCAAAATCGCCACTTTCGGTGAGAGGGTCGAGGATTTTTTCAGCCTGACCAGCCTCGATGGCGAACCATTGACCGCCGAGCAGCAAAAACAGCTGGAAGAGCGACTAGTACACCAGCTCAATCCCCAGCAGTCGGTACTGGATTAAGCGAAGAGTGATTCGAAAGAGGCTGATTGTCGGGCGTTTTTTGCCATACCAAACAACTGGTTGGCGCACATCGGATGAAGAAATGGTCGCTGGCCGGAAGAATTCCGGTCACCCCCTTAAAAACAGTCGGAAAAGTGTGATACAACAAACAGAATTTTTTAAAGGAAACCTGTCATGACCGAGTTGCAACAGATCATTGAAGCGGCCTTCGAGCGCCGCGACACCATTACTCCGGGCTCCGTGGATAGCGCCACCAAGTCCGCCATCCTGCAAGTCATCGAGCTGCTGGACTCTGGCAAGGCACGGGTTGCCGAAGATCGCCGGTGAGTGGGTTGTCCATCAGTGGTTGAAGAAAGCGGTACTGCTCTACTTCCGCATAAACGACAACGGCATCATCAAGGGCGACGATGCCCAGTACTACGACAAGGTTCCCCTCAAGTTCTCCAACTACACCGCCGAGCAGTTCAAGGAAGCGGGTGTGCGCGTGGTGCCGCCGGCAACAGCCCGCAAAGGCTCCTTTATCGCCCCCAATACCGTGCTGATGCCCTCCTATGTCAACATCGGCGCCTTCGTTGACGAAGGTACCATGGTCGATACCTGGGCCACTGTCGGCTCTTGCGCCCAGATCGGTAAGAACGTTCACCTCTCCGGCGGCGTCGGCATCGGCGGCGTACTGGAACCGCTGCAGGCCAACCCGACCATCATCGAAGACAACTGCTTTATCGGTGCCCGCTCCGAAGTGGTTGAAGGGGTCATCGTCGAGGAAGGTTCCGTCATCTCCATGGGCGTCTTCATCGGCCAGTCCACCCGCATCTATGACCGTGAAACCGGCGAGATCCACTACGGCCGCGTACCGGCTGGCTCCGTGGTCGTCTCCGGCTCCCTGCCCTCCAAGTGCGGCAAGTACAGCCTCTACGCGGCGGTGATCGTCAAGAAGGTGGATGCCAAGACTCGCGCCAAAGTCGGCATCAACGCTCTGCTGCGCTCCATCGACGAGTAATCAGCATTGCTGTGATGAAAAGGGCGCCTTATGGCGCCCTTTTGATTTTGGCGCCCCTGTCACAGGCAAGCCATGAGGCATCGGTTAAGATGGATGGGACAGGATCGTTTCAAACCGAGGAAGCCTGATGTACGAGAATCTGAAGAGCCTGGGGATCCAGGATCCCGCCTCCGTCGACAGCTATACCCTGCGCCAGGAGGCCAACCACGACATCCTCAAGATCTACTTCAAGAAGCAGAAAGGCGAGTTCTTCGCCAAGAGTGTCAAATTCAAGTATCCCCGCCAGCGCAAAACCATGCTGGTCGATTCCGGTACCCATGAGTACAAGGATGTCACCGAGATCAACGCCAACCTCAAATATGTGGTGGATGAGCTGGACAACCTGACCCAGGGCGTCCATCAGCAAGCCGACCCGGACATCAAGCAAAAGATCCTGCGCGACCTGCGCCATCTGGAAAAAGTGGTACAAAACAAGATCAGCGAAATCGAACGGGATCTGGAGAAACTCTAATCCCCTCGACTCGACAAAAGAGCGCCCTGGTGGCGCTCTTTTTATTGGCTGGCTTTATGGGGCTATGGAGTTATCTGGCAATGCCGTGCGATAAGGTGAGCGGAGCACACCACCTTGTGCTGTTGGGCCACCATTGGGCAACCCGTTACATATCGCCCCTTGGAAAACACAACCCCTGCCAAGCCCCGAGACACGCTACAAGCAACCACAAATAGCAAGAGGGAGGCTTTCGCCTCCCTCTTCAAACACGCTGATATTCAGGCAACAGAATTAGTTACTCTTCATCCAGATGTCCATGTCGGTTTTCAGGTTGTCGGACTTGGTACCGAAGATGGCTTGAACGCCGGAACCAGCCACTACCACACCGGCAGCACCCAGTTTCTTCAGACCAGCCTGGTCAACCTTGGCCACATCTTTCACACCAACACGCAGACGGGTGATGCAGGCATCCAGAGAAGCGATGTTCTCTTTACCACCGAAGGCGGCAACCAGAGCAGCAGACATTTCGTCTTTGCCTTGGCCAACGGCCTCTTCAGCAGTCTCGTCTTCACGACCCGGGGTTTTCAGGTTCATGGCACGGATAACGAAGCTGAATACCACGTAGTAGATGGCCGCGTAAACCAGACCCAGACCAACCAGCAGCAGCATGTTGTCGGCACGCGGTGATTGCACCACGAAGTCGATGAAGCCGTTGGAGAAGGTGTGACCGTGTACGATACCCAGAGAGTTGGTCAGCACATAAGCCAGACCAGCCAGTACAGCGTGGATTGCGTACAGAACCGGAGCGATGAACAGGAAGGAGAATTCAATCGGCTCGGTGATACCGGTCAGGAAAGAGGTCAGGGCAGCAGAGGCCATGATACCAACGATCTTGGCGCGGTTTTCCGGCTTGGCAGCGTGAGCGATGGCGAACGCAGCAGCAGGCAGACCGAACATTTTGAACAGGTAGCCACCAGCCAGCTGACCGAAGCCGTTACCGGCAGCGCGGGACGCGTCATCAGCAGTCAGGAAGCAGGTCATGATACCGTGAACAGTTTCACCGGCACCGTTGACGCAGGTACCAGCCTGATAGAAGAACGGTACGTTCCAGATGTGGTGCAGACCGAACGGGATCAGGGAGCGCTCAACCACGCCGTAGATACCGAAGGCCAGTACCGGGTTCTGGTTGGCAGCCCAGTCAGAGAAGGCACCGATGGCGCCACCCACTGGCGGCCAAATCACGGACAGGATCACACCCAGACCGATGGAGAGGAAACCGGTGATGATGGGTACGGCACGTTTGCCCGCGAAGAAGCCCAAGTACTCTGGCAGCTGGATCTTGTAGAAACGGTTGAACGCCCAGGCAGCGATACCACCGGCCAGGATACCACCCAGCACGCCGGTTTCGATGGTTTCAACACCCATCACAGGTGCCATGACCTTCAGGGTTGCGACCATGATGCCGTAGCCAACGATGGCTGACAGACCGGATACACCGTCGTTATTGGTAAAGCCCAGAGCAACACCCACTGCGAACAGCAGGGCCATCTGGCCAAATACAGAACCACCGGCTTGCTCCATCAATTGGGAGACAATTTCCGGCATCCAGCTGAAGTGGGCAGCACCCACCCCCAGCAGAATACCTGCGACTGGCAAGACTGATACTGGCAGCATCAGCGCCTTACCAACCTTTTGCAGATTAGAGAAAGCATTTTTGAACATTGTGTGCGCTCCTGAATGGATTGTCGTCCCTGAACGATCTATCTGGATGAAATAAGCACTGATTCATTCAGATATCTTCGAGTCGGGCTTGTTTATTTTGACCATCAGAATATAACCCAGCGGGTCATAAATTGCTGCTTTCGAAGGCGGGGGAATATTGAATTTGGAGGGAAGATCACAACTTGTTTAGCGGCTAAAAAACGCGTCTAATATAAGTTAATAATCCGCACTATCACTCTATTACAAAGACATATAAATAGCAGTTTCACTTTGTATTTTAATAATGCCGTTTACATCAAACGGCAACCAATTGTAACTCAATGTAACGGCGTGGTTTTTATTTATTACAGTCTACCGATTAAAAAGGCCTCCAACAAGGGAGGCCTCAATAAATATATCTGACCAGCAAAGGGGCGTATTATTCTATTTTTGCGAGCGCTTGACCGCATCAATAAACACGCTTTTTGCCTTGGTTGAACCAGCACGCTCGGCCTCGTTCACCAGCTTCATCGCCTTGTCGATATCCCCCGCCTTGACAGCTTTTTCGATCTGGCTCTGATAGAAGGCTTCTGTTTCACTCAGCATAGCAGGAGCAGGTTTGGCTGCGACCGCAGCTGTTGCAGTTGTGGTAACCGCTGCGGTAGTCGCTATCGCGGCAACCTGCTGACCCTGGCTCATAGCCACCTTGTCGGCATATTCTGGTTTGAATACCGCTTCAAGACCACTTCCACGGGCCATATCTTTGACTTTGATCTGCACCAAGCCCCACGGGGAGTGCGGGATCACCGGATCCTTGATATCAGGCTCAACGGTACCATTAGCGCGAGCAAATGCTTTTGATGGATGCAGGATCGTTGTGCTGCCTGAGAGCTTATCCGCGGGCGCATAAACGATCATGTATGTTTCGCTGGCCGGGTTGCCAGGTATGCTGCGGTCAACAAAAACACGTCCTTCGATACGGTCGTTATCGAGCAAGTGAGCAGGCTGATAGCTGAATACTGACTCACCCAGGACCCGAGTCACCTTGAACTCGGCATCCAGCATAATGACCTTGGGCACCATCACGGTTTTACTCACCTGTGATGCCAGGCTGATCGCCAGATTGCCGGTGTTGGTCGGCAGGCGATAAGCAGCAAAGTAACTCATCCCCTCATCAAACTGAAAAGTGGGTTGCTTGCCATCAATGGCCAGCAAGGTCTCACCTTCAGGCAAGGGGGCATAACTGAAATCTTTAAACGCCACACAGCAGCTTGAGGCTTTGGCCAACGCTTGCTTGGCTTGATCTGCATCGCTCAAGATCGAGCCATGTTCTTGCAGAGGAACAACCATGTTTCCGGCACAACCGGTTAATAGCGCAGTGATTACGGCTGCAATAGACATCTTTACCCGTTTCATTTTTCTTATCTCCATAATCCGGTGGCCGTGATCCGGCGAAACAAAACTGCCCCCATAAGGGGGCAGTCACTAACTTAACTTAAACTTTTGCTTACCACCAAGCTTCTGCTTGAACACCAAACTGGTAGGTGTCTTTGGAGGTATTGCCTTCGAAGACTTTCTTGTCTTCGTCGTTAGCCAGATAGGAGGCGAACACACGGATTTCCGGACGGGCCCAGAAGCTGGAACCGGCAGACCAGGCTTGTGCCAGAGTCAGCTTGTAGCCAGCATCTTTGTCTTCACTGCCATTGGTAGACTTATTGTTGTCCTTGAAGTAGCCGCCTTCAAAGATGGTCTTGTTGAAGTCATCCCACTTGTACATCGGGCGGATAACAGCGGACATGGTTTCGTACTTGTCGTTGCCATCCCACATTTCGTTGCCTACACCGTAAACCAGCTGGTGACCCATCTCCCAGGAGTTGCCCATCGGAACAACGCCCCAGTTGATGATACGGAAACCATCAGCACCGTCTTTGGCTTCAGCGCCGTACCAGGAACCATCGCCATAGAAAGCCATAGTCTTGGAGTAACCTTCGGTACCGTATTGCAGCACGGTTTTGTTGAAACCACCGAGGATGCCTGCGGTCAGTTCAGCAGTCAGCATAACGCCATCTTGCGGATCTTTCTTCAGTGCTTTCTGATCATTGGTTTCATTTACCAGAGCGTAATCCACGCCCAGTTCCAGAGAGGCATCGGTCCACAGCGGGATGCCGGCATAACGCAGATCCAGAGTATTTACGTTCAGATCTTCGTTCTTCACGTAGTTTGGAGCTGCACTGGTTCCGGTATTGGTGTACTCGCCGAACACGTCTTTTGCGCTACGGTCGTTACGTACCCATGCGAAAGAGACTTTACCCGGACCAGCCTGGATGCCTTCGATACCAGCACCAGCACCGGAGATGTTCCAGTAGTAGAAGTCGGAGATGTGGATGTCATGGCGTTGATAGTAACGCTTACCAGCCCACAGGGTTGCTTCAGGAGCAAAGTTCAGCAAGCCTTTGGCTTGTACGTTGAACTGACGCAGAGCGAAGTCAGAATCACCATTGCACTGTTTGGCATCGAAGTTACAAACAGTACCGGTACCTTCCCAGTCGTTTGAACCGTTGGAAGCCATGGCAAACATGGAATCAACATAGAAAGTCTTGCCATCTTTGTTGAATACTTCCTGACCCAGTTGCACTTCACCGTAGGTATCATTTTCGTTACCCAGACGGCCAACTTTATTGACGTTGTATTTAACCATGTCGCCGTCGCCGGAAACACCGACACCGGAACGGAAGTAACCGTGGAAATCTACGGCAAAGGCGGCTTGGGAAGCCAGGGCGGCAGTAACAGCTGCTGCAATCGGGAGCCACTTCATTTTCATTGTCATATTCCTTATTTCCCGCAGTGAGGAGTGTGATCCTGAATATTCAACTTCTTATCACCATGTAATCCTGTTGGTGATAACCGAGGTTGATTATAGGGAGCGTATTTCACGACAAATATGAAGCGACTCACAAAATGGCGACAAATCGCTCGGCAAACGATCGCCACAACACAAGCAGGTAAAAAACCGACAAAAAAGGCAATGTATGACCAACAAAACAACAAAACAAGCAATTAAAGCAAACCTGAAAGCGTTACCAGCAATTAATTCGCGACTGAACCAAAGTCGTTATTTTACGATCGAATGACAAAAACATGACTGAGATCGCTTTCAAGATTGAACTTTTATTTGGACGACGGGTCTGCGGTGCGTTTGAAACCATTACGCCGATGGAATGCCAAAAGGGGAAAATATCCCTCCGCCACTATCGACAATAAGCGTGGGAAATAAGCTTGCTGAGTGAGATGACATTTGTGCAAATAACAATCCCCTGTCGGTTAAGGATCAGGGGATTGATATGGCTCTATTTCAGAGAATATTCAGGGCTGAATATCCCACTTTTTCAGCCAGGTGAGTGCCACCTGTTCGGGTTCATCGTGCACGGTGGCATCCAGCTCCAGCGGGGGGATCACTCGCGTGGCGCCCAGCTCTTGCAGCAACCCGTCCAGCCGACGGCCCGCGCCACAAAAATGGTCATAGCTGCTGTCCCCCATGGCAATCAGGGCATACCGCAGCCCCTTGAGCCAGGGCGCCTTGTCAGCCAGCTCGCTGGCAAAGGGCTGCAGATTGGGAGGAATGTCCCCCTGTCCTGTAGTGGCACTGACCAGCAATAAAAAACGGCCGGGGTCTATGTCCGCCAGCCGTGCTTCTTCGTGCAGAGAACAGTGATGCCCCTTGCGTTCCAGCTCATCTGCCAAGGTCTCGGCCACCAGCATGGCTGCGCCGTAGACAGTTCCTACCACGATATCGATCTGCGCCATTCTCCTCTCCCTGCTTGAGTCACTCTTTTGAACAACTCTATCAGCAAGCTGGCGTCAGATGCCACCGGTTCAGGGCTGAGGATCAGGCGCTTAGTAGTCGCTCTCGCTGGCGGGCCAGCCCAGCTCGGCAAACAGGCGCAGCACATCCTGACCGAGCGGCGCCTGGATCCGCATCGGCACCTTGAGCACAGGATGGGTAAAGCTCAGGGTGCGGGCCACCAGCAGCAGCCGTTCGCAGCCAAAGTGCTCGCGAAAGAAACGATTGTGGCGGCCATCCCCGTGGGTGGTATCCCCGACGATGGGGTGGAACAGGTGATCCATATGACGGCGCAGCTGATGCTTGCGGCCGGTCTTCGGGAACAATCTGACCAGACTGTAGCGACTGGTGGGGTGCTTCTTGGAGACCGCGTGGGGCAGCTCGACCTGATGCAGGCGCCGGAAGGTGGTGACGGCATCCTGCGCCGGACGATCCGGGTTGCTCATGGCATCGGCAATCTTGTCCAGCTGCTCCTTGAGGGGATAGTCGATCACCCCCTGCTCGGGCGCCCAGCCCCGCACTAGAGCCAGATATTCCTTGTGTACCTGACGTTGGGTGAAGGCTTCGGTGAGTGCGCGGGCAGTCACCGGATCGAGCGCAAACAGCAGCACGCCTGAGGTGGGACGGTCGAGGCGATGCACCGGATAGACATGGCGACCACCGATGAGATCCCGGGTCATCTGCATGGCAAAACGGGTCTCACCCTTGTCGAGCCAGCTGCGGTGCACCAGTAGACCAGACGGTTTGTTGACCGCCACCAGCCACTCATCCTGATAGAGCAGGGTCAGCTTCAAGTCACTCTCTTCTCGGGTTTGATCTGGCATCATTGTTCGATCACTTTGCCGGAAAGCAGCAGATCGAAGCGGGCGATCAGGCGCAGCAGCGCTTCTGCTTCGGCCAGATCCTCTTTGTAGACTTCGCTGGCCATGGGATAAAGTGAGACGCTGGTCGGCAGCGGCGCCTGCAACATCACCAGCTGCTCCATGCGCGGGATCAGCACGAACTGCAGCCACTGATCAAAGCTCAGGGTATCGACACAAAAAGGCAGGGTGCTTGCCAGGGCTTCGTCACCGGGATGGTCAGCTTGCCAGCGCTCAAGGCGCTGCAACTCGGCGGTGAGTTCCCCCAACAGGCCAGCTACCAGCAAATATTGATTCATCTCGCTCTCTTCCTCATAACCACAAATTGATCCGCTGACCCGACAGGGTCAGCCAGGATGCAAATAAATTCGGTCGCACAGCACCGGCGGTTCAGCCGGGTCATCGACATACACGGCAGCCAGCGCGGCCTGCCGCCGTTAAAAAAGGGCGATACTATACACCTCCCCCCGCATGGCTGCCATGTTGATATCTGCCGCAACGCGCGTCTGCTGCCACTGGCTATCCTCGGCAAGGGCCTTATAATCGGCCCGCATCACCATTAGCCGGATCTCACCATGTCTGCGACGCCTACTGCCATCAATACCTTGACCGAATTTCTGACTCAGGCTGGCACCCAGTTCCAGCTGTTTGACATGGGCCGCCAGGTGCGGCCACTGGCAAGCGATACTTTTGTGCGCATCGAACAGCAGCAAGAGCCCTATCCCTGGCCGCTGCAACAGCACGCTTGGCTGGGTGTGCACTTCTTCCAGCCGAGCGAGTCTCGCCACTACCTCTGGTTCCTCAAGTTTGCCCTCGATGAGCGCGGCCTGCTGATGTCAAATGGCCCCAAGCTGTTCATGGATCAGGTGGTGGAGACCCTGGGCTACAAGCTCACCGGCGATCTGGATGAAGAGAAAGCCCAGCGCTTGGCCGACAATCCCTACACCTTCCGCCCGGCGGAGGCCAAGATGGCCAGTCTGCATGCCAAGCTGGCGCGACAACTGGAGCAGGCCCCTTCTGCCTATTACGATGCCCTCTGCCACTATCTGGCCGCCCCCAACGACACCGGTTGGCAGACGCTGGGGCTGCAGGGCTTTGCCGACCTTGCGGAGCGGCTGCATGATGAGCGCAATCTGGCGCTGATCTGCAAGGCGCTGCCCAAACTGCCGCAAGAGCCGCTCTATGCCCTCTGCCAGAGCCTTGAAAACGCCCCGCTGCCGCCAGCAGTACAAGGCGCCCTGCTCGAGCGGATCGGCAAGGAGCAGGAGTGCGCCGCCCCCAACCCGGAGACCCTGGCCTACCTCTGCCGCGCCATGGCCTCCTGCCCCGGCAGCACTTTGCGCACCAACAAGCTGCTGACCCTGCTGCAAACCCAGCCGAGCCCTGCGCTGCTGCTCGCCATCGCCGGCCGGCTCTGGCCCGATCTGAAAGATGCCAATCTGCTCAGCCACTATCTGGAACAACTGGCACTGCAACCGACCCAGTTCTTCAATCAGGTTTTTGCCGAGTTGGTCACTTTACCGGCCCTGCGCAATGATATGCTGGCCAGACTGCGTGACCCCGAGCGCAGCGATGCGCTGGGCAAGGCCATCGGCCGTCTGTTCGCCTCGGCCTGACCCCTCGCCTCACCCTCACGCCACGAGGCAACACGGCGGGAAATAGAAAAGGAGATCGGGAGTACCGAGCAGGACTCCCGGTTATCGACATCACGATAAGGAAGCCCGCCTATGGGAGAGATGCTCGGAATTTTGTTGCTGATTGCGATTGCCGGCCTGTTCTGGCTGCAACGCCAACAGGCAGAAGTGGCCTGGCAATACATGCGCCGCTACTGCCAGCACCATGACCTGCAACTGCTGTCACTGGCTCGCCATCGGCGGGAGCTGGCACATAATCCCCTGCGGCTGCTGACCCACTATCAGTTTGAATTCTCCAGCGATGGCGAGAGCCACTATCAGGGCACCCTCAAGATGCAGGGGCTGCACGTCGTCGGCGTTGATCTGCCCCCCCATCGCATCCCCTCTGCCTGATCTCCAATCTCGTCTCTGCGCCCGATGGCTGTGCCTGTCTATAATCTCAGGGATTAAACAAAGGGAGAGACGAGATGGAACCCCTTGTCCACGATCTGCCAGCCCTGTTTGCCCAGCTCGGAATGGCCAACGACGAGCTGAGCCTGCACCGCTTTGTGCACGACCATCACCTCGACAATGAAACCCTGTTGCCGGAGGCCGGTTTCTGGAACGCCGCCCAGGCCAGCTTTCTGCGCGATGCCCTGTGGAACGACTCCGACTGGTGTGAAGCGATCGACCAGCTCGATGTGATGCTGCGCCAGCCCCGCTAAGCCGCCCGCCCCTTTCCTCCCCTGCCGGCTTTGGTTAAGATCCCGCCCCGATATCGATCCCTCCTTCTCACCCAGAGCATGCTTATGTCCGCCCACGAGATCATCCGAATTGCCAACGAGCTGGCCGCCAAGGGCCTGACGCCCACCACCGCCATGATCAAGGCCCGCCTCACCCAGCCCGTGCCGATGGCCGAGCTGCTGAAAGTGCTGAGCCAGTGGAAGCAGCAGCCCGTCACGGCCGCCGAGAGCGAGATCCAGCAAGAGGCAGCCCCTCAGCCAGCACCGGAGCTCACCCTGCAGCAACTCGCCAAACAGCTCGCGCGCATCGAACAGAAGGTGGATCGCCTGACCGACCTGCTCCTCCAGCAGGGGCAAGGCTGAACCATGTATATCGTCGAACTCTGCTTTGAGTGTTACCGCGATACCTCCCTTGGCGAAGCCGAGCGGGCCATCGTCAACTACCTCGACATGTTGCGTTATCAGGGTCAGATCCTCGGGCGGGAGTTCCCCACCAGCATGCACGACGGCTATTTCGTCAGTCGGGTGGTCTGCCCGGAGCAGGATAGTTTGCATCCGGACAACCAGAGCGATCAGGTCAAGCTGGCCGAACAGCAGCTCAATCAGGCCGGGCTGCTGGCGCCCAAACTCCATTTGCAAGGGGCGGATCTGCTCTCCGACAGCACCGACCCTTGTGGCACACAGGGCGAGCGGCCGAGCTGGATGATGCTCTACACCAGCTTCCTACACACCTGCTCGCCGCTGCGCTGTGGCGACCACTTCGCCCCCATTCCACTCTACCAACTGCCCGCAGTCGCCAACGGCGATCAGAAGCAGATCATCAAGTGGCAGGAGGATTGGGAGGCGTGCGATCAGTTGCAGATGAACGGCTCCATCGCCGAACATGCGGCGCTGCACGAAATCGGCGAAGTGGGCAGCCGCCTCTACCGGCGCGGCAGCGATCTGGCCAAACGGCTGGAAGTGCTGAGCGGCATCCCCACCTACTACTACCTCTATCGGGTGGGCGGGCTGAGCGCCGCCGAGGAGAAGGCGCGCCCCTGTCCCAGCTGTGGCGGTCAGTGGGCGCTGGCAGCGCCACTGCACGAGATCTTCGACTTCAAGTGCGACAGCTGCCGTCTGGTCTCCAACCTCTCCTGGGATTTCAAGGATTAAGCGCGTTCCCTGTACGCGATGCCATAAAAAAGAGCCTTGCCGCATGGCAAGGCTCTTTTCGTTCCGATGGGTAACCTTGGCTCGAGCAGGTGCTATTGCGGCAACGTCTCAAGCCGTTCCAGAAACGCCGGTAAGGAGGGCGCCAACGTCAGACGGCGGCCGGAATCGAGCCACTCCAGCCACACCTGACCACTCTCGTTATCCAGCGAGATGAGCGTCATCTCGTTGCGGGTGGTGGCAATAAAGATGGAGGGGGTTCGTTTTAGCTTGCGCAACATCAGCAGGTGGCCGATGAGGTTCTCCTTGAGCAGGTCGAGATCCGCGTCGTTCCACGGCAGGATCAGTTCAAGGCGCAGCCCCTTGAAAAGGCAGGGGATGGGGCGGCTGAACCAGTGCCCGAACAGGGCGATAGCGCTGGGATGAATTATCAGCTCGAGGGCATCGGCCATGGCCGTAAAATCGGCGGGCTCGGAGCGCTGGTGAGGGCGCCAGGCCACCCGACCATCGGCGGGCTCACCAAGCTGGCAGGGGGAACGCCAGTCCGCCTCCCACTCGCACAGGGGCAGGCCTCGTCTGGCCTCGCCATCCCGTTGCCAGCGGGCAAAAAAGTGCTCCAGGGCAGACAAAACTTGATCCGACATCGAAAATCCCCACAATTGCTGGCAAAGTCCGCTATTGCACCACCAAACCCGGTAACAGACAAGGTTGCCAGCCGACCTTGCGACCCGGGAAACAGAACACGGGATACAGAGAGGCCGACGCCCAAGCCAAACGGCTGCAACCATCCGGCCCTGCAATGGCCCGTTTCATTCAACTCATCATGAGCACATTACGTGAGCAACCCTGTGAGCAAACAAGATAGATACGCCGGGGCCAGCGCCCTGACCGGCCTGAGCCTGGGCCAGCAATCCGATTACATCAGCCAGTACTCCCCCTCCCTGCTGCAGCCGGTTCCACGTAGCCTGAACCGGGATGATCTCAAGCTGGGCGATGATCTCCCCTTTAGCGGTTGCGATGTCTGGACCCTCTATGAGCTCTCCTGGCTCAACGCCAAGGGCAAGCCGATGGTGGCGGTGGGTGAAGTAGCCATTCCGGCCACCAGTGCGAACCTGATCGAATCCAAATCCTTCAAGCTCTACCTCAACTCCTTCAACCAGACCCGTTGCGACTCTATCGAGGCAGTCGCCGCCATGCTGACCAAGGATCTGAGCGCCTGTGCGGGTGAGATCGTCAAGGTGACCCTGTTCCCCCTCGACAAGGCGCCGCACCAGATTGCCCAGCTGCCCGGCGAGTGCATCGATGAGCAGGATATCGAGGTAGACAATTACGAGTTTGATGCGTCCCTGCTGCAAGGGGCAGCCGGTAGCGAGCTGGTCGAGGAGACCCTGCACAGCCACCTGCTCAAATCCAACTGTCTGGTCACCAGCCAACCGGACTGGGGCTCTGTGGTGATCCGCTACAAGGGGCCGAAACTCGATCGGGAGAAGCTGCTGCGCTATCTCATCTCGTTTCGCCAGCACAACGAATTCCACGAGCAGTGCATCGAGCGGATCTTTATCGACCTCAAGCACTATTGTCAGCCTGAGCAGTTGACCGTCTATGCCCGCTATACCCGCCGCGGCGGCCTCGACATCAACCCGTTCCGCTCCGATTTCGAAGCCGTGCCCGCCAACTTGCGTCTGATCCGCCAATAAAGTCGAGTTGCGACAGAGAGGGCAGTCGCACTGCCCTCCATGACTGGCAAAAAGGTTTCAATCGATGCTTTATGCAGCTGGAATAAGGGGGCTGGATAATAAAATCCAGACGAAACCCACTTGCCGGCCACCAGCAAACCACAGTAAACGCTGGACTCGCAGGGGGGGGCTTGGATAACATGCCAACACCTCTGCGCCGTCCTTAATCCAATGAATCAACTGTTTTTTCTGGCCATGATGATGTCCTCCCTGTCAGCTCCGAATCTGGATCTGGACAAGGAGCAACTCTCTATCGATCTGCAACAAGCGCAATCGATGGTACTGACCGATCCTGCCAGATGCGTCCAGATCACCACCGCCTTCCTGACGCGCGCAGCCAATAATCCCCAGCAAATCATCAGCAATCGCCAGGAGTTCGGTTATCGCGAACCCATCCTGAGCTACAGCACGGCGGCCCAGACCATAGGCGCCCACTTGCTCAAAGGGGAGTGTCTGCTGCAACTGGGCCAATATCAGGCCACCCAGCAAGCGCTCGACAAGGCGATGGCGCTGGCAGACAAAGAGCGGCAACCGGAACTCAAGGCCCACGGCCTCTATCTCAAGATACGCAGTCAGGCCCTCAAACCGGATAACCAGAGCACCAGCCGCGCCCTGATGGATCAACTGGACGAACAGCTGGCCGTCCCCACGCTCAAGCAGAGCCAGCTCCAGATTTATGGCCGCCTGCAACGCACCAGCTACGACATCGAGAACCAGCACTTCGATGATGCCAAGGCCCACTTGGCAGATGCGCGGATCTGGGCCGCCAAGACCCCCAATCCTCTCGCCAGTGCCTGGGTCAGCGCCATCAGCGGCGATCTTTATCGCGCGCTGCAGCAGCCGCAACTGGCGCTGGGGGAATATATCGATGCCCAGCAACAGACCAAAAGCCTCAATGACCCGCTCTTTCTCGGCCTGCTGTCGAACCAGATAGTCAAACTCTACCAGCAGGAGCAGGAGCCCCAGAAAGCGCTGCAGTATGCCAATGAGGCGGCCAACTACTTCCACTCCATCGGCAACCCCTCCCTGCTGTGCGACTCCCTGATGGTGCTGGCGCGACTCAACCGCGAGCAGGGCGACCTCAATATGGCGCTGGTCTACTTCTTCAATGCGCTGGATCTGCTCGATGAAGGGAGCAACCGACCGCAGGCCTCCCTGCTCAAATACGAAATCGGCAAGACCTACCTGCAAAGCGGCAACCTCTCGCTGGCCAGCAACTACCTCAATGCGGCCCGTCAGTCCCATGAGCTGGGCGATGCCAAAGAGCCGCTGATCGATACCCTGTTGCTGCTCGGCGAGCTCTATCTGAAGAAGCAGGAGGCCGCCATCGCCATTCTGCAGTTGGAGAACGCCCGTGCGCTGGCCAATCAGCTCGGCGATACCCGCCGTCAGTACGAGGTATTCCGCCTGTTGTCGCTGGCCTATGAGCAGAAGGGGTATCTGCGTCAGGCTCTCGACAGCTACAAGCGCTTCCACCGTCTTGGCGAAGAGGTGCGCCAGCAGGAGCAAGCCATGGAGCAGGCGGCGATCCGAGACAACTATGTTCAGGTCGAGCGGGTACAACATATCAAGGAGCTGGAGCAGCGGCTTAACAACAGCCAACATCAGCAGGAGCGCTATCTCTGGTCGAGCATCACCACCAGCCTGCTGCTGGCGCTCTTTATCTACCTCTTCTTCACCCTCTGGCTCAAGCTGCGAACTGCCCGCCTGCAACTGAAACGGACCAATGAGGCCCTGCTGATCGAGCCACGCTCGGGGCTGGCCAACTGGCAGCGGCTGATGAACCGCTGGCCGCGGGAGATGGCAAAGCGCCAGCTGAAATCGGATCGCTGGTACCTCAGTGAACAACCCTCCAGCGAGTTCGATGACAAGCTGCACTATCTGCTGTTCCGTGTGCCTTTCCTGGTCAACACGCTGGAGCGCCACGGCTATCAGGCCAGCAGAGAAATCGAGCAGGCCTTTGGTGCCTATATGGACACCCTGACCCCGCAAGATGGCCGTATCTATGACTTGCGTGAAGGACACATGCTCTATGTGGTGCCACAACGCCACGTCACCAACCTGCATCAACTGGCGGGAGACCTGCTGACCGCCATCGCCGCCTTCCCTTGCAACTATCCGCTGGATCGCCAGATCAGCCTCGGGATTGTCAGTCACCCCTTCCTGCCGAAGGCGGCGACCGCGCTCGATCACAATGGCCTGTTTGACCTCTGCTATCTCGCCCTGTCGGGAGCCATTCAGCTCAGTGAAAAATGCCAGCAAAACGCCTGGTTGGAGCTCGCGGCGATCGATTGCCAACAAGCAGCATTTTTTAATGGAGATGTGTGGCAATGCGGCCTGATGGCAATTGACAAGGGACTAGTAAAAGTCAATTCTTCTCATGAAAAGCAATGGGTTAATTGGCCCAGCCTTGCAAGGAAGCCGGCAGCCGATAACCACCAGGAAATAATGTAGATAACAGGCGAGGATCGAAACCAGGTTCGACCACTGTTGCTATCCAACACCAAAAACAATAATGACAACAGGGCGACCTGATAATGAATGACATCGCTGCCGTAGCAGGACAATTGGCAAGACTCAGGGAATCCCTTCAGCAGAAACAGCTGGAACTCGACGGCGTGCTGTCGTTTTCCGATGCAGAGCGTGCTCGCGGCATCCAGTTTATCAACAAGTTGATGCTCTCCTGCCGTGGCTTCGACCGCGAGCTGGACAATCGCTTCGCCAAGCTCAAGCAGAAACTGGATAACAATCCCGCATTTACCTCGCTGGACGCCGACCTGCTGGCCATTGAAAAACTGCTGCAGCAGCACAGCAATGCGCTGGAAGAGTCGATCACCCTGACCCAGACCGCCATCGAGCTTGGTTCCAAACAGCTGAAAACCATCAAGGGCTTCCCGGAAGAGACCCGCAAGTCCCTCAAGGAATTTCTGGCAAGTCCGGTCGGTTACGGCATTGCCGATCACCAGAAGAAGGTGATCAAGCTGCTGGAGTTCTACCAGCAGGCGATCAAGATCCAGCTGCTGCCAAGCCAGCCCCTATTGACACCGTCAAGTGCAACTCAACAAGAAAGCGATACTGCCAGCAACGATGGCCAGCCCGATGTAGACCCGTTTGATCTAAAGGATCACGCTCGCATCGCCGATGAGCTGCAGCGGCTTATCACCGAACTCGACTTTGCCGGCGCCATCGGCGAGAGCCTGAGCGACATTCGCCGCCAGCTGCTGATCGGGATCAACCCTGCCCTGCTGGCGGAAACCTGCCTGCAGGTGATCGAGCTCATCATCGAAGGCACCCGTGAGGAGCGTAAAGCCTCCCGCGCCTTTCTCAGCTCCCTCAACGAGAGCCTGTCCGCGGTACATGTCGGCTTTACCGAATCCCTCGATGAGGGGCGTGCGCTGCAAAACGAAACCCGCGAGACCCGTGAGGCGCTGGTCAACGAGTTGCAGGCGATCGATCACTCCCTGGCCAGCCATAACTCCATCGATGCGCTCAAGCGCGCCATCTCCGGCCATATGGGCGCCATCAACCTGCTGCTTCAAGAACGGGAAAGTACCGCAGCACGGGAACGTCACCTGCTTACCCGCCTCTCCACCATGGAGTCCAAGCTGCGCTTGATGAAGGAGGAGACCGCCGAGTACAAGAAGCGGCTGACCATTCAAAAACACAAGCTGTTCCTAGACAGCCTGACCCAGGTACACAATCGGGCCGCCCTCGATGAACGGCTGGAGCAGGAGTACAAACGTTGGCTTCGTTACCGCACTCCGCTCTGCATGGCGATCATCGACATCGATCACTTCAAGAACATCAATGACAACTACGGCCATATGGCGGGTGACAAGGCGTTGAAAGTGGTCGCCAAAGCGCTGCAGAGCGCGCTGCGTGACACAGATTTCATCGCCCGTTTTGGTGGGGAAGAGTTCGTGGTGTTGCTGCCCAACATCAACCCGGACAAGTTCCAGAAGCCGCTGGAGACACTGCGCCAGACCATCAAGAGCATCCCGTTCCGTTTTCGCGATGCCAAGGTGGAGATCACCATCTCCATCGGCGCAACCCTGTTCAAGGATGGGGACAACCCGTCAGATGTGTTTGAACGGGCAGACAAGGCGCTCTACCACTCCAAGCACACCGGTCGGGATCAAGTGACACTGGCCTGACAAGCGGCTAAAAAAACAGCGAACAGTCGTCGCCCTATTTCCCTCCACCCTCTGTTACCACTACTATCGATCTCAGGGGATGCAACATAGCGTCCCCTTTTCTCCCCAGGGAAAAACACAACGATAACAAGTGAGTAAAGGGGAACCTATGATTACGCACATCAATCCCGTCGGCAGCATGGATTTGCTGTCACAGCTCGAGGTGGATCGCCTCAAGCAGACTGCCTCCAGCGATATCTATCAACTGTTTCGCAACTGCTCGCTGGCAGTGCTCAATTCAGGTAGCCATACCGACAGCTCCAAGGAGATCCTGGAGCGCTTCAAATCGTTCGATATTCATGTGATCCGGCGCGAGCGCGGGGTCAAGCTGGAACTGTTCAATGCCCCCGAGCACGCCTTTGTCGATGGCGAGATCATTCGCGGCATTCAGGAGCACCTCTTCTCGGTGCTGCGCGACATTCTCTATGTCTCCAATCAGCTCGAGTCCAACCGCCAGGTCAATCTGACCAACTCCACTCACATCTCCAACGTGGTGTTCGCCATTCTGCGCAACGCCAAGGTGATCCTGCCCGGCGCCGATCCCAACCTGATCGTCTGCTGGGGTGGCCACTCCATCAACGAGATCGAATACCAGTACACCCGTGCCGTGGGTAGCGAGCTGGGCTTGCGTGAGCTGAACATCTGTACCGGCTGTGGCCCTGGCGCCATGGAGGGCCCGATGAAGGGAGCCGCCGTCGGCCATGCCAAACAGCGGGTGCGCAACGGGCGCTACATCGGCCTGACCGAGCCCTCCATCATCGCGGCCGAACCGCCCAACCCCATCGTCAACGAGCTGGTGATCCTGCCGGATATCGAGAAACGGCTGGAAGCCTTCGTACGCCTCGGCCACGGCATCATCATCTTCCCGGGGGGGGTCGGCACCGCCGAAGAGCTGCTCTATCTGCTCGGCATCATGATGCATCCGGCCAACGAGCGGCAGCCGATGCCCATCATCCTGACCGGCCCGAAAGAGAGTGCCGACTACTTCCGTGCCATCGACGACTTCATCAAGGCGACCCTCGGTGAACCGGCGACCAAGCTCTACCGGATCATTGTCGGCGATGCGCCGGAAGTAGCCCGGGTGATGAAGGAGGCGATGCCAAAAATCCGCGAATACCGCAAATCGGTCGGCGATGCCTACTCCTTCAACTGGTCCCTCAAGATTGAACCGGAGTTCCAGCTCCCCTTCGAGCCGGATCACGCCAGCATGGCCAGTCTGGATCTGCACCGCAACCAGCCCCCCCAGCTGCTGGCGGCCAACCTGCGTCGTGCCTTCTCCGGCATCGTCGCCGGCAACGTCAAGGAAGGGGGCATTCGCGCCATCGAGAAGAAAGGCCCCTTCAAGTTGCACGGCGACAAGGAGCTGATGCACCTGATGGACAAACTGCTGGAGAGCTTCGTCAAGCAGCAGCGGATGAAGCTGCCGGGCAGCCAATATGTGCCCTGCTACGAAATCGTCCGCTAGGGTACAGATACATCATCGACAGAGGGGCGCATCGGCGCCCCTCTTTATTGGCGCTATGCCTTCCCGACCGCCATCAATCCCCCATAAGGCGAGTGGTTTGTTACAATGGGGCGTCCCGACCGCCAAGAGTGCCCCATGTCAACTATCCGGCCACACCTGCTCATCATCGATGCCCTCAACCTCATTCGCCGTCTGCACGCGGTACAGGCCCAGCAGGCACTGACCCCTGCCCAGGCGCTGGTTGCCACCCGCGCCAACCTTATCAATACCTGCCGCAAGCTGCTGGCCAATAGCGAGCCAACCCATGTCATTGCGATCTTTGACGGAGAGAGCGATGGCGAGGTGCATAGCTGGCGCAAAGAGGTCTATCCGGCCTACAAGGAGGGGCGAACTCCCATGCCCCCCGAACTGCGTGAAGGGCTGGCGACCCTGCAGGATGCCTTTTGGGAGTGCGGGGTCGATGCCCTGCTCTCCGAGACCGATGAAGCAGATGACCTTATCGCCACTCTCGCCTGCGGCATCGCCAGCCATGGCCATCAGGCGACCATCATCTCCACCGACAAGGGCTTCTGCCAACTGATCTGCCAGCAGATCCGGGTGCGCGACTACTTCAACAAGCGCTGGCTGGATGCGGCCTTCGTCCAGCAGCAATATGGGGTAGCCCCTGCTCAGCTGGTCGACTTCTGGGCCCTGACCGGTATCAGCGGTTCCAATATCAAGGGGGTTCCGGGGATCGGCCCCAAGACCGCCACCCAGCTGTTGCAGCAATATGGCAATCTGGCAGCCATGCTCGAAGCCTGTCAGCAAGAGGATGCCGCCAAGCCCCTGATCAAGCTGCGCCAACATCAGGATGAGGCCCTGCTGGCCCAGCGGCTGGTACGCTTGCAGCAGGATATTCCGCTGGGATTCAACCTGCGGGACATTCGCTACCCGCCCCAGCCAGACTAAAGTGCCGAACAAAAATGCAGGCAAGGGCGTGAACCATGACGAGACTCACCCTCGCTGTTGATAAAAGTGAGTAGAATGTAAAGGAATGTGGTTGGTTTGCTGAGTAAATGCTATAAAGCAGCCCCATCCTCCCCTATACCCTGGAAGTGGAACCCTCTCATGTCCAAAAGAAAAATTACAGTGATCCCCGGCGACGGCATCGGCCCCAGCATCATTGAATCAGCCATCCAGATCCTGACCCATGCGGGCTGTGACTTTGAGTACGAATACGCTGATGCGGGTCTGGTTGCCCTCGAGAAGCATGGCGAGTTGCTGCCCCAGGCTACCCTGGATCTGATTGAGAAGAACAAGGTGAGCCTGAAAGGGCCATTGACCACGCCGGTCGGCGGCGGTTTTACCTCCATCAACGTCTCCCTGCGCAAGAAGTTCAACCTCTACGCCAACGTGCGTCCGGTCATCTCCTTCAAGGGCACCAGAAGCCGTTACGACAACATCGACATCATCACAGTGCGTGAAAACACCGAAGGGATGTACTCGGGTGCAGGTCAGAAGCGCAGTGATGACAACAAGAGTGCCGAGGCGATGAGCATCATCACCCGCGAAGGGGCCGAGCGCATCGTCAAGTTCGCCTTCGAGCTGGCTCGTCAGGAAGGGCGCAAGAAGGTCACCATCATCCACAAGGCGAACATCCTCAAGTCGACCTCCGGCCTGTTCCTCGAAGTAGCCCGTGAAATCGCCAGCCACTACCCGGATATCCAGAGCGAAGAGATGATCGTCGATGCCGCCTGCATGAACCTGGTGATGTACCCGGAGCGTTTCGATGTCATGGTCACCACCAACCTGTTCGGCGACATCCTCTCGGATCTTTGCGCCGGTCTGGTTGGCGGCCTTGGCATGGCGCCCGGCGCCAACATCGGCGATGGCGCGGCCATCTTCGAAGCGGTCCACGGCTCTGCCCCCGACATTGCAGGCAAGAACATTGCCAACCCGACCTCGGTGATCCTCGCCTCCATCCAGATGCTGGAGTACCTCGGCATGCAGGATAAAGCAGAGCGGATACGCGAAGCAGTACGAGCCACCATCGAATCCGGTGATCGGGTCACTCGCGATCTGGGTGGAACGGCTTCCACCAGCGAATTCACCCAAGCTATCATCGATCGCCTGTGAGTTAATTCATTGATTTTAAAAGGGAGCTTCGGCTCCCTTTTTTATATTTCCGAATCCTTTTCCACTCCCTAAACAGCAACTATGTTCAATAGAGAAAAAGAACAGGGAGTGTTTTTCATGAAGGGATACGGGTGCTATCTGGTGTCGGGCCTGATGCTAGTGTGTGGTACTGCCAGTGCTTTCGAGCAGGATCAACAGACCCAAACCGCCAAACTGCCACAGCAGGAAAAACGGACTGCCACCGAGGTATGGCGCTCGAGCCTGAATACCAACGACCTGCTAAAAGCGCCCAAACCCCTGTCGTTTGGTATTGAAGTCTCCACCGACAACTTTGGTAATCAAAAGATCACCTCCTACCCGCAGCTCAATCTGACCCCGGAAAAGAGCGTCAGTCTGTCGGTTGAACGCTTCAGACCCAAGGTCAAGTTCAAGGCTGGCGGAATGAACACCGCCCTCAGGCTGAGAGGAGACGGGATAAAGATGCAATTCAATCCGGTCGACAAAACCATCCCGCTGCAGATAGAGATCAAGGTGACCGACGACGAATCCTCCCTGCGCCTCGATTACCGTTTCTGATATTTTCCGGCAGCCGAATAGCAAAAGGCCGACAGGTTTCCCTGTCGGCCTTGGTATTTATCGTACGGGCAGAACTGCTACATCACGCCTTGGGCTCGAGTTTGGAGACCCAGTACTTGTTGTAAACATGCACGGTAATCTCTTCTCGATCGTGATAGAGCTGCTTGGCCTGGATCACGAACGCATTGTCGATCTCCTTGAGCATCTCGCGCAATACCTCGATATTGTGCACCGACTCGGCATAACGCTTCTTCATCGGCAGCTTGAGGTTGAACATCGCCTCCTGGCAGTCGCCCTCACGGAACCAGTCCGCAATCATGTGAACGACCCGAGCCGGTTTATCGACCATGTCGCACACCAGCCAGTAGGTGTTCTTCTTGCTCGGACGCCAGACGAAACCGTCATCCCGGATATGCTTGACCTGACCGGTATCCATCAGGGATTGGGCCATCATGCCGTTGTCAACCGCCGTCACCATCATGCCACGACGCACCAGCTGATAGGTCCAGCCACCCGGGCAGGCGCCCAGATCGACCGCCTTCATGCCTGAGCAGAGACGCACATCCCACTCTTCCCGCGGCACGAACACGTAAAACGCCTCCTCCAGCTTGAGGCTGGAGCGGCTCGGTGCATCGGCCGGGAAGCGCAGGCGCGGGATCCCCATGTGGAATCCGGAGTTGTTGAACGAGTAGGAGTAACCCAGCAACACATGATCATTGGCCATGAAGAAGGCGTGGAACACCGGACGGTTTGGCGTCTCCTTCTTGGTCAGGATCTCGTTGCTGCGCAGCGCCTGACGAAGCGGCACGGTGAACTTGCGGCAGAAGGCCGACAGCTCTTTCGCTTCGTTGGTATCCGCGGTTTCGACCCGCAGATCGCCGCAAATGGTGTAGTCACTCACCGCCTCAAGGATCGGGGAGATCCTGTCCGCGACATCCAGATCCTTCAGCTCATGGGTGACCACCAGCATCTGGCGGATGAAGATGAGCTCCCGGAACGGCAGCTTGCGAGCCAGCAGGTCCGCCTGCTCCTCGTCATACAGTTCGAAGATCACATAACCGCTGTCGTCCTTGACCCGGGCGAAACCGTAGCACTGCATGTTACCGGCACGCTCGGTGATCTCTGCAGCCGCCTCTTTCTCAAAACCGGGGCGGCAATAAAGCAGCAGATTATTCATTTTTTCCTCCAAGACGACAGCCGGCCCAGATCAGGGCCGCCCATCCCAACATAAAACAGAGGCCACCGGCCGGGGTAATCAACCCCAGCCCCTTGCTGCCAAGCAGCACCATGGCGTAAATACTGCCGGAGAATCCGATTATCCCCAGCACAAAAGCGGTGCCAGCCAGGTGGATCACCCTGCTGCGCACACCACACCAGCCCAGAACCAGCAGGGTCAATGCGTGAAAAAACTGATATTGCACGGCGGTATTGAACGCCGCCAGACGCTCGGGCGTAATGCCGGTCGCCGCCAATCCATGGGCGCCATAAGCCCCCAGCATGGTGGCCGTCAACCCGAAGAGACCGGCCAGTATCAGCCAATGTCGATGGATCTGCATCCTCACTCTCCCTCTCTCATCGAGGCTGGCAATAAAGCCAACCCTCTCGTGCTATCCATGCCGAGCCACAAAATGGCTGATGGCCGCCGCTGCATGCTGCATATTCTCCTGCTCACTCACGCCACTGGCTTTACGCGGTTTGAAACCATGATCACCATCGGTCAACCAATGGACCGATACGGCGGGTGAGAAGGGGAAATCGGCCAGTTCGGCGCGACTACCGAAGGTATCGCGCTCCCCCTGCAACAGCAGGGTTGGCACTGCAATATGCTTGAGTACCTCGCCTCGCCAGCTGTCGGGCTTGGCCGGAGGGTGGAAAGGATACCCGAGAATGAGCAATCCTGCAGCATTCATCTCACCCTCGCCTTCACGATACAGTTCCGCCGCCATCCGCCCGCCCATCGACTTGCCCGCCAGAAACAGCCGTGGATGGGCAAACTCGCGGATCATGTCGCGCCAATGGGCGAGCAGCACAGGCGCCCTGTCCGGCGGGCGGCGTTTGCCATCCTGTGCACGCTTTGTCATGTAGGGAAAGTTGAAGCGCACCACTTCGATGTCGGGGCCAGCCAGCAGACGTGACAACTCGGTAAGAAAGGCATGATCCATCCCCGCGCCTGCCCCGTGGGCCAGCAAAATGCGAACGGGGGCATCAATTGCCCCCTCGCGGATCACCTCACGCATCGGCGAGCCTTGCCCTGCGACGCGCCTCTTCCTGCTCCACCAGCTCCAGCATCCAGTCGCGGAAGGCCACGATCTTGCCCTGATCCGACTGTTGTTCCTGGCACACCAGATAGAAGGCATTTTTGCTCACCAGCACCTGCTCGAACGGGCAGATAAGGCGGCCGGCCTCAATCTCGGGTTGTGCCAGCACGCTGTGGCCAAGCGCCACCCCCTGGCCGTGGATCGCCGCCTGGATCACCATGGTGGAGTGGCTGAAGATGGGCCCCTGATTGACGTTGGGTGCATCGATATCGAGCTGGCGGAACCAAGCCTTCCAGTCGCGGCGGGAGGTATCATGCAGCAGGGTATGAAGAGTCAAATCTTGCGGCGTACGCAGCGGTTTGGGCCCGGTCAGCAGCAAGGGGGAACAGACCGGAATCAGGTATTCGGTATGCAGCTTGTCCGAGCGCAGACCCGGCCAGTTTCCGCGCCCGTAGTAGATGGCGACATCCACATCGTCGGTGAGCGACCCTTCGTCGAGATCGACCGCCTTGATCCTCACGTCGATATCGGGGTGGCGCTCGCTGAACTTGACCAGCCGCGGCACCAGCCACTGGATGGCGAAACTCGGCTGCAAACTGACAGTCAACGCCCCCTTGGCACTGCGGGCCAGCAGCTTGTCGGTCGCCTCAGAGATGGAGGCAAAGATGTCCTTGATATCCAGGAAATAGCCCTGTCCCTCTTCGGTCAGCAACAAGGAGCGATTTTTGCGGCGGAACAGCTTGATGCCAAGATACTCCTCCAGCGCCTTGATCTGGTGACTGATGGCCGCCTGAGTCACAAACAACTCTTCTGCTGCGCGGGTAAAGCTTAAGTGACGAGCCGCTGCTTCAAAGGCCTTGAGGGCATTGAGCGGGGGTAAACGACGAGACATGACACCAGCCGACGATGAGTTTTTCTAATGGGGCGCATTATAATTTGTCGGTTGCGGGTCGACCAGTGAATAAACATAATTCGCCCAGCAATCAGTCGTCATATGGCTCACATTTTCTACTACGTGTTGGTTTACATGTGTTTTTAGTGAGTCTTTCGACTGCGATTGTGGTGTTGTGTTTCTTCCTCTGCGGGAAGAGGGGCTCAAATCTCACCGGTTTGACCCAGTCTGTCATCTGAATGTGTTTGGCGCCTCCAGCTGGATGGCGCCTTTTTTCATCCCTTCTATACCTTGAACTGCCCCACCAGCTGCTGCTGCTTGTCCGCCAGCGCAGAGAGCTCGCGACCATTTTCGGCGGAGGTCGCCGCCTCGGCCCGAATGGTGTGGCTCACATCGCGAATGTTGCTGACGTTGCGGTTGATCTCGTCCGCCACCCGGCTCTGCTCCTGTGCCGCCCGGGCAATCTGCTCGTTCATCTGATGGATGGTGGAGACCGACTGGATAATCTGCTCCAGCACCTGCACCGAGAGATCCACCTTGGCGAGCGTCTCGTCAGCCTGTCCATGACCATCGCGGATCGCCT
Source organism: Aeromonas sp. 84A (assembly GCF_051919345.1). Lineage (NCBI taxonomy): Bacteria > Pseudomonadati > Pseudomonadota > Gammaproteobacteria > Aeromonadales > Aeromonadaceae > Aeromonas > Aeromonas sp. 84A. Next base: position 3,940,299 of record NZ_JBQBEW010000001.1, read on the forward strand.
TGACCACGGCGCCGGTACCGGATTGCAGTTGGCTGATCAGGGTCTGGATCTCGACGATGGCATTCTGGGTGCGACCGGCCAGATTGCGCACCTCATCGGCCACCACGGCAAAGCCACGGCCCTGCTCACCGGCACGCGCCGCTTCAATAGCCGCATTCAGCGCCAGCAAGTTGGTCTGCTCGGCAATTCCCTGGATCACGGTGAGAATATCGTTGATGTTGTCGCTGTTGGCGGAGAGTCGCTCCACCACCGGCTGGGCATCGTTGATGATGGTCATCAGCTTGCGCATCGCCTCCTGGGTGTCGGCAACGACATATTTGCCCTCTTGCGCCGCGGCATCAGTGGTGTTGGCGGCTGCCACCGCCGAGCCGGCATTACCGGAGACCTGCAACGCCGTGGCGCTCAGCTCTTCAAATGCCGTCGCCACCAGATCGATCTCCTGATACTGGGCCTGCATGCCACTGCTGGTGCGCTCGGCTACTTGCGCGGCTCGCTCGGCACTGTTACGCGTACCGGAGACGGTATCAATCACCTGACTGATGGTGGATTGCAACTTGTTGAGGAAGCTGTTGAACCACTTGGCCAGCTCGCCGATCTCGTCTTGCCGCTGGATCTCGATACGCTGGGTCAAATCCCCCTCGCCGCTGGCGATATCCTTGAGACGGGCAACTACGGCGCGGATGGGTGCCACAATCTGGCGCGCCATCAACCAGATAAAACTCAGGGCCACCAGCGAGATCAGCACTCCGATCGACAGCTGCGAGACCACGCTGCGATTGGCCTCACTGGCCAGCTCATCTTGCAGTTGCTGGGCCGAGGCCAGTACTACGGCCCGTGGCAATTCAATGTAGATACCCCATTTACGGTCGGTGCCACGCATGGATACCGGGACAAAGGTCTGCAACAGGGTGCCATCGCTGCTCCAACGAGTCAGCTCCTGACCCTGACTGAGCCAGCTTTTCAGCTCGCTGGCCAGCCCCTGATACTTCTGATCCAGCCCGCGCCCCATGGTCACATCGAACTCATCGGCTCCCGCCACGCGCCCTTCGTGACTGACCAGCAAGATTCTGCCCTTGCCCTCATAGAGCTCCTTGTCCATGGTGCTGACCAGACTCTGCAAGGTGGCCAGCGAGATATCGACCCCGACCATCCCCAGCAAGGTCTCCTGCTCCAGTAGCGGGACCGTCACCGAGGTCATCAATATCTGTTTATCGCCCACATCGTCCAGATAGGGCTCCAGCAGGCAGAGGGCACGGGTGCGAATACTGCAGCGATACCACTCGTTTTCGATGCCACCAGCCTCGGTCGGGCTTTCATCGGCCAGTACATCCTCATTCTGCACTTCCGGTTCTATCTTGCCGTTGTCATAGGCCCAGTAACTGGAAAAACGCCCCTTGTCGTTGGAACCCAGCGCCGTTGAGCCCTGATAGTTGCTGTCTTCCCCATCCAGCTGGTCAGGCTCGAACACCGCATAGACACCAAGCAGATTGGTCGATGAGGCAACGGCATCGTGCAGTTGCTGATTGACGGCGCTGCGCAGCGCCTCCGAATGGACAAAGTTCTCGGCCGCATTCTTGCGCTGGAACAACACGCTCTCCGCCAGCAAACTGGCGCGGAAATAGGCTTCATCGAGATAGCTGGTCACCTTGGCCGCCTGCTCCGAGCCCATCGCCTTCATCCAGTTCTCGGCAGACTGCTGCGCCTCGTGCATGGTGGCTTGCCGAACCTGCTGTTGCATCTTGTTCGCGTTGTAAATCGAAGAGGCAACCAGAGCGGCGGCTGTCACCAACAGACAGCAACCGGCGATCAGGGTAATCCGACCCTGGACAGAAAGAGCGCTCATGCCAATATTCCTACGTCATACAGATATGGATAGATTATCGACTTTATAAACAAAAACTTAACTCTCTCACAGCAAATCCAGCGAGAGTTGATTAACTTCACCCTCTTTTGGCAAACCCACCACCAAGCCCAGCAGGCGAACCGAACGCCCTTGCGCCCGCTGTAGCCCCTCTTTGAGCAGGGGAACGAACAAGGCTGGCTGATAGCCACCCTGACTGCGATAGACGGTGGTCTGGTGGAAATCGGAAAACTTGAGCTTAATCCCCTGCCCCATCACCTGCTCGGCAGGGCACGCCAGCTGAAATCGCCGCTCAAGCTCCGGCAGCAGTTGCTGCAATACCGTCAAACAGGCCTCTTCGTCACAGAGATCGCTCGCCAAGGTGGTCTCCACCCCGATGGTTTTGCGGATCCGGTGCGCCTGCACCGGCAGTTCATCCAGCCCCCAGATCCGGGTCGTCAACATCTCCCCCAGCTTGCCAAAACGACTGCACAGCTCTTGTGCCGACAAAGCCCGCGCATCCTCACAGGTGTAGAGCCCTTGCGCCTCCAGCCGCTCGGCGGTCTTGCGCCCCACCCCGGGCAGTTTGCCGAGGGGCAGCTGACAGACAAATTCGGCCACTTCGTCGGGACGAATGACAAACAGACCATCAGGCTTGCGCTGCTCCGAGGCGAGCTTGGCGAGAAACTTGTTGGGGGCCACTCCGGCCGAGGCAGTCAATCCCAGTTCGGTGACGATGGCTTGCCGGATCTCTTGCGCCATCAGGGTGGCGCTGCCGCCACAGCATCGGCTGTGGGTCACATCGAGGTAAGCCTCGTCCAGTGACAGCGGTTCAACCTGATCGGTATAACGGAGGAAAATTGCTCTGAGCTGACGAGAGATATCCTTGTACACCGCCATTCGCCCAGGGATCAGTACCAGCGGCGGGCAAAGTTTTTTCGCCAGGGCGCTCGGCATGGCGGAGCGCACACCGAATCGGCGCGCCACATAGTTGCAGGTCGAGATGACACCGCGCCGCTCGGAGGACCCACCGATGGCAAGCGGCACCTCCCGTAATGCCGGATTGTCCCGCATCTCCACCGCGGCAAAAAAGCAGTCCATGTCGATATGGATGATTTTGCGCATACCACTGTATAAATAAACAGACATGACATCATCTTACCCCAAGGATAACCGCAGCTCTATCTCTCTCGTTGCGGCTAAAGTAGTAGACTCTAAGGAGACCTTTACTACCACAATGACAAGGAGCGTTCGGGATGAAATATCTTTGGCTGGGACTCTGTTTGTTGCCGTTGACCGGCATCGGCAAGAACAACCCGACGGCAGAGTGCCGCTGGTTGTACGACCGGATTGAGATACTGGAACAGGCCATCAAGAAAGGAGACACGCTCGGCACAGAACAAGAGTTGTCACGCTGGCGTGAAGAGTTTCGCAAGAAGAAGTGCAAACAGTATGACTACTGAGCCGGACAAAATGGCGTGACCGACAACGGCAGATAACAAACGGGCCCCGCTCAAGATGACCGGGGCCCATTTTTCAAAGCATGACCAGCTTGATTCTGCAGCAGAGTGCGCTCAAGGCAGCACCATAGGGCCAGCGACAGTGGCCGCCACCTCATCCCCACGCAGCATCCGGATCAGTTCAAGCGCAAACTCGATTGCACTGCCCGGCCCCTGACTGGTGATAAGGCGATGAGCCTCATCCCTGACTACCCGCTCACTTGACAACTGCGATGTCGGTAGTCGGGACTGAAAGCCGGGATGACAGGTGACGATGGCATCACCCAGCAGAGCATGATGTTGCAACACAACCACAGGGGCGGCGCAGATGGCAGCGCGCCAGCGACCAAGAGCGGCCTGCTCTTTGAGCAGATCAATGGCCAGCGGGGTATCGCGGATCACTTCGCTGCCGGGCAGACCACCGGGTACCACGATGGCTTCAAAGTCCCGACGGGTCAGTTCGTCGATATGACAATCGGCCACCAGCTGTACCCCGCGCGATGCCTTCACCTGCCGGGATCCGGCTGGGCAACAAGAGGCCAGCACCACCTCGATGCTGGCGCGCACCAAGGTATCGACAATCGCAACCGTCTCTATCTCTTCCGACCCGGGCGCCACCAGCACCAGTACACTCACGTTCGCCTCCTTGCTGCTTGCTCTGCCATGTAAAAGGTCAGGCGGCCTGACTCTTCTCTTTGATCGCCTGATAGAGACCCTGATTGACCGGTACGGCAATGCCATACCGGGCAGCCTTGGCCAACAGGAAGCCGGTGATGGCCTCAATCTCGGTCTCGCGTCCCAGCTCCATATCCTGATGCATGGAGGAGTAATTGTCAGCGGTCAGCTCCACCACTGTCATCACCCGGCGTTGCAACTCCTCTGCCGTGGTTGCAATCCCTTCGGCACACATCACATCCGCCACTTCCACGCAGATCTGCTGCAGGGCATCGGCAAAACGGGGGCCAGCCAGCTCGCCATTTTTCAGCTTGTAGAGGGCCGTCAGGGGATTGATGGCACAGTTGATGGCCAGCTTTTGCCACTGGCGCGTCAATACCTGCTCATCCCAACCAGCCTGGCCCAGTGCCAGCGCCAGCTCGTCCGCGAGCGCAGCATGGGCCTTGGCGGCGTCGTTGATCGGGCCAAGCCAGGTTTCACCCTTGCCAGTATGACGGAAGACAAAATGGCCGCACTGCATGGCGCCATGGCTGGTGACACCGGCAATCACCGGATTGTGCGGGAACATCTCGACCACCTGCTCGGCAATGCCCATCCCGTTGTGCAGCAGCACGATCGGCACGCCGGCATCCAGCCTACCCACCAGGGGTGTCAGTGCGGCAATCACCTGACTGGCCTTGGTCATCACCAGCAGACGCTGGATCTTGCCGGGTTTGCTGACAAATCCGCGCTCGATATTGAGCAACTGAACATGCCCCTCCAGCGAGGTGAAGTCGATCCCGGGATGGAGCGTGGACTTATGATGTTCGCGCAACAAGACACGGGTAGATTGACCACTCAGGGTCAGCAGGGAGGCAAAAACGCCGCCGAGGGCGCCACAACCCAACATTGACCACTTCGGAGTAACGGGTGGAATAACGGGCTGTCGGGAATTTTTTAATCCGCTTGGCATGGTGTGACTCTGTCAGGGTAAGGGTTGCAATCCTCTCAACCTGTTACCGGGGATAAGTGAAGATGTCGTTGGTGGACACTAACGGGTCCACCCGTCCTGTGCGCAGGGGATTCTAGCAGAGCAACCCCATCAAAATCAGCAAATTTGCCCGTTTTCTGGTAGATTTGCCCCCCGATAACGCAACATGAGGAGCTCCGGCTATGCCGTCATTCGATATTGTCTCTGAAGTCAAAATGAACGAGGTGTTGAACGCTGTCGACAACGCCAATCGTGAACTGGCCACCCGTTTCGATTTTCGTGGGGTAGAAGCCAGCTTCGAGTTGAACAAGGAAGAGGTAAAACTGGAAGCCGATGCCGATTTCCAGCTCAAGCAGATGGTCGAAATCCTGCGCGGCGCCCTGCTCAAGCGCAACATCGAAAACAGCTCCATGGAAGTGGGTGACTCCGTTCACTCCGGCAAACGCTTCCACCTGACCGTCAAGTTCAAACAGGGGATCGAGAAAGAGATCGCCAAGAAGCTGGTCAAGCTGATCAAGGACTCCAAGATCAAGGTACAGGTCGCTATCCAGGGTGATGAAGTACGTGTCACCGGCAAGAAGCGTGACGATCTGCAAGAGACCATGGCACTGGTCCGTGGCGCCGAACTGGGTCAACCGATGCAGTTCCAGAACTTCCGCGACTGATTTATCCACTCAGCCGTGGCGCACTTGATGACTCGTGCCACGCTATCTAAATCGCGGCCATAAAAAAACCGGAGCAGATGCTCCGGTTTTTTGTACCCCAAGTTTTATTAGAACTTGTAGGTAACAGAGAAGTAGTGGCTGAAGCCGGTGCTCTTCCAAGGAGTACCATCGTATGCAGTGGAACCATCTTTGGTACCATAAGCATCCATAAAGTACTTCAGACCGTAACCAACGGCATAACGATCGGAGTGCCAGTAGATACCGTGGAAAGTAGCCAGGTTGTCGCTGGTACGGTCAGCACGGTCATGGGTATCCAGACCGAACTGATAATCCAGATAGCCTTGGTAGGAGACAAAGCTGCCATTGCCGAAGGTGTAGAAGGGCTTGAACCAGTTCATGGAGAACTGATAACCGTTCCAGTCGCCTTCTTCTTCAGTAAAGAACTGGTTCTCAGTGGAATGACGGGCATACAGGTTCATGCCTACCTTGCCAAACCAAGGAACCATCACATCGGCGCCCAGACCAATCTGATTTTCCATCTGCTTGTCGCCAACGTTGTTCAGGTTGGCAATGTAGAGCTCTTGCACAGGACCAAAGGAGAGATCTTTACCAGTCAGAGCATCCAGAGACATGCGCGGCGCAAACTTCATGAACAGGTTCTGACCATGGTGTTTGTTGCTGTGGCGGGAGTCGAAAATATCGAATACGTCGACATAGCCGTACAGATCAAACAGACCGGAGCGACCACCGAATTCCATTTCAAAATAGGTATCGTTGTAGTCCTCTTCACCGGTGGTGAAAGGGCGCTGGTCGATGGTGTGCATTACGTTGAACTGCATCCACTTGTAGTCATTCTTGTGGATATCACCGCTGTAGTCAGCAGCGAAGGCCGGGGTAGCGGCAGCAGCCAGCAGACCGGCAGCGATCAGAGTCTTGGTAAATTTGGCCATTTTATTGGTCTCTTGTGCGTTAGTTGAGGTTTTCCGTAGCCTGCCCACAAGGAGCGAGAGGGATTCTAATCAAATAAAATTGGGGGTGAAACAACTTCTCGGGAACTTTATCCGGAAGTGTGAATCTAATCACCCCCGATTCTACGCAAACGCTTGCTATTTGTCAGCCGTTGAGAGCAACTCACTCCCTTTTCTGGCGACAAGCACAATCAACAACAACACGGGCAAGCCCAATAAACTGGTTCCGACAAAGAAGGCACTGTAGCCAATCTGCTCCACAACCTGTCCGGAAAAACCGGCCAGCAACTTGGGCAGTAGCAACATTACCGAGCTGAAAAGGGCGTACTGAGTGGCCGAAAATGCCACATTGGTCAGGCTGGAGAGATAGGTCACGAAGGCCGCGGTCGCGATACCGGCACTGAGGTTGTCGAGGGAAATGATCAGCGTCAGCAGTTCCAGATTGTGACCAACCTGATTGAGCAGGGCAAACAGCAGGTTGGTGCTGGCGGTGAGCAGCGCCCCCAAGAACAGGATGCGCAGCGTGCCGAAGCGCATCACCAGCACGCCCCCCAGCGCCGCTCCCACTAACGTCATGATGACGCCAAACACCTTGGTAATAGTCGCAACCTCGGTCTTGCTGAACTGCATATCCACATAGAAGCTGTTGGACATCACCCCCATCACCACATCGGCAACCCGATAGCAGGCGATCAGGGCCAGGATCAGCAGCGCCGAGCTGCCATAGCGACGAAAGAAGTCGGCAAACGGACACCAGACCGCCTCATAGCCCCAGGCCCCCGCACTCGCCAGCAGCGCAGGCCACCCTTTTTCCAGGAGCTGCGCCTTGCGTTCGGCCTGTTGTTTGCCCTGCTCGGCCAGATCGATTTCCGGCTCGTGGCAAAACAGCGTGGTGATGACCCCGAGTGACATCAGACCCGCCATCACCAGATAGGTAATCTGCCAGCCACGATAGTCATAGCCACTATTGCTGCCAAACCAGGCTGCCAGCGCCAGCGCACCGGCGCCCGCCATGATCATCGCCAGCCGGTAACCGGTCATGTAGGAGGCAGCCATCGCCGCCTGCAGCCGCTCGGGGGCGGATTCGATGCGATAGGCATCGATGACGATATCCTGCGTGGCCGAGGCAAAGGCCACCAGCAGGGCAAACATCGCCAACTGAGCCAGCTCGGTCTTGGGATCGCAGAACGCCATGCCGACCAGCGCGGCGGCAATCAACAGCTGGGAGAAGAACATCCAGCTGCGGCGACGCCCCAGCAGCGTGGAGAGCAACGGCAGCGGCATGCGATCCACCAGCGGTGACCACAGCCATTTAAAGCCATAGGCGAGCGCCACCCAGCTCATATAGCCGATATCGGTCAGGCTGACATCGGCCTCGCGCAACCAGAATGAGAGGGTACCGAACACCAGCAGCAGCGGCAGACCCGATGAAAAACCCATGGCAAAGAGAATAAACACCCGAAATTCGAGATAGACGGCGAGGGACTCTCTCCAGCTTGGTTTGCGGATCATGTTCAACTACCTGACAACTTTGGAAAAGTGCGTCATTTTGGCAGGTTGATGGCAGATAGCCAAGGCGAGCAAAGAGATAGGTCAAAGAAGCCCGGATAGAGAAAAGGCCCATCCCGAACGGGATGAGCCTTGTATTGTGGCATGGCGAGGGGAAGGTGACGAACCGCGTCCGGCGAGAGTTACTTGCTCGCTTTCTTGTCGACTTTCTTGTCTGCCGGAGTTTCTGCCAGCAAGACCACCTTCTTCAGAATGATGGGACTGGTCGGCACATCGTTGGCGCGCAGAATGGGGCTGTAACCGGTCTGTACCTGAGCCAGCTTGTCCAACACCTCCATCCCCTGAACCACCTGACCGAACACGGTATAACCCGCAGAGCCACCGGCGTTGAGGTTATTGTTGTCGACCAGATTGAAGTAGAACTGGCGAGTAGCGCTGTCGACCGCCTGGGTGCGAGCCATAGCTATGGAGCCACGCTTGTTGGGCAGACCGCCACGCGACTCGTTGACTACAGGCTCATAAGTCGGCAATTGCTGGAACTGCTGGTTGTAGCCCCCACCCTGCACCACGAAATCCTGGATCACCCGGTGGAAGATACTGCCGTCATAGCTGCCATCAGCCACGTAACGCAGGAAGTTCTTTACCGTCTGGGGCGCCTGTTTGGACGCCAGCTCCACCACGATATTGCCGTGGTTGGTCTCCATTCTGACTTTCGGGCCTGCGAACGCCAGCGGGGCGATCAGCATGGCCAGCAACCAGAGTTTTTTCATCATCAGACCCCTGCACCGTTCGGTTGACCTTTCAGGTAACCGCGCAGCGCATCATCCGCCATGATCTGCTGCAGCACGCTACCCAGTTGCAGGTTCAGTGTAGACTCCAGGTCGGCCATGCTTGGCTCGCTCGGGCTCTCCTTGCTGGAGGACATATTGAACTGCTTGGTCAGACGGTTGCCCTGGAAATCGGCGATCACCTGCAGGCTGACGCGGGACTTAGTGACATAGGTAAAGGTCTTCTCTTCCACATTGACTGCGGCGTTGGAGATCACCAGCGTCAGGTTGGTGGTGCCACTGTTGCCCACTTCGAGACCCTGGCTGCGCAGCCCTTCGGCCAGCCGCTCGGCCATCAGCAGATTGAGCGGACGCTCGCTGTTGACCAACACGGGCGCTTTCTCTTTATGTTTAATGGAGAAGACGTAGGCAGCCTCACGCTTGTCTACCCCTTCCATGGTGATGCGATTGCCAGAGTAGTATTGCTGGTTGGCGGGGATCACCTGCGGATTGAGCAACGCCGTCTCCGGCCAATGAGTGGCACACCCGCCCAGCATCAGGGCGGCCAGCAGCAAGAGTGACTTTTTCATCATGGTTTCCTTTGGCTTTAGCGTTTGATGGCTTTCAAAATAACGAATTTGCTGTTCGACGCAACGACTTGTGCGTTGGCAAACAAGCGCTTGAGTTTGTTGTGATAGTCCAGATGACGGTTGCCTACTATCCAGAGTTCACCCCCTTGAGGCAACACCCGGTGCGCATCGCTGAACATCTGCCAGGCGATATGATCGGTGATCGCCTGCAGCTGATGGAAAGGAGGGTTGCAGAGGATCCGATCCGCCGAGCCGACCGCCACGCCATCGAGACAGTTATTGACCATAAAACGGGCGCGCGGCAGTGCATCGGGCAGATTGTGCTCGACGTTGAGCTGTGCCGAGGCGACCGCCATATAGGATTCATCGATAAAGGTCACCTCCACCTCGCTGTCTTTGGCGAGCAGCGACAGACCCAGCACCCCGTTGCCACAGCCCAGATCGATCACCTTGCGGGCACTGTGGATGGGCAGGTTGTCCAGCATAAAGCGGGCACCGATATCGAGACTGGTGCGCGAGAAGACGTTGGCATGGTTGTGGATGAGCATGCCACTCCCCTCCAGCGGCCAGACAGTCGGGAAGGGGTTGGCCAGCGCGGGACGTTCTGCCTGCGGCTCGCAGTGAATGAGGCGCGCCTTCTTCCAGGCCAGCGAGGTACGGGTAGGCCCCAGATACTTCTCGAACAACTTGAGGGTGGAGGTATGAATATCCTTCGCCTTGCCAGCAGCGATAACGCGGGTTGCCGGTGTCACCACCGCACGCAATGCCAGCAGTTGCTGCTCCAGCAGTGCCTGATATTTGGAGACCTTGATCACCACCAGCGCAGGGGCATCGGGCAGCGGCGCCAGCGCATCCTGCAAGCGGATACTACCCGCATCCAGTCCGTTTTCGGCCAGATTGGCCTGGGTCGCCCGCTCACTGATGTAGGAGTCGGTGACGCAGCAGGGGGAGTACGGATGCAGATAGGCAGCCAGCGCGCCAAAACCGTCATTCATGATGATGACGGGGCCCGCCTGCTCGAGGGGAGACTCCGCCAGGGTGTTGATCAGGTATTCGTCAGCCGCATCCCAGGCTTGCAGGGTCTCCTGACTCTGGCGCGGATAGCGGTAGAGCGTGAGCTGGCAATGGGGAGTGTCGAGAAGGGTTTGCATAGGAAGAGTCCAACCTCGGCTTGATTCGTGTATACAGGCGCCAGGGGCGACGCAAAGTGGCGCTATTCTAGCGAGGAGCAGGAATTTCACCAGTTCGATGCGCATCAAGGGGCAACTGACGGGTGATTTCCCTCTTCCGGGGGCTTATTCCATCCCGCGACTGCCGATAGAATGGCCCGACATTCACTCTGGAAGCCGATCCGATGACCATCCAACAACTGATTGAAGCCAAGCTGACCGCCGCCCTCTCCCCCACCGTGCTGGAAGTGATCAACGAGAGCCACATGCACCGTGTGGAACCGGGATCTGAGAGCCACTTCAAGGTGGTGATCGTCAGCGAGCAATTTGCAGGGCAGCGGCTGCTGGCACGCCATCGTCAGGTCAATTCGGTGCTGGCCGACGAGCTGGCCGGTGCCGTTCATGCACTGGCACTGCATACCTACACCGAGACCGAGTGGCAGGAAAAAGGCCATGCCCCGCGCACCCCGAGCTGCGTTGGCAAACCGTCACTCTCCTGAAACCGGTTGTACCACAGGATTTCCCTCGAGAACCTGCCAACAAAAATTAAACATATTTCCCCCATTGGCCCCGAAAAGGCTACATCCAAGGGGGTATATTTCGGCATCAAGGCTTTTTGCTGATAGTGGAGACAACGGCAAATACCCCCATCGAGGTATCGAAATAAAAAAACCTTTAAAACCACTACTTACAAGGTGTCAGGGGCTTATTCATTGCAGGTTAATTTTGTGATGGCACGGGGATTTTGCCCATTTGGCATGGCAGAAAATGCACCTTAAGTGGTAAACTCAAGCGCTTTTGAGTGAGCCTGCATGTTGAATAATTGTTGAGCCTGCCCACCTGGCACAACCACAACATCGACTCATTCAACCACCCGTCGTGATGTATTTCTCGGCGCTAACCAACCTCTCCCGTAACGGTAGTGCAAGTAAGTATGATTACAATCAAAAGAGGACTGGACATCCCCGTGCTGGGTGCGCCAGAGCAAGTAATCTACGATGGCCCCGCCATCACCCGTGTTGCGACACTGGGCGAGGAGTTTGTGGGGATGCGACCTACTATGTTCGTCAAAGTAGGTGATCGCGTCATCAAAGGTCAGGATCTTTTTGAAGACAAGAAGAATCCGGGCGTTAAATTCACAGCTCCTGCCACCGGTGTGGTTTCAGAGATCAACCGTGGTGCCAAACGTGTTCTCCAGTCTGTGGTCATCGACCTCGACGGTTCCGATGAACAGGTGACGTTTGAGCATTTTGCCTCTGCCGAGCTGGCCAAGCTCGAGCGCAGCAAGGTGCAAGAGATCCTGGTCGCATCAGGTCAGTGGACTGCGTTGCGTACCCGTCCGTTCAGCAAAGTCCCCGCGGTAGCGTCTGCCCCGCGCGCCATCTTTGTGACTGCAATGGACACCAACCCGCTGGCAGCCGATGCCGAGCTGATTATCAAGGAACAGCCGCAGGCCTTCCTCGATGGTCTGGCCGTACTGACCCGCCTGACCGATGGCGCCGTCTACGTCTGTAAAGGCGAAGGCAGTCTGCCCCACTCTCCGCTGGCTCAGGTCAAGGAAGAGATCTTCGTTGGTCCGCACCCTGCCGGTCTGCCGGGTACCCATATCCACTTCCTGGATCCGGTCAGCAGCACCAAGGTGCAGTGGCACATCAACTATCAGGATGTGATTGCATTCGGCAAGCTGTTCACCACAGGTCAGATCTTCACTGACAAGGTGATCGCCCTGGCTGGCCCGAACGTGCTCAAGCCGCGTCTGCTGCGTACCCGTCTGGGCGCCTGCATCAGCCAGCTCACCAACAATGAGCTGCGTGCCGACGAAAACCGTATCATCTCCGGTTCTATCCTGAGTGGTGCCAAAGCCGAAGGTGTTCACGACTACCTGGGCCGCTACCACAATCAGGTTTGCGTGCTGGGTGAAGGTCGCGAGAAAGAGTTCCTGGGCTGGATCAACCCCAGCGCCAACAAGTTCTCTATCACCCGTACCACCCTCTCTCATCTGATGAAGGGCAAGCTGATCAACTTCACCACCACTACCAACGGTAGTGACCGTTCCATGGTGCCTATCGGCAACTATGAGCGGGTGATGCCACTCGACATCCTGCCGACCCTGCTGCTGCGGGACATGGTCTCCGGCGATACCGACGGTGCGCAAGCACTGGGTTGCCTGGAGCTGGATGAGGAAGATTTGGCGCTCTGTACCTTTGTCTGCCCCGGCAAGACAGAGTACGGCCCGATCTTGCGTGAGTGCCTGACCAAGATTGAACTGGAAGGTTAAGCGATGAGTTTCAAGCAACTTCTTGAAAATATGGAACACCACTTCGAACCGGGTGGAAAGTACGCCAAGTACTATGCCCTGTTCGAAGCGGCGTACACCCTGTTCTACACCCCGGGTAGCGTTACCCGCAACGCCTCCCACGTTCGTGATGCGCTCGATCTGAAGCGCATGATGATCATGGTGTGGCTGGCCGTGTTCCCGGCCATGTTCTGGGGCATGTACAACGTTGGTAACCAGGCGATTGCCGCCATTGCCCACATGGGCTCGGCTGCTGGTGCCAGCAGTTGGCAATATGCCCTGGCTACCATGCTGGGCGCCTCCCTCGATCCGGCTGTTGCCGGTATCGGCAGCAAGATGCTGATTGGCGCCACCCACTTCTTCCCAATCTATATCACCGTCTTCTTTGTCGGTGGTTTCTGGGAAGTGCTGTTCGCCATGGTGCGCAAACACGAGATCAACGAAGGCTTCTTCGTAACCTCCATCCTGTTTGCCCTGATCGTGCCGCCCGAGCTGCCCCTGTGGCAAGCTGCGCTGGGTATCACCTTCGGTGTGGTGATGGCCAAAGAGGTGTTCGGTGGTACCGGCAAGAACTTCCTGAACCCGGCGCTGGCTGGTCGTGCGTTCCTGTTCTTCGCCTACCCGGGCCAGATCTCCGGTGACGCCGTGTGGGTTGCCGTTGACGGCTTCTCCGGCGCGACTGCCCTGAGCCAGTGGGCCCAAGGCGGCCAAATGGCGCTGATCAACGGTGCAACCGGCCAGGCTATCAGCTGGATGGACGCTTTCCTGGGTAACCTGCCGGGTTCCATCGGTGAAGTCTCTACCCTGATGATCCTGCTGGGTGCCGCCATGATCGTCTACATGCGCATCGCCTCCTGGCGCATCATCGCCGGCGTGATGATCGGTATGATCGCCACCTCCCTGCTGTTCAACGTCATCGGTTCCGATACCAACCCCATGTTCAACATGCCGTGGCACTGGCATCTGGTACTGGGTGGCTTCGCCTTCGGTATGGCCTTCATGGCGACCGACCCTGTCTCCGCCGCCTTTACCAACAAAGGCAAGTGGTGGTATGGCGCCCTGATCGGCGTAATGGTCGTGCTGGTTCGCGTGGTCAACCCTGCGTTCCCGGAAGGTATGATGCTGGCCATTCTGTTTGCGAACCTGTTTGCTCCCCTGTTTGACCACTTCGTCGCTCAGGCAAACATCAAGCGGAGGATTGCTCGTGGCGTTTAATAAAGATTCAACCCTCGGCACCGTCAGCGTGGTCACCGGCCTCTGTCTGGCCTGTTCCATCGTGGTATCCGTTGCCGCTGTGGGCCTGCGTTCTACCCAGCAGGAAAACAAGGCGCTGGACAAGCAGAGCAACATTCTCGCCGTAGCCGGTGTGGATGTGAGCGAAGTGGCCAAGCGCGACCTGGCCAAACTGTATGGCGAGAAGATCGAAGCGCGTCTGGTGGATCTGGCGACCGGTGACTTTGTTGACGGCGATGCCGACAACTTCGACACCAAGCAGGCAGCCAAAGATCCGGCCCGCAGCATCCGTCTTGCCGCCGCTGACGACAAGGCCAGCCTGCGTCAGATCTCCAAGCAGATCCCGGTATTCTTCGCCAAGGATGCCGAAGGCAAGATCGACAGCATCATCCTGCCCATCTACGGTCAGGGTCTGTGGTCGACCATGTATGCCTTCGTCGCCGTTGCCGCTGATGGCCAGACCATCAAGGGCATCACCTACTATGACCACGGTGAAACACCGGGTCTGGGTGGCGAGATCGAAAACCCGGCCTGGCAGGCGCTGTTCAAGGACAAGAAACTGTTCGACCAGAATGGCATGCCGGCGCTGCGCGTCATCAAGGGCCATGCTCCGGCGGGCTCCGAGCACGAGATCGATGGTCTCTCCGGTGCCACTCTGACCGGTAACGGCGTACAGCATACCTTCGACTTCTGGATGGGTCCCAAGGGCTTCGGTCCTTTCCTGGCCAAGGTTCGTGCAGGAGAAATCAACAATGGCTGACAAGAGCGAAATGAAGAAGTTGCTGTTGACGCCTGTGCTGGGCAACAACCCCATCGCCTTGCAGGTGCTGGGTGTCTGTTCTGCACTGGCGGTTACCAGCCAGATGAAAACTGCGTTTGTAATGACCCTCGCGGTCATGGCGGTCACCGCCTTCTCAAACCTGTTCATCTCCCTGATCCGCAACCAGATCCCGAACAGCGTCCGGATCATCGTACAGATGGCGATCATCGCCTCACTGGTTATCGTGGTTGACCAGGTGCTCAAGGCGTACGCCTATGACATCTCCAAGCAACTGTCGGTCTTCGTGGGTCTGATCATCACCAACTGTATCGTAATGGGCCGCGCTGAAGCGTACGCCATGAAGAGTGCCCCGCTGCCCTCCTTCCTGGATGGTATCGGCAACGGTCTGGGCTATGGTGCCATTCTGCTGAGTGTCGCGACCGTGCGTGAACTGCTGGGCTCCGGCACCTGGTTCGGCATCGAGCTGCTGCCGCTGGTGAACAACGGTGGCTGGTATGTGCCCAACGGCCTGCTGCTGCTGCCGCCGAGTGCATTCTTCATCATTGGTCTGATCATTTGGGGCGTTCGCACCAAGGATCCCAAGCAGGTGGAGGCGAAGGATTAAGGTATGGAACACTATCTGAGTCTGTTGATTAAATCGATCTTCATCGAAAACCTGGCACTCTCCTTCTTCCTGGGGATGTGTACCTTCCTGGCGGTGTCCAAGAAGGTAAAGACCTCCATGGGTCTGGGTATTGCCGTTATTGTGGTGCAGACCATCGCGGTTCCTGCCAACAACCTGATCTACAACTACGTGCTTAAAGATGGCGCTCTGGTATCCGGTCTGGATCTGAGCTTCCTGAGCTTCATCACCTTCATCGGTGTGATTGCAGCACTGGTACAGATCCTGGAGATGGCGCTGGACAAGTACTTCCCGGCACTCTACAACGCGCTGGGTATCTTCCTGCCGCTCATCACCGTGAACTGCGCCATCTTCGGTGGCGTCTCTTTCATGGTGCAGCGTGACTACAACTTCATGGAGTCTGTGGTCTACGGTGTGGGTTCAGGGGCAGGCTGGATGCTGGCGATCGTTGCGCTGGCTGGTATCCGCGAGAAGATGAAGTATTCCGATGTTCCGGAAGGCCTGCGCGGTCTGGGCATCACCTTCATCACCGCCGGTCTGATGGCGCTGGGCTTCATGTCCTTCTCTGGTATCTCCCTGTAATCGGCTTTCCTGCAATCAGAAAGGAACGATAGATGGAAATTATTTTGGGTGTGGTCATGTTTACCGTGATCCTGCTGGCACTGGTGGCAGTCATTCTGTTCGCCAAGTCCAAGCTGGTGACCGCGGGCGACGTGACAATCAGCATCAATGGTGACCCGGCCAAGGCTGTGACCAGCCCGGCCGGTGGCAAGCTGCTCGGCGTGCTGGCTGGCAGCGGTATCTTCGTCTCCTCCGCCTGTGGCGGCGGTGGCTCCTGCGGCCAGTGCAAGGTACGGGTGAAATCCGGTGGCGGCGACATTCTGCCGACCGAACTGGATCACATCAGCAAGGGCGAAGCCCGTCATGGCGAGCGTCTGGCCTGTCAGGTTACCGTTCGCTCCGACATGGATATCGAACTGCCGGAAGAGATCTTCGGGGTGAAGAAGTGGGAATGTACTGTTATCTCCAACGATAACAAGGCCACCTTCATCAAGGAGCTCAAGCTGCAGATCCCCGATGGCGAGAGCGTACCGTTCCGCGCCGGTGGTTATATCCAGATTGAAGCCCCGGCTCACCACGTGCACTACAAGAACTTCGATATTCCCGAGGAGTATCGCGGTGACTGGGATCGCTTCAAGATCTTTGAGCTGGAGTCCAAGGTCGATGAGCCCATCATCCGTGCCTACTCCATGGCCAACTATCCGGAAGAGTTCGGCATCATCATGCTGAACGTACGTATCGCGACCCCGCCGCCCAGCAACTGGACTGCCCCTCCGGGACAGATGTCCTCCTACATCTTCAGCCTGAAGGCTGGCGACAAGGTGACTATCTCCGGTCCGTTCGGTGAGTTCTTCGCCAAAGACACCGATGCCGAAATGGTATTCATCGGTGGTGGTGCAGGTATGGCGCCGATGCGTTCCCATATCTTCGACCAGCTGCGTCGCCTGAAGTCCAAGCGCAAGATGAGCTTCTGGTACGGTGCCCGTTCCAAGCGCGAAATGTTCTATGTCGAAGACTTTGACATGCTCGCCGCCGAGAACGAGAACTTCACCTGGAACGTCGCCCTGTCTGATCCGCAACCGGAAGACAACTGGGACGGCTACACCGGCTTCATCCACAACGTGCTCTACGAGAACTATCTCAAGAACCACGAAGCACCGGAAGATTGCGAGTTCTACATGTGTGGACCTCCGGTGATGAACGCTGCCGTCATCAACATGCTCAAAGACTTGGGCGTTGAAGACGAAAACATCCTGTTGGATGACTTTGGTGGTTAATCCATGCACAGTGTTGTAAAGACCTGGCTAGCCTTCGGGCTAGCCTTTTTCTTGACTGGGTGCGGTCAGGAGACGGTCCAATCCAAACCGGAGATCCACATCACCGGTAGCACCATGGGCACTTACTACTCCATCAAGGTGGCGGACAGCGCCATCAGCGATCCGGCCAAGCTTCAAGCTGAGGTGGATGTCTTGCTGGAGCGGGTCAACGACCAGATGTCGACCTATCGCCCCGATTCCGAACTATCGCGCTTCAACCAGAGCCGTGACAACAAACCGGTTGTGGTCTCCCGCGATACCGCACGGGTCGTCACAGAGGCCATTCACATTGGCCGTGAGAGCCAGGGGGCGCTGGACGTCACCGTTGGCCCCTTGGTCAATCTGTGGGGCTTTGGCCCGGACAAGAAGCCGACCAAGGTCCCCTCCGACGAGCTGATCACCCAGACTCGCCAGAAGACCGGTCTGGGCAACCTGCACGTCATCACCTCGGTGGATGCCGATACCCTGCAAAAAGATATTCCGGACCTCTACGTCGATCTCTCCGCCATCGCCAAGGGCTTTGGTGTGGACAAGGTAGCCGAGTATCTGGAGTCACTGGGTGCGCGCAACTATCTGGTGGAGATTGGCGGCGAGCTGCGGATCAATGGCGTCAACGGCAAGGGTCACCCCTGGCGCGTGGCCATCGAGAAGCCCACCGCAGGCACCGGCACGGTGCAAGAGGTGATCGTGCCCAGTGACAACGGGGTGGCCACCTCCGGCGATTACCGCAACTACTATGAACTGGATGGTCAGCGCTTCTCCCACACCATAGATCCGCGCAGCGGCAAGCCGATCCAGCACCGTCTGGTGTCGGTCACCGTGATCCACCCCTCCTGCATGACCGCAGACGGGTTGGCCACCGTGTTTATGGTGATGGGGACCGAGAAAAGCCTGGCCTATGCCAACGAGCGCGGCCTGGCGATCTTCGTGATCACCAAGACGGACAATGGCTTTGAAGAGGCTTACTCCGATGCCTTCAAGCCCTATCTGGTCAAGAAGTAAGAGGTAGAGATGCAGATTTTTCTGATCACCTTCGGGGTATTCATGCTGGTGATAGCCGCCATGGCTATCGGTTACATCTTCCAGAAGAAGACCATCTCCGGCTCCTGTGGCGGTCTGGGTAGCGTCGGCATCGAGAAAGAGTGCGATTGCCCGGAACCCTGCGACAACCGCAAGAAGAAGATGGCCAAGGAAGAGGCCCGTCGCAAGATGCTGGAAGAGAACCGCATCATCTGATGACTCTGATTTTTCGGTAAACAAAAGCGCGCCATCGGCGCGCTTTTTACTGGCCGTTATCTTGCGTTAACGGTCAGGGCTGACGTTCGATATAGAGGATCACCTCGCCAAGATGGATACCGAACTTGCTGATCTCGGCACGATTGATCAGACGATCTTCGTCCAGCAGGTACATCCAGTCATCGAAGCTCACCCGCACCAGCTCGCCATCCGGCAGCGCCAGATCGAGCTGATAACGCCAGTTGAGGGCAAACCCTTGGCTTTTACCCACCGCCTCCCCCACCACATCGGAAGCAGTACCGCGCCAATGACCATCATCGCCCTTGCTCAGATACCAGGTACGGGTCTGCTGGCGGCCATCGTCAAAGTAGAACTGCTCGAACAGCTCTCCCTTGCCATCCTTCCTACGACCCACCATCTCGACCCGAAAGCGACTGGTCACTTCGCCGCTGCGGTCGGTCACCAGGCCGTGAGCCACCAATTTACCGTTGAAGAAACGGGCGAGATCCCAGTTTGGCCCCTGCCCCCGATAGTCATCGAGACTGGCACCACAGCCGCTCAGCAGCAAAAAAGGGAGCAACAGCAACCAGCGGTATGCACGATAGAAAAACATTGGAAACTCCATGTTCAGGGTTGGCCACGCAGGCGGCGGGTCAGGGCGGGATCGCGGCTGTTGTCAGCCAGCCAGATGGCGAGAAAAGCGGCCGAGAATTGCGGATCGGCCAGGGTGCCGAGGGATTTTTCCTGCCACCAGAAGTGGCCTGCCCCGCCCTTGTCGACATAGAAGGTGAGCTTGTCGCCTGCCTGCACATCGGGCCAGAGTGCAGCGAGCTGGCCGAGCCAGCGCTGACGTTCGGCGTCGGAGCCAAGACCGAGCCGCTGCCACTCGGCGGCGGTGGCGCTCAGCAGATCTTGCCGCTCGATGGATCTTGCATAGGTGAGGGTCAGGGCCTGCGGATAGTGACCGGGCTGATAGCGCCCGCTCGCACTGTAGAGGGTGGCATCGTAGAGCTTGAACCAGAGCCAGTTCATCTCCCCCTGCCCGACCGGGCGCAGCTGCTGCCAGGGGGCGGCAGAAGCCTGCACTGTGGTTGCAGCCAAGAGCGTAAACGCCAGCAGTAGCGGGTTAATTCCACCCCATATGCCAGTGGTTGGGGTCTTCCAGTTCATGCCAGTCCATCTCCTGTTCCTGCAGGGTGTTGATATCCTGCATCACCACCTGCACCAGCTGCCCCTGCGCATCCCGCTGGCAGGCAACCACCAGATAGAAGCGATCAGTCAGCTCATGCTGGCTCTCTTTGGTCCATTTGGAAAAAAGCAACGAGTCGGTCGAAAAGGTGTTTGTCATGACTCACCCTCCAGCTTGACCATTACCCACAGGAGTACGGGTAACCACCACATCCAGATCACTGCCAGCAACGCCGTGCTGATCCAGATGCCCCAGGGTAAGTTTACTGCCCCCATGGCGGCCCCCGCCACATAGGAGGAAGCACCGCCAAATACGCCAAACAGCGCCTGCTGCCAGCGAGGCAAGCGCAGCAGCCAGCGCATACCATGGGCCAGCGTCAGGGCAAAACCAAGCCAGAGCAGCACCAGCCAGAGGGGAAAACCGGACGGGAACCGGAACAGGCCGAGCTGCCAGAGCAGCACATCCAGCAGACAGCCGGCAACCGCAATGGGGAGCAGCCGCCAGTCACGCTGGCGGCTGGGTGAGAAGAGAAAGTGCAGCAGCAACATTGCCAGCAGCGGGCCCGGCTGCTGCCACTTCACCGCCAGCAACCAGTAGAGGTTGAACCCCAGCAGGTGAGCCCACTGCCACATGGTCAGTGACCGCTTACTGGCACATCACCCGACCAGCCAGCGGGCCCCGGCTTGGCGGCCTCCAACTGCACCAGACTGATGGTGCGCTCCCAGAATCCCCCCTCGCAATAGGCAAAGTAGAAGTGCCACAACCGGATGAAATCCTGGCTGTAACCGAGCTTGGGCAGCTCGGGCGCCAACGCCAGAAAACGCTCGCACCAGTGGGCCAGGGTACGGGCATAGTGATGGCCGTGATCATGCAACCGCACCAGTTGCATGTCGGTCTCCCGCGCCAGCAACCCCGCCATCTGGGAGACGCTCGGCAGGCAACCACCGGGGAAGATGTAGCGCTGGATGAAATCGACTCCGCGCAGATACTGGGCATGGCGCTGATCGGCGATGGTGATGGCCTGAATGAGCAGGCGGCCACCGGGTTTGAGCAGCCGCGACAGCTGGCGGAAATAGTCAGGCAGGAAGGCGTGGCCCACCGCCTCTATCATCTCGATGGAGACCAGCTTGTCATAGGTGCCCTCCAGCTTGCGGTAATCCTCCAGCAGCAAGGTGATGCGATCCCCCAGCCCCTCCCGCGCAATCCACTCCTTGGCATAGTCATGTTGGGCCCGGGAGATGGTAGTGGTGGTCACCCGGCAGCCATAGTGGCGGGCGGCATAGACGGCGAGGCCACCCCAGCCGGTGCCGATCTCCAGCAGATGATCGTCAGGCCCTAACTCGAGCCGCTCGCAGATGGTGCGCAGCTTGGCCTGCTGCCCCTCTTCGAGGGTGGCCTCGGCGCTCGGATAGATGGCGCTCGAGTACTGCATATGGCTGTCGAGAAACCCCTGATAGAGGGTATTGCCGAGATCGTAGTGGGCGGCGATGTTGGAGCGCGAACCGGTTAGAGTATTGCGGTTGAGCCAGTGGCGCACCTTGTTGAAGGGGAAACTGAGCCAGCCAAGGCGCCGCTCGAGGGAGTCGAGCAGGGTCAGGTTGCGGGCCAGCAGCCGCACCAGCGCCACCGGGTCCGGGCTGGTCCAGAGCCCCTCCACCCAGGTTTCCCCAGCGGCAATGCTGCCCCCCAACAACAGGCGACGATAGAAGGCCGGATCCTGCACCACCAGTTCGGCATGCAGATCGGTACCCGCGACGCCAAAGCTGTGGCGCTCACCGCCATCCCGCAGCAGCAGCTGGCCATGTTCGAGGCGACCCAGCAGATTGAGCAGCAGTTGTCTTGCCCCCTTGTCGATGAAAGAGGCAGAGAGGGTTGATTGAGCAAGTTCCATTAGCGGCTCTCCGGATGGGTAAAAATCGGGGTTCGTTTGATAAATAGACGCAGGGCCTGCCAGTAGATCCCGAGCAGCACCTTCATGGTCATCCATGGCCAGCGGGCCAGCAGGGCCACCAGCCCCTTGCGCGACAGCGGCTGGCGCGTGAGCGCCAGGGTGGCGTCAAACAGCTTGGCTTCACCGGATACGGGATGACTCTCGATATGGATCAGTGTCTCCTGTGCGGGCGGCCTGATCCGCCAGTGATAACGCATCGCCAGCCCCATAAAGGGGGAGACGTGAAAATCCTTGTCATGGGGTGCCAGCGCCGCCAAATCCAGCAGGTAGTAGTGACGCTCGTTCCAGGGGGTGTTCGACACCTCTGCCAGCAGATAGCGCGCCTCGCCCTGCCGGTAGCAGAAGTAGAAGTTGACCGGGCTGAAGTAGAACCCCAGACAGCGCACATTGCCGAGCAGCAGTACCCGCCCCTCGGGCTCGGCATCGCCACCCAGTTCGCCCACCTTCTGCCACACCGCCTGCTTGAGGCTCCCCTCACTCCCCTTGAGATAGTCATGGCGGTGAAACGAAAGCAGCCCCGAACGCTCAACTCCGAACCAGCGCCCCTGATCGAGCTGCGGCAGCTCGTCGAGATCCAGTCCCAGCATAAAAAGGCTGTAGGAGAAGGCGTGAGCCCGCGGTGCGAAACGGCGGTGGCGTATCGAGCCCTGCCAGATGGCGCTGGTGACGCCAGCCAGTTCGTCGGCACCCTCATGTTCCGTGGCCACGGTGGCGCCGTTCATAGCTCGGCTCCGAAGCGCCTGGCGACATCCAGCGCGCTGCGCACCCCATCCTCATGGAAGCCGTTGTACCAGTAGGCGCCGCAGAAGTGGGTGTGCTGTTGGCCGCAGATCTCCGCACGCCGCTGCTGGGCGGCGATGGAGGCCTGATTGAACACTGGATGGTGGTAGACGAAGCGGCGCAGTACCTTGCTCTCATCCACCTTGCCCTTGGGGTTGAGACTGACGCAGAAGGGCTCCGGCGAGTTCACTCCCTGCAGGATGTTCATGTTGTAGCTCACCAGCGGCCGCGCCTCATCGTTGCCATCGAGCTGATAGTTCCAGCTGGCCCATGCCTTGCGGCGGTTGGGCAGGCAGCGAGCATCGGTATGGAGCCAGACATCGTTGGCCTGATAGGGCATGTCGCCGAGGATGGCCTGCTCCCGCTCGCCGGGATCCGCCAGCAGCGCCAGCGCCTGATCGCTGTGGCAGGCGAAGATCACCTCGTCAAACCGCTCCTCACCGTAACTGCTCTGGATCACCACACCGTCCGCGTCCCGCCGTACGCTCTGCACCGGACAGGCGAGGCGGATCTGCGACTGCCAACCCGCGGTGAGTGGGCCGATATATTCCCGCGAGCCACCCGGGATCACGTACCACTGGGGGCGATTGGCCACATCCAGCAGGCCGTGGTTGGCAAAAAAACGCAGGAAGAAGCCAAGGGGGAAGGCGCGCATATCGGCCAGGGTCGATGACCAGATCGCAGCTCCCATCGGCAAGATGTAGTGGCGGGCGAAGTAGTCGCTAAACTCCCCCGCCAGCAGAAAGTCTCCCAGGGTCAGCTCGGGGCCCGCCCCCTGATGTTGACCATCCGCCAGCCAGGCCCGCGCCTCCCGGTTGAATCGCAAAATCTCGGCGACAAAACCGTAGAAACGGGGACTCAGCAGATTGCTGCGCTGGGCAAACAGGGTGTCGAGGTTGTGGCCGTTATACTCCAACCCCTCCGGGCTCTTCACCGAGAAGCTCATCTCGGCCGGTTGGCGCGCCATGCCGATCCGTGCCAGCAACTTCAAGAAGTTGGGGTAGGTGCGATCGTTGAAGACGATAAAGCCGGTGTCGATGGCATAGCTGCGGCCAGCCTGATTCACATCGACGGTCGCAGTATGGCCGCCCAGAGTCGGCGCCGCCTCGAACAGGGTGATGTCATGGAGTTTGTGGAGCAGAAAACCGGCGGTGAGCCCCGAGATCCCTGAACCGACGATGGCGATCTTTTTCTTCATGAATGGCTTCCTTTCGATACGAATGCGCGGCCAAGGCGCAGCCAGAGCCCCACCGGCAGCGCACCAAGCAGGCGCAGCAACCAGATGAAACGGCGTGGAAAGTGGATCTGGTGACGACCAGCGGTCAGCCCGTTCATGATGGCGCGGGAGGCCTGCTCCACCGTCACCAGACAGGGCATGGGAAAATCATTTTTGGCGGTGAGCGGCGTCTGGACAAAGCCGGGGCGGATCAGGGTCACCCCGATCCCTTTGCTGGCCAAATCGAGGCGCAAGGTATCCGCCAGATAGTCAAGGGCCGCCTTGGAGGCGCCATAGGCCTCGGCTCGCGGCAGCGGCAGCCAGCTCACCGACGAGCTGACGATGGCCAGCCGAGATCCCGCACCGAGCAACGGCAAGAAGGCGGCCAAAGCATGGCCAGTGGCGGTCAGATTGGTCTCAATCACCCGGGCAAACAGCTCGCTGTCAAACCCCTCCGCCACATCCATGTACTCGCAGTTGCCTGCGTTGAGGATCAGTAGATCGAGGGATGGCAGCGTGGCGGCCACCCCGCTCATTGCGGCAAGATCACGGGCATCGAACTGCAGCGGCGTGACGCCATCCAGCCCCAGCGCCTGCAGCCGTTCGCCATCGCGGCCACAACCCCACACCTGCCAGCCTGCCCGCCGGTAATCCAGCGCCAACTGGCGACCGATGCCGGAGGTCGCCCCGGTGATGAGCACCCGGCCGCTCATGCGCCAAGCCTCATCTTGATGGTGCGCACCACGGGCCCGAGCAGCGGCAACTGCTCGTAGAGCATGGCGCCCAGGTCAAAATAGTCCCTGTGCTGGCACACCTTGCCCGCCTCGTCGAATTCGAGGCGGGTGGCCCCCTCCACCGTCACCGGCTCACCACCACGCAATCTGGGGTGAGAGAAGGTCATGGTCCAGCCGAGCCAGGCCTGCGGCCCTTGCTGCTGCTGACTGGTGATGACGAAGCGACAGTAAGCGAGGCGCTGATAGAGGGCGGCAAAATAGTCGCCAAGGGCCGCCAACCCCTCGATACGGTGAGCCGGATCGGTAAAGACCACCTGTTCGGCATAGACCTCGGGCAAGCGGTGCAACTGCTGTTTGTCCAGTTGCTGATAGAGGCCAATAAAGCGGGCCAGCGGCTCGTTCATCCTATTTCTCCAGAGAGCGAAACATCTCGATGGCTCTCACCCGGGCAACGGCGTGATCCACCATGGGTGCCGGATAATCCTGTCGCCCCTTGAGTCGCAGCCAATCGTGGGGCTGATGCACATAAGCGGCGGGAATATCGGCCAGTTCAGTTACCCAGGTACGGATAAACTCCCCTTGTGGATCAAATCGTTGTCCCTGAGTGGTGGGGTTGAAGACCCGAAAGTAGGGGGCCGCATCGGCGCCGGTCCCCGCTGCCCACTGCCAGCCGCCGTTGTTGGCCGCCAGATCTCCATCGATGAGCCGACTCATGAAGTAATCCTCCCCGAGCCGCCAGTGGATATGGAGATCCTTGGTGAGAAAGCTCGCCACTATCATTCGCAGCCGGTTGTGCATCCAGCCGGTGGTGTTGAGACAGCGCATCGCCGCATCGACGATGGGGTAGCCGGTCCGCCCCTCGCTCCAGGCGGCGAAGGCATCCGGATCCCAGCTCCACGGCAAGGCCGCCGTCTCGGGTTTGAAGGGGCGATTCATCGAAAGAGTCGGGATCAGCACCAACAGGTGGCGATAGAACTCGCGCCAGACCAGCTCATTGAGCCAGACAAAGCCGGGCTGGGCCTTGGACTGGGGCCGATAGCCAAGCCGCTGCTGGATCGCCGCCACACACTGACGGGGACTGATGATGCCCGCCGCCAGATAGGGGGAGAGCACGGACGTGCCCGCGATGGCAGGAAAATCCCGGGTCTCGCCATAGTCGAGCACCGCCTGCTCCAGAAAAATGTTCAAACGACGCAGAGCTTCTGCCTCCCCCACTGGCCAACGCGGATCAACCGTCAGCTCGCCGAGCGCTTCATCAACCCACGCCCGCTCAGCCAGCGGCTGCCAAGGCAAAGGCTCGCCACGCGGTGTTGGCGCCCGATGAATGACAAACCCCTCCTCGTCGAGTGCCTTGAGCCAGGCGCGGCTGAAAGGGGTGAACACCTTGAACATCTCACCCGAGCCGGTCAGCACCCGCCCCGGCGGCAATACGCAACAGCCGTTGAGCCAGTGACAGCTCACCGCCTGCTCTGCCAGTGCGGCGCTGACGGCGTGATCGCGGCGCTGCTCATCAATCTCGATAGCCTGATTGGCATAGAGCTGGGTCACGCCCTGCTCGTGGCAGAGGTTTGCCAACGCAACGGGCACCTCGGCAAAAGTCTCCACTCGCAGCAGATGGAGCGGGATGCCGAGCGCTGCCAGCTCGCGGCCCAATTCATCTACCTGCGCCAACATAAAGCGCTGACGAATGGGGGCCATTTTGTGCTGCCGCCACTGGGTGGGGGAGATGATAAAGAGCGCGGCCACCGGTTCATCACCGGCGCAGGCATGCCGCAGTGCCGGGTTGTCGGCAAGGCGCAGATCATTGCGAAACCAGACCAGTTTCATGATTTTTTCCTCCCGCGTCCGCTGGTGCCAGCAGCATCTGGGGCATCCGCAATCAGCTCGGCAAGGCTCGCCTGCCAGCCATAGGCTTTAAGCCACTCATCGTCGTAGAGGCGCCCCAGCTCACCAAACAGGCGTGTGCCTGCGGGCCACCCGGCGGCCAGCTCCTGCTTGCCGAGCCCGGCACCCAGCAGTACCAGCCAGGGGGTAACGGCACGCCCCTCCAGCAAGCTGGCATGGCTCGTCTCGACCGCCCCCAGCAGTTGCACCTCATAGCCCTGACCGATCAACTCGTAGGCGGCCCAGACCAGATCGAGGGGGCCGACTTGTCCCCAGCTCGCCAAGGTGATCGGCACGCCTTTCTCCTGCTCGATCAGGTGACGGGCGAAGCGGGTATGGAGCCAGCCCAGCCACACCTGTTGCAGCAGCTCGCCATCGGGCCGCTCGCGCCACAGCCCCAGCAGCTGCTCCACCAGCGGTTGCAGTATCCGGCTGCGCACCAGCTCGAACGGGTAGCTCGCCAGCAGATCGTTGAGTTCAGCCTCCGCCTTGCGCTGGTTGAAGGCGAGCAGCGCCTGACTGAACTGCTCCAGGGTTTGCTGCCAGTGATCGCTCACCGGCGCGGAATGAGGTTCGCTCAAGAGCCCCTTCACCTGCCCGATACTCACTCCCCGCTCCAGCCAGCTCAGGATCTCGCCGATCTGGCGAATATCCTGCTCGCTGTAGAGGCGGTGGCCCTTTTCGGTGCGGGCCGGTTGCACCAGACCATAGCGGCGCTGCCAGGCGCGCAGGGTCACGGCGTTGACACCGGTGAGACGGGAGACCTCGCGAATGGGGTAGATCCCCTCATCAGCCAGAGGAGCAACTTCTTGCGATAAATCAGACATGACAACGTCCATCAAACAAAGGAGTAAGGCTACCCGGCGCAAACCATGCGCCGGGGCAACAGAACGGATTCAGAGCCCGTAACGCAATTTGAGCGTATCGGGGTGCGGATTGAGATAAACCTGCTCGGCGAGGTAGGGATTGGGGTACTCGCGCAGGTAGTGACGGATCAGGGTGAGCGGCACCAGCAAGGGGAATATGCCGGTGCGGTACTTGTCGATGGTATCGGCCAGCTCCTGCTTCTGGGCCGGGGTCAGCACCCGCTTGAAGTAGCCCTGCAGGTGCATCAGCACATTGGTGTGACTGCGGCGGTTGGCTCGCAGTGTCAGCGCCGTCATCAATCCCTTGATGTAGTTGTCGGCCACCTCCTGCAAGTTGGTGGACTTGCCCAGATTGCCGAGCAGCTTGCCAAGCGCCCGGTAGTGGGTGGTGGCGTGGGAGAGCACCAGATACTTGTAACGGGAGTGGAAGCGGATCAGCGCAGAGGCGGTAATGCCGCGGGCGCAGAGCTGCTGCCAGTCGTGGTAGGCGAAGACCCGCAGCACGAAGTTCTCCCGCAGGATGGGGTCGCACAGGCGACCATCCTCTTCCACCGGCAGCAGGGGGTTGGCCTCCATCAACGCCTTGGCAAACAAGCCAATCCCCTCCTTGGCACTCCCCTCGTTGTTGGCGCCATAGACCTTGACCCGCTCCATGCCACAGCTGGGTGATTTGGCACAGAGGATATAGCCGGAGATAAAGTCGAGCTGGCGCGCTTTCTGCTCGCTAAAGGCAATCAGCTTTTCGGTGACATCGAAGCTACCGTTGCTCGCCTCGGCGCGGATCTCGCCGTTGCGCTTGACCAGCCGGATGGCGGCGCGAGGCGCCCCTAAACCAATGGCCATCTCGGGACAGACGGGGTGGTAGTCAAAGTGAGCGCCAAGATCTCGTTCACAGAAGCTGGAGCGCTTGTGGCCCCCATCGAAACGTACCTCTTGTCCCAGCAGGCAGGCACTGATACCGACTTTAATCTTGTACATGATGACGCTCCTTGTATAAGCATTGATTCAGTTATAGCAGTTATACAAAAAAATGAAAGTTGTATAACTATTTGCGACTGATACGACACAAGGAGAAAAAAGGGATCACCGGAAAAAGAAAAAACCCATGGCAAACGCCATGGGTAAAAAACAAGACACTACGGACTACGGGAAGGGGGATTAGAAGCTGTACTTCACACCCAGGCTGGAGATGGAACCTTTTTGCAGATCCCAATTGCGATAGGTGTAATCGGCAGTCAGCGCCCAGTTCTGGTTGAGCTTGTAGGCACCGCCCACCTTGAAGTCGTGCATATCGTCGGTCATGTTGGCGTAGCGGTAGGCAGTGGAGAGCTCGACATTGCCGATGTCGTAGCGCAGACCGACTTCACCGTACATGCTGCCGCTATCTTTGCGAGCAACAGCATCCCACCCTTTGTTAGCGATATCGCTGGCAAGTTCACGCTCCAGCATGTAGCCGGTCACACCGGTTTCACCGTAGAGGTTCAGACCTGTGCTGAGCGGGGTAAAGACACCGACACCAATGCTGGAGATCGACATGCTGTCGTTGCCGTTGCTGCGAGAGGTGTATTCAGTGCTGCCGCGACCATAGAAATTGGAGCCGAAGCTCTTGGAGAGATCCAGGCTCAGACCGCCAAAATCACGGGTGCCTTTACTGTCATTGCTGAAGGTACCGTTGAGATAGTCGGACTTGGTGTGAGCCCAGGTAGCCTCGCCCTTGGCGTAGCTGAAAGCATCCTGTGCCAGTGCAGAGGTAGAAGCAAAACCGGCCAGAACCAGAAGGGAAACAGCGCTCTTTTTCATCTCATTAACTCCATTGATAAGCTCGTCGAGCTGGTATGGAGTCATTGTGCGGGGACTGCGTGGCGTTGCCGAGCGGCAAGCTGTTGCCAAATCATGTCAGATGTAAGCAGATATTGCGGATGATGACAGGAGTTACAAATGGCTGGCGTGAGCCTCACGCCAGCCGGTAAACATCAGCGGAAGACCACCTCGTCGATCTCGACTCGCACCAGCGGCTGACCGGTCAATCCGGCCGGACGGGCAACCTCGAGGGCCAGTGATGGACGCTCCTGCCCCTTGCGCAGATAGGTCTCCGGCAGACGGTTCTCTGCGACCCAGAAACGGGCCTCCTGACGGGAGAGCTGTACCCCCTCTGGACTGAAGAGCGTGACCCAGCCACGGACACCGACCACATTGCGGGTACCGGTATTGCCCACCATAAAGGTCAGCATCAGGGGATCTCTCCCTCAACCTTGTCGAGCTTGACCACGATCCCGTCACGCGCCGCCTGTGACAGCAATTCGGGGTGTGCCTTGGCCTGATCGGTCAGCACGGGTGCCGCTACCGCAACCACAGTACCCGCTTTCGCCCCTTCGGCCAGCGCCTTGACGGGCTCGGCCGGCTTGACCACCAGATATTCCCAGGTGAAGTCATCGTTCAGTTGCACCTGACGACCATCAGGCAGGGTCACCTGGGTAACAGGAGCAGCCTGCGCCAACACAGGCGAGAGACAGAGAGCAACCAGCAGACGGGAGAAAGATTTCATGGCATGAACACTCGGTAACGGGTGAAAGGGCGACAGTATAAACAGTCCCGTCGCCCCTTGCCTATGACAGCACTCACGTTCTGGCACCCGCATCGCTTGCCCGCAGGCTAGATGGCGAGATCGTGCCGCTCTTTCTGTGCCATATCCAGGGTCACCAGATCGAACTTGCTCCCCTTGAGGGCGGACAGAATATCCGATTGCATATCAAAGGCCTGCGCACGCTGATGCTCGGGCAGACGCACCCGGGCCAGGGTGGTGGAGCAGTCGCACAGGGTATGGAAAAAGACCTGTGCCTCGTCCAGTCCCATGTCGGCCAGCATCTGCTCGGCCTGATCCACCATTCGCAGATAACGCTGCTCAAGCTGCCGTGGATTGGTGAAGCGATTGCTGAGGCAACCGTTGCTCCCCTTGCCCCAACGACCGAGCTGACGCTTGTTGAAGCCGTAACGATAATCGCGGCGCATCAATCCGTTGTCGGCAAAAAACCAGATTGAGTTGGCAGGCAGAGACCCGAACTGGGCAAGATAATCATCACGCTCCTCCACCGCTGCCGGAACCAGCAACGGCAGATGAGTCCACTCAGGACGAGTCTGCACATACTCACCAATGCGGCGAACCGGGTCGATCAGCCCTTCAATATTTGGCAGTCGATCGCAAAAGACGATCTCGTCACTCTTGATGACCCAGTGATCGATGCCATAACGCTGGCAATAACGACGGGCTCGGGCCACTTCGCTGCGACTGCGGGTCGGATTATCGAGGGTAATTGCATGGATTTTCACACCGGCAGCGCGGCACAGCTCGATGCTGTAGCAGGATTCCAACCGTCCCGAAAAAGAGACAACCAGCTCGTCAAAACTTGCCAGTCGCTCAATCAGCAGCTGTTCCCTGGCTTGAAAAGAGTGATCATATCCCTGATTCAGTACAACTACATTGGCACCCATTAAACAGCTCCGGATGATGAACAGGTGCAGTATTGTGCGGCAAACAAACTGAATAGACCCTTAAAGAGTCTGGTTAAAATTAAAACTTGATGATTATTTCCTGTGATTCTGCTGCTAAATCTTCATTTTGGGCGTCATAAATTCGTAATCTTGCTTGGTGAACCCGATGGGCTCGCAAGAAACCCTGCGCCTGATCCAGCGAGGTGAAAGTCAGACGCCCTCCCTCGCTGTCGGTCAGGCAGAGGCACTCCCCTTCCGCCTCAACACAGAGCTGATAACCGCTGCCATCCTTGCAGGCGATGATCAGGGTCGCCTCGGGATAGTGACTGAGCCAATTGCGAAACCGGCCATGCTCCATAGTGCTCCTACAGGGGCATCACCCCTTGCCGGTGGCGGGCAAACAGCCCAGCTCACCCAGTTGCTGACGACAACTCGCCGCGTCGGTAAAGACGATCCCCCTGATACCGAGGGCCTCGGCGGCCGCGATGTTGGCGGGACTGTCATCGATGAAGAGACACTCTGCCGGTTTCAGATCGAACGACACCAGCAGATAGCGGTAGATATCCGGCTCCGGCTTCATCATCCGTACCCGCGCCGACACCACCTTACCGCTGAAGAAGCGCCAGAAATCCTGATGCTGCTCCAGCCAGTCGATGCTGGCATGACCCATGTTGGAGAGGGCATAAAGAGTGTGCCCCGCCCCGTGCAGCTCGGCTATCAGGGTTAGCATAGCGGGATCTGGCTGCAGGGAGGCGGGAACTGCCTGTAAAATGGCCAGATTCTGTGCCGCCGAAAGGCCGGTGCGCGCTTGCGCTTCCCGGGCCATGGTGTGGAGCGACATGGTGCCTCTGTCTACCTCCAGCCAATCCGGGTGGTTAAAGAGCTGCTCGGCCAACTGTTCGGCCCCTTGCGGACCACGCACGGAACGCACTATGCCTACCGGATCCCAGCTCACCACCACCCGTCCCAGATCGAAAATAATCGCCATCGTCTTTACCTCCCCCACTGGGTTTCAGTCATAAAAACAGAGTCAATAGAACATCATTCATACGCCATTTTCTTAACCGGATACCCTGCCCCCATCCCCGCCCGCGGGCAAGTTTTACTTGCATCAAACCGGCAAATCCCTTAATGGTTATGACGTTACTTCAAGGACACACCTATGCACGCACCATTCTTCTTTGCTTTCTCGTTTATCCGGCCCGCTTGAGGGAAGGCCTGTCGTCGTGTGAACAGAAAGCAAAGACGAATCGAGCCTCCCCTAGCGGAGGCTTTTTTTTGCATTAATATCAATCGATTACTTGGATAGGGAACAATCATGGCAACGCTCGACGAGATCAGACAAGACATCACCCGGTTGGATCAGGAGCTGCTTGCCCTGCTGGCGAAACGCAAGACCCTCAGCATCGAGGTCGCCCGTGCCAAGCAAGCCAACCCGCGCCCCATTCGTGACCACCAGCGGGAGCAGGAGCTGCTGGTCGCCCTGATCCAGAAAGGGCGCGTGCTTGGGTTGGATGCCCAGTACATCACTCGCATCTATCACACCATCATCGAAGACTCTGTGCTCTCCCAGCAGGCCTATCTGCAGAGCCTGCTCAACCCGGAGCAGCAGGAGCCGATGACCAGCGTCGCCTATCTGGGACCGCGCGGTTCCTACTCCAGCCTGGCCGCCCGCAAATATCTGGCGCGCTACAAGGATCAGGTGATCGAGGTGAACTGCCAGAACTTCCGCGAAGTGCTGGATGCGGTGGAGTCAGGCCGCGCCGCCTTCGGCGTGCTGCCCATCGAGAACACCAGCTCGGGCTCCATCAACGAAGTCTATGACGTGATGCAGCATACCAGCCTCTCCATCGTCGGCGAGCTCACCTACCCCATTGAGCACTGCATCCTCACCGCCGTGCCGACCGAGCTGAGTCGCATCAAAACCTTCTATGCCCACCCGCAGGTGTTCCAGCAGTGCTCCCACTATCTGAGCAAGCTGGAAGGTGCCCGTCACGAGATCTGCGACTCCTCCTCCAGTGCCATGATGAAGGTGAAAGAACTGGCCAGCCCGGAGGCCGCCGCCATCGGCAGCGCCGCCGGTGGTGAACTGTATGGTCTGGACGTGCTGGCCGAGCAGCTCGCCAACCAGAAAGAGAACTACAGCCGCTTTATCGTGGTGGCGCGCAAGCCCATCGACGTGGCGCCGCAGATCCCGGCCAAGACCACCCTCATCATGTCCACCTCCCAGAAGCCGGGTTCGCTGGTCGAGGCGCTGCTGGTACTGCGCAGCCACGAGATCAACATGACCAAGCTCGAATCCCGTCCGGTGCAGGGCAACCCGTGGGAAGAGATGTTCTATCTGGATGTCTCCGCCAACCTGCAGACCCCGGCGATGCAGGCCGCACTGGTGGAACTGACCAAGATCACCCGCTATATCAAGGTGCTGGGCTGCTACCCGAGCGAGGATGTGAAACCTACCGCAGTGCCGCCGGTGCTGATGGGGAGCTAACCAGCCCACAACGACAAAAGGCGAGCACCCTGCTCGCCTTTTGTTTTGATGCCGGTTTTCACGGCAAGCCCATCAACTCAGAACTGACCGGCCATCAACTGATTGATGTTGTAGAGGGCACGGGTATCGAGCTCCATCTCGGTGGCATAGGTATTGCCGCGCGGATAAGAGGCAACCACCCGGGCACCACGCACCACACCGGCGACCGACACATCCAGCGAGTTGGAGGTCTGGGTCAGGTCACGATAGCTGCTCTGGCCGCGCACCTGCTGACCATTGAGCTGCTCGGCCAGCTCGCGATATGCATCCATCTTGGAAGCGCGAATGGCTTGCAGCATCTTCTCCGACTGGGAGGGACCGGGCTGGATGTCGATCACCGCATAGCCCACCGCCTTGAGCACCGGAAAATCATCGGGTTTGCCACCCTGGGTGTAATCCACCACCCGGTTGCCGCTGCAACCGGTGAGCAAGAGTGCCAACAGGCAACCAAACAGGATCTTCATGACTCGCTCCTCACGGGGTCAGGTTGACCAGATGACCGCCCGGCCGGGCCTGACTGTCACGCATCAGATAACCGCGATTGATCGATGCCCGACCAAACGAGTTGTTAGCACCGAACAGATATTTTTGCGGGATCAGGCTCTGGGCCGTGGTCTCAACCATCTTGGTGCGCATGTCGATAACGCGGGCATTGACCAGGATCCCCTTGCTGTTGCGGCTGAAGGTGCCGACCAGAATGCGGGAGATCGGCAAACGGGAAGAGAGCTCCTTATAGTTGCGGCTCAGCACGAAGTCCCCCTGCGGCGTCACCTTGATGCTACCGGTCAGCTTGAAGTCCACCACCACCTCGCCGCGACGATTGAGCTCGTAGATAAAGCTCTCCTCAATCTGCTGCCCCATCCAGTTGGTATCCTGCAGGGTATCGAGATCGACGAAAGAGGCCACTGCGATGGGTTCGGTCAGGGTGGTCAGCGATTTGCGCTCCATCAGCTGATCGGTCATACGCGCCACCAGCCAGTTGAGCTCCATCCCCTGCGCCGCCTGGCGAGGGTCACCCTGATCCCGATTGATAGGGTCGGAGCCGCACCCGGTCAATGCCAGGGCGAGCGCCAACGCCGTGATGAGTTTGTTCATGGATACCTTTCCTGTATCTGCACCTGACTTATTATCGGACGCGCCGGACAAAGCTTGAGCCGGTAATGAGGCATGATTCTTGCTTTTTAATGGACATCGTCAGCGCCAACGTGCGCTGCCACTTGGAACGTGTTGTGATCCATGTCGGCCAGCAGGCGCCATTTCCTCAAAATGGCTCGGCTGCCCGCCAACTCAAGGTATCTGCTATGAAATTACCGCTGCTGTTGACCCTGCTGCTGGCCAGCCTGAGCGCCCGCGCCGAGCTTATCGAAGCACAGGGCAGCGCCGCCATTCTGGGGGGCGATGAAGTCTATGCCCGCGAGCAGGCAACCCGCGACGCCCTGCGTCAGGCCCTGCTGGCCAGCGGTGCGGCTGTCTCCAGCGTCCAGCGTCTGGAAAATGGCAGCCTGCGCTCCGAGCAGATCCAGATCCGCTCCGGCGGCGATATTCGCCAGTACCGGCTCAAGCGGGAAGAGGTGCGCAACGGCCGCATGTACATCACCCTGGTGGCCGACATTCAGGCCGAGCGCCAGATCTGCCAGACCCAGCACTTCGCCAAGGATTTGACACTGGTGAGGCTGCGGATGCGCTATCCGGATCAGGCCAGCTACGGCGCCATGGACGACATGCCGGAAAACCTCTCGCGCCGACTGTTCGAAATCCTCGCCAATGCGCCGCAAGGGGTCGCGGTGCGCCAGTGGCTGGATGAAAACCTGCGCATCGACCCGCTCCATCTGCAACAGGGGGATCGCAGCGCCCTCGAAGAGATAAAGGCACTCAGCCTGCGCACCGACAGCCAGTATCTGGTGCTCGGCAGCATCGACGATCTCTCCATTGAGTCCCAGGGCAACCAGCTGACCAGCTGGTATGAGGATCCTGTGCGCAACTTTCGCATGCAGCTCTACCTGTTCGACGGCATCAACGGCAGTCTGATCAACCGCAAAGTTTACGAAGGGCGTGCCACCTGGACCTTTGGCAAGCGGGAACAGGTGGGCAGCAGCAGCGGCCAGTTCTGGCAGTCAAGTTATGGCCAGGAGGTCAACTACCAATTGCAACAAGCCGCTCAGGATCTGGTGGCCCAGCTCACCTGCGCCCCGGTCACAGCAAGAGTGGTCGGCCAGAACGAGCGAGGACCCTACATCAATCTGGGGCGGCGCAACGGCGTCAAGCTTGGCGATCAGTTCCGCATCCAGCACAACGCCGACTTCATCGACCCCTACGGCAAGTCGCGCATGATGCGCAACCCGGCCGACGGCCTGTTCGAGGTAGTGCAGGTATTCGACGATGGCGCCATCATTAGCAGCCAGAACAAATATTCGCCGTTTAACATCCAGAATGGGGATTTGGCAGTATTGGAATAAGAATCAAGGGTTTAAAAGGGAGTTGCTTCTTGTATAATGCCCGCCACACAGCTCCCGTAGCTCAGCAGGATAGAGCGGTCCCCTCCTAAGGGACAGGCCACTGGTTCGACTCCAGTCGGGAGCGCCATATAAAACAAGGGGTTGGCATCATCACGATGCCAACCCCTTGGTCGTTTTTGGCCCCGTACCCCTCTCCGTACCCCTCCAATGCAGTTCATTGCACAACACCATCATGCTGTAACGCCCCTTGAAATAATGAGAGTAAGGTGGCAAATGAACTCCATTCAATAATCTCTCAAACCTACATCACCTCCATGAGTTAGCAGGCTGAATGCCTGCATTTCACTATTCCTGGAGGAGATATGGCTCACCTGATCGATACGATGGCCTACACCGGCCAAACCCCTTGGCATGGCCTTGGCAATGTTTTGCCCCCACAACAATCCCTCGATATCTGGCTACAGGCAGCCGGGATGGATTGGACCATCGAGCAGAGCAACGTGATGTTTAACGTCGCCTCCGATGCACTGCATATCCGTCCCTACAGCGATAGCAAGGTGCTGTATCGCTCCGATACCCTCACCCCTCTGTCGGTGGTCTCAAGCCGCTACAACGTGGTACAGCCTCACGAGGTGCTGCACTTCTATCAAGACCTAGTGGAAGCCGGTGGCTTTGAGCTGGAGAAAGCAGGTGAACTGAACTGCATAGCAGCTTGAGGAAAGGCTTCTCCTTTTCATATTTATTCAACAACGCCTATCTTATCGTGAACATTTACCTTTGCATATGCCAAGCAACCTCAATCTAATTGAATTTTCAGCTACTAAACCATAGTGAATAAAAATATACCCTACAAATTTCGGTTATAAAAAACTAATCTTTAAGTAGCATGTTATATACTGCGCCAATTAGATTAGCATCATTTCGATGATGGCATGCAACAACCTCAAACTCCATGTTCCCACCACGACTCAATAATATTTTCAATTGATTATTAATGCCCTCAATAACTTTAGGTTGGCAGCTAATTCCACCACCGACCAAGATGAGATCCGGATCTATTGCGTGCTTGATGTTATAAATGCCCAATGCATTGATAAAGCAAAATTCATCAAGTAAAGAAATCATCAATGGATTCCCATTTGCTACCAAGGCAAAAAAAGCCTCGCCATCAATAGTATCAACTCCCAGCGCCCATGCCGCTTTGCGCAATAAGATTCGTGTTGAGCCAAGATCACTCCAGTTGGTCCGACTAAATGGATCCATAATCCAGTAGCCAAACTCACCACCATGCTGAGTCGCGCCACTCACTAAATGATCATTGACCACCACGCCACCACCCACGCCGGTGCCAATCACAACACAGGCATATGATTTAACGTCCTTCGCTGCACCAATCCAACCTTCCGATAGCACGGCACAGTTAGCATCATTGGCCATTCCAACGGGCAAACCAAAGACCTCTGAGAACTTAGCCTTAATATTAAATCCATGGATATATCTCAGTGCTGTAATACCGCCAATAAAACCAGAAACTTCATTAACTGCTCCAGGAATACTTAGCGCGATAGCAACCGGTGAATATTTGTGTTGATAGGTCGACAAGACCATCTTCATTGCATCTAGTAACCCATGGAAATTATCAGGGGTCGGGAATGAACTCTTTTCATAAATAACTCCAACATCATCTATTACACCATATTTAACGGCGGTGCCGCCGATATCAAAAGAGATATAATTAGACATGATCGTCCCCTATAAAAATAACAACTGGTTGCCGTTCTCGCAGCAACCAGCTAATGCTAAGTGAGATTGGCAGTCTTATTCCAGTTCAGAAATAGTCTCTGCAAATTGTGGCAAATGTTTTTTGTGTGCCAATAGCAACTCGGTTGCCACCTTTCTTGCATCATCATCAGAATGTACCAGCGGATTGATATTCATGGCAACCAGCAAATCATTGAGGCTACCACTCACTGCTGCATTGGCTGCAGCAATTTCAAATGCTTTGATGCCATGGATTAAACCTAGTACTTTTTCGTCAAACTGACTAAAACGTGGATCAGGTTTAGCACCATCACGACCGACCCGGCAGGTCATCTCGACTGTCCAGTCAGCTGGGATGTTTTTGATCTGACCATGATGGGGGACAATCACATAGTGTTCGCTGTGACTGTCATTATAAATGGCGCTGATCACTTCACAGGCTGCATCTGAATAATATGCGCCACCACGCATTTCAAGTTCTTTTGGCTTATAATTTAGATTAGGGTCTTGATACAGCTTGAACAAGTCTTTTTCTACCCGTTGCACTACCTGTGCCCTGGTTTCACCTTTGTAATACTCGCCCATCTCAATACTTAGCATTTCTTTTTCTTTAAAGTAATAACGATGATAGGGACAAGGTAATAACCGTAATCCGCGCAAAAAATCAGCCTCAAAGGGAATGCTAAATATGTTTTTTACTGAAGCGGATTCCTTTTGTGCGCCATCGATTACATATTCAAATAGCTCATTAAAACGGGATTCACCATTAACAAAAGCATCTTTTATAAAAACGAAGTGATTCAACCCGAACAGCTCAAGAGATAATTCATCAGCATCTGTTAACTGTAGCGATTTTTGCACAAACATTTTCATGCCAATGGGGACATTGCATACCCCAATGAATTTTTGGAAATTGGTATGACGGGCGACAGCTTCAGTGACCATCCCAGCCGGATTAGTGAAGTTAATAATCCATGCGTCTGGGCAAATTTCTTCAACATCCTTGATTATATCAAAAATGATCGGAATGGTTCGTAGCCCCTTAAATAAACCACCCGCGCCGTTTGTTTCCTGACCAAGCAAACCATGGCTTAATGGAATGCGCTCATCTTTTTCTCGAGCTTTGAGCAGACCGACTCGTAACTGAGTGGTGACAAAATCTGCACCAGTCAAGGCCTCACGGCGATTGAGAGTCTTATG
The DNA here is from genome assembly GCF_051919345.1 of Aeromonas sp. 84A. NCBI lineage: Bacteria > Pseudomonadati > Pseudomonadota > Gammaproteobacteria > Aeromonadales > Aeromonadaceae > Aeromonas > Aeromonas sp. 84A. The sequence continues at coordinate 3,979,052 of NZ_JBQBEW010000001.1, forward strand.
AAGGGTAATCGGCAAGCCTGACTTGGCAATCATTCGTTGGCACAGATCAAATATTATATTCTGTTTTTTTTCACCGTCAGGAATATCGACCAACCAGAGCTCACCAATAGGGAGTTCTGCATACCTTTTAATGAATCCCTCAACCAGCTCAGGAGTATAGCTACTGCCACCACCAATGGTGACTACTTTGAGTTTTTTATTCATAAAAATACCGTTAATCCTTCACGCTGCTCTTGCAGCATATTTTAAATAAAGATGCCGCTTACATTTTTCCATCTAATTGAGAACAAATATGCTTTTGATAAGTTCATCATGAAGTTTTTGATGGAACCTAAACATTATTTATTGTAACGGCAGTATGGCATCAAAGGTATGTCACTATTTACGCCACCTCGACTACTATATGTGGGTACAAAGGGTAAGCACACCTGTAATGCGAAAAGCATGACGGCCTTATGGCCGTCATGAAACACGAGCATCACTTTACCACCATGCTTCAAACATGGCGCCAAAGGTCATTGTGTCATCATCAGATGTTGTCAATACACCTTTGTCATCACGACCGGTATATTCATTATCTGCATTCCCGACGGTGGCGTAGAAGCGTAACATCGGGCGAGACCAGGTTTCCCCACCGATAGCGATATTTTGTGATAGAGTAGTTTTCCAAGAGGTGTTAGTCGCATTGATATCATCATAATCAACGATGCTATAACCACCCTCTAACCAGGTAGAATGTACATCGTTCCATTGGTAAGTCGGGCGCAGGATAAAGCTGTAGTTTTTGCGGCTCTCGTCACTCTTGTCTAAATCAAGTTTTTGATAAGAGGTCAAATATTGAATTTTTGCCCGCTCAGTCAAGGGGATGGCACCATCTAGGCTGAACAGCAAGGCATCTTGATTGTCAGCCAAATCGAACACACTGTTTAGCGCATTGTGTGAATAACGAATAACAAACTTTTGGCCCGCCCATACCGCTTCACTTGCTAACTGATAAGCAGAGTTTGCTAGATCTTTTTTGTCATCTTCAGTCAATTTTTCGGATGTAGTGCCGTAGTTTGCATAAAGGCTAAGATCCACGTCACCCAGCTTGATACCATGTAGTTTACTGGTCAGCGCGTAACGACCGTTGTCTTCTACCATGTCATCATTAACTTGTCCGACACCGGCAAAATCAAATTTGATCCCACCTAAGGTCAAATTTTTGAAACCGGCACCTTGGCTATCATGAGTCATCCAGAAATAGTCATTCAGATCGGTCTGAGGTCTCTGATGAAAATCTCGGCCAGCCCACAGATACAGGTCTGGTTGCGACTCAAAAACATTAGCCACACCGGCGTACATTTTCTTGACGTTGACACCACCGTCGTCGGCCCAGGAACCTTCAGACCAATGATCCAGCATCAAGACTAAATCCCAGATGGCACCACTGTCGTTTTTAAAGGCTTTGGCAAGCTGAAACTCACCACCATTACCTTCATTGCCCAAGCGACCCGTAGCATTACCACTCAAGCTACCAAAGCTGCTCACCCGCTCTTTATCAGAGTTTTGATAATGTGCGCCATAACGGGCATAACCAGAAAATACAAGTCCATCCGGCACTTTTGTCTCACTGGTCAATGTTGCTGGCTGCTGGTCATCTTTATATTTAGTTTCTGTGTTGACCTTGGTTTCCAACTCCTGAAGGCGAAGTTTCAGCGCTTCAATATCATCGTTGCTATTCGCAAAAACAGACGCGGAGCTCATTACCGCAGCCACAGCTGCGGCGGTATATAGTAAGCTAAATTTTTTCATTATAACTCCATGTTAATTTACTTAGTATTTCTGTGAATGAAAAAACAACAGGTATAGTATTGCCATTCAATCCATGAAATGAGCTGAATAGAACTGTATGAAAATATCAATATCTGTACTGGTTGGGATGTTTTTTAATTCAATATTTGTTTCTGCTTATAGCAGGGTGTTTTTCAACATCAACACCCTGCCATCATATCGTCACAGTTGCAGTGACAAAGCATCATCTTCTTCAAACGTCTCTTTTGACACATCTTCATTTTTGCAGGCGATATTGTCCTGCGCTTTCATAAATGGGTAGTACACAAAGATAGTCATCAAGAATACTGATACTTGCAACAACGCGGCCTTCCAACCACCCACAATGAAGCCACTGATGATCATCGGAGTGGTCCAAGGAACGGTAATCGCAGTGAACGGCTCGACCAGGCCTGCAGAGATGGAAAAATAAACCATCAGTACAGAAATAATCGGTGCGCACAAGAACGGGATCAACATCAGTGGGTTAAATACGATGGGGAAAGCAAAGATCACCGGCTCGTTAATATTGAACAACCCTGGCATGATCGCTATTTTACCCAAATCTTTATATTGCGTGGACTTTGCAAACATCAACATACATACAACCAAACCAAGGGTCAGGCCTGCACCACCAAACGTTACATATTGATCGATGAACTGGTTAGTAACAATCTTGGCGTTTTCCCCGGCAATCAACTGCTCTCCTTTGATGAGCAATTCTTGGTTTTGCAGCGCGTTCGCCGTCACGATCGGCCCCATGATCCCCATTACAATGGCGGAGCCATGCACACCACACCACCACAATAAAGAAATCAGCAGGGCAACAACGATGACCCCCCCCAGAGAGTCAGACAAACCTTGCAATGGTATCTGCAGCAGATCGTACAACACCACGACCACTGTCTTGTCGAACGCGAACTTAAAGAAAATCCAGGTGAAGCAGGCTGTCAGGATGATCAAGGCCCCCGGGATCAGGGCGGTAAACGCATTAGCAACCCCCTGCGGCACGCCATCCGGCATCTTGATGGTCAGGTTCTTCTTCATGCACCAGCTATAAATCCAACCTACAGTGATGCCGACAAAGATGGCCACGATCATTCCCTTACCGCCCATATAGGCTTTAGGAATCACCCCACCCAAGGTGGCACCATCCGCAGCCAGAATGAAGTTATCGTTGAGGATCAGCATGGTTACGATTGCAAAAATGCCTGCACTAACCCCCTGATAGCCTTCATTTTGAACCCAGCTATAAGCGATACCGAACACACCGATGAGTGCCAGAATATCAAAGGTGGCACCTACTACTTGCCACAATGGCCCCTGCCAATTGTCACCAAAGATACTGGCCATCAATTCGCCATACCCAGGGACAGGAATAAATGCCAGCAGCAGGAAGACCGAACCAATAATGGTCAACGGCATGGTGTAAAGAAAGCCATCCTTGATTGCCTTGACCGGCTTGGAGTTAACAAACCCCATGACATAGGGCATCACGGCTTGTATTTTTTGGTTAAAATTACTCATTAGAGATCTTCCCCACGATTTTTAATCACCGAACTAAACCAGTGGAAAGACATTTTTTTCTTTCGCTGATAGTTATTTTTGTGATCGACATAAATAAAGCCATACTGTTTTTTATATCCATTGAGCCAGCTCAACAGGTCAATAACAGACCAAGCAAAGTATCCTTTGACGTTCACACCATCACTGATTGCTTGTTTCAGCGCAGTTAAATGCTCGCTGATATATTTGATGCGTGGGACATCACAAATTTCATCTTCCACAATCGGATCTTCATCACCAAGACCATTCTCAGTAATGTAAATCTTGACTTGACCATAACGATCTTTGAGCATGTTCAAACCAGCTACAAAGCCCTCTGGCGAAATCTCCCAATTCCATTTGGTATAACGTTTATCATCCATCTTCACGGTGCGGAAGAAACCATCGAAACTTGGATTTCCCGGTGCACCAGTTGAGTTTTCACGGGTAGCTTCACGCTGCTCTAGAGAACCTTTGATCAATTCAACCCGACTCGGCTGATAATAATTGAGCCCCATAAAGTCATTCAAACTAGCAGCCAACTTGATAGTTTCTAACTCTTCTGCTGTCTGCTCTGGATGGAAGCCGCTGACTTTCAGTGCGTCCATGACATAAGCTGGATACTCACCCTTCAAAATCGGGTCGAAGTAGAGATGGGTCGCATACGCATTAGCATGATATGCCGCTTTTTGGCTATCTTCACTATCATCAACGCCAAAAGCTGGACTAAATACGTTACTGATACCAATTTCACCATATAGATTCATGGATTTATATAGCAGTACCACCTTGGCATGAGCATAAAAAACATTGTGAACAGCCTGGAAGTACTTCTTCGGATCATTCTTAATTCCTGGTGGGTGAGCGCCAGCCATATAACCTAGAGAACAAAATACAATCGTCTCATTGATGGTGATGAAATGTTTTACACGATCACCAAAGGCTTCGAAGCACACTCTTGCATAGTTAACAAATGCATCGACGGTACGCTGGCTCAACCATCCCCCCTCTTTTTCTAGGGGCAGTGGCAGATCCCAGTGATAAAGTGTGATAAATGGCACAATGCCATATTTCAGACACTCGTCGATTAAGTTGTTGTAAAATTCAATCCCTTTTGGATTAATCTCGCCATCACCATTTGGGAAAATACGAGCCCATGAAATGGAGAAGCGATAGGACTCCAGACCCATCTCAGCCATCAAGGCAACATCTTCTTTATAGCGATGATAGTGGTCAACCGCGATATCACCATTGGTGCCTTCGAAGGTTTTCCCCGGGATCTTGGTAAATTCATCCCAGTTAGTCATGCCTTTGCCATCTTCATTCCAGGCACCTTCTACTTGGTAAGATGCGCTGGCTGCGCCCATAAGAAAGTCATGTGCAAACTTCATTGATAATGCTCCGCTTAATTGGAAGTTTTCTTGTGAAGATCGATCAACTCTTTGATCAACTCACGGGCCAACATCGATGTCATCAGGTGATCTTGGGCATGGACCATGATGAGTGTCATTGGGGTCTTACCCTCTCCCATATCAGCTTCAATCAACTGTGTCTGCACCAAATGGGCGGCATTCGCTGCGTGACGAGCCTCTTCCATTTTCGCATCGGCCTGAGCAAAATCCCCTTGCTTTGCAAATGCCAAGGCTTTGTAAGAACAGCTACGAGCTTCACCAGAATTGATAATGATGCCCATTACCTGCTCTTCAAGATCCATTTGCTGAACCTCTGAACCGTCTTCTTTTATATTGTCTAGGTTTAGATCGTCGAAATTCATAGGTGCCTCTGATTATTTAAATATAAATAAAATTTGTTAAATAATTGCCAGGTTAGTTTATAGAAATTATCCTTGTCACCTTAATAAAAACGGTGGCGCGCACCAATGAACGCCACCTAATTATATTTGGCAGGTTCATTGATAAAATAATTTGGTATGGCTTTGTTGAAGCCTAAGTACTATAGGTTAGGCTGGCTTGGCTGCTTTTTTAATTTCAGCTATAGCAACTTTCAATACGCTTAGACCATCTACACGGCCATACATACCAGTGTCAATCACCGCTACTGGCTTATGAGGGAAACGCGCTGAGATATCTTGACACATATAACCGACCTGAGGGCCCAGTAGAATAACGTCAGCTTCGATACCTTTTTCATTGGATTGAGATTCAGGAAAAGCTTCAATATCAACCGGCACAGAATGTTTGGCGGCTTGCTCACGCATTTTATTGACTAGTAAAGATGTAGACATGCCTGCGGCACAAAACAGATAGATTTTTTTATTCATTACATAGTCCTCAACATACTTAAGTTAGAATGTGGTGTTTAATCACCTTGATGATGACTATAAAGAAAAATGGAACCGGTTACAGAAACCGGTTCCATTTTTGTGCTGCAACTCACAAGAAATAACAGTTCACTGCATTCGTAGAGCGTCTCAGAAGCTAGGCAAAAGTTCGCCTGAGGGCCTAGTATTATTGGCTTTAGCGCCGAAAGACTCCGGTCTACTGCGGCCATAGATAAGCGAGGGATCGAGCGGACTCTTGTGAGGCCTTTTTTTAGACATTGGAGGCACACGCAAGGACCCAATAGGGTCTTTGTGTGGTATAATTCGAATCACGATGAAGTGATGCAAGTCATCCCGGATGACCTGATCTTTAATTCCCCCCGAAACACTTTAGACTCGAAAGGTACTTCTTGCCCATCCATCAACTTGAGTGCTATCGCCATGGCATGATGAACCATCTCAGTGAGCGGGAACCGATAAGTGGTCAACGGTGGCGATAGATAGGCCGAGATCTCTTCATCGTCGATACTGGCGATGGACATGTCGTTAGGTAGCAATAGCCCTGCCTCGCGAAATGCCTGCATCGCCCCGAATGCAATCGAGTCACTCGCGGCAAAGAGGGCACTACATCCACCCCCTTTTGTGAGATATTGCTTTGCCGCACGATAACCCTCCGCGATGTTAAAGCTGCTGCATTGGTACCAGTGTTCTTGATACTCAATACCCCATTCCAATAACATCTTCCGATATGTGTCCATACGAGCAATGCCTGTTGGCGTGATCGCTGGTGGACCAAAATAGGCAATCCTAGTGTGGCCTAGGGAGAGCAGGTGACTCACTGCTTGTTTGGTGGCGTGTTCATTATCAAAGTAAATCGAATAACCACAATGGGCAGGTAGTGAGCGTCCGATAAAGATGATTGGCAGCCCAATTTCTTGCTGAATGGACAACATATCAATTTCAGTCATATGCCGGGTATACACAATCAACACGCTGCAGCGACGATCTACCAGTGAATAAATAGCCTGCTTTTCTCGTTCTGGTTCATTATGGCCATCGGTCACAATCAACTGCTTATTGGTTTGGTCTGCAACCAAGGCTGCATTCTTTAATAAATGCCCAAAGTGAGCACCGTCAAAATCCGATACAACCAAACCAATACTATTGCCACTCTTATTTGCTAACGCCTGTGCTACCAAATTAGGACGAAAGTTGAGTTGTTGCATGGCAGCATGAATCACTTTTCGGGTTGACTCTTTAACCGGACCTGTTTCATTAATGGCGCGTGATACGGTTGCCTTGGAAAATCCAGTAATTCTGCAGATGTCATTAATAGTTGCCATCAGAGTGTACGTTCCTGTCAATTCGATTAGTATGAATTATCAATGGAGTCAGCATATCAATTTTTTGGCATATATAATATTTTGTTTAGCGTCCAGCCCAACACTGGATGATTTTTGAACGGAAACGCACTATGACCCGCAGCTCAACATGCCGAGCAGCTAGTGCCTTGCGATTTGGTGTGGGGGGCATGATTAACCAGAATAGCACAATACGAGTCCCGCCTTACTGTCATTGGCATTGCTCTGCCATGCTTATAATAGCAAGAGGCCCAAGCCCACTTTGAAGCCAGTATCCTATATGCTTATTTTATGGCGTAACTTTGTGAACCCATGTAGAGCCAACAACCTGAGATTAGCTCCGTCAAAATCCGTGCCCCTGTGGTAGCGGCAAGCAGTACAAACAGTGTTGTTTACACTGACCAACAAAATAGATAGCAAGAGACAATGGAGCTACCGTTTATCAGCAATACCTCCCACCGCCCACTTTTACGTAGTCCGACAGCGCGAAGTCGTCCCGCGTTGCTTAACCTAGCAACAGCACGTTCCACCGTGTTGTGTATTTCCCAACTTGCTCCGCGACTTGTTTATAAGCATCAGAGTTGGGTCTTCTGCCAACACAACCAACAAGATCTGCTCTGGCGTTTTCACCCGCATTTCTACCGGATTTTTAACCCGCGTTTTTCCTGCGATGCGGGTTGAGTGATGATCGCCTGGGTTAAGGCAACAGCAGATGGTGTTTGAGGTGTAACTCAAAGCGGCCTGATTTCTGAGCGGGTGTTGCACTTCAGAGTTGAATTCGTCGTAGAGTTCCTGTCGCAATTTGATCTCCGCCTATAGTACATAATGGTTCAACTCCAGCCTGTATCACCATATAAAACAATGTGTTGGCATCTTCACTGAGCCAACACATTGGTCGTTTTTGGCCTGGGGTACCACAGCACACATCCAATAGCTAGAAACCAGGGATACAAATAAGTCTTATTCGAATTGATTTCAGATATATATTATCTCCATGAACCTACCTAAGGGACTGCTCTGTGCAGTCCCTTTTTCATTGGAGATTTCTCATGGCTCACCTGATCGATACGATGGCCTACACCGGCCAAACCCCTTGGCATGGCCTTGGCAATGTCTTGCCCCCGCAACAATCTCTCGATATCTGGCTGCAGGCAGCCGGGATGGATTGGACCATCGAGCAGAGCGACGTGATGTTTAACGTCGCCTCCGATGCACTGCATATCCGTCCCTACAGCGATAGCAAGGTGCTGTATCGCTCCGATACCCTCACCCCTCTGTCGGTGGTCTCAAGCCGCTACAACGTGGTACAGCCTCACGAGGTGCTGCACTTCTATCAAGACCTAGTGGAAGCCGGTGGCTTTGAGCTAGAAACCGCAGGCTCGCTCAAAGGTGGCCGCAAACTGTGGGCACTGGCTAAGACCGGCCAGGATCTAAAACTCAAAGGTAATGACTTGGTAAAATCCTATCTGCTGCTGGCAACCAGCTGCGACGGCACGCTCTGCACCACGGCGCAGTTCACCTCGCTGCGGGTGGTCTGCAATAACACCCTGCAGATGGCACTGCGTGGCGCTACCGGCGCCATCAAGGTACCCCACTCCACTCAGTTCGATGCGGCGACCGTCAAAGAGTCGCTCGGACTGGGGCTCTCCCATTGGGATGAGTTCAAAGTCCAGACTAAGGAATTGGCACAACGGCCCGTCGCCCCCGAAGAGGCGCTGCGCTTTTTCAGCGACTTGCTGGCGCAACCGCTCGATGAGGAGAACATCATCCTCACCAAGCCGGTACAACGGCTGCATGAGCTGTATATGGGCGCAGGCATGGGCTCAGAGCTTGCCAGTTCCCGCAATACCGCCTGGGGGCTGGTCAATGCGGTAACGGAATACGTGGATCACCACCGCCGTGCCCGCAGCCAAGATCACCGGCTTGATTCCGCTTGGTTCGGTCAGGGTGCCCAACTCAAATCCCAAGCCTTGAATCAGGCACTCACTCTACTGCAGTAATTCCGCTTCTCCATTCAAACCGCATAACGACCTCACCCGGACTGGCACAAGCCAATCCGGGCGTCGCCATTTATGCCGTCAACAAGGACTCGTCATGAAAGCAAAAGCCAAATATGGCCAAGCCCTGCGGCTGGCCTCTACTACCCAGTTAACCCGCGAGCAATGGCTCGCTATCCGCAAGCTTGGCATTGGCTCCTCCGATGCCGCCGTGGCAGTGGGGCTATCCCCCTACAAATGCCCGCTCAGCCTGTGGTTGGAGAAGACTGGCCGCAAGGAACCGGAGGATATCTCCCATAAGGAAGCGGTGCTGTGGGGCATTGAGCTAGAGCCGGTCTTGGCGCAGGTCTACGCCAAACGCACCGGCTACAAGGTGCGCCGGGTTAATGCGGTACTGCAACACCCCGAGCACCCCTTCATGCTCGCCAACCTCGATCGGGAGGTAGTCGGCCATCCCGATGGGCCGGGCATTCTGGAGATCAAGACCGCCAGCTATCACAGCGCCCCCCAGTGGGAGGAAGGGGTGCCGGTGGCTTACCAGTGTCAGGTACTGCATCAACTGGCCGTCACCGGCCATGCCTGGGCCGAAGTGGCAGTGCTGATCGGCGGCCAGGATTTTCGGATTTATCGCATCGAGCGCGATGAGGAGAAGATCCAGGATCTCACCGAGCGGGAAGCGCAGTTCTGGCAGATGGTGCAACAAGAGCAGCAACCTGAACCTGACGGCTCCAGCGATGCCGCCAATGCCCTGAGTTGGCTCTTTCCCCGCGATGATGGTCAGACGCTGGATCTCTCGGATTCTCCCGAGTTCAACCAGCTGTTTGGGGAGCTACTGCGCTTACGTCAGCAAAAGGAAGCCGTCGAGCAACAAGAGTCACAACTCAAACAGCGGCTGCAAGCCACCTTGGGTGAAGCGACAGCCGGGTTGTTTGCCGATGGCAAGATCACCTGGAAGCGCAGTAAAGACCGGCTAGCACCGGATCTGGATAAGCTCGGTCAGGATCATCCCGACCTGCTCACCCGTTACGTCAAACCGGTACCCGGCGTGCGCCGTTTCACCATTCAACCCTTGAGGCAAACACCATGATCAAAGGACTGGCGATAACCCCGCCCGTGATCGGGCGGATCTGCATCGGCAAGCTGGTGCAAAAACAGGATAAGTGGGTACCGGAGAAGGACGACAGTTTCACCCTCACCACCCAGATACAACAAAAAGGGGGATGGTTGCTCCATCCCCTGCACCAACACTACTCATCGCAAAAGAGTGGCCAAGGACAGGAGCAGACCAAGATCCGCGCCATTCCGGTGCGAGTGCTGTTCAACGACAGCGACCTGAACCTACGGGCGGAATACAGCGCCTTTGACCGGCAAACCGGCAGGCCGCTGTGTGTTGGGAATGGGGAGGTAGCAAGACGTGTGGGGGCACAAGGCATGGAGGAGGTCAGCTGCTCTGGACCAGAGCGCTGCGCCTTTGCCGGGCAACAAGGCTGCAAGCTGTACGGGCGACTGAACCTGTTTGTGGAGGGGCAAGGGGATGAGCTGGGCAGTTTTATCTTCCGTACCACCGGCTACAACTCGGTACGCACCCTGGCGGCGCGACTGAAGTACCTGGAGGCAGTGAGCGGGGGCCATACCCGCTATCTGCCGCTCACCCTGCGGTTGCGAGCCAAGAGCACCACCCAGTCGTACCGCACACCGGTCTACTACGTGGATTTAACCTTGCGGGAAGAAACCAACCTGACTGAGGCGGTCAGGCAAGCACTGGAGGCCGCCCGGCGTGATCAAGAGGCGGGGCTCGCCATCGACCAGATGGAGCAGGCCGCTCGCGACCTGCTGCGCAATGGCCAATTTGAGGATATCGATGAAGAGGTGCCGATGCTGCTGGAGGAGTTCTATCCCGAAGCCAAGAGCGACGAGACGGAAAATGGTCTCAATGGCGCTGTGGCGACAACAGCACTTAACGCCCCGCTAGGCCAAGCGACCAGAGCACCGCAGAAACCGCAACCACGAAGGAGCCCACTCACCAACAAATTGGGGAAAAGGACCCCATCCCCTTCCCCCGGTTAACTGCTGATGTCCCTCTGGAATGGGCAAGCGGTTCTACTGAATCATGAGGCCCTCCCTATAGGGCCCAGTTCACGACTTCCAGTCCGATTGCATTAGCAAATCGATATCCACGGCAATCACAGAACGGCTCATTACTGGATCCAACTGCTGGCGCTGGGTCAATAGCTCAGGCCCTAGTGACATGCACGAATACGCACTAAAAAGGCACTGTTTTCAAGTCAATAGGGTTGGTTTCAGGCTTTTGACTTGTGCCGTCATTGTACCCTGCCCTATTGACCAGGAGGAGACCATGGCACTGGTGGGTTATGCACGCGTGAGTACCGTCGGGCAGAGCCTGGACACCCAGCTTCAGGCACTGGCTGAGTGCAGCACGATTTTTCAGGAGAAAGTCAGTGGGGCAAGGGACGACCGCCCCCAATTGGCTCAGTTACTCAACTTTGTGCGTGAGGGGGATGTGGTGTTGGTCACCAAGCTGGATCGCTTGGCCCGCAACACCCGTCACCTGTTGGAGATCTCGGAATACCTGCAAAGCAAGCAGGTAGCACTGAGAATTTTGAATCTGGGGATCAATACCTCGACCCCTACCGGCAAGCTGATGCTCACCATGATTGGTGCTATAGCCACCTTCGAGCGGGAGCTGATGCTGGAGCGGCAGGCGGAGGGCATTGAGTTGGCCAAACAACGTGGCGTGTACAAAGGCCGCAAACCTACCGCGATGGCAAGAGGAGAAGAAGTGCTGGCTCTTGCCGACCGGGGACTTGCCAAAACAGAGATAGCAAGACAAACGGGGATCAGCCTCTCCAGTGTGCAACGCATTCTCAAAACCGCCGCGACGAGTTAAAGCACAAGCCCCCAGCCGCAGTATTTGAGCTGGGGGCTCTATCACTCACCAAGGAGCAATGACCTTCGATGGAAATACTGCAATATGATGATTTTCGTACCGAAAAAATAGCAGCCCTTATTAATACCCGAAGCACCTTTGAGATTGTGGGTGTCTCCGGAAACATGGGCAGTACCGTTCGAATTCTTGAGACAACGATAGAATCAGCCGGATTGAAATGCAGGGTATACACCCAAGGGCGTATTGCCGCAGCAGGAGCAACATTTTTAGGTGGCGCAACCGGGGTTGCAGGTATGTTCGCAACCCTTGGTATCGCAGCGCATAACCTGGCTACGTATAACCCTGACTATGAAATAGTGAAACATGTCGTGGATGGTTCCATCAGCGTGCGTTACAAAAAATAACCATCATTCAGACCGTTCTTTTTAAGATGAAGAACGTTGGGGAGTAATAAAAATGAATAAACTTTTAATTTCGTCAGTCACCGCATTGCTGTGTAGCAACGCGTTGGCCTATGGTGAGGCAGGCCAATGGTCGAGTAGAAAAACATTGGATGGCATGGAGTATGCTGCTGTGATTGATGACCAGAATAAGCTCATCATCTCTTGCGATAAAAATGGTAAAGATATCGCTATGTATGCCACGATTGAAGGTGTCCAAGTTGGCACTGATGTATACGATAGAACCTTTGATATAAAAACCAGCGAATCGTATTACTTCACACCTTACGTGATAAATGGAGATAGCAGCATATCGAATTTCTTTAAGTTATGGGATGAAATAAGATCCGGGCATTCTATTATGTTGGACCAACGTGGCCCCGAATTGCCAACAGCAAATGCCAGTCAAGTTTTGCCAGCACGTGACAGCAGTGAATTCATCTGCTTGACGAAAGGGATAAAAAAGAAAAATTATCAGGCGCCCGCCCAAGTTACACATACCAAAGTGGGTAATGAACATCGCTACTCGGTTGTCGCTGACGATAAGCATGCGTTGTACTTCTCTTGTGACAACACCAATAAAATGACCATGCGAGCAATCCTGGATGGTGACAAGTATGACGTTGAAAAGGATTCGTTTTACGTCAGTTTCGGAGACAAGGCTGAACCTGCAAGCGTAATAACCAACAACAAGACGTACCTTGATAAATTTTGGGATGACTTGCGTGAAAATAAAACCCTTTATCTCATCTCTCAACCAGACAATATTACCTACGTGCTGACCCCACAGGGGGGAGCCTCTGCGCTACCTGACAGAACATCTTCAGATTTTACCTGCCTCACGGCTGATACCATCTCACATAAAAAGAATGATGCACTGTTAGCCCAGCAGGGGCCGACAACAGCCTCCACATTTTCGGTCAATGTGCGGCCAATTATCCCCAACAAGGGGTTGCCATCAAAAGTAATAACTGTTTTTTCTCACAGCGACCGGGTGAAGATAACGAAAGCTGTCGTTAACAGAGGCCAGTGTCAAGTAAAGTCAATTTCCCCATTACCTCTAACGTTAGCTTTTGGTAAGGAACTCATGCTTTACACGGGCTATGACTGCAACGTGTTAGAATTGAATTTATCAACTACCAATGGTGATGTGGAATACCAGTTCCAACCACAAAATTAATCTGTACGTTGTGTTTAACAAAAATGAGTGAGGCTTGGAATATGAAATGGTTAATTGTATTGCCTGGTTTGCTTATTTCATCCAGCGTAGCCTTTGCCTATGGCGAGGCCGGACGCTGGAGCAGTGGCTGGGGTCAGGGCACCAACGAATACACGGCGGTGGTCAACGAGCAAAACAACCTCTATATCGCCTGTAATGACACCCGCAAGGTCAGCATGACGGCCACCGTACAGGGCAAGGAGTACGGCTCTTATGCTGGGCAGGCTTTCGCTATCATCGTCGATGGCAGCAAATACGATGCGCCCTATGAGACTGAGTCCCGTGTCGGTGAGAACAATTTCTTCGACATGTGGGGCAAGCTACGCAAGGCCAAGTCGATCCGCATTTTGACGGCTGATGGCAAGCAGCTCGCGCTGCCGACCCAAGAAGTGGCCTCAGTTCTGCCCGCCACTAATACCCCTGAGTTTGACTGCTTGATGTGGGACCAATAGCTCATACCCATTCCCATCCAAGAGGAGGCATTTGCCTCCTCTTTTTATTTCTGCCATTCACTCACCCGTGAAGGAGACGCACTATGCCACCCTACATTCCCCCCGAATGCGAGCCGTTCGATCACCCAGGCTTTTGGCACAAACTCTGGGCCTTCGCCAAACGTGCCGGTCGGCCCTTTATCGAGACCTGCTTGCTGCTCTACTACACCAGCCAGAAGGATGATCTGCCGCTTTGGGCCAAGCTGCTGATCTACAGTGCGCTGGCCTACTTTATCTCGCCCATCGATGCCATCCCGGATGTGTTGCCGATGGGGCTCACCGATGACATCGCGGTACTCAGTGCGGCGCTCGCCAGCATTGCCGCCTTTATTGATGAACAGATCCGTGCCCGTGTGGCCAGAAAAATACGCGAGCTGTTCGGACAAGATTAACCCCCACAAGGAGTACATCATGACTATTCCCTTTTTCCGGGACGGCTTTGCCCTGCCCGTTGACCAAGCATTGCTGGTTCTGCTCGACCAGGAAGTCGCTAAAACCGAGCTCAATCTTGAGTGCTTGACCCAACTGACCTTCAACTTTCGTAACCCCGGCTACAGCGCCGAGCAAGGCGGCGTGCACCCAGTAGAGATCCGCCTGATCCGTGGGCTCGATGGCTGGCTATTCGATTACGTCACCGACTTCAGCTACCAGGGGCTGGGCCAAGATGCTGAGCTCTGCAAGGAGCTCGATTTCAACTTCCTCGATGGGGAACACACCATGTTGGGCTGGGGACAGTTGCGGCTGGCCGAAGCGCAGGAATTATTCGACATCTGGCAGAGCAACTTTATTGCCTACTGCCGGTTGGAATGCTTCAGCGTCACGGTCGCAGCAGATTAGGAGGTCACGATGAGTCAAGAATTAGCGCTCTCTCACTACTCCCGTCAGTGGCTGGGGCGAGTCGCCACCAACGCCAAGCTAACCCCCACCCGCAGTGGTCAGCGCTGGTTGCTGCACCTGACTCCGGATAGCCCACATGCCAGCACAGTCACCCTACAAGTGCGTTGGTCCGGTGTGCAGTGGCAACTGCTCGCCCTCAGCAATGCCGAGGACTGGCACACCATGAGCCAGCCGAGAGATGAAATCTGTATCGACCCCAAGCGTCGCTGTTTCTGGCGTTGCCAAGCTGGGCCCGTGCCGCTCACCGAGCTGCCTCGCGTACTGGCAAGCTTCTTGGCTGACCTGCAGCGTACCTGCATCAATCGTGGCTATCGCGTGGAGAGTGACCCCATCCCCGACATGGAGAGCGAAGATGATTAACGCCGTGATCGCCATCGCGCTGGAGGCTTACCTTGAGCACAATAGTCAGATTGAAGCAGTGCATGACCGAGGCCAGCTGTTGGACGGTTGTGCCCTCTACCTGCGCTATGAAAACGAAAGGGGCCATGCTCTGGCTCAATGGCTGTGCGCGCCCCCCGAGACCTCTGGCGGCCTGAGCACTGCCAGTCAATTCAGCAGTCACACCCCATTTAGTAACCTATTAACCAAACACCTCGCCTACCCTGCTGCGTCCAACTTGGCGGGGCGATGGCGTATGGAGCACCATCATGTTGCACCACAAACTGATCGCCGGGGAGATCTCCGGCATTTATCTCGTCACTGAGTTGATTAACGAAGAGGAGCTGTTGACTATCGCCAACCAGATCGCCCGTCAGAAACTGGCCAAGGGAGAAGCTATTACCGACAAACACTTGGCACAGCATGCACTACAAACCCTGTTGCAGAGCAGAGAGCATGAAGTATTTGCCATGCTGTTCTTGGACAACCAGCATCGGATCTTGGCATATGAGGAGCTGTTTCGCGGTACGCTAAGCAGTGCCTCCGTCTACCCACGGGAAGTAGTTAAACGTGCGTTGGCGCTCAATGCTGCAGCTCTGATGCTGGTGCATAACCACCCCTCCGGCCCCCCGGAACCCAGTAGAGCGGATATCGAGATCACCCAAAGATTGCAAAGCGCCTTGGCACTGGTGGATATCCGCACCCTGGATCATCTAGTTGTGGGCGGCGAAGGCATCGTGTCGCTGGCAGAGAGAGGGGTACTTGCCTAACGAATAAGGGCTCAGCCAAGCTATCCTTCGGCCTTGCTGAACCCTTTTCTTTTTATTTTTTCAGGTGAGGCGCACCAATGATCCTAGATTGGCCCTTTGAATATCCAGATCCTATCTAACCACATCACCGCCTCACATCCATTATTAATCCACGCGCCCGCGGAGGGGCGCGACACTTAACCCCAGTGAGGCGACAAGCCTTGCCCTGTTTCAATCCACGCGCCCGTGGGGGGCGCGACATCACCCCCTTAGCTATGTCCCTATCGTCCCGGTGTTTCAATCCACGCGCCCGCAGGGGGCGCGACCACGCATCGTCGCCACACCAGGCCTGGATCTGGGTGTTTCAATCCACGCGCCCGTGGGGGGCGCGACTAGCGTACCCTTCCAGAATGCCGCACTTGTAGTCGTTTCAATCCACGCGCCAGTGGGGGGCGCGACCGGAACTGGCCCGGCGTTCTGCACTACCAGGTATGTTTCAATCCACGCGCCCGTGGGGGGCACGACATGCGCGAGGAGGTCTATCTGCGGGCCGCTATCACGTTTCAATCCACGCGCCCGCGAGGGGCGCGACAAGGCCGTGAGGCCGCTGCCAAAGAGCTGGCAAAGTTTCAATCCACGCGCCCGTGGGGGCGCGACTCACCACTGCGAGGAGTGCGGCGATCCGATCCCGGTTTCAATCCACGCGCCCGCGGGGGGCGCGACTCACCACTGCGAGGAGTGCGGCGATCCGATCCCGGTTTCAATCCACGCGCCCGCGGGGGGCGCGACAGGCCAAGGGGCCTCGATGTGCTCGCCTCTCGGTGTTTCAATCCACGCGCCCGCGGGGGGCGCGACCCGGTGGGATGCTCGAAACCACGCATTGGGTTATGTTTCAATCCACGCGCTCGCGGGGGTGCGACCTGAATGAGCCTCGCCGAGTCCTGCATCACCTGGTTTCAATCCACGCGCCCGCAGGGGGCGCGACCCGAGTTGGCAACCTTGCCGCCACTTTTTTAGGCGGTTTCAATCCACGCGCCCGCAGGGGGCGCGACTATTGCCGAGCGATACGGTCACCCAATTTATTCAGTTTCAATCGACGCGCCCGTGGGGGGCGCGACGCGTCCCGGTCATGTTGATGGGCGCCCTTTCTGAGTTTCAATCCACGCGCCCGCGGGGGGCGCGACGCCATGCGGTGACAGAGGGGCCGCCGATTTGCTGGTTTCAATCCACGCGCCCGCGGAGGGCGCGACAACGAGGACCGTGACCGATTTCAGGCTCTTGTTGTTTCAATCCACGCGCCCGCGGAGGGCGCGACTCATCCCTTCAATAACCTTTCCCACTTGGGCTGGTTTCAATCCACGCGCCCGCGGGGGGCACGACGTCAAGCCGTCCATCACCATCACCTACAACTGGTTTCAATCCACGCGCCCGTGGGGGGCGCGACGTGCCGTCGAGGCTGCGCTGGGCGTCGTATGAGGTGTTTCAATCCACACACCCGCGGAGGGTGCGACCACCTCGGCAGAGCCCTGTTTCATCTTGGCGTTGTTTCAATCCACGCGCCCGCAGGGGGCGCGACGGCCAAGCAGCGGGCCGTGCTGCTCACCACCAACGAGTTTCAATCCACGCGCCCGCAGGGGGCGCGACAGGGGCGAAAGCCTGCTGCGCGTCGTCGGAATGGTTTCAATCCACGCGCCCGCAGGGGGCGCGACTCCAGCACCTACCTGATCCCGAACAGCTACACCGTTTCAATCCACGCGCCCGCAGGGGGCGCGACCCGCGCCGAGTGGGCGCAGACAGTCCACATCAGTGGTTTCAATCCACGCGCCCGCAGGGGGCGCGACCTGACCCCGGCACAAGTAAAGAACTGGCTGGTAAGTTTCAATCCACGCGCCCGCAGGGGGCGCGACGGCTTCTCTCTGAGGCCGGGTTCGAGGTCAGAGAGTTTCAATCCACGCGCCCGCAGGGGGCGCGACACCACCCCTCACGGTTGGGTGTGGTGGTTCCCCTGGTTTCAATCCACGCGCCCGCAGGGGGCGCGACACAGGCTGCCCCCGGGGTATCCACGGTGCGGCAGTTTCAATCCACGCGCCCGCAGGGGGCGCGACGGGATGGCAACACCTCACCGGTCACCCAGCGCTTGTTTCAATCCACGCGCCCGCAGGGGGCGCGACTAGCGGGGTGCAGCAGGGCGCTGGCCAGCTCCGGGTTTCAATCCACGCGCCCGCAGGGGGCGCGACACCATCCGCATGGTGACCCGACAGTGGGCAAGGTGTTTCAATCCACGCGCCCGCAGGGGGCGCGACCTCAGGGTTAAGGCGGCTGGCAAGATCAGGGATGTTTCAATCCACGCGCCCGCAGGGGGCGCGACCCTTCTGTGACTGCGCATAATTCATGATTACGTTGTTTCAATCCACGCGCCCGCAGGGGGCGCGACATTAGTCTTAACGTGAGACATAAAAGAAGCTTTAGGTTTCAATCCACGCGCCCGCAGGGGGCGCGACGGGAGATCAGCCACTGGCTGTCGATGTCTGGCCGGT
This sequence comes from Aeromonas sp. 84A, assembly GCF_051919345.1. Taxonomy (NCBI): domain Bacteria; kingdom Pseudomonadati; phylum Pseudomonadota; class Gammaproteobacteria; order Aeromonadales; family Aeromonadaceae; genus Aeromonas; species Aeromonas sp. 84A. The sequence continues at coordinate 3,997,667 of NZ_JBQBEW010000001.1, forward strand.
TTCAATCCACGCGCCCGCAGGGGGCGCGACTTCGGGTTGCTGACACTGCGCGGCGAGACCATGGCGTTTCAATCCACGCGCCCGCAGGGGGCGCGACTCCTCGACCTGCAGGCCCGCATCGCCGACCTTGAGTTTCAATCCACGCGCCCGCAGGGGGCGCGACCACACCCAACCACCAACAGATGGATCAATGATGGTTTCAATCCACGCGCCCGCAGGGGGCGCGACTGGCGCAATCGCCGCCGCGCCGTTGAGCTAATCGTGTTTCAATCCACGCGCCCGCAGGGGGCGCGACGCGATTGCCGCTGAGCTGGTTGCGCAAGCGAAAGTTTCAATCCACGCGCCCGCAGGGGGCGCGACCCAAGTGCCACAAGCATCTGGATAGCTGGATGGAGTTTCAATCCACGCGCCCGCAGGGGGCGCGACCACTTTGAGACGCAAAAGCGCCAATTCGGCCTTGTTTCAATCCACGCGCCCGCAGGGGGCGCGACATTCCCGATCGTACTCGGCGGCGCTCATATCTGCGTTTCAATCCACGCGCCCGCAGGGGGCGCGACCTGGAGGTCGGCTCATGCAGCGCCCCCTTTGGCGAGTTTCAATCCACGCGCCCGCAGGGGGCGCGACCCCTGACCGATGGTGAGCGACGCCGCGACAAGCTGTTTCAATCCACGCGCCCGCAGGGGGCGCGACGCGCCACACACCCGCAGACGGTGGCGAGCATAAAGTTTCAATCCACGCGCCCGCAGGGGGCGCGACCAGGCGCTAGGCCCAATGCGCTTGCCAGCTTAAGGGTTTCAATCCACGCGCCCGCAGGGGGCGCGACCGCCGAGTGGGCCCGCCGCTGCCAAACACTGTTGTTTCAATCCACGCGCCCGCAGGGGGCGCGACGCCGTCTTGGGGGTCACCATCATCAAACTATGGGTTTCAATCCACGCGCCCGCAGGGGGCGCGACGACGCGCACGCTTGACGGCTGCAAGGCTGGCGAGTTTCAATCCACGCGCCCGCAGGGGGCGCGACCGGGGATTAAGGGGATCATGCTGATTCCTTATTGTTTCAATCCACGCGCCCGCAGGGGGCGCGACTCGCCGATCCGACCGTGGCAATGGCCCCATCTGCGTTTCAATCCACGCGCCCGCAGGGGGCGCGACGTGCTGAGTGTCAGGGTGGTTCTCACTGTGCCAGTGTTTCAATCCACGCGCCCGCAGGGGGCGCGACCGCCTCTTCCATGGCGCCGAGCTGGCGCATGCGGTTTCAATCCACGCGCCCGCAGGGGGCGCGACGCCCGCCATCTGCACCAAACACCAGCCGCACCATGTTTCAATCCACGCGCCCGCAGGGGGCGCGACGGCGGAGCCAACCTCGGCGACTCCGCCCTTTACCGTTTCAATCCACGCGCCCGCAGGGGGCGCGACCACATATCCAGCCCTCCCTCGCAGTAATCGCGCTGTTTCAATCCACGCGCCCGCAGGGGGCGCGACGCAAGATCCTGATGAGTTGCCGCGGTGAGCGCTGGTTTCAATCCACGCGCCCGCAGGGGGCGCGACCGGGAGATGATCTCCCGCTGCCTGCGCGGCGAGCAGTTTCAATCCACGCGCCCGCAGGGGGCGCGACGAAGCCAGGTCAGCACATTTGCGATTATTGCGATGTTTCAATCCACGCGCCCGCAGGGGGCGCGACCGATGCCGCCCGTAAGCGCCGCCAACGTGACCGAGTTTCAATCCACGCGCCCGCAGGGGGCGCGACATAAACACCGTCTGGCTGCCAGTACCGCTGACAGTGTTTCAATCCACGCGCCCGCAGGGGGCGCGACATTTGTCAGCGTCTGGAAGCTGGCGTTTGCAGTGTTTCAATCCACGCGCCCGCAGGGGGCGCGACCACACACAAAGCCTCGAATGATTCCTTTTGTTGGTTTCAATCCACGCGCCCGCAGGGGGCGCGACCTTGAGCGCCTAGGCGATGAGAGTCTTGATTCGGAGTTTCAATCCACGCGCCCGCAGGGGGCGCGACCGTCTTCTTGCAAAGACAGAAACCGCCTATCGGAAAACGGTATTCTGCGCCAACCCATGTCAGTTGGATCACAGATAGACGATCCCGAAAGGCGGCCTTTCAATATATCGCGATTTATCAATTAGTTAAAAAATTGCCAATCTTCCGGATTTTTAATGAGCACTAGCGGTTGGCGTTCAGATAATCAGGTCACTCTTGAAGATATCGAGGGCGGGTTTGGCGCCATGATGCTCCACCTTGCTGCGCCACTCCTTTCCGAGACGATAAAAACGCAGGCTATCGACATCCGGATCATAGGTCTTTAACAGTTGATCCCGAAACCGCACCCACTGATCTGGTTCCACTTCGCATTCAAACACCGAGCACTGTACGCGCACACCATAGTCCAGACAGATTTTTGCCAGACGGCGCAGACGCCGAGGCCCGTCAGGATCTTCCAGAGAAACATCGTAGGTCACCAATATCATCATGGCTGTACTACCTCACCGATGAATATAGGGCGGATATTCCACCAAATCACCGCGCAGATGTTGCGCAAGCAACATTGCCTGCACATGCGGCAGCAGGCCGACGGCTACTTTTTCACCCAAGAACGGATGGGTAACTTCTTCCTGCTTTCTGGCTTGCCAGCTCTGTAACAACAACCGTCGGGTATCCTCTTTCATAGCAACGCCACCCAGCATATCGGTTGTAAAATCACCCACCTTGACCTGCTGACGATTGATCAGGGTCAACACCAATCGATCCACTATCGGCGCCCGAAACTCCTCCAGCAAGTCCAACGCCAAGCTATCCCTTCCCGGCCGTTCTTCGTGCAAGAACCCCACTTGTGGATCCAGACCCACCCCCTGCAGCGCGCCACTGATCTCTTTCGAAAGCACGGAATACATAAATGACAACATGGCATTGACGGGATCCTTGGGGGGACGCCGAGTCCGGCCATCAAAAACGAACCCCGTTTGCGAGTTGATTAGCCGACTGAATACCCCGAAATAATGACGGGCCGCCTCCCCTTCAAAACCCAGGATCCGCTCCGGATCGCTCTGGCTTTTCAACTCGGCCACGATCTGCCGTAACCGATGCGCCGCTGCAGAGACATCCGGATTTGAACCATACGTTCGAAGATGCCGTTGCAGCACTACCCGCGAGGAGTGCACCTTTGCCACGACAATGTTGCGGGCAATATGGTTTTCACGACTATCCACGCAATCCGCGCGGCGAAACTGGGCCCGCCGCAGCAAGACATTCCCGGTTTGTTTGCCCACCACCCGGGCCTGAAAACGGCCGAAGGCATCGTAAAACGCCAGCTGTGTGCCGTTTTCACCACAAAAGCCCATCAACTGCGGCGACACCAGCACATTGCCAAAGCAAAAGATGTTACCCACCGAATGAATGGGTATCTGCAACAATTTTTTGCGTTGCCCCTCGACCGTCTGCTCCACCAGCAGCGTTTCCCGCTCCTTGTGCAGATAGGCGCCATCGCGAGTGATATAGAGGCTGTTTTGCAATTTTTTCACTCGTCGCCCTCCTGCATTGAGAATAGATCCGCTACGTAAGCCACTGAGCGATCCCTTGCCTGATATTCCGGCTGACACCACTCCCACAATGAACAGGCCTGGCAATGCTTGCCCGGCTTCACATGTGGGACCTCACCCGATTTCAGCAATAAGGCGACCTGCGCGATAACTTGATGCGTCCGCTCCCGCAGTACCGCATCCAGCACCACTTCTGTCCGACGCCGTATCTGCCAGTACCAGAGCGCCCCCCGCGGTATGGACTGGCCGGTCATCTCCTCCAGACACAGAGCCTGGGCACACAACTGGATAGCATCGGCATCATGGCTCTTGGGTTTGCCACGCTTGTATTCCACAGGCAGCAGCTCCCCGCTGACCAGATCCTTTTCCAGCAGATCAAGCTTGCCGGTCAGACCAAGACGGAGGGCACTGACCAGTACCCCACGCTCATAACGCACGCCCTTGCGCGTCTCCGGCTCACCCTGATCCACACGCTGATGCAGCAATAGCCCCTGCGCTGTCAGCCAGTTTTCAGCCCAGACTTGACCGTTATGAATCAGGGCACATTGCCTTGGGCAAAACGCATAGTGCTGCAAAGCAGAAAGTGGGATCAGGCGGGGATCGTCCATGCGTTACTCAACAATCCGCAACAACGAAACACCTTGCGGTAAAGCCTCATCGACTACTGTGACCTGGTAATCGGCATAGTTGCGCGCAGGACCTTCACTGACCCGCTCAATATGGATGGTCTCGAACAGCTTGCGTGCCGGGGCATTGCCTAGTTCACAGTCATGTCGGAAGACATAAAGCGCGCAACAACTCATTTCACCGCGAGCGGCCGAATGGTCATGATCAAACATGTTGGCAAGAGACTGCCACAGCAACTCCAGATCCTGCTCGTCAAAACCGGTCTGTTTGGCAAGATGCGCAGAAATATAACCATGACAACGGTACAGGCCATACGGCACGGTATTCTTGCGGCCCATGGTCCGGTTATCTCCTTCCTGCTTGAGCGCCTCGGCTTCTGTTGCCACTGCACAGCGTGTAATGGAGTGCTCCTGAGCGACAATCGGATCGATCGACCGCGCAAAGGTCAGTTGCACCGGTCCACGCACCTGGCCACAGTTGACCCCGGTAGACATCACTGCCCCAAAGGTACGAATGTCATAGAAGTTTTTGCACATCCACTGCCGGGCTTCATCCACCGCATCGCCACCCTTGCGTTTCTTGTCGTTCCCCTTGAGCAGTTCACTCTTGCTAATACCCTCGTAGGCGCGTTCGTGAGTCTTGTTCAGTACTGCCTTTTCCTTGACGTAAATTTCAAACGGCGGCTGTTCTTCTTTTACCAGTCCTACAAAATTACGAACCTTGCGCTTGAGACAAACATCAGTCACTAAGCCCTGTCCGGTTTCCGCATCGACACGTGGCAGGTTACCTGCATCAGGATCACCATTCGGGTTGCCATCCTTAACATCGAACAACAGTACAAATTCATAGCGGTTGGACAGGCTCATGCTTTTTCTCCCTGATTGGTCTCTTTTTTGGCGAATAAATCTTGACGTTGATGGTAATAGCCGATAGCAAATAGCCCCTGTTCTTCCAGACTGAGGTGCGCTGGGAAGTCCGCAATATCAGTCATGATGCTCTGAATGCGCTTTTCGACAACGGTTCGGAAAGCCGGGTTATCTAGTTTTTTCAGATGATGGGTATGCAGGCGCAGCAGGGTGCCAAATACGGCCTTGGGTGTACAACTGGCGCTACTGTAGTAACGATCACGGATGGTGGCATTCAGCCCAGGATTGGCATCGGCTTGCAACTTTTCCAGAACGGCAAACAGCCGTCCCAACAGATAACCGATACGTGACTCTTGCAGATTGAGAGACACAGTCACCTCCTTGCGATGATTGACTCGGAATTGACGATTCAGCCAGGCCTTGATCAGCGCAGCCCGATGATCATTAACCTGACCTTTTTCAGCCTTGAGGCGCACTAGTAGCGCGGTAAAGAGTGCATTGGGTAACGGCCGCCCGGAGAGAATGGCGCGAACCACTTCGCCAGCCAGTTGCGGAGAGAGATTTTCATCCTTACCCAGTGCGGCGACCGAACGCAGCAAGGGCTTAAGTGGCATAACCCCACCATGCCGAGCACCGACAACGGCCAGATCTGTAAACCATTGTCCCAGACATTCGGAAAAACTGGCGACCGTCCCTGCTTGCCAAAAACGGACAGATATTCGCGCAGCATTCGGTGCCAATCCCAGCAGATAGAAGCGCTCATCTCCATCCGGAGCCTGATAGGTTCCGTTATACAGAGAGGCAAAGAGCACCTGCACCGCTCGGATATTTTCATCAGGGTTGTCTTTGGAAACATCACCAAAAATCAATGGCAACAGTGTCTCCAGTTCAGCGCACTTGGCCGCCCAACAGATCACAGAGGTCTCGCCCATCTGCAGGCGATTGGGGCTATTAGTACGCAGCAGATGATTCAGCGCCGTAGTGTATTCAAAGGCGGCCTGCTCCCCGATCGGTGAGTTGGCGCCCTGCTGCTTCCATTTACCCCAGGAGCAGAATGATTCCTGGTTAAAGGAGACAATATTAGCCCCGGAGCTCTGAGCTCCCCATACCCCTTTGATGGCCGGATGCGTTACCGCCAACGCGGTTTTTTTTCCGGATACAAGGCAACGGATCTGCTCGCCATCTCGCTGCCCCAGACACTGTTGATAGGCCGCTACTACTTCAGGACGATTAAAGACAATGCAGGCACCATCCTCAGCCAGCCGAAATGTCAGCAGCGGATTGGTATCCTCAATCACCGGCCACAAGGGATCAACACTCAGCGGTTGCTCCGGCAACTCGTAAAATTTCAGTACCGCTGCAATAGCGGGGTTGTCCGGAATAGTGGAAAAGGTTTCACGGATGGTACGAATAAAGCAGCTCTTTTGCTCCTGTGTTCGCTCCGGTTTACCCTTCTTGTCTACTCCCAGCACATAATCAGCTGGATCCCACAGCACATTGGCCAACACTCCAGATGTCTTTTTGACTCCCTTTGCCAACATAAACTGGCGGGGCAGCGGCTTTTTCCCTCCCAGAGTTCGTGTGTCTTCAAACTGGATGAAGTGGCCATCCTGATTGATGACAATCACAAACGGGATCCCCTTCTCCTCAAAACCGAAGGGCGCAAGGGCGTCATCGGGATCCTGCTGTTTGCGTTGATAGTATTCACATAATGCCTGCAGGATCATCCACACACCTCCTGGCTATCACGGTGCGGTACCGCGATCACGCCCTGCTGCATGGATGCCCGATAGAACAGCGGTGTCGGTGCATCCGACGATGAGTAATCCAGGTCATACAGCATCCAGCCCAGATCCCGATCCTCAACGAGGGCAGGCTTATTCTCTGTGCCCCTCGCATCCACCAGAGAAAAATCACAGACAAACTCGCGGCAACCCAAATAGGGCTGATTGATACACTGCCCACGTTCGGCCCGACGGCGAAACATCTCGGCAAACTTGTTAGGGTTATCGGTCGCACCAGCCTGCGGTGTCATTTCAAAATTCGCATGCAGACGATAATGCACATCCCGCAGCAGCAGCCCAGCCCTCTGCTTCCGATCTTCCTCGACATATAGACCCAGCGCACCCCGGCCTGCTTTCATAACCGAGGTGACATTGCGGGAGGAAATCACACTCCCTACCTCATTGCGACGCAGATTAATCCATCGAATTGGATTAAGGACTTCAATCTTGGTCACCTGCCAACGAATTGCAGGCTTCCACATGATCGACTCGAACACGCTGCGCGCCGCTGACGGGGTAATCACGTCATAACTGACGCGCTCGACTTTCATTTCCGGCCTAGTAAAACAGGCAAAATCGCCACTGACCTCCAGACAAAATCCCATCCGGGTTTCCTCCATTAAATAACTGATGCCTCAGCGGATAACAGCACATCCGGCATTTCAACACCCCATACCGAGTTGTAATGACTTTCCAGCAGCACCATCATGCCGGATTCAAGTTCAATAGCGCCCAGTTGCTGTAGCTTAATAGCCAACGACTCCGGCACCGTAACGGTGTACCGTTGCAGTCTTCGGTAAATCCAGGTCGCCCCCGGCTCTAGCGCCAGCTTCGACAACCACATGAAAGTTGGGCTTTCTTCGGCCCCCGGGCTGCGATAGGGCACAATTAGCGGCACGCCCCGGTTATCGATCAGACGGAATTTCTCGGCAGCCGTTCTAAATTGAATTGCCACCGGTGCGCTTGAGGAGCGTTCCGCCTTTAGCAAACGGCAGATACCATATTTGTCGCGCTCACCCTTTGCATTGAGCAATTCAAAAAAACGGACAAATGATTCCGGCGCCAGCGGGTCCGACAATAGCTCAGCCTTTACCAATTCCAGGGTGCATTGCTCGGCTTGGCGCAGCAGACCAACTGGCGCCGACTGTTGCGGCATAAAGACCCATACCTTGCCAGGCTCTGACAACCTGCCTTCCCGGTTACAACGCCCAGCCGCCTGCGCTATCGCATCCAGCCCGGCCATGGCCCGGAACACAACAGGAAAGTCCAGATCAACACCGGCCTCAATCAACTGGGTACTAACAACGCGCAGTGGTCGTCGCCCCCCCGCCTGCCGGGCAGCGAGCCGGTTGCGGATTTCACCAATTACTGCTGAGCGATGCTCAGCACACATATGCGCAGAAAGATGTAGATTGTTGCCATCATCAGGTAGGCAGGTATACAACTCACGGGCATGGCGACGGGTATTGACGATGCAAAGGACGACCTCTTCAGCAATAACCTTATTGGCAATTTGTTCCCAACTGGTCGGCTCGGTCGCGATCTGGATATCGACACGCTTCAGTTGTCGGGCCAGATGTTCGGGCTCAGACATCATTTCGCGTACATCACGCAATCCCCCCAATAACAGCCGACCAAACAGATCCCGACTTTCTGCCAATACCGGTTGAGTCGCCGTACACAGCACCCAGCTCACACCAAAAAAATCTGTCAGTTGCTGCATGGAACGGGTGATCGGTTCGTGGAAATCCCGGGGCAACTGCTGTGCTTCATCCAAAATAATGATGCTGTCGGCCAGATTATGCAGTTTGCGGCAGCGACTGGGGCGTGATGCATGCAATGATTCAAACAGCTGCACATTGGTGGTTACAATAATTGGCGCATCCCAGTTTTCGGTAGCCAGACGGGCATGAGCCTCCTCTTGTCCATCCAGATTGCTGTGATGCTCCAGAACCGCATCATCACCCAGTACGCGCCGAAATACAGCCGCGTTCTGCTCTATGATGCTGGTAAAGGGAATGGCATAAATAATTCGCTTTTTGCCATGACGGAGCGCATGTTCCAAGGCAAACCCCAGGCTAGCCAGCGTCTTGCCCCCCCCGTTGGCACCGTCAGACTGAACATACCCGGTGCCAACTCAGCCGCAGCCAAAGCCTGTTGCAGAATGACATTACGCAATGATTGCAGGGGCGAGGCCGAGGCGTTCATTTGCAGCGTGGCCATAAAATCTTGATAACGCTGTTGTAGTTCTGTAACTGCGGGATAGTGACCACGCTGCGCATATTGCGCTGGCGACATATAGCGTTCGGTATCCAGAAAATCTGCATCGACGAGACATGAAAACAGCATGCGCAGCCATATGGAAACCGAACCCGGATTGAGTCTGGGCATATTCAGTACTGCATCATGACTACCCAGAATTTCATCTGGGATGCTGGCTGCTAATGCCTCGGCATATTCTGTCCTGCCTGAAACCAGACGCGCGGACAAAGCACTCGCTCCTTCATACCAATCCGGCAAGCCGGCATGGTGCCCAGCGATGAGATAAGCCAACAGGTGGCCCACTCCCGGCCCCAGCTTTTCAATCGCATGAATAGCGCCTCCCATAGAATGCGGCACCCGCCCGAACTGTTGCTCCATGTGGGCATTTTCGGCCTCATAACCAGACTTTGACCGCAGATAACTTTGCCAATTTTCACTGTATTTGCCGAGATCATGCCAGCGACCAGCTAATTCAGCCCAGCCAGCCCCAAAGGAGTGGGCAAACGACGCGGCCATTTTTGCGACATGTATTAAATGCTCATCAAGCAGATGAGGTTCAGCCCATGTTCCATCATCATTAATCCTGACGTGGGCAATATCGGTGCTTTTTGTTGGCACTTTTCCTCCGCATCCCGAATTTCCGTTCACATATCAGCTGAGCACTTCCATTATTCTCCCCTCACTGGCTCACCGGCTGGGCTACCTCTTCTCCTGCTCCATGTTTTTCCAGTCCTGCTCTCATGGCGTGGATGACGGCGCTGCGCAGTGATGGTGGAGCCAGTACCTCGACCTCTCCGGCGAAGCGCATCAGGTCGCGTACCAGTTCGCGTTGATCGGCATAGGGGAAAGTGAGACGAATATGACCGCTTGGCTCTATGGTCTGGAGCTGCTCCCGGTGCCACTGCACATCTCTGACCCAAGGGGTAGCAGATGGGTCAAAGCGCAGCTCGGCCTGTTTCAAATCAGCCCCGGCGAAGATGCCATAGCCATTTGCAAAGAGTGCATCCAGCTCTGGCGTCCCACATTCGCAGGCGGCTTCATCCAGCGATTTGGGTTCGACTATTCGACTCAAGGCAAAGAGGCGCAGGGCCTCTCGTCCATGACACCAGGCAAGCAGATACCAGTTGTCCCGATACCAGCAGAGACGCTGCGGTGATACTTGACGCTCTTCGGACTGATGTTGTGTGGGGTGATAGAGAAAGTGGAGCTGACGCCTGGAAAACAGCGTTTGTACCAGAGGTAGGAATAGCTCTGGGGACACGTATTGGCGCCCGATGCTTTCCACACGCAGGCGGTCAGCTTCATTCTGCCACTGGGGACCCAGCAAATCTCCGATACGTGCCTGCAACTGAGCCAACCCCTGCTGCTGCAGACCCGGTTGCACATCCTGCAGCAGGCGATTGGCCATCAAGAGAGCAAAGGCTTCCGATTCGGTAAGCCAGACGCCCGGCAAGGTAAACCGACCATCATCGGTATCGTAACGATAACCACGAGCGGTCGGGTCCCAGATTATTGGCGCCTGATAACGGTCTCGCAGCAATTCCAGCAGCCGTTTGAAAGTGCTGGCTGAGCACTCAAGTCGTTCGAGTATGACGGAGCGTGGAACAGGGTAACGAAAGTCCAATAGTAACTGGTGTAAGGCAAGGGCTCGGTTAAGTTGTTCCATTCTTCTGTTAAGTTATTGGTTAATAACAACTAGGCTACCACTTAAGGAATGGAAAAACCCTATCGAGTCTCACATATACGCGACCTTTAGAGACCGTGCGTTATCTTAGTTTCTTGTATTTCGCCACTTGTTCGAGGAAGTAGCGGCCCAGTTCACCTTGATGTTGGTTCGCTTCGCTTTCTGCGCTGGCCAAGTGACCGTTGCGCTCTTTCCATACCGCATATGCGGCGGCCTTCTCGACCTCGACCCGTTCTTGCAGCTCTTTCGGTAGGGCACAAAGATTGTGACTCATACTGACCTCTTTGTTATTTGTTGGCGCCATGGTACGCCATCACTGGCATGCGGGACTTGCGCTGGTTCAAAGGTGGTGCGCTATAATGCCTGTATATAAACACAGGTATTGTTGCCATGAAGCTGTTAACCCCAGACCCATCACCCGCCGAGGTGACCATCCCGCTGTTCTTGCACCGCGCCTCTTGCGGTTTTCCCAGCCCAGCCAGCGACTATCTGGAAGGGAAGTTGGACCTCAACACCCACTGCGTGGCGCACCCTGCCGCAACCTTCTATCTGCGTGCCGAGGGGGAGAGCATGACCGAGGTTGGCATCTTTCCCGGTGACTTGCTGGTGGTCGATAAGAGCCTGACCCCGCGCCATGGTGATGTGGTGATTGCACTACTCGATGGCGGCTTCACGGTCAAGACCTTGCAGCTCAAGCCGAGGCTACGGCTGTTGCCAGCCAATCCGGCGTTCGCGCCTATCGACCCTTGTATGAGCCTCTCCCTGGAGCTGTTCGGAGTGGTCACCCATGTGATCGGCAATCTGAGGCAGCGTGATGGCCATAGCGCTCGTTGATGTAAACAACTTCTACGCCAGCTGTGAGCGGCTGTTTCGCCCTGAGCTGCGTGGCCGCCCAATCGTGGTGCTCTCCAACAACGATGGATGCGTGGTGTCGCGCAGCCCCGAAGCCAAGGCGCTGGGTATCAAGATGGCCGGGCCCTACTTCAAGATCCGCGAGCAGTTCGAGGCGCATGGCGGTGTGGCATTCAGCTCCAACTACGCACTTTATGGAGACATGTCTGGCAGGGTGATGAGCACGTTGGAGACCATGGCCCCCGAGCTGGAGGTCTACTCCATCGATGAAGCATTCCTGTCACTGTCGGAGTCGTTTGCCGGGGACCTGACCGCCTATGGACAACAGATCCGGCAGCGAGTGTGGCAGTGGACCGGCCTCACGGTAGGGGTCGGGATTGGCCCCACCAAGACCCTCGCCAAGCTGGCCAACTATGCAGCCAAGAAGTGGCCTGCCACTGGCGGCGTCGTGGACTTGCGTGACGAGCTGCGCCGTGCCCGGCTGATGGCTATCACCCCGGTGGACGAGGTGTGGGGCATAGGACGGCGCTTGGGAGCCAAGTTGGTGGCACAAGGCATCAACACCGTTGCTGACCTGGTAGCTAGCGACGCCAAAGGGTTACGCGCCCAATACGGCGTGGTGGTCGAGCGGATCGTACAGGAGCTGCGTGGCCTGCCTTGCGCAGAGCTGACCGTTGAACCGGCGGCGAAGCAGCAGATCCTCTCGAGCCGTTCCTTTGGTGAGCGCGTGACTGACCGTGGAGAAATGGCTCAAGCGTTGTCAGGCTTTATGGCTCGCGCAGCCGAGAAGCTGCGGGCCGAGGGGATGTGTTGCCAGCGGGTGCACCTGTTCGTGCGAACCAGCCCCTTTGATGAACGAGCCCCTTACTACAGTGAGCAGGCTGGCGTCCGGCTGGTCTGCCCTAGCGATGATACCCGGTTGCTGCTGCAGCAAGTGAACGTGCTGCTACCGCAGATTTGGCGCGACGGTTACCGTTATCAGAAGGGGGGCGTCATGCTGAGTGAGTTCACCCCCAAGGGGCAACAACAGGCAGATCTGTTTGCCCCGCCGTCCGCTCAATCAGATGCGCTGATGGCAGTGATGGACCAGATCAAAGCCAAGGGATTGGGGCGCGTAGGCTTTGCCAGCCAAGGTACGGGGTCGCCTGAGTGGATGATGCGACAAGAGCACCTGAGCCCCTGCTACACCACCCGCTGGGAGGACCTGCCGGTGGCGAGGTAGTCCTGAGTCGGTTAGTTGCGGGGCTAGGTGGTTACACATCAGGATCCAATACCTCCCAACGTCCGTTCTTACGCGGCCCAACAAAACGTAATCGCCCGTCTTTGACCAGCATGGCAACAGCTCTCTCCACTGTACTGGTCGATTTGCCAATCCGCTCTGCGACTTGCTTGAGAGTTATGGTCGGTTCAGCCGTCAGTTCCGCCAAGATGGCATGGGGTGTTTTGACCCGCTTTTCTACCTGCGTTTCAACCTTCATTTCTACCCGCGTTTTCTCCTGATGAGGTGATACTGCTGCAGGTTGAATCGCAATCGCTTGGGCCAGTGAATTAAGTGGTGAACATTACCTTATCAATTGACTACGCCCAAAATTACGGCTGTTTCGTACTTTCGTGCGTAATTTAAATAAATATGCAGTCCTCTCCAAGAATTTATAGAATCTCTCATTATGCAGGTCAGCATCTCGGCGATCAAATCGATACTCTGCATCATCAGGGAAATGCACCAAAGACGCATAATCAGGGTATGCGAGCCTCAATGCACTACACCAAGCTTTACGGATACGCGTAGCCATGTTATCTCCATCGAGATTAGAGTAGTCCCCAAGATGACCGTAATCATCTCGGTTAAATAGTAGCACCACGTGATAATGAGGATACTGGCTTGTTACTTGCTCCTTCACCCAGATAAATCCCAAGAAGAATGGTTTACCAGCCTTACCCTTACGGTGACGTGCCGCCTGTATTTGGCTTTTTAGTGAAGCTATAAAGCGCTTAATAACCTTTTCCTCCTCTACCTCCGGTGGGAAGCTTGTCGGCATATCCGGATCATCCATGATGGATATCAGGGGGAAGCGTAGGTCAACGCGCACTGCAAACACTCGTGGGTGTTTATTCAAGAAGTTAGCGATTACCTCCACGGATGTTTTCAACTGCTCAAAGGATATTGAACCATACTTGGCCTCAGCCACACCTCGTAAGTTTTCTAGCTCGTCGGCTATTAAATGATACCCGACTTTTGATTTCATATAAGTTCCTATAGCTCGCATGGAATACCTATACCCGTTGGTTAGATACTCAGATGACTTCACTTATCGTAATTAATGAGGGTTGCTACGTAAAACTTTACTGACAACTGATACCGTTCTCTCTTATCAAACCACTAGGTTGATATACCAACCTGCATTTAGCACTCTGTGCATTACATATACTTTGCTATGCAGATCTATACAGCTAATGGCTTATATCTGATGTACAAGCCTGATGTGCATCTGATTGGTATACACGAAGTGTATATATCACATATTCTCGTTCACATACTCTGCGATACACTCTTGATGGTGTATCACTCTCACCCTCGATATATCTCCTACCCCCTCTACCGTGTTATACACTTCGCGTGTATATGTAATACTATTACCGAACTGAGCAACATTCTAAATCGCCGAGAAAAGCTTGGTTATTTTCGATAAGCGCTCGATAATTCCGAACATTAAGACAAATAAGTTCCTCTGAACTTAGCTCGATACCTCCTATCTAGCGGATACCTTCGAATCAATCCATTCTATTACTTCACTCAGCTTCCAAGCGACCGCACGAGGCCCTAAAGGAACGGCACCAGGAAATGCCCTCTTGCTCATCAAGCGATAAATTGTCGCTTTGGATAAGGTAGTCATTTCGATGACTTCTTTCAGCTTAATCAACTTCATGTTATCTCTCCGCTATTTCTTCATAACGAAGGACCACATGTTAAAAATTACTATCCGAAATAAACCACAATCTAATCTCAATCTCATTAATCCGCACAATTAATTGATAGCCACCCACAACCGAATAAATAAATCTCAGTCTCCACTGAACTTTGCGATAAACCCATGAAGAAAGAACTTTACTGACACACACAGTAATTCATAGCACACTAAACAAGCTCAGGATCTAAACCACCAGATGCATAGTGCACTCTAAGCCAGACACCCCAAACATTGGTTGGCCATTCCTGCACCAGGCCAAACATAAAAAACACGTGAAATACATCACAAAACCCCACAAAACACACTCACGAAAAACACAATAAAAACTACAATGTAGTTTTAAGTTATTAGGGTGAAAAATATGGCGCTCTGGACGGATGGAAAAGTTGTCAGAACACTGTTACTCGACAAATACTTTGTTGATTATCTTTGGTATAGAACATGTGAAATAAATTCGTATTCAGTGTGTGTAATTCCTGCAGCTGAAAATATTGAAAACGAACTATCAAGAGCCAGCTTAGATCCTAACGCTCAAAGATTCATGTCTGATAATGATGTTAGAGACAATTCAACACTTAACCTCGACCGATTTATCAAAGTACTTCATAACGAATATACCCAAGCATGTATTTCCAAGGATGACCTACATTGGATAGATGAAAAAAATACCAGATTGATTTTTTATATATGGCGAACATTGAGTCACTTAACATTAGATCACATCTCTAATAAAATGTTCGATTTCGACCTTAAATGTGAATTTTTACAAACAATGCAGCCAAACAACAGCAAGAAAATTGTGAGAATGAATGATATTACCAATGTAAAAATAAGCACATTTTTAATCGTTTGCTGTATAAATAGATTGAGAGTTAGTAAGGCCATTAAATTACAAATACTAGATAATATAAAAGAGACAGCTTCATACTCCCTAAAAAACCAAGAAATAACTCGCTGGCTAAACAAGGATGAAAATCAAAAAATATCTTGGACATTTGACTACTTGCTTAATAACAAACTAAGATATATCCCACTAGTACTTCCTGGCTCAATGGGAGTTAGAGATGATATCATTTCTTTTTTTGATGTGACGCGCACATTCAATGAGGACAGTTCAAAACTTATTACACTCACAATGAAGAAATCATGGAGCCAGAGAAAATACCGAGATAAAAACAAAGATAAGAAACAATACAGTATAAACATGAGCCAAGATATAGGCGATATTCTTGACGAACTAAGCCAAGTAGAAAACAAAAATAAAAATGCTATCATAGAAGAATTGATTAGAGAAGCATACGCAAAACGGTGTTCAATATAAATAAAATGGACTAAATGATTTAATCATTTAGTCCGTCATTCAGCATTATCATAGCCACTTACTTTCTATTAAAACTCAATTTCACAACGTTATTGAATACTGTTTCAGCAACAGGCTCTTGCATCACCTCATCAGCTACCAGTCTCCCCCAATTAATCCAGACAAGTCGGGTTTTCTCGGCATGACGTGAGCGGTGATAAGTTCTAATAAGTTTGTTAATGGGTGTGTGATTCAAGCAAAGCTCAATTACCCTTTCCTCAGTATCCAGTCTTTCCGCCCAGTTAGTTGCAGCACTTCGACGTAAATCATGAATAGTAAATGGCTCCATATCAGATAGAGAGCGAGCAATGAATCGTCTTAGTGCTCGTGTAATTGAATCGACTAATATTGGCTCTATTTCATCTGTTTTTGGCCGATCTGATTCAAATACAAAATCACCATTGGAATACTGTCCCTGAACTTCAATTACTGATCTTGCTTGAGGAGAAATAAAGACTGTATGAGCTCTACCATTTTTCGTTTCTGGAATGGTCCATATATCATCCTTGATCTGTGAAAAACGCATATTGGCGACTTCACTACGCCGACATCCGGTCAGTATCAATAGCTTGATCGCATTCGCTGCAGGCAGAGAAATAGTGGCATGGCGAGAAACGCCCCGTCCCCCAGCTGCCAGGCTGCCACCGCTCCCCAAGTCCTCATCAATGGCCTTCCATAACCTGCGCAATTCGGGGACAGTCAGCCAACGCTCTCTTGGGGCGCCAGCACTGGCGCCAAAATCTTTTGGCCGTAATAGCCTTGCTGGGTTAGCTTCAATCAGGCAGTGAACCACCGCATAATCCAACATCTGATTCAGCGTTCCCAGCCCCTTACGGGTTTCGTCTTTTGTTGCGCGCCTGGTTATCTCTAACGCTTGTGCCAAGTGGGCACGAGTCAGATCGATTAAGCGAATATTGCCCAGGGTCTTCTTGAGATGACGATTCCAACGATCTTGATGACATTGGAGGGTTTTGGGTTTGACGACCTGAGCAACACGTTGCGCATCGAGCCATCGTCCAAGCAACTCATCCATCGTCAGGGCCGTTTCATTTTTAGCCTTTTCTTGCGCTGCAAACTTAGTGGGATCAATGCCCCGCTTCACAAGCTGCACGGCTTTGCCATGCTCCTCTCTAGCTTTAGCCAAAGTTAGAGCTGGATAACTCCCCAACAACAATTCACCTTCACTACCACCAATCTTGAAGCGATACACAAAACGCTTGAGGCCACTTGCGCGAATTTCTATCTTGAGCCCGCCACCATGCTTCGATTGAATCGCATATCGCTTCACCTTAACCCCTTCAACAGGCTTGAGTGACGAGATCTCCAAGTCTTTACTTATCGCCATCCGTACCCCTCCCCGTACCCCTCCAATGCAGTGCGTTGGAGTGAGACCTTATGAAACTACTTGATACAGACATATTAATTAAATAACTGTTTTTAATCAAAAAAATATCCATCGCAGAACCAGTGGATACCGTCTGAAACTCTATCAACCTTGGCTCCTAAGGGACAGGCCACTGGTTCGACTCCAGTCGGGAGCGCCATACAAAACAAGGGGTTGGCATCATCACGATGCCAACCCCTTGGTCGTTTTTGGCGGCAATGAATCCGACCATCCAACCGTAATGACCCTCTCCTTTCTGCGTTCAGAGCATGCGCTCTCTCTGATAAACTGCTTCTCTTTGGCTTGTCTTTGAGGCCAAGCCCTGTTTCATCTTGCAAAAGAGTGTTGGATGTCCGGATGTTCCTGGTGGGATAGATCCACCGGTTTTGCCTTGCTGACCATTGTGCTGTGGGCCTCGCTGGCGGCGCTGACGTCACGGGTCACCAGCGTGTCACCACTGGTGCTGGTCGGGCTGGTGCTGTTTTTCTGCGGGGTCGGGGCCTTGCCGTTCTGGCGCCAGTGGCGTGCTCGCCCTATTACCTGGCTGGTGACGGTTACGGCATTGCTGCTCTACCATCTGCTGCTCTTTATGAGCTTTCGCCATGCCCCGGTGCTGGAGGCAAACCTCATCAACTACCTCTGGCCGCTCTGCATCATTCTGTTCACCCCGCTGTTGTTGCCCGGTCATCCACTCCATGCACGTCATCTGCTGGCTGGCGCCTTTGGTCTGGCGGGTTCCATACTGGTGATGGTCGATGGCGAGCTGCAACTGCAGCAGGCCTATCTGCCGGGATACCTGTTGGCGCTCGGTGCAGCTGTCGTCTGGGGGGCCTATTCGGTGCTATCACGCCGTCTGCCACCAGCCCCTGCCGTGGTCACTGCGGCAGCCTGCCTACCCGCAGGTTTGCTGGCGCTGCTGCTTGCCCGTCTGCTGGAGGGGCCCCTGCCGCTCGCACAGATCCCCACCAGTGACTGGAGTCTCATCATCGGGCTGGCGCTGGGCCCGATGGGGGCGGCCTTTGTGACCTGGTATCTGGCACTGCGAGACGGCGATCCACGCCGGATCGGTGCCCTTGCCTACCTGACACCGCTGCTGAGTACTTTGCTGTTAGTGGCATTGAACGGAGAAGAGCTGACCTCGCGCCATCTGCTGGCCGGTGCACTTATCATGGGAGGCGCCCTGCTCGGTATGCTGGGCCAACGCAACAGAGCACTGGCATCCCCAGCCAATTAAGTCGGTAAAATAGGGCCACCTGACCATGCTGTCATAAAAACGCCATCATCCCTGTTTAGGCTCGGGCCACGCTCCCCCATGGTCTGTGCTGACAGGAATTACCCCGTGAAAATCGCCCATTACGCCACCCTATCCTCCCTTGTTTTGTTACTGGTTGCGGGAGGACAGGCGCTGGCCCTCTACCACGGCTGGCAACAGCTTGCCCATACCAATCAGGCCCAGCATCAGCACGAGACGCTGCAACAACTGGTGACAGTGACCCTGCAAAACAGCCTGCGTGACTACCTCAACAGCGGCGATCCGCAACAACTGACAGCAGCGGAGAAGATCCGCCAGCAAGCGCTCTCCTCGCTGGCCGCTCAGGATGATGCCGTGGCGGCCCCGCTCAGACAGCAACTCGAACAGATGGCGCAGCGCATCGCGCACGACTATCAGGCCGCAGGCAAGCTCTCGGGCAACAGCCAGCTGCTGCTGCAAAATGCGGAGAGTGAGCTGGGCAGCCAGGCCATGGCGCTGATCCGCTATGGGGAGCAAGGCGCCAGCACGGAACAATCTGCCGCGGCACAGCAATATCGCCGCGGTGCGGCCGAGATCCTGGCGGGCCTGCCGCGCCTCGCCCATTTGCGCCAAAGCTATATGGAGCAGGGCAATGAAAAGCTGCTCGAAGGGATCCGCTTCGAGCTGGAGGCACTGCAAAAACAGGCGCAAGCGCTGCAAGCCTTGCCGCTGCTCGGCCTGTATGAAGAGGCGCCCGCCGATGAGTTCACCCTGGGGGAGCCGGTACGCAAGGAGCTGGGAGATCAACCGCGCAGCGAATTACGTTCGCTGCTGGGCCGCTATCCGCAGGAGCTGGCCAACAGCCGCACGGCGCTACAACAGCAACAGGCTGGCCGCCAGACCGTGCAGCAAGACATCATGGCGATGTTGCAAGCGACCAGACAGATGGGGGAACAACTTGCACACGAACGGCAAGCCGTCAATCAGGAGCTGGCCACCATCCTCGGCACGCTGGCGCTCTGTCTGGTGATAGTCGCCCTGCTGTTTGCGCTGGTGCAACGACGCTGGCTGCTCGCCCCCTTGTTACGACTGCGCGGAGCCTTTCTACAGCTCGATCAGACGGGGCAGGCCGAGCCGTTGCCTACCGGGCGCGATCGCAACGAGTTGGCCGATATTGTTGCCAGCTACAATCGGCTGATCGGTCGTCTGCAACAGGATCAGCAACAAAAAGAGGGGCAGCTGTCAGCGGTATCCCTCAGTCTGCAAGGAATGGTTAGTCAGGTTGACGAGATCCACCACAGCACCCGCACCACCGAACAGGTGGTCGACGAGAGCGGTCAGATGATGGATGAGCTGAACCAGCTGGCCGGAGAGGTCCATCAGGTCGCCGCCGACATCGCCCGGCATGCCCACCATAACGAACAGGCGATGAGCCAGAGTGAAGATCTGGTGGGCAGCATGCTGCACGCTACTCATCAGACCGGACTGGCGATTGACGAGAGCGATGAGGCGCTGCAAGCCCTCACCCGCTCGGTTGCCGATGTGACGGCCATTGTCGATGTGATCGGTCATATCGCTCAGCAGACCAACTTGCTGGCCCTCAACGCCGCCATCGAAGCGGCCCGCGCAGGGGAACAGGGACGCGGCTTTGCGGTGGTCGCCGATGAAGTACGCCACCTCTCGGCCAATACCCAGCAATCCCTCAACCAGATCACCGATATTCTGGGGCGCCTGACCCAATCCGGCGAACAACTTGGCACTGTACTGAACCGGATCACCAGCGAATCAAGCCGCCAGCGGGCGCAGGCGGAACAACTGCGCCAGACTACCCAGGCAGTGCGGGAGATCGCCCGCAACACCGCAGTGATCGCCCTGCAGGGCGCCGACAACGCCAAAAGTCAGGAACACAAGCTGGCCAGTTTTGCCGATCTGATCGCCCGTATCCATCAGCATGCCCGTCAGGTGAGTCAGCTCTCGGTGCAGGTCTCGTCCCATATCCACCATCAGGCGCAGCAGATCCCCCGCATCCTCGACCAGCAAGGCTGACCCCTATTTGCCCCGCATCCTCACCAGATCACTTTCCCTCGACCAGAGGGAAAGTTTTTTTGTAGCACAAAATTATCTGTTATCGGCAGGTTAACTGACACCTCCCCCGTACCGGATGAAAACCCGCACTGGCGCTGGCTGCGGCCTCAAGAAAACGCTCTCATCACCGTGATACCTGCCATGAGGCTGTTTACGACCTTGCCCATGATTATTTGCACTCGGTCATACTTTTGAAACGTTGAGGGAACTTTTCATTGATATTTCGCACCGCGAACGTACTCTTGGGGTTGTCCGATAGCCAAGAATCGGAACATAAAAAAACAACATGTGATGATCAGGACTGCCAACTACAGATGTGCCAAGACATCCGGGTTTGCAGGTAGCCAAGACAAGATTTTTTGCCCTTCGGGGTTTTGATTGCAATGCCAATACCGAGCGGTAGGCCCGATGCCAACTGCCGGAAAAAAAAGCTAAGTCCATAAAATCAGGAGCAATAAAAATGGAAAAAGTGATCTTCAAGCGCGCCGCTTTGAGTGCCGCTGTGGTAGCCGCTCTGGTCGCCCCCGGTATGGCGTTGGCAGCTCAGGATATGATGAGCCCGGAATACGGCCAGTCCTATGAAACCTTCGTGAAAGACTCCAAACTGACCGGCGGTCTGTTCTACTTCCAGCGTGATCGTCAGCGCATCGATGGTGACCCGACTGCAGCCAAGAAAGAAGGCAAATACCAGTCCAACCTGAGCCATTCCACCGTTCAAGCCGCTCTTAACTTCAACTCCGGTTATGCCTGGGACACCGTAGGTCTGGATCTGGGCGGCTTCGGTGCCTATGACCTGGCCGTTACCGAAAATCACCCGGTCAACCAGGAAAACGAATTCTCCTTCGCTGGCCGTTCTTGGGGCAACAACGCCAAAGATGGCTCCCCTGAAGGTGGTTTCAGCCTCTCCAACGCAGCGATGAAGCTGAAATTCCTGGACGGCGGCATCACTGCCAAGGGTGGTTATACACAGCTGTATGTCCCTGGCCAAATCGGTGTTAACTGGTCTTATCAGCCGGGTACCTATCGTGGTGGTCAAGTTGAAGGTAACTTCGGTGGCCTCTACCTGACCTACGCCATCGCTGACGAGTACAAGGCCCCCTGGTACAAAGAGACTCAGGTCTTCTCCCGTGCCAAAGCGTGGATGGATCCGTTCGCTGATGAAAACGTCATCGACTACATCCACGGTATCGCAGCCCGTTACACCTTCGAAAATGGCACTGCAGTGACCGGTTCTTTCGGTCAGTCCGAAGGCTACATGGACAGCTACCACTTCAAACTGGCTCACAAGTTTGACGTACTGGGCGGCCTCTCCACCAGCTACCAGTTCTACGGTTCCGAGACCGAGACCTACACCAAGGGCGCTTCCCAGATCGAGACTTATGACGGTCTGGCATGGCAACAAGCTCTGACAGCTGCCTGGGGCATGGGCCCGTACGGCTTCCGTCTGGAAGGTCTGTGGACCAAGGCTGAAGGTGCGGAAGGCAACTACCTGCCCCGTCTGACCCGTGGCTACGCCAACTCCCAGGGTGCCAACGAAATTTGGTGGGACTCCCGCTCTGACTGGAACGCCAACAACGAGAAAGCGCTGTTCTTCGGCGTGACCCGTTCTCTGGATGACCTGGTTGGTGCGCCTGGCTGGTCCGTCGGTGTATCCGGTGCTTACGGTTGGGATATCGAAACCGGTCAAGGCAAGAAAGCAGCCAACGGTGAAGATACCGAATGGGCAGCCAACTTCGATGTCACCTATACCGTGCAGGATGGCAAGCTGAAAGGCACCCTGTTCAAACTGCACTACACCGACTACAACAACGACATCAGCCAGGGCGGCGGTTGGACCGATTACCCCAACATCTTCGCCTCCGAGCACGACGTCAAGTTCCACATCATCATGCCGCTTACCTTCATGTAATCAGGCAATACGATGTCAGCAAACCGGGCCACTTGGCCCGGTTTTCTTTTTGCCGGTTGGCAAGCTAACATGCGAGCCGGATAAGGATTTTATCCGCTCACCTACCCACACGCTTTTGTCAGCAGTCACAAGGACGCCATCATGCCCCGTTTTGTTCTGATCACCGGTTGTTCCAGCGGTATTGGCCTCGCCGCCGCACAGGCGCTCGGGCAGCACGGTTTTACCGTGATCGCCTCGGCGCGCAAGGCGGAAGATGTGGCCCGTCTGCAGCAACAGGGATTGCTGGCGGTGCATCTGGATCTGGCGGACCCTTCCTCCATCGAGCTGGGAGCCAGTGCGGCGCTCCATCTGGCGGGCGGGCGCCTCTATGGCCTGTTCAACAATGGCGCTTATGGCCAACCCGGGGCGCTGGAAGATCTGCCCACCGAAGCGCTCAGGGAGCAGTTCAATACCAACCTGTTTGGCTGGCACCATCTGATCCGTCAGGTGCTGCCGCCGATGCTGGAGGCCAAAGAGGGTCGGATAGTGCAGAACAGCTCGGTACTGGGGCTGGTTGCCATGAAGTATCGCGGCGCCTACAACGCCAGCAAATTTGCGCTGGAAGGTTATAGCGACACTCTGCGCCTCGAACTGGCGGGTAGCGGGGTATATATCAGCCTGATTGAACCGGGCCCCATCGATACCCGTTTTCGTGCCAATGCCCGCAGCGCCTTCTTGCGCCACATCGATCCGGCCCAGAGCCGTCATCAGTCTGCCTACCGCCAGACCCTGACGCGGCTGGAAAAAGAGGGAGCAACCAGCGGCTTTACCCTCTCCAGCGAAGCCTGCATCCCGCCGCTGCTCCATGCGCTGACCCACGCCCATCCCAAGGCACGCTATCCGGTGACCACTCCAACCCGGCTGTTTGCCTTCCTGCGACGGGTATTGCCCACTCGCTGGCTCGATAAACTGCTGGCCAAATCGGCCTGACCCCTTGATTGGCGCTAAGCATCCGGCCACCCGGGTGGAGTAGCCGGGTAACGACGTCACCCGACCCGCCAACCTTGTTTATCCCCCTCTTCAATAGTGCTCACCATTGCTGTAGTAGGCACTCTTGACCAGAGGGATCACCTGCACCACCACATAGGTCTGCTCCCCCAGCACCTGCTTCAAATGGCGCGTGATAAGGCGCGCGGCAGCGTCCTGCATCTCCTGCGGCCGTTCGAACCAGTGCAACTCGACAAACGGAAATCCCGCCTCTGGCTCGCCGTTGCGGATCCAGCTGCTCTCCACCCGCTCCATGGTGACAAACTCCGGCTTGCCGCCGGTCAGCTCGCAAAGCTCGGCCAGCAGCGGGCCGCTCACCTGTTGCAGGGTCTCGAGCGCCACGGCGCGAAAACGAAGATGGGGCATGGCAAACCTCTTGGTTATCTGAAATGAGGACTTATCATAGGAGTTATTGTCAGCAAGAGAAGTCACCCGGCGCATATTAAGGATCCCCATGAGATTTCATCGCACCCTCTTTGCCTTCCTGCTCTGCCTGCTGCTACCGCTGCACGCCTTTGCCGATCCTGCCTTCTATCGGATGAGCAAGGGCAACCAGCAACACTGGCTGCTGGGCTCCATCCATGCGGGCAAGCCAGCCCTCTATCCTCTGCCCGAGCCGGTGGAGCGTGCCTGGCTGCAGAGTCGCGCACTGGTGATGGAGGTGGACATGAACAGCATCACGCAGGATCAGTGGCAACAGACCGGCTCCCTCACCCGACTGGTGGATGGCAAGCCGCTCAAGGATCATCTGCCTGCCGAGCTCTATCAACGCACCCTGATGGCAGGCGCCCGCTATGGCATCGACGAGGCGACCCTCGCCACCCTGCGCCCATGGTTTGCCGCCATTACCCTGACCCAGGCCGCCATGGCCCGCTCCGACTTCAAGAGTGAACTCGGGATAGACCAGCACTTTGCCACCCGGGCCGCCAAAGAGGGCAAACCGGTAGTGGGTTTTGAAACCCTGTTGGAGCAGCTCGGTTATCTGGCCAGCGTGGGTGACAACCAGACCCTGATGCTCGCCAGCACCCTGGATGAGCTACCGATGCTGGAGAGCGGTTTCGCCGCCGTGATGAAGGCGTGGCAGCAGGGAGATGAGGCGACGCTGATCAATCTGCTCAAGGAGGAGATGGCTCCCCCAGCGCTACAGAGCTGGATGGAGCAGACCCTGCTGGCCGAGCGCAACCATAACTGGCTGAAGAAATGGTCCACCCTGCCCAACGAGAGCTTTATCGTGGTAGGCGCCCTGCACCTTTACGGCGAACAGGGGTTGCTGGCGTTGCTGGAGCAGCAAGGGTGGCGCATTACCCCGCTCACCACACCGGGCCCGGTGCAGGCTCGGTCGCAAGGAGTCCAGTGAGAACGATCACAGATCGCGCTGGTTATTAAACAACCTGCAAGGGAGTTGATCGGGATCATCCCGGACGGGGCAAAGAGGTATTTATCATGCCTGTCATCAACCGGGTGACAGGAGCAATAAAATGGACTTTTGGCTGGACCTGATGTTTGGCAACAGCGTGGGATTGATGTCGATGCTGGTGATTATCGGCACCTTCTTGCTCATCAGCTCTTACGCGGCCTACTTCATCTACAAGGTGATGCACTCGCAACCGCCTCATTCACAGCAACCCCATTCTCAACAACCCAAAGAGGGCAAATAATCCTCTGACCACAGGCGGCAGTTCACACTGACCGCCTGTGCTGTTTTATGGTTCGCGACTGTGATTCCCGGGCCAGGCTGCACCAGCGTCCATGCTGGGCGCCCCTTATCCCCTCCCCCTTTCCCCGTTTTCTGTGCCGGTTGCGGCCGTTATAATGGCCCCCACTTTTTCTTATGGGGAGCCTGCCGTGTCTCATAACGACGAACTCTCGCTATTTATGAATGAAGTGGCCGACGTGCGGCCCATTCGCAGCGACAACATCCATCCCCATGCGGCCAAATCCGCCCCGACCGAGGCGCAGCTCGCTCGCCGCCAGGCTGCCACTGCCGAACAACTCGCCCTCGACCACCTCACCATGGAGGCCATCGAGATGCTAGATCCGCACGAAATCGTCGGCTTCAAGCGTGATGGGGTGCAGGAGGGGGTCTACAAGAAGCTGCGGCTCGGCAAATACGAGCTGCAGGCCAGCCTGGACTTGCACCAGAAAACCCTCAATGAGGCACGTCAGACGCTGGTGCAGTTCATTGCGGATTGTGAAGTCCGGGATATCCGTTGCCTGCTGATCCTGCACGGCAAGGGGGAGCGCAGCACCCCGCGTGCCCTGCTGAAAAGCTATGTGAGCGCCTGGTTGCCGCAACTGCCCGCCGTCATGGCGTTCCACAGTGCCGAGCGTCGCCACGGCGGCAGCGGTGCCCTCTATGTGCTGCTGCGAAAAAGCGAACGCAAAAAATCGGAAAACCGCGAGCGGCACCAGAAGCGGCTCGGCTAATCCGCGTTTCGCCCCACGCCTTTGGCACGCCTGCATGAAGGTGGTCAACTATACAGCGGCGGTGTTAGCATCGAATGGCCCCGAGCATGCCAGGTACGGGGCGGCATACCATCAGGGACGATAACAAGGACAATCCCATGTCATATCAAAAGCTTGAACAACATCAGCAGCAGATCCACCGCTTTAGCCACCTCGCCGCCATCTGCGGCTGGGATCAGGCGGCCATGATGCCGGAAGGGGGCAACGATGCCCGCGCCGAAGCAATGGCCGAACTCGGTCTGCTGATCCACCAGAAGCGCACCGCTCCCGAGCTGGGCGACTGGATTGCCAAGGCCGAGAGTGAGCCGCTCGATGAAGTGCAACGGGCCAACCTCAGCGAGATCAAGCGCCAGTGGCAAGATGCCAGCCTGCTGCCCGGTGAGCTGGTCGAAGCGCTGTCGCTCGCTGGCAGCAAGTGCGAGCACGCCTGGCGCAGCCAGCGCAAGCAAAACGACTGGGCCGGTTTTGCCCCCAATCTCGAGGAGGTGGTGAAACTCTCCCGTGAAGTGGCGCAACTGCGGGCCGATGCGCTTGACGTGCGCCCCTACGACGCCATGCTGGCCCTCTATGAGCCGGGCATGACCAGCGCACGGCTCGATCAGATCTTCGGCGATTTGGCCAGCTGGCTGCCGGCTCTTATCCAGACCGTGAGTGAACAACAAAAGGGCGATGCCCTGCTGCTGCCGCAAGGCCCCTTCCCCATCCCGACCCAGCAGGCGCTCGGTCAGGAGGTGATGGGACTGCTCGGCTTTGATTTCGCCCACGGTCGCCTCGATGTGAGCAGCCACCCCTTCTGTGGCGGCGTACCGACCGACGTGCGGATCACCACCCGCTACAACGAGCAGGAGTTTGTCTCCAGCATGATGGGCATAGTGCACGAAACCGGTCACGCCCGTTACGAGCAGGGGCTGCCGCGTCATCTGCTGGGCCAGCCGGTGGCCGAAGCACGCTCCATGGCGATCCACGAGAGCCAGAGCCTGTTTTGCGAGATGCAGCTGGGGCATCATCCGGCCTTCCTCGCGCTGCTGGCACCACGCATTCGTCACCACTTCGGCGAACAGGCGGCGTTTGCGCCGGACAATCTGGCCAAGCTCTACAGCCGGGTCGAGCCGGGCTTTATCCGGGTCGATGCGGACGAGGTGACCTATCCGGCCCACGTTATTCTGCGCTACGAGCTGGAGCGCGATCTGGTGGAAGGGAAGATCGAGGTGGCCGACATCCCCGAGCTGTGGGATGCCAAGATGCAGCAGTGGCTGGGGCTCTCCACCAAGGGAAACTACCGCAATGGCTGCATGCAAGATATTCACTGGACCGACGGCTCGTTCGGCTACTTCCCGAGCTACACCCTGGGCGCCATGTATGCCGCCCAGCTGCGCTTTGCCCTCGAGAAAGAACTGGGCAGCATGGGTGAGGTGATCGCGGCGGGCCGCCTGCCGGAGATCTTCGGCTGGCTCGGACGCAACATCTGGTCACAGGGGAGCCTGCACAGCACCGACGAGCTGGTGCGCCGTGCCACCGGTGAAGCGCTCAACCCGCACTGGCTGCGCCAACATCTGGAACAGCGCTACCTGAAGTAATGAGCGCAGTAAGCTAACAGCAGAACGGGGCCCTTTTTAGTTGACCACTACAGGGCCCCGTTTTTATGGCGGTTCATTTTTATGGCGGTGCATGGCACAGCATGCCGTCACGGCAATGCTGTAAAAAGAGAGAGTTCAGAGGGGATCCGGGGCACCCAGCAACTCGCGTAGTTGCAGGATATTGCCCTCAGGGTCGAAGGCGTTGCGCACCACAAAGCCGGGCCCTGTCCACTGCTGTGACAACAAACCGCCGCCGAGATCCGCCGCCTTCGCTTCTGCCCAGGCGAGGCTGGAGACGGTGAAGAACAGCTTGATGGCCCCCTCTTCCCGCAATTCCGGCGGCCGCTTGATAACAACTTGCCCGGCATAAGGCTCGGGAATGGCGTGGATCAGCAGCTGGATATCGCTGTTTTCCAGCACCACCAACTGCTCATCCTGACTGCAGACCACCATCTGCAGCAGGGTACGGTAAAAGTGGGTCAGCAGGCCCGGATCCTTGGCATAGATCAGGGCACCGGCGCGAGCGGGGCCTGGCATGGAGCACTCCTCAACAGTGAACGGCTGGGTGGACAGATCTCCACCTTCTCACAGTTGCGCGCCCCGTTCGATCCTTTTTAGCGGCTCGCCAGCCTCACTGTACAAAGTGCCACTGCCGCAGTGCCAGTGTCGGAGGCGGCCCCTGCTCATCCCCCAAATCTGCCATGCCCAGCGCCTCGTCATAATGCACCCCGCCAGCACCGCTCTCGGTCAGGTGCTTGGCACGCACCGCCCCGTACAAACCGCCACTTCCGCTGATCTTCATCTCGGTCAGCGGGGCATAGAGGGCGGCATAGAGCGGGGTATTGCCCGACAGCTTGATCCCATCCTTGCCGCTATACGCGGAATAGATGGAGATAGCGGGCGTACCGCCAGTGGTCAGCCCCTGCTTGGCTGCCGTCACCTCTGCACCGGCCCCGAGATCGACCTTGCCGCTGACGATCAGGGTCAGGCTGCTCCCCTCGCTCACCGTCAACTTGTTGCTGCCAGTCATGGTGAAATCCTTGTCGATCAGCAGCACCACATCCCCCTTGATGATGAGACTGGCATCGGCCCCCATATTGAGGCTGTCGAGCTGATAAATGGTCTGCTCCTTGCCAAACAACTCCCCCTTGCCGGGTAGCGGTAGCCCGGGCTTGTGCTGGTTGCTGCTGGTGACCGAGCCGGTGGCGGGATCTGTGGTCAGCACCATCTGCTGGGTGGCGCCCAGCGTCAGGGGGCCATTGATGGGCAGCGTTGCAGGGGGGAACGATTTGGGCAACGCGGCCACATTGAGCGGGTCACACACCTGCCCGGCCACAGGTGGCAGCTTGGGATCATTGCGATACTCGGGATCCAGATACTTCTGGTTCGCCTGATCTTTAAAAAAGCCAGCACCACCATAACTGAGTTTGCCGCTGTCGATACTGGTACCCCAGTCCATGGAGACATTGCCATTGACCGCCACCTGACCACCGATGCGCCCCCCTTTCAGGGTCAAACTGCCACCCCCTTTCACATTGCCGGAGACCCGGACAATCTTGTCCGAAGAGGGGGAGATAATGACGTCGCTCCCGGCATTCACGTTGCCGGAGATGGGGGAAGATCCGTTGAGGGTCACGGTACCTGTTGCCCGCACATCGCCCCAAATTGGCGAATTGCCGTCAAGCACCACATTGGCCTTGTCACTGACGGTCGCCACCTTGGCATTCTGGTTAATGTTGGTGCCGCCATATTTGCCCTTGCGCGAGTCATAGCTGTCGATAAAACCGCTACCGGAGAGGCTCAGCCCTTCACACGCCACCACCGAATCCTGAAAGATGAGATTGCCGGGCTCGCGCTTGAGGGCAAACAGCGCGTTGAGGCTGGCATTGCCCTCCAAATAGCGGCCATGGCTCTGCAATGCCAGCTTGCTCCCGGCGGAGGCATCCAGCTGTTCGATGCTAAAGCGGCTACCCGCCATGGCCCCTTCGCCCTTGCTTGGCACCTTCTGCACCAGCTGAGCCCACTCTATCCGCGGTTCGGCGCCAAGGGCCTGATGCAGGGCACGATAACTCTCGTTCATCCCCTGCTCGGCACTGAGCTGCGCATTGATCTTCTTGTGAAAATTGCCGCTCAGGCGAGTTTGCAACTGGTTCTCCTGAATGCTGGTAAACACCAGCAGACTCGACAGCAGGCTCACCACCAGCACCACCAGCAGTACGGCTCCCCGCTGCCCCTGCAATCCCTTGTTCATCCCGCTCCCCCTGCTGTGGCGTTGGCACCGGATGTGGCCAACGCTGCCGCCCAGACCGCCTTGCGGCGGGCCACCTGCACCTCTACTCCCGGTGCCAGATAGCTGGGCAGCCCTTCGGGCAAGATGCGGATATTGACCAGTGCACCCTGCTGGCCGAATTCAAGATCCTGAAGATGGGCCAGCAACAGGCGCGGGCCATCTCCGTCATCGCAACTGAGCACCGGCGGCGTGAAGCGGTACTGCTCGGTAAAATCGGCGGTTTTCTGGTTGCCAAGGCAGGAGAGCACCTGACTGCCCCCCTCTACCTTGAAAGCCAGCGTCAGGCGATCAGGGGTCACGGCTATCAGCTGATCCGCCTGCTTGATGCTGTTGGTAAAGGTGAGAGTGGCAAAGCGCAGCACTTCGTTCGCCTGCTCCAACGCCTTGCTCTGCTCGACCGTGCTCTTGATCGGGGCGTAACCGGCAAAAATCGCCAGCATCAGCATCAGACCGAGCACCATGGAGATCATCAGCTCGACGAGACTGACACCTCGTTGCCGTGAGGGGACGCTCAGCATAAAGGCGGAAATCCTGCGTTCAGCTCCACCCGCTTGGCGCCGGAGACCCGCTCATCCTGCCACTCGATAGCGACCACAAAGTTGTCGCTATAACGGTTCGGCAGTACCAGCCGGTGGCCATCCTGCAGGGTGAAGCGGGCAAGAAAATCGGCCTGGGTGAACCGCTCGGGCTTGCGCTGCACTTCACACAGCGAGCTCCAGATCTGCTCCACGCTGTTGCTCGCCTCGATCGTAGCCAGCGTGCTCTGCAAGCTGTAGTGCGCCTGCTGCAACGAGACCACCTGCCCCTTGGCGAGACCGAGAAACACCATCACCGCCAACACCATGGAAACCATGATCTCCACCAGATTGAAGCCCTGCTGGCGAGCAAGTGCCGCGTATCTCATGAGCAGCTCCCTTGCAGCAGCTGGCCGCTCGGGGCCACGCAGAGCACCCGCTGCTCACCGAGGCGATTGGCCAGAATGATCTCGGCGTGGCTGCTGCTGCCGGTTGGCGCGATCTGGATGGGGTCAAACGGCTTGATCACCACGCCGCCACCGGGAGCTGATGCCTGACGCAACCGCTGGCTGTCGGCCATCACCTCCCAGCCACCGTTCTCGGTGCCCTGCAATACCACCGGCAGGGTCAGCTTGACCGCTTCACTGCGGGCAAAACGGTAGGCAGACGCGAGTTCGGTCGCGCTGCGATCGAGCCGTTCGGCCGCGAGGCGCTGACTCATGGAGGGCAACCCGACCAATAGCAAGATGGCGGCTATACCGACCGTGATCATCAACTCAATCAGAGTAAATCCGCGCACATTCATCTTATGATCCCCAGCAGTCATGGCGATTGGCCGCGCGATAACCGGTCTGATCGAGGGTCAGAGTGCCGCACTCATCCTGTTGTCGCGTCGTTGGAATGGCTTTAAGCAGGTAGTCGCCAGCATCTTGCTGGCTGTAGCTGAACTGGTAGAAATCCGTGTTGGAAGGGGTGGCAAACGTGTCGGGATAACGGCCCTGTTGGGTATAGATACGTTCGAGGGCGAGCGCCTGCTCCAGCAATTGCTGTTGCGCTTCGTAACGACGTCCCTGTTGCAAATAACCCTGATACGCTGGCAACGCGATGGCCGCGAGAATGCTGACAACCGTCATGGCGATCAACAACTCGATCAGACTAAACCCCCGGCAATGGGGCCATGCCTTACAGTCGTTCACTTATCATCCTTGGCAAGTGTTGTTGTTATTGGTCGGCTCTGGGCCGCAAATGCGATGACTTAATAATCATAAAAAATTAACTAACTCGATTGAACAACACTAAATCGTCACACTCAATGTAAAAAAGATAATTATGTGATCTATTATTAATTTTTAAGCAGTTTTCACCGCCACTAATCTCGCTAAGCAAATAAAGCTAAGCAAATCTTGCCTACGACCCGTCCGTTATGCCTCCTTCTGTCGAGCCGCGACATATGAATAACAGCGTGACGAAGAGTGAAACCCGGCCGTGCAATGAAAGAGTAAAAAAACCTTTCGCCAATTTTTGCTATCCCTGTCCGTTTCTGGCTAGTCATGGCCCCCGAGCCCCCTTACTCTCTTGCCATCTATTCCAGCAAAGCCGCCAACACCATGAATGCAAAGCCCAGCCCAGAGTCGTCACAAGATGAGGTGATCAACACCCTCAGCCGTGAGCAGTGTCACGCCGCACGGCTCGCCCGCGATGCTCGCTTCGATGGCCGCTTCTTTACCGGCGTGCTCTCGACCGGCATCTACTGCCGGCCAGTCTGCCCGGCACGGCCACCGCACGAGCACAATGTGCGCTACTTCCAAAGCGCCGCGGCCGCCGAGCAGTATGGGCTGCGACCCTGCCTGCGTTGCCGCCCAGAGCTGGCCCCCGCAGCCCGTGGCAATCTGCCGGTTGAACTGGCACGTCTGCTGGCGCGCATCGATCGCGGCGAGCTGGCTGACGGCTCGCTCTCTGAATTGGCCGAAGAGGCCGGGATAAGTGAACGCACCCTGCGCCGCCAGTTCGAGCAGCACCTCGGCGCCTCGCCAAAACAGGTGGAGCAGACACGCCGCCTGCTGCTCGCGAAACGACTGCTGACTGAAACCGGGCTACCCATCACCGACATCGCGTTTGCCGCTGGCTTTGCCAGCATCCGTCGCTTCAATGACGCCTGGCTCAACGCCTACGGGCTGGCCCCACGCACCCTGCGCCAACAGGAGCAGCACGATGACGCGCCAGAGCACATGAGCACGCAGCCCCGCGGCGCAACCCTGACGCTGCAACTGCCCTACCGCCCCCCGTATGACGTAGCGGCCATGCTGGCGTTCTACCGGCTGCGGGCAATCCCGGGACTGGAGCTGGTAGATGGCGAGGTGTATGAGCGGCGCTACCGGGTCGGCGATCAGGTCGCGCTGGTACGCATCGCGCAGGGCAAGGGGCACAGCCTGCTGCTTACTGTCCATGACCTACCGCTCGCGGCGCTGCCCGATCTGCTCTATCGGGTGCGCAGGATGTGGGATCTCGATGCCGATATGCAGCGGATCGGTGATCTGCTCGGTCAGGATCCGCTGCTCGCCCGCTTGCAGGCGCGCTGGCCCGGCGTGCGACTGCCGGGTGGCTGGGACGAATACGAGGTGATGCTGCGTGCCATCGTCGGCCAGCAGGTGTCGGTCAAGGGGGCCATCACCATACTCGGGCGGCTGGTGGCGCGCACCGAGGCGCAATTCGGGGTGGCGCAACTACCGACCCCCGCCCAGTTGTGCGAACTCGATCTCGACGGCATCGGCATGCCCGGCAGCCGCATTCGTACCCTGCGTGGAGTGGCGAAGGCGCTGGCCAGCGGCGAGCTGACCCTCACTACAGCCAGTGATGAGCAGTTGCTGGCACTACCGGGCATAGGCCCCTGGACGGTCTCTTACTGGCGGCTGCGCTGCGGGCTGGATACCGATGCCTTCCCCGCCTCCGATCTGGTACTGCAAAAGGCACTCGGAGGCGGCACCAAGCTGCCGGTGAAGGAGGTGTTGACGCAAAGCGCAGCATGGCAGCCATGGCGCAGCTATGCGGCCAGCTGGCTGTGGCACGCCATGAGCGAAGCGCCCGATTTGCTGCTCCGTGCCACTGGCAACGAACAACAGCCAGATACCCAACAACAGGAGATAACCCCATGATCCGCTACGATATCCTGCCGACCCGCTGCGGCGATCTGCTGGTTGCCATCAATGAATCCGGTCTGGTGCACGTGGACTTTGTGGCGGGCCTGCGGGCACTGCCCGATATGAGTGGCTGGCAGCAAGATCACGGAGCACTGGCCCCCTTCCTCGCCGAATTTGACGCCTATTTTGCCGGTCACTTGCAGCGCTTCTCCCTGCCCCTTGCCGCCCGTGGCACCGCCTTTCAGCAGGCGGTATGGCAAGCTCTGTGCGACATCCCCTACGGCGAGACCCGCAGCTACAGCGATATTGCCCGCGCCATCGGCAAACCCGATGCGGTGCGGGCTGTGGGCTCGGCGAACGGCCGCAATCCGCTCTCGATCATCGTCCCCTGCCATCGGGTGATCGGCCAAAACGGCAGCCTGACCGGCTATGCGGGGGGATTGGAGATTAAAAAAGCGCTGCTGGCGCTGGAGAGGGGCAATTAAAGGAGGGTAGGCAGAGAACCTGCGATAAAAATTGCCCCTTTCCGGATGGAGAAAGGGGCTCATTGATCAGCGTTTCAGGCTGCCCATCACATGCATTTCGCAGCGGTTGCAGTCAAAACGCAGGCGGAAGGTGTCCTTACCCATCTTGAGCTCCAGCGGCTCGGCCTTGAGACCGGGCACCTCGTTCGGGCAGAGGTTCTGGCTATAGCGGATGCAATGCTTGGTGATCATCAGCACCACTTCCCGTTCCTCCTTGTTAGCCTCATAGGCGGGAGCAATCCGATCCACCCCGTGTTCGCGGAAGAACTGCTCGGCCGCGCTGTTCAGCACATTGCCAAGGTAGGAGAGACGGTGCTGGGGATAGTTGATATCCCGCAGGGCAATGCGTCGCTCGGGGCGCTGGTAGCTGGCCACGCGTGCGGCCTCAAGTGCAGCGATGCCATCCCGGCGCAAACCGTTGAGCTGTGATGCGGCGATAAATAGCGGGTGAGTGAATGCCAACTCAATCTTGCGCGCAACAAACAGGGTATTGCCGAGTTTGCCAAGCTGATCCCGCGCCTGTTGCAGCGCCCGCTCCGGGTTGTCGGCAGGCTGCTTGTCGCAAGGCAAGGTCACCGCAACGCTGATGCCCTGCTCGTCGGTGAGCGTGAGGATCACACCCTCATCGCACTCAGCCAGCACCATATCGACCCGGATGCGGCGATCCGCGCTCGCCTTCTCCAGCATCTTGCTGAACGCCTGATCGTGGTTGCGGTAGATTTCTGTCCCCACCTTTAGCCCCGGCATTCGTTCTGACAGGAGTAACTGCTTACCTTCGACCTTGTTGAGGCGCATTCCCACCAGCTCGTTATTCGGCTTGAAGAAGCCCAGACCATCGCCGTTGTTAAGGCTGACCTGCTTGCCGTCGATCTCGATGCCGTCACGGGTCACCTTGGTGACCCGCCCCAGCGGCTCGCCCACATATTTTGGGCTCTTGGTGGAGTCGATCCCCTGCTGGCGACCATGGAGGAAGTAATCGGTGCTGCCGCGGTTGAAGCTCTTCTTGGGATCTGGCGTGAAGCCGTAGCTGCAACGACCCGCAGAGGCAGCCACCAAATCGGAGCGACTATCCAGAATGGCGTCCAGCTTCTGGCGATACCAGGCGGTGACGTTCTTGACGTAGTCGAGCCCCTTGAGTCGCCCCTCGATCTTGAAGGAGCGGATCCCCGCCTCGATCAACGCCTCCAGGTTGTCGGTCTGATCCATATCCTTGAGGGACAACAGGTGGCTGTCGGCCACCAGCACTTCACCGTCCGGCTTTTGCAGTGAGCAGGGCAGGCGACAGAGCTGGGCACACTCGCCGCGGTTGGCACTGCGACCGGTACGGGCATGACTGATGTTGCACTGGCCGCTGTAGGAGACGCAGAGCGCGCCGTGGATAAAGAACTCCAGCTGCACATTGGTCGCTGCACTGATCTCGCGGATCTGCGCAAGAGACAGTTCGCGCGCCAGCACCACCTGAGAGAAACCCACATCCTGCAGAAACTTCACCTTCTCCGGCGTGCGGTTGTCGGTCTGGGTACTGGCATGAAGCGCGATGGGTGGCAGATCGAGCGCCAGCAGCCCCATATCCTGCACGATGAGCGCATCGGCACCCGCTTCATATATTTGGTGGGTCAGGCGCCGGGCCTGCTCCAGCTCGTGATCGTGCAGCAGAGTGTTGAAGGCGACAAAGACCTGGGCGCCGAAACGGTGGGCGTGGCGCGCCAGCGCTTCGATATCCTCGATGGAGTTGCCCGCCGCACTGCGGGCGCCAAAGGCAGGGCCGCCCATGTAGACGGCATCGGCGCCATGGTTGATGGCTTCGATGCCGTAGGCGAGGTTCTTGGCCGGAGCCAGCAGCTCCAACCGGTTGTTGTGGCTTAACGGGTGCTTGTTCTGGTGCATGGTCTAGAGATCAGGGCGGACAGCAAATGGGCGCTACTCTAGCCCATTCACCCCCCCCGTGCCTTGATCCCGCTTAAGGTATCCGCAAAATGCAGGATTAGATAACCACCTTGAGTGCCAGTCCAAGCAGCACCAGGCCGCTCACCTTATCGATCACAAAGGATTTGGCTTTAAGCCACGCCAGCACCGGCCCGCGGGAGAGCACCAGCGCCACCAGCACGTACCAGACTGCATCGATCCCGCCCGCGGTCAGCATCATGATGCCCCCCTCGCTCCAGCCGGTATCGGCCCGCACAAACTGGCTGAACAGGGCGATGAAGAAGACCGCCAGCTGGGGATTGAGGAAGGCCACCATAAAACCTTCAAAGGCCCCTTGCCGACCACGCAGCTGGTGAACTTCTTCACTCGCGTCACCACTGGCTGGTTTTGCCAGCAGTGCTTTCACCCCAAGCCAGGCAAGAAACGCAGCACCGCCGTAGCGGATCAGATCAAACAGGATCGGGGTCTGGGTGATCAGAATGGAGAGGCCAAGCGCGGTAACCAGCGCATAGATACCAACCCCGAGGCCGTGGCCGAGCGCGGTGGCGACGCCATGCCCCTGCCCGCCCTGCACCGTGTTTCGGATGATCAGCGCCAGACTCGGCCCCGGGCTGATGGCGCCCATCACGCAGATTGCGGCCAGTGCCAGCCAACTCGTCAGTTCCATGCTTTTCCTCTTTATATGCTCGATATGATGCCCTGCATTCAGGGTACGGGCTGAGCCATTATGCCAGTAGTGAAAGTTATGAATAGATTCCATAACCAATGGCTATGGCACCACACAACTGACTGCGGCTAACAGCCGTGATCGAGCAGCTTGCGACTCTCGCCGACGGTACGTTGCAGGTGATCCCGCAGGAATGGGTAGGCCAGCTCGCGAAACCAGCGGTGGGCCGGATCCTGATGGTGGCGCTGGTGCCACAGCAGATGATACTGCTGGTCGCGGGTAGCAAATGGCAGTTCGACAAAGGTGAGCTCATGGTCGCAGGAGAGCTGCCAGGCGATATGAGCCGGAGTGGTCATCAGGCAATCGGTGCGCAGCAACACCTCCACCGCCGCCTGAAAGAAGGGGACTCGGGCAAACCAGCGCCGACTCAGTCCCTGCGGCGCCAACACCTGCTCAACCGGACTGTCCTTGTCGCCTCCCCCACTCACCTGCAAGTGAGGCCAGGCGAGATAGTCATCGAGACTCAGCGCCTTGCCCGCCAGCGGGTGATGACGTCCCATCAACACCGCCAGCCGATCTTCCCCCTGATGCAGGCCGCGTATCTGATCCGGCACCTGTTCGGTGATGGTGGAGACCAGATCAAGCTCGGACTGCCACAGTTGCGGTAGCTGACGTTTGTCCCACAGGCTGTACTCCATCGCCGCCAACGGCGCCTCTTTGGCGAGCGCGGCGCAGATATCGGGCAGGATATGCTGGGCCACATAATCGGAAGAGGCGAGCCGAAATACCCGCTCGCAGCGGCTCGGGTCAAACCCTGGCGCCTCGTAGAGCCGCTCCAGCGCCCCGAGAGAATCCGCCAGCTGGGCTGCCAGCGCTTCGGCCCGTGGCGTCAGCAGCCAGCGTTGCCCCTCCCGCACCAGCAGCTCGTCGTCAAACTCGCTGCGCAACTGGGCAAGCTGCTTGCTGATGGAGGGCTGGCTCAAGTGCAGCAGCTCGGCGGCGCGGCTGATATTGCGGGTCTCCAGCAGCACCTTGAGAGTGGGCAGCAAGTTGAGATTGGCTCTGAGCAAGGAGATACCCTCATCGGTCGGGAAAGGCCTATCTTAGGGCAGACGAGTCCCGTGTTTTAAGCAAAATTTCCAGCCATGTTCAGCACGTTGTGACCCTTTCCGGCCAGATGGCGCAGCCACTTGCCCTGCACATAACCATGACCACAAGATGACAGTGGTTGTCTCGTGCGGCATAATTGCACGATTTTCCGCCCGCGGGGCGCTCCACTTTGAGAAGCGGTAACAAGATGAAATACGCCAATATCACAGGCTGGGGAAAATGCCTGCCCCCCTCCGTGCTGACCAACGACGACCTCAGCACCATCATGGATACGTCAGATGAGTGGATCTATCCCCGTACCGGCATCAAGCAGCGTCGGGTCTCCCATGTCAGTACCTCAGACCTGGCGACTCTGGCTGGCCGTCGCGCGCTGGCCTGTGCTGGTCTCGAAGCGAGCGACCTCGATGGCATCATCCTGGCTACCGCCACTCCGGACAACCTGCTGCCAAGCGCCGCCTCTGCGGTGCAGAAGAAGCTGGGCGCCGTCAATGCCGCCGTGTTTGACCTCAACGCCGCCTGTACCGGTTTCGTCTACTCCCTCTCGGTCGCTACCTCGCTGGTACAGACCGGTATGATGAAGAAGGTTCTGGTGATCGGCGCCGAGCGCCTCACCTATCTGCTGGACTGGGCCCGTCGCGATACCGCTGTGCTGTTTGGCGACGGTGCCGGTGCCGTGGTGATCGAGGCAAGCGAGCAGGAGTGTGGCCTGATCGCCAACAAGCTGGGCTGTGACAGTGAAGCGCGTGAGATCCTGCACGTACCGAACTTCGGTACCGATCGGGTGCGTTTTGCCGATATCGACGGGCTGTTCACCTTCAACTTCGAAGGGCCGGAGATCTTCAAACGCGCCGTGCGCGGCATGGGTGAGGCCACCAGCACTGTGCTGGCGCAGGCCGGTATTGCACCGGAGCAGGTCGATCTGATCGTGCCGCACCAGGCCAATATCCGCATCATCGAGACCCTCGCCAAACGGATGAATGCACCGATGGAGAAGGTGATGGTCAACATCGAAAACTACGGCAACACCTCCGCTGCTACTGTGCCCATCGCCCTGTGCGAAGCGCTGGAGCAGGGCCGCGTCAAGCCGAACTCCTATCTGCTGACCGCCGCTTTCGGTGCCGGTCTGACCTGGGGCGCAGCCATCATCAAGTGGGGCGATCGCGTCACCCCCATCAAGGCGTGCGATGCCGAACTGCCCCCGTGCGACCAGAGCGCGCTGGAGCTGATTGCTCACGCCGTCGAAGGGTGTCAGAAGGCCCACGCCAACGAGGCTTGATCCTCATCAGGAGCCTGAATCCTCAGGCTCCTTCTCTCCTTTTCATCCCCACCAAGCTCTGCCCCCCACTTCGCAAGCCGTTTGATACGGCAATCGCTGATACAAACAACTCCGATTTGCAGCCAATTAATTTTTTTCCGCTAACCTTATTGTGCCAACTATAAATAAAGAAAAGAGCGTCAAGGGGCACCATGACTGTTGCAGTCCCGCGCCTTTACCTCTTACCAAATAATTGCACAGGGATAAGCTACGTATGGCACAACACAAAAGTGGCGTGAACACACCGCTTTGGGAACCGGTTTGCTGGATTTGCTGCATCGGGCTTGCTCTGCTCAGCTGCCTGTTGCTGCAGCTTGCCGATACGCTGTCACCTCTCTACCTGCTGCTCAATGTGCTGGTTGGTATTGCCGCCGCGCTCTGGACATCGAGTCACTTCCACCAGCACACACTCCGACATCGTGCAAGAGAGGAACAAACCGTCGCAACCGATCCTCTCGCCCACTCCATCATCGGGCTCGAACAGGTGTGCGAGAAGGCACTCCCCATCTGGTCCCAGCAAATTGAAAGCTCTCGTCAACAAACCGAAGCAGCGATGATTGACCTGACTCAACGCTTCAGCGGCTTGGCCAACAAGCTGGAAGAAGCAGTCAATGCTTCTCATCTGGCAGCCGGAGAATTGGGTGATGCCAATTCTCGTGGCATGGCTGGAGTCTTGAGCGAGAGCCAGCAGCAGCTCAATGAGGTAGTGGCCATCCTGCACTCCGCCCAGGCCAATCGGGACGCCATGCTGGGTGAGATAAAAAGCCTGACCACCTACACCATAGAGCTCAACACCATGGCCATGGATGTGGCCAAAATCGCCTCACAGACCAACCTGCTGGCCCTCAACGCCGCCATTGAAGCGGCTCGCGCTGGGGAAGCTGGTCGTGGCTTTGCTGTGGTCGCTGATGAAGTGCGCAACCTCTCCCGCCTCTCCAGCGAAACCGCCCAAAAGATGACCGACAAGGTAGACACCATCAATACTGCTATCGGCCGCGCCTTCCAGATTGCCGAAAATGCTGCCGCACGGGATCACGCCTCGGCGCTCAATTCGGAGCAGACAATTGAGCAGGTACTGGCCCGTTTTCGCCATGCCACTGACAGCCTGGCGGAATCCGCCTCCCTGCTGCAAAACGAGAGCACCGATATCCATCGCGAAATCTCCAGCGTCATTGTCTCGCTGCAATTTCAAGACAGGGTCAGCCAGATCCTCAGCCACGTCAGACAAAACATGGAGAGCCTCTCCAGCCATCTGGTTGCTTCGGAGCAGAGCAGCAATGCGACAGGGCCAATCCAGATCGATGCCAATCGCTGGCTGGCAGAGATGGAACTCTCATACGCCACCGACGAACAGCGCAATATTCACCATGGTCGCACCACCCGTTCTGTCAACGCGCAACCAAGCAGCGCCGACATCACATTTTTCTAGGAGAGAGATATGGGCAAAACGATCCTGATCGTGGATGACTCGGCAACTATTCGCCAAGTCGTGGGCATGACCCTCAAGGGAGCCGGTTATGAGGTCATGGAAGCCTCTGACGGCAAAGATGCGCTCAACAAACTAGATGGCAAGAAGATCAACCTGATCATCAGTGACGTCAACATGCCGAACATGGATGGCATCACCTTCGTCAAAGAGGCCAAAAAGCTGGCCAACTACAAATTTACCCCTGTCATCATGCTGACCACCGAGTCTCAGGACAGCAAGAAGCAGGAGGGACAAGCCGCAGGAGCCAAAGCTTGGGTGGTCAAACCCTTCCAGCCCGAACAGATGCTGGCCGCAGTCGCCAAGCTCATCATGCCGTGATCCGGAGTGCATCATGCAACTACAGAGTGAGCTACTCGACAACAAGGTGGTGGTGACCATGCCGGACGAGATCACCATTTATACAGTCAGCGAGCTGAAAGATGATCTCTCGCCCTTATTGCATCAGGGGAACGAACTGGAGCTGAATCTGGCGGCGGTATCCGAGATAGACAGTGCCGGGCTGCAACTGCTGCTGGCAGCGAAGAAGACCGCTCTGCAGCAGGGCACCTCCCTGGCGCTGGTCTGGCACAGCCATGTTGTGCTTGAACTGCTGGAGCTCTACCAACTCTCGGCCTTTTTTGGCGACCCCACCCTCATCACCCATGGCGAACGGCCCTGAGCTACCATGACAAGGAGTCACCGTGAGCATCGATCTTGATCAGGCTTTACAAACCTATATCGCCGAGGCACGCGAGTTGCTTGAAGAGATGGAGTCAGCCCTGCTATCACTGGAATCTGACCCTGACAATAGCGAGCTGATTGGTGCCATCTTCCGTGCTGCTCATACCATCAAAGGGTCGGCTGGCCTGTTTGGTCTGCAACCCATCGTCGGGTTTACCCATATCGTTGAGGATCTGCTCGACCAGATCCGCAATCAGCAGCTCACCGTCACCTCTCCTCTGATCAAGGATCTGCTGGAGAGCTGTGACCACATCCAGACGCTCATCAGTGTCGTTGCAGAACAGGGCAGCACGTTAAGCGATGGCGATGCCAACCAAGATGAACGGCTGAGGCTCACCCTCACCCGTCATCAGTGCGTCCCCCATGCCACGCTGCCAGATACTGTGCATACGCCGGAACCCAAGATCGAAAAAGAGGGAGGAATTACCAGCTCCGCCTCCCTGTGGCATATCTCCCTGCGTTTTGGCCCCGATGTGCTGCGCAATGGCATGGATCCGGCCGCATTTCTGCGCTATCTCGGCACCCTCGGAACCATATGCTCGGTGGAGACCATCCATCAGGCGTTACCGGATTGGGAGCAGTTCGATCCGGAGAATTGCTACCTAGGCTACGAGATAGACTTCGACTCGCAGGCAGACAAGGCAGCCATCAGCGATGTTTTTGAATTTGTTAGAGATGACTGCCAGATCACCATCTTGCCGCCCCACAGCAAGATCGCCGAGTTCATCAACCTGATCGAGTCGCTACCGGAAGATAGCGCCATGCTGGGCCAGTTGCTGGTCAACACCGGCGCCCTGACTGCAGAGGAGTTAGCAAGCGGTCTGCAGGCACAACAAGCGACCCCGGCAGAGCAAGCGCCCAAACTCGGAGAGATCCTGATTGCGCAGGGTGCCGTCAACGAAGCCGTCGTCGATGCCGCCCTGAAAAAACAGAATCAGACCAAAGAGAGCAAGAGCAAAGAGGGCCGTTACGTCAGGGTGCATGCCGACAAGCTGGACGATCTAATCAATCTGGTCGGGGAGCTGGTAGTCGCCAGTTCAGGAGCCAATCTGCTGGCCCAACGCACCTGCGAAAGCCAGCTGCAGGAAGCCACCTCGATCATTGCCATGCTGGTGGAAGAGATCCGCGACAGTGCACTGCGCCTGCGAATGGTGCCTATCGGCGATACCTTCAACCGCTTCCAACGGGTAGTGCGCGATGTCAGTCAGGAGCTGAACAAGGATATCACCCTGGTGATCTCCGGAGCCGAGACTGAACTGGACAAATCGGTGGTAGAGAAGATCGGCGATCCGCTGATGCATCTGGTCAGAAACTCGATGGATCATGGCATCGAATCGGCAGAGCAACGGCTGCTGGCAGGCAAACCCCCCCGTGGCACCCTGAATCTCAATGCCTATCACGACTCCAACAGTATCGTCATCGAAATTCGGGATGACGGCGCAGGTCTCAACAAAGCCAGGATCCAGCAAAAAGCCATCGAGCGCGGTCTGATCAGCCCAACCACCACGCTGACGGATCAGGAGATATACAACCTGATCTTCGAGCCGGGGTTCTCTACCGCCGAGGCGATAACCAACCTCTCCGGTCGCGGGGTGGGCATGGATGTCGTCAAACGCAACATCACTGCCCTGCGCGGCACGGTCGATCTGGACAGCATCCCGGGAAAAGGAACCCGTGTGCAGATCCGCCTGCCGCTCACCCTTGCCATCATCGACGGCTTCCTGGTGCGAGTCTGCGACACCCACTACGTCATTCCACTCGATATGGTGATCGAGTGCGTTGAATTGACCCAGAGTGCACTGTCCGATACCCAGGGTCGCAATTACATCAATTTGCGTGGCGAGGTGCTGCCCTTTATCCGCCTGCAACACTACTTCGATACCAATGGCAGCAAAGGGAGGCGCGAGAACATTGTCGTGGTCAGCCATGCAGGCAAAAAATCCGGACTGGTGGTGGATGAACTGCTGGGAGAATTCCAGACCGTCATCAAACCGTTGGGGA
Source organism: Aeromonas sp. 84A (assembly GCF_051919345.1). Taxonomy (NCBI): domain Bacteria; kingdom Pseudomonadati; phylum Pseudomonadota; class Gammaproteobacteria; order Aeromonadales; family Aeromonadaceae; genus Aeromonas; species Aeromonas sp. 84A. The sequence continues at coordinate 4,040,986 of NZ_JBQBEW010000001.1, forward strand.
AATTGTTTCAGCGTCTGCAGGGCATTAGTGGTTCAACCATTCTGGGGGGGGGAGAGGTCGCCCTGATCCTCGACATTCCTTCGCTGATCCAGCACGCAATCACTCAGGAATCCTGTCAGCTCAACAGGTTGACAGTGTCGCGCAACCTGCCTCAATCCAGCATCAACTGAGGGGACCATCATGTTAAAAAATTCCACCATCAAATTGCGTCTTATCGTACTGCTCTGCATGCTCTGCCTGCTGCTGCTGGCCGTTGGCAGCCTCGGGTTATACAACATGCAGATCAGCAATACCGGGTTGCAGCGCGTTTACAACGACAGAGTGGTTCCCCTCAAGCAGCTGAAGACTATCTCCGACAGTTATGCCGTCTCGATCATCGACAACCTCAACAAGGCCAATGCGGGGCTGATCCCGGCAGAAGAGGCTTTGAAGCAGATACAACAGGCCCAGCAGACAATCAAAAACGAGTGGCATCACTACCAGTCCACAACTCTCACACCGGATGAACAGCGTTTGTCAGCCGAGGCGACAACCCTGTTCAACGCGGCCGATACCGATATTGGCAAGCTGGAGAAATACCTCGCCACCCAGCACGGCATGATTACTGGCATGCTGAACAATTTTGACGGTGCCCTCTATGGCTCCATCGACCCGATAGGCAACAAAATCACCGAGCTGGTTAACCTGCAGCTCAATGTGGCCAAGTCGGAATATACCGCAGCGCAATCCTGGTATGACGTAATGCTGATAACCATGGCGGTGGTTATCGCGGTCGGCATCGCACTCGCAGCCTGGTTTGGCACCCTGCTGATCAAAAACATCATCACCCCCATCGAACAGGCTCTACGCGTGGCCAATAGTCTGGCTGAGGGCAATCTGGATGTATCGATCCGGATAGAGTCCAACGATGAAGCGGGTCAGCTCTTGATGGCGATGGATAACATGGTCAAGAAACTGGGTGCCTTGATCACGGATATCGAGACCTTGGTCACCGCAGCTGTCGAACAGGGCGACTTCAGCCACAAGATTGCGCTGGAGGATCGTCAGGGATATATCAAGCGGGTATCCGAGCTGCTGAATCGCCTCTCCCATGTGACAGATACCAGCCTGGAAGATGTGATGCGCATCGCCACCGCGCTCTCCAAGGGGGATCTGACCCAACGGATCGATGAGCCCTACCCAGGTATTTTCGGCCAGACCAAAGACGGCCTCAACCGGACCATCACTGCGCTGACCAATATCATCGAAGAGGTACGCAACGCTGCCGACAACCTGACCAATGCCTCCAATCAGGTGAGCAACACGGCGCAGGCATTGAGCCAAGCCACCAGCGAGCAAGCGGCCAGCGTTGAAGAGACCAGCGCCTCTATCGAGCAGATGAGCGCCAGCATCAATCAGAACACCGAGAACGCCAAGATCACCGACAGCATGGCCAGCAACTCGGTGCTGGAGGCCACCGAAGGGGGCCAATCCGTTCAACAGACGGTGACCGCCATGCAGCAAATCGCCAAGAAAGTCAGCATCATCGACGACATTGCCTACCAGACCAACCTGCTTGCCCTCAACGCCGCCATTGAGGCGGCTCGCGCCGGAGAGCATGGCAAAGGCTTCGCGGTGGTTGCTGCCGAGGTGAGAAAGCTGGCAGAGCGCAGCCAGATCGCTGCGCAGGAGATTGGCGAGCTCTCCTCCGACAGCGTCAGCAAGGCAGAGCGGGCTGGCAACCTGCTGGAGAGGATCGTCCCCTCCATTCGCAAAACTTCTGACTTGGTACAAGAGATCAATGCCGCCTCAGGTGAACAAGCCAGTGCAGCCAACCAGATCAGTCTGGCCATGAACCAGCTTAATCAGGTGACACAACAGAATGCGGCCAGCAGCGAGGAGCTGGCGGCCACGGCCGAAGAGATGAGCTCACAAGCCAGCGAACTTCAGCAAACCATGGCCTTTTTTGCTCTGGAAAAAAGTGCGCAGCTCAACACCAGGCCCCATGAAACCGGCCACAAGGGCATTCCCCCCAGAGGCAGTTTCATCGCCCCCCCACAACGGGCCAGCCAGCCCAATCAACCATCATCCCATTCCATTGATGACGCGGATTTTGTCCGCTTTTAACCGGAGGCGACCATGCATACATCCACCGACATCGCGGTGCCAACAGCGGCCGCTGACGAGAGCAGTGGCGATGCCCAGTACCTGACATTTCTGATCAACAACGAGATGTTCGCCATCAATATTCTGGGGGTCAAAGAGATCATCGAATACGGCAATATCACTCCGGTTCCAATGATGCCGGGTTTTATTCGTGGCGTAATCAACCTCAGAGGAGCGGTAGTGTCGGTCGTAGACTTGAATGCCCGCTTTGGCAATGCACCTTCGGTCATCACTCGCCGCAGTTGCATCGTCATTATTGAGGGGATGGCCCCGCAGGGCGATGAACCTGTAGGTCAGGATATTGGCGTTGTGGTGGATTCCGTATCGGAAGTACTGGGTATCCCACAAGTAGATATCGAGCCCCCACCCAGTTTTGGTGCCCGCATCCGGGCCGATTTCATCAGCGGCATGGGCAAGGTCAACGGCAAATTCGTCATCCTCATCGATACCGGGAAAGTGTTGTCACTCGATGAGATGGCTCAACTCAACGAACTGGCCCAGCCACAGGCAAGGTTGCCACAAGGCAACCTGCAACCCTCCTGAGCAGGCCTCCATACTCCACGACATGCAGCATAAGGAAACGCTCATGACCCAATCACTCTTAGGAAAACTCTTCGGAGACAATGCCACCGAAGTGAGGCAGCGGACCCAGTTACTCGACGCAATCGGCCAGCTGCAACACGCAGTCCTGGCAGAGCAGGTTCCAGCACCACTCGATCTTTCCGGTATGGATAGCCCCTTGCGTGAAGTAGGACATGCCATCAACGAGGTGGTCACCTTGCTCAGTGACAAGCTGGAACAGAGCCGCAACGACATTAAAAAGAACCAGATGTTGCTCCATGAGAACCAGCTGGTTCGCAAAGCCCTCGACTGCGCCAGCACCAACGTGATGATTGCCGATACCAACCTCGACATTATCTATATGAACGAGGCTGTGACCGGCATGCTCAATCAGGCTGAGACCGACATCAAGAAAGAGCTATACAGCTTCAACGCCAATCAGCTGATGGGCGCCAACATCGACAGCTTTCATAAAAATCCCGGCCATCAGCGCGCCATGCTGGCCAAACTCAACAGCACCTACCGTACCCAGATTCAGCTGGGGGGGCGCACCTTCTCCCTGATCGCCAATCCGGTCTTCAACGATACCGGTGAACGGTTGGGATCCGTAGTCGAATGGGCCGACAGAACCAAGGAGGTGATGATAGAGAAAGAGATGTCCGACATTGTGCAGGCCGTGATCAATGGCGAGCTGCACCGCAGGATGGAACTTGCTGGCAAGAGCGGCTTCTTTCAGGCGATGGGAGAAGGGATCAACCAGATTGCCGAAGTGATCGACAGCACACTCAACGACGTCATCCGGGTCGTGCAATGTCTGGCAAAAGGTGACCTGACCCAACAGATTGAGGCGGACTATCCCGGCGTGTTTGGCACCACCAAGGATGCGCTCAACAAGACCATCGCATCGCTCACCAACATCGTCACCGAAGTGCGCGGCGCCTCTGACAACCTCTCCAGTGCCGCCGAGCAGGTAAGCGCGACCGCCCAGTCGATCAGCCAATCCAGCAGTGAACAGGCCTCCAGCATGGAGGAGACCAGCGCCTCCATCGAGCAGATGAGCGCCAGCATCAACCAGAATACCGACAATGCCCAGGTCACCGATGGCATGGCCAGCAAGGCAGCCAAAGAGGCCGTAGAGGGAGGAGAAGCGGTCAAACTAACAGTGGATGCAATGAAACAGATCGCCAGACGGATTGGCATCATCGATGACATCGCCTACCAGACCAATCTGCTGGCACTCAACGCAGCTATCGAAGCCGCGCGGGCAGGCGATCACGGCAAAGGCTTTGCCGTAGTGGCGGCGGAGGTGCGCAAACTGGCCGAACGCAGCCAGGTGGCAGCACAGGAGATTGGTGAGCTAGCCTCCAGCAGTGTCGAGATGGCGGAAAAAGCAGGTCGTTTGCTGGATCAGATGGTTCCTTCAATCAACAAAACCTCGGATCTGGTGCAGGAGATCAGTGCCGCTTCGGTAGAGCAATCCACCGGTGTCAGCCAAATCAATCAGGCCATGAACCAGTTGAGTCAGGTTACCCAGCAGAATGCCTCTTGCAGCGAAGAGTTGGCTGCCACAGCAGAAGAGATGAGCAGCCAGGCTGAACAGCTGCAGCTGGCCATGGAGTTCTTTACCCTGGAGGCCCACACCAAAGAAGGTAAAGCAGCCACCTCGCATCTTCACCCCAATACCCGAGGGCGCTTCATGAACGAGAGCAATGCCAACAGTCGGGAACGAGGCGCCACAGTCCAACGCCCCATCGGCGATGGCGATTTTGTCCGGTTCTAGTCATGGGAGAGGCGTTGCCTCTCCCATCTCCGACAACACAGGTAGAGGGACAGTTTTTTGTATCAAACCCAGCTGCATGATGATGAGTTCTCCCGTTTCCAACGCTGGCTCCATCAAACGGCGGGGATAGAGCTGTCTCCAGCCAAGAAGGCGCTGGTAGCCAGCCGCCTGGCGAAACGGCTCTGCCACTATGAGCTGGATAGTTATGACGACTATTTCCAGCTCATCATGAACGATCGCAGCAGCGAACTGCAGCTGGCGCTTGATCTCCTTACCACCAACGAAACCTACTTTTTTAGGGAGCCCAAACACTTCGAGTTTCTGACGCGGGAGATAGTCTCAGCGCTCCCGCCCGAGCAATCGCTGCGGGTCTGGAGCGCTGCCAGCTCATCCGGCGAGGAGCCCTACAGTCTGGCCATGACCCTCGCGGAAAAACGCAGCACCTTCAACTGGGAGATCCTGGCCTCCGATATCTCGTCCCGGGTGCTGGAACAGGCGATGAGCGGGCGCTACCCCATCGAGCGGGCGCAAAATATTCCACTGCCCTTTTTGATGAAATATTGCCTCAAGGGTGTGGGCCTGCAGGAGGGCATCTTCATCATCGATCGCAAGTTGCGGGACAAGGTGCAGTTCATGCAGATCAACCTCAATCAGGATCTGCCGGACATCGGCATGTTTGACGTCATCTTCATCAGAAACGTGATGATCTACTTCAACAAGGAGACCAAAGGGCAAGTATTGCAGCGGCTGGTACCCAGACTCAAACCCGGTGGCTACCTGCTGGTGAGCCACGCCGAGAGCCTGCATGGCCTGCACCACGGCCTGCAGCTTGTCTCGCCTTCCATCTATCAGAAGAGATAAGTCATGACTCGGGAGGTGATCCTGCAACCGGGAGAGCTCTTTTTTGGCAAGGAGGATGTGGTGGTCAGAACCGTACTGGGCTCCTGTATTGCCATCACCTTGTGGCATCCGGAGCAGAAACAGGGAGGAATGTGTCACTACATGCTGCCAAGTCGGCGCAATCCCTCAACCAAGCTGGATGGGCGCTATGCCGATGAGGCCCTCGCCTTGCTGCTGCAAGCGGCCAGTCACTATCCCGCCCCCATCCATGAATATGAGGCCAAGTTGTTCGGGGGTGGCAACATGTTTACCGAGCCTCAATACGCACAGAGCGACAACAATGTCGCCGCCAAAAATATTCAGGCAGCCTGGCAGCTGACCCGACACCTTGGCCTTGATATCAAGGCTCATCATCTTGGCCATAGCGGCCACCGAAGCTTGCTCTTTGAGCTCAGCAACGGCAGTGTCTGGCTCCGCCATCATCGTCTGCCACATCAACGGGAGTCGCGAGAATGAAGCAGATCCGGGTCATGCTGGTGGATGATTCCGCCGTGGTCAGACAGGTATTGCAAGCGGTGCTGGAGCAGGAGCCTGATATCCGGGTGATCGCCACAGCATCGGATCCCCTGTTTGCGCAGGAAAAACTGAAGAAAGAGTGGCCTGACGTCATCGTGCTCGATGTGGAGATGCCCCGTATGGATGGCATCACCTTTCTCACCAAGATCATGGCAGAGCATCCAACCCCGGTGGTGATCTGCTCCTCCCTCACCGAAAAGGGGGCCGAGACCACCCTGCAGGCAATGGCTGCCGGCGCGGTGGACATCATCACCAAACCGACCATGGGGATAAAAAGCTTTCTGCAAGAATCTGCCCACGACCTGGCGATGGCGGTACGTGCTGCGGCCCAGGCCAACCTCAAGCGCGTGGGCAAGCCTTCATCTGTGCCGGTCAGCACCAAACTCAACGCGGATGCCATGCTGGCGCCCAACCAGCACGCCATGGCACAAACCACAGAGCGGCTCATCGCCATCGGCACCTCGACCGGCGGCACCCAGGCGCTGGAAGCCGTGCTGACTGCCTTGCCCCGGGTCAGCCCCGGCATTGTCATCGTGCAGCACATGCCGGAAAAATTTACCGCCATGTTTGCCGAACGCCTGAACGGGGTCTGCCAGATAGAAGTACGGGAGGCGAGAAACAATGACCGGGTGATACCGGGGTTGGCGCTGATTGCCCCCGGCGGCAAGCATATGCTGCTCAAACGCAGCGGTGCCTACTATCACGTCGAGGTAGTCGACGGGCCGCTTATCAACCGCCATCGCCCCTCGGTGGATGTGCTGTTTCGCTCCGTCGCCAAATATGCTGGCAAGAATGCCACCGGCATCATCATGACCGGCATGGGGGATGACGGTGCCCGGGGATTGCGCGAGATGCTGGATGCGGGTGCCAACACCTATGCCCAGGATGAGGCATCCTGCGTGGTCTTCGGCATGCCAAAGGAGGCGATCAAGCTGGGAGCTGCCCGTCATGTACTTCCCTTGCAAGAGATGCAATACGCCATCCTCGGCAAGTAATCCCTTATCGCGCGTTTTGAGCATAAAAAAGTCCGGCTCCCCAAGGGGAGCCGGACTTTTTACATCAACCGGAACCAATCCGGTATCAGGCGAGCAGATTACTCTGCAGCAGGCGCTTCTTCTGCGGCCGGAGCTGCGTCAGCAGCAGGTGCAGCCGCTTCGGTCGGGGCGTTCGCCTCCTTGATGGAGAGACGTACACGGCCCTGACGGTCCACTTCCAGTACCTTCACCTTGACCACGTCACCGATTGTCAGGTGGTCAGCCACGTTCTGCACGCGAGCGTCGGTGATCTGGGAGATGTGTACCAGACCATCTTTGCCCGGCAGAATGTTGACGAATGCACCGAAATCGGCCAGACGAACAACTTTACCTTCATAGATGCGGTTCACTTCGATCTCGGCGGTGATAGCCTCGATGCGACGGATCGCTTCCATGGCGGCTTCGTTGGCCACGGCGGAGATACGTACAGTACCGTCATCATCCAGCTCGATGTTGGTGCCGGTCTCTTCGGTCAGCGCACGGATCACGGAACCACCCTTACCGATCACGTCCTTGATCTTCTCAGGATTGATCTTGATGGTGTGGATACGCGGTGCAAAATCGGAGATCTGGGCACGCGGAGCCTGGATAGCTTCATCCATCACTTTCAGGATGTGCAGACGAGCTCCACGAGCTTGCTTCAGAGCAATCTCCATGATCTCTTTGGTGATGCCTTCGATCTTGATGTCCATCTGCAGCGCGGTCACACCTTCGGTGGTACCTGCTACTTTGAAGTCCATGTCGCCTAGGTGATCTTCGTCACCCAAGATGTCGGACAGCACGACGAAACCTTCTTCTTCCTTCACCAGACCCATGGCGATACCGGCAACGGAGGCCTTGATCGGCACACCGGCATCCATCAGCGCCAGAGAGGAACCACAGACAGACGCCATGGAGGAGGAGCCGTTGGATTCGGTGATTTCAGACACCACGCGCACCACGTACGGGAACTCGGCGGCGCTCGGCATCACGGCAGCAACGCCGCGCTTGGCCAGACGGCCGTGACCGATTTCACGACGCTTCGGGCTACCCATCATGCCGGTCTCACCGACACAGTATGGCGGGAAGTTGTAGTGCAGCATGAAGCGATCGGCACGGTTGCCGGTCAGCTCGTCGATGTTCTGGGCGTCACGCTCGGTACCCAGAGTGGCGACCACGATGGCCTGAGTTTCACCACGGGTGAACAGGGCAGAACCGTGGGCACGGGGCAGAATACCGGTACCTACGCTCAGGGCGCGGATCATTTCCGGATCGCGACCATCGATACGCGGCTCACCACGTACTACGCGACCACGAACGATGCGGCTTTCCAGGCTGTGGAACTCTTCGCCGATCTTCTTGGCATCTTCTTCCACGCCGGAAGCGATAACTTGCTCAACCACACGACCCTTGATGGCCGCGATGGTTTCGTAACGAACTGCCTTCTCGGTGATGCGGTAGGCTTCACCCAGTTCGGCGCTCGCCAGCTCGGCAACCTTGGCTTTCAGCGCTTCGTTGACGGCAGGCGGAGTCCAGTCCCACGGCTTGGTGCCGACGGCAGCGGCAAACTCGTTGATCGCATTGATCACGGTCTGCATCTGCTCGTGACCGTACACAACGGCACCCAGCATTACCTCTTCGGAGAGGATGGCCGCTTCGGACTCAACCATCAGTACCGCGTTGGCAGTACCGGCAACCACCAGATCCAAATCGCTCTGCGGCAGTTCGGTGGTGGTCGGGTTCAGCACATACTGACCGTTCATGTAACCCACGCGAGCAGCACCGATCGGGCCGCCAAACGGGATACCGGAGATGGCCAGTGCAGCAGAGGCACCGATCATGGCAACGATGTCGGGGGATACGGCCGGATTCACGGACATTACGGTCGCAACGACCTGAACCTCATTGAGGAAGCCTTCCGGGAACAGCGGACGAATAGGACGGTCGATCAGACGGGAGATGAGGGTCTCGCCTTCGCTCGGACGGCCTTCACGACGGAAGAAACCACCCGGGATACGACCAGCAGCATAGGTACGCTCCTGGTAGTTGACGGTCAGCGGGAAGAAATCACGGCCGTGATCGGCCTCTTTCTTGCCGACTACGGTCACAAATACGCAGGTATCGTCCATGCTGACCATAACGGCCGCAGTGGCTTGACGGGCCATCACACCGGTTTCCAGAGTGACGGTGTGTTGACCGTACTGGAATGACTTTACAATAGGATTCACGTGAATTTCCTTTTTACAATTTGGCTCTTTAAATTCGCGCACAAGTATACTTGATTCGATGCAAAAGGTAAGCGGCGACGCGAATTCTGTGAGGCAGGCAACGGCTTGAAGAGCAATAAAAAAGGGGAACCTGACGGTTCCCCTTTTTCGCGAAATCTGATGGTCGATTAACGACGCAGACCCAGCTTGGCGATCAGAGCAGCATAACGCTCGGAATCTTTACGCTTCAGGTAGTCCAGCAGCTTACGACGCTGGGAAACCATGCGCAGCAGACCGCGACGACCGTGGTGGTCCTTGGAGTGCTCTTTGAAGTGACCTTGCAGATGGTTGATCTGGGCAGTCAGCAGGGCAACTTGCACTTCGGGGGAACCGGTGTCGTTGGCGCAACGAGCGTTGTCAGCAACGATTTGAGCTTTGATCTCAGCATTTAGAGACATGGTAATACTCCAGTAGAGTGTTTAAAGGTTCACAGCCAATCTCTAATTCAGCCGTGAAATGAGGGCGGTATCATAATCGTCCCCGCCCCTTTTCGCAACGATAAAGAGGCGAAACGGGAAAGACGCCCTGATACCGCCTGAGGATCACTCCTCGTCGTGATAACGCACCAGTCGCTTGGGAGCGACGCGGCCATCATCATCAATCTCGCCAACCCCGATGAACTCGCGCTCCGGGCCGACCGTCATGCGAACCTGACCGCTTTGCGGCGCACCCGCCACCTGCACGGCCTGGCCCTGATTCACATAGGCAGCCACAACCGCCAGCATGTTCACCTCGGGCAAGCTTGCTACGGCGGTGTCCATCGGCAGCAACAGCGGATCCAGCTGCTCGCGCGGCGGGATGCTCTCGGCCTTGGCCTGCTCGAAGATGCACTCGAGCTGCTCCAGAGTCAGCATCCGCTCGTACGGATAGCTGGCCACCTGGGTACGGCGCAACTGGGTCACGTGGGCGCCACAACCCAGCACTTCACCCAGATCATCCACCAGAGAGCGGATGTAGGTGCCTTTGCTGCAGTGCACTTCAAGGCGCACTTCATCACCTTCGAAGCTCAGCAGTTTGAGCTCGAAGACGGTGATGGGACGGGCTTCTCGCTCGATCTCGATGCCTTCGCGGGCATATTCGTAGAGCGGACGGCCGTTGTGCTTGAGCGCGGAGTACATGGAGGGCACCTGCATGATGGGGCCGCGGAACTGGTCCAGCGCCTCGATCAGGGTACCGACAGCCACGTTCACCGGACGGGTGGAGACCACCTCACCATCGGAGTCGCTGGTATTGGTGCGCTCGCCCAGTTTAGCGGTCACCTCATAGCGTTTGTCCGCTTCCAGCAGATACTGGGAGAACTTGGTGGCCTCGCCGAGGCAGATCGGCAGCATGCCGGTCGCCAGCGGATCCAGTGCGCCGGTGTGACCGGCCTTGGCTGCGTTGTAGATGCGCTTGACCTTCTGCAACACATCGTTGGAGGTCAGACCGGTCGGCTTGTCCAGCAGCAGAATGCCGTGCACATCACGGCCCTTGAAACGACGTCTTCGGGTCATCTCAGGCTTTATCCTCAGTCGTGTCATCCGGTGCGGATTCTGCTTCTTCGTCACGGCCGGATTCGGCCATGCGACGCTTGTCTTCACGCACAGTGTTGGTCACCAGGTTGGAGAGACGCATCCCCTCGACCAGGGTCTGGTCGTAGTAGAAACGCAGCTCGGGCACCACGCGCAGACGCATGGCACTGCCCAGCAGACTACGGATATATCCGGCTGCTTCGGTCAGACCCTGCAAGCCTTCCTTGATGCGCTCGGCATCATTTTCCAGTTGCAAGAAGGTGACATAAATCTTGGCATAGTTGAGGTCACGGGACACTTCCACATCGGAAACGGTCACCATGCCGATGCGCGGGTCTTTCACCTCGCGCTGCAGGATCAGCGCGATTTCACGCTGGATCTGCTGTCCGACCCGACGGGTCCGGCTGAATTCTCTGGCCATATTCTATCCTGCGATAAAAGGGGGCCGCGGCCCCCTATTTTGTCTAACTCTCGGCTTACAGAGTCCGTTGGATTTCAACAGTCTCGTAAACTTCGATCTGGTCGCCTTCGCGCACGTCGTTGTAGTTCTTGACCGCGATACCACACTCGTAGCCGTTGCGAACTTCGTTGACGTCATCCTTGAAGCGGCGCAGGGATTCCAGCTCGCCTTCATAGATAACCACGTTATCACGCAGAACGCGGATACGGTTGGAACGCTTGACCACACCTTCGGTAACCATACAGCCGGCAACAGCGCCGAACTTCGGAGACTTGAAGACGCTACGCACTTCAGCCAGACCGATGATTTCCTGACGATACTCAGGGGCCAGCTTGCCGCTCATGGCCTGCTTCACTTCGTCGATCAGGTCATAGATGACGGAGTAGTAACGCAGATCCAAGCTCTCGGATTCGATGACCTTGCGCGCAGATGCGTCGGCACGGACGTTGAAACCAACCAGGATGGCGCTGGAAGCAGCAGCCAGGGTCGCGTCGGTTTCGGTGATACCACCTACGCCGGAACCCACGATCTTCACCTTCACTTCGTCGGTGGAGAGTTTGACCAGCGCATCGCAGATCGCTTCCACAGAACCTTGTACGTCGGCCTTGATCACCACGTTCACTTCGGATACTTCGCCCTCGGTCATGTTGGCGAACATGTTTTCCAGCTTGGCCTTCTGCTGGCGAGCCAGCTTGACTTCGCGGAACTTGCCCTGACGATAGAGCGCCACTTCACGGGCTTTCTTCTCGTCACGGACAACGGTGGCTTCGTCACCGGCAGAGGGAACGCCGGACAGACCCAGGATTTCCACCGGCAGGGACGGACCCGCTTCCTTGATCTCGCGACCCAGTTCGTCACGCATGGCGCGAACACGGCCGTACTCGAGACCACACAGAACGATGTCGCCCTGACGCAGAGTACCTTCTTGTACCAGTACGGTAGCAACCGGACCACGACCTTTATCCAGGAAGGATTCGATCACGACGCCGTTGGCCATGCCGTCAACCACCGCTTTCAACTCCAGTACTTCAGCCTGGATCAGGATGGCTTCCAGCAGGTCGTCGATGCCTTCGCCAGACTTGGCGGACACGTGCACGAACTGGCAGTCTCCACCCCAATCTTCGGACATGACGTTGTAACGGGCCAGTTCGGTCTTGACGCGATCCGGATCCGCTTCCGGCTTGTCGATCTTGTTGACCGCAACAACCAGCGGCACACCGGCCGCCTTGGCGTGCTGGATAGCTTCGATGGTTTGCGGCATCACGCCGTCGTCAGCTGCAACAACCAGAACAACGATATCGGTCGCCTTGGCACCACGAGCACGCATGGAGGTAAACGCCGCGTGACCCGGAGTATCCAGGAAGGTGATCATGCCACTGTCAGTCTGGACGTGGTAAGCACCGATATGCTGGGTAATACCACCGGCTTCGCCAGCAGCAACCTTGGCTTTACGAATGTAGTCGAGCAGCGAGGTCTTACCATGGTCAACGTGACCCATGATGGTAACGACCGGTGCGCGCGGCTTGGCTTCGGAGGTCTCGTCACGATCGGACAGTACCGCCTCTTCCAGCTCGTTCTCACGACGCAACACAACCTTGTGACCCATCTCCTCGGCGACCAGCTGAGCGGTCTCCTGGTCGATCACCTGGTTGATGGTGGCCATGGCACCCATCTTCATCATCACCTTGATGACTTCAACGCCCTTGACGGCCATCTTGTTGGCCAGCTCGGCCACAGTGATGGTCTCGCCGATGACGACGTCGCGGTTCACCACGGCAGCCGGCTTGTTGAAGCCGTGCTTCATGGCGTTCGGCATGGCAACCTTGCCGCGCTTGCCTTTACGGGCACGCGGGTTGCGAGAATCGCGATCATCTTCACGACGACCGGCTTTCTTCGGTGCCTTGGCAGCTGCGGCAGTGCGGCGGCTGGTCTCTTCTTTCCGATCCAACTCGTCTTCTGCGGCTTGCGCATGCTTGTTGGTGGTCAGATGGTAGTCGCTGCTCTCTTTGGCGCGAGCGGCCTCTTCTTCAGCCCAGCGGGCTGCGTTCTGTTCCGCCATGAGACGAGCCTCTTCGGCTTTCTTCGCGGCGAGTTCTTCAGCTTTTTTCAAAGCTGTTTGTTCCTGTTGGCGCTTCAGTTCTTCTGCTTCGCGCTTGGCCATCTTTTCTGCCTCTTGCTGAGCTGTGCTACTGGCTGCTTTGGCGGGCTGTGAAGCCTGTCGAGCCTTTGATTGTGCCTCGATCCGCGCCTTTTCCTCAGCTTCACGACGAGCTTGCTCAGCCTCACGGCGAGCCTTCTCTTCAGCTTCGAGGCGAGCCTTCTCTTCGGCCTCGCGACGAGCTTTTTCTTCTGCTTCCAAACGCGCTGTTTCCTCGGCTTCCGCCTGACGCTGTTCATCTTCCAGCGCCGAGCGTCTTACATAGGTGCGAGACTTGCGCACTTCTACCTGCACTTCCTTGTTCTTGCCGCCAGTACCCTGAACACTGATGGTGCTCTTGGTCTTGCGCTGCAAGGTCATGCGGGCAGGTGCGGCGACCTCGTCACCTCCATGCTGTTTCTTCAGGTGTGCCAGCAGAGCCTGTTTCTCAGACTCGCTGACCATGTCGTCGGCCTTGCTCTTGCTGATACCGGCATCGACAAACTGCTGGAGAAGACGATCAACCGGTGTGTCGATGTCAGTGGCAAGTTGTTTGACTGATACTTCTGCCATTCATTTTCCTCCGTTTGATCTTACTCGGACTGCTCTTCTCCGAACCAACAGATATTGCGAGCAGCCATAATGAGCTCACCTGCCTTCTCGGCAGTCAGCCCTTCAATATCAGCAAGGTCATCGATACCTTGCTCAGCCAAATCTTCCAGGGTGCCCACGCCACGGCCCGCCAGAGCGTAAGCCAGTTCGCGGCTCAGACCGTTCAGATTGAGCAGCTCTTCGGACGGCTCAACGCCATCGAAAGACTCTTCTTTGGCCAGTGCCTTGGTAGTCAGGGCATCTTTGGCGCGCTTGCGCAGCTCTTCGACCATGTCTTCATCCAGACCGTCGATAGCCAGCAGCTCGTTGACCGGTACAAAGGCGATCTCTTCCAGGGTAGAGAAGCCCTCTTCCATCAGCAGACCTGCGAAATCGTCGTCGATGTCCAGGGTGCTGGTGAACAGGTTCATGATGCGGTCGTTTTCGGCCTGGTGCTTGGCACGCATGTCCTCAACGGTCATCACGTTCAGCTCCCAACCGGTCAGCTGGGAGGCCAGACGCACGTTCTGACCATTTCGACCGATGGCCTGAGCCAGGTTGGCAGCTTCCACGGCGATATCCATGGTGTGGTTGTCTTCATCAACGATGATGGAGGCCACATCGGCAGGTGCCATGGCATTGATCACGTACTGGGCCGGGTTGTCATCGTACAGCACGATGTCGGCGCGCTCACCGCTCAGCTCGGCGGAGACAGCTTGCACACGGGCACCGCGCATGCCGATACAGGCACCAATCGGGTCGATACGACGATCGTTGGTCTTCACCGCGATCTTGGCGCGGGAACCCGGATCACGGGCAGCGCCCATGATTTCGATCATCTCTTCACCGATCTCCGGTACTTCGATACGGAACAGCTCTTTCAGGAAGTCCGGGCTGGAACGGCTGACAAACAGCTGGGAACCGCGGGCTTCCGGACGCACAGCATACAGCAGGCCACGGACACGATCGCCCGGACGGAAGGTTTCACGCGGCAGCATGTCATCACGGAAGATCACGGCTTCAGCATTGCTGCCCAGATCCAGGATGACGTTGTCGCGGTTACTCTTCTTGACCACACCACTGATGATGGTGCCTTCTTTATCTTTAAACTGATCAACTACTTGTGAACGCTCGGCTTCGCGCACTTTCTGCACGATGACCTGCTTGGCGGTCTGGGTAGTGATACGGTCGAAGGTTACAGAGTCGATCTGGTCTTCAACATACTCACCGATCTGGATCTCCGGCTGATCAATCTGCGCCGCTTCCAGGGTGATTTCAGCATAGGGGTTCTCCATCGCGGCTTGATCCGCAATGACTACCCAGCGGCGATAAGTGTCGTAGTCACCGGTCTTGCGATCGATTTCGACCCGAACTTCAATCTCGCCTTCATATTTCTTCTTGGTCGCAGTCGCCAGCGCGGTTTCCAGAGCCTGGAAGATCTTCTCACGGGGTACCGCTTTCTCGTTGGATACTGCGTCAACGACCAGCAAAATCTCTTTATTCATATCCGATAGCCTCGTTAACCAAAGTTCGGCACTATGTTCGCTTTTTGGATATTGGTGAAAGCCAACACGTCGTCCTTACCATCTACTGTCAGGGTGATCATGTCGCCTTGCACAGCTTTGATTACGCCTTTGAACTTGCGGCGGTTGTTTGTTGCCATCCGAAGCGTTACCGCCGCCTCTTGGCCAACGTATTTTTCGAAATGGGCAACCTTGAACAGGGGACGATCCAGGCCTGGGGAGGATACCTCGAGGTAATACTCCTCGGTGATGGGATCTTCGACGTCCATGATGGCGCCAACCTGATGGCTGACCTCAGCACAGTTCTCGACAGTCACACCCTGCTCGCCGTCGATATAGACACGCAAGGTGGAGTGTTTACCTGCACGGATAAACTCAATACCCCAAAGTTCAAAACCCAAGGCAACGACCGGAGCCTCGAGCAGATCGGTCAAACGTTGTTCCAACGTAGCCAAAGTCACCCTCCGAAAAACAAAAAAAGGGCATAAAGCCCAGATAGATATCGATTCAGAGTAAATTGCACATAACAAAAAGCCCCGATGTCAAATCGGGGCTTGGCGCTTTACCCTGATTGTCGCCTCGCAGCGACCGCCTTCCTGAGCGTAGGAAATGCGTGAAATTTGGTTGCGGGGGCCGGATTTGAACCGACGACCTTCGGGTTATGAGCCCGACGAGCTACCATGCTGCTCCACCCCGCGTCCGAAATCGTGCGAGATTATAGCCACTTCACTCTCTCGATACAAGACTGACTGGCTATAATACACTCGGTTTCCCGAGCTCACTGCTTAATTGGTGCCGTGGGCGGGACTCGAACCCGCACACCCTAGAGCACTACCCCCTCAAGATAGCGTGTCTACCAATTCCACCACCACGGCAAAACTCTTACTCGGGAACGTCAGTATCTTTCTTAACTGGCGCTTTGCTCTGCTCAACCTGTTGGGTTTGTTGCAGATTTTCCCACTCACTACCCTGCTTTACCTTGTTGCTGGACATAGATCCGAGCACCAGGCTGATAACGAAAAACAGAGTAGCCAAAATTGCTGTTGTTCGGGTCAGGAAACTGCCTGAACCACCGGAGCCGAATACTGTGTTCGATGCCCCTGCGCCGAAGGAGGCGCCCATATCAGCCCCTTTACCTTGCTGAATCATCACCAGACCAATCAGAGCCAGTGAAACCAGCAGATAAACGACTAAAAGAATCTCGTACATTTAACTTGCACCCTTTGCCGCTTCAACAATTCCTAAAAACGCATCGCTATCGAGGCTTGCTCCGCCAATCAGTCCGCCATCAATGTCGGGTTGGGCAAACAAATCTCTCGCGTTGCTCGGCGTTACGCTCCCACCATAGATGATTCTAACTTTCTCACCTATTACCGGAGTATCCTCCGCCAAGCGACCACGTATAAAGGAATGAACCTCTTGTGCCTGCTCGGGTGTGGCGCATTTACCTGTACCTACAGCCCAAATCGGCTCGTAGGCGATGATAGCATTATCGAAATGCCATCGCGCCATTTTTCTCTATGACGATATCCAGCTCTTCAGCGATCACCTCGAAGGCTCTTCTCGCCTGCCTCGCCGCACCTGATTCACCTAAACAGAGGATGGGAATCAAGCCTGCCGCTCTGGCTGCCGCAAACTTCTCTGCGACGATAAAACTGGTCTCACCAAAGAGACGCCTGCGCTCGGAGTGCCCTACCAATACGTAACGACACCCTGCCTCAACCAGCATCTGACACGAGATTTCTCCAGTGTAAGCGCCAGTAGCGTGCTGACTCACATTCTGAGCCCCCAACTTTATTACCTTCTGCTCATTGAGCAGTGAAGCGCTAAAATCGATATGCACATGGGAAGGACATAGAACCACATCTACTTTTCCGTCAACGCCATTTAGGCACTGACCCGTAAACTGCTCTAACTGCGACCTACTACCGTGCAACTTCCAGTTGGCTGCTACAAACGGCTTGCGATGTCCCATCGGCAACTCCCTTGCGAAAGCGGGGCTGATAATATCCAGAGGATGCTCAGCTGACAAGTGCTATTTTTAAATTTTTGAATCGTTTGAACAAGATACAATCAGGGCGGCTAAAAAGTCGCCCTGACTGTTCATTAAAACGCCGATTCAACCTGCTTGGCGATGCGCTGAGCCATGTCACGTACCTGCTGTTCATGCTCCCCTTCGACCATGACCCGGATCAGCGGTTCGGTACCTGATTTACGCAACAGTACGCGACCACGACCAGCCAGCTCCTGTTCCACCTTGGCAACCTCAGCCATGACAGCATCCGCGGCCAGCGGATCCTTGCCTTCGGCAAAGCGAACATTCACCAGCACCTGCGGGAACTTGCTCATGCCGGAGCGCAGCTTGGCAAGCGGCATCTCGGCACTGCGCATGGCGGTAAGTACCTGCAAGGCAGCCACGATGCCATCACCCGTAGTGGTCTGATCCAGACAGATAATGTGGCCGGAGTTCTCGCCACCGATACGCCAGCCCTTCTCTTCCATCATCTCCAGCACATAGCGGTCACCCACCTTGGCACGGGCAAACGGGATGCCCAGGGTTTGCAGCGCCAGCTCCAGACCCATGTTGGCCATCAGGGTGCCGACGACACCGCCTTTGAGGCGACCATTGCGCAGGGCATCGCGCGCGATGATATAGAGTACTTCATCACCGTCGATGAGATAGCCGGTATGGTCAACCATGATCAGACGATCACCATCACCATCAAAGGCAACCCCCAGATCGGCCTTGCACTCCAGCACCTTGGCCACCAGAGCGTCAGGTGCAGTCGAACCGACACCATCGTTGATGTTGAGACCATCCGGGGCACAGCCCATGGTGATCACTTCAGCACCCAGTTCGCGGAAAACCGACGGCGCAATGTGGTAAGTGGCGCCGTGGCCACAGTCGACCACCATTTTCACCCCATCCAGATTCATGTGGGAGGGGAAGGTGCTCTTGCAAAATTCGATATAGCGACCGGCGGCATCATCAATGCGCACTGCTTTGCCAAGTTCGGCCGACTCGACACACTTGAGCTCGTGATCCAGCTCGGCTTCGATAGCCAGCTCGACATCATCAGGCAGTTTGGTGCCATCGGCGGAGAAGAACTTGATGCCGTTGTCATAGAAGGGGTTGTGGGAAGCGCTGATGACGATGCCAGCTTCGGCACGGAAAGTGCGAGTCAGGTAGGCAACCGCCGGTGTTGGCATGGGTCCCATCAGAATGGCTTTAAGGCCTGCCGCGGAGAGCCCCGCTTCCAGCGCGGATTCCAGCATGTAACCGGAGATGCGGGTATCTTTGCCAATCAGCACCTTTTTGGTGCCCTTCTTGGAGAGCACCTTGCCGGCAGCCCAACCCAATTTCATTACAAAATCAGGGGTGATCGGGTATTCGCCAACCTTGCCGCGCACACCATCGGTACCGAAATACTTTCTTGCCATTGTCTGTTCTCTTTATTATTTGGAAATAAAATCTTGTCCCGTCATTGCCAGCCAACCGACGCGCAATGCGTCCATGGTCTCCCGTACATCGTGTACCCTGATGATGCGGGCCCCATGCTGCATGCCGATAAGGGCGCATGCCAGACTGCCCGCAAGACGCTCATCCACCGGACGGCCCAGCAGGTTGCCTATCATAGACTTTCGCGACATCCCCACCAATAGCGGCAAGCCATAATCAAGCAGTTCCTTTTGAGCCGCCAACAGCTGATAGTTGTGTGCAAGGGTTTTGCCAAAGCCATATCCCGGATCCAGCAACAGCTCTTCACGACGGATCCCGACCGCCAGACAAGCCGCAATACGCTCATCAAAGAAGGCGCGTACCTCCCCGATCAGGTCGTCATAGTGCGGCTCGACCTGCATGGTTCTCGGCTGCCCCTGCATATGCATCAGACAGACCGGAACCCGAGCTTCGGCCGCGGCTTGCAGTGCTCCAGGTTCTTGCAGTGCCCGCACATCGTTAATCAGATGGGCTCCCGCCTTGCAACCCTCCCACATCACCGCCGCTTTGGAGGTATCGAGGGAGATCATCACATCCAGCTCACGGACCATCTGTTCCACGACAGGAATGACCCTGTCCAGTTCCTCCTGCTCGCTCACTTCGGGCGCACCAGGGCGGGTTGACTCGCCACCGATGTCGATGAGGGTCGCACCGTCAGAGACCATCTGGCGCGCATGGGCCATTGCCCGTTCAAACTGGTTGAAATTACCGCCATCAGAGAAGGAGTCGGGCGTCACATTGAGGATCCCCATAACATGGGGACGATCGAGGGAGAGGCTGAGCCCCTTGCTGGTTAACTGCATTTTCACATCCATCTGATAAAGAAAAACCCCGGGCAAGCCCGGGGTTTGGAGAGTCACGATTATTTGGCCGGCGCGTCGTTGGCTTTGTCGATAGTGACATCCGCCACCGGTGCAGCCTCATCGGCAGGCTTGGCCTCGGCAGCCACAGTGGAACCGCCTTGCGGGGTATCACCGTGCTCGTCATGCCAGTTGCTCGGAGCACGTACCTCGCGACGCGCCATCAGGTCATCGATCTGTTTGGCGTCGATGGTCTCGTACTTCATCAGCGCATCTTTCATGCTGTGCAACACGTCCATATTATCCAGCAGGATCTGCTTGGAACGGGCGTAGTTGCGGTCGATGACCTGCTTGACTTCGGCATCGATCACGCGAGCTGTATCGTCGGACATGTGCTTGGCCTTGGCCATGCTGCGACCGAGGAACACTTCACCATCTTCTTCCGCGTAGAGCATCGGGCCGAGACGCTCGGACATACCCCACTGGGTCACCATCTTGCGTGCAATGTCGGTCGCTCGCTCGATGTCGTTGGAAGCGCCAGTAGAAACCTTCTCGGCACCATAGATCAGCTCTTCTGCCAGGCGACCGCCATACAGGCTGGAGATCATTGACTCCAGATGCTGCTTGGAGTGGCTCCAGCGATCCTGCTCCGGCAGATACATGGTCACACCCAGCGCACGACCGCGCGGAATGATAGAGACCTTGTAAACCGGGTCATGATCCGGGACCAGACGACCAATGATGGCGTGACCGGCTTCATGATATGCAGTCATCTCTTTTTCGGACTCTTTCATCACCATGGAGCGGCGTTCCGCACCCATCATGATCTTGTCCTTGGCCTTCTCGAACTCGGCCATGGAGACCACTCGGCGGCTCTCACGGGCAGAGAAGAGGGCAGCTTCGTTGACCAGGTTGGCCAAATCCGCACCGGAGAAACCGGGTGTACCACGGGCAATCAGCGCCGGATTGACGTCATCCGCCAGCGGAACTTTGCGCATGTGCACTTTCAGGATCTGCTCACGACCACGGACATCAGGCAGACCGACCACAACCTGACGGTCGAAACGGCCCGGACGCAGCAGTGCCGGATCCAGTACGTCAGGACGGTTGGTGGCAGCAATGACGATGATGCCTTCATTGCCTTCAAAGCCATCCATCTCGACCAGCATCTGGTTAAGAGTCTGCTCACGTTCATCATGACCACCACCCAGACCGGCACCACGCTGGCGACCGACAGCATCAATTTCATCGATGAAGATGATGCAGGGGGAAGATTTCTTGGCCTGTTCGAACATGTCACGCACCCGGGAGGCACCGACACCGACGAACATCTCCACGAAATCGGAACCAGAGATGGTGAAGAATGGCACCTTGGCCTCGCCCGCAATGGCCTTGGCCAGCAAAGTCTTACCGGTACCGGGAGGACCAACCAGCAGCACACCGGTCGGGATCTTGCCACCCAGTTTCTGGAATTTGCTCGGGTCGCGCAGATAGTCAACCAGCTCCTTCACCTCTTCCTTGGCTTCATCACAACCTGCAACATCAGCAAAGGTGGTCTTGATCTGATCTTCGCTCATCAGGCGAGCCTTGCTCTTGCCAAACGACATGGCACCTTTGCCACCGCCGCCCTGCATCTGACGCATGAAGAAGACCCAGACACCGATCAGCAGCAGCATCGGGAACCAGGAGATGAAGATAGAGGTCAACAGAGACGGCTCTTCCGGCTTCTCGCCCATCACTTTGACATTGTGATTGAGCATGTCGTTGAGCAGCTGGGGATCCGGCGCAGGTATGATGGTGGTGAATCGTTCACCAGTACGCTTGACGCCATTAATGACCTTACCGTCCATCCGCACTTCACGGATCTGCTCTTGGGTCACCTCTTTAACGAAGCTGGAATAGTCCAGCTGGCGACTGGTGGTATCGCTGGGGCTGAAGCTATTGAACACCGACATCAAAACGACGGCGATGACCAGCCACAGGATTAAGTTTTTCGCCATGTCACTCAAATCAGTAACCTCGCAGACTGACAGTTAACGATGAAGGTTAGGGTACTACAGTTTAAAACCGGTAGCCACAATGTAGACTTCCCGTGATCTGGCGCGGGATGAGTCTGGTTTACGAATCTTGACAGCGGAGAAAAGTTTACGAATTTCATTGAGATAGGCATCAAAGCCCTCTCCCTGAAACACCTTCACTACGAAACTGCCGTCACTACGCAATACCTGATTGCACATGTCCAGTGCCAGCTCGACCAGATACATGGCGCGAGCCTGATCCACCTGCTGGGTACCGCTCATGTTGGGCGCCATATCAGACATCACGACATCGACCTTGTCGGGACCCACTCGTTCCAGCAAAGCGCCGAGTACAGTTTCCTCCCGAAAGTCCCCTTGCAGGAAATCGACACCAGCAATGGGATCCATCGGCAAAATGTCACATGCGATGACGCGACCCGAATCACCAACCTGTTCAACCGCGAACTGGGACCAACCACCGGGGGCTGCTCCCAAATCCACTACGGTCATGCCATGTTTCAGCAAGCGATCCTTGCCTTGGATCTCGTCAATCTTGAAAACAGCACGAGAACGCAGGCCCATTTTCTGGGCTTTTTTGACGTATTGATCGTCGAAATGTTCTTTTAACCAGCGAGTTGAACTGGGGGAACGTTTTTTCTGGGTCATGATAATCGACTTTAAAAAACCACAAGGGTTATTAGTATTAAGGGCTAAGTGGGGGTAGAATACGCCCCTTTCAACCCTGACTTATGAAGAAATTGCGATGATTCTCAACAATAAACAGAAACAGTACCTCAAGGGCCTTGCCCATAGCCTCAAGCCTGTCGTCCTGCTGGGTCAGCATGGTCTGACCGAAGGTGTACTGGCCGAGATCGATCTGGCACTGAACCATCACGAGCTGATCAAGGTTAAGGTTGCCTCTGAAGATCGCGAAATGAAACAACTGGTTATGGATGCTATCGTCCGTGAAACCGGTTCAATCAAGGTGCAAAGCATGGGTCATGTGCTGACCATTTATCGTCAAGCCAACGAACCCAAAATCCAGCTGCCCCGCAAGTAAAAGGAAAGAGCATCGCTCTTTCCTTATTCCACTTCTTCCCGAGTCGCTTGCCAAAGTAGTCGCAAAGCCCTTAACCTGCGATGAATACTTCCGGACACGCATTATGGCTCACCATCCTATTCTGACCGACGATGAGCTGGCCATGCTGCGGGACTTGGGGAGCAATCAGGACACACATGTTCTGAGTGGTCACCTCGATGCCCCCATGCTTGGCTTGCTGCAAAAAGCCGAACACCTTGTACTCGAAGCCCGCTTCGCAGGCCATCAGCTGCGTTTTCCCCTGAGCTTTACCCAAGGGGAAGATGGCTTCGTCGAGCCCCGCTTATCTGCACCGGTCATCAGGGAGCTGGGGTTTGCGCAACCGCGCGCCTGGCGTCTCACCCAAAAAGCCAAGCTATGCAGCGAACTGGGCCTGTTTCAGGTACTCAGCCTCTCCCTCAACGGCCTCATCGTGGAAAATTTGCCAATCGACATGGTGGCCGATACCCCCATCAACGGCGAGCTCTGCATCGAGCAAGAGGACCCTCTTCCACTGCAGGGACGACTGGTAAGGCGCATCAAAGCCAATGCCGACCATGCCACCTGGGCACTGAGCTTTCAGATGAGCGAGAACAACATCGAACGGCTGCGCCACTGGTTGTTTCAGCGCCATCAGGACGCCTTTACCGAGGCGTATCTGTCCTGATTTTTATCAATAATCACATAGATAAAGACAAACAGGGGAGCGCAAGCCCCCCTGTTTCATCGTCTGTAGCATTCGCTTAGATATAAGCGACTTCCAGCACTTCGTATTCCACATCACCGCCCGGGGTCTTGACGATTGCGACATCGTCCACTTCCTTGCCAATCAGGGCGCGGGCAATGGGGGAGTTGACAGAGATGAGGTTCTGTTTGATATCAGCCTCATCATCACCCACGATGCGGTAAACCACCTCTTCCTCTGTCTCGCTCTTGAGCAGAGTCACAGTCGCGCCAAAAATCACGCGGCCGTTGTTGGTCATCTTGGTGACATCGATCACCTGGGCATTGGAGAGCTTGGCTTCAATCTCCTGAATGCGGCCTTCACAAAACCCCTGCTGCTCGCGAGCGGCATGGTATTCGGCGTTTTCCTTCAGATCGCCGTGCTCACGGGCATCGGCAATCGCTTCGATAATCTGGGGACGAAGCTCGGTCTTGAGATAATCGAGCTCTTCGCGCAGCTTCTCAGCGCCGCGAACAGTCATCGGAGTATGATTCATAGTCGAAACCTGGGTTGCTTGAAAATAGAAACTGCGGCCATCTGCAAGGAGGCCGCAGCGATCGGTTCGGATGAGGCATCTTAATATGAAGCCAACACAAAATCCACGTCAGCCCCCTGATGCAGATCCCACTTGCGTCATCGGCATTCCCTTAGCTTACTTCCCTTCCGGTACGGAAATGGGGGCCGAAACGGTCGGTTTGCCCTGCATGATGGCGATCTCCACCCGCCGGTTCATCCGACGATTTTCCGGGGTGGTATTGGGCACCAATGGTTGGGAGTCCGCCATCCCCTGCACAACCAGTCGCCCCTGATCAAAACCGGGGACCTTCAGCATCTGGTGCGCCACCGCCACCGCCCGTTGCGACGACAGCTCCCAGTTGGACTGGAACAGCTCATCTTCGGTCGCCACGTTGTCGGTGTGACCGGAGATGGTGATTTCACCCGGCACATCCTTGAGCAGGGTCGCGACCTTGCGAATGACCGGCCAGAACTGGGGCTGCAGAAATGCCGAACCGGCCGGGAACGACGCTTTTTCCCTGATCCGGATGATGATCTGCTGGCCCAGTGCCTCAATTTCGATAGCGCCATCCTGGATCTGATCTTTCATCTGCTCGGCGAGGGCTTTGGCCAGGGTATTGGACTGTTCTTGCGCCTTCTTCGCATCCTGCGCGGTATCGCCCCCCGTCTGTTTGCCATCACTCTTGTCCTGACCACCGGCCTGATCCGACTCGCCGGGCAGAAACTCCAGTTCGGTCTGGGTCAGATCGATGGTCTGCTGCATCACGGTATCAATCGGCGTGGGTTCCGGGCGACCGGGCCTGAACTCCTGGGCAATCACCGAGGTTCCCTTGGGAATATCTTTCACCTCAAGGATGTTCTGTACCCCGAATGCCTTATCCATGGAACCGGCTATCTGCTTGAACTTCTGCACATCCATCTCGGCAAAGGAGAGCAACAGCACGAAGAAGCACATCAACAGCGACATCAGGTCGGCAAAGGTTCCCATGTAACCAGGGAGACCTGGTGGCGGGCACTTGCAATCAGACATAGCGCCCCCTATTCGGTGCCGGTATTACGTTTGGACTGGTTCAGATAGTTTTGCAGCATGGACTGGATCACCCGCGGATTCTGACCATCCTGAATCCCCATAATGGCATCAAGGATCAGGGTACGACTGAGCTTCTCCTCCCCGCTGCGCAGCTCCAGCTTGTCGGCAATCGGGATCGCCAACATATTGGCCTCTATCGCACCGTACAGGGTGGTAAGCAAGGCCACCGCCATCGCCGGCCCGATCGACTTGGGGTCACTCATGTTGGCCAGCATGGCCACCAGACCCACCAACGTACCTATCATCCCCATGGCAGGGCCCAGATCCCCAAGGGTACGGAAGACCTTGATGGCAATGACATGGCGCTCGGCTGTCAGGTCGATATCCTTTTCCATCACGGCGCGCACCACTTCGGCATCGTGACCATCCACCAGCATATCGATCCCTTTTTTCATAAATGCATTGGGGATCTCTGCGGCCTCCAGCGCAAGAAAGCCCCCTTTGCGAGCCGCGTCAGCCAGTTCAACGGCTTTGGTAATCAGGTCTTCAAGCTTGTCGCCCTTGTACATAAAGGCTTTACCCGCCACCTTGAATGCCATCAGGAACTGGCCAAGGTTGAACTTCATCATGGCGATGAAGATTGATCCCAATACAGTGATGTAGACCGATGGCATATCAACATACATGCTCATGGGGCCACCCAGCAGCATGCCGTACACCACCACCCCGAAACCCAGCACTATCCCTATCAGACTGCCTAGATCCACGTCCCTACTCCTGTCACCGGTTCTTATGCCTAATTATAGTTTGTTGAATTTTCTGCTATTGCGACCCTAGCGGCAAGCATGCATCCACTGAGAATGATGGCTCATTATCGGCCAGTTTAGCGAGAGTTTGAGGGGGCAATGCTTTTCTGCCTCCCCCCTGTGGACGGTCGATGTTAATATAAGCCGTTTTTTTCAATCCCCGAGGATGGACATGGCCAGTAAAAAAATCGACCGTCTGAGTTTTGATGCCACTCTGGAAGAGCTGGAAACCATCGTTCATCAGCTGGAACAAGGTTCCCTACCCCTGGAAGAGGCACTCAAGCAGTTCGAGCAGGGCGTTCATCTGGTTCGGGCCGGTCAGCAGAAGCTGGAACTGGCCGAACAGAAGATCCAGATCCTGCTCAGTCAAGCCGATGGCAGTGATCAGCTCGCCCCCTTCCAGCCAGAACAAGGAGAGGAGTGAGTGGCGCTGGACCATTTTTCCCGTCTGCATCGTCAGCGTATTGACGACTGTCTGTCAGCACAACTTGAATCCTTGCCCGCCATGGCGCCACGCCTGCGCGATGCCATGAGTTATGGCCTGCTGCTGGGCGGCAAGCGGGTTCGCCCGTTTCTGGTCTACGCGGTCGGCGAGATGCTGGGCGTCAAGAGCGAACTGCTGGATGGCCCCGCGGCTGCCGTGGAGTGCATCCACGCCTACTCCCTGCTACACGATGACCTGCCCGCCATGGATAACGACGACCTGCGTCGTGGTCAGCCAACCGTTCACAAGGCGTTTGACGAAGGAACCGCCATTCTGGCCGGTGATGCGCTGCAGACCCTGGCGTTCTCCATTCTGGCCGATCACCCCATGCCCGACTCCTTGATGGCCAACCGTGTGCGGATGCTGAGTACCCTCGCCCGCGCCTCCGGCTATCTGGGTATGTGTGGCGGCCAGGCGCTGGACCTGCAGGCCGAAGGGCGCCAGATCACGCTTGCCGAACTGGAGCAGGTACACC
This sequence comes from Aeromonas sp. 84A, assembly GCF_051919345.1. NCBI lineage: Bacteria > Pseudomonadati > Pseudomonadota > Gammaproteobacteria > Aeromonadales > Aeromonadaceae > Aeromonas > Aeromonas sp. 84A. Next base: position 4,067,820 of record NZ_JBQBEW010000001.1, read on the forward strand.
GCCACAAGACCGGTGCGCTGATTGAATGCGCCGTGGCGCTCGGCGCCCTGTGCAAAGCCGATGTCGATGACGCCACTCTGGCTGCACTGCAAACCTATGCCGCCGCGATTGGCCTCGCCTTTCAGGTGCAGGATGACATCCTCGACATCACAGGTGATACCGCCACCCTGGGCAAGCCACAAGGTTCTGACCTGGCGCTGGAGAAAAGTACCTATCCGGCCCTGCTCGGACTCGAAAATGCCCGTGAGCTGGCTCGCGAACTGCATGGGAAAGCCTTAACAGCCCTGCAATCCTTGCCCTACAATACCGACATTCTGGAAGCGTTTGCCGATTACATCATCGAGCGAACCCACTAAACGCTGGATAACAGTAACAATATGAGCGTTGATATTAGCAATTTCCCCAACCTGGCCCTCGCGGACACTCCGGTCGAGCTGCGTTCCTTGCCCAAAGATCGGCTGCCGGTGCTGTGCAACGAGCTGCGCGAATATCTGCTGCGCTCAGTCAGCCGCTCCAGCGGACATTTTGCCTCCGGTCTCGGCACGGTCGAACTGACCGTGGCCCTGCACTACGTCTACAACACCCCGTTCGATCGGCTGATCTGGGATGTAGGCCATCAGGCCTATCCCCACAAGATCCTGACCGGGCGCCGTGATCAGATCCACACCATCCGGCAGAAGGATGGTCTGCACCCCTTCCCCTGGCGTGGCGAGAGTGAATACGACGTGCTCTCCGTCGGCCACTCCAGCACCTCCATCGGTGCGGCGCTCGGTATGGCGGTCGCCGCCGAGAGCGAAGGGCTGGGTCGCAAGGTCGTTGCCGTGATCGGTGACGGCGCCATTACCGCTGGGATGGCCTTTGAAGCGCTCAATCACGCCGGCGATGTCCATAAAGACATGCTGGTGATCCTCAACGACAACGAGATGTCCATCTCCGAGAATGTCGGGGCGCTGAACAACCATCTGGCCCGGGTCATGTCCGGCAAGCTCTACACCACCATCCGCGAAGGCGGCAAGAAGGTGCTGGCGGGGCTGCCGCCGGTCAAGGAGCTGGCCAAACGGGCCGAAGAGCACCTCAAGGGGATGGTGGTGCCCGGCACCCTGTTCGAGGAGTTCGGCTTCAACTATATCGGCCCCATCGACGGTCACGATATCGAGGCACTGGTCGAGACCCTGCGCAACATGCGCAATCTCAAAGGCCCGCAACTGCTGCACGTCAAAACCAAGAAGGGCAAGGGTTACGAGCCAGCAGAGAAAGATCCCATCGGCTATCACGCTGTGCCCAAGTTTAATCCGGACGAATGTTCCCTACCCAAGGCAAGCGGTGCCAAACCCACCTTCTCCGCCATCTTTGGCCAGTGGCTGTGCGACATGGCTGCCAAAGACGAGAAGCTGGTTGGCATCACCCCCGCCATGCGCGAAGGCTCCGGGCTGGTGAAATTCAGCCAACAATATCCGGATCGCTACTTCGATGTGGCGATTGCCGAGCAGCATGCGGTCACTTTCGCCGCGGGTCTCGCCATCGCCGACAAGAAGCCGGTGGTGGCCATCTATTCGAGCTTCCTGCAGCGTGCCTACGATCAGGTGATCCACGACGTAGCGCTGCAAGATCTGCCGGTGCTATTCGCCATCGACCGGGCCGGCCTGGTGGGCGCCGATGGCCCGACCCATCAGGGGGCGTTCGACATCAGCTTCCTGCGCACCGTGCCCAACATGGTGGTGATGACGCCATCTGACGAGAACGAGTGCCGCCAGATGCTCTATACCGGCTATCTCCATCAGGGCCCTGCCGCCGTGCGTTACCCCCGCGGCAGCAGTCTGAGCGATGCCCCCATCTCATCAGAGATGCAGGCACTGGAGCTCGGCAAGGGACGAATCCTGCGAGAGGGCAAGGGCACTGCCATTCTGGCGTTTGGCACCTTGCTGCACCACGCGAAAGCGGCCGCCGAAGCGCTGGATGCCACTCTGGTGGACATGCGCTTCGTCAAACCGATGGATGAGGCACTGGTGCTGTCGCTGGCAGCCAGCCACGATCAGTTTGTCACTCTGGAAGACAACGCCATCATGGGCGGCGCCGGTTCGGCGGTGAACGAGTTGCTGATGCGCAGCAAACAGTGCAAGCCGGTGCTCAACCTCGGCCTGCCGGATCGCTTCGTGGAACAGGGTACCCAGCAGGAGATCTATGCCATGCTCGGTCTGGACGATGCAGGCATCCAGCGTAGTATCGAAAGCTGGCTGCAAGCCTGACGAGACACGATGTGATGCAATAGACAGGAAAATTCAGTAACGGTTCGAAAAAATCCCCAGGTAATGCCTGGGGATTTTTTTAAGAAGACAGCAGAGTGTGACTACTGTTGTGACGATACCGAATCGACAGCGCTTAGTTACACCCTTCGGTAGACGTTGAGTTCAGATAGCTCACCTCATTGCCTGGCTGATAATCGGCCACGTTGATGGTCTTCTTGATCTCGATGTACTCCTTCAGCACGGCAGCATCGACCAAACCGGCATTGATGGTATCGATCTTCGGATAGCCGTCACCACCGGAGGCACTGAAGCTCGGGATCGCGAAGCTGTAGGTTGCTGCCGGATCAAACGCCTTGCCACCGATACTGGTGATATTGACGCTCTTGGCCTGACAATCCACCGCCATGTTGATACCGCCAAACTGGGCATAACCACCGGTATTGCGGGTCTTGCTTGCCACCTGACCCAGATAGGTCGCCAGCTCGCTTCCCTTCATGACAGCCTTGTTGACCGTGTTGCCAAACGGGTGTACCAGCAACACGCTGCGGTAGGTGATATCACCGGCCGGGATGCTGTCACGGACGCCGCCAGAGTTGACGATACCAAAGTCGACACCCAGCTTGCTGCTGGTCGCCGTGGTGATGAGGCGACCCAGGTTGGTCTGCTTGTTGCGAACCGAGTTGCGATCACCAACCAGCAAGCCATCTGCCGAGCCAATGACGACATTCAGCTCTTGCTGACCTTTCTCCTGATAACCCAGCAGGGTGTTATACAGCTCGGGATCCTTGGTGATCTCGTCCTGTACGAACTGCATCTTGGCCGGGTCCTTGGTCACGGCACCGTTGGCATCGATCGCCTCACCCTTGGCGTTGCGCTTGATCAGGTTGACCGGGATCAGGTCATAGCTGGTCAGGGTCAACTTGCCATTCTGGTACTCAAACTGGGCACGGCCCACATACTTGCCCCACTCGTGGGCCTGCATGATCCAGGTGCCGTTTTGCTGGTCCGGTTGGCAGTTATCACCCGGTTTGAAATTGGCGTACTTGTTGGTGGTACCCGGTTCCATACAGACCGGATTCTGGGAGTGGCCACCAATGATGGCATCCAGAGTCCCTGCCGGCAGTGCACGAGCCATCTCTACATCGCCCGGCGCATTGCTGCCGTGCTGACCATTCTCGTAATGGCCCATGTGAGTGATGGCGAAGACCAGATTGGCCTCCTTGTTGCTGCGGATCTGCTGGCCCAGTTTGGCCGCCTCGCTGGTCGGATCGCGGAACTCCAGGGTCTGCACGTTGTTGGGATCAACCAGCTGGGCGGTATCCTCGGTGGTCAGGCCCAGTACGGCAACCTTGAGACCACTCTCCAGCTTGAACACCTTGTAGGGGTCAAAGTAGTGTTTGCCACTCGCCTTGTCATAGATGTTGGCCGAGAGCATGGGGAACTGGGCCCACTTGCGCTGCTTCTCCAGCACGCTGAGGGGGTTGTCGAATTCATGGTTGCCCACTGCCATGGCATCGTAACGAATGTTGTTCATCGCCATGAAGTCAGGCTCGGCATCCTGCAGATCGGACTCCGGCACCCCGGTATTCACATCACCACCGGAAAGAACCAGTACGTCACTGCCAGCAGCCTTGGCATCGGCACGCAGCTGTTCGACCAGAGTCTTCTGGGCAGCCATACCATACTCATTTTCAGCGTTGTGCCAGAAACGGCCGTGGGTATCGTTGGTGTGCAGGATGGTCAGTTTGCAGACATTTTCGGTGCAGGGTGCAACGGTGTCATTGGTCGAGGTATTACAGCCAGTCAGTGCAGCAAGCACGGCCAGTGCCACGCCACCTTTGATAAAGTTATTATTCATTTCCATATCACCTTGATTGTTTTGTTATTTATCAACCCTGTCCAGCGGGTCGGGCGCCAATATAACAAACAACAGATGACCGTTTTTCATCGATGACTCACAAATTCTGCTAATTGTGATCTTCGGCCCAACATCCGGCTTCCTGCTGATTTATCAGGTTTTTTGTTGAGCAGTCACTCACTTGCTCCCCTCCCGCACCAAGGAGGCGCCACGTATACGCCCCTTTATGGCATACTCCCCAGCCAGCCATGCCCGAGGAGATGATTTGATGGCCAAGTACGACAAGATTTCCCCCGAGACTCAGCAGGAGGCGATGAAAATTGCCCGTGCCAACCAGAAGCCGGGGCAGACCAAAGAGCAGACCCAGCTTATCGCGCAAGGGATCCAGAAAGGCATCGACGAATACAAGAAACAGATGAAGGCGCGGGCCCGTGAAGCGAGCCGCCAGAAAAAATTACAGGCCAAAGCCAGGCAGCCACAGGGCGCGCGCCAAACCGAAGAACAAGACGATCAGCTGGAGTTGGTTGAAGTAAGCCATCAGCATCCCCTGCCCTGGATATTGCTGGTGCTGAGCTGGCTGGGATTTGCTGCAGCCTGGTTCTGGTTGCACTAAGACGCGCTAGCAAACCTTTATCCGGGATCCTCTTCACAGCCCGGGCCCTGGCTGCTGGTGATTACCTGCGAAGAGTGGTTAAATCCCGCGCCTCTTGCACCGGACAACCGGTTTTTTAACGATCAGTTTTCAGGAAAGATGTTATGAACCCCGCTCCGCTCTATCTGCTGGCCCCTTTTGTTCTGTTCCTTGTGACCATGCTGCTCTATCGCATTTCGCCGCTGCGGGCGGTCGCCGCCGGTGGGGTACGCTGGTTTATCCTCCCCGCCTTCACCCTGTTTATTTTGCTGATCATCATCAATGGAGCCGCCGATCCCACCCTGCGCGATCCGGCATTCCACTGGTTGATGCCGGGCCTTGGCTTTGCCCTGAGCCTGTTTCCGGCCCTGCCCAAGGCGCTGGTGCCACGGCTCGCCATCAAGGAGGGGGCCTTTGCCGCCCTCGGTCTGATGCTGATGAGCCTGGCCATGGTCTACTGACCAACCGGCCACAGCAGTTAGCATGATGCAAGGGGCGCTCTGTGACGGGCACCCCTTGTACAAACAATGGCCTGCAGGCATCTTGGTGACAGGATAACCAGCAAGGAGGCCAGATGGACAATCCGCCCGATTTCATGGCGTTGTGGGATTATCAGGATCCCGCCGCCAGCGCCCTGCGTTTTCACACCCTTCTTCCCGAAGCGCGTGCCGCCGCCGACCTGCAACTCGAACTGGAGTTGCTGACCCAAATTGCCCGCACCCATTCACTGCAGCGCCAGTTTGCCGAAGCCCATCAGCTGCTCGACGAGATAGAGCCTCGCCTCACAGATACAACCCCCAGAGCCCGGATCCGGGCTCTGCTGGAACGAGGCCGCACCTTTAACTCGGCGGGCGACAAAGCCAGTGCCAAACCGCTGTTTGAACAAGCCTGGCAATGGGGGCTCAAGGAGAAGGAGACCTATCTTGCCATCGACGCCGCTCACATGATCGCCATCGCCGCACCGCTGGAAGAGCAGAGCCGCTGGCATCAACTGGCGATGGAGCTGGCGGAGCGCAGCAGTGATGAGAAGGTACGTGGCTGGCTGGCCCCCCTTTACAACAATCAGGGCTGGACTCTGTTCGAATTGGGGCGCTTTGATGAGGCGAAAATCCAGCAACAGAAGTGCCTGGCCTGGCATCTGCAGCATAACCAGCCGGCCAAGGCGTTTATCGCTCGCTGGAGTCTGGCTCGCCTGACCCGGGCCCAGGGTCAGCACCAGCAGGCACTGGCAGAGCTGCACCAGCTCAAGGCCGATATGGCCGAGGCTGGCGAACCTGAGGATGGTTATCTGTTCGAGGAGCTGGGGGAAAATGCCTTGGTGCTGGACGATCCGCTGGCCGCAGAATACTTCTCCCGTGCCTGGTTTCTGCTATCGCAGGACCGCTGGTTCAGCGCCAACGAGGGGGAGCGACTGGCCCGCCTCAAGCGCCTCGCCAAACTCTGATCCCCAAAATAGCAAGGGCGGCACGCTAGCCGCCCTCTCTGCTGGCAAGATGGTTCAGGCCCGATTGGACTCCTCCCACCCCTGCTTTTTACGGTAAATGGTGGAGGGGCTGATCTCGAGCAGGGCCGCCGCCTTGGGAATGTTGCCGTCACAGCTGGCGATGGCCTGTTCGATCACCTCTTTCTCCACCAGCCAGAGCGGACGAATTGGCCCGTTGGCCACCCCGGTGGCTGCCGGAGCCGATGCCACCGCTGCCGCAATCGCAGCCGGCAGCTGGGGACGAACCCCATTGAGCGGTGGCGGCAGAATATCCGGGCTCACCAGCTCCTTGTCATTGAGTACCACGATATTGCGCACCACGTTCTGCAGCTCGCGTACGTTGCCAGGCCAGGGGTAGTCGAGCAGCACTCGCGCAGCCTCGACATCAAAATCCTTGAAGCGTTTGTTCTCCTCCTTGGCGTAGCTCTGCAGCAGGGTACGCGCCAGCAGCAGGATATCCTCACCCCGCTCCCGCAGCGGCGGCAGGGTAAGCGGAATGACGTGGAGCCGATAGTAGAGATCCTCGCGAAAACGGCCCGCTTTCACCTCCACCAGCGGATCCCGGTTGGTGGCGCAGATAAAGCGGACATCCACCGTCTCGAGCTTGCCGCTGCCGACCCGCTGTACTGTGCCGGTCTGGATGAAGCGCAGCAACTTGCTCTGCAGATCCAGGTCCATCTCGCAGATCTCGTCGAGAAACAGGGTACCGCCATCGGCCAGACTGGCCGCCCCCTTGCGATCCCCCTGGGCGCCAGTAAAAGAGCCCTTCACATGACCGAAGATCTCGCTCTCCATTAAATCATGGGGAATGGCGGCGCAGTTGAGGGCAATAAAGGGCTGTTCGCTGCGGGGACTGCACTGGTGAATCGCCTCGGCACACACCTCTTTGCCGGTGCCGCTCTCGCCAGTGATAAAGACGGTCGCCTTGCTGGGCGCCGCACTTTCGATGATGCGATAGACCGCCTGCATCGACATGGAGGCGCCGATAAAACCGAAGAAGGAGCTGCGCTCGAAGTTCTCCCGATAGTGGGCAACCAGCGAGCTCAACTGCTGATGTTTCAAGGCATTGCGAACGGTGGCGCAGAGCCGCTTGCTGTCAAACGGCTTGGTCAGAAAATCGAAGGCACCGAGGCGCATCGCCTCCACTGCCACATCCACCGAGCCGTGGGCGGTGATCACCACCACAGAGCAAGGCAACTGCTGTTCGGTGATCATTTGCAGAATATCCATACCGGACATATCCGGCAGTTCCAGATCCAGCAGCACCACGGGGGGAGGACTTGCCAGCAACTGTGCCAACGCTTGCTGACCACAGTCGGCCAGCACCACCTCATACCCCTCTTGGCGCAGGTACTGTTCATAGACCACCGCCAGACTACGGGTATCTTCCACCAGCAGGACACGCGATTTATTTTCAGCCACTGGACTCATCCTTGTATTTGATTCTGCGATCTATTTTGCCTTATTTTCGCGCGCAAACCCAACGCCAAGACAGCTCTGTTATCCCGCGATTGCAGGGAATACACAAGTAAAAACGGCTCCTTAAGGAGCCGTTTTTAACTACAAGAAGGGATTACTTCTTGGCATCGTCTGCAGTCGGCTTCTCGATAGCCAGCAACTCAACGTCAAACACCAGTACGGCATTCGCCGGGATGGAGCCTGCACCGTGCTCGCCATAGGCCAGCTTGGACGGCAGGAAGAACTTGAACTTGGAGCCAACCGGCATCAGCTGAACACCTTCGGTCCAACCCGGGATAACCTGGTTGAGCGGGAAGGTAGCCGGCTCGCCGCGATCGACGGAGCTGTCGAACTTGGTGCCGTCGGTCAGGGTACCGGTGTAGTGCACCTTGACGATGTCGGTAGATTTCGGCTTGGCGCCAGTGCCCATCTTCTCGACCACGTACTGCAGGCCGGATTCAGTGCTCTTCACACCCTCTTTCTTGGCGTTGGCAGCCAGGAACTCTTCGCCCTTCTTCAGATTCTCAACGGCGTCTTTCTCGGCCTTGGCCTTGGTCAGCTCGTTGATCTTGGCGTCGTAATCCTGCAGTACCTTCTGGATCTCTTCATCAGTCATCTTGGCTTCTTTGCCCAGACCGTCAGTCACCCCTTTCAGGATCACGGCGTTGTCCAGTTTGATGCCCAGTTCCTGCTGACGCTCCAGGGTATTGGCGATGTAACGACCCATGGAGAGGCCAATTGCGTAGCCAGATTGCTCTTCAAAGCTCTTGGCTTCGGCCTTGGTCGCCTCTGCCGGCTTGCTGGCTTCTGCCTTCACTTCGGCGGTATTGGCCGCAGCAGGCTTCTCGTCTTTTTGGCAAGCAGTCAGACCGACGGCAACGGCCGCCGCCAACAGGGACACCTTCAGAAATTTGTTCATCAGTTTCTCCAAACTCCAAATACCGCTCTCGGTTCCATCGTGAAATGAGAGGTTTATCGTGATAAGCGCCTTATACTAACGCCGTGATCGCAGGTAACAAAAGCGTGAGACCGCAAAAATGATAAAAAGTGCCATTTATCTGGTGAGCCTCTGTTTAATGCTCACCGGTTGCGAGCAAAGCTCTCAACCCAACCAGCAAATGACCCTCGCCAGCACGGGTCTGCTGACCGCAGATCTCTCCAGTGATGGCAAGCAGGCCATCGTCTCCAGCATCAGCCAGGGCATCATCGTCTGGGATCTGGAACAGAACCGTCAACGCTGGCGCTGGAAGCAATCCGACTCTGCGGAAGATCTGGTATTCATTACCCGTTTTTCCGAAGGCAACAGCCATGCCGTCACCGCTACCCCCGATACCTTTGCAACCTGGCGGCTGAGCGACGGGCAATCACAAGGCTACTACTCACTTCCTGAATCCAGGCTGAGGGACATCGCGCTCTCTGCCGACGGTCGTTATGTGCTGATCGGGCGGGAAGATGGCAAGGCCGAGTGGCTCGACACCCGAAGCGGCCGTCGCCTGCAGTTTCTGGGGCACACCGAACAGGTCAATACGGTGGATCTCTCCGCCAACGGTCGCTACGCCCTGACCGGCGGCAACGACTACAGCGCCTATCTGTGGGATACCCGTAGCGGGCAGGTGATCTGGCGCTTCAACCATGGTGGCCGGGTGATCATGGCCAGACTCGAGCCGAGCGGCCGCTACGCCTTCACCGCCGACAGCAGCCGGGCCAGCATCTGGGATCTGAAAACCGGCAAGGAGGTGAGTCAGCTGCAATATGATCACCGCTTCGAGGTTTACACCAGCGCCCGCTTTGCCAACGATGGCAAGTGGCTCATCACCGGCGCCCCTTCCCGTCAGCTCTCCCTGTGGCAAGTGAGCGATGGTGCCCTGCTGCAGAGCTGGCGCGTCTCGCCGCAACCCAAGGTGAAACCGCCCAGCGCAGTGGTCTACGGCGTCGCTTTGCGCGACAATAGCCACCTTGTCAGTGCCAGCTCCAGTGGTCTGGCCGAAATCTGGACAATCAAGTAAGGACCCGAAGGCCCATGAGTCAGCAACTTAACGATCGCATCGAAACCCTGGAAACCCGTCTCGCCTATGCGGAGTACACCATAGAGCAGCTCAACGACGAGGTAACCACCCAGGGCCGTGAACTCGATCGGCTCAAATACCAGATCCAGCTGCTGATCGACAAACTACAAAGCGTACAGCCCAGCCAGATTGCCAGCATGGCCGAAGAGACCCCGCCGCCGCACTACTGAAGGGTGTGCAATCAACAAGCTGTCTGCTCAAAACCAATAAAAATCCGAAACCGGCTAAACCGGTTTCGGATTTTTTTCATCCAAATGACCTGACAGCTGCGACTCGGCGCCTCAGAGTCAGCCCGCGTTAACCTTTGTAGATCTTGGGGTTAAACACATCCCGCAGCCAGTCACCCAGCAGGTTGATGACCAGCACCAGCACCACCAGACAGATACCCGGGAAGGCGGTGATCCACCAGGAGCCAGAGAAGATGTAGTTGAAGCCGACGCTGATAAGCGAACCAAGCGAGGGCTGATCAACCGGCATCCCCAGACCCAGGAAGGAGAGCGCCGCTTCACTCATGATGGCGTTGGCCACCTGCACGGTGGAGATCACCAGAATGGGCGACAAACAGTTGGGCAGAATGTGGCGGAACATGATGCGCGGGGCACGGAACCCCATCACCTTGGCCGCTTCCACATACTCCTTCTTCTTCTCCGCCAGCACAGAGGCGCGCACAGTACGGGCGTACTGCGGCCACTCGGCGATACCGATGATCACCACCAGCATCATGATGGCAAACTTCGAGTAAAACTCGGAGCCAAAGGTTGCCTGAAAGATGGCGGAGATGATGATCGCCACCATCATGGTGGAGAACGACAGCTGCACATCGGCAAAGCGCATCAACAGGTTGTCAATGCGACCACCGAAATAACCGGCAATCAGACCGATGACGATACCGAGCACCAACTGCAGCGCCACCGCAAACAGGCCGATGGTGAGGGAGATACGGGCGCCATAGAGGATGGTGCTCCAGATATCCCGCCCCTGGTTGTCGGTACCAAGCCAGAAACGCTCCTCGCCGCCTTCGAGCCAGGAGGGGGGCAACTCGGCATCCATCAGATCAAAACTGGTCTGGTCATAGACGTTGTGCGGGGCGAGCCAGGGCGCCAGCAGCGCCGCCAGCACAAATACCACGAACACCGCAAAGCTGAACATGGCTACCTTGTCCCGCAGGAAGTAGTAGACGATGTCAGAGTTCTTGAATCGTGCCCAACGGCTTGGGCTTGCAGTTACAGCATTAGTCATCTGTTACCCCTTGGCGGTCAGGTTAACGGTCGGGTTGATCAACCCGTAGAGCAGATCGACCAGGGTATTGGTCACCACGAAGATCAGTCCCACGAAGATGACGTAGGCGGTGATGAGGGGCGTATCGACCCGGTGGATCGCCTCGAGGAACAGGAAGCCGGTACCCGGCCACTGGAACACGCTCTCGGTCAGGATGGTGTAAGCCACCATGGTGCCGATCTGCACCCCACCGACGGTAATGACCGGCAGCATGGTGTTCTTCAGAGCGTGCTGATAGTAGACCTTGTTGTTGTCCAGCCCCTTGGCACGGGCGAACTTGACGTATTCAGAGGAGAGCTGCTCCAGCATCTCGGAGCGCACCAGCCGGATAAACAGCGGCAGCATGATGGAGGAGAGCGACACCGCCGGCAGGATCAGGTGCAGGATGCCATCCCAGGTAAAGAAGCCCGACTCCCAGCCCAGCAGGTTACGGGTCTCGCCGCGGCCATAGGCTGGCAGCCAGCCCAGCTGGATGGAGAAGAGGTACATCAGCATGATGGCGGTCAAAAATACCGGGATCGAGATACCGATACTGCTCCCCGCCATGATGATCTTGGTGGGTATGCTGCGCGGGCGGATCGCCGAATAGACACCGAGTGGAATGGAAACCACCACGATGATGAGCGCGGCAGCAAACACCAGCTCAAGGGTAGCCACCAGCTTGTCGAGGATCACCTCGAGAGCGGGTCGCTTGAAGAAATAGGAGGTGCCCAAATCCCCATGCACCGCATTTTTCAGAAAGCGGCTGTATTTGATGAGGAAGGGATCGTTAAGGCCCATCTTCTCGCGCAACTCGTGACGCTGGGCTTCGGAGACGGATTGTCCCACCAGCTCACGCAACGGGTCACCCAGGTTGTCCTGGATGGAGAAGGCGACCAGGCTGATGACGAACATCACTATCACGGCCTGATAGAACCGTTTCAGCAGGAATGTAAACATGCTTGTCCTTCTACGTGGCCTGTGTCGTGGCACAGGCTTCTGTTAGTGGGCGGAGTGGCCAGCTGACCACCCCGCCCCGTCCTTCCTTGCGACGTTCTCTTACTTGCTGACCACCAGGTCACCCAGGTAAGGGAAGTTCATCACGTTGACCACTGGCTTGATGTCGACGTTCTTCTTGGCGCCATAGGCCAGATCTTCCCAGTGCAACGGCACATAGGCAGCATCTTCGATCAGCATGGCTTCGACCTTCTTGAGCATCTCGGCACGCTTGGCCGGATCGGTCTCGGCGTTGGCATCCATCACCAGCTTGTCAGCTTCGGCGTTGGCGTAACCGGCGCAGTTGTACTGGCCCATACCGGTCTTGGCGTCCTTGGTGAAGGTCAGGAACTCGAAGAAGTTCGCGGTATCTTCAGTGTCGGAGTGCCAGCCGATCAGCTGCATGTCCGCGGCGCACTTGTCAAACTCAGGCCAGTACTGGGCCACCGGCATGGTCTTCAGATCTACCTTGATGTTGATCTTGGCCAGCATGGCTGAGACAGCCTGGGCAATCTTGACGTCGTTGACGTAGCGGGCAGCCGGGGAGATGAAGGTCATCTTGAAGCCTTTCTCGTAACCGGCCTCTTTCATCAGCTCCTTGGCCTTGGCCAGATCATACTGGGGTACCAGCGCCTCGTTGTGACCGGCATAACCTTTCGGGCTCAGTTGGCCCGCTGGGGTACCGAAGCCCTTGTTGATCTTCTCGACGATGCCTACCTGGTTGATGGCGTAGTTGATCGCCTGACGTACACGCTTGTCTTTCAGTGCCGGGTTGGTGTTCTGGTTCAGCTCGATGATGATGGCGCGGGTACCGGACAGGGTAACCAGCTGGGAGTCCTTGCCATTCTTCACGCGCTCCAGATCGTTCGGCGCAACCGGATAGATCATGTCCACGTCGCCACCCAGCAGGGCTGCAACACGGGTCGCATCTTCCTTGATGGGCACCACGGTCAGGTTCTCGACGTTACCCTTGGAGGCTTTATCCCAGTAGTTGGCATTGCGGGCATAATCCAGCTTCACACCCTGCTCGCGGAACTTGACGGTGAACGGGCCAGTACCGGAGACGTGGGTAGAGGCATAGGAGTCGCCGTTTTTGACGATCTCGGCCTTGTCTTTGCCCGCTTCGGTCTTGCCGGTGTAGAACTTGGAGTCCATCGGGAAGATGTAGGTGACGGTCTGCAGCACCAGCGGGAACGGCTTGGCAGTGATCAGATCGACGGTATAGTCATCGACCTTCTTCACTTCGCTGATGGGATCGAAGATCGCCTTGAAGTCGACGGAGGATTTCAGGCGGTTGACGGTCCACACCACGTCGTCTGCGGTGAAGTCGTTACCGGAGTGGAACTTGACCCCTTTGCGCAGGTGGAAGCGGACGGTCTTGTCATCGACACGCTCGAACTTCTCGGCCAGACGGGGCTCGAACTGCAAGTCCTGGGTGTAACGCATCAGGGGATCGAATACCAGGTGCGACATCTCCAGGGTCTGACCGGAGAGCTGCTCCTGCGGATCCAGCGAAGTGGCGTCAGAAGCGACACCCACCTTGATATCAGCGGCTGAGACACTGAAGGCGAAACCGGCGGCAAACAGCGCCAGGGCAATCTTGGACAATCCTTTCTTCATCTTGTTCTCCATGCTTTTGGCTTTCTTATGACACTTTTTTTGACAAGCAGACCGGCGCACCGGCGCTCTCCTAGCTTGCGATTTCCAGCCCCTCGCGGGACATTCCCTTGAACTCCGGCATGAGGGAGATCAGCTTGCGGCTGTACTCATGCTCGGCATTGGTAAAGAGTTTCTCGGTCTCGGCCACTTCCACCAGATGACCGTGCTGCATCACCCCGATGCGGTCGCACATCTGGCGGATCACCGGCAGATCGTGGCTGATAAACAGCATGGTGAGCTTGAGCTCCTGCTGCAGATCCTTGAGCAGGTTGAGGATCTGGGCCTGCACCGACACATCCAGTGCCGAGGTCGGCTCATCGCAGATGAGGAAGCGCGGGCGAGTGGCCAGGGCGCGGGCAATGGAGATGCGCTGACGCTGGCCGCCGGAGAATTCGTGGGGATACTTGACCCCGGCACCGCGGCCAAGACCCACGTGATCCAGCAGATCGCCGACGATCCCCTCGATCTGGCTCTCGCTGCTCGCCAGCTGATGGAAGCGGATCGGCTCGGCAATGATGTCGCACACCTTCATCCGCGGGTTCATCGACGAATAGGGGTTCTGGAACACCATCTGCATCTGGCGACGCAGCGGGCGACGCTCGCGCTCGCTCTTGAGAGCGGTCAGATCGATCCCCTCGAAGAAAATCTTGCCGGTATCAGGCGGATAGAGGCCGGTGATGGCACGGGCAATGGTCGATTTGCCGGAGCCCGACTCCCCCACCAGACCGAAGGTCTCCCCTTCGAAGATCTCGAAGCTGATGTTGTTGCAAGCGCGCACATACTGGCGGCGGCTCGGGAAGATGGAGTCCTTGGTGACGAACTTCAGATCGACGTTCTCCACCCGCAGCAGCGCCCCTTCATAGGCACGCTCATCCTGACTCTGGCCGAGCCAGTGGGTCTTGAGGTCGATATTGGTATCCGGCGCACTGGCATCCTCGATATAGGAGACCAGCGGGAAACGCACCAGCTTCACATCGGAGCGGGGTACCGCCGAGATGAGGCTGCGGGTATAGGGGTGATTGGGGCTGCCCAGTACCTGTTCGGTCAGGCCGAACTCCACCAGATCGCCGCGATACATCACCGCCACCTTGTCGGTAACGTTGGAGACCACGCCCATGTCGTGGGTCACCAGCATGCAGCCCACCTGACGCTCTTTGCAGAGGGCGCGGATAAGCTGGAGGATCTGATCCTGAATGGAGACGTCCAGCGCCGTGGTCGGCTCGTCGGCGATGATCAGCTCCGGATCGCAGGAGAGCGCGATGGCGATAACCACCCGCTGACGCATGCCTCCGGAGAACTGGTGCGGATACTGCTTGATGCGCAGCTCCGGCTGCGGAATACCCACCGCCCCCATCAGCTCCAATGCCTTGGCAAAAGCGGCCTCGCGAGAGAGGTCGGTATTGGCCAGAATGGTCTCCACCAGCTGATGCTCAACGGTGAACAACGGGTTGAGGGAGGTCATGGGGTCCTGGAAGATGAACCCGATACGGGAACCACGGATGGCCCGCATCTCGTTCTGGCTCTTGCCGGAGATGAGCTCGCCATTGAGATAGATATCGCCACGGGCGATGCGGCCCGGCGGGCTCAGGAGATCGATAACGGCGTTGCCGATGGTGGACTTGCCGGCGCCGGATTCACCGACCACCCCGACAATCTCACCCTTTTCGATAGAGAAAGAGAGATCCTTCACCGCGGCCAGCACCCCGTAGCGGGAGGGGTACTCGATCCGCAAGTTCTTTACTTCGAGCAAGGACATGTTTACCTCTGCGGGGGACATCCGTCCCAAATAATTCGTCCGTAAATCAGCCGCAGATGCCGGTTGTTACCTTGGGCAATATTTGCTCAATCCATGAGGCAGCGAAACCAGCAATCCGGGCGGGTTTTTTGCATTTTTTTGGAATAACCCGCGAGTAACTTAGACGGTTTGACCACGGGTGTAAATGATTGAGTTATACAATTCCGCAATGTTTTGTGCAGATAACCACCAATTCGGCAGAGATAAATGATGATTTTCGTCACACAAATGGCCGGTGCGTCCGTACATCTATTGGTATCATTACTTTAATTTCAACAACAACGCAACAAGCAGCATTTATCACTATTTCCAAAACAATCACCAGCCCCGAATGAGTAGTGAATATTTATGTGAAAGGGATGATAAACGGCAGCATATGCCGATGAATGAAAATTAAGCAGATATAAATCGGGGGATGCCAGAACGGTCATCCCCCGGAAGGGGGCTCTCAGCCGAGCCAGAATGCCAGTAATTGCATACAAAACAGGGCGAACAGGCCGGCGATCAGATCGTCCAGCATGATGCCCAGGCCACCGTGGATCCGGCGATCAAACCAGGAGATGGGCCAGGGCTTGAGCACGTCAAACAACCGGAACAGCGCGAAGCCCGCCACCACCCACTCCCAACCGGCTGGCGCGGCGATCATGGTGACGCCAAAACCGATCACCTCGTCCCAGACGATGGCACCGTGATCCGGCATGCCGATGGCATCGGTGGCGCTCTGGCAGATACGAATACCGACCACAAAACCCACCACCAGCAAGGCGATAAACCAATAGGTCGGCAGACCGCTCACCAGCAGGTAGAGCGGAATGGCCGCCAGGGTGCCCATGGTGCCCGGCGCCTTGGGGCTGAGACCGGAACCAAACCCCACCGCCAAAAAGTGAAGCGGATTTTGCAGATCCAGTCGTGTCAGCTCGGGCTTTATCCTGAACAAACTCATGCGAAGTGATCCCACCCTTTCAGTTGCAGCTCGACCGCTTGGTCGCCACGCAGGTAGTCGATGCCCGGCTCGCCCGCCACGATGCGGCCGATGCGGCTGAACTTGACCCCGCTGTGGGCCAGCGCCGTATCGAGTGCGCCGCGGTGCTCCTCCGGTACGGTGAAGCAGAGCTCGTAGTCATCGCCACCGGCCAGCGCCAGTTGCCACGCCTCCTGCTCGCTCACCGCATCCTGCAGCACCGGCGAGAGCGGCAGCAGATCGAGATCGATCTGGGCCCGCACGCCGGAGGCCTTGAGGATATGGCCGAGATCCGATGCCAGCCCGTCGGAGAGATCCAGCGCACTCCCCGCCAGCCCGCGCAGCGCCTGACCGGCCAGAATGCGGGGATGGGGGTGGTCGAGCCGTGGCAGCACAGCTGCCAGCTGGTTCTCGTTGAGGGTGCGTTTGCCCAGCAGGTGGGAGAGCGCCAGCGCGGCATCACCCAGAGTGCCGGTCACATAGATGCCGTCACCGGCTTTGGCGCCGCTGCGCATCAGGGCGCGACCGGCAGGGACCGATCCCTTCACCGAGATGGTGATGGAGAGCGGCCCGCGGGTCATGTCTCCGCCCACCAGCGCCACGTTGTAGTACTCGGCCAGCTCCAGAAACCCTTCGGCAAAACCGGCGACCCAACCTTCGTTGATGGCAGGCAGGGTCAGCGCCAGCGACACCCAGCGCGGCTCGGCCCCCATGGCGGCGAGATCGGAGAGATTGACCGCCAGCGCCTTGTAGCCGAGATCCACCGGATCCATGTCGGGAAAGAAGTGTACGCCGCTCACCAGAGTGTCGGTGCTCACCGCCAGCTGGGTATCGGGGGGCAGGGTCAGCAGGGCACAGTCATCTCCAGGGCCCATCACCACGTCCTTGCGGGCGTGGGGGACCTTGAAGTACTTATCAATCAGCTCAAATTCACCCATACAGTAAAAAGCCAGCAATAAGCTGGCTCCTCTCTTAGATGCTGACGGACAGCAGGATCAACGCTTGTTCAGCGACTTGATCACCTTGTCCAGTACACCGTTGACAAACTTGTGGCTGTCATCGGCAGCAAAAGCTTTGGCCAGCTCGATCGCTTCGTTGATGACCACGCGCGGCGGTACATCATCACGACGGGTCAGCTCATAGGTCGCCAGACGCAGGATCGCCTTGTCCACCATGTCCACTTCTTCCAGCGGACGGGAGAGGAAAGGTGCAAACACCTTGTCCAGCTCGCTGCAGTGGAGGGCTACCCCGAACAGCAGATCGCGGAAATAGTTCAGGTCTACACCCTTGGTGTCCTGATCGATCTTGAACTGCTCTTCGATGTCACCCACGTTAGCCTTGGTCATCTGCCACTGGTAGATGGCCTGGGTGGCGCAATGGCGGGCTTTACGGCGCTCAGACGGTTTCAATGTACTTCTCCTCGTTACACGTCCAGTTCTTTCAGGACGTTGATCATTTCGAGCGCTGCCAGTGCAGCCTCTGCACCCTTGTTACCCGCCTTGGTACCTGCACGCTCGATGGCTTGTTCAATGTTTTCAGTGGTCAGCACACCGAAGGCAACGGGAATTTCATATTCCATCATTACCTGGGCCATGCCCTTGCTGTTCTCGTTTGCCACCAGGTCGAAGTGGTAGGTGCCGCCACGGATGACAGTACCGACCGCCACGATGGCGTCGTATTGAGCACTCTTGGCCAGCTTCTTGATGACCAATGGCATTTCAACCGCGCCCGGCACTTTTACCAGTGTCAGGTTGCTGTCCTGCACTTGACCTTGACGCTTCAGTACGTCCACCGCGCCGTTCACCAGACTGTCGTTGATGAAGCTGTTGAAACGGGCAACAACAATAGCAATGCGCGCCTCAGGAGCGGCGATATTTCCTTCGATAACCTTCATTGGAAATCCTGTATCTGTGCAATCAAAAGGGCCGGAGTCAAAAGTGCGCACATTCTAGCACAACAGACCCACGACAAAAACCATGGCCGCAATAGACGGCCATGATCGCGATGTAACCAGTCCGGCGCACTTGCTAGCCGGTAAATTCCACGACTTCCAGACCGAAACCGCCCGGAAGGGGATGGTACTTCTCTGGTAGTATGTTACTCGCCGACGTACTTAACCACTTCCAGAACGAAACCGCCCGAAAGGGGATGGTACTTCTCTGGTGGAACTTTATTCGCCGACGTACTCAACCACTTCCAGACCGAAACCACCGAGGGCATGGTACTTCTTCGGCGAGCTCAACAGGCGCATCTTGCTCACGCCAAGGGCCTTGAGGATCTGGGAACCCACACCAACACGGCGCGAGGTGCCCTGCCACTTGGCTCCTTCCGGCGCTAGCCCCTTGTCGGCGGCTTCAAAACCCTTGACCCGGGCCAGCAGCTCGGCGCCATGGGATTCCGCCCCCAAAATCACCAGTACGCCGCCTTCGTCGGCGATGCGGGCCATGGATTTTGGCAGCGGCCAGCTGCGGGCGGCGTGGCGGTCGGTCAGCAGCAGATCGCTCAGCACATCGTGCAGATGGACGCGCACCAGAGTCGGCTGGTCGGCCTGTACCTCACCCTTTTTCAGGGCAAAGTGAACCTGATTGTCGATGGTGTCGCGGAAAGTGATGAGGTCAAACTCGCCAAACTCGGTCGGCAGCTTGCACTCGGCCACCTTCTCGACCGTGGTCTCGTGCTGGTTGCGGTACTCGATAAGGTCGGCGATGGTGCCAAGCTTGATGCCGTGCTCCTCGGCGAACACCTCCAGATCCGGACGGCGCGCCATGGTGCCATCTTCGTTTAGGATCTCGACGATGACGGCCGCAGGCTCGAAACCAGCCAGACGGGCCAGATCGCAGCCCGCTTCGGTGTGGCCGGCACGGGTCAGCACGCCGCCATCCTGCGCCATCAGCGGGAAGATGTGGCCCGGCTGCACCAGATCGGCCGCCTTGGCATTGGGCGCCACAGCGGCCTGCACGGTCACCGCGCGATCGGCAGCGGAAATACCTGTGGTCACCCCTTCTGCCGCCTCGATGGAGACGGTAAAGGCGGTGGAGAACTGGGCATTGTTGCGATCCACCATCAGCGGCAGCGCCAATTGCTTGCAGCGATCCCGGGTCAGGGTCAGGCAGATGAGGCCACGGCCGTAGCGGGCCATGAAGTTGATATCCTCCGGACGGACGCAGGAGGCGGCCATGATGAGGTCCCCTTCGTTCTCCCTGTCCTCGTCATCCATCAGGATCACCATCTTGCCAGCCTTGATATCGGCAATGATTTCCTGGGTTGTGCTCAGCGCCATGGGCTACTCCATCAGTGTGCTTGGGGGTTGAGCCCGCAGGCTCAACGCAAATGCGAGTGTATGTTGCTCTAGATTGGGGCTAGCGGCTCCATTTCAATCAGAGCGGGATCACAGAAAATCGTTTTGGTGGCCAGATTTAGCGCACACAGTCAGAGAAAACCGGCCTTGGCCAGCGTCTCCATGGTCAGGGTCGAGGCGCTGCTCTCCTGACTTTTCCCCATCATCAGCCGCTCCAGATAGCGGGCGATCTGATCCACCTCGAGGTTGACCTTGTGGCCCGGCTTCCAGCTGGCGATGGTGGTCTCCTGGGCGGTATGAGGCACGATGGTCAGGCGAAACAGGTCTCCCTGCACCGCGTTGACGGTGAGGCTGATGCCATCCACCGCGATCGACCCCTTCTCGGCGATGTAGCGGGAGAGCTCCCCCGGCGCCTTGATCCAGTACTCGATAGCGCGGCCGCTGCTGGAGACGCTTTTCACCTCCCCTACCCCGTCCACATGGCCGGAGACCAGATGACCGCCGAGGCGGGAGGTGGGCATCAGCGCCTTCTCGAGGTTGACCCGATCGCCCACTCTGGCGGCGGCAAAACCGGTACGGGAGAGGGTTTCCAGCGACACGTCGGCGATATAGCTCTTGTCGCCCAGCGCCACCACGGTGAGGCAGACGCCGTTGGTGGCGATAGAGTCGCCCAGCTTGACGTCGCTAAAATCCAGGCCTGGTGCGTGGACGGTGAGGGCCATGTCGTCGCCCTGACGACGCAGTTCGGCCAGGGTTCCCACCGCTTCGATAATTCCGGTAAACATGCAGATCACCTTGCTGATGACGGGGGCAGCTGATGCCCCCTTGAACATTGATAAATCAGGCTATTTTGGCGGTAATGCGAATATCCGGCCCCACCATGCGCACATCCTTGATGGCGAGCTTGGGGGCCTGGAACAGCCGGGTCAGGCCCGGCAGATGGAACAGGCCACGCCCCTCGTCACCCATCAATTTTGGAGCCTGATAGAGCACCAGCTCATCCACCAGCCCTTTTTCCAGCAGAGCGCCGCACAGCCGCGGGCCCGCCTCGACCAGCACCGAGTTGACGTTCTGTTTGGCCAGCAGCATGAACAGGCTGACCAGATCCAGCTTGCCATCCAGCAGCGGCAGCTCCAGCTGCTGCACCCACGAAGGCCACTCGCCGGACACCTTGTGACGGGCCAGCAGCACCGGACTCTCGCTCTGGAATAGCGGCAGATCCGGGGTAAGCCGGTTTTGCGAATCGACGATGACCCGCAGCGGCTGGCGCAGGGTCTCCTTGGGATAGCTCGCCTTCACCGAGGGGGGCAGCTCGTCCCAGCGCACGGTCAGGGAGGCACCATCGGCCAGCACGGTTTCAGCGCTGGAGAGCACCGCATCGTGACGGGCCCGCAGCCGCTGCACGTCACGGCGCGCATCCGGGGAGGTGATCCACTGGCTCTCGCCGCTCGCCATGGCGGTGCGGCCATCGAGGCTGGCCCCCAACTTGACGGTCACCCGCGGGAAGGCAGTACGCATCCGCTTGAAAAAGCCCGGGTTGAGCGCTTCGGCTTCACTCGCCAACAGGCCGAAATCGGTCTTGATCCCCGCTTCGGAGAGCATCCGCAGGCCACGCCCACCCACCTGGGGATTGGGATCGACCATGGCCGCCACCACCCGGGCCACGCCGGCGTTGATCAGCGCCTCGGCGCAGGGGGGAGTACGACCGTGGTGGGAGCAGGGTTCGAGGGTTACATAGGCGGTGGCGCCACGGGCGTTGTCACCGGCGGCGCGCAGGGCGTAAACCTCGGCATGGGGCTCGCCCGCCTTCTGATGCCACCCTTCGCCAACTACCACGCCATCCTTGACCAGCACGGCGCCGACGCAAGGGTTGGGGGCCGTGGTGTAGCGGCCGCGGCGAGCCAGTTCGAGGGCCCGACTCATCCATTGGTAATCATCTTGACTAAACATTCGGGCTCCTTTGACAACACATCTCGGCTTTACGCAGTATCGTAGGTTCGATTAGCGCAGCGTAATCGGACGCGGCAACATGGGTAAGAATGGCGGTTTACTTCTCCAGCTTGGCGATCTCTTCGCCGAACTCGCGAATATCTTCGAAGCTGCGATAGACGGAGGCAAAGCGGATATAGGCCACCTTGTCGAGACTCTTGAGCTCATCCATCACCAGATTGCCTACCAGCTCGGAGGCGACTTCGCGCTCGCCGGTGGCACGCAGGCGGGATTTGATATGGTTGACCGCTTTTTCGATGGCCTCCATGCTCACCGGCCGCTTCTCCAGCGCCCGCAGGATGCCGGCACGCAGCTTGTCTTCATTGAACGGCTCGCGGGAGCCGTTGGACTTGATGACGCGGGGCATCACCAGCTCGGCCATCTCGAAGGTGGTAAAACGCTCGTGACAGAGCAGACACTCACGACGGCGGCGCACCTGATGGCCTTCTGCCACCAGACGGGAATCGATCACCTTGGTATCAACCGCACTACAGAATGGGCAATGCATCGGACCTCCGGCGTTAATGGAACAGGGACCGGCCCGGCGGGCCAGGATCTAGGTCGGCCAGTGTAGCACGGCCATCCAAAACCGGTAAAAGCCAGAAAAAACAATGCCACCCGCAGGTGGCATTGGTCTCAAACCGGATGGTCTGACTTATCAGCCATAAACCGGGAAGCGGCGGCAGATATCCAGCACCTTCTCGCGCACGGTGGCCAGCACGGCATCGTTGTCGTGGTTGTCCAGTACGTCGCAGATCCAGTGGGTCAGCTCGATGGACTCGGCTTCCTTGAAACCGCGGCGGGTGATGGCCGGGGTACCGATCCGCACACCGGAGGTGACGAACGGGGAGCGCGGGTCGTTGGGCACGGAGTTCTTGTTGACGGTGATGTTGGCTTTGCCCAGCGCAGCGTCAGCATCCTTACCGGTCAGCTCGCGACCGATCAGATCAACCAGCATCAGGTGGTTATCGGTACCGCCAGAGACGATCTTGTAACCGCGCTCGATAAAGGTGGCAGCCATCGCCTTGGCGTTTTTCACGACCTGAGCCTGATAGGTCTTGAACTCCGGCTCCAGCGCCTCTTTGAAGGCAACGGCTTTACCGGCAATGACGTGCATCAGCGGGCCACCCTGACCACCCGGGAAGACGGCAGAGTTGAGCTTCTTGTAGAGCTCCTCGTCGTCAGCGGCGGAGAGGATCAGACCACCGCGCGGACCGGCCAGGGTCTTGTGGGTGGTGGAGGTGACCACGTGAGCGTGGGGAACCGGGTTCGGGTAGACGCCAGCGGCAATCAGACCCGCCACGTGGGCCATGTCGACGAACAGGTAGGCACCGACCTTGTCGGCGATTTCGCGCATGCGAGCCCAGTCAACGATGCCGGAGTAGGCGGAGAAACCACCGATCATCATCTTCGGCTTGTGCTCGACAGCCTGACGTTCCATGTCGTCGTAGTCGATCTTGCCGGACTCATCGATACCGTAAGGCACGATGTTGTAAAGCTTGCCGGAGAAGTTGACCGGAGAGCCGTGGGTCAGGTGACCGCCGTGGGCCAGGTTCATACCCAGTACGGTGTCGCCCGGCTGCAGCAGAGCCATGTAAACGGCGCTGTTGGCCTGAGAGCCGGAGTGCGGCTGCACGTTAGCGTAAGTGGCACCGAACAGCTCTTTGGCGCGCTCGATAGCCAGGGTTTCGACCACATCCACATACTCGCAACCACCGTAGTAACGCTTGGAGGGGTAACCTTCGGCGTACTTGTTGGTCAGCTGGGAGCCCTGGGCTTCCATGACACGGGGGCTGGTGTAGTTCTCAGACGCAATCAGCTCGATATGCTCTTCCTGACGACGGGTTTCGTCTGTGATGGCCTGCCACAATTGCGGATCATAATTGGCGATGGTCATGTCACGTTTCAACATCCGTTTCTCTCCTGAAAATCGTTTG
Source organism: Aeromonas sp. 84A (assembly GCF_051919345.1). Taxonomy (NCBI): domain Bacteria; kingdom Pseudomonadati; phylum Pseudomonadota; class Gammaproteobacteria; order Aeromonadales; family Aeromonadaceae; genus Aeromonas; species Aeromonas sp. 84A. The sequence goes on from NZ_JBQBEW010000001.1 coordinate 4,091,454, forward strand.
CGCGTTAGGTGAAGTGGGCGCGGGCATTGTAACGTGAGCTGGATCAAAGAGACAGTCCAACCACCTAAAAAAATGTTGAATTTATGTTGTAAAAAACAAGATTCCCTCCCCGTTCAATACCCTGGCCGCTCCGCCAAGCGGCACATTTTTCATCCCGCTGCGGGCGGGCAAAACCCGAAGGGGATCACAACGCCCTCTTTATCCATCCTGTAACATATTCATTCGAAACAAATTTAATGATGATGGAGCTGATTGCAGCCATGCATCCGAGGGGCTGCACCTAACCGGAGGAGTTCAAGATGGACCATCTGCTGACATTCGTGATCCTGGCTGTCTTTTTTCTGTTCTACTGGGTCTACTACACCAGCCAACGCAAGCATGTCCCCACCACCTCGTGGGATCAACTCCCCACCAAAGTCGACTATCTGGCGGCCCACCCTGAATCAGTCGATGGCGACATCATCTTCTGTTATCACTGCGGCCACCACGAGTTGCTGGAGGTGGGCATGGTGCACCTGACCGATTTTCGCCGGGAATGGGTCTGTGCCAAGTGCAAGCAGGTGCTGTTTCGCGAGAGCGAATAACGGCGCAGGGGCTGGCCCCCTCTGAACGTTGTGCATCGCCAGCAGGGATCAGAATGGCGCATCCCTGTTGGCCGCCAGCCACTGCTGCAACCCGCTCACCGCCGCGTCAAATTGCGCCCCGATTGCCGCAGGCTCCCCGCCTCCCGCCTCAAGAGCCGCACAGTGGCTGGCAAATTCGGTCAACCCCAGCGCCAGCGCACTCCCCTTGAGCTTGTGCGCCAGCTGACGTTGCTCACTTCCCCCATCCTGAGCCAACTTATCTACCAACACCCGCCCTTGCGACTCAAACAGCGCGACCAGCTGGCGGATCCGCACCATGCCGAGCAGGGGCAGATCGGCATCCAGTACCGGATTGGCCCACCCGGGCTGGTTAGTTGGGGGCACGACTACTGATAACTGCACCTGCGGCTCGATAGAGGCCCCTTCTTGCCGAAATAGTTGATCTATGGCGTTCGCCAGTACCGCCAGCCGCACCGGCTTGCCGACAAAATCGACAAACCCGGCGGCAAGGCAGTGGCGGATATCCTCCTGATACATCTGGGCCGAGATGGCGATGGCGGGCAGCGGCCGCTCATGCATCTCCTCGCTGATGGCTGCCAGATCCTCGCGCAGGGTCATGCCGTCCATATCGGGCAGATTGATATCGAGCAGCGCCAGCTCGAAGGGACGCTCGGTCACCAGCGCCAGCGCACTGCGACCATCCTCGGCCTGGGTGACGCGATGGCCGAGGCGGGTCAGCATGCCGTGCGCCACCAGCCGGTTGATCTCGTTATCCTCCACCAGCAAGATGTCACGGGACTGGCCAAGGTGCAGCGGTTGCGCCTCGGCAGGCAGCTGGGCACTCGAGCGTTGCAAGGGCAGGCTGAAGCTGAATTCACACCCCTTGCCCGGTTCGCTGACAAGGTTCAGCTCGCCCCCCATGGCAGTCACCAGCTTGCGGCTGATCGCCAGTCCCAGCCCGGTGCCGCCCTGATGGCCTATATCACGCTTGCGCTGGCGAAACGCCTCGAACACCGCCTCCTGCTCATCGGCCGGAATACCGGGGCCGGTATCGCGCACCACGAAGCGGATGCAGGGCTCGGCGCAAGGGCCATGACAGACAAGGGGCGCCACCGTCAGGGTAATCTGGCCACGGGCGGTAAACTTGACCGCATTGCCGAGCAAGTTGCCGAGCACTTGCCGCAGCTTGCCCAGATCCCCCTCGACCACAGGCGCCAGCCCGGGCGCATATTCCAGCGCCAGAGTGACCCCCTTGGCCGCAGCCTTTGGCCGAAACAACGCGCTGAGCTCATCCACCAGCTGGAACAGGGGAAAGGGCTCACGGCGCGCCTCCACATGGCCCGCCTCTATCTTGGAGTAGTCGAGAATGTCGTTGAGGATCTCCAGCAGGGATTCGCCGCTGTGCTCGATGGCGGCCAGATAGCGCTGCTGGGTATCGCTCAGGTGGGTATCTTCCAGCAGTGTCAGCCCCCCCAGAATGCCGTTCATGGGGGTGCGGATCTCGTGGCTCATGGTGGCGAGAAACACCGACTTGGCCCGGTTGGCCTGCTCGGCCTCGGCGCGGGCCTGCCGCTGCATCTCCACCTCCTCATTGAGCCGCTCGTTGGCGTAGCTGAGCTGGCCGGTGCGCTCCTCGACCCGCGACTCCAGCTCGCGCTGATAGCGGCCCAGCTCCACCGCATTGTCACGAAACACCTGCAAGGCCCGGCCCAGCTCCGCCAGCTCATCGCGCCCGGTACTGGCGATAGGCTCAAGGGGAGCCAGATCTCCGCGCGCCAACCGGCTCATCCCCGCCACCGCCCGTTGCAGCGGCCAGACGATCCGGCCATAGACCATGCGCCACATCAGCAGCATCAGTAGTAGCAGGGTGAGCAGGCCTATGGCCATCAACGCCTGCTCCAGCAGCCTGAGGCGCTGGCTTAGCGCCTGCTGGCTCTGCCCCAGCGAATCGCGGGCACGGCTGACCAGCTCTCCGACCTGCTGGTTGAGGCTGCTCATCAGGGCTTCATTGGCATTGGCCAGCACCCGCAGCGCCTCCCCCTTGCCGAGCCAGTCGCTGCGCAGTTGCATCAGCTTGTCACTCTGTGCCAGCACGGTCAGCGCCTGCTCCACCGCCTGCCGGCGGGCCGGGTCGGTCACCGCCCCGGCCCGCAGTTGCAAGATAGCCAGCTCCCGCTGCCCCTCTTGCAATAGCGTTTGCAACTGTTCCTGCCGTTCGCTGCGCCACATCTCTTCGATGCGCTGCTGCTGCATCAGGGTGCGATGACGCAGCTCGGTCATCTGCTCCAGCCAGTCGAGATCCTGCTCCAGCAGGCGGTCCAGCGTCCGGGTCGCCTGCGCACCTTGCTGTTGGTAGAGGGAACCCAACCCCGCCACCATCACGGTTTCGGCGTTCTCCATCTGGCTTCTCGCCAGCTCGGCGATCTGCCCAGCCGCCGCCACCAGACGGGCCCGCTGCGCCTCCCCCTGCGCCATCAGGGTCAGGCGCTCCCCCACCAGCCAGCCCTGCTGACCCAGATTGCCGATGATGCTCTGACTGAGCTGATCGAGGCTTGTTGAACCCTGCCCACGGCCGAGTTGCGCCAGCACCTGCTGCAGCTGTTGCCCCTGCAGAGTGAGCAAGCGTCCCTGATGCTCCCGCTCCTGCTCGCTGGTTGCGGTGGCCAGCAGTCGTGACGCGCTCTGGATCTCGCCGCTGAGACGAGAGAGCGTGCGGGCCAGCTCCTGATCGGCCAGAGTCTGCTGCACTCCTTGCTCCAGCTGGCGCAGATGGCTAAGCCCCACCCAGCCCAGCAGGGAGGCACTCAGGGTCAGCAACGCCATCAGGGAGAAGGCCAGCAGCAACTTGCCACCCAGGCCGGAAAAGATTCTCACGGGAAGTCCCTTGGTTGTGGTCGGCTTTGACCGGATAATATGGCCCAACACTTTAACAAAACCCCTGACCATGCGAAGCGTCTATCTCTCCCCGTTGTTGCTGATCTGGTTGCTAATGCTTCCCCGCGCCGCCCTCGCCTTTGCGGTCGAAATCTGGCCCGGCGGCGAATTCAGCGGCCAGCCGGTGCGCCAGCAGTGGCAGGAACCCGCCGCCGCAACCAAGCCGCTGACCCTCTGTGCCCTCTACCCCCATCTGCGCGACGCCTACTGGCTTTCAGTCAATCAGGGCATGGTGGACGAAGCGAAGCGGCAGGGAGTCAAGTTGCAGATCCACGAAGCGGGGGGTTACGGTGCCCTCGCCGAGCAGCGCCAGCAGTTGCTGCGCTGCGTGCAGGAAGGGAGCGACGCCATCTTGCTCGGCGCGGTGAGCTATCAGGGCTTGCGCGAGGCCATCAAGGTCACGCCGCTGCCGGTCTTTGGGTTGGTCAACGATCTGCCCAGCGGTCTGGTGCAGGCGAAGGTGGGGGTCTCCTGGTACCAGATGGGCTGGCAAATTGGCCACTGGCTGGCGAAGCGCCACCCCGCCGGCAGCAAGCCGGTCTCGGTCGCCCTCTTCCCCGGCCCGCAGGCGAGTGGCGGCAACAACTTTGTCGAGCCGGGCTTTGCCGACGCCATCAAGGGGAGCGCCATCAAGCTGGTCACCACCGAACGCGGCGACAACAGCCGGGAAATCCAGCGCACGCTGGTGCAGCAGACGCTGGCCCGCTATCCCGACCTCGACTATCTGGTGGGGGGCGCCATCGCCGCCGAAGTGGCGGTCAACGAGCTGGCGCAGCGCCATCTCGACAGGCCCCAGGTGCTGAGCACCTACTTCAGCCACGGGGTACAGCGGGGCCTGCGCCGGGGCAAGATCCTGGCCGCCAACAGCGATCAGATGCGGCTGCAGGGGCGCCTTGCGGTCGCTCAGGCTGTCTGCCTGCTACAACACCCTGATGCCAATACCGAGCAGTGCCCGCGGGTGATGGGGCCACCCATTCTGACGCTCTCTGCACCGCTGGCCGACCCTGCAGATTCCCTCTCGGATGGCGCTTTTCGTCCCGTCTATCGGGTCGAATAGCCGTTCCAAATCCGATCAGCACACTCAAGGAGAAGAGATGAAAGAGTTACATGCCAGCTGCCTGTGCGGCGCCGTCGCCCTGACCCTGCCGGATCAGTTCGACTACATGGGTAACTGCCACTGCAGCGAATGCCGCAAGTTTTCAGGGGGAGATTACGCCTCGGTCGGCGGACTGGATGGCAACAAGGTCACCATAGTGAAGGGGGAAGAGGCCATCGGCCGCTACCGGAAATCGGCAGAGACCACCCTGGCCTTCTGTCGTCACTGCGGCTCCAGCCTGTTCAGCCAGAAGAGCAGCAGCGGCAAGATCAATCTGCGGTTGGGGGTACTGGACGACGTGCCGAGCCAGCGACCCGCGTTTCACATCTTTGTCGGCTCCAAGGCGCCCTGGCACCAGATTGGCGACGACTGCCCGCAATTTGATACCCGCCCGCCGGTCTGATACCCGGTCAAACAGGTCAAGGCCACCGCAACGGGATCAGGAGGCTATCTCGCCGGCAAACAGATAGCCTTCACCATGGACGGTGACAAACAGCTGGGGATCCCGCGGATCCGCTTCCATCTTGCCGCGCAGCCGCCGGATCAACACGTCTATGGTGCGATCGCTCGGGCCATCGCCGCGATGGCTGATGAGGGTCAGGATCCGCTCCCGACTGAGCACCCGCCCGGCATGGGCGACAAAGGCCACCAGCACTTCATATTCGGCCTTGGTCAGACGCACCGGCACTCCGTCCTTGCTGAGCTGGCGGCGGGGAATGTCAAAACGCCAGGGGCCGAAGCGCACCGCATCGTCAGCCACCGCAGGCTCGCTCGGCGCGGCGGCCGCCAGCGAGATCCGCCACAGCAGATTCTTGACCCGCACCAGCAGTTCCCTGAGCTCGAACGGCTTGGTGACATAGTCGTCGGCCCCCATCTCGAGGCCGACAATCCGGTCCACCGCATCGCTGCGGCCGGTGACCAGAATGATCCCCACCGTGCTGCGAGCCCGCAGTTCACGGGTCAGCAGCAGACCATCTTCCCCCGGCAGGTTGATATCCAGCATCACCAGATCGACCGTCTGTTCCGCCAACACGGCGCGCATCTCCTGGCCATTTTCGACCGCAGTCACCCGATAGCCCTCCCGCTCGAAATAGCCGGTCAGCTTCTCGCGGGTAACCGCATCATCTTCAACAACCAGAATGTGGTAGCTCATGGGCAGGGTTCACGATGGTCGACAAGGGAGGATTATTCTATTCACATTTTGTCATAAATACCCCTATTTCATTAAGGAAGGTGCGATTTAATCAGTCATGACGATCCAGAGCCTGGATATCCTCCTTACGCGGCAAAGTAAGCACCCCAGTTTGGACAATATTTAATCTCCCCCATCAACTCAGGGTAAGCAAAATGTCACTGCTCCACTGATATTACAATGATTTTCACGACATCCCCGCCAGTTGTCCCGCCCGCACCAAATTGCACATTGCAAACAGCATTGAAAGCCGGTTGTGGTTCTTCATCAGTCCCCGTAATCGTGTTTTGCTGAAACCAAACTGGCACTTCAGTATCCGGAAAGGATGCTCAACCTTTGCCCTAATACCTGCTTTCACATATTCATCATGCAGCGCCTGCTTATTCAGCCGGGGATGCTGTCTGAGCTTTTTTACGGCATGAGGACCTTTGGCAATAAACCACTCTTTAACCCGATGTGTCAGAGAGTCCCGTTTTTCTGCCCCGCGATATCCGGCATCGGCGAAGACAATTGCTACCGGCTCCGTAATCAGGCTATCCGCCGCATTCAGGTCATGCACATTTGCCGCCGTGGTCACTACTTTTTCCGTCAAGCCTGTGGCCGCATCAACAGCAATATGAGCTTTCATACCAAAGTACCACTGATTTCCCTTGCGGGTCTGATGCATTTCAGGATCCCGTTGACCGGCTTTATTTTTTACGGAACAGGGAGCGGAAATAATGGTCGCATCGATAATGATGCCCTGACGTAACATCAGTCCGGCCTGCTTCAGTTTCTGGTTAATCAGTGCCAGTATCTGTTCTCCTGCATGATGTTTCTCCAGAAAATGGCGGAAATTCATGATGGTTGTGCGATCTGGCACCGTGTCACAGATCCCCGCAAATTGACGGAACGGCAGGACATCATGCAGGGCGTCTTCAGCCGCTCCGTCACTGAGGTCAAACCAGAGTTGCAGGCAGTGGATACGGAGCATAAGCACCAGGGGGAAAGGCCGTCGGCCGCGACGGGATGACGGATAGACGTGAAGCAGCTTATCAGCAATATCCTGCCACGGCACCAGAACATTCATACGGTCAAGAAAACGGGATTTACGGGAGGAATAGCTGGAAATGGCAGGCATTGTAAACAGCTCATGATAAAGAAAGCTTTATGTTCTCACATATGACGATTAAATCGCACCTTCCTTAATTTGTGGCGGCAGCCCTGTTCACAACGCCTCCCTATCATGGCTCCCATCAAAAAAGTGATGTGAGAGAGCATGATGAAAAAACTGTGGCACTTCCTGCGCACCCCCAGCCGTCGCTGGTCGGTACTGGCGCTGCTTCTGGTGGGCGTCGGCGTCACCCTCGCGGGCACCGTCGGCCTGCACTACGGCTTTGAGAAAACCAGCAGCCTCGAATTCTGTATCTCCTGCCACTCCATGAAAGACACCGTCTATCCGGAGTACAAGGAGTCCATCCACTTCAAGAATGCCTCAGGGGTACAGGCGGTCTGTACCGACTGTCATCAGCCGAAGGATTTCGTCGGTAAGGTGGCCCGCAAGATGGAGGCGGCCAACGACCTCTATCAGGAGTACATAGGCCACAGCATCGACACCCAGGAGAAGTTCGAGGACCGGCGCCTGCATCTGGCCGAGAAGGTGTGGGCACGGATGAGCAGCCAGAACTCCAAGACCTGCAAGTCCTGCCACAGCTACGACAACATGGATCACGCCAAGCAGTCCCCGGCGGCTGCGCTGGCGATGAAAGATGCGGCGGCAAAGAACATGAACTGCATCGAGTGCCACAAGGGCATCGCCCACGAACTCCCCAACATGGCGGGCGGCTTCCGGGCCACTTACGCCACCCTGGTCAGCGACGCACAAGAGGCGCCAGCCACCGAGACCCTCTACAACCTGGGTGAAAAAGATCTCTATGCCAGCGAACAGAGCAGCGACCCGGTCGGCAAACTGCTGCCCGCCTCCCGCATCGATGTCGTAGACCGCAGCGGCGATCGCCTCAAGGTGACCATCGAAGGGTGGCGCGAGAGCGATGGCAAGGGCCGGGTGCTGAGCGAATACATGGGCAAGCGGGTCTTCGTCGCCACCATCCGTGACGAACTGAAAGCGAGCGAGAAAGTGCTCAAACAGGAGACCGACAGCGTCACTCATATCAAGTGGGAGCAGGTTCAGGTGCAGGCCTGGGTCGATGGCAAGGGCTTTGAGTCCTCACTCAAGCCAATCTGGGATTACGCCGGCGAGATGTACAAATCCACCTGCAACTCCTGCCACGGCGCGCCGGATCCCGCTCACTTCACTGCCAACGGCTGGATTTCGGGACTCAAGGCGATGTCTGCCTACTATCGCCTGAGCAAGGAAGAGGAGCGCACCCTGCTCAAATACCTGCAAAACCATGCCGCCGATACCGGTGGTCAGGGCAGCCACTAAGTCCGGATTCGAAAGAGGAATAACAAGATGATCAATATTTCCCGTCGTGGTTTTCTGGGTGGCTTGCTGGCCAGCGGTGCCTCTGCCCTGATAGGCCCCTCCCTGCTCGGTCGCGCCGTGATGGCCGCCGAGTCCGGCGAAAAACTGGTGCAGTCCGGCTCCCACTGGGGCGCCTTCCGGGCCCGGGTGGTCGATGGACGCTGGGTCGAGACCCTGCCGTTCGAGCATGACAAGCACCCCACCGACATGCTCAAGGCCTTGAGTGAAGTGGTCTACAACCCCTCTCGCATCCGCTACCCCATGGTGCGACTGGACTGGCTGCGCAAGGGCCACCAGTCCGACACCAGCGAACGCGGCCAAAACCGCTTCGTGCGGGTCACCTGGTCACAAGCGCTGGACTTCTTCTATCACGAGCTGGAGCGGGTGCAGAAGACCTATGGCCCGAGCGCCCTCTATGCCGGCCACTCCGGCTGGCAGTCGGTGGGCAAGCTGCACTCCGCTGGCGCCATGCTGGGGCGCGCCATGAACCTGCACGGCACCTTTCTGGCCAAGGCCGGTGACTACTCCACCGGTGCCGCCCAGGTGATCCTGCCCCACGTGGCGGGCGCCATGGAGGTGTATGAGCAGCAGACCTCCTGGCCGCTGGTGCTGGAACACAGCAAGACCATCGTCATCTGGGGCTCCGATCCCATCAAGAACCTGCAGGTGGGCTGGCTGGTGCCGGATCACAGCGTCTACGACTACTGGGCACAGCTGAAAGAGAAGGTGGCCAAGGGCGAGATCCGGGTGATCAGTGTCGACCCGGTCAAATCCAAGACCCAGAAGTACCTCAATTGCGATCAGGTGACCCTGAATCCGCAAACCGACGTACCGCTGATGCTGGGCATCGCCCACACCCTCTACAGCGAGAAGCGCCACGACGAGGCGTTCCTGAAGAACTACACCACCGGTTTTGACAAGTTCCTGCCCTACCTGCTGGGCACCAGCGATGGTCAGGTGAAGGATGCCGAGTGGGCCGCCACCATCTGTGGCATCCCTGCCGAGACCATCCGCGAGCTGGCCCGTACCATGAGCAGCGGCCGCACCCAGCTTATCGGCGGCTGGTGCGTGCAACGCATGCACCACGGCGAGCAGTACGCCTGGATGCTGGTGGTACTGGCCTCGATGCTTGGTCAGATCGGCCTGCCGGGGGGCGGTTACGGCTTTGGCTGGCACTACAACGGGGCGGGCACCATCACCTCCAGCGGCCCCATCATGTCCGGTTTCAGCTCGGTCATTCCCGGGGTCAAACCGCTCCATGATGGCAACTGGAAGGGCTACTCCAAATTCATTCCGGTGGCCCGTTTCGTCGACTGCATCCTCAATCCAGGCAAGCAGATCGCCTTCAACGGCCAGACCATCACCTACCCCCACATGAAGATGGCGGTGTTCTGCGGAAACAACCCGTTCCATCACCAGCAGGATCGCAACAAGATGGTCGCTGCCTGGCGCAAGCTGGAAACCGTGGTCAGCATCGATCACCAGTGGACCGCCAGCTGCCGCTTTGCCGATATCGTGCTGCCCGCCACCACCACCTATGAGCGGGATGACATCGAGCAGTGGGGTTCTCACTCCAACGCGGGCATTCTGGCCATGTACAAGGTAGTGGAGCCGCTGTTCGAGGCGCGGGATGACTACGACATCTTTGCTGATCTCTGCCGTCGCTTCGGTCGCGAGGCCGAATTCACCGGTGGCAAGAGCAAGCTGGAGTGGATCCAGAGCATCTATGACGACGCCCGCCTGCAGGGTCGCGGCATCGGCATTCGACTACCCCGTTTCAGCCAGTTCTGGCACGGCGAAGGCTTCGTCACCTTCCCGGCGGGCCAACCCTGGGTACGTCACGAGTCGTTCCGTCAGGAGCCGGATCTGGAGCCGCTGGGCACCCCGTCTGGCCTTATCGAGATCTACTCCAAGACCATCGCCGACTACGGCTATGGGGATTGCCCGGGCCACCCGGTCTGGATCGAACCCTACGAGCGCTCTCACGGCGGGCCGGGCAGCAAACAGTACCCGCTGCACCTGCAATCCTGCCACCCGGACAAACGGCTGCACAGCCAGCTCTGCTCCTCCGACAACTACCGAGCCACCTACACGGTGCAGGGTCGCGAGCCTGTCTATATGAATCCGCAGGATGCCAAATCCCGCGGCCTCAAGGACGGCGATCTGGTGCGGGTGTTCAACGGTCGCGGTCAGGTATTGGCCGGTCTGGTGGTAAGCGATGACTACGCCCCCGGCGTGGTGCGCATTCAGGAAGGAGCCTGGTATGGGCCGCAAGAGGGTGGCAAGGTAGGGACTCTCTGTACCTACGGCGATCCCAACGTGCTGACCGCCGACATCGGCTCTTCCAGCCTGGCGCAGGCCACCACGGCCCATACCGCGCTGGTGGAGATCGAGAAGTTCCGCGGACAGGCACCGGCAGTCACTGCCTTCGGCGCGCCGGAATCGGCAAAGGGCATCGACCCCATGTTCCCGGCACTCTGACCCCGGGGGGACGAAAGCACCCCCTTGAGTTTCCTTTATTTTTAAAGTCGTTAGAATCGGGAGCCATCAAGGCTCCCGATTGCCATCCACGGAGGAAAAATGCAGGAATTTATGGCTACCAGCGAACGCCGGGCCGAACTCTACTGGTGGTTCTCCACCCTGTTCGCCGCCGAACTCAGTGATGAGCAGATCGCCGAATATGACACCTATGATGTGCGAAGCTTCCTGAAAAGCCTCTCCACCCTGGATCCGATGCGTGAAGCCGTGGCCGAACTCAACGATGCCATCGCCCGCCTGCTGGTGCGCCCGGATCGCCAGCTGGAACTGGCCGCCGACTTCGCCGGCCTGTTTCTGGTGGATCCCAAACAGGGCGCCCTGCCCTACGAATCGCTCTACCGCGGCGATGCCAAGCTACTGATGCAGGCCCCGATGGCCGAGATGCAGGCCCGCCTCGATCGCCTCGGCATCAATGTCAGCGATAAATACAAAGAGCCTGCCGACCATCTGGCCATCGAGCTGGATCTGATGGGCAATCTCATCATCCGCGCGGCGGAAGCCAAGAGCGCGGCCGAGCGGGAACGCTGGCTCGACGAGCAGGAAGCGCTGCTGCACGGCCATCTGCTTGGCTGGTTCGACAAGTTCGAAAGCGCCTGTCGCGCCGCCGACCGGTTTGGCTTCTACGGCGCCAGTGCCCGTCTGCTGGGGGTCTTCCTCAAGATGGATGCCAACTACCTCTCTCTGGTCAAACCGGCACCGTCTGCCGACTGAGGCCGCGATGAAGACAGCCCTGCTTCTGATTGCATGCTGGCTACTGGCCCTGATCCCGCTGGATCAGGGCATTACTCCCCTGATTGCGCTGCTGTTCAACCCGGATCGCGAGCTCTACGGCACCGCCCAGCTCACCGGCTTTGCCGGCATCCTGCTCACCCTCTACCTTGCCAATCTCGGCGTCGAGGTGGTGTTGCGCCGCCGCTTCCAGATCGCCGGCATGCTGGCGCTGCTGGCCGCCTGGATCGACTTCATCAACAGCAGCGGCAGCGAGTCGCACTTCCTGCTGCTCTATCTGCTTGCCCTCCCGTTCCATCTGCTCGGCTGGCTGGTATTTGTGCGCGGTATTCAGGCGTTTGGTCGCCAGAAGGGATAACCACTCGCCCCTTTTTCCATCCTTTTTATCAGGTTTTTCTGCCTATTCTTGCCGTCAAAACAACCAGATAACTCCGCTTGACTCCCGGCCAAACAGTTCGTGCCATACTGACAACTGATGCAAGTGATAAAACAATCAATGCCGAGGTCATCATGGATGGGAAGCTTTTCAACGCCGACACCGAGGCAATGTTGACCCAGCTGTCAGATCACACCGTCCTGGAACAGCTGATGGATAATGCCCCTCTGGGCATCGGCGTCTTTGACTGCGAATTTCGCTACCGTAAAGTCAATCAGGTGCTGGCCGACATCAATGGCAAAAGCATCGAGGAGCATCAGGGTAAGCACCTCAGAGAGGTGGTTCCCAAGCTGGCACCGACTCTGGAGCCCATGTTTCAGCAGATCATGCGAAGCGGCATGCCCTACGTGGATATCGCCATCACGGGCCAAACCGCGGCGTACGACAGCAGCTCCCGCCGCTTTCAGGCCACCTACAGCCCGATGCGTGATGAGAAAGGGGAACTGAACGGTATCCTCGCCATCGTGCGGGACATCACCGAGCAGTACGAAACCGAACAACGGCTGCAGCTGGCAATGCGAGCAGCCCAAATCGGGGTGTGGGAATGGCACGTGGCGGAGGACAGACTGCTGTTCGACGGCCAGATTGAGCCGCTGCTGGGCATCGAGGCCAACCAGTTCTACGGCGGGCTGCAAGCGTTCGTCGACTGTTTTGAACCGGAATCCGGCAGCCAGCTCAAGGCCGCCCTGCAAAGTCATGACCCCATCCATCTCACCCTGAGCTACCTCACCGCGCTCAACGAGCGCCACTGGGTCGATATTCATGCCGACCATGTCCCCGCCACCGAGTCGGTCGGCCACCGAGTCATGGGAGTCATTCACAATGCCACCGCCCGCCGCCGTCAGGAGGAGCGGCTCCATCAGGCCAACGTGGTATTCGATACCACGGCCGAGGGGATCATCATCCTCGACAGCGAGCACCATATTCTGTCGGTCAACCCGGCCTTCACCATGCTGACCCAATACAATGCCGAGGAGGTGATAGGCCGCACCCCGGATATCATCATGCATCCCAGGCGCTACACCGACCTCGACTATCCCTGGTATCACCTGCGCCCCGGCAACAACGCCTGGCATGGCGAGATGGTTTGTCTGCGCAAGGATGGCAGCTACTTCTCCTCCTGGCAGCAGATCAGCGCTGTCTATGACAACTTCAACAACACCACTCACTATGTGATCGCCCTCTCCGACATCAGCGCCATTCGCAAGGTGGAGGCCGAGCTGAATCACCTTGCCTATCACGATCCCCTGACCGAGCTGGGCAATCGTCATCTGTTGCAGGAGCGGCTGGCCCTTGAGCTGAAAACCGCGCAGCTCAATCGCAAACGGTTGGGGCTGCTCTTTATCGATCTGGATGGCTTCAAGCTGATCAACGACAGCCTGGGCCACGGAGTTGGCGATGAGCTGCTCAAGCGGCTGGCAGAGCGGATCCGCGGCTGCCTGCAGCACAACGATCTGGCGACCCGCCTCGGGGGAGACGAGTTTCTGGTGCTGATCCCCTATCTGGAGGAGCCTGACGAGCTGGCAACCCTGGCCAATACCCTGCTGACCGTGTTGCGTGAACCGGTTGAGCTGGCCCATGAGCTGGTGGCAATCTCGGCAAGTATCGGTATCGCCATCTATCCGGATCATGCAGACAGCCCGGAAACCCTGGTCAGCGCCGCCGACAGCGCCATGTACGAGGCGAAAAGTCAGGGGCGCAACGGCTTCCAGTTCTATACCCCCTGCATGGCGGCTCGAGCCCGCGAGCGGATGCAGATTGAGCAGGGCCTGCTCAAGGCCCTGGAGCTCGAACAGCTCTGCATCTTCTATCAACCCATGACCAATCTGGCCAACGGCCACCTGAGTGGACTGGAAGCCCTGCTGCGCTGGCAGCATCCCAATGAGGGGATGATAGCGCCGACCCGTTTTATTCCGGTGGCGGAGGAGTGCGGCCTGATCGAGAAAATTGGGGAGTGGGTGATGCGCAACGCCTGTGAGCAGGGACAAAACTGGCTGGCCGCCGGACTGCCGGTGCCCCGCTTGTCGGTCAATGTGTCGGTACGGGAGATGCGCTCCCCGGGCTACGTTGAACGGGTCGCCGCTATTCTGGCCGAGACCGGATTTCCGCCAGAACGGCTGGAGATTGAAGTGACGGAGAGCATCATCCAGCGGGTCGAACAGAGTCTGGATCTCTTTACCCGCCTGAAAAATCTCGGCGTGCAGATTGCCATCGATGACTTTGGCACCGGCTTCTCGTCACTGAGCCTGCTCAAGACCCTGCCGATCGATCGCATCAAGATCGACCGGGCGTTTGTGCAGGCATTACCGGAAGACAAGAACAGTCGGGAGCTCTGCCGCACCATCATCAATCTGGCAGACAGTCTGGATATGGAGGTCACCGCCGAAGGGATTGAAACCAAGGCACAACATGCCTTCTTGCAATCACTCAACTGCGGTGAAGGACAGGGTTATCTGTTCAGCAAACCACTGCATGTCGAACATATGGGAGATCGCCTGCATCAACGCTACGCCTCATAGCGGCAGGCAATCATCATCACCAGCCGGGAGGCATCCGCCTCCTGGCGGCCGACCTAATTACCACTCAATCTGCAAGCGGGATTCCCAACCATCATCACGATCATTGAGCATGCGCGTCAGCGGTGATTCGCCAGCATAACGGGGAGCTGGCTCGCTGAAGGTGAGTCTGGTTCCGGGCTCTTTGGCCTGCCATGCATGACCAAGCTGATCAGCCACCCGATCCCGCAGCGCAGGTGAGGCCTCCTGATGGGTGATCGCAAACTCTTTCGGAGGTTCGCCAGCGGGCACTGGCGCATCAAACTGCCAAAGGGATGCACAGAGCAACAGAGAAAACATCATGACCTCCAATTAATCGACACGGCCCCCTTTTACTCAACCACCAATTAATTGTCACCCTTTGTCCTGTAACCAACTGTTGCCGCCTATCCAAAAGTCTAATTGCCCCCCGCAACCAAAGGTATAAGTTGTTAAGAAACCATTAAAAGATCTATTCAAAGGAGTGAGTGATGAGCGAGAGCAAGGTCTACCCGGTCAAACCCCACATCAGCAGCAATGCACTGCTCGACAAGGGCGACTACGCCGCCATGTATCAGGCCTCCGTCGAGGATCCCGATACCTTCTGGGGAGAGCAGGGAAAAATTCTCGACTGGATGAAACCCTATACCAAGGTCAAGAACACCTCCTACGATCCGGGCCATGTCTCCATCAAATGGTTTGAAGATGGCCAGCTCAACGTCTCGGCCAACTGTCTCGATCGCCATCTCGCCGAACGAGGTGACAAGGTCGCCATCATCTGGGAAGGGGACAACCCTGCCGAAGATCGCAAACTCACCTACCGCGAGTTGCACAGCGAAGTGTGCAAGTTTGCCAACGTCTTGAAAGCACAAGGGGTTCACCGCGGCGACGTGGTCTGCCTCTATATGCCCATGGTGCCCGAAGCCGCCATCGCCATGCTGGCCTGTACCCGCATCGGCGCGGTACACAGCATCGTATTCGGCGGCTTCTCGCCAGAAGCGCTGGCCGGCCGCATCATCGACTCGGGCTCGCGCATCGTGATCACCGCCGACGAGGGGCTGCGTGGTGGCCGTCCGGTGCCGCTGAAGAAGAATGTGGATGAAGCGCTCACCAACCCGGATACCCAGGTCAACAAGGTGATCGTACTCAAGCGCACCGGCGGCAATGTCGCCTGGCACAACCACCGCGACATCTGGTGGCATGAAGCGACCGCCGCCGTCAGCAGCGACTGCCCGCCCGAGGCGATGAACGCCGAAGATCCGCTCTTTATCCTCTATACCTCCGGCTCCACCGGCAAACCCAAAGGGGTGCTGCACACCACCGGCGGCTATCTGGTCTATGCCACCCTCACCTTCAAATATGTGTTCGACTACCACGAAGAGGATATCTACTGGTGTACCGCCGATGTGGGCTGGGTCACTGGTCACTCCTATCTGGTATACGGGCCGCTTGCCAACGGTGCCACCACCATCATGTTCGAAGGGGTGCCCAATTACCCTGCCACCAACCGCATGAGTCAGGTGGTGGACAAGCACCAGGTCACCATCCTCTATACCGCCCCTACCGCCATCCGCGCCCTGATGGCCAAGGGTAACGAAGCGGTCACCGGCACGTCACGCCAGAGCCTGCGCATCATGGGTTCGGTGGGTGAACCCATCAACCCGGAAGCCTGGGAGTGGTACTACCGCACCATTGGTGATGAGCGCTGCCCCATTGTCGATACCTGGTGGCAAACCGAGACCGGCGGCATCCTGATTACGCCGCTGCCCGGCGTCACCGATCTGAAACCGGGCTCTGCAACCCGTCCCTTCTTCGGGGTGCAACCTGCGCTGGTGGACAACATGGGCGAGCCGCTGGAGGGGGCCACCGAGGGCAATCTGGTGATCACCGACTCCTGGCCGGGTCAGATGCGCACCGTATTCGGCGATCACGAGCGGTTCGAGCAGACCTACTTCTCCACCTTCCCGGGCCGCTACTTCACCGGCGACGGTGCCCGTCGCGACGAGGACGGCTACTACTGGATTACCGGTCGGGTGGATGATGTACTGAACGTCTCCGGCCACCGCATGGGTACCGCCGAAATTGAATCGGCGCTGGTGGCCCATCCCAAGATCGCTGAAGCCGCGGTGGTGGGGGTTCCTCACGAGATCAAGGGTCAGGGCATCTATGCCTATGTCACCCTGATCGCCGGGGAAGAGCCAAGCCGCGAGCTGCATAAAGAGGTGAAGGAGTGGGTGCGCAAGGAGATTGGCGCCATCGCCACTCCGGATGTCATTCACTGGGCGGAGGGGCTGCCGAAGACCCGTTCCGGCAAGATCATGCGCCGCATCTTGCGCAAGATCGCCACCGGCGAGACCGACAGCCTGGGGGATATCTCCACCCTGGCGGATCCGGGGGTAGTAGACAAACTCATCCGCGAGAAGTCGGAAGCAGCCTGATCCCGCTTCGTTTGTTGCTCAACAAAGCCGGCCCTGTGCCGGCTTTGTCGTTTCTTATCTGCCAGCAAACAGCAAGGTGGCGGCGACGAAGTATCTCAGGTCGAAACGTGCAATAAATAGCCAGATGTAGAGATTAGACCAGTAAAATGCTGCTAATTTTCACGAAATCAATATAATTGCGAAATCTGTGTGCCAGGGCACACCGATTTGCGCAGAAAATGGCTAGATTTCTGGTAGTCCACAAGATAGCTGATAGATAGCAGCATTATCATCGAGGATGTACTCAATATGTCGCAAAATCACCGAATTCTCCTGCTCAACGGACCAAACCTGAATCTGCTGGGCAAACGGGAACCGGGTATCTACGGCAGCAAGACGCTTGATGAGATCGTCGCCGATCTGAAGCTTAACGCCAGCGAACTCGGTGTCACTCTGGAACATCTGCAATCCAATGCCGAACATGAGTTGGTCGGCCGCATCCATCAGGCCATGGGCCAGGTGGATTTTATCATCATCAATCCAGCCGCCTTCACCCACACCAGCGTCGCCATTCGCGATGCGCTGCTGGGTGTCGCCATCCCTTTTATCGAGGTTCACCTGTCAAACGTCCATGCCAGGGAGCCGTTCCGTCATCACTCCTATCTGTCTGATGTCGCCAAAGGGGTCATTTGTGGTCTGGGGGCCGATGGCTACCAATTCGCTTTAACCGCGGCCGTGCACCATCTGCGCGCGGCTTGATAATCACTGATCAGATAAAGAAGAAAGAGAATGCTAATGGATATCCGCAAAATCAAGAAGCTGATTGAACTGGTTGAAGAGTCCGGCATCGCCGAACTGGAGATCTCCGAAGGTGAAGAGTCCGTTCGCATCAGCCGCAACTTCTCCGGTCAGGTGACCACCGCCATGCCGCAGATGATGATGCAGCAAGCCGCTCCGGTTGCCGCACCTGCCGCTGCCGCCCCGGTTGCCGCCGCACCGGCCGCAGATGCCGCCCCGAGCGGTCACCTGATGCGCTCCCCGATGGTTGGCTCCTTCTACCGCTCCTCCAGCCCGGATGCCAAGCCGTTCGCGGAAGTGGGTCAGCAAGTCAATGTCGGCGACACCCTGTGCATCGTCGAAGCCATGAAAATGATGAACCAAATCGAGTCTGACAAGGCCGGTGTGATCAAAGCGATCCTGGTTGAAAATGGTCAGGCCGTCGAATTTGACGAGCCGCTGTTCATCATCGAATAAGGGAAATCGCCACCCATGTTGGACAAAGTAGTCATCGCCAACCGCGGTGAAATTGCCCTGCGGATCCTGCGCGCCTGTAAAGAGCTCGGGATCAAGACAGTGGCCGTTCACTCCACCGCCGACCGGGAGCTCAAACATGTGCTGCTGGCCGACGAATCCATCTGTATCGGCAGACCGGCCAGTACCGAATCCTACCTCAACGTCCCGGCCATCATCGCCGCCGCCGAGGTAACCGGTGCCGTGGCCATCCACCCGGGTTACGGCTTCCTCTCCGAGAACGCCGATTTCGCCGAAGTGGTCGAAAAATCCGGCTTCATCTTCATCGGCCCGCGCGCCGAGACCATTCGCCTGATGGGTGACAAGGTCTCCGCCATCGAAGCGATGAAGAAAGCGGGCGTACCGTGTGTACCGGGCTCTGACGGCCCCGTCGACAACGATGCCAAGCACAACGCCGCCATTGCCAAGCGCATCGGCTATCCGGTGATCATCAAGGCCGCCGGTGGCGGTGGTGGTCGCGGTATGCGCGTGGTGCGCAATGAAGCGGAACTGGCGGGCGCCATCGCGCTGACCAAATCCGAAGCAGGCCAGTTCTTCAAGAACGACATGGTCTACATGGAGAAGTACCTGGAAAACCCGCGCCACATTGAAATTCAGGTGTTGGCAGACGGCCAGGGCAACGCCCTCTATCTGGGCGAGCGTGACTGCTCCATGCAGCGTCGCCACCAGAAAGTGGTGGAAGAGGCGCCGGCGCCCGGCATCACCGCCGAGATGCGCAAGTTCATCGGCGAGCGCTGTGTGCGCGCCTGTATCGAGATCGGCTACCGCGGCGCGGGTACTTTCGAGTTCCTGTACGAGAACGGCGAGTTCTATTTCATCGAGATGAACACCCGTATTCAGGTTGAGCATCCGGTCACCGAGATGGTCACCGGTATCGATCTGATCAAGGAGCAGCTGCGCATCGCCGCCGGTCAGCCCCTGTCGATCACCCAGCAGGATATCCGCATCCGTGGCCATGCCATCGAGTGCCGGATCAACGCCGAAGATCCGGCCACCTTCATGCCCTCTCCGGGTCTGGTGCAGCGCTTCCACGCGCCGGGTGGTCTGGGCGTGCGTTGGGACTCCCACATCTATGCCGGTTACAAGGTACCGCCCCACTACGATTCGATGATCGGCAAGCTGATCTGCTACGGCGAGAATCGTGACATTGCCATCGCCCGCATGCGCCATGCGCTGGACGAGCTGGTGGTGGAAGGGATCAAGACCAACGTACCGTTGCAAAAAGAGATCATGAAAGACGAAAACTTCCAGCACGGTGGCACCAATATCCACTATCTGCACAAGAAGTTAGGTCTGTAAGGATCGCTGATAGAGACCCGATGACATTGCACGGTGGCAGTACCAACGCCCACTATCTGCACAAGAAGTTGGGTCTGTAAGGATCTCTGATAGAGACCGGACTTCCGATGGAAGTCTGCTCCGCAAGGAGCCTCTGCTGAAAAAGGGCCATGGCGACATGGCCCTTTTTTGTTATCCTTGCGCCCCTCAAATTTGTCGGAGGCCAAGGTGAACCGTTTTGCTCTCGCCCGCCGGGAAGCAGCTTTCTGCCTGCTGCTGACCCTGCTCAACTTCTTTGCCTGGTATGGCACCGCCTATTTTATCCCGCTCCAGCTGGAGTTGTGGGGGCTGCCGCTGTGGTTCCTGCTCAGTTGCATGGTGATGCCGCTGCTGTTCATTCTGCTCTGCGCACTGATGGTGAACCGGCTGTTTGTGGAGATCCCCCTCGATACCCACTCCCCTTCCGGCAAGGAGTCATCCCATGAATCTTGAGTTGATGCTGCCGCTCTTCATCTATCTGGTGCTGGTGCTGGGGGTGGGTTTCTGGGCCAGCCGTCATAGAGCTGAAGGCAACTTCGTCCAGGAGTACTTCATCGGCAACCGCAGCATGGGCGGGCTGGTGCTGGCGATGACGCTAGTGGCCACCTACACCTCGGCCTCCTCTTTCATCGGCGGGCCGGGCGCGGCCTACAAGATCGGTCTGGGCTGGGTGTTGCTGGCGATGATCCAGCTGCCCACCGTCTGGCTCACTCTGGGGGTGCTTGGCAAGAAGTTCGCCATCATCGCCCGCCGGGTCAATGCGGTGACCATCAACGACATGCTGTGGGCCCGCTACCAGAGCAAGGCGGTGGTGATCCTCGGCTCCGTTACTATCATCCTCGCCTTTATCGCGACTATGGTGGTGCAATTCATCGGCGGTGCCCGCCTGCTGGAGACCGCCACCGGCCTCTCCTACCAGCAGGGGCTGATGCTGTTTGCCAGCTGCGTGCTGCTCTACACCATCATCGGCGGTTTTCGCGCCGTGGTGATGACCGATGCCCTTCAAGGGATCATCATGCTGATCGGCACCGGCGCCCTGCTGGCGGGGATTCTGGTCGCCGGTGACGGCTTGCCAAACCTCATCCACCAGCTCAGGGAGATCGACCCCAAGCTGGTGAGCCCGCAAGGGGCCGGCGACATGCTGACCCAGCCCTTTATGCTGAGCTTCTGGATCCTGGTCTGTGTCGGGGTGGTGGGGCTGCCCCACTCGGCGCTGCGCTGCTTTGGTTATCGCGACAGCAAGGCGCTCCATCGTGGCATTCTGATCGGCACCGTGGTCAGCGCCCTGCTGATGTTTGGCATGCATCTGGCGGGTGCCCTTGGCCGCGCCATCCTGCCGGGCATGGACAGCCCGGACAAGATCATGCCCTCCCTGATGATGGAAGTGCTGCCACCCTGGCTGGCCGGGGTCTTTCTGGCGGCGCCAATGGCGGCCATCATGTCCACCATCGACTCCCAGCTGATCCAGGCTTCCGCCACTCTGGTGAAGGATCTCTATCTCAACTATCTGAGTCCAAAGCAGGAGAAGCTGGAGGTGCGCATTCCGCGCCTCTCCCTGCTCTGCACCCTGATCCTCGGCACCCTGGTGCTGCTGGCGGCGTTGCAACCGCCCGAGATGATCATCTGGCTCAACCTGCTCGCCTTTGGCGGTCTGCAGGCGGTGTTCCTCTGGCCGCTGGTGCTCGGTCTCTACTGGTCACGGGCCAACGGCCCGGGCGCACTGGCCAGCATGGTCAGCGGCATCGTCAGCTATGGGGTACTCAGTCAGTGGGGGATCAAGCTGGCTGGCCTGCACGCCATCGTGCCAAGCCTCACGCTGGCGCTGGTGGTCTTTGTCACGGTCAGCCTGCTGACGGCACCGCCCTCGCGGGAAGTGCGCGAGCTTTTCGGGCAGAAATAATAAAAATATAAATTAGGGGTTCCAAAACTATCCCCAAATAGGTGTTTTCCGGTTAAACTGTGCGCCAAGTCACAGAACGTAGCCGCTGTATGCCCGTTAAAGCCACTCGACAAGTCGTTACTCAAGCCCTGCAGCGGCTCGGTTATGCCCTGCTGCTGCCCGTCTCCATCCTGCCGATGGCGGCGTTGATCTACCGGCTTGGGCAACCCGACGTGCTCGATTTGGCGGTGCTCTCCCTCACCGGTCAGGCGATCTTCAGCCAGATGCCGCTTATCTATGCGGTGGCGATCGCCTTTGGCCTGAGTCGACAGGAGCTGGGCGGACAGACGCTGGCGGGTGCGGTCAACTTCCTGCTGCTCAGCACCGCCTTCAATACGCTGGCCCCCAACCTGCACGCCGACATGATCTGCGGTCTGCTGGCGGGGCTCACCACCGCCATCATCTACCCCTGGGTACACCAGCAAACCCTGCCCCGCTGGCTGCAGATCGCCAGGGGGGAGTTTCCCAGCCTGCTGGTGTCGGCCTTGGCCTGCCTGCTGATCGCCATCCCCCTTTCGCTGCTGTGGCCGCCACTGGAGCGCGGGCTGACCCTGCTCACCTCCGAGCTGCTTACCACGCCGTTTGGCGCCTTCTGCTACGGCACCCTCAACCGCTTGCTGATCCCGCTCGGGCTCCATCAGGTATTGGGTAGCGTCATCGGCCTTGGCGAGAGCAACCTGCAGGCGCTGGCCACCGCCCAACCCCTTCATGAAGGGTATGTGGCCGGTCTTTACCCCATCATCATGTTCGGCCTGCCGGGCGCCTGTTTTGCCATCTGGCTGCACCGCCAGCGGATGCAGCGGCTGCCGCAGGGCGGGCTGCTGCTCACCCTGGCGCTCACCTCGGCACTGGTGGGTATCACAGAGCCTATCGAGTTTCTGTTCGCCTTTACCGCCCCCTGGCTGTTTCTCGCCCACGCCCTGCTGACCGGACTGTCACTGGCGGTCTGTAGCGGGCTGGGGATCAAGGTGGGCAGTTACTTCTCCGCCGGTCTGCTGGATCTGGTGCTGAGCTATCAGGCAGGGGAGCACAGCTTCTGGCTCATCCCGGTCGGTATACTGTTTTTCGTCGCCTACAGCCTGCTCTTTTACCAACTGCTGGAGCGTGCCCCCCTCAGCATGCCGAGCAAGCCCATCGCAGTGGAGCATCCGCGCCTTGCCAGCGTTGCCCCCTCAGACCCGCAGATGCTGGCGATCCAGTACCTCAAGGTGCTGGGCGGGATGGACAATCTGGTGGCGATGAGTGTCTGTATCACCCGCCTCAGCCTGCGGGTGCGCGATATTTCACTGGTGGATGAATCTCGCCTGCTGGGCCTGGGCTGCCTCTCCTGGATCCAGCTCAACGACCACCAGCTGGTGCTGGTGCTGGGCCCCAGCGCCAGCCTGATTGAAGGGCAGATCCGCATGCTGGCGGAGCGCCAGTCGGTCCCCCTCGGCCTCAAACCCAATCAGGAGTCGGCCAGCCAGAGCAGCTGGTAACTCAGGCGAACGGCAACCGCTCGGCCACGAAATCCATCAGGGTGCGCAGGGCGGGGGCCAGATGCTCCCGACTCGGATAGATTAGGTAGAACGGGTTGGCCGGAATGGGCTGATCCGGCAACACCTTCTGCAGCCGCCCCGCCGCCAAATCCCCTTCACAGACATGGTGGGGCAACAGGGCAATCCCCCCGTCATGAAGCGCCATCTCCCGCAGCGCCAGCAAGCTGTTGCTGACACAGGCCCCCTGTGGCCGCCAACCTCCCTCTTGCAATGGCCACACCGGCATGGCCGAGTGCACCAGACAGGCATAGCGGCCCAGCTCGCTCAGCTGTTGCGGCATGCCGTGGGCCGCCAGATAGGCGGGTGCCGCCACCAGATGACGCGCCACCTGACCGATACGCCGACAGATAAGGCTGGAGTCTTTCAGCGGCGCCGCCCGCAGCGCCAAATCATAACCTTCCCCCACCAGATCGAGCTGTTCATCGCTCAGGGTCAGTTCCAGCACCACTTCGGGATAGAGGGCGCGAAACTCGGCGAGGATCCGGCCAAGCAATAGAGTACCGGTCGCCTCGGGGGCAGTGATCCGCACCCGCCCCGCCGGGGCCGAGCGCAGCCGTGCCATCGCCAGATTGGCGCTGCGGGCCAGTGCCAGCAGCCCCTGACAGTGCTCCACATAGAGCTCCCCCTGCGGCGTCAGGCTCAACCTGCGAGTGGTACGCTGCAACAGCCGCACCCCGAGCTGGGATTCGAGCCGCGAGATCTTCTGGCTCACCGATGACTTGGGCATACCGAGCAGCTCGGCGGCTCGGGTAAAGCTTCCCTGCTCCACCACGGTGGCAAACAGTCCCATCAACTCCAGATCGACATTGTTCATATATTCAAACAGTCTTTACCGATTACCCATCTTAATCTTGATAATCAACCAGACTAGAGTGAGTGGCAATCCCGAACACAGCGATTTGAAAGGAAAAACCATGAAAGCCATTGCCCTGACTCACTATCTGCCAAGCGACCACCCCAACTGCTTCATCGCCGCCAACCTGCCCGATCCGGTTCCGGGTCCGCGGGATCTGCTGGTGCGCATCACTGCCACCTCCGTCAATCCGGTGGATACCAAGGTGCGCTCCCCCAAGGCCAAAATTGAAAGCTCGCCCAGGGTACTGGGTTGGGATGCGGTGGGGGAAGTGATCGCCACCGGCAGCGAAGTGACCCTGTTCAAGGCGGGCGACCGGGTCTGGTATGCCGGCGATATCAGCCGCCCGGGCAGCAACAGCGCCCTGCAACTGGTGGATGAGCTTATCGCCGCCATCGCCCCCACCAGCTTGAGCGATGTGGAGGCCGCCGCCCTGCCGCTCACCGCCATCACCGCCTGGGAGACCCTGTTCGAGCGCTTCGCTCTTACCCGCGAAAGCCGTGGCAAACTGCTGATCATCGGCGGCGCCGGTGGCGTGGGCTCCATCGCCATCCAGCTGGCCCGTCAGCTCACCGGTATGGAGGTGATTGCGACCGCCTCTCGCCCCGAGAGCCGCGAGTGGTGCTTCGAGATGGGCGCCCATCAGGTCGTAAACCACCACAAGTTGCAGGAGGAGCTGACCGCCCTTGGCATCACTCAGGTCGATGCCATCTTCTGCACCAACGCCACCGCCGAGCACTGGGCCACCATGGCCGGGCTGATCCGCCCGTTTGGCCATATCTGTACCATCGCAGAATCGAGCGAGCCGTGGGATCTCTCCCTGCTCAAGAGCAAGAGCGTCACCTTCAGCCAGGAGTTCATGTTCACCCGCTCCCTGTTCCAGACGCCGGACATGATCGAACAGCACCGCCTGCTCGGCCGGGTGGCGGCACTGGTCGATGAAGGGTTATTGCAGACCACCCTGACCAGAACCATCCCGTCGCTGACCCCGGTCACGCTGGCTCAGGCCCATGCCGAGGTCGAGGCGGGCCGCATGGTTGGCAAGCTGGTGATCGACATGAGCGGCTTTGCCAACTAAGCCCTCCAACGCACCATGATGGGATAAGTTCACCAAGGAGATGCCCCAAACGGGCACAACCAACGGCACTCATGACTGCCTGTGGCAGGCCAACGTCCGACAATCAGCCAAAAAAGAGGCCATTTCGCGAGAAATGGCCTGAATACCTGAACATTGGGGTAACAATCACACACATATCCTTATGCAGGACATATAAGTCTTTGCATCTGGCGTGCCAACAGCAGCATGAATGCGCCAAAACGGCGCCAGCCCGTCCTTGAGCAAGGTGCCGACCTTGCTCTTTTTTTATCTGGCAGACTGTTTACCAGGCAAACAAGTGCAGATAAAAAAATGCCACCCGAGGGTGGCAGTGAAAGATGACGGAACTTGAGCAAAGCGTTCAGCGAAAACCGGTCGTCTTCGCCTGCATAGAGCAATACAGGAACCGTGCCAATCCGGCAAAAGCCCCCGTATCCCTCCACGTCATGGGCAAACCACGACAGCACTGCCCCATGATGGTAGAATCTCGCGGTTTCACATTTATGAAGAGTCGACGCCATGCCCTGGATACAAATTCGAATCAACGCCACTGCCAAGACCGCAGACAAGGTGAGCAACATGCTGCTGGGGCGTGGAGCCCAGGCGGTGACCTTTATGGATGCCAAGGATGTGCCCGTCTACGAACCCATGCCCGGTGAAACCCCGCTCTGGGGCGAGACCGAAGTGATGGGTCTGTTCGATGCCGAAACCGATCCGGCCCCCACCATCGCCTTCTTCCAGCAGATCTTCGGCGAAAATGTCGGCTACAAGGTCGAGCAGTTGGAGGACAAGGACTGGGTGCGCGAGTGGATGGATCACTTCCATCCCATGCAGTTTGGCGAGCGCCTCTGGATCTGCCCGAGCTGGCGCGACGTGCCGAACCCCGATGCGGTCAACGTCATGCTGGATCCGGGTCTGGCCTTCGGTACCGGTACCCACCCCACCACCGCCCTCTGCCTGCAGTGGCTGGACGGGCTGGATCTGACCGGTAAAACCGTGGTCGACTTTGGTTGCGGCTCCGGCATTCTCGGCATCGCCGCCCTGAAACTGGGTGCCGCCCGCGTTATCGGCATCGACATCGACCCGCAAGCCATTCAGGCCAGCCGCGATAACGCCGCGCGCAACGGCGTCGCCGACCAGATTGAGCTCTATCTGCCAGCCAACCAGCCGCAAGATGTCGAAGCGGACGTGGTGGTCGCCAACATCCTGGCCGGCCCGCTGCGCGAACTGGCTCCACTTATCGCCGGCCACGGCAAGCCGGGCAGCCTGATGGCCCTCTCCGGCGTGCTGGAGAGCCAGGCCCCGGAACTGGAAACTATCTACGGCCAGTGGTTCGAGATGGACCCGACCGCAGTCAAGGAGGAGTGGTGCCGCCTCTCCGGCCGCAAGCACGGCTAAACATAGCTCCCGCTCTCAAGGCGGCAAGTCAGCATCTTTATTAAACAAGAGCACCCGCGGGTGCTCTTGTTGTTTCTCCCCCCTTTCCTACTCTGGGGGACGGTTCACGCTTCTCTGGCCAATGAGGGATTAACATCGTTCTTCCACATTATTGAGGCCCTGCCATGAGCGAATACCAGAAGATGATCAGCAGCCAACCGTACAACTGCATGGCACCCGAGCTGGCCCAGTTGCGCCGGGAGGCGGCACGGCGCTATCGCCGTTTCAATCAGGCGGAAGAGGAGACAGAGCAGCGGGCACTACTGGCGGAGCTGATTGGCGAACTGGCAGAGAACGCCTTTATCTGCTCGCCCCTCTACTGCACCTATGGCCGTCATATTTAGCTTGGTAAGGACTCCTACATCAATATGGGGGCGACCCTGCTGGACAATGCCCCCATTCGCATCGGCGCCCATGTGATGATTGGGCCAAACGTGCAGGTCTATACCGCAACCCATGCACTGGAGGCCGACGAAAGGATTCAGGGCACAGAGACGGCGCTGCCGGTCACCATTGAAGACAAGGTCTGGATTGGTGGCGGCGCCATCTTGCTGCCCGGCGTCACCATAGGGCGGGAGGCAATCGTCGGCGCAGGCGCCGTAGTCACCAAAGATGTGCCGGCCGGTGCTCGGGTAGTCGGCAACCCTGCCCGGATCCTGCCAGCCAAAAACAGGGCATAAGGCTGCCAACCGGGCTGCATCTTGATGCCGCCATCAGTTCACAACAGCCCCTACACCCCATAAAAATAAAGCCCAATGTCACGAAGACGTTGGGCTGTTAAAAGGTGCTACGGAATTGCGACTCTCATCGCAGAAAAATTAGAAGGAGTGCCCTTCTAAACTGGCAGGGAGATATTAGCGAATGCGCAAACGTTTTACATAGTGAAATACAACAGGATTGCGAGGTACATCGCACTATTTAAATAATTACCTGCTATGGCGCGCGAAGCCTCTTTGACCCATTTATTTTCCCCAATTTCTCTGGTTACTATTCACGGTTAAACAGAAAAGCCCCGATTTCTCGAGGCTTTGCTTCTCTCAACCGCAACGTGGCCGAAAAGTCAGAAACGGCGGACAAACTCATCGAGCGGCAGCTCGCGCAGTTTGCGTGCTTCCAGCATGGGAGTACCGAGGTAGAGGAAACCCACCAGCTGATCCTCTGCCGCCAGTCCCAATCCCTTGTTGATCTGCTCATCGAAGATAAACCAGCCGGAGCGCCAGATGCCGTTGAAACCCTGCGCCTGCGCCGCCATCTGCATCGCCATCAGGGCACAACCGGCAGAGAGCTCCTGCTCCAGTTTCGGCACCTTGGGGTGATCCTGATAACGGGTTGCCACGGCGACGACCAAGGGCGCCCGCAGCGGCGCTTCGCGGCACTTCTTGATGCTCTCTTCATCTTCGCCACGGGCACGGGCCGCCTCGGCCAGCAGTTTGCCCAGCCGCTCGCGCCCCTCTCCTTCGAACAGAATGAACTGCCAGGGAGTCAGGGTGCCGTGATCCGGCGCGCGCAGGCCCGCCTTGAGGATATTGTCGAGCACCTCACCGCTCGGGGCGGGATCGGCGAGACGGCCACAGGAGTGGCGATTGAGCAACAGGGTGAGGGCATCCATGGGCAATTCCTTCTCTGGGGCAATGATGGCGCTACCTTAGCACAGCACCGAATGAAGAAAACCCCTGAGGCTCAGGGGTTTATCGCACTATAAAGGGCAGGATGGCTCAGCTGGCTAGATGATCGCAGCCAGCTCGGCCCCTTGCCGGATGGCGCGCTTGGCATCCAGCTCGGCTGCCACGTCGGCACCACCGATGATATGCACCGGCTTGCCTGCCGCCTGCAACCCGGCCTGCAGCTCCTTGAGGGGCTCCTGCCCGGCGCAGACTATCACCTGATCCACCGGCAGACACTGCTTGGTCTCGCCCACCTGAATATGCAAGCCCTCGTCATCGATCCCCAGATATTGCACCCCGGAGAGCATCTGCACCTTGCGGTTCTTGAGCACGGTACGGTGGATCCAGCCGGTGGTCTTGCCAAGTCCGTCACCCACCTTGCTCTCCTTGCGCTGGAGCAGCCAGATCTGGCGCTCGGGGGCGTCGATTTCAGGAGCCGTGAGGCCACCGCGCTCGCCAAGCTGTTTGTCGATGCCCCACTCCTTGAGCCAGTGATCACGGTGCCCATCGGCATCCGTCTCCACCTTCTTCTCTACCCTTTTCTCCACAAGGAATTCGGCCACATCGAAGCCGATGCCGCCTGCACCGATCACCGCCACCTTCTGGCCGACCGGTTTGTGATCCCGCAATACGTCGAGATAACTCATCACCTTGGGATGTTCGATGCCCGGAATATTGGGGGTGCGCGGACGAATACCGGTAGCGAGGATCACCTCGTCAAAACCGCCGCCGAGCAGGCTCTCGGCACTCTGACGCTGGCCGAGATAGAGCTCGACACCGCACTTCTCCAGCCGTTTGGCGAAATAGCGCAGAGTCTCGTGAAACTCCTCCTTGCCGGGGATCTGCTTGGCGAAGTTGAACTGGCCGCCGATTTCGCTGGCCTGATCGAACAGGCTCACCTGATGACCGCGCTCGGCGGCGTAGCAGGCGAACGCCAGCCCGGCCGGGCCCGCCCCCACTACCGCCAGCTTCTTGGGCTGGGGCACGCGACCAAAGGTCAGCTCGGTCTCGAAACAGGCGCGGGGATTGACCAGACAGGAGGCGCGCTTCTGCTTGAACACATGGTCAAGGCAGGCCTGGTTGCAGGCGATGCAGGTGTTGATCTCGTCCGCCCGGTTCTCCGCCGCCTTGATGACAAATTCGGGGTCAGCCAGGAAGGGGCGCGCCATGGAGACCATATCCGCCTCGCCACCCGCCAGAATCCGCTCTGCCACCTCCGGGGTGTTAATCCGGTTGGTAGTGATAAGCGGCACCTTGAGATGTTTTTTCAGCTCGGCGGTCACCCAGCTGAAGGCGCCACGCGGCACGCTAGTGGCGATGGTGGGAATGCGCGCCTCATGCCAGCCGATGCCGGTATTGATCAGGGTCACCCCCACCGCTTCCAGCGCTTTGCCAAGGGCGATCACCTCTTCCAGGGTCGAGCCCTGCTCCACCAGATCCAGCATGGAGAGGCGGAAGATAATGATGAAGTCGGTGCCGACCCGCTCGCGAATGGCGCGAACAATCTCCACCGGAAAGCGCATCCGGTTTTCACTGCTGCCGCCCCAGCCATCGGTGCGTTTGTTGGTGCGCTCGCAAATGAACTGGTTGATGAGATAGCCTTCCGAGCCCATCACCTCGACGCCGTCATAACCGGCCGCCTTGGCCAACGCTGCTGTAGCCGCGAAGTCGCGGATGGTGCCGCGGATCTGCCGCTCGCTCATGGCGCGCGGTTTGAATGGGGAGATGGGGGCTTTGAGGGCGCTCGGTGCCAGACTGAACGGATGATAGGCGTAACGACCGGCATGGAGGATCTGCAGCGCTATCTTGCCCCCCTCCTGATGCACGGCGCTGGTCACCTTCTTGTGCTTGCTCACCTGCCAGGGAAAGCTCAGCTGGGAGCCGTGAGGTACCAGCCGCCCGCGCAGATTGGGGGCAATGCCGCCGGTGACGATAAGGCCTACTCCACCACGGGCGCGCTCGGCATAAAAGGCAGCCAGCTTGTCAAAACCGCCCTTCTCCTCTTCGAGGCCGGTGTGCATGGAGCCCATCAACACGCGGTTGCGCAGCTGGGTAAAGCCAAGGTCGAGCGGGGTCAGCAGGGTCGGATAGCGGCTCACGATGCCTCCAGTTAATTTTTTGTTATCAAACTGAGGCTAGAGTAAAGAATCGAAAATTCTTTTTCAAACAAATGTTTGGACAAATTTTCAGCGAACAGCCGTGCCCTGAACGAAGATAGACGGGATCCGCCAGTCGGAAATGGCAATTTCGCCCGCAACTGGTTAATAATGGCTCTTCTCTACCCATTAACAGGGCGATAACGCGACTATGTCTATTTTCAAAGGTCTGGGTTGGTTGTTCCGCAGCCTGTGGCGCCTGCTCAATTTCACCCGGCTGATGCTGGTCAATCTGCTGTTTCTCATCGTAGTGCTGGTCATCGTCTTCAGCGTCAGCCAGAAAGAGGCCCCCAAGGTGCCCATCGAAGGGGCGCTGACCCTCAATCTCAACGGCGTGCTGGTGGAGCAACGCTCCCAGACAGATCCCACCGTACAACTGCTGCGCCAGATGGACAGCAGCGACGAGCAGCCGAGCGAGATCGTCCTCTCCGACCTGCTGTGGGCCATCAAGAGTGCCAAGGATGACGAGCGCATCAAGGCGCTGGTGATCAAGCCACAAGGGCTGCAGGGAGCCAACTTCACCAAACTGCAGGAGGTGGCGAGTGCCATCGACTCCTTCCGGGAGAGCGGCAAACCGGTGATCGCCATGGCCGACTTCTACACTCAGGGGCAATACCTGCTGGCGGCCCACGCCGATCACGTGCTGCTCAACCAGAGCGGCGCCGTGGTGATCGAGGGACTTGGGGTCTACCAGACCTACTTCAAGTCGGCGCTGGAGAAGCTCAATATCACTCCGCATGTATTCAAGGTCGGCACCTACAAATCCTTCGTCGAACCCTATACCCGCGACGAGATGTCTCCCGAGAGCAAAGAAGCGAACCAGCGCTGGCTGGATCAGCTGTGGCAATCCTATGTGGCCGATGTCGCCGAGCAGCGGGAGATCGAACCGGACGCCGTGGCACCGGGCAAGGATCGCTTCCTCGAGCTGCTGCGCAAGGCCGGTGGCAACGCCGCCAACTACGCCCTCGACAACGGTCTGGTGGATCAGCTCGCCACTCGTGACGAGATGACCCAGGCGGTCATTAAAGAGGTGGGTGAAGCGGACGACCACGGCTGGAAAGGGGTCGGCCTGAAAGAGTATCTGGCTGCCATTCCGGAACAATATCCCCAGAGCGGCAAGGATGAGGTGGGTCTGGTGGTCGCCAGCGGTGCCATCATGGATGGCGTACAGCCTGCCGGTACCATAGGCGGTGATAGCCTCTCCGACCTGCTGGCCGATGCTCGCCGCGATGACAAGGTCAAAGCCGTGGTCCTGCGGGTCGACAGCCCGGGCGGCAGCGCCTTCGCCGCCGAGCAGATCCGCGCCGAGCTGCTGGCTCTGAAACAGGCTGGCAAACCGGTAGTGGTCTCCATGGGCAGCTATGCCGCCTCCGGTGGCTACTGGATCTCCGCCGATGCGGACAAGATCTTCGCCTCCCCGACCACACTCACCGGTTCCATCGGGGTGTTCGGCATGTTTGCCACCATCGACAAGGCGTTGGCCCAGTTCGGCGTGCATACCGACGGGGTCGGCACCACAGATTACGTCGGCGTAGGCCCGACCCGCGCCCTGCCGGATCACGTCGGTCAGGCCATCCAGCTGAGCGTGGAAGATACCTACCAGCGCTTCATCGGTCTGGTGAGCAAGGGCCGCGGTCTGAGCCCGGAAGAGGCCGAGAAAGCGGCCGAAGGTCGGGTCTGGACCGGTGAGGATGCCAAGGCCCTGGGTCTGGTGGACGAGTTCGGCAATCTGGATGACGCCATCAAGGCCGCCGCCGACCTCGCCAACCTCAAGGAGTGGCAGGTGACCCCCATCGAGCAGGAGGAGTCCACCAAGGACAAGTTCCTGCGCCAGCTGTTTGACAGCAGTGCCCAAGTACTGGCCCCCCAGTTGCAAAACTGGCTGCCGGCAGGATTTGGCAAGGCATTGGTGGAAGTGAACCGCAGTCTCGACCCGCTCACCCGCTTCAACGATCCGCAAGGCACCTACGCCTTCTGCCCGGTCTGCGTGCAGTAAGCAAGCGGTGACTCCCCCATAAAAAACGGCGACCAGATGGTCGCCGTTTTCTTTATTCAGCCAGTGCGCGCGGCACCGCCAACTTGCTCAATCAGGGATTGAGACGGGTCGGCATACCGGTACGCTGTTCAAGCACCTGCTTGACCACGTTGGAGTCAGACTCGGCGTGAGCGATGAAGCGGGTGATAGCCGGTGTCATCGGGAGCGGCACGGAGGCGGTGGAGTTGAACTCCTCCTCGGTGCGCGACAGCGGCTCGTGTACTTCCATGTAGCGACCGCCATCCGGCTCGACCGTGGTCTTGACCGGCTGGTTGACGAACTGGACGCGGGTGCCGACCGGCACGTTGTCGAACAGATACTTGATGTCGTCAGCGCGCAGACGCACGCAACCGCTGCTTACCCGCAGACCGATACCGAAGGTGGCATTGGTGCCGTGGATGGCATAGAGGTTGCCGATGTAGAGGGCGTGCAGACCCATGGGGTTATCCGGACCCGCTGGCCAGACTGCCGGCAGGGTCTTGCCCTGGGCGGCATAGCGACGACGGATGTTCTCGGTCGGGGTCCAGGTCGGGTTGGCGCGTTTGCGCTCTACCTTGGTGATCCAGTTCTCCGGGGTGTTTACCCCCAGCTGACCGATGCCGATGGGCAGCACTTCCACCACGTTCTTCCCTTTCGGGTAGTAGTAGAGACGCATCTCGGCAACGTTGATGACGATCCCTTCGCGGGGCGCGTTGGGCAGGATCAGCTGGTGGGGGATGATCAGGGTGCTACCCGCCTTCGGCAGATAGGGATCTACGCCCGGGTTGGCTTCCATGATGTTGGTCAGACCCAGCTGGAAGTCAGCAGCGATCTGCTCCAGCGGACGGTTGTCCGCAGGCACCACGTATTCCTGATTTTCACCGATCAGGCGGCTGTTGGCCGCAGGCAGACGGTACTCGACGGCGGCAGCCTGCTGGCTGACCAGCGCAAAAGTGCATAAAAGGGCCGAAGCGGCAGTGCGAAGGGGATTCATAAAATTCCTGTGTGGTTTCCTGTACCAAATGGGCCGGGGGCCGTCTCATCCTCGGTCTGCCGGTGGCGGGTCAACCTGCCCCACGACGCCAATAACCGAGCGCGCATTCTTTCCTGAGTCGGCCAAAATTTCAACTTCCATATGTTGCTTTTCTTGTTAAAAGTAGCCGTTTTCGGTGTGACGCTTATCAACAGTGCAAAAGCCACACTGGCAAGTCGCAGCTGAGTGAAAGATGAATGGCACTGCCCGCCTGTCAGCGAGCTACACGAGCCCCCGTCAACCACAGCGCTGCACCACCTTGTGTCACGGTTGCAGCCCTAGCTGAAACGTTTGTCACACCGGGAGAGATAGACCAATGTCGACGGAGGCTCTTTATTGGGATGAAGAGAGATAAAACCGTGCGTCGGCCACCCGCCGGTGCCGGTTTCAGCCATAAAAAAACCGCTCCGAAGAGCGGTTAATGGAGCCACCAGGCAACCATAAAAGGGACTACAGGTAGTTGTCATTGGAATTACTGGACGGCTGCCTCTCCGGTGCCGCGCTGCTCTTTGAGGAAGCTGATCCACGGAGATGCCCGACCGCTGACGTTGCCATTCTGAGCTGCCTGGGTGAAGGCGTTGAGGGCCTCCTTCGGCTTTTGTTGCTCAAAATAGGCGACACCGGTCAGGAACTTGAGATCCGCCCGCTGTTCACCATTGGCATTGGCGGCTGGTTTGGCGGCCAGCGCCACCAGATCCTGATAGCGTTTGCTCTGGATCATCATGCGCGCCATTTTCAGCTGCAGATCGGCGCTCGGGGCCAGCTGATAGGATTTGGCCAGGGTGTCGATGGCCGGATCCAGCTCCTTGGCCTGATGCCAGTAGTTGGCCAGGGTTTTGTAGTTGCTGGCGCTCTGCTCAATCACCCCATCCTTCATCCCCTTCTCCATCACCCGTGCGGCGCGATGGGGAATGCCGGTGAAGGCGAGGTAGTTGGCGAGGCGCTGCAGCTCGGCGGCCTCGGTCAACATGCCGAGGTTGTAGGCCGACTCCAGCGCCGCCAGCGCCTTGGCATCGTTGCCTGCCTGCATATGCATGGCCGACAGCTGGGTCCAGTACTTCTTCTTCTCCGGGAACATGTTGACCAGAGAGGTCAGCACCTCGGTCGCCGGTTTGTACTGTTTCAGCTCGTAGTGAGCGCCCATCTTCAGCAGATACCAGGACTCCGGCGCTTTACCTGCCGACAGCTTGATCGCCTGATCCACCGCCGGGATCGCGTCACGGTACTGCTTGAGCTGCACGTGAGCGTTGGCCAGCGTGATATAGGCATGGGAGTTGGGCTTGTCATCCTTGCCCTGGTTGGCAAACCACTCCTTCATGGTCTTGATCGAGCCCTGATAATTACCCTCCGCCATATAGAGCTGGGCCAGGTTGTAGCGCACCTGCTGGGCCACCGGTGGCGGCAAGCCGCCTGTCGCGATGGCATCGGCAAAGTACTTGGTCGCCTGACCGTATTTCTCCTGCTGGGCGGCCACGAAACCGAGAGTCTGCAATATGACCCCCTTGTCGTAGACCCGCTCGCCTGCACCGGAGAGCGCATCTTGCAACTTGGCGTTGGCCTCGCCGTATTTCTTCTCGGTGATCAGCTCCTGCGCCTTGTTGACCGCCCGATAGGCCCGATCCGACAGGGCCGGCTGCTCGGCGGCCCAACTGGCGGTGCTGAGCAGCACCGCCATGGCGACCGGGGCGAGGATCATCTTGTGTAACTTGTTCATCGCCACCTTCCTTAGTTGACCGCAAACTCGATCTCTTGCTGCATACGGCTCGCCTGCGGCTTGCCATCCACCATGGCCGGTTTGAACGTCCACTTGGCGATGGTTTTGCGCGCCTCTTTGCCGAGGTCATAACTGCGCGGCTCTTCCTTGACGATCCGCACGTTGCTGACGGTGCCGCGCTCGGTAACGGTGAACTCCACCAGCACCTTGCCGGAGGCCAGCCCCGCCAGCGCCGCCTTGCGGGGCATCATGGGCTCGAAGGTTGCCAGCGGAATGGCGCCGTTATTGCCACCGACTCCGCCACCACCGCCGCCGGTGCTGTAGGCCCCCAGCGCGTTGCCACCACCGATGTTGACCGGGATGTCGAGCTTGGGCATGTCCATCGGCGCGCTCTCCATCTTCGGCCGATCCGTGCTGGCCACCTCCATCTCGGGAGGCGGTGGCGGACGCTTGGGCGGCGGCGGTTTGGGCAGCTCCCGCTGTTTCTCTTGCAGGGTCTCCTGGGGCTTGAGGCGGATGAAATCGGTCATGGTGACGTCATCCTTCTCCACCAGCTCCCGGTGATCCGGTGTGATCAGCTTGTTCATTCCCAGAAACAGAAAGAACACCACCACACAGGAGACCGCCAACGATATCAGGTATCTCATAGGTCTCTCTCCGGCATCAGCTGCTCTTGTCTGCCGCGATGGAGATGTTCTGGACACCGGCCATGCGGATCTGATCCATGACCTGCACCACCAGACCGGAACGGGATTCGTTATCGGCCTGGATCACCACGGCACTCTCCGGGTTCTCGGCCCGCAGCCGCTCGATGTTGGCGCGCACAGCACCGACCTCGACCACCCGCTTGTCGACCCAGACCTGACCGTTTTCGCGTACCGCGACCATGATATTGCCCTTCTTCACCGTCTCGGCCGTGCTGGCACTGGGACGGTTGATCTCGACACCGGACTCCTTGACGAAGGAGGTGGTGACGATGAAGAAGATCAGCATGATGAACACTATGTCCAGCATGGGGGTCAAATCGATAGCCGCCTCGTCAGCACCGCTGTCGCTGTAACGTTTTCTCATAGCAGAAACTCCTTGCTTGTTCTGTGCCCCCGGCAGGCCATGCCTCGCCGGGGGTATGCATCCTGCATCAACCGTGTTTCAGGTTGTCTTCCAGCTTTTGCACCGCCAGTTTGGCCTTGTGATCGAGCTGGTTGACAAAAAACAGGCCGGAAAGGGCGGCGATCATGCCCGCCATGGTCGGTACCGTTGCCTTGGAGATCCCCGATGCCATCGCCCGCGGCGAACCGGTGCCGGTGATGGCCAAAGTGTCAAACACCTGCACCATCCCCACCACGGTCCCCAGCAGCCCCATCAACGGGCAGAGAGCGATCAGCACCTTGATGACCGGCATTCCCTTGTCCACCGCCATGGCAACCCGTGAGACCAGCTCGCGGCGGATCTGCTTGGCAGACCAGGAGAGATGATCGGTACGGGCCAGCCAGGTGGCCTTGGTCTGCTTCACCTGCTTGGGGTAGACCGCCATGAAGTAGAACCAGCGCTCCAGCAACAGGGCCCACATCATCAGGGTCAGGAAGAACAGGGCGACCAATACATCGCCCCCCAATCCCAAAAACCGGCGGACCGACTCGACTTCTTCAATCAACCAGAACCACATGGGTGACTCCTTACGCTGCGGCTTTGGAGGCGTGCAGACGTTCCTGATAACGGGCGACGAAACCGGCGCTCTGCTCTTCCAGCACCTGGATCAGACGACGGCTCTGGGTCTGCACTATGGTGTAGAGGAACAACATGGGCACGGCGACGACCAGCCCCTGCATAGTGGTCACCAGCGCCTCCGAGATACCGCCCGCCATCAGCTTGGGATCGCCGGTACCGAACAATGTGATGGCCTGGAAGGTAGCAATCATCCCCACTACGGTACCGAGCAGGCCCAGCAGCGGCGCGACCGAGGCGATCAGCTTGATGATGCTGATACCCTTCTCGAACTTGGGCACATTACGCAGGATGATCTCGTCGAGCTTGGACTCCAGATCCTCGATGTTGTCACCGCGATGGCTCTGGTAGGCTCCCAGCATGTCACCAATGGGGTTGCCCTTGATGATCTGATCGGATTTCAGCTGCTTGCGCATGGACGAGCCGATCAACGACAGGCGGATACCGCAGAAGATAGCCAGCAGGGTACCGAGCACACCGAGCACCATGATGACGTAACCCACTTCACCACCCTGATCGATCCGCTCCTTGAGAGTCGGTGACTGCACCAGCAGAGAGAGGATCACGCCGCGAGACGGGTCGATAAAGATGGGTTTGACCCCGTCACCGCCCTGTTCAAACTCGGCGATCGGTTCCAGCACCCCCTTGTCAGGTTGACGGGAAAGCTGCTCGAACTTGCCGGTCTCCGGCACGAAGGTGAGGTACTTGCCTTCGGAGACAGTGTTGAACTCACCGATCTGGGTGACCGTCTTCTCGGCCTGGTTGCCTTCGCCGTAGACCACGGTCGCCGGGATCTGGCTCACCTTGCCACCGTCCACCATGCGGCTGAGGGTGGTGGTCCAGAACGCTTCCAGATCGTCGCTGGAGGGGAGCTCTTTACTCTCGGCCAGACGGGTCAGCAGCGCGGTCTGTTCCGGATGCTCGACCCGACGGGCGGAGGCATTGAAGATCCCCTTGAACTCACCGGCGAACTGACGCAGTACGCCGAACATCTCGCCCATGTTGCCGGAACGCTGGCGCAGGGTTTCGGTCAGTTCGGTCAGCTGCTTGTCGTTGGCATCAAAGGTCGCCTTGAGCTGCTCGCCCTTGGCTGTTTCGGCAGCCAGCTCGGCCTTGGCCTTGGCCAGCAGCGCCCCCTGCTCGTTCTTGTCAGCCAGGAAGCGGGCTTCCCGCTCCTTGTTGAGTTGGGATTCGCTCAGGCTGGAGGCCTTGACCTGATTCAGCAGCGCATTGAGATCCACCGGTTTTTCGGCGGCGGTCACCGGCAGGGTGACCAGGGTTGCTCCCGCAATCAGGGAGGCAATCGCAAGTTTGATTCCTTTCATGATGCTTTCTCCGCAGTTTGAACCGGCAGCTTGATCAGCGCGGGAGGCGCCTGCTTCTTGGCGATGCGAAGGCCCTGTTCAACCGCACTGCGATACTCCTGGGGCAACTCTTCCCACTGGCGAGTCTTCTTGTTCCACATCCCGGTCTCATTGCCATCCGGGGATTGATAGAGCAGCGCGATGCGGCCAACCCGCAGGAACTCGTAGGTCTTCTCGCTGCCATCCTTGTCCAGGCTCGCCTTGTAGGATTCGATGGTGCGGCTGAAGCCCTCCTCGATCTGGTAGGCCTCCAGGATCTTGCGGTACTTCTCGGAGATGGTGACATCGGCCCGGTTCATCAGGTCGGTCAGGGCCGCCACGCGGTCCTCGCGCTCGACCTTCTGGAACGGCAGATCCAGCGCCACAAACTGCTCGAGGGAGTCGATCATCTTGAGCATCAGGGGGACGACTTCGGTGCTGGTCTGATCAATCTGGGCGATCTGCTTTTGCATCGACGCCAGCTCGGCACTCTGGGACTCGACCATCTTGCTCACCTGCTCGTTGTAGGTGCGCAGACTGTCGACCTGACGCAGGGCGGCCTTGTACTGGGCCAATGCGGATTCGGCAGATTCGGCATAGCTGTCGATCTTCTGCTGGGAAACTTTGGATGCGTTGTCGGTGGCGGCTTGAGCGTCCACGGCCTGACCGGCAGTGGCGGCACTCAGATTGAAGCTGGTCAACAAGGCGGCCGAAACCAGGCTGCCAAGGAGCGCTTTCTTCATTGTAATGGTCCTTGTCTTCATAGGATTACCCTATCTCCGTAACTTCCTTGGACGTTGGGCACAGCCGGCCCGACCGGGCCGGCTGAGGTTGTATATCAACAGGGTTGATTAGAACTTCTGGGTGTAATCGATGTAGTAGATGCGACCGTCGATGCTGTAGAGGTCTTCATCGTAAGTGAAGCCATCGTTGGACAGAGAGGGGCCACGGTTGAACATGTTCTTCACACCGGTCTGGATCTTGCCATTCCAGCTGGTATCGACCGCCACGTTCAGGTTCCAGACGGTGTTGGAAGCGATATGACCCTCTTCCTGACCATCAACATAGTCCTGGCTCTGGGAATCGATATAGTTGGCGCTCAGGTAGGTATCGAGATTCCACAGTTGCGGGAAGTTGGCACCAATCCCGGAGTTGAGGCGCAAGTCGGGTTTACCATTCCAGCCCTTCTTGTCGATCATCGGACCACCGGCAAACAGCCCCTCTTCGTACTGCAGGATGTAAGTACCACCGAAGTCATAACGCAGGGTGAAGGTGTTGAAGTCGTACTTGTAATCGGCTTTAAAATCTACACCACTGGTCTTGAGTTGCCCCAAGTTGACCATGCCAGCCTTGATCTCCTTGATGGTGCCGTTGGGGAGACGAATTACGTTCGGGTTGCTGCCACTGTTCAGCTCCTGATAAATCTGAGTTTGTGCCGTGGCTAGCTGGATCACATCATCAATCTTGATGTAGTAGTAATCGAGTGACAGATTCAAGTTATCCAGCGGGTTGTAAGCAGCCCCGATAGTGAAGGTATCAGCCGTCTCCTCCTTCAGATTTTTATTGGACTGACGGGTAACGTCATACTGTTTCTCAGGACAGTTAGCTGTGCCGGTAGCATTGCAGCGTACATAGTCCTTGGCATAGTCAGCAGAGAATGAGTCTGCGGCATAGAGATCATCCAGCCCCGGCGCCCGGAACGATTGTGACCAGGAGGTCCGGAACATCAGGTTGTCTAGCGGCTGGTAACGCAGGCTCGCTTTGGGCGAGAAGGCGCTGCCAAAGTCGCTGTACTTGTCATAACGACCCGCCAGGTTCAGCTCGACCTGCTCGGTGATGGGGATCAGGCTCTCGATGTAGGTGGCAAACACATCGCGCACACCACCACCGGAGTTGCCGGATGAACCTATGACGTTGCCTGCTTCAGACTGACTGTCATAGGTATCGGAGTAAGTCCAGTCGTTATACTCGGAGCCCCAGTACCAACCGATTGGACCGGCAGGCAGTTCGCCCATTTCCCAACCCAAACCGCCATACCACTGGAAAAAGTCCATCTTGGAAGTACGCGAGGTATCGTAGGACAACAGATCATTTACTGACTTATCAAACTCACCATTGGTGAACTTGCCATCTTTGATTGCATTACGGGCAGCACTTTTGAGGATATAACCGCTACCATCGCTGGTATTGTCAGTCTTGGAGTACATGTAACCGGCGTTCCATTCAACATCCCCAACGGCCTCGGTAGGTAGTACACCGTCAAAGCCCAGGTTCATGCTGCCGGTAAAGTCAGTCACATCGTTATCACGGGGACCAATATTGTTGAATCGATAGAAAATTGCAGCCTGACCGCCAGTGATTCCGTTCGCAGCCAACAACGCAGGATCATCACTCACAAACGAGCCCGCAGCAGGGGCAAAGCGGCCAAAACTGGTCACCCGAGAGCCGATAAACTGAGGAACAAAATCCACGCTGTCATTGATGTGATAGCGACCATTCACATAGACAGTATCGCGAGAACGAGAGGCTGTTTTAGCAGCGACCTTGGCAAAATCAAAGTTGCACAAACCATCCTGCTCAACAAAGCCGGTCCCGACATTGGCACAGTTGATACCTGCAAGCTGCTTCAGATCAC
This sequence comes from Aeromonas sp. 84A, assembly GCF_051919345.1. Taxonomy (NCBI): domain Bacteria; kingdom Pseudomonadati; phylum Pseudomonadota; class Gammaproteobacteria; order Aeromonadales; family Aeromonadaceae; genus Aeromonas; species Aeromonas sp. 84A. Next base: position 4,132,153 of record NZ_JBQBEW010000001.1, read on the forward strand.
CTGTATCTAAATCCATGATGTTACGGCCAGCAACGCTGGGGGACATTGCACCTTGTAAAGCCAGATAGTCACGGTCACGATAGTAGATCACGTCCTTCTCATCGTGCTCGTAAACCATCATCAGGGACCCTTTCTCCCCATTGACGCCCGCAACTACAGAGCCACTCTTCTCATCACCGCCCTCTTCGGTTGGTGAGCCAAGACGCCCTTGGAATGTCAACCCTTCGAAACCCTCCTTGAGGATCACGTTGATAACACCGCCGATGGCATCAGAACCATAGAGTGCGGAGCCGCCGTCCAGGTTAACTTCCACCCGCTCAACAGCAGCCATGGGGATGGTGTTAAGGTTGATGGAAGTGCCCCCCATGGAGGGGGAGCCAGCAACACGTTTGCCATTGAGAAGCACCAGGGTACGTTCTGAGCCCAAGCCACGCAGCCCTACTGTGGCTTGTGACTGGGCAGAACTACCGGAGGATGGGGAGAAACCACCAAAGGAGTTGTAGGAGGCCTGCTTCAGATAATCGGCCACAGTCTGCTGACCAGACTGTTCAATTTGAGCCTTGCTGACAGAGACAACCGGAGTCGCCCCCTCAACATCAACACGGGAGATACGGGAGCCAGTGACTTTGATTTTCTGCAGTTTTTCGACGTTCTGCCCTTCTTCGGCAGATACGGATGGGGCCGCCGCAAGGCTCGCCAAGGCGAACGCAATCGCAGCAGAGATTCTGCTCTTCCTAAGCATCGCTTATATCCTTCCTGGTTGTTTATTGTTTGCTTCCTGATACCGCCCTCTTTGGAGCGATGTGTAAGGCTTATCAATCTTTGACTAGCGACGTCAATGGAGCAGGGGTGTAGCGAGGTCAGGCGTAGAATAAGCGGAGTGTATTAATTTTGACCGGCATAATTAGTGAATAATTCTGCCAAAAACAATTCACACAATGTAAAAACATTGTTAAATGGCGTAAATGGCGCTGAATTAAAATTTGATGAACTTATTAGTTAACGTGCTGTCCGTTTATATCTTATTTTGATTTATTGGCATTAATAAGAATAAAACACTAACTTCATGAGGGTTGCACCTGACCGTTCTCATGGGGATAACAGATAAAATTGTCGAGATGACATCGTTTTCCTTCAATTTCACACCACAAACAAAAACATTACAAATCAACAAGTTAAAATCAATTAAAACTAAAACGAACAGCTGTTTATATTTTTTAAAATAATGTTGAGCAGTAGCGTTTTGTTTTGATTTTCACTTTTCAGATAAAAAACGTCATTTTTCGGTGCTTTTGGTCTCAGCGGGTCATTTGTCCCAGTTTTCCATTTCCTTGTACTTGATTTTTGTTGCAGAGCTTTTACAGTGGCCAAGCGGATTGTCTGCTGTTTGGCAACCAATCCAGCGCGTAATGCCAGGAAGGACAGGCCCGTCACCGGATTTGACTGGCCGCAAAAAAGAACAACAAGGACGAGGTTCCACCATGCTGTCGTATTTCCTACGCCGGATGCTTTTGATCATCCCGACGTTTCTCGGTATAACCCTGCTCGTCTTCACCATCACCCGTTTCGTGCCGGGTGGACCGGTCGAACGCATGCTGCTGCAAGCCCAGGTTTCCCAGAATGAATCCGGCCGCTCCAGTGGCAGCAAGGGGGCACAGGCCCTCTCCGATGAACAGATCGAGGAGCTCAAGGCCTTCTATGGCCTCGACAAGCCCATGCTGGTCGCCTACTGGGAGTGGCTGCAGAAGCTGGCGGTACTCGATCTGGGCGAATCGACCCGCTACTACGAGCCGGTGTGGGATCTCATCAAGGAGCGGCTCCCCGTTACCGCCTTCTTCGGGCTGGCAACCTTTCTGCTGAGCTATGCGGTCTCCATTCCGCTGGGTGTGGCGAAGGCGCTCAGGCACAACAGCCGCTTCGACTCGTTAAGCTCCATGCTCATCTACATGGCCTATGCCCTGCCCGCCTACGTGGTAGGGATCTTCCTCATCACCGTCTTCGCCTTCCATCTGGAGTGGCTGCCGATGGGAGGTTTTCCGGGGGACGACTTTGAATACATGGAGAGCAGCTGGGATCAGATCCGCACTGTCTTTGCCCACGCCCTGCTGCCGCTTATCGCCTACGCCATCGGCGATTTCGCCATCCTCACCATGACCATGAAAAACAGCCTGATGGAGAACCTGTCGGCCGATTATGTGCGTACCGCCGTAGCCAAGGGACTGCCGTTTCGCAAGGCGGTGACTGATCACGCCATGCGCAACAGCCTGATCCCCATCGCCAGTCACCTGGGATCTGTGCTCACCGTTTTCTTTGGCGGCTCCTTCCTCATCGAGACCATCTTCAACATCGACGGCATCGGCCTGCTCGGTTACGAGGCGATCGTCGAGCGGGATTACCCCACCGTCATGGGCATTCTGGCCATCACCTCCATGCTGATGCTGATTGGCAATATCGTCTCCGATATCTGCGTGGCCCTCGTTGATCCCCGCGTGCGTTTTGGAGACTGACCATGAAGCTCAATCCGGTTACCTTGAAAAAACTCAAGCGCTTCAAGTCGATCAAGCGCGGTTACTACTCCTTCATCATCTTCACCACCCTGGTGCTGCTCTCCCTGCTGGCGGAGCTGCTGGTCAACAGCCGGGCACTGATGGTGAGCTATCAGGGCCAGCTGCATTTCCCCACCTATGGCGATGTGATCCCCGGTCAGCAGTTCGGGCTCGATTACGAATACGAGACCAACTACCGCCTGCTCAAGGCCAAATTTGCCGCAGAGGGCCAGGGCGACTGGGTGCTGCTGCCGCCGGTGCCCTGGAATCCCTACGAGCAGGATTTCAAAGAGGATGCCTACCCGCCTTACGCCCCCAGCGCGGCTGAGCGCCACTTCCTCGGCACCGACACCAGCGGCCGCGATGTGCTGGCGCGACTGGTTTACGGCTTTCGCATCGCCATCGGCTTTGCCTTTATCGCGCTGGCGGCCAGTTACGCCATCGGGGTAACCATCGGCTGTCTGATGGGCTTTCTCGGCGGCCGCTTCGATCTCATCCTGCAACGCTTTATCGAGATCTGGTCCCAGGTGCCGTTTCTCTACGTCATCATGATCCTGGTGTCGCTGGCCAAGCCCAACTTCGGCCTGTTTGTCGCCATCAACGTGCTGTTCGGCTGGATGGGGATCACCTGGTATATGCGCACCCTCACCTACAAGGAGCGGGCGCGGGACTATGTGATGGCGGCGCGAGCGCAAGGGGCGACCACCGGGCGGATCATCTTCAACCACATCCTGCCCAATACCCTGATGATGATCGTCACCCTGGCGCCGTTTGCCGTGGTGGGCAATATCTCGACCCTGACGGCACTCGACTATCTGGGCTTCGGGCTGGCACCGCCGACCCCGAGCTGGGGGGAGCTGCTCTCCCAGGGCATCAACAATCTGGATGCCATCTGGATCGTCAGCTCAGTGGTGGCTGCGGTGAGTCTGGTGCTGATCATGGTCTCCTTTATCGGCGAGGCGATCCGCGAGGCGTTCGATCCGCGCAAATTTACCCGTTACCAATAAGCCAGCCGATGCCAGCGCATCGGCTGGCGCCGGATAACGAACAGTAATGAATGAAGGACGGGCCGCCGCCATCGGCGGTCCCGGGAGCAAGGGATAATCCCGTTATCAATCAAGACCCCCAGTGCAGGGGCCAGACCTGGAAGTCAAACATGAAAAATAAAATCAAATGGATAGGTGCTCTCTTTGTGCTGGTAAACGGATCCTGGGTCTGGGCGGCCAGCCTGCCCGCGGATCTCAAATGGGAGACCAACGACACGGATCCTGTGTTCGCCTCCCCCAAGGCGCTGCCGGGTGGCAACCTCAATATGTTTGTGGAGAGCTTTCCGCTGACGTTTCGCACCGTGGGGCCTGATTCCAACGGTTCGTTCCGCTCCTTTATTCTCGATAACCAGTTGCGGCTCATCAGCTTCCACCCCAATACCGGCAACCCCATTCCCTCGCTCGCGACCCACTGGGCCATCGCGCCAGACAGCCAGACCGTCTACTTCAAGCTGGATCCCCGCGCCAAATGGTCGGATGGCAAGCCGGTCAATGCCGATGACTACACCTTCGGCTACGAGATGATGCGCTCCAAACACATCAAGGGGCCCTGGTTCAACAACTACTACACCACTGAAGTGGTAGCGGTAGAGAAGATCGATGATCACACCATTATGGTCAAGGCGGGCAACCGCAAGGCCAAGATGGACCTGCTCAACACCACCGAGCTGTGGCCCCAGCCCAAGCACTACTATAAGCTGACCCCCAACTGGGTGAAGCAGTACAACTGGGCCGTGGTGCCCACCACAGGCCCCTACGTGATCAGCGACGTCAAGAAGGGCAAGTCGGTCACCTTCAGCAAGCAGAAGGATTGGTGGGCAAAAGACGATCGCTACAACCAGCACAGATTCAACATCGACACCATCAAGGTGCAGGTGATCCGCGACCACAACATCGCCTTCCGCCACTTCCTGAAAGGGGAGATCGATACCTTCGAGATGATCCTGCCCAACTGGTGGCATGAAAAAGCGGTCACCCCGGAGTACAAAAAAGGCTACGTGCAGAAGGTAATGGCCATGACCGATACCAAACAGGGCGGTCAGGGGGTTCACCTCAATGTGGCCAACCCCAAGCTGGCGGACGTAAACGTGCGCCTCGGCATCCAGCACGCCTTCAACATCGACAAGATGATCGAGACCGTGCTGCGCGGCGACTATGACAGAGCCACCACCTTCGACTCGGGCTTTGGCGAGTTCACTGACATCACGCTGCCAGAGCGGGCTTATGACATTGGCAAGGCGCGGGAGTACTTTGCCAAGGGCGGCTACAACAAGCCGGGGCCGGACGGCATCCTGCAAAATGAGAAGAGTGAGCGGCTGACGCTGGCGCTCACCTACACCAGTCAGGAGCACTCCAAGCGACTGACCGTGCTGAAAGAGGAGGCCAAGAAAGCGGGTCTGGATCTGGAGCTCAATCTGGTGGATGGCGCCACCGGCTTCAAGGTGATGCTGGAGAAGAAACACGAAGCGGCCTGGCTCGGTTGGGGCGGCGGCGGTCTCTATCCGCAATATTGGGAGTTTTTCCACTCCGCCAACGCCAACAAACCGCAGACCAACAACCTGTTCAACGTGGCTGACAAGGAGCTCGACGCGCTGATCGACGCCTACAACGTCGAATTCGACATGGCCAAGCGGGCCAAGCTCTCCCAGCAGATCCAGCAGCGCATCTATGATCTCGCCATCTTCGTGCCCGGGGTGCAGCTCAACTATGTACGGGCCAGCAGCTGGCGTTATGTGATGCTGCCGGAGGTGCCTGCCACCAAGAACACACCGGATCTGCTCTACTGGCCGATGGATGGTTATCCTCACAGTAGTGGCGGTCTGCTCTGGCTCGATCCCAAGGTGAAGGAAGAGACCCGCAACGCCAAGGAGGCAGGGGAGGCGCTGGCGCCCATCAACCTGCTCGACAAGACCTATGCACGTCATTGATATTCAGGCCATTGCGAAGGGAGCAGCCGTTATGCCCAACACCCAGGCCCCCATTCTTGACGTATCGGATAACGGGGGGGAGTTCGCCGCTGATAGCGGCCAGCACCCAGCCCCAATCCTCGAAGTACGCGATCTCGAGGTGGAGTTCGCCGTCGATGACGGCAAGATCAAGGTCCTCGACGGGGTCAGCTTCAAGGTAGCCCCGGGTCAGACACTAGGGATCGTCGGTGAGTCCGGCTGTGGCAAGAGCGTTACCTCGCTCGCCATCATGGGGCTCTTGCCCAAGCCCCACGGTCAGGTGGTGGCCGGTTCCATCCGCTTTCAGGGGGAGGAGCTGCTGTCGCTTGCGCCGGATCAGATGTACAAGGTGCGCGGCAACCGCATCTCGATGATCTTTCAGGAGCCGATGACGGCCCTCAACCCGGTGCAGACGGTGGGGGAGCAACTGATGGAGGTGTTTCGCCTCCATCGCCCCGAGTATGACAAGGCCCAGCGCAAAGCTGCGGCCATCGCCATGCTGCAGAAGGTGGGGATCCCGGAACCGGCCCAGCGCTTTGCGGTCTATCCCCACAACCTCTCCGGCGGCATGCGCCAGCGAGTGATGATCGCCATGGCGCTCTCCTGCGAGCCAGACCTGCTTATCTGTGACGAGCCGACCACGGCGCTGGATGTCACCATTCAGGCCCAGATCCTCGAATTGATGAAAGAGCTGCAGGCCCAGACCGGGATGGCCATCATCTTTATTACCCACGATCTGGGGGTAGTGGCGGAGCTGTGCGACGAGGTGGTGGTGATGTACGCCGGGCGGGCGGTAGAGCAGGCCGACGTGTTCGAACTGTTTGACCACCCCCGTCACCCCTATACCCACGGCTTGATGAGCTCAATCCCGCGCCTTGAGGATGAGCCCAAGAGCCTGCTCAAGACCATCAAGGGACAGGTGCCAGCCCTGCACGAGATGCCCGCTGGCTGCCGCTTCTCCAACCGCTGCCCCCATGCAACCGATCTCTGCATCAGCGCCATTCCGGCGGTGGAGCAACTCAATCCGCGCCACCATGTCGCTTGTCACTACTGGAAGGAGTTGACCGTATGAGCACTCTGTTATCGGTCAGGGATCTAAAACAGCATTTCCGGCTGGGAGGCGGGTTCCTGCGCAAGCAATATACGGTTCACGCGGTGGATGGCATCAGCTTCGACCTGAAACAGGGGGAGACGCTGGGGCTGGTGGGTGAGTCGGGCTGTGGCAAGTCCACCCTCGGGCGCAGCCTGCTCAAGCTGTTCGAGCCGACCGCGGGCACCATCACCTTCGAGGGGCGCGATATCACAGCCCTCAGCCCGAAGGAGATGCGCTCCCTGCGTCAGGAGATGCAGATGGTATTTCAGGATCCTGCAGAATCCCTCAACAGCCGCCACACCGTGGGCCAGATTTTGGAGGAGCCCTTTATCATCCACGGTAAAGGCAACACTGAGCAGCGCCGCGGCTGGGTGCAAGAGCTGCTGGCAAAAGTGGGCCTGCCGGGCAGTGCGGTGGATCGCTACCCCCACGAGTTTTCCGGCGGTCAGCGCCAGCGGATCGGCATCGCCCGCGCCATCGCCCTCAAGCCCAAGCTGCTGGTGTGCGACGAGGCAGTCTCGGCCCTCGATGTCTCGGTGCAGTCGCAGATTGTCAACCTGCTGCTCAGCCTGCAGCGGGAGATGAACCTCTCCATCATCTTCATCGCCCACGATCTGTCGGTGGTCAAACATATCTCGGATCGCATCGCAGTGATGTATCTGGGACGGATCGTCGAGCTGGCGGATGCCCAGTCGCTCTATCTGGCGCCGCGCCACCCTTACACTCAGGCGCTGATCTCCGCCATTCCGGTGCCGGACCCGCGCAGGCGCAGCCAGCGCATTCTGCTGACCGGCGATGTGCCCTCCCCCATCTCGCCGCCAAGCGGCTGCCACTTCCACCAGCGCTGCCCCCATGCGACCGAGCTGTGCAAAAGCAAGGCGCCAAGGCTTGAGGCGTGTGATGAGTCCCATCATCAGGTGGCCTGTCACACCCCGCTCGCCGTCGGTAGTCACGCCATCAGCGGCAACGCTATAAGCGGCGACAGCAGGCTGGAGCAGGCGAGCTAGGCGCAGCGAACAAACACCAGGGTAGAAACAGACGAGGCGGCCATCAGGCCGCCTCGTGCTATCGGGTCACTCTTGCATTATCGCGTCACGGCCGCTGCTCGTCAGGCAATCTGGTAGCGGCCCGGCTTGTGGTTGAGTGTCAACACCAGATTACAGATAACCGCCGCCACGATGGAGAGCGCCAGAATCCAGGGCTGCACCACGAAAAACGAGGCGACAACAATGGCGCAATCGAGCCCCATCTGCAGCTTGCCCGCCCGGATGCCAAAGCGATCCTGAATAAAGAGCGCAAGAATGTTGAAGCCCCCCAGACTCGACTTGTGGCGAAACATGATGAGCAGCCCCATGCCAATCAGGGTACCGCCGATCAGCGCCGCATAAAGGGGCTCTATCTTGCCGATCTGCAACACGCCGTTGAGGTGATCGGCCATGTAGGAGACCGCCGCCACCGAGACAAAGGTGTTGAAGGTAAAACGTGGCCCCATCCGCAACCATGCCAACGCATAGAAGGGCAGGTTTATGCCGAAGAAGAGCAGGCCGAAGCTGATGCCGGTCACCTTTTGCAGCAGCAGCGCCAGCCCGGCGGTGCCGCCGGTGAGCAGGCCAACCTGATGAAACAGAAAGATACCGAGGGAGACGAAGCCGGCCGCCGTCAGCAGGGCCAGCACATCCTCATAAATAGGATGAGCAGTGCGAATCGAGGTGTTGTCCATAACCTGTATCCAAGCGAAGTAAAAAGAGAGTGTCTGTCGCCTGCCGTTGCGGGCGGGCAGCGAGCCCTGTCCACAGGGCTTCGTTATGGGGTCCAGTCTATTTTTTGTGAAAAGGATCACAACAGTCAGGCTGAACGCCCCATTCTGGTGCCTGTCATCTGGCATTGACACTCGCTGCACCAAGATGCAGCATGCCGCGGTTTAAGCGCGCCATCCCCCATTCACAGCACGAGGCACTTTTCATGAAGGTCACCATTTTTGGCACAGGCTATGTCGGGCTGGTGCAGGCCGCCGTTCTGGCCGAGGTGGGCCATCAGGTCTGCTGCGTGGATGTGGATGGCGAGCGGATCGCCACCCTCAGGCTGGGGCAGATCCCCTTCTATGAGCCGGGGCTGGCCCCGCTGGTCGAGAGTCATCTGGCCAGCGGCCGCTTGAGCTTCACTGTCGATCCCGCCATTGGCCTGGCACACGCCGAGCTACTGCTGATCGCCGTGGGCACCCCGGCTGACGAGGATGGCTCGGCCGATCTGCAACATGTGCTGGCGGTGGCCGACACCATAGGCCGACTGATGAGCAGCCCCAAGCTGGTGGTGACCAAGAGCACAGTACCGGTCGGCACGGCGCAACAAGTAAGGGAACATATTGAGCTACAGTTGGCCGAGCGGGGGCTGACCCTCACCTGCGAGGTGGCGGCCAATCCCGAGTTTCTGAAGGAGGGAGCGGCGGTCAACGACTGCATGCGGCCGGATCGCATCATCATCGGCTGTGACAGTGAGCGGGCACTTGAGCAGTTGCGCGCCCTCTACGCCCCCTTCAACCGCAATCACGACCGGATCGTGGTGATGGATCTGCGCAGCGCCGAGCTCACCAAATACGCCGCCAACGCCATGCTGGCCACCAAGATCTCCTTTATGAACGAGATGGCGGCCCTAGCCGAGCAGCTGGGGGCCGATATCGAGGCGGTGCGCCAGGGCATGGGGGCCGATCCCCGCATCGGCTACCACTTTATCTACCCGGGCTGCGGCTACGGCGGCTCCTGCTTCCCCAAAGATATCAAGTCGTTGCGCCATACCGCGGCGAGTGTCGGCTGCGACGCCCCGCTTTTAGCGGCGGTCGAGCAGGTCAACCAGCGCCAGCAACAGAAGATGGCGCAAACCCTGCTGACCCGCTTCGGCCCGGATCTGCGCGGCCGCACCTTCGCCCTGTGGGGGCTGGCGTTCAAACCCGGCACCGACGATATGCGCGATGCGCCGAGCCGCCCGCTGCTGGCCGCCATCTGGGCTGCCGGTGGCCGGGTGCAGGCCTTTGATCCCAAGGCGATGGAGCGCGCCCGCCAGATCTACGGCCAGCGGCCGGATCTGCTGCTCTGCCCCACTCAGGAATCTGCGCTGGAAGGGGCTGATGCCCTGCTGATCTGTACCGAATGGCAGGCGTTTCGCGCCCCCGATTTCCAACAGTTGAAAGCACTGCTCAACCAGCCTGTCATCATCGATGGCCGCAACCTCTATGACCCGCGCCAGCTCAGCGAACTCGGGTTTGACTATCACGCCATCGGGCGACCACATCTTCCCGCCAAAAAGCCGCCTGCCAACACCAGCTGCAACCCGGAGACTCAACCATGATCTATCTGGTCACCGGCGTCGCCGGTTTTATCGGCTTTCACGTGGCCAGCCAGCTGTGCGCCGCAGGTCATCAGGTGGTGGGGATCGACAACCTCAACGACTACTACGAGGTGAGTCTGAAAGAGGCGCGGCTGGCCCAACTGGCCAGTTTCCCCAATTTTCGCTTCGAGCGGCTGGATCTGGCAGATCGCGAAGCGATGGCGGCTCTCTTTGCCCGTCATGGTTTCGAGCGGGTGATCCATCTGGGGGCGCAGGCGGGGGTGCGTTACTCCATCGACAATCCGTTCGCCTATGCCGACAGCAACCTCACCGGTATGCTGACGGTGCTGGAGGGGTGTCGTCACCACGGGATCCAGCACCTCATCTACGCCTCCTCCAGCTCGGTCTATGGCATGGGGGATCAGATGCCCTACTCCACCGCGCAGCAGGTGGATCACCCGGTCTCCCTCTACGCCGCCACCAAGAAGAGTGGCGAGCTGATGGCCCACGCCTACTCGGCGCTCTATGGCCTGCCCACCACAGGGCTGCGCTTCTTTACCGTCTACGGCCCCTGGGGCCGCCCCGACATGGCCATCATCAAGTTCACTCGCGCCATCCTCGCGGGAGAGCCCATCGATGTGTACAACCAGGGCGATCTCAGCCGCGACTTCACCTATATCGACGACATCGTCGAGGGGCTCCTCGCTGTGGCCGACCAGCCGCCCCGCCCCAATTCCGATTGGCACGCCAGCGAGCAGAGCGCGGCCGAGAGCGCAGTTCCCTACCGCATCCTCAATATCGGCAACGGCCAGCCGGTGCGGCTGCTCGACTTTATCGAGGCGCTGGCAGTGGCCCTCGGCAAACCCGCCATCAAGCGGATGCTGCCGATGCAGGCGGGCGACATGCACGCCACCTGGGCCGATAGCGAACCGCTGCACACCCTCACCGGTCTGCGCCCCGCCACGCCCCTCAAGCAGGGGGTTGCCGAGTTTGTCCGCTGGTATCTCGACTACTACCGGCCCGCCCGCTGACGAGCGCGGGTAACCCCTCGGTCATTGATGAGTTAATCAGATACCACTGATGCCCCGCGGGTTTTAGGATGGCTGAACGCACTGTCTGCGCACCATAGCGAGGATTTGAGATGCAATCACAGGAACAGGGTCTGATCGATGGACTGTTCGACCGCCTCAAGCAAGCGCAAGCCAGGGATAGCAAGCGAGACCCACAAGCGGATCAGCTGATCCGCCAGCATCTGGTCCAGCAGCCCGATGCCCCCTACTACATGGCCCAGGCGCTGCTGATCCAGCAGGCAGCCCTTACTCGCCTCAACGAGCGGGTCAAGGAGCTGGAAGCTAGCCAGAGCGCCCCAAATGGTGGCAGTTTTCTCTCCGGCCTGTTTGGTAGTGAAAGCAGCCCTCCTCCGCGCTTTACGCCGCCACCGGCATCCGCTCCTGTCCAGCTAGTACCCCGTGCCAGCTCCTTTTTGGGCGGCGCCCTGCAAACCGCTGCCGGTGTGGCCGGTGGCGTCATGCTGGCCGATATGATCGGCGGACTGTTTCACAACAACCGCCCCGAGGAGATCATCGACATCATAGAGCCTGCCTCCATCGCCAATCCGGTCGATGCGGAACCGGTTCGCTGGGACGGCTGGGATTCACCTCCCGATGCTGGCAGCAATTTTCTCGATAACGATAACCTGAGTGGCGGCTGGGCCGACAGTGACGATAGCAACGGCGGTTTCTTCTGACCGTCAAACCATTACTGGCCCCGCATCTGGCGGGGCCCAACTCGATACGAAACCCATGACTATGGAAAGTGTGATGACACCACGGATCGGCAGCGGCATGACGCGATATACTCAGCGCGCTTCGTGCCACCCGGGAACAACTCCCGACCCCAGGCGCTCTGTCCGTGGCCACGCAACACCCCCATGACGACAAGGAGCCACCTCATGATCCGAACCCTGCTTTTGACCGGTGCCGCCATTGCGGCCTATGCCCTGACCCAGAGCCACTCTCTGCTTCCCCTGCTCAGCCTGCTGGCCCTGCTTTCGCTCTGGGTTGTCAGCGAAATTGGCAGCTTCTATCGCACGCTTCCTCCCGCCATGCTGGATGAGCAGGAGTATCACCACGACTTCTAACCGGATGAAAAATGGTGTGAAACTGTCGAGATGCCGTTAGTTCCATACCGTTTTGCTCTCTGAAATCCCCCCGCTATAACAACATGATCCACTGGGTTCGTGGCGATAGCAGCCATGTTCCTCTATATCTTCTGTACTCAAACAGGAGATAACCCATGAGGTACATCAGCGAAAACGGACTGTTTTTGCTGCTTTTTTTGTCGTTGTTACTGGCAGGTACGCCGCGGGCGATGGCACAAGGCAGGGATTTCAGACAGGCCCCCAAGGCGCTGACGGCGATCAAGCAGGGTCAAGTGGCCCAGCAACACGGCAATCTGCAAAAGGCCATCACCCTCTACTGTGTCGCCGCAAGCACCGGCAATCCAGAAGGTTATTTCCGGATCGGCCGCCTGCTCGCCACCGGCCCTACCTCGGTGCGCAGCGCCAAGCTGGCCAACAGTTATCTCGCCATGGCTATGCGCTTGGGTAACCAACAGGCCGCCCGTTACTACAACGCCCGCATCGGCAATGCCCCCATGGGGGATAGGTGTGGCATCGGGATCCGTGGCGGTCAGGGTGGCTATCTGGCCGGGCTCCCTTCCACCCCCTTCAATGTCGACACCTGGGTTGCCCGCCAGCCCCCCGCCAAGCAAAAGCTGGTCACCATGCTGCGTCACGCCGCCAAACACCATAAGGTGGATGCCCGGCTGGTACTGGCGATTGCCATCGCCGAATCCAATCTCAACAGCCGCGCCGTTTCACCCAAGAATGCTCAGGGGCTGATGCAACTCATCCCCGAAACCCAGCAGCGTTTTGGTGTCACTCAACCCTTTGATCCGGCACAGAACATCAAGGGTGGCGTCAGTTATCTCAAATGGCTGGATCGCCGTTTCGATGGCGACTGGGTACTGATCTCGGCAGCCTACAATGCCGGGGAAAAAGCGGTGGAGCGCTATGGCGGCATCCCACCCTATGGCGAGACCCGGGAGTATGTGAAACGGGTGCTCTACTTCGCAGGCCACAAGCAGCCCTGAACCTGTTCGACTAGCTGCACGCTATTGACAAAAAACGCATCGCCATTTGCGCAATCGTTTTCCTTTCGGTAGGATCCGGCGCTTTCTTGCCAGACCAACAGGTATCCCATGAATTTCATCAAACGTTGCTCGCGCCTGCTCACGCTGTTTGCACTCTTTTCCTCCTCCATAATGGCGGCCACTCCGGCGCCAGCCCCCATCCTGATCCAGGGGGCAATGGACGTCGAAGTCGAGACGCTGGTGGCCGCCCTCAAGGATAAGCAGGAGCTGACCGTCGGCGCCTGGACCTACTGGCAGGGCACCATCTCGGGTTATCCGGTAGTTGTCTCTCGTACCGAAGTGGGGCTGGCCAATGCAGCTGCTGCCACCACTCTCGCCATGGAGCGCTTCCATCCGCGCCTCGTCATCAATCAGGGCACGGCTGGCGGCCATGACCCGGCGCTGCACCGGGGCGATATCGTTATCGGCACCAAAAGCTTCAATATGGGGGCCTATCGCAGTGACCTGACGTCAGCCGAGCAGGGTGTCGACCCGAGCAAATGGCACAACTTCGATGTCACCATGCGCCTGCGCGACAACGGCAAGCTGGTGGAGCACTCCTCCTTTGCCGGCGATCCCGAGCTGGTTGGCCGCGCCCTTGGCATGGCCGACCGTTATCGCCACGGCCGCGTAGTTGCCGGCATCATAGGCACTGCCGATGAGTGGAACCGGCAGGTGGCCCGCATCAACTGGCTGCATCAGACCTACAACACGGCCGCAGAAGAGATGGAGACCTCCTCCGCCGCGCTGGTAGCCGAGGCCTACAAGGTGCCATTTGTCGGGATCAGGGTGCTCTCCAACACCGATCTGCATGGCGAGGAGTTCGATCCGCAGACCGCCATCCACTGCCAGCAGTTCGTTATTGATTACGCAAAAGCACTCATCAACAGCTTCAACAAAGCCTGATGAGCCAGAGAGGCCGCTACTATGGCGACCTCTCTGCTTTGTAATCTCTATCAGACGGGACGTGCCCCACGCTCTATTCCGCAGCCGATATCAACTCCCCGGACATGCCCTGCGCCCATAGTGGCGGTAGTAGCCAACCAGATTGCTAACCAGAAACAGCCCCTCCATCAGCGCGGCGACCGGAGAGCCCACCAGCAAGTTGTTGACCAGCCAGCAGAGGGTGCCGAGCAGCATCCAGCGCCGCAGTTGGCGATCGTCGGGGCAAAACGCGGCCCGGGTTTGCAGCAGGCTCGCCAGCAGCCCGCTCCATGAGAGCAGGCCCTGATAGGTCGCCAGCGCCGCCGCACAGGCCAACCCCATGAAAAACCACATCAAGATGCGGCGAACCAGCCAGATGCTGACCAGAAAGCGCATGCTGGCCAGCAGCAACAGGCTGGCGGCCGACCACTGCCCGAGCAGGGCAAAGTGACCGGCATTGAGGGCGCAGGAGAGGGCCAGACAGGCCAGGATCCTGCGGCGATCCCGCAACTGAAACGACAACAGATCGAGCAACAAGGCCAGACTCACCATCAGTTGCGACCACAGAAACAGCGACATCATCCACACCTCATCCGTCATTTGAATGGCGCAGCATGAGGGGATGGCCGGAGAGCGGCATTAACCCGTGTTAATGCGCCTGCGGATCCGTGACAGGGTGACCGGGCTGATGCCGATGTAGTTGGCGAGCTGCACTTGGGTCAGTCGTGCAGGCCAGTGGGGGAAGGTGTGGCAGAGCTCCCGATAACGCTCTTCGGGGGAGTGGAGCAGCAAAAACGCCTCCTTGCGCTCCTTGTAACCGAGCTGCTGACGCAGCAGGGCCATGCAGACCGGCTGCCAAACGGGCTCATCCAGCAGGACGATCGGCACCCGCACCACCCGCAGCTCCGTCAGCGCCTCCAGCTGATAGCGGGTGGGCGACCCCGTGAGCCAGCTGTCATAGAGCAGACAGAGCTCCCCTTCGAAGTAGAACTCCTTGCAGCGCTCCTGTCCGTCCCGGGTGTAGTGGCAGGCGCGAGCGATGCCCGCTTCGATATAGAAGGCAGCTTCCTGCTCTGCCCCTTGCGCCAACAGTGCCTGACCGACGCGCAGCGTCTGCCGTGGCAAGCGCAGGCTGATGGCTTCGCTCAGCACGGCGTCCAATCCCATTGTGCAGAGAAAGGCGGCCAGTGAGGCGGCTTGAGGAGATGGGTTCATGACGGCTCCGGAACAAAACGGCAGCCCACATCATGCCCAAATTGCACGGCTGATGCAGCAAGGCGTGACCGCTGCGGCAAAGGGGGGACACAGCCGGGTGCCACCTTTGCCCCCCCTCGTCCGTTGGTTTACAATCGACGGGTTTTTTGGAACCCGGTTGACCTGTGTCGACCTGGCCCCACCACGACATCAGTCTGTTAATGCCAAGACATTAACCTGCTGAAAAGGAAGAGAATTAGCCAATGGCTCAATTTATTTACACCATGAACCGGGTCGGCAAGGTAGTGCCGCCCAAGCGTCATATTCTCAAGAACATCTCCTTGAGCTTCTTCCCGGGCGCCAAGATCGGCGTGCTGGGTCTGAACGGCGCCGGTAAATCGACCCTGCTGCGCATCATGGCAGGCATCGACACCGAGATCGAAGGGGAAGCCCGTCCGCAGCCCGGCATCAAGATCGGCTACCTGCCACAGGAGCCAAAGCTGGAGCCGGAGCAGACCGTACGCGAAGCGGTCGAAGAGGCCGTTGGCGAAGTGAAGCGCGCCATGGCCCGTCTGGACGAGGTCTATGCGGCCTACGCCGACCCGGATGCCGACTTTGACAAGCTGGCCCGCGAACAGGGCGAGCTGGAGGCCATCATCCAGGCCCAGGGCGGCCACAACATGGAAAACCAGCTGGAGCGTGCGGCCGATGCCCTGCGCCTGCCGGCTTGGGATGCCAAGATCAAGCACCTCTCCGGTGGTGAGCGCCGCCGGGTGGCACTGTGCCGTCTGCTGCTGGAAAAGCCGGACATGCTGCTGCTGGACGAACCGACCAACCACCTGGATGCGGAATCCGTGGCCTGGCTGGAGCGCTTCCTGCACGACTACGAAGGCACTGTAGTGGCCATCACCCACGACCGTTACTTCCTCGACAACGTGGCGGGCTGGATCCTGGAGCTGGACCGCGGCGAAGGTATCCCGTGGGAAGGCAACTACTCCTCCTGGCTGGAGCAGAAGGATGCCCGTCTGGCGCAGGAAGCAAGTTCCGAAGCGGCCCGTCGCAAGTCCATCGAGAAAGAGCTGGAGTGGGTTCGTCAAAACCCGAAAGGGCGTCAGGCCAAGTCCAAGGCCCGTATGGCTCGCTTCGAAGAGCTCAACACCAACGACTACCAGAAGCGCAACGAGACCAACGAGCTGTTCATTCCGCCCGGACCGCGCCTCGGCGACAAGGTGGTTGAAGTGGCCAACCTGCGCAAATCCTATGGTGATCGGGTGCTGATCGACGATCTGTCGTTTGCCATTCCGAAGGGTGCCATCGTCGGCATCATCGGCCCGAACGGTGCCGGTAAGTCGACCCTGTTCCGCATGATGTCGGGTCAGGAGCAGCCGGATTCCGGTGCCATCACGTTAGGTGAAACCGTGGTGCTGGCCTCTGTCGATCAGTTCCGCGACAGCATGGATGACAAGAAGACGGTATTCGAGGAAGTCGCTGACGGTCAGGATATCCTGCGCATCGGCAACTACGAGTTCCCGAGCCGCGCCTATATCGGCCGCTTCAACTTCAAGGGTTCCGACCAGCAGAAGCGGGTTGGCGAACTCTCCGGTGGTGAGCGCGGTCGTCTGCACCTGGCCAAGCTGCTGCAGACCGGTGGCAACGTGTTGCTGCTGGATGAACCGACCAACGATCTGGATATCGAAACCCTGCGCGCCCTCGAGAACGCTCTGCTGGAGTTCCCGGGTTGTGCCATGGTCATCTCCCACGACCGCTGGTTCCTCGACCGTATCGCCACTCACATCCTCGACTATCAGGATGAGGGCAAGATCGAGTTCTTCGAAGGTAACTTTACCGAATACGAAGAGTGGAAGAAGAAGACCTACGGCGCCGAGGCCATCCAGCCGCACCGCGCCAAGTACAAGCGCATCGCCAAGTAAGCTGTCGGTCGACGCAAGCCGTACCATCGCAGCTGCGACCAGCGTCACAAGGGGAGCTCCGGCTCCCCTTTCTGTTGCCTTTTGGCTTACAATCCAAGACGGATAACATTGCATGGATGTACTGAAATGACCAAAAAACTGACCATCCAGATCCGGGTTGAACCCGGCTGTCTCGGGCCGGATGGCAAGGAACACATCGAAACCTTCTGCGTTGCCGCCGCCAAGATCTTCGAAGCGGTCGAGCCGGAGCTGGTGAGCTGGGTGCTGATCCCCCGTTACGACAAGAAGCTGCCGGAGCAGGAGTTTTTTCTCAACGATCTCAAGCTGAGCGAGGAGCAGGCCAGCCTCTTTCTGCGCCGCTTCGGCCGCGAGCTGGGGGAAGTGCAGGATCAGCTCGATTCGGTACTGGCCCAGCTGGTGGAGCGCTACTTCAAAACTCTCTGATCTCAGCCCTCTCTGCGCCCAAAAGGTTCTCCGACGAGAACCTTTTTTGTTGGCGAAAAAGCAAACGTTTGATCTTTTGCTCCATTCATTGATCCGCTTCGCAGATCCGGGGTTTGTAAACGGCGTCGCCTGTGTAAAAATGTGCGCGCTGTCACGGTATCAGGACGAGTCTGGTTACTTCTCCACCAGAAACAGGGCCATCACTCCCGCATGAATGGGAGCCCGCTCGCCTGCTGCTTATTTCACGTCACCTATTGGAATCCAACATGAATCAACCACAACAGGCCCCCACACAGGCTGCCGGGCAAGGATTGCTTGAGCGTCTGTTTGCCCTGAAGGGCCATGGCACCAACGCCCGCACCGAACTGATCGCCGGCATCACTACCTTCCTGACCATGGTCTATATCGTGTTCGTCAACCCGCAGATCCTCTCTGCGGCAGGCATGGACACCCAGGCAGTCTTTGTCACCACCTGCCTCATCGCCGGTATCGGCAGCATCCTGATGGGTCTGCTCGCCAACCTGCCCATCGCGCTGGCACCCGCCATGGGCCTCAACGCCTTCTTCGCCTTCGTGGTCGTGGCCGGTATGGGCTACTCCTGGCAAGTGGGTATGGGCACCATCTTCTGGGGCGCCATGGGTCTGTTGATCCTCACCCTGCTGCGGGTGCGTTATTGGCTGATCGGCAACATTCCGCTCACCCTGCGGGTCGGTATCACCGCCGGTATCGGTCTGCTGATCGCCCTGCTCGGTCTGCACAATGCCGGGATCGTCGTGGCCAGCCCCGCGACTATGGTGACCGTGGGCAACCTCACCTCCCTGCCTTGCCTGCTGGGTCTGCTCGGCTTCTTCCTGATCTGCATCTTCTCCGCCCGCGGCGTCCACTCCGCCGTGCTGATCGCCATCGTGGTCACTACGGCGCTGGGCTGGCTGTTTGGTGATGTCACCTTCAAGGGCTTCGTCTCCATGCCCCCCAGCATCGAGCCGGTGTTCGGCCAGCTGGATCTGATGGGTTCGCTCGACATCAGCCTCGCCGGGATCATCTTCTCCTTTATGCTGGTCAACCTGTTCGACTCCTCCGGCACCCTGATCGGCGTCACCAACCGCGCCAAGCTGGCCGATGACAAGGGCCACTTCCCGCGCATGAAGCAGGCACTGCTGGTCGATAGCGTGAGCTCGGTCGGCGGCGCCTTTATGGGCACCTCCTCGGTCACCGCCTTCATCGAGAGCAGCTCCGGCGTTGCCGTCGGCGGCCGTACCGGTCTGACCGCCATCGTGGTCGGCATCCTGTTCCTGCTGGCGATCTTCTTCTCTCCGGTCGCCGCCATGGTGCCGGCCTACGCCGCCGCTGGTGCTCTCATCTATGTGGGCGTGCTGATGTGCTCCGAGCTGACCCGGGTGAAGTGGGAAGATCTGACCGAAGCGGTACCGGCCTTCATGACTGCGGTGATGATGCCGTTCAGCTTCTCCATCACCGAGGGGATCGCCGTGGGCTTCATCTCCTACTGCGTGATGAAAGCGGGCACCGGCCGCTGGCGCGAAATCAACCCCTGCGTGCTGGTCGTAGCCCTGCTGTTCGTCCTCAAGTTCGTCTGGGTCGACAGCCACTAAGCGGCACTCTGTCCCAATAAAAATGCCAGTCAGCTGACTGGCATTTTTTTATCCAAAGTATTTTCGGCCTGTGCGCTGGCCATAAAAAAATCCGAAACCAGTGGTTTCGGATTTTTGCTATTCAGTATGTGGCAAAGCGGGGTAATCCCCTCGTCTGCCACATCGGCAGCACTTACTCGGCAGCCATGCGGGCTTCGATGTAAGCCAGTGCGCGGTCGATACGAGCGAGAACACGCTCTTTACCTACCAACGCCATTACCGCGTCGATAGCAGGAGACTGACCCAGACCGGTGACGGCTACGCGCAGCGGCATACCAACCTTGCCCATACCCTGACCCAGTTCGGCGGCGGTCGCTTCAATCAGCTCGTGCAGCGCTTCGGTGGTCCAGCTATCCAGTGCAGCCAGCTTGGTCTTGGCCAGAGCCAGCGGCTCGGCAGCGACGCCACGCAGGTGCTTCTTGGCAGCCGCTTCGTCGATCGCCTCAAAATCTTCGAACAGGTAGCGGCTCTGAGCGGCCATCTCTACCAGGGTGTTGCAGCGCTCGGCCAGCAGGGTGACTACCTCGGCCAGCGCCGGCCCATTGTTGGTGTCGATCTTCTGGTTTTCCATGTGCCATGCCAGATGCTTGGCAACATAAGCAGGATCCAGGCTGCGCATGTAGTGGTTGTTCAGCCACAGCAGCTTGTCGGTGTTGAAGGCAGAGGCGGACTTGGAGATAGCATCCAGACTGAACAGCTTGATCATCTCGTCGAGGGTGAAGATCTCCTGATCGCCGTGGGACCAGCCCAGACGCACCAGATAGTTCAGCAGCGCTTCCGGCAGGTAGCCGTCGTCGCGGTACTGCATCACGGAGACAGCACCGTGGCGCTTGGAGAGCTTGGCGCCGTCGTCACCCAGGATCATGGAGACGTGGGCAAATTCCGGCACCGGCGCGTTCAGCGCCTTGTAGATGTTGATCTGGCGCGGGGTGTTGTTGATGTGGTCTTCACCACGCACCACGTGGGTGATCTCCATATCCCAGTCATCGACCACTACGCAGAAGTTGTAGGTCGGGGCGCCGTCGGTACGGCGGATGATCAGATCGTCCAGCTCGGTGTTGGCGAACTCGATGCGGCCACGGACGTGGTCATCGAACACCACTGAGCCTTCGGTCGGGTTGCGGAAGCGAATCACGTGCGGCGCATCGGCCGGGTGATCATGGGCGTGGTCGCGGCACTTGCCGTCATAACGGGGCTTCTCACCGTTGGCCATCTGTCCTTCGCGCAGCGCTTCGAGACGCTCTTTGGAGCAGTAG
Source organism: Aeromonas sp. 84A (assembly GCF_051919345.1). Lineage (NCBI taxonomy): Bacteria > Pseudomonadati > Pseudomonadota > Gammaproteobacteria > Aeromonadales > Aeromonadaceae > Aeromonas > Aeromonas sp. 84A. The sequence continues at coordinate 4,152,695 of NZ_JBQBEW010000001.1, forward strand.
CACTTGTAGGCGCGGCCATCGGCCAGCATCTCGTCGATCAGACCGTTGTAACGGTCAAAGCGTTTGGTCTGGTAGTAGGGACCCTCATCCCAGTTCAGCTCCAGCCATTCCATGCCCTCAATGATGGCGTCGATCGCCTCCTGAGTGGAACGTTCCAGGTCGGTATCCTCAATACGCAGCACGAACTCACCGCCCTGGTTCTTTGCAAACAACCAGGAATAGAGTGCGGTACGGGCACCGCCGACATGCAAAAAGCCGGTCGGGCTGGGAGCAAAACGGGTTTTGACTTTCATCTTTAAGCCTTGTGTAGAGGGCCTTGGGCCAATTCGTTAGAAAAAACCGTCGCATTTTAGCACCGACAATCACGGATGGGAAAACCATGACGCCATGGCGGGCTAAAGTAGGGGATTAAATCTGTCGCCATTTGCATCTGTAGCCCGATATTTGAAGAGGATCGCAAAACAGAAGCCCCGTTTCCGATTTGCTATGCACAATGCTGGAGAGCTGCCTCCTCCGGTCGATACCCAAACAACGCTCACCACACTTCTCACGAACAAGGAAGAGACGATGCAGTTCCGTTCTATCCAGAATCGCATTCTAGTGATGGCCGGGATCGCCATGACCGCAGCCCTGGTCATTCTGATCCTGCTCAACCAATATTCCGGCCAACAGACCCAACAACTCACCATCAGCTCCAGCCGTGAAGCGCTGCAGCAGGAGGCATGGCAGAAGGTCAGCGCCAATGCCCGCGCCGAGGCGGCCACCATCACCCAACTGCTGCAAAAAGGGCTCTCCTACACCCAGCAGATGGCCAGCGCCCTCGCCCTGCAACAACAGGGCAAACTGCCGCTGGATCGCCAGCAGGCCACCGACCTGCTCAAAGCACAGTTGGCGTTGGAGCCCCAGCTCTATGGCGCCTTTGCCGGCTTCGAGCCCAACGGTTTCGACGGTCAGGATGCCAGCTTTGCTGGCCAGAGTGCGCTGGGCAGTGACGACAAGGGGCGCTTCGTGCCCTACTTCTATCGCGACAAGGAGCAAATCGGTACCGATCTGCTGCTCTCCATCGAAAAAACCGACCCGGACGAATTCGGCAATCCCGCCAACGACTACTACGCCTGCCCGAAACGGGAAGGACGCTCTTGCCTCATCGATCCCTTCAAGGTGGATATCAACGGCCAACAGGTGCTGGTGAGCACTATCACCACCCCCATCATGGTGGATGGTCAGTTCAAGGGGATCGCCGCGCTGGATCTGGCGGTGGACTCCATCAGTCGTCAGGCCAAGAGCCTCAACAGCAACATCTATGACGGCAAGGGCGAAACCCTGATCGTCAGCGCCGCCGGTGTCATCACAGGCACCAGCGGCGATGCCAGCCTGCTCGGTAGCAGCGCAAGTAAGGTGCTGGGCAACCAGTGGCAGCAGTACCTGAAACCGGAAGTTCAGCGTCAGGAGCTGGACGAGTCATTCCGTATTTCCGTCCCCATCATGGTGCCGGGAATGAGCCGCAACTGGGCCATCATCGTCACCCTGCCCTACAAGGTGGTACTAGCGGGGGCCGATCAGCTGGAGAGCCAGCTCAATGAGATGAACCGGGCCGCGGTGACCCAGCAATTGGTGGGCGCCGTTATCGTACTGGTACTGGCGCTGGCCACCATGCTGGTGATTGCCCGCAGCATCACCGGCCCCATCCGTCAGATGGTCAGCCTGGTGGATGACATCGCCGATGGTGAAGGGGATCTCACCAAACGTCTCGCAACCCGCTCGGTGGATGAGCTGGGGGATCTCGCCAAGGGGATCAACCGCTTTATCGACAAGCTGCAAGGGCTGCTCGGGGATGTGCTCAAGACTGCCAGCGAGGTGAACCGTTATGCCGGTGATACCGACCGCATCGCCGGTCAGACCGACAACAACCTGCAGCACCATCAAGCGGAGATGGAGCAGATGCTGACCGCGGTACAGGAGATGTCCTACGTCAGTCAGGAGGTCGCCACCCACGCCAACAATACCGCCGACTCGGCCAAACAGGCGCAAAGCGCTGCCGATCAGGGCAAGGAGCGCTTCCAGCAGGTGATCCAGTCGATGCACAAGGTCGCGGCAGAAGCCGGTAAAGGGGCCGAAGTGGTGGAAGGGCTGGCTCACGACAGCGCCCAGATCACCAGCATCCTCACCGTCATTCAGGGGATTGCCGATCAGACCAACCTGCTGGCCCTCAACGCCGCCATCGAGGCAGCGCGGGCCGGTGAGCAGGGGCGCGGTTTCGCGGTGGTCGCCGACGAGGTGCGCAAACTGGCGGGCAATACCCAGCAGGCGGTGCAGAACACCCAGGAGTTGATCGAGAAGATCCGCCTCAGCTCCACCAATGCAGTCAACGCCATCACCCAGAGCCAGCAGCTGACCCATCAGGCGGTGGGCGAGGCGGATCTGGCGGAAGAGGCGCTCGGCAGCATCTACCAGGCCATCTCCACCATCAACGACATGACCTATCAGATCGCCTCCGCCGCCGAAGAGCAGAGCTCGGTCTCAGAAACCGTCTCCGGCAACCTGTCAAAAACCAACGCACTGGCCAACGACATTGCTCAGGATGCGACCGAAACGGCCAAAGCCAGTCAGGCTTTGCGTCAGGCGGCCGACAAATTGCAGCAATTATTGGGTCAATTTCGTCTCAGCTGATAATTTTCCGCTTCAGGACTCTCCCCCTCGGGGGCGAGTCCGTTTACCATAGGCGATGAATTTGCCTGATGGCAGGCAATGTAGTGAGAGGTAAATGCCGTGCCCACCCCGGACCGTCGCCCACGAGGCCATAACAGACGAGCCCAGCAGCGTCGCCAAGACGAATCACAAGGATCCCTGCTCCATCGCATCAATGCCGCGACCCTGTCCCTGCGCCAACGTTTTGGCCAAGGGATGAGCAAACTCGGCCAACGCCGCCAGGATGCCAAAGCAGGCAAATTCAAGCTGTCCAGCCCGCTGCCCCGCAAAAACACCATAGGTCTGCTGATCCTGATCCCGCTCTGGTTGCTGGTACTGGCCTGGGAGCCGGCACCATCTGCACCCAAAGCCGCCCCTTCCGGCTCGCTGGAAGTGCCGCTGGCCGTACCTGCTCAAGCTCTAACTGTCGGTAATGGCGCGGCAGGTAGTGCTCCCGCGGCAGCCAAACCAGTCGAAGAGAAGGTCAACGGTACCTGGCTGCAACACGATGTGCAGGCGGGTGAAACCCTCTACTCCATCTGGCGTAAATTCGAGTTGCCGGGTGCCGAGCTGAGCCGCCTGATCGCCATTGAGGGGCCGGATCGCCCCCTGACCCGCCTGCAATCGGGCCGCTCTATCTTCATCCTGGTGGACGACACCCGCCGCATCCAGCGGGTGGAGATCCGCTCCTACGGTCAGGCAGTCTACCGCTACGACCGGCAGGGCGAAGGGTTCGCCCTCAAGGAATAACAAAAACGGGAGGCGCTGGCTTCCCGTTTTTTTCAGTCAAATATCTTCAAATAAGCTACTGACTTCACAATATTTTTAGCTTGTTCAAAAAACGAAAGGGGTCAAATTGACAAGGATCGGCGCTAACGTACAATCGTTTGTGCTTTAGACAGGGATTGTTCTACGTGCTACTGGGACAAAGAGACGTGGTCAGTCATGAGCCAACCCCTGATTGCAAGGCAAATGCAGCCCAGCACGGGCTTAGTTTCATTTTGTTATTGATAGGATTTAGCACATGTCTGACATTCGCACCGGCCAGGTAAAATGGTTCAACGAAACCAAGGGTTTTGGCTTTATTGAACAATCCCAAGGTCCGGACGTATTCGTTCACTTCTCCTCCATCCAGAGCACCGGTTTCAAAACCCTGGCTGAAGGTCAAAAAGTCCAGTTCACTGTGACCCAGGGCAAAAAAGGCCCTCAGGCTGAGAACGTTACTCTGGTCTAAGCCCGCGCCAGTGAATCATGCAGGAGGAGCCAAGGCCCCTCCTCTTTTTTGCCCGCAATTCTCGCCTTCCACCACCTGTCACAACCGCTTGCCTCGATCAGCCCACAGAGTCCCCCCCCTGTTTGCAGAAGGCGGCTGAGACACGCTGAGTAAACGCCAGATACGACAAAGCATCGCAGCGCGATGTGAAGGGCAATTCAAAGGGATTATGAAAACTTCGAAGAGAGATTGGAGCGGGAAACGAGACTCGAACTCGCGACCCCGACCTTGGCAAGGTCGTGCTCTACCAACTGAGCTATTCCCGCAACAGAATGTCATTTACAAGTGATTGGAGCGGGAAACGAGACTCGAACTCGCGACCCCGACCTTGGCAAGGTCGTGCTCTACCAACTGAGCTATTCCCGCAACGGAATGTCACTTACAAATGTTTGGAGCGGGAAACGAGACTCGAACTCGCGACCCCGACCTTGGCAAGGTCGTGCTCTACCAACTGAGCTATTCCCGCAACAGAATGTCATTTACAAGTGATTGGAGCGGGAAACGAGACTCGAACTCGCGACCCCGACCTTGGCAAGGTCGTGCTCTACCAACTGAGCTATTCCCGCATCGGAATATCACTTACAAATTTTTTGGAGCGGGAAACGAGACTCGAACTCGCGACCCCGACCTTGGCAAGGTCGTGCTCTACCAACTGAGCTATTCCCGCAACAATTTGGTTGTCTTTAGGCTGGCTGATGATTGGAGCGGGAAACGAGACTCGAACTCGCGACCCCGACCTTGGCAAGGTCGTGCTCTACCAACTGAGCTATTCCCGCATCGGGCTGGTTTGCACCAGTGTCATCATCAGATTTTTGGAGCGGGAAACGAGACTCGAACTCGCGACCCCGACCTTGGCAAGGTCGTGCTCTACCAACTGAGCTATTCCCGCAACTACCTTAAAACAGGCCGTACAGCATTTGGTTGCTTGCGCTACTGTACGGGAGCCGAATTATAAGAGCAGTCACTCCAATTGCAAGGGCTTTTTTGTCTGGCTGCGCTCGTTCGCTCAAAAGCTGGCCGAACTGTCGATTTTAGCAGCCAGAGTATGACAAACCCTTGCCGGGGAATCAGATCTTGAAGACGTGGCTGCGATAGAACTGCAGCTCGGCGATGGATTCGCGGATATCGTCCAGCGCCTGATGGGTGCCACTCTTCTTGAACTGATCCAGCAGTTCCGGCTGCCAGCGGCGTACCAGCTCCTTGATGGTGCTGACGTCGACGTTGCGGTAGTGGAAGAAGGCTTCCAGCTCGGCCATGTGCTTGACCATGAAGCGGCGATCCTGACCGATGCTGTTGCCGCACAGCGGGCTGGTGCGCTCCGGCACCCACTGGCGAATGAACGCGAGGGTCTCGGCAATGGCTTTCGCCTCATCGTGCTGACTCGCCTTGACCCGGGCCACCAGACCGCTCTTGGTATGGGTGTTGACGTTCCAGTCGTCCATCTTGGCCAGCTCTTCATCACTCTGATGAATGGCGATGACCGGCCCTTCGGCCAGTACGTTCAGATCCTTGTCGGTGACTATGGTGGCAATCTCCAGTACCACGTTCTCTTCGGGGTCGAGACCCGTCATCTCCATGTCGATCCATACCAGGTTCTGCGCGCTGACTGTCATGATTACTCTCTCTGTTGGGAGGAATGGCGGAATTTTGCCAATTTGCATGTATCATACTGGCTTTGGATCTGTTCATAAACTGGCGAATCGAGTGGCAAAGAAAGCAAAACTCAATCTGGGTCAACAAAGACGCGTCCAGGCCAACCGCGAACGGCGGCTGCAAAAAGATCACACCACAGTGGTGGATGACACCCTGTTTGGCCCCGCCATCGAAGGGGTGGTGATCAGCCGTTTTGGTCAGCACGCAGACGTGGAAGCGGTCGATGGCACCATCCACCGCAGCAACCTGCGGCGCAGCAGCATCAGCAGTCTGGTGTGCGGCGACAAGGTAGTGTGGCGTCCCGGCCTCAATGCCGCGACAGCGGGCGTCATCGAGGCGGTGCATCCGCGCCACTCGGTACTGACCCGGCCGGACTTCTACGACGGGGTCAAACCCATCGCCGCCAACATCGACCAGATCATCATCGTCTCGGCGGTGATGCCCGAGTTCTCCACCAACATCGTCGACCGCTATCTGGTGGCCGCCGAGGATGTGGAGATCCGCCCCCTCATCGTGCTGAACAAGGTCGACATGCTCGATGATGCCGCCAGAGCACGCATCGAGAGCCAGCTCGAAACCTACCGCAAACTCAATTACGAGGTGCTGCTGGTGAGCTGCGAGAGCGGTGAAGGGCTGGATGAGCTTAAAGCCGCTCTGACCGACAAGATCAGCATCTTCGTCGGCCAGTCCGGGGTGGGCAAATCCTCGCTCACCAACGCCCTGATGCCGGGGCTGGATGTGCTCACCGGCGAGATCTCCGAAAACTCGGGGCTCGGCCAGCACACCACCACCACGGCGCGGCTCTACCACTTCCCGAGCGGTGGCGATCTCATCGACTCCCCGGGGATCCGCGAGTTCGCCCTCTGGCATCTGGAAGCCGACCGCATCACCTGGTGCTTCGTCGAGTTTCGCGACTATCTGGGTGGCTGCAAGTTCCGCGACTGTACCCACAAGGACGATCCCGGCTGTGCCCTGCGCGCCGCGGTCGACGCGGGCGCCATCAGCGCCGATCGCTTCCACAACTATCACCGCATCCTTGAAACCATGCAGGAAGCCCGTCACGGTCGCCAGCAAGCGCGCCTGTGACCCTAATAAACCTACGTTGATGATGAACATGAGCATTACTGACAACCTGAAAATTGCCGGTCAATACTGTCTGCCCAAGCACGCCCTCTCCCGTCTAATCGGCAAGTTTGCCGCCGCCGAAGCGGGCAACATCACTACCAAAGTGATCGAGGCTTTTATCAAGCAGTATCAGGTCGACATGAGTGAGGCGCTGCACGAGAGCCCGGCCCACTACAAGAGCTTCAACGAGTTCTTCACCCGCGAGCTCAAGCCCGGTATCCGCCCCGTGGTAGAAGATGCCATGACCCTGGCGCTGCCGGTGGATGGCACCGTCAGCCAGCTCGGCCCCATCCAGCAGGGTCGCATCATTCAGGCCAAGGGCCACGACTACAGCGCCCGCGAGCTGCTGGGCGGCTATGAGGATTTAGTGGCGCCGTTCAAGGATGGCGACTTCGCCACCATCTATCTGGCGCCCAAGGATTATCACCGCATCCACATGCCGCTGGACGGCGTGCTGGAGAGCATGGTGTTCGTGCCGGGGGATCTCTTCTCCGTCAACCCGCTCACCGCCGAGAACGTGCCCAACCTGTTTGCCCGCAACGAGCGGGTGGTCGCCACCTTCCGCACTCCGCACGGCCCCATGGCGCTGGTGCTGGTCGGTGCCACTATCGTGGCCAGCATCGAGACCATCTGGGCCGGCAACATTGCGCCGACCAAAGAGAAGAAGGTGGTGCGCTGGGACTACACCGGCGATGAAGCCATTACCCTGCAGAAAGGCGCCGAGATGGGCCTGTTCAAGCTGGGCAGCACCGTGGTCTGCCTGTTTGGCCCGGGCATGCTGGCCGGTTTCGAGCCCCATCTGGCCAATGGCGTCACCACCCGCATGGGTCAGCCCTTTGCCAAGCTGGCGGAGCAAGCATGAGCGAGCAACCGAACGCCTCGCAGAAGAACAACCCGCTGCACGGGCTGACGCTGGAAGCCATCGTCACCGCGCTGGTCGAATACTACGGCTGGGAAGAGCTGGGGCAGCAGATCAATATCCGCTGCTTCACCGATAATCCCAGCATCAAGTCCAGCCTGAAGTTCTTGCGCAAGACCCCCTGGGCCCGGGAGAAGGTCGAAAGCCTCTACCTCTACGTCCAGCGCAAGCAAGCCAAATCGAAGAAGGAAGGGCAAGATGGCCTTTAAGATTACGTATACCTATAAAAAGCAGGCCAAAGAGATCGGCTACGCGAACGACAAGTTCCGCAGCATCTACGACGCCATCGCCGCTGCTGAAGGGCTGGATCTCACCAGTTTTCACGCCATGGAGGCCCAGCTGGCTCAGGTTTGTCGCCGCGACAAGAAAAGCGTGAAGGATTATCAGGAGAACTACTTCAAAGAGTTGGGATTCTCCAACATCGTCATCGAACGGGATCTGCAGGAGTAACCATGCGCACCTTGACCCTGATGGCCGCCTCTCTGCTGCTGGCGGCATGCAGTACACCGGAACAACATCTGGTGGGCGGCGATCGCGACAGCCACGGCTGTATCGGCAGTGCGGGCTATCAATGGTCAGCGCTGACTGGCAAATGTGTGCGCCTGTTTGAAGAGGGTATCCGGCTCAATCCAACCGATGCCAGCCAGACAAGCAGCGCCTTCGTGCTGTTCAACACCGACCAGACGCAGGCCGAACTGCATCTACCAAGCGGCGAGCAGCACCTGCTGACCCGTCAAGGAGCGGAGGGCAACTGGTCGTGGCAGGGTCGCGGCTACACCCTCTTTATCTGGAAGGGTTATGTGCTCAAGCACGGTGACAAGGCGATCTATCACGGGGAATAACCCGATCGCCTGATATCTTCCCGATATCCACCAAATAAAATGCCGACCCAAGAGTCGGCATTTTTGTTTCTGACACAACAGGTTATCAGGCGCGACTAAGGTAATCCGCCTGCCCCACCCACTTGTAGCTGGTGAGCTCGGTCAGCCCCATGGGGCCACGGGCGTGCAGCATCTGGGTCGATACCGCCACTTCAGCTCCCAGCCCAAATTGGCCGCCATCGGTGAAGCGGGTCGAGGCGTTGACGTAGACCGCCGCCGAACCGGCGCCGTTGACGAAACGCTCGGCGTTGGCCAGATCGTTAGTCAGAATGGCATCGGAGTGGCCGGCGTTATGCTCGCGCATATGGGCCAGCGCCTCGTTCACATCCGCCACCAGCTTGACCCCCAGGGTCAGTCCCAGCCACTCGGTATCGAAATCTTCCGGCCCCGCCTCGCACAGGTTGTCGGCACCCGCCAGCAACGCCATGGCGTTTGGCGCGGCCACCAGCGTCACCTTGCGCTCGTTCATCAGAGCGACCAGCTGCGGCAGGAAGGTGGTGGCCACCTTCTCGTGTACCAGCAGGGTATCGAGGGCGTTGCAGGCAGAGGGGCGCTGCACCTTGGCGTTGTCGATAACCGCCAGAGAGCGCACCAGATCGGCGCTCTCGTCGACGAAGATGTGGCTGATGCCGAAACCGCCGATGATGACCGGAATGGAGCTGTTCTCCTTGCACATCTTGTGCAGGCTGGCACCACCGCGGGGGATGATCATGTCCACATAGCGATCGAGGCGCAGCAGCTCGGCCACCAGCACCCGATCCGGGTTGTCGATGTACTGCACCGCCGCCTCGGGCAGGCCGGAGGCCGCCAAGGCATGCTGGATCACCCGCACCAGCTCCAGATTGGAGTGGAAGGTCTCGCGCCCGCCGCGCAGTATGCTGGCGTTACCGGTCTTGAGGCAGAGGCTGGCGATGTCGATGGTGACGTTGGGACGCGCCTCGTAGATGACGCCGATAACCCCGATGGGCACCCGACGACGGGAGAGGCGCAGGCCATTCTCCAGCACCCGGCTATCCATTTCGGCGCCGACCGGATCATCCAGCGTGATTACCTTGCGCACATCCGCCACGATACCGGCCAGCCGGGCCGGATTAAGCAGCAGGCGATCCAGCATCGCCTCTGACAAGCCCGCCTCACGGCCAGCCGCAATATCCTTGTCGTTGGCAGCAAGGATCTGCTCACTGCGCGCCTCCAGCTCGTCGGCGATGGCGGCCAGCGCCCGATTCTTCTGCGCCGTGCTGATGGTAGCCAGCTGATAGGCGGCTTCACGGGCCGCCTGCCCCATTTTCTCCAGACTCATCTCGGTTCCCTTTGTTCATGCCGTGCCGCCCTGATTAGAGCAGCACCATATCGTCTCGATGGATGGCTACTGAACCATATCCATAGCCCAATACCTGCTCAATCTGATCCGAGTGGACGCCACGCAGCCTGTCCAGCTCCAGATGGTCGTAACGGCAGATGCCTCGCGCCAACTCGGCGCCTTTGGGATCAAGAATGCGCACCACATCGCCTCGAATAAAGTCGCCCTTGACCGCCACAATCCCCTTGGGCAGCAGGCTGGAGCCTTTCTCCTTCATGGCAGCCACTGCGCCCTGATCCACATGCACTTCGCCGTGAGGAGGTGGGCCTGCCAGGATCCAGCTCTTGCGCCCTTCCAGCGGGGACGCCAGCGCCGGGAACAGGGTGCCAATCCGCTCGCCCTTGGCGAGACGGCCGATCACCTCCGGCATCTGGCCGGTCGCGATCACCACGTTGACGCCGGCGCGGCGCGCCACATCGGCGGCCTGCAGCTTGGTAGCCATGCCGCCGGTGCCGAGGCCGCTGACACTGTCACCCGCCAGCGAGCGCAGGGTATCGTCGATGGTCTGCACCTCTTCAATGAGCTGGGCGTCGGGATTGGTGCGCGGATCGGCGGTAAACAGCCCCTTCTGGTCTGTCAGCAGGATCAGCAGATCCGCATCCGCCAGAATGGCGGCCCGTGCGGAGAGGTTGTCGTTGTCGCCGACCTTGATCTCGGCGATCGCCACCGCATCGTTTTCGTTGATCACCGGAATAATGCGGTGATCGAGCAGGGTTCGCATGGTGTCGCGGGCGTTGAGGTAGCGCTCCCGATCTTCCAGATCGGCGCGGGTCAGCAGCATCTGGCCGATATGCAGACCGTAGAGGTTGAACAGATCTTGCCATACCCGAATAAGCTGGGTCTGACCAACCGCCGCCAGCATCTGCTTGTTGGGCAGGGTTGGCGCCAGTGGCGGGTGACCCAGATGTTCACGCCCGGCGGCGATAGCCCCTGATGTGACGACCACGACCCGATGGCCGTGACGGTGCAAGGCCGCACACTGTCTGACCAGCTCGACCATATGGGCACGATTGAGCTGGGAAGACCCCCCTGTGAGCACGCTGGTGCCCAACTTGACGACTATGGTTCTGTTTTCCATGGGAGCATAAAGGCTAAAAAGTAAGGAATATCTTTATACCCACGGCCATGGTGCCCTGCAAGGCAATTAACGCCGGAGGTGAGGAGATGAAGCAAAGGCCCGGATGATTGCGGTCGGAAGGGGAGATGGCTGACTGATGGCCCGGCAAACAGCAGGATGCTGCTCGCCGGGCATCAGGGATCAAGCAGCGGTCACGGTCAACTCATTGGTGACCTGATCCGCTGGCGCTAACTGACACTCCAGAGCCGTCAGTTTGTCGCTGATGAGCTTGTAGAAACGGTTGAGGGTCCGCTCCACTTCTACCTGGTGCTTCTTGGGGATCGGCTTGTCCAGCCACTCACCATCAGCATTGTAGAAACCGAGCTGATAGTGGTAACGGAAGTGGTGATCGTCCTGCTCCAGCACCAGCCACCAGCCCCAGAACTCCCGTTTGTCCGGCACCGGCTTGGCGCTGACACAGACCGACAGGCAGTCGAAACGATAACGCCCCTCTTCGCAGAGATCTTCGCGCAAATAGGGGCCAATGGCAGCAAACTGCCTCAGCAGTCGCTTGTAGGTCACTCTTTCAGACATGTTAACCTCCCTGTTAAACAAGCCGCGCCACCTCGGGATGGCGTCAGTTCTTTAGCGCAATGTCAGGTACACAAATGCTGTTTCAGCCACTCGACGATTTCGTCCAGCGCCTTGTCATACACCTCCAGCAAAGGCTGCTTGTCGAATACGATGGCCTTGCCGTTACGACTGGCCGCCGCCAATGCCCGTACATCCTGCTCGGGACAAATAAAATCTCGCTTGTGTCCAATACTCAATATCGGCACTGAGGTGCGAGTCCCCAGTAATCCTTGTGTTTTAAGTGAAAAAACCTGGCACTTGGTACGCATGCCGTCCCACTGCGCCGCATCCGCCCCCAACCGGTTGGCCAGACTGTCCCGCATCATGCGCGGACACTTGGCAAACAGCTCCTGATTGGTAAACACCTGATTGACACCGGCGCCGACACAGACCACGGTGCGCAGCTTAAAGGGTTCGATAAAGGCCAGTCTGGCTGCGATATTGCCCGCCAGACGCATCCCCACCATGGCGATACGCTGATGATCGACCCAGGCCACTTCGGAGAGGTAATGGAGCACCGCCTGATGGAGACGGCTGGTATCCTGCACCAGCGGCCAATGCTCGGCATAGCCAACCCCGGGCATATCGAGGGAGAGCATGCCGATACCGTTGGGCTCGAGCCGTTTGAGATAGAAGTTGAGGAAATCGAGCTGCAGGGAGTCGATCCCGCCGCTGATGATCACCAGCGGCACCGGTTTTTCGGTCGTCGGCAGGTGGAGATAACCCTGAATATGCTTGCCGCGAAAAGGCACCTGGATCTCTTTGAGCGGCACCTTGAACAGGCGACCGGCCTCGCGATAGGCCATGTTACCGAGCAGCTGGGCTTGATCCGCCAGCTCGTCATCCTTGAGATGGGGATAGCTGGCGATGGAGTAGTAGCGCACCGCCTTGAGCAGCTGCTTCAGGGCGCCAGAAGTATCCCCCTTCTCGCGCAGTTCGCGGCCCTGCTTGAAATAGTTGCCAGCCACCTGGCTCCACTCGTAGATCCAGTTGCCGGGCACATAGCCCTTGATGGTATCGAGATAGCAATCGTGGGTGCGCTCGCCGGTCGCCATGGCGATACGGGCCAGGGTCTGCTCCACTTCGATGGGATCAGCCCCCTGCCAGGTCCAGGAGGGGCGGCGCAGCAGGCGATACCAGCTCTTTGACATGGATCCGTCGATAAACATCTCGTCTGACTCGGCTTGCGCCAGATCAGCCGCACTGGAGTTGGAGATCTCGGATGTTTCCAATACCTTCTTGACGCGGGTAAAGAGCTGTTCGGTCAGGTTTAGGTCTTCGTTCAAGTCCAAGATAGTGTCCCATTCATATCAGGCAATAGCTCATCTTAACCACTTTTACTGCCCATCAGCCACCCTGCAACAGATTGATACACAAAAAAACAGGGCTCCAAATTGGAGCCCTGTGAAACCATTATTGCCGGTCGCGACCAATGGACGCAGTGAGCGTCACATCCCGCTCCCGTTACTTTTCGTCGCAGATCGGTGTGGCGAACTCCAGTGCCATATCCCACGGCTGTTCGATCCAGGTATCCTGCGGGATCGCCACTTCGAAATCGTCCAGCAGCGCTTCGCCCATCGGCTTGGCGAAAATCGCGATGAACTTGGCTTTCGGGTAGAGCTCGCGGATCGCCTTGGCGGTAGTGCCGGTGTCGACCAGATCTTCCACCACCAGCCAGCCTTCGCCGTCACCAGCGGTGGTGGCAGCCTTCACGACCACCAGCTCGCGCTGGCTGTCATGGTCATAGCTGGAGATGCAGAGGGTTTCCACATTACGAATGCCAAGTTCACGGGCCATCAGGGCTGCGGGCACCAGGCCACCACGGCTGACCGCGATGATACCTTTCCACTGGCTGACAGGCAGCTGACGACGGGCCAGACGGCGAGCTTCACGTTGCAGGTTGTCCCACGACACATAGAACTTTTTCGGCATGTTATCGATCTCGAATAGTTATTTAAAAACAATCACTTAAAATAACAACACCCGCAATTATCCCTGCGGATGCCAGTAAATGGCGGCCCTTGCCCGACTGAATTCAGATTGCACTTCGGCTGCCTCAGGGCTAAGCCTCGGCAGCAAATCTGATAACAATGGAAGCAAGATGGGCTTATCCGGCGATCGGTTAGATGATGTGTCCAAACCGCGGACAGGCTGTTGGGCCGATATGATAGCACCGTTTGCAGAGAAAATGCCTGGCAAACGTATGCCAAAAACAGGAAAAATCGGCATCACCCTCTCCATTCGGCATATCTCGAGCGCCAAACGACTAACCTGCCGTCCCTGCTGCCGAGTCCAAATGGGCTGTGCGGCAAATCGCAGATAAAAAAATAGCAGGGGGAGGATTTACCTCACGCACCTGCTGCTTTCTCGCCTCTGCCTGGTTGGGCAGCTCGTCTTAGCGACGAGTGACGAAGGGGTTAGGGTAGCTGAAACCCTGGGTATACAAAGAGGGGGCAAACCAATAGGTTGAGTTGCTGCCTGGCATATTGAAACTCCTGATTGCTTAACAAGTTACGTACCTTTAATGCGGGCTCAAATCCTTGAACGAACACTCGGTTCCATGGAGGCGCACTTGCTTTGCTTCGGTTCCCTGGAGGCTTTCATCGTCATCCTGACGGGTGGCGAACCACGGGAGCTAATTTACCAGTCGGTGCATTAAATTCAATATTTTTGTGAGACCGGTCACACATTTTCTTTTCTATCGGCCAGCGTCGTCCGAACCTGACGATCGTACTGCCTGGTTGCCATCAGCCAGCACAAGCTGCCTGCGATTTGCGCTGATTGCTCACATTTTTGTGTGATTGACTGTATTATCGTTATCCTCTTCCCCGGCCCGCTGATGGGGCCCTGTTAATTCCGTGCTGGTAAGGAGTCCCGACGTGGCACAGCTTAGCTCTCTCTCTCCCAAACTGATTTGGCATTTCTTCGAACAGATCTGCTCCATCCCTCACCCTTCCAAACATGAAGCCAAACTGAGCGCCTGGATCATCCAATGGGCTCAAGGGGAAGGTCTGGCGGTCAAGCAGGACAAGGTCGGCAACATCATCATCAAGAAACCGGCCACCCCGGGGATGGAAAACCGCAAAGCCGTGGTACTGCAGGCCCACATCGACATGGTGCCGCAGGCTAACGCAGACACCAAACACGACTTCGCGACCGATCCCATCGATGCCTATGTCGATGGCGAGTGGGTCACTGCCCGTGGCACCACCCTGGGTGCCGACAACGGCATCGGCATGGCCGGTTGTCTGGCTGTGCTGGCTGACAAGACTATCAAGCACGGCCCGCTGGAAGTGCTGCTGACCACAGACGAAGAGACCGGCATGACCGGCGCATTCGGTCTGGAAGCGGGCTGGCTGGAGGGCGAAATTCTGCTCAACACCGACTCCGAAGAGGATGGCGAGGTCTATATGGGCTGCGCTGGCGGTGTGGATGCCAATATCCGCTTCCCGCTCGAGCTGGTTGACGCCAGCGAAGGCGAAGCGTTCGAGCTGGCCGTAAAAGGGCTGCGTGGCGGCCACTCCGGTTGCGATATCCATCGCGGCCGTGGTAACGCCAACAAGCTGCTGGTGCGTCTGCTCAAAGCAGCCGAGCCGCTGGGTGTTCGTCTGGCCGAGATCCACGGCGGCACTCTGCGCAACGCCATCCCGCGCGAAGCCCGTGCCACCCTGCAGGTGCCTGCTGTCAGCGTAAACGAGTTCAAGGCGCTGGTTGACCGCAACACCGGGATCTACCAGACCGAACTGGCCGCCACCGAGCCAAACCTGACCGTGCTGGTCAACAGCGCCGCCAAACCGGCCAAGCTGATGAGCGTCTCCCTGCAGCAGCGCCTGCTGGATGCCCTGATGGCCTGCCCGAACGGTGTGATGCGCATGAGCGATGCCATGCCCGGCGTGACCGAAACCTCGACCAACCTGGGGGTCATCAAGACTCAGGATGGCGAAGTGTACGTCCAGTGCCTGATCCGCTCCCTGATTGACTCCGGCCGCGAGAGCATCGAGCAGATGACCCGCTCCCTGTTCACCCTGGCAGGCGCCAGCTGCGAATTCACCGGTGCCTATCCGGGTTGGGCGCCGAACGTGGACTCCCCCGTCATGGCGCTGGTACGCAACAGCTACCAGACCCTGTTTGGCACCATGCCCAACGTCATGGTGATCCACGCCGGTCTCGAGTGCGGTCTGTTCAAGAGCGCCTATCCGGAGTGGGACATGGTCTCCTTCGGCCCGACTATCCGCGGTGCCCACTCCCCTGACGAGAAGGTACATATCCCGGCGGTCGAACGTTTCTGGCAACTGCTGGTGCACGTACTGGAAGCGATTCCGGCCAAATAACCCGGCCTGCGCCACACAGTAAAACAAAGCCCCGCACTGCTGCGGGGCTTTTTATTGTCTGCTCCAACCTGACGTTGGCGCTTACCGGATGCCGCGGGCCTCGCGGATCCACTCCCAGGCTTGCTGGATCTCCTGGGTCTTCTCCTTGGCCATCTCCATCATCTCCGGCGGCAACCCCTTGGCAGCCAGCTTGTCCGGATGATGTTTGCTCATCTCCTTGCGGTAGGCGCGCTTGATATCCTGATCGCTGTCGCTCTCGCTCACTCCCAGCAACTGGTAGGCATTCTTGAGGCGATCCGCAGAGGGTGCCGCCTGCCGATACTGCTGGCCACCGGAATGGCCCCCCTGATACTGGCCATGAGCCTGATTGAAGAAGTTCATCTGCGCTTCGGCCATCGCCAGAATGCGGGCCAACTCGATGCGGCTGAAGCCCAGCTCGTCGGCAATGGTGTGCAGAATGGCGCGCTCGCCCTCCTCCACCCGCCCGTCGGCAAAGGCCGCCTGCAGTTGTACCTCGAGGAAGAAGCGCAGAATATCGCGCTGCCCCAGACTGGCACGGCGGAACTCGGCCAGGGTCTCGCGCAGCGGGAAGTCGGCCTCCTTACCGAGACGAAACGACTCCTGCGCCCGGGCACGCTGTTCGCCCGCCAGCCGCATCCGATCCATCAGGTTGGAGGCAACCCGGATCTCCTGTTCGGTCACCTGGCCGCTGGACTTGGCAATATGGCCCATCACCGAGAAGGTGGCGTGGAAGAAGACGGCTTGCTGCTCCTGACTCGGGCCGCGACGAAATGCCCCCTGCAGCCCCATGCCACGGTCGAAACGGTGGCCAATCCAGAGGCCAATCAGGGCGCCGATGATATTGCCGAGCAGAAAACCGAAGAAGGCGCCCAGCACCTTACCCCAAATACGCATGGTTCAAGACCTCTTGAAGTTAATAAGTGCGGGCCTGGAGCTGGTCATCCAGCTCGCGCAGTCGATCGACCGTGCCGATATCTCGCCACTCGCCAGCGAGCAGGCTGCCGCCCACCCGCCCTTGCGCCATCCAGTCACGGAGCAGGGGCGCTAGCTTGCGGGCACCGCCCGCGAGACCGGCAAAGGCCGCCGGATCATATAGTCCGACCCCGCTGAAGGTAAACGCTGGCGTATCCACGACTCGCCCCCCTTGCAGGGCAAAGTCCCCGCTCGGGTGCTGGGGCGGATTGGGTACCAGCCACAGGTGGGCCAGATCATCGCCAAGGGGCTGGCTGACCAGAGTGTGATAATCGAGATCGAGCCAGGTATCGCCGTTGATCACCAGAAAAGGGTCTGCGCCCAGCAGCGGCAGCGCCTGCACTATGCCGCCCGCGGTCTCCAGCGCGCTCTCCTCGGCTGACCAGTGGATGGTCACACCAAGCGCATGGCCATCACCCAGGCTCTCGACCAGCTTGTGGCCGAGCCAGGCGTGGTTGATCACTAACTCGGTCACACCGGCAGCTTTGAGTTTTTCGATGTGATGAACGATGAGCGGCTTGCCCCCCACCGCCAGCAGCGGCTTGGGCAGCAGGTCGGTCAGCGGGCGCATCCGCTCGCCGCGGCCAGCGGCCAGGATCATCGCCTTCATGATTTAACTCCAGCGTTGGCGATCCCCGGCAACACCACCTGCTCCAGCCACTGACCAAAACGGGCCAGTACCGGATAGGCACTACCATGAGTACGACAGACATCCACCACATAGCCGAGGGTACGGGGAATATCCTTGAGATAGCCGGACTTGCCGTCGCGATGATAGAGCCGGGTGAAGATCCCCGCCGCTTTGAGGTGGCGCTGCATGCCGGTCAGGTCGGCATCACGACGGAAACTGGCATAATCGAGCTCGCCAAGCAGACCCGCCTGTTGCAGGGTGACAAAGCCGTGGCGCATCCCTTCATCGATCACCTCGTCCGGCCAGCGTACGTAGCAATCTTTCAGCAGGGAGACCAGGTCATAGCTCAGGGGCCCGATGACCATGTCTTGAAAATCGATGATGGCCAGCCGGCTGCTCTCGGGGGTATCCCCGCCACACACCATCAGGTTGCGACTGTGAAAATCTCTATGCATCACCCCCTGCGGCTGGGCCAGATTGCAGGCGGTGAGACAAGCAAAGGTCTCGTCCAGCAGTTGCTGCTCTTCGTCGCTCAGGGTCAGTTTTAGATGGTGGCCCAGCAGCCACTCGGGAAAAATGCTGTTCTCCCGTGCCATAAAGGCGGCATCGAAGGGTTCAAGCGCCAGTTCAACCGCCCCCAGGCGGGGCAGCAAATCAATCGCCTTGCCATACCAGGCCAGCACGTTGTGCTCGTTCAGGCGGCTGATAAGCTGGGTATCGCCCAGGTCACTGACCGCCAGCAAGCCCTGTTCGTAGTCCACCGCCTTGACCTCTGGCGCCAACAGCTGACGCGCCAGCAAGGCCGCCGCGTTACGAACAAACTCATGATTTTTTTCGGTTTTCGGGTTGGCATCCACCCAAACCAGACCACCACCGCGATAGTAGCGGCGGAAGCTGGCATCACCGGAAATGAGGGTAAGCGTGAGAGTGGCATCACCGCAAATACGGCGTGCCCACTGCAATAGCAGGGAATCGCGATCGTGCATAAGTAGAGGACCAAGGTGGAAAGCAGCACTTGGCTGTTAGCCCTGGCCGCAATAATGCTTTATCATTGCCGGCTAACATAAAGCAATGACATGCAATGTCAACTCGATGAAACCTGTCGTAAAATGCATGCCTTGGATCAACCGTATCTATCACGGATTGCACGAGTCTTTCACATGACAAAATGGACACTGGGGTACCGCTATCCCATCGCCCTGACTATCAGCCTGGCCCCCGCACTCACCCCTATGATGGTGCAGGCGGCCCCGTTCGAAGCGCCGCCAGCCACCGGCATTCTCGATAGTCTCTGCTATGACTATGTTCCCAAGATAGAGAAGCCTGCATCGGATCAGGATGCCAACGCACAGCCGGTCGAGGTTGATGCTGACCGTCTCGAGGCCAAACAGGGCGGCACCGCCGTCTATGAAGGTGACGTCAAGGTTCGTCAGGGTGTTCGCAAGTTTGACTCTGACTATGCCCAGCTCGACCAGAAGAGCCGGGATGTCATCGCCATCGGCAACATCTATTACAACGACGGTCAGGTGACCGTCACCAGCGACAAGACCCTCAAATCCAACCTGGATACCAAGAACTCCGAACTGGAAGAGGGCAAGTATCAGGTGCATGGCTCACCGGTGCGCGGCTTTGCCAAGCGCGTAGTGATGACCAACAACAACCAGAACATCACCATGGAGGGGGCCCAGTACACCACCTGCCCCCCCGGTCAGGAAGTGTGGACCCTCAAGGCCGGCAGCATCGACATCGACCAGAAAGAGGTGTTCGGCGAAGCCTGGAACGCCAGCCTCTGGCTCTATGACTACCCGGTGTTCTACTTCCCCTATATCAACTTCCCCATCAAGGATGAGCGGAAGACCGGTCTGCTCTACCCGGGTTACAAGCAAAGCTCCAGCAACGGCATGGATATCACCCAGCCCTTCTACTGGAACATTGCCCCCAACTATGATGCCACCATCACCTCCCGTTTTATGGACAAACGCGGCCTGATGGAGCAGGTGGAGTTCCGCTACATGCCGGACCCTGCCCACACCGGCACCCTCTATTTTGAAAATCTGGCGGATGACAAGCAGTACAGCCCGAGCAATCCGAGTCTGGCGGGCCTGTCCGATGGACATCGCTACCTGATGAACGTCCGCCACGGTTCAGCCCTGATGGATGGCAGCCTGCGTTTTGGTATCGACTACACCCAGGTGCGCGACAAGGATTACAACTACTTCAACGACTTCAGCCCGCAAGTGGGCACTCAGGTCGACAGCCAGTTGCAGCAATCCTTTACCGCCGGCTACTACCAGCCCAACTGGAACCTCACCTCCGAGGTGCGCCGCTACCAGATCCTGAGCCCATATGCGCTGCTGCCCCACGAGATGCTGCCGCGTATCGACTACAACTACTATCAGCAAGGCAAGTGGTTCGATCTGGCCTGGAACAGTGAACTAACCAAGTTTGGCTATGACAGTGGCAGTGCCGCCACTCTGCAAGCAGGTGAGCGCTATACCGCCACCCGCCTGCATCTGGCGCCAACCCTGACCGTGCCCCTGGTGGATGCACCGGGTTACTACCTGACCAGTCAGTACAAGCTGATGTTTACCTCCTACAACCAGGAGGTACCCGATAATCTGGTTAGCCAGGACCGCAGCCGCTTCACCGATGCAGATAGCAAACAGCTGACCCTGAAAGAGGGCACCATTACCCGTACTCTGCCCTCCTTCCGCCTCAAGGGGGGCGTCAACTTCGATCGGCCGCTCGACTGGTATGATGGCAAGGGCACCCAGACCCTGGAACCCGAGTTCCAGTACCTCTATATCCCTTATAAAAATCAGGACGAGATCGGGATCTACGACTCCACCACCACCCGTCAGGACTACTACAGCCTGTTCAGTGACCGCCGCTTTGCCGGTCTCGACCGCATCAGCGATGCCAATCGGGTCACCGTTGGCCTGACCAGCCGGGTCTATGACAATGTGGGTGATGAACGGTTGCGTCTGGCGGTGGCCCAGGCCTTCGAAATGACACCACCCAAGGTGCGCCTCTACCCTTCAAATCCGGAAAGCACCAACGCCCGCTCCCTGCTCTCGTTCGAAGGGGATGCCCGCATCACCGATGAGTGGTTTGCCCACGCGGGGACCCAATACGATACCTCCGAGGGTGAATTTCGGCTGGCAACGGTGCAGTCGAGTACCGAACCGGCAAGCTGACCACTCAGGTCAACTACCGCTACATCAAGGATGGCAACCTGGACTATCGCTATCCGACCAACACGGCACTGGCAGAAGATCTGAGCCAGGCGGGTCTGGTGATGATGGCGCCGATCGCCGATCAGTGGCAGATGTATGGCGGTTACTACCGTGACATCAAGCAGGATGTGAACATTGACCGCAAGATCGGTGTCAAATACGACTCCTGCTGCTGGAGCATCAACATGAGCCTGGAGTGGCACAATCAGCCGGACAACGTCACCCTGAAGCCCACTTCGGAAAAAGTCATTGGTCTGCAGTTTGAAATGAAGGGACTTGGCAGCGTGGGTACCGGTGGCCGCAGCGTCACCCTGGATACCGAGCTGTTGCCCTATGTTCGCCCGTTTAATCTGAAAGGCCAGCAATGATGCTGGCCCAGCCTTGAGAGATGGATATGAAAAAGACCCTGATTGCCCTGCTGACCGCGGGAATGTTCGGTGCCATGAGCCAGGCCGCACTGGCTGCGCCCGAGCTGATGGACAAGGTGCTGGCCGTGGTCAACAAGGACGTGGTGCTGTCCAGCCAACAGGACGCACTGGTCAACAAGGTAAAACTCTCCGCTCAGGAGAGCGGCCAGTCCCTGCCTGACGATGCCACCCTGCGCAAACAGGCGCTGGATCGGCTGATCCAGGAAAGCCTGCAGCTGCAACTGGCGGAGCGCCAGGGGCTGAAGATCAGCGACACCCAGCTGGAACAGGCTATTCAGGGCATCGCTGCCGACAACAAGATGACCCTGGATCAGCTGCGGGCCCAGCTCGCCCGTGAAGGGATGACCTATGCCCAATATCGGGAAGAGGTTCGCCGCGAGATCCTGATGAACGAGGTGCGCCGCAACCAGGTGCGCCGCCGTATCAACATCTCCGAGCAGGAGGTGAAGCAGGTGGTGGAGATCCTGAAGAAACAGGGTCAACAGCAGAACGAATACCACGTTGGCCATATCCAGATTGCCCTGCCGGACAACCCCACTGCCGCCCAGCTGGATGCCGCCAAGAGCAAGATCGAGCGCATTCTGACCGCCCTCAAGCAAGGTGCCGACTTCCGCAAACTGGCCATTGCCGAGAGTAACGGTCCCAAGGCGCTGGAAGGGGGCGACTGGGGCTGGATGAGCCCGCAAGAGATGCCGACCCTGATGGCGGAAGCGGTGCAAGGTGCCAAGAAGGGCGACATCGTCGGCCCGCTGCGCTCCGGTGCCGGCCTGCACATCGTCAAGGTGTTCGACACCAAGGGTCAGCAGCAAGTGATGCAGACCGAGGTGAAGGCCCGTCATATCCTGATCAAGCCCTCCATCATCCTGAGCGAAGAGAAAGCCAAAGGGATGCTGGATGGCATTCTGCACGACATCAAGAGCGGCAAGGCAAGCTTCGCCAGCATGGCGGAGAAGTACTCCGAAGATCCGGGCTCTGCGGTGCAGGGTGGCGAACTGGGCTGGTCTGATCCCAACGTCTATGTCCCCGAGTTCCGCGACATGGTCAACCGTCTGCAACCGGGCCAGATCAGTGCCCCGTTCCGTACCAGCCACGGCTGGCACATCGTGCAGGTGGAAGAGCGCCGCAGCCAGGATGCGACCGACAAGGCTCAGGAGCAGCGCGCCTACCAGCTGATCTACAACCGTCGCTTCGTGGAAGAGTCCCAGGCGTGGCTGGATGAGCTGCGTGACGAGGCCTACATCCAGATCGAAGGAGCCGGTAGCTGATGAGCTGCCGTCGCCTTGCCGTTACCCCGGGCGAACCGGCCGGGATCGGCCCGGACTTAGTGCTGCAGATTGCCCAGCAGGATTGGCCCCACCAGTTGGTGGTGATCGCCGATCCGGCGCTGCTGCGCGAGCGGGCAGCTCAGCTTGGGCTCAGCATCAAGCTTGAGCCCTACGATGCCGCCACCCCTGCCCGCCCCCAGCGGGCGGGTACCCTGACGGTATGTTCTGTCTCTCTCGGTACCGCCGTGGTGCCGGGCGAGCTGAACGAAGGCAATGGCGCCTATGTGCTAGCGACCCTGCAGCGTGCCTGCGATGGCAACATGAGCGGCGAATTTGCCGCCGTGGTGACCGGGCCGGTGCACAAGGGGATCATCAACCAGGCCGGGGTCTCGTTCAGCGGCCACACCGAGTTCTTTGCCCAGCAATCCAACACCGCAGATGTGGTGATGATGCTGGCAACCGAGGGGCTGCGGGTCGCACTGGCGACCACCCATATTCCGCTGGCCTATGTGGCGATGGCCATCACCGAGGATCGCCTCGGCAAGGTGATCCGGATCCTCAACGAGGATCTCGCCACCAAGTTTGGCATCGCCAAACCCCGTATTTACGTCTGCGGCCTCAACCCCCATGCGGGGGAAGGTGGCCATCTTGGACGTGAAGAGATTGACGTGATCGAACCTGCCCTGGCCACGCTGCGCCAGGAAGGGATCGATCTGGTCGGCCCATTGCCGGCCGACACCCTGTTCCAGGAGAAATACCTCAAGGATGCGGATGCGGTACTCGCCATGTACCACGACCAGGGGCTGCCTGTGCTCAAATACAAGGGCTTCGGCAGTTCGGTCAATATCACCCTGGGGCTTCCCTTCATCCGCACTTCGGTGGATCACGGCACCGCGCTGGATCTGGCAGGCAAGGGCCTGGCCGATCCGGGCAGCCTTGTCACCGCGATTAACCACGCCATCAAGATGGTAGAGAAAAAAAGATATGAGCAGTAAGGTGCACATGGGCCACACGGCCCGTAAGCGTTTCGGTCAGAACTTCTTGCACGACCGGTATGTGATCGATCAGATCGTCGCCGCCATCAACCCGCAGCCGGGTCAGAATCTGGTGGAGATCGGTCCGGGTCTGGCCGCGCTGACCGAGCCGGTCGCCGCCCAGATGGACAAAATGACCGTGGTCGAGCTTGACCGGGACCTGGCAGCTCGCCTGCGCGAGCACCCGACCCTCAAAGACAAGCTGACCGTCATCGAAGCGGATGCCATGCGTTTCGACTTCGGCACCCTGATGGGTGAAGGCAAGGGGCCGCTGCGCATCTTCGGCAACCTGCCCTACAACATCTCCACCCCGCTCATCTTCCACCTGTGCGAATTTGCCGACCGGGTTGAAGACATGCACTTCATGCTGCAAAAGGAAGTGGTCCTGCGTCTGGCAGCAGGCCCGGGCAGCAAGGCTTATGGCCGCCTGAGCGTGATGACCCAGTACTACTGCCAGGTGGTGCCTGTGCTGGAAGTGGGCCCGGGTGCCTTCAAACCGGCGCCAAAGGTGGACTCTGCCGTAGTTCGCCTGATCCCGCACAAGAATCCGACCATAGTCGCAAAAGACATTCGTTGTCTGAATCGCGTCTGTACCGAGGGCTTTGGCCAGCGTCGCAAGACCATCCGCAACAGCTTCTCCAACTTCATCACCGACGCCCAGCTGACCGAGCTTGGTATCGATGGCAACCTGCGCCCGGAGAATCTCTCCCTCGAGCAGTTTGTCATGATCGCCAACTGGCTGGCGGATCAGCAACAGGCCTGATCCTGTGGCACTTCCGCACATCGAGATCCGCCCATACCCCGTGTATGTGGCGGGTTCCAAAGACCCTTACCAGTTTCACTATCTGATCGAGATTGAGAATCTGGGGCCCGGCCCGGTGCAACTGCTGCATCGGCGCTGGCTCATCACCGATGCCAATGGCAAGATGCTGGAAGTGGCAGGCCCGGGCGTGGTCGGGGAACAACCCGTCATTGCCGAAGGTGAGACCTACCGCTACCAGAGCGGCGTGCCGTTGGCGACCCCGCTTGGGGTGATGGAAGGGAGCTATACCCTGCAAGATGGCTCTGGTCAGCAGTTCGAGGCGCACATCGCCCCCTTCACGCTGGCCATCCCCAATATTATCAACTGAGGTTTCATGGCGAACTGTTTTGTCGGTGACATCCAGGGCTGTTACGACGACTTGCGCCGTCTGCTGGATCTTGCCGCGTTCGATCCCGAAAATGACGTGCTCTGGCTCTGCGGCGATCTGGTCGCCCGCGGCCCGGACTCCCTCAATACCCTGCGTTTTGTCAAAGGGCTGGGCAACCGTGCCGTCACCGTGCTCGGCAACCACGACCTGCACCTGCTGGCGGTCGCCGATGGCGTTGCACCGCTCAAGAAGAAAGACAAGCTGCAAAGCCTGATGGATGCCCCGGATCGGGATGAACTGCTGGAGTGGCTGCGCCACCGCCCGCTACTGGCCGAACATCCGGATCTGCCCATCATGATGGTGCATGCCGGGATCTCCCCCGCATGGGATGTCCGCACCGCGCGCAACTGCGCCCGCGAGGTAGAGAGCCTGCTGCGCGGTGACCAATACAGCTGGCTGCTGCACAACATGTATGGCGACCAGCCCGATGGCTGGAAAGATGATCTGGTCGGGATCGACCGCTACCGCTACATCATCAACACCTTCACCCGGATGCGCTTCTGCTATTTCGACGGTCGTCTCGACTTCAAATGCAAGAAGGGGCCCAAGGAGTCGACCCCGGGGCTGCGTCCCTGGTTCGAACAGCGCGAACACCACGTGGATGACCCCATTCTGGTGTTCGGCCACTGGGCGGCCCTGATGGGCAACACCGGCAAGAGCGATATCAAGGCACTCGATACCGGCTGCGTCTGGGGCAACAGCCTCACCCTGTGGCGCTACGAGGATGATGCCCTGATCGCCACCCCCTGCCCGGTTCACGCCAGCTAGGGCAGTGCTTGCAAAAACCTGAACCAAAAAGAGAGCTCGGCAACTTGCCGAGCTCTCTTACTCTGCTATTTACATTGATAACCGATAATTTTCACTAATTAAGTAAAGGCTTGCCGTTCGTACAGCGAATTTTATACCAATATAAGATTAACTGATACATGACGAATAATATTATTAAAGCAGATCATTTAATGGTTTTAACTTTTAACTGTAATCAAGTTATTTTGAGCATAGTTAGCCACATAAATAGGTCTTTCGATATGTTAAATACAAATTAACTGTGCGCCCCCAAAGAACCCCACTAATCAATCCACTTGAAACACCAAAGATGATATTAAACCATAATGAAAACCTTAAATAAGGCTCCATATTTAAAAAAGCATTCAATGCATACTTTATAATGAAAGTAATTATTACGAAAACGAGAACCCATGAAGTACCTGGCCAGATAATTAAATGAGTACCTTCTTTACGCTTCAGCTGAGGTCCATCGCTAAAGTGGCGCCAGCCGATATAAGAGCCAGCTATTACCCCTGACATCATCGAAGCAAAGCCCCAGAATAAAAAGACCAGATTATCAATCACTGTGAATCCTCCCCAGAGGAGAAAAAACAATGGCATAATGAATAACCCTTCAATATTTGTTTCTCTATCACTTAATGCATTTATGCCTGTGGTTATGAGAAATGCAAACAAAATCCAGACCCATATAGGAGTCTCAGTGACAATTTGAAGAAGCAACATGTCATCGTCCTTAAAAAAATAAAACAATGTCATCAAATGGTGAGCGCTATCTATAAACTTCATTTAAAAAATATCCGCGAGACAAATTTTTTCAGCCTTCATCTCAAAATACAATCATGTCACATTTTGTGATGAGCCCATATTCATGGATATTAGCTATGAGACTATCCTATAAATATGGGCAGATATGTGACTGCTTTGAGATTACAACTTGCGCCCCAACCGTTTCTCGATCTGGCGCCGCTCCCACTCCGGGCCAAACAGCTTGAAGGGCTGAAACACCCGAACAGCATGGGAGGCAAGTCCCAGCCCCCATCCCAGGGTTGGCCACCAGGCCCAGATGTACTCCGGATTGCTCAGGTAGTTGATGACAAACAGCCCGCAGATCACCACCACGTAGCTGGCGACATGGTGATAGAAGCCCTTGAGCTCCTCCACATAGCGCATTGCCGCCCGCTCCTCTGCCGATACCTGCACCGCATCCTGACCCATAGTGTCACTTCCTCTCATCTCGCGCTCCTGTTGCTCTGATCCATCCAGTTGAGCCACATCGAGTTCAAAGACGGCGGCCAGGGCCTTGAGAGATTCCAGTCCGGGTTGCTGCCCCTGCTCGATCCGCTGGATAGTGCGGACACTCAAACCAGTCAACGTTGCCAACTGATCCTGAGACCAACCCCGTTGCAATCTCAACTTCCTGACGATCATCTCGAACTCCTTGTGGTAATTGACAGTGCCAGCATAGGGCTTACGCCGCGAAAGGTGACACGACAGATGGCCGACACACATCTGACAGTCCTTTAAAATCAGATGGTTAAGATTTTGATCTTGTCAGTCAGCCGCTCGTTCCCCCAGATATTGCACAAACCGTAACAGATAACCATCGGGATCCTGCAGCAAAAATTCGCGCTGCCCGGCCAGCATCTCGCCCACTGGATACCAGACCTCAGTGGGCTGCCGGAAAAGTGCAATCTCGGCGGCCTGCAAGCGGTCGAGTAGCGGCTGGATCTCGGTCAGCTCCATCTGCAGATTGATCCCCCGACCGAACGGTGGCTCCAGCGCCCCGACCTGCCAACCCGCCGGATGTACCTGCTCCAGCATCAGTTGTACCTGTTGCTGTTCAAGATAAGCAAAAGGAGGGTCATCGCGCCGATAGCGGACCGAGAAGCCCAACATACCGGTATAGAAAACCAGAGATCGAGCCAGATCGGTAACCGACAGCTCCGGTACCATGGGATTCCAATACGGCCCATCCACCGCGACAGTAGGGTTCGTCATGGCTTACAGGCTCTGCATCAGCTCGGCGGCAATTTCAAAGGAGCGCAGTCGGGCCTGATGATCGACGATGGGCCCATTGAACATCAGCTCATCGGCACGGGTTTCCGCCAGCAGCGCCTTGAGGCCATGACGAACCTGCTCCGGGTTGCCCACTAGCGAGCGGGCCAGGGTCTGCTCCATCGCCATCAGCTCACGAGGCGCCCACTCGTCGCCAATGGACGACCGGCGCGGGCAGCTTGCCCGCATCACCGCGATGAAGGCGCAAGAACTGCTGCTGCACGGTAGTGAACTGGAAGCGGGCCTCACGCTCGCTGTCGGCGGCGATCATGTTGATGCAGACCACCGCATGGGGCTTGGGCCAGCGCGCAGAGGGGCGATACTGGCTGCGGTAGATCTCCAGCGCTTGCAGCAACATGGCGGGTGCGAAATGGGAGGCAAAACCGAACGGCAAGCCCATCACCGCCGCCAGTTGCGCGCTGTAAAGGCTGGAACCCAGCAGCCAGATAGGCAGATGCAGCCCCTGGCCGGGCACCGCCTGCACGGCGCCAATATCGTCGCCAAAGTAGCTCATCAGCTCACGCACATCGGCTGGGAAATCATCCACCTCGCCACTGCGCATACGTCGCAGCGCCCGCATGGTGCGCTGATCAGTACCGGGGGCGCGACCAAGGCCCAAATCGATGCGGTCGGGATAGAGCGAAGCCAAGGTGCCAAACTGCTCGGCAATCACCAGCGGCGAGTGGTTCGGCAGCATGATGCCACCCGCCCCGATCCGCAGAGTGGTGGTGGCTTCGGCCAGATGACCGATCAGCACCGAGGTGGCGGCACTGGCAATGCCCGGCATGTTGTGATGTTCGGCCAGCCAGTAGCGCTGGTAACCCCAACCCTCGGCATGGCAGGCAAGATCCCGTGAACGGCGAAACGACTCGGCAGGCATAGAACCTTCGGCAACAGGCACCAGATCGAGCACGGAATAGGGGATGGCAGACATGGGTCACTCCATTGATTTACAGGCCAGTAACAAGTGGGGCAATGTAGCACGGGATACCTGAATGAATCACTATCTCCTGCCACACTCTGCCTGCCAAGCGACAGCAATCGAACGGAACAAATCTCAGGCAAGTATTGTTTGAACGCTCATCCTGCTGGCCGCGCATGCCTGGGGGGATCATATTTTCTTACATTTGCGGGCTGGCCTGAGCGCCCCGGGCTGGTTATAACGGTGCCCCTATAGCGAAGGGGGAGCAATAGACTCCCCCTCACTCTTTGTCACACCACACTGTTCAGGTTATCTATGTCAAAACATCTCGTTCTGATGGGCGCGCTGACGCTCTCCGGCTGCGCCCTGTTGTCTCCCCCCGCCCCCACCGTCACCCCGGTGCACCTTGCCGATACCAGCCAGCGCGGCTTCTACATAGAGTGCAGCAGCATGAAAGCCTGCTTCCAGCAGGCCAACCAGACCTGCCCGCAAGGTTACAAGGAGACCGACCGCCGCCAGCAGACGCTCTACAGCACCCAGTATCTGGGGGGAAGCTATGACGACGAAAAGAAGGTCTATAAGGCAGCCAAGCCCTATCGCATCGCCAACACGGTCCACTCGCTGACCATCCAGTGTCCGATCTGAGCATAACGTCACGCAAACGCATACTGCGGCCGGTACGGGATACCAAGGCCCAAGCCGGCACGCTACCACCCTTTTCTTGTTCCACTGAGCACAAACCTCTTATGTCACAGAGAATTGTCCTGCTGGGCAGTATATTGCTGTCCGGTTGCGCCCCCACCACTGTCACTGAGCTCACCTCCGCAGATTCCTCGCAGCAACGATTCCAGATCGAGTGCGGTGCGCCGGATGATTGCCAGCAACAGGCAAGCTTGAGCTGTCCGCAGGGCTATCAGGAAACCGATCGCAGCCAGCATACCTTCACCAACGTTCAGATGAGCATGGGGGGCTCAGACCCGATGAGGGGATTTAGCCCGAGCTTCCCCCAGATCAGCACCTTCACAATCCATACCCTGCTGATACAGTGTCCCCGCAAGCCGGCACAGCCCCACCCGCAGGGACACAGATGAGCAAGGGCCCGCAGGCCCTTCTCTCTTGTTACCCACACTCAGCCCACGGCGAATGACCCACACCTTGCAAGGCCGGACGTTTTGCAAATAACCCGCGTCATCCATCAAGCCCGGAGAAAAGAGGAAGAGCCATAAAAAAACGGCCAACCCAGGTTGACCGTTTTTCACTGCGCTGCGCCCTTAGAACAGCAGGTGTGCCACCCCGGCGATAACCGGCAAGGTAACCAGAGTGCGCAGCAGGAAGATAACGAACAGCTCCCACAGCTTGACCGGGATCTTGCTGCCCAGCAGCAGGGCGCCCACTTCCGACATATAGATCAGCTGGGTTACCGACATGGCGGCAATCACGAAGCGGGTCATGTCGCTCTCGATGGTCGAGGCCAGCACCGCCGGAATGAACATGTCGGCAAAACCGACCATGATGGTCTTGGAAGCCGCTTCCGCCTCCGGCAGTTGCAGCAGCTCCAGCAAGGGGACGAACGGGGCGCCAAGCCAGTTGAAGATAGGGGTATGTTCGGCCAGCATCAGGGCGCAGGTACCGATCGCCATCACCACCGGCAGCACGCCAAACACCATATCCAGTGCATTCTTCACCCCTTCCCGCGCGACGGCGCCGAGATCAGTCATGCTGTCAGCCTTGGTCAGGGCACGCTCGAAACCATAGCTCATCACGCTGTGCTGGTGCGGCACTGCTTCCTGCTTACGGCACAGGGGGGTGCCATCGGCATAGATGTCCTTCTTCCAGCAGAGCGGCGGCAGACGCGGCACCACGATGGCGGCAACCACCCCCGCCAGACAGACGGTCAGATAGAAGGGGACGAACATGTGCTCCAGCTTCACCTGGGAGATCACCACCAGACAGAAGGTGATGGAGACCGCAGAGAAGGTGGTACCAATCACCGCGGCTTCACGCTGGGTATAGAACTTCCCTTCGTACTGCTTGCTGGTCAGCAGGATACCGACGCTGCCATCGCCGAGCCAGGAGGCAAAGCAGTCCACTGCGGAGCGGCCCGGCAACCGGAAGACAGGACGCATGATGCGGGTCATCATGGTGCCGACAAATTCCAGCAGCCCGAAATCGAGCAGCAACGGCAGCAACAGGCCGGCAAAAATGAAGACCGAAAACAGCACCGGCAGCAGATCGTTGAGCACCAGTCCACCGGTTGCGCCGGAGTAAAGCACCTCTGGCCCCACCTGGAAGAAGGTCAGCAGCACGAAGATACCGCCCAATACCCGCACGCAGGCCCAGAAAGGGGAGACATTGAACAAGCTGTTGAGGAAAGGACGACGCACCAGAATCGCCGGCTTGAACAACCAGGCAATCACCGTCATCAGCATGGTGGTGGTGATCACCGCACTGACCATGGCGACCAGATAATCGGCAAAAACACGCTGCACCAACTTGGCCAGCACGGCCACCGGGATGGTGACGTTACCGTCATAGACGACCGGCGTCATGAACAACAGGATCCCGATAAGTGACGGAACCAGAAACATCAACAAGTTACGGCGAGTATTGACCGCAGGTGCTTCGAGACTCTTTTCCAACATGATATGACTGCCCTAATGTTACTTTTCCCTAGCCCGGCCAACCTGCGTATTCATGCATTAACCGGCAAAACGGGCGCAAGAATACTCTAAAAAAATGCACAAACAAGCCCTTAAGGCATAAATCTGCGCATAAATATTTCCACAGGCAAACCTTCCATTAAAACAATAAGATACAGCTGCGCATATCGATTCAATCGACATCGCCAGATGATTGTTTCGTTATTGTTAATTTTGGTGGGCAGTATAATCGGTTATCAGTGACAGGCAATAAGTGACATCACAAATATACCTAATGAGTTGCTGCTCGATAGACATAAAAAAACCGGAGCCTGTTCAGGCTCCGGTTTTCAATGAGAGTGACGGGGATCAGTCACGGACGTAGATGACTTCAACGCCATCATCTTCGTCGTCATCCCAATCGTCATCATCAAGCCCTTCATCGAAGGCAAGAGAGGCAGCCAGTGCTTCCGCTTCAGCCTTGGCCAACTGGTTCTTGTGGTAGTCGTCCCACTTGAACTCCACCTTCTCGATGGCGTCTTTGGCATCTTCCGCCAGCTGACGGGGCATGGTATCCAGCAGATCCAGAATGTCGTAGCAGACCTTCTTGGTGCCTTCCTTGCTGATGGCAGTGATGGCATAGACCGGACCTTCGTGGTTCAGGGCCGCCTTGACGCGATCCATCACCTCCTGGGCTTCTTCTTCCAGGATCAGGTCCATCTTGTTAAACACCAACCAGCGCGGCTTGCCAGCCAATTCGGGGCTGTACTTCTCCAGCTCCTTGACGATGGTCACGGCATTTTCAGCAGGATCGGAGCCATCAACCGGGCAGATATCCACCAGGTGGATCAGTACGCGGCAACGCTCGAGGTGTTTCAGGAAGCGGATACCCAGGCCTGCGCCTTCGGCAGCGCCTTCGATCAGACCCGGGATATCGGCGATCACGAAGGAGCGGGAGTTCTCGCCACGCACCACACCCAGGTTCGGTACCAGGGTAGTGAAGGGGTAATCAGCTACTTTCGGGCGAGCCGCAGACACGGCGCGAATAAAGGTAGACTTGCCTGCGTTGGGCAGACCCAGCATGCCGACATCGGCCAGCAGCAGCAGCTCCAGCTTCAGGGTACGTACTTCACCCGGAGTACCGTTACTCTTCTGGCGGGGAGCACGGTTGACGGAGCTCTTGAAGCGGGTGTTGCCCAGACCGTGGAAACCACCTTTGGCAACCAGCAGTTTCTGCTCGTGGTGGGTCAGATCCCCCAGCAGTTCACCGGTATCTTCATCGGTCGCTCGGGTACCGACCGGCACACGCAGGATCTTGTCCTTGCCGCGGCGGCCGGTACAGTTGGCGCTCTGGCCATTCTCACCGCGCTCGGCAGCATGGAAACGCTCGAAACGGTAGTCGATCAGGGTATTGAGGTTCTCGTCGGCGATCAGATATACGTCGCCACCGTCACCGCCGTCACCGCCGTCCGGACCACCGTTGGGAATATATTTTTCACGGCGAAAGCTTACACAACCGTTACCACCGTCACCGGCATCGACTCGAATCTGGACTTCATCAACAAACTTCATAGGTAACCGTCACCTTAATTCGAAAAACCGATACGCAATTATAGTGGTACAGACCCCTGCGGGCGATACGCATCTTGCCAATCATGCCCGTCAGAGCCAAAGTCAGCTGCGTTCCGTTTTTTCGTCAACGACATCAGAAAGACGTCAGAAAAACAAAAGCCCCGCCTGTTGGCGGGGCTTCGGATCCTTGCGGTCCGTAATTACTCAGCAACGATGCTAACGTACTTACGATTCAGCGGACCTTTAACTTCGAACAGGATTTTACCAGTCGCGGTAGCGAACAGGGTGTGATCCTTGCCCAGACCAACGTTGGTGCCAGCGTGGAACTTGGTACCACGTTGACGAACGATGATGCTGCCAGCCAGAACTGTTTCGCCGCCGAAACGCTTCACGCCCAGGCGTTTAGCTTCAGAATCGCGACCGTTGCGGGATGAACCGCCAGCTTTTTTGTGTGCCATTTATCGGACTCCTCTAATTAAGCGCTGATGCCAGTGATTTTGACTTCAGTGAACCACTGACGGTGGCCCGCTTGCTTACGATGGTGCTTACGACGACGGAACTTGACGATAGTCACTTTCTCGCCACGGCCGTGAGCCACAACTTCAGCTACAACCTTGCCACCTTCAACGAAAGGAGCACCTACTTTAAAAGTGTCGCCTGCAGCAACCATCAGAACTTCGTTGAAGTCGATGGTAGCGCCAGTCTCAACGTTCAGCTTTTCCAGACGAACGATTTGACCTTCGGCCACACGGTGTTGTTTTCCGCCGCTTTGGAATACCGCGTACATTTGATTAACTCCGTAAAGGCATGTCTTTTGCTCAAGGCTAGACATGCGC
Source organism: Aeromonas sp. 84A (assembly GCF_051919345.1). Classification (NCBI taxonomy): domain Bacteria; kingdom Pseudomonadati; phylum Pseudomonadota; class Gammaproteobacteria; order Aeromonadales; family Aeromonadaceae; genus Aeromonas; species Aeromonas sp. 84A. The sequence goes on from NZ_JBQBEW010000001.1 coordinate 4,186,205, forward strand.
AAAAACCTATAACAATGGGCGGGCATTCTACGCAAATCGATCTGCTCAGGCAAGGCCAATTTAGCAAAAAGTTTATTTTGTGCGCATATCTGCCGCCGTGGATAAACGCCTAACTGTAACCCATTGTGAAATCGTGTAGAATCCCTGCCATTACTAAAATCGCAGTTATTGCTGCTGTCACGTTACGAGACTTATGGACCAACAGACTATCCGTGCGCTCTGTGCCGCCGACATGACGGCGGTCAATGAACTGATCCTGGCCCGACTCCAGTCCGACGTTAGTCTGATTAATCAGCTGGGTTTCTACATTGTCAGCGCCGGCGGGAAACGGATGCGCCCCATGCTGACCGTGATGGCTGCGCGTGCGCTGGGCTATGAGGGTGAGGATCACCTGAAACTGGCCGCCATCATCGAATTCATTCACACCTCTACCCTGCTGCATGACGACGTGGTCGACGAATCCGACCTGCGCCGTGGCCGGGAGACCGCCAACGCCATGTTTGGCAATGCCGCCAGCGTGCTGGTCGGTGACTACCTCTATAGCCGCTCCTTCCAGATGATGGCCGAACTCTCCAACCTGCGGGTGATGGAGATCCTCTCGGATGCCACCAACACCATCGCCGAAGGGGAAGTGTTGCAGCTGATGAACTGCAACGATCCGGACACTACCGAAGAGAGCTACATGACGGTCATCTACTGCAAGACCGCCAAGCTGTTCGAGGCCGCCACTCGCCTTGCAGCCGTGCTGACTCATCAGCCCGAGCCCGTCGAGCAGGCCATGACCGATTACGGCAAGTATCTGGGCACCGCGTTCCAGATCATCGATGACGTGATGGACTACTGCTCCCAGAGCGAAGAGATGGGCAAGAACGTCGGCGACGATCTGGCCGAAGGCAAACCGACCCTGCCGCTGCTGCGCGCCATGGAAGTGGGTACGCCGGAAGAGCGCCAGCTGGTGCGCGATGCCATCGAGCACCGCAACGGTATGGAACATCTTGAGCAGATCCTCGGCATTCTCGACCGTACCGGCGCGCTGGAGTACTCCCGCATGCGTGCCAGGGAAGAGGCCGACAAGGCCATTGCCGCCCTCGCCATCCTGCCGGACTCCCAACACAAGCACGCGCTGGAAACACTGGCCCACATGGCCGTGCAGCGCAGTGCCTGAGTAAACGGGATGCAATAAAAAAGAGGCCTTCGGCCTCTTTTTTATTGTCTGCTATCTGCTGGACAGTGCATTGCGCCAGACTCAGCGACTCAGCATCCAGAGGATCACGCTACCCGCCACCACTAGCGAACCGCCGATACGGCGCAACTGCTCCGGTGGCTGCTCGCTCAGCAGCCGCAACATCTGCTGCCATGCTCTGGGCATCAACAACGGGCCAAGCCCCTCGAACAACAGCAGCAATCCCAAACCTATCAGCATGGATGTCAGCATCCGACCTCCTTGAATGCAACCAGCCCCCTGGGTTTACGGCTGGCGTTGGCACCAAAAACAAAAGGGTCTGACAATGCAGACCCTTTGAATGTGACCTCGTGGCGATTACTGCTTGGTGCCGTGAGGAGACTTGAGGTAACGGAAGAACTCGCTGTCCGGCTTCAATACCATCAGGTCGTTGCCACCGGCAAAGCTCTTGCGATAGGCCTCCATGCTACGCACGAAGCTGAAAAACTCGGGGTCTTTCTTGTAGCTGTCGGCATAGATCTTGGCGGCTTCCGCATCCCCTTCACCGCGCAGCTGGCGAGCGTTACTCTCGGCGTCGGCGATCATGACGGTCACCTTGCGGTCGATATCGGCACGCAGGATTTCAGCCTTCTCGCGACCCTGAGAGCGGTGCTCACGAGCAACTGCGGTACGCTCGGCGCGCATCCGCTGGTAGATGGAGTTGGAGACTTCCACCGGCAGGTTGATCTGCTTGATCCGCACATCCACCACCTTGATACCGAGCTCGGAGGAGCGCGCCATCTTCTTCAGGGCATCTTCCATCACGGTACTGCGCTCACCGGAGACGATGTCCTTGATGGTGCGGTTACCGATCTCGGAACGCAGACCGTTGTTGATCTTGCGTTTGAGCAGATCTTCAGCCTGCAGCTTGTTGCCACCACCGGTTGCCAAGTAGTACTTGGAGAAGTCCTCGATCTTCCACTTCACGTAGGAGTCGATGATCAGGTCTTTCTTCTCGGAGGTGACAAAACGGTCGGCCTGGCTGTCAATGGTCTGGATGCGGGCATCCATCTTGCGAACCTGGTCGATGAGCGGCACCTTGAAGTGCAGGCCCGGCTCATAGAGGCGGGGTTCACCGGAGTCAACCCGCTTCACCTTGCCAAACTGCACCACAATCCCCTTCTGACCTTCATCAACGATAAAGACAGAGGAGAAGCAGACCATGGCCGCGACAGCGATTGCACCAATAGCTAGCTTTTTCATCTATCAGTTTCTCCCTGAGCTGAAGCGGTCACCGCTACGCAGCGGCATTGTCGGGGTAGAGTTGGCACCCTCGTTGGAAACGGGGACCTGCTCTGTGACCGGGGCGACAGTGGCACGATCAGACTGGGCAGCCTTCGGCTTGCTGGACAGCTTGTCGAGCGGCAGGTAGATCATGCTGTTGTTGCCAGCCGGCATGTCGACCACCACCTTGTTGGCCTGCTGATAGAGCTCTTCCATCGTTTCCAGATAGATACGCTCACGGGTCAGCTCGGGGGCAGACAGATACTGGGGCAGCAGCTCGTTGAAGCGAGCAACTTCACCCTGGGCTTTCAACACGATCTGGGATTTGTAAGCTTCCGCTTCCTGCTCCAGACGCTTCACCTGGCCACGGGCCTTGGGCTCCACTTCACGGGCATAGGCTTCTGCTTCACGAATGAAACGCTGTTCATCTTCCTGAGCGGAGATGGCGTCATCAAACGCGTCTTTCACCTCTTCCGGCGGACGCGCCGGCAGGAAGTTGACGTCGACGATCTGCAGACCCATCTGGTAGGGCTCGATGATGCCATCGATCACCTGCCAGGTCTCCTGACGCACCTTCTCACGACCGGTGGTCAGCACGTCATCCATCCGGGTATGACCCACTACATAGCGCAGGGCGCTATCGGTGGCCTGACCCAGACTCTCGTCGGCATTGGTCACGCTGAACAGATACTGCTCGGGATTGACCACACGGTACTGCACGTCCATCTCGACCCGTACCACGTTCTCATCCTGAGTCAGCATGAAACCGGAGGCAGGCAGGGAGCGCACGGACTCGACGTCCACCGGGATCACCTGATCGATAAAGGTCGGCTTCCAGCGCAGGCCCGGCTCGACAATATGGGAAAACTTGCCAAACCGCAGCACGGCACCACGCTCCGCTTCGCGAATGGTGTAGAAGCCGCTGACGACCCACACCACCACAGCCACTACCAGCGCGATGGAGATACCAAAGCGACCTACATCGCCGCCAGATTTGCCGCCACCAAACAAGCCACCGAAACGGCGACTCACTTTGCGCAGCATTTCATCCAGATCAGGGGGTCCCTGATTCTTGCCGTTATTCCCCCAAGGGTCACGGTCTTTGCCGTTGTTACCAGGCTCATTCCAAGCCATCAGCGTCTCCATTAATACATGCGGATGGATATCATCTCTATCGGGCCATCATACGTTGAGAAGCCCCTAAGGGTTCACCTTCATCGACGAATCAATGCCTGATAAAGCGTTGTAAACTCTCACCTTCCTGTTTCACGAGGCGGTTCCAGTCGGCCACTTGCAAGCGGACTTCCAGCACGAAATCACCCTCCTCGCTAAAACCTTCCTGCTCAATCCCTTTCAGCTGATAGAGCGCACTGCGTAATCTCGCGGCAGAAGGAGGCAACTGCAGGGTGTGATGCACCATGGAGCCAGCCAGCAATTCGGTCAGCGCCGTAAACAGATGCTCACAACCTTCACCAGTCTGGGCCGACAACCAGACGCGCAACGGGCGCCCCTCGTCATCTCGCTCCAGACCTGCCGGACGATCCGCCAACTTGTCAATCTTGTTGCAGATCATCAGCTGGGGCCTGTCATCGGCTTCGATCTCGGCCAACACCTGCTGCACGGAGTCGATATTCTCCTGCATCTGCTCATCGGCACAGTCCACCACATGCAGCAGCAAATCCGCTTCACGGGTCTCCTGCAGGGTTGCCTTGAAGGCCGCGACCAGATCATGGGGCAAGTGTCGAATAAATCCAACTGTATCCGCCAAAATCACATCACCCACATCCCGGATCACCAGTTTACGCAGGGTGGGATCCAGAGTTGCGAACAATTGGTCGGCAGCATACACGCTGGCAGCTGTAAGTTGGTTGAACAAAGTGGACTTTCCGGCGTTGGTATAACCAACCAGTGACACCGTCGGCACTTCGTTGCGGTTGCGGGCACGGCGTCCCTGCTCCCGCTGCTTGGCCACCTTGTCGAGCCGACGCAAAATCGCCTTGATGCGTTCCCGCAGCAGACGTCGGTCAGTTTCAAGCTGGGTTTCACCCGGGCCACGCAGACCGATCCCGCCCTTTTGACGCTCAAGGTGGGTCCAGCCTCGCACCAGACGAGTGGAAAGATGGCGCAACTGGGCCAGTTCGACCTGCAGTTTACCTTCGTGGGTTCGGGCGCGCTGGGCAAAGATATCGAGGATCAGGCCGGTTCGGTCCACCACCCGGCACTGGAACAGACGCTCCAGGTTGCGCTCCTGGGCAGGGGTCAGGGCATGGTTGAAGATGACGACGTCGGCATCCAGCATCTGGACTTGGGACGCGATCTCTTCAGCCTTGCCACTGCCGACAAAAAATTTGGCACTGGGCGCACTGCGACTGGTGGTAATTACCCCCAGCGCATTGACTCCGGCCGAGCTCACCAACATCTTGAGCTCTTCCAGATCCTCCCGCTCACCCTCATCACTGAAGTTGACATGCACCAGAACGGCCTGTTCGCCAGCTTCATAACGGTCAAACAAGCGCTTGCTCCTTAACAGGAATCATGATGAATCTGAGTTGGCGAGTCGACTCGCCCAGGGATATCACGCCTCGGCATCACCCTGTTCATCAGCCGCGCCACCCGGAGTGGGCTGGTGATGATTGACGGCACGGGCCGGTACGACAGTCGAGATGGCGTGCTTGTAAACCATCTGGCTCACGGTGTTTTTCAGCAGGATAACAAACTGGTCAAAAGACTCGATCTGACCTTGCAGTTTGATGCCGTTCACCAAATAGATAGAAACAGGAATCCGCTCACGGCGCAGCGCATTCAAAAACGGGTCTTGGAGAGATTGCCCCTTAGCCATTTTTCTTTTCCTTATAGTTTGTTGTTTTTAAACACCGAATATCAATATAACAACCTGATTATACAGGGAGTGTCAAGCCGCACCAGCGCGAGCAAGCACGCGGTCGAGATTGCCAGACTCACCAGATTCCAACCAGGTCACATCGGGCCAGCCGCGCAACCAGGTCATCTGTCGTTTTGCCAATTGGCGTGTGGCAACAATGCCACGATAACGCATCTCATCATACCCCACTTCACCGCACAGGTAGTCCCACATTTGGCGATAACCCACACAGCGAATGGAGGGGAGATCCGGGTGCAGATCGCCGCGCGCCATCAGCGCACGAACCTCCTGTTCCAAGCCACCTTGCAGCATCTTGTCAAAGCGCTGTTCGATACGCTGATGCAGCACGGCGCGCTCGCTCGGGGCGATGGCAAACTGCTGCACCCGATAGGGCAAGCCCTCCCCCTGCACCTGCGTCAGCTCGGTAAGGGTCTTGCCGCTGATACGGTAGACCTCCAGCGCCCGGGAGAGTCGCTGCGGGTCATTGGGGTGAATTCTCGCCCCGGCCACCGGGTCAATGCGCACCAGCTCGTCGTGCAGCGCTTGCCAACCGAGGCGGGCAGCCTCTTCCTCAATCCCGGCACGAATGGCGGGATCGGCAGAGGGCAGCGGGGACAATCCCTCCAGCAGCGCCTTGAAATAGAGCATGGTGCCGCCTACCAGCAGCGGAATGCGGCCGCGATCGGCGATCTCTTTCATCTCTCGCAGGGCATCCCTGCAAAAATCGGCTGCCGAATAGCTCACAGCAGGATCAAGAATATCGATCAGCCGGTGCGGGGCCCGCGCCAGCTCATCGGCAGTCGGCTTGGCCGTACCGATATCCATGCCGCGATAGATCAGCGCCGAATCGACGCTGATGATGTCGCAGGGCAGCGCCTGGCACAGTTCAATGGCGAGATCCGTCTTGCCGGAGGCCGTCGGCCCCATCAGAAAAATTGCGGTCGGCAAGTCACTCGCCATGTTCAAACTCCTCCAGCACGGTCGCCAGCGAAAGGGGGCGCACCATGCGAATGTCTGCCAGATGGTCACTGAAATCAGTCACAAGTTCCGTCAGCAGACGACTGGCAGTTGAAAAATCGTATATCTTCTCGCGGCTTATCCCCTGCTCCACCAGCCATTGGCATAATACTTCAGCCTGCTGACCAGCATCACTGTCAGATCCGCCCTCGATAATTTGCAGCAATTCGGGTAACAGACGCACCAGATCGGTCTGGCGCAGCAGAGCCGGCACCCGAGTCAGGATCATGGTGTCGCGCCCCCCGCTTTTCAACTCCAGCCCCATCCGTTTCAGTAAACGTTCCTGCTCGGTCACCAGCGCGATCAAATTCTTCGGCAGCTTGAAGGAGACCGGTAGCAACAGCGGCTGGGCCGCCAGTCCCTGACCCCAGGTCTCCAGCAGCCAGTGGCGCAGCAGCACCCGCTCGGCGCGCACCAGCGAGAGCAGCGCCAGCTGATTATCCCGCTCGATCAACAGGTAGGCCTGCTCCACCAGTGTCAGGGCGCGACATCCCCCCTGTTTGGGTGACGGCACTGGATCAGTGGGCTGCACAGGCGCAGCCTCAGTCGCAGTTGCGATAGGCAGCGAGGTGAGCAGAGCGCCCATGCCGCGCATCGCCTCCCGACTGGGGGGCTCGGGCGGTTGATAATTGCTGGCTCGGCAAGCCCCACCGCTCCCCTCCCGCACCTGTGCAGGTGCCCGGTAGCTGTGCTCGGCACCGTACCACTCCGGGCGTGGCGCCTGACCGGGATATTCGATCTGCGGACTGACCGGCAGCTCGACCAGGGTTTCGGCCAGCGGCGCGTCCTGATGAACGGCGCTGACTCCTTCGCGGCGCAGCGCAGTAAACAGCGCCTGAAAGATAAAGTCGTGGATCAGTCGCGCCTGATGGAAGCGCACCTCATGCTTGGCCGGGTGGACGTTGACATCCACCTGACGGGGATCCAGCTCGATATAGAGCACATAGGCGGCGAAGCGGTCGGGAGGCAACAACTCGTCATAGGCCTGACGAATGGCGTGGTTGATGAGCTTGTCGCGCATCATCCGGCCGTTTACGTAGGTGTATTGCAGATCGTTTTGCGGTCTTGCCCCCTCCGGAGTCGCCAGCCAGCCCCACAGCCGCACGTCGCTGTGCTCGCTCTCCACCGCCAGCGCATGGTGCATGAAGGGGGTGCCGCAAACGGCGGCTAGGCGACGCTCCTGCTCCGGCACGGTATTGGCGGCCTTGTACTGGCGCACCACCTTGCCATTGTGGCGCAGGATCAGGGTGGCATCGAAGCGGGAGAGCGCGATGCGGCGCACCAGCTCGTCGATATGGGCAAACTCGGTCTTTTCACTGCGCATGAACTTGCGCCGCGCCGGGGTATTGAAGAAGAGATCCACCACCTCCACCGTGGTGCCCACAGGATGGGCCGCCGGCTTGATGGTGACGCTCATCTCCCGCCCTTCCGCCTGGGCTTGCCAGGCTTCGGACTGCTCGGCGGTGCGGGAGGTGAAGGTGAGACGGGAGACCGAGCTGATGGAGGCGAGCGCCTCACCACGAAAACCGAGGCTGTTGATCCCTTCCAGATCGTCCAGCGTGGCCACCTTGGAGGTCGCATGACGCGACAGCGCCAGCACCAGCTCGTCTTTGGCGACGCCACAGCCGTTGTCACGGATGCGGATCAGCTTGGCCCCCCCCTTGTCGATGTCGATCTCGACCCGGTCGGCCCCCGCATCCAGGCTGTTCTCCACCAGCTCTTTCACCACAGAAGAGGGCCGCTCCACCACCTCTCCGGCTGCAATCTGGTTGGCCAGAATGGGTGGCAAAATACGGATCGGCATCATTTACTCCTGAATTTCAATCTTGCGGATAGTCAGTCTCTTAAGGATCCAGGAGGGCTGCTCCACCACCTCTCCACCAACCGGAATCTGGTTGGCCAGAATCGGTGGCAATATACGGATCGGCATCGCTTGCTCCTGAATTTCAATCTTGCTGATGGTATTCGCTAACAGCGGGAGCGGCATTGCCCGCTCCCGCGCGTCAGTTTTGCGGAATGTAGAGCACCTGCCCTACCTGAATATTCCGCGACTTGAGCTTGTTGATCTCTACCAGCCGAGCCTGACTCACCCCATGTTTCTCGGCAAGGCGGGAGAGACTCTCCCCCCGCTTGACCACATGGCGGATCATCTGCGACTTGTCGTCACTGCGAACGGGGGTGGCACTACGGCTCTGCCCCTGCTGGGGAATATAGATGGTCTGACCAATCTGAATATCCCGGCTGCGCAGCTGGTTGATCTCCACCAGAGTGGACTGACTCACTCCATGCTTCTCGGCAAGGCGGGAGAGGCTCTCGCCCCGTTTGACCACATGGCGGAGCATCCGCGATTTGTCATAGTCCCCCACACTGCTGACCGGTGCACCGCTCTCCTGCGCTGCCGCCGAGTAAGGCTTGATCACCCCGGCGCCAGAGCCGCTCCCTGCACCGCCGTCGCGGGCGGTGGCGGGCATCTTGTTGGTCACTACCGGCTGCGACTGTGTCTGCCTGAGCTGGCTCACCGGCTGCCGGGCTACCGGTGCAAGGCGAGTAGCAGCAGGTTGACTCACCTGCCCCTTGCCGGTCAGCATGGCCCCCTTGGTCGGGTGGGCGCGGTAGTAGTTGCGGATCCCCTCGAAGATGGCGCGGGCCAGCTGGTCCTGATAGCTGGCGGTGGCCAGCAGCTTCTCTTCCGCATGGTTGGAGATAAACCCGGTTTCAACCAGCACAGAGGGAATATCCGGCGCCTTCAGCACAGCCAGACTGGCGTGCTCCGGCGCCTTCTTGTGCAGTCGGGCGACCTTGCCCATGGAGCGCAGGATCTGGCGGCTGACGTCATACCCTTCGGCACGGGACTTGTCCATGGAGAGGTCGAGGAAGGTCTGCGCCAGATAGGGGTTGGGATCAGATTCCGCCAACACCTTGCCGACACCGCCCAGCAGCTCGCCCTGCTTCTCCTGCTTCTCCAGCCAGCTGCCCATCTCGCGGTTGGCACGGTTGGTCGAGAGAACCCAGACAGAGGCGCCGCGCGGGGTCGAGTTATGAAAACTGTCTGCATGGATAGAGACCAGCAGATCCGCCTTGGCCTTGCGGGCAATCTCGGAGCGCTTGTTGAGGTCGACGAAGTAGTCGCCACGACGGGTCATCACGGCGCGCATCCCCGGCTCGCGGTCGATCAGTGCCGCCAGCTTCTGGGAGACCGCCAGCGTCACCCGCTTCTCGTAGGTACGGCGTGGGCCGATGGAGCCCGGATCTTCCCCGCCGTGGCCCGGGTCGATGGCAATCACCACTCCCTTGCCCTTGCCACCGACAGGCGTGGATTGCACCGCTGCCGCCGAGCGCTTCTCTTCATAAGGCAGATCGATGACCAGACGGTGGCCATAGGGCCCGGCTGGCGCCAGCGGGAAGACCACCGGCTTGATGGCGGAGCTGAGATCCATTACCAGTCGCAGACCGCCCTTCTCCAGCGGAGTGCTCTGGCGGATCTTGCGCACCAGTTCGCTGTTGTTCTCGATCCGGGCCAGATTGGCGGCGTTGCTCGCCCCTTTCAGATCGATCACCAGCCGATCCGGGCCGGTGAGGGTGAAGTAGTTGTAATTGGGGGCGCTGCTCATATCGAGCACCACCCGGGTGTTATCCGGTGATGGCCAGATTCGTACGCTCTTGAGCTGATTCGCCCAAGAGGGTAACGCCATCAAAGAGAGAGCAATAACAAGGATCAAGCGCACGTAGATGACAACCGTTCCAGAATGGCTTCGCCAATAGCAGTGCGAGCCTCTATCAGAACCTCGCGCTGCTCGCCTACATAAGTGAGGGTAATTTCAAGGTCGGGAGCCGGTAGCCAGCCCTCGCCCTTCTCGGACCACTCCACCAGACAGAGAGTGTTGGCGGCAAAATAGTCCCGAATGCCCATGAATTCCAGCTCTTCCGGATCAGCCAGGCGATAGAGATCGAAATGGTAGACCTGCCAGCCATCGAGCTCATAGGGTTCGACCAGGGTGTAAGTCGGGCTTTTTACCTTGCCCTGATGGCCAAGGCCCTGCACCCAGCCGCGGGTCAGGGTGGTTTTACCGGCGCCAAGTGTGCCATGCAAAAACACTGTGGTCGCCTGCTGGCAGGCCTGTGCCAGACGGCCACCCAGTGCCACGGTTGCTGCCTCGTCCGGCAGTGTCATCATCAACTGTTTTGCCATGTTCTTCTTTTTAACTTGTAATGGTGTCGGGATTAACCAGTTTGCGGATCAGCGGCAGCAGATCTGAAGCCAGCATGCCCCGCTCGCCGTCAGCGGCGGCCTGATCTGCAGCCTCGCCGTGGATCACGGCGCCCAGCCAGCTTGCCATGGTGGCAGACCAGCCCTGGGCCAAAAGGGCGGCGATTATACCAGATAACAGATCACCCATGCCGCCACTTGCCATGCCGGGATTGCCTTCACAACAGAGAGCGACCCGCTCACCGTCATAAATAAGTGTTCCCGCCCCTTTTAACAACACCACACCGCCATAGCGCCGCTGCAGCGCCTGCACGGCGGCAAACCGGTCGGTTTCAATCTCGGCAATGGTGCATCCCAGCAGGCGCGCCGCTTCGCCGGGATGGGGCGTGAGCACCCAATTATCCTGATGGCGGGGAGATTGCGCCAGCCAATTCAATCCATCGGCGTCCAAAACCAGTGGTAGCCGTTCGGTGAGATAACGAGCGATTTGCGCGCTTCCCCACTCATCCTGACCGAGCCCGGGGCCAATGACCCGCACCGACGCCCACCCCTCGTCATCAGCGGTAGTGAGACTCATCAGTTCGGGTTGATAAAGGCTGACCGGCGGATGCTCCGGATGCTGACACACCCTCACCAGCCCGGCCCCCGCCCGCAGGCAGGCGCGGGCAGCCAGCACGATGGCCCCCTGCATGCCGCGATTGCCCCCCACCAGCAGTACCTTGCCATAAGAGCCCTTGTGGGAAGCGCGCGGGCGCGGGGTCAGTTGCGTGCTCAGCTGCGGATAATCGATACGCCAGGCGGCGGGCAGCATAGTGTCATCAGGCGTGACGCCAAGGGGATCACAGTCGAGCTGGCCGACGCAATCCACCCCGTCGCCGGTGAGCATCCCCTGCTTGATACCGATAAAGGTGAGGGTGCGCGTGGCCTGCACCACGGCCCCCATGGCACGGCCGGTATCGCCGTTGAGGCCGGAGGGGAGATCCACCGCCAGCACGGGCACAGCCAAGCCATTGATTGTTGCGACGATCTTTGTCAGTAGTGGCGAGAGGGACGTGTTGACGCCGGTGCCAAGCAGGGCATCGACCACCAGATCCGGGGTGGAGTGCTGGTCCTTATCAAACTGTTCGGCCAGCCAGACCCGGCCACCGGCCGCCAGCCACTCATCGGCGGCCCGTCTGGCATCCCCCTTCAGCTGGTCGGGTGCTCTGGCGGCAATCACCACCACCTCGATGCCAATCTGGCGGGCAAGGCGGGCCAGCACATAGCCATCACCGCCGTTATTGCCGGGGCCGACGAAAATCCACCAGCAGCGACTGTCGGGCCAATGCAGGGTGGCATAGGTGCGCAGCGCAGCACCGGCTCGCTCCATCAGGGCATAGAGAGGTTGCCCCTCACGCGCGGCCCAGTTGCGCTCCAGTGCGCGGATCTGTTCAGTCTGCCACAGCCCCTGTGGTAAACTGCCCCCCTCTTTTGTGCCCAACGCGCCCCTGATGATCTCTACCATGACGGCTCCCGCCTCTTATCAATCGACCCACGCCAGCAAACTCCGGCCAGGCCAAGCCGCATGAGTGCACCTGACTTCCACCAGCTGGCCCACGATATCAAGCTCTGGGCACGGGAGCTAGGTTTTGACCAGGCGGGCATCACCGACACCGACCTGCGTATCGAAGAGCCGAGATTGCAGGCCTGGCTGGATGCGGGCTATCACGGCAGCATGGATTACATGGCGCGCCACGGCATGATGCGCGCGCGCGCCCACGAGCTGCTGCCGGGCGCGGTGCGGGTGTTGTCGGTGCGGATGAACTACCTGCCGTTCGAGGCGGGCTTCGCCGCTACCCTGCGCGATCCGACCCTCGGCTATATCAGCCGCTATGCCCTCGGCCGTGACTACCACAAGGTGCTGCGCAACCGGCTCAAACAGCTGGGTGATCGCATTGAAGCGCGCTGCGCCGAGCTGTTTCAAGGCACTGAAGAGACCTTGGGTGAGTGGCGCCCCTTCGTCGACTCCGCACCCATCCTCGAGCGGCCACTGGCAGCCAAGGCGGGCCTAGGCTGGGTTGGCAAACACTCACTGCTGCTCAACGAATCGGCCGGCTCCTTCTTCTTTCTCGGTGAGCTGTTGCTCAACCTGCCGCTGCCGCTCGACCAGCCAGTGGAGAAGGAGCAGTGCGGCAAGTGTGTCGCCTGCATCAACATCTGCCCGACCGGCGCCATTGTCGCCCCCTATGTAGTAGATGGCCGCCGCTGCATCTCCTATCTCACCATCGAGAACGACGGTCCTATTCCGGAAGAGTTCAGACCCCTGATGGGCAACCGCATCTACGGCTGCGACGACTGCCAGCTTATCTGCCCCTGGAATCGCTACGCAGATGCCAGCCCGGAACCCGATTTTAGCCCGCGCCCCAGCCTGCACCGCCCGCCCCTGCTGGCGCTGTGGTGCTGGAGCGAGAGCGATTTCCTCAAACAGACCGAGGGAAGCCCGATCCGCCGCATCGGCTATCAACGCTGGCGCCGCAATCTGGCGGTCGCCCTTGGCAATGGCCCGGCGACCCCCGAGGTGATCGCGGCCCTGCAACTGGGGCTGACCACCGCCGAACCCATGGTGGCCGAACATATCGAATGGGCGCTGGCCACCCTTGCCCGGCGTCAGGATGAAGAGAACAAGAAGACCCGTTTGCTGATCCGCTGCATCGAAAAAGGTCTGTCGGATCACGCATAAGTGATCTGCCCCTTGCCGGATTGCAGCACTTTTTTCATGCTCTGCCGACCTACAGTGCCCATAACAGCGTGGTCACTGCAAACTGGTCGGCACACAACAAGGACAACACAGATGCATATGTTGGGAGTGGATATTGGAGGCTCAGGGATCAAGGGCTGTCTGGTCGATACCAAAACCGGCGAATTGATTGGCGAGCGCCATCGCATTGCCACACCGCAACCGGCCACCCCGGCTGCCATCGCCCATACCCTCAAGGCGCTGGTCGAACACTTCGACTGGAAAGGACCGGTAGGCTGCGGCTTTCCTGCCACCATCCACAACGGGGTTGCCAAGAGTGCCGCCAACATCGACAAGAGCTGGATCGAAACCGATGCCGAGCATCTGTTTGCCGATGTCACCGGCAAGCCCTGCTATGTGCTGAATGATGCCGATGCCGCCGGTCTGGCCGAAATGCGCTTTGGGGCCGGCAAGGATCGCAAGGGGGTCATCATCCTCATCACGGTCGGCACCGGCATCGGCACCGCCATCTTCGTCAACGGCCATCTGCTGCCCAACACCGAGCTGGGCCATCTGATGCTGGAAGGAATGGTCGCCGAGCACTACTGCTCCGATGCGGCGCGCAAACGGGAAGATCTTTCCTGGAACCGCTGGGGCAAGCGTTTCAACAAGTATCTGGCGCGCCTCGAGTTTCTCTTCTCCCCCGACCTCTTCATTCTGGGGGGCGGCAGCGCAGCCAAGCTGGATAAGTTTGTCGATCGCATCGAGACCCGGGCGCCGCTTATTCCGGCGGCCAGCCTCAATCAGGCGGGCATTATCGGGGCCGCCCTCTACGCGGCCGAGCAGCAGGGCTGACCGACGCTCACTGCAAGTCAGCAGATACCAATTGAAAGGGCCCGGCACTGCTGCCGGGCCCTTTTGTTTGGCCGTCCTCTTGCGTGTTTGGTGCTTATCACCCGTTACATGTCGTCGAGTCGGTGCACTCCGTGCACCAGCCGAGTCAGGCGGGTCTGCTCCAGCCCGGCCAGATTCTCGAGCAAGGCGGTGGTGGCCGGTGTCGGGCACTCCCGGGCCAGATGACTCAGCTCGCCCACCAGCTGCTCTTCCCAACGGCATACCTGAGTGACGATATCCTGGGTCTGGACTGATGCCGGCAGCTCGAAGCGGGTAATGGCAGGCAGCATATCCTCGCTGAAACTCTGGTTCAACCAGGTCTCCCTGACAGCCTCTCCCAGCTGAGCAGCATATTCATGCAGATGGGCACTGGCCGCATCCTCACGCCCTTGCAGATAGACCAGCAACATCCGGCTGCGTTCGCTGTCCACCTGACTGGTCAAACGTCCGTAACAGAGTCCGAGCTGGTGATGAACCTGCTCAAGATAGTGCAGCAACTCTTTGATCTGTTGGAATCTCATCGCACTGCCCTCCATGCTTGTCGACATCATCAGTATAAAAAACCGGCGCCACCGACCCAATCCCTATCCGAGCCCCCCTTGCGCTGCATCAAGGTTGACGCCGACAAAGTGACGGTCAGGTGATCCGGTCGCGAATAGGGAACAATTTGTGCAGCAATTTGTGTAACGATGGAGGAGCATTAAGCTAGACAACAGATGTGAACAGAAACGGGCTGGCACACTAATAAAACCAGCCTTACCCGGCATAAACCATCTTTAATTCGGTTATCTGCCGCAGAGACGAAACAGGATCTGGAAGAGCAACAATACCATCCTGATCGTTATCCGCCTGACAGAAATCCTTATCACTTTTTTAGACGTCTAGACGTAAAAACATGCGTTGACATGGCCATCCAGACATCTTAGCATCATCCTCCATGATGACAGAGTAACCCAGTGGAACCTCTGCCCAATTTCCCCGCCTGTAGCGCCCTGTGCTTTAAGGCTGTTAGCACGGAAGAATCCATGATTAAGTTGATCGGTCTCAACAAAGTCTACGGTACAGGCAGTGACGCCGTGCACGCCCTGCGTGATGTGAGTCTGCATGTACCCCAAGGCAAAATTTTCGGGGTGATCGGTGCCTCCGGTGCCGGCAAGAGTACCCTCATTCGTTGTGTCAACCTGCTGGAGCGCCCGACAGAGGGTCAAGTCATCGTTGATGGCCAGGATCTGGTCGCTCTGAGCGAACGGGATCTGACCCAGGCTCGCCGCCAGATCGGGATGATTTTCCAGCACTTCAACCTACTTGCCTCCCGCACTGTGTTTGCCAACATCGCCTTTCCGCTGGAGCTGGCAGGCTGGAACAAGGATCAGATCAAGAGCCGGGTCGAAGAGCTGCTGGCGCTGGTCGGGCTGGAAGCCCGTGCCCATGCCTATCCGTCCGAGCTTTCCGGCGGTCAGAAACAGCGCGTCGCCATTGCCCGCGCACTGGCACCGGCCCCCAAGGTGCTGCTCTGCGACGAGGCCACCTCTGCTCTCGACCCGCAGACCACCCGCTCGATCCTGACCCTGCTCAAGGAGATCAACGTCAAGCTGGGGCTCACCATCCTGCTCATCACCCACGAGATGGACGTGGTGAAGGGGATCTGTGACGAAGTGGCCATCATCAGCGACGGCCGTCTGATCGAGCAGGGCGAAGTGGCTTGGTTCTTTAGCAATGCCAAGACCCAGCTGGCCCGTGACTTCATCCACTCCACCATCCATCTGGAGGTACCGCAGGAGTATCAGGAGCGGATGAGCAGCGAGCGGGTGCCGGGCAGCTACCCGCTGGTGAAGCTTGGCTTTACCGGCAGCACGGTCGATACGCCGCTGATCTCCGAGGCAAGTCGCCGTTTCAATATCGACATCAGCATTCTGAGCGCGGACATCGAGTACGCCGGTGGCGTCAAATTCGGTTTCCTGCTGGCCGAGCTGTTCGGGGATGAGGCCCAGTGCGAGGCTACCCAGCAGTTCCTTATCGACAACCACATTCAGCTGGAGGTAATGGGTTATGTCCGAAGCCATGATTAATCTGCTCATCACGGCCCTGGGCGACACCCTGATCATGGTGTTTGCCTCCGCTCTGTTCGGCTGCCTGCTGGGTCTGCCGCTCGGCGTGGCACTGCACGTGACCAAGGCGGGCCAGATCCTGGCCAACCCCTTGCTCAACCGTACTCTGGGCATGGTGGTCAACGTGGGTCGCTCGGTGCCCTTTATCATCCTGCTGGTCGCCATCATTCCGCTAACCCGGCTGATTGTCGGCACCAGTATCGGCACCATCGCCGCCATCGTGCCGCTGACCGTCGGTTGCATCCCTTTCATTGCCCGTCTGGTGGAAGGGGCCCTGATGGAGGTGCCGGACGGCCTGCTGGAAGCGGCCAAGGCGATGGGCGCCAAACCGCTGCAAATCATCACCAAGGTGCTGCTGCCCGAGGCTCTGCCCGGCATCCTCAACAGCGTCACCATTACCCTCGTCACTCTGGTGAACTACTCGGCCATGGCCGGGGCCATCGGTGGCGGTGGTCTGGGGGATGTGGGTATTCGTTATGGTTATCAGCGCTTTGACCCGACCGTCATGCTGGTGACCGTGGTTATCCTGGTAGTACTGGTTCAACTTATCCAGAGCGCGGGTGAGCGCCTGGTCAACAAATGTGATCATCGTTAATCGTCGATTTCTGACAGGAGGTTTTATGAAATTTGGCATCAAATCCGTTGCGGCTGCCCTGCTGGCTGGTCTGGTTCTAGCCGGTTGCGGTCAAAAAGAAGAGAGCAAGGTTCTGAAAGTGGGCGCCATTGCCGGCCCCGAGACCGAACTGGTTGAAGTGGCTGCCAAGGTAGCCAAAGAGAAATACGGTCTGACAGTCGAGGTGGTCAACTTCTCCGACTACGTCACCCCGAACGTGGCGCTGAACGATGGCAGCATCGACGTCAACGCCTTCCAGCACAAACCCTATCTGGATGCGCAGGTGCGTGATCGCGGCTTCAAGCTGGTGCCGGTTGGCAACACCTTCGTCTACCCGATTGCCGGTTACTCCAAGAAGATCAAGGCGCTGAGCGAGCTGCAAGATGGCGCCCAGATCGCGGTACCGAACGATCCGACCAACCTGGGCCGCTCCCTGATCCTGCTGGCCAAACAGGGTCTGATCACCCTGAAGGATGGCGCCGGTCTGGAAGCCACCGTGCTGGATATCGCCAGCAACCCGCGTAACTTCAAGATTGTGGAACTGGAAGCAGCCCAACTGCCGCGCTCGCTGGAAGACGTGGACTTGGCCATCATCAACAACACCTTCGCCGGTCAGATTGGTCTGACCCCGACCGAGAACGGCCTGTTTGTTGAGGACAAAGAGTCCCCCTACGTCAACCTGATCGTCGCCCGCGACAACAACAAGGATGACGAGAAGGTCAAACAGTTCGTACAAGCTTTCCAGACCGATGATGTTTACAAGAAAGGTCTCGAGCTGTTCAAAGGTGGCCTGGTAAAAGGTTGGTAATTGCTCACTCGGCAAAAAAGGCCACGCAATGCGTGGCCTTTTTTATTGGCGCCGCTATCATATCCGCGAGCACGGCAACACGAACATACTCATAACATGAAAAAATGGTATCTGGCCTACTGCAAGCCAAAAGAAGAGGCCCGCGCCCGCGCCCACCTCGATGCCCAGGGTATCGAATCCTATTACCCCATGGTGGAGATCGAGAAGCTGCGCCGGGGTAAGCGAGTTCCGGTACGGGAACCCATGTTCCCCAACTATCTGTTTATCTTCGTTGATTTGGAAGAGGTGACACCGGTCACCCTGAAATCAACCCGCGGCATCAGCAGAATCATCCACTTTGGCAGTGAATGGACCCCCATCAGCAGCAAGCTGGTCTATCAGCTGATGAGCCGCGATGACAGCGACGAGGCGAGAGCCAGCTACGCCAGCCTGCCCTGCTCGGGCGACAAGGTGCTGATTGAAGAGGGGCCACTTGCCGGCTTCGAAGCCATCTATATGGAGCCGGATGGAGAGAAACGGGCGATTTTGCTGGTCAGCCTGCTCAACCGGGAGACTACCAGCAGCTTCGACAACCACACCTTCAGACGTCTGGACTAAACCCACGGGCCAGACGGCTCGGTAAATGGCAATAGCAATGGCGGGATGATCCCGCCATCTCACGCATCAAGATCAAAGCGGGCGATGACCGCCTTCAGCTTGCCGGTATCGCCAGCCAGTCTGGCTACGATCTCCTCCCCCTGCTGACTGCGCTGACAGGATTGCCGACTGAGCGCGGCAATGTCGTCTACCGTCCCGGATACCTCGGCGGCCACCCGCGACTGCTGCTCGGTTGCCACCGAAATGGCCTCCAGCTGGCCCGACAGCGACTGTACCAGCTGGTTCATGGCACTCAGGGTATCGGTCACCAATCCAACAGCATCCCGCCCTTGCTCCACCAACCGGGTACCGCTGCTGACGGTACTTACCGTCTGGCGAGTCTGCTGGGAGATGGCCGCAATAGTCTGGCTGATCTCGGCGGTGGATTGATGGGTGCGGGTCGCCAGCTGGCGAACCTCATCGGCCACCACCGCAAAACCACGCCCCTGCTCGCCTGCTCGCGCCGCCTCGATGGCGGCATTGAGGGCCAGCAGGTTGGTCTGCTCGGCAATGGTGGCGATCACCTCGGTGATCTGCCCCACCTGTTCACTCTGATGCTCCAACAGCCCCATGGCTTCGTTGGCCTGTCCAATCATGGCGGCAATCTGCTGCATGGTATCGCTCATTCGTGCCAGCGCGGCCTCTCCCTGACGGGTCTGCTGCCGCACCTGATGGGCTCCATCCGCCACACCGGCAATGTTGCCAGCCACATCACGAGCACTCACTGACATCTGATCGATAGCCGCCGCCACCGCATCGACCCGCTGATCCTGCTCCGTCAGATCCGCCACTATGGCTCTGGTAGTGCTGCCCACATCGAGACAGGCCACCTCGACCTGCCCCACAGCCCCCTGCAACTCCCCGACCAGATGATGTAACTGGGCAGACATCCGGTTGATGGAACCGGTCAACTCTCCCAACTCATCCTGCCCCGTTATCGGCAAGGGATCGGCCGCCAGCCGGCCATCCGCAACCTGCCCCGCCCGAGTCACCAGACAGGCAATGTCACGGGTCAGACGGCGACTAAAGAGCCATGCGACCACCATGCCAAGCACGATGGCACTGCCGGTAGCCAACAGCAGAGTCTGGTTGATAGCCCTCCCGGCTCCGGTCATCTGCGCCGAAATCTGATCCACCTCGGCACGGGTTTTCCCCACCTGCTGGACCAGCTGCTCGCTGAGGCTGGACTGCATCGGCTCGATGTCGGTGGCCATCAGGTAGTTTGCCTGATCCCAATCCGGTGCCTGGCGCTTCTCGATCACCTGTCCCACCAGCTCGGAGAAAGGGGTAGCCATCTCTTCAAACAGCTGCCAGAGGCTCTGCTGGGTGTCGGTAAAGAGCGCGGCTTGCTGTTTCACCTCAGCCACCCGCTGCTGATGAAACTGGAAGTAATCCTGATATTTGCTGCGGTATTCGGGATCGCCTGAGATAAGAAAATCCCGCAGTGCGGAGAGGGAATTGGCGAGGCTGTTGTAGGCATCCCCCACCTGTTTGAGCAGCATGCGGCGATCGCCGGAGAGTTGATCCTGCGGAGTGCCAACTTCTTCATTGGCAAAGGATTGCAACTGATCGAGCGCCGCCTCCGCCAGCGGCCCCGCCTCCTGCAACATCAGGGTGTGAGCGGGCAGATTCTCTTCGCTCTGGGCGATAGTCCACACCTTCTCCTGATGGCTTTTGAAGGTCTCGAGAGACTTGGCGAGCGTCGGACTGAAGGCCTGATGGGCAATGGCCTGCCAGGCCGACTCCCACTCCTGCTTGAGGCGGGAGGCCTGAGCCGGATCCTTGCCGAGGATCAGATATCCACGCAGGGCAGAAACGGTGGCCACCAGCGCCTTCTGGCTCGCCTCATCCCGCTGCAAGGCGGGCAGCGCCTGCTCCAGCAGGGTGTGTTGGGCCTGATTGATCTGGGTCAGCCGGTAATAGACCAGCGTGGAGGAGAGCAGGATCAGCAGGTTGATAAAACCGAAGCTGAGCAGCAACTTGCTTGAGATTTTCATGAACATCCTTGTTCAAACGGAGGGATCCAGCCAACAGAATCAGATAGATATCAGTGTAGGCAATCTATCTTGCCAAGTCCGGTGCCAATTAGCCAATTCACTGCGCGGCATAGGGCGGGCAGAGAAAAATCCCTGACAGAGGTCGCAACCGAGTTGGGCCAGCACTCGCCAGGTTGCCTCATCCTCTACCCCTTCCGCCACCGACTTCAGCCCCAGCTTGCGGGCCAACTCGATACTGGACTCGATGATAGCCAAACGTGACGGATCGGCATGGCAGCGATCGACGAAAGAGCGATCCAGCTTGAGTTCGGTGAACGGCAACAGTGCCAGCTGCTGCATCGAGGAGTAGCCGGTACCAAAATCATCGATGGAGAGGCCAAAGCCATGCATCCTTAGCCGGGTCAGCACCTCCAGAGACTTGCCCAGATCCTGCACGAATGCGCTCTCGGTCACCTCCAGAGTGATAAGCTCCGGATTGATACTCCAGCGCTTGCACTGATCAATCAATAAGTTGCAAAGATCCCCTTCAATGAGTGAGGTGGTGGAGAGGTTCATCGACAGATTGAGTGACAACCCGGTTTCCTCCCATAAATGACCATCACTCAGAGATTTGCTGATGATCACCTCGGTCAACGGATCGATAAGCCCGTTGCTCTCCGCCAGTGAAATAAAACGCCCGGGCGGGATCAGGCCAAACTCGGGGTGTTGCCAGCGAGCCAACGCCTCCATCCCGACCCATTCGCCGGATGCAAAACTCACCTTGGGCTGATACCAGGGCAGCAGTTGATCTTGCTCGATCGCCCGACGCAACTCATCGAGTCCTATTCTGTGCCCCTCTTCCTCCCTGACGGGTTCCTGCCGGGGTGACCAAGCCTGGATAAGCCGCTGGAGCTGCTGCGGCGTTGAGGGTTTCTCTATGCGACCAAGCACCTGCAAGCCATAAGCGCTACTCATACGCAATACGGCTTCGACCACATCCCCCTCAAGCGCGCTGGAGAGGATAATGCCGCCCTGAAAACCACCCAGCGACAGGCGGCGCAACAGCGCCATGCCATCCATTCCGGGCATTCGCAGATCACAAAACAGGATATCGACGTTGTGTTGCTGGCTAAGCGCCAACGCCTCGATACCATCAACCGCTTCCAGCAGATTCTGGTAACCCAGGCTGCGGATCTGGTGCAGCAGCGCCTTGCGCTGAAATCCATGGTCTTCCACGACCATGATGACCAACTCATGTTGTGCTTTTTTCATCGAGCCATAATCCAATGTCGTGGGCAATCGCCGTCATCAACCTCTGCACTGTGCTGACCAGATCGTCGAGCTCGTCGAGCCGCTTCAATCGCGCTGCCGATTCCAGCATGGCAGCCTGGCTGGCAAGCTCCTCCAACCCGACCATTCGGGCAGCCCCCTTGATCCGGTGGGCTGTCTCTACCAAAGCGCTGGCATCATGACAAATAAGCGCTGCCATCATGGCCTCGCCATCCTGCCGGTTGGAATCGAGATACTCCACCGCCATGGCTCGCGCGGTCAGCTCGTCACCAAACAGCGCCAACCAGCGCTCAGCCTGCATGCCTGTAGCCCCAACAACGGGCGCAACCGCGCTTCTGGTTGGCGTCCTCTCTGCCAGCCAATGGGCCAGCATCTGGCGCAAGATATCCAGCGGGTAGGGCTTCAGTAACATGTCACTCATGCCAGCCTCTACCATACGAGCACTCGCCTCTTCCGACGTATCTGCCGTTACCCCTATGATGGGGGCCGTCACTCCCGCAGCCCGCAGCGCCTTGGTCAGAGCATAACCATCCATCACCGGCATATGGCAATCAGTCAACAGCAGAGAGAATTGCTGTCCCTGCCAGGCCCGCAGAGCCTTCTCGCCATCTTCCACAACCTGAGCCTCGATACCAAGAATGGCCAACTGCCGTGCCAACAAGGCACGATTGACCGGATGATCATCGGCCACCAATACTTTGCCACCCAGCTTCTCTGCAAGCGCAGGGAGGATTGGTGTGACCCGCTCCTGTAGCAATTCGTGGCAGCTCTCCAGCAGAAGATCCGGATAGAGAGGAGATAGACCCAGGCGCCACCATTTCTGTTCACCAATCCGCCCCCGTAACGCCTCATCGGGTGACGCTATGATCCCCTTCAGCGCAGAGTGTTGCAGCCAGCTTTGCCATTCCCCCCCAAGCGCTTGCTCAAGCCACCGTTGATCGGCCAACAGCAACCCTTCCAGTGAGCGACTGAGCTCACTGGCCCCCAAGTACCTGAGCTTGGCCCCCTGCCGTACCATGGCCGCTTCGAGATTGGTGTCATCGCTGAAAAACCACCATTCTGTGTCAGCCAGAGCTGGGGGATCCCACTGCGGATTGGTTAGCGGCACGGTGAAGCGGAAGCAGGAGCCCTCTCCTGCCTTGCTGGTCAGTGTCAGTGCCCCCCCCATTTTGCATACCAGCTGCTCACAGATTGCCAACCCCAGTCCGGTGCCACCAAAACGACGGTTGATATCTGACTCCACCTGCTCAAAAGGCGTGAACAGCAGCGCCTGCTTCTCTTCGGCGATCCCGATACCGGTGTCACTGACACTGATGGTCAGTTGCTCACTCAGATAGCTGACCCGGATAGTAATCCCCCCTTGTTCGGTAAACTTCACCGCATTGTTGAGCAGGTTGGAGATGACCTGACCAATACGCACCCCGTCGAGGTCGGCCCAATCCGGCACATGATGCTCCCACTCCAGCACCACGTGGAGCCCCTTGTTATGAGCCAGTGCAGCGTGGCCACGAATGGCATCGCAGATCACCGTTTGCAACCGGCTGCTCTGGTAATTCAACTGCAACTGACCCGCTTCTATCTTGGAAAAATCGAGGATGTCATTGACCAGATAGAGCAGGTTGTTGGTCGATGTGACCACATTACGCACCATAAAACGCTGGTCGTCGTTGAGCTCGCTCATTTGCAGCAATTCGAGCATGCCATGCATGCCTGAAATGGGTGTTCGTAGTTCATGGCTCATGGTTGCCAAAAAGCGGCTGCGAGCCTGCATCGCCTGCTCGGCATAGGCGCGAGCTTCGCGCAGCTCGTATTCCTGTTGCTTGAGGGCTGTAATGTCCTGAATTACCCCGTTAAGGATCAGTGCCTGCTGCTCCTGTCTGACAAAGTTGCCACGCACTTGCAGATAGCGATCTCCATCAGGCCGCTCCACCTTGACCTCCAGATCGAGGGGCGCCAGAGTCTCGGCATGATTGGCCACCTTGCTGACAAACTCCTGCAAGGCCTGTTCGGTAAAGCCAAATACCTCACCACCCGATTCAGCGTTAAATAAATCCTGGTGAGATACCCCCAGAATCTCGTTGGCCCCCTGAGAGGCATAAAGAAAGCGCCCCTTGCCCGGCCCTTGCCATAAATACTGATAGACCACCCCAGGCATGCTGTCGGTAATCTGGGTAAGGCGATTTTCAGCCTGACGGGCGCGCTCCTCCGCCTCCTTGATCCGGCTGACATCGGTCAGTACTGTCAACACCCCCCGCATATTGCCATCGGGATCGCGATAAGGGCGTTTGGCATAGATAACATGGCAGGGCGTACCATCAGCTCGCAGGTTGCTCCCTGCCCCCTCCAGATCCTGTCCGGTCTGCCACACCAAACGCTCTTCTTCCAACACACTGTTTCTGAGTGTCTCTGGCATGTTTTGCAGCTCCTCACTGCAACTGCCAGCACCGAGAAAGGCATCGCGATAGGCCTGATTGCACAAGGTGATCCGCTGCTCGCTATCACGTAGCGCCACCATGGTTGGCAGTGAGTTGAGCAAGGTCTGCACAAACAGCAACTGTTCATTCAGCTTGTCCTCTGCGATTTTCCGCTGCGCAATCTGGCGACGCAAACTGCGAGCCCAGAACATCACCAACAAACCGCTGACGAGCAAGGCGCCCCCCCCTATGGCCAACCATTTGTAAATCAGGGTGTAATCAGACTCGATATTGACCGACACATTGAGCCAGCGTCGTTCCAGCAGTTGCCACTCCTCATCTGTGATGGTCAGCAGCAACTTGTCCATGATGCGGAGCAACTCGGGCTGAGCATTGTCGACGGCCATACTGATAGGTACGGAAAATTCGGGAGAGCTCAGCACCACCTGATACTTCTCATTGAAACCCTTCATTGCCTGCTGTCCCAGATTGGTCATGGTCAACAGCACATATTCAGCTCGCCCAGTGTCAAGCAAGGTCAGTAAATCGGCATCCTTGCCCACTTCGATAATATTGGCGCCCAGCGCGTGAATGAGAGAGGCTTCGTAAGAACCCGTCACACCACCAATCAGACGCCCTTTCAGCTCGACCAGCGACTTCAGCGGGCGAGCACCGTGTCTGGCTACGACATAGCTGTCGAACTTCAGATAGGAGGAGGTAAAAGAGGCAAAGGACTGACGATCCTTGAGCGGTGTCATCAAGGGAATAAGGTCCACTTTGTGCTCTTTCAGCAGTTTTAGTGACTCCTGCCAGGTATTTGTCGACGCCAGCTCAAAGCGGATCCCGGAGCGCAGACTCAATAACTTCATCAGGTCTGCCGTATAGCCATGCAATTCACCTTCGTCATCGATTTCGCTGATGCCGGCAAATCCGGGGGCAACGGCGAACTTGATGACCTTGTTTCTCTGCTTCAGCCAACTAGCCTCATCTGGTTCCAGCAACAGACCTGCGTTGGCGCGTTCATTTTTCTGATGCAACCGTAATCGTGAGTCTGCAACGGGTATCCGTTGATATGCCTGCCAAAGCTTCTCGCTCAGCTCTGGCTGGCGGGAGCTGGTCGCCATCGTCAGCGTGCTGCCAGAAAGCCACCCAGGAGCGACAACCCCCATTGATGCAGGCATTCTCTCCATCTTAAGGGAAACAATTGGTTCCAAATCAAGATATGCATCGACAGCGCCCAGCTTGACCATATAGGTCGCCTCGTCACGGCTCTCAAGCTCAGTTACATCAGAGATCCCCAAACGAGCCAATTCATTACAACTGCCAAAACCACGAATACAGACCCAGCGTAACTTGCGCGCCTGCTCCAGGGTCAATCGCTGATCCGGGGTATGCATTAAAATGGAGCGAGCATAAGAACCGATACTGCCAATAGGGTTTATCCCCTTCAATTCAAGAGCATTACGTTCGACCCCGATTAATGCATCGATCTGGCCGCCTTGGAGAGCAATCTGGGCATCCACGTAGGAGTTGTAGGGGATATAACGCAATGACACGCCCATTTCGGCTGCAATGCGCGAGGCCAGCTCCTTGAGCGGACCGGCATAACGCTGGTTGGGGAGTTGATAGATGAAAGGGAGATAGCCGCCACGGGGAACCCCGACCAGCAGCTCCTTTTGTGCGGAGATTTCGTTACTTGTGCTCTCATCTTGCGGCTGGGGAGCCGCAACAGCCAACATGCCTGAAAACAACAGCAACATGGGAAGAAAAAGCTGACGAAGGAGTGGCATAAGGTCTTGTCCTGATGAGTAAAACAGATAGGGCTGCCACCTCTAATCTTGCAGTTCCTGACGACGCAAGGCGAGAAAACAATCGCAACTGTTACAAAGAGGGCGGAGAGGATAATACTGAGTCACCAACATGTGAACCTGGAATCAACCATAAGATGGAAAAATGGCAGGCATGCAGCCTGCCATTTCACTAGCGAGGGGGATCTTATTCTCCCCTTCGCGATCAGGTTATTCGATTCCCGAGGCGGAAGCCGGTTTGATACTCCCGCTCGCGAACGAGGGCAATTTGACCCTGATATCCTTCCAGCCCGATATCCCTGAGCAGGGCAGGTGACAGATTGACCTGCACGAGACGACGCTCGACCCGGGCAATCCTTCTCTGAACCAAGGATTCAACACTGCGCAGTAAAACCAGTTCGATAGACATGACATTCTCCAGTTGAACATGCGGTTCTCCCGGAGAAAGTGGATATCACCCTGCGGGACGAACCGCGGGTGATAAAAAGACAGGGGTTACCTGTTTACGCCACGCGGTAAAAGAGCACGAGATTTCACGCCGCACGCAGTGCCGCGAGAGAATGCAATATTGAGCATCAGATGTTGCATATTCGTCTCCTTACCGGATAAAAGTTGAACAGGTTGCAGAAGTCTAAAAAATATCCGAATTCAAAACAAGCCTCTTGTGACTCCTTTTTAAACGTTTTTACGGCATTTTATGCTGCCCGACAGGGAGCTTGGGGCATCAGATCCCCGAGAGTAGCCGGTACTCTTCCAGTACATAGGTATCCGTCATGCCGCTGACATAATCGAGCAGCAGCCGCACCCGGTAATACCACTCCTGCTCGTTCTGGCAGGCAAAACGCGGATCCGGGGTGGCGATCGCTAATCGATAGGCCTTGAGATGGCGGGCCGAGAGGCGGTGATAGAGGCGGCGCGCAAAGAACAGCGCCTGACTCCCCTCCCCGGCCAGCAGACGGGCAAACTGTGGCGCTGACAGCGCCAACAGACAGGCATAACTGGTCAGCACCCCGCGCAGCGCCGCATACCCTTCCAGTTCGAGAGCCTCGACTTCGGGTCGCATAAACACCAGCTCGCGGGCCACCTGCTTGAGGATATCGAGCACCCGCGCCGCCGGCGCCTGACCGTGCAGCAGCGCTTGCGGATAGGATCCCAGCAAAATGGCCTGATGTTCGCTGACATAGCTCTGCGCCGCCAACGCCACCAGATCCCGGGTCAGCTGCTGGCGAAAATGGGGGAAAAAGCCCCGACCAGAAGCCAGCGCCTCATCCAGCAAGGTGCCCATGTAGTCACTCTGGTCAGCAGCTCGCAGCGCCGCCAGCAGTTCACCCTGAGTCAGGATCCGCCGATCTACCGCATCTTCCAGATCGGCGATGCAGTAGGAGATGTCATCGGCCGCCTCCATGATGTAAACCAGCGGATGACGGCAGCCGGGGGCCAGACCCAGGCTCTGACCGAGGGCCCGGTAGAGCGGCTGCTCGCTAAAGAAGATGCCCCGCTTGCTGCTCCAGCCATGATGCTGGCCATAGCTCACGCCGGGCCGGGGCTGCTGCGGGTATTTGCAGAGTGCCGCCAGCTGCCCGAGCGTCAGGTTAAGCTCGTGCAGGCTGTGCACCAGCCGTAGACTCTGGGCGTTGCCATCAAACAGTTGCAGGTCCTGACGCAATTCAGCCCACTGGGCCGAGGGGGTCTGCGCCAGCGCCTGCTGATAAAGGGGATCGAGCATCTCGCCGAGCCACTGGCTCATCACCTGCTCGCCAAAGTGGCCAAACGGCGGGTTGCCCACGTCATGAAGCAGGCAGGACATCTCCACCAGATTGATAAAGGCCCCTTCGCAGACCATGCCTGCAGGCAAGGCGGCCAGAATGCGGCGGCTGATCTGGCGCCCGGTCTCCTGCACCTCCAGCGAGTGGGTGAGGCGGCTGCGCACCGAGGCCTTCACATCGAGCGGAAAGACCTGGGTCTTCTGCTGCAGCCGGCGCACCGGCGCGGCCTGCACGATGCGGGCGCGATCCTGCTCGGTCGCCTCCAGCAGCTCTTCGTCACCCCAGGGGTGGATGCGCGCGGGGGTAATCAAACGGCTATACATCTTGCAACTCCTTGCCAACAACGTCCCTCAGACTCAAGACAACCACCCGCTTCAAGACAACAACCAGCGCCGCAGACGGGCGATGTCGCCCGGATATTCGCGGCGCAGCGTCTCAATCCAGTCTTCCACGTTTTCCCACCAGGCGGGATGATCCGGGCTCTGGATCAGCTGAGCCGTCTGCTGCAAACGGCGCAGGCCAATGGAGCCTGCCGCCCCTTTTATCTTGTGGGCTTCTTCCACCACGCCGGCCTGATCCTTGGCAATCATGTTGGAGTCGAGCACTGCCATGTAGTCCGGCATCATCTTCTCGAACAGATCGACGCTGGAGAGCAGCACCGGCTTGCCCACGGTATCGGCGTAATCGGTGAGGAAGGGGATATCCAGCAGGGCATCCTGATTGCCCGCATCCGCCTGCTCGTCCGCTTCATCCTCGGCCAGATCGGCAAACAGGTGACCAATCACCTCCCGCACCGCCTTGGAACCAAGCGGCTTGTTAATGACATCCTGCATGCCGTGATCACGGTAGTACTGACGATCACCGGTGGAGTTGGCGGTGAGTGCCACCATGGGTGGCAGGCTGTCGCCATAACGCTCCAGCAGGGTTTTCGCCACATCGAAGCCGGTCATGTCCGGCAGCTGGATATCGAGCAAAATGAGGTCGAAATCATCCGGGTTGGCCATCGCCAACGCCTGGGTGCCGTCCCGTGCCACCTGCACCTGATGACCCAGCTTGCCCAGCAGGGCGCAGGCCACCGTCACGTTAAGCTCCACATCCTCCACCAGCAGGATATCGAGGGAAGGCATCTCCTCCTCCTGCTCTGGCAACACAGGCTCGGCGCAAGCCACTTCCAATTCGGCAGTGAAGCAGGAACCTTCGCCCGGATCGCTGTCCACATAGAGCTGGCCGCCCATCGCCTGCACCAACTGACGGGAGACCGCGAGGCCAATGCCGGTGCCGGTGGCGTGCTTCTTGCCCTGCACCTGATAGTACATGGCGAAGATCTTCTCCTGCTGGGCGCGCGGGATGCCGATACCGGTATCCTCCACCTCGAAGTGCAGGGCCAGCTTGCCCGGCTCGTCGGCGGGATGGGAGAGGCAACGCACGGTGACGCCCCCCTCATCGGTAAACTTGACCGCGTTGCCCACCAGATTCCACAGCACCTGACGCAGGCGGGTGCCATCAGCCATCACGAATTGCGGCATGTCGCCATCGCGATCGAAATGGAGATAGAGCCCCTTCTGCTCCGCCTGAATACGCGACAGGGTCTCCAGCTCGTCGAGGAAGGCGGGCAGGTCGATACGGGTCGGCGCAATTTCGAGGCGACGGCGATCCAGTTTGTCCAAGTCGATGATGTCGTTGAAGATATTGCCAAGGGTCACCGCACTCAGGTGAATGGTCTTGAGCTGCTGATGCTGCTTGGGATCGAGGGGGGTATCCATCAGCATCCGGCTTAAGCCCACAATGCCGTTGAGCGGGGTGCGCAACTCGTGGCTGATGGTGGAGATAAAGGTGGTCTTGTCGCGGCTCGCCTTCTCCAGCTTGTCCTGATACTGCTTTCGCTCGGTGATGTCGCGGCCAAAGCCGAGCAGGCCGAGTCGCTTGCCGAAGCGGTCGAAGAAGGGCACCTTGCGCAGCTCGAAGTAAGCCTTGCGGCCATCGGGATACTCCAGCCACTGCTCGTAGGTGAGCGGCTCGTTGCTGGCAAAAACCTGCTTGTCGGTCTCCACCACCTTGTTGGCGATCTCCTGCTTGTAGACATCGAACGGGGTCAGACCAATCAGCTCGGCCTCCACCTTGCCGGTCAGCTCCTCCATGGCGCGGTTGCAACCGGAGAACTGCTCATCCTCGTTGCGGTAGTAGACCAGATCCGGGGAGCAGTCGATAAAGGAGCGCAGCAGCGCGGTGCGCTCCCCCAGATGAAGCTGAGCTTTCTCCCGCTGAAACACCTCGTTCTCGAGATCCTCGATGGCCTGCAGACGCAGGCTCTCGGCCCGATTGGTTTCGGCAATCTGGGCGTTGAGACGGCTGATGTTCTCCTGCAGCTGGGTATTGAGCTCCAGATCCCGCTCGCGCATATCTTGCAGCTTGCGCACCATCCGGCTCAGTCGTTGACGAGAATCCTCCAGCTGATCCACCACGATGGAGAGAAAATAGACCGCCCAGGGGGTCACCAGCAGGCCAAAAAACACCGAGCGAACGAAGTCGATCACATCGATATTGCCGCGCAGGAACAGGGTCACCCCCATCTGGATCGCGACCGCCAGCACGATAATGCCCGCCGCCAGGAACATGCTGAAGCGCACCAGTCCCAGCTTGGTCATCAGATCGACATAATATTGCGCCCAGGATTTAATCTGTTTCATCTTATTGTTTTCCCCCGATATTCGCGGTACAGAATACCAGCACAACCGAGTGAACTCTTCTTAATCTCGCACAATTAATTAACGATTCGCCGAATGAAATGAGTGGGTTAGGATAATTGGCAATATTGAGTCAGTTGCCATTAAGGTTTTTTCTTTATACTCACCGGCCGAAAAAAATTCACCACCATTTAATTTAGGAGTTATCCGATGCGCAATACCACCTTGCTGGGCCTGGGCCTGCTGGTCGCAAATAGTGCTTATGCTGATTTGGGTGAAATTCCCAAGGAGTCTGGCTGGTCCGGTTTCCTGCTTGGCGGGGTCAGTGTCATCAATTACGAATCAAATTTTTATAGCGGTGATGATGAAAACCGCCGCCTGAGCGGACTGGGCAGTGCCGAGAGCAGCTCCGCCGTTGCCCCGCTGCTCAACGCCGATATCCGCTACACCTTTGCCGATACCCGCACCCAGGTCTTCCTCGGTAACCTGATCCAGGATGCCATCCGTTTCGACTTCACCCAGCAGTTCGGTATCCGTCAGGAGATGAGCGACAAGGGCATCGTAGCTGGCTCCGTGGTCTTTAATGCCATGCCGACCGAGCAGTGGAGCGATCCCTTCGCTGTAGGCGTTGATCGCCAGTCGACCGATATCAAGTCAAAAGGGGTTCGCTTCGCCTGGGACAGCATCTGGGGTAGCAACTTCAATGGCAGCCTGACCACCCGCAACATCGAGGTGGATGAGGAGCGCAGCGGCAGCCAGTACGGCGCCGATACTGCAGCCAAGCTGGATCGCAACGGCAAGATCCACGCTCTCGACCTCTCCTACAAATGGCAGCTGGCGCCTGGTCAGATGCTGGAGCCAGCCTTTATCTACCGTCAAGCCGATCTGGATGGCAGCGCCCAAAGCTACAAGAGCAACGGCCTGCAGTTGACCTACGGCAAGCGCGCTTCCCAGTGGTCTTTCGTCAGCAACGCCTA
The DNA here is from genome assembly GCF_051919345.1 of Aeromonas sp. 84A. NCBI lineage: Bacteria > Pseudomonadati > Pseudomonadota > Gammaproteobacteria > Aeromonadales > Aeromonadaceae > Aeromonas > Aeromonas sp. 84A. The sequence goes on from NZ_JBQBEW010000001.1 coordinate 4,217,446, forward strand.
TCTGGGCCAGACCAAATATGATGAGGCCAACCCGATCTTTGGCCAAAACGCCGACTCCGACGAGTTTGCCCTGACCGGTACCTTCTTCTGGCACCGCCTGTTCGGTATTGCGCCGCTCTCGGCAACCTTTACCGCTGGCTATGCCAAGTCCGATTCCGACATCAACTTCTACGATTCTGAATCCGTGATGTTCAACACCGGCCTGCTCTACAACTTCTAACAACTGTTGTTCGCACCGATACAACAAGGCCACCCGAAGGTGGCCTTGTTGCTATCCGGCGTTTGCCTCAGATACCCAAAGAGTCGAGCAGATCGTCGTGATCGTTGGCGACCGGGGCCGCAGCCTGAGCCGGCTTGGCGGCATCCTGCTTGGCCTGGGCGATCAGCGCATCGGGATCCAGCTCCTCGTGCTCCATCCCCTCATTGTGGATGCGGATGAACTCGGTTTTGTCCATCGCCAGCTCCAGATAGAAGATGTTGTTGCGGGCAGTGAAGAAGGTGACGCGGCGGGACTCCGGGCTGTCGAGATTGGTATCGACGCTCAGCATCACCTGCTTGTTGAGCGCCAGCATCTTCGGCTGGTTTTGGGTGATGTGGGTCTGCAGATCCCGGCCCACCTTGACGGTAAAGCTACCGACGATCTGGTTCATCAGCTCGCCCATCACGTTGCTCACCTCGTCAGAGGTGTGGGAGATGGCGAGATCCTCCTTGGAGAGCCCCATGCTCAGCATGTAGCTCTCGTACAGCTCCATGGCGGCGGCGGCGGAGAAGTTGATCACCACCAGACCGGAAAAACCGCCATCGAACAGCACGAAACAACCGATATCCGGCTTGAGGCAGGTCTTGCTGATCCGCTGCACCATGCCGGAAAACCGCACCTGACTCATGGTCGCGGCACTCAAAACGTCCGTCACCGAGTTGCACAGGCTGAGCAGCACATCCTCTGTGGTCAATACGGCATCGTCATCGAATCTTGTCACTATCATGGGACCTTCCTGAACATCGAAAATGGGCTTATCTATACCATAACTCTAACAGATGGCGCGGCCCGGAGACTGAAATAGCGACACGCCTCTCAGTTGACTCCGTTATCAGCAGCCACAGGGAGGAAACCGCTCAGCTTGGCGAGCCGGGCACGCCATATATCGGCCTGCTGCGCCAAAACTTGTGGCTCGTAAGACAAGACCGGATGAGCGCCCCAGATGGGGCCGGGCCAGGCGCGATCCGTCGCAAAGCGGGCGACATGGTGAAGGTGGAGTTGCGGCACCAGATTGCCCAGCGCTCCGATGTTGATCTTGTCCGGGCTGAGGGCCTGTTCCATCAGGGCGGCGACGGCGCAGGACTCCTGCATCAGCTGTTGCTGCTGCTCCGGCGCCAGATGGTGAATTTCCCGCAGGTTGGCTACTCGCGGTACCAGGATAAGCCAGGGATACTGGCTGTCTTTGGCCAGCAAGACACGGCAGAGGGGCAGATCCCCGAGCCACCGGGTATCTGCCTGCAGGCGTGAATGCAATTCAAACATGAAAACCTCGTTGAGTACGATGAACAGAGCGCCTGAAAAAGGAGTGTCCACGTTACTGCAACGGGCAGAAAACTTAAAGCTGTGGCACGGCCCAACCGATAAAGCGCTTGCGCAGAGCCGGATCTGCCTGGAGGAACAACTGCTGCAACTGCCCTTCCAGCTCGCTGGCGGCCACAACGGGTTGCGCCCCACCGGAGAACGTAGCCGTTGGTTGTGTAGTCACAGCGACGGCCGTCAGCGCCGCCTTGCCGCCGCTGCGGTTGTATTCAGCCAGCTTGCCACTCCAATCCACCCCAAGCAGCATGCCGCTGGTCACCAGCGCATCCTGCTGGATGGCAAGCGCGCGGCCATTCTCCTGCAGCGCCACCACCGGAGCCTTGGCATAGGCCTGCATCCCCCGCTCGTCCCCCGGTACGCTGGCCGTCAGCTGCAAATGCTGATTGCTGCCCTGATAGCGCACCACCTGCGGCTCGGAGCGTACCTGCCGATCATTCTCGCTGCTGCTGCGACTGGGGATCACCCCCTCGAAGCGCACCAGCAGTTGCTGCTCGCCATCCGCCAGGGTGGCATGCTGCTCGTCCTGCAAGGTACCGTTGCTCACCGCGAGGATGCGGAAATTCTCCGGCACCTTCACTTCCACCATGGCCTGCACACTGCCAGCCCCCAACACTGCACAGAGCAGCACAAAACCGGTCAACCCTCTATTACTCTTCATTCCCGCTGATCTTCCTGATGCCGATGATGGGCGCAGGGTAGCAGCCGAAGATGACAGAAAAATAACGCCGCTCAGAGCAGGTAGTGGGGTCGCTCGGCAAACCACTGGGCCAGCACCTGCTTGAACAGCCGGATCTTGCGCGGCACCCGCCGCTGCTGGGCATGCAGCACATGGAGCTGATGCAGGCCACTCTGCCACTCGTCGAGCACGGTCACCAGCTCCCCCGCCGTCAGCAGCGACTCCACCAGCATCAGCGGGCACTTGGCATAGCCCATACCGGCGCGCGCCAGTTGCAACACGGTACTGTAGTGGTTGGTCCGCACCTTGCCCTGCACCAGAATGTGGGCCTCCTCCCCCTCACGGATAAAGTGCCACTGCTCCCAGGCAGGATTGTGCCCCTGCAACAGGCAGCTGCGCCCGCTCAGCTCATAGGGAGTGGCGGGACGCCCCTCGCGCGCCACCAGCGCGGGGCTGGCCACCACCACATCCTTGAGCCGCCCCAGCGGCAGGGCCACCAGATTGTCCGGCACCTCGCTCATGGCGCGCAGGGCGATGTCGTTTTCTCCCTGACTCATGTCGACCATCTGGTTGGTGAAATTGAGTTCCACCTCCACTCCCGGGCAGAGCGCGGCAAAGCTGGTCAGCAGTTCGCTCACCATGCGGTCGCCGGTGCTGACCGGGCAGGTAAAGCGCAGTCGTCCGCAATCCTCTTCGGTCAGCGCCTGAATATCCTGCTCCGCCTGCCGAGCCAGCGCGAAGATCTCCCCCGCCTGCTGGTAGAGGGTCTTGCCCGCCTCGGTCAGACTGAGGCGGCGGGTGGTGCGCTGCAACAGTTGCGCATTGAGTGAGGACTCCAGCGCGCTGACGTGGCGACTCAGCATCCCCTTGCTGACCCCCAGCGTATCGGCCGCAGCCGAGAAACTGCCGCGCAGCACCACCTCATAAAAGCTGGCCAGATGGGCGATATCCATCATTAGCTCCAATATGGAAACAATGGGTTTATTTTACACGCTTTTTCGCATTTTCTGTTGCGCTAGAATCGATACATCCCAATCAGGAGTGATGCAGATGAAAATTGTGATTGTGGGTGCCTCCGGCACCGTCGGCTCCGCGGTCAGTGAACTGCTTGCCAAAGATCATCAGGTGATCCGGGTCGGCCACAGCCGTGGCGATGCCACGGTCGACATGCGCGATCCCACCTCCATCAAGGCGCTGTTTGCCAAGCTGGGGCAGTTCGATGCGCTGGTGGTGGCCAGCGGCAGTGTAGCCTTCAACGGCCTGACCGAGATGACCGACGAGCAGTGGCAGGTGGGAGTGGAGAGCAAGCTGATGGGCCAGATCAACCTGACCCGAGCCGCCATTCCCTATCTGACAGACAAGGGTTCCATCACTTTGATCAGCGGTATTCTGAGCGAGGAGCCGATCAACTGGGGCGTGAGCGCCAGCACCGTCAATGGCGCCATCGATCACTTTGTGAAAGCGGCCGCCTGCGAGCTGCCAAGGGGCCTTCGCATCAACGTGGTGAGCCCTACCGTGCTGGCGGAGTCGATGGACAAATACGCCGACTTCTTCCCGGGGTTCGTGCCGGTGCCCGCCGCCAAGGTGGCGCAGGCTTACAAGAAGTCGGTGTTGGGCATCCAGACCGGTCAGGTGTTCAGAGTAAACGGTTGAGCGCTGCTTGCTTGCTGGCAGAGCAGCAATAAAAACGGGCCCCATAGCGGGGCCCGTCTGTTTCTCTGCCTCTCTCCATCGCCACCAGCAAACGTTTGTTTATTGGCGACAAAAAAGAGAGCAACCCTTAGTCGATCAGACCGTACTGCTCGCGCAGCACCTCGATGATCTCCTGCTTGGGATTGGCAGAACGCGCCAACTTGTGGCCGATTATCTTCTCGGCGATCCCGACATAGGTGTTGGAGATATCCATCATCACTTCGGTCGGCAGCTTGTTGTCGCGGGCCAGGGCAAAACGTTCCGGCATGCGGTTCTTGTTGAGCAGGATGTCCGGATCCGGGAAGTGGTTGAGCAGCCACTGACGGAAACCCTCTTTGGACTTCTCGACGATCTGTCCGTCGCGCAGGGCCGCGCCATCCCAGATACGGGAGCTGTCGGGGGTGCCCACTTCGTCCATGTAGATCAGCTTCTCGTTGCCGGCGGCATCGTGGACGTAACCAAACTCGAACTTGGTATCGACGAAGATCTGATCCAGCCCAGCCAGCGCGTCGCTGATGACGTTGAAGCCCTCTTTGAGCAGCACTTCGTAACGGTCGATGTCGGCCGGTTTGCTGAAGTTAAAGCCTTTATAATGGCGCTCGATATCGGCACGGGAGACGTTGACGTCATCAGCTTCCGGCACGCCATCCAGCCCTGTCAGCACGCCCTTGGTGGACGGAGTGATGAGAATTTCCGGCAGCTTCTGATCCTTTTTCAGCCCTTCCGGCAGGGTGATGCCGCAGAACTCGCGCTCGCCATCCTTGTAGGCACGCCACATGGAGCCGGTGATGTATTGGCGGGCAATCGCCTCGATCATCACCGGACGGGCTTTTTGCACGATCCAGACGAAGGGGTGCGGAATATCCAGAATGTGGCTGTCGGCCAGTCCCTTCTCCTTGAACAGCTTGAACCAGTGGCTGGAGATAGCATTGAGCGCCGCGCCCTTGCCCGGCACGCCGTTAAGGCCATCCACACCTTGCCAGATGCAATCGAAGGCCGAGATGCGATCGCTGATCACCATGAGGGCGAGGGGCGCATCGGCCGGCACATCATAGCCTTTCTCTTTTATGAGCCGGGCACTGTCTTCGGGGGTCAACCAGTAGACGCTGCGCACTTTGCCGGAATGGACAGGTTTATCGGTACGGATCGGCAAATCGTCATTCACCGCCAATACTTGATCTGCAAGACTCATGGCTAATAACACTTCCTGTTTGTGGGGGGTAAACATCGCGAGTTCCTCACCTGCACGCTCTGTTTGCAACGGGCTGGCAAGGGGGCTCGCATCATCGAAAACCGCTCGGAATCCCCGCGTTTTCAGGGGGATTTTGATAACAAAACAGGGGCACAAGGCCCCTGTATTTATTCTGCTTTTGCTGCTGCCTGATCGGCCAGCCCCTTGGCGAACGCCTCGGACAGGCTGATATACATCTGGGAGATAACCCCGGACGATACCGGCTTCTTGTCCTTGTCGAACAGGGTAATGGAGGTCTTGCCTCCCGCCATTTCGCCAAGCTGGAAGCGGTATTTCTCCTCCTCCAGTTTGAACGGCTCGCTCCCTTTCGCCTTCCAGAACTCGGCACCCGGCTCTTCGTACTCGACGTCGATCCAGCCCAGAGACTGCTGGGTATCCTTGATGGTGAAACCGTAAGCGGGCAGTACCTGGTTGAGGCGACGCCACACCTGATCAAAGGAGCCTTCGGCAATCCAGGCGCTCAGCTCGTTGTTGTCCAGACCCAGTTGCAGACCCATGCCATCGTTGGACTTGTGCTGCTCGCGGGCTTTCAGCTGGCTGTCGTAATAGAGCGAGAACTGGTTCAGCACTCGCGCGGCATAGCGCTGGGCATCGGCAGGGGTCAGCTTGTTGCTGGTCTCGCCGTCGATGGTCTCTTCGTGATCCAGCACCCGGACCGACATGTTGACGGCGTGGCGCTGGGCATCGTTGCGCACGGTGAACTGGTAACGCTGACGGATTTTGAAATCTTCGTCATCTTCACCCCAGCCATCGAGGGCGACAGTGTTGTCAAACCAGCCGGTCTGCAATACGCCATCCTGCTGATCCAGCTTCTCGGTGGTGACCTTGTATTTGGCCAGGAAGTTCATCAGGAACGACCAGGTATCGCGCTCCACGCTCTGGCTGGTGCTGAGGGCATAGAAGGCAACGGTCGGTTCGGTTGCGCTCTGCACCACCTGACTGCCCGGTACCACGGTCAGCAGTTGAGCGGGTGGGCGCACATCGACCTGGGCGCCGAGGGCACCTTCACGGCTGCTCTCGGGAAGCGGCGGGATATCGTACTGGCTGTTGAAGGTGGGGGCACTCAATCCTGCGGGGATCAAGAACGCGCGGCCCTCGAGGCGGGCATCTTCGTAACCGAAGTCGCGGTTGGCCATTTTGCGATCCTGGGGGGTGCTGCAACCGGCCAATACGGCCACAGTCGCAACACTCAGCACCAGACGTGCTCTATTTCCCTTTCCATTAGATTTAAACACTCGCCATCAACTCCGCTGTGGTCAGTGCTCGCGCCATCAGCTGCTCGCCCTCGGGGGTGAGGTCAATCAGCGGCAGGCGCAAGGTGGCTGTTGCAATCAACCCCAGTTGGGCACAGGCCCATTTCACCGGGGTAGGGCTCGGTTCGCAGAACAGAGTCTTGTGCAACGGCATCAAGAGATTGTTGATGTCATGCGCCTGCCCGGCATCACCGGCCAGCGCAGCACGACACATGTCGGCCATCTGGGCCGCTGCAATATTGGTGGTGACCGAAATCACGCCATCGCCACCTTGCAGCATAAAATCACAACCAGTGGCATCGTCGCCACTGTAGAGAGCAAACTCCGGCCCGCACAGCTCGCGCAGCAGCGGGGTGCGGCTCAAATCGCCGGTTGCCTCTTTCAAACCGATAATGCCGGGAACCTTGGCCAGACGGGCCACTGTCTCCGGTTTGAGATCGCAACAGGTGCGACCGGGCACATTATAAAGAATTTGGGGCAGACCACTAGCCTCGGCGATCGCACAATAGTGGCGATAGAGACCTTCCTGAGTGGGCTTGTTGTAGTAAGGAGTCACCGAGAGGCCCGCCACCACGCCGGTTTTGGCCAGTCGCTTTGCCAATTCAATGGCATGGGCAGTATTGTTGGAGCCGCAACCGGCGATGACGGGAATGCGTCCGGCGGCATACTCAACAGTCTTTTCAACGACGGCGATATGCTCCTGCTCGCTCAGGGTCACCGATTCCCCTGTGGTACCCACCGCAACAATGGCGCTGGTCCCGGCGCTGACATGATAGTCGACCAGCTTGGCCAGACTGGCCCAATCGACTTCACCTGAAGCCAGCATGGGGGTAACGAGCGCAACAATACTACCGCGTAACATGGACTTTTCTCCCGATTTTCAGGGGCGTAATGGTAAAGCTGACCCCTTTGAAAAACAAGGGAGAGAGGGGGCAAGCCGTGATACCATCCGGAACAAAAAGTAATGGACGAAAGTCGGCAGCGCCCCTCAGGGAGTGGTCATCAGGGCCGGAGGGTTGGCTTGCCAGCGCGGCTTTCGCAACGAAATAACGGACGAGAGAAGATTTATGACTCACTACCTGGTCGTAACGGCCATCGGCACGGACAGGCCTGGCATCGTCAATGAAGTGACCCGCCACGTCAGTGGCTGTGGTTGCAACATTGTGGACAGCCGCCTTGGCATCTTCGGCAATGAATTTACCTTTATCATGCTGCTCTCGGGCGACTGGAACAGCATGATGCAACTCGAGATCAGCCTGCCCCTGCGTAGCCAGGAGTGGGATCTCATCACCATGATGAAACGCACCGAACGCCACCAGTCTCTGCAGTATGACGTCCGCGCCAGTGCCGACCTGTTGATCCGCGACGAACCCGGCATCGTAAGCCAGTGCACCCAGTTCTTCAGCGAACATGGCTGGAACATTCAGGCGATGCAATCCATGACCCTGGAGCAGCAGCCGTTCAACCTGCTGAAGATCAGTTTTCAGCTCAATCTGGCCAGAGAGGGTGAAGTGGAAGGTTCGCAAACCGCCTTCGCCGAATTCTGTCGTCAACTGGGTGCCGAATCGTTCGAGTTTATCGTCAATCGCAAACACGCCTGAGGGCGTTTTACCCGAGGAGACCCCATGCAACCACTACAAGCTGGCAGCCCCGCCCCCGATTTCTCCCTGCCCGATCAGAATGGCAATCAGGTCAGCCTTGCTGGCCTGCGCGGCAAAAAAGTACTGGTCTACTTCTATCCCAAGGCGATGACCCCCGGCTGCACCACCCAGGCCTGCAGCCTGCGCGATGTGAACGCCGAGTTGACCGCCCTCAATGTGGTGGTGCTTGGCATCAGCCCGGATCCGGCCAAACGGCTGAAAAAGTTCGAAGAGCGGGACCAGCTCAACTTCACCCTGCTGGCCGATGAAGACCACGCCGTCGCCGATGCCTTTGGCGTCTGGGGCCCGAAGAAGTTCATGGGCAAGGAGTATGACGGCATTCACCGTCAGAGCTTCCTCATCGACGAAGAGGGCAAGATTGCCCACCACTTCGACAAGTTCAAAACCAGCGATCACCATCAGGTGGTACTGGATTTCCTCAAGGGATAACCCTCCCCTGCGTCATTGAAAGGCCTGCCATGCAGGCCTTTTTTGTCTGGTCAGCCGCCCCTTGCCAGCGGATTTTTCTCACCAACTCCCCCGCCCAGATCAAAAAATTCATTTTATATATGGGTTAACGTGACCCCAGAATCATCTTCCAGCGAGATATCCCATGAACATGAGCAACACTGAGCGTTTGATCCTGAGCAACCAGTACGAAATTCTGGCGAAACTCAACCCGGAGAAAGCAGACGTCTACCAGCGCGCCAGCACCATCATCGAGCGCGGCTACTGCCTGCAAATCCTCGAGCTGGAGAAGAGCTTCGGCCATCTGGATCTGGCTACCTGCCAGGAGGTAATCGACACCCTGGAGCTGCACCACGCACTGGCCATCTCATGGGGCAATCTGGATGCCGCCGATCAGGGCGAGATCAACGCCAGCCGGCTGGAGTTCAACGGCTACAGCCGCAGCCAGGAGCGTGAGCTGGCCGACTACGTCTGCTTCCTGCTGGAGGTGGACAAGCGCTTCCCCGAGCTCAAGTGCCCGTGCGACGAGCTCTCCAGCGACATCGCCATGCGCGACAAGTATCAGCGGATGCTGCAGGTGTGGCGTCAGTGCCCCCGTCAGTACAAGCTCTCCATCCAGGAGATCCGCAAGGTGCTGGCGGCCTGATCCGCACACCAACCGCAACAAAAAAGGCGCCACTGGCGCCTTTTTGCATCTGAAACGAGTTATTCGTAGAGAAAGGATTTATCGAGCTGCTGGAAGGCGGCCTTGAGGGTATCGGCCAGCTCTTCATAGCGCGGCTGAGACACCAGCTGACGACGGCCACCCTGTTCGTTCATCTTGCCGTTGATCTCCCGATACCAGCTCGCCAGCGACGGGGGCAAACGGGTGTCGGCCCGCTGACCGAGCCAGTAGTAACCCTGCAGCGGCAAACTGAGCAGAAACAGCACGGAAGTGATGACGGAAGGCCAGTAGTGCAGCTCGCCAAACTGGAACTGCAGCATCACGCTCAGCACCGCCAGCGCGGGGATCACCTTGAGGGCGAACTCGGTCGCCTTGATCACCCGATTTTCAGGAAACATCGAATTGAGCTCGGGACGGCGCGGCCAAAGCGTCATATAATGGCGGCCTTGCTGTAACTTAGTTCCAAAAATGTTCATGCTCATACTACCTCCGAGCGCTTTTTGAACGTACTAACGGCAAAACCTCGACAAAATTTGATGCAAAGTAACAAAGGTTGAGGATGACTTTGTTATTTTTCAACAATCGGGTTATCCTTTGTACGCCCATTTTTGCGTCAAAAGCTTCTTGCTATTGACCTGTCAGGGACGTCTGGATTTCGGGTCTTGTATCACTATACAAGGGGCAAGCAACAGATTGCCAACCCTCATAAGGATAAGTTGAAAATTTTTGGCCGCACCGCGTCCAACGCATCCGCCTACACAACCCAATCTGCGATAGGATTTATTCATGAGTAAGCTGGTTCTTGTTCTTAACTGTGGCAGCTCTTCCCTGAAGTTTGCCGTCATTGACGCAACCACCGGTGATGACCTGCTGTCCGGCCTGGCCGAGTGCTTCAACCTCGACGATGCCCGCATCAAGTGGAAACTGAATGGCGAGAAAGGCAGTGCCGATCTGGGCGCGGGTGCCGCTCACCAGGAAGCGCTGGACTTCATCGTCAACAAGATCCTGCCGCTCAATCCGGAACTGTCCAAGAACCTGATCGCCATCGGTCACCGTGTTGTTCACGGTGGCGAGCGCTTCACCTCTTCCGTTGTCATCTGCGAAGACGTGATCGCCGGCATCGAAGCCGCTGTTCCGTACGCACCTCTGCACAACCCGGCTCACCTGATCGGTATCCGTGAAGCTCGCCGCGTATTCCCGGCTCTGGCTGACAAGAACGTGGCCGTATTCGATACCGCGTTCCACCAGTCCATGCCGGAAGAAGCCTTCCTGTACGCCCTGCCGTACAAGCTCTACAAAGAGAACGGCATCCGTCGCTACGGCGCTCACGGCACCAGCCACTACTACATCAGCCTGGAAGCTGCCAAGCAGCTGAACAAGCCGGTTGAAGAGCTGAACATCATCAACTGCCACTTGGGCAACGGCGGTTCCGTCTGCGCTATCAAGAACGGCAAATCTGTTGATACCTCCATGGGTCTGACCCCGCTGGAAGGTCTGGTGATGGGTACCCGCTCCGGCGATCTGGACCCGGCCATCATCTTCTTCCTGCACGACAAGCTGGGCATGAGCGTGGCCGATATCAACACCATGCTGACCAAAGAGTCCGGCCTGCAGGGTCTGACCGAAGTGACCTCCGACTGCCGTTTCGTTGAAGACAACTACGACAGCAAAGAAGAAGCCAAGCGTGCTATGGACGTTTACTGCTATCGCCTGGCCAAGTACATCGGCGCCTACGCTGCCGCCATGGACGGTCGTCTGGACGCCGTTGTTTTCACCGGTGGTATCGGTGAAAACTCCGCCCCGATCCGTGAAATCACCCTGAACAAGCTGGGTCTGCTGGGCTTTGACGTCGATCACGACGCCAACCTGAAGGCTCGTTTCGGCAAGGGTGGCGAGATCACCAAGGCTGGTTCTACCAAGGCCCTGGTTATCCCGACCAACGAAGAGTGGGTTATCGCCCACGACGCGCTGGAACTGGTCGGCGCTTAATTGACGCAGTAACTCGAGGCCGCCCACAGGGCGGCCTTTTCCTGATCCCAAAAAATGAACAAGGGGTATAAAGTGGCACGCACTATTATGCTTATCCCGGTCGGCACTGGTGTCGGCGTAACTTCCGTGAGTCTGGGCGTTGTTCGCGCCATGGAACGTCACGGTGTCAATGTCAGCTTCTTCAAACCGGTTGCCCAGCCGCGTCCGGGTGAAACCGGTGCCGAGCGCTCAACCGCCGTTATCCGCGCAGCTGCCAACATCAACCCGCCCGAGCCCTTCACCCTCTCCTACGCCGAGAACATGATCAGCTCCAGCAACACCGATATCCTGCTGGAAGAGATTGTTGCCCGCTTCGAAGAGCACGTGAAATCCAGTGGTGCCGAAGTGCTGGTTGTCGAAGGTATGGTGCCGACCGACAAGCAGCCCTTTGCCAACAAGCTGAACTACGACGTCGCCAAGGCGCTGGACGCTGACATGGTATTCGTGACCCACCCGGGCCATGACTCCAGCCAGAAGCTGAAAGAACGCATAGAACTGGCCTGCTCCAACTTCGGTGGTGTCAATAACCCCCGTATCGTTGGCTGCGTGATCAACAAGGTTGGCGCGCCGGTTGACGAGCATGGTGTAACCCGCCCTGACCTGACCGAGATGTTCGAAGCCCATCACCACGCTTCTGACGCAGCTCACAACCTGGAAGTGCTGCAAGTATTCGGCAAGAGCCCGCTGCGCATCCTGGGTTGCATCCCCTGGAACACCCAGCTGATCGCCCCGCGCGCCAAGGATCTCGCCAAGCATCTGGCTGCCAAGATCTTGCACAAGGGTGAGCTGGACAGCCGTCGCCTGCAGACCGTGACCTTCTGCGCCCGCTCCATCCACAACATGGTTGAGCACTTCCGTCCGGGTAGCCTGCTGGTCACCTCCGGCGATCGCTCTGACGTCATCGTATCTGCCTGCCTCTCCGCCATGAACGGCGTCAAGCTGGGCGCCCTGCTGCTGACCGGCAACTATCATCCGGAGCCGCAGGTAATGGCGCTGTGCCAACAGGCCATGGCCACCGGCCTGCCGATCATGATGACCGGTACCAACACCTGGCAGACCGCCGTCAGCCTGCAGAACTTCAACGTCGATATTCCGGAAGATGACCGCGAGCGTATCGAACTGGTACAGGACTACGTCGCTGGCCACATCGACAAGCACTGGATCGAGTCGCTGACCGTCAGCTCTACCCGTTCCCGTCGTCTGAGCCCGCCGGCATTCCGTTATCAGCTGACCGAGCTGGCCCGTCAGGCCAACAAGCGTGTCGTGCTGCCGGAAGGCGACGAGCCGCGCACCATCAAGGCTGCCGCCATCTGTGCCGAGCGTGGCATTGCCCGTCCGGTGCTGCTGGGTAACCCGGAAGAGATCCGTCGCGTTGCCGAACAGCAGGGTGTGGTACTGACCGATCGCGTCGAAATCATCGATCCGGCCGTTGTGCGCGAGCGCTATGTGCCGCGTCTGGTCGAGCTGCGCAAGAACAAGGGCATGACCGAAGTGGTTGCCCGCGAGCAGCTTGAAGACAACGTGGTACTGGGTACCATGATGCTGGAGCGCAATGAAGTTGACGGCCTGGTATCCGGCGCGGTGCACACCACGGCCAACACCATCCGTCCGCCGATGCAGATCATCAAGACCGCTCCGGGCTCTTCACTGATCTCCTCCATCTTCTTCATGCTGCTGCCTGACCAGGTGCTGGTCTACGGTGACTGCGCGATCAACCCGGACCCGACTGCCGAGCAGCTGGCCGAAATCGCCATCCAGTCCGCCGACTCCGCTGCCGCTTTCGGCATCGAGCCGCGCGTCGCCATGATCTCCTACTCTACCGGTACCTCTGGCGCCGGTGCCGATGTAGAGAAAGTGCGTGAAGCGACCGAGCTGGCCAAGGCCAAGCGCCCCGACCTCATCATCGACGGCCCGCTGCAGTACGATGCGGCCATCATGGAGAACGTGGCCAAGTCCAAGGCACCGAACTCACCGGTTGCCGGTAAAGCTACCGTGTTCGTCTTCCCTGACCTGAACACAGGTAACACCACTTACAAAGCGGTGCAGCGTTCTGCTGACCTGGTCTCCATCGGCCCGATGCTGCAAGGCATGCGCAAGCCGGTCAACGACCTCTCCCGTGGTGCCCTGGTTGACGACATCGTCTACACCATCGCCCTGACCGGTATCCAGGCTGCCCAGGCTGACGAACAAGCATCAGCTCTAGCCTGAAAAAACCGATCACAAAGGCTGCTCACCCCAGGTGAGCAGCCTTTTTTCTTAGTTCTCTTTTGAAGACCAGTGAAACATGCCATCAGCGCAGTGTTGCACAGAATAATGCCATGTGATGTGCCAGAAATGTCTCGAGCGTAGCGCCGCGGGAAAGAGTGCCCGCCACCTTAAAGATGTATCTAAAATAGATTCAAGATCATAAGGTTGGATATATGAAGGCATTCATAGCGAAGCGCTTATAGCAAATATTTCGCCATCGGCATGAGGATTTGACCTGTTAGAAATAACAGTGAAAAAGACCCGTTCGATACGCTATTCATCAATGTGCCACTCGGCAATATCCACATCATGGAGGAATGGAAATGCTGATGAAGAAGCTCTCTGCTGTCATGCTGCTGGCCTGCTTGCCCCTGTTCAGCCAACCTGTGCTGGCCGTAGATAAGGCAGCGCCCAAGCAAACAACCACGACCGCGGTTGCCAAGGAGTCCGGCAAGCTGAATATCAATACCGCCACCCTTGCCGAACTCACCAGCCTGAAAGGGATTGGTGACAAGAAGGCACAAGCCATCGTCGACTATCGGGAAAAACAGGGAAAGTTCACCTCGGTCGATCAGCTGGCGGATGTCAATGGCATTGGCCCGGCCACGCTGGAAGCCAACCGTGACATGATAATAGTCAAATAAAGTCGAGTGGATCAGTTGCAAATGGGGCAGCCTGTGGCTGCCCCATTTTTCTTGGGGTATGATTGCCGCACTTTAATCCCGCTGGATAGTTTTCCATGAAAAAGACTCCTCTTGTTGTTCGTAAGGCCGTGCTCCCGGTAGCCGGTCTGGGTACCCGTATGCTGCCAGCCACCAAGGCCATCCCGAAAGAGATGTTGCCGGTGGTCGACAAACCGCTGATCCAGTACGTAGTGCGCGAAGCTATCGCCGCCGGGATCAAAGAGATCGTGCTGGTCACCCACTCGAGCAAGAACTCCATCGAAAACCACTTCGACAAGAGTTTCGAATTGGAAGCGACCCTCGAGAAGCGAGTAAAACGTCAGCTGCTGGAAGAGGTGCAACAAATCTGCCCGAAAGACGTCACCATCATGCACGTCCGCCAGGGCGAGGCCAAAGGTCTGGGCCACGCGGTGTTGTGTGCCCGTCCGCTGATCGGTGACAACCCCTTCGCCGTGCTGCTGCCGGATGTGCTGATCGACGACGTTGCCAGCAACCCCAAGCAGGACAACCTGGCCGAGATGGTGCACATGTACGAAGAGAACCAGATCAGCCAGATCATGGTGGAAGCGGTTCCCGAGAGCGAAGTGGACAAGTACGGCATCGCCGACATCAAGGGCGAGGCCCTGAGCGAGGGGATGTCCCTGCCGATGCAGGCCATTGTCGAGAAGCCGCCCCGTGACGAAGCCCCCTCCAATCTGGCGGTAGTGGGTCGTTACGTCCTCTCCTCCAATATCTGGCCGCTGCTGGAGAAGACCCCGGCCGGTGCCGGTGACGAGATCCAGCTGACTGACGCCATCGCCATGCTGATGGAGCAGGAGCAGGTCAACGCCTACTTCATGAAGGGCAAGAGCCACGATTGCGGCAGCAAGCTGGGCTACATGAAAGCCAATGTGGAATATGGTGTGCGCCATCACGAGCTGAATGGTGAATTCATCGGCTGGCTGAAGCAGTTCGTCAAGCAGTTGTAATCGCTGATAAATCTGTTTTTTATAGACGTATTTAAGGGGCATCAAATGATGCTCCTTTTTCATTTTTGCAACAAAAAATCAATCAGGAGTAAATAAACTCTCAGCAAATCATAATGTTGTAATTTATTCACACATGCTCTATAAGGATTGAGGCGTGTTTCTCGCCCTTGCATAAAAAACTCAAAAAAATATAAGACACAGGTGGAAGTTCCAATGAATAACCCGTCAAAAGGGACCTTTTTAGGTCACCCTAAAGGGCTTTTTTTGCTCTTTAGTACCGAACTGTGGGAGAGATTCTCCTATTACGGCATGCGTGCCGTGCTGGTGCTCTATCTGACCGACCTGACTGCCAACGGCGGTCTGGGCTGGAGTCAGGCAGATGCCCTCAAACTCTACGGTATCTATACCGGTCTGGTTTATATCACTCCGCTGATCGGCGGCTGGCTGGCTGACACCTTCCTGGGTCAACGTCGCGCCATCCTGATCGGTGCCGTGCTGATGGCCGCAGGTCAGTTCACTCTGGCACTGCCCCACGCCATGTTCCCGGATATGGTCAACACAATGTTCTACGCGGGCCTCGCGCTGCTGATCGTGGGTAACGGCCTGTTCAAACCGAACATCTCCACCATGGTGGGTGACCTCTATGAAGAGGGCGATCACCGCCGTGATGGTGCTTTCACCATCTTCTACATGGGCATCAACCTGGGTTCCCTGCTGGCAGGTGTGATCTGTGGTGCTGCCGCTACGGCCTACGGCTGGCAAGCAGCCTTCGTCGGCGCCGGTATCGGTATGCTGCTCTCTCTGGTGATCCAGGCCACCATGGCCCAACGTTTCCTGGGTGACATCGGTCGTGTCACTGCCGCCCAGCGCGCAGCAGCCCTGCGTACTACCGAGCAGAAAGCACCGCTGACCAAGCAGGAAGTGGATCGCATCAAGGTTATTCTGGTACTGGGTCTGTTCACCATCATCTTCTGGGCCGGCTTCGAGCAGGCCGGTGGTCTGATGAACCTCTACACCCAGGAGTATACCGACCGCATGATCGGCAGCTTCGAAGTGCCGACCGCCTGGTTCCAGTCCCTGAACCCCTTCTTCATCATCACTCTGGCACCGGTCGTTGCGGCCATCTGGATCAAGCTCGGCAAGAAAGAGCCGAACTCTCCGGTGAAATTCGCCATGGGTCTGCTGTTCCTGGCTATCGGCTTCCTGTTCATGGTCGGTGCCGTGCTGCAGCAGGGTGGTGACAACACCGTCAAGACCTCCATGTTCTGGCTGGTAGGTGCTTACCTGTTCCACACCCTAGGTGAGCTCTGCCTCTCCCCGATTGGCCTCTCCATGGTGACCAAGCTGGCTCCGCTGCGTCTGGCTTCCCTGATGATGGGTGCCTGGTTTGGCTTCGTTGCCTTGGCCAACTACGCTGCGGGCTTTATCGGCTCCTTCGTGGGTGAAGCCGGCCCGATCGCCATCTTCGGTGGCATCGCCCTGGCGGCGGTACTGAGCGCCCTGATCCTGCTGACCATGGCAAACCGCCTGGTTTACTGGATGCACGGTGCCGAAGGCCCGACCAAAGAGCCGCAAGCTCAAGAGAAGAAACTGCACTCCGCCACCGTCTAAACGGTCAGGATTGTAAACAACAAACAGGGCGCCCATCGGCGCCCTGTTTGTTTTGGCCTGTTTATCAGGCGGCATCAGTGATGACGAACCTGCACATCCAGCGAGCCGCCGCTGTCGCTGCGAAACTGCAGGGCGAACGGTTCATGCCAGCTGCGTTTGTGCAGGGCGTAGTGGCTGCTGCGCATCAGGCCAAGGGGCAAGCCGCCGGAGCGCATCAGCCAGTGGGGAGAGGTGAGCCCTGCGTTGGCAAACACCAGCCCATCATGCTGATCAAACAGCAGCGCCGCCATGGCAAAAGAGTGGCGAAGCCCGGACGCCATCAACTGATGGTTGAGGTAGTCGAGCAACCGGTGCGGCTGGCTCAGCAACCGGCTCTCGTTCTGCTGAAACTGGCGATAGGGGACGTTCATCAAGGAGCGCACCAGTGCCCCACAAAATGCCGCATCCGTCCCCATGATCGGCAGCTCCATCACCAGCACCAGCAGCTTGTCTTCCACCTTGAAGGTATCGGGAATAAACAACTGCCCCAGCCCCTTGAACGTGACCTGCCAGGGGCCCCACTCCTGCAAGCTCGGCGGCTTGAGCCCCGCCAGCAGGCGGCTGGCCGCCTTGTCGTGGGCACTGAAATAGTCGATGTGATCCATCAGCTCCAGCTGCTGCGCCCGGTTGACGCTGCCGTTGAGACACTGTTCGATACCGCGCTCGACCAGCGCGTAATCCTCGAGGGGTTTGAGCAGATAGTCCCGCGCACCGGCACGCAAGGCGCTGGCGACCGCCTCCATGGTGCTCTGGGCCGAAATGACGATAACCGGAATATGGGGATAGCGCGCAGAGAGACAGGCGATCACCTCGTGGCCATCCATATTGGGCATATTGAGATCGCAGAGCACCACATCGGGATGGTAGAGAGCAGCGGCCGACAGACCCTCGATTCCGTCTTCGGCCTGAAACACCGTTGCCCCGTCCCGTGCGAGGTAACTCACTAACGAGTGGCGAAAAACGACCTCGTCCTCCACCACCAGGATCCGTAGCCCGGCTTTTGACATCTTGATAAAGCTCTTATTAGTCAATTGGTTATTTAGGCATTAAGACTAGCTCAAAAGTGCGGTCAGCGCGGAAACCCTGCGTCAAAAGTAGACCTCGATCATACGATGGCATCAAGAGAACCCTATCCGCCCGCGCAGCTCTATTCGCTTGGGTGGCCCCACGACTACGACCGCCATCCGAATTGTGCAAGTGGACGCCATAAGGGATAATGCCCCCCACTCCAGCTCGTGAAGAAGACCATGACCCCAGCCGAATACAGTGCCCTTGCCCACCCAAGATTGTCCCATCCGGCCCGCAGTCTCTATACCCTGCAGCTGCGCCGACTGGTGCTGGAAAATCAGGCGGCAAGGCTCAACTATCCCGAGCTGGGTCGGGCGCTGGCAGTGGTCGATCCGGGAGATCCCTGCGGCTTTTCGTTTCAGGTCAATGCCCGCCAGCTCACCGAGCTGTTCGATGAACTGATGGAGGCGGGCCTGCTGCAAGTCGAGGCTCAGCCCGAGAGTGAGCACTACCATCAGTGCCCGTTCCAGTTGCCACTGCTGACCCAGAAATTGCGCAGCCCGCTGCCGGAGCGCCCCTTCCAGATGCATCTGCAATGGCGTCCGGACGAAGAGCTGCCCGCCCTTGCCCGTCTGTGCGGGGTGATCGATGCCAGCTATAGCGAAGAAGATCTGGGGGAGTTTATCGCCTACTGGCTGGGGCGCCCCGAGGTGTTCGACTCCCAGCATCAATGGATGCTCAAGTTCATTCGCGCCCTCAAGACCCGCCGCTACACCCGTCGCAAACCGATGGAGGTGCAGGGCTACCAGCAGGTGACGCCGGCCCCGGCAGAGTCGGGCCCCAGCAAACGGGCACAGCAGATGATTGAAGAAGCCAAGCGACTGGCCCAACAGCAGACGCAAGAACCCACAGCGCAGCAGGAGCCGGATAATGATTGATAGGGGCCCCCGCCTGCAGGCAGAATCAACCCCTTGTCTACCCATCCCTGATCGAGCAGAAGGAGCATTCCATGACTGACCCGCAAGATCCCCTGCGCCAGGAGCTGGAAGAGATCGAAGCCAAGCGCCAGAAGATCGCCAAGGCCAAGCAGGATCACCGCATTCACGACCCGGAATTGAGCCGCCATGTGGGTGGCCTGCTGGAGCGCATTCGTCGCCTGCAACAAGAGACCGGTGGCGGCCAGTATGACTACGAGACCCTGCGCAAGGAGTACGACGCCAAGGCCAACGCCGAGGTGCGCGAGCTGCAGAAAGCGGCCCGTCAGGAGCGGATCCAGAAGCTGATCGCCCAGGCCGACCTCAACCCCGACTGGGTATTTGACAAGATGGATGCCGGTGACCCGGCGCTGCAATATCCCATCGAGACCGCCCGTTACTTTATCAGCGGTTTCGAGCACTGGGAGAAGAGCGGTGGCGGCTGCATGCTGATCTACGGCGACTACGGCACCGGCAAGTCAACGCTGGCGGGAGCGGTGGCGCATGAGCTGATCGCCCGTCACCAGAAATCGGTGATATTCCAGCAGTGGGCCTCCATCGTCGATCGGCTGTTCTTCAACGTCATCCCCGACCAGGATGAGCGCAACCAGTACCGCCGCGCACTGGAAGAGGTAGATCTGCTGATCATCGACGAGGTATCGGCCAACCGCGCCAAAATGGCGGAGAGCCAGTCCAGCTTCCTCGGTCACCTGCTGCGCCGCCGTCGCAACCTGTCAAAGAGCGTCATCATCATCACCAACCACACGCCCCAGAGCCTGCATCAGGCGATCGGTGATTTCAGCTATGAGGCGATCAAGGCATTCAATCCGGTGGATATCCACCTGAGCGGCCCAAGCCGTCGCCCCAGCATCGGCAACTACAACGGCTGATGCCTCTCAAAGAGTGCGAGTCGCTGGCGGCTCGCACTCTCTCCTCCCTGCCAGCTCACAAATAGAAACAACTCTCATTTACAGTAGGCGAACAAGCCACTAGGCTAGCCCCTTTTGCCAAGGGAGCTCATCTATGCCAACCACACTGATTTTCGGAGCCAGCCGCGGGCTGGGCCGCACCTTTACTCATCACGCCCTGAACCAAGGGCACCGGGTCGTTGCGCTGGTGCGCAGCCCCGAGATGGCCATGGAACTGAGTGCGCTGGGAGTTGAGGTGATCGAAGGGGATGCGCTGGATCTGGCTGCGGTGCAGCAGGCATGTGTCCGGGCAGGGCAAAATGCACAGGTCGTCTCCACCCTCGGCAGCTTTCGCCAAACGGCGCCGGTGGACTATCAGGGCAACCGCCATGTGATCGATGCCATGGAGCAGGCAGGCCTGAAACGGCTGCTGCTGGTCACCTCCCTCGGCTGTGGCGACAGCTGGCAGTATCTGCCGGAGCGTGCCCGCGCCGCCTTCGGTCATGAGGTGCGCCTCAAGAGTCTGGCGGAGAGCTGGCTGCAGACCAGCTCCCTCGCGTGGACCATTCTGCGCCCGGCGGGCCTGCAGGATGGCGACGCCACCGGCCGCGCCGAGCTGAGTCAGGGCAAGGAGGTACACGGACTGGTTCGCCGCGCCGATGTGGCCACCCAAGGGCTGCGTCTACTGGCAGATGAGACAGCGGTGGGGCAGATCTACGCCATCGGGGATCCCACGCTCCAGCGCGGCTAAAGCAGCAGTAAAACCGCTTAACCCCACCACATAGCAAAACGGTCAGCCCAAGGGCTGACCGTTTTCGCTTTACCGCACACGCCATCTCACGGGCGCTTGCCCTATCCCGTTTAACCGGCGGTGGTTTCACCCTGCACGACTGACGGGCGAGCAACTGGCAGCGACTGCTGCCGCCAGCGCAGCAGCAGGCAGGCCAGCACGCCGTAGAGCAACGCAAGCCCCCACAACTGCCACCAGTAACGGGAAACCTGGGCGAAGTCGGCCCCCATCTGGTTAAGGCGCAGAAAACCCTCGATGGCGGGGATAGTGGGCACCCACTGAGCCAGCCAATTGAGGGGCGCCGGGATCAGCTCGAGCGGCCAGATAAAGCCCGCCAGAAAGACCAGCGGCAGGGAGGAGATGAGTACCACCTGAGTGGGCAGATCCCGCCGGGTAAAGATGGCCCCCAGCACAATCCCGAACCAGCAGGTTGCCAGCAGGAACGGCAGGGCGAATAGCCAAAGCTGCACCGGGTCGGCATGGCGAGCGATGTTGTAGTGATCAAAGCAAAAGCCGAGGAAGTAGCTCACCGGCAGCAGGAACAACCCCGCCAGCACCAGAGTTCTGGCCAGCAGCAGCGGCAGTACCGGCGCGCTTTGCCAGTAACCGTGCTCGCCGCGGCAACTGCGCTGGTTCTGGGTCGCCCCCAGGATCCCCGCCCCCATCAGCAGCACCTGATGGAGGATCAGCACGAACACCGCCGGCACCACGTAGTTCACATAGCCCATGGTGGGGTTGAACACCGGCACCACGTTGAGAGCCACCGCATTCCAGCCCATGGCTGCTTGCGGCAGCGCCTCGCCGTGGCTCAGCAGCCGCGCCACCTTCACCTGCGCAGCGAGAGTGCCACCGGCCTGCGCCAGCCCTTCGGCAATGGTGCCGTAGACCAGGAAGTAGGAGGCATCACCGGCATAGCTCAGGGTGACGCTCTTGCCCAGCATCAGGTCCCGATAGAAGTGGTTGGGAATGTGCAGGATCCCGCTCGCCTCCCCGGCCATCATCAGCTGGCGCGCCTCGGCCAGCGAATTGGCTCGCGCCACCAGCTTTACCTGCGGCGTGGCATCGGCCATAAACTCCAGCTGACGCGACAGCTGACTGCCATCGTCGTTGACCACCACCACCGCCTCTTCCCGCGGCAGCTGATGCAGATAGGGCTGGGGATAGAGAAACGAGTAGAAGATCACCCCGCCAAACAGGGTCAGCATGATGGCGCGATCCGCCAGCAGGGTGCGCAGCTCTAGGCGCAACAGATCGACAAATCCCAGCATCACTCAGGCTCCTTTTCGGCGACTGCCACTGCGGCTGATTGACGGGCCAGTTCGGCCTGCTGCTTGTAACGGCGCACCACCAGCAGCAAGGGAAGCAGAAACAGCAGCAGCGCCCCCAGTTGCGGCAGGGCGGATGCGAGCGGCAGACCGTAGTTGCTCTGACCAATCTGCAGCTCCACATAGTGGGAGACCGGCAACAGGCTGCGCCAGAAGCGGGCGAAATCCCCCATGGCACTCACCGGAAAGGTGACTCCCATAAAGGCGAAACCGGGCGCAGTGTAAGCCCCCGCCAGCGACAGAGCGCGGGCCGGATCCCGGATGATGCCGTAGAAAAAAGCCCCCATGGTGACGCAGGCGGCCGAGGCGAGCCCCAGACCCACCACCAGCACCAGCCAGCTGCCGTGCATGGGGTAAGAGAAGCCCTTGAACAGCAGCAGCGTCCAGACAATCCCCCAGCCCCAGCCAATCAGCACGTGGGGCAGCAGGGTGCGCCAGAGACCAAACCAGACACCGCGAGTGGTCCAGTCCAGCCCCAACCGATCGGTACGGGCCAGCGCATTGAGGCCGAACAGCACCACCAGGATCTGCCACACCGCGGGCAGAATGGCACTCAGCAGAAACTGGGCATAGCTGGAGTTGAGGTTATAGAGCGCAGTGACCTGACTGCTGATAGGCACCGACTGCCCGAGCGCGCCGGGCAGCGCCTTGCCATCAGCCATCGCCTCCAGCACGCCGACCTGACCGTTAAGGGTGCCTACCACCTGCGCCAGCGCCGAGTTGACCAGCTTGGCGATCAGGATGAACTGGCCGTTGTTGAACACCGTCACCTGTGGCTGGGTGCCCTGACGGGCATCCCGCTCCAGATGGTTGGGGATCACCACCAGCGCATAGATGTCGCCACCGCGCAGGGCTCGGGCTCCGGCATCGATGGAGTCAAACTGTTGCGCCACCTTGAGCCCGGCCGAGCCATCCAGCGAGAACGCGAGCTGGCGCGAGAGCATGCTGTGGTCGAGATCCACCAGCCCCACCTTGAGGTCGCGGGCCAGCCCTGCCGAGAAGATCCAGCAGAGGATCCCCATCAGCAGCAGCGGCACCCAGCTCATCAGGGCACGGCTGAAGGGATCCTGCCACAGCAGCCGAAATTCACGTCCCATCAGAGTTCAACCAGCACACTCATGCCAACCCGCAGCCCCTCAACCGGTTGCAGCGGGCGAGCCTCCACTTGGAAGCTCTTCATATCGAAACCCTGACGGGTATCGGTAGCGCGCCAGGTAGCAAAATCCCCCATCACGGCCACATGGGTCACCTTGAAGCGCACGGTCTGATCGCCAAGGCCCGGGATGCGGGCATCGAACTCGGTACCGACCGGGAAGCGGGGCAGCAGATCCTCGCGAACGTGGAACTGGGCCCAGGCATCGCTCATGTCGAGCAGGGTCACGACAGGGAAGCCCTGCGGCGCCAGCTCGCCGCTACGCAGCAGCACCTGACTTACCTCGCCGGAGTGGGGGCTGACAATACGGGTATCGGCCAGATAGGCCTCAACCTCGGCAACAGAACCCGCCGCCATTTTGGCCTTCTCGCGGGCGGCGATCTTGGTCTCTTCCCTCGCCCCTTCCAACGCCATCTGGTACTGCTGCCACGCCATCCCTTCGCTGTAGCGGGCGGCTTGCCAGGCAGTCCAGGCCTCGTCGCGTTTTTGCAGCGGCATTACGCCGTCGCGGTGCAGACTGGCAACCCGCTCATAGGTCTTGCCACGCAGCTGGGCGGCAGCCTTGGCTTTTTGCCACTGATCCTTGGCAGCGGCGATCTGCTGGGCTCGGGCCCCTTTCTCAGCCTCTTGCGCCAGCGCACCCGCAGCGGCCTCACCGGCCTTGGCCTGGCTCAGCTTGGCTTCGATCTCGGGGCTCGCCAGGGTAAAGACCAGCTGATCCTTGGTCAGCTGATCACCCTTTTTAACCAGCACTTCGTCGATGCGACCCGGCACCTTGGAGGAGACCGAATATTGTTGCGCTTCAATCTGCCCTTGCAGATGCACCGGCTCCGGCTGATAAGCGAGCCAGAAGCGCCAGCCGAGCCAGACCACCAGGATCACCAGCACCAGCGGCAACAACAGCGGTTTACCCTGGCTCATCTTCTTTTTGATGGGGGGATGGCTCATCACTTCACCTCGACAAACGGGCGACCCTTGGCGGTCGAAACAGAGATAGAAAAAGGAACGGACTGGAGTGCGATCATGAGTTCACCTCGATCACCTGACCGTGCTGATATTGATTGAAACTGTTCATCTGGCCGGAGAGCGCCAGCAGGCGGGCCAGCGACACCACATATTGATAGGCCGCAGCTGCGCGCTGGGTCTTGACCCCCGCCAGCTGGTTTTGGGCATCCACCACATCAAGGGAGGTAGAAAGTCCCTGCCCGAAGGCCTTGTCCCGCAGCAGCACGTTCTCCTCGGCCAGCGCCTGGGTGGAAGAGAGGGATTGATACTCCTCCAGCCCCTGCGCCGCTTCGCGCCAGGTCTTCTCGACGAGCAGCTCCAGATCCTGACGGGTCTTGGCTTGCAGCAGATTGACTTGCAGCTCGGCGCTCTTGGCGGCCTGCACCGTCTCGGAGCGGCCATCGCGACTCACCAGCGGCATGCTGACCCCCACCCCCACCAGCCAGTCCGGCGCGGTCTTGGAGGCGAGCGAATCATCTTCATAGAGGTTGTAGTTGCCGAACAGGAACACCTCGGGGGCATATTTGCCCTGCTCGACCCGGATCAGCCCCTTGGCCTGCTCCTTCTTGGCGCTGAGCAGCTTGAGACCGGGGTGCACCTCCAGGGTCTGGCTCACCAACCCCTCAAGGCGCGGCAGCTCCTTGTTGACGAACAGGCCGCTGCCCGGCTGGGCATTTGGCAACTTCAGCATGCGGCCGAGGGCCAGTTCGGCGATCTCGAGGCTGCGGCGCGCCTTCTGGGTATCGATGCGCGCTCTGTCATAGGCCGACTGGGCGGAGAGGCGCTCCACCCTGGCGATCTGGCCCTGCGCTTCGAGCTTCTTGGCGTGATCCAGATGGTGGGCCAGCCCCTCTTCGATCTCCTGCTTGGTCTGCACCACCTGAACTGCCAGCACCACGCCGAAATAGGTCTGGGAGAGGCTCTCGAAGGTGGATTGCTGCTTGAGCACAAGCAGCTGCTGCGCCTCGCTCACCTGCGCCTGGCGGATATCCTGCGCCGCATCGATGCGACCACCGGCAAACAGCGGCCAGAGCATCTTGACCGAGCTGGTCACCACAT
Organism: Aeromonas sp. 84A; assembly: GCF_051919345.1. Taxonomy (NCBI): domain Bacteria; kingdom Pseudomonadati; phylum Pseudomonadota; class Gammaproteobacteria; order Aeromonadales; family Aeromonadaceae; genus Aeromonas; species Aeromonas sp. 84A. Next base: position 4,242,468 of record NZ_JBQBEW010000001.1, read on the forward strand.
TCTGTTTGGTCAGGGGGGTGACAAATGCGTTGGCCCCGACCCCGAACAGGCTGCCGAGCGCCAGGATCAGATCTTTCTGCTTGGCCAGAGGATTGAGATCGAGGGCATCAAGTTCAATCGGCTGATCAAGATGGGTATAGCTAGCCCCCAGATCCACCTTGGGCAGATACATGTCCTTGGCCGCCTCGCGCAGCTGCTTGGCCCGATCGACCCCGGCCTGCTCGGCAGCCAGCCCTTCATCCTGCTGGATGACCCGGGTCCAGGCTTCGCCGAAACTGATGGTTTGCGCCTGCGCCGACCCCAGCACGGCCCCCAGCAGACACGGCCAGAGTGATTTAATGAACCTTGACGTCATAGATCCCCAATCCGCTTTTGTTGCATAAATGTTTGGAGCATTTGCTCGACTTAAGCCCGCTATCATAACGCAAAGCGGGCCTGCAAGTGGACTGACAATTATGCAGGCGTCCGACCCGAATGGTACAGCGATCAGTCTCCGGCAATCTGGCCGTTTTTCAATAACTCCAGAATTTGCAAGCCTTGGCGCGACGTTTTTTTCAGAAAAAAATGGCTGACGCTCAAATACTAACCTTTTCTCCTGCCTAAAAAATGCGTAATATACGCCGCCCTAAGCCGATGGTAACCGTGGAATGCAGATAGGTCCCCACACGCTTGAAACTCCCTTGATTGTGGCTCCCATGGCCGGTGTAACTGACCGACCATTCCGTGAACTTTGTTTGCGATTGGGGGCTGGCATGGCCGTTTCCGAGATGCTGCTGGCCAACCCGGATGTCTGGGATACCCAGAAAACCCGGATGAGGATGGATCACTCTGCAGAAGGCGGATTGCGTTCGGTCCAGATTGCCGGAGCCGACCCCGAGATGATGGCGTTTGCTGCCCGCTACAACGTGGAGCAGGGCGCACAGATCGTCGACATCAACATGGGATGTCCGGCAAAAAAAGTGAATAAGAAGTTGGCAGGTTCTGCCCTGCTGCGTGCCCCCGATCAGGTCAAAGCAATTTGCCGGGCCGTGGTGGATGCAGTGGAGGTGCCTGTCACCTTGAAGATCCGCACAGGATGGGATCCGGATAACCGCAATGGCGTGGAGATCGCCCGAATCGCCGAAGATTGCGGTATCGCGGCCCTTGCCGTGCATGGTCGTACCCGTGCCTGCCTCTACAAGGGCGAAGCGGAGTACGACACGATCAGGGCGATTAAGCAGGCCGTATCGATTCCTGTTGTCGCCAATGGTGACATCAACAGCCCGGAGAAAGCCCGGTATGTCCTCGACTATACCGGCGTTGACGCCGTGATGATCGGCCGAGCTGCGCAAGGACGACCCTGGATTTTCCGGGAAATCCGTCATTTTCTTGAGACGGGCACCAAGCTGCCGCCTCCCGAGAGGGAAGAGGTTCGCACCCTGATGAACGAGCATGTAACCAACCTGCACCGGTTTTATGGTGCATATCTGGGAGCGCGCATAGCCCGTAAACACGTGGGCTGGTATCTGGATGAAGAAGAGACGGGCCGAGAATTCCGTAAGCACTTCAATGCCCTGGATTGCGCAGACGCGCAACTTGAGGCACTCGAAGCGTATTTCGATGGATTAGGTTAACAAGATAACTAAAGAGCCGACCGAATATGTTCGAACAAACCCTGACTTCTGATGCATTGGTAACAACTACTCACAATCACGCTGCCGAGCCGACCCAGCGCCCCCTGCGTGACTCTGTGCAACAGGCCCTGCGTAACTACCTGGCCCAGTTGAACGGTCAGGAAGTGATTGATCTGTACGATATGGTTCTCTCCGAAGTCGAAGCGCCGATGCTGGACGTGATCATGCAGTACACCCGTGGTAACCAGACTCGCGCTGCCGTGATGATGGGTATCAACCGTGGCACCCTGCGCAAGAAGCTCAAGCGTTACGGCATGAACTGATTGCTGGCCGCGAGCCGCGACGGCGGTTCAAGGCAGATGCGAAAGGCGCCAGGTAGCAATACCTGGCGCCTTTCCTTTATGCTCTCCCCTCCATTTCACCATGGCGACCCCGATGAACCGCACTCCCCTGCTGCTGATGGTACTGGTCACCCTGCTGGCCGCTGCCGGCTGGCTCTTCTCGAAAGAGGCGATCCGCGAACTGCCCCCTGCCGCCTTTATCGGCAGCCGCTTCCTGCTGGCCGCGCTGCTGTTGCTCCCCCTAGCCTGGCTGCGTGAACCGCCGCCGACTCGCACCCAACTGGTGCGGGCTAGCGGTTGCGGCACATTGCTCGGTGCCAGCCTGCTGCTGTGGGTCACTGCCATCAGCCAGAGCGATGCGCTGGGCAGCGGCGCCTTTATCATGAGCGTCGCGACCCTGATGGCCCCGCTGGCCGCCTGGGGAGCCTTTCGGGCCAAGCCTGGCCGCCACTACTGGCTCACCCTACCCATCGCCATCGTGGGCCTGTTGCTGCTCTCCAGCAGTACCCACTGGGGCGTGTCGCTCTCGCTGTTCTGGTTTCTGGCGGCGGCCACCACTCTCGGCATCCAGCTTGCCGTCCATCGCCACTTCGCCCAATCCATTGCCCCCACCTGGCTCACCTGCATCCAGCTGGCGATGACCGGCCTGCTCGGCACCCTGCTCTCCCTGCTGACCGAACAGTGGCCCGAGGCTGGAGTCAGCCACGGCATCTGGGGCTGGTTTGTGGCGAGCGTCTTGATCGCCACCACATTGCGCTACTGGCTGCTCACCCATGCGTTGAGCAAGATGACTACCGCCCACGCCGCCCTGATGATGCTGCTGGAGCCGGTCTGGACTCTGCTGCTGAGCACCCTCTTCTACAACGAACCCCTCGGCGGCACCAAACTGGCCGGTGCCGGACTGGTACTCGGCGCCCTGGTGCTCTACCAGCTTCCCCTGCTGCTGCGCAGTGCCCGCCTCAAAACGCCCGTCTGATACGCGTCACCGCCCTGCTGGGCGGTGTCCCCATTTCCCTCCTTTTTGCTTATCTTGTCCTGCCAATGCTGACGTTCTGTTAACGGCATTTAACCCTTGGTATCCATAGGGTTAAAGGGCATACCCCATGAAAAAATGCCATATGGCCAGCTTGATGAAGGTCACATACCTGCCCCTCTTAGCTCCCTATGATGCCCCCATCATCGGTCTGGACAATCCTGACGATGGCCACACATGGGAATAACAAGAGAAAAAACTATGCAGCAAACCAGCCCCCTCAAGACGGTCACGGTCAGCATATTGGCAACCGCCATGCTGATCTTTGTGGCCCAGTACCTGATAGGCAAGCAGGAGATCAAGATAGGCATCGCCATCATTCCGATCCTGCCGATGCTCTTTGCCGTCATCATCGGCATGATTGTCTCCGCCAAACCGGTCAAGGATCGCATACCCGGCTGGAAGCAGCTCTTCACCGAGAAAGAAGAGGGCTTCTGCGGCAAGATGGTGGGCTTCAGCCTGCTGATCCTGGGCACCCAGTACGCGGGGATGATCATCCCCAACCTGAAGATGATCCTGAGCGTCGGCGTGCCGCTGTTCCTGCAGGAGATTGGCAACCTGCTGCCGATCCTGATCGCCATTCCGCTGGCGGTGAAGTTCGGCTTTGGCCGCCGCGCCATCGGGGCCTGCTCCTCCATCAGTCGCGAGCCGTCCGTTGCGGTAATTCAGGGCAAGTTCGGCACCGGCTCCCAGGAGTACATCGGCGTGCTGGCCATCTACCTGTGCGGCTCCGTTATCGGCACCCTCTGGTTCAGCGTGCTGGGCAGTATCGCCCCGCTCACCGGCCTGCACCCGCTGGCGCTGGCTGCCGGCTCCGGCGTGGGCTCAGGCTCCATGCTAAGTGCCGCCTCCGGCGCCCTGATCAACGGTCTCGACGAAGCGCTGGCTCAGCAGGTGTTGAGTATCGCGGCAGCCTCGAACCTGCTCTCGTCTGCCCTCGGCGCCCTCTCCCTCACCTATCTGGGTCTGCCGCTCGCTGAAAAAATCTATGCCCTGACAGCCAAAGGAGAGAAAGCATGAAAAGCATCGTAATGGATATGCGGTTCGTCTTTCTGGCGATCCTGCTGGCTATGTTTACCCAGACCCTGACCACCGGCACTCCGCTCTGGCTGATGGGTGACAGCTTCATCGCCATGTCACTGGTGGTGTTCGCTTCGCTGATTGCCAAGCGCTACCTGCCCTCGTCCCTACCGGCGTTTGCCTATGCCACCATCATCGGCATTCTGATCTGCCTGCCGGAGACCCCGGTGCGCGGCCTCTTCATTGACGCCGTCGCCAAGATCTCCTTCCTCTCCTGCTGCGTACCGCTGCTGGCCTTTGCCGGTCTCTCGGTGGGTGGTCAGCTGGAAGAGCTGAAGAAGATGTCCTGGAAAGTGATCCTGATCTTCATGATCGTCTCCACCTGCTGCTTCTTCGGCGCCTCGCTGGTGGCCCAACTCGGCTTCTCCATTCAAGGGATCATCTGATGAACAACATTCACATTGAACCGGCCCTGCAGGCCCTGCGTGACTTCAGTCAGGAAGTGCGCCACCATCTGCACACCATTCCGGAAGCCTCCGGCGTCGAGTTCAAGACCTCGGCCTACTGCCGCGAGCTGATGGCAGGCTTTGGCTACCGTCTCACCGACTACCCGGGCTTCACCGGTTTCCACGGCGATCTGGTGGTTGACCCGGTGCTGCCGACCATCGCCTTCCGTGCCGACATGGATGGCCTCGAGATGCATGACATGAGCGACGTTGCGTTCAAGTCAACCCACGAGGGAATGGCTCACAACTGTGGTCACGACTCCCATATGGCGATCGCCCTGACCGCGGCCAAGTTTCTGGCCGCCAACCGCGATCGCTTGCAGTACAACGTCCGCTTTATCTTCCAGATGGCGGAAGAGGATATGCGGGTGCCGGGCGCCGAGAAGATGGTCGAACTGGGCTGCATGAAGGGGGTGGACGAGGTCTATGCCCTCCATAACGACGGCGCCATGGAGACCGGCACCATCAAGTTCAACCACGGTGTCATGTCCTCCTGGGGCTCCGCCTGGACACTGGATGTGCACGGTATCTCCGCCCACGGCTCGACCCCCCACAAGGGGCTGGATGCCATCCGTGAAGCGGTGCGGATCATCGAGGACATGGACTACATCGTCGCCAAGCGCACCAGTCCGTTCAGCCCGGCGGTATTTGGCTGCGGCATGATCAACGGCGGCACCATCCCCAACGCCATCGCCGACCATGTGCAGGCGCGCGGCACCATCCGTGCCATGGATGCCGAGACCGACCAGATCCTGAAGAACAGCTTCAAGGAGATCGTGGCCCAGAGCGAACTGCGCGGCTTCAAGACCAAAATGGTCTATGCCGGGTATCCTGCGGTCGAGAACCACGCCGATGCCTGCGCCCGTCTGCTGCAAGCGGCCGCCGACGTATTGCCCTCCGAGGGGATCAACGCTCAGGGTCAGCCGATGACCGGCAGCGAAGACTTCAGCTATATGATCAATGCCTGCCGTGGCCGCAAGGGGGCCATGTTCTTCCTCGGCAGCGGCTGTCAGGCCAAGGGGATCTGCAACTACCTGCATGCGAATCCCTACTACCTCGATGACGACTGCCTGCTGGTCGGAGCCCAGATCTTTATCAATCTGGCGACCCGCAGCGCTTAATCCCGTATACCGATAAAACCAGAAGAGAGGCCAAGGCCTCTCTTTTTTTGTCTCTGTATTTTTGCTCTGTGTACGGCAAACAACCCGCGGCTAGAGCCACGGCAACTCCGCCATATTGGCAGCGGGCGGCTGGTTGATAAGGTGCAGCTGCACCGTCTCCCGGCTGATATGGGGGGCGTAGAGGTGGATAAAGTCGTACATATAGTCGCGCAAATGGGCATGTTTGCGCAGGCAGATGTGGGTGGCACTCGAGGCGATCAGGTGGTCGATGTTGAGGCTCACCAGAGCCTCCCTATCCCCCTCGTCAAAGGCTACGCTTGCAATCACCCCGACCCCCATGCCGAGCCGGACGTAGTGCTTGATCACGTCGGTGTCGGTGGCGGTCAGCACGGTTTTCGGCGAGAGGCCGTGACGGCTGAAGGCCTTGTCCATCTTGGATCGGCCGGTAAAGCCGAACACATAGGTGATGAGGGGATAGCGGGCCAGATCCGCCATCGACAGCGGCTGGCAGTCGATCAACGGATGACCGTGGGGCACCACCACACTGCGCCCCCAACGATAACAGGGGACGGCGGCCAGCTCGTCGAACAGATACATGGACTCGGTGGCGATCGCCATATCCACATCTCCGCTTTGCACCATCTGGGCCAGTTGGGCTGGCGCCCCCTGATGGAGCTGGATCGCCACGTCAGGGTAGCGACGACTGAACTCGGTGATCACCGCTGGCAGCTTGTAGCGGGCCTGGGTGTGGGTGGTGGCGATACGCAGCACCCCGCTGGTGGCCAGTTGCTCCCCCAGCGACAGCTGGTTGATCTGCTCCACCTGTGCCACCACACCCTTGGCCAACTCCATCACCTGCTCGCCTGCGCTGGTCAAGCCGACCAGATTCTTCCCCTTGCGGGCAAAGAGGGCGAGCCCGAGCTCATCTTCCAGCATCTTCATCTGCTTGCTGAGGGTGGGCTGGGAGGTGTAGAGCTTCTCCGCCGTCGCCGAGATGTTGAAGTTGTTCTTCACGATCTCGGTAAAGTTCTTGAGCCGGGCGATGTTCATCTGGGCAAGGGATCTCGCTGCTGCTGCCAGCAATGCTGGCGTTGATAAGAGAGCGCGGGAGAGACCCGCAGCTAACAGCCGACCATACCACAGCGCGCTGCACGATAATCTGCCTCAGGTCAGAAAGCCGCGAGCTAGTCGCTGGCGAGCTTGATCCCGAGTCCGACAAACAGGGTGCCGATGCCCCGGTTGAGCCAGCGGCCGAGACGCTGTGACAGCCGTACCCTGTGGCTGGCATAGACGGTGGTAAAGACCAGCAAGTGACACCAGATGATGCCGCCCAGATTGAAGATGCAGCCGAGCAGAATAAAGGCGAGCGCCTTGTCGGGGGCATCCGGCGCGATGAACTGGGGCACGAAGGCGAGGAAAAAGAGCGCGACCTTGGGGTTGAGCACATTGGTCAGCACACCCTGCCGGTAAATCTGGCCATAGGATAGGGCGGGCAGGGTGGCCCCTCCCTCCATTGCACCCGTAACCTGCTGGCGCAGCAGGGAGAACCCCAGATAGATGAGGTAGATGGCGCCAGCCAGCTTGATAAGGGCAAACAGCTCGGCCGAGGCACTGAGCAGGGCCGACAGACCGAGGGCCGCCGCCAGCACATGCACCATTACACCGGTGCCGATGCCAAGGGCCGCGACTGAACCGGCACGCCACCCTTGCGAGCCGCTGCGCAGCATGACCAGCAGGGAATCCGGCCCCGGCATGATGTTGAGCAGCAGCCCCGAGACCATAAACAGTGCAAGATCATGAATACCGAACATCATCCCTCCCCTCGTAAAGCAAAACCAAACAAAGAGGGCTCCGCAGAGCCCTCTTTACTTTCACTCTGCGGCAGCTGACGCGTCATCAGCTGTCCCGCCAGCCATCAGGGCCGCAGCGCCTTATCCGCCCGGGAGATACCGCAGACGCCGGAGCGCACCACTTCGATGATCTCGTTGGTCTGGGCTGCGGTCTTGATGAAAGCATCCAGCTTCTCGCTGGTGCCCACCAGCTGTACCGTGTACTGCTCGGGGGTAACGTCGACGATCTGACCGCGGAAGATATCTGCCAGCCGTTTCAGCTCGTCACGGGCCCCACCGGCGGCGCGCGCCTTGACCAGCGCGATCTCCCGCTCGATATGCTCCCCTTCGCTCAGGTCGCACACCTTGAGCACATCCACCAGCTTGTGCAGCTGCTTCTGGATCTGCTCCAGCACCCGCTCGTCACCCATGGTGACTATGGTCATGCGCGACAGGGTGGGATCCTCGGTCGGCGCCACCGTCAGGGTCTCGATGTTGTAGCCACGCTGGGAGAAGAGACCCACCACGCGGCTCAGGGCGCCGGATTCGTTCTCCAGCAGTACTGAAATGATGTGTCTCATCAGGTTCTCTCCGTCTTGCTCAGCCACATCTCATCCATGGCGCCAAACTTGATCTGCATCGGATAGACGTGCTCATCCGGGTCGACCGAGATATCCATGAACACCAGCCGATCCTTCATGGCGAAGGCCTTCTCCATGGCGCTCTCCAACTCCGCCGGATCACTCACCGCGATGCCGACATGACCATAGGCTTCCGCCAGTTTGACGAAGTCCGGCAGGGACTCCATGTAGGAGTGGCTGTGACGGCCGCCGTAGAACATCTTCTGCCACTGCTTGACCATGCCCAGCGCACGGTTGTTGATGGAGATGATCTTGATGGGCACTCCGTACTGCATGCAGGTGGAGAGCTCCTGAATGTTCATCTGCACCGAGCCATCGCCGGTGACGCAGCAGACCACCGCATCCGGGTTGGCAAACTGGGCCCCCATGGCGGCCGGAATGCCGAAGCCCATGGTGCCGAGGCCCCCTGAGTTGATCCACTGGCGCGGTTTGGCAAACGGGTAGTAGAGGGCAGCAAACATCTGGTGCTGGCCCACGTCGGAGGCAACGAACGCCTGACCCTGAGTCACTTTGTAGAGGGTCTCGATCACCTGTTGTGGCTTGATCTGGGTTGCCGACTTTTCGTAGGCCAAACAGTGACGGGAGCGCCACTGGTTGATCTGGCTCCACCAGTCCGCCAGCGCCTCCTTGTCGTTATCGAAGCTACACTCGCGGATCACTTCCAGCATCTGCTCCAACACGGTTTCCACCGAGCCGACGATGGGCACATGGGCCTGCACCGTTTTGGAGATGGAGGTGGGGTCGATATCGATATGAACCACGGTCGCATTTGGGCAGAACTTGGCCACGTTGTTGGTGACGCGGTCATCGAAGCGGGCTCCCACGGCGAAGATGAGATCCGCGTTGTGCATGGTCTTGTTGGCTTCGAAGGTGCCGTGCATCCCCAGCATGCCGATAAATTGCGGATGGACACCGGAGAAAGCCCCCAGCCCCATCAGGGTGGTGGTCACCGGCAGATTCAGCAGCTCCGCCAGCTTGGTCACCAGATGGTCCGCATTGGCGTTGATGGCACCACCGCCCACGTACATCACCGGGCGCTGGGCTTCTACCAGCAGCTTGGCAGCCCGCTTGATCTGCCCTTTATGACCAGACTTGGTCGGGTTGTAGGAGCGCAGGGAGACCGTCTCGGGATACTGGTAGGGGAATTTTTCTTTCGGGTTCTGCACATCTTTGGGCAGATCCACCACCACCGGCCCCGGGCGGCCGCTGGCGGCAATGTAGTAGGCCTTCTTGATGGCCTCGGGAATATCGCTCGCCTTCTTGCACAGGAAACTGTGCTTCACCACCGGGCGGGAGATACCGATCATGTCGGTCTCCTGGAACGCATCCTCACCGATCATGCTGGTCGGCACCTGGCCGGAGAGGATCACCAGCGGAATGGAATCCATATAGGCGGTGGCAATACCGGTAATGCAGTTGGTCGCCCCCGGGCCTGACGTTACCAGCACGGTTCCCACCTTGCCGGTGGAACGGGCGTAACCGTCAGCCATGTGAACCGCGGCTTGCTCGTGCCGCACCAAGACATGCTCCATCTTGCCGTTTTCGAAGAGAGCGTCATAGATGTCGAGCACTGAGCCACCAGGGTAGCCGAAGACGTGCTCAACTCCCTGATCTTCCAGCGCTCTAACCACCATCTGGGCGCCTGATAACATCTCCATGATAAAGCCCTCCAGGCTTTGCTCCGTTTAGCGAATCCCGCCGACGATGCCGTGCTTCCCGGCACGGCCCGATCCGTTTCTTGTTGTTATCTGAATGCAGATCGGCCCAATTCAGCCCCGTCGACAGTAGAAAAAAAGGATTTTTCCGTCATTCACCCGAAAATAGGGTGAAAAACCAACTTAACCCGCTTCATAACGCTTGTCCACGGCTTTATCTGACCAGAACAGTCATACATTTCAACCGGCTATTAACATTCAATGACTTGCCGCAGCGACCATGAGACAAAAGGGAAGGAAGTCGGGGAATGGCCAGCTGATCATTCCGCTGAGGGGAAAAACAGCCACAAAAAAGCCCACCGCTCAGCGGTGGGCTTGATGCCGAATGATGACTCAGTTGTCCTGATCCGGCTCAGCCAGCCAGATCTGCTGATCCGGATCGGTCTCTTCACTGACCGAAATGCTGACACCCATATCGAGCAACTCGTGCAGGGTGAGATTGTCAGCCAGGTTCATGACTTCGCCGTTTTCATTGGTAAAGCGCATTTGCTCCGTCCTCTCCTTGGTGGGATCGCCTTTCAGTCTAGTCAACAACGCTCACTTGCGATAACCAGCAACTGGATAAACAGTCGCCGCCATCCAGCTCGCTCAGGCGATCACTCACCTCCTCCGGAAACAGGGTGCGCGCCCAGAGCCGCCGCGACAGAGAGGCTACGCTCTCGTCGGCTCCCGCCGCCAGCCAGCGGGCCAGCTCCCCCGCTACATCGGGGTAGCAGACCGCCCCCGGCGAGGCGCTGTCGAGCCAGGTACGCACCAGATTGGCATCGAGCACATCCATCAGGGTCGCCAGCCCCATCATCTCGAGGGTCTTGCCGTTGGTCAGCTGCTCGAACTGGCCGCCGAGGGGTTTGACCAACAGCTTCTTACCGAGGGTGAGCGCCTCGGAAGCCAGCTCGAAACCCGCGTTGGAGATGACGCCGCGACAACCGGCCAACACGGCGATAAACCCGTGCCGCGATGGCGGTTCGAAGCGCAGGTTGCGCCATTGACTCGGGGTGCGAATGGCGGGGTGAAAGCAGACGAAGCGCTGCTGACCAAAACGCGACAACAGGGCAGCGATCGCCTCGGTCTGCTCGAACGGCAGATAGACCAGGATCTCGCCGTTATCCGGCGCAGCGGCGATGGGATCGATCACCGGTGGCAGCAAGGGGTGACCGAAATGAAACCAGTGCAGTCCGAGCGGCTGATCCACCGGAGCAAAGTGGCGCATCAGCTGGCGGCTGACCCCATCCTCCCCCCAACGCGGGATGGGCCAGTTGAAGCTGGCCTGATGGCTGACGGTGAGGCTCGGCTTGCCATAGCGGCGGGCGGCGTGGGCGGTCAGCGGCTCAAAATCGCTCACCACCAGATCGTATTCGCTGCAATCGAGAGCCCGCAGATCCCGCCAGAAGGTGAGCGGCGAGGCGGCTTGCAGGGTGCGCCACGGAGAAATTCGCCCCTCGTGGCTGACAAAAGTGAGGCCGGGAAAGGCGCGGTAGGCGCCGAACTCCTCCATGTCGAAGTAGCGGTCTGCAGGGCGGCCGCTGAAGAGATAATCCACCTCGACCCCTGCTGCGCGCAGCGCCCGCGCCAGGGTACGACTGCGACTGATATGACCGTTGCCGGTGCCTTGCACCCCAAACAGTATCCTCATGAGTGGCTCCAGCTGAGCGCCAGCACGGCGCAACCGCCCCCCAGCAGGGCACCGGCTACCAAATCACTCAGGTAGTGCACCCCGAGCAGCAGCCGGGATGCTCCCACCAGCGCCGCCCAGCCAAACAGCAGGGGTGCCCAGAGCGGAAAGCCGGTGGCCAGTATGGTAGCCATCAGAAAAGCGGCAGCGGTGTGACCGGAGGGGAGGCTGTAACGATCGGAAGGAGTGATAAAGACCGGCAAGCCGACCGGCCGTTGCCGTTTCAGGCTGTTTTTCAGCAGCAGATAGAGGGGCAGTTCGATGGCGAAGGCGAGCAGCGCCAGTCGCACCAGTTCCCGCTCTGCCTCCCCCTGCCACCAGAGCAGGGCGGCCAGCACAGCGTAAAGCGGGCCATCGCCGGTGCGGGAAATGAGACGACTCACCCTCGCCTGCTGCCGGTTGTAGCCGTGAAGCAGACAGACCCGGCACACCTGCAGGTCCCATTGCTGGATCTTGTTCATATCCCCTCCTTCCCTGAATTCTGCTTGCAGAGTAAGAAAGCGGGATGACGTTACGTTGAACAAGGGATAACAGATTTATGAAAAAAGGGCCGAATGGCCCTTTCTAATCTCGATGTGGCGGCAAAATCAGTGACTGCCGCGCAGACCGGTCTCCATCAGACGGCAATTGTGGTCCGCCAGACGGGCCATGAAGTGCTCATCCACTTTCAGGCCAAACACCTGCTCGTAGAGATCTTTCATCACGAATGGCTGCCACATCATGCTGAGGAAGGAGATCTTCAGCATGTCGGGATCCAGGTTGTCACCCAGCTCACCGTTGGACTTCATGGTTTCCAGCAGGGCATCGAACTGCGGCAGCTGACGTTCCAGCAGGCGGTTCAGCACAAAATCCCGGCCCGGGCTCTTCTCGGTCGACAATGCGCTGGAGATGGCAGAGGTCAGCTCGCTGTTGGGCGCCATCACCTGATAGTAGGTGTTGAGCAGCTCATTGAGGCTGTGATTGCTGTGTTCATCTTGCCAGGCATGGTCGAGGGGCTCGGCGACATCGCCCAGCACCGCTTTGTAAAGACCCTCTTTACTGCCGAAGTAGTAGTGGATCATTGCCAGATTGGAGCCAGCAAGCTCCGCGATTTCGCGTGTAGTCACCTTGCTATAGGGAGTATTGAGAAAACGCTCACGGGCGGCAGCAAGCAACTTGTCACGAATGTCAGAACGTCCGACCGGACGACCAGGTCTACGTTTTTCCATTTAACACCTCAGATAATTCAGCCAATGCTGATAAGTCGATCTGGTTGTGCAGAGAATAGAGCACAGCAGGAATGACCAGATAATCGGTCATGGGCCGAATATGGGACAAGGAAATTTGCAATCCTTTACAATCCGATTAAATACGTCAGCAGATTGCCCCTGACCTTCCGTGTTGACACAGCATAAAAATCTCGATATTGGTAAAAGCGTTATCGACTGGAAGGAATAACAACGTCATGCATATCGCCACCCCGCTACTACTAATCTCCCTAATCGCGTTAACTCGCGCGGGATCCTTGTAGCCGGGCTAAGGCATAGCCGGAATTTACAAAAACCCGTGCACCCTGCACGGGTTTTTTTATGCCGCCGCAGGATGCACGTTACCGAACTTAGGAAGAGGGAAGTCACATGTCAGATCGGGTCATCATATTCGACACCACCTTGCGTGATGGTGAGCAGGCCCTGGCGGCCAGTTTGACAGTCAAGGAGAAGCTGCAGATCGCCCAGGCGCTGGAGCGGCTCGGTGTCGACGTCATGGAGGTGGGCTTCCCGGTCTCCTCTCCCGGCGATTTTCAATCGGTGCAGACCATCGCCCGCCACATCAAGAACAGCCGGGTCTGCGCCCTCGCCCGCGCCCTGCCAAAAGATATCGATGCCGCCGGTGAAGCCTTGCGGGTCGCCGAGGCGTTTCGCATCCACACCTTTATCTCCACCTCCTCCATCCATGTGGAGAGCAAGCTGAAAAAGAGCTTCGAGGATGTGCTGGAGATGGGGGTCGGCGCCATCAAGCACGCCCTGCGCTACACCGATGATGTGGAGTTCTCCTGCGAGGATGCAGGCCGCACCCCCATCGATAACCTCTGCCGCATGGTGGAGGCCGCCATCAAGGCGGGGGCCCGCACCATCAATATCCCCGATACCGTGGGCTACACGGTACCGACCGAGTTCTCCGGCATCATCCACACCCTGTTCAACCGGGTACCCAACATCGACAAGGCGATCATCTCGGTCCACTGCCACGATGATCTGGGGCTCTCGGTGGCCAACTCCATCGGCGCGGTGCAGATGGGGGCCCGCCAGATTGAGTGCACCATCAACGGCATCGGCGAGCGGGCGGGCAACTGCTCGCTGGAAGAGGTCGCGATGATCCTCAAAACCCGCGCCGACCTGCTCGGGGTACAAACCAATATCCGCCACAGCGAAATTCATCGCACCAGCACGCTGGTCAGCCAGCTCTGCAACATGCCGGTGCAGCCCAACAAGGCGATCGTCGGGGCCAACGCCTTCTCCCACAGCTCCGGCATCCATCAGGATGGGGTGCTCAAGGCGAAAAATACCTACGAAATCATCACTCCCGAGAGCATCGGCCTGACCCAGAACAACCTCAACATGACCTCCCGCTCCGGCCGCCACGTTATCAAGCACCGGATGGAGTCCATGGGTTATGCCGAGAGCAGCTACGACCTCGACCACCTCTACGGCAAATTCCTGACCCTGGCCGACAAGAAGGGTCAGGTGTTCGACTACGACCTCGAAGCACTGGCCTTCTTCAGCCAGATCCACGAAGAGCCCGAGCACTTCAAACTGGAGTACCTCGGGGTGCAGAGCGGCAGCTCGGTACTGGCCACCGCCTCGGTCAAATTGAAGGTGGGACAGGATCTGATCTGCGAAGCGGCCACCGGCAATGGCCCGGTGGATGCGGTCTACCAGTGCATCAACCGCATCACCGGCTATGAGATCCGCATCGACAAATATGCCCTCAAGAGCAAGGGCGAAGGGGAAGATGCCCTCGGTCAGGTCGATATCGTCGCCGAGTACAAAGGGCGCAAATTCCACGGCATGGGACTGGCCACCGACATCATCGAATCCTCGGCCCACGCCCTGCTCCATGTGATCAACAGCATCTGGCGCGCCGATCAGGTGGCCGAACAGATGGAACGCAATAACAGCATCAAATCAGAAACCGTCTGAACAGGGCTCGGAACCAAACAGACGGCATGGAATGACAATATCAGGATGGAGAGTGTATGAGCAGTTATCGGATCGCAGTATTGCCGGGTGACGGCATTGGCCCTGAAGTGATGGCCGAGGCAATCAAGGTGCTGGAGAAGGTGCAGGCCCGGTTCGGCCTCGCCTTCGAGTATGATCACCACGACGTGGGCGGCATCGCTATCGACAACCACGGCACCCCGCTGCCGCAAAGCACGATCAAAGGTTGTGAAGCAGCCGATGCCGTGCTGTTTGGCTCGGTGGGCGGCCCGAAATGGGAACATCTGCCCCCCAACGATCAACCGGAACGTGGCGCCCTGCTGCCCCTGCGCGCCCACTTCAAGCTGTTCTGCAACCTGCGTCCGGCCCGTATCTACACCGGCCTCGAGCAGTTCTCCCCGCTGCGCGCCGACATCTCCGATCGCGGTTTTGACATCGCCTGCGTGCGCGAGCTGACCGGCGGCATCTACTTCGGCCAGCCCAAGGGGCGTGAGGGAGAGGGGGCGAACGAGAAGGCATTCGACACCGAGGTGTACCATCGCTTCGAGATTGAGCGCATCGCCAAGATTGCCTTTGAGTCGGCCCGGGTGCGCAAGTCCAAGGTCACCTCCATCGACAAGGCCAACGTGCTCGCCTCCTCCATTCTGTGGCGCGAGGTGGTGACGCAAGTCGCCAAGTCCTATCCGGACGTAGCCCTCAACCATATGTATATCGACAACGCCACCATGCAGCTCATCAAGGACCCGTCCCAGTTCGACGTGCTGCTCTGCTCCAACCTGTTCGGTGACATCCTCTCCGACGAGTGCGCCATGATCACCGGCTCCATGGGCCTGCTCCCCTCAGCCAGCCTCAACGAATCGGGTTTCGGCCTGTTCGAACCGGCCGGTGGTTCGGCCCCGGATATCGCCGGCAAAGGGATTGCCAACCCCATCGCCCAGATCCTCTCCGCCGCCCTGATGCTGCGCTATAGCCTGGGCCAGGAAGCCGCAGCTCAAGCCATCGAGCAGGCCGTGGCCCAGACCCTGGCCGAGGGTTACTTCACCGCCGACCTGCATCAGGCCAGCGCCCGCCATCCGGTGCAGAGCACGGCCGATATGGGTAGCCAGATCGCCGCCCGGATCTGAGCCGCATAACAGAGAACAAGGAAGAGAGAAGCAATGGCCAAGACCCTCTATCAGAAAGTATTCGACGCCCACGTGGTACGGGAAGTGGAAGGGGAGACCCCCCTCATCTACATCGACCGCCATCTGGTGCATGAAGTGACCAGCCCGCAGGCATTCGACGGCCTGCGCGCCATGAATCGCCAGCTGCGCCGCCCGGATCTGACCTGGGCCACCATGGATCACAATGTCTCCACCACCACCAAGGACATCGCCGCCTCCGGCGAGATGGCCCGCATCCAGATGGAGACGCTGGCCGACAACTGCAAAGAGTTCGGGGTTCGCCTCTACGATCTCAACCACAAATATCAGGGGATCGTCCATGTGATGGGCCCCGAGCTCGGCATCACCTTGCCCGGCACCACCATCGTCTGCGGCGACTCTCACACCGCCACCCACGGTGCCTTCGGCTCACTGGCGTTCGGCATCGGCACTTCCGAAGTGGAACATGTGATGGCGACCCAGACCCTGAAACAGGGGCGCGCCAAGACCATGCGCATTTCGGTCAACGGCAAGCTGGCGGAGGGCATCAGCGCCAAGGACGTTGTGCTGGCCATTATCGGCAAGGTCGGCCACGCCGGTGGTACCGGCTACGTGGTGGAGTTTGCTGGCGAGGCCATTGCGAGCCTCTCCATGGAAGGGCGGATGACGGTGTGCAACATGGCCATCGAGCTCGGCGCCAAGGCCGGCATGATCGCCCCCGACCAGACCACCATCGACTACATTCGCGGCAAGGAGTTTGCCCCCAAGGGCGAGGTGCTGGAGCAGGCCATCGCCTACTGGCAGAGCCTCAAGAGCGATGAAGGTGCCCGTTTCGATGCCGAAGTGATGCTCGATGCCGCCGATATCGCCCCACAGGTCACCTGGGGTACCAACCCGGGCCAGGTGATTGCCGTTAATGAACCCATTCCGGCGCCGGAATCCTTCAACGACCTGATGGAACAACAGTCCGCCCGCAAGGCGCTCGCCTACATGGACTTGCAACCGGGTCAGAAGCTCTCAGACGTTGCCATCGACAAGGTGTTTATCGGGTCGTGCACCAACAGCCGCATCGAGGATCTGCGTGCGGCCGCCGCCATCGCTCGCGGTCGCAAGGTAGCCGCTGGCGTGCAGGCACTGGTGGTGCCGGGCTCCGAGCAGGTGAAGGCGCAGGCCGAAGCCGAGGGGCTGGACAAGATCTTCATCGAGGCCGGTTTTGAGTGGCGCCTGCCCGGCTGCTCCATGTGTCTGGCCATGAACAACGACCGGCTGCAACCAGGGGAGCGCTGCGCCTCCACCAGCAACCGCAACTTCGAAGGGCGTCAGGGCCGCGCCGGCCGCACCCATCTGGTGAGCCCGGCCATGGCCGCCGCGGCCGCCGTCACCGGCCGCTTCGCCGACATTCGCGCACTGTAAGAGGACATTTCGATGACAGGATTCAAACAGCATAAAGGGATCGTCGTCCCCCTCGACAGCGCCAACGTCGACACCGACGCCATCATTCCCAAGCAGTTTTTGCAGAAGGTCAATCGCATCGGTTTTGGCAAGCACCTGTTCCACGACTGGCGCTTTCTGGACGATGCCGGCCAGCAGCCCAACCCCGAGTTTGTACTGAACCAACCACAATTCGCCGGTGCCAGCATTCTGCTGGCCCGCGAGAACTTCGGCTGCGGGTCGAGCCGCGAGCACGCCCCCTGGGCGCTGGCCGACTACGGCTTCAAGACCATCATAGCCCCGAGCTTTGCCGACATCTTCTACGGCAATGCCATCAACAATGGCATGGTACCGGTGCGCCTGAAGGAGGAGGAGGTCGACGCCCTGTTCCAGCTGGTGGCCGCCAAACCGGGCATCCAGATTGAAGTGGATCTGGAAGCCAATCAGGTGCGCGCCGGTGAGCTCAGCTTCGGTTTCGAGATCGACGAGTTCCGCCGTTACTGCCTGCTCAACGGGCTGGATGCCATCGGCCTGACCCTGCAGCACGAGGCCGCCATCAGCGCCTTTGAGGCGAAGCAGCCGAGCTGGATTTAACGCGCCAGTTGCAAAAAAACGAGTAGAATCAACAGGGAGCTTCGGCTCCCTGTTTTACTGTCCGCGACGCTTCCCACTTTGGGCCACCGGAACTGGCCCGTGCCACAGGAAAGGATGATGAAGAGACCGACGGCAATCCCTCTGCTCTGTGCCCTGCTGCTTGCCCTGCCTGCGGGGGCCAGCCAAACCAGCTTCAACAACAGCCTCGGCCAGATCAGCGTCGGCTGGCAGGATAGCGAAGGCAAATCCCAACAGCTCACCTACCGGCTCGAACAGGGCAAGTTACCGCCCCTTATCGCCTATCGCCCGGCGAGAATGCAGGAGGAGGTGTTGCAGGTGTTGCTGCGGGAGGTGCGCCAGAACTACCCCGAGGTGCAGTTCACCCTCGCCCGTCCCTCGCTGGAGCTGCATCTGAAAAGCCGCAATCAGGACAAGGCGCGCGAGGCGATGGCCTTTCTGCAGTCCAAGCGGAGCAAAGAGGAGCAGGCGTGGCTGACCAAACACTACTTCCAGTACTTCAACACCCCGGACGGGCAGCTGGCGGTGAAGCAGGATCATGTGCGCATCGCGCTGGAGAGTCGCAGCGGGCTGGCTCCACTGGCGGATCAACTCAAACAGCAGGGCAGTACCGAAACAGAAGCGCGCGAGAAAACTGTGGCCCATATGCTCACCTTTATCCAGAGCATCCCCTATCAGCAGCTCGATAGCCTGAATGGAAGACAGGGCAAGGGCTTTCTCCCACCCCGTCAGGTGCTGGAGCAGAACCGGGGGGACTGCGACAGCAAGGTAACCCTGATGGCCGCCATGTTGGCTCAGCTCTTTCCGGAGCTGAAACAGGCCATGGTGTTCGTCCCCGGCCATGCCCTGCTGGCCGTTGACCTGCCCGCCAAGCCGGGGGATGTGACCCTCAACTGGCGGGGGCAGAACTACCTGCTGCTCGAACCTACCGGTCCCGCCACCTTGCCTGCGGGCCAAATAGCATCGACCAGCAAAACGCTGGTCGATAGCAAGCAGTTGAGTGTGCAGCCGGTTCAGGAGAAAGGCTAATCCCCTCCCTCTGCCGATGGGGAGAGAGGATTAACCCTGAGGCAGAAACTCTACCGCCAGCAGCAACCCGCTCTCCTCCTCCAGCACCCGGATAATACGGGCATGGGCTTCAAAGGGAGGCAACAGATTGTTGTTAGTGGCAAGACTGATCCGGATGGGCTGATTGATGTCGAGCTGGTGTTCAGAGACCGCAATCCCCATGCCGTTGGCACTGAGATCCCGGCAGATCCCCTCCAGCACCAGCTGCTGCTGATAGACGGTGACCGGAGCATTGATGACCATGCGCGCAAAGGCACGCCTTTCCTTGGTATTGGTAAGCACGCGAACATCCTCTGTTGGGTGGGCGTCATCTCATGGGTATTGCACAATTGTGCTGGTCTACCCAAAAGAACGTTAATACAATGCGGTTCGTTTCTCAAACGGGGTGCGGTTTACCGCTGAGATTATACCCGTGTACCTGATCCAGATAATGCTGGCGGAGGAATTTGAGGCATGGCGCTCATTTTTTGCGCCCTCACCCGCTGGCACCTCGTTATTAACAAGTAATAGGGAGTGCCACCCATGAAGACCCTGCTGCTGGTCACCACCGGCCTGCTGTCGGCCAATGTGTTCGCCGCCGACACCCTCACCGTCTACACCTACAGCTCCTTCACTGCCGAGTGGGGTCCGGGGCCCAAGATCAAACAGGCCTTCGAGAAAGCGTGCGACTGCACCCTCAATCTGGTTCCCCTCGAAGATGGGGTCGCCATCCTCAACCGGCTGCGGCTGGAGGGCAACCACAGCAAGGCCGATCTGGTGCTGGGGCTCGACGATGCTCTCATCAGCGAAGCCAAGCAGAGCGGCCTGTTCGCCCCCCATCCCGCCAAGCTGGATGGCATCAAGGTGCCGGGTGGCTGGCAGGATGACACCTTCGTCCCCTACGACTACGGCTACTTCGCCTTCGTTTATGACAAGGACAAACTCAAGCAGCCGCCCAAGAGCCTGAAAGATCTGGTGGAGCGCTCCGACCTCAAAGTGATCATCAGGATCCCCGCACCTCCACCCCGGGGCAGGGGCTGATGCTGTGGATGAAGTCTGTCTACGGCGACAAGGCGCCTGCCGCCTGGGCCGAGCTTGCCAAAAAGACGGTCACCGTCACCAAGGGGTGGTCAGAGGCCTATGGCATGTTCCTCGATGGTGAAGCGGACATGGTGCTCTCCTACACCACCTCTCCGGCCTATCACCTGATTGCCGAGAACAAGCCCCAGTATCAGGCTGCCGCCTTCGAGGAGGGTCACTACCGTCAGGTAGAAGTGGCCGCCAAGCTGAAGAGCGCCAAACAGGAGAAGCTGGCTGACCAGTTCCTGCAATTTATGGTGAGCCCCACCTTCCAGCAGGAAATCCCGACCGGCAACTGGATGTATCCGGTTATCGACACGCCGCTGCCCAAGGGCTTCGAGCAGATGATCACCGTAGCCAAGCCGCTCGCCTTCAGCAGCGATGAGGTGGCCGCCAATCGCAAAGGGTGGATCCGCGAGTGGCTGCAAGCCGTCACCCAGTGAGCCGTTATCTGAAACTACAGGCGCGTCCCCTCTGGTGGTTGCCGGGCAGTGCAGCCACTCTGTTGATCCTGCTGTTATCCCTCGGGCCGCTGGTGGCCCTGTTGTGGCAGGCCGGTTCGCTGGCACCCCGCACCCTGCTCGCAGATCCTTATCTGCGTCATGTGCTGGGGTTCAGCCTGGGGCAGGCACTGCTCTCCACCCTGCTCAGTCTCGGGCTGGCCATTCCGGTGGCCCGCGCGCTGGCGCGGCGGCGCTTCGTTGGCCGAACCCTGCTGATCAAGCTGTTTGGTCTCTCGCTGGTACTACCTGTCATCATCGCCATCTTCGGCATAGTAGCGGTACACGGTAAGCAAGGGTGGCTACCGCAACTGTTGCACTCACTGGGGCTGGATCCCGGCAACTACCTCTACGGCCTGTTCGGTATCCTGCTGGCCCACGTCTTCTTCAACATGCCGCTGGCGGCCCGCCTGATGCTGCAGAGCATAGAGAGCATCCCCGAATCGAGCTGGCGCCTCGCCAGCCAGCTCGGCATGCGCTCATCCCATATCTTCCGGCTGCTGGAGTGGCCACTGATCCGCGGCATATTGCCCGGGCTGGCCAGCCTCATCTTTATGCTCTGCTTCACCAGCTTCACAACCGTGCTGGCGCTGGGAGGCGGGCCGAAATCCACCACGCTGGAGGTGGCCGTCTATCAGGCGCTGCGCTTTGACTTCGATCTCGCCACCGCAGGCGGACTGGCGCTGGTGCAGCTCATCCTGACCGCCGCCCTGCTCGCCCTGCAGCACAAGCTGCAGAGCACCCCGGCCAGCAGGGTGACCCCCCGTCGTCCCTGCCTGCGGCCGGATCGCCATCAGCCAGGCACGGCCGTGGTGGATCTCCTCTCGCTCAGCATCGGGCTCGCCATCTTTCTGCCACCGTTGCTTGCCATCGTGGTGGCAGGCCTTCAACCCGGCCTGCTGACAGCGCTCACCTCAAGCAAGCTGTGGCAGGCGAGCGGCCAGTCGCTGCTGATTGCGCTGACGGCAGGCACCCTGGCGACCCTGCTCGGCAGCGGCCTGCTGCTCACCAGCCGTCACCTCAAGGTGCGCACCCGCCAGCGGCGAGCTGCCGCCCTGTGGGAGGCCAGCGGTTCGGTGATCCTGATGATCCCTGCGGTGGTGCTCTCTACCGGTCTCTTTATCCTGTTTATGCCCTTTGCCGACGTGTTCGCCCTCGGCCCCTGGCTGGTGGTACTGGTCAACGCCCTGATGGCGCTGCCCTATGTGATGCGCACCCTCTCAGCCCCCATGCAGCTGGTGGTGCGCCAATACGACCGGCTGGCGGATAGCCTGGGGGTACGCGGCCTGCATCGCCTGCGACTGGTGGAGTGGCCGCTGCTGCGCCGCTCGCTGGCACTAGCGATGGCACTGTCGATGATCCTCTCGCTGGGGGATCTCGGCGCCATCGCCATGTTTGGCAGTCAGGAGCTCACCACCCTGCCCTGGCTGCTCTATCAGCAGCTTGGCAGCTATCGATTGACCGAGGCAGCCGCCACCGCTCTGCTGCTGCTGACGCTCTGTTTCTCCCTGTTCTGGCTGGTGGAGCGGGGTCTTGGAGGAAAACATGCTGAACATTGATACGCTGGTGACCAGCTACCCCGACTGGCGAGTCAGCTTCAGCGCGACCCTGCCCAAGGGGGAGATCACCGCGCTGATAGGCCCAAGCGGCGCGGGCAAGTCGACCCTGCTCGGGATGATCGCCGGCTTCGTGCCGGTGGAATCAGGCCGCCTCAGTTTCGATGGTGAAGACCTGCTGCCACTGGGCCCCGCCGAGCGACCGGTCACCACCCTGTTTCAGGATCACAACCTGTTCCTCCACCTGTCGGTGTTCGACAATATCGCCATCGGCTTGCACCCGGGCCTGCGCCTGAGTGCAGCCCAGCGTGCACAGGTAAACGAGGCGGCCGGGCGGGTTGGTCTTGGCGAGATGCTAAGCCGCCTGCCTGAACAGCTCTCCGGCGGCCAACAGCAGCGGGTCGGGCTGGCCCGCGCGCTGGTGCGAGGCAAGCCGCTGCTGCTGCTGGATGAACCCTTCTCGGCCCTCGATCCCGCCCTGCGCCGGGAGATGCTGGCCGAAGTGGCACGCCTCGCCTGCGAGCAGGGCATTACCGTACTGATGGTCTCCCACAATCCGGAAGATGCCCAGCTGATTGCCGATCAGGTGCTGTTTGTCGACGAGGGGCGCATCGCCCTGCAAGGCAAGCCGGATATTCTGCAAAATAGCGACCACCCGGGGCTGCTGCGCTACCTTGGACAGTGACCCAAGGACACTGAACTGGTAACGGGATCAAAAAAGGGAAGCCAAGTGGCTTCCCTTTTTCATATGAAGATAGTCAGCTAAATCAGAGATTTTCCTCGGCGAACGAAGCCAGTCGGCTGCGCACCACGCCATTGAGGAAGATGTTGGCACTGCCGTCAAAATCCTTGAAACGCTCGACTATGTAGGTGAGACCCGAGGTCACCGGGCTCAGGTAGTTGGAGTCGATCTGGGCCAGGTTACCGGAGCAGACGATCTTGGTGCCCTCGCCGCAGCGGGTGATGATGGTCTTGATCTGGGATGCAGTCAGGTTCTGGCACTCATCCAGCAGCACGAAGGTGTTCTGGATGCTGCGCCCGCGCATGAAGTTGACCGATTTGAACTGGATGTTGGCCTTCTCCATGATGTAGCTGAGCGAGCCGCTCATGTTCTCGTCCTGCTTGTGCAGCACCTCCAGGGTGTCGGTCACCGCTGCCAGCCAGGGCATCATCTTCTCCTCCTCGGTGCCGGGCAGGAAGCCGATGCTTTCGGCAATTTCCGGGGTATTCCGGGTGACGATCACTTTCTCGTAAATGCCCTTCTCAATCACCAGCTCCAAGGCCGCCGCCATTGCCAGCAAGGTTTTACCGCAACCCGCCGGGCCAGTCAGGATCACCAGATCGATGTGCGGATCGAGCAGTGCATCCAACGCCATTCCCTGATAGACATTCTTGGGATGGACACCCCACGCCTTGCGGGACATCAGTCGCTCGCGGCCCAGATCCTTGATGCGGATCTTGCTGCCATCGTGGCTGAGCACCCGGGCTGCGAAGAAATTCTCTTCATCCACCAGATACTGGTTTACGTGAACTCCCTCCAGCAGATTGGCATCGATCACATGGATGGTGTCGCGGCCATGGGTCTCGCTCTCGCACTCGCCAACCCGCTCCCAGAAGCTGCCGGGCACCACCTGAAAGCCTTTGGCCAGCAGGCGGATATCATCGATCAGCTGGTCGCTACGGTAATCTTCAACGTGAGCAAGCCCGGCCCCCTTGGCCTTGAGGCGCATGTTGATGTCTTTGGTGACCAGCACCACCTGACGCTTCAACTCGTGCTTTTGCAGATAGAGGGCCGCGTTGATGATGCGGTTGTCGGCCTCCTTGTCGGTAAACACCTCGGCATCCTGCGGCAGATGGTGATCGCTGAAGATGCAGATATTGCCGCTCGCTTCGCCAGCCAGCGGAACGCCTTGGGTGATCTGATCCGGGGTTGCATCGCGGAACACATCTTCCAGCGCACGAATGGCCACCCGCGCGTCGCGGCTGACATCCTTGTTGCGATCCTTGATGTTATCGAGCTCTTCCAGCACCGTCATGGGGATGAGCACGTCGTGCTCTTTGAAGGAGTAGATAGCGAGGGGTTCGTGAAGCAGAACGTTGGTATCCAGGATAAACAGCTTTCGGTCCGTATTGTCCATAAGCATCCTCCTTGGCACTGAAGGGCCACGTGTGTGAATCTCAGATGTCATTGAAACCACACGGCCGTGACAGTTTTATTACCCTCAACGCTACGCCCGATTTTACTATCGCGCAACAAATCACTTGGCCGCCTGATTTGATTGCGCATAAAAACAGCAATACAAAGACCGGCACTGTGGCCGGTCTGTTTTCTATCGTTCAACTACTTGGGCATGTCTGTCAGCCGCACTTGGAGTCGCCACAGTTGAGGCAGGTCATGCAGCCATCCTTCAGCACCAACGCCTTGGTGTGGCACTTGTAGCAGAGCGCGGCATTGGCCGGGAAACCACTTCCTGCCTGCTGCTCTTCGGCCTCCTGAGCCGCCTTCAACTCGGCTTGCTTCTCAGCCAGAAACGCCTGCTGATGCTCGTCCAACCCCGGCGCCTTGAGCATGCCGATCTCGGTAAGATGGCTCTCGATCACGTTGCCAATTTCGGCGATCAGTGACGGCACATACTTGCCCTTGTTCCAGTAGCCGCCTTTGGGATCAAACACCGAGCGCAGCTCCTCCACCAGGAAGGTGACATCCCCACCCTTGCGGAATACCGCCGAGATGATGCGGGTCAGCGCCACGATCCACTGATAGTGCTCCAGGCTCTTGGAGTTGATGAAAATCTCGAACGGACGGCGAGTTTCGTGCACCGTGCCCTCGTTGAGAATGATGTCGTTGATGGTGATGAACAGCGAGTGCTCGGAGACATGTTCCGGCGTCTTCAGCTTGTAGGTGGTGCCCATCAGCCGCTCCGGGCGCAGCACGGTTTCGTGCATGTGCACCACGTCATCCTGCGCAGAGAGATCTTCTTGCGGCTCATCCTTGGTACGCACCTTGTAGGCGACGATTTTCTTGTCGATCTTCTTGACCATAATGTCGTTCTCAGAATTTACCGTAATAGCCTTCTTTCAAGGCGTCGTAGAGGTTGGCGGCCGTATGCAGCTCACCATCGTATTCAATCTCTTCGTTCCCCTTGACGGAGATGACGGAGCCATCCTCCAGAGTAAATTCATAGAGGGTGTTCTCCAGATCCTTCTCCTTCACCAGCACGCCCTGGAAGGCCTCCGGATTGAAGCGGAAGGTGGTGCAGCCCTTGAGGCCGGAGTCCGAGGCATACATGTAGATGTCCTTGAACTGCTCAAACGGGAAATCGGTCGGCACGTTGGCAGTCTTGGAGATGGAGGAGTCAATCCAGCGCTGAGCAGCCGCCTGAATGTCCACATGCTGGGCCGGGCTGATGTCGTCGGCAGTAATGAAATAGTCCGGCAGACGGCTCGCCTCATCATCGGCATAGGGCATGGCGGACGGATTCACCAGCTCGCGATAGGCCAGCAGCTCGAAGGAGTAGACATCTACGCTCTCCTTACTCTTCTTGCCCGGCTTGATGACGTTGCGGCTGTAGTGGTGAGCAAAGCTCGGCTCGATGCCGTTGCTGGCGTTGTTGGCCAGTGACAGCGAGATGGTGCCGGTGGGCGCAATACTACTGTGGTGAGTGAAACGCCCACCCACTTCGGCCAGCTCGGCGACCAGCGCAGGATCCACTTCGGCAACCTGCTGCATATAGCGGCTATAACGCGCATGCAGCACCTTGCCCTTCACCTTGTCACCCACCTTGATGCCATCAGCCGCCATTTCCGGGCGCAAACGCAGCATCTTGCCAGTCACTTCAAACTCCTGCTCCATGATGGGGGCAGAGCCCTTCTCCTTGGCCAGACGCAGGGACTCCTGCCAGCCGGTCATCGCCAGCTCCTGGGATACCTGCTCGGTAAAGGCCACGGATGCCGCAGAGCCGTACTTGATCTGCAGCATGGTCAGGGCCGAACCAAGCCCCAGGAAGCCCATGCCATGACGGCGCTTGTTGATGATCTCCTCGCGCTGCTTGGCCAGCGGCAGCTGATTGATCTCCACCACGTTGTCGAGCATGCGGGTAAAGATGGCCACTACCTTGCGAAATGCTGTCCAGTCGAAAGCAGCCTTGTCAGTGAATGGATCGCGAACGAAGCGGGTCAGGTTGACAGAACCCAGCAGGCAGGCACCGTAGGGCGGCAACGGCTGCTCACCACAGGGGTTGGTCGCGCGGATCTCTTCACAGAACCAGTTGTTGTTCATCTGGTTGACCTTGTCGATCAGGATGAAGCCGGGCTCTGCATAGTCATAGGTGGAGGTCATGATGACATTCCACAGCTTGCGGGCAGGCATGGTCTTGTAGACCTTACAGGCGACCTGCCCCAGCTCGTTGAATACAACCCCTTCCTTGTTGGGCCAGTCGGCCCATAGCACCTGAGCAGGATCGTCCAGCGCAATGCCATCCTGCTCCACCTCTTTGGCGGTATAGGGGAAGATAAGCGACCAGGGGGCATCCTCTTTCACCGCCTTGACGAAATCTTCGGTGATGAGCAGAGAGAGGTTGAACTGACGCAGGCGGCCATCTTCACGCTTGGCCTGTATAAACTCGATCACATCAGGATGGCGGATATCCATGGTGCCCATCTGGGCGCCGCGACGGCCACCGGCTGACGAGACGGTGAAACACATCTTGTCATAGATATCCATGAAGGAGAGCGGGCCGGAAGTGTAGGCACCGGCACCGGAGACAAAGGCACCGCGCGGGCGCAGGGTCGAGAAGTCATATCCGATGCCGCAACCGGCTTTCAGGGTCAGACCGGCCTCGTGCACCTTGCCGAGGATATCGTCCATCGAATCTTCGATGGTGCCGGAAACAGTACAGTTGATGGTTGAAGTGGCAGGCTTGTGATCAAACGCCCCGGCGTTGGAGGTGATGCGGCCCGCCGGAATGGCCCCATTGCGCAGCGCCCACAGGAACGGCCCATACCAGGCCTCCGGTTCCAGCTCCTGCTCTGCCAACGCGCGGGCTACCCGCTGGTAAGTCTCATCGATAGAGCTGTCGATGGGAGTGCCATCCTTGCTCTTAAGGCGATACTTGCTATCCCAGATCTCGAGGGACGTTTCCTGCATGGGGATAAGGCGGGAGCCAAGCTCACTCTCCAGCACCGGGTTCGATTTAGCCATTTTCAATCAACCTTATGTGAATGCATCAACATCATGACAACAGCATAAAACACAACTAATGGTGCCATCTAAAATTAATGGCACAACATATAGTACACCTGATGCCCTGAGGGCGCCGATTCTAACCTAAAAAAATGCCCCGGCCAGCAGATTTCTGGGCCGAGGCACTTAACTGATTAATTTGCTGAGAGATTTAACACTCAGAGATAGATCAGGGCTTCTTGACGTAAACGGACGGCGTTTCACCCGCCATATTCAGATAGAACTCGTAGACGCCATCGACATCCGGTGAGAACTTCATGTCCTCATACTTGGAGCAGGGGTTGACCGGCACCGCCTCACCACCTAACACGGCAACACCATCACTCGGGCTCTTGTAGCCAAAGTTGGTACCGCAGCTCCAGCCTGAATCAGCAAACTTGAACTTGTAGGGGGCCCACTCTTTCTTGAGGGTGCCTTTGGCCATATAGAGCTTGTCGGCCACCTTGACTACCTTGCTTTCATCAGTCGCCATCCAGTCGTTCATCTCCCCGCGCAGGTAGATGGACTTGCCACCGAAGTCGCTGTTGTCTGCCCCAGCCTGCTCTGCACCACCATTGGATGCGCAACCGCCTAATACCAGGGTTCCCGCCGCCAGCATCATCGTTACTGTTCTTTTGAACATGGGTCTATTCCTTAAATTATTGTGATTCCTTGGTCCATCCATGTGGACTGAAGAATTAAACCAGAGTAGGTATCACAAGAAAGGTAGAGGCATCACATTCTGTACTTTTTGTATCCAACACCTTGAACTGGTGAGCAAATATCGAACAGAAAAAGAGGTCTTTTTGGGGCTTTAGAAGGGTAATCAATGAATGACAAGAAGGGGAAAGTCTAATAATCCGGTGACGTGCTGAATTGCAGGCAATAAAAAACCCCGCTCATTGAGCGGGGTTTCTTGTATTGGGTGCCTGGCAGTGTCCTACTCTCGCATGGCGAATGCCACACTACCATCGGCGCTACCGCGTTTCACTTCTGAGTTCGGCATGGGATCAGGTGGTTCCACGGCGCTATGGCCGCCAGGCAAATTCTTCAATCTGAGAAAGCTGACGTGAGTAGTGATGTTGCGCTTGGCTTGTCACTATCACTGAATTTGAGTAGTTCGTTCTATTTGCTACAAGCCTTAGAACACTTCTTGGGTGTTGTATGGTTAAGCCTCACGGGTAATTAGTACGGGTTAGCTCAATGCATCGCTGCACTTACACACCCCGCCTATCAACGTTGTGGTCTCCAACGGCCCTTTAGGACCCTCAAGGGGTCAGGGATGACTCATCTCAGGGCTCGCTTCCCGCTTAGATGCTTTCAGCGGTTATCGATTCCGAACTTAGCTACCGGGCAGTGCCACTGGCGTGACAACCCGAACACCAGAGGTTCGTTCACTCCGGTCCTCTCGTACTAGGAGCAACTCCCTTCAATCATCCAACGCCCACGGCAGATAGGGACCGAACTGTCTCACGACGTTCTGAACCCAGCTCGCGTACCACTTTAAATGGCGAACAGCCATACCCTTGGGACCGACTTCAGCCCCAGGATGTGATGAGCCGACATCGAGGTGCCAAACACCGCCGTCGATATGAACTCTTGGGCGGTATCAGCCTGTTATCCCCGGAGTACCTTTTATCCGTTGAGCGATGGCCCTTCCATTCAGAACCACCGGATCACTATGACCTACTTTCGTACCTGCTCGACCTGTCCGTCTCGCAGTTAAGCTGGCTTATGCCATTGCACTAACCTCCTGATGTCCGACCAGGATTAGCCAACCTTCGTGCTCCTCCGTTACTCTTTGGGAGGAGACCGCCCCAGTCAAACTACCCACCAGGCACTGTCCGCGAGCCCGATTCAGGGCCCTGCGTTAGAACATCAAACATACAAGGGTGGTATTTCAAGGACGGCTCCAGCGCAACTGGCGTCACGCCTTCAAAGCCTCCCACCTATCCTACACATGTAGGTTCAATGTTCAGTGCCAAGCTGTAGTAAAGGTTCACGGGGTCTTTCCGTCTAGCCGCGGGTACACCGCATCTTCACGGCGAATTCGATTTCACTGAGTCTCGGGTGGAGACAGCATGGCCATGGTTACACCATTCGTGCAGGTCGGAACTTACCCGACAAGGAATTTCGCTACCTTAGGACCGTTATAGTTACGGCCGCCGTTTACCGGGGCTTCGATCAAGAGCTTCGCTTGCGCTAACCCCATCAATTAACCTTCCGGCACCGGGCAGGTGTCACACCCTATACGTCCACTTTCGTGTTTGCAGAGTGCTGTGTTTTTGATAAACAGTCCCAGCCATCTGGTCACTGCGACTCCCGACAGCTCCATCCGCAAGGGACTTCACCATCAAGAGCGAACCTTCTCCCGAAGTTACGGTTCTATTTTGCCTAGTTCCTTCACCCGAGTTCTCTCAAGCGCCTTGGTATTCTCTACCCGACCACCTGTGTCGGTTTGGGGTACGATGACTTGTAATCTGAAGCTTAGAGGCTTTTCCTGGAAGCAGGGCATCAATGGCTTCCGCACCGTGGTGCGTTCGTCTCGTGTCTCAGCGTTGTGTCTCCGGATTTGCCTAGAAACACCACCTACGCACTTTCACCAGGACAACCGTCGCCTGGCCCACCTAGCCTTCTCCGTCCCCCCATCGCAATTACAAGTCGTGCAGGAATATTAACCTGCTTCCCATCGACTACGCCTTTCGGCCTCGCCTTAGGGGTCGACTCACCCTGCCCCGATTAACGTTGGACAGGAA
>NZ_JBQBEW010000001.1:4277500-4525000 GCF_051919345.1 Aeromonas sp. 84A
TGTCATAGCCAAACTTACTGTTGATATCTCTGAAGTCGTTGATGTCGACCAGCACCAGTCCAAACGGCACTTCCTGTGTGGCGTACAGCTCCATCCGTTCCAGTAGGGCAACCCGATTGGACAACCCGGTCAGCGGATCCCGTCTGGCCGCTCTGAAATGACGACGCCCTTCATATATAAGCAGCATGCTGAGCAGCAACACTGACATGACCAGACCGGAGACCATCAGCAACAAGGCATTGCGCAATTGGCCAAAATGACGATCGTTCTCGGAATAGACGTTAATGTTCTTCTGCATCACAGAAGCGAGGGAGTAGGAGAGCGGCTCTTGCAGCGGGGCAAGGCGCATCATGATCTGCTGATAGTCAGATGCCCCGCTTTGCAACTTGGTGATGTCGGGCTCTATTTGGCGAATATTGCTTTCAATCAGCTGCACCAGACGCAAGGTTTTCTGCTTGTCCTGCATGCTCTTGCGCAGCTGGCCGCTCAACAGGATGGGCGTTCTGCTCCAGAGAATGTCATAACGCAACATCAAGGTGTCATGATCAATCCCGCCATAGTGATAGACCTCTACCGCATTGAGGAAACGACCGAGCTCCAGCTGCAACTGCATCAGCGCCCAGGAGACATCATAGGTGTATTTCTCCATCGCTCTGGTCGCATTCTGGATCTGCATCAGGCAATAGAGGGTGCTCCCGGTAAACGACAGGATGGATACATACAGAATGACGAGCAGTGGCCACGCCCTAGTCTTTCCTTTCACCCCATGCTCCCGTGCTGTTTTTATCAGTGCTGAATGTCTATCAAATCCAGCTGCCAGATCATCATGTCGGTATATTCGGATCGCTTCAATTCCGGATATTGATCAAGAGGCAGCATAAACCAGACCGGCCCCTTGTCACGCACCCGCATGACAGCACCATTGTCTTCCCATGCGAGGATGGGCTCGTATTTGGCAACCTTGTCCCATTCAATGCGGATCTGGAAACTGTTCAGTGCCGTCAACGTAATGGTCTTGCCATCCGCACCGACTGCAGCCAATACATCGGCCAGTTTTGGGCCTCTGTAGGTGTGCGGCTTATCCACCCACGGGTTGCCTGTCACTATCTCATGTTGCGGCAGAGCCTGTAGTTTTGCCAGATCAAACAACACCTTGCCATCAACTTCGTCTGCCGACCTGATGTTACCACCGACTTTCAGGATCACCGGCCCCGTCAGCGCCTCAGCAGCCATCACCGGCATGATGACCAATGAACACAGTAGTGTCAGCCAACCAAACATTTTCATATCGCCCCCAGATTTGCTGTCTCAACAGACTCAGTTTAGCCAGATATAAAAAAACGGCTCGCCTTGAGCGAGCCGTTTGTCAAACAGAGCAAGGGGGGAGGATTACATCATGCCCATGCCACCCATGCCGCCCATGTCAGGCATGGCAGGGGTATCTTTCTTCGGCAGTTCGGTGACCATGCACTCGGTGGTGATCATCAGACCGGCGATGGAAGAGGCAAACTGCAGGGCGGAACGGGTTACCTTGGTCGGATCCAGGATGCCCATGGCCAGCATGTCGCCATACTGTTCGCTATAAGCGTTGTAACCGAAGTTGCCTTCGCCGTTCTTCACTGCGTTGGCAATGACGGAGGCTTCTTCACCGGCGTTGATGACGATTTGACGCAGCGGGGCTTCCATGGCGCGCAGGGCAACCTTGATACCGACGTTCTGGTCTTCGTTGTCACCACGCAGACCAGCCAGTTTGGCTGCAACGCGAACCAACGCAACACCACCACCGGCAACCACACCTTCTTCAACCGCGGCGCGGGTAGCGTGCAGGGCATCTTCAACGCGTGCTTTCTTCTCTTTCATCTCGACTTCGGTGGCTGCGCCAACCTTGATCACGGCAACACCGCCAGCCAGCTTGGCTACGCGCTCTTGCAGCTTCTCACGATCGTAGTCGGAAGAGGTCTCTTCGATCTGCTGACGGATCTGGGCAACACGACCTTCGATCACACCGGCATCACCCACGCCATCGATGATGGTGGTGTTCTCTTTGGTGATGACGATGCGCTTGGCACGACCCAGATCTTCCAGCGTCGCTTTTTCCAGCTCCATGCCAACTTCTTCAGAGATGACGGTACCGCCAGTCAGTACGGCGATATCCTGCAGCATGGCCTTGCGACGGTCACCGAAGCCAGGCGCCTTGACGGCAGCCACTTTCACGATACCGCGCATGGTGTTGACCACCAGAGTCGCCAGGGCTTCGCCTTCTACGTCTTCAGCAACAATCAGCAGCGGCTTGCCAGCTTTGGCAACGCCTTCCAGCACCGGCAGCATTTCGCGGATGTTGGAGACTTTCTTGTCAACCAGCAGGATGAACGGGTCGTCCAGTTCAACGGAACCGGTCTCTTGCTTGTTGATGAAGTAGGGGGACAGGTAGCCGCGGTCGAACTGCATACCTTCAACAACTGCCAGCTCATCTTCCAGACCCTGACCATCTTCAACGGTGATGACGCCATCGCGACCCACTTTGTCCATGGCTTCAGCAATTAGCTTGCCCACTTTCTCGTCGGAGTTGGCGGAGATGGTGCCCACCTGAGCGATGGCATTGCTGTCAGCGCACGGCTGGGACAGCGCCTGCAGTTCAGCAACAGCAGCCACAACGGCTTTGTCGATACCGCGCTTCAGATCCATCGGGTTCATACCGGCGGCAACGGCTTTCAGACCTTCGTTGACGATGGCCTGAGCCAGAACGGTTGCAGTAGTGGTACCGTCACCGGCGGCATCGTTCGCCTTGGAAGCCACTTCCTTGACCATCTGGGCGCCCATGTTCTGGAACTTGTCTTCCAGCTCGATTTCGCGCGCAACAGACACACCATCTTTAGTGATGGTCGGGGCACCGAAGGACTTGTCCAGCACCACGTTGCGGCCTTTCGGGCCCAGAGTCACCTTGACGGCATCAGCCAGGATGTTTACGCCTTCCAGCATCTTGATGCGGGCTTCGTTACCAAACTTAACGTCTTTAGCTGCCATTTTTCTTCAATCCTTAAATCAATTCGGGGAAAAGGAGGATGGATTACTCTTCGACAATCGCCAGGATGTCGGTTTCGGAGAGGATCAGGACGTCCTGACCATCCAGCTTCTCGGTCTTAACACCGTAGCCTTCGTTGAAGATAACCTTGTCACCAACCTTCACGGCCAGCGCTTTGACTTCGCCATTATCCAGGATGCGACCAGTCCCCACGGCAAGCACTTCACCACGGGTGGACTTCTGGGCCGCAGTACCAGTCAAGACGATACCGCCGGCAGATTTGGCTTCAGCTTCGATGCGCTTGATGATGACGCGGTCGTGCAGTGGACGAATTTTCATCGATAACTCTCCCAAAATGAGTCTCATTGTTGCTTTGAGGAATGGCCGTTCCAGGCCAAATTAGATATGTCCCTGATGTGGGGCAGAGTTGCTAACCCTTCAAGGGCAAATACAAAAAAAATTTTTTCACGTACTATAAACATCTTCGATGGTTCAGCCATATCCGCCCCCTGGTGCAAGGTCGGTTCAAGCCGCCCGTTTTCGATGCCAGAACCTTCAAAGCCAGCTGTAGAGACGAGCCCTTGACCCGCACCAACCCCATGCTGACAGCCCCTATTCCGGTCGTACTGCGCCAGATGACGGGCCCCATGATCTTCGGCATCATCGCCATTCTGGCCTTCAATCTGGTCGATACCTTTTTTATCGGTATGCTGGGAACCGAAGCTCTGGCCGCCATCAGCTTTACCTTTCCCGTCACTTTTGTGGTTACCTCGCTGGCGATGGGATTGGGCGCCGGATTGTCAGCGGTGATCGGTCATACCCTGGGGCAGGGCAAACACGATGAGGCAGCCCATCTCGCCACCGACAGCCTGTTTCTGGCGGTGATCATGGTGGCCCTGCTCTCCGCGGGGGGCGCTCTCACCATCAAGCCTCTGTTTACCCTGTTGGGCGCCAGTGCCGAGCTTATCTCCCTCATCCATGACTACATGCTGATCTGGTATCTCACCGTCCCCATGCTGGTGCTGCCCATGGTGGGCAATGCCGCCATCCGGGCGACCGGCGATACCAAAACCCCCAGTCTGGTGATGGCCGTAGCCGGGCTGGTCAACGGGGTACTGGATCCTCTGTTGATCTTCGGTATCGGCCCCTTTCCCGAGTGGGGGATCCGCGGGGCCGCCATCGCGACCTCTCTCTCCTGGTTGATGGCGATGCTGGTCAGCCTCTATATCCTGCGTCATCGGGAGGGCTTGCTGCTGTGGCGCCTCTCGCCGCGGGCCCGGTTGCTGTCCCACTGGCGGGCGCTGCTCCATGTCGCCGTCCCCGCCTCTTTTACCAATATGCTCAACCCCCTGGCCAATGCGGTGCTGATGACGATCTTTGCAGGACTGGGTACCGAGGTGGTGGCCGCTTACGGCGCCGCGTCGCGGGTCGAGGCGCTGCTGCTGATTGTGATGATGGCCCTTGCCTCCGTACTGGCCCCTTTCATCTCGCAAAACTGCGGCGCCGGCAATCCGGCCCGCGCCAAAGCCGCACTTCAGAGCTGCCTGCGCTTTGCCCTG
Source organism: Aeromonas sp. 84A (assembly GCF_051919345.1). Taxonomy (NCBI): domain Bacteria; kingdom Pseudomonadati; phylum Pseudomonadota; class Gammaproteobacteria; order Aeromonadales; family Aeromonadaceae; genus Aeromonas; species Aeromonas sp. 84A. Next base: position 4,282,082 of record NZ_JBQBEW010000001.1, read on the forward strand.
CTGTTCCAGCTCGCCATCTATGGCCTGACCTGGCTACTGGCGCCACTCATCGCCAACCTGTTCAGCGATCATCCGCAGGTCATTCGCCTCATCATTCTCTATCTGCATCTGGTGCCGATCGGTTACGGCTTTCAGGGCATGGTGATGCTGCTGGCCTCGGCGCTAAATGGCGTGCGAGCATCCAGTATTTCGTTCTTGTTCAACGGATTGCGACTGTTTGGTTTTCTGTTGCCAGGAGCCTGGCTGGGGGCAAAGCTGGGGGGAGAACAGGGGATATATATGGGAATACTGCTGGCCAATCTGGCGGCGGGCACCCTCGCATGGTGGTATGCCCGACACCGCTTCGAGGCCTTGTGCCATCAGGGCAAACCCTGATTCAGTCACTCGCCTCGGGTTTTCGTCTCGTCGATTACTCTTTGCGCTCAAATTCGCCTTCGATGGTGGTGCCGCCCTGCTTGGCGTTCCCCAGATGATCATCGGACGGTGCGTTGCCAAACGGCGATTGAGTAGGCTGGAAACCGCCCATCTGCATCCGGAACTGGCTGCTGCCGATCAGCTTGTCAGCCAGTTTGTTACGCAGCCAGGGTTGCAGCAACAGCACACCGAAAATGTCGGTCACGAAACCCGGGATAACCAGCAGCAAGCCGGCCAACGCCAGCATCATGCCCCCCATCACCTCGCGGCCCGGCATCTCGCCCATCTGCATCTTTTGCTGGGCGCTGAACAGGGTTTTGATCCCTTCACTGCGCACCAGCGAGGAGCCCAATACCGCAGTCAGGATGAGCAAGCCGACAGTCGGCAGCGCCCCGATTACCGAGCCGACCTCGATCATCACGGTGAGCTCCAGCACAACCAGACCCACCAACAACAAAAACAACTTGCCCATATCCACTCCAGCACCGGTAAATTGAGAAAAAGTAGCGCCCATCCAACGATGGTCAGAGGCGATTTTGCCGCCCCGTCATCACCACTTTCTGCTCTGAATAAATGGGGGCAGCCCCCCTATTTTCAAGTTGGTCAACTGACTCCTACGTCATCAGCAATCTAAAAAATCAGCAAAAAGTCACAAAAACTTATAAAAATCATCATGATAAAAACTTCTTAACATATGTGTACTTTCCTCAAAGTAATTTGAAAATGTCGCAAATTTAGTGATCCACCTCTAATAACCGATACCTCAATTGGAGTAGTATATTGATTAGTTTTTCGGGAGGTCATTCTCCCAACCGCCCCACTCGATGTGTGGTGCTTCAGGATGAGCTGTGCGCAAGGAACTCGCGACCACTCGGTGAGGATTTTTCCATTTATCTGATTTCTGAGGCATTACAATGAGCGACATCAAGAACGTCCGCATTGAAGAAGACCTGCTGGGCACCAAAGAAGTTTCCAATGATCTCTACTACGGTGTGCACACCCTGCGCGCTGTCGAGAACTTCAAGATCAGCTCTCAGAAGATTTCTGACGTTCCGGAATTCGTCCGCGGTATGGTGCTGACCAAGAAGGCCGCTGCGCTGGCAAACGGTGAACTGGGTACCATCCGTCCTGAAATTGCTGACAAGATCGTAGAAGCCTGCGACCTGATGCTGAACACCGGAAAATGCTTCGACCAGTTCCCGGTCGACGTTTACCAGGGTGGTGCCGGCACCTCCGTCAACATGAACACCAACGAAGTACTGGCCAACATCGCCCTGGAAATCATGGGTCTGGAGAAAGGCCGTTACGACGTCATCAACCCGAACGACCACGTCAACAAGTGCCAGTCCACCAACGATGCCTACCCGACCGGTTTCCGCGTTGCTGTGGTCAACAGCACTGACGTGACTCTGCACGCGCTGGAGCACCTGATCGCGGCATTCGATGCCAAAGCGAAAGAGTTCAAAAACATCCTGAAGATGGGCCGTACCCAACTGCAAGATGCAGTCCCGATGACCCTGGGTCAGGAGTTCCACGCGTTCGCCGTGACCCTGCGTGAAGAGATCAAATCCATCAAGCGTTGCCAGGAGCTGCTGCTGGAAGTGAACCTGGGCGCGACCGCCATCGGTACCGGTCTGAACACTCCGCCCGAGTACTCTGCACTGGCCATCAAGCGTCTGGCCGAGATCACCGGTCGTGCCTATGTGCCGGCAGAAGACCTGATCGAAGCGACCTCAGACTGTGGCGCCTACGTCATGCTGCACGGCGCCATCAAGCGTCTGGCCATGAAACTGTCCAAGATCTGTAACGACCTGCGTCTGCTCTCCTCCGGCCCGCGCACTGCACTGAAAGAGATCAACCTGCCGGAAATGCAGGCGGGTTCCTCCATCATGCCGGCCAAGGTCAACCCGGTTATCCCGGAAGTGGTCAACCAATCCTGCTTCAAGGTATTCGGTAACGACATCACCATCACCTTCGCCGCCGAAGCCGGTCAGCTGCAGCTGAACGTCATGGAGCCCGTGATTGGTCAGGCGATGTTCGAATCCCTGAGCCTGATGGAAAAAGCCTGTATTTCCCTGCGCGAGAAGTGCGTGGAAGGTATCACCGCCAACCCGGAAATCTGCATGAATCACGTGCTGAACTCCATCGGTATAGTGACCTACCTGAACCCCTTCATCGGCCACCACGAAGGGGATATCGTCGGCAAGATCTGTGCCCAGACCGGCAAGAACGTCCGTGAAGTCGTTCTTGAGCGCGGTCTGCTGAGCGCCGAGCAGCTGGACGAAATTCTCTCCATCGAGAACCTGATGAACCCGCAATACAAAGCCAAGCGTTTCACCCGCGAAGCTGCCGTATAAGCGAGTGTGGGCCGGGATCTTCCCGGCCCATAAAGTCAGTTCCCGATTGGTCTTTATCCCCAGCCCGATCGGGAATTGGCTTTTTGCCAAATAAAAACCAAAAACTAAAAAATGGAGTTATCGCTATGATTGGAATCGAGTTACTTGTCGTGCTCGCCGCTATCTATCTGGGGGCCCGGATAGGCAGTATCGGCATCGGCTTTGCCGGTGGTCTGGGGGTACTGGTATTGACGTGGGGTCTGGGCATGCCCATCCCGAGCGATCAACTAGTCAGCTACATCCCTTGGGATGTGATCATGATCATCGCGTCCGTCATCTGCGCCATCGCCTGTATGCAACTGGCTGGCGGGATGGACTATCTGGTCTTCCTGGCAGAAAAAGCGCTGCGCAAGAACCCCAAATACATCACCTTCGCCGCTCCGGTGGTTACCTATCTGATGACCATGCTGGCCGGTACCGGTCATACCGCCTTCTCCACCCTGCCGGTGATCGCTGAAGTGGCCAAAGAGCAAGGGATCCGCCCATCCCGTCCGCTCTCCATCGCGGTTGTCGCCTCCCAGATCGCCATCACAGCCTCCCCGATCTCTGCCGCTGTGGTTGCCTTCTCCGGCATGCTCGAACCGTTTGGTGTTGACTACCTGACCCTGCTGGCCATCTGCATCCCCTCTACCTTCCTGGCCTGTATCCTGGGCGCCTTCATTGCCAACATGATGGGCAAGCCGCTGGAGCAGGACGAAGTCTATCTGGAGCGTAAAGCCAAGGGCCTGATCAAACTGCGTGGTACTACCAAGCTCGAGATCAAACCGTACGCCAAACTGTCGGTCTGGATCTTCATCGCCGCCATCGTTGCTGTCATGGCTTATGCCACTGCCATCTCCGGTAAAGTAGGCCTGATCACCAACCCGCCGATCCCCCGTGACGGCGCCATCATGGGCATCATGCTGGCCGCGGCCACCATCATGACCTTGGTGTGCAAACTGGACGCTACTCAAGTGACCAACATGCCGACCTTCAAGTCCGGTATGTCTGCCTGTATCTGCGTACTGGGTGTGGCCTGGCTGGGTAACGTCTTCGTAAAAGGCAACATGGACACCATCCAGCTGATCGCTGGCGACCTGCTGAACCAGTACTCCTGGCTGCTGGCCGTGGTGCTGTTCTTCGCCGCCATGCTGCTCTACTCACAGGGTGCAACCACCAAAGCACTGATGCCTGCCGCACTGGCACTGGGTGTCAGCCCGCTGACTGCGATTGCCTCTTTCGCAGCCGTGAGCGCACTGTTCGTACTGCCGACCTACCCGACCCTGCTGGCCGCGGTAGAGATGGACGACACCGGCTCAACCCGTATCGGTAAAGCGGTGTTCAACCACCCCTTCTTCGTACCGGGCACCGCCACCATCGCCATCGCCGTGGCGCTGGGCTTCTTCTTCGGCGGAATCTTGCTGTAATCTATTGCCTGCCGATTACCAAACAAAAATCCCCGCCAGTTGGCGGGGATTTTTTTATCTCTTTACTCTGTGCTTGGCTGTCTGGCAGCAAGAGACCTGACGCCTTATCCGGATGGCTCAACCACGGCGACAGCAGACACCACCACGGCGTGCCAGCGGCGCTATAACCACCGCTGCCGGATTGCAGGAGCAGTAGGCCACCATGGTACTCACCACCACGCCAGAAGGCGGGATCCATCGGATCAGACCGGATCCAGGGTATCAAGCGGCCAACGCGGCACGGCTTTGACCGCCAGCGGTTCAAACACACCCGCTTTCAGGCGCTGCATACCGGCGTAAGCGATCATGGCGCCGTTATCGGTGCAATATTCAGTGCGCGGATAGAACACCTCGCCCTTGAGGCTCTCCATCAGCTCGGCCAGCTGGGCACGCAGATGACGGTTGGCACTGACGCCACCGGCGACCACCAGACGCGTGAGACCGGTCTCTTTCAAGGCACGACGGCACTTGATAGCCAAGGTATCGACCACCGCATCTTCAAACGCTCGAGCGATATCGGCGCGGGTCTGCTCATCATCACCATTGGCGGCGATGGTGTTGGCGGTGAAGGTCTTGAGGCCGGAGAAGCTCATGTCGAGCCCGGGACGGTCAGTCATGGGACGGGGGAAATGGAAACGTCCGGTGGTGCCCTTCTCGGCCAGACGGGAGAGCAGCGGGCCACCCGGATAGTCCAGCCCCATCAGCTTGGCGGTCTTGTCGAACGCTTCGCCAGCGGCATCATCGATGGATTCGCCCAACAGCTGATAGCTGCCGATGCCATCAACCCGCACCAGCATGGAGTGACCACCGGAGACCAGCAGCGCCACGAAGGGGCACTCGGGGGCTTTCTCTTCCAGCATGGGGGCCAGCAGGTGGCCTTCCATATGATGGACGGCGATAGCCGGCTTGTTCCACGCCATCGCCAGCGAGCGGCCAATGGTCGCCCCCACCAGAATGGCGCCAACCAGACCCGGACCCGCGGTATACGCGATGCCGTCGATGTCATCTTTGCCCAGTCCCGCCTCTTGCAATGCGGCCTGGATCAACGGGATCGTCTTGCGAACATGATCCCGGCTGGCGAGTTCGGGGACGACGCCACCGTAGTCCGCATGCAGCTTGACCTGGCTGTATAACTGATGGGAAAGGATCCCTTTTTGATCGTCGAAGATCGCGATCCCGGTTTCGTCACAGGATGTCTCTATGCCCAATACACGCATTGCTAAAAAATTTCACTGCTAAAATGAGACGGCTATGGTAACCTTCGCGGGTTTTTTAAACCAGAGCGATCTCTGCGGGTTTACTTTCATTCCCTGTCCAGAGTATAATTTCGCACCATTTTAAGACATGCTGATCGATTGAAGGTCAGCTAACAATTTATCACTGAGGTGAAAGGCACATGCCAGTAATCAAAGTCCGTGAAAATGAGCCGTTTGACGTTGCTCTGCGTCGTTTCAAGCGTTCTTGCGAAAAAGCCGGTATCCTGTCCGAAGTTCGTAGCCGTGAGTTCTACGAGAAGCCGACTACCATTCGTAAGCGCGCCAAAGCGTCTGCTGTCAAGCGTCACGCCAAGAAGCTGTCTCGCGAAAACGCACGTCGTATCCGCCTGTACTAATCGGGAGATATTGCCGTGTCTCTGAAGGATCAACTCAAGGATCAACAAAAACTCGCCATGCTTGCCAAAGATAAGGCACGTCTGGGAGCGATCCGCTTGTTGATGGCAGAAATCAAGCAACGTGAAGTCGATACCCGTATCGAGCTGAATGATGAGGATATCCTCGCTGTCGTGACCAAAATGGTCAAACAGCGCCGCGATTCCATCAGCCAATTTGAAGCTGCCGGTCGCCAGGATCTCGCCGACAAAGAGTCCGCCGAGATCGTTGTGTTGCAGGAGTTCCTGCCGCAACAGCTGACCGCAGATGAAATTGCCGCTCTGATCGAGCAAGCCGTCACTGAAAGTGGTGCTGCCGTCATGGCTGATATGGGCAAGGTCATGGCTGTCTTGAAGCCGAAAATTCAGGGGCGTGCCGATGTCGGCGCCGTCAGTGCTCAGGTGAAAACCCGCTTGGCGTAACAGGCAACTCTCTTGTTTGGTCGAAGAAGCCGTGCTTCCCTTGGAATGCGCGGCTTTTTTATTTTCTCCGCAATGAAACAGGACGGTTATGGCAGGCAGGATCCCCCAATCCTTTATCGACGATCTGCTCGTACGCACAGACATAGTCGAGCTGATCGACTCGCGAGTGCGGCTGAAAAAAGCCGGTAAGAACTACCAGGCTTGCTGCCCTTTTCATAACGAAAAAAGCCCCTCTTTTACCGTCAGCCAGGAGAAGCAGTTCTACCACTGTTTCGGTTGTGGTGCCCACGGTAACGCCATCGGCTTTGTCATGGAGTACGACGGTCTCGAATTTCCCGATGCCATCGAAGAGCTCGCCAGCATGCAAGGCATGCAGGTACCTCGCGAGCAGAGCATCGGCGGCTCGGCCAATAGCCAGCCCGCAGTCAGCAAGGATCTGTTCGAGCTGATGAACCAGATCGCCCGCTTCTACGAGAGCAATCTCAAGAGTGCCCCCCACGCGGTGGAGTACCTCAAGGGACGTGGCCTGACCGGCGAAGTAGTCAAGCGCTTCAACATCGGTTATGCACCCAGCGACTGGGATCAGGTGCGCCGCCGCTTTGGTGCCAGCCGGGATCACGAGCAGTTGCTTATCTCGGGCGGCATGCTGATCACCCGTGACAATGGCCCGGGCAGTTATGACCGTTTCCGCGATCGCATCATGTTCCCGATCCGTGACAAGCGTGGCCGGGTCATCGGTTTCGGTGGCCGGGTGCTGGGTGATGGCACCCCCAAGTACCTCAACTCGCCGGAAACCCCCATCTTCCATAAAGGGCGGGAGCTGTTCGGTCTCTACGAGGTGAAGCAGGCACACAAGGATCCACGCCGGATCCTGGTGGTGGAAGGCTACATGGATGTGGTGGCACTCGGTCAGTACGACATCGACTATGCGGTGGCGGCGCTGGGTACTGCAACGACCAGCGACCATATCCACACCCTGTTTCGCACCACCGCCGAGGTAGTCTGCTGCTACGACGGTGACAACGCCGGTCGTGAAGCCGCCTGGCGCGCGCTGGATAATGCCCTCCCTCATCTGCAGGATGGCCGCGAGCTGAAGTTCGTGTTTCTGCCCGATGGCGAGGATCCCGACTCGCTGGTACGCCAGATCGGCAAGGAGGGCTTTGAAGCCTTGCTCGATGAAGCCCAGCCGTTCGCCGACTTCATGTTCGAGCGTCTCGGTCGCGATGCGGCGCTCTCCGGTGAGGCAGGCAAGTTCGAAGTGGCCAACAAGGCCGCCGAGCTTATTCGTCGCGTTCCGGAAGGGTTTACCCGCGAAGGGCTGATCACTCGTCTCTCCAGCATGATGCGCTGGGGCGAGAACAAGCAGCGCATCGCCGAGCTCTTTGCCCGCAACAGTCAGCCCAATGCCGAGGTCAACAAACCCAAGGCAGCCAAGCTGACGCCACTGCGGCGTGCGCTGGCACTGATGGTGCAATATCCGGCAGTAACGGCTGAGCTTCCCCCCATGCCGGAATTAGCCGGGCTACGCGTACAGGGCATCAAGTTCCTGCTGCAACTGCACCAGCAAATCCTGGCACAGCCCGGTATCACAACCGGTATCCTGCTGGAACACTGGCGTGGTACCAAGGAGGGAGAGATCCTTGCTCAGCTGGCCATGCACGACCTGTTCGAGGAGATCAAACTCGATCAGGAGCCGGATATTCTGGGAGAATTGCAGGACACTTTCGTCGGCTTCATCAACCAGTTTCTGAAACAGCGGATCGAAGAATTGCAGGCCAAAGTGGCTCAGGAAGGACTAAGCTCCGAAGAAACCCAAGAGCTGATGATGCTGATAAGAGAGGTGCAAATTGAGAAAAGAAATGAGAGTGGGGCTTGATATTTGAGTGATTAGTCCCAATATGGATAGCGTTGCCCGAATCGACGGGATGAAAAGCAAAATTTTTATAACCGCCTGGCCCCGACAATACTGCGGGCAGGGGTTTCTCATGACCGACGCCGCAACCAGACATAGCATGTCTGGCGGTTTTCTATTAGAATTGGCTATTTGCGCAGCAGCGCACTGTACGCGCAACCTAGCAACACCAACCGGATGAGTTCTATGGAGCAAACCCCGCAGTCTCAGCTTAAACTCCTCGTTGCCAAAGGTAAAGAACAGGGCTACCTGACCTATGCCGAGGTGAACGATCACCTCCCGCAAGACATTGTCGATTCAGACCAGATCGAAGACATCATTCAGATGATCAACGATATGGGCATTCAAGTGGTTGAAAACGCTCCGGATGCCGATGACCTTATCATGGCTGAAGGTGGTACCGCCGATGAGGACGCTGCCGAAGCAGCGGCCCAGGCTCTGGCATCTGTTGAATCTGAGATTGGTCGCACGACCGATCCCGTCCGCATGTACATGCGGGAAATGGGTACCGTCGAACTTCTGACCCGTGAAGGCGAAATCGACATCGCCAAGCGGATCGAAGACGGTATCAACCAGGTACAAAGCTCCGTAGCCGAGTACCCTGAAGCAATTACTTACCTGCTCGAACAGTACGACAAGTACGAAGCCGAGCAGCTACGTCTCTCTGACATCATTTCTGGCTTTATTGACCCGAACGAAACTGAAGACATGGCGCCTACCGCCACGCATATCGGTTCCGAGCTCGGCGAAGACGATCTGGCCGACGAAGATGAAGAAGACGAAGAAGACGAAGACGAAGATGGCGACAGCTCTGACGACGACGGTGACGGTGGTCCGGATCCGGAAGTCGCTCGCGAGAAGTTTGGTGAACTGCGTGCCCAGTATGAAGTGACCCGCCTCTCCATTCAGAAGAATGGTCGTGCGCACGAAGATACCCAAGCCGCCATCGCCCAGCTGGCCGATGTATTCCGTCAATTCCGCCTGATGCCCAAGCAGTTCGATCGCCTGGTCAACAACATGCGTGAAATGATGGAGCGTGTCCGCGTGCAGGAACGCATCATCATGAAGCTCTGCGTTGAGCAGGCCAAGATGCCGAAGAAAACCTTCGTCGCGGCCTTCACCAACAACGAGTGTGAAACTGCTTGGTTTGAATACCAGAAGCAGGCTGGCAAAGCCTGGTCTCCCCGTCTGGTTGAAATGGACGAGGATATCCAGCGCGCCATCGGCAAGCTGCAGCAGATTGAAGAAGAGACCGGTCTGTCGATTGCCCAGATCAAGGATATCAACCGTCGTATGAGCATCGGTGAGGCCAAAGCCCGCCGTGCGAAGAAAGAGATGGTTGAGGCCAACTTGCGTCTGGTTATCTCTATCGCCAAGAAGTACACCAACCGCGGTCTGCAGTTTCTGGATCTGATCCAGGAGGGCAACATCGGTCTGATGAAGGCTGTAGACAAGTTTGAATACCGTCGTGGCTACAAGTTCTCGACCTATGCTACCTGGTGGATCCGTCAGGCCATTACCCGCTCCATCGCGGATCAGGCCCGTACCATCCGTATCCCGGTACACATGATCGAGACCATCAACAAGCTCAACCGAATCTCCCGTCAGATGCTGCAGGAGATGGGTCGTGAACCGAACCCGGAAGAGCTGGCCATGCGCATGGGCATGCCGGAAGACAAGATCCGCAAGGTACTGAAGATCGCCAAAGAGCCTATCTCCATGGAGACGCCCATCGGTGATGATGAAGATTCCCACTTGGGCGACTTTATCGAAGATACCACCCTGGCTCTGCCAGCGGATGCGGCGACCAGCGAAAGCCTGCGCAACGCCACCCGCGAAGTGCTGGCTGGCCTGACCGCCCGTGAAGCCAAGGTACTGCGGATGCGTTTCGGTATCGACATGAACACTGACCACACCCTAGAGGAAGTGGGCAAACAGTTCGACGTTACCCGTGAGCGTATTCGTCAGATCGAAGCCAAGGCACTGCGCAAACTGCGCCACCCTAGCCGCTCGGAAGTGCTGCGCAGCTTCCTGGACGAATAGTCCTGACCCTGTGTCAAACTGCTCTGCCAAAGCCCCGCCATGCGGGGCTTTGTTTTGTCTGGCATTTACCCTTGCGACCGGCTTTGCGCCCTCAATCAAGCTGGACAATTAGTCGCCAAGTGGTTGATATGCCTATAGACTGCCCTTTCCTCTTCCCCTATAATCCACGCCGCTAAACGCACAATTTGGCCCCTTAGCTCAGTTGGTCAGAGCAGTCGACTCATAATCGATTGGTCGTGGGTTCTTATGTAAACCATGATTTCAGTGCATGCTTAAAGAAGTTGTAAGAGTCAAGTAAAGCTATGATTTTTAAGGCAGTTGAGTTCAGTTGCTTTAAAAATATGTGCTAGTAAAATGGTGCATAGATGAAACGGCCCCATAGCTCAGTGGTTAGAGCAGTCGACTCATAAGAAATTGTGACCTGTGTCAGTAATGACATACGGAAAAATCGGATGAATTGCTGGAAAGCTAAAAGATAGCGATATCTCATGCCAATCAGCAGCCAAGCTCTTCAAGCGTGAAGAGAAGGTTCAGAGACTAGATGGTTCAGCACGACCTTGCTGTGTAATACATCACTAGCGTCCGACATCCTATCGCTCTGCGAGGATGATGATATAGTCCAGGCCTTTACGAAAGTATCGGGTTAACTGAATCGATTGGTCGTCCGTTCAAGTCGGACTGGGGCCACCACTTTCCAAGCTGTATGTCGCTGTCAAAGCCCCACATGCCGCTGTATTGTTAGCAAGACGCAACCTTTCGTTTGCTGGCCTTCATGAAGAAGGCCGCATCCCAAACACCTTCAATATCCTCTCAACAGCCGCCAGCCTGCCCTGTAACTCCCAACTCTCCTCAACTGCATCACTGATAGCTTTGCCTATTGCAGGTTCCAGAAAAGGAAAGTCTATGAGCAACACACCAAGTTCATCGCGCATAGCATCTTGCTTCTCTAACTGAAGACGATAGTTTCGGGCTCTCTCATCCAACTCATCCAACAAAGAACCATTCGATTTCAAATTTTTTTCCTGTTTCAGTTCCGTCACCAGAGCCTCTGGCCCAATAAATTCCTCTTTGAAATGCACTTCATCGAACTTGGGAGTCTTGATGAAATGAGAAAAACGCTTCCCATCATCAACGTGCTTTCTCTTTAAGAGCCCCAAACGGACTAGCTTGATGAGATTCAAATAAATAATGCTATAACGCTTCCTATGTACCTTCGGTTCAGCCTTGGCACCAAAAACAGCACTTACGCACCCAGTCGCAGTGAAATCGTTCAGCTGCAACCGAATAAGAGCTGTGTAGAGTGCAGTTGGTAGCCACACAGTCTGGGAACCCATAAGTAATCCTCAGTTTCGAACGACCAAAATTAGTAGGAATTAAAATTAGGCCGCGGATTATAGTCCCTAGTTGTAGCTCAGACAACCTAGAAAATAACATCATGAACCTACTGTGTTACCCATAGCCCCTATTGGGGCCTAGGCCAAAGGCTTAAATATTTTTATTAAAAATAATTGTTCATATATAAATAAATAGATTTATAAACTAATTTGCTTATGTAATTCTCACTATCATACGGGTTCAGATCTCAATTATTTTGATACTGGCTTTGACCCCACGACCGGAAGAGTCAAGTTCTACGGCCTAGCGTCCGGTTTCAGAAGCTGGCTTGTTCTTCAACACTACAAGCGCTTTGCCTACAAGCCATTTTTGACAGTCATTGAACTCAGCTATCCATTCCAAGGGGAACTAAAGTGAGCGCAGCAGTGAAGACAGAGAGAACATGGGTATTCGTGTTGTTCATGCTCTATCACCTCTTGAATGCATCGATCCTGTTCATTCAGCCTGTCTATGATTGGTTTAACAATGAATACTCACTGACTGGCCTATATGTACTGCTCATGCCCTATCTCTGGGGCCTGATAACGATACTTGGTGCGATTTTGTTCTTGTCAGACCGTTCTTGGAAATACCTCGCAGGCAATCTACTCGGTGGTTCAATTCTTCTCTTCTGGTGGCTTAGACTGGCATTCCAATATTAGTGAGTATCGTCAGGCATATGAATGAGTAGACCGAACGGCATTATCTTGGGGGTGGATTCATGCAGCGCAAGCTGCAAGCTCACAAGAACCATTCAAAACGAAAACGAGCTTCCCGCCTCGTCTATCTACTGGTTGCTGTAGCGCCACACAGCAGCAATAAATCCAGTTTTTCGTCAGCTCCGGTCTGAGATTTTCAGCCTGGATCTCCATCCTCATTTCCAGCTCTGCTGGTCTGCTGCATGTGTTATATTCGGCTCAGATGTTGAGCCGAATGATGGGCTGGGTCGGCTCATTATTGAGACCCTAGCACGTTGGATGAGGAAATAATGGAACCATTTTGGATTTGGCAACAAGCTGATTGGCCCCATTTTCGTTGGCGGGATAGCGAGATATTGCCCAGATTACGGCAGGTTCAACGCAGGCAGGGAATTCTAATCGGTCGTCATTCCAGGTTGGGGAACCCCGACCAAACGTTGGACACGTTATTGGCTAACATCATCGCCTCGTCCGCTATCGAAGGCGAACGCCTCAATGCACAATCCGTGCGTTCCTCTCTGGATAGGCGGTTAGGAGGCTCACAAACTCAGTCCTATCCAGTATCAGAGCGCTCAGAGGGGCTCGCGGCCATGATGCTGGATGCCATCGACAATCATGGACAGCCGTTGACGATTGAGCGGCTTTACCAATGGCATCGTTGGTTGTTCCCCGTCAACGAATGGTCGGTGAAGCGGCTGCATGTAGGGCAGTTGCGAGGAGATGCGCCGATGCTGGTTGTCTCTGGACGTGTAGATCGCCCCACCGTGCATTTTGAGGCACCGCCCAGAGCAACTCTGGACGATCAACTGACCGAGTACACCCTCTGGTTTAACCAGACTCGACATGATCCAACGATGGATCCGCTTCTTCGTGCGGCGATTTGCCATCTCTGGTTTTTGACCCTTCATCCCGTTGATGATGGCAATGGGCGGTTAGCGCGGGCACTGACCGATCTCGCGTTGTCACAGGCTGACTGCCACAGCATCCGGCTGTATGCCATGTCAGCTGCTATTCTTGGACGGCGGGCAGACTACTATCGGGCACTGGAGTCAGCACAGAAAGGCTCGCTGGATATTACCTCCTGGATTTGTTGGTTTCTCGACACACTGTGTAGTGGTCAACTAAATCCGGACACTTGGTTAGGCCGTTCTTCGGCTTTTGCTGGCGGTATCCCGTCATTGTGTTGATGTGGACGCCGCCAGTTGTAGTAATTCATCAGGTAATAACTGATATCTCGTTTTGCCTCTCGCAAGCTCATATATCCCATAGCCGGGAGCCACTCTGACTTCAGGCTTCTGAACAACCGTTCCATCGGGGCGTTATCCCAGCAGTTGCCACGCCGACTCATACTCTGGGTCATGCGATAGCGCCACAGTCGTTGCCGAAATGCCCGACTGCCATATTGGCTGCCCTGGTCGGAGTGAAATAGCACACCGGATGGGCAACCCCGCTGCTGATAGGCCATCTCCAGTGCTTTGATGGCCAGCTCTGCATCAGGCTTATCAGACATCGCCCAGCCTACGACCCGCCGGGTATGCAGGTCGAGCACTGCGGCTAGGTAATGCCAACGACCACCGGCCCAGACGTAGGTGATATCGCCACACCACACCTGATTGGGCTGCTGGACATCAAATTCGCGGGCCAGCAGATTGGGAATGTCCGGTCGTTCAGACCGAGCGACCTGATAGCGATGAGCGCCCGGTTGCTTGGATACCAGCCCGGCTTCCTTCATCAGGTTACGTACTTTGAATCGACCAATCTGATACCCCAACTCCCGCATCATCGACATCAAGGCGCGGCTGCCCGCTGAGTTCTGGCTTTCTTTGAACAAACGGCGCAACTCACAGCGCTGTTGCATGCGCTCACGGTTAATCGTCCGCCTGCGAGCCAGATAATCGTAAAAACAGGAGGTGGGAACATCGAAGGCGCAGCAGACCAGAGTGATGGGGGCTTGCTCCCTTAATCGGTCTATCAGCGCGTACGTGTGAACTCGTCCGTCATCAAGAGAGCAGTAGCCTTTTTTAGAATGTCCTTTTCACGTTCGAGTCGATTGATACGGGCTTCTAGCTCCTGGATTTTCTGCTGTTCCGGGGTCAGAGCTTTACTAATCGGGGTTGTGCCGCAGCGTTCGGATTGGAGCTGCTGAACCCAGCGGCGCAGTACGGTTTCACCGACATCCAGTGAACGGCTGGCTTCGGGGACTGAATATCCCTGGTCGAGCACCAGGGATGCGGCTTCGAGTTTGAATTCGGCAGTAAATGAGCGACGTAATCTTGTCATTGAACACCTCAGGTCATGGTGGCGACTGTACCACCTAAAATGATGTCCGGGATGATTAGACCACTACACTGGATTACTCCATAGAGCTGGCATTACAGGTTATTGATCGTTCTCTCGCCAAGACATTTTTCTGGTTGCAGCACTGTCATGACGATCTGAGTCCAGATCAAACCAAAGTGCTGAATCGTTTACTGGATGGCGGCGAACAGGGTTTTGAAAATGGCATCAGTGCCAGTCAATATCAAAAAGTCGCCGGAGTCAGTAAGCCCACGGCCACACGCCATCTGGCTGCATTGGTGAAAAAGGGATGTATTGAGAAATTACCTGGTGGCGGACGCAATACACGCTATCAGATCCGCTTGCACACCGAGGGAGTTTGAAAAAGCATCGCCATGGGGCGTTAATTTCATCTGGTAGATGAAAGCTGCGATTGGTGTACAAATGACGCTATTTAGTTAAATGTTGACGCCATGATGTGTGCCGTCAGGCATATGAACGAATAGACTTAACCGACAGTCATGGCTCTCAACTAATCTTTTGAGTGATAACAAACTATCGAGAATATCGGGATCTATTGCAGGAACATCACCAGGCCCGAGATTTGAAAGCAGTTTGGTCACACTGAGACGTACCAGTTGCTCTTCGGCCAGAGCCTTGGCTCTCTGGACAACCTCGGGTGATTCGGATGAAATCATATCCTCCAATGTCCTCCCCATACGGTGCTCCTACTACAGATAGAATTAAAGGCCCACGCCGAGCTGGCATGGGCTCTCAGCACTAGATCAAAAACTCTTCCAATGCACGACCATTAGCCACTGCTTCTGCGATGGTCTTGGGCATGCGACCTTGGCCAGTCCAGGTTTTCTCCTGACCGTCTTCGGTGTATTTGTATTTTGCAGGACGAGGAGCGCGCTTGCTCTTTACTGTACCCTCTGCTTTTGCAGTGGTTGCAGTACCAACAAGCTCACTCGGATCTATGCCCGCTTGTTTCAGCAGCTCGGTAAACTCAGCCAGTTTTTGCAGGCGTTCAGCGGACTCTTCTCTCAATTTGCTCTCTTGCTGCTCACGCTCAGCAAAAATCTCTTCGAATTTTTCTCTGATTTCGACCAGCTGCTCGAAAGAGAGCTCGCGCAATGCAGCTCGCAGACTACGAATATTCATCAGTATTTTCAAAAAATCGTTCATTTTTATCCTCATGTATCACATTTTTATATCAGGAAAATTATCTCTCAATCCCAGCATCAGCTCCACTGTTTTTGGCACCAAGATGATTCGAAAAAGCATCATTTAAAAATCCTGAGCTAAATTGCGTTTGGATCTACTTATTGGCCTAGCTCCAATCTGCTATGAAAATATGTAGCTAAAAATTAAATCCAAGTGGTAGTGAGCGTTGAGACCACCTCACCAGATGAGCCGATGAAGGATCTTGTTCGGCTCACGAAATGAGCCGATAGGACAATATCATTGGCTCACAGAATGAGTCGATGATAAGAAATTTTAGATTTGCCCCTTGAGGATCCAGACACTTCGCCCCTCTTAACTTAAGAGGAAGTCTTGGATGACTAGGCCACTACACATCCATGTCTCCAGAAAGCAAAAAACCCCGCAACGAGGCAGGGTTTCAGCATTTTTTCAACTTCGCACTCAGGGTAGCGACTCTCCCTTGTTTCAACTTCGCACTTAGGGTAGCGAATCTCCCTGTGCCTTGATTCTATGAAAGGTGAAGCCGCTAGTCAACATTATTACTGGCATAACCAGCATTGAGCACTTATTTGATATGTTATTTTTGGATGCCTTTGCACTCAAATTTTGGAGGTGTTTTCCAACCTGTAACGCGCCCGCTGCGTTTGTTGACCCTTCGGTATTCATTCCCCAACAGGATTTCCCATTCAGAGCCGTTCTCCGATAGAACCTGAAAAGTAGTCCCCAGCTCAATGCCTAAACCTGGTTCAGTACAGACCAACTCGGTCATCAGCCCTCCTCAATGTAGGGGCATTTGGTTGTTAATTTTCCACTCAAAACGACAGTTTGGGGTAGGATAGCTCATGAGAGGTCGTGTTTGTACAATGAGGAGTGCTACATGATGCCCTATGCAACCTATCATCCTAGTAGTGACGCAGTTACTCCGAACCGTCTCCTAGAAGGTCTTGGTATTCCTCGTGACCCACTAGGAGCACATTGTAGTGGTCAACTAAATCCGGACACTTGGTTAGGCCGTTCTTCGGCTTTTGCTGGCGGTATCCCGTCATTGTGTTGATGTGGACGCCGCCAGTTGTAGTAATTCATCAGGTAATAACTGATATCTCGTTTTGCCTCTCGCAAGCTCATATATCCCATAGCCGGGAGCCACTCTGACTTCAGGCTTCTGAACAACCGTTCCATCGGGGCGTTATCCCAGCAGTTGCCACGCCGACTCATACTCTGGGTCATGCGATAGCGCCACAGTCGTTGCCGAAATGCCCGACTGCCATATTGGCTGCCCTGGTCGGAGTGAAATAGCACACCGGATGGGCAACCCCGCTGCTGATAGGCCATCTCCAGTGCTTTGATGGCCAGCTCTGCATCAGGCTTATCAGACATCGCCCAGCCTACGACCCGCCGGGTATGCAGGTCGAGCACTGCGGCTAGGTAATGCCAACGACCACCGGCCCAGACGTAGGTGATATCGCCACACCACACCTGATTGGGCTGCTGGACATCAAATTCGCGGGCCAGCAGATTGGGAATGTCCGGTCGTTCAGACCGAGCGACCTGATAGCGATGAGCGCCCGGTTGCTTGGATACCAGCCCGGCTTCCTTCATCAGGTTACGTACTTTGAATCGACCAATCTGATACCCCAACTCCCGCATCATCGACATCAAGGCGCGGCTGCCCGCTGAGTTCTGGCTTTCTTTGAACAAACGGCGCAACTCACAGCGCTGTTGCATGCGCTCACGGTTAATCGTCCGCCTGCGAGCCAGATAATCGTAAAAACAGGAGGTGGGAACATCGAAGGCGCAGCAGACCAGAGTGATGGGGGCTTGCTCCCTTAATCGGTCTATCAGCGCGTACGTGTGAACTCGTCCGTCATCAAGAGAGCAGTAGCCTTTTTTAGAATGTCCTTTTCACGTTCGAGTCGATTGATACGGGCTTCTAGCTCCTGGATTTTCTGCTGTTCCGGGGTCAGAGCTTTACTAATCGGGGTTGTGCCGCAGCGTTCGGATTGGAGCTGCTGAACCCAGCGGCGCAGTACGGTTTCACCGACATCCAGTGAACGGCTGGCTTCGGGGACTGAATATCCCTGGTCGAGCACCAGGGATGCGGCTTCGAGTTTGAATTCGGCAGTAAATGAGCGACGTAATCTTGTCATTGAACACCTCAGGTCATGGTGGCGACTGTACCACCTAAAATGATGTCCGGGATGATTAGACCACTACACATCTATGGATCGTGGCTGGCGTAGCTCCTGGCAGCATTCATCGACTGGCTGAATTGATGAGTGCAGACATAGGTTTGATATGCCGCTTAGTAAGCATTAGCCGCCACACTGTTGCTCGCAAGCTGAGGATTGGGGCTCCCCTATCAATCTCTCAGGGTGCCAGGGTATACGGCGTTGTACAGGCACTCGATGCGGCACTATCCCTCAACAAGAACGATACTGCCAAGGCGTTGTCATGGCTAAACAGACCAGCCTGGGGCCTTGGTGGCGTGGCTCCAGCCAGATTGCTGAATACACCGATGGGGGTTCAGGCTGTTGTGAATTTGGTGGGACGGATTCAGCATGGGGTGTGCAACTAAATCGAGGTTTCTGATAGGCGAATCCCTACAGAATGCTTCAAAAACAACCAATCTCATCATTTTTTGAAATTTATTTCATTTACCCCACTTGAAAAATTCGGAAAACTGTCCATTTACTAATTATGAGAGTTTCAATGAAATTTAAGCCGCTCACCATTATTCCGCTGCTACGCAGCGAAGATAAACCAGTTTTGTACACCCACGGCTATTATTTCATCAACAAACACTCATAATTGAAGGTCATAACAATCTAACAACGAACTCTATCGAAGGAGATACCCTCACAATAACTGGTTAAATTAGTGCCTAAGGCACTGAATAGTAAAACTTCAATTCATTTCTTGCATATATATCAATCATACGGGATTCACGCTACATGGTGTCATGAACAGTGGTTATTGATATGCACTCGTAAATTCGATTCTTACCATCGCGTTTAGCTTTGTACACCAGAATGTCAGCTGCATTTATAAGATCTTTTGCACTAATATCTTTTTTACTAACAGCAACTCCACCACTGAGTGTTACTCGAAGAGCATCTTCACGCCAGTCCAGATGCTCAACACCATGCCTTAGTGCCTCCAGTAAAGATATCGCTAAGTTCCCAGAGTCCACTTCAAACAATACCGCTAATTCTTCTCCACCATATCGACAGAACCAACCATGCTCATAAAAAATTGAATTTCCAAGTTTCGCTACTCTTTTTAATACAGAGTCACCAGTTTGGTGTCCGAACGTATCGTTCACTTTTTTAAAGTCATCTAAATCTAACAGTGCTAAATAAAATGGCTTTTGCTTTTTTAATAGCTGAGAAAGCTTTATGTCAAAAAATCTACGGTTGTATAAACCTGTCAGTTGGTCAACATTAGCCTGTAAGCGAGCTTCTGATAACTCATGTGTCGATTTTGCCACTTCGTCATACACATGTGATAACTCGACCATTCTATTCTTAGGTGATTTTAATGAGTTATTACGACTTGATCGAATAACATTTGATAGCTCATTGAGCATTTTTTGAAAATATTTAGACCAGGCCAAAGCTAGCAAGAGATAAAAAATGCAGGTCAGTGCAATGATACCTTGAACATTAAGCGACACACTCTCAATGACACCTTGCAATGTAGATTCTGGAACGACACTAACCAAAATCCAGTCTTGGCCATCGACTTTGTTATATGCCACAAACATCCCAGACTCTTTATCATGGAATACGCCTTTGTCTTTTGTGAACTTCGAAAGCCAAGTCATATCTTTCATGGGCGTAAACATTAGCTCTTTATCTGGATGAACTAACATCTTACCAGCCCCATTCACCAACATCTGATACCCAGCATCTTGCTTATAATTAAGCCACTTTGATATAGGTTGAAGTAATGTATCAATTGAAAAGACACCAACTAACTTCCCTGTCGGGTCTTCAATTGTTTTAGCTAATGAGAGTGATAGCGTTCCGTAAATGTAGTCGTAATATGGTTCAGTCCAAACCATCTTACCTTTATTTTTAACGGCAAGTTGATACCATGGCCTTATGCGTGGGTTAAAATTCGAGTCTGGTTGCCATTCAGGATGAACAAGTAATTGTCGATGCTCTGTGCCAACATAGATGTATTGTAGCCCAGCAGTTTCCTGATAACGCCGCCAGTCATGTAAGTATTCAGACTGATGTTTTATCTTGTTATCTATAAAGTCTTTATAATCAACCTTGCGATAGATAAGCTCAAACTGTGTTGTTAGGGTATCAAGATATGGCTTTATCAAAACATTATGAAGTTGATCATTCTTGGATACTAACTGTTGCTGCAAATCACGTTGCAGAGTGACGGTCATATGATAGTAATAAATGGCTCCGAGAATTAATATGGGGACGAAAAGCAGAACCAACCCAAGACGCATGCGGGAAATCAATGACCATGTTTTCCACTGGGTTTTATCACTCATTACACCGACATCCTGTCTGAAAAGGTCTGAGGGGCTAACTATACTAAAAAGATTTGAATGAGCCCATCATTGTGATCGCGCCCTCCAACCTGAACGACCACCTTTAGGGCACACATCCTCGATGACGGCTTACAACTGTGCATACCATCAGAACGTTAAGGTTTGTCTACAATGAAGGTTATCACCTAAGATATGGCAGTCATAAGCATATGAAAATATTATATTTTTAATTTAATTGGTCGCACAACATCAAATCTATAGTCACAATAGCCAAAGCCCCAAACACATCTACAGAAACACCTTCAGGCGCTGCGCTCAGGTCTAATCGCCTAGCATCACCAAACAACCTGTTGGTGTGCGCTTCCAGAGTCTCGTCCAGCTCTAAAGATGAGATGGCTCTTCTCCAGCTAGGGTGAACCTTAAAGTCCTCCATAACACAGTGTTGCAAGCATAAATGCGGGACTTCGACCCAACTGCCGGAGTCAACTGTGGTGTGAATTTTCGCTTGAAAAATGACTCTGACCATCGTGAAACATCCAGATGCCTAAACTGGTTGTCTTGATGATATGAGGTCGCTTCATTAATGACAAACAAGTTAACTGTGGAATGGCTTTTTGCTAGGATGCCCAAACAAACGCAAAGGATCCGTTAGGGGCCTCCTGTGGAGTAAGCAACTAAGACTGCTTCTGTCATCAAAGATGAGTTAGCTCGCAATCATGGGTCTATCTACTGTAATAAACTGTCAGTACATCAGGTCTAAAGACATGCAGTATTATGTTGGCAGCAGGCCATACCCATACAACAAGGAGATGTTGATGCAAAGCCCCGTAGTACCGGATAACGAACAGCTTCGCTTAGACGCATTGCGCCGTTTAGCGATACTTGATAGCCCCGCAGAGGAGCGTTTCGACCGGATTACCAGGATGGCTCGCAACATGTTTGATGTGCCCATCGCATTGGTTTCATTGGTGGATGAAAACAGACAGTGGTTCAAGTCATGTTGTGGATTGCCGGTATTGGAAACACCGAGAGATATCTCCTTCTGTGGTCACGCAATTCTCGGTGAAGAACTGTTTGTCGTTGAAGACGCAGCTCAAGATCCACGTTTTTTTGACAACCCCTTAGTCACAGGGGAGCCACACATACGCTTCTATGCTGGTCATCCACTAGAAGTGGGCACTGGCCTTAAACTCGGCACATTGTGCATCATAGACTCTAAGCCCAGAGTGCTTAGCCCACGAGATCAAGCATTGTTAGCCGACTTGGCATCCATGGTCGAGAGTGAGTTGCAAGCTGTTCAGAGAGCAACCATAGATGAATTGACGGGGATAACTAACCGTAGAGGATTCATGCTGCTTGCCGAAAAAAGTTTGAAATATGCATTTCGAGTAAAACACCCTGCGGCCTTACTGTTTTTAGACCTGAACCACTTCAAGATGATAAACGATAAGTTTGGTCATGATATTGGTGATGATGCATTGCGACAAATGGCAGGATTATTATGCCGCGTATTTCGAGATGCAGATATTTTCGCTCGTCTTGGTGGGGATGAATTCGTTGTCCTTTTACCTGGCACTGGTAGTGAACATTGCCAGAAAATTAAAGACCGCCTGAATCAGGCAATGAGTGACTTCAATAGTCATAGTGGTAAGCCATATCAGCTTTCATGTTCCTTAGGAATTGTTATTTACGATGCTTGCATGCCACCTGATTTAGATAAACTACTCCGGCAAGCAGATGAGGAAATGTATATATGCAAAGTGCAGCGATGATATTCCCCCCCCCAGCAATGATGCAATTAAGAATTATTTATAGGTAGGCATCACCAATGCTTATCCTGCCACCGTCAGTCATGCTTTCCCGATACATGGTTATGCCAGTAGTACAATTCCAACTATCCACTAAAGGGTATGTAGATGAAACAGTCTTCATGTTGTCAAGTAGCTGCAATTGCAGCGATGCTCGCATTATCCTCCACTGCAACGGCCATGAGCCCATCTGATAATCAGCTAGAAAATAATTCGAATACAGCACCATTTTCAAAGGAGTTGATAGCACAGATCAACGAAAGTGTTGCTAGTGATAGTGCGAGACTTATTGAGATTTACAAGGACTTACACAAACATCCCGAGATTGGCTACACAGAGGTACGAACTGCCAGCATCGTTAGCCAACAGTTACGTGAGTTAGGGTTTGTAGTAACCGAGGGGATCGCCAAGACAGGTGTTGTCGGGGTGCTAAAAAACGGTGAAGGGCCAACAGTTTGGTATCGGGCTGACATGGATGCATTACAGGTTCGCGAAGCAACGGGCTTGGAATATGCTGCCAACACCAAGCAAAAACTTGCTGACGGCCGTGAAATCGATGTGATGCATGCTTGTGGTCATGACGCCCATGTAACCTGGTTACTGGGTGTCGCTAAGGTCATGTCATCCATAAAGCCTATGTGGTCTGGGACACTTGTTGTCTATGCACAACCAGCCGAGGAGCCCGGCACTGGGGCGCAGAGTATGGTGGATGATGGGCTTTGGCTGCGTGACTTTCCCAAACCGGATTATGCGTTCGGCGCTCACGTTGTCCCTGGACCGACAGGCGTGGTAGCAAGTGCTCCAGGGGTGAGGATGGCTGGGACTGACCAACTAGACATCACTTTCTATGGTATTGGTGGGCATGGTTCTACCCCTGAACTGGCATTAGACCCAGTGGTGATGGCCGCTCAGGCTGTTCTTGCCTATCAGACAATTATCAGCCGCAACATAGATCCACAAAAACCAGCAGTGTTGACTGTGGGGGCCATAGAGGCAGGCCGTGATAACAATGTGATACCTGAGAGCGCTGTGCTTAGGCTTAATCTGCGTTGGTTCAGTCACGAGGTGCGCGACCTGTTGCTTCGCCGCATTGATGAGGTGAATCGTGGGATCGCGATAGCTTCTGGCGTACCGGAAGACAAACTGCCGACCAGAGTTATGAAGGGCAATGCCGATGCGGTGGTCAATGATGCCAAATTGATGGAAAAGGTCACACCCGCACTACGCCAGCTCCTAGGTGAGGATAAGGTAATTAGCAATTTCCCCTCGGCAATGGGCTCTGAGGATTTTGCTGAAGTATTTAAGGGAATGAATGTTCCTTATGCATATCAGTTTATCGGTATTGCACCACCCGACTTGTTTGCAAAAGCTCGGAAAGAGGGTAAATCGTTTCCCTATGGCCTGCATAATCCAGACTTCATCGTTGACCTGGATGCTATTCCTGTCGGTGTTAAAGTGAATGCTGCAACTATTCTTAGTGTGTTGGCAAAAACTAAGACAGAAACGGAATAACGGCATGAAAAAAGATGCCTCAAGCAGAGGCATCTTTTCATTATATAGGTATTGAGTGTTGAGTCATATATTCAAAGGCGTGAGAACTCTTGGTATTCCAAACGTGTAGCTGCATGCAGCTATATTACAAGTGGTTACAGGGCCTTTCATTTTAAAATGAAAAGGAAATGACTATAGGCTATATTATAAGAAGGGTTTATCAGTGTGAGTTCTATATGTCTTCACAAAGCTTTGTAAAAGTTATGCTTTCAATTTTGCTTATAACATTGTCGTCAGGTGTAAGTGCTATTGAAAACAGCATAGTCTTGGTTAGTTCAGAGGATACTTTCAAATCAAGATATGGATGCTGGCTGTATAGTATTTATAGCGAGGCATTCTCCAGATTAGGATATAAGCTAATTTATCGCGGTGTT
Source organism: Aeromonas sp. 84A (assembly GCF_051919345.1). Taxonomy (NCBI): domain Bacteria; kingdom Pseudomonadati; phylum Pseudomonadota; class Gammaproteobacteria; order Aeromonadales; family Aeromonadaceae; genus Aeromonas; species Aeromonas sp. 84A. Next base: position 4,306,164 of record NZ_JBQBEW010000001.1, read on the forward strand.
CCTGGTGGGCGAGCACCAATTCTGGCTGAGGATGGAAGTGTCGATGGAGAGATACATCGCCCTCTGGAATATCAACAACAAACAAGAACTATGATTAGAGTAAATGAGTCACACTTTGATGTGACTATTGAGGCATATGTATATGATAAAAGGTTAAAATTTAATTCTTGGGATGACTTAAAAAATGGCGATTTAAGGATTGAGTTTAGGAGAGGCTCTAAGCGTGCCGGAGATGCTCTCTCAAAATTAATCAAACCATCTCTACTTACAGATGTGAATACAACAGAGCAAGGATTGAAAAAATTGATTAAAAGGCGTGTAGATATATTTATTGAACAAACTCTAGTTTTTGATAAAAACAAAAAAGAACTACTAGAGGCCTCACCTGAGTACGAAATGATAAATTCCGCAGGAATTGTGGATACTTTAAAAGGTTATGCTTATCTTAATAAAAAACATTCTAAGTTAGCTCAAAGATTAGCACTTACACTAAAAATAATGAAAGCAGAGAATACCATCGAGCTATTAAAAGAGCAGTATTGTTACCATGATTAACTAGAAGTATTCATTACATCTTACTGTAATGTTATCCTTTGCAATCTTTGTCTAAATGCTTCTCTCAACCCAAAGCCTAAGGGCTCAATAGAGCCCACTAGAGGTGAAAAATCAGTCATCTGTAATGCTACACTCTATTCTGTTGTATCCAAAAGAGTGCCATACTAGTTGCGTTTTAAACCAATATGAAAAAAGGCAGCAAGGATGCAACCTCTTCATGAAACCTCAGATCCCGACTTTCTACGTCTAGATGCGTTACGCCGTCTTCAAGCACTTGATTCCCCTACAGAGGAACGTTTCATTCGTATAACAAGAATGGCGCGTAGTATCTTTGACGTACCTATCGCTTTAATCTCCTTTGAGGATAATGAGCATGGATGGGCTAAACCTTGTTATGGCCTAAACATGCATGAGCCGCTTCCAAATATCTCTTTTTGTAGAAATGGGTTTCTCAACCAAAACATGCTTGTAATCGAGGATGCAACTCAAGATTCGCGCTATGCTGATAATCCAATGGTTATCGGGGAGCCATATATTCGATTCTATGCTGGACATTCATTGGTCATAACGAATGGATTACACATTGGTTCTTTGTGCATTATAGATAGGAAACCTCGGGTTTTTAGTGAGAAAGAACGTGTGTTATTTACTGATTTGGCTCGGACTGTTGAGAGCGAGTTACGTGCAGTGCAGATGGCTACTATAGATGAGCTGACAGGAATAACTAATAGGCGAGGGTTTATTCTGCTGGCCGAAAGGTATTTACAGCATGCATTCAGAGCCAAGAGGTGTTTATCGTTATTGTTTATAGACTTAAATCATTTTAAATCTATAAATGATCGCTTTGGTCATGATGTAGGTGATGATGCATTATGCCAAGCAGCCAACTTAATAAACATGATATTTAGAAATGCAGATATCTGTGCTCGATTGGGTGGTGATGAATACGTAGTATTATTGCCAGAAACTAGCAGTGAAAATTTTCAATCCATTAAGGAGCGCGTGTACAAGAGCTTTGAAGAGTTCAATCGATATAGTGGTAAAGAATATAGTCTATCTTGTTCAATTGGAATTGTATGTTATGATTCAAAATCGCCCCCAGATTTGAGTCTATTGCTTCGTTCGGCTGATGAGGCTATGTACCATAGCAAACATGACGCGTAATATAATGTAGTCGTTCATAACTTGGCATCGAGTTGATTAAAAAGCCCCGACTCATCATACGGGGCTTAGAAAGAAAAACCATCAATAAGGTCTATTCATTTTAGTTGTTTTTTAAAAGAGGATTCCCACTCTATTAGTTCATTTATTGGCATGGGTTTAGCATATACATAACCTTGTATTAAGTACACGCCCTGTTCATGCAGATATTCTAATTGCTCATTTGTTTCAACACCCTCGGCGATCATCTCCATGTTCGATTCGCGACCAAATGCAATAATTGCATCGAGTACATTTCGCTTGAGGTCGGTTGTGCCGATTGTATCAATAAACATTTTATCAATTTTGATGCAACGAATACCTAATTGCTGTAAATATGCAAAGCCGCCATAGCCTGTGCCGAAATCATCAAGTTTAAAGTGATACCCTCTCAAACCTAGAGTGGCGATTTCTCGTGTTGCAGCCTTTACATCAGAAATAGGAATACGTTCGGTTAGCTCGAACGTTAGTCTTTTAGGGTCAGGCCATTGTAATTTCTTCAACATATCTTGCAAATATGGCTGTTCTACGTGTGCTGCAACTAAATTGATACTGACCCACTGCATCTCATGAAGCTTATGCAAATCTGCTACAATTTGACTGACTAACTGGGTAGTCATCGGTATTATTAAACCTTGGCGTTCGGCATAATCGATGAACATTCCTGGAGGGATTAATTCGCCACCGCGGCGCCATCTTATTAAAGCCTCATAACCCACAACTTGTTTTGTTCGGCTATCAACTACAGGCTGATAAAATGGAATGAACTCATTATTTTTAAGTGCTATATTTAACATTCCACCTAATGAGTTGTTATGATTACGAAGTAGCAAGTACCCTGTTGCCAACAACATGCCGATGAAAGATGAGATAAATAAACCATAGTATCTTATTAGGTGAGTTGCATAGTTGCGCAACTCTTCTCCAGCCCAGATTTTTTGTTCAACGTTTCGTAAGTTATCAAAATTGGATGTTGATATGGCTTTATTTTGATGTTTTATCTTTGCGTCACCCCTGGGTATATTAACTTCATTAAAATGTGGGTCATTATAAGTGTACTCAAGATAAAAACAGTTTTTACATGGTTTAAGTAGTAAGTCATGTACGAAGCTATTATTGATTACCCAATAAACGAGGTTTCCACCACGCTTTGAATAAACTACAAATTCTTGTTCTGTACCAGTTGCACCTGGTGTTGTCGAAATGATGTAATCAGCAGTAGCTGGCATATCTTTAATTGCATCCGAGATAGGCAAACCTGCACCAAGAGTCGAGCAACTCTTTCCTTCTGCGGTTTGAATCCCTGCGAAACGAATATGACTGTTGTAATATGATGGATTGCGTAACAACGCCATATCTCCCGTGCCACAATCAAATTTAATTCGTGGTAACTGAGATACTATATTATGCTCCAATAGGTTATTTCTTTCTTCTGTGTGTGTAATTACTTCTTGTGCCTTCTGCTGTAGAAGGTAACTTGTGATTGGTGATGTTAGAAATGGAGTGAGCAATAGCATTATTAGTGTTGGAGAAATGAATAAACCTAAACATACCCCAAACGATTTGAATCGAGACATAGCCAACCTTCCTAGTTCGCAAAACCATGGACTCGATGACATTTTAACCACCTTTAATTAAAAAAGTCACTCTAAAAACAGCTACTCAGTTTTGAGATATCCCTATTGTGCTAAGTATCTTAAGTGCTGGACAGCTCAAAAAGAGCCAACATTTATGCAACACCCATGACAATAAATTATCAATCACAGAAACAAAGCCGTTCAACGACTTGCTGTTTTGAATGACCATTTGTATGGAGATGGTATTCACCTGACAGTTGCTCACCAAAGGGAGTGGTCATACGGGTTCAAACCGGATAACAAAACGCCCCCTATAGTATTATCTGGAGTCACCATATGCTCACACAGTAGGCTCCGCCGCCTCGTGTTCATCAAAAAACTTAATAACGTCAACAACACACGACTCGGTGGCAGCCGTCAAATCAGAACTATGGGCCAACGGTTTGCTAAACAGATTGCTTGGTTGTGAAGGGAGTCCTTGATTACTCCCTCACCAGGCCAACGGATGGCGCTTTAGGGGAAGTGTAGGAGCTGGCTGACCATCGAGTCAGGTTGATGGAGGACGCGTCCCTACAGCACGTTGAATGGGCTCTGGAATTGATACCAAAGGAAGGGCGCACGAAAGTAGCGTAAACAAGACACCTGTTTGAGATTTGTGTAAGGTGATAACTAGATCAGTAAAATCCATATGTGAAAATCACGGGATTTTGATAAATGAACTATATTTTCGCCTTAAATCATCAATATCTTTTTTTGCTTTCCTTTCTTTTTCCTCAAGTGCTTTTATCTCATTTGCTTTTTCTTTCAGTAACTGCTCAAACATTACTTTAGCCTGCTCTCTTGATTTAATATCTACGATGTTTGCCAAGTCTTTGGATCTTTCTGTTAGAGCATCTTCTCGTTCTTGTAGTGAGATGAGACTATCATTTAAATTTTTCTGTATTAGATCTAAGGAAGCTGAACGCCTGCGTATTTCGACTTCACTAGCATCAAGCTGAGCCTCTTTGGCTTTAATGGTTCTATTTACATCATCAACCTGTGAATAAAACTCAGCCTTAAGTTCATCCAAATTAAGAAGGTCACGTAGTAAATCTTGCTTTTGATCAACTTCATCTTGTATATGATAGAGACGGTCTTTCAATTCCATTTCAAAGCTTCTGTATTGATCTTCCAATAGGATTATTTTTTCCTGTGCCTCTAAAATGGACGACTCTTTTTCTTTTAATACTCTCTCCCATCTTTTTAAAATGGCGTTAGCCTTGCCTTCTGCATGCCGAGACTGTTGAATGACTCGTTGCATATCACTTAGCTCAGATTGACTTGTATTTTTTATCGCGTTGTATTCTGCATTAAGCCTTTTAACCTCTGCATCATGCTTTGAACGCAAAGATGAATACTGATGCTGTAAAGATAATAATTGTTGTCTATTATGGGAGTAAATCATTTCGGAGAAATTGCCAACAGGAGCCACAGACACCCATTTTTTAGGGCATTTTTTAAGATAATCTCTAATCTCTTCTTTTGAGATTATCTCTCCTTTCACACGAAATCCACTAAGGTCAAGTTCAACGCAGGTTGCATTCACCCTTTTTAATTCTTTAATTTTTCCTCGATCACAAAAGTGCGTAACTGCAACTTCGATGAGAACCTTCTCTCCCTCGATGAACCCAATTACATCTGGGATTACTCTGCCCTCATAAACCTCACATACCATCTCATCAAAAACTATGTTTTTATGGATTGGGTTTATAGTTCCAATCGGCAGTAACAACTGCCTATCCGTTGCTAAAACCTCTTTAGCCAAGATATGTATTTCTGTTTCTGGCTTCCAGCTACAGGCATTCTGTTCGATAGAATTAGGTTCATGAGAAAAATAATGGGCTTTAACTTGCCCCTTCATTGCCCAGACAGCCCCCTGGCAACCGATGCATGTGCAATTGCATCCTTTACCACTAACAACGTCTTTGACATCAACAATATGACCTTTGTCATCAAGGGCACGAGTCATCAGGATTCTTGCCATCTCTATCCTACCCGCAAACGGATCTATGTATAAAAGCACATCAGTTTATTCAGTTAAATTGGATGCTTTAACTACATCAGTAGTTACAACACTTTCATGAAAAATCATACACTTACATTTGATTGTTTTGAACTTCGTCAAGTTCCAATTGGATTTAGATGTATGACCACTCCCCAGGTGAGCTCATTGGGCTTTAGAGGGGGCGTAGGAACGGGCTGGTAATCAGGGAGGGGGGATGGATGCAGTACGGTGGAAGGCTCTGAAATTGATACCAAAGGAAGGGCGCACGAAAGTCGCGTAAACAAGACACCGGTTTGAGGCCGGTGTCAGGTGATAACTAGACCTGATATGCAGTCAGTCATATTTGCTGGTATTTTTCTATCCCAGACATAGCTAGAAGCTTTTTGGATACGACAACATTATCAAAAATATTTGATTTATCAATTATTCCATTATTAGTAATCACATACACTCCATTACTAGCCTCTAAAATCGATAAGATTATTTTATAACACGCATCCAAATTCGTAACGCTAAATCCATTATCATCGAAATTTGAATTTCGCTTTTTCTCTGCGAGCGCACTTTCAAGCTTTCTTATCTCTAGCTCTGCTTTCATTAGCGCATTTTTAATTCTCTCATTTTCTAGCCTGAGCTGTAGAGTTTCCGAGGTTGTTTTATTGTCACCAATTAGCTGAGTATCACCTAGATACAATCGTAACAATATACCCCGATATCTGGGGTTACGTAATATTGTGGTATTGGTAATTTTTTTACCGTGTGAGCATTCTGACTCATTAAATTTTTTTGCTACATAGTGAGACATAGAGGTTAACGATCTAAATAATATTTTAGACCGTTGAATATCTATTACTATAGACAACAGACGATCCTCCCGCTCAGTAGTACATAGCTCAACATGCTGACGGAACCTGTTCTCACCAATTTTGGCTCCTCTAGGCATAGTAAAATCACTCTAGTTGAATATGTACAGGGACTGGTTGCTCAGCCAACAAAATTTCTAGCGCTCGGGTATATCCAATTTTATGGACATCTGAACATGATTTAATTAGCCCTCGTAACTCGTCCAATATGGAGTAATCGCCAGCCCTAGAGAGCGCATTAGAAAATGCCTGGTGGTTCATCTTAATTTTGCTAGCGATTGACATAATCTGAGCTCTAAGATTCGGTGTATGATATTCAGAAAATTCCTTAGCATCATTTAGCATTAAAATGAACAGGCTCAGCTCATTTCTATCTCCCTCATTCTCCATAATTTTCATGGAAACTAGCTCTGGATTGGCCACAAAATATTGATCATGGGCATCCTTATTCTCAAAATTATTTTTTAGTATGCCATACGTGTGTATCCATGCAGCCAGTTCGTTAGCTAATTGCCGATACTCATAATCGAGAGGGGCAATAGCCTCATGGTCTGCTCCATCAGCTATAGCCGCCTCTATTCGGTTACGCAGCACAGATAAATCCAGATTCATTGACCGCATATGTGCCAGAATTCGTGGAATATGCGAAATAGTTTTAATCGATGCGTAACATTGCCCACACTGATACCGACCGGTTGTTTTAACAACATCCTCTGGACAGTCCTTATGATAGGGGCATATATGTGTCGTAAAAAATGATGCATCTGATACTACGTCAATTTTTATCTGTGTATTTTTTCCATTACTATCCGGTTCCTTAGAAAATGAAACTGGCGAATATAGATCGTAGAACGATGACGGATTTTTATTGATGACCTCATGTATCCGTTCATTAATTTTATCCGTTTTGAACGCATCCAGACTTTGAGGTGGAGATAGCTGCACCCCATTTTTATAGATAGATGTAGCGTCCAACATTTTTAGTATTGAGTCATCTAGTACGACATAATGTGATAATGCGTTAATTGTTTCATGACCAGTGACGTACTGTGCAAGTATATCTGGAGGGAGCATTGTTACTCGCTGTGACACAACGGATGCACGGATACCATGAGGTGTATATTTTGCGCTATAACTACGTGAATAATAAAATGTCTCGTTAATTAAATCATTTAACCTTGCCCCCTTTTTAGACAACCTATCATATACATCCTGAATGTTCCCCTCAAATTGATTAAGCTGTGTTATTTCAAACTCATTTTTAATTATGACGTTGTTATCCAACCATGTCTTAACATGTGAGCGCTGCCACAGGTCAAAAAATAACTGGAGAAGCTTAAATTGGTCTCGAATAGAATTATATGTAATTGGTTCGCCTTGTAAGTTTCCCAGTTCTTTCAAATGAAAAAGTGATCTTATTTTCCCGTGAACACTGTTTATAGACTCATTATACCATTTCTCAGGTATATCCCCGTCAAGTGCGGAGGAAAATAATTGCAGCCGTTTCAGCATCCTGATCACACGAGTGCTAACCAATGCCTCCCATGGATCCGTTTTCACCTTATCTGATGACACGACCATTTTCATTGCATCACATGACATCTCAGGTAAAACTGCAAGATCTCGATAATCTAACCAATCATTTTTACAGAATTTATCGAAATGATCATTACTCAACCATCGTATATGAGTTGTTCGAATCCCAGTTTCCATAGCCACAAACAATCCAAACAATGTTTGAAATATTGGATAAGAAAATTTATTTTTATCTATAGTAGCAATAGCCTCTCCAGTGAGCTTACATGGAATGTAGTATATTGGTAGTGCCCGACCCTCAATCCATACTATAGGTGTCATACCCAACGCTTGAGTGTCATAGGTATCCTTTCGTAGCGCTAGCCCTGAACGATATTTTTTATTTGTTACCAACCACCAGTAAAAATCACACAATGTTGATAGAAATGAATACAACCTAATAAATATACGTACAGGGGGTATGATCTTATTAGTCCCCTTGGGGCGTTTAGTAGTAGGATAATCAATTTTGCTGATAGGGTTAGAAAATCCTACAGCATGATCTAATTGTGTTTGAGTTGAGACCCAACTAAAAAAAATATCGATCCGCTTTAAAATCCCATACTTTACGTTATAATTAGATGACTTGACCTCATCTATAAATGCATCACTACTATTATTCCCAACAAAATCTTTTCTTGTAAAGTCTTTTGGGTAAATAATTCTTAAGGGGTCATCCTTGTACAAATATGACATAAATAGATTAAATGCATGCCTATATTGTTTTATAGTTGAACTCGCTCGTCCCTTTTTAGTCAGAGCTATAATGTAGTCGTCTAGTAGAGACTCCCAAATAATCCTAGAGTGGTTTTTGCATAATTCATCTGAATTTTGGATTTTAATTACTCTATATCGTTTGGATTTTGAAAACTCTTGAATATCAATCAAATTATAGCCGCATTTAGATGGATACATCGATAATAACAGCTTTAGCATAGGAATGACTGGTAGATTATTTTTGTAGCTAGAATCTCCAGCCGAAATTGAGCATGATATATCCTGTGCAATTTTAGACGCGTTTTCAATAGTAACATCCTCGACACATTCCCAGGTACTAGCTGTGATAATCTTATATGCATAATCACGCATTTGATATTCTGATACACCGCAGACTGAAAGATGTGGCCTAAAATCAGGCATGTTAATTTCGTGCATGCAATATGGTGCACGAAATACCTTCATCAAATCTGGGTAATAATTAAATAATGGTTCAGTACCATTTTTACCACGAGGATTCCTAGGGAATGAGAGTATAACTGGTAGCAGCAATGCATTATTAAATCGCAGAAAATATAACAGCCATTTCAACGACCTTTTCAACATATTATATGATGTTTTTTTCAAGTCGCCCTTAGATACGTAATCTGGAATCAAATCAATCATGAGAGAACAATCACGTTTATCTTTTTTTCGCAAACATATACTAAGGACTTTTTGAGCCCACTCATGAGTGAAAAATTCCCTATGTTTTTTTGCATCATGAAAATATTTATAAATGTTTAATTCCACGCACGTTTTAGATGTAATCACATCATGGCTTTTGGGGAATATCCCATCATAGTAAAAATCCACATGATATTGTATGCACATACTGATAGAGCGTATGACCGCGTCAAACCATTCCTCACCAGACTGCAAAAAAAGCAGATTATCTGTAGAGTTAAAGACAAAATCATTATTACTCATGACCATCCTCCAGTTTTTCTATTTGTGCTACCAAGCGGAAAATTTCATCCCTTAAATATTTAATTTGCACCTCTGATATGCTCGGAGGATTGTTGCTAAAAACGGTTTGATTACTATGAGCTACTATTGAAGAAATAAAATCCTCATCAGATTTTGCATAGATTTGTGTTGAGCTGATATCCGAATGGCCCATTAAAACTTTCACCCATACCAGGGGTAGGCCATAACTCCCATCTGATAATGGGAGGTAGTTCAGCGTGTATCTACCATATGCATGCCGTAATGAATGTGGAGATAATCCCTCGGTATCATTTATACCTGCTCTAATAAGATTACGCCGAAATGAGGTAATTAATGTTTGCCTGCTCGACGCAAAATATGGTCTTGCATTATTCCTATTTTGGAAAACATATCGATGATTAACGACTCCATTCCGCTCGTATCTGAAATAGCTCTCCAGATGTTTAAAGAACAGGCTTTTATATGGTTCAATTAAAAATGTTTTTGGAGTTGCTCGGCCCTTCCATGCGAGCTGACTGATCTCATTTGTTGTTAGCCCAACTAAGCGGGTCATATTATCCCTGTAGTCTGTCAGTTCTATACTAAAATCGGTTATGTTGATATCATCTAGGGTTAGCTGTAGAGCCTCATGTACCCTGCAACCAGAGGCTGCAAGTAGCGCATATAGAGCCCTATCTCGATAGCAGCTAGCTCCATTAATAAAATCCGTTATCCGCTCATATGGAAAATGCCGTTTTTGAAAAAATACAGATTTTTTTCTATGATATTCAAATATATTCGAGGTTGTCGTTTCCTTAGATTGATTTCTTGCTGATATCAATCCGCCAAAAAAGCTTCGTTTTTTTCTCTCGGTAGACTCAAACCTAGTAAGGTTTTTATATTCTCTAGGAAACATAGGGTGAATATATGAATCAGTCTCATTGAATTGCTCTAGTTCACCTAACTCTATATATTTGACAATCGCAGTCTCAATAACACCCATGGAGCGAATACCAGTTTTACGCCACCGCTGATTTTTCTGGGCAATCTGCCTAGCGATAAAATCATTGGCCTCGACACCATATAATAGATAGTCCCCATAAGATCCTATAATGTCTCGCCATCCATTGATGTTGAGCTCACCACTATATACGTCTACTGCCTGATTAACGTAGTTCAGGAATCGAGCAACATGTTGTCCGTAGGCGTTTATTGTATTTACTGCATATCCCTGGCGCCTCAGACAACCGATATATACTGAGAATGGTCTAAAAGCCACGCCATGCTCATCAACTAGAGTCCCATCCATAGGCATTCCTACAATTCTATATGTGCTCATAGGTCATCCCTCGCATTAATATGCGTTACGATACGAGGCTACATTTACATCTGCAAGAATCAAACGCCTTTATAAAAAATGAGGTAAGACATAAATATCTTCAATTACTGAATAGCATCCGCCTTATATTAATTTACATATAAATATTATATATCTCACTTGGTATTATTTAAGGCATAAATAAACATCCGATCTTTATGTTTGATACAACTAGTAATTTTTATAGTTAAAGACGAAAATTTACCTGAAATAGTAAAAAGTGATTATTTAATAACCTGAAAATAAATTGTGCATTTATTGAGCGCTTGGTTTTTTAGAACTCGCATTTATGCAATTTTCTATTCAAGTTTAACAATGACATGAGATGTTGTTTTTGTGAGCAACATCACGATTGTTATGTCACTCAACATAGAGGATGTGCGGAGAAACAGCATTAACCTGACAGTGCATTCACACACTCAACACGTGTAGCCCGTTTTGAATCTCAATGAATTTTATGACAGACTAATCAGTACTTTACTTTCTCTGCTGCTCCCGCATCACGACTGCATAAGGCCACCGTTAAATGACAGATATTTTTTCGCTACCCGATTACGTTACGCTGACTAAGCTAGCGGCAGCGCTTTGGCAACAAGATGGCTCTTATCATGGTGCCGCTGTAATGGTCGGGGCCGGTTTCAGCAGGTGCGCTGCCTCGACAGGTAATTCTCAAGAAAAAATGCCACTATGGAATGATTTTTCAAAGGAATTAGCCAGGGAATTAGATTCTAGAAGTTCTGATCCGCTACGCCTGGCAGAAGAGTACTCTGCATTTTTTGGTAAACAGGCATTGCATGACCTGATCAAGAAAGTGATCAACGATCCCGCATGGAAACCTGGTAACCTACATAAGGACTTGCTAGAGTTGCCATGGTCGGAAGTGTTAACAACAAACTGGGATACTCTGTTAGAGCGAGCATCCGCAAATGTATACCAACCCGCCTACAGTTTAGTCTCTAAACAAGAAGACCTATCTAGTGCTAGGTCTCCTCGAATTGTAAAATTACACGGGACAATAGACGTCACAAAAGACCTCATATTCACTCAAGAAGACTATAGAAAATACCCTCAGAACCACGCAGCATTCGTGAACTTTTCACGCCAAGTATTTATTGAAAATGAGCTATGCTTACTTGGGTTCTCTGGCGATGACCCTAATTTTTTACAATGGGCAGGTTGGGTTAGAGATCATTTATCTAGCCATACCAGAAGAATATATCTAGTTGGAGCACTGGGATTAAATTCAGCGAAAAGAAAATACTTAGAGTCAATTAATGTTGCCCCCATAGATTTAAGTGCACTTGTAGCTGAGCTTGATGAGCAGGATTCCAAGCATCTTGAAGCAATGAAGATTTTCATTAAGGCATTACAAGATCTTAGGCCGAAACAGAGTTGGGAGTGGACTCCGACAAGCCTACGCCAGAACATGACTACGATTGAAGAAGATACCAAGCTTCGTAAAGAGCCAGAATATGCAGCTAAAATACTTGAAGGCCATCTTCCATTACTAGAAAAAGATCGTGAGTCTTATCCTGATTGGATAGTATGCCCACCGAATATTGTATCAAGATTACAAAATCACATAGATACTCCATGGCCTACACCGAAAAATATCTATCTCATGCCTCCTGCAAAACGCGAGAAGCTTTTGTATGAAATATGCTGGCATTATAAAGTAACATTTTCAGTATTCCCAAATTGGTTAGTTCAAGAGCTACTAAAAATTTGCAACCCAGATAATCAATGCTCACTCACCAAAAGACAGCAATTAGAGATTGCCGTGCTCATTCATAAAAATACACGATGGATGAGCTCTTCTGAGGCAGAACAAATTATTGAGATAACCAAGCATATACTTAACAATGGTGACAAATACCATCCAGAGTGCAGTAATGAACTTTCATATCATAATGCTTTATTGGCTAGAGATTCGTTTGATTATAAAGAATTGGAATTACAAGTGAATAAAATCTCTACTAACTCTCCAATTTGGATGCTTAAAAAAGGGGGGTTACTGAGTGAACTAGGGCAATTTGATCATGCTACAAAATTAATTTCAGAAGCACACAAAGAACTTTTGCTGCAACATCGCAACAACAAAGCTTCAATTCACGCATTATCACGCCTCGCATGCGCACACTGGCTCATGAGGGGTATTAATATGCTATCAGATAGGAAAAGCTTTGAAAAATTCCCTACTATCTATGATGAATATCATTGTTCACCAAGCGAATATATGGATTACATCAATGGAAGAATTGATAATGCACTACAAGAACAGAGAAAAAACCAAGAAATTGAGCCATCGTTTTCCCCAGGGTATTATAAAGACAATTCTCAAACAGTAACTATTAGTAACGAGATACATCCTTTTATTTTCTTTGAGGGAGTACTTAATTCTATCGGCATGCCATTGAGATGGGAAAGTGTTAATTTCTGCGTAGATAAAGCCACAAGGTTAGCTGAACTAGAAGATCTCGACAATTTATATCGTTTTTCATTAGCCATTAGAGCTGCCAATAGTGGCGATTCACCAGTTCTGAAAAAACTATTTTCTAGGATTAATATCGCCTGTTTATCTGACAGAGAAATTTCATTTTTAGTCACTCAATGTAAGTTAGCTATTGACTATTGGTCTAAAAAAATTGATAGTCATGCAGTTAACCGCCTTGGTGTTTTTATTGAGGTTTTAGCGCGAGTATCTGTAAGAGTTTCGATAGAGCAAGCAAAAGAGCTCTTCAAATTTTCTGTTTCTCTAAGTAAAAATACAAACCTACGTTGCTTTTGGCTTTTTGACGCAATAGGTGACCTTGTAAATTTCACTTTAGACAGTATTCCTAAATCACAACATAAAGATGTTTTATTGGATGCCTTATCTTTTCCATTGCAAGTAGAACTTGGCATAGAAGACCATGGTAAATGGGTAAATCCAGTTATCTGGGAACCAGGAGATAGAATATCCAGTAGCACACTTGACCGGCGTATAGATGAAATTATTGATTCGGTAGTACCATCATCTAGCAAAGCTGCGCCTGCTTTAATTAGACTTTTATCACTCTCTACGTGTGGTTTTTTACTACCCGATGAAAAGCAAAGACTATCACAAAAAATATGGGGAGAGCATCCAGATTACTCGAACCTTCCAGAGACTGGTTTGCTTAAACATACATTCTTAACTCTGCCATCTGGAGATCCCTCCTTAGTTAAAAGTGCAGTCAGAAAATACCTTTTTGATGTTGACAATAATCATCTTTTGAATAGACATCATTTGAACGATATATGTCAAGCGACAAAAGTAATGCACGATGGTATTTATCCATCAGAAGAACAAGCCATCAAGCTATTTAATTTAATGGTTGATTGGAGGCCAAGGAATGATGAAGGTGATATTCTTGGTTGGTCGCAACAAGAAGATGAAATAATTGTTTCATTAATTGGAGATGCTTTGTCTCTCTCAATAGCGCCTTCGTTATCTAAAGAAGATCTAACAGAGGATAATTATAACAAACTGTTTGCTTTTTATAATGATACTGAAAGCCCAAATGCAATGATTGCATTTACTTATTTTGCTACGGCTAACCATACACTGATAGAGCGTGTTGAAAAAACAATTCGGCAAGGCTTTCATTCAAAGGGCAATTTTTTAGCTTTTTCCTCCCGAGCACTACTTAAGTGGAGGGGCATGATGGAGTTACCAGTAATTGAAAGACTAATTTTGCGGTTGGTATATCTTACTGAATCAGGTTTTAAATCTGGATTAAGTGTTCAACTTTCAGTAATAAAAGAAATGTTGAGTAATGGTTTTTTGAATAGTGAACATATTGATTCATTAGTCGAAATAATCCCTGTCATATTTGACAACAGCAATTATGTGAACATATCTCCATCAAGTAGAGAGTCTGTCAGTATCTCATTTGTTCGAGCTTCTTGCGTTGAGCTAGCTAAAGAATTGTTAAACAAGACAAGTCATAATAGCGAACTGATTCGTATATTGGATGAGGCACAACGAGACTCGCTTCCAGAGGTTAGGTTTGCAGTACTAGATGAATCTGTGGAGTAAGTCATAATGGGACGACTAGCTAAAAGTTAAAAGTGATGTCGTCCCACACACAATCTGTACACCAACAGAATGCCTCATATGAGACACTCATCATGCACTTTAGTAACTTTTAAGTGCGCATTGGTAGTGCATGCTATGAGTTAGTAGACCATCCAGAATGCAAAGCTAAAATTTAAATAAAATCAGCGCCTTAGATCATTTCCTTAGCTGGTGTTGTTTATTGTAGGTTTAATAAGTGCTACATAACGGTTCAAGTCCCCCAGGGGCCACCAAATTTAAAAAGGCCGCTCATGATGAGCGGCCTTTTTGCATCTGCTGATCGGGCAATGTCCAGTGGTGAGCTCGATGAGGTCATAGAAAAGACCCGCCATGGGCGGGTCTGGGCAGGGTCCGGATCAGGCGCCTCACTCAGAGACAAGGCGCCTAATGCTGAGCCTCAGGTTTGCTCGTTGCTGCCGCTCTGGATGGATGAGCGACGCCCGATGGCTGGCAGCATCCGGGTAACCAGATTGCTGCGCTGACGCCAGGAGGTGAAGACGATGGCCAGCAGATGCAGACCAATCAACCCCTGCAGCGCCACCACGCACCACTCATGCCACTCGTCAGCCCCCAGTTCAAATCCCGTCTCGGTATTTTGAAACCAGCCGCTGCCAGCAGTGGCCAGCACAACCAGCCAGAGCGCCCACACGGCCAGCTTGCCGCTACCGTGATGACCCGGTGCAGGAGGCTGCCGCTCACGCATCTCGCGCGCTTGCTGGCGAAAATCCTCACCACTGGGGATGAGGGCACCAAGGCGAGCGTAGCCACGGGCAAAAGTAAGCCCCCAGAGCAGACGCAAGGAGACCAGCCCAATGGCGCCGTAACCCAGCCACTCGTGCCACTCCTCGCCCGCTTCGTTAACCCAGAGATTGCTGATGCAGACCGCCACCAAGCCCCAGTGGGTCAGGCGAACCAGCGGATCCCAGCGAAAGGGCTCACCCTTTTTGCTTGGCATATTTGTGGTACTCCTTCTTCAGGTCGTTGACCTTGGCCAGATGTTCGCGCGCCTTGGCCTCATCACCCGCCTTGAGTGCGGCCAGGCTGGCGTCCAGCTCGGTCTGTACCTCGTTCATCCCTTCAAGGAATTTCTCTTTCTTGGCGGCCGGCATGTTCTTCTGCTTGGCCACATCCAGCTGGGCCTTCATCTCGTTGATGTGCTTCTCCATGGTGGCCGCATCATCAGCCTTGACGGCCTGCTTGTAGTTGAAGCCAATCTTCTTCATCGGCTGTTCCAGATCACCCGCCACGGCAGGCAGGGTCATCAGGCCAAACATCAGGGGCAGCAGCAGGGGGCGGACGGTTTTCAACATGGGATTTCCTTATATAACGACATGCTCGAATTGTTAGGGGTACTTATGAATCCAAACAAGAATTCATCACCAGCATGATGCCATGACTCATGGTGAAACGTTTGTGAAAAATGCTGTTTTTTGTGGCAAATAGTGACAGATATGCCGCGCTTGTTTACGCTTGGTAACTGACTGAACGCAGGTGACGCGCAGCATGAGGATGGTTGAAAGCGGTAAACAGGGACAAAAAACCCCGCCGTAGCGGGGTCTGAATCAGCTGGCCATTTGCTGGCGTCAGTTACTCCTGTTCGCGAGCAATGGCGCGCCAGCCTATATCCTTGCGGTAGAAGACGCCATCCCACTTGATGCGGCCAGCGAGCTGATAGGCACGCTGCTGGGCTTCTGCCACAGTATGGCCGAGGGCGGTTGCGCACAACACGCGGCCGCCAGCGGTCAGGCTGGTATCGCCCTCCAGGCGGGTACCGGCATGGAACACCTTCTCACCCGCCACTTCATCCACCGGCAAGCCGCTGATGGGGTGGTTGGTGCTGTAATCGCCGGGATAGCCACCCGCCGCCAACACCACGCCGATAGCGGCGCGGGGATCATAGATGGCCTCTTTCTGATCCAGCTTGCCTGCGCAAGCGGCCAGGCAGAGCTCCACCAGATCGGATTGCATCCGCAGCATGATGGGCTGGGTCTCGGGATCGCCGAACCGGCAGTTGAACTCGATCACCTTGGGATTGCCTGCACCGTCGATCATCAGACCGGCGTAGAGGAAACCGGTGTAGACGTTGCCCTCGGCCGCCATGCCGCGCACGGTCGGCATGATCACCTGCTCCATCACGCGTCGATGTACCTCGGCGGTCACCACAGGCGCCGGGGAGTAAGCCCCCATGCCGCCGGTGTTGAGGCCGGTATCACCGTCGCCAACCCGCTTGTGATCCTGACTGGTAGCCATCGGCAGCACGTGCTCGCCATCGACCATGACGATGAAGCTCGCCTCTTCACCCTCCAGAAACTCCTCAATCACCACCCGGGAGCCCGCTTCGCCAAAGGCATTGCCGGAGAGCATGTCGCGCACCGCGTCTTCCGCTTCCTGCAAGGTCATGGCGACAATCACCCCCTTGCCCGCCGCCAGACCATCGGCCTTGATGACGATGGGAGCCCCCTTCTCGCGCAGATAAGCGAGTGCAGGCTCCACTTCGGTGAAGTTCTGGTACTCGGCGGTCGGGATGGCGTGACGAGCCAGGAAATCCTTGGTGAAAGCCTTGGAGCCTTCCAGCTGGGCAGCGGCAGCGGTCGGGCCAAAGATCGGCTGGCCGGCGGCGCGGAAAGCATCCACCACCCCTTTCACCAGCGGCGCTTCCGGCCCGACGATGGTGAGGCCGACCTGTTTCTCTTTAGCAAAGGCCAGCAACCCTTCGATATCGGTCGCCTCGATGGCGACGTTCTCGACACCCGGCTCAAGCTGGGTGCCCGCATTGCCCGGCGCCACAAAAACGTGACGTACCAGTGGGGAGTGTTTGGCCTTCCAGGCCAGAGCGTGTTCGCGGCCACCGTTGCCAATGATCAGTACTTTCATCGTATCGCTCGCTTCTATTTGTGGTCACTGGACGGCCACTCGGGCCGTCAGTCAGTGGAAATAGTCAGTTGAAAAGAGACAACAAAAGGGCCGCCATCGGCAGCCCCTGACCCATCAATGACGGAAATGGCGCATGTTGGTAAAGACCATGCACATACCGTGCTCGTCGGCGGCGTCGATCACCTCCTGATCGCGCATCGAGCCACCCGGCTGGATCACGCAGGAGATACCGGCCTGCGCGGCAGCATCGATACCGTCGCGGAACGGGAAGAAGGCATCGGAGGCCATCACGGAGCCCGCCACGGTCAGTCCTTCATCCGCCGCCTTGATACCGGCGATTTTGGCCGAATAAACACGGCTCATCTGGCCGGCACCGACGCCGATGGTCTGGCCATCTTTGGCGTAGACGATGGCGTTGGATTTGACGAACTTGGCCACTTTCCAGCAGAACAGCAGATCTTGCAGCTCGGCCTCGGTCGGCTGACGCTTGCTGACCACGGTCAGGTAGCCCAGCGTCACCATGCCGAGATCCCGCTCCTGCACCAGCAGGCCGCCGTTGACGCGCTTGAGGTCAAAGCCTTGCGCTGGTGCCGTCCACTGCTCGCATTCGAGCAGACGCACGTTCTGCTTGGCAGCGACCGCATCGCGGGCCTCCTGGCTGACGGTCGGGGCAATGATCACTTCGACAAACTGGCGGGCCACGATGGCTGCCGCAGTGGCGCCATCCAGCTCGCGGTTGAAGGCGATGATGCCGCCGAAGGCAGAGGTGGGGTCGGTCTGGTAGGCGCGATCGTAGGCACTCAGCAGGTCGTTACCGATGGCCACGCCGCAGGGGTTGGCATGCTTGACGATGACGCAGGCCGGCTCGTCGAACTCCTTCACACACTCCAGCGCCGCATCGGTATCGGCGATGTTGTTGTAGGAGAGCGCCTTGCCCTGCAGCTGGATAGCGCTGGAGACAGAACCCGGCGCGGCATGCTCCTCGGCGTAGAAGGCGGCAGCCTGATGGCTGTTTTCGCCGTAACGCATGTCCTGCTTCTTGATGAACTGGCTGTTGAAGGTGCGCGGGAAGCGGGACTCCTCGTCACCCTCCTTGTTTGCACCGTAGGAAGGAACCATGGTACCGAAGTAGTTGGCGATCATGCCGTCGTAGGCAGCGGTGTGCTCGAAGGCTGCGATGGCCAGATCGAAACGGGTCGCCAGTTTCAGACTGTTGCCGTTGGCATCCATCTCGCGAATAACCCGATCATAGTCGGCAGCTTTGACGACGATAGCGACATCTTTATGGTTTTTGGCGGCAGAACGCACCATGGTCGGACCGCCGATGTCGATGTTCTCGACCGCATCGGCCAGAGTGCAGCCCGCTTTGGCCACGGTTGCAGCAAAGGGGTAAAGGTTGACGACAACCATGTCGATGGGGGAGATAGCGTGCTGGGCCATGATAGCGTCATCCTGATCCCGACGACCGAGGATGCCGCCATGAACCTTGGGATGCAGGGTCTTGACCCGGCCATCCATCATTTCAGGGAAACCCGTGTAGTCAGAGACCTCGGTCACCGGCAGACCCGCCTCGCCAAGCAGCTTGGCGGTACCGCCCGTGGAGAGCAGGGCAACACCACGCTCGTTGAGTGCCTTGGCAAATTCCAGAATGCCGGTTTTGTCAGACACACTCAGCAGTGCACGGCGAATGGGTCGAGCTTGTTCCATCACACTATCGTCCTCAACATAACGGGGACCGTTCCATGGGAGGCGAGGCTCAACACAGAGAGTCCCCAAATAAATGGAAGTGGGGGATTTCGCAAACCACTCTCGCCCCGGCATCCGGCAAAAGCGTTTTAGGAAATGCCCGCTTGGTGCGGCGCTCTGTTATGGGCGCGTATTCTACACAAAAAATGTGACCTGTGGTGGATTTTTTGAAACAGCAAAGCCTTATTTGGCGAGGCGTTAAACGTTTTCCACTTGATTTTCTCGAAACGTTTGCACTTTCAGTGTTTTATGGGAAAAAGGGGCGCCAGGAGATGTTTATCTGCCCCTTTTATGCCCTTGGCTGGCAATCCATGGGCAAAGGGGTGATAGTGGATTCCGGTTTTTGTGGCGGCATACATTCAAGGGGAGAGAGAGCATGTATCGGATCGGTGAACTGGCCAAGGCGTGCGGGGTCAAGGCAGATACCCTGCGTTTTTACGAGAAGAACGGGCTTATCTCACCGGGGATCCGCAACGAATCCGGCTACCGCCTCTACAGTGAACAGGACAAGCGGCGGCTGGAGTTCATCATTCGCGCCAAGTCGGTGGGCTTCTCGCTGGCCGATATCGGCGAGCTGCTCGATCTCGATACCAACAAGGCCAAAGTCACCTGTCAGGAGGTAAAAGCGGTAGCTGACACCAAGCTGGCCCAGGTGGAGCAGAAGATCATCGAACTGACCCGCTTTCGCGACAACCTGCGCGAGCTCTCTAATATCTGCTGCGGCGGCCCCCGCTCGGCGGAGCACTGCGCCATTCTGGAAACGCTGGAGTCGGGAGCACCCGCTCATCACGAGCATCATAACCACGATGAGCATGACCACGTTGGCTGACGGCACCAGCCCGCTCATTGCTCCAGCGGCTATTTGGTGACAAAATCGCCGCGTTTTTAACCTCTTCCGCAATCAAAAATCGAGATCTTTGCCAAATGCAAAGTCTCTTTAACTAAGGGTTATGAAATAGATGAATGCTCAAGCTTATCAGTTAGCTCAATCTGCAATTGCTGATTTAAAAAGTGCAGTTTATTTAGCCCTTGAAGCATCAGGTGATACTGGGCTCACGAATGCAGAACTGGGTCGTTCGTTAGGCATTTATGGCGGACATGTGGGGCATGAGGGCCATATTTCAAGAACGTTACTGGAACTCTTAGAAAATGAAGGTGTAGTGGTTCAAGTAGCAGACACTAAACGCTGGTTTTTGAAGAAGTTTAAGTAGGCAAAACCAATGAGGATTAGTTGTGACTAAGAACAGAAATAAACAGATGAATGAAACTACCGATATCATCTATGCCCATCAGCGCGGCGAGATAAAGGATAACCATCTGCACGCCCTGCTCTCCGATCCGCTGTTTCGCAGCCGGGTCGAGCGCAACAAGAAGGGCAAGGGAAGTTACCAGCGCAAGGCCAAATTTGGCAAGCGGTGGGAGCCCGGCCAACAGCAGATGATCAGCGTCTGCTGCTGAGCGGGCTTCTACCGACCATAAACAATCAGGGCGCCATTGGCGCCCTGATTGTTATCTCGAAACACGGTTAGCCAAAACAGGCTCACGACCTGTCGCGAGAAGCTGTCAGCAAGGTGAAGAGCCGCGCAGGAACCGGAGCGTATAGACATACGTGAGGCTTCCGAGCAGCGCATGAACCTTGATCACGGCTTCGCAGCCAGATCGCGAACCCGTTTTCACTCATCCATAAAGAGTTCGAGCAATACGTTCAGATAGCGATGGCCGAGAGAAGTGAGCTGCCAGCTATCTCCCAGATCCTCGATCAGCTCCTTGCTTTGGGCAATGGTCAGCACCGTCTCCACCCGCTCCAGCGGCAGGCCGGTATAGGCCTCGAACTCCGCCTTGGGGGCCGGTTCAAACAGGCGGAAGCGGTTCATAAAGTATTCGAGCGGCAGATCGTCTGCCGTCACCTGCCACTGCTCGTCCAGATAGGGGCGACTCTTGTCCAGATACCCTTTCGGATGCTTCACCTTGGCAGTGCGCAGGATCTGCTGATCCGCGAGATCGGTCACCTTGCCGTGGGCGCCACAGCCAATCCCCAGATAGTCGCCGAAACGCCAGTAGTTGAGGTTGTGATGGCACTGGTAGCCCTCTTTGGCATAAGCCGAGATTTCGTACTGGCGATAACCGCTGGCAGTGAGCATGGCGTGGCCCTGCTCATAGATGTCCCACAGGGTGTCATCTTCCGGCAGTTTGGGCGGTTTGGAGGCAAACGCCGTGTTCGGCTCTATGGTGAGCTGATACCAGGAGAGGTGCGGCGGGGCGCAGTCGATAGCCTGCTGCAGGTCGTAAAGGGCGTCATCCAGACTCTGATCCGGCAGACCGTGCATCAGATCCAGATTGAAGGTAGGCAACTTGATGGCATGGGCCAGTGCAGCGGCCTTGCGCGCCTCTTCCGGGCCGTGAATGCGGCCGAGGCGGGTCAGCTTCTCCTGCTGGAAGCTCTGCACCCCGATGGAGATGCGGTTGATGCCGGCGCGCTGGAACCCGGCGAACTTGTCCGCCTCCACCGTGCCCGGGTTGGCCTCCATGGTGATCTCGCAATCTGCGGTGAGCGGAATGCGGGCCCGAACCCCGTCCAGCAAGGCTTGCATCGCCTCCACCGTCAACAGGCTGGGGGTGCCGCCGCCGATAAAGATCGAGGAGATCGGCCGCCCCTGTGCCCACTTCAGATCCTGATCCAGATCCTCCAGCAGGGCGGCGACATATTCTAGGTGAGGCAACTCCCCCTTCTGGGCATGGGAGTTGAAGTCACAATAAGGGCACTTCTGGACGCACCAGGGCACATGAATATAGAGAGAGAGCGGCGGCAGTTGCAGCATGGGGCTTCCAATAAAACGGGGGCTCAAGGCCCCCATTGTAGATGACTATGTGTAATTGACCGTGTGTAACCGACAAGGTGGCGAATTGGCTCAGTGCGCCGCAGCCAGCGCCGCTTTGAGCTTGGCCAGCGCCTGACCGCGATGGCTCAGCTGGTTCTTCAGCTCGGCGGGCATCTGGGCGGCGGTGCAGTCGTGATCCGGCACGAAGAAGACGGGATCATAGCCAAAACCGTGCTGACCGCGCGGCTCGTCGATGATCATCCCTTCCCAGCTCGCCTGACAGATGATGGGAGTGGGATCGTCGGCGTGGCGCATATAGACCAGCACACACCAGAAGCGGGCGCTCTTCAGATACTCGGGGGCACCTTGCAGCTCGCCGAGCAGCTTCTCGATGTTGGCCTTGTCGCCGGCACCCACACCGGCAAAGCGGGCGGAGTAAACGCCGGGGCGCCCTTGCAGCAGATCAACTTCCAGACCGGAATCATCGGCCACAGCGGGCAGACCGGTAATACGGGCAGCGTGGCGGGCCTTGATGATGGCATTCTCGACGAAGGTGGTGCCGGTCTCATCGGCATCGGAGACCGCAAACTCGCTCTGTGGGATCACCTGGATCTTCATATCGGCCAGCATGGCGGCCAATTCCTTCACCTTTTTCTGGTTACCTGTTGCCAGGACAAGCTTGTTCATCGAGCACCTCCGCAAAAATAATCTGCGCATTCTATGCGGCGCAAGCGTTTAGTAAAAGCGTCAATTACACCCGCTGTGATGGGGTTACGGGGGATTTGCCGCCATCGAATAACCAGCTTTTTAATACATGTTTCCATAATGGAATAACCAAAGTGATTAAATACCATTTCTATTCATTACTGTGAGTCAGTAGACTCGCGCCCCAATTCATTAACCTGGCTGACTAAAGAGGTGACAGATGCCATTGATACTTTTGCTCGTACTACTGGTGCTGTTCAGTCCGCTGGCTATCGACATCTACCTGCCCGCCATTCCGCAGATGGCCGAGCAGCTGGGCGCCGAAGTAACTCTGATGCAGGGCACCATCACCTGGTTCCTGTTCAGCATGGGACTGGGACAACTGCTTGTTGGCCCGCTGGCCGATCGCTACGGTCGCAAGCCCATCGCGCTGGGCGGCGTGCTGCTCTATGGCATGAGCGCGCTGGGGGCCGGTTTTGCCGCCAGCCTCGGCGAATTGATGCTGGCCCGGGTGCTGCAGGGCTTCGGCGCCTGCGCCACCTCGGTCGCCGCCTTCTCGGTGGTACGTGACAGCTACGGCCCGAAAAAGAGCGGCCAGATGATCTCCTATCTCAATGGCGCCATCTGCTTTATTCCTGCGCTGGCCCCCCTGCTCGGTGGCTGGCTCACCGCCAAGGCGGGCTGGTCTGCCAACTTCTGGTTTATGGCCGGTTATGCGCTCATCGTCGGCAGCTGGCTGCTATGGCGGATGCCGGAGACCCGCCCGGAGGAGACCCGCAGTGAAGGGGCCCTCATCAGCTGGTCCCGCTACAGCCCGGTGCTGCGCTCCCCCAGCTTCCTGTTCAACGCCTCCCTGTGCATGCTGGCGATGGCGGTGATCCTTGCCTATGTCACCGCCGCACCGGTGCAGCTGATGGTGAAGCTGGGGCTGGATATGAGCGGCTTTAGCTACTGGTTTACCGCCAACGCCGCGCTCAACATTCTGGCCTGCTTCATGGCACCGCGCTTTATCGCCAAGGTGGGGCCAAGACGCACCCTGCGCATCGGCCTGCTGGTGTTGATGCTCTCGGCTATCACCCTGACACTGGCCATGCACATCGAACATCCGCTGGCGATGATGGGGCCGGTATTCCTCTCCAGCATCGGCTTTGCCATGATTCTGGGCGCTGCCGCCGGGATGGCGCTGGCACCGTTCGGCCACTGCGCCGGTACCGCCGCGGCCCTGCTCGGCCTGTTCCAGATGAGCGGCTCCGGCGCGTTGGTTGGCCTGACCGGCGCCCTGATGCACGACCCGCTCAGCCAGCTGGCACTGCATATGTGGCTGCTGCTGCCGCCTCTGGTGATGCTGATGACCCGCCGCGGTCGCCGCTTGTGTTTGCAATAAATCCTGTGCTCTGATGGGCACACTCAGGGGGCCATCGGCCCCCTTCTCGTTTGTATCGCCTTTACAGCACATGGCCATCCGGCAGAGAGCCTGCGATGGCAACCCCACTCACTCGATGTCAGCGGAGAACTCCCGATGAGCCACACTCTCAACGCAGCCCTGGTGGGCTATGGCTTTGCAGGCAAGACCTTCCACGCCCCCTTCCTCTCCACCACCCCGGGCTTGTCCCTCAGTTGGGTGGTGAGCCGCGATGCCGTCAAGGTGCAGGCCGATCTGCCCGGCTGCCGAGTCGGTTCACTGGAGGAGGTGCTAAGCGATGAGACCGTCGATCTGGTGGTGATCGCCACCCCCAACGACACCCATGCTCCTCTGGCCCGCCAGGCGCTGCTGGCAGGCAAACATGTGGTGATCGACAAACCATTTGCACTGGATCTGGCAGAAGCGAAAGCACTGGTCGAACTGGCCGAAAAGCAGCAGCGACTGCTCAGCATCTTCCACAACCGCCGTTGGGACGGAGATTTTCTTACCGTGCGCCGTTTGATTTCCGAAGGGACTCTGGGGCAGATCGCCCAGTTCGAATCCCACTTCGATCGCTATCGCCCAGAAGTGCGCCAGCGCTGGCGCGAAGCGGGTGGCCCGGGTTCCGGCCTCTGGTTCGATCTCGGCCCTCACGTGCTGGATCAGGCATTGCAGCTGTTCGGCCAGCCGGACTGGCTGCAGGCAGACCTTGCCGAGCAGCGCCCCGGCGCACTGGCAGACGACTACTTCCATGTGGTGCTGGGTTACGGTGCTCTGCGGGTTATTCTGCATGGCAGCTGTCTGGTTTCAGCCACCATGCCGCGCTTTGTCATTCACGGCAGCCAGGGATCGTTCGTGAAATTCGGTATGGATGTGCAGGAAGATCAGCTCAAGCTGGGCAAGCGGCCACCGGCGGCGGATTGGGGCATGGATAGAGAACCCGGTCAGCTCAGCCGCATTGTCGATGGTCAGTTACAGCAGCAGAGCGTGGTGGGTGAGGCGGGGGATTATGGCGCCTACTATCGCGGTGTCTGCGCCGCCATCAAGGGCGAATGGAGCAACCCGGTGCCAGCAAGTGAAGCGCTGGCGGTGATGGCGCTGCTGGATCTGGCCCGTCAGAGCCACCTTGAGGGTAAACGGCTGCCCTGTCAGAAGCTGTCTGACTAAAGTGCGGGTCATCGGCCACTATTGACCAACCTTGACCTTGTTAAACCGCCACAAGATGGCAGCAAAGCGGTGTTTTATTGTACGATCAGTGCCATTTAACGGCATCTTGTATTGATATCAGTCGTTGCAGTGGAGCTTTTTATCCACGGCACGAAAAAATGTCATTGTGATATCCGTTTTCATCGGTAACTAATGGGGCTATATTGCGCCCGCCTGCTGCCTCCCGGCTTCTTGTTTCAATACCGGGCAACGGTGGGCGCTGTGATGGTTGCACAGACCATCTCTCCATCTTTTTTTGAGGGAATGCACATGAACAAAGTACTGGTAGCCGGTATCCTGGGTCTGATGTTGACTGCTTGCGGTCAGAAAGAAGAAAAAGCTGCCGCTCCTGCTGCTGCTCCGGCCGCCGAAGTTGCTGCCACTGTAGAAAAAGCCGCTAGCGAAGCCACCTCTACCGTAGAGAAGGCCACCTCCGAAGCGACTGCAACCGTAGAAAAAGCTGCTACCGAAGCCGCTACCAAGGTTGAAGCTGCAGTGAGCGATGCCAAGGCCAACTAAGCCTGCACCTCATTCGAAGACGGGTCCGAAGGCAACTTCGGGCCCGTTTTTTTATCTGTCGTTCAGGAGGCCGGATTAATCAGCGAGGTGAGGATGTGATCCTCCCAGCGGCCATTGATCATCAGATACGCCCGCGCGAATCCCTCCCGCTCGAAGCCGAGCCGCTCCAGCAAGGCGCCACTGCGCTGATTGGCAGGCATATAGCAAGCCATGATGCGATGCAGATCGTGCTCCCGAAACAGGTAGTCAATGGCAGCTGACAGCACCTCTCTCATCACCCCCTGCCCCTGATGCTGCTGGTCGATGGCGTAGCCCAGATGACACGCCTTGAAGACCCCCATCAGGATATTGCTGAAGTTGCAGGTGGCGATCACCCGCTCGCCAGCCGGATCGAGGGCCACCAGATTGACACCGGTGCCGTTGAAGAACTGACTGTAACTGTCCTGCAGCCGAGCATGCCAGTAAGAGAGGGTGTAAAAGTGCTCGTCCCGAAGCGGCTCCCAGGGGGCGAGATGGTCACGGTTGCGCCGGTAGAAGTCGAGCATCATGGGGGCCTGATCCGGCGACAGTATGGTCAGGTGGGTGCGGGCCGTCTTGATATGTGCCAGCGCCATCAGGACTCCCTCTGTCTTAGCCACTCATCGCGCAGCAAGCTGTAGTGGGCATGGTCCACAATCCGGTTGCCCAGCCGCTCTGCGCGCCGGGTCACCCCCTCCAGCTGCATCCCGAGCCGCTCACAGACGGCTCTGCTGGGCTCGTTATCGGTGGCGGCGCTGATCTCCACCTTCTCCATCCCCATCTCCTCGAAGGCGTGGTGGATCAGGGCCTGACAGGCCCGGGTGATGATGCCGTTACCCTGCCAGCGCTCCGCCAGCCAGTAGCCGATGACCACCTTGCCAAGGTCATGATCGATGCTGTTGTAACCTATGACCCCCACCACCTCCCCCTGATACTCGATGGCGGTGGTGAGCCCCTCGCCGCGGGCGAACTTCTCGATGGCACTGCGAATGAAAAGGGCACTGTCGACAGGGCGCTGGATCAGTGGCGGCCAGGGTAGCCACTGGGAGAGGTACTCCCGGTTGTCATTGCAGAGGGCAAACAGTTCGCTCGCCATATCGGGCTGCAAGAAGAGCAGCGCAAGCTCGTCGTCCAACTGCCATGAAAACATGGGATTCTCCTTTCAAATCAGTGATCAAATCGAAAGCCAGCACCCAATGTAGCCAATCGCCACTGGCCGCGCCAGCCACTTTTACGGCCCTCCTCCAGCAGGCATCGCAGAGGGTGACAGCGCACGGACTCTCCTCCCTCAAAAGAGGAGGGTGGGTGTCTGAAACCGGATAATGCTCTCCACATGGCGCCGACGAATACCCCCAAACGGCACTTTGGCAGATCCTGCTACCCCTTTGTGCTGCGCTGTCACTTTTGACAGGGGGCACTTTCCCCCACCGGCACTAGCTTCAAAACGCCCGACCTTCGGTCGGTTTATCAACCTCATCGATTTAAGGAAAGAAGAGATGAATAAAATTTATCTGGCCGTTGCGCTGGCCTGCTGGGGAAGCGCCGCACTGGCGGCGCAAGAGGTAGAGATCAACGTAACGGCAAACGGCATCCGGGCCATGACAGGCCTCAGTGCCGCGAGTGGTACCTTGCAGCTGGAAGATGGCGAGTTTCGTCAGGTGCGGGTAGTCAAGCTGCCCAACGGCCAGCAGCGGATCCGCTACGAGCAGGTCTGGAACGGCATCCCGGTAATGGGTCAGGTCGTCGTGGCTGACAAGAGCCTGAACGGCCAGCTGCAACAGGCCAGCGGGCGCATGCTGCGCCAGATCGATCAGGATGTGGCAAGCCCGGTCGCCACCTTCTCGCCACAGGATGCCGCCAGCAAGGCCAAGGCGGGCAGCAAGGGGAGCAACGAGCAGGTCAAACTCTACGTGATGCAGGATGAGAACGGGCTGGCCCGGCTGGTTTATCAGGTCTCCTTCATCGCCGAAGGTGACAAGCCAAGCCGCCCCTTCGTCATTCTTGATGCCCAGAGCGGTGAGGAGCTCAAACGCTGGGAGGGGATCAACCACAAGGACGCCAGCGGCCCCGGGGGCAACATCAAGACCGGCAAATACTTTTACGGCACCGACTTTGGCCCGCTCATCGTGGATGACAACTGCCGGATGACCAGCCCCAACGTCGATACCATCAACCTCAACCACGCCACCTCAGGCGGTGCCATCCACCAGTTCACCTGCCCGGAGAACCGGGTCAAGGAGATCAACGGCGCCTACTCGCCCCTCAACGATGCCCACTACTTCGGCAACGTGGTGTTCGACATGTACCGCAACTGGTACAACACAGCGCCCCTCACCTTCAAACTGAAGATGCGGGTTCACTACAGCAAGAATTACGAAAATGCCTTCTGGGATGGCAGCCAGATGACCTTCGGTGACGGCGCCACCACCTTCCACCCGCTGGTAAGCCTCGATGTGGCGGCCCACGAGGTGAGCCACGGCTTTACCGAGCAGAACTCCGGGCTGATCTATTCAGGACAATCCGGCGGCATCAACGAGGCCTTCTCCGATATGGCGGGGGAAGCGGCCGAGTTCTACATGAAGGGGAGCAACGACTGGCTGGTCGGTGCCCAGATCTTCAAGGGCAACGGCTCCCTGCGTTACTTCGAGGATCCGACCCGGGATGGCAGATCCATCGGCCATGCCGCGGATTATCAGGAGGGGATGGATGTACACCACAGCTCCGGGGTCTATAACCGCGCCTTCTACCTGCTCGCCACCAGCAGCGGCTGGAACACCCGCAAGGCATTTGAAGTGTTCTTGCTGGCCAACCGCCTCTACTGGGGCGCCAACACCAACTACCAGCAAGGGGCCTGCGGCGTCAGCCGGGCGACCGCCGATCTGGGTTACAGTCAGGCGGATGTAGCACGGGCCTTCCAGACCGTCGGGGTCGATGCCAGCTGCGGCACCACGCCGCCACCGAGCGACAACGTGCTGCAAAACGGCGTGCCGGTGAGCAACCTCGCCGCCAGCAAGGGTGGCAAGCTCAACTACACCCTGAACGTACCTGCGGGCACCAGGTCGCTGCAGATCAGCAGCAGTGGCGGCACCGGAGATGCCGACCTCTACGTCCGTTTTGGCAGCGCCCCCACCAGCAGCAGTTACGACTGCCGTCCCTACAAGGGGGGCAATAACGAAAGCTGCTCGTTCACCAATCCCAAGGCGGGCACCTGGCATGTGCAGCTGTCAGGGTTTTCCGCGTTCAGTGGCGTGACCCTCAAGGCCAGCTACTGATCCACCCGATGCGGGCCTTGTCCCGCATCGCTCTACTCATTGCGCCACCGTTTCGCCAGCGTGCGGGCGGTGGCCAACACGGTTTCCCGGGCCGGATTGGGCCGCTTGCCACCGCGCCACGCCATCATCACATCCCAATGCTCTTGCGGCAGATTGCGCACATCTAGCCTGACCAGCCGCCCCACCTCCAGATCCCGCTTGATGGCCAGCTCCGGCATCAGGGTGATAAACCCGTGTTCCAGCGCCAGATCCCGCGCCGCACTGGCGGGCTGCACCGCATGCAGGGGGCTGGCGGCCCGCCGCAGCCGCCGCAACTGCTGGATAAAGACGTCACACCCCGGCCCCCAGACCTGAGGCGCCAGCCGCTGGTCGGCAATATCCTCCAGGGTGAGGCCGTGACAACCGGCCAGCGGATGCAATGGCGAGGCGATAGCGATAATGGGGGAGCAGCAGAGCAGCTCCATCTGCAGGCCCGCAACTGGCGGACGCTTGAGTACAAAGCCGATATCGGCCTCGCCGGTCAGCAGCGACTGCATGATCTCGCCGGAGTGATCCGTGGTGCAGCGGATCTCGAACGGCTCATCCACCAGCTCCATCAATAGCGAGCCAAACACCACCGAAGTGAGGGAGGGCAGGCTGGAGAGACGGATACAAGGCAGCGCCGGTGCCCCCTGCAGTGCCAGCCGCCCTTCGCTCAGGATCGCTAGCGCAGAGCGGGCCGATGGCAGAAACTCCTCGCAGGCACGGGTCGGCGTCACCCCGCGTCGATGACGCTGAAACAGCGGCGCCCCGAGGCTCTCCTCCAGCTGGGCAATCCGCTGGCTCACCAGCGGCTGTGACCAGCCACGAATGGCCGCCGCCTGACTGAAGCTGCCCAGCTCGGCCACATCCAGCAGCAGTTGCAGATCGTCCAGATCCATAGACATAAATAATCCTGATATGAAATATAGGTAGTTGTCGTCTACCACTATATCTAAACCCTCTCCAGAATGAAGATATCTTTGAATGAGAGGGCGTTATGGTCGATAGGGCGAGGTTTTGGGGACGCTGGTTTCTGGCGCTGGATACCACACTGGTGATCCTGGGTTTCTTTGTGGTGATGCCGATGATCAGCCTGCGCTTCGTCGATCAACTCGGCTGGGCGGCCGGTCTGGTTGGGCTGGCCCTCGGCCTGCGCCAGCTGACCCAGCAGGGACTGGGGATCTTCGGCGGCTCCCTCGCTGACCGCTTTGGCGCCCGCCCGCTCATCGTCACCGGCATGTTGTTGCGCGCCGTCGGCTTCGCCACCCTGGCCTGGGCCGACAGCGGCGCCATGCTGATCTTCTCCTGCTTCCTCTCCGGACTGGGCGGTTGCCTGTTCGACCCGCCACGGGCCGCACTGGTGATCAAATTTACCCGTCCCCATGAGCGGGGCCGCTTTATCTCCCTGCTGATGATGCTTGAGAGTGCGGGAGCCGTCACCGGTGCCCTGCTCGGCAGCTGGCTGCTGCGCTTTGACTTCACCTACGTCTGCCTGCTGGGTGCCGGGCTCTTCACCCTGGCGGCTCTCTGCAACTGGACCCTGCTGCCCGCCTACCGCCTCTCGGTCAAACCGACTCCGATGCGGGAAGGGTTGGGGCAGGTGCTGGCGGATCGCGCCTTCTGCCGACTGGTGCTGATCCTGAGCGGCTACTACATGCTGTGGGTACAGGTGATGCTTATTTTCCCCATTCTGGTCAAGCAGCTCTCCGGCACCACCACGGCAGTGGGCTGGATGTACAGCCTGGAAACGGCGCTGTCACTGGCGCTGCTCTACCCTATCGCCCGTTTCAGCGAGCGGCGCTATCGGCTGGAGAGCCGGCTGATGGCGGGTATCCTGCTGATGACGGTGGGGATCGGGCTGGTCGCTTTCGTCAGCACCCTCTCCGGTATCTTCGTACTGCTGGCCTGCTTCTATCTGGGGATCATCATCTGCGAACCAGCCCGGGAGACCCTGATGACCCGGCTGGCCAACCCCACAGCCCGCGGCAGCTACATGGGCTTTAGCCGCCTCGGACTGGCGCTGGGGGGCATGACCGGCTATGTGGGCGGCGGCTCCCTCTATGACTTCTCGCTGCAACAGGGACAACCGGCCCTCCCCTGGCTGGTGCTCGGTACCATAGGCGTCGCCACCATGTTGCTGCTGGCCCGCTGCTTCTCCCGCCGCCCGGAGCTGGCTATCAGAGCCGCCGCCTGACGACCGCCCCACCTGCGGCAGCCCAATCAACGGGGCTGCCGCTCACCTCATATTCTGCAAGTCATCACAGCAAAAGGTTGCGAATTACAACTTTTACGCTATTTTAGTTGTCATGCACAACTAAAAAAGGAACCCACGATATGGATCCCCGTCCCCTGCGCGCCCTGTCGCGCGATCTGGTTCGCGAACTCGGCATGCTCTCCCAGCAGTGCGGCAATCTGGCCCTCACCCCCATCGAGGCTCACCTGCTGATCGAGCTGGAAAACGCCCCGGCCACCAACCAGCAGCTGGCAGAAAAGCTGCACATCGACAAATCCAACGCCAGCCGCCCGCTGGCCCGCCTCGCCGAGCGGGAGCTCATCAGCTGGCACCCGCACCCCTCCGATGGGCGCAGCAAGGAGGCCCGCCTCACCGTCAACGGTCAGGGGATGCTGCTGGAGTTGCACCGGGAGATGGACGGGGCGATGGAAGAGATGCTGGCGCAGTTGAGCCTGCCCGAGCGGGAGCTGCTGTGGCAAGGGCTGCGGCTCTATCGCAGCGCCCTCTCCCGCGCCCGTCGCCAGCGGGGCTACCGGATCCGCCCCATCACGGCGGCAGACAATGCCCAGATCGCCTTGGTGATCCGCGCCGTCTCGGCCGAATATGGCCTCACCGCCGACAAGGGCTATGGGGTATCCGATCCCAATCTCGATACCCTCTCCCAGAGCTATCAGGGGGAGAAGAGCCGCTACTGGGTTATCGAAGGGCCGGACGGTTCCATCCTCGGCGGTGGTGGTATCGCGCCATTGGCAGGAGAAGAGGGAGTCTGCGAGCTGCAGAAGATGTACTTTATGCCCGCCCTACGCGGACTGGGCCTTGGCAAACGGCTGGTGTTGCAAGCGCTGGATGCCGCTCGTGGTTTGGGCTACCGACGCTGTTATCTGGAGACGACTGAGGTCTTACGCGAAGCCACCAGCCTCTATGAATCACTGGGCTTTGAACACCTGCCCGGCCCCCTTGGCTGCACCGGCCACGGGGATTGCGAGATCTGTATGGTGTTAGACTTGGCGATCTAAAGTGATAGCGGCAAGCAGAAGTATCCCCTGCTTGCCGCTTTGTTTACTATGGCAGCGCCACTACCCGGAATCGCTCCAGCACCAGCGTGGCGTGCTCATCAAATTCTCTCCCTTCCGCCTTCATCTCGCGTTCGAAGAAGGCCTTGTGCGCCTCGTGCCACCAAGCCAGAGAGCCATCGCCCTCCCCCTCCTCGGCGGCAAACGCAGCATCAATCTCATCGAATGGACACAAGGTGACTGACACCAGTTCAACAAGAGCCTTGGGCAGACCACTCCAGTCGGTCACCACCAGTAGGTCCCCCTGTTCCGGCATCCGCTCGCCCTTCTCCAGATACCAGTAAGCGAGGCTACAGGTTGCTCGCTTGCGGCCTGCTACTACCAGCGCGGCACAGAGGTTGGCATTGTGTGCATCAGCACAGAAGTAGTCCGCCGAGACATGACGAGCCCGTGCTGCCACCGGCAGGGATAACAGATAACTCTCAGCCAGAGCCGAGCAGGCAGGATTCATCGATTCAACCATCACCTCTCCTTGATGCATAAAAAAATCCCGCCATCTGGCGGGATTTGGTAAGCAGTATCAGTGCTCGCGAGTCTGGCGGAACTCCACGTCCGGGTGGCGCTCCTGTGCCAGGCGCAGGTTGACCATGGTCGGTGCGATATAGGTGAGGTTGTCACCGCCATCCAGGGCCAGGTTGACCTCGTTCTTGCGCTTGAACTCTTCGAACTTCTTGACGTCAGTCCCTTCCACCCAGCGGGCGGTGGAGACGTTGACCGCCTCGTAGATGGCCTCGACGTTGTACTCGCTCTTGAGGCGCGAAACCACCACGTCAAACTGCAGCACACCGACCGCGCCGACGATGAGATCGTTGCTGATCAACGGACGGAACACCTGCACCGCCCCCTCTTCGGAGAGCTGGACCAGCCCCTTGAGCAGCTGCTTCTGCTTGAGCGGATCGCGCAGGCGGATGCGGCGGAACAGTTCCGGCGCAAAGTTCGGGATACCGGTGAACTTGAGATCTTCACCCTGGGTGAAGGTGTCGCCGATCTGGATGGTGCCGTGGTTGTGCAGACCGATAATATCACCGGCGAAGGCGTCTTCCGCCTGCTCACGGTCACCGGCCATAAAGGTCACGGCGTCGGAGATGTTCACATCCTTGCCGATACGCACATGGCGCATCTTCATGCCCTTGCTGTAAGTACCTGACACGATACGCATAAAAGCGATACGGTCACGGTGCTTCGGATCCATGTTTGCCTGGATCTTGAACACGAAGCCGGAGAACTTCTCCTCGGTCGCCACCACTTCGCGGCTCTCGGCCTTGCGCGGCATGGGAGACGGCGCCCAGTCAGTCAGGCCATCCAGCATGTGGTCGACACCGAAGTTACCCAGTGCAGTACCGAAGAAGACCGGGGTCATCTCGCCAGCGATAAAGGCATCGTGATCGAACTCGGGAGAGGCGCCCTGCACCAGCTCCAGCTCGTCACGCAGCTGCCGGGCCAGATCTTCGCCGACGGCGGCATCCAGATCCGGGTTGTTCAGCCCCTTGACCACCCGCTTCTCCTGGATGGTATGGCCCTGACCGCTCTGATAGAGATAGGTCTCGTCCTTGTAGAGGTGGTAGACACCCTTGAAGGATTTGCCACAGCCGATAGGCCAGGTGATCGGGGCGCACATGATCTTCAGCTCGCGCTCCACCTCGTCCATCACTTCCATCGGATCGCGCACTTCGCGGTCCAGCTTGTTCATGAAGGTGAGGATGGGGGTATCACGCAGACGGGTCACTTCCATCAGCTTGCGGGTCCGGTCTTCAACACCCTTGGCTGCGTCGATGACCATCAGGCAGCAGTCGACCGCGGTCAGGGTACGGTAGGTATCTTCGGAGAAGTCCTCGTGACCCGGGGTGTCGAGCAGGTTGACCAGACAATCGGCATAGGGGAACTGCATCACCGAGGTGGTGATGGAGATACCACGCTGCTTCTCCATCTCCATCCAGTCGGATTTGGCGTGCTGGCCCGAGCCACGGCCCTTGACGGTACCGGCGCGCTGAATGGCCTGTCCGAACAGCAGGACTTTCTCGGTGATGGTGGTTTTACCCGCATCCGGGTGCGAAATAATCGCAAAAGTGCGTCTCTTGGAGACTTCACTCAGAAATTCAGCTGACATAATTCAACGTTCTTCTATTGAGCGGTGGCATCAGCCACCGTGGGAATAAATCCGGAATGCCGCTCACGGCACATGTATACGCAACGAAAGCCACGCCAGCTGGCGTATTGCCAACCTGGTGGAGAGAGGGAGGAGGGTTGCGTTACATGGGTCTTCTCGCCTGAGTCAAAGCAAAATTGCGCGACATTATACCCGCGCGAGTGAAAAATACCCAGCCTGACAAGAGATGATAATTTGGCCGTCCAGCCGTTACACAGGTTCCAACTGAACAGAAAATCAAACGCTCCGAATCGGATGGCAGCATCCGGACCACGTGGACTTGGCCCCCTCCTCATGCCAGCAACAACCACTCTTGATAAATTTTCATACTTGGACTTTCCCTACCCAGCTACAAATATGTAAATCGTATCTACATAATGGAGAGGTCATTACATGAAACATTCCACCCTGCACAATCAACAGATCGTCATTATCGGTGGTACCTCGGGTCTTGGCCTGGCCACCGCCCAGCAAGCGATCGAGCAAGGCGCCAAGGTCATTATCGGCGGTTCCAGCCGTGAGCAGCTTGCCACTGCGCTGGCTGAACTGGGCCCAAATGCCAGTGGCCATCAACTGGATATTCTCGACGTCGACTCCGTCAATCACTTTTTCAACCAGCTGGATTCGCTGGATCATCTCGTCATCACCGCCGCCGTCATGCGACCAGGCAGCTTTCTCACCGCTGCCATCGAAGACTTGAAAATCAACATGGACAGCCGCTTCTGGGGAAGTGTTCATGCGATCCGCGCCGCAGCACCCAAACTGTCCGAACGCGGCTCCATCGTGCTCACGTCCGGGATGGTGACGCGCCGCCCACAACTAGGTAAGGCACTCCCTGCCGTTGCAGCTGGCGCGGTTGAAACGCTGGCTCACAGTCTGGTTACCGAGCTGACCCCCCGTCGGATCAACGTTATCAACCCAGGCCCCATGCGCACTCCCATGTTGCTTAAAGCGCTGGGCAATGACCCACAAAAAGTGGCTGCCGTGGCGCAAAGCCTGCCGTTGAAACGCTTGGGAGAGGGAGAGGATTATGCGCAGGCCGCACTGTTCCTGATGAGCAACAACAACATGAATGGTGAGGTGCTTCACCTCAATGGCGGCAGCGCCTGGGCATAACGCCCTTCTAACGGTCTTCTGCGCTCGCGCTTGCCAATCTGCCATCTCAGGCAAGAACGAGCGAAGGGGACGAGCATCATCGCCGTATCAGAGTGCTCCCCAATAGCGATGACACCCTGGTGAGTGACAATACCCAGCCCGTCACTCGTCTGTCTCCACCCGGTTGCGCCCCGCCTCTTTCGCACGATACAGCGCATTGTCGGCACGCTGGATCAAGGCCGCCAGATCCTGATCATCGTCTCGCAGAGAGGCACACCCGATACTGATGGTTACCGGGTACGACATGCCGGGCAGCGCCCGGTTGGCGACCAAGTGACGGATCCGCTCAGCCACCCGGCACGCCTCTTCAAGGCTGGTATCCGGAAGCAGGATCAAGAACTCCTCTCCGCCGGTACGCCCCAACTGATCCTGGTGCCGCAGCTGACGATCTGCCGCTCGAGAGACCCATTGCAGCACCCTGTCTCCCTGATGATGGCCCAGGGTATCGTTGATCCGCTTGAAGTGATCGATATCGAACACCAGCAGACAAAATGGCGTGCCCTGCCTGCGAGCCAGCGTCAGCATATCGCTGCCCTGCCGCAGCACCCGACGGCGGTTGTTGATGCCGGTCAGCTCATCGGTAAAGGCCAGACGACGCATCCGACGGTTGCGATCCAGCAGCCACCCCATCGTCAGCAGCGCCAGTACCCCGCAGAGCACCATCACCACCAGCAGCCAGAAGCGACGCTCCTTGACCTGCTCCAGCTCCTGCTGCTGCAGTTTCTGCTCGACTCGCAGTCGCTCGTTCTCCCCCTCCTGACGGGCCAGCTCGAACTCGCCGCGAACCCAGGCAGTGCTCTGTTCCCGTAACAGCTGATCGAGCCGCTGCTCCTGCACAAGATGCTCCCGCAATGCGCTCAGCGCCGCCGGATAGTCGCCTTGCAACTCGAGCGCCCGACTGCGTACCCAGTAGAGCTCGAGCAAAAAACGTACGTGCCCTTCCACCTTCAAAATCGGCTCAATCTTCTCAAGCGCACGCAAGGCTGGCGCCGGTTCCTGCTGTTCGACTCTCAACCTCGCCCGCACCAGCTCGAGATGCGCATGGAGGATGGGGTCAACATCGGGAGAGAGCACCTTCGCCGCTTGTGCCAGCAAGCGTCCGGCATCAGCGGGGCGATTCAGCCCGAGCAGAGCCTCGGCCTGCATCACCATGCGTTCAGCATGCTCAATCAGATATTGAGGCTGATTATAAAAGGCCGCACTGCGTTCAAGCTCGCCCAGCGCATCCTGATAACGCCCGGTCTGCAGATAGACCATCGCCAATTGATCACTTAGCCTTGCCGAGCCAAACCCGTCGTGACTTCTGGCAAAGTGCTCGCTCAACCGGTTGAGGGTGGCGAGCGCTTCGGCATAGAGGCCCATCCGGCGAAATGTGGCTGCAATCTCGAGCTGCGCCTGGTGATACCAGGTGGGCAACCCCAGCTGTTCGTAGATATTGTGCGCCTTGGTGAGATCCATCAGCCCCTGGCCTGAGACCCCCTGAAAAGACAGCATGGCCCCCCGGCGGGCCAGCGCCAGCGCCTCCAGCTTCGGCAAGGCGGCCTCTCTTGCCAGCCGCAGCCCCTCATCGTAATCGTGACGAGCCTTCGCTACCTCGCCGAGCAGCTGATTGAACCAGCCGCGGCAAATCGTCAGCTCCGCCACGGCGGCGTCATCACCCTGCGCGCGCGCAATGGCCAGCATCCGCTCCGCATTGGCGATGGCGGTACGGGACTCCTGCATGTCATCGGCCGATTGGGCCCAGCAAGCCAGACGACTG
This sequence comes from Aeromonas sp. 84A, assembly GCF_051919345.1. Lineage (NCBI taxonomy): Bacteria > Pseudomonadati > Pseudomonadota > Gammaproteobacteria > Aeromonadales > Aeromonadaceae > Aeromonas > Aeromonas sp. 84A. Next base: position 4,344,089 of record NZ_JBQBEW010000001.1, read on the forward strand.
ATCCGCATCTGCTGCGACGGCGGATAGGCGTTGCCGTCCCGCTGCAAACGGGCAAGGCGCTCCCGCAGCAACTCGATCGGCTGGTAGACCCGCTCCATCCCTCCCAGTTCATTTTCCAACTGCTCGGGGGACAAGGGTTTGGCTGCCAGCCCGAACACCGCCAGCAACAGCAGCAAGGCAAGTCGGCTCATACACACTCCGGATCAATGGGAAAGATCATCGGGCAAGCCGATGCCGGAAAATCATCATCTTTTCCCCTGTAACAATGGTTGTAAAGGCTATCACCCGGACAGAGAGCCCGAATGGCAGGCTAGTCACATTTTACTGCGATATCATCGCGTTGGAATGAAAGTGGGGACGCACAGCGAAAAAGAGGGGGCGGGATAACAACCCAAGAGGGGTTGCCCCCTCCCGGTCACTAGTGATGCTGCCAGCGCCGCAGCAGCCGGCCGCGCAAGCCGCAATCGAGCAGCCAGCTGTTGTCAAATACACGCAGCAGCGCCTGCTTGGCGTGGCGGGACATGGCGACGGCGTGAAAACGGGTCTGGCGCTGGCGATAGCGGTTCATCTGATCGAGCAGGGGATGAGGCAGGCTCTGGGCGATAAAGTCGGAGATGACCAGCACATCCGCCTTGGCAAAGGCGGGATCATCGAGCTTGGCCAGCGCTTTTTCCAGGCAGGGCACCAGATCGGTACCGCCGTGAAAACTCATGGAGAGGAAGCGCTCCGCCTTGTCCAGCCCGGTATCTGCAGTGATCTCGAGGGTCGCCACCTCGGTGGAGAAGAGCATCAGGTAGCAGCCGCGCTTCTCATCCATCGCCACCTTGAGCAACGCCAGAAACAGCGCCTTGGCACACTCCTCGGGATATCCCCCCATAGAGCCGGAGGTATCGACGCAGACGATAAAGGGGCCTCGCTGCTGCAACTGCTGCCCCCCCTGCTCCGGAGTGCGCAGCATGATGCGTTGACGCGGCAAGGTGCCACGTGACTGGTAGCTGAGCAGACGCCGCTCCAGATAGCGGCGGTAGAACTCCAGCTCCAGCTCCGGCAGCCCCAGCATCACAGCTTCACTTGGCAGTAACCTCATCAGATCGCTGGCCTGATGGATCCCCACCAGATCGTCCGGCACATCGTCGCTGGGTGCTGGCTCCAACTCCAGCACCTGAACCGGCGGCACAGGTTGCTCCTGCGCCCGCCGATCCCGCTCGCTGCGCCCTAGCAGACCGGCAATCTCCGCCAGCAAAGGCTCGCGCTGCAACATGCGGGCGTATTGCTTGACCAGCACCAGACTGCGCTTGTGCCAGTGCCCTTGCGCCAGATCCCACAAACCACCGGCGGAGATCTGGTTGGGATCGAGGGCATCGGCCAGGGTGCGGCTCGCCAGCAGCTGATCTTCAATCTCCTGACGCTGCTTCTCCCGCTCCGCTTCGGCGATCTGCTGCTGCAGTTGCAGCAGGCTCCCCACCAGACTGGCGCGCCACTTGTCGATAAAGAGCTGGCGCAGCCCCTCGGTGGGGTGGGCCGTCAGCTGACGCACCAAGGAGCGGGCCTCACCGGCGAAGGGGCTGTACTGCTCCAGCGACTCCAGCAAGCCGGGCAGGCGACCAATCAGCTCGGTCATCGGCAGTTGCCGATGCGCCTGATAGAGCAGGTACTCCTGCTCCAGCGCCACCGGCACCGGCTTGTGACGGATCTCCTCACCAAGCTGCTCGCCCCAGCTCTGCAGGCGCTTTTTCAGCAACTTGCCCTGTAGCGGGGAGCGTTTGATAAATTCGGAAATCTTGGGCGAGGCCGCCAGCAGGAGCGCCACCTCACCCGCAAGCTCCCCTTCGCCAATCAGCAGTCCCAGATCCAGCATGCCGATCTCAAGCATGAGCGCTCCTTACTCGTCCAGCCTTGGCAACCGCTCGCGCCACTGGGTCAGCTCGCTGCGCAGCAGTTCGAGATCCCGGTTCAGCACGAAGAAGCTGTCCTCCACCTGCTGCAACCAGCGTGAGTCGATAAAGAGGTGTTGTTGGTGACGCTCGAACAGGCTGCGCTGCTGCTTGAGCTCCTGCATCACCTTGCCAACCTGAACCAGTTGCTCGTCGAGCGACTGCAACCAAGGCGCCAGCACCACCTCGGGGATGGCGTTGCGCTCCATCAGCACCAACGGGATCTGCTGGCGCTGGATATCGAGCACCTGCAGCCGCAGTTCATCGTCCAGCACCAGCTCGTAATGCCCCTCTTTCGGGTTGCCGAACTCATAACCCACCAGCGCCTCACCGGTGGGATGCCAATGGGAGAGCAGGGTGCGATCGAACACCAGGGTGCGGGTGAGACGTTCGGGATCGCTGCCATCCAGCGGCGCTGGGGTGAGCAGATGGAAGTGCACCTGCTTGCCAAAGGGTCTGGCATTGGCAAGCGGGATCTCGATACCCCGGGCCCGCCGGCCAAACCACTGCTTGCGTTGCCGGGCCTTTGTGCAAAGGCGTTGGGCCACGCTCTGTTTGAGCTGTTTGAACTGATCCCGCAACGCCAGCAGCTGACGGGTCATCGCCAGTTGCTGATAGCCGTAGAGACGAGAAAACTCGGTCATCATCTCCAGCAGGGCGGTGCGGGACTCCTCGTCATGCCAGAGACAATCCTTGAACAGCAGCAGATCTACCGGTGCGACCTCATCGCGGCCATTGAAGAAGGCGCTCGCCTTGATGAGCCGTACCGCCTTCTTCCAGCGGCGATCCGACACATAGCAGCGATGGGCCAGCTGGCTGTCGAGCTGCTGGCGCAGCTGATAGATAAGCTCGAAACAGGCATCCGGCAGGCGCACCTGTTCAATCTGGCTCTGCCACTGCTCGTACTCATCCCCCCGGATCTGCAGGGATTCCGGCAAGTTCTGGTGGGCGTGACCATCGCTGGCCAGCATGGATTGAAAGTTGGCTTTCTCCTGCACCCGATCCATCCAGATCCGCACCAGCATCCGGTCGTAGAGCGCTTCCAGCCCGCTGTCCGGCGCCGGCAGCTCGTTGGAGGCAGTCACCAGCAAGCGCATCGGTATGGGGTGCTGGCTGTCTCCGTTGCGAAACTGCCGCTCGTTGATGGCGGTGAGCAGGGTGTTGAGGATGGCAGGGCCCGCCTTCCAGATCTCGTCGAGGAACACCACTTCAGCCTCCGGCAGATAGCCGGTGGTGAGGCGCAGGTATTTGCCATCCTCTTTCAGCGCCTGAATAGAGAGGGGGCCGAACACCTCCTCCGGCGTACTGAAACGGGTCATCAGGTATTCAAAGTGGCGGGCGTCGTGAAAGGCCAGCTTGAGGCGGCGGGCAATCAGGCTCTTGGCAATACCGGGTGGCCCCAGCAAGAAGACACTCTCGCCACTGAGGGCCGCCAGCAGACCGAGGCGCAGGGCATCCTGCCGTTCGTAGAGCCCCTCACCGAGGGCGGCCAGCAGCCGGGGCAATCGCTCCTGGATGGGAATAAGACGCGCAGGATTCTGGGCTTGAGCTAAAGACGACATAGAGAGTGTTCCGAAGCTGGGATGATGTTAGCCCCAAGGCGCGATATCCATTTGCTCGACCTTGGGTTTTGTCTTGTTATGATGTTTATTCTGGTATCTCTTGCCGCACAATACCCGCCTCTGGCAGGGAAAAACGCAAGGGCAGTGCGATACCGTATCGACAGCGTGCTGCGCCCATGCATGGCCAGTGTCGTGATGAGTACCATGCCCGCATGCGCCAGATGATGCGTTGCAAAGGGTGCAGCAAAAGCGGTTCGAGTGTACCCTGCGCAACACAATTTTCCCCAATGCAGATCAAGAGTGAGTCGCCTCAAATGCAAGATCCCGTTCGTCAGAGCATGTTGGCCCGCATGGGCATTCAAAGCTGGCAACTGCGTCGTCCGGCATTGCTGGGCGCAGCACCCGCTCCCGAGCTTGAGCAAAACGCCACACAGCCGGGCCAGACGGCACCGGCCACCAGCGCTCCGCTGCCCAGCGGCAAACTCTGGCTGCTGGCGCCTCAGCTGCCTGCCACCACGCTGCTGGCGGATATCTGCCAGTTGCTCGGCATGACTCCCGACGAGGTCTCACTGCTCAGCGAGCTGCCGCCTGCCGATCTGCAAACGGCGGGCGCCTCCCCTCTGCTCTGGCTGACGGAGGCCAACCCCGCGCGGCCAAATGCGCTGATCTGCCCGCTAACCCCCAGTGCCGCACAAAAGCGCGCCCTGTGGCAACAGCTGCGCCAGCACCTTGCGGCCAGCGCGGCGTGATCCTGCATCATGCCGCCAAGTTCCACTGTGATGCCGCTCTTTTTACCTGATTTTACAAATGCCGCCTCTGCAACCTCTGCTAACCCCAGTGCCCAACATCTTGCCATCCGGAGCCCCCATGCCTGAGTTTCGTCCCCTACTCGAGAGCGATTTCGACCTTGTCTACCCCATCGAGCAAGCCGCTCACAAGGAGCCGTGGAGTGAGGCCAACCTGCTCTCCTGCTTCGGTCCTCGCTATCTCAACGGTTTGATGTTGGTCGATGGTCGCCCGGCGGGCTTCTATATCTCGGATCTGGTGGCCGGTGATAGCTCGCTGATGAATATCTGCGTGCATCCGGCGTTTCAGGGCAAGGGGTTGGGACGGGCGCTGTTGCAGGCCTATCTGGCGCGCAGCAAGCAAGCCGGGGCTGAGGCCTGGTTTCTCGAGGTACGGGCCGGTAACCAGACCGCCATCAACCTCTACGAGAGTGCCGGTTTTGCCGAGTATTGCCGCCGCGCCGACTACTACGGCACCGGCAACGACAGGGAAGATGCGGTGCTGATGTCGCGACTGTTCGATTTCGGCTGATCCAGCCTTTTTGTCCCCCCTCAATCGAGGGGGGCGTTGTCCAGTGCGGGATCCTGCAAGGCCAGAGTGGTATGCACTACCGCCTCGAATCCGGCACCGGAGAGCGGCATATAGAAGCCCCGCTGCCAGGTTTTTCCCGGCATCCAGATCTGGTCGATATCCACCACTATCTTGATGGGCCTGAGGGGCTGCCCCGGCTGCTGGATATAGATGCCGGGCGGTGTGGCGACTTTGGGAAAGCGGCGCAGGATCTGCTCGCTGCCATCCCCCTTGCCCGGGTTGAGCCGCACCTTCACCAGCCGGGCAAGCGGACCAGCCATCTCCTTGCTCTGCCAGAATTTCTTCTCCAGATCGCCGCAGCGGCGGCACTTGGGGGTCTCCAGCACATAGAGCAGCGGATAGCCCAACGCCAGCGCCTGTTGCTGCGCCTGCTGATACCCCTCGGCCCCCTGATACCAGGGATTGGCGGGCCCCTGTGATGACGTTCCGGCAAAGAACCAAAACGCAGCGCCCCCCACCACCATCAGCCCGACCGCGGCCAACGCCCCTTTCACCCACAGATTCATATCGTTAACCCTCTCTCTGCCTCCTAGCAGTATCGGCCAGTCTGCGCAAAGGGAGAGCTATTTGCGCTCTTTGTGATCCAAGACAAACAGCGAACACTTGTAAGCCGTAATGTTGGAGTTTAAACTCTAGCCCGATTTTTAGTGCCCTCGCGGGCGTACAACTGTAATTAAAGGATGTTTAACTGATGCCGAAGCTTCATCTGGTTCGACTGATGCGTGAACGTATTGCCCAGCTTGGCAACAAGGCTGCCCTGCGGGTTCAGCAGGATGGCCAGTGGCGCGCCATCGGCTGGCGTACTCTGGGCCAGGCCATGGACTACTGCGCACAGGCGCTGATCCGTGCCGGCCACCAGCCAACCGAAATGGTCGGCATCTATGCCCGCAACATGCCGGAGTGGACCCAGGCCGATCTCGGCATCCTTGCCGCCCGCGGCGTCAGCGTCCCTATCTACCCCACCAGCACACTCGATCAGCTGCGCTACATCGTCAAAGATGCCGGCATCAAGGTGCTGTTCGTTGGCGAACAACCTCAGTTCGATCAGGCGCTGCAACTGATTGAAAGCGGCGAGATCCGCCAGCTCATCGCCCTCGACGGCAACGTCAACCTGCGCGGCTGTGAGCAGGCGAGCCACTTCCAGACATTTCTGGTCTCCGGCAACCATCAGCCCAGCGAGCAGGAGCTGCGCGAGCGAGAAACCCAGTACCGGATGGATGATCTGCTGACCCTGATCTACACCTCCGGCACCACAGGCGAGCCCAAGGGGGTGATGCTCGACTTCAGCAACATCGCCGCCTGTTTCGAGATGCACAACAGCCGCCTCGACCTCAATCAGCAGGATGTGTCGCTCTGCATGCTGCCGCTCAGCCACGTGTTCGAGCGGGCATGGAGCTACTACGTGCTCTACTGTGGTGCCGAGAACGTCTATATCCGCGATCCGCAGAAGGTGATGGATGTGATTGGCGAGGTGCAGCCGACCGTGATGTGCGCCGTGCCGCGCCTATACGAGAAGGCCTATGCCATGATCCAGGCCAAAGTTGCTCAGGCTCCGGCTCTGCGTCGCGCCCTGTTTGGCTGGGCGACCAAGGTCGGAAAACAGATGGTTGCCACCCGTCAGGCGGGCAAGTCCGCTTCCCTGCTGCTCTACGGCCAGCTCTGGCTCGCCGAGCGACTGGTGTTTCGCAAGCTGCGCGCCCGCTTCGGCGGTCGTACCCGCTTCCTGCCAGTGGCGGGCGCCCGCTTGGCCGACGATGTGAACCTCTTCTTCCAGGCGATGGGGCTCAACCTCAAGTACGGCTACGGCATGACCGAGACCACCGCCACCGTCTGCTGCTACGAAGACAGCCAGTTCAAGCTCGGCTCCATTGGCACGGCACTGAACGGCATCGAGGTGAAGCTGGGTGAGAACAACGAACTGCTGGTGCGCTCCCCGACCGTGATGCGCGGCTACTACAACAAGCCGGACGCCACCGCCGAGGTGATGACCGAGGATGGCTTCCTGCGTACCGGCGATGCCGGTGAGCTCGACAGCCAGGGCAATATCTACTTCACCGAGCGCCTCAAGGAGCTGATGAAGACCTCCAACGGCAAGTACGTGGCACCACAGCTGGTGGAAGGGACCATCGGCAAGGATCGCTTTATCGAGCAGATCGCCATCGTCGCCGATGCCCGCCACTTCGTCTCGGCGCTGATCGTGCCCTGCTTCGAGTCGCTGGAGGAGTACGCCCGCTCCATCAACCTGCAGTACCAGTGCAAGACCGAGCTGCTGCGCCACTCCCGGGTGATGGAGTTTTTCGAAGCCCGCATCGCCGACTTGCAAAAAGAGCTGGCCAAGTTCGAGCAGGTGAAGAAGTTTACCCTGCTGCCGAGCGCCTTCTCCATGGAGCTGGGTGAGCTGACCCCCACCATGAAGCTGCGCCGCAAGATCATCGAGGCCAAGTACCAGAGTGAAATCGAGGCCATGTATAACCATGTCTGAGTACAACCACGTCTGATATCGCTCAGGTTCAGAGAAATCAAAAAGCCGCTCACTCGAGCGGCTTTTTGTTGGCACTTTGGTTGGTACGAACCCGCCTTCAGACCGAAGTGGTAGTGGTACCGAAGTAGTCGGCCAGGAAGTCATCGAACGACAGGCTGTCGCTGCGCTCGCGTTCGCGCTGCTTGGCCAGCGAATCCTTCGCCTCACCGGCAAAGTAGGCCTCATCCCAGTACTGCAGCTCCCCTGCCAGCAGCTCCTCGCGATAGCGGGTCGCCAGCTTGTCACCGTAGCAGCCGTTGTCCTTGCCGCTCTCCAGCAACTCCCTGAGCATGCGGGCGGAGTAGGTGAGCTCGGGGTTGAGCAGCTTCTCGCGATGCATCGCCAGCGTCTCGCGATAGCGGTTGCGGCCGCAGCAGCGATCCAGCAGATCGGCCACCTGAGCCAGCTCGTCGAACAGTTTGAGGCCGTACTCTTTGAGGCCAATGGCATTGCCCTGCTCATCTTCCAGCGTCAGGCCGGGACGACGCCCTTCCAGCACCACCTTGTTCTGGTTGCGGCGGTTGCGGGCAATCTCCTCGTCACTCAGCACCGGAGAGGGGCGCAGCAGGCACCAGACCAGGAACAGGTCGAAGAAGCGGATCTGATCCGCATCGATGCCGAGCGGGGTGAAGGGGTTGACGTCCACGGTGCGCAGCTCGATGTATTCGATGCCGCGCTGATCCAGCGCATCCGAGGGCTTCTCGCCGCTGCGCGGGGTGCGCTTGGGGCGGATCGGGGCGTACAGCTCATTCTCCAACTGCAACACGTTGTCGTTAAGCTGACGATACTCCCCATCCACCTTGACCCCGATCTTGGCAAAGTCGGGATTGTGGGTGTTGATGGCGCGGCGCAGACTGCTGACATAGGCCGGCAGATTGTCGTGGCTGATCTTGAGCCCAGCCTGGGCGCTGTTGGTATAACCCAGATCAGAGAGACGCAGCGCGGTGGCGTAAGGCAGATAGAGGGTACCCTTGCCGGTCTTCTCGAACGGCAGGTTGCTCTTGCGCCCTTTGAGGAAGGATTCGCAGATGGCCGGGGAGGCACCAAACAGATAGGGTACCAGCCAGCCGAAGCGGTAGACGTTGCGAATAAGCCCCATGTACTTGTCGGAGATAAAGCGCTGGCTGCAGCACCCTTCGCACACCAGATCCTGCCACTCGCTCCAGAAGCTGTCTGGCATGGAGAAGTTGAAGTGCACTCCGGCGATCACCTGCATCAGGCTGCCGTAGCGGTTCTTCAAACCCTGACGGTAGAGAGTCTTCATTTTGCCGATATTGGAGCTGCCGTACTGGGCCAGCCGGATGCTCTCTTCCCCACCGACGAAGCAGGGCATGGAGAGCGGCCAAATCCGCTCGTCACCCAGATGCTGAATCACATGGTGATGGATGTCGCCGAGCTGCTCCATCAGGCTGTCGATGGAGTCGGTGGCCGGGGTGATGAACTCCAGCAGGCTCTCCGAGTAGTCGGTGGTGATATTGGGATGGGTCAGGGCCGAGCCCAGCGCCCGGGGATGGTCACTCTGGGCGAGTCGGCCATCCGGCGTGATGCGCAGGCATTCACGTTCGATCCCGCGCCGGATCCCCTTGAGCGCGGTGAGGCGCTCCGGTGATCCCAACGCATTCAGCAACTCGGTGAGCGACAAGCTTGTTGTAGTCATATTCACGGCTCATGTGAGGCCGCCCCATCCGGGGCGGCTCTTGATTTTTATAAAGCGTCAGTTACGGCAACTGCAGCGGATAGATGGGAAGATGAAGCTCCTTCAGGGGTTTTTCAAGCTTTTGCTTGTCTCCCACCACCACGATCACCATGTCGGCCGGATTGAGCCAACGGGCCGCACTGGCCTTCAGCGCATCGGGCGACACCGTTTTGATCAGGTTGTTCTGGGCCTGCACATAGTCCGGTTTCAGGTCATACATCACCATCTGCAGCAGGAAGCCCGCCTTCTGGCCCAAGGTCTCGTAAGAGAGGGCATCCTGCTGGGAGACAGCGCTGCGCATATAGGCCAGCTCGACCGGGGTCGGGCCGCTCTTGCGGTAGTTGTCCATCTCCTTGAGGAACTGGCGGATGGCATCCACAGTCGCATCGGCCCGCACATTGGCGCCGGTGGCGAAGGTGCCCACCTCGCGGTTGGCGGAGAAACCCGAGCTGGCGCCGTAGGTGTAGCCCTTGTCTTCCCGCAGGTTGAGGTTGATGCGGCTGTTGAAGTTGCCACCCAGGTTGAAGTTCATCAGCCCGGCGGTGAAGTAATCCCCCGTGGTATCGAACGGCATGGCGCGACGACCGATGCGGATCACCGACTGAGGCGCCCCCGGCTTGTCGACCAGATAGATGCCAGGCTTGGCCTGCTCACCCTTGAGCTTGAGATCCCCCAGAGTCGGCGTTGCCCCCTTCCACTCGGTCAGGAAGCCAAGTTGCTCCTCTATCTGCTTCTGATCCACATCACCGACCACCACCACTTTGGCGTTGGTGGGGTTGTAGTAGGCCTGATAGAAGTGCTTCACGTCCGCCAGGGTCAGCTTGGCCACATCGGCAGGTACCCCGTCGGTAGGTTGACCGAGGCGGTTTTGCTTGCCGTAGACCAGCTCGCGGAACGCCTGCCCGGCCAGCCACTCGGGCTGTTGCTGGGCCTGTTGCATCCCTTGCAGCAGCTGCGCCTTGACCCGCTCGAAGTCCGCCTCCCGCATGCCCGGGCGCTCCAGCACCTCGCGCACCAGCGCCAGAGTCTGGGGCAGCTTGTCCGCCAGCGAGCTGACGGTGATGAGGTTGTTGTACTGGGCGCTGGAGACATCAATGCTTGAGCCCAGCTTTTGCAGCTCATCGCTCAGCTGAGCCTCGGTCAGGCGCACCGTGCCCTGCCCCATCATGGCGGCGGTCAGATTGGCCAGTCCAAGCTGCCCCTTATCTTCGGCACGAATACCGCCCGGCAGGGCGATCATGATGGAGACCGCGGGGATCTCGTCACTCTTGGTGCCGATGATCTCGATGTTCTTGTCGAGCTTGCCGTGCCAGATGGCGGGCACCTTGACGCTCACCGCCTCGCTCGCCTTGGGCTGCACGCTGCGATCGAAATTGTCTTTTACCGGTCGTTCGGCCAGCGCCTCGTCATGCTTGCTGTAATCCGGCAACTCGCGCTTGGCGGGGGTAAAGTTCGGGGTGGCAACCTGCCACTCTGTCTTGCCCTTGGGCACCACGCTCAGCACCACCGCAGGCTTGTCGGCGATGAACTTGTCGTAGGCGGCCTTCACCTGCTCCGGTGTCACCTTGCCGATGGCATCCAGCGTCTTGAACACATAGTTGGGATCCTGGGCAAACACCTGACCCATGGCGAGCTGGCTCACCTTGCCGGATACGCTATCCAGACCCCAGATGGCGGAGGCGCGGTACTTGGCGATCGCCTTCTCCAGATCTTCCGGCTTGAGGCCGCGCTGGGCGAACTCGCCGATCACCTTGTCCACCTCCCCCTTGAGGGTCTTGAGGCTGCCATCCTGCGACGGATTGGGGTAGGCGTAGACGGTCAGGGTACAGGCCAGCTCTTCGCAGTAGTGGGACGCCCCCACATCGATCGCCTTGCCGGTTTTAACCAGCGACTGGTAGAGCATGGAGCTGGCGGAACCGCCCAGCACGTCGGCAAACATGTCGAGTGCCGGCTCCTGCGGGTCACCAAGGGAGACAGTGGGGTAGCTGATATAGAGCAGCGGCAGGTGCACCTTGTCCTGCAGCGTCACGTAGCGGGTCTCGGGCAGGGTCACCGGCTTTGGCGTCGGCTCGGCCACGTCCGGGCCGCGCGGTATGGAGCCAAAGTACTTCTCGATCCACGCGAGGGCCTGCTTGCTGTCAAAGTCGCCGCCCAGAGTCAGGGTGGCGTTGTTGGGGCCATACCAGCGCAGGAAGAACTGCTTGAGGTCGTTCACATCGACCCGGTCGAGATCTTCCACGTAACCGATAGGCTGCCAGGAGTAGGGGTGAGTGCGCGGATAGAGCGCCTCCCCCACCTTCTCGCTCACCAGCCCGTACGGCTGGTTATCGACCCGCTGGGCCCGCTCGTTCTTGACGGTGGCGCGCTGGATCTCGAACTTCTTCTGGCTCACCGCATCGAGCAGGAAGCCCATCCGATCTGCCTCCAGCCAGAGCACTTTTTCCAGCTGGTTGGCAGGCACGGTCTCGTAGTAGTTGGTGCGATCCTTGTTGGTGGTGCCGTTCATGTCGCCACCGGCCTCGTTGATGATCCGCATATGCTCCTGATCACCGACGTGTTTCGAGCCCTGGAACATCATGTGCTCAAAGAAGTGGGCGAAACCGGACTTGCCGACCGTCTCGCGGGATGAACCGACGTGATAGGTCACATCGAGGTGCACCAGCGGATCGGAGCGGTCAGGGGCCAGGATCACGGTCAGGCCGTTGTCCAGCTTGTACATCTGGTAGGGGATGGCGAGCTTGCCCTCCTCCTTGCCCTGTTCGGCGATCAGGGTCGGTGCCGCCAGCACCGGCAGGGTGAAGCCCAGCAGAATCGTTAAAGGTATGACTTTGTTCACGGTAACCTCGTGAGTGACAAAAACAGGCTAGAAAATATGACTGGCCAGCAGAAAGACCAGGGCATAACGCAACAATTTGCCGAGCCCGATGAGAATGAGAGAGCGCCAGAAGGAGAGGCGCAGCCAGCCGGCCAGCAGACAGAGACCATCGCCGATCACCGGCGTCCAGGCCAGCAGAAGACACCAGTGGCCATGTTGTTTGAGCCAGCCGAGGGCTTTTTGTTCCCCACGCCCTTGAAAATCTTCCGGTTTTTTCTTGAAGGTGGCGAGCCAGCCGAGCCACCAAGTGGTCATGGAGCCGAGGGTATTGCCCAGCGTCGCCCACAGTAGCAGGCTCGCCATGCTCCACTCCCCCTTGGCCGCCATGGCCCCCAGCAGCACTTCGGAGCTGCCGGGCAGCAGGGTGGCTGAGGTGAATGCGCTTAAAAAGAGCCACCCCAGCCCCATCTCCATCATCTCGCTCATCCGGGATAGCCGTCGGCCGCAGGCATCCGCAGCAGCAGCTTGCCGCGCACATGGCCCCCTTCGATGGCCTGATGGGCCAGCGCCCCCTCGGCCAGGGGGAATTCACCGGCGAGGGTGACCTTCACCTCCCCCTGACGCAGCAGCATCAACATCTGACCCAGCTGCTTCTGGTCGGGGTGCACCAGCATGCCGACCACTTCGATCCCCGCCGCAGCCCCAGCATCCTTGATCTGCTGGGCAGTGATGGTGGGCACAGTCACCAAGCGGCCATCCGGTTTGACACAGGCCAGCGCCGCCTTGCCACTCTCGCCACCCACCAGATCCAGCACCAGATCGACCTGACCGGCCTCTGCCACCACAGCAGCTGGCCAGTTTGCGTCGTGGTAATCCACCATCCAGCGCGCCCCCAGAGCGTGCAGGAAGCCATGGTTGTCGGGGCTTGCGGTAGCCACCACCTCGGCGCCATAGGCGCTGGCAAACTGCACCGCCAGATGGCCGACGCCACCGGCACCGGCGAGGATCAAGACCCGCTGACCGCTCTGGAGGCCGCCGTGCTCAAGCAGCCCCTGCCAGGCTGTGAGACCGGCCAGCGGCAGCGCCGCCCCCTGCTGCAGGCTCACCCCGTCGAGCTTGACCAGCTCGCTCTCGCTTGCCACCACAGACTCCCCGTAGCCACCGGCAGCGAGGGGAAAACCGACCATGCCGCACACCCGATCCCCCTCGATCAGCGAGGTCACACCGGGGCCCACCTTCTCTACCACGCCGGAGATGTCATAACCCGGTGTCCAGGGCAGCTTGTCCTTGTTCTGGGCCGCCGCCCAGCCGAGACCGGCGCGAGTTTTGGCATCGATGGGGTTCACCCCCGCAAAGCAGATGCGCACCCGCACTTCGCCATCGGCTGGCACCTTATCGAGGGAAGGGTTGAGCTTGAGTACCGAGGGGTCACCGAATGCGGTAATCTGTAGTTGCGTCATTGCACAATCCATCCTGTTGATTGATCAAGGGTCAACAGAATAACAGCGAGGACACCATGGCTCGAATGTTTCTTATTCCTCTGTTGCTGGCACTGGGGTGGTGGGCGTTTCTGCTCTACTTCCGCATCCCGCTCAAACAGGGGGCCAAGGGGTTTTACTGGATCATCGGCATCGGTGGCGGACTGGCCGCCTTCCTCAGCCTGATGATGGTGCTGACTCACTGAGTGCCACAGCCACTCGATAACGAAAAAGGCCACCGAGTTCCGGTGGCCTTCTCACTATCCGGCTTGCTGCTCCAGCGCCGGATTGAGGTAGTAGTGGCGATTGCTCCCCTGCCCCAACACCCCTTGCGACAGCAGATGGTGGAACACCCGATCCACCTCCTCCAGCGAGAGTGACAGCGCCTGTGCCACCGAGCGCTTGCTGCACTTGAGCTCACCACTCATCAGCGCACCGCGCACCTGCGCCAGCACTTCGGGGGCGGGCTCGGGGGGCATGATGGGCTCTGGCTGGGCTGCCATCGCCAACGCAGCCTGTGCCTCTTCGCGAGCTTGATCCTGCTGCCAGCGCCACATCCGGCGAAAGCGGTTCTCCTCGCCGATCAGACTGACGAAAAAGGCACCGAACACATCGAGCAACACCGAGAGGAAGCAGACCAGCAGGAACTGCACCTGACTGATGCTCATCCCTACCCCGTCCGCCAGACTACTCATCAGCCCCAGCATGGAGGATTGTTCGTTGACCGGCTTGGCATCGCGCTGCTGGCGCAGCTCATCCTGCTGCAAGCGCAGCTTGGTGTTGGCATGCTGCAACGAGGAGACGCCACTGGAAATGCGCTCCAGCTCGATGTATTTGCGGGCCGCCTCTTCGTTGAGCTGGATCTGCCGCTCGATGCTGGCGATCTGCTCGTCGAAACGGGCCAGCTCCCGCTCGTGGCGCGCCTGCTGGCTCAGCACCGTGTTGGTGGCGCTGTTGATGCCACCGATACTACCGCCGATGGAGATGGCCGCCAGCACGCTGTAAAACAGCAGCGACCAGAAGGCACCACTCAGATCCCGCCGCGCCTTGCGCTCGCCGTACTCGTACCAGACGTAAAACTTGCCCAGCTCGAAGATGATGGCCAAGCCGCCGAACAGCCACTTCATCAGCGGGTTGTCATCGATGGAGAGGAACAGCAGCAGGGAGAAGATAATGGAAGCCAGAATGGCCAACCCGGTAAAACTGTATACCGTGGTGAGCGCGAACCATCCCTTGGGATAGCGCAACGCGGAAGCGTCCTGTGTGGTCATGGTGAAACTGTGGTGCAGTGCAGGAAAAGTTGGCTGCCGATTATAGTCGGCAGAGCCGTTCAGAGAAGGGCAAACACCTGAATTCCTTCATATTGCAAACCAGCTGCCCAGAGTGCGACCAAAACGGACAAATCGGCAGCAGAAAAGCGATACAATCCCTCCCTGACTTGATCATGTAGTGAGATGGGGAACAGTTCCGCCCGGGTTCAGCTCCGGTCTGTACACTCATCCACCGTTGCAATTATCCGAGGCCATCATGAACAGTAAGACCACTTTGCTACTCTCCCTTCTTCTGGTTACCGGCAGCGCCGCAGCGACCCAGCAATATCAAGAGAGCAGTGGCTCCGAATTCTCCGTCGATGAGCTTAAATTCAATCTGGACTGGGATGACAAGCAGTTCGGCTGGACCCAGAACGACTGCCTCGACTTGGGGGTCGGCGAAACCTCCCCGGCCGACTGCAGGGCAGTCAAATTCAATCTGGAAGATGAAGAGAACCGCAACCAGCCGCCGCAAACCAACCAGATCCCTGCCAACTCGCAGAGTGGCCAATAACGACAGGAGTACCCTTGCGATGACCCAAGCCAAACACAACCCCGTTATCCAGCGTGGCGCCCTGTGGCTCTCCCTGCTGATGGCGCATGGCATCGCGGTTGCGGCACCGCCAAGCAAAAATAGCGATGGCATCAAGATCTCCGGTGATGACATCAAGATCAATCTCGACTGGGATGACAAAGAGTACGACTGGTGGCAGGACAACTGCCTGGATCTTGGCATTGGCGACAGCCGGATCAAACTCAACTGCGACAAGATGGATGGCAAGTACCGGGATCACTACAACCGCAGTATCCACAGCGGCAATAACCCCGGGCAAGGTCACGACAAACAGAAGGATAAAAACAAGGGCAACGGCAAGAAGAACTGAACGCCCTCTCCTGATGCAACAGGGGCTTGGCGCCCCTGTACTGATTGTTTTACCAATAATTCTCCGCACTGATATTGCCCGGCGCCCGCCGCAGATTCTTGGCCAACCCCAGTGCCAGCAAGGTCTGCTGGGTCTCTTTCACCATCTCCGGATTGCCGCAGATCAGCACCTGACTCAGCTCGGGTGAAAACTCCAACTCCACTCTAGCCTGCAGCTGACCATTGGCAATCGCCGCCGGGATCCGCCCTGCCATTGCATCGGGCCAAGGCTCGCGGCTGACAAAGGGGATATAGCGAAAGCGCGCGCCATATTGCTCGGCAAAGCTGGCAATCAAATCCTGATAGCTCAGCTCTTCGCCTTTGCGCACCCCGTGCACCAACACCAAATTCTCGAAACGGTTGAAGGCCTCACCCTCGGCCAACATGGAGAGGAAGGGGCCGATGGCAGTGCCGGTCGAGAGCAGCCAGAGATCGCGCCCGGCGGGCACCTCATCCAGCGTCAGAAAGCCGGTGGCCTGGGATTGCACCAGCAGGGTATCGCCTGCTTGCAGCGAGCCGAGCGAGGGAGTCAGCTCACCGCTCGGGATCTCGACCAGATAGAACTCGTGGTATGGCGCAGAGGGGGGATTGACGAAGGAGTAGGCGCGTTGAATGCGGCGATCGCCCTGCTCGAGGGCCAGCTTGGTGAATTGGCCTGCCTTGTAGGGAGCCAGCTCGGCCGCTACCCGCAGGGAGAACAGGGTGGGTGTCCATTCGATGCGTTCGATGACGCGGCCTTCTACCCAAGCCATAAGGATCTCCTCCAGTGGAACAGATCTTCACTCTACCCTCGGGCCGGAAAATAAAAAACCCGCGCAAGTGCGCGGGTTTTTTCTGTAAAAGCGAATCGCTATTACAGGGCAACAACCTGGATCTGTACGGTTGCTTTAACGTCAGCGTGCAGCTGAACAGCAACTTCGTAGTCACCGGTGTTACGCAGAACGTTGCCCATGCGGACTTCGCTCTTGGCAACGGCTACGCCGGCAGCAGTGATGGCTTCAGCCACGTCACGGGTACCGATGGAACCGAACAGCTTGCCTTCGTCGCCAGACTTGGAAGCGATAACCACGGTAGCCAGTTCGGCCAGCTTGGCAGCACGCTCTTCAGCAGCAGCTTTGTTGGCAGCCAGTTTGGCTTCCAGCTCAGCGCGACGAGCACCGAAAGCTTCGATGTTGGCCTTGGTGGCCATAACAGCTTTGCCTTGCGGGATCAGGTAGTTACGGGCATAACCAGATTTCACGGAAACTTGGTCACCCAGACCGCCCAGTTTGGCGATTTTGTCGAGCAGGATAACTTGCATTACCTTTCCTCTATAAATTTCGTTGAGTTAGGCTTAAGTGCCGGGCCGATTCTTACTTGTTGTGCAGATCGGTGTACGGCAGCAGAGCCAGGTAACGAGCACGCTTGATGGCGCGTGCCAGCTGACGCTGATACTTGGCGCGGGTACCGGTGATACGGCTCGGTACGATCTTGCCAGATTCAGTGATGTAGTTTTTCAGAGTAACGATATCTTTGTAGTCGATCTCGGTAACGTTCTCGGCGGTGAAGCGGCAGAACTTACGACGACGGAAATAACGTGCCATGGCCTTTATCCTCTAGTCAGTGATCCAGAATTACTCTTCGGAAGCAGCTTCAGTAGCTTCTTCGCGGCGCTCGTCGTCACGACGGGTGAAGCGCTCTTCTTTGGCCTTGGCCATCGGAGAAACTTCAGTCACGGCGTGCTTGGTGCGCATGATCATGTTGCGGATAACGGCATCGTTGAAGCGGAAGTTGGTTTCCAGCTCATCGATAACGGCTTGCTCTGCTTCCACGTTCATCAGAACGTAGTGGGCTTTGTGCAGTTTGTCGATCGGGTAAGCCAACTGACGACGGCCCCAATCTTCCAGGCGATGAATGGTGCCACCGGAGGTGGTGATGGCGCCGGTGTAACGCTCGATCATGCCGGGAACTTGCTCGCTCTGGTCCGGATGAACCATGAAGACGATTTCGTAATGACGCATTTTAGCTCCTTACGGATTAATTCAGCCTCCGCCCAGGTGCAGCCAGACCTCGGAGGCAAGGAACATAAAGGTGTTTAGTCGCTGCTTTTCTAGGGCGGCGTATTGTACGAAATCACATCCCTCACTGCAACTGACTGCCTTAAATGTTTTTCCCGATGGAAATCATCAGAAACAACAATTGATAATGATTATCACTTAGATCTATTCTCTCTCCATATCCCTATGGAGGGTGATGCCATGCAACCCGCACTAACGACTACGATCCCAGCCCGCAAATTCAAACTGACCCTGCTCGGGCCTGCCTTTATCGCCGCCATCGGCTATATCGACCCGGGCAACTTCGCCACCAATATTCAGGCGGGCTCTACCTTTGGCTACCAGTTGCTCTGGGTGGTGGTATGGGCCAACCTGATGGCCATGCTGGTGCAAACCCTCTCGGCCAAGCTCGGTATCGTCACCGGCAAGAATCTGGCGGAGCACATCCGCGACCGACTGCCAAAACCGGCTGTCTGGGCCTACTGGGTGCAGGCAGAGATCATCGCCATGGCCACCGATCTCGCCGAATTTATCGGCGCCGCAGTCGGCTTCAAGCTGCTGCTTGGCGTGACCTTGCTTGAAGGGGCCTGCATCACCGCCGTGGTGACCTGGGGGATCCTGATGTTGCAATCCCGTGGCCAGAAACCGCTGGAGTTCGTGGTCGGCGGCCTGCTGTTGTTTGTCGCGGCGGCCTACATCGTCGAGCTGATCTTCTCCCGCCCCCATCTGCCCAGCCTGCTGGAGGGCGCCCTCTTCCCCGGTTTGCCCAACAGCGATGCCGTCTATCTGGCCGCCGGTGTGCTCGGTGCCACCGTGATGCCCCACGTTATCTATCTGCACTCGGCACTGACCCAGCACACGCAGGATCAGGGCTCGGTCAGCCAGCGGCTGCACACCACCCTGGTCGATGTGGCGATTGCCATGACCATCGCCGGCTTCGTCAATCTGGCGATGATGGCGATGGCGGCTGCCGCGTTCCACAGCTCGGGCCACCAGCAGGTAGCGGAGCTGGAATCCGCCTACCAGACCCTCACTCCGCTGCTGGGTCAGGCTGCCGCCACCCTGTTTGGCCTCTCGCTGGTCGCATCTGGCATCAGCTCTACCGTGGTAGGGACCCTGGCCGGGCAAGTGGTGATGCAGGGCTTTGTCCGCTTTACCATCCCGCTCTGGCTGCGTCGCGCCATCACCATGGCTCCCGCCTTCGTGGTAATCGCTATGGGGCTCAACACCACCGAAATTCTGGTGTTGAGTCAGGTGATCCTGAGCTTTGGCATCGCGCTGGCCCTGATCCCGCTGTTGATGCTGACCGGCGATCGGGCGCTGATGGGGCAACATCGCAACCATCCGG
Source organism: Aeromonas sp. 84A (assembly GCF_051919345.1). Classification (NCBI taxonomy): domain Bacteria; kingdom Pseudomonadati; phylum Pseudomonadota; class Gammaproteobacteria; order Aeromonadales; family Aeromonadaceae; genus Aeromonas; species Aeromonas sp. 84A. Next base: position 4,363,088 of record NZ_JBQBEW010000001.1, read on the forward strand.
TCACACAAGCCGTCGGCCGCCTTATCGTTGCGCTGGTGATCGGGCTCAATGCCTATCTGCTGGTCGCCATGATCTAGCGAACCGTAAAACCGAGAAGAGAGGCTCATTAACTCTGGTTAATGAGCCTCTTCGCACTTTGGCGTATGCTGCCGCTTTCTCTTCTCATTTATCGTTGCGGGAGCCTTGCCATGGAACATACCCGAGCCAGCTTCGTACTGGGCCATCATCAAGAGCAGGCCAGCGTGGTCTGCTGCCAGCGCGGTGATACCACGTTGCTGGTCACCGACCTCACCCCCTTTCATCCCCAGAGCCACCTCTGGCCCGATCAGCCGGGGGATGTGGGCCATGTTCGCTGGGAAGGGGGCGAAGCAACCATTGGCCCTTGCCGAATGGGCGCCATTAGCCCGGATGGCGAACTGTTCGTCGATACTGCCATTCCGGTCAAACGGGGCGCTGAGGGGTGGCGTTTCGTGGTGGTCCATCCACTGACCGGTGACCACGCACTGGCCGTTGGCAGCCAGGTCGAATTGCAAGTAGATAGCGCTGCCCGCCACGCCCTGAGTCTGGGCCATAGCGGCTGCCATCTGGCGGCGATGGCCCTCAACCGGGTACTCATCCCCTACTGGCGCAAGGAGGTAAGCGAGCGCGATGCACTGGGCCAGCCCGACTTCGATCGTCTTGCTATTCAAAGCTCTCGGGTCGAGCCTTGCGGTTCGCGGGAGCAGTACCGAATCGGCAAGAGCCTGCGCAAGAAAGGGGTCAACAGCGAGGCGCTACTGGCAGATCTGGCGCTGATTGAAGAGAAAGTCAACCAGCAACTGGCCGACTGGATTGCAGCCGGAGGCGAGATCCGCCGCAGCCGCGCTGGCGAGGCGATCATCGATTCCCGTTACTGGCACTGCATGCTGGAAGGCCAGGAGGTGACCATTCCCTGTGGTGGCACCCATGTTGCCTCGCTCGCCGAGTTGGGAGAGGTCAAGGTAAAGCTCACTCAAGTGGAAGAGGGCTTTGCCATGCTGACCCGGGTCACGCCAACCGACGCCTGAGTCGCAGACTTGACCACTCAGGGCTAACGCCCAAGTTGGCAATAGAGAAGTATCGCAAAGAGGGCGCATCATCATGCCCCTCAACGCCCGTCATGACGGGCCGATGCTTCTCTTTTAACCACTCCCTGATTAGAATGCGCCTCCCACAGGAGGCACATCACCCATGAGTAGTACCCAACTACGCACCACCCCGGATCGACTTCGTTATCTGGTTCTCTACGAAGGCATCGGGCTGGCACTGGTCGCACCGCTGATCAGCCAGCTGTTCGGTCAGGGCGTCGCCGAGGTCGGTTCGCTGGCCATCTTCTTCTCCATCGTCGCCACAGCCTGGACCTACGGCTGGAATCTGTTGTTCGACAAGGGGTTGCTCAAACTGTGCGGGCGCACCAACAAGCGACCACTGGATCGCTTCCTGCACGCGTTTGTCTATGAGGCGAGCTTTATGATGCTCTCCCTCCCCTGCGTCATGTTCTGGCTCGATCTGGGGGTCTGGGACGCCCTGATGCTGGATCTCGGCTTCGTTGCCTTCTACCTCGTCTACATCATGGTCTTTACCTGGGCCTATGAGCGGATCTGGCCGCTGCCATCCAACCCGCAAACGGCACAAGGCCTCAGCCGCAACGAGGCTGACAAAAGGAAAAGTCAGGAAGGACTAATAGGCAGGATGGGAGAATCCCATAAAAACAATGCCAGTCAGCAAGCTGACTGGCATTGGACAAAACAGACTTTCGGACTTACTTGACAGCGTCTTTCAGAGCCTTGCCAGCCACGAATGAAGGCACGTTGGCAGCAGCAATCTGGATCTCTTTACCAGTTTGCGGGTTACGACCGGTGCGGCCTGCGCGGTGGGTGACCTTGAAGGTGCCAAAACCGACCAGTTGCACAGCATCGCCTTCTTTCAAGCTCTGGGTAATACCATTGATGATCTCTTCCAGAGCCACTTTGGCCTGAGCTTTGCTCAGATCTGCTTTGGCGGCAATCGCATCGACAAGTTGAGCTTTGTTCATAACATTTCCTTTATGATCGGGCATTTAGCGCTGGGTCACTCTATGCAAAAAAAAACGCACAGGCAAAGCCTTTATCGAGCCGAACGCGTCAAACGCTGGGGTTTTCATCAAGATCTGCGGAAATAGTCACATTCCACACGCGAAAAACCGTGAGCAGGCCTGAAACCTGCTAGCACGCAGACACAATCCACTGACTATTTCTTCGCCACTTAACATTATCCCCCCATGGCTATTGACGCTTGCCCAGATTTTCCCTAGTTATAGGTTGTGTCACTGCTCAAACGGCTCGGAATACCGAACAATCGGCCAGCCTTTGCCCCACGGAGGGATAGGGATTATGTTGACGAAACTGGAACAGACCAAGCAGGCGCTGGCAGGCAAGCATAAAGCTATCGACGACTGGCTGGATGCAAGGCAAGCGTTGCTGGTTGGATACATGCAGCTGGCAGGCCTTACTCCGGCGCGGACCAAGCAACGCAGCCTGCCCAAAACAGAAGAACTGCATCAGTTTTGCGACCGCCTGGTCGACTATGTCAGCGCGGGCCATTTCGAGATCTACCACCACGTCGTCACCGCCTTCGAGCAAGCCAGCGGCGAAACACTGGAGCTGGCCAAGCGCATCTATCCCCATATTCGTAACAGCACTGAATTCGCCCTCGAGTTCAATGACAAATACAGTGATGCCGACGAGGCCCAATTGCTGCTACTGGATGATGATCTCAACGAGTTGGGTCCGGTTCTGGAAGAGCGGTTCAAACAGGAGGACCGCTTGGTCAAGGCGCTTCATGTAGTGGAATCCTTGAGTACCCAGCAAGCCTGAATGCCATTTTCGGAGCAAGTTCAAGATACTGGCAACCAAGGTGGATTACACTCAGAGCAATGACCCTAGCGTCCACACTTATTGCATACAGGAGATGAGCATGTCTGAGCGCCGCCGTTTTGCACGGATCCTCTACTTGACCATGGCAGAACTCACCCAGGGGGAACAGAAGTGGCAGACCCAGCTTGTCGACGTCTCCTTGCAGGGAGCCCTGCTGATCCGCCCCGACGACTGGGAGAGCCGTGACAACAAGGAGTACCAGCTCAGCTTTATCCTGAGCGGTAGCGATATCGAGATCAAAATGCAGGTCGAGCTGACCCACGAAGCCAGCAAGAAGCTGGGTTTCTACTGCCACCACATCGATATCGACAGCGCCACCCATCTCAAGCGGATGATCGAGCTCAACGTCGGCGACGAAGAGCTGCTCCACCGCGAGCTGGAACAACTGCTGAGCGAGCATCTGGAACACAGCCAGCCCTGATGGCAGGTGCCAGCCCATAAAAAAGAGCGCCGAGGCGCTCTTTTTTCGTTGTGCGGTTGTCTCGATTGCAATGCTGAGGGATTACAGCGCCTCGAGTGCCTCAGACAGCTTCTTGACCGGCACCACTTCCATCCCTTCGATGGGGTGCTTGGGGGCATTGGCGTGCGGCACGATGGCTCGACGAAAACCGTGTTTGGCCGCCTCCTGCAACCGCTCCTGGCCGGATGGCACCGGGCGAATTTCACCGGAAAGACCCACTTCGCCGAACACCACCAGATCCTTGGGCAGCGCCTGATCCCGGAAGCTGGAGACCATCGCCAGCAGCAGCGCCAGATCCGCACTGGTCTCCTCGACCTTGACCCCGCCAACCACGTTGATGAAGACATCCTGATCCGCCATCTGCAACCCGCCGTGACGGTGCAGCACCGCCAGCAACATGGCGAGCCTGTTGTGATCCATCCCCACCGCCACCCTGCGCGGGTTGGATAGCTGGGAGTAATCAACCAGCGCCTGCAACTCCACCAGCAGCGGCCGGGTGCCCTCCCAGATCACCATGACGATGGAACCGGGCGCCTGCTCCTGCCCTCGGCTGAGGAAGATGGCGGAGGGGTTGCTCACCTCGCGCATCCCCTGCTCGGTCATGGCAAAAACCCCCAGCTCGTTGACCGCGCCGAAACGGTTCTTGTGGGAGCGCAGAGTCCGAAAACGGGAGTCATGGCCACCATCAAGCAGCACAGAGCAGTCGATGCAGTGTTCCAGCACCTTGGGGCCCGCCAGACTGCCATCCTTGGTCACATGACCCACCATGAAGATGGCCACATGATTCTGCTTGGCATAGCGGGTCAGCAGCGCCGCCGCTTCGCGCACCTGCGAGACAGAACCGGGGGACGATTGCACATCCGCCACATGCATCACCTGAATGGAGTCAATCACCATGATCTGCGGCTGCTCCTGCTGGGCAATCAGGCAGATCTGCTCGACGCTGGTCTCGGAAAGCATCCGCAGCTTGTCGGTGGGCAGCCCAAGGCGGTTGGCCCGCATCGCCACCTGCTGGAGCGACTCCTCGCCGGTGACATAGAGGGTTTTCATCCGCTCAGCGAGACCACACATGGTCTGCAGCAGCAGGGTCGACTTGCCCGCCCCCGGGTTGCCGCCGATCAAAATGGCCGAGCCGGGCACCACACCGCCACCAAGCACCCGATCCAGCTCCTTGAAACCTGAGGTAAAACGGGGAATTTCGGTGGTGGCGATCTCTGCCAGTGTCTGTACCTGACTGCCGACCGCGCCGGCATAACCGGTGTAACGGGCACTCTTGCCAGCGGGGCTCACCGAACCGAGGCGCACCTCGGTGATGGTATTCCACTCCTTGCACTCGCTGCATTGACCTTGCCAGCGTGTGAAGTCGGCACCACATTCGGAACAAACATAAGCAGTTTTATTTTTGGCCATTGATAACTCGGGGACAGGATGAATTCCTGCTTGATATACTTGTTTGCGACCGACAGATCAAACCCAGAATCGGAAAAGTGACTTTCCGTGGCAGGAACAAATGGATTCAGAACACCAGCAACATCTGATTGAACAACTCGTCCCCTTGCTGCGGGAGAAAGATTTCGAGGAGATCTTCAACCGCATGACCCAGGAGGAAAACAGCAACAGCCGTTTTCTGATCAAGATGGAGCTCAAGCGCAAGTGCTCCCCCTGCCGCAGGGTCATCGACATGCGCGATGAGCTTGAGGATGAGTGCCTGGTGCATGAATTCGACGGCATCACTCACTTCATGCCCGCCGATGCGATAGCCCTGTTCCAGTCCCAGTGCTATCTCTACCGCGATATCTATACCCTCGGTGTCTACGAGGCGCTGCAACAGTGGCAAAAACAGCACCACAACGCCCGCGTGGATGCTCAGCTGTCGCCGCCGGCCAGCCCCTTCCGGCAATATGATGTCAACACCATCGCCTTTGCCAGCTACTACGGCCGCCGTCAGGAGCGGATGCACTTCAGCTCGCCGGTGCTGATCAAGTTTCAGGATGGTGAGAAGCTGTTCGCCAAGAGTTCCGATCTCTCGCTGGGTGGCATGCGGGTCTCTGTTCCCTATCTGCCGAATTATCACACCGGCGCCCAAGTGGAGGTCTTCTTTACCGGACTGGAGCGGGACACCCCCAATCCGGTGCTGCATCAGCCGGTCGGCTATCAGATCCTCGGCGAAGAGAGCAAAGAGGGAAAATATTGGCTGCGGCTGGTGCGCTCCGGCGAACAGCCCGCCTTCGATGCCTTCCTCAGCGACTTTATCGACGCCAACAAGATCCGTTATCGGGTCAGCGTCGACTACCTGCTCTCTGCCGCCATCATCAAGGGGTATGAGCAGTTCTACCTGCCGCGGATGACCGGCATGCCGCTCTTCTTCGGCACTGGTGACAGCCCCAATCTCGAGATTGCCCTGCGTACGGAAAACAACCAGCACCTGCTGGAGTATTGGCGCGATGAGAAAAACCGCGATGCCCTCGCGGGGCTTTTCAGCGCAGAGCGGATGAAACGGCTCTGCCCGGCCCCCGGCACCACCACCGAGACCATCATCTACTGCTTTACCCACACGGTGCGCAGCCACATCTACTTCTTCTCCGCCACCGCCGAGGAGCTGCGCCAGAGTGGCCTCACCGCCCTCTTCTTCCAGGTAGGCTCGCGCCGCCCCAGCTGGCGAGTCTACAAGTTCACGCTGGAGGCATGCGATCTGATCGAGGCGGATGTGGGGCAACTGCAAGGGCAGGACAACCCGCAGTTGCAAGATATCCTGCTGCTCGAGCGGCTCAAGCAGATCGGCTATTGCGGCCTGCTGCAGGAGATCGGCCTGGAGTCCCAGCGGGAAGAGTTCCATCAGGAAGGGGTCAGCAACAACGCCAACGAGCTGCAACGCTTTGGTCACGAGCAGGGGGTTGCCCCGTTCGAGATCGAGACCCTGCACTATGTTCAGCTGCGCAAGGAGTCGCGCTACATCCACAAGACCGCGGTCGCCATCCATCACAACGGCAAATCCTGGATCGGCTGGACCCGCGACATCTCGACTCACGGCCTGCAAATCGAGCTGGAAGATGCCTTTATCGGCGAGAAGAACGATGTGGTGACCATCGCCCTGCCCCGCTTGCAGGAGCTCTCCAAGAGCATGGATTTGCAGCGCCTCTCCTACCGGCTGGTCAGTCTCAACATGACCCGCACCGTGCTGCACCTCTGCATCGAAGGGGATTCGGATCGCCATACCGGCCGCCAGTTCTTCAGCCTGCTGATCGAGAGCAACCAGAACAAGCTCAAGGCGGCGCAGGAGCAGCGCCGCTATCGTGGGCTGGCACGGGCACTGCGCAACATCTACACCCACCACTTGTTCAACTCGCCGGTCTACGTCAACAAGCTGAAGGGCGCGCCCAAACCGGCCTCCATCGGCAAGTCTCTGCAACCACGCAGTCTGGAGCGGCTGCTGCAAGCCTGTGCCGAGCTGCCGGAGCAGGAGAACCTCTACCCGCTGTTTCAGGGGGAGTTGCTCAAGGAGCTGTTGATGAACCCGCTACGTGCCATCGAGCGGGAGGACAAACCGAGGGAAGACGAGGTCTATATCGCCAGCATCCAGACCAAGGCCGGCCTGCCCATCTTCAGCAGCCGACTAGCCAGCAGCTTTGCCAATGTCAAAGAGAAGCGTCAGTTCATCGAGCTGGCGCAGCAACAGGGGGAGTTCTACTCGGTGCTGGTCGGCATCTCCCGTACCGGACGGCCCGACACCAACTTCATCGCCAACGAGCTGGACTACATCGCCAAGTTCGCCATCCACAAGGCGCGCAAGCTGGAAGAGGAGCTCTGGAGCGTGGTGGGGGTAGGAGAACTGACCGATACCACCCAGGCAACCCTGTTCCGCTTTGGCATCACGCCGCCGCTGAACTGATGATCCAGAAATAGACAGAAATGAAACAGGGCGCTCGAGGCGCCCTGTTTTTTTGTCATGCCGCCTGCGGGTTGAGCAGCCAGTCGAGGATCTGGGGAAAGTGATCCTCCTGCGCCTGCGGGGCAGTCAGCATATTGATGTGGTCATAATCGAGGCGGTTGCCGTTGTCCCGCCCCAATCGGGTGTGACGCGTGGCCGAACCCATCTCGTCGCTGAAACGGCGCACATCGGTCGGGTGACCCAGCACCTTGTCCGCTTTGGCCGAGATCATCCAGAGCGGTGGCCAGCTGACCCTTGCCGCCGCCTCGTCATAGGCAAAACCGTCGTGAGGATCCTGCCAGGGGCCGCACTTGACCCAGGGGATGGTCTCCTGCAGATAGCGCAGCGGCTCGTCGTCAGCACCGATCTTCAGATTGCGAGCCGCCAGAAAACCACGGCGGCGAGCCAGCCAGGGGGCCAGCCGATTCCAGATCAGATCTACCTTCAGCCAGCGCTCGGGATTGTGCACCGACACTCCGCGCTTGGTGCCAAAAAACAGCAGGCTGGCCACCTGATCCGCCAGCTCAGGGAAGCGCACCAGGGTCGAGGCCATGATGACACCGCCCCAGGAGTGGGCCACCCAGTGCACCTTGAAGCCATGATGGCGCTCGGCAATCCAGCGCTGCAGGGCGGGCAGATCCTCGGTGATCAGCTCATGCTGACCGTGCTCCGCCTGCTCGGCGATGGCAGGAGTGCTGAGCCCCCGCCCCCGCAAATCAGCCACATAGACCTGATAGCCATGACGGGCCAGAAAGCAGGCCAGCCCCTTGCCCGATTCGGTATAGAAGATCCGCCCGTTCTCGATGGCGCCATGCACCATCAGGATCGGCTCTCCATGCACGGCGACCCGGGGTTTGATGTGGCGCACATGCAATTGATGGCCACCACAGGGGATAAACAGAGACTGCTGCAACAATTCCATTTTTATTGGTTTCCTCCTTGAAACACTGTCAGCGCTTGTCCCAGCGTTGCTCGCTACAGGCCCGCGCCGCCAGCAGGCAGATCACCCCCTCCAAATCGTGATGATTGAGGGTGGCCGCCGCCTGCGCCCGCACCAGCGGCTTGGCGTGAATGGCAATGCCAAGGCCCGCGACCCCCATCATCTTGAGATCGTTGGCACCATCGCCGATGGCCACGGTCTGGGCGGCAGCAATGCCGTACTCCTGAGCCAACTGCTGCAACACCTCGGCCTTGACGCTGGCGTCGACGATGCGCCCGCTCACCTTGCCCGTCAGTAGCTCCCCTTCCACCGCCAGCTCGTTGGCGAAGATGGCATCGAGCCCCAGATCGCGCTGCAACTGGCCAGCAAAACGGGTAAAACCGCCGGAGGCGATGGCCACCTTCCAACCCGCCCCTTTGAGGGTATCGACCATCAGCTGCAAGCCCGGCATCCAGGGCATCCATGCCGCCACCTCGTCGAGAATGGTGACCGGCGCCCCTGCCAGAAGGGCCACCCTATTGCGCAGGCTGTCGGAAAACTCGAGCTTGCCCTGCATGGCTGCGGCCGTCACTGCCGCCACCTGCTCGCCAACCCCGGCAAGTCGGGCAATCTCGTCGATGCACTCGATGCGGATCGCGGTGGAGTCCATGTCCATCACCAGCAGGCCGGGCTCGTTCAGGGTCGGCAGGGCGGGCAGATGGCAGAGATCGATCTCCCACTCACCGATCTTGAGCTCGGCCACCAGCTCGGCAGAGAAGCGATCGCAGCCAAGCAGCAGCAACGGCACGCCCACCACCTCGGTGGGAGGATAGAGGGTGGCCGCCAGCCCCTGCGCTGCCAACAATGGAGACAAATGCGCCAGATGGGAGGCGCCCAGCCCCTTGCCAAACAGCACCAACCAGCCGCCAGCATGCGGAGTCTCTGTCGGTTGCAACACATCTGCGCTGAGCTGCCAACAGGGTGAGCCGGACAACAACGCGGGCCAATCGGATAACAGAGGGGGGAGCCGGGACAACAACATAAGGGATACGCCTTCCTTGGTGATCAGGGGGTTAACAATGCTGGCCCAGAGTAGCGTATTGCTTTTTGTACAGGCAAGCGCCAAGATCCCGCCACTCCTTGTTACCATGAGGTCTCGCGCTTGCAGCGTCATCTTCCCATCAAACGTGTTCTCAGCCTGGGTGCCGGTATCCTGCTCGGATGCTGGGTGCTCGGTGTGCTCATTCATATGCAGGGTGAAAGCCAGGCCTCGCTGCACAGCGAAGCGCGCAACCGGGCACAGGCGCTGGTCGCCTATGCCGCCCGCGATATGAAGCGCTGGATCAAGGAGGAGAAGAGCAGCGAGCTGGAGCGGCTGGCACGGGATCTGGCGGCGGAGCCGGAGATCCTCGATGCCACCCTCTACGACGGACGCGGCATTCCCCTCGCCCAGTCTGAGCAGGCGGTGCCGCTGGAGAGCCTGCTGCCCATCGGCAGCGATAACAAGTCACTGCCGGAGCAGGGCAAGGGGCGGATCCAGTTCGTACAGGAGATCCGGGATGGCGAGCAGACCATCGGCTTCCTGCGCATCACCCTGGAAGAGCAGCAGATGCTGGCAGACAAGGACACCCGGCTCAAGGTGGTGCAGGAGAAACAGCGCCTGATGCTGCTGGTCGCCCTGCTGGCCGGAGTGCTCATCTCCTACGGCGTGCGCCGCAACTACATGCGGGTGCGCAAGCACAAGAAAAAGAGTACGCCCCCCGCGCCACCTCCGGAAAATTGATGGCGCAACCAATGAGCAGATACAAAAACGGCGGCCAGAAGGCCGCCGTTTCTTATTCGCAAGGGAATTACTTGTCGCCCAGCAGGACGGAATCCAGTGCGATCTCGATCATGTCGTTGAAGGTCAGCTGACGCTCTTCAGAGGTGGTCTGCTCACCGGTACGGATATGGTCGGAGACGGTGCAGATGGTCAGCGCCTTGGCACCGTACTCTGCGGCCACGCCGTAGATACCGGCGGCTTCCATCTCGACACCCAGGATGCCGTATTTTTCCATGACGTCGAACATGGAGGGGTCCGGGGTGTAGAACAGGTCGGCGGAGAAGATGTTACCGACGCGCACGGCAACGCCCTTGTTCTTGGCGGCCTGCACGGCATTGGCAACCAGATCGAAGTCAGCGATGGCAGCGAAGTCGTGATCCTTGAAGCGCAGACGGTTTACTTTGGAGTCGGTGCAGGCACCCATACCAATCACCACGTCACGCAGTTTCACGTCTTCACGCACGGCACCACAGGAGCCCACACGGATCAGGGTCTTCACACCGTAATCGGTGATCAGCTCTTTGGCGTAGATGGAGCAGGAGGGGATACCCATGCCGTGACCCATTACGGAGATACGACGGCCCTTGTAGGTACCGGTGAAACCGAACATGTTGCGCACGTCGCAGATCTGCTCGACGTTCTCCAGGAAAGTTTCAGCGATGTACTTGGCGCGCAGGGGGTCGCCCGGCATCAGCACGGTATCAGCAAAGGCGCCATCTTTCGCATTGATATGAGGAGTTGCCATTCTCTTGATTCCTTCACACTAGATTGAGTTTTATTGTTTTATAAATTGCCCGCCGCCGAAGTGGCGGGCGGGTAAATTACAGGAAGCTGGTACCGTACGCCAGTTTCGGCAGGCCGTGGTAAGCCGCGATGCTCTGGCCGATATCGGCAAAGGTCTCGCGACGACCAACGGAGCCAGCCTTGACTGGCTTGCCGAAGAACAGCACCGGAATGTATTCGCGGGTGTGGTCGGTCCCACCCCAGGTCGGGTCACAGCCGTGGTCGGCAGTCAGCACCACCACGTCGCCATCCTGCAGCAGCTCAAACAGCTCCGGCAGGCGGGAATCGAAATACTCCAGCGCACCGGCATAACCGGCAACATCACGGCGGTGGCCGTAGGAGGAGTCGAAGTCGACGAAGTTGGTGAAGACGATGGTGTTGTCACCGGCCGCTTTCACCTCTTCCAGCGTGCGATCCCACAACTCGGTCAGACCGGTCCCTTTCACCTGCTTGGTGATGCCCTGCTGGGCATAGATGTCGGCAATCTTGCCGATGGAGACCACCTGACCGCCCGCATCTTTCATGTAATCCAGCACGGTCGGCGCCGGCGGCAGCACTGAGTAGTCGTGACGGTTGCCGGTACGCTTGAAGTTGCCCTTGCCAGTACCTACGAACGGACGCGCAATCACGCGGCCGATGTTGTAGGGCTCCAGCAGCTCACGCACGATATGGCACAGCTCATAGAGCTTCTCGAGGCCGTAGGTCTCTTCGTGGCAGGCAATCTGGAACACGGAGTCGGCAGAGGTGTAGAGGATCGGCTTGCCGGTGCGCATGTGCTCTTCGCCCAGATCGTCCAGCACCTGGGTACCGGAAGCGTGGCAGTTACCGAGATAGCCCGGCAGACCAGCCTTCTCGACGATGGCGTCCAGCAGCTCCTGCGGGAAGCTGTTGTGGTGATCCTTGAAGTAGCCCCACTCGAACAGCACGGGCACACCGGCGATCTCCCAGTGACCGGACGGGGTATCCTTGCCGGAGGAGAGTTCCTGCGCAAAGCCGTAGGCACCGACCACCTCGATATCTTTCTTCAGCCCTTCCGGGAAGTAGCCGGAGGCCTGCTCGCAGGCGTGGCCCAGGCCCAGCTTGTTGAGGTTGGGCAGATTGAGGGCACCGCGGCCTTCAATTTCACCTGCCGCACACGCCTTGGCGATATGGCCAAGGGTGTTGGCGCCCACATCTCCGAACTTGTCGGCGTCGGCAGCAGCGCCAATACCGAAAGAGTCCATCATCAGAATAAAGGTACGTTTCATGGGTCTTCCCCTTGTTACAAATCGGCCAGGGTGATACGGCGGTACACTTCAGGCAGTGCCTCCGGCCGCTCGCCACCAATCCGGACAGCCGCCTGCACCATGCTGGCAGCCTGAGCATATTGCTCTTCAGTCTGAGCGTGGATCATCGCGATCGGCTTGTCAGCATCGACGCTTTGACCCAAGCGGATAAAGTCGGTCAGACCGACCGCATAATCAAGTTTGTCACCGGCAGCGCGGCGACCACCGCCCATGGCGACCACAGCCAGACCCAGCTCGCGGGTATCCATGGCGGTCACGAAGCCGCTATTGGCCGCGAAAACCGGGCGTACGATGGCGGCCTTGGGCAGGTAAGCGTTGTAACGCTCCATAAAATCGGCCGGGCCACCGAGACCTGTCACCATGCGACCGAAGATCTCGGCCGCCTTGCCGTTATCCAGCACCGCCTGCAGCTTGGTGCGGGCATCGCGCTCGTCGCTGGCAAGACCGGCGGAGATCAGCATCTCGGCGCACAGCGCCATGGTCACTTCGTGGATCCGCGGGTTGCGGTATTCACCGGTCAGGTAGCGCACCGCTTCACGCACTTCCACCGCGTTACCGGCGCTGGAGGCCAGCACCTGGTTCATATCGGTCAAGAGCGCAGAGGTGCGGCAACCGGCACCGTTGGCCACGGCCACAATGCTCTTGGCCAGCTCTTCGGACGCTTCGAAGGTCGGCATAAAGGCGCCGGAGCCCACTTTCACATCCATCACCAGTGCTTCGAGCCCGGAGGCGAGCTTCTTGGAGAGGATGGAGCCGGTGATCATGGCGATGGATTCGACGGTGGCGGTGATGTCCCGTACTGCATAGATACGCTTGTCAGCCGGGGCGAGATCGCCGGTCTGACCGATGATGGCCACGCCCGCCTCTTTCACCACTTTCAGGAAACGATCGTTGTCGACCGAGGTCTGGTAGCCGGGAATGGCGTCCAGCTTGTCGAGAGTACCGCCGGTGTGGCCCAGGCCACGGCCGGAGATCATCGGCACGAAACCGCCGCAGGCAGCGACCATCGGGCCAAGCATCAGGGAAACCACATCACCCACACCGCCGGTGGAGTGTTTGTCGACAATCGGGCCACCCAGATTGAGGTGATCCCAGGTCAGCACCATGCCGGAGTCGCGCATGGCGCAGGTCAGGGCTACCCGCTCATCCATGGTCATGTCTTTGAAGTAGACCGCCATCGCCAGCGCGGCGATCTGCCCTTCGCCGATGGTGTTGTTGGTAATGCCCTGAACGAAGAATTGAATTTCTTGGGTACTGAGCGCTTCACCGTTGCGCTTCTTGCGAATAATTTCTTGAGGCAAAAACATCTTTCATTCCCTCCGCCATTGCTGGCGTTACACAAGCCTGAATCCTTGCCCGCACACCGCATGGTGGGGGCTAACAGGGCGGACAGCAGTCCGCCCTCTCATCAACCTATTAGTAACCGCTGGTGTTGGCCGGCTTGTCGCCATGCCCCAGAGTGGCCAGCAGACTGGCCAGCAGGCTGGATGCACCAAAGCGGAAGGTACGGGCGGATACCCAGTCGTTGCCGAGGATCTCTTCGGCCATGGCCAGGTACTGACCGGCAACGGCTGCGTCTTTCACGCCACCAGCAGGCTTGAAGCCGACTTTCGGGTTCTTGGCCTTGATCACTTCCATCATGATCCGCGCCGCTTCCGGGGTCGCATTGACCGGCACCTTGCCGGTGGAGGTCTTGATGAAGTCGGCGCCGGCATCGATACAGATTTCGGAAGCGCGACGGATCAGCGCCTCTTCTTTCAGCTCGCCGGTTTCGATGATCACTTTCAGCAGCACGTTGGCACCGCAGGCCTCTTTACAGGCTTTGACCAAATCAAAACCGATCTGTTCATTGCCGGCCATGAAGGCACGGTACGGGAACACCACGTCCACTTCATCAGCACCGTAGGCGACAGCGGCACGGGTCTCGGCCACGGCGATCTCGATGTCGTCGTTGCCGTGCGGAAAGTTGGTCACGGTCGCAATGCGTACGTCGGCAGCGCCGATCTCACGCAGGGTCTTGCGAGCGATAGGGATAAAACGGGGGTAGATGCAGACGGCGGCGGTCAGGCCAGCCGGTGACTTGGCCTTATGGCACAGGTCGATCACCTTCTGATCGGTGTCGTCATCGTTCAGGGTGGTCAGGTCCATCAGGTTCAGGGCGCGCTGAGCGGCCACTTTCAGATCAGTCATTCTGTTCTCCAAAGTCTCGATTTAATCCAGATAACCGGGCACCACCATACCATCCAGCGATGGATGCACAGGCAGTAATCCCCAGCTATACGGGAATGGAATTACAGTGCGAAGGCACCGGCACTATCGGGATGCTATTCAAAACACCCTGCAGGCACTGCGACTGTAAATAAGGCAAGAGCCCTGTCACTTTCTTACAAAAGTGCGGACTTGGTTCCATGAAGACTTGAGAAAGGCCGACAACATCTGACCCGACTTCCCAATCAATTCCATTTGACCGCCAACACCCGATTTCATCGAGTATTAGTCATTGCCAGCACCCTGCTGGCAACGCCTATTTCAGCCGAGATACCCCCTGTTTGCAAGCCGGATTTGCCAATTTCAGAGGTACCTCACATCTGGCAAATCCAGGTCTAAAAAAGCCTTACGAAAAGAAACGGGTCAGGATCCAGGAGTAGGCCAATCCCCCCAGATAGACCCCGACGATCCCCATTACCCCGGACAAAACGGGAGGCGCCGGGATCGGCAATTTGAGGAAAGAAAACAACAAACCAACTATAAAGCCGGCCACCATCGCCAGTAGCACTTCATTCATATAACCTCCGATTTGACTCATTTTATTATTAGTTTAGATAGGAAAACGGTTGTCACCGCTCCATACGCGAACGCCACGGCAGATGCCGTGGCGTTCGTGTTTATACCCTGTCAGTCAGACGGCTATTACATGCCGGACAGTGCCAGGAAGAAGCCTGCGATAGTGGCAGACATCAGGTTGGACAGAGAGCCAGCCAATACGGCTTTCAGACCAAAGCGTGCAATGGTACCGCGGCGGTTCGGCGCCATGGACCCCAGACCACCCAGCAGGATGGCAACAGAGGAGAGGTTGGCAAAACCACACAGTGCGAAGGAGATGATCGCCTTGGTGTGATCGGACATGGCCACACCGTTGATCAGCACTTCGTCTTTCAGGTACGGAGCGAAGTTCAGGTAAGCCACGAACTCGTTCACTACCAGCTTCTGACCGATGAAGGAACCGGCAACCACGGCTTCATTCCAGGGCACACCGATCAGGAAGGCCAGCGGGGAGAAGATCCAGCCCAACAGCAGTTCCAGAGAGAGTTGCGGATAACCGAACCAGCCACCCACACCGGAGAAGATGCCGTTGATCATGGCGATCAGACCGATGAAGGCCAGCAGCATGGCGCCGACGTTCAGGGCCAGTTGCATACCGGCAGAAGCGCCAGCAGCAGCAGCGTCAATGACGTTGGCAGGCTTGTCATCCAGCTCGGCATCGGCAGAGCTTTCGTCGTAGTTCGGGGTCTCGGTCTCGGGAACCAGCAGCTTGGCGAACAGCAGACCACCCGGTGCAGCCATGAAGGAGGCAGCAATCAGGTACTCCATCTTCACGCCCATGGAGGCGTAACCGGCCAGTACGGAACCGGCAACGGAAGCCAGACCACCACACATGACGGCGAACAGCTCGGAGTCAGTCATCTTGGAGATGTAGGGACGAACCACCAGCGGCGCTTCGGTCTGACCGACGAAGATGTTGGCAGTTGCAGACAGGGATTCGGTGCGGGAAGTACCCAGTACTTTCTGCAGACCGCCGCCCAGCAACTTGATGACCATCTGCATGATGCCCAAGTAGTAGAGCACTGCAATCAGGGAAGAGAAGAAGATGATGACCGGCAGAACACGGAAGGCAAAGACAAAGCCGCCGCCACCGAACACTTCAAACATCTTGTTGCTGACCAGACCGCCAAACAGGAAGTCGATCCCGTTCTGGCCGTAGCTGATCACGCTGGATACCGCGTCGGATACGCCGACCAGGATATCGCGACCAACCGGAACATAGAGTACAAACGCCCCCAGACCGGCTTGAATTGCGAACGCACCGACAACGGTACGAACGTTGATTGCCTTGCGATTGCTGGAGAACAGCACCGCGATAAGGACGAGCGTCGCCATCCCTACCAGACCCATGAACAAATTCATTATTATCTTCCTCTAGTAGCACCTGGCTTGTTAGCGAGTTGTTATTAAACCCAACTAATCAAGGGGAGCGCATTATACTAATTAAAGTCCGATAAAATAGAATGCTGGTCACATTTTATCGTTATCAAAATGTCCAAGTGTCACAAAATTAGACAGCAAACGATTTTTACGCTCATTTTTTTTCCTGACAACTAAATCAGGTGTTGCGAATTTGTTTCATGGCTATTGGTCGTGATGGAAAATATGCTGGGCAGTTTCAAATAACACCTTGGCAACATCTGCCGATGATTCCTCCCGCAAGGTCATCAATATTTCCGCTATTTTCGGCAGCGCTTCCGGGGTATTCCGGGTGCCTTGCTCACCTTGTAAGGGCATATCGGGCGAATCGGTTTCCAGCACCAGGGCCTCGAGCGGCATGGCCCGAAATACCTCTCGCGTCTTGTTTGCCCGTTCAAAACTGATTACCCCGCCCACCCCGAGTCGAAAGCCCAGTTGCCAGAAGGCCTCCGCCTGCTGCAACGAACCGCTGAAAGCATGGATCACCCCGCCACGAGGCGGCTTGAAGCGGCGCAACAGCTTGGCCACAGTGTCATTGGCGCGCACCGAGTGGATCATCAGGGGGAGCCCGGCATCTGCAGCCAGCCGGATCTGAGCCTCAAACAGCGCAAGCTGCCCCTCCTGCGGCACGTGAGAACGGAGGTCCAGCCCACACTCGCCTATGGCCACCAGCCCGGCAGGCTGGCTCATTACCAGCGTTCGCAGCCGCTCCATCACCCCCTCCCGCTGTTCACCGGCATACCAGGGATGAATGCCCAGACCGTAAAAGAGGCCGTCATGTTGCTCTGCCAGTGCCATCACACGAGTCCAGTTATCCTCTGCGATGGCAGGAATGATATACTCCGTCACCCCCAATGCCCGACAACGGGCCAGCAGTGCCTCCCTGTCCTGGTCGAATACCGGAAAGTCGAGATGGCAATGGGTATCTATCAGTTGCATATCACTCACACCTGTTTGCGGTATTTAATGGGTCATTGAACATGATGAACAACAGAAACAACGGCTTTACCCTGATTGAACTGGTGCTGGTGATCATAGTGCTGGGGATCCTGGCCGTCACCGCCCTGCCCCGCTTTATCAATATCAAGGATGATGCCCTGAAAAGCACGGTCTCGGCGACCGCAGGCAGCTTTGCCAGTGCAGTTCAGCTGGCTCATGCTGGCTGGGCAGTAACCACACAAGGACAAGCTCTCGCTCTATATAATCTGGGAAGTTTTGGTGCCAAGAATATGGACATCAATCTCTATGGCTGGCCAGTAGGCTCCGAAGAAGCCAGAGGAAAAGGTATAAACGAGACGTATGACCTGAGCAAATTGCCATCTGACTATATTTCAATTTCCGGCAATGATGACTGCAAGCTTGTCTTCGAGGAGCTACTCGAAACTGAATACACGGTTGAAGCCAGCAATAAAAGCCAAACGTTGCAAGACAAAGCCGACTACCTATCGACTGTTAGCGACAGTTATACAACCGACGAGCATGGCCAAACTCACAACAATTGCAGCTATATTCTGCGTGATTCTATCGGCCGTTTCCCAGATAACCCGAATGGCCTCGGCTTCGAGTACAACAGCGTTACCGGTGCCGTGACCCGCAATTTTGATTGAGCTCAGCCTCTTCTGCGCAAGCTCGCTCTTTGCTTGAATCATCATCATAACGAACCGGTGTGCAGCAGCGCCGGTTCTCCTGAGTGAGCCCCCACTCCTCGCACCACGCGTCGTAACGGGCCAGCCAGTGCAGCAGTATCCCTTTCATCGTCACACCTCTGCCAACAGGTTCAGGTAAAAAACCATCCTAATCAGAGTCGGCAAGGGGAGCAAGTGATCCCCATAACCGCGATCGGGCGGAATAAAAAAGAGCCGGTCAGCATGGCTGACCGGCTCTTTTAACATTACCTGAAGAGGTTACCTAATGAGCGACAGCTCATCAGCCTCACAGACTCTTCAGCTTCTCTTCCGGCAAGGCCAGCTCGTCGTTATGGTTGACGCCGATACCGCGCTCCAGCACATGACGGGCGATGGCGTGCGCCTCTTCCAGCGAGTGCATGCTGTAGGTGCCGCACTGATACTCGTTCAGCTCGGGGATCTTGGCCTGATCCTGCACGGTCAGCACGTCGCTCATGGCCGCCTGCCAGGCTGCGCCAACACGGGCTTCGTCCGGCGCGCCGATCAGGCTCATGTAGAAACCGGTACGACAACCCATGGGGGAGATATCGATGATCTCCACGCCATTGCCGTTCAGGTGATCACGCATAAAACCGGCGAACAGGTGCTCCAGCGTATGGATACCGCGCTCGGAGAGGATCTCCTGATTCGGTACGCAGAAACGCAGGTCGAACACGGTAATGGTGTCCTTGTTCGGGGTCTGCATGGTCTTGGCCACACGCACCGCTGGCGCTTCCATACGGGTGTGGTCAACGGTAAAACTGTCCAATAACGGCATTTCTGACTCCTGATTTGGTTACCAGAACCAGCCCCCACGGGAGAGCTGATCCTTGCATTGACGGTACTGGGCGCCGTAGCGCTGGGCGCGAGCTTCCACTTTGCGAGAGGTCTTCATCAACCACCCCTTGCTGCGATAGCTGCCACGCCGGTAGCCACCCCACCCTTCGTGATAGTTGAGGTACTGGCCATAGGCATCCCACTTGGAGGTGCCATTTAGCCGCTGGGCTTTGTTAGTGTACCAACCCATAAAATCGATGGCGTCGGCAAAATCATCGCGGTCACTCCAGCTGTTGCCGGTTTCTCGCTGGTAATCCGCCCAGGTTTCATCTTTGACCTGAGCATAACCATAAGCCGAACTGGCCCGCCCGGTCGGGATGAAGAGGAAATACTGCATCGGCGGCTGGGCATCATGTACGTAAGAGGACTCCTGATACATCATGGCCATCACCACATGGATCGGCGTCCCCCACTTCTCGTTCATCTTGAGCGCGGCCTTGTGCCAGTCAGGCTTCTCGCGAAAGATCTGGCACAGATTCTCCGGCTGGGCCGGTGGACGGGTACTGCAAGCAGTCAGGCCCGCCAACAGGCTTGCGACCACCACAAAGCGCATCCACCCCATCAAATGAGGCCACACTTCACGCCTCTGGTCAGGTAAAGAGATAGCCAAGGTCAGATCGCGTCTTCGTTCTCTTCGCCGGTACGGATACGAATGACACGCTCCACCTCGCAGACGAAGATCTTGCCATCACCAATCTTGCCGGTACGGGCGGTGTTCTGGATCGCTTCCAGGCAGGCATCGAGATCCTCGTCCTGCACCACCAGCTCCACCTTCACTTTCGGCAGGAAGTCGACCATATATTCGGCGCCGCGATAGAGCTCGGTATGGCCCTTCTGGCGGCCGAAGCCTTTGACTTCGGATACGGTCATGCCGTTGATACCGATCTCGGCCAGGGCCTCGCGCACATCGTCCAGCTTGAACGGTTTGATGATGGCTTCAATCTTCTTCATGGTGACTCCTTACCAGTTCTGTTTGCCGAACCCGGATGTAATGGGGTAACGGCGATCCTTACCAAAGTTGCGAGCCGTGATGCGGGGCCCGACCGCCGCCTGACGGCGCTTGTATTCGTTGAGATCCACCAGGCGGATCACCTTGCGCACCACCGCTTCCTCGAAGCCTTCGGCCACCATGTCGGCGACCGAGGCATCCTCTTCCACGTAACGCTTGAGGATGGCATCGAGGATGTCGTATGGCGGCAGGCTGTCCTGATCCACCTGATCCGGCGCCAGCTCCGCTGAAGGAGGGCGGTCGATAACCCGCTGCGGGATCACGTAGTCGACCGAGTTGCGATATTCGCACAATTTGAACACCAGCGTCTTGGGCACATCTTTCAGCACGTCGAAGCCACCGGCCATGTCACCGTAAAGAGTCGCATAGCCAACCGCCATCTCGCTCTTGTTGCCGGTGGTCAGCACGATGCGATGACGCTTGTTGGAGAGCGCCATCAGCAGCACACCGCGGCAGCGCGCCTGCAGGTTCTCTTCGGTAGTATCACGGGCAGTGCCTGCAAACAGCGGCGCCAGCTGGGCCATAAACCCTTCGAACATCGGCTCGATGGAGATGATGTTGAACTCAACCCCCATTCGCTCGGCCTGCTCCTTGGCATCCTCCACGCTCATCTGGGCGGTATAGCGGAACGGCATCATCACCGCCTGCACCTTGTCGGCCCCGATGGCATCGGCCGCGATGGCCAGCGTCAGCGCCGAGTCGATACCGCCGGAGAGACCCAGTACGGCACCATGGAAACCGTTCTTGGTGACATAGTCGCGCACCGCCAGCACCAGCGCCTGATAGGTCTCGGCCAAGGGTTCCAGCGGCGCAGCGGGCTCCCGCTCCTTCACCGGCTGGCCATCAGCAAAACGTACCAGCGCCAGCTCTTCGGCAAACGGGGCCAGCTTGTGAGTCAACTCGCCCTGGCTGCTGAACACCTTGGAGCAGCCGTCGAAAATCAGCTCGTCCTGACCGCAGACCTGATTGAGGTAGACCAGCGGCAGACCGGTTTGATCGCAGCGCTCGGCCATCAGTTCGCGGCGGATCCAGGGTTTCTCCTGATCATAGGGCGAGGCGTTGATGGTGAGCAGCAGTTCGGCCCCCGCCGCCTTGGCGGCCAGCGCCGGGCCCGGCTGCCACAGATCTTCACAGATGAGCAGCCCTAGCTGGTGACCACGGAACGGCACCACGCAGGTCTCGCTTGCAGCGGTAAAGTAGCGCTTCTCATCGAACACGCCGTAGTTGGGCAAATCCTGCTTGAAGTAACGGGCAATCAGCTGGCCCTGCTCATAGAGGGAAGCCGCGTTGTAGAGCGCCTCTCCTTCACGCCAAGGGTGACCCACCAAAATGGCACAGTTGCCCTGCCATTCGGCAACACGAGCCAACGCGGCTTCGACCCGGATCATCAGATCGGCACGCAACAACAGATCTTCCGGTGGATAACCGGTCAGGGCCAGCTCGGAGCAGACCAGCAGATCGGCACCTTGCTGTTCGGCTTGAGCTGCCGCAGCGAGCACTTTGTCAGTGTTATCTTCGATGGCGCCTACCGTCAGATTCAACTGGGCAAGCATCAGAGAGAGGGCTTTTGCCATGGCGATGCATCTTGAATTCGAAAATGATGGGGAATGATAAAGAAAAGGGGGGCAATCTGCCAGTTCAAGACAGGCGTAACCGTGTGACAGCAACCAGTGAGAAGGATAAGCTGTAGATAGTCACGGAACGACAGGCCTTCGCAGATATGAAAAACGCCGGATTTACCCTGATGGAGTTGATGATAGCCATTGCGCTGGGCGTCATTCTGTTGGGGATTGGTATTCCTTCCCTCTCTAACCTGCTTGGCAGCAATAATTTGGCGACCCAGGAAAAAAGCCTTCTCAACCACTTAAACTATGCCAGACAACAGGCTATCTCCAACCAGCAGACCGTCACGCTTTGCCTGACCACCGTGACACTGAGTAATAACATTGCAGTAGAAGGTTGCATCCCAGCCAATCAGCGTGGAACTAACCGGCTACTCGCCTTTATCGATAGTAATGGCGACCTGAAGCTTAATGGTAACGAAGCAACTATTGCTGCCAGTCCAGAGTTTCCTGCAGAACTGACCATTTCCGCCGATGCACAGGCGCTGCGCTTCAACCCGGTCGGCACCATAACGGAAGTCCCGCCTGATGAAGCCAATATTGAAGTTATATTTTCGCTTTGTATTAGCGGTGAAAATAGTGTGACGATTAATGTAATGCATGCTGGACGTGCCCATAGCCAGGCAAGTGGTGCTGTATGTCCATGACCAGCATTAACTACCGCGAAACACACACGAGCACAAAAGGATCCATTTCAATCCAATAGCTATGCTTAGAGTCTCCTTTGAACAAGGACTCATACGCTATGGCACGAAATGGATTTACCCTGCTTGAGTTTTTAATATCTGCAAGCCTGACAACCATCCTGCTGACCTTGGGACTGCCGTCATTGGCAAATCTGCTGACATCTACCGACAGCGACATCTACACAAGAAACTTGCAGGACCACCTGATCTTCGGCCAACGGCAAGCCATCACACAGCAGCAACCCGTCACAGCATGTCTTGCCATGCCTGTCAGAAACTCCACAAAAGAAGGCTGCGTACTCGCAAATCAAGCAGGCGCCCAACGCATGCTTGTCTTTATCGACGCCAATCAGGATCGCCAATTCGATATTGCAAGTGGCGATATCTTGTTATCAGCAACAGAACCCTTTCTTGAGAAACATACCGTGACGGCCAATCGACAATTTGTGCGATTTAGTCCAGATGGCACTGCGATTGGCACCAACATGACACTCCGGTTTTGTATCGACCAGGCACCCCGAGTCGATATCATCGTTTCCCCATCCGGCAGAAGCAGAAGCGAAAAAAAGGGGCTGAGTTGTTCTTAGCCCCTTTACCCTACTCAATAACCAACATTATCTGGGTTGGATTTCATCTTGTTTTTTTGCATCAGCCAACGAAAAGGTGGCCGCCAAAGGAACGCACTCGATTACCTCTGTGACAAGATGCACGACCCCATCAATCTCATAACCTTTCTGTTTAAAGACCCTGACCAGATTTGCCTTGCTCGTATCAGCAACCGGTTGCTGCAACACCATCTGCACGCCACCTTCCAGAGTGACGTAACATTTTATGTCTTCCGTTTGAGCATGAACCAACAAGGGCAAACCCACACACCAGAGTAGAATGCGTTTCATCCCTGTTCTCCTTCATAGAGATAGATTTTCTTGGGAGACATATCCATTTTTGCCTCCTCCGCACCTTGTGAGCATTCTCCTTCGCCGGTACAACGTTCTGACTCTCCCTGTCCATCATCTTTGAGGATGACCTCATTGCCCGGAGCACCACCTATAATCCTGATCCGGCCATCATCACCACCATGAATTACCAGATCATCAGCGACCTTATTTTGCACTTCGACATAACGCTGAATAACCTCCTGATTGTTACTATCCAGCACATATTTGAACGATGTGCCGTAGTGCATATCAATCATATACTGGCGCATAGTACCGATGGATTGGATGGTACACTGCTGGAAGTCCTGAACCTGAGGCAGGAAAGAGGTGAAGTAAAGCTTGCCTTGCAACACCAAACCAGCTCCCATTGATTTTTCGCCGCTTTCATTGAGCCAGAATTTCCATCCTAGCTTACTGGTAAGAGCCTTTGTTGTATTAACAATCTGCTCTTCATTTAAACCAATGAAGGGATCACTGGTCACATCATAAAGATTCTCTAATGTAATGGCAGAAGGACTTTCATCAGTATCTGGATCTATGCCAAACAAAGTCGGATTGACATTGTAATCACGCAGCATCACATACACATTTTTGGTGGTCGATTCCGAAGAGGGGCGGTTTCTATCACCACTGCCTATCAATACGGCATCAAACGGGCGCTCACTGTAGAGATATTTTGTCCCATCATACTTCCAGCCTTTATTGATGGTACGCACCAGTACGGGCTGGGTAAAGAAACGGCGATCATCTTCCAACTTCTTGGCAGTTCCACTTAAATGTGCATTTCCCAAACTGGCGAACTTGATGGCCGTCCATTTGGATTTATCTTCTCCTTTCATATCGATACGCCAGATCTGGCCACCGGTATCTCCTGCATAGATCCGATCTGTAATACCATCTCCATCGCTATCCAGCACGGAGACAGAGCCAGGCATACTATAAACCATGCCAGCGACCTGCTTGTTTTTTGCACTGCTTTCATCCGGGGTAAAGCTGAACAACAGAGCCCCCGTTTCAGCATCAACGATATAGATCCCCAGTCCCTCGCTATCCTCAGCACCTTGCCCCAAATAGCTTTTTGCCTGATCGTACCCCCCCGAGAAAATCAAGACAGGCTTATATGTTTTTTTACCATTGACTACTGTGGCATAGCCTGGAATAAATGCGACCTCGGGGATAGACCAAGTTTGACCGAGCTTGCTAAAGCCAGTGCTATTTTTATCCAGCCGCCACATGAGCGAGGGTGAGTCGGGATTTGATATATTTAAGGCATAATAGGCCTTGCCACCACCACGCAGCCCGGTAAATAACCACACCTTGTCACCTTGTGACGACTTGATATGACCATCTTTAACTTGTTCATTGATTAGCACAGTAGGTGATGAATCCACCCCATAAAGATGCACCGATGATTCAAGATTTTCCTGCAAGGCTTTCTGATTGGCAATAAATTGATAGGGCATGATTGCCCAGCTTTCATCAACAGTCGTGCCACCATCTTTAAACATATGTAAAAAACCACTATTAGTACCCATCACTATCCGAAGATCTGGAGTGCAAAAAGTTTGCCCCTCCGTTTTAGTACATCCATAATTGATGACCAAAGGCCGAGAATGAAGAGGATCCCCTAAAATATCCTCCCTAATATCTGTTTTTGAACCATCTTTATTCTCATCAAAAGCATCAATACCCTTGGTCCAGCTCAGTATGCTATCTATGTTATCTATGCTATTTAGATTCATGACTGTACGTAGCTGGGTTGCACCGCCAGCCATACTTTCAAGGGCTGCCTTGCTATTGCTACCAAGAAAGACACTCAATGTATTTGTTGAAGGAGGAATAATATAGATGCTTCTATCTGTTTTAGCTGCCAGCATCTCTTGTACCCCCCCCTCGGCAACCTTGTTACCATCGCTGGTTGAAGACCAGAAAGTTTTAGCTGACTCAAGGATAGTGCCGTTGATACCAATCGCTGGCATACCACTTTGATCAACCACGTAACCTTTCTCTGGTGCAAGTACCAGTTTTTTCAAGTTTCCCTTCCATCTCGGACCTGAACCAGGTTCAAACATGGCGTAGTAGATATTATTAAGGCTACGTGTGCGGTCAAAGTTATTGGTGGCAATCGCCGGAGAAACAAGCGATGTGTTCATTTTTAAGATTGCTAATAATGATGATTTTAATGCCTCATTAAGCTGGGTAGAATCTGTTGCTGGATAATATTTACCACCACCACGTCGAGCAGCTTCAGCCAATAAATTACCGGCACCCTTTATTGCTTCATCACCGAATCCTACTGTGAATGTAGTAATCGTCTGCTTACCAGAGGAGGATGGATTGACATCATTGTTTTTCATATAACCGGCTAGCGCAGCTAGATAACTTTTAGCATTATTAGAACCATAGCCAACGGTACTGCTATAACTAGTTTTATTTGGGTCAATAGACTTATTTAACAACCCCACCACAAGGTCATTAGCAGCAGAGTCTGAAGTGGGCTCACCATCTGTCATATAAATAATATAAGCATCACTGGAACATTTATCATAAGGTGATTTATATTTTTTGGGTGATATCTCAGCATTTGTATCTCGCGGTGGTTGGCGCGAATAATCATCATCCCCAAAATAGACATCATGCCCACCAAAATAAAGGTATGCTTCATACATGGTTTCACACAATGGGGTATTGGTCTCAGCGGTAAGGCTGCTTGATTTGTCGATGATGTCTTGCGAGCCAGTTTTACCATTAGTTAAAACCACGTCATTACCTATTATGTCTCTTATAATTCTGCCGCCATTATTACTACCATCGGTATTCCTGTTAAAAACAGCCAAACCGAAATCAACAGCTGGTGTTGAACGCACCAATTCCTTAAGAGCTTGTTTAGCAACGGTTAATCTGGAAACTGATATTTTTGCTGGAGCATGATACCAGCGAAGATAATTAGCTGTGTACATTGTTAGACTTTCAGAACCACCAGTGATAGGGGGAACAGGTGATGAACTATCACTCCATGGCTTACTATAGTTAATACTATTAGTATTAATGGGATAACCTGATATCGATGCATAGGAACCATTATAACCACTATTGTCATTATTCTTGGCGGTTATATCTTGTTGGCATTCAACAATCTTAACAGCATCTTCATCATAGTTTTTTAATGGTTTCCATTCTCCTTTTTTCTTAGATCCTGTTCCAGAAACCACATAATTCCAAAACACTGATGAAAATAACCCACTCTCATTTAAAACATTAGTTGATGTGCCACATGCATTTATATCTTTATGAAAGCGTTTTGAATAGCCTGAATAGAGTATATTGGGTGGCGTCCCATTGGTAGCATAATATATATAATTATTGCTTCCATCATCGTATTGCAACCTTGGATATGAAAATTCAGGGTCATACTCATCTTTTGCCATCAACGTAGTCGACCCCATACTACCTGAATTATCGAATATAAAGAGAACCTTTGGCCGAAAATCCCCGGCTTTGGCAAAGTCATAAATAAATAACTCGGTATCATCGGAATAACCAGTACCTACCGCCAAAGATGCCCCTGATATTCCGCAACACAATACCAGCAAGCTTGTAAACAAACAGTTCCTTATGTTCATCACCCGCTCCCTAATTGGCACTGAGCAAGGGTTGTTCTACCCCGGCAGTAAAGGTCATTTGGCTATTCACCTTGCCATAAGCACTGGATGTGGTGGCTTCAGCATAACGACAAGCTGGCGTTACATTCTGGCTACTGGCTTCAAATTTTCGTTTGCATACACTTTCTGTATTGACTGTCAAAGTAGTAGCAGGAGTGGTAGTGCCTATTGCCGCCGAAGTACCAATTGCCTGCGTTGCAATTTGTGTTGAGAGAGAAGTATCGCTCAATGCAGACTCCAGAGTACCTTCAACTTCATGCTCCGCTCGTTGCAAACTGGCACTAGAACCCGCCATCTTCAGACTCATACCACTGGATTGCATGACGACTACCGCAATCAGAGTCAAGGGAACCAGAATAACCAGTGCAACAATCAATGCTACACCTTGGTTTTTTTTAACCAATCTCATGTTCCACCTCGGGTGGTTATTTGTTGATTGCGTAATGCAATACTGCTTTCCAAGAGCAGACGGCGATAACCATCACCACCACCATTAACCGTAATATTACCGAGTTGATAGCTATTGTTATTCTTATAGCGACTTGATTCCCGAGCGGCTCTAATCAGTAAGAAAAGCCGAGCCCCCAATACTCGCCCCTCATTCCAGCGCTGTGTTGTCATTTGGTCCGTTGACATATATCTGTCTATGCGTCCATCAGGGATCAAGGAATCGTCAACACCATACATCAGAACCATATGTTCAACGCCTTCAGCCATAGCGCCACCAATCAGAGCAGAACCACCATTAACGGTCAAATAGCGCTTGCGTAAAACAGGAATACCATCTTCTTGTGACAAGTAATAAATGTAATGCTGGTATTCCCAGATCTGGCTCTCATTATTGGCACCAAAGAGTGGTCTGGTTTCGCTCCCCTTGATGACTCTCGCCTCCTGACTATTGGTTGCCATATAAAAGCGGTTTGTATCCAATCCCTCTGATGCGGGTATAGGACGCCCTACCAATCGCTTGATACTGATAACATCCGAGTTTGCCACCCGATCAGCAGCGAGAATACAAGCGAATCCAGCCAATCCTTTGGAGGTTGATACCCGGCTTACCCATAGCCCCCTGATGGGACCAGCATTTGATGGCAAACTACCGACAGAACGCTCATCCAGACAATCGCTACTGGCAGGAACAATGCTACCAGCACTGAGGGTCAGAGAGGGGCCAACTTGCGTTGACTGACCGGTATAAGCTCCAAAAAAGCCAGCCCATTTGATATCCTGGCTAATCAGTCGAATGGCCAATCGACCATTTTCCTGTAATTCACTTTGATCAAAGGCATCTTCAGAGCTGGAGCGAGACATCACAAAAACTGTGAATACCCCCGCCAACAAAAATAGACCGAGCAGCATAGCGACCAGCCACTCTACCAGCGTGAAACCGCGAGAATTCATAAAGTCGTCGTCAGAATAAACTGGCGCCTCGAAAGATTATTTGCTGTCGAGAGTTGACACTCATTGATCAGCGTTGCTGCGGCGGCAGCAGCCCTCCCATCAGATATCTCTTGCTTGCCAGCCCAGAATATTCCGACAGCCAATACATTATTGGCCCGCCGCACCACGCAGCCTATCGGTGAATTCAAGGAAGATGCCGCCCCCGACACACTGGCCCCAAGCAGGGC
The DNA here is from genome assembly GCF_051919345.1 of Aeromonas sp. 84A. Classification (NCBI taxonomy): domain Bacteria; kingdom Pseudomonadati; phylum Pseudomonadota; class Gammaproteobacteria; order Aeromonadales; family Aeromonadaceae; genus Aeromonas; species Aeromonas sp. 84A. The sequence continues at coordinate 4,391,507 of NZ_JBQBEW010000001.1, forward strand.
TTGTTGCCAGTAGTGAAGGTCGGCATTACGTAAATCTGCAGCACTGCACGCACTGATTGTGCCATCTGCAGCGGCGCATGTCGGGCGTGGCAAGTTGGCGGCAAGATTGACGGTCACAGCACCGGATGCGGCCCAGCTATCGCGATTTATCCGTACCCGCTCAACCATATCGTTTGCCAACCAGCTGGCGATAGTACGCTGGCGAGCTTCATAACTGGCAAATTTGGAATGAGTTTGCAAAGCAACCAGACCAAGCAGCCCCAACGACAGGATGACTGCAGTGATCATCACCTCCAGCAGGCTGAATCCTCTCTGATGTGGTGAAACATGAATGACCATGGGCTATTCCCAACAGCTATTGCTAGCTGCACCAGAAGCACTTTTGACACCCAACTGATTAATGGAAAACACCGTGCAATCGGTATCTTTGGCTTGGGCCGTCGCCGCGCCAGCACTGGCTGACAAGGTGTAGGTGTTGCCTGATACGGCAATGGATAATTGATACAGACCATTCTCAGATGCACTACTGATACCAAGAGCAGCAGCAGAGGATGCATACTGATTGAAATCCATAAAATAGGTTTCTTGCCGATTGGCCGCATTCAACAGCATGCTCTTGGCTTCGACACGATGACTGGTCAGCACATATTGCTGATAGGCGGGATAAGCGATGGTGCCAAGAATCGCCACGATGGCGATGACAATCATCAACTCAATAAGAGAAAAGCCACGAAAGTATCCAATCATATCCCATCCTTGGTGACAGACTGCTTCATAAGTTTAACGCCGAGCCTGTCACTAGAACAAACCCGGCGTCATTATCAACACACTTTATTCTTAAGCCTTCCTGGCTGCACTCAAATTATTCTAAGTTCGGGAGGCACCTCAAAGACTACGTTCTCTTCACGGCCAGGATGCTCGGCAACCACCTTGCCACCCAGCTCCCGCAGGCGGGCAATCACGTTTTGCACCAGCACCTCGGGGGCGGATGCGCCAGCAGTGACGCCGATCGTCTTCACCCCTTCCAGCCAGCTCGTCTCAATCATCGACGCATCGTCGATGAGGTAGGCTTTGGCGCCCACCTTCTCGGCCAGCTCGCGCAGACGGTTGGAGTTGGAGGAGTTGCGAGACCCCACCACCAGCATGGCGTCCACCAGCCCCGCCATCTCCCGCACCGCATCCTGACGGTTTTGGGTGGCGTAGCAGATATCGTCCTTGCGCGGCCCCTGGATCTTGGGGAAGTGCTTGCGCAGCGCATCGATGACGTCAGAGGTCTCATCCACGCTCAGGGTGGTCTGGGTGACGAAGCAGAGGTCATCCGGATTCTTTACCTTGAGCTTGGCCACATCTTCCGGTGTTTCTACCAGATACATGCCGCCTTCGCGATTCTCGTACTGCCCCATGGTCCCGATCACCTCGGGGTGACCGGCGTGGCCGATGAGCACAGCCTCGGAGCCCTTGCGGCTGGCGCGATGGACTTCCATGTGAACCTTGGTCACTAGCGGACAGGTGGCATCAAATACCTTGAGGGCGCGGGACTTTGCCATCTCGCGCACTGTCTTGGCCACGCCGTGAGCAGAGAAGATGACGATGCTGTCGTCCGGCACCTCGTCCAGCTCCTCGACGAAGACAGCGCCCGCATCTTTCAACTTGTTCACCACATACCGGTTATGCACCACTTCGTGGCGGACATAGATGGGGGCACCGAACTTCTCCAGCGCGCTCTCGACAATACTGATGGCGCGATCGACACCGGCGCAAAAACCGCGAGGGTTAGCGAGCAGAATATCCATTAATGCACCTTCTCCTCATCATCAACGCCCAGGATCTCCACCTCGAAGGTGACGGTATGACCGGCCAGCGGGTGGTTGAAATCGACCGTGACCGACATCCCGGCTACCGCCCGGATGATGCCCGGCAGCTCGCTGCCATTGGGCTGATCGAACAGGATGATGGTGCCGACTTTTGGCTCCACATCGGCGCCAAATTTGGCACGGTCGAGATGGTAGATATTGTCGGGATTGGAGAGACCAAAGGCCTCTTCCGGCGCCAGAGTAAAACTCTTACTCTCCCCTTCGCTCAGCCCCAGCAGACACTGCTCGAAGGTGGGGGTCAGGCTGCCATCGCCCATCCGCAGGCGGGCAGGTTTGCCGTGCAGCGCCGTGCTGTCGGCAACCGAGCCATCTTCCAGCTTGATGGAGAAGTGGAACAGCACGCTGCTGTTAGCGGTGATCTGCTGGCTCATGCCTGCTCCTTTTTCTCACCACGGAAACCGTCCAGCACGATCATGGCGGCCCCGATAAAGATAAAGCTGTCGGCCAGATTGAATGCCGGCCAGTGCGCACGCTGCCAGTAGAAGTCGAGGAAATCGACCACATGGCCCAGCACCAGTCGATCAAAGACGTTACCAAGGGCGCCGCCGATGATGAGTGAATAGGCGATACCGCTCCAACGCTGGGTCACCGACTGCTTGCGCAGCCAGTGGATCAGCAATCCACAGATGGCAAAAGCCAGCACCGCGAAGAACCAGCGCTGCCAGCCCCCCTGATCAGCCAGAAAGCTGAATGCGGCGCCCTTGTTGTAGACATGCACCAGATTGAAGAAGGGGGTGATCTCCACCCCCGGGTAACCAAATGGCAGCAACTTGACCACGGCGAGCTTGCTCGCCTGGTCCAGTACAAAGGCCAGCACTGCCAGCCACAGCCAACGCAGGCCGCTTTTATGTTGAGTCATGTTCATCAGGCAAATTGACGAGTTTCGCCGTCACCCTCAACGTTGGTCACACAGCGACCACAGATCTCTTCGTGACCCGCGATGGTGCCCACATCTTCGACATGGTGCCAGCAGCGGTCGCACTTGGCGGCAGCAGACTGGGCCACGCTCAACCACAGGTCATCACGCTCGGTCGCCACAGAGCCTTCCGGCGCAGTGTCAGCCTCCACAACCTTGGCTTTGGAGGTGAGCAGCACGAAGCGCAGCTCATCGGCCAGCGCGTTAAGACGAGCGGCCAGCTCCGGCTTGGCGAACAGGGTCAGTTCGGCCTGTAGGGAACCGCCGATACGCTTCTCACCACGAGCCACTTCCAGCGCTTTGTTCACTTCACCGCGCACGGTGAGGATCTCGGCCCAGAACTCGTCGTTGAGAGTTTCACCCGCTTCCAGCCCGAACAGGCCGTCGTACCACTCTTCGGTGAAGACGAACTCGCCGCGCTCACCCGGCAGCAGGGCCCAGATTTCATCGGCGGTGAAGCTCATGATCGGCGCCATCCAGCGCACCATGGCCTCGGCAATGTGATAGAGGGCGGTCTGGCAGGAGCGACGGGCCAGGCTGTCAGCCTTGGCGGTGTACTGACGATCCTTGATGACGTCCAGATAGAAGGAGCCCATCTCGATGGAGCAGAACTGCATCAGCTTCTGGGTTACACCGTGGAAGTTGTACTCGTCGAACGCCGCCATGATCTCGGCCTGTACCGCTTTGGCACGACCCACAGCCCAGCGATCCACCACCACCATGTCGACAGGTGCCACCATGTCGGTCGCCGGATTGAAGCCGTTCAGGTTGGCCAGCAGGAAGCGGGCAGTGTTGCGAATACGACGATAAGCATCGGCAGAGCGCTTGAGGATCTCGTCGGAGACAGTCATCTCGCCGGTGTAGTCAGTGCTCGCTACCCACAGACGCAGGATGTCGGCACCCAGCTTGTTCATTACATCCTGCGGGCTCACCACGTTGCCGATGGACTTGGACATCTTGCGACCCTGACCATCCACGGTGAAGCCGTGAGTCAGCACCTGGTTGTAGGGAGCCTTGTCTTTCATGGCCACGCCGATCATCAGGGAGGACATGAACCAGCCACGGTGCTGGTCAGAACCTTCCAGATACATGTCGGCCGGCTTGCCGTTGAACTCGGGACGGGCATCAACCACGGAAGCGTGGGTAGAACCGGAGTCAAACCAGACATCCAGAGTGTCAGGCACCTTGTCGTACATGTCGGCATCGGCACCCAGCAGCTCGGCCTTGTCCAGATCCCACCATGCCTGAATGCCGGACTGCTCGACCCGCTTGGCCACTTCGTGCATCAGGCGCACGGATTCCGGGTGTAGTTCCTGGGTCTCTTTGTGGACGAACAGGGAGATGGGCACACCCCAGGTACGCTGACGGGAGATACACCAGTCAGGACGGTTCTCGACCATCGCCTGAATGCGGTTTTTACCCCAAGCCGGTACCCAGCCGCTCTGGCCTTGCTGGGCAATACCGTCCTTCTCGATGCGCTCGATCTCCTCCAGTGCGCGCTTGCGCAGACCCTTCTGCTCCATGCTGATGAACCACTGCGGGGTGGCACGGAAGATGATCGGGGTCTTGTGACGCCAGCAGTGCGGATAGGAGTGGTTGAACACCTTGTGGTGCAGCAGGGCGCCGCGCTCGGTCAGCACTTCGATCACGGAGGCATTGGCCTTGAACACATGCTGGCCGGCAAACAGTTCGGTATCCGGCAGGTAAACACCGTTGCTGCCAACCGGGTTGGCCACTTCCAAACCGTACTTCTGGCCGACCACGAAGTCTTCCTGACCGTGGCCAGGGGCGGTGTGAACGGCACCGGTACCGGCATCCAGGGTGACGTGGTCACCCAGTACCACAGGTACATCGAAGCTGTAGAAGGGGTGGTTGAAGCGCAGCAGCTCGAGCGCGGCACCCTTGGCATAGCCCAGATTGTGGAACTTCTCGATACCGGCGCGATCCATGACGTCCTTGACCAGCTCTGCGGCCAGGATCAGACGCTCGGGGTTCTCCCCTTCAACTTGCACTAGCGCATAGTCGAGGTCGGCGTGCATGGCGATGGCGCGGTTGGCTGGCAGGGTCCACGGAGTTGTGGTCCAGATCACCGCAGAGATCGGGCCCTTGCCGGTGTGGCCTTCGGCGCAGTCAAACTTGGCGGTAACGGTCGCCTCATCGACGGCCTTGAAGCGCACATCGATGGAGGGAGAGTTCTTGTCGTAGTACTCCACCTCGGCTTCAGCCAGCGCGGAGCCGCAATCGGTACACCAGTGCACCGGCTTGGAGCCTTTGTGCAAGTGGCCGTTTTCAACGATCTTGGCCATGGAGCGGATGATGTTGGCTTCGGTGCCAAAATCCATGGTCAGGTAGGGGTGTTCCCAGTCGCCCAGCACACCCAGACGGATGAAGTCGGTCTTCTGCGCTTCGATCTGGGTCTTGGCGTATTTGCGGCATTCGGCGCGGAATTCGGCAGCAGAAACCTTCTCGCCCGGCTTGCCGACCATGCCTTCTACTTTCAGTTCGATAGGCAGACCGTGGCAATCCCAACCCGGCACATAGGGGGAATCGAAACCGGAGAGGCCCTTGGACTTGATGATGATGTCTTTGAGGATCTTGTTGACCGAGTGACCGATGTGAATGTTGCCGTTCGCATAGGGGGGGCCATCATGCAGAATGAAAGAAGGCTTGCCCGCTTTGGCGCGGCGAATAGCGCCGTAGAGATCCTGATCGTACCAACGTTTCAGCATGTTGGGTTCGCGCTTGGCCAGATCGCCACGCATCGGAAACTCGGTTTCCGGAAGATTCAGGGTGTGTTTATAGTCGCTCATCAGTCCTGGGTTCCCTTCTTTTCTAAAAGAGTGCTGGGTAAATTGAATTGTGGCAGCCCGAACCAGGCTCGGGCCGCCAGGGCATCTCGTTCGATCTGCTCTTTCAAGGCAGTGAAAGAGGCAAACTTCTGCTCTTCGCGCAGCTTGTGGCGAAGCAGCACCTTGACCTGCTGACCATATAGATCACCAGAAAAATCAAATAGATGTACTTCCAATCTGGCTTGTGTGCCGCTCAAGGTCGGCCGTACACCCACATTGGCGACACCGGGGAAGGTCTTGCCGGAACATATCACTTCCACCGCAAACACGCCACCGACCGGGATCACCTGACGCTTGAGGGCCAGATTGGCGGTAGGAAAACCTATGGTGCGCCCCAACTTGTCGCCGTGGGCCACCCGGCCGCTGATGGTATAGGGACGGCCAAGCATCAGCTCCACCTCCGCCATCCGGCCCGCCTTGAGTGCTTCACGCACCAGGGTGCTGCTGACCCGCTGCCGTTCGAGCTGGAAGCTCTGGGTACTGATCACCTCGAAGCCGAAGCGATGGCCCGCCTCCTCCAGCAGGTGAAAGTCACCTTCCCGCCCCTTGCCGAAGCGAAAATCGTCGCCGACCACCAGGTAGCGCACCCCGAGCTTTTCCACCAGCAACTGCTCGATGAAGGTCGAGGCTGCCTGCTCGGCAAAGCGGTGGCTAAAGCGCACGCAGAGCATGCGATCGATATGCAGCCCCTGCAGTGCTTCGTACTTTTCCCGCAACCGGCTCAGCCGGGCGGGCGCTGCCGTGCCGGCAAACAGCTCCAGCGGCTGCGGTTCGAACAGCATGACGCAGGCGGGCAATCCCAGCTGGGCCGCTTTCTCCTTGAGACGTGCCAATACCGCATGGTGACCCTGATGAACCCCATCAAAGTTGCCAATGGTTAATACACATCCCCGGTGACGGGGCTTGAGATTGTGAATGCCGCGAATAAGCTCCATCAGTGCCTTGTGCGTTGCTGCCATGGAAATCGGCGGATTATATATCAGGCAGCAGGCAGGGTCAGCCCTCATAGCCTGATTTCAACTATCCGGGCCCAATCACGCCCCCTGCGGCGTCATGAGGCACTATCCCCATGGCACCGCAGGATCACGACTACTGCTGCCCCGATTTAAGGTGACGCGGCCGAATGCCCAGCAGCAGCAACACCACGGCATAGACCGCAGCCCCCAGCGACAGCAGCATGGTCAGCTGCAAACTGGCCTTGCCCATGCTCCATGCGCCCCACTGGGCCAAATCTGGCGACAGATAGGCGAGCACACCCCCCATCAGCACGCTGGCGACCAGCAGCTTGAGGCAGAACACGCCAGTATGGCGGGAGGGACGATAGACGCTCTGCTGGTACAGCCCCTTGAACAGCAAGGCCGCATTCAGAGTGCCCGAGCAGGCGGTCGAGAGCGCCAGCCCCACGTAACCGAGCGGGTAGATGAAGATGAGGTTGCAGACCATGTTGGCAATCATCGACATCACCCCGATCCGCACCGGCGTCTTGGTGTCCTGACGGGCGTAGTAACCGGGCGCCAGTACCTTGATCAGCATCAGGGAGAGCAGACCGGTAGTAGAGGCCAACAGACTGGCGCTCGACATGCTCACTTCATGCAGACCGAACTCGCCGCGCATGAACAGCACCCGCAAAATGGGCTCGCGCATCACCGCAATGCCTATCATGGCGGGCAGACCGAGCAGCATCACCATCCGTACCCCCCAATCCATGGTGCGGGAGAAGTCGGCAGGGTCTGCATCCACATGCTTCTTGGCCAGCGCTGGCAGGATCACGGTACTGATGGCCACCGCAAACAGACCGAGGGGGAACTCCAGCAGGCGATCCGAGTAGTAGAGGTAACTAATGGCACCGGTCGCCAGGAAAGAAGCCAGCATGGTGTTGACCAGCAGATTGATCTGGCTGACCGAAACCCCGAACAGGGCGGGGATCATCAGGGTGCGGATCTTCACCACCCCAGGGTGATTCCATCCCCACTTGGGCCATACCAGCATGTTGATTTGGCGCAAAAAGGGGTACTGGAACAGAAACTGCACCAAACCGCCCAAAAAGACACCAATTGCCAGCGAGATCTCAGGTTTGTCCATCAGCGGCGCAATCCACCAGGCCGCCGCAATCATGGTGATGTTGAGAAACACCGGCGTAAACGACGAGACCGCAAAGCGGCCGAAGGTATTGAGGATGGCCCCCGCCATGGCGGTAAAAGTGATAAACCAGAGGTAGGGGAAGGTGATTTTGAGCATCAGACTGGCGAGCTCGAACTTCTCGGCCGCAGGGCCGCCATGCAGCCAGTCCCAGAACCAGCCCCAGCCAAACAGCGCGGTCAGCACCCCCGACCCCAGCACACCGAGCAGGGTGACCACAGTCACTATCCCCCCCAGCGTGCCCGCCACCGCCGCCAGCAATTCACGCACTTCCCCCTCGTCGCCATTTTTCTTGTACTCCGTCATCACGGGAACAAAGGCCTGGTTGAAGGCACCTTCGGCGAACAGACGACGCAGAAAGTTGGGAATGCGATTGGCAAAAAAGAAGACGTCGGCGGCCACCCCGGCACCGAGCAGATTTGCGATGACCACATCGCGAACCAAGCCCATTACGCGGGATGCCAGCGTCATTCCGGACACTATCATGCCGGATTTGATCAATTTCTTACTCAAGACGAGGCCTCTGGAACTGTCAGAATGAAAAGAATGCTGCTAGAATCGGCCGACAGTTTAACCGTCTCCCTACTGACACACCACCGGGAGGCGGTGTTTATTTGCACAAATCATTTGACAATATGTGGTTGGAAGGGCATATTTCCGGGCCTTTTCAATACACTCGCTAAGACAGTTTTAGGAGTTTTACCTTGGCTAACATCAAATCTGCTAAGAAGCGCGCTCTTCAGTCAGAAAAACGCCGTCAGCACAACGCCAGCCGTCGTTCCATGACCCGTACCTACCTGAAGAAAGTCATTGCTGCTATCGCCTCTGGCGACAAAGCTGCTGCGACTGCCGCTTTCGCTGTTGCTCAGCCGATCATGGATCGTATGGCGACCAAAGGCCTGATCCACAAGAACAAAGCTGCTCGTCACAAGAGCCGCCTGTCTGCCCAGATCAAAGCTATGGCTTAATCAGCGTCTGCTGATCAAAGCTGAAAAAACCGGCCTTAGTGCCGGTTTTTTATTTATCTGCGCTGCAATAAAGTCGATGCAGCAAACTGATCATTTCACGCACCTCATGGCTGCGCAGCGAATAGTAGACCGTCTGGGCCTCTTTGCGCGTCGTCACCAGCTCATCCCGCCGCAGCAGCGCAAGATGCTGTGACAAGGCCGACTGACTCAGTCCCAATCGCTCGTTGAGCTCCCCCACTGACAGTTCGCGCTCCAGCAACTGGCACAGAATAAACAGCCGCCGCTCGTTGGCCAGCGCCTTGAGCAAGGCCACCGCTTTACTCGCATTGGCTTCCATCTCTTCAAGTTGCATCACATCTCTCCTCTACCACTCATCGCCGATGATACGTGGTGACGGGTCGTTTTAAAACGACAGGGTGGCCGGCTGGATGGCGGAGAAGTTCTCCTGGCCGGAAAAGAGAAAGGTAAAATCGCTCTCGCAGACCCGCTTCACCGCCGGATGCTGGATCATCCGCTCGGCGAAGATGACGTAATACTCCTCCATCAGATCCTGGGTTTCCCCGATCAGCATCACCCCCTCCCCCTCGAGGATCTCCTCCCGATAGATGGTGGGAGCCATGAAAATCCCCTGATTGAAGAAGCCAAACGCCTTCATCAAGGCGGCATCATCAAACTCGCCAAGAATGCTGGGGGAGACACCCTGCTGCTCGAACCACTGGGTCAGCTGACGCCCCATGGCGGTACGGCGACCGGGGATCAGCAGCTTGCGCTCCTCCAGACAGGCAGGAAAGGGCTTCTCAGGCAGCGGCGCCTTGCAGAAGAAGCTGACGCCACAGCCGCCCAGCCGTTTGGAGAGCAGCCCTGCATGCTGGCTGGAGTCCACCGGACAGTCGGAGAGGATCATATCGAGCTTGTGTTCGCTCAGCTGCTCCAGCAGCAGTTCGTGGGTCGATTCGAAACAGCGCAGATGGATGGAACCATCATTGGGGATGACAGAGAGCAGCACGCGGCTGGCAAGGCGCTTGGAGAGAGCATCGGCGATGCCGACGTCGAACAGGATCTGGCTCTCCTTGCGGTAGTTGACGATATCAAGCATCTCGTAGGAGAGGCTGAACATCTTGTCGGCATAGCGAAACACCAGCTGGCCCAGCTCGGTCGCCTCTAGGGAGCGCCCCTTGCGTTTGAGCAGCTTGCCACCGAGGCGCTGCTCCAGCAGCTTGATCTGGCCGGTGACCGTCTGCGGGGTCAAAAAAAGGGCTTCCGCTGCCTGGGTAACGGAGCCCTTCTTCTGAGTCATCCAGAAATAGTAGAGATGGTTGTAGTTAAGGTGTGACATCCGATGGGGTTCCCGCTTGACGCGGACTCCGGTAGCAGCTGAGTTCAACCGCCAGAATGTCATACATGTCGCTAACCGAGTCAACCTTGTTCGCGCCAAACTGCTCCATCAGACTGGCCTTGAGGCGTGCCTTGTCAGGCATCCGGTCAGCGCAATAACGCTTGTTGGAACGCTTTACCATCTCGCCAGCCCGGCTGCTCAGCGCCCGCTCGGAGAAGGTTTCGCCAAAGCGCGCCTTGGCCTGCTTGTCCCCCAGCAGCAGGGCACTGTCTACCACTCCGTTCAGATAGGCAGAGCAGTTCGCCGAAGCGGCGTCCTGCTTGCAATCCTCCAGCCCGCCGGCCCATGCCGCGGGGCTCAACAACAGCATCAACAACCCTGTATGCAGCTTCATAGTCCCTCCGTACTCTGTTCCCCTTCACCCTTGGGAAGGGCCATGCGCAAGGCCAGATAGCCGACTACCGCCGCCATGGTGGAGCCCACCAGGATCCCGAGGCGAGAGTAGCTGCCGTAATCCAGCCCACCGTGCTCGAAGGCGAGCGACGCGATAAACATCGACATGGTGAACCCGATGCCACAGAGGATGCTGACCGCAAAAATCTGCTTGAAGTTGACCCCGGGCGGCAACTGGGCGATGCCCAGCTTGACCGACAGCCAGCTGATGGTGAACACCCCGAGCGGCTTGCCGATAAACAGCCCCAGCATGATCCCCATAGGTACCGGACTCAGCAGGGAGGAGAGACCAATCCCTTCCAGCGATACCCCTGCGTTGGCAAAGGCAAACAGCGGCAGGATCAGATAGGCACTCCAGGGGTGCAGTTGATGCTCCAGATACTTGAGCGGCGAGGCGTAACGCTTGCCGTTAAGCGGAACCATAAAGCCCACCACCACACCGGCCAACGTCGCATGGACACCAGACTTGAGCACCGCCACCCAGAGCACCAGACCGACCAGCATGTAGAGGCTGATCCGATCCTCACCACGGCGATTCATCCAAAGCAGGGTGAGGGTTGCCAGAATACCGATAGCCAGCGCCTCAAGCGACAACTGCTGGGTATAGAAAAGCGCGATGATGATGATGACGCCGAGGTCATCCATGATGGCCAGCGCCAACAGGAATACCTTGAGGCTCACCGGCACCCGCTTGCCGAGCAGCGCCATCACCCCGAGGGCAAAGGCGATGTCGGTCGCAGCCGGGATCGCCCAGCCAGCACGCGCCACTTCATCCGAATAGTTGAAAAAGGCGTAGATCAAAGCCGGGGCCAGCATGCCGCCCACCGCAGCGATAGCCGGGAAGGTCGCCTGAACCCGGGTCGAGAGCGCCCCTTCCAGCATTTCACGCTTCACTTCCAGACCAACCAGCAGGAAGAAGATCGCCATAAAGCCATCGTTGATCCAGAGCAGCAGTGGTTTGTTGATGTCGAGGGCCGCGATGCGCACCTGCACCGGCGTGTCGAGAAACGCCTGATACCCGCCAGCCAGTGCGGTATTGGCTAAAATCATTGCCAGCATGGCAGCCATGATCAGAATAATTCCGGAGGCGGCCTCCAGCTTCAGGAACTTTTTGATTACGTCACTCATGGTTAAATTTTCCACCGTATTGCTTTGGTTTGAGTCTATCCCTTGCAACAACCAATGGAAAATCGTTTCTTGCTGCTCAATACAACGAAAAAACCGAAAGCAAAATAGAACATACCTGCTATAAGCAGGTTTTTCCTCGTCTCTGGCTACCGTCTTATTAGTCAATAAAATGAATTTTCAATTATTTAACTGCATAAAAAAGGCGCCCTGAGGCGCCTTGCTATCAGATGGCGACGGGCGCCTTGATGCCGGGATGGGGATCATAACCCTCGATCTCGAAATCCTCGAACTTGTAATCGAAGATGGAGTCAGGTTTGCGCTTGATCACCAGGGTCGGCAGCGGGCGCGGCTCGCGGGAGAGCTGCAGAGCTGTCTGCTCCATGTGGTTGGAGTAGAGATGCACATCACCGCCAGTCCAGACAAAGTCACCCACTTCCAGATCGCACTGCTGGGCCATCATGTGGGTCAGCAGGGCGTAGCTGGCGATGTTGAACGGCAGGCCGAGGAACACATCGCAACTGCGCTGGTAGAGCTGGCAGGAGAGCTTGCCGTCCGCCACATAGAACTGGAAGAAGGCGTGGCAGGGAGCCAGCGCCATCTTGTCCAGTTCACCCACGTTCCAGGCGGATACGATGATGCGGCGCGAATCCGGGTTGTGCTTGATGTCATCCACCGCCTTCTGGATCTGGTCGATGACAGACCCGTCAGCCGCAGGCCAGGAGCGCCACTGAGCGCCGTAAACCGGCCCCAGATCGCCATTCTCATCGGCCCACTCATCCCAGATGCTGACGCCATTTTCCTTCAGATAGGCGGTATTGGTATCGCCATTGAGGAACCAGAGCAGCTCGTGAATGATGGAGCGCAGGTGGCACTTCTTGGTGGTCACCAGCGGGAAACCTTCCGCCAGATTGAAGCGCATCTGATGGCCGAACAGGGAGACAGTACCGGTGCCGGTACGGTCAGACTTGACGGTCCCCTCATCAAGGATTTTCTGCATCAGGTCGAGATAAGCTCGCATTATTTCGCCTCCTTCACGGCATTACCGAACAACTGCGGACGCTTGTAGGCGGCCCAGATCATCAGGGCACCGGCGATAATCATCGGGGTGGAGAGGATCTGGCCCATGCTGATCTCCTGGAAGTAGAGACCGAGCTGGCTGTCCGGCTGGCGCACAAACTCCACCAGGAAGCGGAACAGGCCGTAGAACAGCAGGAACATGCCGGAGATGGCACCGCGCGGCGGATTCTTGCGCCAGAACAGGTTGAGGATGATGAACAGCACCACCCCTTCCAGTGCGAACTGGTAAAGCTGGGAGGGATGACGCGGCTCGGGGCCGGCCTCCGGGAAGATGATAGCCCAAGGCACATCGGTGACCCGGCCCCACAGCTCGCCGTTGAGGAAGTTGCCGATCCGGCCAACGCCGAGACCAAACGGAATGAGCGGTGCCACAAAGTCGGCCACGGTGAAGAAGTGGCGCTTGGTCTTGTGGGCAAACCAGATCATCGCGGTGATCACCCCGATCAACCCACCGTGGAACGACATACCGCCGGTCCAGATCTTGAACAGATAGGTGGGATCCGCGAGGAAGAGATCGAAGTTGTAGAACAGCACGTAACCGACACGGCCACCGAGGATCACCCCGAGGAAACCGTAAAACAGCAGATCCGACACCTCGTTGCGGGTCCAGCCGCTGTTCGGTGCATCGGCACGACGGCCAGCCAGCCACATGGCAAACGCAAAACCGAACAGGTACATGAGACCATACCAGCGTACCGATAGTGGTCCCAAACTGAATGCTACGGGATCAATCTGCGAGAAAACCCAATATCCATCGTGCTGCATATGCGGCCCCAGTCAAAATAAAAGCCGCATTTTCCGATCATTCGTCAGCAGGGACAAGGCATGATTATCAATCACTCTGTTTCGATTTATGACCGGCTCGCAGCAAACCGCCCAAACCATGCTCCTCCAGATAGCGGGCAAACAGGCCGCGCAGCACGTGGGGATTGTCATGTTTGAGGCCATCGGCCATCAGTTCGGTCAACTCGCTCAGGGTGGATTGACGCAGCACGTACTTGATCCGGGCGATGTTGTGGGTATTCATACTGAAGCGGCGATAACCCATGGCCAGCAGCAGCAATACACCGACCGGATCACCGGCCAGCTCGCCACACACCGACACCGGCTTCTGGTAGCGATGGGAGGCATCAACCAGCTGTTGCAGGGCGCGGATCACCGCTGGATGGAAGGCATCGTAGATGTTGGCAACCCGGGAGTTGTTGCGATCCACTGCCAGCAGGTACTGGGTCAGGTCATTGCTGCCCACCGACCAAAAGTCGATGAGCGGCGCCATTTCCGGCAAGATAAAGAGGGCTGAGGGCACCTCGATCATCACCCCGAGGCTAGGGTAGCGGATCACCGCATCGCGGCTCGCCGCCTCTTCCGACACCTCTCGCCACGCCTGATCCAGCAGACGACGGGAGGCTTTGATTTCGCTGACGCTGCTGATCATCGGCAGCATGATGGCCAGATTGTCCAGCCCTTCGCTGGCCCTCAGCATCGCCTTGAGCTGCACCAGAAACAGTTCGGGGTGATCCAGGGTGATCCGGATCCCCCGCCAACCAAGGAAGGGGTTTTCCTCGACGATGGGGAAATAGGGTAACGGCTTGTCACCGCCCACATCCAGCGTCCGCATGCAGACCGGTCGGTTGCGGTAGGTCTCCAGAATGCCGCGATAGCGGGCAGTCTGCTCCCACTCGGAGGGGAAGCTCTCCTGCAGCATGAAGGGGATCTCGGTGCGATAGAGCCCGACCCCGTCCGCCAGCTGGTTGAGGGAGATCTCGGTATCGGCGCTGAGACCGGCGTTGAGCAACAGGGAGACCTTGGTGCCGTCGGCCGTCTCGGATGGCAGGTTGTCGACGCTGCGCACCAGGGTATCGAGCGCCCGCTCTTCGCTCAGCAGCTGACGATACTCGGTCAGGATCACCTGATTGGGTTCGATGAAGAGATCGCCGCTGTAGCCATCGACGACCAGCATGCGACCACCGATGTCGCCGAGGGGCAGATCGACCCCCATGATGGCAGCCACCCCCATGGCGCGGGCCAGAATGGCGGCGTGGGAGTTGGTCCCCCCCTTGAGCGAGACCACCCCGGTCAGATACTCGCGGGGCACTTCCGCCAGAATGGTGGCTGTCACCTCGTCGGCGACCAGCACCACCGGCTCGCCGATGGAGATATGCTCCGGTTCATTCTGCACCAGTCGGCTGATCAGCCGCTGGGCGATATCCTTCACGTCGGTGGAGCGCTCCTGCAGGTAGGGATCCTTCATCCCCTTGAACTGCTCGATCAAGCGATCACTGATCAGCTTGACCGCCGAGACCGCAGTCCAGTGCTCCTTGCTCACCTTGTTGCGAATGGGCTTGATGTAGCCGGGATCGCTGAGCAGATGGAGATAGATATCGAAGATCGCCACCGAATCCTGGCTGTAGCTCTCGCGAAAACGCAGCGCCAGACTCTCCAGATCGTGACGAACCTCCTCCACGGCCAGCTCCAGCCGCGCCAGCTGGCTGGCATGATCTTCATCCTTGCGCGGGGTAATGGACGAGAGCGCCTTGCGGGGCCGCCACACCCAGGCCTTGGCCATGGCGATGCCGCTGGCACCGGCAATACCACGCAGTGGCTTGCTCCAGTCGGTCTTCTGCAACCACCCCTTGGCCTGCGCCTGAGCGATCCGCGCCGCCAGCTGGGCCGCCAAGGTGACCATGAAGGACTCTTCCCCCTCGTCGAAGCGGCGACTCTCCTTCTGCTGCACCACCAGAATGCCGACCACCTGACGCTGATGCATGATGGGTGCGCCGAGGAAGGAGCGGAACGCCTCTTCGGCCACATCGGGCAGGAATTTGAAGCTGGGATGCGCGGGGGCATCAGCCAGGTTGATCAGTTCTTCCCGCTGACCCACCAGACCGACTATGCCCTGCTCGTAGGGCAGAGTCACCTTGCCGACTGCGGACGGGGCCAAGCCATCGGTAGCCGCCAGGCGATAGCGGCGCACCTCGGGTTCCGAGACATAGACGGAGCAGCAGTCCACTGCCATGGCGTGCCGGGTCTGGCTCACCAATGCCTGCAAGGCCTGCTCGAGGGTATTGGCCTCGGCCATGCTCTCGACGATACGTCTCAGTTCCGTTAACAACTAATCTGTGCTCCTTAACGGGCGCGATTGCGTCGCCCATCCTTCTTGTTGACCTGCACTGCCGGCACTGGCATCGCCAGCGGGGCAAACTCTTTCATGACCCGGCGGTAAACCTCCCGCTTGAACGAGACGACCTGACGCACTGGGTACCAGAAGCTGACCCAACGCCAGTCGTCAAATTCGGGATGGCCATGACAGCCGAACTGGATCCGCGACTCCTTGCCCGAATTCAGCTGTAACAAGAACCATTTTTGTTTTTGGCCAATACAGACCGGTGAACTGTCCCAGCGGACAAGACGTTTGGGTAAACGGTACTTTAGCCAGTTACGACTGGTGGCCATGATGGTCACATCTTCGGGCTTGAGGCCAATCTCCTCATACAGCTCTCGATACATGGCCTGCTCTGGCGTTTCACCATCATCAACCCCCCCCTGCGGAAACTGCCAGGAGTGCTGCCCATAGCGTTTAGCCCACAACACTTGTCCTTCACGGTTACAGATCACGATACCGACATTGGGACGAAATCCGTCGCCATCAATCACGTGATCACCTTATAAAGGCTGAATCTATAAGGAGATTGTTCCACATTCACTCCGTGGCAGCAAACAAGGAGTGAATCCCCTGTTTCATGAATAACTTTCAATTTCAAACATACTTATAAACAAATCCAAGGATCCGCTCCCCCAAGTTGCCCACCCAGGCTGTGTATAAAGCTGTTAGCAAACGGGTATATACAGTACTTTTTAACTGTACGCGAAAAGTACCTCTCCGTATCACCACGCGACATAAAATATAAAAAATCATTATCTTTTATAAGCTTGAGATAAAACAACTGGATCTAGATCCATGTTCCCCCAAGAGTCAGATCCATGATCCGGATTGTGAACAAGTTCAACTGCTCAAAGATCCACCGCGGCGAAATTATCCACAGGAGTGGCACAATATCTACCCCGTTTACCCTGTGAAAATGGGGTGGCATTCACAATTTTTTGTAACATATCAGCGACTCCAACCACTTTCATCCACTTATCCAAGATTTCTGTGGATAACTGTGTGTAACATCATGCACAAACCCTTGGACAACTATTTCGAGGTCAAACCAGACCTGGCTTACTGCTCGATAAAACAGACAAAACTCTTTAAAATCATAATGATGAACTGATAACCCCCAAATTCTCTGCATTTGATCTTATCCACTCAGGATCGGTTATAAAAACAGCGATCCTTCTCGGGCTCCTCCCCTGTTAGAATATGGCGAGCAAGATGGAGCCAACTATGCCAAGCAATCCCCAATCCGAGCAGGAGTTATTGAGCCGCGCCTATGCCATGGCCGGCTTCACGCTGGCGCAGCTGGCCGCCGAGGCTGGTGTCGCAGTGCCCAAAGACCTGCGCCGTGACAAGGGGTGGGTCGGTCAGTTGATCGAGCTGCAACTGGGGGCCAGCGCAGGGAGCAAGCCGGAGCAGGACTTCCCGGAGCTGGGGATCGAACTCAAGACGATCCCCGTGGATCCTCAAGGCAAACCGCTGGAGACCACCTTCGTCTGCGTCGCCCCGCTGATCGGCGTCAGCGGCCAGCGCTGGGAGGAGTCCAACGTACGCAACAAGCTCTCCCGGGTGCTCTGGATCCCGGTGGAAGGCAGTCGGGAGATCCCGGTTGGCGAGCGGCGAGTCGGCATGCCGCTGATGTGGAGCCCGAATGAAGAGGAAGATCGGCTACTGCGTCAGGACTGGGAGGAGCTGATGGACATGATAGTGCTGGGAGAAGTGGAGCAGATCAGCGCACGCCACGGCCAGGTGATGCAACTGCGACCCAAGGCGGCCAACAACAAGGCGCTGACTCGCGCCATCGGCCGCGATGGTCAACCCATCATGACCCTGCCCCGCGGCTTCTATCTCAAGATCGACTTTACCCACAGTTTGCTGCAACGCTATTTTGCCTTGCCGACTTGATCTGCCTTATCAACATCTTTGTCATATGGTGGTATAAAAATAGACAGGAGCCATTTTTAACTCACAGACAAGGAGGCGTCATGCCACTGATCAAACAGTTTTTAAAGTCCAAGCCCGAGGTCAAGGTGACCTTTGCAGTAGAGAAAGAGGCGGCTGCAGGGGCGGAACAGGTGATGCTGATCGGCGAGTTTACCCAGTGGCAACCGGTCGAGCTTAAACGCATGAAGAGCGGCGAGTTCAAAGCCACCCTCAATCTACCGACCGACGGCCCGGGGTACTTCGAATATTGCTACCAGCTCATCACGCCGGCAGGGGAAACCCTCTACGAGAATGACTGGGCAGCGGACGACTATGTGCCAGGCCCCTTCGGGCGAGACAACTCGGTAGTTCGGGTCATCCAGTAACGGCTCCCAGATAGCCAATAGACGGATACAAAAAAGGCTCGCCATTGGCGAGCCTTTTCACTACCTGTCGAGCTATTTGCCGACATACCGACACCAATTCGAATCGAATTAGTTGAGCTTCTCTTTGATACGAGCAGCTTTGCCGGACAGGTTGCGCAGGTAGTACAGTTTGGCGCGGCGAACATCACCACGACGCTTCAGTTCTACACTGTGGATCAGCGGAGAGTGAGTCTGGAATACACGCTCAACACCTTCGCCGTTGGAGATCTTGCGAACGGTGAAAGCAGAGTGCAGACCGCGGTTACGCTTGGCAATAACGATGCCTTCGAAA
The DNA here is from genome assembly GCF_051919345.1 of Aeromonas sp. 84A. Classification (NCBI taxonomy): domain Bacteria; kingdom Pseudomonadati; phylum Pseudomonadota; class Gammaproteobacteria; order Aeromonadales; family Aeromonadaceae; genus Aeromonas; species Aeromonas sp. 84A. The sequence goes on from NZ_JBQBEW010000001.1 coordinate 4,410,044, forward strand.
GCCTGCAGACGCTCTTTACCACCTTCTTTAACACGAACTTGAACACGTACAGTGTCGCCCTGGGCAAAAGCCGGGATGTCGGTACGCAGTTGCTCTTGTTCAAGCTGCTGAATAATCTTGCTCATTGTCTTTCCTTACCTAGGATAAACTGAAAACTCTACTTAACGCTGTCACGCACTTCGCGGACATACTCGGCAAGAAGTGATTCTTGCTCGTCAGTCAGAGCTAGGTTGTTAATAAGTTCCGGCCTTCTTTGCCAGGTTCGTCCGAGCGACTGCTTAAGACGCCAGCGTCGAATCACTTCGTGATTGCCGCTTGTCAGCGCCTCGGGCACCGCCAATCCATCCAACACCTCCGGCCGAGTATAGTGGGGATGATCCAGCAAGCCATCCGTAAAGGAGTCTTGCTCGGCACTGGCCTGATCGCCCAAAACCCCGGGGACCAGACGCGAAACCGCATCGATCAGGGTCATGGCAGGCAACTCGCCACCACTTAACACGTAATCCCCGATAGACCACTCTTCGTCGACTTCGGTTTGTATCACGCGTTCATCGATACCTTCGTATCGACCGGCTACCAGAATCAGTTTCTGATTCGTCGCCAACTCGGTTACGCCCGCTTGAGTCAGCTTGCGTCCCTGAGGAGAGAGATAGATGACTTTCGCCCCGTCTCCCGCCGCTTGCTTGGCTGCATGAATCGCGTCACGCAGCGGCTGAACCATCATTAACATGCCGGGCCCACCACCATAAGGACGATCATCGACCGTACGGTGTTTATCGTGGGTAAACTCCCGGGGGTTCCAGCACTCAATCTGCAGCAGGCCACTCTTGACGGCCCGACCCGTTACCCCGTGCTCGGTAATGGCTCGGAACATTTCAGGGAAGAGGCTAATGACCCCAATCCACATAAGAAACCTCCGGCACCCGTGTTAGCGCGGGAAACTAGAAACCAGGATCCCAATCAACTTCGATTGTTCGAGCAGTCAGATCAATATTCTTGATCACCTGCTCTTCCAGGAACGGAATCAACCGCTCCTTTGCACCAAAGGCATCTTTTACATTGGCCTCAACCACCAACACATCGTTGGAGCCGGTTTCCATCAATTCGGTCACCTTGCCCAGGTCGTATCCCTTGGTGGTCACCACGGAGCAACCAATCAGGTCACGCCAGTAGAACTCACCTTCAGGCAACGCAGGCAACAGATCGGCGGGTACGCCAATCTCGACATTGGTCAATGCCAGGGCATCTTCGCGCACATCGATACCATCGAGTTTGCAGATCAGACCCTTGTTGTGACGTTTCCAGGATGAAACCCGAATTTCACGCCACGCCCCGTTCTGATTAATCAGCCAGGGGTTGTAATCGAAAATCGCTTCGGCAACATCGGTGAAGGAGTTCACTTTAAGCCAGCCCTTGATGCCATAAACGGTACCCAGGGTGCCCAGAACTACAGGTTTTTCCACCTTAACTCCTTACCGTTGGGCTGATTAAGCAGCTTTTTTAGCGTCTTTGATCAGCTTGGCAACGCGGTCAGAAACAGCGGCACCAGTAGCAACCCAATGCTCGATACGAGCCAGGTCCAGGTTCAGCTTTTCAGCTTGACCAGCAGCAACCGGGTTGAAGAAACCAACGCGCTCGATGAAGCGACCGTCACGGGCGCAACGGCTGTCAGAAACTACTACCTGGTAGAACGGACGCTTTTTCGCGCCACCACGTTGTAAACGAATGGTTACCATATCGTCCTCATTAACATCTAATGAACAAGGCCCGCAAACACGCGGACCCTAGCTTAAAATAAGCCGCGTAATTCTACTTGGATTCGTAATAATTGCAACCAAGCCAGCCATTTTTTGCGCAGAGCGGCAATGAAAAGGGGCCTGCCACTGCAGACCCCCATCAACACGCAGGCCGGATCAGAACGGGCCGCGACCGCCACCGAAACCGGGGGGCATCATGTTCTTCATCTGGCTCATCATCTTGCGCATGCCGCCCTTGCCGGACATTTTCTTCATCATGCGCTGCATCTCGGTGAACTGCTTGAGCAGCTTGTTCACGTCCTGCACCTGCATGCCGGAGCCTGCGGCGATACGGCGTTTGCGGGAACCCTTGATGAGATCAGGATGAGCGCGCTCTTTCGGCGTCATGGAGCTGATGATGGCCTCCATCCGCACGGTGAGCTTGTCATCCATCTGATCTTTCACGTTATCCGGCAGACCGGACATGCCGGGCAGCTTGTCGAGCATCCCCATCATGCCGCCCATGTTGCGCATCTGGGCCAGCTGCTCGCGGAAATCTTCCAGATCGAAACCCTTGCCACTCTTGACCTTGCTGGCCAGCTTGGCCGCTTTCTCTTTATCGACGTTGCGCTCGACCTCTTCGATAAGAGAGAGCACATCGCCCATACCGAGGATGCGGGAGGCGAGACGATCCGGGTGGAACGGCTCCAGCGCATCGGTCTTTTCACCCATACCGATAAACTTGACCGGCTTGCCGGTGATGTGACGTACCGACAGCGCGGCACCACCACGGGCGTCGCCATCCGCCTTAGTGAGGATGACACCGGTGAGCGGCAGCGCTTCATTGAACGCCTTGGCGGTGTTGGCGGCATCCTGGCCGGTCATGGCATCCACCACGAACAGGGTCTCGACCGGCTTGATGGTGGCATGCAGATCCTGGATCTCGGCCATCATCTCGCTATCGACGTGCAGACGACCGGCAGTATCGACGATCACCACGTCATAGAATTTCTTGCGCGCCTGATCGATGGCGGCGGTGGCGATATCGACCGGCTTCTGGCTGGCATCGCTCGGGAAGAAGTCGACGCCGATGTCGCTGGCCAGGGTTTCCAGTTGCTTGATCGCTGCAGGGCGATAAACGTCAGCACTGACCACCAGCACCTTCTTCTTGCTGCGCTCTTTGAGCAGCTTGGCCAGTTTGCCAACCGTGGTGGTCTTACCGGCACCCTGCAGACCGGCCATCAGGATGATCGCAGGCGGCTGGGCAGCCAGGTTGAGCTGTTCGTTGGCCTCCCCCATTACGGTGACCAGTTCACCGTGCACAATCTTGATGAATGCCTGGCCCGGGCTCAGGGATTTGGCCACCTCCTGCCCGACTGCGCGCTCTTTGACACGCGCCACGAAATCACGCACGACCGGCAGGGCGACATCCGCCTCGAGCAGCGCCATGCGGACTTCACGCAGGGTTTCCTTGATATTATCTTCGGTCAGGCGACCACGGCCACTGACATTGCGCAAGGTGCGCGAGAGTCGTTCAGTCAAATTCTCAAACATGACGGATTCCGGTTCTTGGCGTAATAAATTGGGGGCATTATAACCCAGAGCGGGCGCGAGGACGATTATTCACCGCACCGCAGCAGCAGGGACCTTCTCCCTATATATGGGCAGATCGGCCGTTGCACAACTGGCGAGCACTTCTCGTGCAAGGTATACTGCCCCTCTTACCCTCAAAAGCTTGTGCAACAACGACCTGGTTATGATCGTAATCTCTGTTCTGGCCCTGGCGTTTTATCTGCTGGCCATCATCGCCTCCCTGCATCTGTTACTGAGCGCCAAGCCGGTGGGACAGCGCTCCCTGTTTGCCTGTATCGGATTGGCCCTGATCGCCCATGCCAGCGCCCTCGGTTCAGAGGTATTGCAGAGTTACGGCCAGAACCTGAGCATGCTCAACGTTGCCTCGCTGGTCAGCCTCATCATCAGCTGCTTCATGACCTGCGTGACCCGCCGCTTCAACGGCTGGATCCTGCTGCCGGTGGTCTACAGCTTCTCGGCCCTGCTGCTGGCTGCCAGCGCCTTGATCCCGGGTCGCTACATAACTCATCTGGAGGCCCATCCCCAACTGTTGCTGCACATCGGCCTCGCCCTGATGGCCTACTCGGTATTGATGATCGCCTGTCTGTTTGCGCTGCAGCTCGCCTGTCTGGACAAACAGCTTAAATCTCGAAAAATCAGCAACCTGCCAGCCATGCCGCCACTGATGACGGTGGAGAAACGGCTGTTTCAGTTGATCTCTGCAGGGGTGCTGCTACTGACACTCTCCATCGCCTCCGGCCTCTTCTTTCTCGAAGATATGTTCGCCCAGGGCAAGTCTCACAAGGCAGTGCTCTCCATCCTGGCATGGTGTGTCTACGTGTTGCTGCTGTGGGGTCATCACACCTATGGCTGGCGCGGCCGCAAAGTCATCACGCTCAGTCTGATCGGCAGCTTCATCCTGACTCTTGCCTACTTTGGCAGTCGCTTCGTCAAAGAAGTGCTATTGAGCTGACACCTATACTCTTTTAGCCATACCATCCAACAGGAGCCCTTTTTGGACAGCATCTCAACGAGTACATTACTGATTGTTCTCGTTATCTTGATCCTTCTTTCCGCCTTTTTCTCCAGTTCCGAAACTGGCCTGATGTCCATCAACCGCTACAAACTGCGGCATCTGGCACAGACCAAACACAAAGCCGCACGTCGTGTCGAGCAACTGCTCGCCCGCCCCGATCGCCTGCTGGGGCTGATCCTGATCGGCAACAATCTGGTCAATATCCTCGCCTCCGCCATCGCCACCATCGTCTGTATCCGGCTGTTTGGTGATCTCGGGGTCGCCATTGCCACCTTCGGCCTGACCCTGGTGGTACTGGTATTCGGTGAAGTGACCCCCAAGACCCTGGCCGCCATGTTTCCGGAGAAGATCGCCTATCCCGCCTCCTGGATCCTCAAGGGGCTGATGGTGCCGCTCTCACCGCTGGTCTGGCTGATCAACGGCATCACCAGCGGCCTGCTCAAGATGCTGAAGATCAATCCCAACAAGGATGACTCCCTCAACACCGAGGAGCTGCGCACCATAGTCAATGAGGCGGGTAACCTGATCCCCCAGCGTCATCAGGAGATGCTGCTGAGCATTCTGGATCTCGACAAGATGCTGGTCGAGGACATCATGGTGCCACGCAGCGATATCTACGCCATCGACATCAACGATGACTGGAAGAGCATCCAGCGCCAGCTGGCCCACTGCGCTCACACCAAGATCCTGCTCTATCGCGACAATATCGACGACGTTGTCGGATTTTTACACGCGCGCGATGCCCTGCGGCTGGTAGCCAGGGACCAGTTCAACAAATCGAGTTTGTTGCGGGAAGTGGACGAGATCTACTTCATTCCGGAAGGAACACCGCTCAACGTGCAGCTGGCCAAATTCCAGCGTAATAAGGAGCGAATTGGCCTGATCGTCGACGAATACGGCGATATTCAGGGTCTAATCACTCTGGACGACATTCTGGAAGAGATCGTGGGCGACTTCACCACCTCCATGACGCCAGCGCCGAGCGACGAGATCCATCCCCAGTCAGATGGTTCTTATCTGGTCGAAGGCTCAGCCAATATTCGTGAGCTGAACAAGGAGATGAACTGGCACCTGCCCATCGACGGCCCGCGAACCCTCAACGGCCTGATCCTCGAATATCTGGAGGAGATCCCCCAGCCCAACATCGGGATCCGGCTGGCCGGTTATCCTATCGAGATCCTCGATGTGGAGAACAATATGGTCAAGATGGCGCGGATCATGCCGGCATCGTACCGGGCGGAGTCGGATTCGCAAGATTGAAAAAGGGCTGCCAGTGGCAGCCCTTTTCTATTGCTCATCGTCACTGTTCATCTTCATCATCCGGCTCCAGCACCAGCGTCGGGATCAACTCGCCAAACACCCTCTGTAGCTCGTCACGGTTAGCCAGCAGGTCTTGCAGCGTATAGCTGTCCATCACCGCCAGAAACGCATCCATCGCCTCTTTCAGCGCACTCTTGAGCAGACAGACAGAGACGATGTGGCAAGCGGGCGAGCCGCAGTCAATGCCGTCCAGATTGCCTTCCAGCGCCCTGATCACCTGACCGATATTGATGGTGGCGGGATCGCAAGCCATACGAATACCGCCATTCTTGCCCCGCTGGGATTGCAGATAGCCCAGTTTCACCAACTGATTGACCACCTTCACCATGTGGTTGCGGGAAACGCCATACAGGGCCGATACCTTGGCAACGCTCGACAACTCCCCTTCCGGCAGGGTGGCAAGATAGAGCAGGGCTCTCAATCCAAAATCTGTATAACTGGTTAGTCTCATAAAACCTGATTAGCGCGATGCGAAAAGTGGAGTATTGATTCAAATCAAATAAACATCTAGGATGCCACTTATTAAATGACATTTTATATGTTCAATTAGAACGAGGCCCCTATGCTAGATCAAACCACCGTTGCCGTCATCAAAAGCACCATTCCGCTGCTCGAAGCGGCAGGCCCTGCACTCACCCAGCACTTCTACCAGCGGATGTTCAGCCATAACCCGGAGCTGAAAGATATCTTCAACCTGGCCCACCAACGCAGTGGCGGCCAGCCGCTGGCCCTGTTCAATGCAGTCGCCGCGTATGCAAAGAATATCGACAATCTGGGAGCGCTCGCCGGTGCGGTCGAGCGGATTGCGCACAAACATACCGGATTCCTGATCCAGCCAGAACAATATCACATTGTAGGTAGTCATCTCTTGGCCACGCTCAAAGAATTGGGCGGAAGTGCGGTCACCGACGAGGTGCTGGAGGCATGGGGCAAGGCGTATGGCGTGCTGGCCGACATCTTCATCGGCCGCGAGCAGGAGATCTATCAGGAGAAGGCCAATCAGGATGGCGGCTGGCAAGGTACCCGCACCTTCATCATCAAGGAGAAGCGAGCCGAGAGCGACCTCATCACCTCCTTCCTGCTGGCGCCGGAAGATGGCAAGCCGGTACTGACCTTCAAACCGGGCCAATACCTCAGCATCAAGCTGGTTCACCCCGAGCTGGAATATCAGGAGATCCGCCAGTACTCCCTCTCCGATGCCCCCAACGGGCAGGATTACCGCATTAGCGTCAAGCGTGAGCCACAGGGTCAGGTCTCCAACCTGCTGCACGATCATCTGCAGGCGGGTGACAAGATCGAGGTGATGCCCCCTACCGGCGATTTCTACCTGAAAGCCGACAGCCAGACCCCGGTGGTACTGCTATCCGCCGGTGTCGGCGTGACGCCGATGATGAGCATGCTCAACCAGCTGCTGGCGAACGGCCATCAGGCTGATGTCACCTGGTTGCACGCCTGCGAACAGGGCGCTGTACACGCCTTCCGGGAGGAGATTCAGCAAAAATCCCGCCAGCATCCCAACTTGCTGAGCCGGACCTGGTATCGGGAACCGGAGGCCAGCGATGTACAGGGTGAAGATTACGACCTGGCCGGCACCATGGATCTGACTGCCGTGAAGGAGCGCATCACGCCAGAGGCCCACTACTACTTCTGTGGCCCTGTCGGCTTCATGCAAGAGATCAAGCGGCAGCTGCTGGCGGCTGGGGTGCCAGCGGGGCAGCTCCATTACGAAGTTTTTGGCCCCCATCAAGATCTCTAAGGCGCGGGCAGCCATATAACAGAGGGAGGTTCCGGCCTGTCATGGCACGGCGGCTGGAACCGGACCCACAGGTGCAGACCTGTGGGTCATTTTTTTGGATCAGTGCATCGCCTTGGCGCGGGCCACCACGTTGGCCGGCATCCTGTTGCCAAGACGGTTGAGCAGACTCGCCGCCTTCTGGTGCAGCACCTTGTCACCGATGACGGAGCCATGGAGCCAGCGATAGGCGTCCTCATAATCGAGCGGACTGCCCATCCCCTGCAGCAGCATCTCGACCCACTCGATGCGGGCCCGCAAAAAACCGAGGCTGGCCGCCTCGCGCATCAGGGTCTCGGCTCGCACCAAATCCTTCTGCACCAAAGTTCCTTTCCAGTAGTAGCGGCCCAACTGCTCCAGCGCCGGCGCCAACCCCTGATTGGCCGCCTCCCACATATATTGCACCCCGATCTCGGCATTGGGTTTGGTACAGACACCCCACGCCAGCATATCCCCCCAGAGGAATTGATAGGCCGGGATCTTCATCACCGAGGCGCGCGCTTCGATATCCTGAGTCAGCTGACAGCGATCCTGCTTCACCTGAGTGAGGTGGCGCCCCTGCTCAATCCAGTTAAGAAGCTCGTCCTGACGATAGAGCGGCACCGCCTGCAACTCGCCAGCGGCCAGAGGTGCGGGAGGCGCAACCACAGCAGCAGGTTCCGCCGGTTTTGGCAGCGGCGCGGCCCCCTCGCCACTGCTGGCAACGGGCGTGACCGGCTCGGCCGGAAGCAAGACGGGGACGGCCTCAGAGGGCGCTGGCGTAGCAGCAGAGACAGGGGCCGCCACCGCAGCACTGCTTGCGGTCAGTGCCGATGCAGTTGCTGCAGGCGCATCACTCGATACGGCAGCCGATACCGCCTCGGCACCATAGAGGGGCGCGGTGAATGCACCGACAAGAACGAGAAGAGTAAGGGGTTTCATCATAAGGTTCTCCTGCTGCACTCTGTTATCGGCACCAACCCCCATCCCCTTAGCCTGCCGGGCGGCTCTCATCAATACAAAAGGGAGCCGAAGCTCCCTTGTTGGCACGGTTGACCCGCTTACTTGACGAAATCGACACCCAGCTGGATATCGGCTTTCAGGGTAGCCAGCATGCCTTCCATCGCTTCCTGCTCGAACGCGCTCAGCTTGCCGTAATCCAGTACGGTTTCGACGCCGTTCTTGCCCAGCAGTACCGGCTGCGCGAAGAAGGTGGCGTGCTCGCCGTTGCCTTCCACATAGGCGCACTCAACAACGTTGGCTTCGCCCTGCAGACCCTTGATGAGGGAGAGACCGAAACGGCAAGCCGCCTGACCCATGGAGAGGGTTGCGGAACCGCCACCGGCCTTGGCTTCAACCACTTCGGTACCGGCATTCTGGATGCGCTTGGTCATGGCAGCCACTTCTTCAGCAGTGAAGGAAGCGCCTTCAATCTGGGAGAGCAGCGGCAGAATGGTAACGCCACTGTGACCACCGATCACGTTGACGCGTACTTTGTCGATGTTCAACCCTTTGGCGGCGGCCACGAAGGTCTCGGCGCGGATCACGTCCAGAGTGGTGACCCCAAACAGACGACGCTTGTCATAGACACCGGCTTTCTTCAGCACTTCGGCAGCGATAGCCACGGTGGTGTTGACCGGGTTGGTGATGATGCCGATCAGTGCTTTCGGGCAAGTGGCCGCGCACTTCTCGACCAGATTCTTGACGATACCGGCGTTGATATTAAACAGGTCGGAGCGATCCATCCCCGGCTTGCGTGCCACACCGGCGGAGATCAGCACTACATCGGCCCCAACCAGTGCAGGAGTCGGATCTTCACCGCAGAAGCCCTTGATGGCGACGTCGGTAGGAATATGACTGAGGTCAACGGCCACACCCGGGGTGACCGGGGCGATGTCATACAGGCTCAGCTCGGAGCCAGCCGGCAGACGGTTTTTCAACAGCAGAGCGAGGGCTTGACCGATGCCACCAGCGGCACCCAGAACGGCAACTTTCATGATCAACTCCATGTTTAAGCGTAGGTTTAAGGTTGTTTGTTGTTGTGCGCCCAACCTTAATGGATCCCCCCATAAAAAACAATCTGATAACAGTTGCAGTCACGGGTTCTGTGAGCCACGAAACATGCGGGAGCAAAAATTGGAGGGAAATACAAAAAGTTGGAGGAGAAGCACAGTTTTTCTGCACTTCTCCTTACCATAAAGAGGTAGTTCTGAAGGTCTCAGGATTGGAATGCCAACGCCCGTTTTTCACACCAGCGAAAACCAATTGTTAACAATCCGTTCATCGCCAGATAAAGCCCGCCAGCCACCCCGAACACCGCCAGGGTATCGTAGGTCTGGGCGTTCAACCCCTGCGCCAGCCCCATGATGTCCATGATGGTGATGGTACTGGCGAGGGAGCTCCCTTTGAGCACCAGGATCACCTCGTTGGAGTAGGCAGGCACCAGATGACGGGCGGCGTGGCGCACCTTCATCCACAAGGTCTGGCGGCCGTTAAAGCCAAGCGCACGACACGCCTCTACTTCACCGGCCGGGATGGCATCAAGCGCCCCCTTGAACAACCGGGTGGAGTAAGCCGCTGTGTTGAGACCCAGCGCCAGTACGGCGCAGAACCAGGGCTGCTTGAGCAGCGGCCAGAGCGGGCTGGCTTTCAGCCACTCAAACTGACCCGGCCCGTAGTAAATCAGGAAGATCTGAATGAGCAGCGGCGTACCGGTAAAGAGCAGCACCCACAGCTGCACCAGCTGGGTCGCCACCGGCAGGCGCAGCTCCAGCACCCAGGTCATCAGGGCCGCCAGCACAATCCCCAGCAGCAGGCTGAACAGGGTCAGCTCCAGCGTGGTGACAAGACCGCCCAGCAACGTAACGAGATACTCTTGCATAAGTTAGCCTCCGTAGCGGCGGGTGTAGCGGGCAGCCAGCCCGAGGCCATATTCACTCACCAGACTGATGGCCAGATAGATGAGGGCGGCGGCGGCATACCAGGTAAAAGGTTCATAAGTACTGGCCGAGGCCATCTGCGCCTGACGCATCATCTCGTTCACCCCGATAAGCGACACCAGCGCGGTATCTTTCAGCAATACCAGCCACTGGTTGCCGAGGCCCGGCAAGGCGTGGCGCCACGCCTGCGGCAACACGATGCGAAAAAAGATGTGGTTCTTGCTCAAACCCAGCGCCAACGCCGCCAGCCGTTGACCTGAAGGCACCGCATTGAGCGCCGCCCGCAGGGTCTGGGTCGCATAGCTGGCGAACAGCAGGGAGAGCGCCAGCACGCCACAGGCGAACGGGCTGAACTCCACATACTCGCCAGTGAGGAGGAACAGCACCTGGGTCGAGCCGAAGTAGATGAACAGCACCACCAGCAACTCGGGCAGGCCACGGATCAGCGTGGTCAGGGTGGCCACCGGCCACACCAGCGCACGCTTCTTGCTGAGCTCGGCGGCACTGAACGCCAGTGCCAATACCATGCCCCCGACCAGTGATGCCAAGGCCAGCCCGAGGGTCATCCAGGCTGCATCCAACAACAGGCTCAACATGGCTTACTGCGCGAAGTATTTGTCGAAGATTTTCTGATAGGTGCCGTTGGCCTTGATCTCGGCCAGCCCCTTGTTCAGCTGGGTCAGCAGCTCCTGATTGCCCTTGGCGACCGCGATGCCAAAGCCGGTACCGAAGTACTTGGCATCGGTCACCGGCGCACCCACCACCGCATACTCCTTGTGCTGCTTCAGCCAGTCGGCAGCAACGGCAGTATCGGCAAAGACACCGTCGGTACGGCCATTCATCATGTCGAGGAAGGCGCTCTGGTAGCTGGCGTACGGCACGGTCAGCAGGCCCTTGCTCACCCAGTTATCCACCAGATAGGACTGGTGAGAGGTGCCGTTCTGCACGCCGACCGTCTTGTCTACCATCTCTTCCGGCCCCTTGAAGGCCCCTTTCTTGGCGACGAATACTGCCGAGTTCTCGTAATAGATGTCGGAGAAATCGACCTGCGCGGAGCGCTCAGGGGTTACGTCCATGGCGGCGATGGCAGCATCGTAGCGACGGAATTTCAGGCTGGGGATCAGGCTGTCAAAGGCCTGGTTGTGGAAGCTGCACTCCAGCTTGGCCTGCTCGCAGATGGCGCGCGCCAGATCGATGTCAAAACCCTGAAACTCGTTCTTGTCATCCAGGTATTCGAACGGTGCGTAGGTGGCCTCGGTAGCGAACTTGATCTCTTTGGCCATGACGGAGGTACTCAACAGGCCCATGGCAGCAACCAACAACAGACTCTTTTTCATGACAGCTTCCTTATCGATTCAATATCAATGCATCAAGAATTCGGCAAACCGGCTGGTTTGCGGGGATTGGAAAATGGCAGCGGTGCCGGATTCGATGATCCGCCCCTTCTCCAGATAAATCACCTGACTGGCCACCTTGCGGGCAAAGTCGACCTCGTGGGTCACCACCACCTGGGTAATGCCGGTCTGGCTCAGGTTGCGGATGATCTCGGCCACCTCCTTGGTGATCTCGGGATCGAGGGCAGCAGTCGGCTCGTCAAACAGCAGCACTTCCGGGTCCATCATCAGGGTACGGGCAATGGCCACCCGCTGCTGCTGACCGCCGGAGAGACGGGCAGGCCAGGCATCGCGCTTGTCGGCCAGTTGCAGCTGGGCCAGCAGGTAGGCCCCCTTCTCGATGGCGGCCTCCTTGCTCATGCCAAGCACCTTGACCGGCGCTTCAATCAGATTCTCCATCACAGTGAGATGTGGCCAGAGATTGTACTGCTGGAACACCATGCCCACCTTGCGACGCAGCAGTTGGGACTGGCGGTTGAATTCGGCAGCAGAGAGGGAGTTCGGGAAAGAAAATTCACTTTCGCCAATCCGCAGAACACCCGCATCCGGGGTATCCAGCAGGTTCATCATCCGTAGCAGGGAACTCTTGCCAGCACCGCTCGGGCCCAGCAACACCAAGGTTTCACCGGGGGATGTCCGAAAGCTGACCTGTTGCAGAACCGGCACCTTGTGCCAAGACTTCTCGATACCTATTAATTCAATACCCATACAGCCCAATTGAATAAGTTTTCAAAATTTCATCCCGATTCTATCCCTAATAAAGGTTGATGCAAGCCATTTTTGAATCAATATGCAGAACAAGCGCCGCTTCCTTGCAAAAAACGGCATATGAATGCAAAATGGCACCGCTGTTCGTATCTGCCGCCTGTATCGCACAGGCCGCCACACCTCCTCATTCGTGAGACCAAGATGAAACACAACGACAAGCAAGAAAAACTGGCCAAGGCCTTTAAAGCCTTGCTGAAAGAAGAGCGCTTTGGCTCCCAGGCAGAAATCGTCACCGCCCTGCAAGAGCTGGGCTTCGAGAACATCAACCAGTCCAAGGTATCGCGCATGCTGAGCCGCTTCGGCGCCGTTCGCACTCGCAACGCCAAGATGGAGATGGTCTACTGCCTGCCGGTGGAACTGGGCGTGCCCACTACCTCCAGCCCGCTCAAGAATCTGGTACTGGACGTCGATCACAACGGCGCACTGGTGGTGATCCACACCAGCCCGGGCGCAGCCCAGCTGATCGCCCGCCTGCTCGACTCCCTCGGCAAGGCAGAGGGGATCCTCGGCACCATCGCCGGTGATGACACTATCTTCATCACCCCGACCAGCGACACCGATATCGAAGAGCTCTACCTCTCCGCCCTCGAGTTGTTCGAACAGACGCCGTAATGGCCGCTACCGCGTCATCGCGGTCACGCCAGAACGAAAAATCCCGGCCAAGGCCGGGATTTTTGTTTTCTGAGTCTTCGTCAGGCGGGCTTATTTGCCCTGCGCCATCAGAAAACCTTCCGATGGGGCGAAGAAAGCCGCGCCGGTCACCGCCTTGGTGAAGCGCAGCAGATGGTCGAAGTGGCTACCCTCTCCCTTGTACATGCTGGCCAGCATGGCGTTGAAGTGCTGCGGTGTGCGGCAGCAGGAGATGAAGTAGAGTCCCTGCTCGGTCATGGTGCCCCAGGGCATGCTCTGGCGCAGGATCTCCATGGACTCCCCTTTCGGGGTTTTGAGATTGACCCTCTTGATGTGGGCGGTCAGCGGCTTGGCGGCAGATTCATACTCGATATTGTCGGGCTTGGTGCGACCGATAATGTCTTCCTGCTCTTTCTGCGCCAGCTTCTCCCAGTCGCTCATGGCGTGGACCCAGCGCTGGACATGAATGTAGGAGCCACCGGCAAACTCGCCTTCCGCCAGCAGCGCCACTTCGGCACGGTGCTCATCCTGCGGGTTCTCGGTGCCGTCAACGAAACCGGTCAGGTCACGGAAATCCAGATTGCGGAAACCGCGCACCTCTTCGGCCAGCTCGACCAGTCCGGCCAGCAGTGCCATCACACGGTGACCGGCGTGGTGCAGCACGTCCACCCGATCGGCGCGCAGCTGAATAAAGAGATCAAACGGGGTGTTGGGGGCTTCCTGACCGTTGGCGGATTGCGCCATAAAGCTGCGGAACTGGGGCGGACGGGCGGCAGGGTAGAGACCATCCCAGGCATCGGCGCCAACGGCAACCAGACCGCTGAAACCGGCATCGGGGAAATCGGCGGCGACCGCCTGCCACAAGGCGGGCAGTTTGGCCAGACGGCCGACCAGCTCGGCGGCGTCGCCTGTGCGATTGAACATCAGATAGAGGGCGTGCAGATTCGGCTCTGCGCAGATCCCGGCTTGGGCTTTCATATATCTCTCCCCTGAGTAGGCGTTAGCGTTACGGGCTATTTGCGTTGCGCGATTATAAACCAGAGTGGATCCAGTTCTTTGATTTCACGACGATATCACGCGTTCAGGGCAAAGGGTCAAACAACACCAGCCCATGGGGGGCGACCTTGATCCGTGCCCGCATCCCATCAAGGGGCTCGCCAATGCTCGCCTCCAGCTGCAGATCGCCACACTCGAACAGCACCCGGCAGTGGTGGCCGAGGAACTGCTGCTCCACCACCTTGAGCTCGCCATCTGCCGCACTCTCCAGCAACAACTGCTGGGGTCTGAGCATCAGCTGCAACTGCTCACCCACTGCGCGGCCATGAGGCTCACTGCCACAGATGACCCCGAGCGCCGTCTGCACGCAGTGGCTGTCCACCACCTGGGCAGCCAGATAGTTGACCCCGCCGAGAAACTCCGCCACGAAGCGGTTTTGCGGGCGGCGATAGAGCTGCTCCGGCTGGCCCACCTGTTCGATGTGACCGGCGCGAAACAGCGCCAGCCGATCGGCGAAGGCGAACGCCTCCTCCTTGCTGTGGCTGACGAAGATGGCGCCGATCCCCTGCTGCTTGAGCAGGGCGCGGATCTCGAGGATCAACTTCATCCGCACCTGGGTATCGATGTTGGAGAAGGGCTCATCCAGCAGCATCAGCCGCGGCTTACACACCAGCGCCCGGGCGATGGCTACTCGCTGCTGCTGACCGCCGGAAAGCTGGTGCGGATAACGATCCCCCAGCCCCTGCAGATTGACCAGCGCCAGCGCCTCGTCCACCTGCTGCTGGCGGGCGCGGCGATCGAGTTTGGTCAGGCCAAAGCCGACATTGTCGGCCACCGTCAGGTGGGGAAAGAGGGCGTAATCCTGAAAGATCATCCCGATATTGCGCGCCTCGGGCGGCATGCTGGCACTCGGCCCGTCGAGCAGGGTATCACCGAGGCGAATTGAGCCCTCTGCCAACGGCAGCAGCCCGGCGATGGCCTTGAGCAGCGTGGTTTTGCCGCAGCCACTGGCCCCCAGCAGGCAGACGATCTCGTTGTCTGCCACCGTCAGGGAGAGCTGCTCCAGCACATTGCGGCCGTTGTAACGACAGCTGACATTTTCAACCTGCAAACAGGACAAGGCTGACTTCCTCTCGTTTCTGGCGGCGCGCTGCCTTTCGGTTCAGCACACCGCATGCAATTTCATTGACCGACGCGGCGACTCAGTGGCCCGGACTGTCCAGACTGCGGTTGACCCAGATCAGCGGCAACAGCCCCACCAGCACAATGACGATAGCCCCCAGCGCGCCACGCTCCAGCATCTCGTCCGAGACAAACTGATAGACGTGGGTCGCCAGAGTATCGAAGTTGAACGGCCGCAGCAGCAGGGCGGCGGGCAGCTCCTTCATGGATTCGATAAACACCAGCATGGCACCGGCAAACAGACCGCGGCGCACCAGCGGCAGATGGACCCGGCGCAGCATGCCGCCATCCCCCTGCCCCAGGGAGCGGGCAGCCATGTCGAGACTGGGGGAGATCTTGCCCATGCTGCTCTCCACCGAGCCGATGGCGATGGCCACGAAGCGTACCAGATAACCGAACACGATGGCGGTGATGGTGCCGGTTAGCAGCAAGCCCGGGCCCTGACGCCCGAGCCACTCGGCCAGATCGTTGATGGCAAAGTCGAGGGCGGTTAGCGGCACCAGCACACCGATGGCGAGCACGGTACCCGGCATGGCGTAGCCCATGGCGGCTATGCGCAGGGGCAACAAACTCTTTATCCCGCCATCGAGGCGACGGAAGAAGCCGAGCAGCAGGGCGATGCCCATCGCCAATAGTGCCGTCAGCGCCGAGATAGCCAAGCTGTTGCCGGCAAAGCGGACAAACTCCGGCGTCCATGACAACTCGAAGTAACGCACCCCGTAATCGAGCAGGATGACGAATGGCAGGCCAAAACCGGCCAGCACCAGCCCCCAGCACCAGAGACAGGCCAACCAACGGCCAATCCCCTTGAGCGGATAGCGCAGCGGCTGCTCATGGCCCATGGACTTCTGGAACACCTGCTGCCGACTGCGCGAGCGGCGCTCCAGCGCGATCAGCAGCACCACAGCCAGCAGCATCAGGCAGGAGAGTTTGGCCGCGGTGGCCAGACTGCCATAGCCAAGCCAGGTGTCGTAGACCGCCGTGGTCAGGGTGTTGATGGCAAAGAAGTGGACGGTGGCGAAATCGGCCAGCGTCTCCATGGCCACCAACGATACCGCCACCATGATGGCGGGGCGCGCCAGCGGCAGACTGAGACGACGAAAGCTCTGCCACGGGGTACAGCCGAGCAGGCGGCTGGAGTGGATCAGGCTGACTGACTGCTCGAGAAAAGAGGCGCGGGTCAGCAGATAGACATAGGGGAACAGCACCAGCGCCAGCACCCAGGCGGCGCCGCCAAGGGAGCGAATGGCCGGAAACCAGTAATCGGCAGGACTATTCCAGCTAAAGAGCGCTCGCAACCCGGCTTGTAACGGGCCCGAGTAGTCGAGCAGGTTGGTATAGACGTAGGCGACGATATAGGAGGGCATGGCCATTGGCAGCATCAAGGCCCATTGCAGGGCACGGCGCCCCGGCACCTGACACATGGCCACCAGCCAGGCGGTGGGTACGCCAAACAGCAGGCTGAGCAATACTACGCCGACCACCAGCCCCAGGGTATTGCCGAGATAATCGAGCAACACGGTATCGGCGAGGTGGCGAAACAGCTCCCCCTCAGCCGAAAAGGCAGAGAAAAGCAGAGCAATCACCGGTAAACCCAGCAGCAGGGCGATGGCCCAGCTGCCGGTCATCCATCCAAAATTTTTCATGAGACCACAGATGTTGATGGGGCCGTTGGCCCCATCTGATTACAAGTCGAACTTCACTTCATCCAGCAACTGCAAGGCGTCCTTGCGGTGCTTGGCGTAATCGCTGACCGGTAGTGCGTCAGACTTGAAACTGCCCCAGGACTTGACCATGGCGGAAGGCTCGACTCCGGCCTTGACCGGATATTCGGCGTTCACATCCGCATACATGTGCTGGGCGGTGTCACCAGCCAGAAACTCCATCAGCTTCTGGGCCTCGGCCTTGTTCTTGGCATACTTGGTCATGGCCACGCCGCTCACGTTGACATGGGCACCGCGGTCAGCCTGGTTCGGGAAGTTGATATAGACTGCATCCGCCCAGGACTTCTGCGCCGGATCTTTCAACATGGCGCCCAGATAGTAGCTGTTGCCGAGCGACACGTCACAGATGCCATCCTTGATCGCCTTGACCTGATCCCGGTCGTTGCCCTGCGGTTTGCGCGCCAGGTTGGCCTTGACCCCTTCCAGCCAGGTTTTGGTTTCGGCCATGCCGTGATGGGCAATCATGGAGGAGACCAGCGCCACATTGTACTCATGCTTGCCGCTGCGGGTGCAGATTTTCCCTTTGAATTCCGGCTTGGCCAGATCTTCGTAGCTGATGGTCTCCAGCTTGCCGAGGCGATCCTTGCTGGAGTAGATGGCGCGTACCCGGGTGGTCAGAGCGAACCAGTGATTCTCCGGATCACGATAGATAGCGGGGATGTTCTCCTGCAGGATCTTGCTATCCACCGGCTGTACCAGCCCCTTGTCCACCAGATCGGTCAGACGGCTGATATCGACGGTCAGCATCAGGTCGGCCGGAGAGAGCTTGCCTTCCCGCTCCAGACGCTCGTTCAACCCCTCTTTGGCGAACACCACGTTCACCTTGATGCCAGATTCCTTCTCGAACTGCTGGATGATGGGCTTGATCAGCTCATCCTGCCGGTTGGAGTAGACATTCACTTCCCCGGCCGCCAATGCCGACTGAGCTGCCAACGCAGAGAAAGCCAGTGCCAACATCTTCATTTTCATCATCCATTCCTTGATTAGCTATACAGAGTGATAACGATTTCCGTTTGCATTCTGCATACATCTTATAAGCGGATCAAGAAAGCTCGCCATCGCCACATCACATATTTAATCGCCCATAAATGAAAAGGGCCGGATGGAATCCCATTCGGCCTCTTCTGAGCAAAACGTTATGTTGATCAGGCTTCAATAAGCGCTCACTCCATCGGGATTCCCCGAGATCGGGAGGTCAACAGATCTGTACGTCACTGATGCGGTTCATCACAGCGCCTCGTCGTCACTTTCGCCGGTGCGGATGCGCACCGCCTGCAGTAAGTCGTAGACAAAAATCTTGCCGTCGCCGATTTTGCCGGTATAGGCCGCCTTGCAGATCGCCTCAATCACCCCTTCCACGTTATCATCGGCGGTAGCAATCTCCAGCTTCACCTTGGGCAGGAAGTCGACCTGATACTCGGCTCCCCGGTATAATTCGGTGTGTCCCTTCTGGCGGCCAAATCCCTTGACCTCGGACACGGTCAGCCCTTCCACCCCCAGGTTGGCAATAGCCTCGCGGACATCGTCCAACTTGAACGGTTTGATAATCGCACTAATCAGCTTCATCTGGTTGCTCCCAATCCATGGTGTGTCATGAATCGGGTATCAATTCTTATGCCAAGTATTTTTATTGTTTTATTTCATATAGATAGAGTTTAATGCCTGCGCCATTCGCCAGGCACATCCCCATAACCGGCCAGCACGCCCCATAATGAGGCACCATGCTGCAGCGGTCAGCGGGTATGCACCAAACAAGAGCAAAACAGCATGTTAGTTATCTCCAACAGCGTCACGATTCCCTGGCATGAGCTGCAATTTCAGACCATGCGGGCACAGGGCAACGGCGGACAGCACGTCAACAAGACCGACTCCGCCGTCTGGCTGCGCTTCGATTACCGCAACTCTCCCAGCCTGACGCCCCTCTACAAGGAGGGTCTCGACAAGCTGAGCGACAGCCGGGTACACGATGGCTTTGTCCTGATCCGGGTCGAGAGCCATCGCAGCCAGGACATGAACCGCAAGGAGGCGATGAGCCGTCTGGTGGAGTTGCTGAAAAAAGCAGCCTGGCGCCCCAAGGCCCGCCATGCCACCAAGCCGACCCGCAGCTCCCAGCGCAAGCGGGTTGATGCCAAAAAGCGCAAGGGGGATATCAAGTCCGCCCGCGGCAAACCGGTTCTGGACTGAGCCAACCCCCAGCCCCCAAAGGATGTCAGCCGATGAGATACAGTTTTTGCGACAGCGCCCGCGGCCCGCTGCTGGTCGCCATCGATCAGGATGGCCTGCGCCACGTGGAGTTCATGCACGGGGAGCGGCCCGTCATGCCGCAAGCTGACTGGCAACGGGATGACAAGGCGCTGGCCCCCTATCTTGCCCAGTTCACCGCCTATTTTGCCGGGAAATTGCAGCAGTTCGATCTGCCCATGGCAGCGAAGGGCACCCCGTTCCAGCAAACGGTGTGGAACGCTTTGTGTGATATCCCCTATGGCGAGACCGTGAGCTATCTCGAGATTGCCCAGGCGATAGGCAATCCCAAGGCGGTGCGGGCTGTGGGCGCTGCCAATGGGCGCAATCCGCTGAGCATCATAGTGCCCTGCCATAGAGTGATCGGACGTAGCGGCGAGCTGACCGGCTACGCAGGCGGCATTCCCATCAAGCGCTGGTTGCTGGAACTGGAACAGACTGGCACAACATTCGAGCTGGCCCCATGAGATGATGAGCGCCCCCGGAGAGGAACGGGACAATATCGTGGCCAAAATGAAAAGGCTTTCAGCCAGTAGCCACGCTTTGCTGACAAGATGAACAGAAAATGAAGAATCGCCTCAGAACTACTTCAGATTGAGCTTGGCATGATGGCTCCATACTTGAATGGCACGGCTCATTCGCTGATTCAAGTAGCACCCATGTGACGCTTCCAATCTGTCTTTTTCCCCGCGCCTCCTCTGAGGCGCTTTTTTTGTGCCGACACAACAGGCCACCACTTGGGCTGAATGGCCTGAACGCCACAAAATCTGCGCCCGCCCAAAAACCAAGAGGCGAAGGATCATCCTTCGCCTCTGACGTAACAACTGGCTACTCGCTCTGGGGCAGGAACTGCAGCTCCGGCGCCGAGGAGGTCAGCACATCGGCGCAATAATCCCAGGTCGAGATGCGATAGTGCTGCAGATCTTCATCCAGATGCAGACCATCCGACTCCTGATGGAACCAGCTGGCAAAACGGGATGGGGTGATGAGCTGGATCTGCTCTTCGATAGCGTGACTATCCTTCCCCTCGGCCAGATCGCAATCTTCGATAACCCGCAGGGCGTAGATATGGCGAAAATAGACCCGGCAGAGGATTTGCGGGGGCAGATCGATGCTGCGTGCCCGCCCCAGCATGATGGTCAGAGAGTCGCTCCAGAGATCCTGATGCAGCTCGGCCACAACCAGACCGGGTGGGAGCTGGCGGGACGGAGCCCAAGGGACGGCAACCTGCCGAATGGCATTTTTCTGTTCCATATTCACCTCACGACGACTCGCTCCCTGTCTTGAGTCTATCTGAACCACATAGTCCCGGCGAAGGCAATCGATGGACAATAAAAACGGCAATAAAAAAGCCGACGTATCAAACGTCGGCGAATAAAAAGTGCTTACAACAGAGGATTCACATATTCAGACCCACGGGTCGAAAGATTGGTTCCCTCTTTTTGTAATTAATTTTCGGCGCGTTTAAACATCAGGGTATTGGCGTCCGACTCTTCCGGCACGAAGTAGTAGCCCTCGGCGTTGAAACCGGTCAGCTGCTCCACCTCGGTCAGACGGTGCTTGATGATGTGGCGAGCCATCATGCCGCGCGCCTTCTTGGCGTAGAAGCTGATGATCTTGAACTGGCCGTTCTTCTCATCCTTGAACACCGGTGTGACAATCCGCCCTTTCAGGCTCTTGGGGCGTACCGACTTGAAATACTCGTCGGAGGCCAGATTGATCAGCACTTCATCCCCCTGCGCTGCCAGCGCGTCGTTGAGATGGTGAGTGATCACCTCCCCCCAGAACTGGTAGAGATCCTTGCCGCGACTATTGTCGAGCCGGGTCCCCATCTCCAGCCGGTAGGGCATCATCAGATCGAGTGGGCGCAGCACGCCGTAGAGGCCGGAGAGCATCCGCAGGTGCGCCTGAGCGAAGTCAAAATCGGCCTCGCTGAAATCCTCTACCGCCAAACCGGTGTAGACATCCCCCTTGAAAGCCAGCAGCGCCTGACGGGCGTTGGCGGGGGTGAAATCTGGCTGCCACTCGGCAAAACGGGCTGCATTGAGACCGGCCAGCTTGTCGCTGATCTTCATCAGAGTGGCGATCTGGTCAGGGCTCAGTTGGCGGGCCCGGCTAATCAGTTCGGCGGAGTGATCCAGCAGCTCGGGTTGGGTGAAACGGGGTGTCACCAGCGGTGACTCGTAATCCAGCGTCTTGGCCGGGGAAACCACAATCAGCATAACGTTCCTTTATGGCGAGGGGCCGAACGGCAGAGCGGCCCCATGATTCATTCATCCAGCGTCACATTGTCCAGCGTGCCGGTGCCGAGCCGCTCGCGACCGGAGAGCTTGATCAGCAGTCGCAGGTCGTTGGCCGAGTCGGCATGGGCGAGGGCCTCACTGTAGCCAATCTGGCCGGCGCAGAACAGGCTGAAAAGCGCCTGATCGAAGGTCTGCATACCCAGCTCGGTGGATTTGGTCATCACCTCCTTGAGGCGATGCATCTCTCCCTTGCGAATAATATCGGTGATGAGCGGGGTATTGAGCAGGATCTCGAACGCGGCGCAGCGCCGCTTGCCATCCATACTCGGCACCAGCTGCTGAGCGACGATGGCCTTGAGGTTGAAAGAGAGATCGAACAGGAACTGGCGGTGTTTGTCTTGCGGCACCAGATGGAGGATGCGATCCAGCGCCTGGTTGGCGTTGTTGGCATGCAAAGTGGCGAGACAAAGGTGTCCCGTCTCGGCGAACTGAAGGGCAAACTCCATGGTCTCCTGACTGCGGATCTCGCCGATCAGGATCACGTCCGGTGCCTGACGCAGCGAGCTTTTCAGCGCCACATCGAACGACTCTGTGTCGATCCCCACCTCTCGCTGGGTCACCAGACTACGACCATGCTGATGAACGAACTCCACCGGATCTTCTACCGTCAGAATGTGACCATCGGCATGCTGGTTGCGATAGCCGATCATCGCCGCCTGGGTAGTCGATTTGCCCGCCCCGGTGGCGCCGACAAACAGCACCAGTCCCCGCTTGGCCATCGCCACCTCTTGCAGGATCTTGGGTAGCTGCAGATCTTCAAAGGTGGGAATGCGGGTCTCGATACGCCGCACCACCATGCCGGGCAGCTCCTGCTGCCAGAAGGCGCTGACCCGAAAACGACCAAGCACCTCGCGATAGATCGCGTAGTTGGCCTCCTTGGTGCGAATATAACGCTCGAAGTGATCGCTGCTGAGGGTATCCCTGACCAGCTTCAGCGCCCCCTTCTTGTCGAGCGCTTCCCCCCCCAGCGACACCAGATGGCCATTCACCTTGAGGGTGGGCGGCGAGCCCACCGTCACAAACAGATCCGACCCCTTTCGCTCGACCAGCTCGCTCAGCAGATCATCCAGATTCATCATCTATCCCTCCCTGGGTGCGAGTCGCTTAAATGCTGTTGGGATCGACGGCCTTGGCCTTGGCATCGAGGGATGCCACCACGCCACGACTAACCAGCTGCTTGAGGCTCTGATCCATGGTCTGCATGCCGTGGGTCATCCCGGTCTGGATCACCGAGTAGAGCTGGGCAATCTTGTCCTCCCGGATGAGGTTACGCACCGCCGGAATGCCCATCATGATCTCGTGAGCCGCCACCCGACCGCCACCAATGCGCTTGAGCAGGGTCTGGGAGATGACCGCCCGCAGGGATTCGGAGAGCATGGAGCGCACCATGTCCTTCTCCGCGCCGGGGAAGACGTCAATGATACGGTCGATGGTCTTGGCCGCCGACGAGGTGTGCAGGGTGCCAAACACCAGATGGCCAGTTTCGGCGGCGGTCATGGCCAAACGAATGGTCTCAAGGTCGCGCATCTCGCCCACCAGAATGATGTCCGGGTCTTCCCGCAGTGCCGAGCGTAGGGCGTTGCTGAAGCTCTTGGTATCCCGGTGCACTTCCCGCTGGTTCACCAGACAGCGCTTGTTCTCGTGGACGAATTCGATGGGGTCTTCGATGGTGAGGATATGGTGATGGAAGTTCTCGTTGATGTAGTTGACCATGGCCGCCAGGGTGGTCGACTTACCCGAGCCGGTCGGGCCGGTCACCAACACCAGACCCCGCGGGAACTCGGCGATCTTGCGGAAGATCTCCGGCGCATCGAGATCCTCGAGGCTCAGCACCGTGCTGGGGATGGTACGAAATACCGCGCCCGAGCCGCGAGCCTGCTGGAAGGCGTTGACCCGGAAACGGGCCAGATTGGGCACCTCGAACGAGAAGTCGACCTCGAAGTTCTCCTCCAGCTCCTTGCGCTGATGGTCGTTCATGATGTCGTAAATGAGGGCATGCACTTCCCGGTGTTCCAGGGCGGGCAAATTGATCTTGCGAACCTCACCATCAACCCTGATCATCGGGGGAACCCCGGCCGAGAGGTGTAGATCCGAGGCTTTATGCTTTACACTGAAAGCCAATAACTCTGTGATATCCATAGACTTGTCATTCTCCCATCACAAGATCACTAACGAAATATGAACCAGATTGCCCAGCACCTGTTTCAGGTAAAGGAACGTATTGCCCAGGCCGCCGAACGGGCGAGCCGCAACCTGCAGCAGATCCGCCTGCTGGCCGTGAGCAAGACCAAACCTGTCGAGGCCATCATGGCCGCCCATGCCGCAGGTCAGCGCTGCTTTGGCGAATCCTACGCCCAGGAAGCAGCGGCCAAGATCGATACCTTGCGCCAGCAGCCGGAATATAGCGACATAGAGTGGCACTTTATCGGCCCTTTGCAATCGAACAAATCCAAACTGGTCGCCGAACGGTTTGACTGGGTGCAGAGCGTGGATCGGGACAAGCTGATCGACCGCCTCAACAACCAGCGCCCAACTACAATGGCACCGCTAAATGTTTGTCTGCAAATCAATATTAGCGGAGAGAGCAGCAAATCCGGAACGTCGGAACAAGAGATTTTCCGCCTTGCCGAGCTGGTCTCTCAAAGTGAGCGACTGGTGCTGCGGGGGCTGATGGCCATTCCCGAACACACCAGTGACGAGAGCGTACTGGCCGCTCAAATGACCCGTATGCAGACTCTGTTCACCGAGCTTGCGCGACAATACCCCACGGTGGATACCCTCTCGATGGGGATGACCGAGGATCTTGAACTGGCGATCGCCCACGGCAGCACCATGGTGCGGGTCGGCACCGCCATCTTCGGCGCCCGTGACTACTCATAGGCAAGGCCAGCGGATAACCCATACGTCCGCCTCTTGCCGCGACTTCATCAACAGGAGCGTTTGATGGAACACCGAATTCTGGCGTCTGGTGGTGCAGGCAACACCCACCCCGCCGCGACCCCATGTGCTACAGGAGCATCTGATGCAGCATAGAACGCTGGCCTTTATCGGCGCGGGCAACATGAGCCGCAGTATCATCGCCGGACTGGTCAAGGCGGGTTATCCCGCTGGGCAGATCACTGCAGCCAACCCCAGTCTGCCCAAGCTGGAGGCTCTGGCGAGCGAACATGGCATTCGCATCACCCAGAGTAATGCCGAGGCGGCCCGCGACGCAGAGGTGATCGTGCTGGCGGTCAAACCGCAGCTGATGGCCGGCATGCTGTCAGCACTGGTTGAAGAGTTGGGCTCCCTTGAGGGCAAGCTGCTCATCTCCATCGCGGCTGGCATCAAGGTGGCGCGCCTTGGCGAGATGGCCGGTGGCCATGACCGCATCATACGCACCATGCCCAACACCCCTGCCCTGCTGGGGCTGGGCATGACCGGCCTCTATGCGCCCGAGCATATTGGAGCCCACGATCGCGAGTTTGCCGAGCAGATGATGCAGGCGGTTGGCAAGACCCTCTGGGTGGAGCAGGAGTCCGGCATCAACGGCGTCATCGCCGCGGCGGGCAGTGCTCCGGCCTACTTCTTCCTCTTTATGCAGGCCATCGCCGAAGAGGCAGAGGCGATGGGCTTCTCGCCCGAGCAGGCACGCCTGCTGGTGCAGCAGACCGCGCTGGGCGCAGCCACCATGGTGGAGCAGAACCCTGAGCTGGCGCTGCAAACCCTGCGTGAGCAGGTCACCAGCAAGGGCGGCACCACAGCCGAAGCCATCAAGACATTCCAGCAGCAGGGGCTGATGCCGCTGACTGCGCAAGCCATGCAGGCGGCCGTTGCTCGCGCCACCGAAATGGAAACCCTCTTCTAACAGGAGCCCAGATGAACACTGCTTACTTTCTGATTAACACCGTTTTCGATCTCTACCTGATGGTGATCCTGCTGCGCGTCTGGCTGCAGTGGGCCCGCGCCGACTTCTACAACCCGATGAGCCAGATGGTGGTCAAGCTGACCAATCCGCTGGTGATCCCGCTGCGTCGCGTTATCCCGGGCTTGGGCGGCATCGATCTCGCTTCCGTGGTGCTGGCGCTGGCCATCGCCTTCGCCAAGCTGGCCCTGCTCAAGAGCATGAACGTACTGCTGGCGGACTGGCTCAGCATCAGCCTGTTTGCCGCGCTGACCGTGCTGAAGAAAGCGGGCTCGATGATCTTCTGGGTACTGCTGATCCGCGCCATCCTGAGCTGGGTCAGCCAGGGCCGCAACCCCATCGAATACGTGATGCATCAGTTGACCGAACCGTTCCTCGCCCCTATCCGCCGCGTACTGCCGGCACTGGGCGGGCTGGATCTCTCGGTGTTAGTCGCCTTTATCGGCCTGCAAGCCATCAACTACCTGCTGGGTGACCTGTTCGGCCAGCTGTGGTGGATGATTTGATGCCAGCCGTCCTGCAACAAGGGGATGAACTGGTACTGCATCTGGTGATCCAGCCCAAGGCAAGTCGGGATCAGATCATCGGATTGCATGGCGAAGAGCTGAAAGTGGCCATCACGGCGCCGCCCGTCGATGGCCAGGCCAACAGCCATCTGATCAAGTTTCTGGCCAAGCAGTTCAAGGTGGCCAAGGGACAGATCACCATAGTGCGGGGCGAGCTGGGGCGACACAAAACCGTCGCCATCGACAGCCCCAAACAGTTGCCGCAAGAAGTGAGTACACTGCTGAATGACACGCAAGGCTGAATGAATCGGCCTGCGCCAACCGTAGATATGAGAGGGATGACAGATGAAAACAGCCTGGATGAGTGGCCTGCTGGCACTGCTGATGACCCTGCCGCTCAAGGCAGAACAGATGAAGGAGCTGGGCCCCTGGTTGGTGCACTACAGCGCCTTCAACTCCAGCTTCCTCACCCCCGAGGTCGCCAAGGCGTATGGACTGGAGCGCAGTCGCTATAACGCCATCATCAATATCGCGGTACAGGACAAGCAGAAAGTGGCGCAAGCCGTGGGGATCACCGGTGAGGCCAAGAACCTGACCGGCACCATCCGCACCCTGAACTTTCAGGAGGTAAAAGAGGGGGATGCCATCTACTATCTGGCGACCCTCCCCTACCGCAACGAAGATACCTATCAGTTCACCCTGAAGATCATGGGCGGTGGGCAGCAACAGAACCTCAGCTTCCAGCAAACTTTCTACGTCGACTGAGCAGCAACAAGAAGCCCCGACCAAGGCCGGGGCTTCATTTTATCCATATGACAAGGGCGCCATGAGGGCGCCCTTGTTGCATCTATTCCGTACCGCGACTGTTACAGGGCGAGGAACAGACCGGCCAGACAGGCGCTCATCAGGTTCGCCAGCACGCCGGAGAGAATGGCGCGCATGCCGTAACGGGCGATGAAGGATTTGCGCTCCGGCACCATGGAGCCCAGACCGCCGATCAGGATCGCCATGGAGGAGATGTTGGCAAAGCCGCACAGGGCGAAGGTCACGATGGCCTTGCTCGACTCGCTCAGGGTCTGATCCTGCACCAGACCGATGAAGGCGACGAACTCGTTGACCACGATCTTGGTACCGATCAGGGCGCCAGCGGCTTGTGCCTGATCCCAGGGTACACCGATCAGCCAGGAGACGGGGGCAAACAGCCAGCCCAGAATGATCTGGAAGCTCAGATCCAGCCCCACCAGACCGCCAGCCCAACCCAGCAGACCATTGAGCATGGCGATCACGCCAACGAAGGCCAGCAGGGTCGCACCGACTGCCACCGCGATATTGAGGCCGGACATGGCGCCATCGGCCGCCGCCTCAATCACGTTGGTGGCGCGGGGGATCTCCACATCCTGATGGTGATCGACCTCTTCAGCTCCCGGCGGCACCAGGATCTTGGCCATCGCCAGACCGGCAGGGGCCGACATGAAGGCCGCTGCGATCAGGTATTTCAGCTCAACCCCTAGGCTGGCATAACCCACAAGGGTGCCACCGGCGACGGAGGCGAGACCACAGCTCATCACAGCGAAGAACTGGGAATCGGACATCTTGGAGAGGTAGGGTTTGACCACCAGCGGCGCTTCCACCATGCCGACGAAGATGTTGGCGGTCGCGGAGAGGCTCTCGGCACGGCCGGTGCCCAGCAATTTCTGCAAGCCACCACCCAGCAGGGCGATGACCCGAGGCATGATGCCGATGTGGTAGAGGATGGCGATCACCGCGGAGAAGAAGATGATGACCGGCAACACGTTGAAGGCAAAGATGAAGCCCAGCTTGAACTTGGCCAGATCACCGAACAGGAAGGCGATCCCCTCCTGACCATAACCGATCACGCTGCTTACGCTCTCACTGACCCCGTTCAGCACATGCTGACCGGCAGGCAGCCAGAGCACTAGACCGGCAAACATGATTTGCAGGCAGAGGGCAAGGCCAACTGTTCGCAATGGGATACGACGACGATTATCAGAGCAGATGACGGCAAGCGCCAGGATACTCAGGATGCCGAGCAGGGCAATCATAGGGACTCCATCAGGTGGGGCAAAAGATGGGCGCGGATTCTGCGCCTCTCCCCCCGTCACTGCAAGTCCGCTTGGTTACAACCCTGTTAGAAAAAACGTTTGCACGATATCGGTTGCGCCAACTGGCTGATTTGGTTCAATTTTAGTATCAGGAGAAATCGAGAGTTCTTATGTGGAAACAATTATTCCTCGCCACCGGACAATTTACCCCCGAGCCAGGGGGCCAGTCGCTGCTCCCAATAGGGTTCGGTGCCAAAGCTGGCCTTGAGGAAATCGATGAAGAGACGGATCTTGGGATCCAGATGTTCGCGCCGGGCATAAACGGCGTGTACCGCCATCTGCTGGTTCGGTCGCCACCCTGGCAACACAGGGATCAGCTTGCCGCTCTGTAACTCCTTGTCCAGCAAGTAGTTGGCAATATAGGCGATACCGAGCCCGGCCAGTGCCGCATCCCGCACCGCCTCCGCCATATCCACCCGATAGTTGCCCGCCACCTGCACCGTCTGGCGCTCCTTGCCCTGGCGAAACGACCACTGGTGATAGCGTCGCTCCCGACTCTGGTAAGTGATGCAGTTGTGCTGGGCCAGATCCTTGGGATGAAGCGGCGTGCCGTGGCTCAGCAGGTAATCCGGCGAAGCCGCCACCACGAAGCCAATGTCGGCCAGCCGCTGTCCCACCAGCCCTTCCGGCTTGTCCTCATAGGTGGTGAGCCAGAGATCCAGCCCCTCATCCACCAGATTGGTTCTGTGGTCGAACAGCGAGACCTCCAGCTCCAGCTCGGGATAGCGATCCTGAAACGCCTTGAGATGAGGAATGACGTGCAAGCGGCCAAAGGATTGGCCCACCCCGAGATGGAGCACACCGCTCACCTTGCCGCGCCGCTCGGCGATCATGGAGTCCGCCTCCTGCGCCACCGCCACCAGCGCATGACAGTGACGGGCATACTCCTGACCCAGCTCGGTCAGGACGAAGCGGCGGGTGGTGCGCTGGACCAGCTGGGCGCCAAGGGTGGTCTCCAGCAGCGCCAGCTGCTTGCTGATATGGGATTTGGATACGCCGAGACGACGGGCGGCGGCAGAGATCCCCTGCTCGCGTACCAGCGCATCGAAGATCACCATTTGAGGAAGACGTTGCAGCACAGGATAACCGGATTGAGTGGCGGGAGCCCATTATTCCAGAGCCGCCCGCCAAGGGGTAGGGTCAGAGCCCCAGCGCCCGGGTGATCTGCAGTTTGAGGGGGTCGTCAGCCGGATTCTGGTTGGCGCCGTAGCTGGCGATCAGCTTGCCATCCCGCCCCACCAGATACTTGTGGAAGTTCCAGTTCGGCTCATCCCCGTCAGCGGCCGCCGCCAGCCCCTTGAACAGTGGCACAGCATCGGAGCCCCGCACCGCTACCCGATTGAACATCGGGAAGGTGACGCCATAGTCGCGGCGACACACCTCGGCGGTCTTGGTCTCGTTGCCCGCCTCCTGCCAGAAATCGTTGGAGGGGAAACCCAGAATAATCAGCCCTTTATCCTTGTAGCTCTGGTAGAGCTTCTCCAGATCGCGGAACTGACCGCTGTAGCCGCAGTAGGAGGCGGTATTGACCACCAGTACCACCTTGCCCTCGGTCAGCTGACAGAGGTTGTGGCGCTGAGAGTTGTTTAGCTCCCGCATCTCCACATTGAAATAATCGGGGCACGCCGCAGAGGCCGCGCTGGCCCCCAATAACAGCAACAGAGTGAACCATTTCATCACCAAAACTCCTTTTGTTTTGTCCATCATACGCGGTTACCGGAGCCGCAGTTCACTCTCAATGCAGGGGAATGCCGGTCAGCCAGCCGTGGCCCCAGAACACCAGCAGCGCAGTGGCAGCCAGGCCCGCCCCGACGCTGATGCCGGTGCCCGTCCAGTTGGCCGCCGGGCGGGGAAATCGCTGCCAGTCCCGCACCGAAATCCAGAACATGCTCACCAGCGCCCACAGCCCGATGCCGCCAAACAGCACCAGAGAGCGCGCCTCGCTGTTGACCAGCAGATGAGCCACCGCCCAGAGCAGGGTACCGAGCAGTTGGGGATGCACCAGCCAGCGGCGCAGATGGTTGGGCCCCTGGCCGGAGAAAAAAAGGATCAGCGCAAAGGGCATCATCACCGTCATGGTCATCGGCCCCCACTCCGGCAGGAAGTAGAGCGGCAGCGAGCTGGCCGAGCGCCAACCGGCGATGATGCAGGCGATGGCGATAAACACCAGCAGGGAGAAGAGCCCCTTGTAGCGATTCTCACCCAGCCGTTCTCTCAGTCGCGCCCGATGGGCCACCGCAAAACAGGGATAGAGATGGATCAGGGTAAACAGCGCAACCCCCAGGGTCAGCAGGAACATGAGTCTCTCCTTGTACTTGGTACGACCACTATGCCGTAAAGGGAGATGTGCGCCTATCAAAACCGCGCTGACCCATGGAGTCAAAAGTGTGGCAAGACAAAGGAGCAGAAAGAAAAGAGCCGATCACGATGGATCGGCAAATAAGTGCCAGGGCAGTCAGACATCTCGCGGGATGGGAGATGCCCCAAACGGGGATATTGAGTGGCCGATGGGGCGCATCGGCCGAACCGGATCAGCCCTTGAGCTGATAGAGCGCTGCTACGTTGCGCGCAGTGAGTTGAATGTTGGTGCTGGCGCTCTCCAGCGCCTCCGGCAGAGACATGGCGCGGTTGACCACGGCGAATACCGCGTCCAGCCCGTGATCGTGTACCACACCGCAATCGTCGGTCAGGCAACCGGAGATGCCGATCACCGGCTTGCCGAACTGCTTGGCGCAACGTGCGACACCGATTGGCGTCTTGCCATGGATGGTCTGGCTGTCGATGCGCCCTTCGCCGGTGATGACCAGATCCGCATCGGCCACTTCCTCGGCCAGTTTCAGGGCTTCGATGACGATCTGGATGCCGGGCTTGAGCTCGGCACCAAGCAGACCGACCAGCGCGGCGCCCATGCCACCGGCGGCACCCGCCCCCGCAATATCCTTCACCTGCTTGCCGAGGGCCTGCTCGATGCAATCGGCATAACGGGAGAGGTTGGCATCGAGCTGCTGCACTATCTCCGGGGTCGCCCCCTTTTGCGGGCCAAACACCGCAGAGGCGCCTTTCGGGCCGCAGAGCGGGTTGTTCACATCGCACGCTACCTCGATAACCAGCTCACCCAGACGCGGATCCAGACTGCTCAGATCGATGGTCGCGAGCTCACTGAGACCTGCGCCACCCAGAGCAATAGGCGCACCATCCGCTTTGAGCAACTTGCCGCCGAGCGCCTGGATCATGCCGGCACCGCCGTCATTGGTGGCGCTGCCGCCAATGCCGAGGATCAGGTGCTTCACCCCCATCTCCAGCGCCGCCAGGATCAGCTCACCGGTACCGAAGCTGGAGGTGAGCAGCGGATTGCGCTGCTCGGGCGCAACCAGATGGATGCCGGAGGCGGCGGCCATCTCGATGACGGCGCGCTGGCCATCACCCAGCAGGCCGACGAAGCCCTGCACCTTGTTGCCAAGAGGCGCGGTCACTTCGACCGGCAGGATCCGGCCACCGGTGGCATCGACCAGCGATTGCACCGTGCCCTCACCGCCATCGGCCATCGGCAATTTGACGTAGGTGGCGTTCGGCAGCACCTGCTTGAAACCGGCCTCGATGGCATCAGCCACCGCCATGGCGCTCAGACTCTCCTTGAATGAATCGGGGGCAATAACAATTTTCATATCAATTCCTTAGGCGAGGCCAAACACGCCAAACATCAGGGTGGAGACAGTGGCAATGGTCAGACCGACTGCAGTTTCGTAAGGGATAAGTTTCAGGCGCTCCCCCACCCCCATGTGGACGCTGCCACCGGTGGCATGGAAAAAAGAGCCGTGGGGCATGTGGTCAAACACGGTGGCACCGGCATGGATCATCGCCGCCCCGGCCAGACTGCTGATCCCCAGTTCAATCAGGGTGGAGCTGAATACGTTGGAGGCCACCACGGTACCGGCGGTAGTCGAGGCGGTTGCCAGCGACATCAGGGCACCGGAGATAGGCGCCAGCAGGTAAGAAGGCAGACCGGAGGCGGTCAGGCCGCTGATCAGCACATCTTTCAGGCCTGAGTTGGCGATGATGCCTGCCAGGGTACCGGTACCCAGCAGCATGATGGCGACTGGCGCCATGCGGGCGAGACCGGATACCGCAAACTGGTTCACCTTGCTGAATTTCCCCATCATCAGGGCGCCGACCAGACCACCGAGGGGCAGTGCAATCAGCGGATCCACCACGATACCGGCGACCGGTCGCAGTGCCAGCAACAGGATGGCGACCAGCGGCGCGCTGATGGCGGCGGCAAAGCCCGGCAACTTGGCACCGGCAAAGCTCACCACCTCGTCGGCAGCAACCTTGCTGCCCTTGTTGTTCAGCCGCTTGGCTAGCCAGTAGGCCATCACCAGACCGAACAGACCCGGAATGATGCCCGCCGCCATCACAGAGGTCAGGGGCAGATGGAAGGCATCAGCCGCGGCAATGGCGTTGGGATTGGGGGACATGACGTTGCCCGCCTTGCCGCCGCCGATCATCGCCAGCAGGATGGCCGCCTTGGAGAGATCGGCACGGCGGGCGATGGCCAGCGCGATGGGGGCGACCGTGATAACGGCCACATCCACGAATACGCCGACCGCAGTCAGGATCAGAGTCGCCAGCGCCAGTGCCAGCAGGGCGCGGGTTTCACCCAGCTTCTTGACGATGGTCTCGGCGATAGTGGTGGCCGCACCCGATTCGATCAGCACGCCCGCCAGTACACCGGCCGCCAGGATCCGCATCACAGCTGTGGTGATCCCCTGGGCGCCGCCGATCATCAGGGCAACGGTCTGGGTCAGGTCGGCACCGCCAATCAGTCCACCGGCCAGGGCACCCACGATCATGCCGTAAGCGGGCGGCACCTTCTTCAGAATGAGGAAGATGGCGATAGAGAGCGCCGCAATGGCGCCAAGGGCAGTAACCGGGATCATGACGGACACCTTCAATAGGAGTGAATGGCCGCCATTATGGAGATCTGTAATCAGAATGCTTTGGCTTAAAAACCAAAAATTGCGTCATGTAAACGTGGTTTTTTGTCAAATCTCACAATCACAAGTCGAGATTAAGGCCGAGATAGAGCAAAAATTTGTCGTCTAACTTGTTGAAATTCAACCCGGTTATCTGCTCGATCCTGCTTAGTCGGTAACGCAGGGTATTGGGGTGAATGAACAGGGCTTCGGCGCAGCGATACAGATCACAATCCTGCAAGAAATAGTGGCGCAGGGTCTTCTGCAGCGCCCCTTTGCCATCTTCCCGGGCCAGTTTCTGCAGCGGTGTGCGCAGCTGATCCGCTTGCCAGGAGTCCGCCAGACTCCCCAGCAGCACCGGCAAACGGTAGTCCTCGAAGAAGTAGACCTGTTTGCGCGGCGCCTGCCGCATGCCACGGCGC
This sequence comes from Aeromonas sp. 84A, assembly GCF_051919345.1. NCBI lineage: Bacteria > Pseudomonadati > Pseudomonadota > Gammaproteobacteria > Aeromonadales > Aeromonadaceae > Aeromonas > Aeromonas sp. 84A. The sequence continues at coordinate 4,443,584 of NZ_JBQBEW010000001.1, forward strand.
AATGTATCCCGCGCCGTCTGGTAAGAGCGCGCCAGCCCGTCGATCCCGGCGAAGTAATCGCCCACCGCGATATGCACCTTGAAGTGGGGAATGCGCGCCAGCAACTGCTTGATCCGGCTGCGCTCCTGCGCCGATTGCCAGACGCCATCACTCAATTGCGCCGGTTTGAGCACCACTATCTCGTCGAGCCCGTTGATGGCGACCAGATTGTCCCGCTCCGGGTTCTCCAGCTGATGAACCAGCTCCCGCAGACGCGCCGGATCCGCCTCCTCCAGCGCAAGCACGGCCACCACCCGAGGCTGGGCCAACTCCAGCCCGAGAAAGCGGGCCGCCTGCTGCAATTGATCGACTCGTCCCTCACCACGAATGAGCTGCAACACCAGCTCCTCCTTGTGGCGCTTGTCCCACTGCAACTGCTCGGTGAGCGCCGCCTGCTCCAGGATCAGTTCGGCCGTCATTCGCACCAGCTCGGCGTAAGCACGCACTTCCTCCGGATCGCCAGAGATGCCGATCACCCCGATCAGCTCCCCCTGATAGGAGATGGGCAAATTGATGCCGGGTCGCACCCCCTTGAGCTGCAAGGCAGTCGCTTCGCTGATCTCCACCACCCGGTTTTCGGTGAGCGCCAGCACGGCCCCTTCGTGGCGCTGATGGATCCGTTCCGGATTGCCGGACGCAATGATGAGACCATGTTCGTCCATCACGTTGACCGAAAAGGAGAGGATCTTCATCGCCCGTGCGACGATCTGGCGGGCAAGATTATCGTTTAGCTGCATAACATCTCCGGACAAGGGGCTGATCTGGCTACGCCACCACGGGCCGATTCAGGGCACATGGGCGCAAAGATGCCACATCATCAAGACAAGCGAGAGGGGGATCGCTAGAATAGGCCACTTTACCCGATGTGTGCCCCGCCATGGAGCAGGAATTGCGTGCTTGCACCCGCCTGCCCGTGATGGCCCATCCCTCCGATCTGGACTGTGCTATGGATTATGAATTTCGCCGCGACCCGTTTGGTGGCTATCGCGCCCGGTTCTCCATGGGCCATGAAGCTATCGGTCAGTGGCTGATCGACGAGGTTGGCAAGGATGAGGAGAAGCTCGACGAGCTCTTCTCCATCATTGATCAGCTCTCCAACCGCACCCGAGTCGAATATCGGCTCAACGGCGGTGACTACTCCCTGCTGCTGACCCATGAAGAGGCGGAGGTGAAAGCCAACGCCCTCAATATCGAGCTGGGTGATGATCTTGACGATCTCGCCTACTACGATGATGAACAGCTGGCCATGTGCGGGCTGGAAGATTTTGCCCAGGTGCTCACCTCCTGGCGCGCCTTTATCCGTAACGAGGATATGGGCTGATTGACCCAATGTCGGGCAAATGTGCCCTTTTGCCTAACTCAACAGGATTGACTATGTCTATTTACGATTTTGATGACGAACTGCCGGAAGACGAAGAACAGGAATCCACCAAGAAAGCGGCTGCACCTGCCAAAAAGAAAGGCAAGCAGGTGATGAACACCCAGGTCAACCTGAGCCCGCGCGATGCCAGCCGTCTGAACGGCATGCACGTTGAAGCGATCGCCACGCTGGATGACGTCAGCCTGCCGAAGAACGTCATCTTCAAGGCTGGCCTGATCGCCCTGGGCGAACTGGAAGCCAGCAAGCGCGCCGATATCATCGCCCGCGTGATTGCCGAATCAGGCCGCTAAGCGTCCCTGAAGGCAAATAGAAAGCCGGAGCCACTGCTCCGGCTTTTTGTTTTCCGCCCAGGTACTCTCAACGGCAATCGATCCCCTTTCCGGCTCGGGAGACCAGTTGGTCATAGCGACCATCGGCACGGGCGGCAGCCAGGGCATGATTGAAGCGCTCAAGCAGACTGGCGGCCTCCGGGTACTGCCGTGAAATGATCAGATAAAAAGTGTCGCTCTGGCGAAAGTGGGGCAATGCCTGCAGATGGCAGGGGTCACCAAACAACTGACGGCTGGCATCCCGGGTCACCGTCTCGTTCATCGGCAGCAGATCGATCCGTTTGCGATCCAGCAGTTGCAGACACTGTGCCAGGGTCTTGGGGCGCTGCAGATCCAGCCCGAAACTCTTGATCACCCCGTCGGCATGGCTGGTACTCCACCCCAGCGGAATACAGACACGCAACCCTTGCCAGCGGCCAGCCTGAATGGCCTCGCTCCCCCGATAGGTAAACCAGGAGAGGCGATCAATATGAATGGGAGCGCTGTAGTGGAAGAGCTTGGCCCGCTCGGCAGTCCAGGCGTAGGGGAAGGTGGCCGCGACCAACCCATTGCGGGTCAACAGATAGCCGCGGGGCCAGGGCAGGTAGTCGACCTGGAGCTCTCGATACCCGGCCTCTTGCAGCAGGGTCGTCACCAGCCGGGTGCTCTCGCCGCCTTCAGGCAGGGCCTTGCCGGTATAGGGGGTGAACTCACCGGTCACCAGCAGCAAGGGTACCGCTTGCAGCCAGACACACCAACAACACAACAACCACAGACAGTGCTTCATCAGCTGCTCTCCCTTTACCCTGTTGATGAGTATAGAGAAGGGATCCGACCACCTCCTGCGCGGTTGTCCTGCTGGCGCCCACTTGTTAAGGTTGCCGCCTGCCTCGATCAAGGAGATCCAATGTTACCCCTTCCCGACTCATTTATCTGGGGCGCGCTGGCGCTGGCCGTGCTGCTTGCCCTCTTCCGCCAACGTCTTCCCGCCTTTGCTCTGCTGGGACTCTCCCTGCTGCTGGCACTGTGGCTTGACCGAATGACGCTACCCGCCCTGCTGGTCTCGGTCGCAGGATTACTGCTGGCGTGGCGTACGCCAACCCTCCCCGCCCGCTGGGCGATGGCGGCCAGAGTGGTGCTGATCCTCTGGGCGATTGCGCTGACCCTGCACCTCATCCCCGGCTTCAACAATCTCAAGGTGCTGGATCAGGCGCTGGCAGGCCCCGCCAGCGTGCCGTTCAACATGTATCTGAACCTCGACAAGCCGCTGCTGCTCTTTGGCTTGCTGCTGGCCTGCCCGATGCTGCTGGGCAAGGGGGGCGTAATCCGCTGGCGCCCGCTGGCCCTGTTACTGCTGCCGCTGGGTGCCCTGCTGGTCATCGCCTGGCAGTTGGGGGCACTGAAACCGGAAGTGGGTCTGCCCCACTGGTGGTGGCTGTTTGCACTCAACAATCTGCTGTTCACCTGTGTGGCAGAAGAGGCGCTGTTTCGCGGCGCGATCCAGCAGGGGCTGACCGAACGTTACCGCCCCTGGATTGGCATCGTCGTGGCTGCGCTACTGTTCGGAGCCATCCACCTGCCCGCTGGCCCGCTGCTGGCGCTGTTTGCGACCCTGGCAGGCTGCTGCTATGGCCTGGCATTCCAGCTCAGCGGGCGGCTCTCCGTGGCCATCCTGATCCACTTCGCCTTCAACTTCGCCCATCTGGCGCTCTTCACCTACCCGCTGGCCCACCGCTAACTCCTGAAGGCGCCTGACACGGGCGCCTTCCCTCGCTCCTCTCTCTTTAAGCGTGCTGCCTCGCTCGCTTTACACCGCCATAAAGCTCCAAACAAAACCAATTCATTTACTTGTAACCAAAATGTAAACAAACTGACCTCTGCATTCGCCATAACAGTCACTTTCCATTGCCCTGCAACCAAAAGGATCCTGTGATGCAGAAAACCCTCAGTTATGCCGCCCTGCTGCTGGTCAGCCAGTTCCCGCAACTGGCACTGGCCGATACCGATGTCTACCTCACCAACAACAGTCCTGAACCGCTCCAGATCGACATCCGCCAAAGCGGCAGCGGCCAGCTGCAACCCGGCAGTCATTGGAGCCAGCACCGCACCGAGCTGGGCCCGTGGGAGAGCGCCATGGTACTCAGCTTCAATCGCTATGAGGGGGTCAAGGCGGGCAAGAGCTATCTGTTCGAAACCCGCGTGACCACAGCGGGTGGCGACGTCTATCGGCTCAACCAGCTGATGGAGGGAACCTGGTGGAACACCACCTTGCAGCACGGTGGCGAGACACCGACCAGCGCATCCGGCTGGCAAAACGATCGGGCGATCCACCGAGTTACGGGGCCACAAGATCTGGCCTTTGCCGCCAAGTTCACCGGCCGTTACGACGATTTGCACTATATGATCACGCCTCCCCAAAAACGGGAGCAACCGGAACCGGCAGAAAACAGGCTCAAGGTGGCCAGCTACAACGTCTGGGCACTGCCGGTGATCGCCTCCAGCATCGGCGAGCGGTTGACCTTGCTGCCCGATTATCTCAAGGGCTATGACGCCCTGCTGCTGCAAGAGGTATTCGATGGCCGCCGCGAGGGCTTTTTGCAGGCGCTGGCGAAAGAGTACCCCTACCAGACCAAAGTACTCGACAAGCCCGGGGTCAACATTCATGACGGCGGCGTGGTGATCGTCAGCCGCTATCCCATAGTGCGGGAGGCCCAGCTGGTCTATCCCCAATGCACCGGTACCGACTGCTTCGCCGACAAGGGGGTGATGTACGCCGAGGTGATCAAGGGGGGCAAGGCGTGGCACCTGTTCGCCACCCACACCGCCAGCTTCGACACCGACGAGGCGCGCAAGCTGCGGCAGATCCAGTTCGGTCAGATCCGCTCTCTGGCAGCCAGCCTCAAGATCCCGGCCACCGACACCGTCATCTACGGCGGCGACTTCAACGTCAACAAACGCAAGTTTGCCGATGACTACGCCAACATGCTGGCTAATCTGAACGCCCATGAACTCGCCTATGGCGGCTATACCGAAGCCACCTTCGACCCCAGGATCAACCCCTATGCCGGTGGCCCGCTCTCCGGTGGCGCCAACGTAGAGTATCTGGACTATCTGGTGGTGAGCCGGGAATACGGCAGCGCCAGCCACAACCTCAACACGGTCTGGATCCCGCGCAGCAGCGATGGCAGCCTCTGGCCCGCCAGCAACCTCTCAGACCACTTCCCGGTCAAGGGAGAGATCAGCCGATGACTCGCCGTTACAGGATACTGGCACTGGCTATCCTGACCCTTTTGCTGGTGAATCTGGGCTGGCAGGAAGAGCAGCCCCCGATATCGCCAGAACGGTCGACGACGCCTTCTCCGGCCGATGTGCAGTTGCCAGCAGAACCGGGGAGCCCGCCTCCCCGCATGCCAAACGCTGAGGGGATGGATGGCAAAAGCAAAGAAGTGCCCAGCAGCTGGCAGGCGATGCCGGATGAACTGATCAACCAGCTTGCCAGCGAGATCAGCGACAGCGAGTTGCCGCTGGCGCAGCGTGTGAGCAATCTGGAAGCAACAGAGGCCGGGTGGCTGAGCGAGGGTGAGAGCCTGATCCGGCTACAGGGGCGCTATGCCCTGGCGCTGGATCAGTTGGCGCAAGAGAGCGAGCAGTTACCGCTGGCCGAGCGGCTGGACACCCTCAGCCGCTTGCAGGACCGGTGGGCGGCGGATCATCCGGATCTGGCGGTGGATCTGTTCAACCCGGATGCCCGCCTGCAGCAAGCCCGTCAGCGGTGGGGAGATGAGGAGCTGGCCACCCTGGCCCATCACTTCCTGCCCGCAGAGAAGGCCGAAGCCACGCTGGCGTTTGCCGAGGCGCGCCAGCAGCAGCTCGATCAACGCAGCCGCTACCAGCGAGAGCTGGCCGAGCTCGAGCAGCAACTGGCGGCCAGCCAACAGCAGATGGATCCTGCGCTGTGGCAACAACACAAGGAGGAGGTGTTGAGCCAGTGGCGTCGTGACTTCTTCGCGCGGGAGCAAGGTAAACCCTGAGGTCAGCGCTTGCCCTTGAACTGCTTGACGCTGCGCTTGGCCTGAGTACGGCGATTGGCCTGCTTGTCACGCGGGGGGCGCTTGCCTTCCCCGCTGGCAGGCTGGTCGGTAACCGGGAATCCAGCCAGATCGCCCAACGGCAGCTCGCGGCCGGTCAGGGTGCGAATGGCTTGCAGCATGTCACTCTCGCCATGGCAGACCAGCGAAATGGCCAGCCCCTCGCGGCCAGCCCGGGCGGTACGACCGATGCGGTGTACATAGACGGGGGCGCTGGCGGGCAAGTCCAGATTGATCACCACTGGCAGCGCCTCCACATGGATGCCACGCGCCATCAGGTCGGTGGCCACCAGCACCCGAATTTTGCCCTCTTTGAAATCGCCGAGCGCCTGCTCGCGCACCGCCTGCTCCTTCTCGCCATGAAGGGCGGCCACCGCAATGCCCGCCTTGGCCAGCTTTCTGGCAACCCCGTCGGCATCATCCCGCGCACTGATAAAGACCAGCACCTGCGGCCATGCCTGCTCCTTGAGCAGGCTGATGAGCGCCGGGACCTTGCTGCTCTTGTTGACCAGATAGAGCCGCTCTTCGATCTCGTTCACCACGCTGTTGAGGGGGTTTGCCTCGATACGGTTAGGCTCGTGCAGCAGGCCGTTGGCCAGCGTCTCCAGCTCGGCAGGCAAGGTGGCGGAGAAGAGCAGGGTCTGGCGATCCGCCGGAATAAAGCCGAGCAGTGCCTTGATGTCGGGAGCAAAGCCCATCTCCAGCAAGCGATCCGCTTCATCCAGCACCAGCAGTTGCAAACCATCCAGCCCCAACAGTTGCTGGGTCAGCAGATCCCGCAACCGCCCCGGCGTGGCGACCAGCAGCTGTGGCCCCTGCGCCAGTTCGGCCTGTTGCCGCTCCTGCGCAACGCCCCCACACAACGTCACGATGCGCAGCCCCAGCGCATCGGCCCCCGCTTTTAGCGCGGCAGTGACCTGAATCGCCAGCTCGCGGGTTGGCACCAACACCAGACCCTGCACCTGACTGGAGGCAGGATCCAGCCGTTGCAGCAGCGGCAAGCCAAACGCCAGAGTCTTGCCGCTGCCGGTCTGGGCCAGCGCCAGCAGATCCTGCCCCGCCAGCGCAGCCGGAATGGCCAGCTGCTGGATGCGGGTCGGCGTCTGCAAGGTGGCGGGCAAAGAGGCAAGCAGAGCGGGATGGAGGGCAAGTTCGCTAAAGGTCATGGCGCTACGTCAACAAAGAAGTGGGAGGCGAAGTCTAGTGAGCGGGGGCCGAGAAGTAAAACCCTATCCATGATGGCCTGGCCGAGGGGGCTGGCGACGGGCTGACTACACTTTAGCTGACCCATCACCAAGAGAGACACGCCATGACCAGACACATCCCCCTTATGCTGCTCGTGGTCACCCTGCTCGGCAGCGCGACTCTCGGCCTGTCGCAAACTCCGGAGAACGACGCTGCCCCCGAGCCGCCGAAACCGGTGCGCATCCTCAATGCCCACCTTGGCGAGCTGCCGGGGCTGATCAATGCCGACAAGACAGGCCCCTTTGTCGATCTGGTACACGCCATCGATGATCTCTACCCCGATGTGACCATCAAGATCACCATCTACCCCATCGCCCGTGCCATGGCTGGGGTGATCTCCGGCAAGGCTGATCTGGGGCTGCCCGCCATCCGCAACCTCAAGGATATCGATATGCTGGCTTATCGCTTCAGCACCCGCAGTTTTGGCAAAGTTGCCCATGTGATTTACAGCAATACCGCCAATCCGGTCACCACGGATATGGCCTATGGCATAGTGCCCACCAAACGGGATCTGCTGATCGAGGCCGTTCCCGACTATATGCCCTTCCCGGTGCAGCGCTCGATGAGTATCGAGCAGTCACTGCGCAAGCTCTCACGCGGCCGTATCGACGCCTTTGTCTGGGCGCAAGAGGAGGCCGACCTGATGCTCAAGCAGCTGGGGCTGACCAATATCAGGCGAGAATTTTTCGGAGATTTCGAGGATGTCTTCATCATCCAGAAAGGGGCTGCAGGTGATGAGATGGACGAATTTCTCCGGCAAGCCATCGATCAGCTGGCTGCAACCGGCAAACTGGCCGAGATCTACGAGAAGATCCACCGCCCCTATGTGGAGTGGCAACCCTCCCCAACCGCCAAGGCTGAACCGGCGACCACCCCGCCAGCTACGCCCTGAACGGACAATTCCCGCATAAAAAATCCCGCCGAAGCGGGATTTTTTATGGCTTGCAGCCTTACAGCACGGCCAGCGCCGCAGCGTAGTTCGGCTCGTCGGCCACTTCGGCGACCAGCTCGCTGTGCAGCACCTTGTTGTCACCATCCAGCACCACGATGGCGCGAGCGGTCAGACCGACCAGCGGACCGGAAGAGAAGGCAACGCCGTAATCTTCCATGAAGGCCGCACCGCGCAGGGTGGAGAGGGTCACTACCTTGTCCAGACCTTCGGCGCCGCAGAAGCGGGACTGGGCGAACGGCAGATCGGCGGAGATGCACAGCACGACAGTGTTCTCCAGCGCGCTGGCCTGCTCGTTGAACTTGCGCACAGAGGTCGCGCAGGTCGGGGTATCGACGCTCGGGAAGATGTTCAGGATTTTGCGTTGACCGGCAAAGCTTGCCAGGGTCACATCGGAGAGATCCTTGGCCACCAGGGAGAAGGGCTTGGCTTGCTCACCGGCGACCGGGAAGTGACCAGCGACGGAAACCGGGTTGCCTTGCAGAGTGACTGAGTTGCTCATGTGTTATGTCCTTTATTGGTGTAGTAAAAATCCGGGTGATCAGTATAGGGGCGGCGAGACCAGACAAACACCCTCGAAGACAAGGGATATAAAGGGGTTGACCTTGGACTTAACACCAAGGTTTAGACTCCTTCTCGGTAATCAGGGATCTCGCAGGGGCGGGATCCATCAAGAGGGACTCATCATGAGCAAATCCTGCTGCAATCATCAGCACACCGCCCCCATCAAGGCCGTCAGCAAGGCGGCCTCCGGCCAGAGTGAGCATCACCACGATAGCCACTGCTGCGACAACACCACGCCCGTCAGTTGCTGTTCAACCCCGACGCCTCATGAGCACGCATCCCGTGACGGCAATGAATCCCCCGGGGATGAAGAGCCTCCCCGAGGAAGCTGTCACGCTCAAGCGTGCTGCAGCGCCCCCTTATCGCCAGCTCACGATCATGAGCATGAGCATGAGCATGAGCACGATATGCCCCCTGCCGACCCGCTGGTTGCACCGGTACAAGGCAACAGTCGCCACAGCTGGCAGGTGATGGGAATGGATTGCCCCAGCTGCGCCCGCAAGATCGAGACCGCCGTCAGCCGGGTGAGCGGCGTGCAGCAGGCGCGCGTGCTGTTTGCCACCGAGAAGCTGGTGGTGGATCTGGCCCCCGGCCTCTCCCCCGATCCCGTCACCGCCGCCGTGCTGGCCGCCGGTTTCCAGCTCAAGGGGGAAAGTGCTGACAAGCAGGTAGCTGGCCGTAAGCAAGCTTCACAACAGCCCCTGCAAGGCAATCTATTCGGTAACTTTTTGGGCAAATATTGGCAGCCCCTGTCACTGGCCAGTCTGATGCTGGTCGCCGCCCTGCTGCCGAAAGAGTTCGGTCAGCCGCTCTTTACCCTGGCGACCCTCTGGGGGCTGTGGCCTATCTCTCGCAAGGCGTGGGCGCTGACCAAAAGCGGCTCCCCCTTCGCCATCGAGACCTTGATGACGGTGGCCGCCGTGGGCGCCCTGTTTCTCGGCGAGACCGCCGAAGCGGCCATGGTGCTGCTGCTCTTTATGCTGGGTGAACATCTGGAGGCCTACGCCGCCGGACGCGCCCGGGCCGGAGTGACCGCCCTGATGGCGCTGGTACCCGACAAGGCGCTGCGGATCCGTACCACTGCCGAGGGCGAGGTGCGGGAAGAGGTAGCTGCCGATGAGCTGCGTCCCGGCGATATCATCGAAATCGCCCCGGGTGCCCGTCTACCGGCCGATGCCCGCCTGCTCGACACCCTCGGAGCCTTTGACGAGAGCGCCCTGACCGGTGAATCCATTCCGGTGGAACGCCGTCAGGGTGACAAGGTGCCAGCCGGCAGTCTGGCGGCGGATCGGGTGCTGCGTCTTGAAGTCGTCTCCGAGCCCGGCAACAACGCCATCGACCGCATTCTGCACCTCATCGAGGAGGCCGAAAGCCAGCGCGCCCCCATCGAGCGCTTTATCGACCGCTTCAGCCGCTGGTATACCCCGGCCATGATGCTGGTCGCCCTGCTGGTGGTGCTGGTGCCGCCCCTTGCCTTCGGCCAGAGCTGGGACGAGTGGATCTATCGCGGGCTGGCGTTGCTGCTGATCGGCTGCCCCTGCGCGCTGGTCATCTCCACCCCGGCAGCGGTTACCTCGGCACTGGCCGCCGCCACCCGTCAGGGGGCGCTAATCAAGGGCGGGGCCGCGCTGGAGCGACTGGCCCATATCGATACCGTGGCGTTTGACAAGACCGGCACCCTGACCCTGGGCAAGCCGCAGCTGACCGAGCTGGTCAGCCTTAATGACCAACCGGAGGCCGAGTTGCTGGCACTGGCGGCTGCCATCGAGCAGGGCTCCCACCACCCGCTGGCCCGCGCCGTGGTCGCCAACGCGACCGAACAGGGGCTGACGCTGGCGGAGGCCCGCGACCTGCGCGCACTGCCGGGCATGGGGGTTGAGGGACGCATCAACGGTGAACTGTGGCAACTGCTGGCACCGAGCCGGGTGGCGGCCCTGAATATGGAACAGCAAACCCGGATTGCTTCGCTGGAGCGGCAGGGCAAGACCGTTGTGGTGCTCTGCCAGAGCATCGGCGACCAAGCGCTGCCGGTCGCCCTGCTGGCGCTGCGGGATCAGATCCGGCCGGAGGCGGCAGCCGCTCTGCAAGAGCTCAACCGGCTCGGGCTCAACAGCATCATGCTGACCGGGGATAACCCCCGCGCTGCCGAGGCCATCGCAGGTGAACTCGGGATGGGCTGGCGTGCCGGCCTGCAGCCGGAGAACAAGGTCGAAGAGATCGCCAAGCTCACAAGCACCCGGAAGGTTGCCATGATCGGCGATGGCATCAACGATGCCCCCGCCATGAAGCGGGCCAGTATCGGCATTGCCATGGGGGGCGGCACTGATGTGGCGCTGGAAACCGCCGATGCGGCGCTGACCCACAACCAGCTCGGCGGTATTGCCGCGATGATCCGGTTGTCGCGGGCGGCACTGGCCAATATTCACCAGAATATCGCGCTGGCGCTGGGACTGAAGGCCATCTTTCTGGTCACCAGCCTGCTCGGCATCACCGGCTTGTGGATTGCGGTGCTGGCCGATACCGGCGCCACTGCGCTGGTGACCGCCAACGCCCTGCGGCTGCTGCGCAAGCGTTAAGCCAGCCGATAGCATCCCAACCAAAAGCTGTCCCCCAACCGGGACGGCTTTTCTTTTTCCTCTCATTTCTCTCACGGCACCCCGTAAAAGAAAAAGCGCGCCTGCCGGTCGGCAGTCGCGCTTTGCTTACTCTCTCGGAGTTATCCCACCCTTGGCAAGGTGGAATTCAACCCGGGGGCGCCGAGCCATCCCCCGGACTCAATGGCTTGCTTACTTGACGCTGCACTCCTGAATGACGGCAGTACCCGCCTTGACGCCAGCCGGGTCAACCTTCACCAGCACACTCCACAGCCCCTGCGGCAGGGTGATGCTGTTATTGGCACTGCCCCCCTTGGAGAAGGCGAACGAATAGCCGGTTTCAGCGTTCACCGCGCCACCACCGTTGAGCAGGTACTCCTTGCTCCAGTCCTCGTTGGCCACCTTGAACTCGGTGCTGCCGGCGTAGTTGAACGCCGCCTGATAGATGGCGAGATCGCCGTCCATCCCCTTGTAGCTCAGCTGGTACTGAGGTTGGGCTCCCCAGCCGGAGAGCTCACCCTTGACGAACAGGTTGTAGCCGAGCGGATTGCCCGCCACCGTGTCCAGCACCTTGCAGCTCTGCACCGGCTCGGTGAAGCTGACGCTCAGGGTCGGTTTGTCCTTGTTCATGGCGGTGAAGACAAACTTGTAGCTGCCTGCCTTGGCCAGATCGACACCGATATTGCCGGTTTCTCCCCCCTTGCAAAGGGTCAGCGGAGTGCCGACCACCAGCTTGTCACCGGCGTTGCAGCTGCCGTAGTTAATGCTCCAGCCAGAGTCCGCCACCTTCAATTCGGTGTTACCAAGCTGCTCCGCCGTCACTTCTGCGCTGAACTCGTACATGAAGTTACTGGTAAATGTCAGCGGATTCTTGTCGCCAAAACTGGGGTCCAAGAAGCCCTTCAGATAAACATCGGTGTTGCCAAACGGTGGCAGCGTGCTCAGGTCGGTCTTCTTGCTGACCGGTAGGCCCGCGCCCTGGGCGCCATTCTGCGGCTTGACGAACACGGCGGCAGACCAGGCCACCAGCGTCAGCTGGCCGTTATCATAGGCGGCGCCGCTGGCGATACTGTCGACTGCGCGATGCTTGCTGCTAAGCACCATACCGCTCAGATCGATGGGCTGATCGTTGCCGTCACGGAAGTCGCCGATGCTCTGGCTCTGGTTGCTGGCGTTGATCATCACCACCAGACCGTCGATGGCCGGATCCAGATCCGCCCCGGCACTGACGCCATCATCCACCGTCATGACGATAAGGCCGGGCACCTGATCCGGGCCGGTATTGCGGAAGTCGACCCGCTTGATCACCTCGGCACCGCTGCCCAGACGCAGCAGGCGGGAGGAGTTGCGCAGCTCCGCCAGCTCCTGATAGAAGCTCACCATCTGCGCCATCTCGGCCGAGCCCGGCTTGGCATGCTTGCCGAGCACCTGCTCGATCAGCGGATAGTTGTCGCCATCCTTGTCCTTGCGCGGCAACCCCTTGTCGAAGTTGTTGTCGCCCAGGGTGTAGTCGACCTTGTTGTACCAGTCGCCCGAGTCATAGCTGTCCCGCTCCATGGATTTGGAACGCAGCAGCTCGACACCTGCGTGGGTGAAGGGAATGCCCTGACCCAGCATGGCGGTCGCCAGCGAGACCCCCTGCATCCGCACCAGATCGGCTCCGGCAGGCGCCTTGTAGATCAGGTTGTCGAACAGGGTCTGGTTGTCGTGCTTGTCGACATAGTTCTGCACTTCCACCGGGTCCTGGGCATAACCGGCGCTCTGACCGTTGTAGTCGATCTCGGCGCCTTTCTTTGGCATGCCATCCTTGTCGGTCAGCACGAACTCCTTGAGGTTGCCCGCCATGCCGAGCCGCACCAGATCGGACTGGTGCAAGGCCGTAGCCAGATCCACCTTGCTCATTTCGTTAGGATCGACGAAAGCACCGTTGCCAAAGCCCTGGGTCTTGCGAATGGTATCGCCGCCGTCGAACGGACTGCCGCCGCGCACCGCATCGCGCAAGCGGTCCGAGAAGGAACCGATGCCGGTACCGCCCAGATGCTTCTGGGTCGCCTGCACGAAGCGCTTGTCATCCTGCACTTCGCCGAAGTTCCACCCCTCGCCGTAGAAGTACATCTCGGGATTGACCTTCTTCACCGCGGCCAGCGCCTGCACCATCTGATCTTTCGGATGGTGGCCCATCAGATCGAAGCGGAAGGCGTCGATCTTGTAGTCGCGCGCCCAGGTGACCAGAGAGTCATCCATCAGCTTGGCGAACATGGCGTGTTCCGGCGCCGTGTTGGAGCAACAGGTGGAGTTCTCCACCGAGCCGGTCTCCGGATTGAGGCGCTGATAGTACCAGGGCACTATCTTGTCGAGCACCGACTTGGGGCCGAGCCCGGATTCGTTGGTGTGGTTGTAGACCACGTCCATCACCACGTTCATGCCGATGTTCTGCTTGATGGCCTTGACCATCTCGCGGAACTCCAGAATACGTTTGGTGCCCTCGGCGTTGGTGGCGTAGGAGCCTTCCGGCGTGGTGTAGTGGTAGGGATCATAACCCCAGTTGAAGGAGTCGACGCCGCGCAGATAGCCGGAAAGCTCCTGCACCTGCGGATTATCCTTGCTGTCGCCCCCTTGCAGGTCGGCCAGCACATCTCCCACGGTCTGACCGCCACCGCAATAGCCGCCAAATTTGGATGTTTTCACATCCGGATTGACCTGACAGAGCTTGCTGAAGTCATCGCCGAGATTGGCTACCTTGGCCGGATCCTCGTTGACGGTGGCGATATCGAACACCGGCAGCAGGTGCAGGTGGCTGACGCCGCTTTTGGCCAGCGCTTTCAGATGGTTGACCGGTACAGAGTCGGGCTGGGTCAGACCGACAAACTTGCCGCGCTTCTCTTCATCGGTGGAGGCATCGTTACCGGTCAGGTCGCGAATATGGGCCTCATAGATGGTGATGTCGGCGGGGTTCTGCTGGCTGTGTGGCGCCTTGAGGCTGTCCCATCCTTCCGGTTTCAGGGCCGGATCGTCGAGATCCACTACCTGACTGAACTCGGAGTTCATCGCCAGACTCAAGGAGTAGGGATCGGTCACCTCGTAGTGCTCAACCTTGCGGCTCAGCGGATGGTAGACCTCCATGTCGTAGCGGTAGAACTGGCCGATCAGCTCGCTGCCCCCTTCGTAACTCCAGCTGCCGCTGGCGCTGTCGAAGGTCATGGCCACTTCACCACTCTTCTGGTGGCTGGCGTTGTAGAGGGCCAGCTTGACCGACTTGGCGGTCGGCGCCCAGAGGCGGAAGATCACCCGGTTACCCTCCACCACGGCACCATAGCTCAGCTTGGTCGCCTCGGGAGCATAAAGCGCATCGAGGGCGCCGGCGCTCTGCACCAGGGTCACCCCCTGCAGGATACCGTCAGCATCGGTGCCGATAGCCACCAGCTCACCCTTGAGCAGGGGCTTGAGATCTTTACCGGCCGGCAGGGCAAAGGCGGCGGCATCCTTGAGATGCGGATATTTGGCCTGCTGCTCGGCAGTCAGGCCGGTCGCGGTCAAGCTGATATAGGGGAAATCGAACACCCCATCGGCATTGGCCTTGATGGTGCCCGAGTCGCTGTAATAGAGGCGAACGTGGGGCTTGTCCTTGCCCCCTTGCCAGATCAGGGTATTGCCATCGATCAGATGAGCGCTGGCCCCCGCCACGCCAAAGGCGGCGGTAAATGCTTCGGCACGGCTGCCAAACAGATCTTTCTTGCCCGCGACGATGGCCACGGTGCGATCCGGGTGCTCACTGAAGCTCACCTTCATATCGCTGCCGGTCAGGTTGGCCAGATCGCCGTTGCGAGCGATAAAGTTGATGCACCCTTCCACATTTTTGAGCGGAACAACCCAGGCCGGACCAAAGCTGTCGGCAGTGGCAGGAGTCTTGCTCTTGTCATCCCAACCGGTATTCAGGCCGCTATCAGCGGTAGCGTTACAGGCATCGTTGTTCCAAAGGTGCAGGCTGTGGCTGTCAAATGGTGCCTTGGCCCCCTTGGCTGCCGACTGGGTATCCACCAGCGCAATGACCACCTGATTCTCCCCGGCAACCAGCAACTCTTTCGGGGGATCCATCTTGGGCAGACGAGCGACAGGCCCATCGGTGACTTCAGGTGTAGGCGGTGTAGGGGGGACGGGGTTCACACCGGAGGCATCAGAGCTGTTGTCATTACAGCCAGACAAAAGCGCGAGCAGTGAGGCTGTTACCAGCGCCACTTTGGTCTTTTTCATATCCATATTTTTATAATTCCCGCTGTAGTTAGTCTCGATAGTCGAGCACCCGGTCATTGCCAGGCGATGCCATATTAATCAGCGGCAATCGATTCAAATGTGAGCGGAAAGCCAAAAAAGCCATACAGTTTCAACAAGATAACGTTTTCAGACTGAAACTTCGATCCGGCTCACAGACCTCGCAGCCATTTGGCCTCATATCTGGAAAACGGCAGTCACGGGGTCAGAAAAGCAATGTCTGATCAAGTGGATAGACAAGGAGTAAACATGAAACGGATTGAAGAGCAGGCAAGACGACTCGATCAGGAGTATCAGGCGATCGGGCAGCTGTTCGACCAGTTTTGCCAGCAGGCTGGCACCCTGGCCGAGCAGTATCACTTCTTCAACTGGCCCGATTATGAAGACTCGCCCCCGCTGAGCCGCGCCTTCACCCTGCTGGGGGAACCCCGCGAACTGCGGCTGCGCTGTCAGCCCGGTGAGCGCTCCGCCCTCAATGGCCTGATCCAGGTGGTCTCGGAGGATGGCACCATAGATGCCAGCCTCGGGTTTCGCGCCGATGGTCAGCTGCTGCTGGAGTCGGGCAAGCTGCTGGACAACCCGCCCGGACTGCTGCTCAAGCTGCTGCTCGGCGCAGTGTGGCAACACAAGCCCCAGGATGAGATCACCGGGCAACCGCACTGACATCAGAGTGCCAACGGCACTGAAACCAAGGGGGCCAACGGCCCCCGTTATTTATCCTGTTCGCTGGCGATCTCGATGGTCACATGCACCAGCTCTTTATGGATCGCCAACCGTTCGCGGATCTGCTGCGCCGGTAGCGGATTGACCATCAGCAAAGAGAGCACGCAGGCATACTGCTGCTGCCCTACCCGCCAGACGTGCAGATCGCGAATATCAGTGCCCGGCAGTTCGGCGATGACCTCGCGGATCTCTGCTACCAGCGGGGTATCCATCTCGGCATCCAGCAGCACCCGACCGGAGTCGCGCAACAGGCCCCAGGCCCACACCGCGACCAGTCCGGCACCCACTATGCCCATCAGCGGGTCGAGCCAGTCAGCGCCCCACAGCATGCCCCCCACCAGCGCCAGAATCGCCAGCACGGAAGTGGCCGCATCCGCCAGCACGTGGATATAGGCGGCGCGCAGGTTGAGATCCTGATGGCCGTGGTGATCGTCATGGTCATGATGATGAGCGTGGTCGTGATGCTCATGATGGTGGTCATGCCCATGGCCGTGGTGATGGTGGCCGTGATCATCCTTGAGCAGCCAGGCACAGGCGAGGTTCACCAGCAGCCCCACCAGCGCGATAGCGATCGCCTGTTGATAGTGGATCGGGCTGGGATCGAGCAGCCGGAACACAGACTCGAACAGCATCAACCCGGCCACTCCCACCAGCAACAGGGCGCTGGTGAAGCCACCCAGCACCTCGATCTTCCAGGTGCCGAAGCTGAATCTGTGGTCACGGGCGAAATGGCGGGCGGCGCGATAGGCCAGCACCGAGAGACCGAGCGCCAGCGCGTGGGAGCTCATGTGCCAGCCATCGGCCAGCAGCGCCATGGAGTTGTAGAACCAGCCGCCGCCAATCTCCGCCACCATCATGATGACGGTCAACAATACGGCCCAGCGGGTCTTCTGTTCGGCCAGCGGATTGCCCTCGTGGATGACGGGTTGATGGCAGTGGGATTGAGCGAGGGATGACATGGATTTCTCCTGAGAGCGATGATGCAATATACTATACCCCAGTATAGTTTTATTGATCGAGAGGATCCCTCATGTCCCACACTATTCACGACAAAAAGAAGTTGCTGGCACGGGTGCGCCGCATCAAGGGACAGGCCGGTGCGCTGGAAAGCGCGCTGGAGCAGGAGAGCGACTGCGCCGCCATTTTGCAGCAGATTGCCGCCATCCGCGGCGCCGTCAACGGCCTGATGCTGGAGGTACTGGAAGGGCATATGCGCGAGCATCTCGGCGCCCCCGATGCCACCCCGGCCGAGCGATTGGAGGATCTGGATCAGGTGGTCAGCGTCCTGAGATCCTATTTGAAGTAAGCAGGATGGCGGCGCCATCCCTTCAGGCTCGACCAGCGTCGGGCTTGAGCCACCGCCAGCTTTGCGCCATGATGTCCAGCCCGGCTGACCGCCGGTTTTACTGGACAGTCAATTTCAAGGATCCCCCATGTTTGAACACGTCGATGCCTATGCTGGCGACCCCATCCTGACGCTAGTCGAGACCTTCCACAAAGACACCCGCGAGCAGAAGGTGAACCTGGGGATTGGCCTTTATTACGACGAGCAGGGGCGTATTCCGCTGCTGCCGTCGGTGCAGCAGGCCGAAGCTCAGCGCGCCGCCGCCCCGGCCCCGCGCCCCTACCAGCCGATGGAAGGCGCCGCCAACTACCGCACTGCGGTGCAGCACCTGCTGTTTGGTGCCGACCATGGAGCGGTCAAGGCGGGACGTATCGCCACCATCCAGACCATCGGTGGCTCAGGCGCGCTCAAAATCGGCGCCGATCTGCTCAAGCGCTACTTCCCGACCTCCGAGGTGTGGGTCAGCAATCCGACCTGGGACAACCACAAAGCGATGTTCGAGGGAGCCGGCATCAAGGTGCATGACTACCCCTACTACGATGCGGCCACCGGTGGTGTGCAGTTCGATGCCATGATCGACTGCCTGAGCACCCTGCCAGCCAAGAGCATCGTGCTGCTGCACCCCTGCTGCCACAACCCGACCGGGGTGGATCTCTCCCGCGCCCAGTGGGATCGGGTGATCGCGCTGGTGGTCGAGAAGAACCTGATCCCCTTTATGGACATCGCCTACCAAGGCTTCGGTGACGGACTGGAAGAGGATGCCTACGCCATCCGCGCCATGGTGGCCGCAGGCGTCAGCTTCTTCGTCAGCAACTCGTTTTCCAAGAACCTCTCATTCTACGGCGAGCGCTGCGGCGGTCTGTCGGTCATCTGTCAGGATGCCGAAGAGGCAAGCCGCGTACTGGGCCAGATGAAGGCCACCGTGCGCCGCAACTACTCAAGCCCTCCCACCCACGGTGGCCAGATCACTGCGGCGGTGATGAGCCAGCCGGAGCTGCACGCTATGTGGGTCGATGAAGTGACCGAGATGCGCACCCGCATCAAGGCGATGCGCCAGAAGCTCTACGAGGTGTTGAGCGCCAAGGTGCCGGGCCGCGATTTCAGCTACTTCATCAACCAGCGCGGCATGTTCAGCTACACCGGCTTCACCCCGGAGCAGGTAGATCGCCTGCGCGAAGAGTTCGCCGTCTATCTGGTGCGCTCCGGTCGCATGTGCGTGGCTGGCCTCAACAGCCGCAACGTCGACTATGTGGCCGACGCCATGGCGGCGGTGCTCAAGGGCTAATCCGCATCAGCCCCGCTTTGGCGGGGCTTTTTGTCTGTTGCGTTCGCAGTCACCTCTTGAGGAGTCTGCTCACCCTCCCCCTGCTGTGAGAGAATGCCAGCAGGTCACGTTGAATCTTTCTGATTCCAAGCCTGTTTATCTTCATCAATTTCAGGAGCCACTATGGATCTGATCGCTCTCTCTAGGCTGGGAGGTCGCCATCTGGTCACCCTGCACCTGTTGCTCGACAACCAGAGCGTCACCCGCACCGCCGAGCGGCTCTGCACCACCCCTTCCACCGTCAGCAAGACCCTCAACCAACTGCGGGATCTGCTGGGGGATCAACTGCTCTACCGTCAGGGAAACCAGCTGTTGCTCACCCCCATGGCCGAGCGACTGGCTCCCACCCTGCATCGACTACTGGGGGAACTGAACGGCCTCACTCGCCAGAACGCCTTCAACCCCCAACAGTGGCAGGGCAGCTTGCGGCTGGGATTGCGCGAGAGCGTGATGACCTGGCCGGTGGGCCCCATTCTGGGTCAGCTGATGAAAGAGGTGCCGGGCATGGTGCCGGAGATCTGGAACAAGGATGAACAGGGGCTGGAGGCGCTGGCAGCGGGCAAACTCGACTTCGTGATCCTGCCCCATGACCAGAGCCAGCCATTGCCGCGCCAGCCCGGGCTGGTGTGGGAGACCCTGCGGGAAGAAAAACTGGTCTGCCTGCTGCGCAAAGACCACCCAGCACTAGCCAAGCCCTGGGATCTCGATGCTTATCTGAGCTGGCGCCATATCGCCATCCGGGATCAGGAGCTGGCCAACCCCTTCTTTGAGCAGAGCCTGGCCCAGCAGCAGGTGCGTCGCCAGATTGGCGCCACCCTGCCCGATTTTGCCAGCGCGGCGGCCCTGCTGCCCCAGACCGACCTGATCCTCACCGCCATCGGTGGCTGGGCGGCCTGCATGGCCAGTCAGCCGGATCTGGTGATGCGTCCGGCACCGTTCGATTACGGCAAGGTGAGTCACAGTCTGGTCTGGTATGGTCCGGCCGGTGATGGCTCGGCCCGTCACTGGTTCCGCCAGCGGATCCTGCAACTGGGTCGCGAATTGATTGAGCCCTGAGCCGGACGACAAGGAGAAGAGATTGATGTTTCACCGCGGCGAAACATCAACGGCAAGTAGGGACTAGGGACGTTTGGTATAGATGGGGCTGGGGAAGGAGGCGACGTTGCTGCCCAGATCCGTGATGCGAGCTGCCCCCTGCTTTTTCACCTGATCGATGCGCAGCACCTGATGCATGGGGATAAGGGTCTGGCGCACATCGGCAAATTCGCTCTTGAGCTTCTCGTGACTGGGATCGACGATGAGCGCCGTGTGGTTGTCCCAGACAAAGTCGGCAATCTCGATAAAACCGAACAGCTGGCCCTGATTGACTTCGCGCACATACACTTCGTAGCGCTCGCTGTGGCAAATAAACTGAACCCGATATAACGCCTTGCTTTCACTCATGATTATCTGTCATTGAGAGGTAAGAAGATGGCCATTATTCTAGCCGCCGTTCTCGCCCCCTCCAATAGACAGAAATCACAGTTGCGGCCTTTCCATGCCGCACCTCACGCCATGACGGTCACCGGATGACGCAACCACTCAGCCCATCAAGGCAGGTAGTGAGACCGGCCCCAATCCCGCTGCACGCAAACGGCTGGCCAGCTGTTCCAGCTCGGTTTGGTGAGCCTCTGGCCATTGCGCCGCCGCCCCCCGCACCCCGTGGTGGCGAAAGCCGTTGAGGCGAATGGGCACAGGCCCAAGCTGCTGCAAGAAGGCGGCAAGATCCGCGTCCAGCTCACCACTCGTATCCAGAAAATCGCTCTTGCCCGGCACATGGAGCAGCCGCAGTTCGGTCAGCTTGCCGTGGCGTGCCAGCAGTTGCAGCGATGCCAACACCCGCTCGCGACCATAGCCGGTCAGGGAGTGATGCACCGAGTCACGCCAGCCCTTGAGATCGAGCATGGCGCCGTCGAGCACCGGCAGCAGCCGCTGCCAGCCGGTTTCGGCCAGAGAGCCGTTGCTGTCGAGCAGACAGCTGAGATGGGCCAGATCCGGCACCTCCTTGATGGCGCGAAACAGGGCCACCACGAAAGGAAGCCGGGTGGTCGCCTCACCGCCGGAGACGGTAATCCCGCTCAGCAGCGGGCCGTAGCGGCGCAGCAGGGCCAACACGTCGGCCACCGTCATGGTAGTGGTTTTGGGATTGGCGCTGCGCGGGCAGGCCTCCAGACAGGCATCGCAATCGGTGCAGAGCGCCTCCTGCCAATTAACCTTGCCCTCGCTCATGGTGAGGGCGCCGCTCGGGCAGACCGCAAGGCAGTCACCGCAATCGTCGCACAGCCCGATGGTGTGGGGATTATGGCAGCCGGGGCAGCGAAAGTTGCAGCCCTGCAGAAACAGCACCAGCCGGTTGCCCGGCCCGTCGACACAGGAGAACGGCAGCACCCTGCTCACCAGGGCGCTACGTGTTGGCAAAACATCAGCCATCGGTGCGAACTCAATACTCGCAGATGGTCGATTCGTGGGCGACCACCCGCGGTGCCCGCTGACGAATGGCGGTCACTTCACTCGCCTCGGCACCGAGACAGGTGGTCTGCAAGCGCGACCCCTCCTCTGCGAAGCGGGCCACGTCGCTCTTGCGGATCATGTAGCCGGTCACCCGCACCAGATCGCTGTCGGCCACGTTGGCGGTGAACTCGCGCATACCGATGGCGAGCGCCCCTTTGCAGAGCTGCAGCAGGGCCTGCGGGTTCTGGCGGATGGTGGGATCCAGCGTCAGGATCTCGCTGATCCCCGAATGGTAATAAGTGTGGTGCGGTGCCAGTGCCAGCACATGGCTTGCCGGATCCGGCTCATGCCCGTAGGGAATGCGCACCCCGGGGGTAACAGCCACATCGATGCTGAGGCCACCTTGCGAATGCAACAAAGCGCGGCCACCCCAGGCATGGGTTTGCGGCGTCGCAGTGACATATTCCGAGAGCTGGGCCGAGATGCGATAGCCAAGCTGGTTCGCCTCCTCGTCATGGCCGTAGCGATCCGGCAGATTCTCTTTATCCATCAGGATATTGACCGCTTCCGCCATGCCGTAGATACCGAACATGGGGACGAAACGATCCTCATCCAGCAGCCCCTCTTTCACCAGGAAGCTGTCGAAGAAACCGGACTCATCGTGGAGAAATGCGGCCCGCGCTTCGATCAGCTGGGAGGCCAGACGGCAGTAGTGGGGCAGCAGGCAACCGAGGAAATCATCGATCCCCTGACACTGCTCGGCGACCCGCTTGAGGGAGATGCGCACCAGAGTATTGGCGCCACCGGCCTGCGGCAGGGCGTTGTAGCAGCTGACGATACCAAAACCACGCAGGTCGAAGGTATCGCGGTGGATCGGGTAGTTGGCGATGTGCGGCTTGCTGCACTCGGCGATATTCTTCACCGCCAGCAGCAGTAGATCGTCGGGAGTCTGCTCCGGATCGTGGAAAAAGGTGAGGTTGGGGGCCACCTGCTTGAGCTCGTTGTCGATGCGCAGGATCAGGCGGCAGATCCGGTTGTCATCGGGACCGATGTTGACGTGCATGAAGGCGTCCGGCAGCACCCTGTCCAGATAGACCCAGAACCCCTTCAGCTTGCGATAGAGGGTCTCGTCATCCAGTTCGCCGACAAACGGCAACAGCAGATGGTCGAGCCGACCCAGCCAGACCGGCATGCCGGTGACGGAGGGGACATGGTGATAGAGGATGCGCAGGGCGTTGAGCGCCTCGTCGAAATCCTGTGGTGGTGCCAGCTCCAGCCAGGCAGAGCCCTGAGTCAGGAATTTTTCATAGTCCGGCAGCACATAACGCGGCTTGTAGGGGGCATGCCCTTCGAACATGTCGCAGATAAAACCCAGCTCCATCGCCTCGGCGACTGCGGCAGGCAGGTCGGGGTAGGGCAACGCATTCTCGGCGGCCAGCGCCAGTGCGTGGCTCTTCTGGGCGGCGGAGAGATGGGGATCGCGCACGATACGCTGACAGGTTTCGATCAAAGACATGGGACACTCCTTCACGGACAGAGCCCATATCCTCACCATTTGCAGGCTTTTTTTGAAGTGACATTCATGACATGACGGATGTCGAATAATGACATCCATTACACAAGATCACGGCTCGCGCTTCACAAAGGCAAGAGCTCGGCTATGCCTCCCAGCCAGCGCAGCAGAAAGAAGCCCCCCATTCCACCCACCACCACAACCAGAGTCGGCAGCCGCAACAGGGTCAAGAGCATTACCCACAGGGTGGCAGTCAGGTAGTCAGGATCCCAGTCAAGACCTATCCCCGGCTCGTAGCTAAAGACGATGGGCAACCAGATTGCAGTCAGCACCGACTGGACCGAAAAGCCGAGAAACGCCCCCATCTCGGCACCCGGCTGATATCGGGTCAACCGAGAAAAGAAGGCGAAGCGGTTGAAAAAGGTGATCAGGGCCAGCAGGCCAATCATCAGCCAGCTCACGCTACCTCCTCATCCGGTGCAGCACATAGCCCACCACCATGCCAGCCAGAGCCGAGACGATGATGTGGATCTCCGCCAGCAGCGGCTTGGTAAGCAACGCTGTGCCGCCGCTCACCAGAGTGGCCGCCACCATGGGCAAGTTTTTCATGGCGGGAATGGTCATGGCGATGAAGGTGGCCGCGATGGCAAAATCCAGCCCCATGCTGTCCAGTCCATCGATGTACTGGCCGGCCGCGATGCCGACCAGGGTCGCCAGATTCCAGAACAGATAGAAGACGAATCCCGCGATGAGCGCGTAGGCCGGATCAAAGTGGCCGCTGCGCTCCCGGTCTTTCAGCGCCACAGCGAACATCTCATCAGTCAGGAAAAAAGCAAGGCTGGCCCGCCAGCGCAGGGAGAGCGGCAATACGTCACGGCGGAAGGTGAAGCCGTATAGCAGATGCTGGGAAGTGATCACCATGGTGGAGCCCATGATGGGCAGCAGGGGCGTGCCCGCCCCGAACAGGGTCGTGGCCGAGAGCTGGGCGGCTCCGGCGTAGACCAGCAACGACATCAGCTGCGCCTGAAGCGGACTCAGCCCTGCCTGCAACGCCAAAGCGCCACACAGGATCCCCCAGGGGATCACCGAAATGGAGAGCGGGAGCATATCCAGTGTGGCACGCCACCAGAGCATTCCCGTTCGCTCGGGCACGCTCGTTACTGACATCATGTGATCTTCCTTGTCACAGCCAAAGCGAGCCGAAAAAACTAGCACGGGACAGCAAGCGCTGTCACGTCATCACTGACGGGTAATAAAACGCCCGCGGAGTCGCGGGCGTGCACAAGGGGATCAGGGCTCGATGACGATGGGCGTACCCGGGTCAATAGCGTCCCACACCTCATCCAGCTCGTGATTGAGCATGGCGATGCAGCCGTTGGTCCAGTTGGAGGGCTGAACCCTGCGGTTGCCAATGCTGTTGCGCTGCCCGTGGATCATGATCATGCCACCCGGACGAACACCCAGCTCATTGGCCCGCTTGATGTCATCCAGGTTCGGATAGTTGATATGGATGGCTTTGTAGTAGCCGGAATTGGTCTTCTTGTAGTCGAGGGTGTAGCGCCCTTCCGGCGTACGCTGATCCCCTTCCTGCTGCTTATGCCCCTTGGGCGCCGGGCCCAGAGCAATCCAGTAGCGCTTCAGTTCTTTGCCATCCTTCATCAGGGTCAGGCTATAGGTCGACTTCTTGACCACCACCAAATCGGCTTTTTCGGTCAAGGCAAAACTCAATGCGGGCCAAAGCCCCAACAAACACAGTAATACGGCTCTCATTCCATCCCTCGACAAGCCTCTGGTGCGGGCTTTTCTTGTTACCAGATCATCTGAACGATGCCCGCCGAGCGGCGAGCGAGCGCCATGATATTGGATCGCCATCAATACTCAATATGCCCGGCAAAACATATCTTGTCGCAGCCAGGCCATCTTCCTTGAACGCCGTCATTTGGCATTAGTAATTAACAGTTAAAACAACAAGATACAAAAATTATCGCGCTGGCACCCGGGGCAATGATCGGCGAAGATAACACTCCACTCCCCGACAGGATCATGCCATGCGCTCTTCGTGCCGCCTCGCCACCCTGCTGTTCTCGCCACTCCTGCTCTGGCTGCCCGCCAGTGTCGCCGCCGATGCACTCTGGCTGCGCGAGCCCGCCCTCTCCCCCGATGGCAAGCGGCTTGCTTTCACCTGGCAGGGGCGCATTTTTGTCGCCAGTGCCGAGGGTGGCCCCGCTACGGCGCTCACCGGCAGCGACTACCTGAGCCAGCGGCCAATCTGGTCACCGGATGGCAAACAGCTCGCCTTTGCCGCCAATCTCTACGGCAACGAAGATGTGTTCGTGGTACCCGCCAACGGCGGCGAGATGGTGCGCCTCACTCGCGATTCGCGCACCGATCTGCCGCAAGCCTTCAGCGCCGATGGCAAACGGCTGTTGCTGAGCAGCCAGCGCCTGGGCGCGCCCGATGCCGACCATTTTGTCGCGGAAGGCTACCAATGGGGCGAGCTCTACTGGACTCCCATCTCCGGCGGCACCTTGCAGGCCAATCTGCCGCTGCCTGCGACCCTCGCCCGCCCCCACGGGGAGCGGCTCGTCTACCAGATGCCCGCGGCGGATCAACCCTTTCGCAAGCATCAGCACTCGTTCGCGGTGCCCCGTCTCTGGCTGTTTGATGGCAAGCAGCACAAGCAGCTGACCGAAGATCGGGTGGCGGCCACCGATCCGGACTGGAGCGACAAGGGAGATACCCTCTTTTACCTGAGCGAGCGCAGCGGTGATTTCAACGTCTGGCGCCGGGATCTCGCCAGCGGCAAGGAGCAACAGCTGACCCACTATCAGGGCCATCCGGTGCGGGGGCTCAGCGCCTCTCGCAATGGCGATCTGGTCTGGTCATGGCTGGGCGAGCTCTATCGCCTCGATGCCGGTAGCAGCGAGCCACGCAAGCTGACCCTCAGCCCGCAAGTGGCGAGCACGCCGGATGAGGCGAGCGAGGCCCTGACCCTGGCAGACGAAGCGCTGGTCAGCGAAGAGGCGGACGAGCTGATCCTGGTGAGCGAGGGCAACCTGTTTGCCGTCGACCCCGAGCGGGAGCGGGTGCGTCAGCTGACCCGCGATCCGAGCGAGCAATCCAGCCCTCTCTTCGCCGAGCAGGGGCGCGCCCTCATCTATCTGTCGGAGCAGCAGGGGCACGCCGCCCTCTATCGCCTGCGCAAGGGGGACCCTGATCTGCTGTTCAGCGATCCCGGCACTTTGACCGAGAGTCTGCTGCTGGCGATTCCCGACAAGGGGATCAGCCGTCCGGTGCTCTCCCCCGATGGCAAACAGCTCGCCTTCGTGGTGGATGGCCAGGCCATCCATCTGCTTGATCTGGCGAGCAACAAGCAGCGGGAGCTGGTGCCTGCCAGCTTAAACCCGTCGCGCCACGAGGTACATCTCGCCTTTGCCCCCGACTCCCGCCATCTGGCGCTCACTTTCCGCCCCGATGCGGCAGAGCAGGAGATCGCGGTGCTCGATACGGCCAATCCCAAGGCCAAACCGGTCAATGTCAGCCTCAACGGCTATCAGGATGGGCAACCGGGCTGGAGTCAGGATGGCGCCATCCTCTACTGGCAATCGACCCGGTTTGGCGCACTGGGGCCCGATGGCGAGCCCCTCGTCACCAACCTGCTCGGCATTTACAGCAGCCGCGCCGCCAGAGCCGATGCGATTGCCGAGCTGGAGCCGCCGAAAGGGGGATACGGCTTTGAGAGCGATCGTCTCAACCATCGCGAAGCGCTGCTGCTGCAACCCACCGGCACCCTGCTCGCCAGCCGCATCATCGGCGACCAAGTGATCTATCTGGTGGAAGAGATGGGGGTCAACAGCGAGAGCGAGATCAAGGGCTACAGCCAGGATCTGCGCAAGGGCAAAACCAGCGAACTGTTTGGGGAGCAGCCCGGCCCAGCGCTGGCAAGCCTCAACCAGCAGGGCACCCTGGCTACCCTGGTGCGGGATGGGGAGATCACCCGGATCCATCTCGACTCCGGCGAGGCCACCAGCGCCCCCTTCGCCTTGCAACCCACCAGCCGCTGGCAGGAACGCATGACCGCCGCCTTCGATCAGATCGCCCGCCTAACCCGGGACGAGTTCTATCTGGACGATATGAACGGGGTGAACTGGGATAGCTATGTCGCCGCTTACCGCCGCCTGCTGCCGGGCATCGGCAACCCGCGGGACTTTGGCAACCTGTTGGCGGAGCTGGCTGGCGAGCTCAATGTCTCCCACACCTGGGGCAGCGGCCCCGCCCCCTTCCCGCGCATGGCGGACGAGACCGCCAGCCTTGGCGGCTACTGGCAGGATGGCGAGCAAGGGGTGATGCTCACCGCCATGCTCTCTGGCGGCCCGCTGGATCAGGAGAGCGATATCGCCCCGGGCGCCCGCCTGCTCGCCATCAACGGTGTCCCGATTGCCAATCTGACCGAGCTGGATCGGGCCCTCAACCATCAGGCTGGCGCCCGGCTTGCCCTCACCTTCCAGCAGGAGGGCAACAAGCAAACTGACCAGGTGGTGCTCACCGCCATCGACAAACAGCAGGAGTACCAGCTGCAACAGGATCGCTGGATTGAGAAACGGCGGGAGCTGGTGGCCAGCCTGAGCGGAGGACGGGTCGGCTACGTCTATCTGCCGGCAATGAATAGCGAGGTCTACGATGCGGTGGTGGCG
The DNA here is from genome assembly GCF_051919345.1 of Aeromonas sp. 84A. Classification (NCBI taxonomy): domain Bacteria; kingdom Pseudomonadati; phylum Pseudomonadota; class Gammaproteobacteria; order Aeromonadales; family Aeromonadaceae; genus Aeromonas; species Aeromonas sp. 84A. The sequence goes on from NZ_JBQBEW010000001.1 coordinate 4,471,110, forward strand.
GATGCCCTCGGCAGACAGCGCAATCGCGATGCGCTGATCGTCGATGTCCGCTTCAACAGCGGTGGCTATCTCGCCAATACCCTGGTGGAGTTTCTGACCGGCAGCGGCAGCACCAAGGGAATGGCCAGCAGTTGGCCCCGTCAGGGCAAGGGTGAAACCGACGCCGCCACTCGCCAGTGGACCAAACCCTCGGTGGTGCTGGTGAACGCCGCCAGCTACTCGGAAGGCTCCGCCTTCCCCGAGTACTACCGCGCCCTCAAGGTCGGCCCCATCGTCGGCGATCCGGTGCCCGGCACCGGCACCATGGTCTACAGCCACGACTCTAGGCTGATTCCGGGGCTCTCCTACGGCATTCCGACCCTGGGGCTGCGCAAACCGGACGGCACCTTCTACGAGAATCAGGAGCTAATCCCGGACCTGCAGGTGCCCCTCACCCCCGCCGACATGGTGGCTGGGCGCGACCCGCAACTGGAGGCGGCAGTACAAGCCGCCCTCAAGCAGTTGTCAGCCAGCGCCAAATAACGGCCCCCATCGAGCTCAACGAAAGCGAAACAGCTCGCGATGCAGATGCCCGTCCGGCAACAGCCGGGTCAGGGCATCTGCCATCCCCTCCGGCCCGCAAAACCACACCTGCTCGGGGGCATCCTGCGCAATGCGGGCAAGATCCAGTCGCCCGGCCGCCTTGTCCAGATGCAGCTGATAGCGCACGCCGGTGCGATGACAGAGCTCGGCCAACCGCCGGTGGTAGACGGCGCCTGCCAGATCCGGCGCACACTGGATCAGGGTGATCTCCTCGCCGCGCTCCCCACGGGCCGCCAGCCCCTCCAACCAGGCCACAAACGGCGTGATACCGATCCCAGCCCCCAGCCAAAGGGCTCTACCTCCCCCTTGCGGGGCGACAAAGGCGCCATAGGGCCCGGTCACCACCACCCCATCCCCGGCGCGCGCCTCTGCCACCAGCTGACGAGTATGATCCCCGAGCGCCCGCACCGCGATCACCAGCTGGCGCCGATCCGCCGACACCCGCACCAGGGTAAAGGGATGCGGCCCCTCCTTGGCGTCAAACTCGAAGAAGGCAAACTGACCCGGGCGGTAATGGGCGAGCGGCTGCTCCAGCTGCATGGTCAGCTCGCAGGTGTGATCCGCCAGCGTCCGCACCGCAATGATCCGGCCCGGATGGCGATCCCGTGCTCCCACTTGTCCCAACAGAGAGTAGAGGGCCCCGATAGCACCGATCCCGCCGATCAACCAGATCGCTACCCCAACCGGCGTCATGGCCCCCACCTGAGGCAGCAGGCAGAGCCCGTGCCCCCAACCCGCCAGATAGATGAGCGGCGCCAACCGATGGATCAGCCGAAAGCGGCCATAACTCACCAGCGCCAGCAAGCTCACCACCACCAGCGCGATCAGCAGATAGAAACTCCACTCCCCCAAGGTATTGCCAAGGGCATGGAGCGAGATGCCATTACCTGCTCCTGCACCAGCTGCGGCCGCGCTGGCCCCACGCCGGGCGGGACGGCTCAGCCAACCCGCCGAGACCGCCCACTTGGGCGCCTCCACCAGCAGCCAGTGAGCGGTCAGTGCCAATGCGCCGCCGATGGCCGTCTGGCGGTGCAATCGCAACATCCGGTCCAGACCGCCACACCACACCTCCAGCCGCGGCAGACGCAATGCCAGCAACAGCGAAATGGCCATATAGGCCATCCCCAGCAGGCCCGTCAGCAGCAACATCTCATGGCGCCAGGGCCACACCCCGTTGGCGTCCCCCGCATAACCCAGCCACCAGACTCCAACCGCCAGCAGCGGCAACAGCCACCACACCCGTTTACCCGTCATAACATGCTCCCTGGTTCCATCGCGGCAGGGCCTCATCCCTGCTCATGGCTCCATTACAACCCCGTCCGGTCACAAGACTTTGCCAGAGGGGGAAGCTTGTGTGGCAATGTGTGACAAACGGCAACAGCAGAGGGGCCCGCCGGCCCCTCTGGTCACCCTTGCTGACTGGCCCTCTCTTCATGGGGAATAGTGCAAAATCCACCTCTGCCGTGATTGACGATCTACCTGCAAAAGGAATCAAATGGGGACGACACATATCTGCGGCGGAAACCCTGCTGCCCACCTTCCGGACAAGGAGCTCCCCCTTGCTTTCATCCACCGAACAACGCGTCTGCTCAAGCTGTCAACGCGAGACCAACCATGTCGTGGTGCTGGTCGACAAATCCTTTGGCCAGCAGCTGACCCCGGAGCAAAAGCGCAAAGCCTTTATCAAGGACTTCATTACCGGCTGGGCCGCCGGCCCCTTTCTGGCCAACATGGATCGCTTTGAGCGCCACGCCATCTGTGAAAATTGCGGAAATAAAGTTATTGATGAATGAAAAATTAGGGGAAAAACGACTGGTTTTGGGAGTGTCGGCGACATCGCTATGGCAAACCGGCCCGGAAAAATGCTCCGGATACCCCGCCCGTTTCGCTGCCCGTGACCGGTAATAAAAAGTGAGGGGCCGACCGGCCCCTCATGATTACGGCGCTTTTGAGGCCGTTCGCTTGCCCACCAACCGGTGCAGCAGCCTATTGTATTTTGCCCAGGAGTGGATCAGCAGGAAGATGCCGAACAGCAGGGCCAGAAACAGTTGTCCCACTTCGATGGCATCCAGCGAGCCGATAAAGCTCTCATCCTCCTCCGCCTCCGCCTCCAGATAGTTGAGCCAGGGTTGCAGGGCCAGAAAAATCCAGCCGACCCAGGTCACCAGCAGGATCAGCAGATCCCGCAGCCGATACTTCCAGCTGCGCCGGGTACCGTTGCTGATGATCATCTCGTTCGCCAACTTATGTTTTGTCACGGAACGACTCCCCCCTGTCAGGACTCTCCCACACCGCCAACTGGCCACGACGACGCAGGATCGCCTTGGGCACCGCCACCACCACGGTCACCAGATTGAGCAGCCAGTAGATGAGCGGATACCAGACACACCAGATAAAACTGCGGGCCATGCGCTTGTCGTAATGGTTGTCGATAAGGATGCTGACCCCGAACTGCACCAGACAAATCGCGGTCATCATCACCCCGCTCCACTGGAACAGGTGGCCCACCGCCAGTCCGCTCACGTCAGGCTCAATCAGCCAGATTAGCGCCAGCAGCAGCATGCTGTAGCACCAGGCAACGCTGGAGAGATATTCCAGCAGCAGCAGCCAGAAGCGGCGGTTGCGCCAGCGCATCGCCTGCAACCCGTAGCGCAGAAACACCTCGGCGCCACCCTGCGCCCAGCGCAGCCGCTGCTTGTAGAGACCGCGCACAGTCTCCGGCATCAGCACCCAGCAGAGCGCCTGCGGTTGGTAGTGAATGAGCCAGCCGGCCAGCTGCAGCTTCCAACTGATGTCGATGTCCTCGGTCACCATGTCATTGCTCCAGCCGCCGACCGCCTCGACCGCCTGCTTGCGAAAGGCCACCACCACTCCGGAGACGGTGAAGACGGTGCCGTAGATACGCTGGGCCCGCTTGATGAGGCCGATGATGGAGCTGAACTCGCCGGTCTGGATCTTGCCGATGATGGTGGAGCGGGTGCGTACCCGCGGATTGCCGGTGACCGCCCCGACCCTCGGGCTCTCGATGAAGTGCTTCACCATCCAGCGCACCGCGTCATAATCCAGCACCGCATCGCCGTCGATACCGACCAGGATCTCCCCGCTGGCCACCGCCAGCCCGTTGTTGAGCGCCATCGCCTTGCCCTGATTGTGCTGGTGGAGCACGGTCAGGCGTGGATCCTGCTGCGCCAGCCGATCCAGCCGCGCACCTGTGTCATCCTTGCTGCCATCGTTGATGGCCAGCACCTCAAAATCGGGATAGCGCTGGCGCAGCAGGTGGCCGATGGTCTCCTCGACATTGGCCCCCTCGTTGTAGCAGGGCACCATCAAGGTCACCCTGGGGTAATAGGGGAGCTCCAGCCCCCGCTTGGCCAGCGCGATATCCCGCCGCTCCCACTGGAAGTAGTAATAGAGACCGCCACAGACCCACACCATGGCCATCAGACTGGGATAGGCCAACGTAAAGATGGCTATCCCTTCCAGAAGATCCTTCACCGCATCGCCTCCCCTTGGGTGGCTTTAGCGGCACTGACTGCGACCGGCGTCACCGGCAGCTGGGCCGGCTGAGGCTGGGTCTGCACCGAGAAGACCGGCTTGAGCACCGCCGGATCCGGCTGGTTGTTGTGAAAATCATCCGGGTAGTAGCCAAAGTTGGTCACCCCCTTGCGCTGGATGATCTCCATCCAGCGCGCCAGCTCGGCATCGGGGATGGGCTGGTCGGTACGCCAGTTGCGGCTCTGCAGCTCGAACACCAGCCGATTGGCCGGCACCTGTGCCAGTGAATCTTCCGCCAGCCTGGCCAGCCACTCATCGGGGTTTTCTGCCTGCTCCATATAGGGCATGGCCATTACGGCGGTGTAGTCATAGGCCTTGGCAAACGCCGCCATGCTCTGGGCAAACCACTGTTGGGATTGCGGCTCTGTCACCAACGCCGCATAGATGTTGCGGGCAGTCTTGAGACCGTCGGCGCCCCCTTGCCGGTAACGAGCGGCGGCATCACGCAGCGCCATGGTGAAGTCGATCAACAGATCGGTCTTCTGCTCTCCCTGCGCCTGCAACGCATTCGGGGTACGAGCCAGCGACATCGGCCCCTCGTAGTCGCTGAGGAACGCATCGTCATGGAACAGCAGACCATCGAACTTGGTGTAAAAACCGAGATCCTCGTAGATATCCAGCAGCAGCTGACGGCTGGCAGGATCCCAAGGCGAGAGGCGCAGATACTGCCCCTTGGCGGGGGCGCCGGTACGGCTGTCGGTGACATAGGCATGGTTCGGCCCCATGTCGTAGGCCATCACCGGCATCCAGGCGAACACCTTGACCCCGGCACGGGTCTTGAGCTGCCAGGCCACCCGGTTGAAGAGATCCGCCTTGACCGGCATATGACGGTTGGGGAAATAGAGCGCCTCCGCCACCCCGTCGCCGTTGTCATCGGCATAGGCCTGCAGATAGACGGTGGTGATGCCATACCCCTTGATCCGATCCAGCAGCATGTCGATATTCTTGTTCATCTGCTGCGGATCCTTGTCGTAGACATAGTCCAGATCCACGTGCACCAAGCGCTCCACCTGCCGCTCCCAGGTATTGCCCCCCATGATCTCATCCAGGGTTTCGAGGCTGGTGTCCTCCTCCAGCAGATAGCGGCGCACCGTGCTGCCCGAGTCACTCAGCTTGTTGAGCCCTTCCGCCAGGGTGAAGGTGTAGGGCATCCCCGCCGCACTGGCCAGCTCCAGCGCCGTCTGGTTGAAGGCGCCGTAGGGCCAGACCAGGATCCGTGGTGCCCGACCGGTCTGCTCCCTGAGCTGGCTGGCCGTTGCGTCGAAGTCCGCTTTTATACGGGCCCGATAGTCGGCCATGCTCTCGTAGCCATTCTGGCTCCAGCCTGCGGTGGTCACCGCCGGCTGCACGTTGCCCTGCGGGTTGGCGAGCAGCCCGTAGTGGGAGGTGAAAGTGTGGGAGGCCAGCTCCACCAGTCCGGAGTCCTGCATCTCGCGGATCTGCGGCCAGCCGACGAAGTAGCTGCGTGGCAGCTTGTCATTGCCGTACGGGACCATCTTGTCATCGGCCACATCCAACCAACTGCCCACCAGCGCAAAGACCGCCGGATAGTTGTAGAGCTTGAGCAGCGGATAGACCAGCCGGTAGAAGCTCTCGTAGCCGTCGTCGAAGCTGAGCAGGATCGCCTTCTCCGGCAGCTGTGCCTTGCCTGCTTTGGCATCCAGGATCTGCTGGAAGCTGACCGGGTGATAACCCTGCTGCTTGATCCAGTTGAAGTGGCGGATCAGGGTGTCGCGCCGGATGGTCTGGGGATAGAGCTTGAGGTTGGGGGTCAATTTCAGATCAACGATATCGTGGTAGCAGAGCACCACATAGTCATCGGGTTGCCGGGCTGCCTGCGTCAGCGAAGGCAGCAGTGCAAGCAGCAAAACGAAAGGAGCAAGCCAGCGTCTCATCACATGAAACTCCATTGCAGATTGGCGAAGATGAAATTTCCGAACTCGGGGTTGCCGTCATAGATGGCCTGACGGCGGCCCAGGCCATAGCCCAGGCTGAGAGCGGGAGAGAGGATCCAGTCATGGCGATAGCTGAGCTGCCACCCCTGATCGCTGCCATAGCCCTGCTGCCAGTAGTGGTTACCACTCATGGTCAGGCTCTGCAGCAGGGAGCGACGCCCATCCAGCGGCAGCCGGTAGCGCCCCGCCAGCTCCAGCTCCAGATTGCGATCCTGCAAGGGATTGAAGTAGTCGACCTCCAACGCCTCGTTGCGGGAGGTAGCGCCGCGCAAGGTGGTATCGAACCACCAGCGATCCCGGCGCCAGAGATCCTGACGCAGCCAGCCGGAGGCCGTCAGCCGGCGGTTGCCATCGCTGATATCCATCTGCTCCAGTCGCAGTGCCCCCTCGCGGGTCTCATCCTGACGCCAGCCCAGATCGAGTTGGTATTGATCGGCGTAGTTGCCGCGCGCCAATGCCCGCAGCGGGGTGTCGGCACTGTTGAGATTGATGGCTGCACCCAATGTCCAGTGATCATCCAGCCGCCAATCGAGGCGACTCCAGAGATAGCCTTTGTGGTTGAGCTCGCTGCCCGAGCCCCCCTCCAGCGTCAGTTGCAGCGGGTAGAAAAAGATCTCGGCCCCCAGCCCGGTATAGGCGGCACGCTCGGGCTGCTGGTCGAACTCGCCAAAGCTGCCTTGACGGCGGACAAACAGTCGATCACCGCCATCAGTGCGAGCGCTGTAGAGGCGGCTGTCGTAGCTCCAGTCACGGCTGGCCTGCACCGAGCCCCCTTCGTTGCGGCCATGGGTCAGGTCGGTAACAAATTGTGGCGCCTGCTCCAGAGTCAGCCGCTGCTGCAACTCCTGACGATCCCGGGTCAGGTTGCCAAGGGTGCGCACGGCCTGCGGCGTGCCCTGCCAGTCCCCCTTGTCGAGCCGGGCATTGAGGCGACCCGGCTCGGCCAGCACGGTGCGACCGGCAGGCAGCCAGCGCACGGCCTGCCGATACGCCTGCTCGGCCCCGTCGGGATGGCCCCGCCAGCGGCGAATATCCCCCAGTTGCAGCCAGAGCCAGGGATTGGCTGGTGCGGTTTGCAGCCACGCTTCCAACTGAGCCTCTGCGGCGCCCGCCTGACCACGCCAGGCCTGCAGCAAGGTTTTCAGCTGCAATACCTTCTCGTAGTCGTCATTGGCCATCCGCATGTTGCCGGTGAAATCCCAGCGAGTCGGTGGCTCCTGCCAACCGGCCAGCAGACCCTGTGCCGCACCATAGCGCTCGCCATCCGAATAGGCGTAGAAGCGCTTCTCCAGCAGGCGTTTGTCTTTGGCCCGTGCAGGGGTCGCCAGTTGCTGGTAAATCACGGAAGCCTCATCCACCCGTCCCAGCCCGGCCAGTGCATCGGCGCGCGCCTCAAGCACATAGTCAGGCAATGGCCCCTCGGCCTGCAGCGTAGCGGACTCCCGTTCGGCTCGGGCAAACTCGCCGAGGGCCACCAGCGTCACCACTACATCTCGGCGGGCACTGATATAGAGCACATGATCGTGGGGGGCGCGGGCCAGGATCCGTTCTTGCAGCGCAAGAGTACGGGTCAGGGAGCGGCGGGCCAGCACCGGATCCTCGGTCTGGGCCGAGATCCGCAGCAGATTGACCGCCTGGTAGTAGTCGAGCCAGAGCCGGTCGACCGGTTTGAACAGCTTGGGGTAACGGCCCATCAGGTCTGCAGCCGCAGGGCCTGCCCCCAGGCTCACCGCTACCCGATAGAGCGCCAACACCTGCTCGGGATTATCCGGCTCCAGCTCCAGCCACTGCTGACGGGCCAGCAGCTCACCCATGGGATCTTCACCCTGGCGGGCGGCATAGATGCGGGCTTCGAGGATCGCCTGATCGCGGCCAAAGTTGGCCTCATATTCACCCGCAGCGTGGCGGGCCAGCTCGCGGTTGCCCTGATCACTGGCAGTGAGAAACAGCCCGAGCCAGCCATTGCGGTTGGCCGGATCGCGTCCCTGCAGGATGCGGTAATAGCTGATCGCCTCGGAGTAGCGCTTCTCGTCGCGGGCGGCACGGGCCACCCCTTCCAGCGTACTGTTGCTGATGGGGCTGAGCTCGCACGGCTCACAGGCGGCCAGCGCCCCCTTGCGATCACCCCTCCACAACTGCACGGCGATCAGGTCATCGAGCACCTTGCCATCACCACTTTGTCGATAGAGAGCATCCAGCCCGTGCGCTGCCGCATCCAGCTCTCCCGCTCGGGCCTTGATCACCCAGGCTTCACGCACTCTGTCCACCTCACTGGCACACACCAGCAGGGGCAACAGCGCCAACATCAAAAAGATGCGATTCATTCGCAACATACCACCCATAACAAACGCTGGTCATATCGTCCCTGCACGACCATACGGATATACACACCCGTCCGCTCCTGCCTGATGAGCAAGAGGGCTTCCTGACTTGTGTGCTGATTTCGAGGGTGAAAGGCGGGCAACGGCCACACCTTTCCTATGTGCGGCCCAGCCATCTCCGGGCGGAGATCTGAGGCTTTCCGAACCCGATTCACATCGGGAGTGGCAAGGTGGGCGATTTTGCAGCTGTGGACAATTTAGTCAATCCGGCAAGATGGGAATGGTTCTCAAAAAGATGAATAGATCAATCTTTATGCACAAAGGTGAGTGCAAAAAACACTATTAACAAAATAAACAAAGATATGAAGCGATAAGGTTCTATGAGCTTATGGCCTGCCCTGTAGAGACTTGTTCATATGAATACATATTTAATCTGGAATCCGCATACCAAAACCATCATGCGACAGCCTGTGTCATCAGCATTTCTAAAGTCACACCAGCCAGTCATCGCCGCGAACAGACATCAGAACCACGCCAAGAGTGCCCCCGGCTCAAGAACCGGGAGCATTCCAGCTTACGCAACTGAGGCTCGTGCGCTGTGGCTCAGGATCCACGCTTCGAAGTCGGCCAGCATGCGGGTTTCCGACTCGCTGTTGTCGGCGATAAGCTCGGCGCCGTGTACCACCCGGATATGGGCATCGAGCTGGCTTCCCTCACCCGCCGCGGGGCGCTGCTGGGCTGCGGCCATGCAGGCTTGCGCCTGTTGCCACGCTTCGGCTGCGCTCAGATTGCATGCCTCGGCCAGCGACACCGCGCTGAATCCCTCGCCGGTCAGGCTGCGCAAAGTCTCATCGTGACTCATGCCATTGCCCGGCCCCCAGTAGTGGGCGGCCAGATCCGGCCCGATACGCGGGTTGTCGGTGAGGTAGCCATCCCGTTTCAGGAAAAAGGCGCGGGTCTGCTCCACCGCCATCAGCGCCAGCAGGTAGCCGTGATAGGCGCAGGCCGACTCCTGATTAAGAAGGTGCGGAATGGCCAGCAACGGACGCGGGCTCTCGACACCGAGGATCTTGCGCTCCCACTTGCGGGCCAGCGCCAGCACAGTCTCGGGAGTGCGATCGCTCTCTGCCATGGCGTAGAGATCCCGCTCGAAGTAGGCCACCAGCGCGATCTGGCGCTCGTTAAAAGCGCGAAACGGCTGACGCGCTTCAATCATCTCCTTGATGAGGGCATCGGGAACTGCCTCTCCCGCCGCATTTCTGGCATAGCGTTTGAGCCAGTCGGCATCGTCCAGCAGGCTGTCGCAGAACATCGACTGGGTTTCGGCATAGGCCATGGAGGTGGGCGGGAACTCCTGTGAGAAGCAGGGGGCGTTGCCGGTGACATTGGCAAAATGCGCGGCGTGGCCCCCCTCGTGGAACAAGGTATTGAGGCCGTTCCAGCCGCTGCCCACCTGCGCCGGATCGGCCAGGCTGGTGAAGTTGACCACCGCCGGCACCCACTCCCCCTGTTGGAAGAAGCTCGGTACCGGGCCGTGGCAGAAGCCGTTCTCGTATTTCCCCTCCCGGGTCAGCAAATCCAGCGTCAGGGTCGCCCCGCGATACTGGATGCCGAGCCGGCGGAAGCTCTCGACCCAATCCCGCAGCGCCCGCGAGAAGGGCACGTAAGGATCGAGCTGGCGGGTCACATCGCCGCTCACGCTGTAACGCAGGTTGTGGGGCAGCAGGGCCGCCTCGCCCTTGGCGGCCTTCAGCTCTTCCAGACTCTGCTGCAACCGGGCGTCGGTGCGGGCAATAAAGTCGTCGAGGATGGCAAACAGCTGCTCCGGGCTCATCTGCTCGTTCTTGCGCACCTTGTAGTCGAAGTAGTCGCGATAGCCCATGGTGCGGGCAAAGCGGTTGCGGATCGCCACCACCTCGAGAAAACCGTTGCCGACCACCCACTGCTCCAGGGTGTGGAACATGGCGAGCGCGCTCTGGCGCACCGCCTCGTTCGGGCTGGCGGCGAGCGAGGTACTGGCGGCAGGCAGGCTGCCAGCGACCTGCTGGCCCTGCTCATCCAGCAGGGTCAGTTTCAGCCCCTTGCGGCGGGCGAACAGCTCCGCCTCGGCGGCTACCAGCTCATCCATCAGGGCGGCAGCGGCGGGATCTTCAATCACATTGCACTCGAAGAAGGCGATCCAGCCTTGCAGACCGCGCTTGAGGTCATCCTCGTCGGCCTGCACCAACATCTCCCGCAATTCGGGCAGACGGGCCGGATTAGCACAAAAGGCCTTGTAGGCCTGCTCGGCCGTGGTGAAACCGGCCTGATCATCGCTGGTGCCCATATAGGTGGACCAGAAGAGATCCTCCTTGCGCCTGTGCACCTGCAGGTAGTCGGCGTTGAGCTGGTTGAAGTAATTCCTGGCAATGGAACTCATAAATTCCCTCTTGTTATGGGGTCACCCGCAGCGGGGCCCACTCCTTTTTTTGAAGAAATGCCAAACCATTCACACTCTTTGGCAAAAATTGCGCTGGGATGCGCATCAACACGCTACCAAAAAGTGGGGGTTGCTGTCTGCTGACTATACTGATGTTAAAACGCTCATTTGAGAAAGCTCGGCAAGAGACTGAAAGTAAATGAGTTGTTAACTCTTACGAACTGGCTGCCGCGGTACAGAGCCACATAAAATCAACAGGGAAATGAGGGTTTAGTCATGTTCAAGCTCGGTGATATTACCGTGAGCCGCAAATTGATTTTGCTGCTCGCACTGGCGTTTGTCGGTTTTGTCTCGCTGCTGCTTATCTCGGCCAACGCGCTCCAGCGCAATCTGATGAGCGAGCGAGAGGCGCGGCTCAATGCGGTACTGGAGCAGGCCATGAGCCAGATCCAGTTTCTGGCCAGCACCCTGCCAGCAGAGCAGGCTCAGCAGGAGGCGCGCAAGCTGCTGACCAACACCCGCTTTGATGGCAACAACTACCTGTTCGTCATCGACGAGAACCGCACCATGGTGGTTCACCCCATCCGTCCCGAACTTGTCGGCCAGAAGATGGGTGAAGGAGGTGCCGCCACCGCCGGGCAGTTCTGGTATCAGATGGTGGATATCGCCAAAGGGGGCAAACAGGGCACTCTGCAATATGTGTGGGTCGGCCCGTCCGGTGAGACCGCCGACAAGCTCTCCATGGTCTCCGGCTATCAGCCTTGGGGCTGGATCCTCGGTTCCGGCATGCTGCTGCAGGATATTCAGCAGACCATCTGGGCCCAGTACATGAAGATGGGTACCGCCACCGCCATCGTGATCCTGCTGATGGGGCTGCTGGGCTGGCGCATCACCCACTCCATCGTCTCCCCCCTCAGCCAGATCAACCACGCCATGCAACGGGTCGCCAAGGGGGATCTGGTGGTAAGCATCCCGGTACAGGGCAAGGATGAGTTGGGAGTGGTCGCCCGCTGCACCAACCAGAGTCTCGATGCCATCCGTCACGCCCTGCTGGAGGCCAGCCAGGGGGCTCGCAACGTGGCGGATGCCGCCCTGCGCATCGCCGCCTCTGCCGAGCAGACCAATCAGGCGGTCACCAGCCAGCGGGATCAGCTGGCCCAGCTCGCTACCGCCATGAACGAGATGAGCGCCACCATCTCCGATGTGGCCGGGCACGCCGAAAATACCGCGCGGGATACCCAGGAAGCGACCGGTGAAGCAGGACTCGGCAACCGCGACGTTCACGCCAGCGTGCACGGCATCAAGGCGCTGGCCACCGAGGTGGAGCAGGCCACCCAGCAGGTCAACCAGCTTAAAGAGGGAGTGATGCAGATCAGCGAAGTGACCGCCGTCATCAGCGCCATTTCGGAGCAGACCAACCTGCTGGCCCTCAACGCCGCCATCGAAGCAGCCCGCGCCGGTGAGCAGGGCCGCGGCTTTGCCGTGGTGGCCGACGAGGTGCGCCAGCTGGCCAGTCGCACTCGCCAATCCACCGAAGAGATCCAGAGCACCATTGCCCAGCTGCAGCAACGGGCCGTCACCGCCGCCAACGCCATGGATACCAGCCGCAAACTGGCAGAGAGCAGCGTCAACCAGTCCCAGCAGGCGGGGCAGGATCTCACCCTGATCGTCAACCACATCCAGCATGTAAGCGACATGGCGACCCAGATCGCGACCGCCGCCGAGCAGCAGAGCATGGTGGCCGAGGATATGAACCGCAATGTCAGCGGCATCAACGACTCGGCGCTGGAGATGTCCCAGTCCGCCTCGCAACTGGCGCAGGAGAGCGAGTTGCTGGCCGGTCTCTCCCGCAGTCTGGATGAGCGACTTGCGGTGTTCAAACTGGGCAAGGAGTCAGCTGCAGCGCCAATGATGGCTCCCGTATCTCCCCCCTCCGGAGAGCAGCGCACCCGTCATTGATGGCGTCAATCCGTGTCGCCTTGTCACCCAACCTGCCAGCCAAGCTGGCAGGTTTTTTTTACGTCAGCAACACGCAATCAACATGCATCTTATCGACATATTCAACGTTAATCGGTGCCATTCACAGATAAGAGAACAATTTAAAAACAGCCAGTTAGAATGATTTTCGCGCCATTGAATGGCGCATTTAAACATTTAACTTCAAATAATTAATCAATGCAGTGCACAATGCTGATGGCCGAACATTTGGCCCATCACTAACCATCTAGTCATTTGGCAAACTGACCGAAAGGTCGGGACGCAAAGCCTCCGGTCTACAGACGTTTTGTCCAGGATAGCGGGGTTGCCACACGCAAGTGTGCATCGGGGATCTCCCCGGCCAACTGACTGCCCACATCTATCGAACAGAGGAATGTATGGCAGCAAAAATCCAACTCAATCACATCGCGGCGATGCTGGCCCTGCTGGCCAGCGGCAGCGCCCTGGCCCGGCTACATCAGCCAGCCCGAGAGCCGCAACTACCTGTGCAAAACCGGTGGCAACAGCCAGTGTGGCGGCGTGCAGTGGGAGCCCCAGAGCGTGGAGGGCCCATCAGGCTTCCCGCAAACCGGCCCGCAGGATGGCCAAATCGCCTCGGCGGGCAGCCCGCGCTGGAGCGAGCTGAACATCCAGACCAGCGACCGCTGGACCAAGCGTGAAGTACAGCCCGGCCCCTTCGCCATCAGCTGGACCTTCACTGCCAACCACGTCACCCGCAACTGGCGCTACTACCTCACCAAGCAGGACTGGAACCCCAACCAGCCGCTCACCCGCAACTCGTTCGACCTGACCCCCTTCTGCGTCATCGACGGCAACATGGTGCAGCCGCCCAAGCAGGTGACCCACAACTGTGTCCTGCCGGAGCGCACCGGTTATCAGGTGATCCTCGGCGTGTGGGAAGTGGGCGACACCAGCAACAGCTTCTACAACATCATCGATGCCAAGTTCAAAGATGGCAGCCAGCCGCCGCTGGAGTGGAGTCAGGCCGGCACCATCTACCCCTCCATCGACCTCGCGGCAGGCGACAAGGCGATGACCCGGGTATTCGATGCCAACGGCGAGCGCCCCGATCTGCAGACCGTGCTGACCATCACCACCGCCGAGCAGGGCCAGAAGAACAACTGGGCTCATGCCCTCGCCAGCAAGATCAACGCCGAGCAGAGCCTGATCCGCGCCGGTCAGCAAGGAGCCGATGGCCAGTTCAATCCGATCTACGGCATGAACCCCGTCTATCTGAAGCGAAACAGCAAACTGGAGCGAGTCGAGATTGACCTGCAACAGCTGCAACCGCCAGTGGTGGACAGCATCAGCGTCAGCGGTCTGGCCAGCGACTATGTGCTGGACAACGGCAAGGCAACCCTCGATTTCACCGTCACCGCACAGGGCGATCTGGCCGTCACCAACACCCTCTATGACCACGGCGGCGTCGCCAAGGGTGAAAGCAGTGCCGACATCAAGGACAGCAGCCACACCTTTACCATGGCGCTGGAAGGGCTCAAGGCAGGTCACCACCAGCTGGTGATCAAGGCCACTCCGAAAGCGGGTGGCGAGACCATCCAGCAGACCATGGATCTGATGTTCAAGGAGCAGAGCAGCGGCGAATACGACTTCGTCTTCCCAAACTCGCTCAAATCCTATGCCGCCGGCACCAAGGTGCAGCAGCCGAAAAATGGCAAGGTCTATCAGTGCAAGCCCTTCCCCTACAGCGGCTACTGCCAGCAGTGGACCACCACTGCCACCCAGTACGAGCCGGGTATCGGCTCCCACTGGCAGATGGCGTGGGATGAAGTGAAGTAACTCGCCACCGGATAGCAGAAGGGGAGCCATTGGCTCCCCTTCTGTCGTCTCTTCCGATTCAAATCTGGAAGTCGATGGCAGGCTCGCTGCCCATGGCGCGGGCCTGAATATCCGCCAGCGCCAGTTCGGGGTTGCAGAGCTGGATAAACTGCCAGGCAAAGTTGTGCTGGAACTGCCCCTGCTTGAGGCCAATCCAGGCGGTATGGGGGGCAAACAGATGGCTGCCATCAAGCTGTACCAGCCCCTGATCCCGCTGTGCGTCGAACGCCATGTCGGCCAGTATGCCGACCCCCATCTCCAGCTCGACATAGGTCTTGATGACATCGGAGTCCTGCGCCGTCAGCAGGATCTGCGGCTCGATGCCAGCCGCAGCAAACGCCTCATCCACCCGCACCCGCCCGGTCAACCCGGCTTGATAGGTGACGATGGGCCAGTTGGCCAGCGCCGCCAGCGTCAGATCCCGCTCGCCTGTCAGCGGATGTTGCCCGGGCACCACGATGTTGTGGTGCCAACGGTAGTAGGGGAATGCCACCACCCCTTCGCTCTTGTCGAGCTGCTCGCTGCTGATGCCGATATCCACCTCGCCGGTCTGCACCAGCCGCACTATCTCCTCCGGGCTGCCCTGACGCAACTCCAGCTGCACCAGCGGGAACTGCTCGCGAAACGCCTTCACCACCCGCGGCAGGGCATAGCGCGCCTGGGTATGGGTGGTCGCCACCAGCAAACGGCCCGAGTCGCGGTTGGCAAAGGTACTGGCCAGTTTGCGGATGTTGTTGGCGTCATTGAGAATGCGCTCGGCAATCACCAGCAGTTCCTTGCCAGGCTCGGTCATACCGAGCAGCCGCTTGCCGTAGCGGATGAACAACTCGATCCCCAGCTCCTCTTCCAGCTCGCGGATATGGCGACTCACCCCGGATTGCGAGGTAAAAAGGGCGTTGGCCACCTCGGTCAGGTTGTAATCCCGCCGCGCCGCCTCCCGGATAATGCGTAACTGCTGAAAATTCACCTTGTCGCCTCCTGCGAAGAGTGGGTGACACAAGCTGGTCACCCCCTCATTTTTGTTATTTGGCCGGATCATGCCCCGGCAGAGCGCCTGAACCCGGGTAGCCATGCCACCCGCAACACAACATCAAATCTGGTAATCGGGATAGAACTGCGCCTGTCTGGCCACCAGCCGCACCCCCTGTCCCGGGGCAAACTGCTTGGCCGCCTCCTTGCTCAGCTCCGCCTCATAGTGGGCCCCTTTGGTTTCGCCATCGCCACGCAGCTCCACCCGAATGCGTGGCCCCATGGGCAGCAGACGGGTGATGGTGGCACGGATCCCGCCCGGCGCATCGGCTGGCAGAATCTCCAGTTCATGGGGACGAACATAGGCGATGGCGGCACTGCCGTGGGCCAGATGAGAAGCCGACGGCCCGCCGAGCAGCTGCTCGCCGACACCGAATCCCTGCTCCGCCACCCGACCGCGGAACTGGTTCACGCTGCCAAGGAAGCTGTGGACGAAGGAGCTGGCGGGCTGGTCATAGACCTCGGCCGGGGTGCCAATCTGCTCGACCCGTCCGGCGTTCATCAGCACCACCCGATCTGCTACCTCCAGCGCCTCCTCCTGATCGTGGGTGACGAACAGGCTGGTGACGTGCAGCTCGTCGTGCAACTCGCGCAGCCAGCGGCGCAGCTCCTTGCGCACCTGCGCATCGAGGGCGCCGAAGGGCTCGTCCAAGAGCAACACCTTGGGCTGCACCGCCAGCGCGCGGGCCAACGCAACCCGCTGACGCTGACCGCCGGAGAGCTGGGTCGGATAGCGCTCGGCCACGTGGCTGAGTTGCACCAGATCCAGCAGCTCCTTGACCCGGGCGCGAATGGCCGCCTCGGCCGGGCGCTCGCTGCGCGGTTTGACCCGCAGGCCAAACGCCACGTTCTCGAAGACTGTCATATGGCGAAACAGGGCATAGTGCTGGAACACGAAGCCGACGTTGCGCTCGCGCACATGGAGATCCGAGGCGTCCTCGCCACGGATGATGACGCTGCCACTGTCGGCCTGCTCCAGCCCGGCGATGATCCGCAGCAGAGTGGTCTTGCCGCAACCGGAGGGGCCGAGCAGCGCCACCAGCTCACCGTCGTGAAAGTCGAGGTTGATGTCTGCCAGCGCCGCGTACTGATTGAAATGCTTGTTGAGTTGTTGAACCTGAATGCTCATGGCTGCCTCTTTAAAACGGTGATCAGTGAGATTTGGTGGGCTGGGCACGCAGCCGGGCCAACAGGGTTTCACCCAGCAGGGTAAAGATCCCGAACAGAGCCAAGAGGCTTGCCACCGCAAAGGCGGCGCCGGTCTGGTACTCGTTGTAGAGGATCTCGATATGCAGCGGCAGGGTATTGGTTTGGCCGCGAATATGACCGGAAACCACCGACACCGCGCCAAACTCCCCGACCGCGCGGGCGGTACAGAGCAGCAGGCCATACATCAGGCTCCAGCGAATGCCGGGCAGGGTGACGCGCCAGAACATCTGCAGACCGCTCGCCCCCAGCATGATGGCCGCCTCTTCCTCTTCCGGGCCGCGCGCCTCCATCTGGGGCAGCAGCTCGCGCACCACGAAGGGCACGGTAATGAAGGTGGTGGCCAGGATGATCCCCGGGGTGGCGAAGATGATCTATGTCGTGCTCGCTCAGCCAGTCACCAAACCAGCCGCGGCTGCCGAACATCAACACCAGCATCAGACCGGCGATCACCGGCGACACCGAGAAGGGCAGATCGATGATGGTGATGAGCAGCTGCCGACCGGGGAAGCGGAAACGGGCGATAGCCCAGGCCGCCGCAATCCCGAACAGCAAATTGAGTGGAACCGCACAGAGGGTCACCAACGCGGTGAGACCGAGGGCGCTCAAGGCATCCGGCTCGCTGATGGCGTGCCAGAAGAAGGCCAGCCCAGGGCTCAGCGCCTGAATAAAGACGGTGGCCAACGGCAGCAGCAACAGGGCGGCAAACCAGCCCAAACCGACCGTGATGAGCAGCCACTTGACCCACTGGGGTTCACGGATCACGACCGGTGCCTTGCGAGCGGGGGTCGCCTCCACAGAGGCCGCCTCAATGGCGATAGCAGATGAACTCATATCCGGCTCCCTCCGATGCGAGACCAGCTCCAGGCCTGCAACTTGTTGATTAGCAGTAACAAAATGAACGAAATCAGCAGCATCACCACGGCGATGGCGGAGGCACCTGCGTAGTCATACTCTTCCAGGTGGCTCATGATCATCAGCGGCGCGATTTCCGAGACCATCGGCAGGTTGCCGGCGATGAAGATGACGGAGCCGTACTCCCCCACCCCACGGGCAAACGCCAGCGCAAAACCGGTGAGCAGGGCAGGCACCAGGGTCGGCCAGAGCACCCGCAGAAAGGTCTGCCAGCGATCGGCGCCGAGGCTGGCGGCCGCCTCCTCTTGCTCGGTTTCAGCCTCCCGCAGCACCGGCTGCAGGGTACGCACCACAAACGGCAATCCGATAAAGGTGAGTGCGATGACCACCCCGATAGGGTTGTAGGCGAGCTGAATGCCGAGCGGCGCCAGCAACTGGCCGATCCAGCCGTTGGGGGCGAAGATGGCGCACAGGGCGATGCCGGACACGGCGGTCGGCATGGCAAATGGCAGGTCGATCAGCGCATCCACCAGACGACGACCGGGGAAGGTGTAGCGCACCAGGATCCAGGCCAGGATCAGGCCAAACAGGCTGTTGAGCAGCGCCGCGACAAAGGCCGCCCCGAAGCTCAGGCGAAAGGAGGCGAGCACCCGGGGTGAACCGATCACCTGCCAGAACTCGGCGGCGGTCAGGTTGTTGATCGCAAACAGCACCAGGGCCGAGAGCGGCAACAGCACCAGCAGGCCCAGATAGAGCAGGCTGAACCCCAAGGTGGGGCCAAAACCGGGCAGGACAGAATAAGAACCAAATCGCATAACACATCCATCTGTTATGAAGAATTTTCGATATGGTGATTCTGCGCACTCCCCTCATCGGCAACAAACATCAATTGCGACTTTGCTAATCACTTTTTTGTCTAACCGCAGAGTCACAAGGCTCTTGGCGCACTCCAAATAAAAAAAGGTCTTTTATATAAATAAAAGACCTAAGAAATGGAGCAATACGGAGCGGAGCATTCAAAGAACGGGGGCATGGAGTAGCCAGCGAAAAGCGCGCTCGCCAACCCTCCAACCACTTCACAGATACCTAGCGAAAGCCCAGTACGACCGGCCGGGTCGATGCGGTCTTGACCGGTGCAACTACCAGCTCACCACGGCGGTAGAGTGCCCCCAGCAAATGCAGCCCCTGATGCCAGTCCCCATGACCTGACTGGGCATTGATATGGCCCGCCTCACCGGCATCGAACAGCGGCACCTGCCACTGACGGCTCCAGTATTCGGCCCGTTCAAAGCTCATCCAGGGATCATTGCGGCTGGCCACCAGCTGGGCCGACACCTGCAGCGGCCCGGCCAAGGCCTCATCCGCAATGCCAAAACGGGCGGGATCGGCGGGCGCCACCAGAAAGATCGAGGCCACCTTCTCCGGCTGCAAGCGGGCCGCCGCAATGGCAGTCAGCGCGCCAAAAGAGTGAGCCACCAGATGAACCCGGCTGCGGCGACGTTTCAGCTTGCTCGCCAGCTTGGCACTCCAGACCCTGAGGTCCGGCTTGTCCCAAGGTAGCCCGATCATCCGCTGCCATTGGGGAAAATGATCGTGCCAGCGGCTCTGCCAGTGATCCGGCCCACTGTTGTGCAGACCGGGAACCAGGAGGATCTTGTTCATCTTGGTGCTCCTATCGGCTGGCACAGGGGCCAGTTCAGTGATGGATAACGAAGCTATCAACGACCCGGCTGATAGATCTGGTCAAACAGACCGCCCTGGGCGAAGTGTTTCTTCTGGGCTTTCTCCCAATCCCCTTCCAGATCCTTGACGGTAAAGAAGGCAAGCTGCGGGAACTGGGCTGCCGTCTCCTTCAGGATCGCCGGGTTGCTGGGGCGATAGTGATGTTTGGCGACGATATGCTGCCCCTCGTCAGAGTAGAGATAATCGAGATAGGCCTTGGCCACCGCTTCGGTACCGTGCTTCTTGGCCACCTTGTCCACCACCGCGACCGGCGGCTCCGCCAGAATGGAGACCGAAGGCACCACCAGCTCGAACTTGTCGCTGGCACCCGCCTGACCAAGCACCAGCAGGGCTTCGTTCTCCCACGCCAGCAACACGTCACCGAGACCGCGCTCGGTAAAGCTGGTGGTGGCACCGCGGGCGCCTGAGTCCAGCACCTTCACGTTCTTGAAGAGATCGCCAACAAACTGCTTGGCCCCCTCTTCACTGCCGCTCTTCTTCAGGGCATAGCCCCAGGCGGCCAGATAGTTCCAGCGTGCCCCGCCGGAGGTCTTGGGATTGGGAGTCACGATGGCGACATCCTTGCGCACCAGATCATCCCAATCCTTGATCTGCTTGGGATTACCCTTGCGCACCAGGAAGACAATGGTGGAGGTATAGGGCGAGGCGTTGTTGCCGAGGCGACTCTGCCAGTCGGCAGCGGTCAGCCCCTCCTTGGCAACGGCGTTGACGTCGTAGGCAAGCGCCAGCGAGACCACGTCAGCTTCCAGTCCGTCCACTACGGCGCGAGCCTGCTTGCCAGAGCCACCGTGAGACTGGCTCACCACCACATCGTCACCGGTTTTGGCCTTCCACTCCTTGGCAAAGGCGGAGTTGTACTCCTGAAACAGCTCGCGGGTCGGATCGTAGGAGACGTTGAGCAGGTGTACTTCCGCGGCGTAGGCCTGGCCAAAGGCCAGCACGGAGAAGAGGGAGAGAGCGGTCATTCGCAGTTTCATGGTGATACTCCATATCGTTGGGTTGAGAGCAGCATGCCGCGGAGTTGTTATGCCGAGAAGAAAGAAATAACTCTTTGCTTATCTCTTTTGCTCATATCAGGCAGCCAGTCACACGCCACAAGGAGCCAGACGCAGACTCTGTGAGCCATGCCCCTCTGTGACCTCAATCGCTGTGCCATCATGGGAACAAGGCAGGCAGATGACGAAAAGGAAGTCGTTATGTGGATCAATGCAGAACCCGTCAACGGTGCCCTGGTCTCGCTGGCCATCGGCCTAATCATCGGACTGGAGCGGGGCTGGCAGGTGCGCCAGCTGGGGGATAACCAGCGCATCGCCGGGATGCGGACCTACGGCCTCATCGGCCTGCTCGGCGGGGTATGCGGTTTGCTGCTGCCCACTCTGGGCCCCTGGCTACCGCTGCTCGGCCTGCTGGCGGTGGTGATCGGTTGCGGCCTCTCGGTCTGGCTGGCCCAGCGCTGGCAAGGGGAGTTCGGCCTCACCAGCTCGGTAGCCATGCTGCTCACCTATTTGCTGGGGCTGATGTCGGTACTGCTGAGCCCGAGCGAAGCGGTGGCCTGCGCCGTGCTGGCCGCCCTGTTGATGGGTTTGAAGGGACAGATCCAGCAGGGGATGCTGTTTCTCAGCGAGACCGAGTTTCACGCCACCCTGCGCTTTCTGCTTATCTCGCTGGTGCTGTTGCCGGTGCTGCCCAACGAGGAGATGGGGCCCCTCGATGCCTTCAATCCCTTCAAGATCTGGCTGATGGTGGTGGTGATCGCCGGCATCTCGTTTTGTGGCCACTTCGCGGTGCGCCTGCTCGGCACCCGCGCCGGGCTGGTACTCACCAGCATACTGGCGGGCTTGGCCTCCTCCACCGCCCTCACCCTGCAGTTCGCCCGCCTCAATAAGGAACAAGGGGGGCTGGAGCGGCTGCTGGCCACCGGCATCCTGCTGGCGGGGGCCACCATGTGGCTGCGGCTGCTGGTACTGGTGCTGCTCATTCACAGCGAACTGGCGATGCGCCTCATCGCCCCCCTGTTGCTGCTGGCCACCACAGTCTACGGCTGTGCCTTCTGGTTCTGGCGTCAGCGCGAGGAGCTGACTGACGGCCCGGTGCAGCCGGAAACCAGCAACCCGCTCGATCTGGCCACTGCCATCAAGTTCGGCCTGCTGCTGGCACTGATCGGCTTTATGGCAACGCTGCTGCAAGACAAGGTGGGCAACTCGGGGGTCTATCTGCTGGCGCTGGTGTCGGGGATCACCGACGTGGATGCCATCACCTTGTCGCTCTCCCAGCTCTCCCACAAGGAGCTGGCGCTGGAGGTGGCGGCCCGCGGCATCCTGCTAGCCGGGCTGGTCAACTCGCTGGTGAAGGGGCTGCTGGCCCTGGGGATAGGCGGCCGCCGGCTGGGACTGCGGGTGCTGCTCCCCTACTTCGTCTCGGCCCTGCTGATCCTGCCCCTCGTCTGGCCCGCAGGTTGACGGGGATCACCCGCCAGAAGTGACAGACTGACGCCTCTCGCGCTTGTCACGTATACTGCCACCTCTTGCAGCATGAGGAGGTAGCAATGGCGAGCGACTGGGACAAGGTACTGGCAGGCGGGGCACTGGATAGCCAGAGCGAGGAGATAGCCAACGACCGGATCCGCGGTCAGGCGCTGCTGGCCAAGCTCAACGGTTCATCGGCGGGCGATGGCCCTTTGCGCCAGCAGATTTGCCGCGAGCTGTTCGGCCACTGCCCCGACTCCTGCTGGATCAGCACGCAGTTTACCTGCGAATTCGGCCGCAACATCCATATCGGCGAGAAGACCTTCTTCAACTTCAACGTCACCATTCTCGATCTGGGCGAAGTGCATATAGGCAGCCATGTGCTGCTGGCCCCCAACGTGCAGATCTACACCGCCACCCACACCATGAACTATCTGGAGCGACGCAACTGGACCGCCTACAACAAGCCGGTGCGGATCGGTGACGACTGCTGGATTGGCGGCGGCGCCATCATCTGCCCCGGCGTCACCATAGGGCCGCGCTCCATCATAGGTGCCGGCGCCGTGGTCACCCGCGACATCCCGGCCGACTCGGTGGCGGTGGGCAATCCGGCCAGGGTGATCCGCACCCTCAAACAGGACGAGGAGCGCTGCTGGGAGTTGGCCCAATGATGGCGCTGGCGCTGCTGCCACTGGGCGCCGCCCTCTGGCTCGGCCTCGACGAGCAGCAGTGGTGGCCGCTGGCCGTGTTGCTCTCCATGAGCCTGCTCACGGTAGCCGCCTACGCCTGGGACAAGCGGCAGGCGGTACGGGGTGAGTGGCGCATTCCCGAATCGAGGCTCCATCTGCTGGAGCTGTGCGGCGGCTGGCCGGGGGCGCTGGTTGCCCGCCAGTGGCTGCGCCACAAGACCCAGAAGCGCAGCTACCGGCTGGTCTTCTGGTTTATCGTGCTGCTGCACCTCACCCTGTGGGCGCTCTGGGTCGGTCGACCCCTCTGGCAGCAATAGCCACCTGGGTAACAAGATTGTGGCTTGGCCGCCCCCTCTGGCAGCAATAGCCAACTGCATCACAAAGGCGAAACGGGACCCATTGCGGCCAATTGGCGGCTGTGAGAAAACAGAACGGATCCCATCAGCGTTTTCGCCGTTTATAGACGACAAGGAGTCGTGACATGACCATGTGGACAGGCATAGTCCTGATCGTATTTATCAGCCTATTGTTCGGATATCTCGGCAAACGGGCCCGCTATCAGATGGGGGATGCCCGCATCACCGACCGCCTCGGCAAGCAGGATATGATCATCAGAGAGTTGCAGGAGCGGATCGCCAATCTGGAGGCGATCGTCATCGAGGAAGAGAAACGGCGCCCGTTTCGGGAGCTGTGATTTTTCGCCATCAGGCGTCAGATAACCAAAATTCAAATCAAAGAAAGAGGGCTGCATGATGCAGCCCTCTCTCGTTTCAGCAAATTCAGATTGCCAGCGGCAGCAACTCGGCATAATCGCGGATCGCCGGAAAAGCGGTGATGCTCTGCTCCGGCTTGCAGCTATCCGGATTCTGGATCGCCAGCTGATAGCCAATGCCATAGTCGGCGGCAGCCCGGAGGATCCGCTCGCTGTCATCCACAAACAGGGTACGGGCCGGATCGAACGCCAGCCGCTCGGCCAGCGCCTGCCAGCAGTGCTGGCTCTCCTTCGACCAGCCCAGCTCGTGGGTACTCACCATCAGATCCAGATGGTCGGCAAGACCGAGTTGCGCATCCTTCACCGACAGACTGGCGGGGTGGGCGTTGGTGAAAAGCACCAGCTGCTTGCCCGCGGCGCGCAGCTCGGCCAGAAAGGGGATGGCGTGGGGACGCCACTGGATCTTCGCCAGCAGCTCCTGCTTGAGGGCACGAATATCGAGCCCCAGGGTCTCGCTCCAGTAATCCACGCAGTACCAGTGGAGGGTGCCGTTGACGGCGTGATAGTGGACGTCGATCTGCGCTTTGGCTTCATCCAGCGGCAGACCGAGCCGCTCGGCGTAACGCTCCGGCACCAATTGCTGCCAGAGGTGGTTGTCAAAATGCAGATCGATCAGGGTGCCATCCATATCGAGCAAGACGGTATCTATCTGGTGCCAGGGCAAGGTGGTGGAGCGGGAGTGTGGCATCGGGCCTCTTGATCGCGGATCTCGGAAAACGGGGCGGCAGTATAACGGATTTTTCCTCCCCCTTTGCCATCCCTGGCCCGTGGTGTTCGGTGTGAGAGTCGTTTACTCTTGAAGCACGATTTTTTAACGAGCAGCCAGCGTCCGATGAGCGACCCCCACAAGAGCAAACCCGAGCACATCTCAGCCGACCAACTGGATCACCCCAAGAGCAAACCGGAGATCCTCAAGGCCGAGATCGTGGCCGAGAGTCGGCTGTTCAGAGTGGAGTCCCTCCACCTCAAATTCTCCAACGGCGAAGAGCGGGTTTACGAGCGGATGCGCGGCGGTAATCGTGGCGCCGTCATGGTGGTACCGCTGTTCGATGCCCACACCCTGCTGCTGGTGCGCGAGTATGCCGCCGGCACCCACTCCTACGAGCTGGGCTTTCCCAAAGGGCTGATCGACCCGGGCGAAGATGCCTTCGAGGCGGGTAACCGGGAATTGATGGAAGAGGCGGGCTTTGGCGCCAACAGCCTGACCTTGCTCAAGCAGGTGTCGCTAGCGCCCGGTTACTTCTCCAGCCGGATGGATATCCTGCTGGCCCGGGATCTCTTCCCCGAGCAGCGGATCGGCGACGAGCCCGAACCGCTGGAAGTGATCCCCTGGCCGCTAAACCGGATAGACGAATTGCTGGCGCGACCCGACTTCACCGAGTCGCGCAGCATCAGTGCCCTGCTCTTGGCCCAGAAGTGGCTGGCGGAGCAGGCAAAGTAGCCCGCAGACGGGCAGTTAACAGACAGAGGATAACGAGATGCAGGAGTTGTTGGCCTGGGTGCCGGGGGTCAAGGAGATTGCCCGCGAAGCCGGAAGGATCCTTCACGACATCTATCACGGCGGTCAGTTCGAGCGTCAGCTGAAGGAGGATGCGACCCCGGTCACCAGTGCCGATCTTGCTGCCGATGCCTACCTCAAGCAGGCGCTCTCGGCGCTCACTCCCCACGTTCCCGTGCTGACTGAAGAGGCGGCCGACATCCCCTTCAGCCAGCGATCCAACTGGCGGCAGTACTGGCTAGTGGATCCCCTCGACGGCACCGGCGAATTTATCGCGGGCAGCGGCGACTTTGCCACCCTGATCGCCCTGGTGCGGGACAATGTGCCGGTGCTCGGGGTCATCTACGCCCCCGAGTCCAACGTGCTCTACTGGGCGGTGCGCGGCTACGGCGCCTTCAAGGAGGTGAACGGCGAGGTACTGCCCATCAGCGCCATGCACCACGAGCATGACCAGCCCGACTCGCTGGTGGTCGCCATCAGCCGCCGCCAGAAGCTGGAAAACCTCACCCGCCGTCTCAACCCGGCCATCAACTACGAGCTGATCCCGCTTGGTTCCAGCTCCCTCAAATCCTGTCTGGTGGCGGAAGGTGCGGCCGATTGCTACGTGCGGCTCGGCCCCACCGGCGAGTGGGATACCGCCGCCGCCCAGTGCATCGTCGAAGCAGCCGGTGGCCGCATCCTCAGCCTGGCGTTGCAGCCACTCAGCTACAACGAAACCGAGTCGCTGGAGAACCCGGACTTTATCGTGATGGGGGATCCGGACCTCGCCTGGGGCAACATTCTGGCCCACTAGGCGGATAGCGATATCATCACACCAGACAAGCAGGCGGCCCGATGGCCGCCTGCTTTTTCAGGGAAGTTGCCCCGGGTGATGGCCGGTGTGATCCGCTGGTCAAGGCGCTCTTGAACAGCGTGATACGCTGGCAAAGCGGCAAAATGATAGTGAAACATCACAATCGGTCGGCGAGAAATGGTGCGATTTTTCACGTAATTCTGAAAACACCTGATTAGCCAAAATAAAAAAATGGCAGTAGATCAAATTTTGGTTTTATATTTCACAAAAACCACCAATATCAGTTTTGTTGCATTCTGCGATCCAGATTTCATTCCCAATCTCGCTGGCTAAACCCCGCAATGACAGTGATATGTTTCAGTCTCGCTTTTTGAGAATTAAATCCCGATAAACCACAATGAACTCAGATTAAAACACTAACAAAAAGTGAATTAGTAATGAGTTTATCTGTAGAGGCGACCAAGGAGCTATCCGGTTCCTGCACCACCACGTCCAGCACCACCCGCTGGCGCCGTCACGACACCCACTGGGTCATCAGTCTGTTTGGCACCGCCGTTGGCGCCGGTATCCTGTTCCTGCCCATCAATCTGGGTCTGGGCGGGATCTGGCCTCTCGTCATCGTCGCGGTACTGGCAGGCCCCATGACCTTCCTGGCCCACCGCGGGCTGGCGCGCTTCGTGCTCTCATCGTCACGCCCCCACGCCGACTTCACTGAAGTGGCGGAGGAGCACTTCGGCAAAATGGCCGGCCGCCTTATCTCGGCGCTCTACTTCCTCTCCATCTTCCCGATCCTGCTCATCTACGGGGTCGGGCTGACCAACACGGTAGAGAGCTTTATGGTCAACCAGCTCGGCATGGCAACCCCGGATCGGGTGATGCTCTCCGGCCTGCTGGTGTTTGCCATGATCGCCGTGATGCTGGCGGGTGAGAAGGCGATGCTGCGCGCCTTCGCCTTTATGGTCTATCCGCTGGCGGCCATTCTGGCGGCCCTCTCTTGCTACCTCATTCCCCAGTGGCAGTGGCCAGAAGTAACCGCGTTTGAGGGGGTCAGCTTCCTCAATACCGTCTGGCTGGCGCTGCCGGTCACCGTGTTCGCCTTCAGCCACGCCGCCGCCATCTCCGGCTTTGCCAACGTGCAGCGTCGTGAATATGGCGAGCAGGCAGAAGCCAAGAGCGGCCTGATCCTGCGCAACACCACAGTAATGCTGGTGGGCTTCGTGCTGTTCTTCGTCTTCTCCTGCGTGCTGAGCCTCTCGCCAGCCCAGCTGGCCGAAGCCAAGGCCCAGAACGTCTCTGTGCTCTCCTATCTCGCCAACATCACCGATAACCCGGTGATCGTGACTCTGGGGCCGCTCATCGCCTTTATCGCCATCAGCTCCTCCTTCCTCGGCCACTTCCTCGGTGCCCGCGAAAGCCTGAAAAGCCTGATCGCCAAGCCCACCGGCCTGCCGCTGGCCAAGGCGGACAAAGTCGGTATCGCCCTGATGTTCTTCTCTATCTGGGGTGCCGCCGTCATCAATCCGGGCATTCTGGGGCTGATGGAGACCCTATCCGGCCCGGTTATCGCCATGATCCTGTTTATCATGCCGGTGATTGCCATCTACAAGGTGGAGGCGCTGGCCCGCTTCCGTCACGGCTGGACCAACGGTTTTATCCTGCTGACCGGGTCGCTGGCGGTATCGGCGCTGATCTTCAGCCTGTTGAAGTAACGACTCGCAGCAGAAAACAAACAGAGAGGCGACCCAGGGGTCGCCTCTCTTGTCTCTGTTCGGGCGTGAACTCAGCCCAACTTGGCGCCGTTCTCCACCGCCCGCTCGGGAATAGCCATCACTACGGCGCCATCCGGCCGATAGAAACCGGTCAGCAGAAACTCCGAGTGAAACGGGCCGATCTGCTTGGTCGGGAAGTTGACTACGGCGATGATCTGGCGGCCCACCAGCTGCTCTGGCTGGTAGAGCGCGGTGATCTGGGCGCTGCTCTTGCGTATCCCCAGTTCGGGGCCAAAATCCGCCCACACCTTGTAGGCTGGTTTGCGCGCTTCGGGGAACGGCTCGACCCGCACCAGGGTGCCCACCCTCAGCTCCACCATCTCGAAATCCTGCCAGCTAATCGTCTCCATTTCGGCTCCTGTTTATCGTGCACCTTGCATGACCCGCAGCATGGCCCAAAGAGAGCATCCCGTCTTCGGCAATCAGCCGTTTCGTTACGGCAGGTGGCCGTTTTGCTGGCGCCAGAGGGACGGAGTGAGCCCGGTCTCGGTCAGGAAGCGCTCGCTGAACGCCCCCTGATTCTGGTAACCGCAGCGGCTGGCAATCTCGCCAACGGGCAGTTGCGTACCGGCAAGCAGGGTACGCGCCAGCGCCATGCGCCGACTGCGAATGTAGTGGGAGACGCTCACCCCCAACTGCTGGCGAAAAGCGAGCTTGAACTGGCTCTGGCCAAGGCAGGCGATGGTGGCGAGTTGCTGATTGGTCAGCGGGGCGGCGAGGTTGGCATCGATATGGCGTTGCACCTTGAGGATGCGGGCGGCAAGACGCGGGGTGGCAGTGCTCTGCATCCCCTGCCCTTCCGCCAGCAGGGAGAGCCACACCTGCTCCATGCCCACCACCTGCCGCCCCTCGGCCACCATGCGGTGCAGAAACGCGAGGTAGTGGCGCTGGGGCTCATCCAGCTCGATAAAGGGGCAGGCCGCCAGATCGCCGGGTAGCCAGTCGCTCTCCTGCACCAGAAACGAAAGCGCGGGATCGGCAGCGTAGTCGTGCCGCTCGCCGGGGGCGATGACGCAGGCAGAACCGGGGGCAAGCCTGCGCCCCCGGCCCTGCACCTCGATCTCGAGGGGGCCGTCGAGGGGGATCACCAGCTGGGCAAAGTCGTGGCTATGGCTGCAGACGTGGTGGTGATAGTGGCGCAGGCTGAAGCGGGACATGGCTGATAGCAATGACGCGGCCAGGGCCGCGTCATTGGGGGTTATTCCTTGTCGAAATCTTCGATCTCTTTGCCCAGCGCTTCCATGATGGCGCGTGCTTCGGCAGGGACGCTGTCCGGATGATCCTTGCGCAAGTCTTCGTCGCAAGGGAGCGGCTGGCCGGTGAAAGCGTGCAGGAAGGCTTCACAGAGCAGCTCGCTGTTGGTCGCATGACGCAGGTTGTTCACCTGACGGCGGGTGCGCTCATCGGTCAACACTTTCAACACCTTGAGCGGGATCGAGACGGTAATCTTCTTGACCTGTTCGCTCTTCTTACCGTGTTCCGCGTAGGGGCTGACGTAGTCGCCGTTCCACTCTGTTCCCATGACTCACCTGTTCTCATTTAGCCGTGAGCGCGGATTTTAACCCTTAAGGAAATTAATGGCAATCCAACAGCAAAGCCATTTAGACGTCTGGAAGTGTTGACGGCTTTTTTAAGCTAGCGTAGTGTGGTTGACCATGAGCCCGCAATGGCGGGATGGCGCGTGGCAGCAATATGCCGGCGTGTGAAGAGACATCAAGGAGAGTGATATGACCCACAAGGCCACCCTGGCGGTTCGCACCGGGATTGAGACAGACCAGCAACACGGTGCCGTGGTGCCGCCTATCTACCTCTCCAGCAACTACACCTTTGCCGACTTTGGCGAACCCCGTCAATACGATTATGCCCGCTCTGGTAATCCGACCCGCACCAATCTGGCGGACGCGCTGGCGGCGCTGGAAGGGGGCGCTGGCGCCGTGGTTACCGGCACCGGCATGGGCGCCGTCCATCTGGTCACCACAGCACTGCTCAAGGCGGGAGATCTGCTGATCGCCCCCCACGACTGCTACGGCGGCACCTGGCGCCTGTTCGAGTATCTGGCGGCCAAGGGCCACTACCGGGTGCAGTTTGTCGATCAGGGGGATGAGGCCGCACTGGCCGCCGCGCTGGCCCTGAAGCCTGCGCTGGTATGGGTGGAGACCCCCTCCAACCCGCTGCTGCGGGTGGTGGATATCAGCGCCATTGCCAGCGCCGCCCACGAGGTGGGTGCGCAGGTGGTGGTGGACAACACCTTCCTCTCCCCCCTGCTGCAACAACCCCTGGCCCTCGGTGCCGACGTGGTGGTGCACTCCACCACCAAGTACATCAACGGTCACTCCGACGTGGTGGGCGGAGTGGCGATCGCCAAGGAGGCCGCACTGGCCGAGTCGCTGGTGTGGTGGGCCAACTGTCTGGGGCTCACCTCCGGGGCGTTCGACTCCTACCTCACCCTGCGCGGCCTGCGCACTCTGGCCCCCAGATTGCGCACCCATCAGGAGAATACCGATCGCATCCTCACCTTCCTGCAACAGCAGCCGCTGGTGAAACGCATCTATCACCCCAGCCTGCCGAGCCATCCGGGCCACGATATTGCGCGCCGTCAACAGTCCGGCTTCGGCGCCATGCTAAGTTTTGAACTCGATTGCAGCGAGGCAGGCATTCGCGCCTTCCTCGCGGCCCTCACCCTCTTCTCGGTGGCCGAGTCCCTCGGCGGGGTGGAGAGTCTGGTGGCCCATCCGGCCAGCATGACCCACAGGGCCATGACCCCGGCGGCGCAGCAGGCAGCTGGTATCAGCGCCCAGCTGCTGCGGTTGTCGGTCGGTATTGAACACGGTGAAGACCTGGTGGCCGATCTGGCTCAGGCTTTTGAACAGGCGCAGCAGGCAGAACAGGTAGCGAAGTAATGGAACAGCAGCAACAAGGAGAGATCGCGGTGGCAGCAGAAGCAGGATTGAAGCGACGTCACGTCCACAAATTTGGTGGCAGCAGTCTGGCGGATCCGGTCTGTTATCGCCGGGTCGCCAGTATCGTTGAACAACAGGTGGGCGGGGATGAACTGATCGTGGTCTCCGCCGCCGGCAAGACCACCAACCGGCTGATCCAGCTGGTGGAGCTGGCCGAAGCGGGGGATGAAGCCGCAGGTGAAGCCATCTCTGCCCTACAGGCCTATCAGCAGAGCCTGATCGACGGCCTGCTGGAGGGTGAACTGCAGCTCGACCTGAGCAAGCAGTTGGCCGACGACATGCAGCTCATCGCCAAGACGCTTGAGGGGCAGTTTGACCGCTTCGCCCGCAACGGCCTGCTCGCCTTTGGCGAGGTGTGGTCGGCGCGCCTGCTGGCGGCCCTGCTCACCAGCCGAGGCGACAAGGCCATCTGGCTCGATGCCCGCAGCTTCCTGCGCGCCGAGGATGGCGCTCTGGTCAAGGTGGATACCGCCCTCTCCAGCGAGCTGCTCAAGGCACGGCTGGCCGAACATGCCGGTCGCATCGTGGTGACCGGCTTTATCGCCGCCGACATGGAGGGGCGCTCCCTGCTGCTCGGTCGCAACGGTTCCGACTACAGCGCCAGCCTGTTGGCACTGCTGGCGGACGGCGAATCCACCACCATCTGGAGCGATGTGGCCGGGGTCTACAGCGCCGACCCCCGTCGGGTGAAGGAGGCGCGTCTGCTGGAGCGACTGAGCCTCGCCGAAGCCAACGAGCTGGCCCGCCTTGGCTCTTCGGTATTGCACTCACGCACCCTGCAACCTGTGGCCGACAGCCGCCAGCGCCTCACTTTGCGCTGCAGCTACAACCCGGACGAGGGCTGCACCCATATCCTGCGCCGCGCCCCCCGCTCCGGCGGCGCCCGCATCGTCTCCTCGGTGGATCAGATCGCCCTCATCGAGCTGAAGGTGCTGCCGCAGACCAACTATGAGCAGACGGTGGCCACCATCGAGGCCCATCTGGCCCGTCACCGCCTCAACCCGCTCACCCTGCAGCGCCAGCCGGATCGCCGGATCCTGCGTCTCGCCTACACCCTCGAGGTGGCACAAGGCGCCTTCGAGCTGCTGCGCGACTTCCAGCTGCAAGGGAGCTTCACCGGCCTCATCCAGAAAGAGGGGTTCAGTCTGGTGGCGCTGGTCGGCGCCGGTGTCACCGACAACGCGGAGCAGTGTCATCGCTTCTATCAGCTGCTGGCAGATCAACCGCTGGAGTTCGTACAGGTGGCCCGAGATGGCCTGAGTCTGGTGGCCGTGCTGCGTCAGGTAGTGCTTGAGCCGCTGCTCATCGCCCTGCACAGCGCCCTCTTCAGCCGCCCGAACCGGGTCGGTCTGGTGCTGTTCGGCAAGGGCAATATCGGCGGCCACTGGCTAAGCCTCTATGCCCGCGAAAAAGCACGGCTGGAACATGAACTCAATCTGGCGCTCACCCTCTACGGGGTGTTCAGCTCGGAAGGCGGCCTGCTGGATGAAGAGGGACTCAACCCCCTCAAGGTACAGGACAACTTCAACCCCAAACCGCTGATCTGGCCGGAGTTGCTCTCCCAGCTTGAGCAGCACGGCTTCGATGCGCTGATTGCACTGGACATGACCGCCAGCGAGACGGTGAGCCGCTACTACCCGGACTTTGCCCAGCTCGGCATTCACATAATCGCCGCCAACAAGTTTGCCGGTGCCGCAGACAGCGAGTTCTACCAGCGCATCAAGCAGACCTGCCGCGACCATCAGGTGCAGTGGCGCTATAACGCCACCGTGGGCGCCGGGCTGCCGATCCAGTCCAGCATCCAGATGCTGCGCCAGAGCGGCGACCGCATTCAGGGGGTCTCCGGCATCTTCTCCGGCACCCTCTCCTGGCTGTTCCAGCAGTATGACGGCACCCGCCCCTTCTCCGAGCTGGTGGACGAGGCGTGGCAGCACGGCCTGACCGAGCCGGATCCCCGCGAAGATCTCTCCGGTCAGGATGTGCGGCGCAAGCTGCTCATTCTGGCGCGGGAAGCGGGCTTCGAGCTCGACTCCGCCGATATCGAGCTGGAGAATCTGGTGCCCGTCACGCTGCGCAAGGTGACCGCCGATCAGTTCATGGACAGACTGAAAGAGCTGGATGGCCCGATCCAGACCGCCTTCGAAGGGGCCAAGCGCCTCGGCAAGGTGCTGCGCTACGTGGCCCGCTTCGAGCATGACGGCAAGGCGCGGGTCGGACTGGAGGCGCTGGAGCCCCATCACCCGTTTGCCAACCTCTTGCCGTGCGACAACATCTTCGCCATCGAGAGCGACAGCTACCGCACCAACCCACTGGTGATTCAGGGGCCGGGGGCGGGTCGGGAAGTGACCGCCGCCGCTATCCAGTACGATCTGTGGCAGATCTGCGCCAACCTCTAAGGCTGATATGCAAAGGGAGCTGCGCCTCAGCTCCCGCGCACAATAAAAAAGCCCGAGTCGATGACTCGGGCTTTTTGCTGAATGCCGCTTCGATTAGGAGAAGCAGGCCTGCAGCACGTAGAAGATCGCGATAGCCAGAATGGCACCGGCAGGCAGGGTGATGATCCAGGAGACCACGATGTTGCGCAGCACCCCCAGATTCAGCGCCGCAATACCGCGCGCCAGACCGACCCCCATCACAGCACCGACCAGGGTCTGGGTGGTAGAGATGGGCAGACCGGTACCGGAGGCAATCACCACTGTCGCGGCAGTCGCCAGCTGGGCAGCAAAACCACGGCTCGGGGTCAGGTGAGTGATGCCGGTACCGACCGTCGCCATCACCTTCTCGCCCATGGTCGCCAGACCGATCACGATACCAATACCGCCAAGGGGCAGGATCCACCAAGCAATGGCAGCCTGACTGGAAATCTCGCCACCGGAAGCCACGATAGAGGCCACCGCAGAGAGCGGGCCAATGGCGTTGGCCACATCGTTGGAGCCGTGGGCAAAGGCCATGGCACAGGCGGTGATCACCATCAGGATGCCAAACACCTTCTCCACGTTGGCGAAGTGCATCTTGCTGTCATCCTGCGGGTTGTACTTCTGGCCGCGAATGTAGATCCAGCCGGCAAACGCCACTGCGATGGAGATGGCGATGGAAAGCAGAA
The DNA here is from genome assembly GCF_051919345.1 of Aeromonas sp. 84A. Taxonomy (NCBI): domain Bacteria; kingdom Pseudomonadati; phylum Pseudomonadota; class Gammaproteobacteria; order Aeromonadales; family Aeromonadaceae; genus Aeromonas; species Aeromonas sp. 84A. Next base: position 4,504,658 of record NZ_JBQBEW010000001.1, read on the forward strand.
TGCCCTCGCCATCGCTCAGGTGCAGACCGACGTGGGTCAGCCCCTTCTTGATGGTCACCAGACAGATCACCAGCGCAGTCAGGAACATGTAGAACGGCACATAGCGCTTGGCGTTGTTCAGGGGATCATCGGTGTTGAAGATAAGCTTCTGCACGCTGATGAACATGAAGTAGGCGATGACACCGGAGATGGCCGGGGTGATGACCCAAGAGCCGACGATACCGCCAAACTTGCTCCACTGCACCGCTTCCGGGCCAATGCTCACCACCGCAAAACCGACGATGGCGCCGATAATGGAGTGAGTGGTGGAAACAGGCCAGCCGAAGTAGGAGGCGAGGATCAACCAGGCACCTGCCGCCAGCAGGGAGGCGATCATGCCGAGCACCAGCAGGTCCGGGCTATCGACAAACGCATTGCTGTCGATGATGCCGTTACGGATGGTGGCCGTCACTTCGCCACCGGCCAGATAGGCACCGGCAAATTCGAAGATCATGGCAATGATGATCGCCTGACGGATGGTCAGGGATTTGGTGCCGACCGATGTTCCCATGGCGTTGGCCACGTCATTCGCGCCAATGCCCCAAGCCATCAAAAAGCCGAACAAGGCCGCCACGAGCACCAGAGTGGTGCCGTAATTCGCGATAATGTCCATTAATAGTGTTTACCCAGTCAGTCGATTACGAACGAGCCAGCATCAGTTCCAGACGGGCGCCTACGCGCTCAGCCTGATCTGCCAGGTCACCTACCCATTCGAGGATCTTGTAAAGGAACATCACATCGATCGGATTGTAATTGTGCTCAACCGCTTGCAGCTGTTGGCGCAGTCCGATCTGCATGGTGTCTGTATCGTCCTCGATCAGATCCAGCTGGTGGATCATCTCGGCAACCATTTCCACTTCCCGTCCTTTGAAGCCGGTCTCGAGCAGCTCGTCGAGCTCCCCGATCGCTTTCTCGGCCTGAGCGGTCGAATCAATACAACGTTTGAGGTAAGCCATGAAATCCGTCCGCATTTCGGCGGGGAACTCCATGCGACGACCAAGCATGCGGCCGGAGATATCCTTGGCACGGTTGGCAATCTTGTCTTGCTGGGTCAACAGCTCCAGCAGGTCGGTACGTGCAACCGGCAGGAACAGGCCGCGAGGCAGTTTCAGACGGATTTCACGCTTGAGGGTATCTGCCTCTTTTTCCAGTTGGGCGATCTGCTGCCGGATCTTCTCGGCATCTTCCCAACGGTCTTCGGCAACGGCGTCAAAGAAGGGAACCAACTGCTGGGAGCACTGGTGAACCTTGACGATATGCTTCTGCAGCGGCTTGATGGGGGACTTGGCAAAAAGCCCCAAAATAGTATTTACTGGCATGGCCAAACCTGTGTCGGTGAAAAAACACTCGATACGATTTTATGAGGCGCGCATGGTAACCGAACTGCGCCCTCAATTAAACCGCGAATTAATCTAGTCGTCTCGCGGGCATTATATCCCCGCGACCCGAATCCTGCCCCCCAAAGTTGCCTGCCAGCCCGGAATGACTATGCAAACTGAGATCGAGATAAAGTTTTTTGTCGCCCGCGACATTCAACCCGAGTTATCCAACCTGCTGAATTCTCTTGAGATTAAAGAATCATCACAACAGCAGCTCGGCAACGTCTATTTCGATACGCCGACCCTGGCTCTGCGCCAGCTGGAGATGGGACTGCGGATCCGCCGCTGCGATGCCTTTGCCGAACAGACCATCAAATGCCGCGGCCAGGTGGTGGGCGGCCTGCACGCCAGACCCGAGTACAACGCCCCTGTCAGCGGCGATCTGCCGACCCTCTCGTCCTTTCCCGATGAGATTTGGCCGACCCTGACCGAGCGCGACCACATCCAGCAGCAGCTGGTCGCCCAGTTTCGCACCGACTTCCTGCGTCGCCACTGGCTGATCGCCTTCGAGGGGGCCGAGATTGAGCTAGCCTGGGATCAGGGAGAGATAGTCGGCAGTCAGGGCAGCACCACCATCAACGAACTGGAACTGGAGCTCAAATCCGGTGCCACCACAGCCCTGTTTGCACTGGCCCAACGCCTCGCCAAGCTCGGCGGGCTGCGCCTCGGCGCCCAATCCAAGGCCCAGCGCGGCTATCGACTGGCTGGTCTTGGCAAACCGCTGGCCCTGCAGGCGCTGGTCGAACATGAAGGTATGGATGGCATAACGGGGGTAAGCGAAGGGCTGCGCCACTGGCAGCATCACGAGCAGCTCTGGCTGGAGCATCCGCAGGATGAAGGCATTCAACAGCAGGCACTCGCGGCCCTGTACCAGGGGATCGATCTGGTCGCCCGCAGTGCGGCCGCGCTGCCACAACCAGTGCTCTGGCTACCCGCCCTGACCAACCTGCAAGCCCATCTGCAAGCCCAGTCGGACGAGCATGACGAGTGGCCTGCCGAGCTGGCCGATCTCTTCCTCTATCCGGCGTATGTCGAGTTGCAGCTGGCCATCGCCGCATGGCTGCATCACGCAGACTGAGCGTGGCCATACCGGTACTAAAGGTCGAAAATAAAGACCGGAAACAAAACGGGTGAGCCTTGGCTCACCCGTTTTGCACTACAGCAGGTTGAGCTGCTGCATGGCGCTGCGAATGCGCTCGCGGGTCGCTTCTGACAGCGGCATCACCGGCAGGCGGCACTCCTCGCTGCAGAACCCGAGCAGGGAAGCGGCATATTTGGCACCAGCCGGGCTCGGCTCGGCAAACATCGCCTGATGGAGCGGAATGAGCTTGTCTTGCAGCTCACGCGCTTCTTGCCACTTGCCCGCCAGCGTGAGGTTCTGCACCTCGGCCACCAGCTTGGGGGCCACGTTGGCGGTCACAGAGATACAGCCCTGACCGCCGCCGATGTTGTAAGCAACCGCAGTGGCATCTTCACCGGAGAGCCAGGCGAAGGGCTTTTTGATCAGCTGGCGCTCGGTCCAGGGGCGCGCCAAGTCGCCGGTGGCATCTTTCACCCCGGCAATGCGCGGCAGCTCGGCCAGACGGGCCAGGGTCGCCGGCTGCACGTCGACGATGGCACGCGGCGGAATGTTGTAGACGATGATCGGCTTGGCGGTGGCGTCGTGTACCGCCTTGAAGTGGTGGTAGAGCCCCTCCTGATTGGGACGGTTGTAGTAACCGGCTACATGCAGAGTGGCATCAGCCCCCACCCGCTCGGCATGGAGGGTGTACTCGATGGCTTCGACCGGATTGTTGGAGCCCGCTCCGGCAATCACCGGAATACGGCCAGCGACCTGTTTGACCACCAGCTCCACCACTCGGCAGTGCTCGTCGTGGGTCAGGGTCGGACTTTCCCCCGTGGTACCCACCGGCACAATGCCGTGAGTGCCCTGTTCGATATGCCACTCCACCAGACGCAGCAGCGCCTCTTCATCCAGCTTTCCCTGTCGAAACGGGGTGATCAACGCAACGATTGAACCTTGAAACATGGGATCTCCTTCTCCTAAATGACGCGCATATGGCAATAAAAAACCCCGGTACGATGTGCGCAACCGGGGTTTGAAGCTTCTCAGGGATGAGAGGTTACGCGCGAACGTCGGCAGGCCCGAATTTCAGGCTTTTTTTGTGCTTTCGTTTCAACCCGTTGAACCGCATTTCGTCATCTCTGGTCAAAAAATGGTGTCTGGGCATATTTCGGGAACACGGCATAAATGTCAAGGCGAAAGGGGCTATGTATAATGGCCGCCCAAAATTGCGTGGAGAGACCCGATGAGCAGCCCAATCAGTGCCGTCAGCCAGATGCTGGAACGAAACCAAGCCCTCTTTGTCGGCAAGCGGCTACTTGTCTGCGGCGCGCTGGAGGATGACTACCCCCGCCAGCTGGCGAGCCTGGCCCGGACCCTGACCGTCTTTACCACCGATTACTGTTACTACCGCAGCCAGCAGGCCGCCCTCGGCGAGGCTATCCTGTTCGACCACCAGCTAGGTGGTGCCCCCCGCTTCGATGCCCTGTTGCTGCTGATGCCCAAGGCCAAGGCCGAGGCACAATATCTGCTGGCCATGATGACCCCCTTGCTGGAAGCGGGTGCCGATCTGTTCCTCGCCGGTGAAAACCGCGGCGGCATCAATGGCGCCGACAAGCTGCTGGCCCCCTATGGCGAAAAGCCGATCAAGCGCGATTCGGCCCGCCGCTGCTCGCTCTATCACGGTGAGCTCTGCAAACCGGTCGCCCCGTTCGATCTGGATAGCTGGTTTGGCCGCTATCAGTGCAAGGCCGGTGATACCGAGCTGACCGTGCTGGCACTGCCCGGCGTCTTCAGCGCCGCCGAGCTGGATCTCGGCACCCAGATGCTGCTGGCCGCCGTGCCGCCGATGACGGGCGAATTGCTCGATTTCGGTTGTGGCGCTGGGGTGATTGGGTCTGTGCTGGCCAAGCGCAATCCGGATCTGCGGGTCAACATGGTGGATATCAGCGCACTGGCACTCGAATCGAGCCGCCGCACCCTGGCGATCAACGGTCTGCAGGGCAAGGTCACCGCTTCCGATGTCTATTCGGATGTCTCCACCCGTTTCCAGCACATCGTCTCCAACCCGCCATTCCATGCGGGTCTCAAAACCTTCTATGCGGCAACCGAGCAGTTCCTGGCCAAAGCGCCGGAATTTTTGCTGCCAAATGGTTCGCTGACCATTGTTGCCAACGCCTTCTTGCGCTACCAGCCTATACTGGAGACACACTTCAAACGGACTGAAGTGATCAGCAGTGATGCCAAATTCAAGGTCTATCTGAGCAAAATGTAAATAAGTGTAAGCAGCACAATAAAACAGCTAGAGAGCGCCATCCGGCATCTGATAAGGTATTAAGCACACGATAAAAACCACCCCTTTAGGGGTGTTTTTATACCGAACATTGAAAACCTTTTCATGTTGTTAATTCAGGGAGAGAAATACGATGGCAGGCATTTTGACCATGATCCTGGCTGGTGGCGAAGGTACTCGCCTGCAGCCTCTGACCACCACCCGCAGCAAGCCTTCCGTCCCCTTTGGTGGCAGCTACCGGCTGATCGACTTTGTCCTCAACAACTTCGTCAACGCCGACTTTCTGCGCATCTATGTACTGACCCAATTCAAATCCCAGTCCCTCTACCTGCACATGAAGAAGGGCTGGAATATCGTCGGCATCACCGACCGCTTTATCGATCCCATCCCGGCCCAGATGCGGATGGGCAAACGCTGGTATGACGGCACCGCCGATGCCATCTACCAGAACCTCGGCTTTATCGAGCGGGCCGAACCGGATCATGTCTGCATCTTCGGCTCCGACCACATCTACAAGATGGATGTGAGCCAGATGGTCACCTTCCACAAGCAGAAGAACGCCGCCATGACGGTCGCGGCACTTCGAATGCCCATCGAAGAGGCGAGCGCCTTCGGGGTGATCGAGGTCGATACCGAAGGGCGGATGATCGGCTTTCAGGAAAAGCCGAAGCAGCCCAAGCACATTCCCGGCGATCCGACCCAGGCGCTGGTTTCCATGGGCAACTACATCTTCGAGACCGATGCCCTCTGCCGCGAGTTGAAGCGGGATGCCGCCGAAGAGAACTCCAGCCACGACTTTGGCAAGGATGTGATCCCGAGCCTCTACCCGCGCGCCCCCGTCTATGTCTATGACTACAGCACCAACGTCATCCCCGGCGAGAAACCGCACGTCTACTGGCGGGATGTGGGCACCCTCGACTCTTATTGGCAAGCGCACATGGACCTGGTGGCCGACAATCCCCCCTTCTCCCTCTATAACCGCAAGTGGCCCCTGCACACCCACTATCCGGCGCTGCCGCCTGCTACCTTCATCGACAGCGACGAGTGCAAGGTGAAGATCGCCAACTCGCTGATCTCCGCCGGTTGCTTCATTCAGGGCAGCCAGATCCAGCGATCCATCCTCGGTTTCCGCTGCAATATCGGCGCGTGCAGCCATATCAGTGAATCCGTGCTGCTGGGGGATGTGAAGATTGGTGAAGGGTGCTCCATCCGGCGCGCCATCATTGATAAAAACGTTGAAATTGCGCCAGGCACCGTTATCGGTGAAAATCTGGACCACGATAGAGAGCGATTTACCGTATCCGAAGGCGGTATCGTGGTGGTACCTAAGGGAGCAAGAGTTGGCTATTAACCCACTGAAAATCCTGTTTGTTGCCTCGGAAGTTGAGGGGCTGGTCAAGACCGGGGGCCTGGCCGATGTCGCCAGAGCCCTGCCGATGTACCTGGCCCAGAAGGGGCATGATGTCAGGATCATGCTGCCCTTCTACAAGACGATAAAGCGACGGGATGAGGCCAGACTGGTGGCGTCACGCTGGTTGCCAACCCACCCCGGGCTGCCGGATATCGGTTATCGCATCTACCAGATGGAGCTGGATGGCGTCTGCGTCTATCTGCTCGACTGCCCACAATATTTCGATCGTCCCCAGCTCTACGCCGAGAACAATCAGGCCTATCCGGATAATGGCGAGCGCTTTGCCTTCTTCTCGGCCGCGGCCCTCCATGCCTGCGAGCAGCTTGGCTTTGCCCCGGATATCGCCCACTGCAATGACTGGCACACCGGCCTGCTGCCACTGCTGCTGAAAACCCGCCACGCTCACAACCCCTTCTTCCAGCAGACCCGCAGCGTAATTAGCATTCACAATGCGGCGTTTCAGGGAGTGTTTGGCCGCGAGCAGTTCTGGGCCATGCCCGAGATCGCCGACTACGAACGCCGCATCAACTACGACTACGGCCACGTCAATCTGCTCAAATGCGGGGTGCTCTACGCCGACAAGATCAATGCGGTCAGCCCCAACTATGCCCAGGAGCTGCTGACTCACCTCGGCGCCCACGGCATGGCGCATATCTTCCAGCAACGGGCGGCGGATCTCTGCGGCATACTCAACGGCTGCGACTACAAGGACTGGGATCCGGAGTTCGACGAATTCCTGCCTGCGACCTACAGCATCGACAACATGGCTGGCAAACAGGTCTGCAAAGAGAGCCTGCAACAGGAAGCGGGGCTGGCCGTGGCGGACTTGCCCATCTACGGCATGGTTTGCCGCCTGACCGAGCAAAAGGGCGTTCCCCTGCTGCTCCCTGCGCTGGAGAAATTCCTCCACCATCAGGTACAAGTGGTGATCGTCGGCTCTGGCGATCCTGCGCTCGCCACGCAACTGCAAACCATGGCCCGGGATTATCCGGGCAAGCTCGCCTTCATCAACACCTATGACGATCGGCTGGCTCATCTGGTCGAAGCCGGTGCCGACTTTTTCCTGATGCCCTCTCTGTTCGAGCCTTGTGGCCTCAACCAGATGTACAGCCTCGCCTATGGCACCCTGCCGCTGGTGCGCGCCGTGGGGGGGCTGAAAGATACCGTGGTGGATTGGGATGCAGATCCCGAGCATGCCACCGGCTTCTGCTTCAACGATCCGACTGCCGCCATCCTGCTCGATACCATGCGCCGCAGCCTGCTCTATTTCCTGCAGGACAAGGAACGCTTTGCCAAGGTGCAGCGCAATGCCATGAGCACCCGCTTCAACTGGCCTGACTCGGTCACCCAGTATGAACGGATGTATCAGAGCGCATTGGGCCGTTACTGAACGCCAAACGTCAGCTGATTGCTGAAGTTTTGTACCCTTGGCGCCACTTTGGGCGTCAACAGCGAAAAAAGTCCCCTTTGGCTGTTGACGCTCCCCCAAAACTCTATAGAATCCCCCTCCGCAGTGATGCGAAGGTGGCGGAATTGGTAGACGCGCTAGCTTCAGGTGTTAGTGTCCCACGGATGTGAGGGTTCGAGTCCCTCTCTTCGCACCAATACTGCCATGCTGATTCAGCAGCATGTAAATCCAACTAGAAAACCCGAATGTGCGAAGGTGGCGGAATTGGTAGACGCGCTAGCTTCAGGTGTTAGTGCCCCCCGGGTGTGAGGGTTCGAGTCCCTCTCTTCGCACCATGCTTCTCCAGACAGCATGTAAATCAAAACTGGTAACACAATGTGCGAAGGTGGCGGAATTGGTAGACGCGCTAGCTTCAGGTGTTAGTGTCCCACGGATGTGAGGGTTCGAGTCCCTCTCTTCGCACCATGCTTTATCCAGACAGCATGTAAATCCAGACTGGAAACCCGAATGTGCGAAGGTGGCGGAATTGGTAGACGCGCTAGCTTCAGGTGTTAGTGCCCCCCGGGTGTGAGGGTTCGAGTCCCTCTCTTCGCACCATGCTTCTGACATGTAAAAACAGAGCAATGCGCTCCAACCGCATTTAAAAACCAGCTGGAGAAAATCAGTGTGCGAAGGTGGCGGAATTGGTAGACGCGCTAGCTTCAGGTGTTAGTGTCCCACGGATGTGAGGGTTCGAGTCCCTCTCTTCGCACCATTCATTACGCAAAAGGCCCATCACGAAAGTGATGGGCCTTTTGTTTTTACTCCTTGTTATGGCTATGCTTTTGACGACTCACCGCTCATCGCCATGCCAAGGAACGCATATGATACTGGATACCGACATTCACAACTTTTACGAACATCTGGTGCTCAAGGAGATTGAGAAACAGGGGCTGCAGCAAAAGCTCAACAGCGATCAGATGGCCGACCTCTGCTGCCTCACCCTCAACCAGCTTCCGGCCCACTATATTCGACACAATGTCGACATGATCTACTTCCTGACCGACGCCAAGCGCACCGAAATGGAGAAGCTGGTGGTCGAATCGCTCAAGGTGGCACAGCAGAAGATCAAGCAGGCTCCCGTCAAAAGTTCATAACCAGGGCTGCTGCCAGAGCAGGGTGACGATACCGGTCAACCCGGCCACTGGCAGCAAGATCAAGGCGGGCCGCAATCCGGGCTCCAGCATCATCCAGGCAGCCAGCAGAAAACCTACACTCCAGGTGCCGTACTCTTTATCCTGACCCCATGCGAGTACGGCTACCGCCACCAGCAACATCATACCCCGCAATATCCAGCGCATTGTTTTCTCCCCCACCAACAATTGATAATAATTATCATATTCATCTACTGGGGATGCAAGTGGCGTCACAGACAAGCCTCGTATGTGACTCTTTGTGTCAACAGGCCGCTCAAAAACGGGTTATGAGATCAACTAATTTGTGATTTTTTCAATCAAATGTGCATTTTTGCCAATTTGATGGGGCTTTAACCCGCCGGGTTTGTGGTAGATTGCGGCCTCTTTTTGGGTTGCCTCCTCGGGATCGATGTATCCACAGGACGAGAGGGAGTGACCTTGGCGAGCAAGAGTTTAGGAAGTATCTATGCAAAACCAACAAAACCACATCCGACTACCGGGCATGGCACAGGTGTTTGCCTGTCTGGCCATTTTCCTGGCCTTGGCATTCTCGTTCACCAGCGTGCTCGATCTGCCGATCCAGCTGGCGCTGTTCATCGCCTGGTTCGTCATCATGGGACTTGGCATCAAACTCGGCCACGATTACAAATCCCTGGAGCAGGCTGCCGTTGACGGCGTTGCCAAGGGGATGGGGGCCATTCTGATCCTGGTCTCCGTCGGTGCTCTGGTCGGCACCTGGATTGCCGGCGGCATTGTTCCCAGCATCATCTACTTCGGCCTCAAGGTGATCCACCCGTCCATCTTCCTGCTGGCAACCCTGATCATCTGCTCCCTGACCTCGCTGGCCACCGGCACCTCCTGGGGCTCTGCCGCCACCGCCGGTATCGCTATGATGGGGATCGGCCACAGTCTCGGCGTGCCTGCGCCGCTGGTAGCCGGTGCCGTGCTCTCCGGCGTCTATTTCGGTGACAAGCTCTCTCCGCTCTCCGACTCAGTAGTGCTGGCTTCGACCATGTCCAACGTCGACGTGGTGGAACATATCAAGGGGATGCTGCCTATCAGCCTGCTCTCCTATGTCATCACCGCCGTGCTGTTCACAGTGGTGGGCATGCAGTATTCGGGTAATGTCAGCCTGGAGCAGGTCAATCTGGTGATGGAGGCTCTCGACAACCAGTTCAACATCACTCCGCTGGCCATAGTGCCGGTGGTGCTGGTGCTGGGCCTGCTGGCAAATCGCAAGCCCGCCTTCCCGGTGATCAGCTTCGGCGCCCTGCTGGGCCTGATCTGGGCCATCGCCTTCCAAGGCATGGATCCGGTCAAGGCAATGCACTCGGCTTATAGTCCGTTTGCCATTACCTCCGGCATCGACTTTATCGACAACATCCTCGGTCGCGGCGGCATGGAGTCCATGCTGGGCTCGGTCGCTGTCATCATCTTCGGTCTCGGATTTGGCGGCCTGCTGGAGAAGGTCGGTATTCTGGAAGTGATCGCCAGCGCCTTCGAGAAGCGCATCAATAGCGTCGGCAGCCTGACCAGCCACACCATCGGCACCGCGTTTCTGGCCAACGTGTTCGGCTCGGCCATGTATGTGTCGCTGATCCTGACTCCCAAGATCATGGCCAAGAACTACGACCGACTGGGACTGGCGCGCAAGAACCTCTCTCGCAACGCCGAGTTTGGCGGCACCCTCACCTGCGGTATGGTGCCCTGGAGCGACAACGGCATCTTCATGGCCGGAGTGCTGGGGGTGGCAACCCTCGACTACCTGCCCTACATGTGGCTGAGCTTCACCTGCATCATTGTGACCATCACCCTCGCCTACATGGGCAAGGCAGTGAACCGGATCCCGCTGGTCGCGGCGGCAAGCTCCCGCTAAGCCATCCTGAAACAACAAAGGCGCCACCAAGGCGCCTTTGTTGTTTCAGGGGGGATGCTGTTTTACCGTCATTCCAGAGCCCACAAACAAAAACAGCCCTCGTTGCCGAGAGCCGTTTCATCAGACCGATACGCCGATCAGATGGAGAAGCTGGAGCCACAGCCACAGGTCGTGGTGGCGTTGGGGTTGGTCACGGTAAAGCGTGAACCTTCCAGACCCTCGGTGTAATCCACACTGCCGCCTACCAGATATTGCAGGCTCATGGGATCGATCACCATGGTGACGCCATTCTTCTCGACTACGGTGTCCCCGTCGTTGATCTTCTCATCAAAGGTAAAGCCATACTGGAAACCGGAGCAGCCCCCACCCGTGATGTATACCCGCAGCTTCAGCTCGGGATTCTCTTCCTCGGTGATCAGGTTCTTCACCTTATTGGCCGCCGCATCCGTCATCTGGATGGGCAGCGGGGCTTCTGCTACTGCACTCATTACTGACCTCACAACCATTAGATCCACAAACATGGAAACCGCGAAATTATCCAATACCCGACCATTCAGTTCAAGTATTCACCACGTTTAACCGGCAGCGGGAACCGGAGCAGGCGGTGCGGCGACCAGCGGCTTGATCACCTCGCCCCACTCAACCAGCAGCTCTTGTGCCGGTTGCCTGCCATCCTTGTTGATGGTGACACGGATCCGATCCGGCACAAAGCCTTCCGGCAACTGCCAATTCCCTTCCAGCAGCTGGAAATAACGCAGGGCATAACGCCACTCGCTCACCTTCATTCCGAGATCGCGACCGGTCAGCGTCTTCGGCTTGTCAGCCAGGCTCCCCTCGACCCGGATATGCACCTGACCGCGAAACAGCTCCCGCTTCTTGGCAGGCTGGGTCAGGGCGAGACGGTAGTGGTAACGACCGGGAATGCTGGTCTCCTGCAGGGTCAGGTTGTCGATCACCACCCCCACCTGTTCGCCGGTGGGGCGCATGATCCGCTCGAAAAAGGCCAGCTGGCGCTTGAGCTCCTGCACCTGCGCCTCCTGACTCTTCAAGGTGGTCTGCAACTGCTCGAAGGCCGCTTTCTGGGTCGCCAGCTGGGTATCTTTCACCCCCAGCTCGGTCTTGAGCTGGCCGATAGCCTTGCCCTGGCGATCCAGCGTCTCCTGCTGCACCACCAACAGACTGCTCTGGGCCAGCTCCTGACGGTTACCGACAAAGTAACCGATGAGCCCGCCAACGGCTAACACGACCAATAACTTCAATAGATTGGACATAGCCCCTCATCCCGTTATCACGCCATTTACGGCAGCGCCTCTCCCTTCACTATACCGTCTGGACCGGGGTCACAGGCGATAAAGGGAAAAATTAACTGGCCGTGGCGCTGCCATCACCCCGCTTTTGACGCGCGGCGAGCCGTAAAGTTCGCTCAAGGATCTGGGAATAGATGGGGCGGCCACCCAGCCACTGGGCAACCAGAGTCGCACCGACTGTGGTGATCATCATCGGCAGGATCAGCTGATAGTTGTCGGTCATCTCGGTGACCAGCACGATACCGGTGATAGGGGCACGCACTGTGGCAGCAAAGAGAGCCCCCATTCCGGCGATGGCAAAGGCGCCGGGCTCGATGCCAAGCTCCGGAAACGCCGCATGAAACAGATGGCCGAACACCACGCCAAACAGGGTGCCCAACGCCAGGGTTGGCGCAAACACCCCGCCCGGGGCACCGGAGCAGAAGCAGATGAGGGTCGCAACCAGCCGCACCGAGAAGATGAGGAACAGGGTCGCCATCGCATACTCATCCCCCATCAGATGGGGAATAAGCTCGGTGCCGCCCCCCGTCACCGCGGGAGCAAACAGCGACAGCACACCAAACGTTCCGGCGACCAGCATGCCGATGGCTACAAAACGGTGGCGCTTGTTCTGATGCAACGCCAGATAACCATCCTGACAGGCCAGCACCAGCTTGTTGAAGACAAAACCGAGCACTCCGAAGGTGGCTCCCATAAAAAGGAACAGCCAGAGCGCCTTGAGGGCTGGCGCATCGTAGTGGGGCAAGGTGATCACCGCCCCCTGCCCTTTCATGTTCTGCAACATCAAGGTCGCCATGATGGCGGAGATCCCCACCGCCTTGATGGCCAGAAAGGAGTAGCGGAATTGCGGTCGCATCTCCTCCATCACGAACAGGATGCCTGCCAACGGCGCATTGAAGGCTGCCGCCAGACCGCCCGCCGCACCGGCGGCCAACAAGGCGTGGCCATGCTCCTTGGGCAGCCGGAAGATATCCGCCACCATCTTGCCGAGGTTGCCGCCGATCTGTACCGAAGGCCCCTCCCTCCCCAGCACCATGCCGGAGCTCAGGGTACAGATGCCGCCGAAGAACTTGACCGGCAACACTCGCCACCACCGCACCGGGCGCAGATCGTCCATCGCCCCCTCGATCTCGGGAATGCCGGAACCACCCGCTTCCGGGGCAAAGGTATGAGTGAGAAAGTAGCCGACAAATCCCAGCAAGGCGCTGAAGCCAAAGCCAAGCAGACCGAGCTGCCACCAGGGACGGTCGGCCAGCAAGGCGATACGTTGTTCTGCCAGCCAGTGGACTCCCGATTCGAACAGGCCGCACACCAGTCCGGCCAGGGTGCCGACCAGCGCCGCCAGCAACAGAACCAGCAAGGGCATCTTGTCTTGCCGGATAATACGGGAAAGCGGCCCCCGCGAAGAGGTATCGGCTTCAGAGGAGAGAGCTTGTTGCGCCATCTTGTTACACCAACTTGGAAAAACCATATCGTCAGCTAGCTGAGATCAGGATCACCCGGCGCGTTGCTCGGCTGCCCAGGGCTGGGGCTTTCTGCTATAGTCGGCCCGTTAAATTTTTGTCACGGGAGCAGACCGAGAGTCCGGGTGGCGAGAGCGCAAAGCATACTCCTGATGCTCCGACCTGCCGAGTCTCAATCGGCTGCAATCCCTTGTGTGACGACCAAAATCCCATTAAGGATGATCCATGTCAAAATCAGATCAGCTGTTTGAACAGGCCCGCCAGACCATTCCGGGTGGCGTCAACTCACCGGTCCGCGCCTTCAATGGGGTCGGCGGCACGCCCCGCTTCATCGATCACGCCGATGGCGCCTATCTCTATGATGTGGATGGTCAGGCCTACGTGGATTACATCGGCTCCTGGGGCCCCATGCTGCTGGGTCACAACCACCCCGCCATCAAGGCTGCCGTCATCAAGGCCGTTGAGAAAGGGCTGAGCTACGGTGCGCCGACCGAGATCGAAGTGTTGATGGCCGAGAAAGTGCGCCAGATCGTCCCCTCCATGGAGCAGGTACGGATGGTGAACTCCGGCACCGAAGCCACCATGAGCGCCATTCGTCTGGCCCGTGGCTACACTGGCCGCGACAAGATCGTCAAATTCGAGGGCTGCTACCACGGCCACGCCGACTCCCTGCTGGTCAAAGCCGGTTCCGGCGCCCTGACCCTGGGTCAGCCCAACAGCCCGGGCGTTCCAGCCGATTTCGCCAAACACACCTTGACCTGCGTCTTCAACGATCTGGATTCGGTGCGTGAAGCCTTCACCCAGTACGGCAGCGAGATCGCCTGTATCATCGTCGAGCCGGTCGCAGGCAACATGAACTGCATCCCGCCGGTGCCGGGCTTCCTGGAAGGTCTGCGCGCCATCTGTGACGAGTTCGGTGCCCTGCTGATCCTGGACGAAGTTATGACTGGCTTCCGCGTCTCCTTGCGTGGTGCCCAGGGTCACTACAACATCGAGCCCGACCTCACCACTCTTGGCAAGATCATCGGTGCCGGCATGCCGGTGGGCGCCTTCGGCGGCAAGAAGAAGGTGATGCAACACATCGCCCCGACCGGCCCTGTCTATCAGGCGGGTACTCTCTCCGGCAACCCGGTAGCCATGGCGGCCGGCCTCACCATGCTGGATCTGCTGCTGGAGCCGGGTCTCTATGAGCAGCTGAGCGCCAAGACCGCCCGTGTTGCCGAGGGACTGAAAGCCGCCGCGGCCAAGCATGGCATTCCGCTCGCCATCAACTATGTGGGTGGCATGTTCGGCTTCTTCTTCACCGAAGAGAACGAAATCACCCGCTATGAGCAGGTCACTCGCTGCGATATGGAACGCTTCAAGCGCTTCTACCATCTCATGCTGGAAGAGGGTGTCTATCTGGCGCCGAGCGCCTACGAGGCGGGCTTCCTGTCTCTGGCTCACGGCGACAAGGAGATCGAACATACCCTGGCTGCCGCCGAGCGCAGCTTCGCCAAGCTGGCTGGCTAAATCGCCGCAGGTTATCGCAGAAGGGCCCGTCATGGGCCCTTTTCTATTGCTGTGCAGCGATCACCAGACAGGGCATCGATACGCCCAGTTCTGGTGCATTCCCCCTCGTCATCCGTCGTTTTGTCATCCTCTGGTGCAACTTGCCCTGCCATCCCTGTCATAAAGCAGGCCCACTATTTGCACATTCACCAAAAGATCCCACGTCACCGAGGTCCATATGGCAGAGATGAGCCCCATCGATGTGCTGCGGCGCTATCAGGAGTATCAGGAGGAGTTGACCCCGCTACTGCAGGGGCTGCTCAGCGCCCCCCTTGTCTCTCTCAAGGGGTATCCCTTTGTCGTCAGCATTGACCATTATCAGGGGCCGATGTGCATCCAGCCTGCGGCACCGGCCGCCCATAACCGGTTGCACCTTATCGTGCAGGGGCAAGGACGGGAGATCACCGTCTGTCTGAATCAGCTGATTGGCTGGTTGATGGGGGACAGGGAGCGCCGCCGCGCCATGCCCTGGTTCAAGGCGGTCTATGTGGTGCTCAGCATGGCGCTGTTTCTCATCGTCGCCACCCTGATCTGGCACGGGCTGGAGCAGCTCTACCAGCTATTGTGCGGCGAGCAGCAGAACCAGCTCGGCGCCTTTAGCGCCATCATCTTCCTGACACTGGCACTGGCGGTGTTCGATCTGGGCAAGACCATTCTGGAAGAGGAGGTACTGCTGCATAAGGATATCTTCCGCCACAGTGCCATTCGCCGCACCATCACCCGCTTTATCGCCGCCATTCTGATCGCGGTCTCCATCGAGGGACTGTTGCTGCTATTCAAAGGTTCGCTCGGCCAGAGCGAGCTGCTCTGGCCTGCGGTCGGGGTGATGGGGTGTGCGGTGGGTTTGCTGCTGGCACTTGGCCTCTATGTCTTTCTGGGAGCCAAGGCCGAAGCGGCACTGGTACAGGCTAGCCTGCGCTCTCCACCGTCAGCTGCACAGGGGAGCGACGCGCCGCCCGCCAAGAAGCGTACATGGTCCAGGAGGTATAGATGACGATAAAGGCAACCAGCCACTTCAGCATCTCCATATCCATGGATTTGACCAGCATGGCGGCCAGCACCACACCGATGGGACCGAAGATGGCTACCGCCAGCACCGCCTTGGCATCAAACGCCCCTTTGCGGATAAAAGTGCCTGCGGAGAAAACGCTGAGCACGGCGGTGGAACCCATCATGATGGGAAACGCCGCCAGCGGATTCATCCCCAGCAGATAAACCAACGTCATGCAGGGGGCAAACAGGCCGATACCGACATTCATCAGCACCCCGAAGATGAAATTGCCGAGCAGGGCGATCGCAAGCTTGTAGCCGCTGAGCCCCATCGCATCGCCGCCTACAGGGAAAAGCCCCAGCAGACCGGCAAAGATAAGCCCTGCGACGACCAGCAAGGAGATAGCCATCACCAGCCGGATGGTCTGCCGATCAAACGAGGCCACATGGCGAGCCCCCCAGGCAGCGCCCGCTGCGGCGGCCATCATCATGCTGATCAGTGTCAGCGGTTCCACTGCGACTGCACCGACGAAGATCAGCGACTGAGTCACGGTCGGCAGCACGCACTGCCCATTGAGGGTACCCGGCAGTACCCGATCATCGATCAGCTTGAACTGCTTGTAGCAGGCGGTCTTTACCGCAAAGCTGCCCACCCCCAGGGTATCGAGGAAGTTGGCAACCCCACCGATCAACGCCACCGGCCAGAAGGGGGTCGCCTCAAAGGATCCACTCTGCTTCTTTCGCCAGCAGGCTTGCACCAGCATAAAGATGAATACGAGGCCTCCGGCTATAAAAACCAGCCGTAAAATATCAACTAACATAGGGGTTTCTCCTGCAACGGGCGGCGATTCTAAGGCAAGCAGCAGAAAAAATCTTGACCGGAATTAAGCAATGCTCACGACACGCCTCTGCAAGGTGAAATATTTATCAATAGACTCCGAACGACTCTGCTAATACTTGTTACTGAGGCCAACAGGCCGGGTCCTGAGCACGTTGTTATGGTCCTTTCGCGACGACCACTTGTGCCAAAGGACATAATAAAAAAGAGGGCCGGTAGTGATACCGACCCTCTTTCTGTATCTGGCCGGGGCGCTGGGCACTCGACCATGACAACCGCTTATTGAATGCTCTTGCCGGCACGCACGTCCTTGATAAACCCCTTCAGGCTGGCCAGATCACGGGGAGCACCGCGCAGGATCTGATCACCGATGATGAAGGCCGGGGTACCGGAGATACCGAGCGCTTCAGCCAGCGCACGGTTGGTACCGAGGTTCTGGTCAATGCTGCCATCCTTGATCTTGGCCTCCACCTTGCTCCAGTCCACACCGGCCGCCATAGCCAACTGCTTGACCTGTGCTTCATCAGCGAGCGGGCCCTGATGGGTATAGAGCTTCTCGTGGAACGCCTGGTACTTGTCAGGCTGACCCAGCTGGACCGCCAGCGCAGCACGGGCTGCGAAGTAGGAGGACTCGCTCAGAATGGGGAACTGCTTGTAGATGTAACGGATATCTTTATCTTCCGCCATCAGCTGCTTGACCAGCGGATGGGCCCGCTTGCAGTAACCGCAGTTGTAATCGAAAAACTCCACAATGGTCAGCGACGCCTTCGGATTCCCCATCTCGGGATCCTGATTGGCATAAAGCTGCTTGGAGTGAGCCTTGATCAGCGCCTTGTCACTCTCGGCCTGCTGGCTCTCCTGCTTGGCACGCAGGGCATTGGACATCTCGACCAGGATCTCGGGATTCTTGACCAGATAGTCGCGAACGATTTGCTCGACATCGCTTTTGGTCAGCTCGCTTGCATGTACCGGCGTCGCCAGCAGGGTCACACCAGCCAGCGCGCAAAACAGGGCATTTTTAATAGTCATAACGTTATCTTGCAGAGGATATGATAGAGGCCACTATAGTGGTTGAGTCTGTTTTCAAGTCAAGTTATCTGGCCAAAAAAGCGCTTGATGCGCCCTGACTGCCACTTTTTCATGTCATTTCGCGCAATTAACCAGCAATCAAACCGGACGGGGATTTACAAGCCGGATCAGCATGGTAATATTCGCCGCACTGCTGCGGAGGGGTGGCAGAGCGGCTGAATGCACCGGTCTTGAAAACCGGCGATGGGCGACCATCCGTGGGTTCAAATCCCACCTCCTCCGCCATTCATACCGAGCCCATGCAACCATGTTGCGTGGGCTTTTTATTTGCCTCCGATTTGTCATTCCTCATAGATCTCAACACACTAGTCTTCTTCAACACCTTTCTTGATCTTCTGACCTGCGAGCTAAATAGCTGCCACAAGATCACCTACCAACATCGAACCTCTGCGCTCCTGCGGGTATCCCTTCCAATTTCCCTATTACCCCAAACCCAACGCTGCGCCCCCTGTGCCTGCGTGTTAGCACAGCCAACACACTCTCTGGCATAACGTCAGTGGGCGATTAACAAAGTCATGGACAAGCAGAGGGCTCAAAAAGAAAGACTTCAGCTAACACAAGACGCAGATGCCCAGGAAAAAACGCAAGCAAGAGATCATCGCGTACAGGCGAGCATAGGGTTCGTGGGTCATGACTACGCCAGAGCCACCATACAGTATCCAGCGGTTCAGTGAAGAAAGAGTACCAAGCGGAACATCAAGCTATTTGTGGAACCAGAAAGCAGCGGAGAGTAAGGATAAAAACAGAGGAAGGGAGATAGGGCAGGTCAACAATCAGGCTATTTGCTGAATTGCAGGCAATAAAAAACCCCGCTCGATGAGCGGGGTTCTTAAATTGGGTGCCTGGCAGTGTCCTACTCTCGCATGGCGAATGCCACACTACCATCGGCGCTACCGCGTTTCACTTCTGAGTTCGGCATGGGATCAGGTGGTTCCACGGCGCTATGGCCGCCAGGCAAATTCTTCAATCTGAGAAAGCTGACGTGAATAACGAGGTTGCCTGTTGGCTTCGCTATCACTGAATTAGTAGTTCGCTTAGGTTTGCTACAAGCCTTAGAACACTTCTTGGGTGTTGTATGGTTAAGCCTCACGGGTAATTAGTATGGGTTAGCTCAACACATCACTGCGCTTACACACCCCACCTATCAACGTTGTGGTCTCCAACGGCCCTTTAGGACCCTCAAGGGGTCAGGGATGACTCATCTCAGGGCTCGCTTCCCGCTTAGATGCTTTCAGCGGTTATCGATTCCGAACTTAGCTACCGGGCAGTGCCACTGGCGTGACAACCCGAACACCAGAGGTTCGTTCACTCCGGTCCTCTCGTACTAGGAGCAACTCCCTTCAATCATCCAACGCCCACGGCAGATAGGGACCGAACTGTCTCACGACGTTCTGAACCCAGCTCGCGTACCACTTTAAATGGCGAACAGCCATACCCTTGGGACCGACTTCAGCCCCAGGATGTGATGAGCCGACATCGAGGTGCCAAACACCGCCGTCGATATGAACTCTTGGGCGGTATCAGCCTGTTATCCCCGGAGTACCTTTTATCCGTTGAGCGATGGCCCTTCCATTCAGAACCACCGGATCACTATGACCTACTTTCGTACCTGCTCGACCTGTCCGTCTCGCAGTTAAGCTGGCTTATGCCATTGCACTAACCTCCTGATGTCCGACCAGGATTAGCCAACCTTCGTGCTCCTCCGTTACTCTTTGGGAGGAGACCGCCCCAGTCAAACTACCCACCAGGCACTGTCCGCGAGCCCGATTCAGGGCCCTGCGTTAGAACATCAAACATACAAGGGTGGTATTTCAAGGACGGCTCCAGCGCAACTGGCGTCACGCCTTCAAAGCCTCCCACCTATCCTACACATGTAGGTTCAATGTTCAGTGCCAAGCTGTAGTAAAGGTTCACGGGGTCTTTCCGTCTAGCCGCGGGTACACCGCATCTTCACGGCGAATTCGATTTCACTGAGTCTCGGGTGGAGACAGCATGGCCATGGTTACACCATTCGTGCAGGTCGGAACTTACCCGACAAGGAATTTCGCTACCTTAGGACCGTTATAGTTACGGCCGCCGTTTACCGGGGCTTCGATCAAGAGCTTCGCTTGCGCTAACCCCATCAATTAACCTTCCGGCACCGGGCAGGTGTCACACCCTATACGTCCACTTTCGTGTTTGCAGAGTGCTGTGTTTTTGATAAACAGTCCCAGCCATCTGGTCACTGCGACTCCCAACTGCTCCATCCGCAAGGGACTTCACTGTCAGGAGCGAACCTTCTCCCGAAGTTACGGTTCTATTTTGCCTAGTTCCTTCACCCGAGTTCTCTCAAGCGCCTTGGTATTCTCTACCCGACCACCTGTGTCGGTTTGGGGTACGATGACTTGTAATCTGAAGCTTAGAGGCTTTTCCTGGAAGCAGGGCATCAATGGCTTCCACACCGTAGTGTGTTCGTCTCGTG
>NZ_JBQBEW010000001.1:4530000-4690000 GCF_051919345.1 Aeromonas sp. 84A
TGGAGTGAAGAGGCGCCGAGCCGGGCCTATGAGATGGTGGAAGCGCTGGCCGAACAGGTGCCGGGCGTGCTGCTGCTGACTGCGACCCCGGATCAGCTGGGACACCAGAGCCACTTTGCCCGTCTGCGCCTGCTCGATCCCGAGCGTTTCTACGACTACGAGGCCTTCCTCGCCGAGGAGCAGGCCTATGGTCAGGTCGCCAGCGCAGCGCAAGAGCTGCTGGATGGCGAGACCCTGAGCGATGAAGCCAGACAGACCCTCGCCAGCCAGCTGGAAGGGTTGGACTTGAGCGATGCCGCCGCCCGCCAGCAGGCGGTCGCCAAGCTGCTGGACCAGCATGGCACCGGCCGGGTGCTGTTCCGCAACAGCCGCGCCAATATTCAGGGCTTCCCCGAGCGTCACCTCAACGTCTACCCCATGCCGCTGCCGGAGCAGTACAAGACTGCCATCAAGGTGATGGGCATGATGGGTGGCAACGGTGGCGAGCTGCAGACCCGCGCCCTGCGCTACCTCTATCCCGAGAAGATCTTCCAGCAGTTCGAAGGCGACAACGCCACCTGGACCCAGTTCGACCCACGCGTTGAATGGTTGCTGGAGCTGCTGCTCTCTGCCCGTCAGCAGAAGGTGCTGGTGATCTGCTCCGAAGCAGCGACCGCCATCGCGCTGGAAGAGGCGCTGCGTACCCGTGAAGGGATCCGTGGTGCCGTGTTCCACGAAGGGATGTCGATCCTTGAGCGGGACAAGGCCTCCGCCTATTTCGCCCAGCAAGAGGGTGGCGCCCAGGTGCTGCTCTGCTCCGAGATCGGCTCAGAAGGGCGCAACTTCCAGTTTGCCAGCCATCTGGTGCTGTTCGATCTGCCCCTCAACCCGGACCTGCTGGAGCAACGTATCGGCCGACTGGATCGTATCGGTCAGCAGAATACCGTCGAGATCCACGTTCCCTACCTGGAAGGGACTGCCCAGCGCGCCCTGCAGCTCTGGTATCACGATGGTCTGGACGCGTTCGAGCAGACCTGCCCGACAGCTCGCCCGGTATTCGAAGCGGTACGTGAGGAGCTATTCGAACTGCTGGCCGCCAACACCGGCGATCAGGCAGCCCTCGAGGCCCTGCTGGTAAAGACCCGCGAACTGCACGAGCCGCTCAAGGCCCGACTGGAGCAGGGTCGCGATCGCCTGCTGGAGATCCACTCCAGCGGTGGCGCCGCCGCCCAGCAGCTGGTCGACAAGCTGGCCGCCGAAGATGACGACACCGGCATGATCTCCTTTGCTCTCAAGATGTTCGACGAGATCGGCGTCAATCAGGATGACCGTGGCGAGAACGCGCTGGTGCTGACCCCCGGGGATCACATGCTGGTCTCCAGCTTCCCGGGCCTGCCGCAAGACGGCATGACCATCACCTTCGATCGCAACACAGCCCTGTCGCGGGATGACATGGCGCTGCTCTCCTGGGATCACCCCATGATGCGCGGCGGTATCGACCTGATCCTGGGCTCCGAGATCGGTGCCACCTCGGTCGCACTGCTCAAGAACAAGGCGCTGCCCATCGGCTCCATCCTGCTTGAGCTGATCTTCGTTGCCGAGTCTGCGGCCCATCCCCAGCTCTACCGCTTCATGCCGCCGACGCCGATCCGTCTGCTGATGGACAAGAACGGCCAGAATCTGGGTGAGAAAGTGGCGTTCGATGCCTTCAACCGCCAGCTGACGCCAGTCAATCGCCACCTCGGCAGCAAGCTCGTGACAGCATCCCAGCCGGTGATCCACGGTCTGATTGGCAAGGGGCAAGCCATTGCCGAAGAGCTGAAAGCCGGGATTGTCGACAAGGCCCGCGCCCAGATGGCGCAGACCCTGCAGCAGGATCTGGATCGTCTGGAAGCGCTCAAGGCAGTCAACCCGAACGTGCGCGACAGCGAACTGGATTATCTGCGCAATCTGCAGGCAGAATTGCACCACCTGATCGATCAGACCCAACTCAAGCTGGATGCCATCCGCTTTATCGTGGTCACCCATAACTGACAAGGTACCGACCGACAGCGGCCAGACCCAGCTCAAACTGGATACCCAAGGCCGCTTTGTCGTGGTTACCCATAACTGATGGGGGCTTGCCCCCACCTTCTGATGCGAGACATTTATGTTTGAATACTCACCGCCTCTGGAACCCTGGCTCGATATCCTGTTCAAGGACAAGGACATCATGGTGGTCAACAAGCCCACTGGCCTGCTAAGCGTCCCCGGGCGCGGCCCCGAGAATGAAGACAGCGTCCTGCATCGGGTAAAACAGCAGCACCCCAAGGCGGCGGCAGCTCATCGCCTCGACATGTCCACCACTGGCGTCATTGTCATTCCCCTCAATCCCAACTCTCATCGGGAGCTGAGCCGACAATTTCGCGAGCGGGAGACCGAGAAGCACTACCTCGCCTGGGTGTGGGGTGAGCCGGAAGCAGAGTCGGGACAGGTTGACCTGCCGCTCTGCGTCGACTGGCCCAACCGCCCGAAACAGAAGGTGGATCACGAGGAGGGGCGTCACGCTCTGACCCTGTGGGAAAAACTGAAAGTGGAGAACGGCAACAGCCTGATCAAGCTGACCCCCATCACAGGTCGCTCACACCAGTTGCGCGTCCATATGCTGGAGCTGGGGCATCCGATCCTGGGTGACAACCTCTATGCTCATCCGGATGCGCTGGCGGCGGCACCCCATCTCTACCTGCATGCTGCCATGCTGACCATCAGTCACCCCCGTAGCGGCGAGCGGATAACCTTCGAGGCGCCAGCCCCCTTCCCGCTCTGAGCGGAAGAGGCTCGCGCCAAATTGCAGAGATAAAAAAGCCCCCATCGCGAGATGGGGGCTTTTTCATTAGGGTCAGACGCGAATATCGATCTTGCTTCCCAAAGAAGCGCTGGCCGATGTCGGTGCAACCGGCGCTGATTGCGCTGCGTTTTGCAGCAGCTTCAGCGCAGCTTCGCCCTCTTGGGTCTGCTGTTTCTTGGCCAGACTGGCCGTCATCAGAGCAGAACCAAACGACGCATTTGCAGAACTTGATATATCCATAGGGTTCCTCCTGCACTCAACAGTATCGACCAAGCGGCCCCGAACATAAGCACTGAATGCAAAACAATCTGAAAGTCGCTTTGCTATCAATCAGATAGCAATAGCATTCATGGCCCCTATTCACCGCTGGATGACGCCTTCCAGCTCCTGTGCCGTCATCGGCCGAAGCACCTTGCAAGGGTTGCCAGCCGCCACCACGTTGGCGGGCACATCTTTGGTCACCACCGAACCGGCACCGATGACGCTGTTGTCACCGATGGTGACGCCGGGGCAGATGACGACGCTGCCGCCAATCCAGACGTTGTGACCGATCCGCACCGGCTTGCCGAACTCGACACCCTTGATACGTGGCACCACCGCCACCGGGTGAGCGGCGGTGTAGATCTGCACCCCGGGCGCCAGCAGCACGTTGTCGCCGATATGCACCTCGCAGACGTCGAGGATGGTGCAGCCTACGTTGGCGTAGAAGTTCTCGCCGACGAAGATGTTGGCACCATAGTCGCAGAAGAATGGCGGATTGATGGCACACTCCTGGCCGCGGCCACCGAGCAGGTCGTGCAACAAAGCATCCCGCGCCGGTTTCTCCTGCCAGCTGGTGTTGAAGGTGTGATAGAGCCTTCGGCAGCGCTCACGTGCCGCTTTGAGCTCGGGATCGCCCGCGTCATAAGGCTCCCCCGCCACCATCTTCTGCCACTCGGCACCGCGCACCACTTTCGTCATCGCCTACTCCATCAGCCAGATCAGGGATTCATAAGGGCGCAACATACCCGATTGCGGTTGGGCCGGGCTATCGGGGTAGTTGCCGAGCAGCAGCCGACCTTGCCCGCTTTGCAGCTCGGCAGGCAAGGCAAACTCCACCGGCTCGCCGTAGAAGTTGCTCACCACCAGCAGGGTCTGACCGTTGGCACGGCGGGCATAGGCCCAGATCTGCGGGTGCCCCGTCAGCAGCTCCTGATAATCCCCCTGGGTGAAGATGGAGTGCGCCTTGCGAAGGGCGATGAGATCCCGATAGTGCCAGAACACCGAGTTCTGGTCGGCCAGCGCCGCCTCGGCGTTGATCTCGGGATAGTTGGCGGCAGGCTTGAGCCAGGGCGTCCCGCTGGTGAAACCTGCATTGGCCGCAGCGCTCCACTGCATCGGGGTACGCGAGTTGTCACGGGACTTGGCACCCAGAATCGCGAGGATCTCGGCCTCGCTCATCCCTTCCGCCTGCTTGATGGCGAAGATATTGCGGCTCTCCACATCCTGATAGTCATCGATGCGCTGATAGCCGGGGTTTGTCATGCCGATCTCCTCCCCCTGATAGATGTAAGGGGTGCCTTGCAGGCCGTGCAGCGTGCTGGCCAGCATCTTGGCGGCTACAACTCTATGCTCGCCCTCATCGCCGAAACGGGAGACGATGCGCGGCTGATCGTGGTTGCACCAGAACAGCGCCGACCACCCCTTGCCATGCATGCCGCTCTGCCAGTGGTTGAAGATGCGCTTGAGTTCGAGGAA
This sequence comes from Aeromonas sp. 84A, assembly GCF_051919345.1. NCBI lineage: Bacteria > Pseudomonadati > Pseudomonadota > Gammaproteobacteria > Aeromonadales > Aeromonadaceae > Aeromonas > Aeromonas sp. 84A. The sequence goes on from NZ_JBQBEW010000001.1 coordinate 4,534,544, forward strand.
ATCGAACGGCGCCTTGGTCCACTTGTCGCCGTTGGGGTAATCCACCTTCAGATGGTGGAAGTTGAACACCATGGAGAGCTCGGAGCCATCGAGGGCGCCATAGCGCTGGCAGTGCTCCAGCGAAGTAGAGGACATCTCCCCCACCGTCATGGCGCCGACAGGAGCAAACACGTCGCGGCTCACGTCCTGCAAAAATTCGTGGATGCGCGGCCCATCGGTATAGAAACGGCGGCCATCGCCAATCTCGTCGTTCGGGAACGCCTGCTCCTTGGAGATAAGGTTGATGACGTCGAGGCGGAAACCGTCCACCCCCTTCTTGGCCCAGAAGTGGATGATGTTTTTGACCTCGGCGCGCACCGCCGGATTTTCCCAGTTGAGATCCGCCTGCTCACGGGCAAACAGGTGCAGGTAGTACTGGCCGGTGGCTGCATCCAGCTCCCATGCACTGCCACCAAACTTGGATTGCCAGTTGTTGGGCACGCCGCCATCCACCGGATCGCGCCAGATGTAGTAGTCGCGGTAGGGGCTGTTATTGTTCCCCAGTGCCGACTTGAACCAGGCGTGCTCGGTGGAGGTGTGGTTGACCACGATATCCATCACAATGCGGATATCGCGCGCGTGGGCGGCGGCCAGCAGCGCCTCGAAATCTGCCATGGTGCCGTAGGCGGGGTCGATGGCAAGGTAGTCGGCGATGTCGTAGCCGTTGTCCACCTGCGGAGAAACATAAACCGGGGTCAGCCAGAGGGCATCGACGCCCAAGGTCTTGAGATAGTCGAGGCGGGCCATGATCCCCTTGAGATCGCCGGTGCCACGGGCAGCGGAATCCTGAAAGCTCTTGGGGTAAATCTGGTAAATCACGGCACTCTGCCACCAGGGTGTTTGGCTCATGGGTCTTTCTCTTGTCTCGAATATGAAATGGAGAGGGCGACCCGCGGGTCGCCCTGATAATCAGTGTCAGGCGCTGGCTTGGGCCAACTTGCCAGCGGCTTGCTGGCGCTTGTAGACCAGCAAGGTCAGCACCACCGGCACCACGATGGCGACCAGCATGGCGATGGCGAACACCGCCCAGTATTGCGGCTGGATGGAGAGGATGCCCGGCAGGCCGCCTACCCCGATGCCGTTGGCCATCACCCCGGCGAAACCGCAGATGAGGGCGGCAAGGCTGGACCCCACCATGGCGCACAACATGGGGAACTTGTACTTGAGGTTGATACCGTACATGGCCGGTTCGGTCACCCCGAGGTAGGCGGAAATGGCGGCAGGTACCGAGATCTCCCGCTCGTTCTCCTTGCGGCTAATCAGAATGATGCCGACGACCGCAGACGCCTGGGCGATGTTGGAGAGGGCGATCAGCGGCCAAATCGGGGTGCCACCCATGCTCTGCATCAACTGCAGATCCACCGCGTTGGTGGTGTGGTGGATACCGGTAATGACCAGCGGCGCGTAGAGGAAACCGAACAGGGCAGCACCGATGGGAGCGAAGGAGCCGGTCATGGCAGCCTTGGCCGCGAAACCGACGCCATCACCAATCCAGCGACCGAACGGGCCGATAAAGGCGTGGGCCACGATCACTGCCAGCAGCAGCGAGACAAACGGCACAATCACCAGATAGAGGTAAGCCGGAATGATCCGCTTGAGGTTGGTCTCAACCCAGGCGAGGAAGACACCCGCCAGCAGCGCCGGAATGACCTGGGCCTGATAACCCACCTTCTGGATCACGAACAGGCCGAAGTCCCACACCTCCGGGGTCTGCTGACCGATGCCGTAGGCGTTCATCAACTGCGGCGACACCAGCGTGATACCGAGCACGATACCCAAGATCTCGGAGCCGCCCATCTTCTTAACTGCAGACCAGCAGACACCTACCGGCAGGAAGTGGAAAATCGCCTCGCCCAGCAGCCAAAGGAAGGCGTGTACCTGAGCCCAGAACTGGCTGATCTCGGTGAGGGTGTGAGTGCCATCGTCAAACATCTTGATGTCGCCGATGACGTTGCGAAAGCCCAGGATCAGACCGCCGGTGATGATGGCAGGCAGCAACGGTACGAAGATCTCCGCCAGATGGGAGATGCCCCGCTCCAGCGGGTTCATGTTCTGGCGAGCCGCCTGCTTGGCGGTCTCCTTGCTGCCACCGCTGACGCCGAGCTGCTCGGTCAGCGCCTTGTACCACTGCTCTACCTCGTTGCCGATCACCACCTGGAACTGACCGCCCTGGGTGAAGCTTCCCTTCACCGCCGGGATGGTTTCGATGGCCTTGCTGTCGGCCTTGGCCGGATCGTTCAGGACGAAGCGCAACCGGGTCAGGCAGTGGCTGACAGTGGCGATGTTCTCCTTGCCGCCGATCTTGTCGATCAGGGTGGCAAGCTGCTGTGCGTTGATCTTGGACATGGGTCTTCCCTCTGTGACGCCATTGAATAGTGGTCTGTATCGCCCTTTTGAGCCAGTCTGTCGGCCGGAGCGTTTTTGGTATCGTTCCCATTTAGCATGCCGACAATCTTGCCAGATCGAAATGGGAACGTTCCCAATTCGTGGCGAGCGTCACAAAAAGCGCACTTTTTGTTCAGTCGGAAGTGATGGGGCTCACAGGGTTCGACAGGGGGCGATTGTCACCTGCGGGGGTTTCTCCTGCTCAATCTGGCCGAGCAGCTGACGCGCCGCCTGCTCCCCCGCCCCCTTGTAACCCAAATCGAGACTGAGGGCGTTGGGGAAGAGGAAACTGAGCATGGGGTTGTTGCCAAGGCCGGTCACCAGCACCTCGCTACGCCCTTGTTCTTGCAGATATTTTGCCGCACCGATGGCGAGGGTGTCGCTGGCGCAGACCAACGCCTGGGTGGAGGGGGTCAGCAGCTCGGCCGCCAGCCGATAGCCGCTCTGCAGGCTGAGATCACCGAGGGCGCTGCGCGGGCGCAACCCTTGCTCTGCGCAGTAAGCGAGATAGGCGTCGAGGCGGCGCTGGCCGGTGGTGAGATCCGAGGCATCCACCCCCAGATAGGCGATGTCGCGGGCGCCACGGCTTGCCAGTTGCGCCAGCATGGTGCGCACCGCACCGACGTCGTCAAAGCAGACCGAGGAGAAACCGGGATATTCACGAGCGACCAGCACCAGCTTCTCTTTCAGCGGCGTCATGGCGGCATAGTCCAAGTCATTGAAGGCGAACAGGATGATGCCATCCACTCCGCGCCGCTCCAGCACCGCCAGATGCTCCTGTACCTTGGCGGGGGAGAACTTGCTCTCCATCAGCACAGCATCATAGCCGCGCTGGTAGAGGGTCTCCAGCATGCCGCGCACCGCCTGATTCTCCGAGCTGGAGTCGAGCCGCGAGACGATGATCCCCACCACCTGCTGGCTCTGGCTGCGCATGGCCCGCGCCGATTTGCTCGGCACAAAGCCGTGCTCGGCGATGATCTGCTCCACCCGCTCGCGGGTCTCCTGCTTCACCTTGGGATCCTGATTGAGCACCCGGGAGACGGTCGACTTGCCGACGCCACTCAGTCTGGCGATATCGAGGATGGTCAGTTTCTTGTCCATGAATTGGCTCACAGGAGGCTAGGCGGTGGAATTGCCCACATTGTTGTGATTAACCCCTGTGAATACAAGCCCATGGCGTTAGAATGCCCTTTTTGCCCCGCCGTCAGGGTGTGTGGGCACAGCACAGGATGCCCATCATGGATCTGCTGGCCAGTCTGCTCTTCTCCCTCTCCATCACAGGCCCCATCTGCGTGGTGCTGCTGCTCGGCATCTTGCTCAAGCGGTTGGGGCTGCTGCCGGATCCCTTTACCGAATCCGCCTCGCGACTGGTGTTTCAGGTCACCCTGCCCGCTCTGCTCTTTCTCAGTATTCTGGGTACCAACTTCGCCACCATGCCGAGCCTCTGGTTTATCGGCTATGGCCTGCTCGCCACCGTTATCAGCTATCTGGTGCTGGAGCTGCTGGCCGGACGTTTTATCGAGGAGCAGCGGCTGCGCGGCATCTTCGTGCAGGGGAGCTTTCGCGGCAACAGCGCCATTATCGGGCTCGCCTATGTGCAGAACGCCTACGGCCACGAGGGGTTGGGGGCGGCGGCCTTCTATGTCGGCGCGGTGACCGTGCTCTACAACATTCTCGCGGTGATCACCCTCACCCGCAGTCTCGGCGGTGCCACCGGCATTCGCCCCATTCTGCTCGGCATCATCAAGAATCCGTTGATCATCGCCATTGTGGCGGCGCTGCCCTTTACCCTGCTCGGTATCAAGATGCCGCAACTGCTGCTCACCACCGGCAGCTACTTCGCCAACATGACGTTGCCGCTGGCGCTGCTCTGCACCGGCGCCTCTCTCAGCCTCGATGCCCTGCGTGGTGGTGCAGCCATTGCGGGCTGGGCCAGCATCATGCGGCTCTGTCTCATTCCGGCTGCGTTCACTCTGGGGGCGACCCTGCTCGGCTTCAGCCATCTGGAGCTGGGCATTCTGTTTCTCATCAGCGCTACCCCGACTGCCGCCGCCAGCTATGTGATGACCCGTGCCATGGGGGGCGACAGCGTGCTGGCCGCAAACATCATCGCCACCACCACCCTCGGTTCGCTGGTCACTACCAGCCTCGGGGCAACTCTGATGAATTATCTCGGTCTTATGTACTGACCCTGCCCGAGAAAACTGCCAACCTCATCGCCACCACGAACCTTGGCTCCCATACACCGGCAGGGAGCCATCCTGATGAACTATCTGGGTCTTATGTACTGACGGCTTGACCTTGCCGGAGGCGGCAGCTTTAGGCTGGCGCTCATCAACAGAGGAGATATCCCATGACCATCGAACTCACAGTGTCCGGCATGTCCTGTGGTGGCTGCGCCGCCAGTCTGCAAAAAGCGCTGCTGGCCCAGCCTGCGGTCACCACCGCAACCGTCGATTTCGCCAGCAGCAAGGCCGTCATTGAGAGCGAGCTGAGCAAGGCCGAGCTGATCGCCCTGATCGAAGCCAAGGGTTTCTCTGCGAGTTAAATTATCTCCATAGAGGTATAAAACAGGTTAAAAATCTGTACTCACCTGTCTTTTGGTGAGTTTTATCACAGACCCGGGTTATTAAACGGGCAAACTTGCTGCGATTATTCCAACCACAAGGATTTGCAGCATGACCCTACCGATCCGCAAGACCCTGCTCGCCGCCGTCGTCGGCCTGACCCTCTCCCCCATGGCAATGGCCCTGCCCAACGTCCATATTCTGGCAACCGGCGGCACCATTGCCGGAGCTGGCCAGTCCGCTACCCAGTCCAACTACGAGGCTGGCAAGGTGGCCATCGAAACCCTGATCGCCGCCGTGCCCGAGATGAAGAACGTGGCCGATGTGCAGGGTGAGCAGGTGGTGAAGATCGGCTCCCAAGACATGAACGACGAGGTGTGGCTCAAGCTGGCCAAACGGGTCAACGAGCTGCTGGCCAAGGATGATGTGGATGGCATTGTCATCACCCACGGCACCGACACAATGGAAGAGACCGCCTACTTCCTCAATCTGACCGTCAAGAGCGACAAGCCGGTGGTACTGGTTGGCGCCATGCGCCCCTCCACCGCCATGAGTGCTGATGGCCCGCTCAACCTCTACAACGCCGTGGTGACCGCCTCCGACCCCACCTCCAAGGGACGTGGCGTCATGGTGGCGATGAACGACACCGTGCTCGATGCCCGCGACGTCACCAAGACCAACACCACAGGCGTGCAGACCTTTGCCTCCCCCAACTTTGGCCCGCTGGGTTACATCCACAACGGCAAGATCGACTATCAGCGCAGCCCGGCCCGTCTGCACACCAGCAAGACGCCGTTTGACGTGAGCAAGCTCGACAAGCTGCCGCAAGTGGGCATCGTCTACAGCTACGCCAACGCCACCGACTTGCCGGCCAAGGCGATGGTGGATGCCAAGTTCGACGGCATCGTCAGCGCCGGGGTGGGCAACGGCAACCTCTACCACACCCTGTTCGATACCCTGGCCAAGGCGAGCAAGGACGGTATCCGTGTCGTGCGCTCCGCCCGCGTACCGACCGGCGCCACCACCCTGGATGCCGAGATCGATGATGCCAAGTACGGCTTCGTGGCCTCCGGCACTCTCAACCCGCAGAAAGCGCGGGTGCTGCTGATGCTCTCCCTGACCCAGAGCAAGGATCCGGCCCAGATCCAGCGCTGGTTCCAACAGTTCTGATAACGGTTGTCTGAACCATGACAAGCAAGGGCGGGACTTCCCGCCCTTTTCCCTCCTGCAATGCTGCCTCGCCCATTACGCCGTTTGGCGTGGTCATCCTTCCCTTTTCCGGCCATCTTTTTCAGCCATCCCAGAGCGCGGTCATCAAATTAGCGAGCCGGATCACCCGCTTTCACAAGCGCATCGCCGCCAAATTCATTACACTGCCAGCGATCTTATCCACTCAAGGAGTGCTGTTGCTGTATGGAAATATTGATCCTGCTGGGATTGATTTTGCTTAATGGCGTCTTCGCCATGTCAGAAATCGCCATCGTCACCGCACGCAAGGCTCGCCTCGGCAAGCTTGCCTCTGAAGGCAACCGCTCCGCCGCCATTGCCCTCAAACTGGGCGAAGACCCGACCCATTTTCTCTCTGCCGTCCAAATCGGCATTACCAGCATAGGTCTGCTCAACGGTATCTACGGCGAATCCCTGCTGGCCCAGCCCTTCTCCCTCTGGTTGCAGGAGTGGGGACTCCCGGCCAAGAGCAGTGGCCTGATCGCCACCATCACCGTGGTGGTGGTGGTTACTTACCTCTCCATCGTGGTGGGGGAGCTGGTGCCCAAGCGGCTCGGCCAGCTCAATGCCGAGCGCATCGCCTGTCTGGTGGCCCGCCCCATGCACTGGCTCGCCACCCTGACCCGCCCCTTCGTCTGGCTGCTGTCGGCCTCCACCAATGCCAGCCTGCGGCTGCTGCGGGTCAACCAGAACGGCAGCGCCAACGTCACCGAGGAGGAGATCCACGCCATGCTGGTGGAAGGATCGGAAGCCGGAGTGATCGAGGATCATGAACACACCATGCTGCGCAACGTCTTCCGTCTCGACGAGCGCAGCCTCTCCTCCCTGATGGTGCCGCGCAGCGATATCCGCTATCTGGATCTGGCACTGCCGCTGGAGACCAACCTGCAGCGACTGGTGGAGTATCGCCACAGCTATTTTCCGGTCTGCGACGGCAACCTGTCAGAATTGGTGGGTATCATCAATGTCAGCAAGGTGCTGCACGCCTATATCAAGGGGGAGCCCATCGATCTGGCTGCCCTGACCCAGGAGGGCAGCCTGCTGCCCGAGACCCTCAACGGCGTTGAGCTGCTCAACCACTTCCGCACCCACAGCGAACAGATGGCGCTGGTGGTGGACGAATATGGCGAGTTGCAGGGACTGGTCACCCAGCAGGATCTGCTGGAGGCGCTGGCGGGGGATTTCCAGCAGGAGGATGGCGAGGACAACTGGGCCTTCCGGCGCGCCGACGGCAGCTGGCTGCTCGATGGCCTGATCCCGCTGCCGGAGTTGAAGGACTGTCTGGAGTTGGTTCGTCTGCCAGAAGAAGAAAAACATCACTATCACACCCTCGGAGGGCTTATCATGCTGCTCCTTGGTCGTGTTCCACAAACCGGAGACCTGGTGACACTGGAACAGTGGCAACTGGAAATTGTTGACATGGATGGCCTGCGCATCGACAAGGTGCTCGCCATGCCCTTGACCGATCAACCCAGCTAACCTGTGGAGTTTGCAAGTATGGAGCAGTTTTACCAACTGGCTCACGCCTTTATGAATCACGATCTGAACACACTTTCCGATCCCAAGATGGCCTTCATGATCTGTGGTGTGATTCTGACGTTTCTGGTACTGGAAAACGGATTCATCCCTACCGCCTTTCTGCCCGGTGACAGCCTGCTGATCCTCACCGGCGTGCTCATCTATCAGGATGTATTGTCTCTCGGGGTGATCCCGCTGTTGATCATGGCTACCTTTGTCGGCACCTGGCTCGGTTACATGCAGGGGCGCTTCCTTGGCCACACCCAGCTCTACCATCGGCTGATGTCCCACGTGGAAGAGCGACACCAGCAGAAGGTCTACCACCTGCTGGACAAGTACGGGATCATCACCCTGATCACCGCGCGCTATATCGCCTTCGTGCGCACCGCCTACCCCTACATCGTCGGTGCCACCGAGCTGCCCCAGGGGCGCTTTCTCATCGTCAATCTGATCAGCTCCATCATGTGGATCTGCCCGCTGGTCGGGTTTGGTTACTACCTGAGCCACACCAAGCTGGCCGCCGAATACCAGACCCAGTTCTTCAATATCATCATCTATCTGCCGGTGGCCCTGCTGCTGGGTGGCATGGTGGCGCTGGTCTGGCGCTGGATCAGCAAACGCAGGGCTTCGCAGCCGCGGGATTGACCCCTCGCCCAACGCCCGACCCGAAAGCCCTCGCCAGAGGGCTTTTTTGATCGCCAATTTCGCGCAAATAGCAGAAATAGTCCCGCTCGGCCCTTGTAAAGCCGGGGTAAAAATGAGTGAATCTAGCGCCTTTTTTTGGATGGGAACGGAGTCGGTTGTATGTGGTGTCGGATTCGCGCAGCAGCGCTGGTTGTCGGGTTGATGGGAATGCTGGGATTGCCTGCGGTCAACGCGGCACCCAACCCAGCCAAACTGGAAGTACGCTCGAGCAGCGCCCTGGTCGTGGATGTAAAAACGGGCAAGACGCTCTACCAGAAGAATGCCACCAAGGTGCGTCCCATCGCCTCTCTCACCAAGCTGATGACAGCGCTGGTGGTGCTGGATGCCAAGCAGAATCTCAACCAGACCATTACGGTCGACAAGAACGATCTGGATCGGGTCAAACACACTCACTCCCGCATCCGCATGGGCACCAAGGTGACCCGCCGCGACGCCCTGCATCTGGCGCTGATGTCCTCCGAAAACCGGATGGCCTCGGCACTGGCGCGTCACTATCCGGGCGGTCGCAGCGCCTTCGTGCGGGCCATGAACAACAAGGCCAGACAGCTGGGTATGCGAAATACCCACTTCTACGACTCCACCGGCCTCTCCACCCGCAACGTCTCCACCGCCCAGGATCTCGGCAAGCTGGCCGCCGCCGCCTATCGTCAGCCGCTGATCCGTCAGTTCACTCAGGATGAGAACCGGGAGATGCGCTTCAGCGCCCCCGCCTACAGCCTGATGTTCAACAACACCAACCCGCTGGTGAAAAACCCGGATTGGGACGTACGCCTCTCCAAGACCGGCTTCACTGACGAAGCGGGGCGCTGTCTGGTAATGCGCGCCAAACCGGACAGCCGCGAGCTTGCCATCGTGCTGCTCAACTCGGTGGGCAAACGCACCCCTATAGGCGATGCCAACCGCATTCGCAAATGGCTGAAAAGCTGAGTAAATATCTCGACACAAAAGGATGCTGCGGCATCCTTTTTTATTGCCTGCAGAACGCCTCTGCAGGCCTTGCAGGATGTTGATGAGCGAACCCTTAGTGATGGCTGCGCGGCATCTGCCGTTACAACAGCAGGCATACAAGGCGCCTATAGATGAGGCAAAGGGTGGTGAGGCGGGGCAACGATCAGAAGAACTGTGCGCAATCACAGAAAGGGGAAGAAATAAGGACAAGAACAGCCAGGTAAACGGGCGATCCACCCGCAACAGCGCACGGGGATCCGCACCAAAAAGTTAAATATCGCCCATAAAAAAACAGCCCCGACCGAAGTCGAGGCTGTCTGTATGGTGCGCCCGAGAGGATTCGAACCTCTGACCACCTGGTTCGTAGCCAGGTACTCTATCCAGCTGAGCTACGGGCGCTCATAAACTTTTGGTACTGCTTGAAATATGGTGCGCCCGAGAGGATTCGAACCTCTGACCACCTGGTTCGTAGCCAGGTACTCTATCCAGCTGAGCTACGGGCGCTCATAAACTTTTGGTACTGCTTGAAATATGGTGCGCCCGAGAGGATTCGAACCTCTGACCACCTGGTTCGTAGCCAGGTACTCTATCCAGCTGAGCTACGGGCGCTCACAAACTTTTGGTACTGCTTGAAATATGGTGCGCCCGAGAGGATTCGAACCTCTGACCACCTGGTTCGTAGCCAGGTACTCTATCCAGCTGAGCTACGGGCGCCCTGTTTTAAAACGATAAAAAAAGCTTACTTATCAGTAAGCCTTTTCCAAAGTGTCGACTTGCTGATGGTCAACACATGACTCTTGCTTGAGTCGTAATATGGTGCGCCCGAGAGGATTCGAACCTCTGACCACCTGGTTCGTAGCCAGGTACTCTATCCAGCTGAGCTACGGGCGCAAATGGCGGAGAAGGGGGGATTCGAACCCCCGATGCGGGTATAAGCCGCATACTCCCTTAGCAGGGGAGCGCCTTCAGCCTCTCGGCCACCTCTCCGTTTGCGGGGCTGATAATACTTCACAGGGATTTTTAGTCAAACACTTTTTTGGAGAAAAAAGTGCGTTCGCTCAGCATTTGGTCAAAGCGTGGAATATTCAAACAATATCGGCACTTATCCCGCAGTTTCGCGCCCTGCAGGGCGATTTTAGGGGGCCGGAAAAACAAAAGGCGACACATGAGGTGTCGCCTTGTCACAGCCATGAAAGTGGCTTAGAAGCCCGGTTGGCCCGGAACTTTCTCGGCCTGGATGCGCTGGTAGATCTCTTCGCGGTGTACGGAGACCTCTTTCGGCGCGTTAACACCGATACGGACCTGGTTGCCTTTAACGCCCAGTACGGTGACAGTCACTTCATCACCAATCATCAGGGTTTCCCCAACACGACGAGTCAAAATAAGCATTCGCTTGCTCCTGTATCCTGTTTTGTTTTTATATCGATATGCGACATTATCTAACAAAGATACCGATATGGTAAATGGTTGAAACTAAATCAATCAGAGATTGTTAGCCCAAGGGCTGCTCTTGCGGTGCCTGATCCAACCCGAAAGCCGCGTGCAGGGCTCGCACCGCCAGTTCCAGATACTTCTCGTCAATCACCACAGAGATTTTGATTTCAGAGGTCGAGATCAACTGCATGTTGATCCCCTCCTCGCCCAATACCTTGAACATGGTGCGCGCAACACCGGGATGGTTCCACATGCCGACACCGACAATGGAGACCTTGGCAATCTCGCCATTTCCCTGCACGCAGGAGGCGCCAAGTTCGGTGGCGGTCTCCTCCAGCAGTGCCCGGGCGCGGCGATAGTCGTCACGATTCACCGTGAAGGTGAAGTCGGCTGTGCCATCTCCCAGGGTGTTCTGCACAATCATGTCGACATCAATGTTGGCGTCGCTGATCGGATTCAGGATCTGCGCGGCAACGGTCGGTCTGTCCGGCACGCCCAGAATGGTCAGGCTGGCCTCGTTGCGGTTAAAAGCGATCCCGGATACCAGGGGAGCTTCCATCCTATCACCTCCATATGTGATTAAGGTTCCCTCTCCATCGATAAAGCTCGACAGCACCCGCAGCGGGACGCGGTACTTGCCCGCAAACTCCACCGAGCGGATCTGCAGCACCTTGGCGCCAAGACTGGCCATCTCCAGCATCTCCTCGAAGGTGATGGTGTCGAGACGACGCGCCTTGGGTTCGATGCGCGGATCCGTGGTGTATACCCCATCCACATCGGTAAAGATCTGGCACTCATCGGCCTTGATGGCCGCCGCCACGGCAACCGCCGTGGTATCCGAACCGCCGCGGCCCAGCGTCGTGATGGCGTTATGCTCGTCACGGCCCTGGAAACCGGCGATCACCACCACCTTGCCCGCAGCCAGTTCGGAATGAACCAGCTCGGTGTCGATGTGGGTGATGCGCGCCTTGCCATAGGCGGAATCGGTGTGAATCCGTACCTGATCACCGGTCATTGAGACCGCAGGACAACCGCGTTTGTTCAACGCGATCGCCAGCAGCGCTATGGTGACCTGCTCACCGGTGGAGACCAGTACATCCATCTCCCGCCGGTTGGCATCAGGATCCAGTTGCTGGGCCATGCCCAGCAACCGGTTGGTTTCGCCCGACATGGCGGAGACAACCACCACCACGTCGTGTCCCTGGGCGCGGGTCTGCTCTACCCGCTCAGCTACCGCCTCGATCCGCTCCAGTGTGCCGACCGAGGTGCCGCCGTACTTCTGTACATAGAGTGCCACAGATCACCTCGCCCGATTACAGGCGCTCTTCCAGCCAGGAGTGAACGGATTGCAGCGCTGCCGGCACCGCCTCAGGCTGGGTACCACCCGCCTGTGCCATGTCCGGACGGCCACCGCCCTTGCCACCCACCTGCTGGGCAACCAGATTGACCAGCTCACCGGCCTTGACCTTGCCGGTCAGGTCGTTGGTGACACCCGCGATCAGGTTGACCTTGCCATCGGCACAGGTGGCCAGCAGCACGACACCGGACTTCATCTGGTTCTTCAGCTCGTCCAGCATGCCGCGCAGGGATTTCGGATCGGCCCCTTCCAGCGCTGCAACCAGCACCTTCTGACCGTTGATCTCGATTACCTGGCCTAGCAGGTCGTTACCGGCCTGAGCGGCCAGCTTGGCCTTAAGCTGCTCCAGCTCGCGCTCCATCATCTTGGCCTTGTCCAGCATCTGGCGAACCTTGTCGGCGATGCAGAACTGGTCACCTTTCACCAGAGCGGCAGCCTCTTCGATCTGCTCGCCAACCTGATGCATGAAGTCGATGGCCGCTTTGCCGGTCACCGCTTCGATACGGCGCACGCCAGCTGCGATGCCGCTCTCGGCGATGATCTTGAAGAAGCCGATATCACCGGTGCGCTTGGCGTGAGTACCGCCGCACAGCTCGGTGGAGTAGTCGCCCATGCGCACGACACGCACGTCGTCTTCATATTTTTCACCAAACAGCGCCATGGCGCCGGCGGACTTGGCCGCTTCCAGATCCATCAGCTGGGTGGTGATTTCATGGTTGGCGCGGATCTGGTTGTTTACCAGCTCCTCGACCCGGCGAATGGTCGCCATGGTCAGCCCCTCGAAGTGGGAGAAGTCAAAGCGCATGCGCTCGGCCCCAACCAGAGAACCTTTCTGGGTGACATGCTCGCCCAGTGCCTGACGCAGGGCAGCGTGCAGCAGGTGAGTCACGGAGTGGTTCAGGGCGATGGCCTGACGACGGTCAGCATCCACCACGGCCTCGACCTCGGCCCCTTTCTCCAGAGTTCCCAACTCCATGTAACCCTTGTGGATGATCGCCTTGCCCGCTTTCAGGGTGTCGGTCACGGCAAAGATACCGTCATCCACTTTCAGGGTACCGCTGTCGCCGATCTGGCCGCCGGACTCGGCGTAGAAGGGAGTCTCTTCCAGCACGATGACCGCTTCGTCACCGGCGATAAGACCGCTCACCTCTTCTACACCCTTGTAGATACCGACCACGCGGGTACGCTCGGTCAGGGTCTTGTAACCAGTGAAGGGGGTCTCGAAGTCGAGCTTGAGCATCTCGTTGTAGTTCACACCGAAGCTAGAGGCCTCTTTGGCGCGAGCACGCTGCTTTTCCATCTCGGCCTTGAAGCCCTCTTCGTCGATGCCGATCTCGCGCTCGCGCACCACGTCGGCAGTCAGGTCGGCCGGGAAGCCGTAAGTGTCGTAGAGCTTGAACACCACTTCGCCCGGAATAACCTTGGCATCACCCAGGTTGGCCAGAGCGTCTTCCAGCAGCAGCAGACCGCGATCCAGGGTGCGGACGAACTGCTCCTCTTCGATGCGCAGCACGCGCTCGACCAGCGGCAGCTGGGCGATCAGCTCGGCAGCGACATCCTTCATCTGCACTGCCAGCTCGGCAGCCAGTTTGTAGAAGAAGACATCGGTCGCGCCCAGCTTGCGACCGTGACGCACGGCGCGGCGGATGATGCGACGCAGCACATAGCCACGACCTTCGTTGGAGGGCATCACGCCATCTGCCACCAGGAAGGCGCAGGAGCGGATGTGGTCAGCGATGACGCGCAGGGACTGGTTGCTCAGATCGGTGGTGCCGACAATCTCGGCCGCTTTCTTGATCAGCGCCTGGAAGATGTCGATTTCGTAGTTGGAATGGACACCCTGCATGATGGCGGAGATACGCTCCAGACCCATGCCGGTATCTACGGACGGACGTGGCAGCGGCTCCATGGTGCCGTCAGCCTGACGGTTGAACTGCATGAAGACCACGTTCCAGATCTCGATGAAACGGTCACCATCCTCTTCCGGTGAGCCGGGACGACCGCCCCAGATGTGATCGCCGTGATCATAGAAGATCTCGGTGCAGGGACCGCACGGGCCGGTATCGCCCATGGCCCAGAAGTTGTCGGAAGCGTAAGGGGCACCCTTGTTGTCACCGATGCGGACGATGCGATCGGCCGGGACACCGACCTCTTTTTCCCAGATATCGAAAGCTTCATCGTCAGTCGCGTAGACGGTCACCAGCAGGCGATCTTTCGGCAACTGCAGCACCTCGGTCAGGAAGCCCCATGCAAACTTGATGGCATCCTGTTTGAAGTAGTCGCCGAAGCTGAAGTTGCCCAGCATTTCGAAGAAGGTGTGGTGACGAGCGGTATAGCCGACGTTTTCCAGATCGTTGTGCTTACCACCGGCACGCACGCAACGCTGGGAAGTCGTCGCGCGATTGTAGGCACGCTTGTCTGCGCCAAGGAACACGTCCTTGAACTGGTTCATACCCGCGTTGGTAAACAACAGGGTCGGGTCGTTATGCGGTACCAGCGAGCTGGAGGAGACAACCTGGTGCCCCTGGGAACGGAAATACTCGAGAAACGCAGCGCGAATCTCTGACGTGGACATATACATGGAAAATCCTGCTTGATTCGAATACGGACTTTTAACCGCATTAATGTAAGTTTTCTGCGGGGTAAAGTAAAACGGACAGGGCCGCCACGGGCGAAAAAGCGCACATAAACGGGCCAGATAAGAGCGCCGCAGCCCACAGTGGCTTTTTTCACTGTCGAGAGGCAAAAAGCAGCGCATAAAGAGGGATGATATAAACAAAAGGCCGCTTTTTCGGGATTGTGCGCGCAAGCTACTGAACGGGAAGGAAAAACCTGCCGCAAGGAGAGGTGAAACGACGTTTGCCACGCAGTGGCGTTACTCTTCCCGCTCCTGCAGGGCAGAGATGGCATAACGGGCCTGATCCTGGGTAAAGCCGCGCCCCAGCAGATACTTGAGCCACTTCATCCGCAGCTTGAAATCCGCCAGATCGGCCACCCGGGCGCGCCGTTCGAGCAGGGCAAACGCCAGTTCGAACCAGTCCAGCTCCGGCTGATCGAATGCGGCATCAATCTGCATATCGTCGAGCCCCTTGCGGCGCAGATCGAAGCGGATCTTGATGGGGCCATGGCCCTTGGCGGCACCGGCCCGTACAGCCATACCACCGTAACGTTCGTCATTGACCCAGTTGTAACCGCGGCAGTAGTCGACCACCGCCTCGATCACCTCTTCATTGAAACCCTGCTGGCGCAGCCGGTTGGCCAGCTCCGACTCGGCACTCTCGCGGCGGGCCAGACTGCGCATGGCAAAGGCGCGGGCAGCGGTAAGCTGCTCTGCAAAGGTCGGTTCGGCAGGCTCGACCGGTTCGGTAACGGATTCATCAACCATCATAAATAACAAGGCCGGGTATCTACCCGGCCTTCCTTTGTTCCTTATTCGAACTCTTGTTCGCTTTCGGCATCGAACTCGTCTGCCTCAACCGGTGCTGCCTTGTCATCGACTGGCACGGCACCGGAGAGCAGCAGCTCGCGCAGGCGAGCTTCCACTTCGCCAGCCATCACCTTGTTCTCGGCGAACAGCTTCATCACGTTGGCCTTGCCCTGACCGATCTTCTCGCCGTTGTAGCTGTACCAGGCACCGGCCTTGTCGATCAGCTTGTGCTTGACACCGAGATCCACCAGCTCGCCCTCTTTGGAGATACCGGCGCCGTAGAAGATCTGGAATTCAGCCTGCTTGAAGGGCGGGGCCACCTTGTTCTTGACCACTTTGACGCGGGTCTCGTTACCGACCACTTCGTCGCCTTCCTTGATGGCGCCGATACGACGGATATCCAGACGCACGGAGGCGTAGAACTTGAGCGCGTTACCACCAGTGGTGGTCTCCGGGCTACCGAACATGACGCCGATCTTCATCCGGATCTGGTTGATGAAGATGCACAGGCAGTTGGCGTTCTTGATGTTGGCGGTCAGCTTGCGCAGTGCCTGGGACATCAGACGGGCCTGCAGACCAACGTGGGAGTCACCCATCTCCCCTTCGATTTCCGCTTTCGGGGTCAGGGCTGCCACGGAGTCGACGATGATGACGTCAACCGCGTTGGAGCGAACCAACATGTCGCAGATCTCCAGCGCCTGTTCACCGGTATCCGGCTGAGAGATGAGCAGGTCGTCGACGTTGACGCCCAGCTTGGCAGCATAGATAGGGTCGAGGGCGTGTTCCGCATCGACGAAGGCACAGGTTTTGCCCTTCTTCTGGGCTTCGGCGATCACCTGCAGGGTGAGGGTAGTTTTACCGGAAGATTCCGGGCCGTAGATTTCGACGATACGGCCACACGGCAGACCGCCGATCCCCAGCGCCACGTCCAGCGAGAGGGAACCGGTAGAGATGGCTTCGATATCCATGGTCTTGCTGTCGCCCAGACGCATGATGGAACCTTTGCCGAACTGCTTTTCAATCTGACCCAGCGCAGCCGCCAGTGCCTTCTGTTTGTTCTGATCCATGCCAATCTCCGCTGGAAATCGTGAGTAAGAAGTGAAGTTGGGCTAAGTATACTGTCTATTCATACAGTATCAAGCCCAATTTATCTGAGCAGGGCCAACAGACCCGACAAGGCCTGTCTCACCGCCTGCTGGCGCACC
Organism: Aeromonas sp. 84A; assembly: GCF_051919345.1. Classification (NCBI taxonomy): domain Bacteria; kingdom Pseudomonadati; phylum Pseudomonadota; class Gammaproteobacteria; order Aeromonadales; family Aeromonadaceae; genus Aeromonas; species Aeromonas sp. 84A. Next base: position 4,551,356 of record NZ_JBQBEW010000001.1, read on the forward strand.
TGCCGGCGATCCCCGTCGAAGCGGGCGAGCAGGGAGTGGTGACGGCCATTGCGGTCGGCCCAGGCAAACCAGACGGTGCCGACCGGCTTGCCTTCGGTGGCGCCGCCGGGGCCGGCAATGCCACTGATAGCAACGCTGATGGAGGCAGACGAGTGGGCCAGCGCGCCGCGGGCCATCTCCAGCACCACAGCTTCGCTCACTGCACCGTGCTGTTCAAGGCTCTCGCTGCTCACCCCCAACATCTGCTGCTTGGCCTCGTTGGTGTAGGTGACAAATCCGCGATCGAACCAGCCGGAGCTGCCCGCGATGTCGGTGATGGCGCTGGCCACCCCGCCGCCGGTGCAGGATTCGGCGGTCGTCGCCAGCCAGCCCCGCTGACCGAGGGCCCGCCCCAGCTCGATGGCAAGGTGCTCTATCTCTGCATCCAGTTTCATCACGACTCCTTCTGATCCGCTCAAGAGGCACATTATGCGATCCCGCTAGCGCCGCCCGCAACCACGGCTGACCGCCCTTGCCTGCCGCAATGTGAGGTGCCGCACCTGTGTCATGCCTTCAATAGCGCAGAGCAGCTGCGCCCGGAACACCCGCTCCCCCGTCGCGGCGCTTATGTGTAGAATGGCGCCATCAAGCTCAAGGCTCATCACCGCAGACACTGGCCCGCAGAGGCCCCTTCTGGAACAGAACATGACCGCACAACACCAAGCCAGCGGCGCCACAAGCTCCGCTTCCGGCGCCAATCTGAGCGCCCACACGCCCATGATGCAGCAGTACCTTGGCCTCAAGGCCGAGAACCCGGAGATCCTGCTGTTCTACCGGATGGGCGACTTCTACGAGCTGTTCTATGACGATGCCCGCAAGGCCTCCCAACTGCTCGACATCTCCCTGACCAAGCGCGGCCAGTCGGCTGGCAGCCCCATCCCGATGGCGGGGGTGCCCTATCACGCCATCGAAGGGTATCTGGCCAAGCTGGTGCAGCTCGGCGAATCCGCCGCCATCTGCGAACAGGTGGGGGATCCCGCCACCAGCAAGGGGCCGGTCGAGCGCAAGGTCATTCGCATCATCACCCCGGGCACCGTCTCCGACGAGGCGCTGCTCAGCGAGCGCCAAGACAACCTGATCGCCGCCGTCTACCACGATGGCCGCCGCTTCGGCTATGGCACCATGGACATCGGCTCCGGCCGCTTCTTCATCAACCAGTTCGAGAAAGAAGAGACCCTGCTGGCTGAGCTGCAGCGCACCAATCCGGCCGAACTGCTCTACCCGGAATCGTTCGAATTCCTGCACCATATCGAGGGTCGCCGCGGCCTGCGTCGCCGCCCGGAGTGGGAGTTCGAGCTGGGCACCGCTCGCAAGCTGCTCTGCCAGCAGTTCGGCACCCAGGATCTGGTGGGATTTGGCGTCGACAAGAGCGAGACCGCCCTGTGCGCAGCTGGCTGCCTGATGCAGTATGTGAAAGATACCCAGCGCACCGCCCTGCCCCACATCCGCAACGTGCGCCTCGAGCAGCCGGATCACGCCGTCATCATGGATGCCGCCACCCGCCGCAATCTGGAGCTTACCCAGAACCTGGCCGGTGGCTATGAAAATACCCTGGCCGAGGTGCTGGATCGCACCGCTACCCCCATGGGCAGCCGCCTGCTCAAGCGCTGGATCCACCAGCCGATCCGCGATCGGGTGATCCTGAAAGGTCGCCAGAGCACCATCAAGGAGCTCATCGAGCAGAACCTCTATGACGAGCTGGGCAACCTGCTGCGTCAGGTGGGGGATGTGGAGCGGGTGCTGGCTCGTTTGGCCCTGCGCTCGGCCCGCCCGCGCGACCTCACCCGCCTGCGTCAGGCCTTCGCCCAGCTGCCCGAGTTGCAGCGTCTGCTGGCGGACAACGAACACGAAGCGGTACAACAGCTGGCCGAGCGGGCCAGCACCTTCCCCGAGCTGCTCGACCTGCTGGAGCGCGCGGTGATGGAGGTGCCGCCGGTGCTGATCCGCGATGGTGGTGTCATCCGTGATGGCTTCAATCAGGAGCTGGACGAGCTACGGGATCTCGCCAACGGCGCCACCGCCAGCCTCGCCCGCATCGAAGAGCGGGAAAAACTGCTGACCGGCATCAACACCCTCAAGGTGGGTTACAACAAGGTGCACGGCTTCTATATCGAGGTGAGCCGCGCCAACAGCCATCTGGTGCCGGCCCACTACATCCGCCGTCAAACCCTCAAGAACAACGAACGCTACATCATCGATGAGCTGAAGAAATACGAGGACAAGGTACTCACCGCCCAGTCCCAGGCGCTGGCGCTGGAGAAACGGCTCTACGAAGAGCTGCTCGATACTCTGCTGCCCCACCTCGGCGATCTGCAGGATTCCGCCGCCGCACTGGCGGAGCTGGACGTGCTGGCCAACCTGGCCGAGCGGGCCGAGACCCTCGACTATCGCTGCCCGACCCTCATCGATGAGGATCAGATCCTGATCGAAGCGGGCCGCCATCCGGTGGTTGAGCAGGTGATGACAGATCCCTTTATCGCCAACCCTATCCGGCTGGAGCGGGAGCGGCGGATGCTGATCATCACGGGTCCCAACATGGGCGGTAAATCGACCTACATGCGCCAGACCGCGCTGATCGTGCTGCTGGCCCATATCGGCGCCTTCGTGCCCGCCGACAGCGCCCGCATCGGCCCCATCGACCGCATCTTCACCCGCATCGGAGCGTCAGACGATCTCGCCTCCGGCCGCTCCACCTTTATGGTGGAGATGACCGAGACCGCCAACATCCTCAACAACGCCACCGCCCGCAGTCTGGTGCTGATGGACGAAATTGGCCGCGGCACCAGCACCTACGACGGCCTCTCGCTGGCGTGGGCCTGTGCCGAACAGCTAGCGAGCAAGATTGGCGCCTACACCCTGTTCGCTACCCACTACTTCGAGCTGACCCGCTTGCCCGAGCTGATGAGCGGGCTGGCCAACGTCCACCTCGATGCGGTGGAGCACGGCGACACCATCGCCTTTATGCACGCAGTGCAGGAAGGGGCGGCCAGCCGCTCCTACGGTCTGCAAGTGGCAGCGTTGGCCGGGGTGCCGAAATCGGTGATCCAGCAGGCCCGCCACAAACTGCATGAGCTGGAGAGTGCCACTCCGGTCGCCGCTGGTGAAAACCGCCCGGCTCCGGTGACTCTCGCCCCGCAGTCTCATCCGGTGGTGGAAGAGCTGGAAGCGGTGCGCCCCGACGAGCTCACTCCCCGTCAGGCGCTGGACCTGCTCTATCGCCTCAAGCAGATGCTGTAAGCACTGGCTGCCGTGCAAGCATGCAAAAGGGGAACCGCGAGGTTCCCCTTTTTATATTCAGCGCATCATATTCAGCACCTAGCAAACCAGTCAGGCCACCGCTCGCGCCTCTCCACTGGCCCGTAACAGACTCTGGCGCCCCTGCCAGTAACCCTGCAGATAGCCGGACTCCAGCTTGACCGGATCCTGGGTAAAACGGGAAACCATGAAATCGGCCGGTGGCGCGATCACCTCGATGTCGCAATCGGCAGGGGGATTGGCGATGAAATCGAGTGCTCGGTTGTAGGCGCGATCCCGCTCCAGCATGGCTTGTGCCAGTGCAGGCTGGGTTTTCAGCAAGGCTTTGACCATCCAGCAGAAACGGGCCGGCTTCTTGCGATATCCCCAGGGTTCCGACAGCACCACCGTCATCCGCCGCGCCCCGCGCCGATAGGCCTCTATCACCGGAATGGAGTCGCTGATGCCGCCATCGGCCATCGGGCGACCATCGACGCAGGGGGTATCGTGCTGCACCACCGGCAGAGCGCAGGTAGCGGTCAGCACCTCATCCATGTTGTCGGGCCGCACCGGCAGATAGATGGCCTTGCCGCTCGCCACATCGGTCGCCACCGCGTAAAAGGGAATGCCGCGGGCGCAGAAGGTCTCGAGATCGAGCGGGAAGCGATGGCGACTGGCTTGCCACAGCCAGCAGATGTCCACCAGATCGCCCCCTTTGACGAAACGCAGGGGATCGAGAAACCGGGAGCTGCAAGCCAGCTCGGTGATGATGTGGTGACTGCGGCGCGGCTGCTCGCTTAGATAAGAGACCAGATTGGTGGCACCGGCCGAGACGCCCATGACGAAATCGAACGGGTAGTGGTGACTTTCGACAAACACATCGAGCACGCCGCTGGCAAAGATGCCGCGCATCGCGCCCCCTTCGACAATCAGGGCGCAAGGGTGGGGATTAAACATAACAAGGCTCCGTCAGCTGTAATACCTGCCGGGATCGATCCCGGCCCAGTGATGGACGCCTTCATGCAGAACATCAAGACGCCGCAGCAGGACGATTCAAGCCACTTGCGCAAGCCAGAAGCAGTGCAAGGGCAAACCTGAACCGTGAAGCGACCACCAGTATATGCAGCTCACCAACCTTCAAAAAATGAATTTAAATAATAAAAAACATGCCTTGTTGGCATGATTTAGCACATCGGCAGAGACGGCCCTTTATCCGGGAACAGCACCATCAGGATCAAGGCAGCCCGGGCCCGAACGTCCCGTCGACGGGGTTGTAGTGGTAGGCCCGATAATCAAAGTCCACCTTATCCAAGCGCGGATTGGCCAACTCGAACAACAGGCGCTTGGGGAGCTGCGCCTGCTCGAGGGAAGGTTTGAAGTGGCGCAGCCAGAGCTGTTGCAGCGAGCCATCCCGCCACGCCAGCTTGAGCCCGACCGAGAGGCGGCGGATGGCGGCCTGATTATCCTTGTGGGTGTAGAAGAGGTGGAGGAAGGGATAGTGCAGCGCCACTCGCCGATCCACGGTGAGACCGGGCAGATCACTGTGCTGTTCCTGCTCGATAAAGAGCTCGTTGGCACCGCGGCAGAAGAGGTCGATGCGACCGCGAGCCACCAGCTTGAACAGCCGCTCGTAACCATCGATCTCCTGCACCTTGAATCCCCCATGACGCAGGATCTCCGCATCCTGCCAGCCACGGCCCTGCCCGTGCAAAAACTGCTGCAGCTCGGTCAGGGTATTGACCCTTGCCACCGCATCGGCCTGCTGCGGACTGACAAAACAGATGCGATAACCGAGGATGCCCAGCTCCACCGGAAAACGGACGTAATCCAGCGCTTCGCTCTCCGCGGCCGGACGCAGACTGTCGGCCACAAACAGGTTGGGGTATTGCTGAGTCTGCACAATCTGTCGCATCCGGATACGGTTCATCGGTGGCGCGGTTCGCAGCTCGTAGTCACCGAAGCTATCGCGGGTCTTCTCCAGCGCCAGCTGCAACAGATCGCGAAAATAGAGGGTACGCAAGTCCCGATCGCTCTCGGGGCTGATATGAGTGATGACGTCGCTCGCCCGCAGGGGGGCGGCAAGGAGGGAAAGACTGCACAGCAGCAAGCAGGAAGCGAGGTGATGAAAGGTCATACTGCTCATCCCGGAAATACAGGCTCACTAGAGTGTAGCGCCGGGACGAGCCGCCTTCTAAAGGGAAGCCCGGCCTACCAGAACATCCGGCCCAGCAGGGGCGCCAGCAGCACGGTCACCATACCGGCGATCATCATCACCATGCTTGAGACCACTCCCTCCTCATTACCCATCTGATAAGCCCTGGCAGTACCGGCACCGTGGGCCGAGGCGCCAAACCCCGCCCCCTTGCCGAGGCGACTGCGAATGGCCAGCACGGTGAGCACGCTCTCCCCCACCGCCATGCCGATGACACCGGTCAGCACAACAAACAGCGCAGTGAGATCGCTCTGACCACCGATGGCGCGGGTCGCCTCCACCGCAAACGGCGTGGTGATGGATCGCATCGCCAGACTGCGTTGCAACATGTCGGAGAGATCCAGCCAGCGGGCCAGCAGCACGGTACTCCCCACCGCCATGATGACCGATGCGACCACCCCTACCGACAGCGACAACCAGTGGCGACGAATGAGCTGGCGGTTCTCGTAGACCGGCACCGCGAAGGCGACGGTGGCGGGGCCCAGCAGCCAGAGCAGCCAGTGGGATTCCGCCATGTAATCCTGATAGGGGATGTGGAACAGCAGCACCACGGCCACCAGCAGGGTCGGCGCCAGCAGCAGCGGCATCAGCGGCAGAATGCGTTTCTTGCCGTAGAGCCATTTGCTGGCGTAGTAGAAAAGCAGGGTAAGGGCGAAACAGATCAGCCCGAGCAGGGTATCAGACATGACGACGACTCCGGCGGGCCAGTTTCAGTTCAAGGCGGTAGACCCGGTCTACCACCAGCGCGGTAGTGCCGAGCACTAACGTAGTGCTCACCAGCAGCACCACCATGATGCGCCACCCCTCTTGCAGCAGCAGATCCTGATAGTTGACCACCGCCACCACGGCGGGCACGAAGAAGAGCAGCATCTCGGCCAGCAGCCAGCGAGCACCCGCGCTGAACCACTCGGCCTTAACCACCCCGAGCAGGATGCAGGCCAGCAGCAACAGCATGCCGGTGAGGTTGGCGGGCAGCGGCAGATGGAGGGTACGCACCGCGGTATCGGCCAGCAGCCAGATGGCTGCCAGCAACACAATCTGGAAGGGAGTCTGTAACCAGCGCAAGCAGAGGGCTTTCATGATCATCGTCTTTCTGTGAACCGGCTCACAGTATAGGGTTGAGCAAAACCTGCCAGAAATGAATTAAAATTATCGAATTCATGCCGCATAGGCATACTTTATCCCACACCCGCCAACACGAGTCGAGAGAGTCCATGGATATTCGCGCCCTGCGCTATTTTGTCGAACTGGTGCGGGAAAAAAGCTTCACCCGCGCCTCTGAAAAGCTGTTTGTCACCCAGCCAACCATCAGCAAGATGATCCGCAATATCGAAGAGGAGCTGGGCCAGCCCCTGCTCAACCGGGAAGGGCGCCGCTTCACCCTGACTGACAGCGGCCAGGTGCTGTTCAACCGTGCCCAGACCATCTTGGCGGAGATGCAGCAGCTGGAGGCCGAACTGGCGGATCTGCAGAGCCTGCAACATGGTCGCCTCACCCTCGGCATTCCCCCCATGGTGGGTCACGTCTATGCGGACCTGATCCGCGCCTACCGCAGCCGCTATCCCAAGGTGGAGCTGACCCTGGTGGAGTACGGCGGTCGCCGCATCGAACAGGCGGTGCTGGAGGGGGAGCTGGATCTCGCCATCACCATGCTGCCGACCAAAGAGGGGGGGGCCCTCAGCGCGCTGGAGCTGGATCAATACCCGATCCGGGTAGTGTTGCCTGATCAACCCCGCTGGCATGGCGAGGCGCCGCTGCGGCTGGAGTCCCTGCAGGAGGAGCCCTTCCTGCTCTATACCCGGGCGTTTACCCTGAGCGAGCGGTTGGAGCAGGCGTGTCAGGAGGCGGGCTTTGTGCCACAGGTGGCGGCGCGCAGCAGCCAGTGGGATTTTCTCACCGCCATGGTACGCAGCGGCATGGGGGTCGCCTTCTTGCCGGAGCCGGTCTGCAACCGGCTGACCCCGGATGGTCTGGTGCTGCGGCCGCTGGAGCCCGAATTGAGCTGGCGACTCGGGGTGATCTGGCCGAGCGAGCGCTATCTGTCGCGCACCGCCGAAGCCTGGCTGGCCCTCTGCCGCCAGCGGCAGGCACCTCAGTAATCGCCGAAGCGATCGGTCTGCGGATTGTAGAAGTAGGGGCGGTAATCGAAGCTGATCCCGTCGAGGAAGGGATTATCCAGCCGCAACAGTCGGCGCTGGGAGAGCTTGGCAAAGGCGATGGCCGGGCCAAAGCTCTTGCGCCACAGCGCCTGTAGCGAGCCATCCTGCCACGCCAGCTGCAACCCCCGCTCGACCCGCTGCAGCGCCTCGCGATTGTTGGGATTGGTGTAGAAAACCCGTGGCAGCGGGTAGTAGATCAATAGCGCGTCATCCACCAGCAGATCCGTCATTTCCTTGTGGGTAAGCTGCTCGCTGCGCAGCTCGCTCACCCCACGGCAAAAGAGATCGAAGCGGCCCCGCGCCACCATTTTGAACAGCTTTTCGTACCCCTCCACTTCCACCACCTCCATCCCGGCGTAGCGCAGGATATCCACATCCAGCCACCCCTTGCCCTGACCAAAGGTGAACTGCCGCAGCCCCTTGAGGTCGGTCACTTTGCTCACCGCCGCCTTTTGCTGCGGGCTGACAAAACAGATGCGGTAGCTGACGATCCCCAGATGGATGGGAAAACGGACATAGGCGAGCCCCAGATCCTCGCGGGTGCTGCTGTAGCTGTCCATTACAAAGAGGTTGGGATAGCTGTCGAGCTGCATGCTGACCCGCTCGCGCGCCTTGGTCATGGGCGGCGCAGGCTCCAGCAGATAGTCGCCAAACTGGTCGCGGGTCTTGTCGAGGGCGAGCCGCAACAACTCCCGATCATAAGTGGTGCGCGGGTCCCGCTCGCTCTCCGGGCTGATATGGGTAAACCGGGTGGCCGCCTTTCCGGTCAGCGACAACATACAGAACAGAGCTGCGGCCAGCAGATGCAGGGATGACATAAACCGCGCCTTGGCTGAAAGGGTACTTTCAGTGTAGCCCTGAGCGTGGGTGCCCAACCATGGCGCGGCCTGTGCGAGGATAAGCAACACGACAAACAGGGGGACGCGGGCAGATATCCTCACGAGACACATCGCCCTCGGGCCACCACAGGCCCGGAGGGCAGGTTCACACCGTGCCCGGCACTACTCTTCGCCGATGGGAGCGGCGATCCACTTCATCAGCGTCAGCATATCCTGCGGCGCCACCCCTACCGAGAGACCGCGCTTGCCGCCGCTCACCAGGATCTCGTCAAACTGCAGCGCCGACTCGTCGAGCACAGTGGGCAGCAGTTTCTTCTGGGCCAGCGGGCTGATGCCGCCCACCTTGTAGCCAGTCAGCTTCTCCGCTTCCGCCGGTTTCATCATCTCCACCTTCTTGAGACCAGTCGCCTTGGCCAGCTGCTTCAGACTGCACATGCCGGATGAGGGAACGATGGCCACCACCGCCTGCTTGTCGTGATGGGCAACCAGAGTCTTGAACACCTGCGCCTCCGGCAACCCGAGCTGGGTCGCGGCATGCTTGCCGAAATCATCGTGGGCTTCGCACTCATAGGGGTAGAGCTTGTGGGGGATTTTGAGCTTCTTCAGCAGGTTGATGGCAGGAGTCATGATGGTTGCCTTGAATCGAATCGCATAAAAACAAGGCCAAACAGTCTGCGCCTCACTCTGGGGTGATGCAAGGGGGATGGAAGTTGCAAGGGCCATTGACTGGCCGCCATACCATGCACGCTTGGTGGCGAGCGACCAGAGCACTTGACCAGACAGAGTCCAAACGGGTATTGCTTTAACCCTTTGCCGCCACAACCCATACCGCAGGAGCCCATATGCAACTCACCCCACCCCAACCGCCTCAGGACGATGATGTTGAAGCGCTGCGCATTGGCCTGACGGGCTACAACGTAAGCCAGGCAGGCCCTCAACTGTACGAACTTCGGCGCGAGCGGATCGCCAGCTTTATCAAGGATAAAGAGGGCAGGGTACACGGCGGCATCATCGCCGATATCAAGTGGGGCTGGCTGCACGTCGACTGGCTCTGGATCGACGAAAGCATCCGCCGCGACGGCTGGGGCGGCCGCCTGCTCGGCGCCATGGAGCAGTACGCCCAAAGCAAAGGCATCAGCAACTACCATCTGGAAACCACCAGCTTTCAGGCCCTCCCCTTCTACCAGAAGCAGGGCTACGAAGTCTTTGGCCAGCTGCCCGATATGCCGCCGGGGCATATCAGTTACTTCCTGAAAAAGCAGGATAAGTGATGACTCTCCCGCGCCTTGCCAATGCCAATATCGTGATCCGCCCGTTCGAAGCGGACGATGCCGACGAGTTTGTCCGCGCGGCCCACGAATCGATCGAGACGGTCGGTAAATGGATGAGCTGGTGCTCCCATTCATTTACTCGGGAGAGCGCGCTGGAGTGGTTTACCAGCTGCGAGCAGGATTGTGCGGCGAGACGCGCCTTTGACATGGGCATCTTCTGCGCCACCACCGGCCAGCTCTTGGGTGGCGCAGGAATCAACCAGCTGTCGCCCCATCATCGCTACGGCAATATTGGCTATTGGGTACGCCAATCCCGCCAAGGATTCGGTATAGCCCGACAGGCGGTCGCCCTGTTGCGTGACTTTGGCTTTCAGCAGTTGGGTCTATTTCGGCTGGAGATCGTGATGGGGGTTGGCAACACCGCCAGCGAAGCCGTCGCCATCTCCGCCGGGGCTACCTTTGAGTGCCGGGCAAGAAACCGCATCTTCCTACATGGTCAGCCTCTTGATGCGAATATCTATTCTCTTACGCCATCAAACTAAATCCTGTGCAGATTAATCCAAAGCACAGGGTCAATTATCACCGCGGTCTCCCTGAAAATACCTCACACAAGCTGATCGTCGGCTCTGCAAGGGTTGAGTTACCATATTCTTGTTGTGCCAAGAGAATGCGTGCTCTGTAGCATCTCACACTTTTAACAAAAAAAGATTCATATAGCCCTCCATAGATCGTACCCTGATAAGTGACTTAAAAACTACTCAAACATGAAAACTTTACGATTCCATTTCAAAAGATAGCGAAAAAATTATGTTCAACTTTATTATGAGCGTTGAGTCACCAACATGGAATATGCATTATGATATGCATGGCTCGTCATCTTTCCCCTTATCTAGGTTTCTAGAGTCCACTCAAACAGACATTACAAACAGACTGTATCCAATAACTGAAAATTCATTATCATTCGTTGAAAACCTTCCAGCTTTATTCATGACTGAAATGGAATCGGAACTGAGTGAAGAGGGAACTAAAAACTTCGTCAAAGTTAGAGTGGGAAAGATTTTCAATCTTAAAATTGAAGATTGAGATATCACTTTCAGCTTCGAAATAGAAAACGACTTTGGCAAAGTATACATTGAGTCTGCAAAAACTTATGAGAAAATATTAGGAACAGGTTCTTTTGGGCTACACAGAACCCATTGGTCCGTTAAAGATAAAGGGCTGTCAGATGTTTTGAATGAACTGGGATTAGAAGAACTCAAGTCTAATTTAGAAATTATTCCTCCTCCACCAGTACAAACCTCAAATACAATCTTCGTAGATAGTGTAGAATCATTTCTCAGTATCGTTTTCTCTACACAAGAAGATGACAACAACGATGATTTATCCGAAGTTTTCTATCGAGGTCACTCTAATTCCAATTATAAGTTAGAGCCATCACTCTTCAGGAAAAACAGAGATGGAATTTATCGATACCTCTCGAATGAAGATAAGATGACAAGAGAGTTGTTAACGGTACAAGCTGCTGAATTTCTATCCGACAAGTACATGCTAGATAAATTAGTTAGAATGCAACATTATGGTTTACCGACACGACTACTGGACGTTACATCGAACCCACTTGTTGCATTGTATTTTGCTTGTTCTGAAGAACATAAAGACAAAGATGGCTGTGATATAGATGGACAAGTAATAATATTAAGAACAGGAAAAGAAAACATTAAGTTCTTTGACTCTGACACAGTGAGCTGTATATCTAACCTTGCACTTCTTGCTACCCCTATGAAAGATGCTCTGAATACAGCGATGTTACCAAATGAATTTAATGAATCCCCCCCTTGCTCTCAGTTGGTTCATCTAATAAAAGATGAGAAGTCATATTTCGAAAACAAAATAAATCCTAATGACATTGAAAAAATACTACTTGTTAAAGGACGGATTTTAAACGACAGGATCTCTTCCCAGTCAGGTTCATTTCTTATATTTGGTCATAACTCCATTCTCCCCGAGACAGGTTTGAGCAACATTGCCATACAGAAAATAAATATAAGAAACAAAGAGGTCATATTAAAACAATTAAACAAGCTAAACATAAACGAGAGCACTGTATACCCTGGAATAGAAAAGGCAGCCAAGGAAATTGCCAAAAAATATGATGAAAAATATTAAGACAAATGATGCATGTGTTATTAATCATGTTGTAGCCATAATATATTTAACCTCTACATTTACTACCGCAGTGCATTACGCTTCGCTTATTATTCCTACAGTTTCCTTGACGTGACGGTGGGCACAATCTTGATTCCTCCTCCAATCCGCCGAGGGGAAGGTGCAAGGTAAGGAGCGCCATCAGGGATGATGGCGCAGACGCAGCCAGCACAGGGATGTGCCGTCTGCGGCGGTCCGTCCGACCTTGCACCTAACCCGAGGGAAACCGCGTAGCGGTCGGGTTGGCGGGGGTGGCCGCTCGATTGGTGACTTTTCTTTGGCCACACAAAGAAAAGTTACTCGCCCAAGCCCGAAGGGCGGGCAAAACCCCTTCGAGGCCAACAGCCTCGCGTCCTGCTCGGCGCAGCCGAGCCATCCATCAGACACACCACAAAGCGGACGATTACGCCTGACGGCTAATCGACCCTACAACTGCTCGCATAGATACGCTCTGCCCTGCATAGCGGCAACCGGCCCATCCATTAACCCCAAATCGGCCACTGCTTATGGTCGCAATGACCCATTCGATAAGCTGAGCAGCAGCCACGATTTTTGCACTGGCGAAACGATATCAAGAATCATCGTCACACCAACGAAACAATCCTGTTGGAGCAAACAAAGCAAAGCGGCAAGCAGTGGTGGGGATCAGCCCCTCCGATCTGCTTGCCGCTGTCTGTTACCACAGGTGTAAACGTCGTTAACGACCCAAAAATGGCTCCCAATCTTTAAACACCGGCTGCAACCCCGCCTGCCGCACGGCGGCGGCCACTTCCCCCACCGGGCGATCGTCGTGGATGGCGAACTGCTCCAGCTCCTCTTTATCCCCCTCGGCATAGCCCCCCGGCTGGGTGCGCGACTCGGCAGACATCTGGGTGATGCCAAGGCGCACCGCGCCGTTGCGAAAGGTGGCCGACTCGCGTGTCGAGAGCGACAAGTCCAGCGTGGGCGAGAAGAGGCGCCAGGCACAGATAAGCTGGGCCAATTGGCGATCCGACATGATGACGGCAGGCTCCAGCCCGCCGGTGCAGGGGCGCAGGCGCGGGAAGGAGAGCGAGTAGCGGCTCTGCCAGTGGTGGCGCTCAAGCCAGCTCAGATGCTCGGCGACAAAGTAGCTGTCGGCGCGCCAGTCCGAAGAGAGGCCGATGAGCGCCCCCAACCCTATCTTGTCGATACCGGCGCGGCCCAGCCGATCCGGCGTCGCGAGGCGCCATGCGATGTCCCGCTTGTTGCCGCGCAGGTGGTGGCGGGCGTAGGTGGGGGCGTGGTAGGTCTCCTGATAGACCATGACGGCGTCGAGGCCGAGGCTTTTCAGCTCGGCATATTCGGCCTGCGAGAGGGGCTGCACCTCCATCCCCACCGTGCTGAAGTGGCGGCGGATGATGGGCAACACCTGCCGAAAATAGGCGAGCCCCACCTTGTGCTCGTGCTCGCCGGTCACCAGCAGCACGCTGTCAAAACCACGCGCCTTGATGGCCAGACACTCTCGCTCAATCTCCTCTGCATTCAAAGTCTTGCGCTTGAGGCGGTTGCTCATGGAGAAGCCGCAGTAGGTGCAGTCGTTGGCACAGAGGTTCGACAGATAGAGCGGCACATAGAAGCCGATGGTGTTGCCAAAACGCTGGCGGGTCAGCCGCTCGGCCTCGGCCGCCATCTGTGGCAGGTACGCCTCGGCGGCTGGGGAGATCAGCGCCATAAAATCGGTCAGAGTGCGGCGGGGTGAACCCAGCGCCCGCGCTACATCGGCGGCGGTCTTGGCGCGGATCTGCATGCCGATATCGTCCCACTCCAGCTCCTGCCATCGGTCGAGAAAGGTAGGCCCCTTAGCCCTCACCCCCGGCGCCCTCACCCCCAGCCCCTCTCCCAGAGGGAGAGGGGGGCAAACCTCTGGCTGCCCTTGGGGCAAGGGGGAGATGTTCATGATCGCCCCTGTTTCATGACTCATAACGCCCCCAGAAAATCGGTGAGCGGGCTGGAGGCTTGCGCCTGCAGGGCACGGGCGCCGAGACCGGCTTCATAGGCGCTGCGACCGGCGGTGCAGGCCAGTGCAAAGGCGCGGCCCATGGCGACCGGGTCGCCGCTCACCGCGATGGCGGTGTTGACCAGCACGGCATCGGCCCCTAGTTCAAAGGCGGCAGCGGCGTGGCTCGGCGCACCTATGCCCGCATCCACCACCACCGGCACATTGGCCTGCTCGACGATGATGGAGAGAAACTCCCGGGTCACCAGCCCCTGATTGGAACCGATGGGCGCGCCAAGCGGCATCACGGCGGCGCAGCCCACCTCTTCAAGCCGCTTGCAGAGCACGGGGTCGGCGCCACAGTAGGGCAGCACCACAAAGCCCTCTTTCACCAGCTGCTCGGCGGCTTTCAGCGTCTCGATGGGATCGGGCAAGAGGTAACGAGGATCGGGGTGGATCTCCAGCTTCAGCCAGTTCGTCCCCAGCGCCTCGCGGGCGAGATGGGCGGCAAACACCGCCTCGGCGGCGGTCTTGGCGCCGGAGGTGTTGGGCAGCAGCTTGACCCCGAGCTGCAGCAAGGGACTCAGGATATCGTCGTGGGCCTTGCCCGGTTCGAGCCGCTTGATGGCCATGGTGACCAGCTGGGAGCCACTCGCCTCGATGGCGGCGGCCATCAGATCCGGACGGGCAAACTTGCCGGTGCCGGTAAAGAGACGCGATGAGAAGGAGTGATCGGCAATTTTCAGCATGTCAGCCTCCCGCAATGGCGGTAAAGAGGTGAATTTCGTCCCCGTCATTGAGACGGGTCTCGGCCCAGCGGCCACGGGGCAGCACGGCGCCGTTAAGGGCCACCGCCACTCCCTGTGGATTAACTTCTTGCGCCGCCAGCAGGTCGGCCACACTCTGCCCTGCCGCCAGCGGCTGGGCTTTATCGTTGAGTCGAATGGTCAAGGTCATGGGGTGATCTCCTTGTTCAAGCCACAAACCGGGCAATCGGGATCGGGGGCCAGAGTGAGGGTCTGCCACTGATGGGTCAAAGCATCGAAGCGGCGCAATGTGCCAGCGACCGGACTCGGTATCCCGAGCAGCAGTTTCAATGCCTCCAGCGCCTGCAAGGAGCCCATCACCCCGACCAGCGGACCGGTGACGCCGCTGGTCTCGCAGCTCTGGCTCACCTTGGTATCCAGCGGATAGAGGCAGGCGTAGCAGGCGTGCTCACTGCTGGTGCGCGCCATCAGCTGCCCCTGCCACCCCACTGCGGCGGCGGAGATCCAGGGCTTGCCCTGAGCCACGCAGGCGGCGTTGATGGCATGGCGGGTGGCGAGGTTGTCGCAGCAGTCGATCACCAGATCCACCTCGGCCACAAACTCCGGCAGGCTGGCGGCATCGA
The DNA here is from genome assembly GCF_051919345.1 of Aeromonas sp. 84A. Classification (NCBI taxonomy): domain Bacteria; kingdom Pseudomonadati; phylum Pseudomonadota; class Gammaproteobacteria; order Aeromonadales; family Aeromonadaceae; genus Aeromonas; species Aeromonas sp. 84A. The sequence goes on from NZ_JBQBEW010000001.1 coordinate 4,566,662, forward strand.
GCCGCTGGTTGATGGCAATCAGCTCCACCAGCGGGTTGTGGGCAGCCAGGCGCTCGCGGGCCAGCTCGGCCTTGGAGTGGTTGACCGCCTCGCTATCGAACAGGATCTGGCGCGGCAAGTTGCTGGAGTCGACCGTGTCGCCATCGGCCAGCCACAAGGTGCCCACCCCGGCCCCGGCCAGATAGAGGGCCAGCGGCGAGCCGAGCCCGCCAAGGCCAACGATCAGCACGGACTTATCTTTCAGCCGTGCCTGCCCTTCTTCACCCACTTCCGCCAGCATCAGCTGGCGGCCGTATCTCAGGTACTCTTTGTCACTAAGAGACGCCTCATCAGAGTGCATGTTCCACCTCCCTTATGGCAGTGGCCGAGCTCGGCTCATCCCCTGCCCCCACGGCCGCCAGCAGCCGCTCGGTCGCCCCCTGCCAGTCGTCGCTGGCAGTGATGGCCGAGACCAGCGCGATACTGCCGACCCCGCTTGCCTTGACCGCCGCCACCCGCTCCTCGCTGATGCCACCGATGGCCACCGTCGGCCACTCCGCCATCAGGGCGCGGTAGCGATGCAGCCGCACCAGCCCCTGCGGACGCGAAGGCATCGCCTTGGTGTTGGTCGGGAAGATATGGCCCAGCGCGATATAGGAGGGGGCCAGCTCGCGGGCCCGCATCAGCTCGAAGTAGCCGTGGGTGGAGATGCCAAGGCGCAGTCCGGCGGCCTGAATGGTGGCAAGATCGGCGGTCTCCATATCCTCCTGACCCAGATGCACGCCCCAGGCACCCGCCTCGATGGCCTGCTGCCAGTAGTCGTTGATAAAGAGTCGTGCCCCATGGCGGCGACCGAGCGCTACCGCATCGCGAATGGCCGGTGCTACCTGAGCGGCGGGCAGATTCTTGATCCGCAGCTGGATGGTCTTGACCCCCTGCCCCAGCAGGCGGCGCAGCCACTTGACCGAGTCCACCACCGGATAGAGACCGAGGCTGTGTTCAGTCGGCGCGAAGGGGCCCTGCGGCAGGCGGGCGCTGCTTGTCTCATAAAGCCCGAAGCGGCGATCGAGGGTTGAACCCGCCAATACGGCGCGGGGGAAGTGAGCCAGATCGGCGGGCCAGCCGAGATGGGCGATGGGCCCCGGGCCTGCCCCTACTCCTTGCGCCACAGCCAGCCCCTGTTGCAAGTAGGCGCGAGCGAGGGTGATGGCGTCCTCCACCGGATAATCCTGCGCCACCACGGCGGCGATGGCGCTGGCGTAACAGCAGCCGGTGCCATGGCCGTGGCGGGTATTCAGGCGCGGCGCGGCGAGCCAAAATTCACGCTGCTCATCCTGGTAGTAGTCGAGACAGAGATCGCCGCTCCACTCCAGATGCCCCCCCTTCACTAGCACGGCGCGGGCACCGAGTTCGCGCAGACGGCGGGCGGCGAGGCGCACCAGCACAGGGCTGGTCGCGGGAATGCCGGTCAGGGCTTCCAGTTCGGGGCCGTTGGGGGTGATCAAGGAGAGGCGCGGCAATAGCTGTTCGCGCACCGCCTCCAGCATATTGGGCTCCGCCATCGGGGTGCCGCTGCTGGCGATGGCCACCGGGTCGTAGACCACGAAGGGAGCCTCTATGGCCGCCAGTCGACGGGCCAGCACCTCGACGTGAAGCCGGGTCGGCAGCAGACCGATCTTGATGGCGGCGGGCGGCAGATCGACGCCGAGGGCGTCGATCTGGGCGGTGAAGGTCTGCATCAGCACGGGGTCGACCATCTTCACCGCCACCGAGTTCTGGGCGGTAATGGCAGAGATGACGGAGCAGCCGTGCACGCCAAGATCGTGCAATGTGTGCAAGTCGGCCTGAATGCCGGCGCCGCCGCCGGAGTCGGAACCGGCGATGGTCCAGACAACTGGGCGGGAGTCGGTCACGGGCGACAGGTCGACGGGGCTGACAGCCCCGCTTGCGCTGCTCACGCCTCCTCCCCTGCGGCCTGTTTCAGCGCCGCTGCCTGATGGTAGATCTCGCCGCCAGTCTCCTTGAAGGTCTCGGCCATGCGAGCCATGCCGCTCTCCACCTGAGCCACCACCTGCTCCTGCTGGCCATCCATGCCGACCAGCTTGATCTCCACCGCTTCAAGCTTGGCTGCGTAGTCGCGCACGTCCTGGGTGATCTTCATGGAGCAGAACTTGGGCCCGCACATGGAGCAGAAGTGGGCCACCTTGCCGGACTCCTGCGGCAGGGTCTCGTCGTGGTAGGCACGAGCGGTATCGGGATCCAGCGCCAGATTGAACTGATCCTCCCAGCGAAACTCGAAGCGCGCCTTGGACATGGCGTTGTCGCGGATCTGGGCACCCGGGTGCCCCTTGGCCAGATCGGCGGCGTGAGCGGCGATCTTGTAGGTAATCAGCCCCTGCTTCACATCCTCCTTGTTGGGCAGCCCCAGATGCTCCTTGGGGGTGACGTAGCAGAGCATGGCGCAGCCATACCAGCCGATGAGCGCGGCACCGATGCCGGAGGTGAAGTGATCGTAACCCGGCGCGATGTCGGTGGTGAGCGGGCCCAGCGTATAGAAGGGCGCCTCGTGGCAGTGCTCTAGCTGCTCGGTCATGTTGCGCTCGATCATGTGCATCGGCACATGACCCGGCCCCTCGATCATCACCTGTACGTCGTACTCCCACGCGATTTTGGTCAGCTCGCCCAGTGTGCGCAGCTCGGCGAACTGGGCCTCGTCGTTGGCGTCATAGACGGAGCCCGGACGCAGACCGTCGCCCAGCGACAGGGCAACGTCATAGGCGGCGCAGATCTCGCAGATTTCGCGGAAGTGCTGATAGAGGAAGTTCTCTTTATGGTGGGAGAGGCACCACTTGGCCATGATGCTGCCACCGCGCGACACGATGCCGGTGAGGCGCTTGGCGGTCATCGGCACGAAGCGCAGCAGGACGCCGGCATGGATGGTGAAGTAGTCCACCCCCTGCTCGGCTTGTTCGAGCAGGGTGTCGCGGAACAGCTCCCAGGTGAGGTCTTCGGCGATGCCGTTGGTCTTCTCCAGCGCCTGATAGATGGGCACGGTACCGATGGGCACAGGGCTGTTGCGCAGGATCCACTCGCGGGTCTCGTGGATGTAGCGGCCGGTGGAGAGATCCATCACGGTGTCAGCGCCCCAGCGGGTCGACCAGACCAGCTTCTCCACCTCCTCTTCGATGCTGGAGGTGACCGCCGAGTTGCCGATGTTGGCGTTGATCTTCACCAGAAAATTGCGGCCGATGATCATCGGCTCCGCTTCCGGGTGGTTGATGTTGCTGGGGATGATGGCGCGACCGGCGGCCACCTCATCGCGCACAAATTCGGGGGTGATGTTCTGGGGCAAACGGGCACCGAAATCGCGGCCCGGATGCTGGGTGCGCAGGAGCTCGGAGCGCACCCGCTCGCGCCCCATGTTCTCGCGAATGGCGATAAATTCCATCTCAGGGGTGACGATACCGGCCCGGGCGTAGTGGAGCTGGGTGACCCGGCGACCCGGCTTGGCGCGGCGCGGCTTTGGCAAGTGCTCGAAGCGCAGGTGATCCAGCCCCTCGTCGGCCAGCCGTTCCTGAGTGAAGGTGGAGCTGAGCCCCGGCAGTTCGTCGGTGTCATCGCGCTCCAGCACCCAGTTCTCCCGCAGGCGCGGCAGGCCACGGCGCACGTCGATGGCGACCCCCTCCTCCCCGTAACGGCCCGAGGTGTCGTAGACCGGGATCGGTTCGTTGGGTTCGAACTTGGGATCGTCTTTGGTGCCGCCGACGAAGGTATCGGCCAGCTGGATCTCCCGCAGGGGAACACGAATATCGGCGCGGGAGCCTTCGATAAAGATGCGGCGGGAGTTGGGGTGAGCCATCCCCTTGAGGCTGTCGATAAAGGCCTGAGCGCTGGAGCGCTGCTCGCGGCGGCTGGATTTGGTGGTATCAGATACAGAAGTAGACATAGCAAAACTCACATTAACTGGTTGAAGTTATGGGTGTTTGCTTGTCTGGAGTTCGAGGAGAAGATGAACTTGCGGCGGGGTGTTTATCTCGGGAGGGAGTGCGTGCGGGATGGATCTCCGCGCTGCTGTTCTGCCACTTCCCGCTCTCTGCACGCTGTGGGCAAGGCGCCCCACGTGCAGGAAAACCGGACGGGACAGACTCCCTCCTGTGCGCCCTGACCCATCAAGGGTGAGCCCTTCGATGAGCAGAAGAGGCTTGTTCCTCCTCCGGCGCGGTAACCCGCAAGTTACCCTTGTTCCCTTCGCAGGTTTTAACCTGATCAGGTTCCACGGATCCCGAATTAACGGTCTCAGCTTCGCGTCGTTCGACGGTCAGCACTCCGACAAGATGGCGCCAGTATAAGGGGGAAAATCTAAAGCACAAGCCGTTAACAATCTGGCCAACACGCCTCTTGCAACAAATGAGTGAACGATGCTCGCTCACGGGGCCACCCCAAACAGAGGTCAAACCTGCGTTGGCATCACCTTGGCACACCACAGGTTCCCGCTGTGCTCACTCAGGGACAAGAGGAGAAAAAGAGGGAAAATCGAGGGGCGCAGGGCAAGTGCATCGTCTTGCGCGGAACAGAAACAGGCCCCTATGAAAGGGGCCTGCGAGGGAGGTTATTGAACCGGAACTATGGTCAGGGATACGTTGCCAAACCCTTCGTTAGCAAGCGCCTCGCTGTCCAGATCCACACCGGTAAGCGCCACCTCATCGGCAGAGGCACTGCGCAACTGGGCAGACTTCGCGGAACGGGTCTGGGGCTGACCGATTTCGATATCGCCGGCAAACTGGCTCTCGGCATAGAAGTCACCGGTCACCGCCGAACGGATCGGGCGCAGCACACGACCCAGGTTATTCTGCATGGTCGACAAACCATACTCACTGATGGTCCAGTTCCAGTCCCACCACTTCACTTCACCCGGGATATAACGCTTGTCCCACTGGTAGCGAATGCTGCTTGCCTTGTCGCGGAACGGGCCGACGGCAAAGGTGTGCTCCCAGGTCGGACGATTCTCCGGATGGGTATACCAGGCATTGCCGCCCCAACGCAGGAAGCCCTTCATGGTCAGGTCATAATTGACCTCGGCCTTGAACTCGTAGGGGTAGGAGATGTTGGACTTGTAGAGGGCAACCCGCACCGGCAGGCTGGAGTGAGGCGGCACCGTGGGGCGTGCTTCAACCGAGACGGTCTCGGTCGTCGAGCCCCCTTTCTGGGAGGCCCAGCTCTGGCTCGCCGCGATCTCGATGGCCAGTTCGGTTTCCCCCACCAGCGGCCACTGAAACTTGTTCTTGGTGGTCACCTTCTCGCTCAGGCTGTAGGTGTCGGTCTTCGACCAGTTGGTGGCCTTGTCGTACTTCAGGGTCACCACCACCTGCTGGGGCAGATCCGTGTAGTTGGTCGCATTGGCCGTGATGGTCTTGACCAGCTGCTTGCCGCTCTCGGTGACCTGACCATGGCTGAAGGAGTCGGGTTCCAGGGTATATGAGAAGTTGCTTACCTTGATGGAGCTCTTCTCCCCGCAACGATATCCGGAGCAGCCGCCGTCATTATTTCCCTTTATCAACCAGCCATCGCCAACCCGGGTAACATCCATATCTTCCCCGACATAGGGGCTATGATTTCCACCCACCCAGGCGTATCCCAAATAATGGGCGAGATAACTGACTGGCTTGATAAAATAATCATTGTCGTGGACAAGCCGCCATTGCACATCGACCTCATCACCCGCCGGAATATTCCAGTCAGAGAGTGTTGGTATTTCTCCGGAAACCGGTGAATTGGGATAGCACCAGGTTTCTCCGGCAGTGCCCTGTTTGATTTCGCCATTATATCCCGACCCCATAATCACCCAGCGATCAGCCAGCCCGGTGATCTGCCACTGCCCCATGCGGCTGACCAGATTACCCTTGATACTCATGGCTTCATCGCGGGTCAGAGGACGGTAACCACTGGCACAGACGCCCGTGCCAAGCCCCGCCCACTTGACCTGATCAGGGTAGACAGGTTCAGCCGCCTGCACCTGAGCGAGCATCAATGAAGACGCCAAAAACGCCAGATTGGCGGTAATTATTCTATTCATCATTTATCCCTCTTTCAGACATACGATAATTGTTATTGTGTAGAAATATCCTTTTTCATTTGACAGGTATGGACTCCGACAAAACCTGACACAAATAAAATAAACCACCAAAAAACATCCATGACAAACAAAATAATGGTGGTATAAGAAAATAATTAGAGCGATGACTTTATTGAGGAATAAATCATAAATATTGTGGCAGCCATTATTTAATGGCTGCCACAATATGGTGAAACCATATTAAATAAGAAGATGCTGAATTACTCTTCCGGATTGATCACTTCAATTCCCTGCAATATTCCATCCGCCGAACGGATCAATACCAGCTCGCTCCCGGCATGCAGATCGGCGGCCGAACCGTTGACCCAGCGCACCTGTGGATTGAGTCGCACAGTGCCCAGGGTAGCCAGCGTGAGCTGCCGATCATCAAAGGATTGCAGGCGATCTTGCGCCCGCTGCCAGGGCTGATTGGCCAGCGGAGCTCTGGCGGCCAGCAGCTCAATGCGGGTGGCAACGCCATCAGCCACCAGCAGAGCGAGCTGGTCGCCGGGTTTGAGTGGCTGCGGCCAAATCTCCCCCTGCCGCCAGACGGCGGCACTGCCCTGCTCCACTTCGGCCCCCTGAAATTGCAGGCGGATGCCGTCGCTGTGCTCCAGCTCCACCAGCCACAATTCGTCGGCTCCCGCCTGCGCCGCCCAGAGCGGCACACCCAGCATCCATGCACACCACTTTCTCGATTGTTCCATCTTCGTTCGTCCCTGAACAAAAAGCCCATGCTGGACAAGCATGGGCTTCATTCGGGAGCATTTCTAATCGGAACGCAGAGATCGGATCAGTCATCCTCGCGGCAGCGGCTCAGGCGCATGCCGTCAAACTTGCACTCCAGCTCGAGCCAGCGCCCTTCGAATGGCGCCAGACTGTTGTCCGAGGTGGTGTAGCCCCAGATCCGCCCCCCTTCGACCGGCCCTTCCAGATCCATCTCGTCCTTGTCATCTTCGTCGAGGGCTTCGACCTTGCGTACATAGCGCACTCCGTTCTCCACCACCCCCTTCATCTCGACCCAGGTACCGCCGAGGTCATCCTCGTTGAGCCAATCCTTGAAACGAGTCTGGTCGTCGATCACGAACGGCATGCCGTTGACCATCAACTGGCCAAGCTGCCAGGTGGTGCGGCCGGTCAGTTTGAATTCGGTCGCCTGTGCGGTGCCAAGTGGCAACAAGATCAGCAACAGGAGGGCGCAGAGAGACTTCTTCATCAGGGATCCTCGGGGTTACACTGGCAAACAGGATGCCGAATCCGGTGTGAAAAGAGCGTGAAACGCTCGCCAACCAGGAGAGCAAAGCATGAAGATTTTGGTAGTGGAAGACAATCCTCAGGTGGCGGAAACCATCATGGATTATCTGGAGCTGGCCGGTCACCGCCTCGATTGTGCCTATCACGGTCAGGCGGCGCTGCAACTGCTGGAGGATCAGCGTTTCGACGTCATCATCATGGATGTGATGATGCCGCGCCTCGATGGCCTCAGCACGGTGGCGCGCCTGCGCGAGCAGGGGATTGCCACTCCCGTACTGTTTCTCACCGCCCGCGACAGCCTGGAAGACAAGCTGGCAGGCTTCAAGGCGGGAGGGGATGACTATCTGGTCAAGCCGTTCGCCATGGAGGAGCTGGAGGTGCGGCTGCAAGCCCTCAGTCTGCGCGGCCCGCGCGGCGATGTGGGGGTCATCAGCTTTGGCGATCTGACGGTCGATGTCGCCAGCGGCCGCGCCACCCGCGCCGGTGAGCCCCTCAAGCTCGGCAAGATCCCGTTCCAAATCCTCGCGCTGCTGGCTCGCCGCGCCCCCGCCATCGTCAGCCGTCAGGAGGTGCTCGACACCGTCTGGGGCGATGAGGAGCCCGACTCCGATGCCCTGCGCAGCCACATTTACGCCCTGCGCAACGCGCTGGACAAACCCTTCCCCACACCCATGCTGGAGACCCTGCACGGTCAGGGCTACCGACTGGTGAGCGCATGAGCCTGCCGAGCCTGCGTCGCCGCCTGATCATGGCGCTCGGCGGCGCCGGGGTGGTGCTGCTGATCCTGCTCTCCGGCTTGATGCTGGTGGCCGAAGACAAGATGGAGGAGCTGAGCCTGCGCCACTGGCTGGAAGCCGAAGTAACCCGCTATAGCGATGACTGGCTGCGACTCGGCCCGGCCGCCGCTGCCCCGAGCCCCAGACAGTTCTCCAGCTACTGGACCGAGGCGGGCCGCCTGCCGAAATGGCTGAAGCCCTACCAGACCCCCGGCTTTTTCGAGCACCAGCTGGGCAAGGAGGACAAACACTTTCTGGTGGCCCGTCACCCCTCCGGCGAGGGACTGCTCTATCTGGTGTTCAACGACGACGCCGACGACTACCTGGACCCCTACGAAGACAAGCTGCATCTGGCCACCCGACTGATCGGGGTGACCCTGCTGCTGGGCTGCCTCGGCTTCGGCATCTGGCTGGTACGCCATATCACAGGGCCGCTGCAACGGCTGCAACAGAGGGTCGCCCACCTCACCCCGGATCAGGCGGATTTCGAACCCGACGCCCCCTGGCAGGAGCTGCGGGACATCGAGCTGGCGCTGCTAGCCGGCAAGCAGGAGGTGAGCGCCGTATTCGCTCGCGAGCAGGAGTTCAGTCGCTTCGCCAGCCACGAGCTACGCACCCCCAACATGGTGATCCAGGGCTCGGCGGCCCTGCTCGGCAAGGTGACGGATCTGCCCGCACCGGCCGCACGCGCCACCACCCGCATCCGCGCCGCCGCCGACGAGATGGCGCTGCTCACCGAGACCTTCCTGCTACTGGGCCGCAAGGAGGCTGTGGAGCGACCACTGCAACAGGTGACCCCACTGATCCGTCAGGAGCTGGCCCGCCTCGCTCCGCTGTTGCAGCGGGAGGCACTCGATATCCGGCTTAATCTGGACGAGAGCAGCGAAGTAAATGCCCCCCTCTCCCTGCTCGCCATTGCCCTCGGCAACCTGCTGAAAAATGCCCTGAGCTATGCCGAGGGACATATCGACATCGAGCTGTGCGGCCCGATGCTCACCATCAGCAACCCGACGGCGGCGGCGCCGGATCAGATCCTCGGCTACGGCTGTGGCCTCACCATCATCCAGCGCATCTGCGAGAAGCTGGGCTGGCAGATCGATACCCGGCTGGAGGATGGCGTATTCAGCGCCCGGCTGGCGATGATCACTGCCGAACAGTTCCCTCTCCCTTTGGGAGAGGGTTAGGGTGAGAGCGCAGTGGCACCGCCAACCCACCAGCCAGATAGCAACAAGGCGCCCGAGGGCGCCCTGTTTTTATCTGGCAGATGCAAGCCTGAGGCTCACTCCGCCGGTTTGTTCTTGCGGCTCGCCTTGAGTTCGAGGAACTCGATGATCTTGCCGGCCACATCTTTGCCGGAAGCCGCCTCCACCCCCTGCAGACCGGGAGAGGAGTTGACCTCCAGCACCAGCGGGCCGCGGGCACTGCGCAGGATATCCACCCCCGCCACATCCAGCCCCATGATCTTGGCGGCCTGCACCGCGGTTGCGCGCTCTTCCGGGGTGATCTTGATCGCCTCGGCGGTACCGCCACGGTGCAGGTTGGAGCGAAACTCCCCCGGCTGGGCCTGACGGCGCATGGCGGCAACCACCTTGCCGTTGACCACCAGACAGCGGATATCGGCGCCATTGGCCTCGCGGATATACTCCTGCACCAGAATGTTGTTGTTGGTCTGGATGAAGGCTTCGATCACGCTCTCGGCGGCTTTCTGGGTCTCGCAGAGCACCACGCCAATCCCCTGGGTTCCCTCCAGCAGTTTCACCACCAGCGGCGCCCCGCCCACCATGGTGATGAGGTCGGGCACGTCGTGGGTGCTGTGGGCATAGCCGGTGATGGGCAGGCCGATACCGTGGCGGGAGAGCAGCTGCATCGCCCGCAGCTTGTCGCGGGAACGGCTGATGGCCACCGAGCTGTTGAGGGCCATGGTGTTCATCATCTCGAACTGGCGCAGCACGGCGGTGCCGTAGGCGGTGATGCTGGCCCCGATCCGCGGGATCACGGCGTCATAGCTTCCCAGCTCCCCACCCTCGTAGTGAATGGAGGGGTTGTGGGAAGCGATATTCATATAGCAGCGCAGGGTGTCGAGCACCTCTACCTGATGACCGCGCGCCTGTGCCACCTCGACCAGACGGCGGGTGGAGTAGTTTTTCGGCTCACGGGATAAAATGGCGATCTTCATGACAATTCCGCTAGAAGGCTGTGCCTGGGCAGGATGGGGCGGGAGAGTATAAGGTGCCACAGCGCCAAGACAACGCCAATTGTTTATCCTGACAACAAGACAAACCACACCAAACCGCACGCTACCACATCACTGTGACCAACAGGTTAAACGGCGGCTCTGCGCAGGTTGTTCAACCCGTGCAAGGATGCCGCCGTTTCTCGTTAAAGATCAACCGGTGTCACGCGGGAGTCAGTTCAGGTTTGGCCCCAGCCAGCGCTCGGCCTCGGCCAGCGTCATCCCCTTGCGAACGGCGTAATCTTCCACCTGATCTTGCTGGATCTGCGCCACCGCGAAGTATTTGCTCTCGGGATGGGAGAAGTACCAGCCCGACACCGCCGCCCCCGGCCACATGGCGTAGGATTCGGTGAGCTGCATGCCGATAGCCTGCTCCACCTCCAGCAGTTCCCAGATGCTCCCCTTCTCGGTGTGCTCCGGGCAGGCCGGATAACCGGGGGCCGGGCGGATACCCTGATAGTTCTCGCGAATGAGCTCCTCGTTGCTGAGGGCCTCGTCCGGGGCATAACCCCAGTGCACCTTGCGCACCTGTTCGTGCAGGTACTCGGCAAAGGCCTCGGCCAGACGGTCGCACACCGCCTGAATAAGGATGGCGTTGTAGTCATCGTGCTGCGCCTTGTAGGCCTTGGCGATGGCCTCCTCACCGATACCGCCGGTCACCGCGAAGGCGCCGATCCAGTCGGGCTTGCCGCTCTCTTTCGGCGCCACATAGTCCGCCAGACAGTAGTTGGGGAAGCCCTGCTTCTCGCTCTGCTGGCGCAGATGATGCAGCACCTTGCGCACTTCGCTGCGCGACTCGTCGCTGTAGACCTCGATGCTGTCCCCTACCGCGTTGGCCGGGAACAGGCCGACCACCCCGGCGCAGCGCACGCTCTGATCTTTTTCCAGCTGGTCCAGCATGGCGTTGGCGTCGGCAAACAGCTTGGTCGCCTCCTCGCCGATGATCTCGTCCTCGAGGATGCGCGGGAATTTGCCCGCCAGCTCCCAGCTGAGGAAGAACGGTGTCCAGTCGATGTAGGGGCGCAACACCGAAATGGGCACATCTTCGAACTTCTGCACCCCGAGCTCGTTGGGCTTCGGCGGCTGGTAGCCAACCCAGTCCAGCTGATGCCGGTTAGCGCGGGCATGGGCCAGACTGACCGGGCGGGAGCGCGGCTGCTTGCGGGCATGCTGATCCCGGGCGATCTCGTACTCCTTGTCGATGCGGGCGACAAACGCCTCCTTGAGATCCGGACTAAGCAGGCTCTGGGCCACCCCGACCGCACGGGAGGCGTTGGAGACATAGACCACGGGCTCCGAGTAGTTCTGTTCGATCTTCACCGCAGTGTGCGCCTTGGAGGTGGTAGCACCGCCGATCAGCAGCGGCAGCTTGAAGCCCTGACGCTCCATCTCTTTGGCCACGTGCACCATCTCGTCCAGCGACGGGGTGATGAGACCCGACAGCCCGATGATATCGGCGCCGACCTCCCGCGCAGTCTTGAGAATCATCTCGCAGGAGACCATGACCCCGAGGTCGACAATCTCGAAGTTGTTGCACTGCAGCACCACCCCGACGATGTTCTTGCCGATGTCGTGCACATCACCCTTGACGGTGGCCAGCACGATTTTGCCATTGCTGGAGCCGCCCGATTTTTCCGCCTCGATATAGGGCTGCAGATAGGCCACAGCCCGCTTCATCACCCGCGCCGATTTCACCACCTGCGGCAGGAACATCTTGCCCGCCCCGAACAGGTCGCCGACCACGTTCATGCCATCCATCAGCGGCCCTTCGATGACATGCAGCGGCTTCTCGGCGCCAGCGCGCGCCTCTTCGGTATCCTCTTCGATAAAGTCGGTGATCCCCTTGACCAGTGCGTGCTCCAGCCGCTTGCCCACCGGCCAGCTGCGCCACTCCTGATCCCGCGGATCCTCAGCCTGTGCACCGGCACCGCGATACTTCTCGGCGATGGCCAGCAGCTCCTCGGTGGCGTTGTCATTGAGGTTGAGCACCACCGCCTCGACCTTCTCTTTCAGCTCCGCCGGAATGTCTTCATAGATGGCGAGCTGACCGGCGTTGACGATCCCCATATCCATACCGTTCTTGATGGCGTGGTAGAGGAAGACGGCGTGAATGGCTTCCCGCACCGGCTCGTTGCCACGAAACGAAAACGAGACGTTGGAGACGCCGCCGGAGATCATGGCGTGGGGCAGGTGCGTTTTGATGTCCTTCACCGCCTCGATGAAGTCCACCGCGTAGTTGTTGTGCTCATCGATGCCGGTCGCCACCGCGAAGATGTTGGGGTCGAAGATGATGTCTTCCGGCGGGAAACCGACCTGATCCACCAGGATCCGGTAGGCACGCTGGCAGATCTCGAACTTGCGGGCGCGGGTATCGGCCTGACCCGCTTCATCGAACGCCATCACGATGACGGCTGCGCCGTAGCGGCGCAGCAGTTTAGCCTGCTGAATGAACTTCTCCTCCCCCTCTTTCATGGAGATGGAGTTGACCACCGGCTTGCCCTGCACGCACTTGAGGCCCGCTTCCAGCACCTCCCACTTGGAGGAGTCGATCATCACAGGCACCCGGGCGATATCCGGCTCACCGGCGATGAGGTTGAGGAAGCGCACCATGGCCGCTTCGGCGTCCAGCATCCCCTCGTCCATGTTGATGTCGATGATCTGGGCGCCGTTCTCTACCTGCTGCTTGGCAACATCGAGCGCCTCGTCGTAGAGCCCCTCCTTGATCAGCCGCTTGAACTTGGCTGAACCGGTAACGTTGGTGCGCTCCCCCACGTTCACGAACATGGACTCGGGGGTGATGATCAGCGGCTCGAGACCCGACAGGCGGCAGGCTACCGGCAGCTCGGGCAGCACGCGCGGCTTGATGCCCGCCACGGCGTCGGCCATGGCGCGGATATGGGTCGGGGTGGTGCCGCAGCAGCCACCGACCAAGTTGAGGAAGCCGCTTTGGGCCCACTCGCGGATATGCTCCGCCATCTCGACGGCATCGAGATCGTACTCGCCAAACGCATTGGGCAGACCGGCGTTGGGGTGGGCGCTGACGCAGGATTCGCTGATGCGAGACAGCTCCTCCACATATTGGCGCAGCTCATCGGGCCCCAACGCACAGTTGAGGCCGAACGACACCGGCTTTACGTGACGCAGCGAGTGGTAGAAGGCTTCGGTGGTCTGACCGGAGAGGGTTCGGCCGGAGGCATCGGTAATGGTGCCGGAGATCATCACCGGCAGGCTGTAACCCAGCTCCTCGAACACCCCTTCCACCGCGAAGGCGGCCGCCTTGGCGTTGAGGGTATCGAAGATGGTCTCGATCAGAATGATGTCGGCGCCACCCTCGATCAGGGCATGGGTCGATTCGGTGTAGGCGGCCACCAGCTGGTCATAGGTGACGTTGCGCTTGCCGGGATCGTTCACATCCGGCGAGATGGAGGCGGTGCGGTTGGTGGGGCCCAACACCCCTGCTACAAAACGCGGCTTGGCGGGGTCTTTTGCCGTCCACTCGTCTGCCACGGCGCGAGCCAGACGGGCGGCTTCACGGTTGATCTCGGCGGAAAACTCTTCCATCTCGTAATCGGCCATGGCGATGCGAGTGGCGTTGAAGGTGTTGGTCTCGAGAATGTCGGCCCCGGCAGCACAATACTGCTCGTGGATCTCGCGGATCACCGCCGGACGGGTCAGCACCAGCAGATCGTTGTTGCCCTTGATGTCGGTATGCCAGTCGGCAAACCGCTCACCCCGATAATCGGCCTCCCCCAGCTTGTAGCCCTGGATCATGGTGCCCATGGCCCCGTCGATGATCAGGATCCGCTCCCTGAGGCAGGCTTCCAGCTTCTTTGTTACGTCCGACTGCTTGCTCGGCTCTCTGCTCGACATTACGTTCGACACCGCGTGTTCCTCTTACATCCATGCAACTGCGTAAACAGCATCCTAACAGCAAACAAATAAAATGGAAATCTAGCCGTCTATCAGTCCAAACACACCACCATATACTCATTTATGGGTAATGAGTAACATAGGGCCCGAGAGTAACCTATGCCCGTCCTGCATAGGGATACGTGCTTGCTGTCTACCAACGAGAAAAAAATAACTATGAGCGTCTACTACACACTCTGTTTTCTGGCAGCGTTGGCGATTTTTATCGCCTTTGCCAACCAGTATGTTGTGAAGATCCAGACCACCATCGCCATTACTGCGGGCTCCATGCTGATCTCCGCACTGCTGGTGCTGTTTGGCAAACTGGGCTGGTTCAATCTGGAACCTCTGGCCGTCAAGACCATGGAGAGCATCGACTTCCAGAACTTCCTGCTGAAAGGGATTCTGGGCTTCCTGCTGTTCGCCGGTGGTCTTGGCATCAACCTCAAGGCGTTGCGTAGCCAGAAGTGGGAGATCACTATTCTCTCTATCGTGGCCACCCTGCTTTCGACCTTCCTTATCGGCTACGGCTTCTGGTTTATCGCCAAGCTGCTGGGCTGGGAGTTGCCGCTGGTCTACTGCATGCTGTTCGGTGCGCTGATCTCCCCCACTGACCCGATTGCCGTACTGGCCATCGTCAAGAAGATGAAAGCGCCACCCCAGATTGCCATCCAGATCGAAGGGGAATCCCTTTTCAACGACGGTGTTGGCCTCGTCATCTTCGCTACCGTGTTTGCCGTCGCCTTTGGCGGTGTCGAGCCCACCTTCGGTAGCGTGGCCGGTCTGTTCCTGCACGAAGCCCTCGGTGGCATCCTGTTCGGCGCCGTGCTGGGCCTCATCGCCCACGTGATGATCAGCGCCACCGATGACGGTTCATTGGAGCTGCTGCTGACCCTCTGCATCCCGACTGCCGGCTTCGCCTTTGCCAACATGATCGGCGTCTCCGGCGCACTGGCCATGGTGGTCACCGGCATCATGATCGGCAACTGGACCCGTCACTCCGGCTTCTCCGAGCAGAGCAGCCATCACCTGGATCACTTCTGGGAGTTGATGGACCAGTTCCTCAACGCCCTGCTGTTCCTGCTGATCGGTCTGGCGCTGGTACTGCTGGATCTCGCCTGGCGTGACTGGATCCTGCTGGTCATCGCGGTGCCGCTCTGCCTGGGTGCCCGCTTTATCAGCGTGTCGCTGCCCTATGTGGCTTTCCGCCGATTCCGCAATTACAACACCTTCTCGGTGCGGATCCTCACCTGGGGTGGCCTGCGCGGTGGTCTGGCGATGGCGATGGCACTGGCACTCCCCTCCGGCGTCATGATGATCCCGGAACATGGCGTTGACCTGCGTCAGGTCATCCTGGTGATGACCTACTCGGTGGTGATGTTCTCCATCGTGGTGCAAGGCATGACCATCACCCCGATGATCACGGCTGCCAAGAAGGCCTGTGGCGACTACTGAGTCGGCCCACTGTGCTGATTGCAGAATGAGAGAGGGCTCCCGTCGGGAGCCCTCTTGTTATGGCGGATAGTTGCGAATATTTGCTGCTGATAGCGCCTTGATTACACAGAGGAAAAGCGTACTGACTTCAACATCGGCAAATTATTGTTTGCTTTTTATTCATTTCGAGGAGAGAATGCGCGTCGGCTAGTTAATCAGCCCTGTTTATGTTTACCCTGCAATGCTTCACCTCACGATGAATCCTGCCAGTACCCGCATAACCTTCTTCTGATTTACTCGCCTTGAGAACCGTCAGGCTGTCTGCCTGCGTTGCCCGGCTCTCACGGTGCAGACCCGATCTGCCCACCCAATTTGATTTATGCATCAGCATATTCCTTGAAAGTGCAGACGCCCCTTAACCGGGCTGGGTATTCCTGCGCGCTTGTCGTTCACCCAATCGACCGCGCCCATTGACCTGACATTTGCCAATACAAGGAGCAAACACTTAATTTATATAGAGAAATACCATGATGAAAGCAGTACAAACACACAAGCCCCTGCGTCGCAGCAAGCCCATCAACCTGCCTGTGCAAGAGCACGACAATGATGCGTTTCTGATCCAGTTCAGCACCCGCTTCAGCGGCGGTTTCGCCATCTCCTGTGATGGTATCGCTGGCGAGTTCTCCATCGAAGACCTCAACTGACGTTTCACCTCGTCCAAAGAAAACCCGCCTTGCCTCCTAAAGCCCCATGATATATAAGGCCCAGTGAGAATCATCGTCCTATCTTGTGATGGGTTGTGATATCAGTTAGGGATACATATGTGGGGTTTTTTATGGGGTTTAGTGGGGTTTTGAAATGGCACTAGGGATCACCTCGCTCAGAAAAATGCTTGGCACCAAGCATGATGGCTCCAAGCCAATCCGGAAGGTTGACCGCGGAGATGGGTTAAATGCGTTCTGGCATCCGAGCGGAAAGGTAAGCTTTGTCTTTCGCTATCGCTTCGATGGCAAAAATCTGGAAGTCACCCTGGGGAAGTTCACCAACAACAACGCAGGGATCGACCTTGAAGAAGCTCGTCGAAAGACAGAACAGTGCAAAGGATGGTTAGCCGCAGGCCACAATCCAGCACTGATGCTCAAACTGGCCAAAGAAGAACGGCTAAAACCAGTGACGGTAAAAGATGCGATTTGTTACTGGCTTGATAACTACGCTGCCCAGAACAGGAAGAACGCCCCAAAAATCAGGCAACTGTTCCAAAAGTGGCTCTTTCCCAAGATAGGCGATCTCCCCCTAGTCGATTGTGAAGCCAGACACTGGCTGGTGGTCTTTGATGCATGCAACAAGCAGGCGCCTGTTTCTGCTGGCATGCTCTTCCAGATCTCAAAACAAGCACTGAAGTATTGCCGTGTTCGGCGCTACGCATTCTCTGACGCACTCAATGACCTGACCATTGCGGATGTAGGTAAACGAGGTGGGAAAAAGGATCGTGTTCTAAGCCTCACGGAAATCCACACTCTCATGGAGTGGATAAAAAGCCCCTCCTCCAACTCCTACTATCGTGCACTATCGCTCTTGCTACTGACTTTTGGCGCGAGAACGGGAGAAGTACGGGAATCTCATATCACGGAGTGGGACTTGTCCGCTGGGATATGGACTGTTCCAATCGAACACTCAAAAACAAATCACAAGATTGTTCGCGCCATACCAGAACAGATCAAACCAGTGATAGCCGAACTAATCGCTCAAGCGAAACAGAACAAAACCCACTATCTCCTCGGCTCGCTGAAGAAACTGAATACTGTGTCCACCTATGGCCATAAATTATCCGTGCGGCTTGGTCACACCCCCTTTTGGACCTTTCACGACCTGCGACGCTCTCTAGCCACCCATCTCACTGCAGCAGGCATTGCGCCCCATGTTATCGAGATCATCTCGGGCCATAGCCTTATAAGGTGTAATGAGCCACTACATCCATGATCATCGCCTGTCAGAACAGAAAGTTGCGCTGGAACTATGGCAGTCAATGATCTGGGATTGTCCCACCTGCGATAATGTCACCCCCCTTCGCCATGCAGGTAGACAATAATCAACTGTATGTAAATCCAACAACTTTTTATCGCACTATTTATATTCAAGGGCTCATCCATGGCGACAAGAAAAGAACGAACCCGCCCCCCCCCAACTTGGTTCAAACTAGATTCATACGCGGTTTTACTGGAAGTAACGAACAACCAACTATGTGAAGAAGCCTTTTACAGAGCCTATAAGTTGACGCATTTTTGCGATCTATCAAACCTGATTACACGACTAGCTTCTGGTCAGATTTGTTTGTTTCATGAACCACGAAACCGTGTTTTAGAGGCACAATCCGATGCTCAATTGCCACCGTCTCAATCCATTCGGCCCATCTCGATTATGGAGTTGGACAACATACATCAACTGATAGAAAAGCAGTTTCCTGCAACGATTCAGGACGAAAAAGATAGGTTTGCTAACGGGGAGCCAGCTTTGGTTAACCTGCATGCCAGTGTCGCGGCGGCAATGCCACATCATGTAACACAAGTGCTGAATAATATTGATCTCAGCGCTGCAGATGAGGATATTCTTGCCGACCTGAAGGCATTACTCCCTATATGGCGGGAACAACTTGGTTATCCACAGCCAAATCAATCTAAGCGCAACAGCATCATCAAGAACATCATTGAACAAAACATCATTCCAATGCTGGATTTGATGCTCTGGGCTCGCCATAAAGGCTTCCAATACACGGATGAGCAATTAGCTGACATCCTGTACCCCAGCCACCTGGGCAATCCAGACAATCCGATAACAGCCAAGCACATCAGTGATACTCGGCGGCCAAATGCACTTAAATTTGCCGAACACGACTATCAAGATGCCATCAGAAGATGGTGTGATCTGGGACATGGAACTAAGATTGTCAAACATGAATTGAGTTAAATCAGTAAGTTACAAATTCGCCGCTCACTTTTAAACCAACTTTCCGAAATTTTATCTGTCTGTTTTTCGGAGGTGTAAAAAATCCGTCTCGCTAACATTGCCTCTATCAAATCAAACGAGACGAGGTGAGCAATGATTTCTCAAAAAATCCTATCCATTACAGCAGTTTGTGAACTTGTCGGACGCAATCGTCGAACCCTGTGGGCATGGGTTCGCGATGGCGTGTTTCCTGAACCGATTAAGGTTCACGGTAAAACCGTAGGGTGGCCTGAATCGGTTTACCAGAAATGGGTAGCAGAGCTGATGGAGGGGCAATAATGGCTAGAGCTCCATTTAGCTATCGCAGTCTAGCCGCTGCAGATAGCGGCACGCTGCAACCAATACTCAAGCATAAAGACCTGCAACGAGTACTGGGATGCTCAAGAACGACGATCTATCGCTGGATCGAATTATCCAAACTTCCCGCACCGCTTAAGCATAACAACGGGCGGGTCATGGGATGGACCAGGCAGCAGATTGAAGCTTGGTTAACGGCACACTGAAGCCACAATAGGAGGCAATCGCCTCCTTTATTTGGCACCTAATGTAACAAACTGGAACATTAAAGCCGTTTTTTCTGAATCAGAAAACTCCACAGAAAAGCCGTCCGACCATCAATGACGGGGGGTAGCTGTCTTCGGTATTCACCCGAACCGCTAGGATATTAATAATATATGCCCAATATTAATAATAACTCGTCTTTAACATTGCCCCTCAACTATGAGTATCAAGGCCATGCTTGGGCCGTAATCAATCACATCCATATCAGGCGAGAGATCATGGATGGCATTTTTCAATTACTAGAAAAGTTCTTCAGCAAAACCAGCAAGCTTACCGCCATTCGTATGGAGCTAAAAATGAAGCAGGGGACAATAGACAACCTGCCAATCAGCCATTTCTTCAAACAGCTTAAACCCAAACTGATCCGACATTATGGTCCCTGCTACCACGGCTATATCTGGGTCAGAGAGAAAGCAAGGTCAAAAGTCCAGCACTACCACCTGGCACTGCTACTTGATGGGCAAAAGGTTAAACACTCAGACAATGTTTACCGTTTAGCCAAAGCGGAATGGACATATGGTTATCTTTCACTACCTGAAAACCCGTTTTATCACGTTCACCATGACCGTCTAGACGAGCATCGGCTGCTGATCTACCGCTTGAGCTATTTGGCCAAGGCAGAAACAAAAGGAGATCGGCCACCAGCCGTCAAGGACTACCAGATCAGCCGCAGCATCAGGATGCATTAAATGCCGCAAGTGTAAAAGATACGACGCCCCCAACTACGCGGGGTATTGAAATTGAGTAATGAGCGAGGATCTTGGATGACAAAGCATGATTGGGAAGAACACAAAAAGCGGTATCTAGAGGAGTACCCAGAACTCACGTTGGCCGCCTATGCAGCCCTATTTGGCTTAAACCCCTCTACAGCTCGCCGGGCCATGCGTGGAGTAAAAAGCGCAGTTAAAGGTAACGTGGCGCAGCAATCCAAGAGTCAGCGACAAAGTGATCATTCTACAGGGAATGATCACTTACCAAGCGCTCTCACCGCCACAGAGCCCTATGCATCAGTCGGTACAGAAAAAGAATCAAAAACAACAAAATCAAGAAGATACAGAAAAAAAAGCACTCCGAAATGAAGAGGCTTATACACACAACAGCGATCACTCACACACAACAATACCCTTGGTCGAAAATACAGAAAATGATCACCATGAATGGATAACCGATTTCGGAAACAAGATGGCCCAGTATATGGAGCCTTTGACAGCACAAAACCATACTGGTGGGTATGTATCATCCATAAATCTGGATGATGACCTTCTGAAAGCAGCGATCGAATTAGCTGGGGATGATGGAGAGCTGGTACTGGCTTGCGGTCGCTATCTTCAGCTTTATCGATGCAAGGACAATACCGTTCAGCAAGTTAAGGACGACTACGCCAATGGGGAGGTGTGGTACTACCCCGGCACCGAAACGCCGATGCCACTCTCAATGGCCATCATGCAGGCTGAAATGGCCCCGGCACAGCGACTGTCGGAACTGGAGCGGATTATTGGAAATCGTAAGAGCGCTATATGGAGACGCAGGCAAGCCGAACATGAGCGGCATCCTTACAATAAAAATGAACGGATGTACTTAACCATCAAGATACTGGTGTAGTGGTCTAATCATCCCGGACATCATTTTAGGTGGTACAGTCGCCACCATGACCTGAGGTGTTCAATGACAAGATTACGTCGCTCATTTACTGCCGAATTCAAACTCGAAGCCGCATCCCTGGTGCTCGACCAGGGATATTCAGTCCCCGAAGCCAGCCGTTCACTGGATGTCGGTGAAACCGTACTGCGCCGCTGGGTTCAGCAGCTCCAATCCGAACGCTGCGGCACAACCCCGATTAGTAAAGCTCTGACCCCGGAACAGCAGAAAATCCAGGAGCTAGAAGCCCGTATCAATCGACTCGAACGTGAAAAGGACATTCTAAAAAAGGCTACTGCTCTCTTGATGACGGACGAGTTCACACGTACGCGCTGATAGACCGATTAAGGGAGCAAGCCCCCATCACTCTGGTCTGCTGCGCCTTCGATGTTCCCACCTCCTGTTTTTACGATTATCTGGCTCGCAGGCGGACGATTAACCGTGAGCGCATGCAACAGCGCTGTGAGTTGCGCCGTTTGTTCAAAGAAAGCCAGAACTCAGCGGGCAGCCGCGCCTTGATGTCGATGATGCGGGAGTTGGGGTATCAGATTGGTCGATTCAAAGTACGTAACCTGATGAAGGAAGCCGGGCTGGTATCCAAGCAACCGGGCGCTCATCGCTATCAGGTCGCTCGGTCTGAACGACCGGACATTCCCAATCTGCTGGCCCGCGAATTTGATGTCCAGCAGCCCAATCAGGTGTGGTGTGGCGATATCACCTACGTCTGGGCCGGTGGTCGTTGGCATTACCTAGCCGCAGTGCTCGACCTGCATACCCGGCGGGTCGTAGGCTGGGCGATGTCTGATAAGCCTGATGCAGAGCTGGCCATCAAAGCACTGGAGATGGCCTATCAGCAGCGGGGTTGCCCATCCGGTGTGCTATTTCACTCCGACCAGGGCAGCCAATATGGCAGTCGGGCATTTCGGCAACGACTGTGGCGCTATCGCATGACCCAGAGTATGAGTCGGCGTGGCAACTGCTGGGATAACGCCCCGATGGAACGGTTGTTCAGAAGCCTGAAGTCAGAGTGGCTCCCGGCTATGGGATATATGAGCTTGCGAGAGGCAAAACGAGATATCAGTTATTACCTGATGAATTACTACAACTGGCGGCGTCCACATCAACACAATGACGGGATACCGCCAGCAAAAGCCGAAGAACGGCCTAACCAAGTGTCCGGATTTAGTTGACCACTACATGGAGAACCGGAAAAAGAACGCTTGGAGCGCTTTAGAAACAGCTCAAGAACTGGAGTTAAAAGGGTTGAAGTTACCCCGATTCCTAGAACTGGAGGTTGCGAGGGAAGTTGGCTTTATCGAACCGGTCACCGATACCGATGGTGGAATATCTGAGGCCGAGCTGGAAGCGCAAGCCCAAGCTTACATGCTCAAGCAGAAAGAGATCATTGAGGACTGGCTACCCACTCGACGAGCAGAGGTTGCAGCGGCATTGGCTGCCGAAATTGCCCAACAGAGCAGTGAGCAGATCGATGAAGATGACTTCAATCCACAGCATGACGATGAGATGTCAGCCTGCAGCTCTGATAACGAAAGAAGGGGAGAGCCTTTAGCTGAAGTTACTGAGGCCTGGACCTGATGAGGTATATCAAGAGCGACTCGGTATTTTAAACCTCTCTATTGGTAACTCAAAAAGAAAGCGCTGGTGGCTAAGTCCACCAGCAATCCTCTATTAAATGACCTCCCGCACACTCCAGATGCCATCCACTGGCCCCAAGCAGGTCGCTGTGACAAGATAACCCCCTGTTTTTTCTTGCTCCGATCGCCCGATGAAAGAAACCCTGCCCAGCTATGAAGCCATGATGCCTGCCGTGCTCAAGGTATTGTCCGATGGTGTCGCCCGCCCTCTACGTGAGGTATTCGAGCGGGTTTGCCAGCACTATGCCTTTACCCCGGAGCAGTTGGCCGACACCTTGCCCAGTGGCCGCCAAACCACGCTGCGCAGCCGGGTCGGCTGGGCCAAGACCTATCTGGTCAAGGCAGGGCTCATCGAACAACCCAAGCGGGGCATTTGCCTTATCACCGAACGGGGTAAGGTGGCACTGGTATCGGGACAGTCAATCGACAACCGCTATCTGGCCCAATTCAACGAGTTCGTGGCGTTTGCCAACGCTGCCAGTGAGGGTGCCGGGAATGAGCAACCAGCCGTGGCCACCCCAGCAGACACGTCCGTCCCCGAGCAGACCAGCACACCACAAGAGCAAATTGAACAAGCGCTGGCTGCCATCAACCGCTCCCTTGCCGACGATCTGTTGGCCGAGATCCTGGGCCTTTCCCCTCGCTTTTTTGAACAGCTGGTGGTCGATCTGATGGTGGCCATGGGCTATGGCGGCAGCCAGCAGGATGCGGCCCGCACCACTCGCTACAGCAGCGATGGCGGGATCGATGGCATCATCAAGGAAGATAGGTTGGGGCTCGACTCCATCTACCTGCAGGCCAAGCGCTACACCGATAAAACCGTTGGGCGTCCCGAGATCCAGTCCTTCGCGGGTGCGCTGGATCTGCACAAGGCCCGCAAGGGGGTCTTTATTACCACCTCCAGCTTTAGCCGTGAGGCGCAGGACTATGTCGGGCTGATTGAGAAACGCATTGTGCTGATCGACGGTGACCGTCTTGCCGCCCTGATGATCGAATACGGCGTTGGCGTCACCACACGCCAGACCCTCACCATCAAGACCCTGGATTCGGATTACTTTCTGGAAGATTGACGACCATGCCAAACAAGTCACTGAACTTCGAAATGCTGCGCCGCAAATGGCCCGAGATAGCCGATCTGGGGGCGATGGCGGAGAGATATGTCTACAACGACCCGGAGACCTCACTGGTAAAACTGCGCAACATGGTCGAGTTGATCGTGCGTTGGATTTACCGGGAAGAGCGTTTGCCCCAAGGCTATCGACCCAACCTGTTCGATCTCATCAAGGACGATGTATTTGTCGACCTGATGCCAAAGCCCATTCACGGGAAACTCGATATCCTGCGCCAATACGGCAACAAAGCCGCTCACGGCGAGAAGTGCGAGCAGAAGCACTCGGTCTGGCTGCTCAAAGAGGGGTGGCTGATCGCCGCCTGGCTCTATATCCGCTACGACAACGGCAATCAGCAGGAATGTGGCAGTTTTACCCAGCCAGCGCAGCAACCCGTTGAACTTACAACGGATGCGTTGAAGATAAAGGCGCATGAGCTGGAAAAAGCCTGTGCCGCCCTCAAGGCTGCCGAAGAGCGTGAGATCGCTATTCTGCGTGACCTGCAGCAAGCCAAAGAGCAGGCCGACGAGCTCAAAGCTCGCCTAGAACAATCCCGTCTGAAGAACCAGCAAGCGGTCAGCCTGCTCGACATGAACGAGGCCGAGACTCGCCGCCGCCTTATCGATGCCCGCCTGCTCGATGCCAACTGGGATATCTCGGATGATGGCAGCGATACCGAACAAGTCAGTCAGGAAGAAGCCACCCTCAAGCAGCCCACCAAGACAGGTAAGGGGCGCGCTGACTATGTGTTGTGGGATGACAACCACCAGCCGCTGGCGGTGATTGAAGCGAAAAGCACTCAGGTCGATGCCGAAGCAGGACGCCAACAAGCCAAGCTCTATGCCGACTGGCTGGAGGAGAAATACGGTCAGCGCCCGGTCATCTTCTACACCAATGGCTACGACATCTTTATCTGGGATGATCATCCCTCTCATGGCTATCCACCGCGCCGCCTGTTCGGCTTCTACAGCAAGGCGAGCCTGCAACACCTGATCCAGCAGCGCACCAGCAAAAAGGATCTGTTGCAAACCCCCATCGACACCAATATTGCCGGGGGCGGCACTCGCCTCTATCAGTTGGAGTCCATTCGTCGCGTGGCGGAGTCATTCAGCAATAAAAAGCGCAGCGCCCTGATCGTGCAGGCCACCGGCACCGGCAAGACCCGCGTCTCCATCGCCCTGACCAAGTTGCTGCTCGATGCCCGCTGGGTGAAACGGGTGCTCTTTCTATGCGACCGTAAGGAGCTGCGCAAACAGGCCCGCAACGCCTTCAACGAATTTATCAGCGACCCTCTCTGCGTAGTCGGTTCCAGTGACAAGGCGACCCAGCAGACCGCCCGCATCTTTATCGCCACCTATCCCGGCATGCTCAATATCATGGAGCAGTTTGATGTGGGCTATTTCGATCTCATCGTGGCCGATGAATCCCACCGCTCCATCTACAACGTCTACGGGGATCTGTTCAAATACTTCGACTGCCTGCAAGTGGGCCTGACCGCGACGCCAGTCGAGATGGTTAGCCGCTCCACCTGCCAGCTATTCGGTTGTGACTACAAGATGCCCACCGCCGAATACTCGCTGGAAAAGGCCATCGAAGATGATCATCTGGTGCCCTACGAGGTGGTGACTCACACCACCAAATTCCTGCGCGAGGGGATCAAACGCGACAACCTGACCGATGAGCAAGTAGCTCAACTGGAAGATGACGGCATCGACCCCAACGAGCTCGATTTTGATGCCCAGAGCATCGACAAGGCCATCTACAACAAGCCGACCAATGCCGCCATCATGCGCAACTTGATGGAGAACGGCATCAAGGACAAGGATGGCCAGTTGCCGGGCAAGACCATCATCTTCGCCCGCAACCACCAGCATGCCCTCTTGCTGCAAGCCGTGTTCGATGAGCAATACCCCCAGTTTGCGGGTAAGTTCTGCCAGGTGATCGACAACTACGACCCCCGTGCCGAGCAGTTGATCGACGACTTCAAGGGCGATGGCAAAAACCACGACCTTACCATCGCCATCTCGGTAGACATGCTCGATACCGGCATCGACGTACCCGAAGTGGTCAATCTGGTCTTTGCCAAACCGCTGCGATCCAAGGTGAAGTTCTGGCAGATGATCGGGCGCGGCACCCGCCTGTGCAAAGATCTGTTCGGGCCGGGCAAGCACAAGGAGAAGTTCCGCATCTTCGATCACTGGGGCGTGTTCGACTACTTCGAGCAGGAGCCCGAAGAGGTGGAGCCTGCGGTCAGCAAATCCCTCGCTCAGCAACGCTTCGAGGCCTGGTTGCAACTAGGGCGAAGCGCCTTGAAGAAATTTGACCGGGATGCGCTCGACAAGGTGGCCCTGCTACTGCGCTCCCAACTCGATGCGCTGGATGACAGATCCATCTCGGTACAAGAGCGCTGGAAAGAGAAGGCACGCTTGAGCGATCCCAAGGTGCTGCGGCAATTTTCACCGGCTACCCAGCAGGCGTTGCTCACCGAAATGGCCCCCTTGATGCAGTGGCTCGATGTACGCGGCCAAGGTGATGCTCTGCGCTTTGATATGGACATGATCGCCGCCCAGCTGGCGCTCTATGACAACCCGGAGCAGTTGATGCAGAGCTACCACAAGGTGGCGGAAAAGGTGGAACTGCTGCCGCCCCATTTGGCGCAGGTACAGCAACACGGCGAACTGATCAATCAGTTGCGCGAGCTGCTCTGGTGGCAGCAGGCTGATTTCGATCAGCTGGAACACGCTCGCATCACCCTGCGCGACATCATGCACTTGATGGAGAAAACCCCCACTCCTTCAAGCCCGCCGCTGGTCACCAACATCAAGGAAGACGAGGGGGAGTATCAGACCGGTCAGCGCAAGACCAATATCAAATCAGTGGATTTCAAACTCTACCGCAAGCAGGTACAGGGCGTGCTGGAACCCCTGTTTGACAGCAACCGGGTGCTGCAAAAAATCCGTCGTGGTCAGCCGGTTACCGACCAGGAACTGGACGAACTGCGCAAACTGGTGCTGGTGCAAAACCCCAACGTCGATATCAAGGTACTGACCGACTTCTATCCCGAAGCCAGTGCAGGGCTCGACAAGATCCTGCGTACCCTGGTGGGGATGGATGGAGAGGCGGTGGCCGCGCGTTTCACCGCCTTCGCCGCTGAACATCACCTCAGTGCGGTTCAGATGCGCTTCCTCGATCTGCTGAAAAACCATATCCGCACCTTTGGCACCATCGAGATGAAACAACTATTCGAGCAACCTTTCACCTCGGTCAACAGTCAGGGGGTGGCCGGGGTTTTCCCCGATATGGCACAAGTCATGGCCCTCAAGGCCATCGTCGACGGGTTTGCCGTCGAAACCGGAAAGGCGGTGCCCTAAAAAGCGGAAGGGGCATCAATGCCCATCCTGCCAAAAATCGCGGTACAATCGCGGCCATTCCAATCTGGCACTGATGGCCCGCCCTGTGCGGGCCGCTTATTCTAGTCTGTTGGCCGCCCACTGACGCGCCAGCAGCCTCTCAATCTTGTATGGAACAATCATGATCACCGGCGAACTGAAAAGTAATATCGACAAGCTGTGGGAAGCCTTCTGGGTCGGTGGCATCACCAACCCGCTGACCGTGATCGAGCAGATCACCTTCCTGATGTACTCCCGCATGCTCGACATGCAGGAGAGCAAGGACGAGCAGCGGGAGATGCTGGCGGGCATTCCTTTCAAGCACCGCTTTGCCGAGTTCGAGCAGGATTATCGCTTCTCCCGCTACGCCAACCTAGGGGCGGACGAGATGTTGGAAACGGTACGCGATGGCGTCTTCGATCACTTCCGCAGCCTCAACCACGAGGGTTCCATCCTCAGCCACTTTATGAAGAATGCCCGGCTGGAGATCATCAACCCGAGACTACTGGTCAGCGCGGTGGAGATGCTCAAGTCCCTCCCCATTGACCAAGGTGACACCAAGGGCGATCTCTACGAATACCTGCTCTCCAAACTCACCACCGCCGGGATCAACGGCCAGTTCCGTACCCCGCGCCACCTCATTCGCGCCATGGTTGAGATGATGGAGCCCAACCCAGCTCGCCATGAACGGATCTGCGATCCTGCCTGCGGTACGGCGGGCTTCCTCTCCAACAGTTACGAATACATCGTCGAGCGCTACACCAGTGCCGACAACGTCCACAGTCAGGTCGTTGCCAACGAACGCGGCGAGCTGGAAGAGCAAAAAGTCTTCGCCGGGGATCTGCTCGCCGACTATCGCCACCACGTCGATACCGACATGTTCCACGGCTACGACTTCGACGCCACCATGCTGCGTATCGCCGCCATGAACCTCATCATGCACGGAGTCGAACAACCCGATATCCACTATCAAGACACCTTGAGCCAGGGCTTTAGCGAACGTTACCCAAACGCCAGCAACGAAGGCTTTCATCTGATCCTCGCCAACCCGCCCTTTACCGGCACTCTGGATGAAGAGGACATCGACCCCAAGCTGCTCGGCAAGGTCAAGACCAAGAAGACCGAACTGCTGTTTATCGCCCGCATCCTGCAAATGCTCAAAATCGGCGGGCGCAGCGCCACCGTCGTGCCGCAGGGGGTACTGTTCGGCTCATCCAAGGCCCATGTGCAACTGCGCGAGCTGCTGGTGGAGCACAACCAGTTGGAGGCGGTGATCAACCTCCCCTCCGGCGTGTTCAAGCCCTACGCCGGGGTCGCCACCGCAATCCTCATCTTCACCAAGGGCGGCGCCACCAGCAATGTCTGGTTCTATGACCTGCAAAACGACGGCTACAGCCTCGATGACAAGCGGAGCCCAATAAGCCAGAACGATCTGCCCCATCTGGTCTCAAGCTGGCAGCACTACCGCAAGCAGGCTCATATGCCGGTCGGCAACTTTATCGGCCACCAGCTCAGCCGCCAGCTCGCCGAGCAGTTCCCCAATAACGAGCATCTGAAAGACGAGAGGGGCGTTGAACGGGACTATCAGGATCGCACCCAGAAAGCCTTTATCGTGCCCAAGGCCGAGATAGCCGCCCAGAAATACGATCTCTCCATCAACCGTTATAAAGAGGTGGTCTATCAGGAGGAGAGCTATGAAGATCCCAAGATGATTTTGGGAAAATTAAAGGCACTGGAAGCAGAAATTCTGGCTGATTTGAATGAGCTGGAGAACATGCTATGAAGTGGCCGATGGTGAAATTGGGCGAGCTTGCGACTCATATCAGAAACGGAGTGTCTATAAAACAGTCTCCTGATGCTGGTGGGTTAAAAATAACTCGCATAGAAACGATTGCCGAACGTAAAGTGAATTTAAATAAGTGTGGCTATGCGGATCTAACTGAAAATGATTATATAGATTTTCGCCTCAAGAAAGGTGATATATTAATTAGCCATATTAACAGTGAAAGCCATTTAGGTAAGTGCGCCATATTTGAAGAGGAAAGAAATGATATCATTCATGGTATGAATTTACTTTCTTTTCGTCCTAATCGTAAAATAGAGCCTAAATATCTATATTATGCGTTGTCTAGTGACAGCTTCTTGATGAAGTTAAAGAAAATAACAAAAAAATCAGTAAATCAAGCAAGTTTCAATGTTACCTCTTTTAAAGAGCTGGAGATTCCACTCCCCCCACTCGAGGAGCAAAAGCGTATTGCTGCGATTCTGGATAAGGCCGACGCCATCCGCCAGAAGCGCCAACAAGCCATCGCCCTCGCCGATGACTTTCTGCGTAGCGTCTTCCTCGATATGTTTGGCGATCCCGTCACCAATCCGAAGGGATGGGATGTAAAGCCATTAGACTTTTTCTCACCAAATAAAGGCGACATTGTTGACGGCCCTTTTGGGTCAAGCGTCAACACAAAAGTAGATTATATTGAAGAAGGTGAAATCCCTGTCATTAGAACAAAAAACGTATCTGAAAATGGAACATTTATTAGTAACGATCTAAAATTTATGAATAGAGAAAAGTACCTAACTATCAGGAGAAGCGCTGTTGTTCCTGGCGATATAATCTTAACCAAAGTTGGTACTATTGGAAATGTTTGTATATTTCCCTCAAAATATCCAGAGGCCGTTTTGTCCACCACAGGAAGTTGCAGGATAAGATTAGATGAGTCTCGGATTAATAAGACGTACTTCTATTATTTTCTTCGCTACTACAAACCTAAAATGTTGGAAGTGGCATCCGCTGGCGTTCAACCTTTTTTAAACATGACACACATTAAGAGTTTTTTAGTGCCTACCCCGGATTTAGCCATGCAAAAACAATTCGAGGGAATAACAAAAAAGATAGAGTCTATGTCTAAAAAACTTAGCGACTCAGTCAAATTACCAATTGTCGATTCACTTTATCAAAAAGCCTTCTCCGGACAGTTATAACGGCATTGGGAGTATAGGATGAAAATTAACGCACTGACCCTAGGCGGGTTTAAGGGAATTGCCCAGCAGGCCCATATTCCCTTGGCCCCAATCACCCTGCTATTTGGAGCCAATAGTACCGGCAAGAGCACCGTGCTACAGGCGCTACTCTATCTCTATGAAATCATTGTCGAGCGCAATTTTGATCCGCAATACAGCTCCATTACCGGTGAGCAGCTCTGGCTGGGCGGCTTTCATAATCTGGTGCATGGAAAAGATCTCACCAATACCATCACCCTTGGTGCAACGCTGGACTTCCGGGATGGTGTCGCAGATATCTGGCACGATTTTCTTACCCCCCCAGAAGATTGGCTGCTTGAAACCAACTTACACTACGGGCCAGAGGCGACCGCGGACATCATCTCATTTGAGCTGGATATCAGCTGGGATGACTTCAAACACAGGGCTTTCGTCAGCCGCTTCGAGTGCTCAAGCCAAGGGCAAACCTACCTACGGTTTGAGGTGCAAGCGGGCAAACCCGATGTGGCTATTACTCACTATGCTCCACTTCCCCATTGGTACATCGATGAGGCCTTTGAGTTAGGAAATGTTTTTGCTTCCGGCCAGTGGGAAACCGTATATATCCGAGGCCAAGATGCCCTCCCCCCCGTTACCAGACGAATTGACTTGTCTGGAGCCCAAGTCGCATGGGAAGAAATTTACCCTGATCATCCGTTGGCAGCTCGTCTGTTTGTCGAAGCAGCACTATCGCAAGCCGCACTGGCACCACTTCGACTCCTGGGCCAAAAGCTGCTCCACTTGCTCCATATCGGCCCATTGAGAATTGTGCCTGGAAGAGGAACTGTGCTTGAAAGCAGGCCCAAGAGTAGCCGCTGGTACGATGGCACGGCAGGCTGGGATCACTTTGCTTTTGGTTCTGATGGGTATCGCAAGCAGGTTAATCAGTGCTTCAACCATGTGGATTTGCTCAATTCCAGTTATCACTTCAAAGCCAGCTTTCAAGGAGAGGCTCCGCTACAACAGCGTCAGGTGCAATTAACCGAAGCTAATGCCAATACACCGCTGCGCCCTTGTGATGTCGGTGTCGGAGTATCTCAAGTATTCCCCTTTATTGCCGCCACCAGTCTGGAACAATCTGGCGTGATGGTCTCTTGCGAACAACCCGAGCTGCATATCCACCCCAGATGGCAGCTCAGCCTCGCCGATATGATGCTGAACGCCTGCCGCAAGGATCCAGAACGGATGTTTTTGGTAGAAACCCATAGCGAGCACCTGATGTTAAGGCTGCTTAAGCGACGCCGCCAATCCGCAGAGGGTGACATCACTGATAATCACAGCTGTTATTGCCGCAAAGAAGATATCCAGATTATTTTCTGCGAGCAGGAGAACGGAAAAACGCGCCTGCTGCCGATCAAGACAACTGACGAAGGGGAATTTGATGCCCCTTGGCCAAATGGTTTCTTTGCTGAACGCCGGGGGGAGCTGTTCTAATGCTGCATCTCGAATTTGCTATCTCCCCGAACCAAATCCGAAATATGGCCGACCTCAACCTGTTAGAGGCCCGTTTGGGATTTGATAAAGGAGCGGTTCTCTCGCGCTTCCCTGAAAACTGGCTTAAAGAGGTATCAGACCACCTTGCCACTGCGTTAAATGCCCAGCAGATAGATAAAGCAACAGAGAAACTCCTCAGGATCAAAGAGTCACGCTTGGTTAGCTTTAACCGTGAATACGCGGGAGCGCCATGGCGTGAAGCTGCAGTGGACAGCCATCAAGCCCAACCTTTCCACCGTGTTGTTGACGGAACGACAGATAATCGCCCGCACTACATCGCTAACTGGCAAGACCTTGATGATGACGATTTTGATTTCAATACTCAGTTTAATCGTGACGCGACATCACTTGCTGGAGCGGCCAAGGCCTTATTACTGAATGCCGAAAAGGTAACTATCTATGACAACTACATTTGCCCAACACGCCCTGGCTGTCGAAAAACTCTGCTAGAAATAATGCGTTTTTGCCTGAAGCCTGTTGAGCTCCATGTATTTTCCGAGGAAGAGAGAAAGCCAGGTAGAACACAACGAGAGCAAGCATTGGCGCACTTCCAAAGAGATTTACCTGCAAATGTCTCTCTATTCTGGTACTGGTTGGGCGATGCTGGAGACGGTCTTTTGCATCAACGCGGCTTATTCACGGGCAAGGGGGGGGGTTATCTATGATAGAGGCTTCGAGGAGCCTCGAGATCTAGACCAACGAAGAACACCAACCACGATCACCCCGATGCCTCGCGATCTGCTAGAAGACCGTTCTCGCCTATTTAATCCTGCGCAGCTTGGTGCTGGGCT
Organism: Aeromonas sp. 84A; assembly: GCF_051919345.1. Taxonomy (NCBI): domain Bacteria; kingdom Pseudomonadati; phylum Pseudomonadota; class Gammaproteobacteria; order Aeromonadales; family Aeromonadaceae; genus Aeromonas; species Aeromonas sp. 84A. Next base: position 4,599,038 of record NZ_JBQBEW010000001.1, read on the forward strand.
ATCTCTTGTTGGGTCTGCATGGCAATCACATCCATAGCACGTACAGTCACCAACTGAAGCGGCCGACCATTTCGTTCGATTGAGTGGTCAGGTGATTTAGATCATTACAAACCTAGGCACCATCTGGGTTGATCCGGTTGCCACCGCTTCCGAAGCGTTGCCCTCAGGGTTGGCTGCGCACAGTTGTTCATGCTTAGATCAAGAAAATGGATTACCTCATCTGTGTCGAATTGCGTGCGCCAAGCCTAGGTCGGTGCACGGTTACTATACACCTAGCATTGTGACTCAGTTGTCGAACACGCCATATCCCTTTGCTCAGCGAGGAAAAATCAACCTAACACGAGATGGACGGTTGAAAATCTTCGTCGCCAACTCTCCGAAAGACAGAGTATCGAGCCCTAGATAGACTCAAGGCTCCACTGAAACAAGCAGGAGCATCTTATGTCAAAGTCGGGAAAAGGCGTTCAACATCCACACAATGCCAACCATCACGCCAATCAGCTAAACCCCAACAAGGGGAGCAATGGCACCAATCAGGCCAATACTAAGGTACACGGAAACCGTGGCAAACAACTGAACCCCAACCAGAAATAAAAGTGGCGCCTGGCAAGCCAGGCGCTTATCAGGAGATTCAATATGACGGCCGGTTTTCCAACCCTGGGGGAAGTTGTCAAGTATTCCTTCAAGGCTACAGGGATCATTCCAAGCAAGTATGAACATGCTCACTCATTAAGTGACAAAGAGAAAAAGAAATATCAGAAAGCGCTGGAAAGGCTTACTGCAGAAGAGGGAAATATCAATAAGAGTTTTCAAGAGCTGGGCGATGTATTTATTCAAATCCTCTCTGCCAGCATAAAAAATCGCAAGGTATTGCAGGTTATTTCAGATGTTATCGGAGACCTTGTTCTGGTTTATGGTAATGTCATTACCGATGATGGCACCTATCAGGACACAAAAGGCAGCCTGCGCTGGATATTATCTTCATATTTTATTCCCAGATTGGTAGTCTCCCTTCACAAACATCCGGCACGCATCAATCTTGCCAGTGAGGCTCTTAGTTCCCCTGCGGAGCCATACTGGTTTTTGCCCACGACTGACGATAACTCGGTCACTTGGCCACTCGGCAAGGCAATGACATGGGTATATCAGCTAAGCGGCGTAAATCAGACCCAGTTTCACTATCCCTCCGAGGGGGCTAAGAGCAATGATCACTTGAAGGCTAATCAACTGGATAGTGCCCAGAACTGGATCACCGGCAAACATATTCCCAGCTGGGAGGCGTTGCAGCGCAATTTCATGCAAGCGCTGGAAGCTTATCCCCATCTGGCCGAGCAGAAAGAGAGCATATTGTTGACCCTGTTTGTGGCAAGGGTCGCCACCATCATTAGTCAGGACATTGATGAGCTCTATGGTCGAGATTATCTGAATGAGTTACTTGCTCAATTCAAACAACATACCGACTGGCTCAAAGGTCCAATGGCGACGCTTTCTCATTTTTTTGACGAGATGGCACATCACCCCCAAATCCCGTCTGAAATGCTGGACAGTATCCATGCTAACTACACAGAGCGTTTCTGGCGTGAAAGAGCCGATGTCATGGTTGATGCCGCTAATCACATTCAGTCCATTATTATGGAAGCCCCCTATAACTTGTCCGCAGAACAACAGGCGTGGTTTTTGATCCACTATGGTGAAGATGTAGTGGGGCCTGTCTTCGATTTTTTTGATAGGCAACAACAGCAAAGAAAACATATCCCGGAAGGATTCATCGAGTGCCTTGCCGAATTTCTTGAGCTTAAAAAAACCAACTGCGAGCCATCCGAGGTGGACAGGTTTATCGCAAAGCTAGAGAGCTACCAGTTATCATCTGTCTGTGCCTGGATGGTGCCCTGGTTGCGAGCCGAGACCCTTTTTCATGCCAACGATTGGCCCGGCATTTATCGGGAACTGTCGAGCGCATTTGATGCAGCGAAATATGCAGCAGGCCAAAATCAGCGCCCTCTGCTCAATCACTATCTGGAGGCATGTGCCAAAAATAATAAATGGCGTGAATTTAAAAAGGGGGTCGCCTGGGCTCAATATCTGGGTATCAAGGTGCGCTTTCTGGGGCAGGATGAACCTAGCGATGACAATATGCGTTATGTCTTCGGCTTGATGCGGAACGGTTATATTGCTTGGTGAGACGAGCGGTTAGCTTGAGCCTCCGCCCCCTCTGCGGGGGCTATAAGCTCCCCACATAAGGGTAAGAGCTCCACATATATGGGCTGGAACTGTAGTGGTCTAATCATCCCGGACACCATTTTAGGTGGTACAGTCGCCACCATGACCTGAGGTGTTCAATGACAAGATTACGTCGCTCATTTACTGCCGAATTCAAACTCGAAGCCGCATCCCTGGTGCTCGACCAGGGATATTCTGTCCCTGAAGCCAGCCGTTCACTGGATGTCGGTGAAACAGTGCTCCGTCGCTGGGTTCAGCAACTGCAATCCGAACGCAGTGGCACAACCCCAACTAATAAAGCGCTGACACCAGAGCAGCAGAAAATTCAGGAGCTGGAAGCCCGTATCAACCGGCTCGAACGTGAAAAGGACATTCTAAAAAAGGCTACTGCTCTCTTGATGGCGGACGAGTTCACACGTACGCGCTGATAGACCAATTAAGAGAGCAAGCCCCCATCACCTTGGTCTGCTGCGCTTTCGATGTTCCAACATCCTGCTTTTACGACTATCTGGCTCGCAGGCGGACGATTAACCGTGAACGTATGCAACAGCGCTGTGAGTTGCGCCGGTTGTTCAAAGCGAGCCGGAACTCAGCGGGCAGCCGCGCCTTGATGTCGATGATGCGGGAGTTGGGGTATCAGATTGGTCGATTCAAAGTACGTAACCTGATGAAGGAAGCCGGGCTGGTATCCAAGCAACCGGGCGCTCATCGCTATCAGGTTGCTCGGTCTGAACGACCGGACATTCCCAATCTGCTGGCCCGCGAATTTGATGTCCAGCAACCCAATCAGGTGTGGTGTGGCGATATCACCTACGTCTGGGCAGGTGGTCGCTGGCATTATCTGGCAGCGGTTCTTGACCTGTATACCCGGCGGGTCGTGGGCTGGGCGATGTCAGATAAACCAGATGCCGAGCTGGCCATCAAAGCACTTGAGATGGCGTATCAGCAACGAGGTTGCCCTTCTGGTGTGCTATTTCACTCTGACCAGGGCTGCCAATATGGTAGCCGGGCATTTCGGCAACGACTGTGGCGCTATCGCATGACCCAGAGTATGAGTCGGCGTGGCAACTGCTGGGATAACGCCCCGATGGAACGGTTGTTCAGAAGCCTGAAGTCAGAGTGGCTCCCGGCTATGGGATATATGAGCTTGCGGGAAGCAAAGCGGGATATCAGTTATTACCTGATGGATTACTACAACTGGCGGCGTCCACATCAACACAATGACGGGATGACGCCAGCAAAAGCCGAGGTTCGGCCTAACCAAGTGTCCGGATTTAGTTGACAACTACAAACTCCACATATAGTCATCCTGTGATAGCTGATCGGGGACAGGCGGGCCCAGTCAGCCTTGGGTTGTATCTCAGCAAATCCACCCATTGAGCGATGTCTGGTATGACCCATGGGAGGAGTACTCCACCAATGTGTTATCAGTACCCCCATTAAAGAAGAAACAACCATGAGCAATGACAAAATCTACTTTCCCCATGAGGTGATCGTACTGCAATTCGAGCAGGGTCTTTCACTGCTGGCGGCCTGGCGCAACTACCGGGGCCTGAGTCAGACTGATTTGGCTGAGCTGGTGGGTATTTCGCTGAGTGAGCTGGTGGCCTTGGAGCAACCTGACTACCAACTCACCCGCCAGCAGCTCGCACTACTGGCAGAGGCTCTCAACATTCAGCACGAACACCTGACCGATTAGCAAAGCAGTTTGGTCCTGCTTTACCGAGACTATAACTAGCTTGAGTTTTTAGTTGCGGGGTTTAGCGTGGGGTTTAAAAGAAATACGAGACAAAAATAAAAAACAATAACCATTAAAATCATTTAGTTATAGAAAGTGACAGAGTTCTCCATCGAAGACCTCAACTGATCCTGCCTGCCCTCCGGCAGCGCCCGATGCAGACAGGCCGCAACTCACGGCGGCCTCTTTGCTTCTCTCAAGCCTTTAGCCAGACCCGGCCTCTTGCTTGTCACTCAGCCTGACAGCTACCTCGCCATTCGCTTTTCTGCTCTCTGACCTTGATCACTGCTCCAGCAGCAGGCACTCATCTGCATCTTCGCTCAACTTGACCAGTCGACTGCGCACCAGCCCCAGCTTGGCCAGCAGGCCGATGGATCGCTCGTTGCCCGGAGTGACGATGGCGACCACCTGCCCGATCCCCAACCGGCTTTTGCCATCGGCAAGGGCGGCCTGCGCCGCTTCAATGGCGTAGCCATGCCCACGATATTGCGGCAGGAAGGCGTAACCGATATCGACCAGCTCCAGGGTGTCGCGCTTGATCAAACCGCAGATACCGAGGCTGGCACCGTCCTCCTTGCGCTCCACCAGATAGAGTCCGTGACCATAGCGGGCATAGCTGACCGCCGGCCCCTGCTGGATATACTCCTGCGCCTGTTCGAGGGTACGAATGCCCCGATCACCGATGTAACGATAAAAGTCGCCGTCATTGAGCAGCTCAAGGATGAAGGGGGCGTCGGTGGCGATCATTTCGCGCAGGATCAGGCGGGCGGAGGCAATCATGGCACGGGCTCTCAAACGGAAAGTGAAGGGCAAAGAGTGCCCCGTCACTCCCGGGCTGGCAAGCCTGTGGCATCATCGGCCATGAAAAAGGGGCCATGTTGGCCCCTGATGAGATGGGATAAACGGGCTCAGGCAGCCAGCAATCCGGCATAGCCATTACCCTGCTCGCGCAGTGCAGTGAACTGGGCGGCGCAATCGGCCCAGCTCAGCCCCAACGCGTCTGCCACCTTGTGGGGCCACTCGGGCGGCGCCTCTTCCCCCACATCAGATTGCGCAGCCAGCACGATCGCCAGATGGATCAACCCTGCCTCGGCGGAGAACTCCTTGGCCAGCATGGGGTTGTAGTGATACTCCACTGCATTGCTGATGGTCTCGGGGAACTTCCAGTATCGCGCCATGGCGGCACCGACCTGGGCATAGTTGAAGCCAACCACCAGCTCTTCCGCCTTGGCCCGCCCCTTGTGCAACTCCAGATCGTGAATGTGGTGGACAGTGTTTTCCGGCAAGCCTACGTGCATCACCAAGCGGCCGAGATCGTAGAGCAGGGCGCAGGTAAAGACCTCATCCCCCTTCATCCCCTTCTTCACCGCCAGACGACGCGCCAGCTCCGCCACGTTGAAGACGCAGCCCCAGAAATGTTTGAGGTCAATGCCGGGCACCGCAGTGACCGATTCGGTGAGCCCGCAGGCCAGCACCATGTTGCGCACCATCGCCAGTCCAAGCCGCACCGCGGCTTCATTGACGGTGCCGATCTGACGACTGCTGCCGAATTTGGCCGAGTTGGCCAGCCGCAGCAACTTGGCGGAGATGACAGGGTCCTTGTTGATCAACTTGCTGATCTTGAGCAGATCCGGATCCTTTTCATTGAAGGTCTGGATCAAATCCCGCATCACTTCCGGGATCTGGGGCAGTAGCTTGGGCTCGGCCAGCAGGGAATCTATCGTGGGCATAGGCGTGTCCATCCATGTTATCTGTGTTCCAACCTGTTTGCCTTGGCAAACTCCTCCTAATTATGGGTAACAAATGGCCTCCCCATCGGATTGTTTATTCGCTGGCCATTCAAAGTGTTAGCCCCATTCAGGCTATACTGGCCGCCACATTCACTGTTGCGGATATCCCATGAACGACACTCAGGAATTTTTTGACGAAGACGCGCTGCTGGAGATGGTGGAGAACCAGCTCAACGATGGTCACCCGCCCCATGTGAAGGCGACCCTGATGCGGTTGGTGATGAAGGGCACCCCGCGGGAAGAGGCGCTGCAATATATCGCCTGCGCCCTCGGGGCCGAGCTGATGGCGATGGAGGCCGATCAGGGCCCCTTCAATCTGACCCGTTACGGCGAGTTCCTCGACAGCCTGCCCGAGATGCCGTGGGCAGACGATTGACCCGAGCAGGATGACGGATGCAAAAGGGCGGGTGCCAATGGCCCCGCCCTTGTTGCATGGATCCTCTCCGGATCAGAACTGGGAGTTGATGATCACCTCTTCCCCCAGCGCCCCTGCCAACGGCAGTGGCCGATAGCTGGAGTTGGCGGCCCGCAGCAGACGAATGCCGCGAATGCCGACCTCCTGCGCCGCCTTGATATCCCCATCGGCGTCGCCGTAGAAGAGCTTCATCTGCTTATCCTTGAGCCACTGCACCTTGGTGTTCTGGCCCGGCTGATCACCGGCGAAGATCACCGGATTAAGCTGGTCGGCCGGAATATTCATGGTCTGCTGCAAGGTCTGGCTCACGGTTTCGGTCTTGGTGGCCGAGCGGCCGGTGACGAAATAGATGTGGTCTCCGCGCTTGAGATGCATGGCGATAAGCGCCTTGCCCACCTCTTTCGGCATGCTGAACGCATCCCAGCCGTTATTCATCTTCTCCCAGAAGGCGGGGTTCTTCAGATAGCTCTCGTCGTTGGGGGAGAACTCCTGTTTGCCGCGATAAAAACCCGGGCTGGAGAAGAGCAGGGTATCGTCGATATCAAACCCGACCGCCATCGGGGGCAGGCCATCCAGACTCTTGGCAATCTGCTCCACCGATACCCAGTGGATCGGTGCCTGCTGGGCCAAGGTGACGGTGGTGACACCGGCAGGGATAGGCTGAACGGTAGCGGCTTGACCCGCCACAGCAGGCAGAGAGAGGGCGGCAGCCAGCAAGGAGGCAAGCAGCGCCGGACGAGAGATGTGTTTCATAAGGCAGGTTGTCATCTTGAATCAAAAGAGGGGGCACATAGTGTCCCCATTCCGCCTCTCAAATCTGTGAATGCTCCTGCAAAAGGGAGCATTTGACCCCCGATAATTAATCTTCGATTGGCAGCAGATCGGTAAAGACAAAGCCGTCGCGCAGCACTGTCTCGCCGACCCGAATGCCGAGCGGGCGAGAGAACATGGGGCCATCATAGGCCAGGGTGTGAAACTCGCCGTTCTCGCCGCACGGATCGACCCCCGCCGGCAACGCCGCCAGCAGCACCTCGTCAAAGTCGTGGCCACCCAGGCTGGCATCCAGCTTGTTCGGGTCGAGAGCACTGATCCGCGCCTTCAACCCAGCGGCTACCATCTGCGGCGCCAGTTCACGGGTATTGCTGCCCCAGAGCGGGAACAGTGGTTCGATGCCTGTGCCTGCCAGCTGCTTTTCACGGTAGGCTCGCACATCCTCGAGGAACAAGTCGCCAAAGGCCATATGGCGGATCCCCTGTGCCACCACATCGGCGATAAAGCCGGTCATGATGCGGGCGTAATCCTCGTTGCTGCAGGGCCAGGGCAGATCGATGGTGATGAGGGGCAGCCCGACGCAGGCGGCCTGCTCGGTCAACAGCTGCTTGCGCACCCCGTGCATCGCCACCCGCTCGAATGCCTGATTGAGGGTGGTAAACAGCCCCACCACCTCAATGGCGGGATCTTGCCGCAACTGATGCAGTGCCCATGCGCAATCCTTGCCGCTGCTCCAGGAGAGCAGTACCCGTTTCTTTTCCATCATTCCTCCGCCAGCGGGGCACTCGGATTGCCCCAAAAAGATGCAAGACAGTGTTGCGAATTGCGCGATTTACACACAAGAGGCAGGCAGCATACTCTCGATCACCTGTATATGCCCCTTATCCGGGGCGACAATAACTAAAAAAACCGATGGGAAACATACGGATATGACCACAAGCACACAACAACATGATCACGCCCGCCCCCTCAATCGACAGGATTACAAAACCCTGAGTCTGGCTGCCCTCGGCGGCGCGCTGGAGTTTTACGACTTCATCATCTTCGTCTTCTTCGCCGTGGTCATCGGCGAGCTGTTCTTCCCGGCAGATATTCCCGAGTGGCTGCGCCAGTTTCAGACCTTCGGCATCTTCGCCGCCGGTTATCTGGCCCGCCCGCTTGGCGGCATCATCATGGCCCACTTTGGCGATCTCATCGGTCGCAAGCGGATGTTCACCCTCAGCATCATCATGATGGCGCTGCCAACCCTGTTGATCGGTCTGCTGCCCACCTATGGGGTGCTCGGCATCGGCGCCCCCATCGCCCTGCTGGGACTGCGGATCCTGCAAGGCGCCGCCATCGGCGGTGAAGTGCCGGGCGCCTGGGTATTTGTCGCCGAGCACGTGCCCGCCCGGCGGGTCGGGGTTGCCTGCGGCACGCTCACGGCGGGATTGACGGCCGGCATCCTGCTCGGCTCCCTGATCGCCACTGCGGTCAACAAGAGCCTGACCCCGGCCGAAGTGAGTGACTGGGGCTGGCGAGTGCCCTTCCTGCTCGGCGGTATCTTCGGCATCGTCGCCATGTACCTGCGTCGCTGGTTGCACGAAACCCCGGTCTTCGCCGAGATGCAAGCCAACAAGACCCTGGCCGATGAGCTCCCCCTCAAGTCGGTGCTGCGCAACCACAAGAGCAGCGTGGTGGTCTCCATGCTGCTCACCTGGCTGCTCTCCGCCGGTATCGTGGTGGTGATCCTGATGACCCCCACCTATCTGCAGAAGGTCTATGGCATCAGCCCGGCTGACGCCCTGACCGCCAACTCGCTGGCGATCGTGGCCCTGACCCTCGGCTGCATCGTTTATGGTCGACTGATCGACCTGCTGGGCAGCGGTCTCACCTTCATGTTCGGCTCCCTGCTGCTGGCGGGCTCCAGCTACGCCTTCTATCACGGTCTGGCGGCTGGTACGAGCCAGCTGGTGCCGCTCTACATGCTGGCAGGCTTTGCGGTCGGGATTGTCGGCGCCGTGCCTTACGTGATGGTCAACGCCTTCCCACCGGTGGTGCGCTTCTCCGGTCTGTCATTCTCCTACAACGTGGCCTACGCCATCTTCGGCGGCCTCACCCCGATGGCGGTGACCCTCTGGATGAAGAGCGACATGCTGGCCCCCTCCCACTATGTGGTAAGCCTGTCGGTGCTGGGTTTCGCCATCGGTCTCTGGCTCTGGTTCCAGCAACGGGCCATCCGGCAGCAGCAAGCGCCGCAAGCGGCCTGACCCGAACAACAAGCCCCGGTATCTGCCGGGGCTTTTTTGTACTGCTTATGTTCAGTTTCGCCAGCATAAGATAGCCTCCCTCTGGGGCCTGCCACCCGCATCGCCCCATGACGTCCAACTCTTTATCCGAGGCTCAAGATGTTCTTTCAGGTCGTATTACTCACCTTGCTGGCGCTGCTGCCCATGGTCAACCCGCCCACCACGGCCACCCTGCTGCTGGGACTGAGCAAGGGGATGTCGCGCGAACACGTGCGCCGTCAGGTCAATCTGGCCGCCATCTATCTGTTCTGCACCCTCTGCATCACCTTCTTTATCGGATCCTCGATCCTGGATCTGTTCGGGATCTCCATTCCGGGCTTGCGCCTGGCCGGTGGCCTCATCATCGGCTTTATCGGCTTTCGCATGCTGTTCCCCGCCCCCAGCCAGCAGAGCGGGGTCGATATAAACCAGAGCATTGCCTTCGTACCGCTCACCATGCCCAGCATGTGCGGGCCGGGTACCATGGCGCTGGTAATAAGCGGGGCAGCCCAGATTGCCGAGCTGCCTGACGAGTACAACCGCCTCACCATCTACGCCGGTGTGGTAACGGCGTTTGCCCTGATGAGCCTGATCAGCTGGGGAGTATTGAAGCTGGCGGATCCGGTCTGCAAGATCCTGGGCGCCACCGGCATCGATGCCATGACCCGCATCATGGGCTTCCTGCTGGTCTGCATGGGTATGCAGTTTTGCATCAACGGCATCAAGGAAGTGGCACAGGATCCGGTCTTCCACGGCGGCCAGGCTGTGCAAACCGCACCGGCGCAACCAAAGGCTGCCGGCACGTTTGATCAGTTGCCGCAGAAGCCCACCGGCCCTGATTGAAAACGGTATCAAAAAGTCCCTGACGATCTGCACTGATCTTGTCCCTGATCATGTTATTGACACACAAATGAGTTAGTTTGTTTTTCATACAGACTTTATTCAGATGGACGCTGATAGGTTTGTTGATGAATACCCACTCAACTTCAGGAGAGTATGCAGATGGACAAGATGCTGACCGAAATAGGGAGCCATAGCCTGTTTCACGAGTACCTGAACGTGGTTGGGATTGCGAGCCCATCCCTCGCCAAGATCGAGCAACGCTGGGAATATAAAGATCAAGAGCAGCTGGTTGCCAAAATCCAGATCGACAAACAGGGTAACGCTCGCTATTTCATCGACGCCCGCGCCATATCCGTCAACTGATACCGAATAACCCGCCAGCCCCGGTCCAACGACCGGGGCTTTTTGTTGTCTGTGGTTCCCTGAATAGCAAAACCCCGGCAAGGGCCGGGGTTTGAATACATCGGGTTACGCCGCTGCGCGGCTAACCCAACCTACGACGTGCCACCCACGGTGAGCTGGTCCAGTTTGAGGGTGGGTTGACCGACACCGACCGGCACGCTCTGCCCCTCCTTGCCGCAGATGCCGACACCGCGATCCAGCGCAAGGTCGCTACCCACCATGGAGACCTGGCTCATCGCCTCGGGGCCGTTGCCGATCAGGGTTGCGCCCTTGATGGGAGCGGTAATCTTGCCATCCTCGATGAGGTAAGCCTCGGAGGCGGAGAAGACAAACTTGCCGGAGGTGATGTCCACCTGACCGCCGCCGAAGTTGGGGGCATAAATGCCCTTCTTCACCGAGGCGATGATCTCGGCCGGATCGTACTGACCCGCCAGCATGTAGGTGTTGGTCATGCGCGGCATCGGCATGGCAGCGTAGGATTCGCGGCGCCCGTTGCCGGTGAGTGGCACGCCCATCAGGCGAGCGTTCTGCTTATCTTGCAGATAACCCTTGAGGATACCGTTCTCGATCAGCACGTTGTAGCCACCCGGCGTCCCCTCGTCATCGATGGAGACGGAACCACGGCGACCCGGCAAAGTGCCATCATCGACGATGGTACAGTGTTTGGAAGCCACCTGCTCGCCGATGCGGCCAGCAAATGCGGAAGATCCCTTGCGGTTGAAATCCCCCTCCAGACCATGACCCACCGCTTCGTGCAGCAGCACGCCGGGCCAGCCGGAGCCCAACACCACCGGCATGGTACCGGCTGGCGCGTCGATGGCTTCGAGGTTGACCAGCGCCTGACGCACCGCTTCACGCACATAGCCAAAGGCGCGGCTCTCCAGCCCGTCCAGTTCGAGGAACCAGTCGTAACCAAAGCGCCCGCCGCCACCGGCACTGCCACGCTCGCGGCGATCGCCCTTCTCGGCAATCACAGTCACCGACAGACGCACCAGCGGACGCACATCGGCGGCCAGGGTGCCGTCGGTCGCGGCCACCAGCACCTCTTCGTAGACGCCGCTGATGGAGGCCATCACCTGATTGATGGCGGGATCCAGACTCCTGGCGAACTTGTCCATCTGCTCCAGCAGGGCAATCTTCTGGTGCTTGTCGAGGGTCTGCAGCGGATCCATGGCCGGATAGAGCAGGTTCGCTTCGGTGCGCGCCCATGCCTTCACCTTGCCGTGAGCACCGGCAGCGGCGATGCCGCGGGCGGCAGTCACCGACTGTTGCAGCGCCAGCAGGCTCAGCTCGTCCGAGTAGGCGAAGCCAGTCTTCTCGCCGCTGACGGCGCGCACCCCCACACCCTGATCGATGTTGTAGCTGCCATCCTTGACGATGCCATCTTCCAGCATCCAGGACTCGTGCCAGCTGCGCTGGAAATAGAGATCGCCGAACTCCACCTGATGGCTCATCAGGCTGCCGAGCAGCTGCTGCAGGCGCCCTTCGTCGAGGTCGTTCGGGGCCAACAGGGAGGCACTAACCTGGCTCAATAGACTCAATCTTCTTCTCCACTCTCGTAACGAGCTGTTTTAAATCGTCTTGCCGACGGGTTGGCGACAAGCCACACCATCACAACAAACGGGTATGCTCCAGCACGGGCAAACGGCTGCGTTTCAATTTTTCACCACACCATCAGAGCAAACGGGCGTGTTGCAGCACTGGCATGGTGCGATGCAATTCGTCGATAAGCCCGGGCTCCATCTTCGCCAGCACTGTGCCGCGCCCGGACTCTTTGCTCGCCAGCACCCGGCCCCAAGGATCGATCACCATGCTGTGGCCCCAGGTCTGGCGCCCCGTCTCGTGAGTGCCGCCCTGATTGGCCGCGACTACGTAGCACTGGTTTTCGATGGCGCGGGCCCGCAGCAGCGGCTCCCAGTGCGCCTCGCCGGTCACGGCGGTAAAGGCGGCAGGCACCAGCAGCACGCGGGCACCGGCACGGGCCAACTGGCGGTAGAGCTCGGGAAAGCGCAGATCATAACAGATCGAGAGGCCGAGGGGACCAAAGGGGGAGTCCACCAACACAGGCGACTCGCCGGGGCTGAAGGTCTCCGACTCCCGATAGCGGCCGTGATTATCCGCCACATCTACGTCGAACAGGTGGATCTTGTGGTAGTGGCCCCTGAGCTCACCGCTTGGATCAAACACCAGCGAGCTGGTGTGGATATGGTCTGAACCGGCGATGGTGGTCGGCATGGCTCCGGCCACCAGCCAGATGCCGTAATCGCGGGCCCATTCAGCCAGTTGCTGCTGGATGGGCGCGGCTCCGCCCAGATCGGGGCTGGGGTCGGGGCCAATTGCCTCGGCACCATCCAGATAGCCCTGCCGTTCGCCAAACAGGGCAAAGTTCTCCGGCAGCAGCACCAGCAGCGGCCGCTCTTTGGGCAAGGCCGCCAGTTCAGTGGCGATCTGCTGCCGGTTATCCTGCCAGTGACGGCCAGATACCAGCTGTATTGCGGCTAACCACATGACGTTCTCCTTGTCCGCATTAATCGCGATCCACAATATTCGGGTCTTTATCCATCTCGGCCAGCAGCTTGCGAAGATGATGCCGGACCAATCCCCGCTGCCCCCGCTCAGCCCATTTGAGGCAATCAAACAACTCCCACACCAGGCCATCCCCTTCGGCCATATAGGCAGGAAAGTCCCAATGGCTTGGGGCAAGGCCAGATACCTCAAGCGCACCAAGGGAGGAAGTTTTATCGAACAGTGGCAAATAAGGTTTGGCAAGGGGGAACTCAGCCCCCCGATCAAGGATGTGGATCTCGATGCTGGACATATCGAGGAATATGAAGCGCCAGTATGAACAGACCTCTTCATGTCTTCCTTGCCAGCAGTGAAAGATGGGCCGCCCCCCCACAATGGTGCGCACCAGTTCGTCTCCCTGCTTATGGAAGCCCGGCTCGGCCAGCAACAAGAGATCGACATCGGATACCCGGTCTGCCTTGCCCTTGGCGAGCGACCCAACCACTACCCCGGCATCAATCGCAGGATGGGCTGCGCCATGTTGCATAACCGACTCCAGCAGTGCGCGCTGCAGTGGCGGGATGGCAGCCCAGTGCTCATCCACCATCATAACGGCCCCTCTGACACAACCCGATCCCCCGCCTGCAGGGTGTAATCCAGCACTATGATGCGCTCCAGCACCGGACGGAAGATAGCCTTGAGGGCATCGTGATCCGGATGGGGCAGATAGCGTTGGCGAGCCGCTTCGTCGGCGAAGGTCATCAGTACGCTGTGGGTAAACCCCTCGGCCCGCCCCTCCGGGCTGTCATTCTCCCCCCACTCCACGGCGGTCACGCCGCTGACCTGATGGGGAATGGCGAGAAAGGCGGTACGCACCGCATCTATCTGGGCAGGCTGGGTGCCCGGCTTGAAGGCGATCAGCAGGATATGTCGGATCATGGCTCACTCCTTGTGATGATGCCGGGCCGCTCGTTTAGCGCTGAGCCGGCCCTGCGTGTTTGGGGCTCAGCAGGAAAGGGGTCACCTCTTGGGTCGGCAAGCTGGGAGCAACGGCGTCAACCGCCTCTTTCTGCTGCTGGTTGAGCTTGATGCGCGCGCGATCTCGTCCCGCCTCGATCAGCTTGGGTGCGTCGAGCGGGCCCGAGATGCGAAAATCGATGCGGGTCACCACATCCACCACCGGCTCCAGCAGTTTGGAGAGGGCCAGCACATAGAGCCCCGTGACCGGCGTGATGGAGAAGGCCGCCACCACCGGCAGGGTGCCCCCCAGATTGGGGGAGAAGCTCAGCTCGTAGTCGAGCTGCCAGCGCACCAGATCGGCGATCCCCTCGCCGCGCAGGTTGCCTGCCGCCCCCTTCATATAGAAATCATCGTTGCTTACCTGCCCCTGCTTGATGGTGGCAGAGGCGGACATGGATTCGAAGTAGAAGCCCTTGTCGAACACATCGCGAAAATCGAGCCGTAGCTTGCGCAGCAGGGAATCGAGGCTGAGCAGGGAGAGCAGCCGTGCCCCCTTGTCGTTGACCTCCCGCAGGGTGCCCCCCTCCAGCTGATAGTTGGCACTCCCCCCCAGAGTCGACAGACTCGGGCGATAGGGCACATCCTGCCAGTTGAGATCAAAGGCGAGGGAGCCGGGGGCATCACCGATGGGCGAGGTGTAGCCGAGCCGCTTGAGCAGCAGCTCGCTGTTGTTGCTGGTCAGCTTGCCACGGGCCCGCGTCTCCATCCGGTTGCCATCGCCCAGCCAGTCGACGCTGCCGGCAAGCTGACTGCCTGCCAACCGCATATCCAGCCCCTTGAGAGTCACCTTGTTGGCGCCCGGCAGCAGCTCGCCTTTCACTTCGCCAAGCGGCAACTCGCCAAAGCGGCAATCGACACAGCTGAATGTCAGCCAGGGGATCGAAGCCATGATGGCGTTATCCTGCTTCGCATCGGGATCCGGGCTGAGATCCGAACTCTTGCCGGACCAGTAGATGCGGGCAAACTTGGCATCCACCGGACGGTTGGCCACTGCGGGCAGGCGGATCACCCCCATCACATCGGGGCTATCGATCATCACTTCGGTCGCCTGATTGGTCGGTCCCACGGTGAAACGCGCCGCCTTGAGGGTGGCACTGCCGATATAGGCACGGGCCAGCTGCCCATCCACCCACCACTCCTGTGGCAGGAAGGCAGGGCCGACTACCGCATTACCGGTCTGGTTCTGCGCTGGCAGCCATTGCTTGAGTCGCGTCAGCCAGCCGCCCACATCGGCCTCCTGCTGGTTGATGGCAAGCAACATGGGGGCATCGCGCATTACCCGGGCACCCGGTTGGCCTATATCAACCCGCACCCGACTGAGATAAGGCACCCCCTCGCCGTAGACCAGCCGGGTCTGCATATCCACATCAGCCCCCAGCACGGCGCGAATGTCGGCGCTGCCATCCCGGCCACGGGCGATCACCTTGAGCGGCAGCCGGCTGGCGCTGCTCTTGGCCAGCGGCAGCGGCAGATCCAGCGCCATCCCCTGCAGGTTGGAGTCGAGCGCCAGCTGGAAGCTGAACGGCTTGCTCTCGGGCAAGATCAACTCGAGCTTGCCGCCCCAGTTGCTGCGACCGTTGAGAATGCCGAATGAAGAGATGGCGACGGGCTGACGGCGACTATCCCACTGCCCCTTGAAATCGAGGTCGACCTGATAGTGATCCGGATGCTGGCGCCCCTGATAATCGAGGGTCAGCGGCTGGTTCCACAAACTCGCCTTGAGGTTACTGAAACGGGTCTGTTCGTTGTCATATTCGAGGCGCCCCTGCACCTTCTCCAGTGGCAGATCCAGACTGGCGACCCGCACCTTGTTGTTGCTGAAGGTGGCATCGCCACTCGCCTTTACCTCGCTCTCGCCATCGAGAGGAATATCGAGCTTGACCGAACCGGCCATCGGGCCGCGGATCTCGATCTCCCGCAGCACCTGTCCCACCGAACTACCCAGCGGGGAGTCCTGCAGGTAGTCGCTGATGGCCTTGCCCTCCCCCTGCACCTTGGCATCCACATAGAGATGGGCGCCGGGGGAGAGATCCGGGATCCAGGCATGCACCGAGTCGGAGCTCGCTTTGCCGAGTTTGGTGGATCGGCTGCGCATATCGAGACCGGCATTCTGGAACAACAGGTCAATCTGCAGGTCGGTGAGCGGTTGCCAACCGGGGAAGAACTCGTAGGTGGCCTGCTCCAGCGGCACCGCCACCTGGAAGATGCCCTTGCCGTTGTCGTAGGGAAAGTCCCTGAACTCGCCATACCAGAGCAGGTCGGCCCCCTTGGCCTTGCCCCCCTTGATGGCGCCGCTCAGGTAATCCACCAGCCCCTTATCCATCGCCTGCAGCGGGAAGTAGCGATCCGCATGGCCCGCATTCTTCACATCGATGCGACCGGTCAGGGCGAGGAAAGGATGCTCGAACAGATCGAGGCGGAAACGGCTGGCCAGGGTCAGATCCGGGTTATCCAGCGCGATATCCTGCCCGTAGAGCACCCAGCCCTGTTCCTCGCGCCACCAATCGAGGCGGGCCGAGAAGTTGTCGACCGGGATCGGCTCCTTGAAGTGACGGGCGGGATCCACCTTGTCGTTCGCCAGCGCCAATCTTGCGATACCGCCGGTCGGGGTAAGCCAGAACTCGCCGTTGAGATCCTGCATCCCGGGTATATCCTGCCAGGCCTTGAGGCGCACCTTGCTGAAGCGGCCACTGAGGGAGAGACCCTGCCAGTCGGCGTTGGCCAGCAGCGTCAGATCCTGTACCGAACCCTGCGGATTGGTCTGGCGCAGGGTCTCGCAGAGTGTGGGGTAGAGCGCCGAGACCAGCTGACTGATCTGGGTGATCTTGTCGAACTCAATGCTGGGCAGATAGCCCTGCACCCGATCCCCGATCCGCTCCAGCTGCAAGCGGCTCTGCAACCAGGGTTTGCCGTCCAGCTTGAAGTTGACGTTGTGGCTGGCCAGTTGCCAGTCGGTGCCCTCACGGCGCAGCTGGATCTTGCCACCATCGAGGCCGAAACGGTGCATCTCCCCTTTCTTGGGATCCTTCCAGATCAGGTAGTTGTTGCCAAACGCCAGCAGGGTATTGCCCAGCTTGCCGCTGTCAAACTCGCTCCAGAGCTGGAAGTCGAGCTGACCGGCAACCTTGGGTTCACCCGCATGGATCTTGGCCAGGGTCGGGGTGATATCGAGCTGGCGAGCCCCCAGATAAAGCTGACCCTTGAGGCGATCGAGCCGGGCAGTCGGGGCGTCCACATCCAGAATCAGATCGATGGTGCTCTCGCCCACCCCGTTGATGAGGTAAGCCTTGCCGACCCCTTGATGGCGCTTGCCACGGTTCTGCCAGCGCAGTTGGGCGATGTCGAGGGCGCGCAGATCACCGAGGGAGGTGGTGACGCTGAGGCGGGTGTTGTGCACATCGAAGGTAGAGAGCTGGGTCAGCAGAAAGCGCAGCAGGGCGCCCTGCTGGGGATCGCCGGAGGGGCTCTCGTCAGCCGGTTGGCGCAAGTCGATGGTGATATCGCCATCGCTCAGGATCAGCTCGCCAAACACCGGCTTGAGCTCGTTAATGGTGCGCCAGAAGTCGAGATGCACCCAGGCTTTGCCGAGCTGTACGGCAAAACGCCCCGAATCCGGGGCGATGGCGAGTTGCTGCAGTTCGAGGGCGGGCCCGGACTGTGTCCAGTCCAGCCCCACTTGCTCCACGCTGACCTTGAGTTGTGAATCGCCCAGCAGAGTGTGGATCAGACTCTCCCGGTATTGATTCAGCAAAGGGCCCCCGACCCGTACCAAGGTGACCAGCATGGCCATCAGTACGAACAGGACCCCCAGGGCCAACCAGCCCCGACTCAGCCAGCGATAGACCAATTACATCATCACCACGTCGAACTGTTCCTGACCACAGAGGGGTTCGCTCACTACCCGCACCTGCTTGCCGATGAACACTTCCAGCTCCGCCAGACTGTGGGACTCCTCGCCATGGAGGTAGTCGGCCACGGCCGGGGCCGCGTAGACGGTGAACTGATCCGCATCATAGGCACGATTGACCCGGATGATCTCCCGCAGGATCTCGAAGCAGACCGACTCCACCGTCTTGACCCGGCCGCGCCCCTTGCACTCGGGGCACTCGGAGCAGAGCACATGCTCCAGACTCTCGCGGGTGCGCTTGCGGGTCATCTCCACCAGACCGAGCTGGGAGAAGCCGTTGACGTTGGTCTTGGCGCGGTCTTTCGACAACGCCTGCTCCAGACTGTGCAGCACCCGACGACGGTGATCTTCCGACTGCATGTCGATGAAGTCGATGATGATGATGCCGCCGAGGTTGCGCAGGCGCAGGTGACGGGCGATGGCCGCCGTCGCCTCGACGTTGGTATTGAAGATGGTCTCTTCCAGATTGCGATGGCCGACAAAGGCGCCGGTGTTGATATCCACCGTGGTCATGGCTTCGGTCTGGTCGATGATGAGGTAGCCGCCGGATTTGAGCTCCACCTTGCGCTCCAGCGCCCGCTGGATCTCGTTCTCCACGTCGTAGAGATCGAAGATCGGCGACTCGCCAGGATAGTACTCCAGCTTGCTGGCCAACTCAGGCACGTACTCTTCGGTGAAGCGCTTGAGCTGATCGAAGCTCTGGCGCGAGTCAACGCGGATCTTGTCGAGCTCGGCACCGACGAAGTCGCGTACTACCCGGAATGCCAGACTGGGATCCTCGTAGAGGATCTTGCAGGGTGGATACTTCTGCTTGCGCTCGAGGATCTTGCGCCACAGACGCTTCAGGAAGGCGGCATCCTGCTCCAGCTCCTGCTCCCCCACCCCTTCGGCGGCGGTGCGGATGATGTAGCCACCCAGCTCGTCCACATAACCGGCCACGGTGCGCTTGAGGCGCTCCCGCTCCGCTTCGGACTCGATACGCTGGGAGACACCGACGTGGGCGCTGCCCGGCATAAAGACCAGATAGCGGGATGGCAGGGTGATATCGGTAGTGAGACGGGCACCCTTGGTACCCAGTGGATCTTTCACCACCTGCACCATGATGTCCTGCCCCTGACGCACCAGCTCGGCGATGTTGCCGACCTGAAACTGCTCCTTCTCCTTCACCGCCACACACTCGGTGTGAGGGACGATATCAGAGGCGTGCAAAAAAGCTGCCTTGTCCATGCCGATATCGACGAAGGCCGCCTGCATCCCCGGGAGTACCCGGCTGATCTTGCCTTTGTAGATATTGCCGACAATGCCGCGCTTGGCCTGACGCTCTACATGCACTTCCTGCAGCAGACCGTTTTCGACCAGAGCGACCCGGGTTTCGGAGGGGGTAACGTTAACCAGCAGTTCTACCGACATAAGTAACCTTGCCTGTTCCAGTTTTGAATTCTATAGAGCCAATCCGGTACAACGCGCGCAAGGGAGAAACGCAGCAGAGCACAGCTGACGGGAAATTATTTGAGCTGTTCCAGATGATGCTTGATCAGCAAGTCTGTCTCCAGCAGGGGCAGGCCGACCACGGCGCTATAGCTCCCTTCGATGCGGCTGACAAACTTGCCGGCAATACCCTGAATGCCATAAGCCCCGGCCTTGTCACAGGGCTCACCGGTCTGCCAGTAGGCCTCGATCTCGGCCTCGTCCAGCTTGCGAAACGCCACGTTGGTGGTGACCAGACGCACGTCACAACGATCCTTGCTGGCCAGCGCCACCGCCGTCATCACCTGATGCACCTTGCCGGAGAGGGACTCCAGCATATCTTTGGCATCCAGCAGATCGGACGGTTTCTCCAGTACCCGGTCGCCCAGCACCACTATGGTGTCGGCACCCAGCACCGGCAACGCCGTCGGCGCACACGCCACGCCCGCCATCGCCTTGTCACGGGCGAGACGGCAGACATAATCCTGCGCCTTTTCACCCTCTTCCCGCTGCTCGGGCACATCCAGTTTCAGCACCTCGAAGCGGTAGCCAATCTGGGTCAGCAGTTCACGGCGACGGGGAGAAGCCGAGGCGAGATAGAGTTGTGGTTCGTTGTTTTTGTTCATATTTACCTGATATTGAAGCGGCGCCGCACCTTGCGCAGCACCAGAAACACCCAGGGCCATATTAGCATCGTCGTCAACGTCGACCAAAAGTAGGAGAAGTTTAGACTGGCCTGGCTGAACAGATGCTCGGCCCAGAATACCGTCATTTTACCCACCAGCGAGAGGCCACCGATGATCAGTGCCTGCTGCCAGAGGGAGAAGTTGCGGATCTTCTGGAACTGGAAGGCCGCCAGATAGGTGGTGATGGCCATCGCCATCGCCCGCACGCCGAGGGTGCTGCCAAGCAGCACATCCAGCAGCAGGCCAGCCACCCAAGCTGTGCCAACGTTGGTCCGGTGCGGCAAGGCCAGTGCCCAGTAGATGAGCACCATGGCCAGCCAGTCCGGGCGGAAGGGGTCAAATTCGAAAGGAAGCGGCAGGATCGACAGGCTCAAGGCCAGCAGGATCGAGATCCAGATCCAGATCCTGCCGCTGGCGGGTTCTAGCATTAGCGGGTGGCTCCTGCGGCGGACGCAGCGGGAGCCGCCCGTTCGCCATCCTCATCATGTACTTCAGGCTTCTTGTCGGTCCACAGCAGCAGCAGATAGCGCAGTCTGTCCAGCTCCACCAGCGGCTTGGCCTCGACCTGGGCAAAGGGCTTGCCCTCCACATACTCGGAGCGGGTCACAGTCGCCACCGGATAACCTTCCGGGAAGCGGCCACCCAGACCCGAGGTGACCAGCAGATCACCCACCTGAATATCGGTGTTGCGCGGCAGGTTGCGCAGCTCCAGCTTGTCGAGCTCACCACTGCCGGAAGCAATGGCGCGCAAGTCGTTGCGCAGCACCCGCACCGGAATACCGTGGCTGGAGTCGGTGATCAGCAGCACGCGACTGGTGGTGGAGCCCACGTGGAGCACCTGACCAATCACACCCTGATCGTTGATCACCGCCTGACCGTTGTAGACACCATCCAGCGCCCCCTTGTTGATCAGCACCTGATGGCTGAAGGGGTCGGAATCCACCGACAGCAGCTCGGCCACCATCTTGCGGGACTCCTTGTGCACCGGCGAGCCCAGCAGCTCACGCAGCCGCTGATTCTCGTGCTCCAGCTGATCCATTTTGAGCAGACGGGCACGCAGGGTAAACAGCTGTTGCTCCTGCTGTTTGGTCTGCTCGATGAGATCGGCGCGGGTCTGCACCTGGGTCGACATGGTGTCGAGCAGGGTACCCGGCGCATTGGCCATGTATTGCAGGGGACTGACTAACGAACTGAGGTAGACGCGGACATGGGTAAACACACCGAAGCGGGAATCCGCGACGATGGCAGCGATGGAGATGATGACGGCGAGAAACAACCGTAACTGAAGCGAAGGGCCTCTACCAAAAATGGGTTTCATGGGTCGTCAAAAAAGAGCCGGCACGCTGGCCGGCTTTGGGTCTTATTCGTAGTGGAACAGATCGCCACCGTGCATATCGATCAGCTCCAGCGCCTTGCCGCCGCCACGGGCCACACAGGTGAGGGGATCTTCGGCGACGACGACAGGAATGCCGGTCTCTTCCATCAGCAGACGGTCGATATCTTTCAGCAGTGCGCCACCACCGGTCAGCACCATGCCGCGCTCGGAGATGTCGGAAGCCAGTTCCGGCGGAGACTGCTCCAGCGCCACCATGACGGCAGCCACGATACCGGACAGCGGCTCTTGCAGCGCTTCCAGGATCTCGTTGGAGTTGAGCGTGAAGCTGCGCGGTACACCTTCAGCCAGGTTGCGACCACGGACTTCAATCTCGCGCACCTCTTCGCCCGGATAGGCGGAGCCGATCTCGTGCTTGATGCGCTCGGCAGTCGCTTCACCGATCAGGCTGCCGTAGTTGCGACGAACGTAGCTGATGATCGCTTCGTCAAACTTGTCGCCACCGATACGGACAGACTGGGAGTAAACCACACCGTTCAGGGAGATGATGGCCACTTCGGTAGTACCACCACCGATATCAACCACCATGGAACCGGTCGCTTCGGAGACCGGCAGGCCGGCACCGATAGCAGCGGCCATAGGCTCGTCGATCAGGTAAACCTCGCGGGCACCGGCGCCCAGTGCGGACTCCTTGATGGCGCGACGCTCAACCTGGGTTGAACCGCACGGTACACACACCAGCACACGTGGGCTGGGGCGGAAATAGTTGTTGTCGTGAACCTGCTTGATGAAGTGCTGCAGCATCTTCTCGGTCACGTAGAAATCGGCGATCACGCCGTCTTTCATCGGGCGGATTGCGGAAATGTTGCCCGGGGTACGGCCCAGCATCTGCTTGGCGGCATGACCGACAGCAGCGACCGATTTGGCGTTCCCGCGCTCTTGGCGAATGGCGACAACTGAGGGTTCGTTAAGGACGATCCCTTGATCTTTTACATAGATCAGGGTGTTGGCAGTTCCCAAATCGATCGACAGATCGTTGGAAAAGACGCCTCTGAGCTTTTTGAACATGGCTACGGGAAATCCTAAGAATTTGGAGGTGCAGAAAACCGGCTAACTTTACCAATGCCCACCCCAATGGGCAAGCGCTCAAACTGTCGCCAATCAATCAGGCGCGACAAAAATGCGAGTCATCACTCACTCGCACACGCTTGCAAACACTAATAAACAAGGATTTAGGGGGATGCTGTTGAGCCAACCCCCCTTACACATCAATTACTGCAATACTTCGCGCCGATAAATAATTCTGTCATTACCCCGGCTGGAGCCGAAAATGGCCTCACCTTGCAGGTTGCCGTCATTGGCACTCGTTGGGTCAGACAACCAGAGGGGCTGCGACGGCTGTTTTGCCAAATCGACCTTGTAGGGAATGCGCACCGAGATGTCCGGCTTGGCAAAGTGGAACAGGATCTCCCCGTCTTTCGCCAGTGCAGCATCCCCACCCGGTGCCGAACTGCCCAACCCCAGCTTGATCTTGCGACCCGCCCCCAGATTCAGCTCGCGAGTCGCCGCATCAAAGGTGTGACTCGGATTGAGGAAAATGAACCCCTGATTGGCCAAAGAGAGCTGGGTACATTGATCTTCCTTGTTTTGCAGCCAGTTGCCCCCTTCGTAATATTGCATCTGCAGTGGAATGGCCAGCGGCGCCGAGGCAAGACCCGCCGCCGTGCCCGCCTGCAGGCGGCCATAATAAGCCGTCATGGTGTTATTCACCCGCGTAGGAATCGTCAACTGCTTGGCATTGCAGTTAACCCCTTTGGTACAACCATTCTTGATGCCAGGATTCAGGTCAGCATCAGCCATGAAAGTGACTGAGGGTGACTCCTCATCAAGCACTTGCAGGCCAAAACGCAGTAACTTAAAGGGCTCTTCGGGAGTAGTCAGGCCGGGATCGCGCTCAGAAAGCCGGGCAAAGCGGCTCTGGCTGTCAATATTGGCTTCGCCTGATGCCCAGCTGGCCATCATGCTCCCCACTCGATCCGTGCGATCAATCCCATCATGATTATTGCCTGCCACCAGATAGAGCCGCCCCTTCGCGAACTCGCCACCATAGTTTTTGGTCACCCCGGCACTCTTGTTACGAGCCTGTACCGTCATCTTGACCCCGAATGGCTGACTCATATAGCTGAACTGCCCGCAAGCAGGAGTAAGCACCCCGCTCAGCAAATTGAAATCCCAAGGGACAAAACGTCCCACCGGCACGCTGCTGGCGGGAGGGATGGTATAGCCGAAATAGCCCGTAGATACAGTGCTTCCTTCTGGCGGCTTTGCCGCCGGTGGCGTCGCCGTCATCCGGAACACTCCCACCTCGCTCACGGTCTGGCTAACGCTATTGGCACTGTTGGCCGCAGCCACATGGCTATAGGTGGTAGTACCCAGCGTTGCATTGGTGCCCGGATTGGGTGCCACCAGCGTACTGCCCAGAGCAATATTGGGCAGGGCAAAGTTGGGCGTAGTCTGATTCCCTACGCAGATATCCTCATCATTGGCGGATTCCCAGGCCATCGCCTTGATATCTACCAGGAACGTTTCCCCTGCTTTTTTGAATACCGGACAACTGCTGTCACCCACCGCGCAGACCCCTTGCGGAGGGGTTATACACAAGCCGACAGGACGTGCCACAAACGTGTCGGCCCCCGTCATCACCAGACCCTCCGTCTCACCACTGCCATTATGACTGGCTGAAAGCTGCATCTGACCCGCATCCGGGTAGGTCACTTTTTTCAAGGTCGCTTTACCCTGATTATCAAAAGTCAGGTTGAGGGTGGTTGGTGTTGGTGAAGAAACACTGCCGGCATAAGTTGCAATAGCGTTGCCATCGATGGAGATCTTGCTACCAAAGCTATTGGTATTTGGATTGTTGTACGTTCCCCAAAAGCCGACAGACCTCACGCCGGTAAATCCAGGCACACATTGCTTGGTAATGTCGTCTTTTTTGACCGCACTGATAGTCACATCCTGAGGCTGGTTGGAATAGGTATCCAGCACATCAAAGATAAAACCACTGTCAGCGAAGTCGATTGTGCAAGCACCGATCGAATAGGCACCACTGCCCATCCTGCACAAAGTCGAGCTTAAAGGTCTGGTCGCGGGCGTGGATCCTTCTACTCCCAGTGTTATCTTGCCTTTAATCGGGCTGCGTAAGCGCAGATCCACTTTCCCGCCGCTGAACGTCACTTGATCATTGGCTAACACGTTGCCCTGACTGTCGCGCCACTCTCCTTGCGCAAGTTTTTTAGGTAACAGATAAGCAGTCACAGGACCTTTATATTGAACCGAACAGTCACTATTAGCACAGGCCGTTAGCGTGACATCTTGTGGATTACAGGTCAGCGGCACACGACTGTAGTCAAAACGAAAGTGATCGATCTGCACATTCAATGGCCGACTTTTTAGCGCACATACCTGAAAATTATCGAGCTCATGGAAATTGGTTAAACCGCCAGTCGAGCCCGTCAGAGAGAGCTGAAAATCATTGGGCGTCGTTACCTGACCTTTTAGCTCAAAGCGAGGAATGAGGATGGTGAATTGATTTCCGCTGGTACGGCGACTGACTTCTACAAAGGTTTTATTACTCTGGCGCGAGTCAACTTCAATCCGGTAACGATGCACTGGGTTAGCACTACCGTTCCCATCGACTCTTGGCGAGAGGCAAGAACCGGTATTCTGGGTTCCATTTATACAAGCACCTGCAAGATAACTATAACCCGAGGTACCACTACCCGAACCTCGGATCACCACAGACTGGGGGCGTCGAGCCCCAGGTCCAGCCCCCCTTGGCCCACCTTCAGTAGAAAAGTTCCCATACTCATCAAGACCGATACCTAACCAACCACCGGCAAAACCGTTGACATTGCTGCGCGCGCCATAACCGAGAGGCCCGCCAGCCGCACCTGGTTGCGCTGTCACTAAACCATCTGACAAAACAACGGCCATTCCATCAGCCCCTGATCCACCGTATGCAAAGTGATCAAATTCCAGAACAACCTGATTGTCAGCGCCAGGGAACAGCATCTTGTAAGTCGCAGCCGTAGATTGGCTGTTGTCATTAGTGGTTAATTGCAGTCGCCCATTTTTGACTGAAGGCAGTGTACTTTGGGCTGCCGCAGATAATGCCCACATAGCCAGCGAATTTGCTGAATCAAAGGTTTCTGAACTCTCACATTTAAATGGAGGCACACCACCATCGTATATAACCTTACTATTGCCCTTCAAGTTGACATTCTTCGCACTCACTCGACCAAAAAGAGTCACATCATTCTCAAAAGTAGCATTACCCTCAACATAGTAAGAGCCAGCTAAGACATTATTACCTGTGAGTGTCACTGCTCCGGATATGTAAACCTCCATATCTGAATTAGCTGACAGCTGAGTATCACTATAAGCATCAAAGTCGCCTTTAACGAAAAGGCGTGTTGGAGCACTACCTATCAGTTTGATCTCACCGGAACTCAATTTTAGGTTGCCGTCAATGACATATGTCTTACCTGAAATTAAGGTTACAACTCCCTTATTCTGTATTGTTAATCCTTTAATGACATATGTATCGTAAAAATCAGAAAAACCCAAAGATCCTGGGCGACCATCATACCCACCTATGTTTCCAGATACAGTAATCTGACCTGCATCCCAACGCGAACCAACGGCCTTACCATAGTTAGACGTTTGCCCTAGTACAACTTGGGAAGGGTTTCCCCAACTTGGTATTGAATAGGTTTTGTTATCTGTCCCACCAGGCATTATCAGACTAACCTGTTTTTTACTCGAAATACCGGTTATCTCACACTTACCTGTGCCACAAGCTAACGAATTCATCTCTTCGTTATAGGCCCTAACTTTCTTAAAACATACTTCAAATCCATTGTAGTTATCTACACGAGCACCACCTTGCATATAAAGAGTTCCGTCTGCATCATGGCTCTGAATCGGTCCAGGGAAAATACTATTACAATCAATTGCCGCCCAAACTGGTGAGACCATGATGTATAAGCAAATGAGCAGAAATAAATTGCGCATCAGGGAGTTCCTCCATCATAAGCTTCGACCATCAGGGTTCGGCTCACGGCAAAATCAGGGTTGGCATTGTTAAGGTCCGATCTGCCACAGGTTCCAACACTCTCGAGACGATAACCATTGGTCACAGCTCCGTTATAGGTCACTGGCACCGTGACGCAACGAACCACAGCCTGACAGTTGGTCAGTCCGGGAGTGCTGGCAAAGCTCAGTGGGCTGCTTGCCAGGCAGACCGCTGGGGGGGTCGGTTGGGCAAGCGTGCGCTTGGGGAACAACCGATAGAGCGCCACTTCCAGCCCGCTCTGGGCGGCCAGCAGGGCACGCACGCTGCGCACCTCCACCGTATTTTTCTCGCCGCTATCGACCAGAAAACGGCCCATGGCAGCCGCCAGCAGTGCCATCACCACAATCACAAACAGGGCGATCATCAAGGCACTGCCTCGCATCCGTCCGAAAGCCTGTGGGTCAGGGCACATTGAACACCTCTATCTTGTGGTTGAAGGTGACCGACTCCCCCTTGCGCTCGAAGACAAAGCGCATGCCAAACTCCCCTTCGGCGTTAAACGCCGAGGTTTCCCGATAGAAGGTGCCAATACGAAGGGAATCCGCCATCAACACGCCATGTGCAGGTAAGGGTGCTCCAATGGGGGCTGTGGCACGGGTCAGCGTGTTTCCTTCCACACAGTAGCGAACCTGCTGGTTGGCAAAGTAGACCCGGCTGCCTGGAGAGAGGCCAGTCAGACTCTCGGTGCTGGTATAGCGGATGGTTTGCGCTCCGGATACGGGCATCAGCACATCGGTAACCCTAGCTACACAGCGGCCATAATCGCAGCCTGCAGTAAGCGAACCGACATTTTTGTCCGGCACGGGGAATACAATCAGCTGATCGTCTTTTTTGACGGCGGTGGCATCCACATCCAGCGGATTGGCAGCAGAAGCCGGGGTCGCCATCACCAGCTCAAGGGTGGCCGTGCTCCCCGACATGGCGCGGTTAAGTGCCAGATAGCGGCTCGAGGTGCTGATGGGCCAGAACCGCAAACAGGCACCGGTGTCGTCCCATGTCCCGCCAGTCGTCTCGATCCGCTCCGATCCCGGCACCGCATCGCGCAGTTCGCGGTTAAGCCGCTCCATGGCGAAACGGGCATCACTCATCAACTGTTCACGGCTACTGGCATCGCCATAAATCTGAGTGCCGATTCCGATAAACTGGCTGGTAAAGGTCGCCATAATCCCGAGCAACAGGATGACCATCACCAGCTCGACCAGGGTAAAGCCACTGTTATCCCGAGGTTTACGGTAGGTTCGATTGGCCGCCAAGCGTGATCGGGTGCCGGAATTGGCTAAGAGTGCGAATATTCTGGCAGACAGGCAACACTCGACAGCGGAGCGCTCCATCAGTAGTTCCCCCGATAAAAAGAGAAGTCGAGCACGCTCTGATCCGGTAGCTTGATCTGCAGATCAATACGCTTGCCCACAGAGCAGGGGGCGACACAACTCTTGAAGGTGCCGTCGCTGAAATCGGCTCCACGCACCGCAATTTTCACCTGATAGTTGCGATACTCCTCGCTGCTGACTCCCACCTCAGTTTGGGTCAGGGTGTTGGCATCCACCCAGCTACCTGCGGTATCGAAATCATCCACATCGTTATAGGCATAGGATGCGGGCTCGCCATCCGGGCCATAACTGGTGGAGCAGGAAGAGATGGTCACCCCTGCCACCTGCTCGCCACAACGATAACGACCACCATTATGATCCGAATGTTCATCAAACGACTTTTGCAAGATCTCGCCGGAGAGGCGCTGGGCAAGCTGGGCGGCGCGTACCTGCTGCACCGGGTCTACCGCCTGCGGCGCCTGATTGATAAGCAACCCCAAAATGCCGGTCAAAGCCACCGCCAGCAGCACTATGCCAACGATCAGCTCAATCAGGGTGAAACCACGCTTAAGGGATCTCATGGATAAACCCCTCGGATTCAATCTTGATACGGCCACTCTCGCGACCATCGGTGACTTGCAGCTCGCAGCCACCGGCGCAGCTACCGAGCGGGCGGCCCATTTGATCAAAGCGGATAACAAAAGGAGGCGTGCCCTTGTTCGAGGAGAGGGAGATCCCGGCAGACAGGGTCACCGGACGACCACGGGTGAGCTGATTAGCGTTCCAGCTCGATATAGCCGCAGGATCGCCACAAGGGGAGAGCGTGCTGTGGCCAAACTGGCCCGCGTCAACCCGCAGTGAGGTACAACGATTGGCCGGTTCGTGCATATTGACGGTCTGTACCAACCGCAGCCGGGTAAGCAGCTCGTCACGCACGGTTTGAGTTTCAAAGCCGCCTTTGCCCAGCCATTTGGGCACGGCAAAGGCGGCCAGAATCCCGAGTAACAGGATCACCAGTACCAGTTCAATCAGGGTAAAGCCCTTGGTTGCAGGCATGGTTTTTCTCATAGGTGTAAAGAAGAAAGCGAGGCCCAAGCCTCGCTTTAACATTATGGATTATGGGGTTACAACACATGCATTGGTTGCGTCGAATTTACCCAATTCCGCTTTAGCGGGTGTAGTAGAGGTGGCTTGAGTGTAAAGAACACAATCAGACTTTTCTTTCGCATCGTTTGGTGCAAAACGGAATGTGGAAGAAGAAGCTGACACGCCTTTCCAGGAACCATCAATAGTCACAGCTTGTTCAATACCGTCTGCAGATGCCTTGGGATAACCATACACAACTTGAATAGTTGTGCCATCAGAGCTCGATACAGCACCAGAAGACGCAGTTTCCAACCCTTCCAACGCCGCTTTGCTGTATACCAGTTGAGAAGAGCTCTGTACTGCAGCCAGTACTCCGCTTGCCGCTGCAGTTTTTGCATCATCCTGCAGATTCAGGAACTTGGGTGCAGCGGTGACCGCCAGAATACCCAGAATGATGATCACGATAACCAGTTCGATCAGGGTAAAACCCGCCTGTTTTTTCATTTCACTTTCCTCTGTTAATTAATATTTGTGGTCACCTGACCGGACGCCGGACGGTAACTGAAACTCATAAATGCATCAGTCTTGCCTTGCGGATCCTGATACTTGCCATCACTGCCCTTACTCAAACTATTGACCAGATAGTAACGGCAGACCGAATCCAGTCCATTACTGCTCACTGTGGCATAGTATTTCAGGTCATTACCGCTACCGCGCACTTCATTGAAGCTGGCCGTAGCCTTGGGCGGGTTTTGCAGTAACCCCTCCCAAATATTGAGACAACGTTCGGCGGTCAGATTAGCCGGATCCACATCGGGATTACCGCTTGCAACGGTATCCATCGGATAGCCGGGCGACAGCTCGCCGTTGCTGATCTGGGTATCGGTCGGTGTGGTCAGATAGAAGCGACTACCGTCATAGAGCACGGTATTGAGGCTGTCCTGTTTGGCGCGACCTTCCGCCTCCCATTGCGCCCGCACCAGTGAAACGCCGGTAGCAAAACCGCCAGAGACCCCTTCCACGCTGGCCTTCTTCGCTTCGTCAGTCACATCGAGAAAGCGCGGCAGTGCCGTCACCGCCAGGATCCCCAGGATCACGATAACGATCACCAGCTCAATGAGGGAAAAGCCGGCAGACCGCCTCATCATCCCGTTTTCCGGCATTGTTGGTGCCATTGGTTTCATTGTCATGCTCCCTCCGTAATGCCCCACATTATTTCATGCAGGCCCAAAAAAATCATGTAGTTGGGTCATATGATTAGTTTCATTCAAGGCTTTTTCATCACCCGCCCGTCAGAAAACTGATAAACCAGCCAATAACCATCCCACCCCATCTCACAACCACTGCCATCGGGGCGGGCCAGAACCTGCAGGGGAGGCATGCCCCCCTTCGTCTCACCCATCAGTGCCAGCCACAACTGACGGCAATTTTCCGAAGGGGATTGCAGCGGCACCAGCCCCAGGGGCCAACCCCGGGCGTCAAACTGCCACCCCTTGCCGACAACATGCAGGATCTGCGGACGCCGCTCATCGAGCCAAATGCCGTGCAAACGCTGTGCCCGCTCGGCAAATTGCTCCCCCAACAAGGTGAGGGTGAGCTGCTGCGCCTCTTCCCGGTGGCCCTGATAGCTACGCACCAGGGTCGCCACGATCACCATCAGCAGGATGATCACGGCGATCCGCCGATATCCGGTCAGCCAGCGATCATCCTGCTGCGTCTGTCTGCTCATCCAGCCCTCGACTCCACCGATCACTTGCCTCTTACGGCTCGCATCATGTCCCACCACTCAAGCGTGAAGATGCCGAGTTACTTGCCGCGAACTGCGCGCATCATGTCCCACATAGGCGTGAAGATACCCAGCGCCAGGATCAACACCATTACTGCCACGATCCCGATCAGGATCGGCTCGATGCGGGCGGTGAGACTCTTGAGGTCATAATCCACCTCGCGCTCGTAATACTCGGCCGCTTCGTGCAGCAGGTCATCGACCTGACCGGTCTCCTCACCCACGGCGATCATCTGCATCACCAGCGGGGTGAACAGGCCGCTGCTGCTGGCAGTGCGAAGCAGGCTCTCGCCCCGCTCGATACCGGCGCGCATATCCCGCACTCGCCCCGCCATCCAGGCGTTATCCACCGCATCGGCCACCAGGGTCAGCGCGGTGTTCAGCGGCACCCCTGCCTTGAGCATCATGGAAAAACTGCGGGCAAAACGGGCCAGCAGGGAGCGCTCTATGATGGTGCCGACGATCGGCAACTTGAGCTGCCAGCGGTGCCAGGTCAGCTTGCCCTTGGTGGTGGCGACCCAGCGGCGCCAACCGAACACCATCCCCGCCAGAATGGCGAGCAGCAGCCACCAGTAGTTGACAAAAAAGTGCGAGGTGGCGAGCAGAATGCGGGTCGCCAGCGGCAACTCCACCCCGAATTTGGCGAACATGCCGGCAAACACCGGGATCACCATGATATTGAGGATCACCATGGCGATACCGATGGCGATCATCACGAAGCTGGGGTAGCGCATGGCGGTCTTGATCCGCTTGCGGGTCTCCAGCTCAAGCTCGAAATAGTTGGAGAGCTGCAAAAAGGACTCTTCCAGCTGACCTGTGTTCTCACCCACATGGATGATGGCGACAAACAGGCTGCTGAACACCTTGGGGTGCGCCTGCATCGAGCTGGAGAGCGGGCGACCGTTGCCAAGATCTTCCCCCAGCGAGTGAAGCGCCCGCTTAAGCGGCTTGCTATGGGTGCCCTCCTCCAGCCCGGCGATGGCACGCAGGATCGGGATCCCGGCCCGAGTGAGGGCATACATCTGGCGGCTGAAGATCACCAGCTCATCCAGCTTGACGCCCCCTTCCAGCAACAGTGACCAGTCGATGGCGGCGGACTTGGCCTTGCCCGGTTTGAGCTCGGTAGGCATCACGCCACGGCGCATCAGCTGCTCGGCGGCCGCCATCTCGTTGGCCGCTTCGACCACGCCACTGGTGGCGTTGCCCTGGCTGTCACGCCCCTTGTAGGCAAAGTTAGCCATCGCTTACCCCAAATCCTCGGCCAGTCGCAGCACCTCATCCACCGAGGTGATCCCCTGACGGGCATAATCGAGGGCAGTGAGGGCCAGCGGCCGATAATGTTCGTGTTGACGGGCCGCCTTGGCGAACCCTTCCGCATCGTTGCGGCGCAGGGCATCCATCATCGGCTGATCCAGCTCCAGCAGCTCGTAGACCCCGATCCGGCCGGAATAACCGGTAAAGTTGCAGCTCTGGCAACCCCGGCCCTTGTGATAGGTGTGTTGGCCAGGCGCCTCGCCGGAGAGCACAGTGAGCCAGGTGGCCTGCCCTTCGTCGGGCGCCTTCTCCTCGACGCAGTGCTCACATACCCGCCGCACCAGCCGCTGGGCGACCACCGCCCGCAGGGCACTCGCCACCAGATAGCCGGGCGCCCCCATGTCGATAAGGCGCAAAGCACTGGTCACCGCATCGTTGGTGTGCAGTGTGGTCAGCACCAGGTGACCTGTGATGGCGCCACGCAAGCCGATCTCCACCGTCTCGTTGTCCCGCATCTCCCCCACCAGCAGGATGTCCGGATCCTGACGCAGGGTGGAGCGCAGCACGTTGGAGAAGGTGAGGCCGATCTTGGGGTTGACCTGCACCTGATTGACGCGGGAGAGACGGTATTCCACCGGGTCTTCTACCGTGATGATCTTGTTGCTGGACTGATTGAGCTCGGAGAGGGCGCCATAGAGGGTGGTAGTCTTGCCGCTCCCGGTCGGGCCGGTCACCAGGATCATGCCGTGCGGGCGTTTGAGCTGACGGCGGAAACGGGTCAGGATCTCCGGCGGCATGCCGGTCTCGGTCAGCGACAGAATGCCGGAGGATTGATCCAGCAGACGCATCACCACCGACTCGCCATACTGCACCGGCATGGTGGACATCCGCACATCCACATCGCGTCCGCGTACCTTCATGTTGAAACGGCCATCCTGCGGCAAGCGCTTCTCGGAGATATCGAGCCCCGCCACCAGCTTGAGGCGCAGCACCAGCGCCTGGGCGATGCGCACCTCGTTGAGGATGTTCTCGTGGAGGATACCGTCGATCCGCTGGCGAATGCGCAGCACTTTCTCGTCCGGCTCGATGTGGATATCCGACGCCCCCACCTGCACCGCATCCTCAAACAAGGAGCGCAGCAGCTTGGCCACCGTCGCCTCCCCCTCGTCATTGGCTCCCAGATTGCTGGAGCCTAGCTCGAAGCCGGAGTCCTGATACTCTTCTTGCAGCTGTTCGGCGAAACTCTCAATCTCGCGGGTACGGCGATAGAGGCGGTCGAAATACTCCAGCAGTTGCCCTTCCCGCGCCACCGCCAGCACCATGATGCGCGGGCTGAGCAGGGCGGCGATGGCATCCAGTGCGCTCAGATCAGCCGGATCCGACATGGCCACCGTCACCTTGTCGTCGGTGAGGTTGACCGCCAGCGCCCGATAACGGCGCGCCTGCACTTCGGGCAGCAGCGGCACCGCGGCGGCGTCGATGGTCAGGTTGTTGAGATCAAAGAAGGGCACATCCAGCTGGCGGGCGAGGAACTGCAACAGCTGCACCTCGCTGATAAAGCCGAGGTCGATGAGAGTGGTGCCCAGCTTGCGGCCGGTCTGACGCTGCTGCTGCAGGGCAAGCTGCAGCTGATCATCAGAGATGATCTGCTCTTGTACCAGCAGGTCGCCGAGGCGCATTTTCAGTCTGGGTTGTGCCATGTTTGCTCCGATCTCTGTTACTTCACACCCGTTGCAGCATCCGATTAGGCTTTGCTAATCGAACCTGCTGTTTATCAAGGGGTTAGTTGGCCAATTCGTTGTTCCAGCCAATTGGTCGACGCCTCGCCGAGGTTGCCGTGCAGCAGGGCGTTGCGATAGGCATCGAGCGCCCGCTGGCTGTGGCCCTGACCATCCTCGGCCACGCCGAGGCCAAGCCACCAGCGGCCCTGATCCGGCTGCTGACGCAGCAGCTTCACATAGAGCGCCGCCGCATCGGCATTCTGGCCCAGCTCCTGAGTCAGCCCGGCCCAGGTCGCGTAATAGTCCATGTTGCTGGCGAGATCCGGCTGATAGCCGGACAGCCAGCCAAGCGCTTGCTGCTGCTGCCCCTCGCTGATGGCAAGGCGGGCCAGTAGCAGACGAAAATCGGCCTGTTGGGGATCGAGCCGGATCCCCTCTTCCAGCAGTTGACGCGCCTCGGTCAGGCGGCCCTCGCCGTAGAGCAGCCCCGCCAGCTGCTCGCGCGCCCCCTGATTGTAGGGATCGTGGGCCAGCACTTGATAGTAGTTGTCCTGCGCATCCCGCAGGCTTCCCTTGGCCATGGCGGTGGTCGCCTTGCGCTCCGCCAGTGCCGCCAGCTCCTTGACCGACAGCTCGACCGTCTCGATCTTCAATACGCTCGGTTTGCGCGGCGCGCTGGCGACTGCCTGCTGCTCTGCCGCCAGTTCGGCGTAAAGCTCGGGCTGCAGCTCTTCATCGGTCGGCTCCGTCTCGTCAACATCGCTGGAGGCATCAAAGGGCGCACCGTCGGCCATGCCATCCGAGTCACTCTCGCCTGCCTCATCATTCACCTCATCCTGACTTGGCAGCGGCAGCGCGGCCGCCACCTCGACCGGCTCGGGCTGGCTGACTGGCGAGGCGGCCCTTGCCACCACATCAGGGGCGATCACTTCACTGGCAGCCGTCACGGTATGGGTCTGCTGCCAGTAGATCCAGGTTCGCCAACCGAGGATCCCCAGTGCCAGACCGCAGATCAGGGTCAGCAGCAACATCCACCATCCCTGCTGACGAGCAGGGGCAATATAGACGGCAGCACCTTCGGATCCTTGCTGACGCTGATCCAGATCTTTCAGCATCTGGTTGATAACGCTCATGGCCAGACTCCATAAGCCAGGGCGCACCCCAGCAACAGTAACAGGGGCCACCAGCGCCGTGGCGCAAAGCGGCGGGCATCGTCGGTATCGCGAATGGCGAGCCGTACCAGACGGCTATCGACCTGACGCACACCCTGACCATAGGCCAGCATCAGGCACTTCTGCGCCAGGATATTGATCAGTCTCGGGATCCCTCGCGATGCACGCCACAACAGACGCATGGCTCGACCTGCAAACAGCGGTGCCCCGCGGTAACCGGAGACCTGTAATCTGTGCTCCAGATAGGCGCGAGTCTCGTCAAAACGCAGCGGCCGCAGGCAGTAGGAGAAGCCAATCCGCTGGCGCAGTTGGCGCAGATGCGGCTTGGCCAGTCTGGTATCCAGCTCCGGCTGGCCGAACAGCACGATCTGCAGCAGCTTGCTCGATTCGGTCTCGAGATTGCCGAACAGGCGGATCGCCTCCAGGGTCTCGTCCGGCAGCGCTTGCGCCTCGTCGATCAGCACCACCACCCGACTGCCCTGCTGGTGCAGGCTGATCAGGTGACGATGGAGACGATCGGTCAGATCCAGTTCGCTCTGATCCCGTACCGCCAACCCCAGCTCCAGCGCCAGCGCGATGCGCAGCTCGGCCGGAGTGAGGTGGGGATTGGGCAACCAGGCAAGCCGCACCGGACGCGCTTCCGAACCCAGCTCGCTGAGCAGCTTGCGGCAGAGCAGGGTCTTGCCGGTACCCACCTCGCCGGTCACCTTGATAAAGCCCTCCCCCTGCGCCAGCGCCCAGTTGAGCACCTGCAGCGCCTCTTCGTGAGGCGGCAGGCCGTAGTAGAAGCCGGTATTGGGAGTGAGGCTGAACGGTGCCTCCTGCAGGCCGAAGTGGGTCAGGTACATGAGACCTCACCTGCCACGGCAAGCAAGCAGCCTGTGCAGTCAAGACTGCACAGGCCGTTTGGAATAAGGGTGACCGTATCTGGTGTCATGGGTCAGCCCTTGGCCGGATACCACTTGTCGAGCAGCTCGGAGGAGCGTTGCAGCTCGTTTTGCCAGGTATCTTTCTCCACCACGGTCGGCTTGAGCATGATCACCAGCTCCACCTTCTTGGTGCTCTCGCGGCGGTTGGTAAAGGCTTCACCCACCCAGGGAATATCCCCCAGCAGCGGCACCTTGCTGACGATCTCCTGCTTGTCGGTCTTCATCAGGCCGCCGATCACGATGATGTCACCGTTATTGGCCTGCACCACGGTATCGGATTCGCGGATCGAGCTTTTCGCCAACGGCAACACCAGCGTATCGCTGTCTGTCACCTTTATGGTCTTGGTTTGCTCTTCAGTATCGATAACGGAGGGATGGATATGCAGCAACACCTTCCCCTCTTCATCGATCTGTGGTGTTACATCCAAAGAGATACCTGAGAAGAAAGGGGTCAACTCTACATTGGGCGTTGTTCGGTCACCGCTCGTCGTGCTCACGGTTGTTGTCGATGCATTGGTGACGAAATATTCGTCCGTCCCCACCTTGATCACCGCCTTCTGGTTGTTGGTCGCGGTGACACGGGGGCTGGAGAGGGTATTCACATCGCCCTGAGTCTTGAGCAGATTGACCGCTACATTGAAGTTGCCGTCAGAGACCTTGAAACCGGCGCCGCCACCCAGTGCAGTGAAGATCTGATTAGGGGTGGTGGGTAACTGGGTATTGGCCAGTGAACCGCCACCGGTAATCCCCTTGTTGCCATCCCAGCTGGCGGAGAGACCGCTCCAGTCCACTCCCTGCTCATACCCTTCGTTGAGGGCAACTTCGATGATCCGCGCCTCCAGCACCACCTGCCGCTTGAGGTGACTATCGGATTGATTCAGGAATTCACGCACTGCCTTGAGCTCTTTCGGGTAGGCGCGAATGGTGACCAGACCCGCCTGCGGGCTGGTGATCACCGCGCGACCATCACCCGTGCCAATCAGGGTCTGCAGAGAGTCGCGCAGATCGGTCCAGTAGTCGCTGTTGGTATCGGTCTCGATACGGGTGCCATTGCTGCTGTTGCCGTTCGAGTTGTTGCCGGAGGAGTTATTGGTGCTGTTGTTGTTCGATGCACTGTCAAAACTGCTGTCGCTGCTGTTATTGCTGTCATTGGCCGTCACCCCGCCGGTGCTGACCGAGGTGCGAGAGAGACCACGACGGGACATCATCAGATAGTTGACCGGGATGGTTTCGGTACGCAGACCCGCCGGATAGATATGGAAGACATTGCCCTTGCGCTGCACGTCGAAGCCGTACATGTCGCCCACCACCGCCAGCACCTCTGGCAGAGTCACATCCTTGAGCTCGACGGAGACCAGCCCGGCCACCCCGGGGTGAACCGCCACGCTGTAGCGGGAGCCCTTGAACAGGGAACCGAAAAACTCTACCGCCTCCACATCGTGAGCCGCGATACGCAGCCGCTTCTCCGGCATGCCGACCGGCATCTGCGGCCGGTTCAGCTGCAGCAATTCACTTTGCACCGATTTGGGCAACGCGGTCAGAGGGGCAGCCTGTTTCTGCTGTTCGTTCATGGCCTGTTTGAGGGCATCCTTCGCCTGGGTCGGCTCGGGGTGCTGATACGTGGTACAGCCTGCAGCCATCATGGCCACGGTGATCAGACAGAGACGGTGTTTTTTCATGTAATTAGGGCACCCTGACTTGCAATTAAACTCGATAAAGCCGATTCACCTCTCGAGAGGCAAGCACGACTCAAACCCGGATCTTGCTGGCAAACAGTGTTACCGCATGGCGTTTTCCCGCCTTTTCCAGCACCACGGCATCGGCATTGATGGCCACCAGCGTATAGCCGTCCACCTGTTGTCCGACCCGATAACTCTTGCCATTGAGTACCGCCAGTGCCGGGCCATTGCCCAGCACCACACTCTGCAGCTTCGGCAAACCGGCGCTGCTCTCGCCGGTCGCACGGGCGCCAACCGCCACATCAGCCAGCGGCGCGGTGGGATCCTGCAATACCTCGACCTGCTCCGCCTGTACCAGCAAGCTGAACAGGCAACAGCACAACGCAAACACTCTAGCCACGGATAAACTCCTTGCTGGTACTCAGGGTGTAGATCTCCATCTCCACCACCGCGCCGGGATAGGCTTTGACCTGATAGTCGAACTGCTTCCAGTAGAAGTGGCGCGGCAAGGCTTCCAGCGCTTTAAGATATTGATACACATCGAAATAGCCGCCTTCAAGCTGAAGCCGGATACCATGCTTGTAGAGATTGACCTTCTGCTCCCCCGCCATCAGCGGGGTCGGCTCCAGCGAACTGAGGGCCAGCATGTGAAGGTTGGCGGAGCGGGAGAGCAGCGCCTCCAGCACCAGCGGCATCTCGTGCGCCGGGATCAGATCGACGGTCTGTGCCTTCAGCTCATCGTCGATTCGGGCCAGATCCGCTTCGATCTGCGCCAGCTGGTCGCGAACTCCCTGATTGGGATCCCGCTTGAGCCGTGCCTGTTTGCCGAGGTTTTCCAACTCCATGATCTCGAGGTCACGCTCGGCGGCACTCAGGGCCATGCGATCCTGCTGCAGGCGGGTATCGGCGCCATCGATCCAGCCGTAGAGTCCGGCCGCGCCCAGCAACACCAAACCAGTCAGCAGGATCAACACCCGCTCCCGCTGGCTCAACACGGCGATACGCTGGCCCCATGCCTGCCATTGTGCTTTCAGGTTCATCAGGGTTTCTCCCGCGCAATGCCGCTCAACTGGAAGGTCAAACGACCCTCCTTGTCACGGCCGAGGGTCAGTTCACCAAACTCCTTGCCTACCAGACTCGGGGTCTGCTTGAAGCGGTTGACCCAGGCCGGCACATCCTGACTGCGTCCGGCAAAGCCGGAGAGGTTGATCCGCCCTTCGTTGATCTCGATGCGCTGCAACGAGAGGTTGCTGTTGCGAATGCGGGAGAGATCCGCCATCACGCTGGCGTAGCCCTGGGATTTTTGCAGGGTCAGGCTGCCCAATTGGCGCATCAGCCCCTGCTTGGCCGTCAGCTCATCCTGCTTGTTGACCAGTTGCTGTTGCAGCCTGGGATCTGCCTGATGGCGCGCCAGCTCGGCATCAAGCCGCTGCGCCTCGCTGCGCTTGAGTTCCAGCTCGGCAGAGCGCTGCGCCAGCGCCCGGCTGACCTGCTGCTGCTGCCAGCTGTAACCAACACCCGTCAACAGGATCAGCAGCAGCGCAAAGCCCCATACCAGCGCCATCTGGTTGAGGCTGGCCCACTGCCGCTTGGGGCGAAACTCGGCGCCATAGAGGTTTATCTGACGTTTCATCACGCATCCTCCCCGATGGCGGCTGCGTAGGCCGAGAGGTATTCGACGCCGGCCAGCAATATTGTCTTGTTGGCCATGGCAGCAAGGGGGATTAACACACTCATTGATCATCCCCCAATGCGGCGGCATAGGCCGAGAGGTATTCGACGCCGGCCAGGACCGCCTTGTTGGCCATGGCGGAGACGGCAAAGCCGAAGGTCTGCTCCATGTGACGCACCAGGGTACCGATAAAGGGCGAGGCGACGGCAAACTGCATCTGCCCCAGCTCAGGCAATTTCAGCTGGCCCGCCAGATAGTCGAGGGAGCGCTGGATCTCCAGCGCCAGTGAATCGAGCAGCATGCTGTCCGGCTCATGTTCGCCAGTCAGGCTGGTAAAACCGCGCAGTTGGCGGGAGAAGCAGAGCCCGCCCTGATGGAAGACCAGCAGTTGCAGATCCTGCCCCTTGGGCTGCCACAGCAGCATGCGCACCGTGTCATCCGCGTCATAGAGAGAGGTCAGCGCCAATTCGTCGCTGATGATGGATTGCAGGGTGGCGATGCCGTTGATGGCATCGGCCAGCTGTTGCACCCGGCTCTTGGGCAGGCAAATCACATTGATGCGAGGACGACCGGCCGGCGGGGTGGGCAAGTCCAC
The DNA here is from genome assembly GCF_051919345.1 of Aeromonas sp. 84A. Lineage (NCBI taxonomy): Bacteria > Pseudomonadati > Pseudomonadota > Gammaproteobacteria > Aeromonadales > Aeromonadaceae > Aeromonas > Aeromonas sp. 84A. Next base: position 4,638,740 of record NZ_JBQBEW010000001.1, read on the forward strand.
ATAATCCATCGCCAGTTGCAGCACGGGTTCGCTGACATAATCCTTGATGGCCCAAGGGAGCGCCCCCGCCATCTCGGCGTCAGGCACGGCAGGCTTGTCGATCTGGATCTGTTGATAAAGGCTGGCGGCGAGGGCCACCCGCACCGTAGACTTGGCCAGCCCATGACGGCTGAACAGCTCGTTCATGGCCACTGCCCACTCCTGTGGGCCGTTGATGGTGCGCGTCGCGAAGACGGGGGGATTGCCCACCGCAGCCAGCATGATCCTGTCATTGGCCAGCAAGAGCCCGACCTGGCGGCTTGGCGTCGACCGTCTGAACAGTTGTTTCATGTAAGCCCGCCCATCAATAGTGATTAAATGTATGAAATATTAACATAAACAGCAGATTAGCCTCCAGATTAAAAGACGGACTCACCATTGCAAGCCAACCTTTCCGCCGAGTCAGAGGGTCAAGCCATCCTCCCTTCCCCCCTGCAACGCCTCCACCATCCGTTGCTGACCCGCTATGGCGTCGAGCTGTGGTGCAAGCGGGATGATCTGATCCATCCGGCCATCTCCGGCAACAAGTGGCGCAAGCTCAAGTACCACCTGCTGCATGCCAAAGAGCACGGCAAACGGCATCTGCTCTCGTTTGGCGGCGCCTACTCCAATCATATCCACGCGCTGGCGGCAGCGGGGTGCCAATCTGGTCTTCGTACTACCGGTATCATACGGGGCGAATATGACGCCGTCAGTAACTCTACCCTGCGGGATGCCCAGCGCTGGGGCATGGATCTCGTTTTTGTCGACCGCCAGAGTTACCGGCGACGGCAGGATCCCGACTGGCTGGCCCAATTCGATGCCCCCGATACCCTGATCGTGCCGGAAGGGGGTAGCAGCCCGCTGGCCATCCCCGGTGTGGCGGAACTGGTCGGCGAAGTGCCCTTCTCGCCGGATCTCTGGGTACTGCCCTGCGCCAGCGGCGGCACTCTGGCGGGCCTGATCGCCGGCAAACGGGATCGGGAGCAGATCCTCGCCATTGCGGTACTGAAAGGAGGCGGCTTTATCGCTGACGAGGTGTGTCGCCTCCATCCCGCGGCAGCCAGCATCCCCGGTTGGCGCATCGCGCTCGATCACCACGATGGTGGCTACGCCAAATTCAGCCCGGCCCTCTGGCAGTGGGTGCAGAATTTCAGCACCACGACCGATCTGCCCCTTGAGCCCATCTACAGTGGCAAGGCAATGTGGGGGCTGTTTCGCGAACTGGCGGCGGGCCGCATCGCCCCCGGCAGCAAAATCGTCTTTATCCACACCGGCGGCATGCAGGGGCTCACCGGGCTGCGGGAGCAGGGGCGACTGTGATCCCCGCCTGACGGCAACCGCAAACAGCACCGCAAACAACAGAGGGTCGCCCCAAGGCGACCCTCTCTCGTTTATCTCAATCACCAGCCGGTTCCAGCACCAGGCGCTGGGGCTCGGCAAACCAGGGGCCCTGCCCGGCATGCACCCCGAGGTGGCGCAGCATCTTCCACTCGTCGCCACTCTCCACCCCCACTGCCAGCACCCGGGTGCGGGTATTGGCGCAGCCGCCTACCAGACTGCGTACCGCCATCTGGTTGACCTGACGGGCATGGATCTCCCGCACCAGACTTGGGTGCAGCTTGAGGAAGTTGATCTCGAACTCCTTGATGTACTGGGTGCTCACCACATCCTGACCGGCATGATCGATGGCCAGCTGGCAGCCCAGCATCCGCAGGGAGCGCAGCGGCCGCTTGAGCGCCTCGAAGTGGCGGGTCACCTGGGATTCGGAGAGTTGCAGGATCAACCGCTCGTTGGTGCTGCGCGGCAGCTGGAACAGGGCGAAGAAGAGCCAGCGCTGGAACTCGCGGTTGAGCAGGCTCTGGGCACTGAGGGTCAGGCTGATGGGGCAGCTCTGCTCGGAGCGCTGGCGCAGCAGGGCGAGGGTCTGCTCCGCCACCAGCCGATCCAGTTGCAGCAACAAGCCCACCTTCTCCGCCATCGGCATGAAGATCCCCGCCTGCAGGGCACGCCCCTGCTCATCGTGCAGATAGGTGAGCAACTCCTGCTGCAGCACCACCTGCCCCCGATCCTGCTGGATCGGCTGGGTATAAAATTCGATGCCGTGCTCTTCGAGACGGCGGCTGATCAGGGTGCGCCAGCGTACCGTCCCCTTGCTGCTCTGCTCCTCATCCAGCTGCTTCTCGTAGAGGAACCAGCCGTTGTGGCCCTGCAGACGAGCGCTCTTGAGGGCCAGCTCCGCCTCCTCCTGCACCTTGAGCAGGCTGTCTTGTGCCTGATAACAGACTGCGCCGAGATAGACCGCCGTCTCCGGGTTGACCTCCTGCGGCCAGTGCAGCCGTTGCAGGCTCTTGAGCAGCTGGCTGGCGCTATCCACCATCTCGCTCTCGGACATATTGGGCAGCAGCACCGCAAAGACCTGACCGGCGTAGCGGGCCTGCAGGGCACCGTTGTGTTTGCGCACGAAGGCACCTATGGTGGCGCTCGCCTCCATCATCAAATCGTGTCCCAGCAACTCGAACTGATCGGCCTCCAGCTCCTCCAGACAGGCGAGATCGATCAGCAGCACGCCGCCGCTCATCACGCTCGCCTCCATGATGGCGCTCTCCAGCCGGTTGTCGAAAAACAGCCGGTTGCCGATGCCGGTCATCTTGTCGACGAAGGCGTTGCTTCGAATGAAGTTGTCGAAGCGGCTGCGTTCCTTGCGGGCATCCGCCAGCTCGGCGAGCAGATGATCGAGGGCCTGACTGGCGGCCACCGGCCACTCTTCGGCGGGGTCATGACTCAGTTTGGAGAGCTTGTCATCGAGGATCAGCTGGGCGCGAATGCCCAGCAGCTCGGCCCCGCGCAACTGCTGGCGCAGCCAGCGGATGGAGTACCAGAGACCGAACACCACGATAAAGATGCCCAGCGAGATGCCGGACATCGCCTTGATAGAGTATTCCGCCTCCTTGAAGGGGCGCTCCAGTTTGAAGTTGGCCTGCATGCCGGCCTGATGGGGCAGCGGGTGGCTGTATGGCACCAGCAGCTGCTCGTCGACCGGATTGCGCACATCGCGGAACCAGTAGACCCGCTGGTTATTCTGGCGCACCTCCAGCTCTACCACATGGGCAGCCCGCAGCAGGGTAGGCAGCCAGTGGCTCATATCTTCCATGTCGTGAGCAACATCGAGCTGCTTGTCGATCACTTCGACCAGCGCATCGACCTTCTTTTGCTGCAACTCCATGCCCAGCTCGCGAAAGCTGAACACCCCGCCAATCAGCACGGTCGCCATGGCTGCGATCACGCAAAGGGTGATAAATGAGACAAGCTGTGTAGTGAGTTTCATGCGCCTTTCCGTATGCCCAGCATCATCCATGTCGCCTCATGGTAGCAGCGGCGATCGGGCCACAGCTATGGATGAAGATCCCGCTTCTGCAATTTAAGCGGGCAAGCATAACCCAAAGCAGAGGGAGAATACCAAGGATGACGGGCTACAGATGCGGGACAGGGCGGGATGACAGACAGAAAAATGGTCCCTCAAAGGGGACCAAAAGGAACACTCATATCAAAACTAACACTCTGTGCTACTGACAAAAAACAGATACAGGAGTATTGAACACACGGTGAGTCAAACCGCAGGGCTACTCTAATGCAGTTCGGATAAGCTGAGCAATTGTCATTTATGACAGGTCAGCGATTGAATCTAGCCAAAGTTAATAATAAACACATTTAAAATCATGCAGTTAAAAAATCAATCAACAAGTGTGACAACTCGGACTCAAATTGATTGCACTAATGCTCTATGATGGCTAAGTCCATTTGTGTCTCATGAAACTGGCAGGTACTTCCTTTGCGTAAATCACCCGTCTGGATCGCTCTGTTGCTGTTCGTCCTGCCTGTCGTGGGCAGCCAGTTTCTCGGCCTGTGGTTTGCCAAGCCGATGGCCTTTCATCTGCTGGAAGAGAAGGTTGTCGAGCTCAAGGGAGCCATGGCCGTACGCCACCGGGAGCTGGATGCCGCCATCAACAAACAGCTGGCACAATTTGAGTTCAACTGCGGCGCCAAAGACATGGAGCTGCTGCGCGATCCGCGCTTCTACAGCGCTCATATCCGCCTGCAAGGGTTGGAGCTCGCTTCCGGCAACAGCTGCTCCAGCCTGGGGGTGGAGATCCCGCTGATCAAAGAGCTCCAGAATAGCGGGCAGAAGTTCGGCAAACTGGGGATCACCGCCACCGTGGCCAAATACAATACCGAACAGGAGCTGGTGGCCTTTTACCGATCCGGTGACAACCTCGCCTACTGGGTGCTGGATAACAGCTGGAGCCACGACCTGCTGCAACACCCCTGCAGCCACTGCTTCTATCTGGAGTTCAGCCGACAGGATAACGATGCAAGCACAGTCCACTTCCCCCGTGGCGACAAGGAGATCAAACAGGAAGAGAGCAATATCAGCCTCAGTTTCTTCGATCCCAATGAACTCACCAAACAGACGGTCTGGGCGGGAAAAGCGCTGGAGCAATATGCCCATGATCAACTCAATCACTACGGTCTCTGGTTCGGTATCGCGCTCGGCGCCCTGTTAAGCGTCACATACTGGCTGCTGCGCAGCTATCGGCGCTCCCTCAAGGGACTGCTGCAAACAGGGTTGATACGCAAGGAATTTATTCCCCTCTACCAGCCGATAGTGGATGCCCGTACCCACCAAGTGGTGGGATTCGAGGCGCTGCTGCGCTGGCAGCGGGGAAACGAGCTGATCCCCCCGGGTACCTTTATCGAATATGCAGAGGAGCAGGGACTGATCCTGCCGATGACCGAACAGTTGCTGGAGCAGGTGATCACTGACCTGCCGCAGCTGGCACCGGAGCAGTGGGTCAGCGTCAATCTGGTGGCGGCCCATATCGAGCAACCCCTGCTGCGCACCCTGCTCGCTCACAGCCAAAACCCCTCACCCACCCGGCTCACCTTCGAGCTGACGGAGCGCAAGCCGATCCTCGACATCAAGGCGGCCACCGAGGAGATCACCCTGCTGCAACAGATGGGGTATCACTTCAAGCTGGATGATTTCGGTACCGGCTACGGCGGCTTTGCCTACCTGCAGAGCCTGGGGATCCGCCAAATCAAGATCGACAAGATGTTCGTCGATACCATAGGTACCAACGACCTCAAGCGCAGCGTACTGGATGCCATCATCGTCTTCGGTCGGGAATCGGGCATGGAGATGATCGCCGAAGGGGTCGAAAGTCAGCTGCAGGTCGACTATCTGAGCCAGCACGGCGTCTATCTGATCCAGGGCTACTTCTTCGGCAAACCCATGCCGCTGAAGATGTTGCCCCTCTGGCAACGGGAGTGGCAGCAGCAATACCAGAAGGCCAGCTAGCGCAAATATTGCAGGGTCTGACCGCAAAATAGCTTGGCTATTAGCTCGACATCACCAAACAGATGCCGATGGCCGGTAGCCAAACCCGGCCATCAGGCGGGTAAATCCCCCTGCAGGCCCGGGCCCGGCTCAGTGGTGAAGTCGAACAACCTCCTGCCACCCCTTATTTACATTCAGCAACAAAATGATCTGCCCTGACGGGGATAACAACCTTTATCATAAGGAGCCGGTTATTGCGCAACCGATAACCGTGCAGCCTGTTTATGTCATCCGGTCGTCAAGACCCCCAATAGAGAACCATTGCCTATGAAGACAGTTATCCGGCAAGAGATTGCCCTGCCCGTTGGCCTGCTGACCCTGCTCTTTTTCAAGACCCTGGGCAGTGACCTGCTGACAGAGACAACTCCGCTCGGGATCTATCTTCCGGTTTCGGCGGCACTACTGGCCATCGTCACCTGGGCCATCTTCTCGGTCGTGCGCCACTCCGATGCCCTCGCCATCAAGCTGGGCGAACCCTTCGGCACCCTGATCCTCACCCTCTCGGTCATCTCGCTGGAGGTGGTGATGATCTCTTCGGTGATGCTGACCGGCGAGCCCAACCCCACCATGGCCCGCGATACCATGTTTGCGGTAGTGATGCTGGTGAGTACCGGTCTGGTGGGCTTCACCCTGCTGTTTGGCGGCTGGCGCTACCACACCCAGAGCTTCAATCTGGACGGAGTGAAATCCTATCTGGTGGCCATCATCCCGCTGGCCCTGCTCTGTCTGGTGCTGCCCAACTTCACCGAGGGTGGTGCAATCGGCAGTATGTCGCGCGCCATGTCGTGGATGCTGATCATCATCTCGATCCTGCTCTACGGGGTCTTTCTGCTGATCCAGACCCGCAGCCACAGCCACTTCTTCGTCGACAGCGATCACGAGGATTACGAGGAGCACCACGGCCCGCTGCAGAGCAACGTCTATCACACCATCCTGCTGCTCGCCTACCTGCTGGTAGTGATCCTGCTGGCCAAGACCCTGGCCATCCCCATCAACTACGGGGTGCATGTGATGGAAGCACCCGCCGCACTGGGCGGCTTTATCGTCGCCTGCATCGTGCTGGCTCCCGAAGCAGTCGGCGCCATCAAGGCCGCCTTCAACAACCAGTTGCAGCGAGCAATGAACCTCTACTTCGGCTCGGTGCTGGCCACCATCGCCCTCACCGTGCCTGCCGTGCTCTTTATCGGCTCCATGCTGGGTCAGGAGGTGCGCCTCGGCCTCTCCCCCGCCGATATGGTGCTGCTGGTCACGACTTTGATGGTCTGTAAAGTAACCTTCAGCAGCGGCCGCACCAATGTGCTCCATGGAGCGACCCATCTGGTGTTGTTTGTGGTCTATCTGTTCCTGATGTTCGAACACGAATAACCGCGTTCAACCAACGTCAGAAACGCAAAGACCGCCCGATTGGGCGGTCTTTTGTTATCTGCTCCCGGCTGTCACCGGCGCCTGTGAAGCGGCGTCCCCCTCATCCCCCACCCTTCTCCCGCCAGGAGAGAAGGGGGATCAAGGCTTACAGACTGGGCAGCACCCCGGCCGGGATCAGGTCGTTGTAGCTGGCACGGCCCAGCAGGGCGGCGGCCGCTTCGATGTCCGGCGCGAAGTACCTGTCTTTGTCGTAGAAGCTCACCTCTGCCCGCAGTCGTCCCTTGGCCTGCTCGATCAGCTCGGTACTGCGCAATGGCGCGCGAAAATCGAGCCCCTGCGCCGCCGCCAGTAGTTCAACTGCCAGAATGCCGCGGGTGTTCTCGGCCATATCGGCAAGCCGGCGGCCGGCGAAGGTCGCCATGGAGACGTGATCCTCCTGATTGGCCGACGTAGGCAGGCTATCCACCGAGGCGGGATGGGCCAGGGTCTTGTTCTCGGAGGCGAGCGCAGCCGAGGTGACCTGAGCGATCATAAAGCCCGAATTCACCCCGCCGTTGTTGACCAGAAACGCCGGCAGACCGGACATCCGCGAGTCAATCAGCAGCGCCATTCGCCGCTCGGAGAGGGAACCTATCTCGGCGATGGCCAGCGCCAGATTATCGGCAGCGAAGGCCACCGGCTCGGCGTGGAAGTTGCCGCCGGAGAGGATCTCCTTGTCATCGGCAAACACCAGCGGGTTGTCGGAGACCGCGTTGGCCTCGCACACCAACACCTCGGCGGCGTGGCGGATCTGGGTCAGGCAAGCCCCCATCACCTGCGGCTGGCAGCGCAATGAGTAGGGATCCTGCACCTTCTCGCAATTGTGGTGGGACATGCCGATCTCGCTGCCATCCACCAGCAGGTGGCGATAGCAGGCGGCCGCGTCGATCTGGCCACGCTGACCGCGCACTTCGTGGATGCGGGCATCGAACGGGCGACGACTGCCAAGGGCGGCCTCCACGCTCATGGCACCTATGGTGATGGCACCAGCGAACAGATCCTCGGCATGGAACAGCCCTTCCAGCGCGAAGGCGGTGCTCGCCTGAGTGCCGTTGAGCAGCGCCAATCCTTCTTTGGGTGCCAGCGCGATAGGCTCGAGCCCGGCAATTTTCAGCGCAGTAGCGGCGTCGATCAGCTCGCCCTTGTGGCGAGCCTTGCCTTCACCGATCAGCAAGCAGCTCATATGGGCCAGCGGCGCCAGATCGCCGGAGGCGCCGACGGAGCCCTTCTTCGGCACCACCGGATAGACTTCGGCGTTGATGAGGGTCATCAGGGCCTCAAGCACCGTCAGCCGGATGCCGGAGAAGCCCCGCGCCAGCGAGTTGAGTTTGAGCACCATCATCAACCGTACAGTGGCGTCATCCATGTATTCGCCGATGCCAGCGGCATGGGAGAGCACGATAGAGCGCTGAAGCTCGTCCAGCTGCTCCACCGGAATGCGGGTGTTGGCCAACAGACCAAAGCCGGTGTTGATGCCATACACCACCCGGTTCTGCTCGATCACCTTGGTAACCACAGCAGCTGAGGCGTGGATCCCCGGCAGCGCGGCCGGATCCAGTGAAACATGTACCGGCTCGCGGCTGACGCGGCGCAGGGTGGCAAGATCCAGCTCGCCAGGAGTAATAGTCAATTCAAACATGGTGTTACACCTTTCCTTTGACACCGTTGGCGCCGTCAATCATCGGCAGATCCAGTTTCGCCTCATGGGCACAGTTGATGGCAATCTCGTAGCCGGCATCCGCGTGGCGCATCACCCCGGTGGCCGGATCGTTGCGCAACACCCGACCGACGCGGCGGGCCGCGTCATCGGAGCCGTCGCAGACGATCACCACGCCGGAGTGCTGGGAGAAGCCCATGCCGACCCCGCCTCCGTGGTGCAGGGAGACCCAGGTCGCGCCGCCAGCGGTGTTGAGCAGGGCGTTGAGCAGCGGCCAGTCGGAGACGGCATCGGAGCCATCCATCATCGACTCGGTCTCGCGGTTCGGGCTCGCCACCGAGCCGGAATCCAGATGGTCGCGGCCAATAACGATGGGGGCTTTCAGTTCACCGTTTTTCACCATCTCGTTGAAGGCCAGACCAAGGCGTACCCGATCCTTGACCCCGACCCAGCAGATCCGCGCCGGCAGCCCCTGAAACGCGATGCGCTCGCGGGCCATGTCGAGCCAGTTGTGCAGGTGAGGATCATCGGGGATCAGCTCTTTCACCATCTGATCGGTCTTGTAGATATCTTCCGGATCGCCGGAAAGGGCCACCCAGCGGAACGGGCCAATCCCCTCGCAGAACAGCGGGCGAATGTAGGCGGGGACGAAGCCGGGGAAGTTGAAGGCGTTCGCAACCCCCTCCTCAAGCGCCATCTGACGGATGTTGTTGCCGTAATCCAGAGTCGCCGCGCCGCGCTCTTGCAGGGTCAGCATCGCCTCCACCTGACGGGCCATGGAGCGACGAGCAGCCAGATTCACCTCCTGCGGGGCACTCTTTTGCAGCTCGCGCCACTTGGCCACGCTCCAGCCCTGCGGCAGGTAGCCGTGCAGCGGGTCGTGGGCAGAGGTCTGGTCGGTCACCACATCCGGGGTGATACCACGGGCCACCAGCTCGGCGAAGACATCGGCAGCGTTGCCGAGCAGGCCGACGGAGATGGCGGTGCCACTCTGCTTGGCCTCTTCGACCATGGCAAGCGCCTCATCCAGGCTGTGAGCCTTCTTGTCCACATAACGGGTGCGCAGACGAAAATCGATGCGAGTCTCGTCGCACTCGACGGCGATCATCGAGAAGCCCGCCATGGTGGCGGCCAGCGGCTGGGCACCGCCCATGCCGCCGAGACCACCGGTGAGGATCCAGCGCCCTTTGGGTTCACCGTTGAAGTGCTGGTTGGCCACCGCGAAGAAGGTCTCGTAGGTGCCCTGCACGATCCCCTGGGTGCCAATATAGATCCAGGAGCCCGCAGTCATCTGGCCGTACATCATCAAGCCCTTCTTATCGAGCTCGTTGAAGTGCTCCCAGTTGGCCCAGTGCGGCACCAGATTGGAGTTGGCGATCAGCACCCGTGGCGCATCCTTGTGGGTCTGGAACACCCCGACCGGCTTGCCAGATTGCACCAGCAGGGTCTGATCCTCTTCCAGCCGAGTCAGCACTTCGACGATCTTGTCAAAGCAGGCCCAGTTGCGGGCGGCGCGGCCGATGCCGCCATAGACCACCAGCGACTGGGGATGCTCGGCCACCTCGGGATCCAGGTTGTTCATCAACATCCGCAGCGGCGCTTCAGTGAGCCAGCTCTTGGCGGTCAGTTCAGTGCCGCGCGGGGCACGGATCACGCGGTTCGGATCATGGCGGGGGTCCTGCTGTTGCACAGACATACACACTCCTTGTTGTATCAATAGGGTGCCTTCGGCGACGTGCGGCCAAAGGGTTAACGGGTCAACAGATGAACCAGTCGCGCGGCCACACGGGCGCTACGGTTGTCCTGATCCAGCGTCGGGTTGTACTCGGCCAGATCGGCGAGCCGCAGCTTGCCGCTGGCCCGGATATGGGCAATGAGCGGTTCGATCACCGCCAGCTCCACACCGCGGGCTGCGGGGGCGCTCACTCCCGGCATCAGGTTGCCGGGCAGCACATCGAGATCGATGGTCAGATAGAGGTGATCACAATCGGCGATAAAGGCATCCAGTCCGCTTAGCAAGGCTGGCAGCCCGGTCTGGGTCATCGCCTCGTCCAGCACATGCCACACTCCCAGCGCCTTGGCACGGGCAAACAAGGCTTGGGTATTGGCGGTCTCGGCCACCCCGAGGCAGGCGTAGTGAAACGGCGTGCCCTGAGCGGCGCACTGCTCGGCGATCTGAAAGAAGGGGGTGCCGGAGCTGGCCTGCTCCAGCTTCATGCGCAGGTCGAAGTGGGCGTCGAAATTGATGATCCCGACCCGCCCCTCACCACCAAGATGACGGTTCAGGCCGCTCCAGCTGCCGAAGGCCACCTCGTGACCACCCCCCAGCACCAGCGGGAAGTGGCCCAAATCGAGCGCGGCGGCGACCCGCTCGGCCAGACGGCCGTGGGCGGCATCGAGATTGCCGTCGGGGCAACTCACATCCCCGCCATCGTAGACGGGTCGATTCAGGTGCCAGGCGGTGTTGGCCAGCAGCTTGCGCACCGCTTGCGGCGCCCCGGCTGCACCAATGCGCCCCTTGTTGCGGCGAACCCCTTCATCGCAGGCAAAACCAAGCAGTACCACACCGGCAGTGTCTTGTGCTCTGGCGGTCCAGGGCTGCACCTTGTCATGCCAGCGCAGGGCCAGTTCGCCATCTTCCGGATCCTGTCGCCCCTGCCAGAGCGACATGTCGATCGGGTTGAACTTATCCATGGAGAGTCTCCTCGCCTTTGAAGATGCGGCCTGCCAGCTGATCGACGCCGACCATGTAGCTCAGCTCGGCCGGATGGGCGCAGTGCCAGATCAGAAAATCAGCCGCCATGCCGACCCTGAGCTGACCAAGGCGATCCTGCTCGCCAAGCGCTTTGGCGGCGTGACGGGTCACCCCGACCATGGCCTCCAGCGGGGTCAGGCCAAACAGGGTGCAGGCCATGTTCATCGCCATCCGCAGCGAGACAATGGGGGCCGTACCCGGGTTGATATCGGAGGAGACCGCCATCGCCACCCCCGCCTTGCGCAGGGCGGCAACCGGCGGCAGTTTGGTCTCTTTGAGGAAGTAGAAGGCGGTGGGCAGCAGGGTGGCGACCACGCCACGGTGGGCCAGCGCCAAGATCCCTTCCGGATCCAGATACTCCAGATGATCCACCGAGAGGGCGCCAAAGTTGGCAGCGAGGGTGCTGCCACCGAGATTGGAGAGCTGATCCATATGTCCCTTCACCGGCAGGCCGTACTGATCCGCCGCCAGATAGACCTGCTCGGTCTGGGCCAACGAGAAGCCGATATGCTCGCAGAAGACATCTACCGCATCGGCCAGACCCGCCTCGGCGGCGGCCGGAATGATCTCCTGACAGATGGTCTCGACCCAGCTGTCGGGATCGTCGCGATACTCCGGCGGCACCGCATGGGCCGCCAGCAGAGTGGTCTTGACCCGGATCGGCAGCGCCTCTCCCAGTCGGCGGGCCACCCGCAGCATCTTGAGTTCATCATTCAGTGTCAGGCCATAGCCGGATTTTATCTCCACCGTAGTGACCCCTTCGCGGATCAGGGATGTCACCCTCGGCAGCGCCAGCTCGAACAGTTGCTCTTCGCTGGCGGCACGGGTGGCACGCACCGTGCTGATGATGCCACCGCCCCGACGGGCGATCTCGGCATAGGGCACTCCCTGCTGACGCAGCTCGAACTCTTCGGCACGGCTGCCGGCGAAGACCAGATGGGTGTGACAATCGATAAGGCCGGGGGTGACCAGCTTGCCCCGCATATCCTGCCAGTGAGCGGGATACGACCCCTTGAGTTCGGCCATCGGCACCAGCGCGTGGATCTTGCCATCCTTCACGCCGATGGCCTGGAGCGGCAGCAGGCCGTAGTCGGCCAGCTCATCATTCAGGGTAGCGGGCGTCACGTTGAGCCAGACCCGCTCGCAGTTCAACAGTTCCTTGTTCATAGCGACCTCAAATGTATATACATATTCTTATAGTCGATCTCTATGACGAAAGGAAGAGCGAAATTCACATCCTGATAACAGCATCAAACTTAGAGTTTAAGCACAAAAAAGCCCACCAGGAGGTGGGCTTTGCAAAATCGAGTTGTATAGACATTTACTCCAGCTGAGTCTTGGAGCTGAGCTTGTAGCGGGAACCGGGGGAGAGCAAACGGGCGTAGGAGACCAGATGCCCCTCCGACCAGGTACGCCGGTGCAACAACAGGCAGGGGGAATCTACGCGGATCTGCAACAATCCCGCCTCACCGGCGCTCGGCAGCACGGCTTCCACCACGTGCTCCATCTCGGAGAGGGGGCAGACATCCATCAGATAGCGGTTGGGAGTTTGCAGGGTGAAATCCTGCTCGCCATAGCCTGGCAGGCGCCCGGCATCGACGAAGCGTTCCTCCAATTGCAACGGCTCCCCATCGGCCTGATGGACGATCAGGCTGTGAAAGATGGGGGCGCCAACCCGCAGCCCCAGTTGTACCGCCACCTTCTCGTCGGCGGCCAGCCGCTGCAGCCGGATCACCCGGGCGCTGTACTCACCGCCACGCTCGGCTATCTCGTCGGCAATATTGCGAATAGCCAGCAGCTGCGACTCGGTGCGCCGGTCCGCCACGAAGCTGCCGGAACCGGCGGTACGCACCAGCCACCCTTCCGCCACCAGTTCCCGCAACGCCCGGTTGACCGTCATCCGGCTCACGGTGAACTGCTCGCACAGGGCCGCTTCGGTCGGGATCCTGTCCCCCGCCTGATAGTGGCGTTCGCGGATCCCGTCCAGAATATGCTGCTTGATCTGCAGATAGAGGGCTGGCGCCACCATGAAGATCCCTAGCGCCGACGGTGGGGCGGACGCATGTCCGGCCAGGCGCGATAGACATCGGGGATCTGATCCGGGCCGCTGATGCAGAGATCGAGATCATGCAGCAAGCCATCCTTGATCCCGTAGATCCAGCCATGCACCGCCAGCTCCTGCCCCTTGCGCCAGGCGTTCTGGATGATGGTGGTGTGGCAGACGTTGGCGACCTGCTCGGCCACGTTCAGCTCGCACAGGTAGTCGAAGCGCTCATGCTCATCCTCGATGGCCTCGAGCTCTTCACCGTATTTGAAGTAGACATCCTTGATGTTGCGCAGCCAGTTGTCGATGAGCCCCAGCTCCTGGTTCTGCATCGCGGCCTTGACGCCACCGCAACCGTAGTGACCGCAGACGATGATGTGCTTCACCTTGAGCACTTCTACCGCGTATTGCAGCACGGAGAGGCAGTTGAAATCGGTATGTACCACCAGATTGGCGACGTTGCGGTGGACGAATACATCCCCCGGCAGCAACCCCATCAGCTGGTTGGCGGGGACCCGGCTGTCGGAACAACCGATCCAGAGGTATTCGGGGGCCTGCTGGGCAGAAAGAGTGGCAAAGAAAGCGGGATCTTCGGCTTTGATCCGTTCGGCCCACTCACGGTTGTTGGTAAACAGGTCGTTCAACAGTTTCACTTCTGCTCTCCCTAATGTGGCAGTGGCGGCAACATAACACACTCAAGGGTAACCAAAGCAAGGCCGACCAGATCCTTGTGAAACAAAAACAGGGCCATCAGGCCCTGTTTTTATGAGAGGAAGCATCAGGCTTCCATGGCATCTTTCAGCTTCTTGAGTGCGTTTTTCTCAAGCTGACGCACACGCTCGGCAGAGACGCCGTAGGTATCGGCCAGCTCCTGCAGAGTGGTCTTGCTGTCATCATCGAGCCAGCGGGCGCGGATGATGTGTTGGCTGCGCTCATCCAAGGTGGCGAGGGCCGAGCTCAGGCGACGGGTCGCGTGATCGTCCCAGTTGTCATTCTCGATGGTCGCGGCCAGATCGGAGGATTTGTCCTCCAGATAGTGAACCGGAGCGAAACCGCCCTCTTCTTCATCATCACCCACCAGATCGAACGCCTGATCGTAGTTGGCCATCCGCGCTTCCATCTCGGTCACGTCAGCGGCAGAGACGCCGAGATCGGCCGCCACGGCCTGAACCTCTTCGTGGTTCAGCCAGCCCAGACGCTTTTTGGATTTGCGCAGGTTGAAGAAGAGCTTGCGCTGGGCCTTGGTGGTCGCCACCTTGACCATGCGCCAGTTGCGCAGGACATATTCGTGGATTTCGGCCTTGATCCAGTGCACGGCAAAGGAGACCAGACGCACGCCGACCGTCGGGTCGAAGCGCTTGACCGCCTTCATCAGGCCGATGTTGCCTTCCTGAACCAGATCGGCCTGAGGCAGGCCGTAACCGGCATAACTCTTGGCGACATGAACGACAAAGCGCAGATGCGACATAACCAGCTGACGGGCAGCCTCGAGATCGCCATCCTGCTGCAAACGCTCAGCCAGTTCACGCTCTTCCTCTGCGCTCAGCACAGGAATAGAGTTTACTGCCTGGATATAGCCTTCCAGACTACCTTGCGGAATCAGAGCCATAGTGCGCTGCAATGAAGTTCCCATCTGTTACCTCTTACTTTTCAATCGAATCAGTCTAACACCCTGAGAGGGTCTGTCTACTGACCGGATGCCATTCTGCGGCGTGTATCAAAGAACATGCCCAGTTTTAGACCAGCTTATCTTAAGCCTGCAGGATGAATCATGAATGAACAGTCAAAAAAAGGGGGTCACAATGAAGGACCCCCGAAAAGTAGCATGCTAAGTCCA
Organism: Aeromonas sp. 84A; assembly: GCF_051919345.1. Taxonomy (NCBI): domain Bacteria; kingdom Pseudomonadati; phylum Pseudomonadota; class Gammaproteobacteria; order Aeromonadales; family Aeromonadaceae; genus Aeromonas; species Aeromonas sp. 84A. The sequence continues at coordinate 4,653,853 of NZ_JBQBEW010000001.1, forward strand.
TTGTTGCGGAGCTCGCAACCTTCACATGCTTGCCAAGTCTGACGAGCAAGGCAGAGGGGCCACACCCGTATAAATGCTTCAGCTTTAATAGACTGCTTATAAATCAGAAGGTTCACTGGATCTCGCGAAGATCCGGAAGATCATTGTTATTCAGAATACTCTGACTATGGGGGCCAAGCCAGAAACGGCCCCTCTTTTACTTGATCCGCCTCTCAAAATCCAGCGATTTACTTTGATGACAAAGTAATCAGGATGGTTCGATGTCGCGAATGTGGCGATGGACCGAGAACCAGGAGGCAATCAGCCCCAGCAGAGCGCCCAGCAAGATCAGATTGATCCCGTCTACCGCCCCCATGCCAACCAGCCGGAAGTTACTGTTATACAAGCCCGCTAGCTCCTTCACCACCCCTTCGCTCCAGATCACCATCACTTCGGTCAGCCACCAGGCCAGCATGCCGCCGATGACCCCGAACCAGATACCGGTATAGAGGAAAGGACGATGAATAAAGGAATCGGTCGCCCCCACCAGCTTGAGCACTTCAATCTCGGAACGCTGGTTGAGGATGTTGAGACGCAGGGTATTGCCGACGATCAGCAATACGGCGGAGAGCAACAGCACCGCGATACCGGTAATGGTGTGGCGCAGCAGGTTCATGATCCCCTGCAGCCGGGTCAGCCACTGCAGATCCAGTTTGCCCTGTTCGACCCCCACCTCGTTGTTGAGCTTGCTGAGCAGCTCGGCGGCCCCTTCAGGGTTCTGCCAGCGTGGATCCGGAATGACGCTCAGCACAGGCGGTAGCGGGTTGCTGTCCAGATAATCGAGGGCATCGCCAAAGCCTGAGATCTCGCGAAACTCCCGCAACGCATCGTCACGGCTCAGGTAGGTGACCGAATCCACCTCGGGATAGAGCAGGATCCGGTGCTGCAGATCGAGAATGCTCTGTTCCGGCAGATCCTTGCGCAGGTAAAGAGAGATCTGGGAACTGCTCTGCCAGCTCCCCTCCACCACCTCGGCGTTTTTCAGCAGCACGTGGAAGCAGGATGGCAGCGCCAGACTGACGCCAAGCACCGCCAGCGTCATCAGGGAGGCGAGCGGATTGCGCCACAACTCTCCGAGACTGGCAAACGCCTGCCGCACATGGTCAACCCCGTACATCATCAGACGGCGCAGCGGCGGTTGTTTATGACGAACGATAGCCATCAGAGCTCCTCCCCGGCCGAATACATGCGACCCGCCTTGAGGGTCAGGGTGCGATAGCGCATGCGAGCGATCAGCCCCAGATCGTGGGTGGCAATCAGTACCGAGACCCCAAAATTGTTGAACTCCTGAAATAGCCGCATGATATCCATGGATAGCTGGGGGTCCAGGTTGCCGGTCGGTTCATCCGCCAGCAGCAGCGGCGGCTTGTTGACGATGGCACGGGCGATGCCGACCCGCTGCTGCTCACCACCGGAGAGCATGCGCGGCTGGTAACGCTCCTTGCCGAGCAGCCCCACCTTGTCCAGCGCCGCCGCCACCCGCTTGTTGATGTCCGCATGGCTGTAACCATCGATCACCAGCGGCAGCGCCACGTTGTCGAACACGGTTCTGTCCATCAGCAGGCGATGATCCTGAAAGATCATCCCGATCTGGCGGCGAACATAGGGGATCTGGCTGCGCTGGATATGGCTGACATCATCGCCATGAAAGAAGACGCGACCATCGGTCGGACGCTCCATCACGCTGATCAGTTTGAGGAGGGTACTCTTGCCCGCCCCCGAGTGCCCGGTTAGAAAGGCCATCTCTCCCTTGCGCAGGTGAAAGCTGACCTTCTGCAACGCCTGATGGCCACCGCTGTATACCTTGCTGACCTTGTCAAAACGAATCATAACGGTTCCCTGAAATTGACAAACCCCGACCGGAGTCGGGGTATGGAACACTTACTCATCACGGCTGAGCTGACTCATCGCGGCCGGACTTATTCATCGCGGCTGAAGAGCGCCTCGATGAAGTCGTTGGCCACGAAGGGACGCAGATCGTCGATCCCCTCGCCCACCCCGATATAGCGGATCGGGATCTGGAACTTGTCGGCCACCGCAAAGATGACGCCGCCCTTGGCAGTGCCATCCAGCTTGGTGAGGGTGATACCGGTCAGGCCCACTGCCTCGCTGAACAGCTTGGCCTGACTCAGGGCGTTTTGGCCGGTGCCGGCATCCAGCGTCAGCATGATCTCGTGGGGGGCCTCTTCATCCAGCTTCTTCATCACCCGCACCACCTTCTTGAGCTCTTCCATCAGGTTGCTCTTGTTCTGCAGGCGACCGGCGGTGTCGGCGATCAGCACATCAGCCCCGCGGGAGCGGGCGGCCTCGATGGCGTCATAAATGACGGAGGCGGAGTCGGCACCGGTATGCTGGGCAATCACCGGAATATTGTTGCGCTGACCCCAAACCTGCAGCTGTTCGACCGCTGCGGCACGGAAGGTGTCACCCGCCGCCAGCATCACGCTCTTGCCTTCAGCCTGGAACTGCTTGGCCAGCTTGCCGATGGTGGTGGTCTTGCCGACGCCGTTTACGCCGACCATCAGGATCACATAAGGCTTCTTGCTGGTGTCGATCACCAGCGGCTGCTCCACCTTGGCCAGCATCTCGCCCATGTCCTGCTTGAGCAGGCCGTAGAGCGCCTCGGCATCCTTGAGCTGCTTGCGATCCGCGTGCTGCACCAGCCCCTCGATGATACGAGTGGTGGTATCCACACCGAGATCGGCGGTCAACAGCTGGGTTTCCAGCTCTTCAAACAGCTCATCGTCGATCTTCTTGCCACGGAACAGGCCGAAGAAACCGGAACCGATATTCTCCTTGGTGCGCACCAGACTGCGCTTGAGGCGAGCAAAGAAGCCCTCCCGCTGCGGTTTGTCCTGGGTGTCGTCGTCCACCTTGGCGGCCAGCGGCAGAGCGGCCAGGGCGGCGGCCTCAGCCTCCATCGCGGCGACTAGGCGCATATCTTCCGCGCGCTGGGCCTCTTTGGCGATACGGGCTTCTTCCGCAGCCTGAGCTTCGGCGGCAATGCGAGCCTCTTCCGCAGCGCGAGCTTCGGCGGCGATACGAGCCTCTTCCGCGGCGCGAACTTCTGCAGCAATGCGAGCCTCTTCCGCGGCACGGGCTTCGGCGGCAATACGAGCATCTTCTGCAGCGCGGGCTTCGGCAGCGATACGTGCCTCTTCCGCAGCACGGGCTTCGGCAGCAATACGGGCCTCTTCCGCGGCGCGGACTTCGGCAGCAATACGAGCCTCTTCCGCAGCACGAGCTTCGGCGGCGATGCGGGCCTCTTCTGCGGCGCGAGCCTCGGCGGCGATACGAGCATCTTCTGCAGCGCGGGCTTCGGCGGCAATGCGAGATTCTTCCGCGGCGCGAGCTTCGGCAGCAATACGAGCCTCTTCGACTGCCTTGACCTCAGCGGCTTGCGCCTCTGCGGCAGTGCGAGCGGCTTCAGCGGCACGATCCTCTTCGGCGATCAGTGCTTCATTGACAATCACCGGCTCCAGATCGGAAGCGCACTCCTCCACCACCAGCGGGCAGCGGTCGTCCAGCTCGGTCGGCGGGCAGCAATCATCTTGTAAAACGGGATTCTGTGCGCTGGCAGGCACTTCGGGGGCCACAGCCGGCGTACTATCGGAAGCTGTTGTATCGGAAACAGGAGCGGGGGTAGCAGTGACCTCGGGCTCTACAGTGATGGGGGTGGCTTGGGGTGTCTGTGGTTGGACAGCCTCAGCCTCTTCTTTCTTGCGGCCGAAACCCAGCCAGGAAAACAAACCTTTTGCCATCTAAAAATACTCACATCAAAGGCTGACTGCTAAGATAGCCGTCCCTTGGCGGGTCGGCATAAAAATGAACCGCCTTATACTACCACTTTATTTTCTGACGATGAAACGCGATGCCCAGAGTGAAATCCAGCCGTAGCAACCCGAGCAAGAGTCCCGCCCCGCAAGGAAAATCGGGCTTTGTAAGAATCATCAGCGGCCAGTGGCGAGGCCGTAAATTGCCGGTCAAGGATGTGGAGGGGCTCAGACCCACCACGGATCGCGTCAAGGAGACCATCTTCAACTGGCTGGCCCCCCACATTCGTGGCACCCGCTGCCTGGATCTGTTTGCCGGTAGCGGCGGACTCGGGCTGGAGGCGCTGTCGCGCTATGCCGAGCAGGTGACCCTGATCGAGATGGACAAAGGGGCCGCCGACCAGATCAAGAAGAACCTGACCGCCCTCGGCAGCAGTCAGGGTCAGGTGATCCAGTCAGATGCAGTGAGCTGGCTGCAAGGCCCGGTCACGCCGTTTGATCTGGTGTTCCTCGACCCGCCGTTTCGCCGCGAGCTGCTGCCGCAGGTGTGCGAACTGCTGGAGCAGCGCGGCTGGCTGGCACCGGACGCCCTCATCTATCTGGAGCGGGAAAAAGAGATGGCCGATCTGGCGCTGCCCGCCAGTTGGCAACTACTCAAGGACAAGCAGGCAGGTCAGGTCTGTTATCAACTCTATCTACGGGAGGTAAACAATGAAGCGGGTCTTTAATCTGTTGGCGATGGGGCTGATATTGTTCTTCTGGTTTGGCGTACTGGTGAGCCTGATTGCCCCGCTGCCCGGCAAACTCAACGGCTTTCTGCCGGTCTGCGGCGTGATCGTCGCCCTGCTGCACTGGCTGCAGGCCAGCATGATCAAGGCGGCTTGCAAACGCTACTTCGCGGTCACCAAAGCCGAATTTGTCACTGTGCTGATCTTTGGTGTGTTTGGCATGGTCGACATTCGTCAGCGCCTGCAAGAGATCGTCAACGCCGCCCAGCGCGGCAATCTCTCGGACAAACCATAAAAGAAAAGGGGACGGCGGTAGCCGTCCCCTAGAGTCGTGTCGTCCTGTCCGTAGAACTGCAATGCTCCCTGCAATCCCTGACGTTATCCTAATCCTTTGGAATATCCCCTTTCCAATCCGTTGGCGTGTCCTGCGGCGTTCCTGGCCTGGCAATTCATCCTGAACTGCTTCCCTGTCTCCATCCTGGAGGTGTCCATTACCACGTCCTGTGGGGTTCCTTGCGTCTTCCTGACAGATAACCATCCGGGTTATCTCACTTCATCCTGAAGTATTCCTCTCGCATCCGGCGAGGTCCTATTCATCCTGAAGAACGAGGTTCCGTTCATTCTGCTCCCATCCCGAGAGTGTCCTGCCGCATCCCGCGGTGTTCCTTTATTCATCCGTGACGATAATCATCCTGATTATCGAGCTCATCCTGAGGTGTCCCTTGTCCACATCCAGCGGACTATTCCATCTTTATGCGCTGCCCTGCATCCTGCCGGACCAGCTCCGTCCTGGTGAGACCCATACTAAGGAAATGCGCACCCCGAACAAGGGCCATCCGATGATAAAGATCCGATGCAGCTCCCATCTCAAAAAACGAACTTAAAAACTAACCCTTTAATATCAGTTATTTATTTAGTTTCACGGGAAAGCTCGATCATTCTGGCATGGCTTCGCGTACGGCTCAAAGCGCCAGCCTCTTACAGTCGCTATGGCAGATCTCTTACACGGGTTTCGCCCCCAAAAACGGGGCAGGAAAACGGTTCAATCCTGACGTTAAGACTTAAAAATTAGTTGAATAAATATGCTTAAAAAAACCGCAAAAAAAAGAGCCGAGACCAGGCTCGACTCTTCAACATTCCAATTTTTTAATCAGCTCAAGCGGTTGGCCGGATTGAGATAGGCCTTGCGCAACGATTCCGGCGCCAGCACCTCCAGTTCACCGCCGATGTTGTTCAACCAGCTGCGAAACTCCGGAGTGTCCTGCACTTCGGTCTCCACCACCACGCTGCGCTTGTCATAGCGGGTCATGCGCGGATTGTTGCCGGGGATCTGGTTATCCACCAGCGACTGGCTGTTGGCATCGATCCGGCCGACAAAGCGGATCGGGCCGCTCACATCCTGATAGCCCTGATCGCGGATCAGCTTCTGGATATTGAAATCCTTCGGCTGGGTGGCGCTGAAGTTGGTCAGCTCCACGTTCTTGATATGGTCGAACGGAATGCCGTAGACCTTGGGATCCAGCTCGGACAGGGTGCAGAGCAGGATCGGACCATCCGGCTGATTGAGAATGCCGAGCGGGTTGATACGGTCGTAGCAGAGCCACACGGTGCGCTCTTTGATCACGCGCTGGATCTCGGCACTGAACTTGCGACCACGCCAGAGCGCATCGCGGATCAGGGTGCTGCGGCGGATCTCCGGGTTGCCGGCAAACGGACGCGGTGACTGGTGGACACTCTCCAGCCAGCGTTCGGCCAGTTCGCTCTGGCTGTCGCGGATCACCTGGCTCGCCTTGTCGACCAGCGGATTCAATTCGGTCAGTACACTCGCCGGCAACAGTTGGCTCGCCTGATCACTCCAGGTTTTCAGGGCCACCGCCAGCGAGAGCGGCATGATATTGGCAAAGTCGTTGAGGCCGTGGCGCTCGAAGCACCAGCCATGGGGTTTGCTGCGCTCGTCCGAGGTGAGGTCGAACAGTCCCATGCCGGACATCTCCTCCAGGTCCCGTTGCACGGTACGCAGACTGACGTGGATACCTTCCTCTTCCAGTTTTACCTGGAGTTGGCTGGCGGTCAGCTTGTAAGGGCGGTGCGGGATGCAACGCGCCAAGGTCAGTTGTCGTAACAGCTTCTTGCTCATGGTGCTTGCCTTCACTGGTTTAGCGTTGACTGTATGCTAGTCGTGACTTGCGACAGTCTATGTCGCAAGTTTTGCTGCGACAACTGTCGCCATTTTCATACAAAACACACTAACCAATTGATTTACAAAGACAATGCACTCAAAAAAGGAGCCGCTAGAGGCTAAAATCAGCCCAAAACCCCTCAAATGAAAGTTCTATATTGTGATTTTTTGTCAGCATAAAACACCACCAACAAAATACATGGCAGAATATAACTTCAGGGGAGAGCATAAGCCTCCCCTTTTGCTCACATCAGCCAAGACCAGGCTGACTTGGTGATGGCCGCACCGACCATATAACCAAACACCGCCAGCGCCGCCACACCGGCCACCAGCTTCTGACCGCGGGCCGGGCGCTTGAGCGCCATGACACCCAGACCGATATAGAGCACCAGTGCAATCAGCTTGGCCATCAGCCAGGGCTGCTGGCCCGGGCTCAACTGCAAGGTCACCGCCAGCAGCACACCAAACAGCAGCAGGAAGGTGTCGTTGATATGGGGCAGGATCTTCAGCCACTTCTGCTGCAATCGATCGCTGCCAGCCAACGCCAGACGCCAGCGATAGATAAAGAGCAGCAGGCTGACCAGCGCCAGCGTCATATGCAGGTGTTTGAACATGGGGTAATAGGCAATCATTTTGCTTCCTTGTCGTCGTCGGGTAGCCCGCTGTTCCAGTTGTGGGCATGGATACGCTCCTGCCCCTCCTCGTCGTCTTGCAACAGATCGGAGAGGATCTCCCGGTATTGCAGGCTCTTGTTGATATAAGTGTGTTCGTCGTCCAGATAGTTGACCTGCTCGCGCAACAGCCAGTTATCGTGCTGCTTGAAGGTCTGGCCCGCACGCCAGGCCTGGTTGGCCCGAAAACCGAGCTGGGTCAGGGCTTCCACCCCCAGATCGACCGCCGAGCCCAGAGTTTCCCGGTGCACGCTCTCGACCCCGTGGCGCAGGATCTCGTGGGCATGGGGTCGATCCAGTGCTCGCGCCAGGATCTTCAGGTGCGGGAAGTGCTTCTGCACCATCTCGATCACCGCCAGCGAAGTGGCGGGATCGTTGATGGAGAGCACCAGCAGCTTCGCCTTGTGCGCCCCGGCTGCATGGAGCAGATCGATCCGGCTGGCATCGCCATAAAATACCTGATAGCCATACTTGCGCAGGGTCTCTATCTGGCTGGCATCCTGCTCGAGGATGGTGGTGCCGATACCGTGACCATGTAGCAGGCGCCCCACGATCTGGCCGAAGCGGCCGAAGCCCGCGATGATCACCGGATGCTCCACCAGCTCAGGTTGCTCATGCTGCGGCGCGTCGCTCTGGTTACGGTAATCGAACCAGGGCTGGATCACCCGATCGTTGAGGATCAGCAGCAGCGGGGTCAGCGCCATGGAGAGCGCAACCACCAGCGTCAGCAGCGAGATGGTCTCACCGGGCAGCACCCGATTCTGGGCGGCAAACGAGAAGAGCACGAAGGCAAACTCCCCCCCTTGCGCCAGTGCCAGCCCGAAGGTCCAACGCTGACTCGGCGAGATGCGGATGATGAAGCCGAGCGCCATCAGCACCAGCCATTTGAGCAACATCAGGCCGACCACTAGCGTCGGGATAAGGAAGGGGTGCTCGGCAAACAGCCCGAAGTCGATCCCCGCCCCCACCGACATGAAGAAGAGGCCGAGCAGCAAACCCTTGAACGGCTCAATGTCCGCCTCCAGTTCGTGACGGTATTCGCTGTCGGCCAGCACCACCCCGGCGAGGAAGGAGCCAAGAGCGGGGGAGAGCCCCACCGACTCCATCAGCACAGCGATAGCGATCACCAGCAGCAGGGCGGCGGCGACGAAGATCTCCCGCATATGGGACTGGGCGATGGCACGAAACACCGGCCGCATCAGGTAGTGGCCACCCAGCACTATGCCGGAGATGGCCGCGACCACCAGCAGACCATGCTGCCAACCCGCCAGCTCGGAGCCACCACTGCTGGCGACCGGTGCCATGGCCAGCAGCGGCAGCAGCGCCAGGATCGGAATGACCGCAATATCCTGAAACAGCAGCACCGCAAAGGCGGATCGACCGCTCTCGCTCTGCATCAGCTTGCGCTCCTGCAGGCTCTGCAAAACTATGGCGGTGGAGGAGAGCGCCAAAATGAGGCCGATGGCCAGCCCCTGTTGCAGCGGCAGACCGATCAGGTGCGCCACGCCGGTCAGTGCCGCCGTAGTGAGCAGCACCTGCAGGCCACCGGTGCCGAGGATCGCCCCCTTCAGCTGCCACAAGAGGGCCGGACGCAACTCCAGCCCGACCAGAAACAGCATCAGCACCACGCCAAACTCGGCGAAGTGCATCACATCCTTCTGTTCCCCCACCAGCCCCAGCAGAAAGGGGCCTATGATGATCCCCGCCAGCAGGTAGCCGAGCACCGAGCCCAGCCCCCAGCGCTTGGCCAGCGGCACCGCGATGACGGCGGCGGAGAGGTAGATAAAGGCATCAAACAGGATCCCGTTGCCCATCAGTCAGCCCTCCGTGTGAACATCTGGTCCGGCTCATAAACTCGGCCAACAAGCTGCCCATGTGTCATCAGAGCACCTCCAGCAAGTCGCGCAGATAAGGACGCCCGGCCAGCTGCTCCGGGGTCAGCTGATCGTCACGCAAGGCGCAAAGCAGCTGGCGGTAGTCCTGTCCGCAGCGGCGCAGGGCGGCGGGATCCTTGATCTTGTGAAAGGAGTGCAGCACGAAAGGGGGCAGCCAGTTCATGCCGCACAAGGTGGCCGCCTGCTGAAATGGCAGCAGAAAATCGAGCAGCGGTCGGCTGTTGTACCCCTCGCTGCAGTAGGACTCCGGCGCCCCGCCGGTGGTGATGGCGCTCAGCCACTGCTTGCCCTTGAGGGCGTGGGCTTCGGGGCCGTAGGCATAGCCATACTCCAGCACCAGATCCATCCACTCTTTCATGATGGCCGGGCAGGAGTACCAGTAAAACGGGTGCTGGAAGACGATGATGTCGTGCTCCGACAGCAGCGCCTGCTCCCGCTTCACATCGATAAACATGTCGGGATAGTGCTGATAGAGGTCGTGAACCTTGACCCCCTCCAGCCCCTCAATCGCCTGCAACAGCTGCTTGTTGGCCCGCGAGCTCTGCAAAGCGGGATGGGAAAAAATAACCAGAATGCGTTTCATGACCACATCACCCGAACAAAGCCTTGCGGTGCAAGGCGAGGTAAACAGAAAAGGGGAGTCTGGGGAGCTGCATCGTAAAGGTGCACAGGAGAGCGACCTTATCAGGAAGCGCCATAGCCTGCCAACTCGGGGATCAGCTCCCGCAGCGCCGGATTGAGGGTCTGGTGGGCGGGATAGCAGAGCCCGATCCGGCGAAACATCCGCGGCCCGCTCACCGGCAGGGTACAGAGCCCCGCCTCATCCTCGACCAGCCCGTCCGGCAGAAAACTGATGCCGACCCCCGCCAGCACCAGCGCCATCACCAGCCCCTTGCTCTCGGCCTTGGCCACCAGATTGAGGGTAAGGCGGTCACAGGCCAGCAGGCCGATAGTCTGCTGATGGGCTTCGCAGGGCGGGCACTCAATAAAATCATAATGTTGCAGCTCGGCCAGCTCGATTTTCTCGCGGCTGGCCAGGGGATGGTCGACCGGCACGCAGAGCACGTAATCCTCCTCCCACAGCGGCAGGAAGATCTCGTCCTCCCGGCGCAAGGCATCCAGCGTCAAGCGGCAGTCGGCAGGTGTGGTGTAGTCGGAGAGGGTGAGATCCAGCTGCGGCAACACGCGCTGTACTTGCTGCAGCAGCCCGGCCACCCGGCGGCGACTCAAGTCCGGCATGATGGCGATATTGAGCCTCGCACGCGTCGCTTTCTGGCGAAACAGCTCCGGCAGACGGCGCGCCTCCTCCACCAGCTTGACCGCGTGGGGATAGAGATAGTGGGCCGGATCTTTCGCCACCACCCCCTTCTTGCCCCGGACAAACAGGCTGTCACCGAGCGCCTCTTCCAGCTGGCGCAGTCCCGCCGAGAGGGAGGGCTGGCTGACGTGGCAGCGCTCGGCCGCCGCCGTGATGTTCTTCTCTTCATAGATGGCGATGAAGAAACGCAGCAATCTCAAGTCCAGCATAAACCAACCATAGTTTTTTCAGATGATAACCAGCGGAAAACAATATTTATCACTTATAGATGCAGTGACTATAGTGATTGGGTTCCGTGCTGGCCAGCCACCTGTTTGCTCAAACCGACTCTTGAATCAGAAGGAAAGACCCATGTCCAAATCTCTCGTCGTGATCACCGGTGCCTCCGCCGGGATCGGTGCCGCCATCGCCCGTGCCTTCTCTGCCGCCGGTCATCCGCTGCTGCTGCTGGCCCGCCGGGTCGAGCCGATGCAGGCACTGAACCTGCCCTATACCCTCTGCATCGGGGTCGATGTGACCGACACCGCTGCCATGAAGGCCGCCGTCCAGCAGGCAGAAGCCAATTTTGGCCCGGTCGGCTGCATGGTCAACAACGCCGGTGTCATGCTGCTGGGTCAGGCCGATGTGCAGGATCCCACCGAGTGGCAGCAGATGCTCAACATCAACGTGATGGGGGTGCTGAACGGCGTCCACGCAGTGCTGGCAGGCATGAAGGAGCGCCGCAGCGGCACCATCATCAACATCAGCTCCATCGCCGGTCGCAAGACCTTCCCGAACCATGCTGCCTACTGCGCCACCAAGTTCGCCGTGCACGCCCTGACCGAGAACATCCGCGAAGAGGTAGCCGATGTCGGCGTGCGGATGGTGACCATTGCCCCGGGTGCGGTCGAGACCGAGCTGCTCAGCCACACCACTGACGAGAGCATCAAGGCCGGTTACCACGACTGGAAAGATCAGATGGGAGGCGTCATTGCGCCGGAAGTGATCGCCGATGCCGTGCTCTACGCCTGGAACCAGCCTGCCAACGTCTGCGTGCGCGAGATCGTGCTGGCGGCGACCCGTCAGCAACCTTAATCCTGGCTGACTGACACCATGGGGAGGGCTTGACCCTCCCCCGGGGCACAGGGTTACCATGTGCCCCTTATTTTTTCCGAGTCATTCCATGGTTCTCACCCGTCGCCAACTCGCTCACGCCCGTCGCTGGCTCCCCTTGTGGAGTCTGGTGCTGGTGTTGATGTCGTTTGGCAGCCGGGCCGCAACCGACCTCTGTACCCTGACTACCCACTGCAGCCAGAGCGAGCGCACCCTGGAAAAGGCGATGCCCTGCGGCAGCTTTACCACCGCCCTCTCGATGACGCTGGTAGGCAGCGACAGCCTGACGGTCGCCGTACTGGAACCGGATACCCCCGACTTCGCCTCCCCCTCTCTCTTTATGCCGGACGCCCCGTGCGAGCGGCTCGAACGTCCCCCACGCACCCGGATCTGAAACGCATCCCGTATCGGGCATCTTTTCTTTCAATCTGAGGTGAGTGATGTACAAACCCCTGTTACTGGCCATGCTGGCCGGTACCGTCAGCTTTTCGGCTCTCGCGGCCGAGAAGATGACCGTCTACAAATCCAAATATTGTGGTTGCTGCCAAAGCTGGAACGAGCACATGGAGCAGAATGGCTTCGAACTGGACGTTATCGAAACCGAACAGCTCGGCGCAGTGAAGCAGCAATACGGTATCGCGCCGGAACTGGCCTCTTGCCATACCGGTATCGTAAATGGCTATGTGATCGAGGGGCATGTACCGGCCGCCGATGTACAAAAGCTGCTCAGGGAAAAACCGGCGATCCGTGGCCTGACCATTCCGGGCATGCCCCAGAGTGCACCGGGCATGGATATTCCGGGCCATCCCTATGAGGTACTGAGTATCAGCAACGAGGGCGCGACCAACCGCTGGTCGAGCTACCCCGGCTGACGAAAACTGGCCATGAGAGGGCACTCCCATATCATGTGAGGCACACCTGAGCGGACTCTTGCCGCTCATGGCCAGAAAGAGGGCCGCTATCGCGAGATAGCGGCTTTTTTTGATTACATTTCCTGCAATAACAAGGGATTGCTTGCAACCACCGGCAACAAGGGGCAGATTTAACGCCAATTCATGGAGCCGATGCTCAGGTCTACCAACCCTTTCCAGCGCCAAGGATGCGACATGTTTACCTTTTCCCGAGGAGTTCTGCTGCTAGCCTTTCTGACAGTTCTCCCCCCCACTTATGCCAATGAAGAGCCCGCCATGCTGACAAGCGAACATCCAATCCAGCCGCCCGTGGCCACCAAACATCCCCGCACTCTGAAAAAACACGGGGATACCCGCATCGACAACTACTACTGGCTGCGTGACGACGAGCGGCAGAAGCCCGAGGTGTTGGACTATCTCAAGGCCGAGAACGCCTATACCGAGGCCATGCTCAAGCCGACCCAACCCCTGCGCGAACAGCTTTACAAAGAGATGGTCGCCCGCATCCCCCAGCAGGATGAGTCGGTACCCTATGTGAAGAATGGCTACCGCTACCAGACCCGCTATGAGCCGGGCAAGGAGTACGGGATCTACTCGCGCACCAAGCTCGGTGAAGAGCAGGCGAGTCTGTTGCTCGACAGCAACCAGCGGGCAGAAGGGCACGAGTTCTATGCCCTCGGCGCCCTTGAGGTGAGCCGCAACAACCGCTGGCTGGCGGTGGCGGAAGATTTCCTCTCCCGTCGTCAGTACCAGGTCCAGTTCCTCGATCTGGAGAGCGGCCAGTGGGCCACCGACAAACTGGAAAATACCTCCGGCAATCTGGTATGGGCCAACGACAACAAGACCGTCTTCTATGTGCGCAAGCACCCGCAGACCCTGCTGCCCTATCAGGTCTATCGCCATACGCTAGGGACGGATCCGGCCACAGACAAGCTGGTCTACGAGGAGAAGGATGACTCCTTCTACATCAGCCTCTACGCCACCACCTCGGAAGATTTCATCGTCATCGCGCTCTCCAGCACCACCACCGGCGAAGCGCGGCTGATCGATGCCAACCAGCCGGAGCACGCCCCCCGCCTGTTCCTGCCCCGTCAGGTGGATCACGAATACAGCCTGGATCACTACCGTGGCCGCTTCTATGTGCGCTCCAACAAGGATGGCAAGAACTTCGGCCTCTACGAGACCAAAGAGAGCCCGGTCGATCGCTGGAAGGCGGTAATCGCCCCCAATCCGGACGTGCTGCTGGAGAGCTACGCCCTGTTCAAGGATTGGCTGGTACTGGAAGAGCGCAACAAGGGGCTGACCCGACTGCGCCAGATCAACTGGCAGAGCGGTGACGAGAAGGAGATCGCCTTCGACGATCCCGCTTATGTCACCTGGCTCGCCTACAACCCGGAGCCCGATACCAGCGCCCTGCGCTATGGCTACTCCTCCATGACCACCCCCGCCTCCACCTATGAGCTGGATATGGCGAGCGGCAAGCGCACCCTGCTCAAGCAGCAGCCGGTGGCCGGCTTCAAGGCCGACCAGTACGCCAGCGAGCGACTCTGGGTGACCGCCCGCGACGGCGTATCGGTGCCGGTGTCGCTGGTCTATCGCAAGGACAAGTTCAAGAAAGAGCTGGCCGATGCGCCCAAGAATCCGCTGCTGGTCTATGGCTACGGCTCCTACGGCGCCAGCATGGATCCCGATTTCAGCAGCTCGCGCCTGAGCCTGCTCGATCGCGGCTTCGTCTACGCCATCGCTCATATCCGGGGTGGTGAAGAGCTGGGCCGTCACTGGTACGAAGATGGCAAACTGCTGAAAAAGCAGAACACCTTCAATGACTTCATCGATGTCACCAAGGCGTTGGTTGAGCAAGGCTACGGCGCTAAAGATCAGGTCTACGCCATGGGCGGTAGTGCCGGTGGCCTGTTGATGGGAGCCGTCATCAATCAGGCACCCGAACTCTATCGCGGCGTGGTGGCGCAGGTGCCGTTCGTCGATGTGGTCACCACCATGCTGGACGAGTCCATTCCCCTCACCACCGGGGAGTATGACGAGTGGGGCAACCCGAACCAGAAGCGCTACTACGACTACATGAAGAGCTACAGCCCCTACGATCAGGTCAAGGCACAAGCCTACCCCAACCTGCTGGTCACCACCGGGCTGCACGACTCCCAGGTGCAGTATTGGGAGCCCGCCAAGTGGGTCGCCAAGCTGCGCGAACTGAAGACGGATGATAACAAGTTGTTACTGAACACCGACATGGACGCCGGCCACGGCGGCAAGTCGGGCCGCTTCAAAGCCTACGAGGATATCGCGCTGGAATACGCCTTTATCCTGGATCTGGCCACCCCGGCCAACTGATCTCTCATGACTCCGGCCCTTGTCATTCAAGGGCCGCATAAGAATCCTCTCGTAGTTTTTCCCTCTTCCATTTCCCTCCATATCAAATTAATCTTCGGCAAGAAAATGAATGATCAAGGTCATGTTTCTCAAGATTTAACTCCGCTATTTTGCCATTTCGTTTGATTTATGTTGGGTGAATGTGCTTAATCGGAGTGCTTGCAACTTTTTATTTGGCCCCTCAGGGGCCAATTTATCTTCGACCGACAGGAGGTCGGTAGCCTCACCACAGGATGAGGGTGACTGCCGGAAAGGGGGTGATCAACTCCCCCAGCTTTCGCGCAACGAGAAGAGCGGGCAAGCCCGGCGCAGAACGGGATTGCCATCAATTTATCCGGGGATCGGATAAACAAAATCAAAGAAAAGGGAGAAAAAATGAAAGGATTAACTTTGGCATGCGCCCTGTCGGCGGCTCTGGTCGGTGTTTCATTCGGTGGTCCGGTACAAGCACAGGAGCGCTTCGTGACCATAGGCACCGGCGGTCAGACCGGCGTCTACTATGTCGCTGGCCAGTCCATCTGCCGCTTCCTCAATCGCGGCGCCGCCGATCACCAGATCAAGTGCAACGCCCCGGCCAGTGGCGGTGGTGTTGCCAACGTCAACGGCATCCGCAGCGGTGAATTCAACTTCGGTATCATGCAATCCGACCACCAGTTCAAGGCGATGAAGGGGCTGCCACCGTTCCAGGCCGAAGGGGCCATGGACGATATGCGCGCCGTCTTCTCCCTGCAGAGCGAGGTGTTCACCATCCTGGCTCGCCGCGATGCCAAGATCGCCAGCTTCGACGACCTGAAAGGCAAGCGCGTCAACATCGGCAACCCGGGCTCCGGCCAGCGTGACACCATGGAAGAGATCATGGCGGTCAAAGGCTGGAAGAAGGGTGACTTCGGTCTGGTCTCCGAGCTGAAGCCGGCCGAACAGGCCTCCGCCCTCGGTGACAACAACATCGACGCCATGAGCTACTTCGTCGGTCACCCGAACGGCGCCATTCAGGAAGCCTCCACCACCACAGATGCAGTACTGGTACCTGTGACCGGCGCCGACATCGACAAGCTGCTGGCCGAGAAGAGCTACTACAGCAAGGCCGAGATCCCGGGCGGCATCTACAAGGGCAGCGATAAACCGACCCCCTCCATCGGTGGCAAAGCGGTGCTCTCCACCAGCGCCAAAACCGATCCGGAAGTGGTCTATCAGCTGGTCAAGTCGGTGTTCGACAACCTGGATCGCTTCAAGCGCCTGCACCCTGCCTTTGCCGACCTGAAAGAGGCCGACATGATCAAGGTGGGTCTCTCTGCACCGCTGCATGAAGGGGCTGCCCGCTACTACAAAGAGCGCGGCTGGCTCTGATTGAAGGCCCCGGGGCCTTTGTCACTCTCTTCGACACCCGTCCGCCGCCTGATTGCGGGGGCGGGTGTCGCTCTTGTTGTACTCGTTGGCACAAGTTAACCCTATGCAAGATAAACAACTCTCTACCGAGGAACTGATCGCCCAGGATGTGGGCGCTCGCCTGCCGCTGGGCCCGCTGGGCTGGATCATCACCACGCTGGCGCTGGCCTGGTCGCTGTTCCAGCTCTGGATCGCCTCGCCACTCCCCTTCATGGTGGGGTTTGGCGTACTCAATGACACCGAAACCCGCTCCATTCACCTCACCTTTGCCCTGTTGCTCGCTTTTCTGGTGTTCCCGGCGTTTCGCACCTCGCCGCGGGATCGGGTCCCCCTCGGTGATATCGCCCTCGGTCTGATCGCCGCTGGCGCTGCGTCTTACCTGTTCGTGATGTATGAAGCGCTGGCGCTGCGTCCCGGCACCCTCACCACCGCCGATCTGGTAACCGCCTGCATCGGCATTCCGCTGCTGCTGGAAGCGGCGCGCCGCGCCCTGGGGCCAGCACTGGCGGTCATCGCCATCGTCTTTCTGATCTACAGTCTGGCGGGCCCCTGGATGCCGGGACTGCTGGCACACCGCGGAGTAGGCTTTACCGCGCTGGCCAACCACCAGTGGATCACTACCGAAGGGGTGTTCGGCATTGCCCTTGGCGTCTCCACCAGCTTCGTGTTCCTGTTCGTGCTGTTTGGCGCCCTGCTGGAGCGGGCCGGCGCAGGTCACTACTTTATCCAGCTCGCCTTCAGCCTGCTCGGTCACCTGCGTGGCGGCCCGGCCAAGGCGGCAGTGGTCGCCTCCGGCCTGACCGGTCTGATTTCCGGCTCGTCAATTGCCAACGTGGTAACCACCGGCACCTTCACCATCCCGATGATGAAGAAAGTGGGCTTCAGTTCAGAGAAAGCGGGGGCGGTGGAAGTGGCCTCCTCGGTCAACGGCCAGATCATGCCGCCGGTGATGGGGGCTGCGGCTTTCCTGATGGTCGAATACGTGGGTATCCCCTATGTGGAGATCATCAAGCACGCCTTCCTGCCTGCCGCCATCTCCTACATAGCGCTGCTCTACATCGTCCATCTGGAGGCGTTGAAACTGGGCATGCAGCCCATCGGCAACCATCAACCCAAACCCTGGCTGCGTCGCCTGACCGGCTTTGCCTTTGGCGCGGCCCTCATCAGCGGCCTGTCACTGGCGGTCTACTATGGCCTCGGCTGGCTCAAACCTGCGCTGGGTGACTACGCCCTGCCGGGGATCTCGGTACTGCTGGCTGCCACCTATGTGGCCCTGTTGAAGATCGCCGCCAGCAATGAACCACTGCCTGCCGAAGATCCCGACAAGCCGCTCACCGAGTTGCCCAACACCCGCGCCGTGCTGCTCTCCGGCCTGCACTTCCTGCTGCCGGTGGTAGTACTGGTATGGTGCCTGATGGTGGAACGCCTCTCGCCGGGGCTGTCGGCCTTCTGGGGTACCGTGATGCTGGTGATCATCCTGCTGACCCAGCGTCCGCTGCTCAACTGGCTGCGCAAGGACGGCAAGCACGACTACGGCACCGTCGCTGACGGCGTGGTGGATCTGCGGGAAGGGCTGGTCGCAGGTGCCCGCAACATGATCGGTATCGGCATTGCCACCGCCACCGCGGGGATTATCGTGGGTGCGGTCTCCCAGACCGGGGTCGGTCTGGTGCTGGCGGATCTGGTGGAGTTCCTCTCCATGGGCAACCTGCTGCTGATGCTGCTGCTCACCGCCCTGCTGAGCCTGATCCTCGGCATGGGGCTGCCGACCACTGCCAACTACATCGTCGTCTCCAGCCTGCTGGCACCGGTGGTGGTAACGCTGGGGCAGCAAAACGGGCTGATCGTGCCGCTTATCGCAGTGCACCTGTTCGTCTTCTACTTCGGCATCATGGCGGATGTGACGCCGCCGGTGGGACTGGCTTCCTTCGCGGCAGCGGCTGTCTCCAAGGGCGATCCCATCAAGACCGGGATCACGGCGTTTTACTACAGCCTGCGTACCGCGGCGCTGCCGTTCCTGTTTATCTTCAACACCGATTTGCTGCTGATCGACGTGGACTTCGCCCACGGGGTGCTGATCTTCATCGTGGCGACCATCGCCATGCTGATCTTCGCCGCTGCCACTCAGGGCTGGTTCCTGGTGAAGAGCCGCTGGTACGAGAGCGTGCTGCTGCTGCTGGTCGCCTTCACCCTGTTCCGCCCGGGTTTCTGGATGGACATGGTGCACGACCCCTATCGCGAGACCCCACCTGCCCAGCTGGCCCAAACCATGGGTGAAGTGGAGGCGGAGAGCACCCTGCGGCTGCGGATCCTCGGTGAAGATGCAGTGGGCAAGCCACGCAAGTTCACCCTGCTGGTCGCCGTACCGGATGGGGCAAATGGCGAAGAGCGGCTGGCCAATCTGGGGCTGAGCCTCTATGAGCAGGATGGCAAGACGCTGATCGACAACGTCGCCTTTGGCAGCCCGGCCGCCACCATGGGACTGGAGTTCGATCAGGAGATCCTCACCGTCAAGGCGCCGACCGAGCGCTGGACCAAGGAGTGGATGTGGATCCCGGGCTTCCTGCTGTTCGGGGCGATCGTCTGGCTGCAACGTCGCCGCAGCGTCAAGGCTGGTTAATCCACCGAGCAGATGAGACAGAGGGCCGCTATTGCGGCCCTCTTTTTATTGCCTTGTTATTGCCTTGCCCTCTGCGGCTCTTGTGATGAGCAACAGTCATGGAAAAAGGTAAACGGTGGCGAACAGCCAAAAAAGTGGGGTGACATGTCCATGTCACCCCCTCGCAAATAGCATGTTCCATATTGGAGTCCGGCCACGTCGGGCTTCTGTTTCACTTTCCGATAGTTCGCGACCCATCTGAAGTGCGCGCCAATTGCAGCAATGCAACCAGCCAGCTACCCGTTACAACCTTCGTCCACACGGCAGACAAGCCACCGTGTTTGTCCTTGCAACTGAAATATTACGCATAAAAACAAAATAAAAAACGTTTTTATGCCCATTTCATTCACATCAGAGTACAAAAAACAGCCTTGTCATCACCAATAAATTGTTATAAAACAGTAAGATAGATTCATGCGTGGTTATTCGCCCGCAAAGGGCATCAGCAATGGCTTACAAGGCTTTGCGAGATCTCGCACAAAAAATGGCCACCTCATAGCCAACGCCGCAGTGGCAACCAGTCGCTCAGGCGGGCTATCAGCCGCCTTGACCACCCTTCGGGTTTGCGCGGCAATCCACCCGCCTGCTCCTGCCAGCGAGCCAGCCACGTTTGCAGCGCCTCGCAGATCGGCGGGCAGTGCAGATGCAGCATCAGCTCGGTATTGAGAAACAGCGAGCGGGGATCGAGGTTGAGGCTGCCAAAAAGCGCTCGCTCCTCCCCCAGCAGGATCAGTTTGGCGTGCAGGCTGCCGTGGCCATGGTCAAACTCGGCGACCCGGATCCCGCGCCGCAGCAACCAGCCGAGATAACGTTGGTAGGCGCCATAGACCAGCGGCACATCGGTGCTGGCCAACGAGTTGGTGAGAATGTCGATGGCGACCCCCTGCTGGCGCAGCCGCGCCAGACGGTGCCGAAATCCGCGAGTAAGGATGAGGTAAGGGGTCACCAACCCCAGCGAGCAAGGATTGTCAGCCAGCTGGCGCCAGAGCTGACGGGCAGTGGTGGGACGGGAGATAAGCCCCTTGCCGGGACGGTCGAACCACACCTCTGCCCACCCCTCGTGCCACTGCAGCGGCAAATCGCTCTCGTCAAACAGCGCCGCAGGCAGATCGTAGACCGTCGCTACCGCCGGATCAGTCATGGTAAACAGGAAGTCGTTGACCACCTCTATTTCGGCGGGTAGCAGCTCGCGGCGCAGCAGATGGCGGATGGGGTGACTCCAGCGGCTGTGCCAGAACTGCTCGAACCCCTGCGCCATCTGCTGGCACAGTCCCCCCTGACAGGCGAGATCGAGATCCACGAAGGGGGCTTGCGGATCCAGACCGAAGTAGCGATCGCCGATGTTGCGCCCGCCGATCAGCGCCAGCTTGCCATCCACCAGCAGCAGCTTGTTGTGCATCCGGTGGTTGATGCGGCGAAAGCTGAGCAGTCCCTCCAGCAGCAGTGCCAGCGGGCGCCAGCCCCGCAGCCAGAAGGGGTTGAACAGCCGCACCTCGATCCCCGGGTAGTGAGCCACCATCTCCAGAAAGCGGTTGTCACCGGCATAGAGATCATCCACCAGCAGCTGCACCTTGACGCCGCGCCGGGCGGCGTGAAGCAGCTCGCTCAGCAGCAGCTTGCCGCTGCTGTCCTCCTCCCAGCTATAGTACTGCGCCTGGATCCGCTCTCGGGCATGACGGATCCAGTGGCAGCGCACCTTGAGCGCCAGCAGGGGATCGTCGATCAGGGCAAAGGATCCGGGGATCATGGTGTCATCCTGCTGTCATGGCCGGGTGTCATAACGCTGGCGAGCCTCTTCACATATTCAAAAGGAGTTGCTGATGGAACTGCATGATACCCCGATGTTGCGCTATCTGGGCCAGCTCAGCCAGCCAGATCTCATCCCGGCCACCAGCCCTGCTCACTGGTTTTTGCAACACAGGGACGGTGGCTGGCAATTGCCGACCGTGCAGGCGACCCTGCCGGTCAACCAGCTCAGGGCTGAGCCGCTTCGATAGCGGCAGCCTTGCCCTCGATCTGGGGCAGGCTGAAACGATAGGCTACGTAGTACTTGTAGATGGTGCCGACATAGTTGATCGGCCCCTGTCCGACTTCGTTGGCTACCAGCTGATCCACGTTGCCGAACCAGACGTTGGGATCGAGCCCCAGTTTCTCCGCCTTGCCTCGCAGCGCCTGCACCCGGTTTGGCCCGGCGTTGTAGGCAGCGAGGGCAAACAGGTGGCGGTTGAGCCGATCCAGTTTGGGATCATTGAAGTAGGTATCGAGGATCAACCGCATGTAGCGGCAGGCGGCCTCCACATTTCCCTCCAGCGTGGTGAGTCTGGCGCCGTTGATGCCGACTTCCCGCCCCGTACTGGGCAGCAACTGCATGAGGCCCACGGCCCCCTTGGGCGAACGCGCCTTGGGATTGAGGCCGGACTCCTTGTAGCCGAGCGCCGCCAGCATCAGCCAGTCGAGATCGTATTTATTGGCGTACTTCTCCAGCACCTTGCGAATGGTCGCGAGGCGCCCCATGGGATCCGGCGCCAGGATATTGCTCATCTGATCACTGCGAACCAGCAACCGGCGCAGGGTCATGTCGCTGTAGAGGCTGTTGCGGCTGACACTCGCCAGATAACCATTGACCGCCTTGAGCAGCTCGGGGCTGTTCTTGCGCAGCGCCCAGGCACTGGTACCGTTGCTGCGCAGGGGGATCAACTTGTGAGCCTTGAGGCCGGAGATCATGCCACCCAGCCAGATCCGTCCCTTGTAGCTGTCAGTCACAGTCAGGGGAATAATGCCGGCGGCCACCATCTCCAGCAGATCGCCATCCTGCAGGTATTCGGGCACCGTTTCGATATAGACGGGGGGCAACCCCAGCTCGCGAAACAACCAGTTGAGCTGGCGCAAACTCTCGTAGTAGCTGGAGCTGGCACGCACCCAGACCCGCCTGCCGGAGAGCTGGGTAATACGGCTGAAGGCGGGCAGGCTCTGCTGGCTCACCACCCACTCCTCTATGGATGAAATGAGCGGCCTGGAGAAGGCCACCTGTTCACGCCGGGTCGGGGTCACCGTCATGGTCGCCGCCACCAGATCGCCACGCCCCTCGGTCAGATAGTCCAGCAGCTTGTCCTGACGCACCGGGATGTAGACCACCTTGAGTTTGACCTTCTCTTTGGCGAGATAGGTCTTGTTCAGCCAGCGTTCGAACCCTTGCAGCTGATTGACCAGAATACCGTACTGGGCGCCGCGATCGAGAAAATAGAAGCCGCGCTCATAGACCACCAGAGCCCTGAGTTCGCGCTTTTGCAGAATGCTTTCGAGGTCCCCGGGTTGGGGCAGACGCTGTGGCTTGAGTTCAGCCGCGAGCAGGGGAAAACAGCAGAGGGCCAGCAGCGCCCAGATCCAGCGTTGCATCACGATGGCTGCCCCTGTGCTGAGGTCACGCCTGCTGCCTGTTGGCAGCACGGATCACGATAGAGGGTGGGATTGGGGGCAGAGATCCATCGCTGCGTCATGATGTTTGCGCCTTCTGTTGGCCGACTCGCGCCGGGCAAAAACGTCTGTGGGATAGAGTAACTATAGAACGCCGACCCACAGCAGAAGGGTCAACACGGCAGGCAAACCTGCCGCGTTATCAGACAACTCAGATAGAGCGGGCCCGCATTTCGAAAATCAGTTTTTCGGCGGTGCAGGTGAATTGCAGGCGGGCTTTCAGGATCACGCCATTGGCGCCCTGAGTCAGTTCGCTGCTCACTTGAGCTTCGGCAGTGACCTGTTTGGCCAGTGCTTCATAGGCAGCCAGCTTGGCGCGGGCATCAGCCTCGGCAGCGGCTTCAATCACCAGATCCATCACATCGTCGCCTTCGCCGATGATGGTGCCGATCTCGGCAAAACAGCCGCAGCTGTCACAGGTTTCGTTCAGTTCAACTTTCTCGTCTACAGACATTTTCTACTCCTACTGCTTATTTCGGATGATTTGCGTCGTCACGCATCGCCTTGCGAAAATCTTTGATGGCGGTACCCAGATCCTCACCTGCACTGGCAAGACGCTTGCTGCCGAAGACCAGCACAACGACCAGCAAGAGGATCAGCATATGCCAGATATGAATTCCACCGAGTCCCATAGGGATACTCCCTCACAAAGAGATATCTGTTACTTGTATCAAAATAGAGCGCAGGGATTGTTGGGCAAAATCAAGGCAGGTGCAAGTGAGCAAATAAATCATAGCCAAAAAATAGGGCGACCCTGAGGTCGCCATATTGATTGTGCTACATGTCCCCTCAACCGCTACATCCTGTACCAGTGGTTCATGCGAACCTGAGACCATTCGAGGATAAGATCGCCAAGATATGAAAACAAATGGTATAAATTCATCTTAGAATTGAAGAGGATTCATATCATGCTGCTGGAACAACTGGGTCGCATCGACCTCAATTTGCTGATTATCCTGCAGGTATTGCTGGAAGAGCGCAACGGCAGCAAGGCGGCACGCCGCCTTCATCTGAGCCAGTCCGCGGTCAGTAAAGCCCTCGGCCGTCTGCGCGATACCTTCAATGATCCCCTCTTCATCCGCTCTGCCTACGGGCTGGAACCCACCGGCCGAGCCCTTGCGCTGCAACAACAGTTGCAACCCATCCTGCTGTCGCTGGACAACCTGATCCAGCCGCCCGAGTTCGACCCCGCCAGCTCGGAGCGGGAGTTCGTCATCGCCAGCATGGACAGCGCCTTCACCCTGTTTGCCCCGCTCTACCTGAGCGAGCTGAAGCGGCAGGCACCACGGATCCGCTTGCGTTACGAGGAGTGGACCGAGAACAGTCTGACCGAGATGAGTCAGGGTCAGGTGGACATCGCCTTCGCGGTGCGGGAAAACTGCATCAGCTCCGATTATCGGCTCGATACCCTGCCCGACAGCATCTGTCAGCGAGTGCTGGCGGTCGATGATCTCACCTGTCTGGTGCAGCAGCACCACCCCGCGCTGCGAGAGCCCAACTGGAATCTGGAGCACTACCTCAGCTATCCCCATGTGCAGACTTACTGCGAGGGGCGAGACCGCTGGATGCTGGATCACAAGCTGGCGGAGCAGGATCTCTACCGGCGTATCGAGGCAACCGTGCCCTCCTTCGAGGCGGCGCTGCGGATGGGGATGCACTCCGACATGATAGTGACGCTATCCCGGCTCTACGCCCGCCACGCCACCCAGGTCTATCCGCTGTTACAGCTGCCGCTGCCCATCGGGTTGGACAGCATCTCCCACCTGCTGATCTGGCATCAGCGTCACAGCGAGGATCCGGGCCACCGCTGGCTGCGGGAATTGCTGCTCTCCCTCATCATGAGCAAAC
This sequence comes from Aeromonas sp. 84A, assembly GCF_051919345.1. Lineage (NCBI taxonomy): Bacteria > Pseudomonadati > Pseudomonadota > Gammaproteobacteria > Aeromonadales > Aeromonadaceae > Aeromonas > Aeromonas sp. 84A. The sequence continues at coordinate 4,678,214 of NZ_JBQBEW010000001.1, forward strand.
TGGAACCCGCAGCGACCACTCACGGGTGACGGCACGCCTTCTCGGCGACACAAAGAACGGGGCTCTGCGTAGCCCCGTTTCATTCACTTCAATATGTAAACCACTCAGCCCTGGCCGGTCACCGCCAGATAGTGATGTACCCCGTCCAGCAGCATCTGAACCGAGATCATCACCAGCAGCATCCCCATCAGCCGCTCCACCGCAGTGAGTCCCCGCTCACCCAGCAGCTTGTTGAATACCTCGTAGAACATCAGGATCACCGCGCTGGCGGCCCAGGCCATAAAGAGCGCCAGCGACCAGTCCACCATCCGGCTGGGCTCCTGATTGGCCAGCAGCATCAAGGAGGCGAGGATCGACGGACCGGCGATCATCGGGATCGCCATCGGCACCAGGAAGGGCTCCTCGCCCGCCGCCAGCCCGGTCACGCCCCCCTCACTCGGGAAGATCATCTTGATGGCGATCAGGAACAGGATAATGCCCCCCGCAATGCTGACCGCCTCCTGCCGCAGGTTGAGGAAACCGAGGATCTGCTGACCGACGAACAGGAACAGCATCATGATGGCCAGCGAGAAGAGCAGCTCGCGCACCATCACCTTGCGGCGTCGCTTGGGGTCGATATGACGCAGGATAGAGAGGAAGACCGGCAGGTTGCCCAGCGGGTCCATGATCAGAAACAGCATGACTGCGGCAGAGAAAGTATCCATACAACGCCCGGGCTACGCCCTGAATAGGGAAAAGAGAGGGGGCGAAATATAGCAAAGGGCGAAGAATTGAGCGAGCGCCATGATGCGCTCGCAGCGGGATTAACCGTGGTTGCAGATCTTGTCGGCGCGGGTCTGAAAACCCTCGGCCGAGTCGATGAATTTGCCGCGGGCGGCCAGAAAGTCGATCAGCGCTTCCGCATCCATCTCGCTGGCGCTGCAGGTATGAAAACGGGCCTCGGCACCGAACCGCTCGGCCATCGCCTGTTTCAGGCTGGCACGGGTAAATTGCCCCCCTTGCGCCAGCATCATCTCCATCACTTCGTGACCATGAACCGATTGCGACATCTCTCACCTCAATAATGAACATATTTAATGCCAATTAAATATCTCCCCGCCCGGAGGGATCTTGATATAGGCCAATAAATTGCGCATTTCCTGGTCAGGGGAGTGGTCACCGCCACCGCTTTGTCGATAATGTGGCAACCCGCGTCAGGGATCGCTACACTGGCGCCCCTTTTTGGCCATCGCAGACAATGTATAAGGATATTGGCGTCATGCTGTTCCATGGAGAGGCTCTCAAGCCCTGGCAGATCTGGACCCGCCGACCACTCTGGCTCAAGACCCTGATCGGCATGCTGACAGGGGTGGGTCTGGGCGTCGGCTTTGAAGAGCAAGCCCTGTTGCTCAAGCCCCTTGGCGTCCTGTTTGTCAACACCATCCAGATGCTGATGGTGCCTCTTATCTTCTGCTCGGTCATCGCCGGTCTCACCTCGCTGCTCAAGGGCAAGGCCCTCGATCGCATCGGCAGCAAGGCGATCTGCCTCTACTTCTGCTCGACCGCCATCGCCATCTGCATCGGCCTGATGATGGGCTGGCTGCTAGAGCCCGGCATGGGTGCCGACATGGGCCCCTATGAGCGGATCGGTATGTCGGAACCACCCACCCTGGCCAGCGTGCTGAGCCATCTGGTGCCGAGCAACCCGGTACAGGCGATGGTGGATGGCAAGATCCTGCAAGTGATCGTCTTTGCGGTGGCGCTGGCGGTCGCCCTCAATGCCAGCGGTCGCCGTGGCCGCCCCGCCATCCTCTTCTTCACCTCGCTGGCCGAGGGGATGTTCAAGCTGACCCAGATGGTGATGGCGCTCGCCCCTTACGGTGTCTGCGCCCTGATGGCCTGGATGACCGGCAAGTACGGCCTCGACCTGCTGCTACCGCTGCTCAAGGTGATCGGCGCCGTCTACCTCGGCTGCCTGCTGCACGTGCTCGGGGTCTACAGCACCCTGCTGCTCCTGCTGGCACGGCTCAATCCGCTGCACTACTTCAAGAGCATCGTTGACGCTCAGGCGGTGGCCTTCACCAGCAGTTCCAGCAACTCCACCCTGCCCATCAGTCTGGCCTGCGCCGAGAAGCGGCTGGGAGTCTCCCCCGCCATCACCGCCAAGGTGCTGCCCATCGGCGCCACCATCAACATGGATGGCACCGCCCTCTATCAGGGAGTGACTGCGCTGTTCGTGGCTCAGGCATTCGGGGTGGATCTGCACATGGTCGATTACCTGACCATCATCAGCATCGCCACCCTGGCCAGTATCGGCACCGCAGGCACCCCGGGCACCGGGTTGATGCTGCTGACCCTGACCCTGACAGCGGTGGGCTTGCCGCTGGAAGGGGTGGCACTGATTGCAGGCATTGACCGGATCCTCGACATGGCGCGCACCACGGTCAATGTATCGGGGGATATTCTGGTGTCGGTTCTGATCGCCCGCAGCGAAAACGAGCTGGATCTGGCGACCTATCACGATGCCAGCGCAGGGGAAGATATCGAGTTCCCGCCGCGCTAGCGGAAGAGAAATCAGCTGTCGTGGGGATCGTGATGGCAGCGCCAGCACACTTCAAAGTTGGCGCCGTTCTCCTCCCCGCACTGGCCGCACAGCCAGCCGTTACCCTGACGCTGCTGGTAACGCTCGATGACCCGTCCTGCCTTGCTGCGATCCTCGGCCCGCACCATCAGGGTCACCTGCAACATGTCGACCGGCAGCTCGCCAAGGGCGCCAGACAGCCCCTCGCCATTGAGGCGCACCAGCACCCCTTCCGCCTCCAGCGCCCCTTTCAACGCGTGCGCCTCCAGGGTGTGTGAGGCGCGATAGAGATTGATCCAGTTATCCATAGCTCCCCCTTACAACAACTTGTCGATGCCAAACTCGGCGCCGTTCTCAATCATGAAATCGATGAATGCCCGCAACTTGCGCGGCATCAGTTGCCGCTCCGGAAACAGCAAATAAATCGGCACCCTGGGTTGCTGCCACTCTGGCAGCAGGATCACCAATTCGCCGCTGGCCAGCTCATCCTGACAGAGCATAGCGGGTAACGAGGCCAACCCCAGCCCCGCCTTCGCCGCCTCCCGGGCACAGGTAATATTATTGACCCGAAAACGGGAGGGGGGGTCAACCAGCACCTCTCTGCCATCCAGCTCGAAACACCAGTGAGAGGCGAGAAACCCGCTGCTCACCGTCACCCGCTCGTGGTTGGCCAGATCCTCCGGCCGCTCGATGACCGGGCTGCGGGCCAGATAGTCCGGGCTGGCACAGAGCAGCCTTCCGGTGCTCCAGAGTCGGCGTGCAGCCAGATTGGAGTCGCTCATGTCGCCAATCCGCACCACCGCATCCAACCCTTCACTGATGGGGTCCACCACCCGGTTGGTCAGTTCCAGCTCCACCTGCAGGGCGGGATAGGCCTGCAAAAACTTGGCGACCAAGCGCCCAACCACCAGTTGCCCCGTCTCGATGGGCACCGCCAGTTTGAGGGTGCCGGTTACCTCCTGCTGGCTGGCGCTCAGCATCAGCTCGGCTTCGGTCAGGGCATCGACCGCCTTGCTGCAGTGCAGGTAGTACTTCTCCCCCTCCTCGGTCAAAGTGAGCTGACGAGTGGAGCGATAGAGCAGACGCACACCGAGCCGCTGTTCCAGCTCGGCGATGCGGCGGCTGACCATCGCCTTGGTCATCCCCAGCTCGCGGGCGGCCCCCGTAAACGAGCCCTTGTCGACGATACGCACCAGAATTAACGCGGCATTGAGATCCATTGTTGCACCAGTGAAACTGTATATCTCGTGAACCAATACTAATCGAAACAGTTGACCAGTGTTAGCCTGCGCCCCTTAAGTTCAGGAATCACAAAAATGAGTCAACACAAAAAAATTCCCCTGCTGGCAGCCATGATATTGGCGCTGCTCGGTCTGCTGTTCGCCGGTTACTGGTATCTTCACGGCCGCTATTTTGAAAGCACCGACAACGCCTATCTGCAAAGTGAAGTGACCGGGATCAGCTCCAAGCTGCCCGGCTATATCCGCGAAGTGCTGGTCACCGACAACCAGCCGGTCAAAGCGGGCCAACTGATAGCCCGTCTCGATGATCGCGAATACAAAACCAGGGTCGCGGAGGCCGAAGCCGACCTGCGCCTCAATCAGGCGACGGCCGAAAATCTGGCCGCCACCCGCACCCAACAACTGAGCCTGATCCAGCAGGCCGAGGCCAAGGTCGCCTCCGCCAATGCCGAACAGCTGCGTGCCAGCCAGCAGGTCAACCGGATCAGTCAGCTCAACCAGCGCCACTACAGCTCGCAAGACAGTCTGGACGAGGTGCGTGCCAGCCTGCAGGTCAATCAGGCGCAAGCCTGGGAGGCCCAAGCCGCCCTGCAAGCGGCCCGTGAGCGACTGCTGGTACTGGATGCCGAGCGCAAACAGAATCTGGCCAAGCTGGCATTGAGCGAAGCGCAACTGGAGCAGGCCAAGCTGGAGCTCGGCTACACCGAACTGCGGGCACCGGCCGACGGCATCATCGGCAAGCGCAGCCTGCGGGAAGGGCTCTACGTCCAGTCCGGTATGCAGGTCGCCAGCCTAGTGCCGCTACAGCAGGTGTGGGTCGAGGCCAACTTCAAGGAGACCCAGCTCGCCCATATGCAGCCGGGCCAGAAGGTCGAAGTGGTGCTCGATGCCTACCCGGATCAACCGGTCGAGGGGATCATCGACAGCCTGGCCCCGGCCACCGGTGCCAAGTTCGCCCTGCTGCCACCGGAGAATGCTACCGGCAACTTCACCAAAATCGTGCAGCGGGTACCGGTGAAGATCCGCATCCTCGAGCCGGGCCCGCTGGCAGGCAAGCTGCTGCCGGGTCTCTCGACCGAAGTGATCGTGGATACCCGCACTCCTGATCCCGTGGTGGCTGCCAACTGATGGAACCCATTCCACGTCGCAACTGGATCGCGGTCATGGGGGGCCTTATCGGTGCCTTCATGGCCATCCTCGATATCCAGATCACCAATGCCTCCTTGAAGGATATTCAGGGGGCCCTGTCGGCCACCCTGAGCGAAAGCTCCTGGATCTCCACCTCCTATCTGGTGGCGGAGATGATCGCCATCCCCCTGAGCGGCTGGTTGAGCCGGGGGTTGAGCGTGCGCCGCTACCTGCTCTGGACCACTGGTGCCTTTATCGCCGCCTCCGTGCTCTGCTCGTTCAGCTGGAACCTCACCAGCATGATCGTCTTCCGGGCGCTGCAAGGCTTCACCGGCGGGGCGCTGATCCCGATGGCCTTTTCCCTCATCGTCACCCTATTGCCGCTACAGAAGCGGGCCACCGGCATGGCGCTGTTTGGCCTCTGCGCCACCTTCGCCCCCGCCATCGGCCCAACCCTCGGCGGCTGGCTCACCGAGCAGATGTCGTGGCACTACATCTTCTATCTCAACGTGCCGCCAGGATTGCTGGTGATGGCCATGCTGGCCCACGGGCTGGATAAAAAACCGGTGGACTGGGCCGTGATCAAGCGGGTGGATCTCATCGGGATTGTCACCATGGCACTCGGCCTCGGCTTGCTGGAGGTGGTACTGGAAGAGGGCAACCGGGAGGACTGGTTCGGCTCAAGCTTCATCGTGCGACTGGCAGTCATTTCGGCGGTGGCGCTGGTGTTCTTCGTCATCAGCCAGCTGATCCGCCGTCACCCGCTGGTCAATCTGCGGCTGCTGCACAACCCGCGCTTCGCGCTGGCCTGCTTCGCCTATCTGATCCTCGGCATGGCGTTGATGGGATCCATCTATGTGCTGCCGCTCTACATGACCCAGATCCACAACTACAACGCGCTGGAGATCGGCGAGGTACTGATGTGGATGGGGCTGCCGCAACTGCTGGTGCTACCGCTGGTGCCCAGGCTGACCCACAAGATAGACCCGCGCTATCTGGTGAGCTTCGGCTTCCTGATCTTCGCCGTCAGCTGCTTTATGAACGTCAACATGAGTGCCGACTACGCCGGGCCGCAGCTGATCCAGTCACTGATCGTGCGGGCGCTGGGGCAGCCCTTCATCATGGTGCCGCTCTCCCTGGTCGCCACCGCCAGCCTGAGCCACGACGAGATCCCCTCCTCCTCGACCCTGCTCAACGTGCTGCGCAACCTCGGTGGCGCGTTCGGTATCGCCATCATCGCGACCATGCTCGACAACGATACCCGCACCCATGTGCTGCAGATTGGCAGCACTCTGGCCGCCAGCAGTATCGAGGGGCAGAGCTATCTGCTGCAACTGGCCCAGAGCATGATGGCGCAGGGTTCAGGCCCCGAGATTGCCCAGCAGCAAGCCCACGCCATGCTGGCCAATACCATCAACCGGGAAGCGGCCATCATGGCCTACAACCAGGTGTTCTACATCATGGGGATCTTCTTGCTGATCGCCAGCGGCCTGATGCTGTTGCTCAAATCCCCCGCCCCACGGGCAGCGGATGCCGAACCGCTAGAAGCGTGAAAAACGCCGGGCATAAAACGAAAAACGGGCCAATGCCCGTTTTTCGTTATCTGTTACCTGCACTCAACCAGAAGACGTTATCCCGCCAGCGACCCAGCAATCAGGAATTGCGCTGCGAAGTAGCTACTCATCACCCAGGCGCGGGCGTGGGGAAAGGGGCGGCGGAAGCGATCGAGCGCCAGCATGCTGTCGGAGAAGAGGAACATCAGCGCCCCCACCAGAGCGGCGGCAGAACCGGCAGTGAGAGAGGCGTGCCAGGCTCCGGCGGCCACCCAGGCCATGCCGATGATCACCAGCATGTAGCAAAAGACCGGGATCCGCATCTCCCCCAGCTTGCCCCACAGCAGGCCAAATACCATGCCGGCGATCAGCAACAGCAGCAAACCATCCACCAGATTGAGCAACAACGGCCCTTGGGCAAAACCGACGATATAGCAGAGATGCGCGACAAGAAATGCCGCCAACCCCTGAATGAAGCGATCACTTGGCAACATCAGCAGCACATCGCCCGCCAGCGAGAGGCAGAGGCCGAGCAGGATCCAGGCATGGGAACCGTCGTGGTCATAACTCTGGTAGCCGAATGCCAACGCGATGATAAGCAGCATGGTCAGCGGCTTGCTGATATAGAACTGGCGGCTGTCTGAACCATAGGCAGCACGGATATGCCACCAACCTGAAGCGATGATCAAGAAACTCAATAACATGCCCTGCTCCTCACCTGTTGCTCGCAGTCATACGGCAACCGTTTTTATCATGGTGCAGGGTAACAAATTCCCTCCCCCAGTGGCAGGGGTGCTTATCAAATGGACAGACTAAGCCTAAAGTCTAATTGCCGCACCGAGTGGTTCAGGGCATAAGTGACGGGTCTGGAGGATCACCATGGAAGAAGCTATGAAGAACTATCTGCCCGCCATCGATATCATGATGTGCCATCTGGGGATCAGCTTTGAGCAGGCCTGTGAACAACTGGGTCTTAGCCAGCAGGAGCAACAGGCACTGGATCTGCTGCAGCAACAGCAGAGCCAAGCCAACTAAGCCCTCCCGTTATTGGATATCATGATGTGCCATCTGGGGATCAGCTTTGAGCAGGTCTGTGAACAACTGGGTCTTAGCCAGCAGGAGCAACAGGCACTGGATCAGTTGCAGCAACAGCAGAGCCAAGCCAACTAAGCCCTCCCGTTATTGGATATCATGATGTGCTATCCGGGGGTTAGCTTTGAGCAGGCCTGTGAACAACTGGGTCTTAGCCAGCAGGAGCAACAGGCACTGGATCAGTTGCAGCAACAGCAGAGCCAAGCCAACTAGCTTGAGTTGAATCATAAAAGAGAAGACCGCCAGCAGGCGGTCTTCTCTTTTAGTCTCTGTGATAACCGGACGGCATCATGCAATACCTGCCAGCAAACGACTCCAGTTGCGTTTACCAGCGATGAAGCCGTCACGCAGGGCCCGGTACTCCAGTTGCAGCTTGAGGCGGTCATAGCGCGCCAGCGCCTTGCGCTTGCGCAGCTCCAGCAGCCGCTTGCGACTGGCGTAATAGTGTTGCAACTGCTGGCTCAGCTTGTCGTATTCCTCCTGCAGCAGCGCCTGCCACAGTTCGCGATCTTCCTGCTTGCGCAACTTGGCTTGTGCCCGTTTCAGCTGCATCTGCAGCCGGGCTTGTTCGATACGCTCCTCCGGCGAAGATCTGAGATCCCCCGCCAGACCACACCAGGAGGCGAGCCGGATCAACCACTTGGTCGGATCGAACTGCCACCAGTGAATGCCGTTGCGATAATCATTCTCGAACAGGTGGTGAAAGTTGTGGTACCCCTCGCCAAAGGTGAAAAAAGCCAGGATGCCGTTATCGCGAGCGGTATTGCGATCGGTATAGGGCTGACTGCCCCAGATGTGGGCCAGCGAGTTGATGAAGAAGGTGGTGTGGTGAGTCATCACCATCCTCAGCACGCCCGCCAACAGCAACATGCCGAGCAAGTCCCCGTGCCACAGGCCGAGCAGCAGCGGCAGCCCCAGATTGGCCGCCAGCGCCAGCGTCAGATAGTGACGGTGCTGAAACGCGACCACCGGGTTGTTTTGCAGGTCTCGCACATTGCTGTAATCGCCATAGCGATCTCCTTGATGCTCCCGCAACATCCAGCCGATGTGCGAATACCAGAAACCGCGCCCCGCGCTGTAGGGGTCTTTATCGTTGTCATCCACATGACGATGGTGACGGCGGTGATCGGCCGACCAGTGCAGGGCAGAATTCTGCAGCGCCAACGCACCGCCGATGGCAAACAACCACTGCAAAGCGGGGTGCGCCTTGTAGGCCTTGTGCGACCAGAGCCGGTGATAGCCTGCGGTGATGGAGAGACCACTCAGGCAGAACAGCAACAGGAAACTGGCCCACTGCCAGAGATCGTAACCGTGGCTCACGCCGTACCAGGGCACGACAATCAACGCCACTATCCCGGAGAGGGAGAACAGCAGGGTATTGGTGAAAATAATGGGGGGTCTGGCCATCTCATTGCATCCTTTCAGCGAACAGCTGTTAGCCATTTTCTATGGTGATTTCCTCACGGTCAATGGTAAAAAAGTAGGATACAAACCTGATCCTGAGGCGCCTTCGGGTTATCATTTGGCCTCAATAAGCTGAAGGTGACTGATTTCGTGGGTATTCGCGCTCAACAAAAAGAAAAAACCCGGCGTACATTGATCGATGCTGCATTCAGCCAACTGTGCGCCAATCGGAGTTTCTCCAATCTCAGCCTGCGGGAAGTCGCTCGCGAAGCGGGTATCGCGCCCACCTCTTTCTATCGCCACTTTCGCGATATGGAGGAACTGGGCCTGACCCTAGTTGACGAAGGAGGTCTCACCCTGCGCCAACTGATGCGCCAGGCACGCCAGCGCATTGCCGGTGGCGGCAGTGTCATCAGCACCTCGGTGCAAACCTTTATGGAGTTCGTCGAGAACAACCCCAACATCTTTCGGCTGCTGCTACGGGAACGCTCCGGCACCTCGGCCGCCTTTCGTCAGGCGGTGGCTCGCGAAATCCAGCACTTCATTGCCGAGCTGACCGATTATCTGGAAGCCACCACAGAAGCACCACGGGAAGATGCCTACATCCAGGCAGAAGCCATGGTCACCATCGTCTTCAGTGCCGGTGCCGATGCACTCGACATGACCAGCGAAGAGTGCCGGGCACTCTCTGATCGCACTATTCGCCAACTGCGGATGATCGCCATGGGCGCCGAGGTACAAAACCAGAAGCGCCGTGAACCTCACCCATGACCACAGGATGGAGAACGATATGACTGAACAGCTTATGATCCCGAAAAAACCGCTCGCCATGGCCATGCTGATTGGTATCTGTGGCGATGCCTCTCTGGCCGTGCTGACCAACTCGGTTGTGCCTTTCTCCTTCTTCCCGCTGATTGCCCTCTGGCTGGCGGCCTATCAGCTGTTCCAGCACTATCGCCATGAACCCATGATGGGCAACACCCCCATCTGTACCCTGCTCTGCTTCTTTATCGGTGTCTTCGGCCACTCCGCGCTGCTCAAGGTGCAATACCCGGAACTCGGCAGCAACTTCTTCTCCCTGATCATGATGCTGCTGTTACTGGCGGCCCTCTCCATCAAGCTGGGTCTAAGCATCGGCAAGAAAGAGAAACCCTGATTAGTCGACAAAGTGGTCGCAATCACTTGATAGATAAAGAAAAGATGCCTTCCCAACGGGAAGGCATCTTTGTTTGCGCTACGCAGATTTATCGGGCATGACCATGCCGAGCAATCGCAGCATGGTCACCCTCGCCAGGCAACTCGGCTTTACCATTGATGTCCAGATGGAGGAGGGAGTGGTCAATATGGCTCTTACCTGTGGGGCTGGAGTCCGGTGATGGGGATGCGTGGAAGCGAGTAATCCAGTACCAAGGGTTGCGAATCATCCAAAAATTACTGTGATTACATACCAAAAGGAGGGAATAGCGGCCCTGCCAGCGCCTTCCTTCAGGCAAGAGCTACTGCTCAGTGGTTTCTGGATGTTCAAAATGCCAAAGCCCGGTCATCAGACCGGGCTTTGGTGTCTATTCTGGCGTGCAAGGCTGTGGCCGGGCAAACCGCCCATAGCAAAAAGGCCTTCCCATCAGGGAAGGCCTTCAAATTAGTGGCGGAGCGGACGGGACTCGAACCCGCGACCCCCGGCGTGACAGGCCGGTATTCTAACCGACTGAACTACCGCTCCGCATTCGGTTAGCTTTCGCTAAATCTTTTGCTGCTTCTTCTGAGGTGTCATCCTCGCAGCCGGCTATGTGTTTTCACATCACCGTTTAATTGGGTGCCTGGCAGTGTCCTACTCTCGCATGGCGAATGCCACACTACCATCGGCGCTACCGCGTTTCACTTCTGAGTTCGGCATGGGATCAGGTGGTTCCACGGCGCTATGGCCGCCAGGCAAATTCTTAATCTAGAAAGCTGACGTGAGTAGTGAGGTTGCGCTTGGCTTGTCACTATCACTGAATTTGTAAGTAGTTCGTTCTATTTGCTACAAGCCTTAGAACACTTCTTGGGTGTTGTATGGTTAAGCCTCACGGGTAATTAGTATGGGTTAGCTCAACACGTCACCGCGCTTACACACCCCACCTATCAACGTTGTGGTCTCCAACGGCCCTTTAGGACCCTCAAGGGGTCAGGGATGACTCATCTCAGGGCTCGCTTCCCGCTTAGATGCTTTCAGCGGTTATCGATTCCGAACTTAGCTACCGGGCAGTGCCACTGGCGTGACAACCCGAACACCAGAGGTTCGTTCACTCCGGTCCTCTCGTACTAGGAGCAACTCCCTTCAATCATCCAACGCCCACGGCAGATAGGGACCGAACTGTCTCACGACGTTCTGAACCCAGCTCGCGTACCACTTTAAATGGCGAACAGCCATACCCTTGGGACCGACTTCAGCCCCAGGATGTGATGAGCCGACATCGAGGTGCCAAACACCGCCGTCGATATGAACTCTTGGGCGGTATCAGCCTGTTATCCCCGGAGTACCTTTTATCCGTTGAGCGATGGCCCTTCCATTCAGAACCACCGGATCACTATGACCTACTTTCGTACCTGCTCGACCTGTCCGTCTCGCAGTTAAGCTGGCTTATGCCATTGCACTAACCTCCTGATGTCCGACCAGGATTAGCCAACCTTCGTGCTCCTCCGTTACTCTTTGGGAGGAGACCGCCCCAGTCAAACTACCCACCAGGCACTGTCCGCGAGCCCGATTCAGGGCCCTGCGTTAGAACATCAAACATACAAGGGTGGTATTTCAAGGACGGCTCCAGCGCAA
>NZ_JBQBEW010000001.1:4695000-4736808 GCF_051919345.1 Aeromonas sp. 84A
GGGCGATTCCGGACTGGTTAGTGACGACGACCAGTAGATAGCCTTTCTTTTTGAGGAGCTGCAGAGCGTCTATGACTCCGGGCAGAAAATGGAAATCATCGACCTGGCTGACATAGCCAGTGTCTTCATTGATGACACCGTCACGATCCAGAAAAATGGCGGGGTTGCTCACGGAAACTACCTCTATCAATGGTTTTGCCCAGTATCTCACAGGCCATAAATAGCCCCAAAAATAAAAGGGGTGGCCGAAGCCACCCCTTTTCATGTTTGTATATAACGAATCGATTAGGCGATTACGCTAGCTACAACACCAGCACCTACGGTACGGCCACCTTCACGGATAGCGAAACGCAGGCCGTCGTCCATTGCGATCGGAGCAATCAGGGTAACAACCATTTTGATGTTGTCGCCCGGCATTACCATCTCTACGCCTTCCGGCAGTTCGATGGTACCGGTCACGTCGGTAGTACGGAAGTAGAACTGCGGACGGTAGCCTTTGAAGAACGGGGTATGACGACCACCTTCTTCTTTGGACAGTACGTACACTTCAGATTCGAACTTGGTGTGCGGCTTGATAGAACCCGGCTTGGCCAGTACCTGACCACGCTCTACGTCTTCACGCTTAACACCACGCAGCAGCGCGCCGATGTTCTCGCCTGCACGACCTTCGTCCAGCAGCTTACGGAACATTTCAACACCGGTACAGGTGGTAGAAACGGTATCTTTGATACCAACGATTTCTACAGTCTCACCTACTTTAACGATACCGCGCTCTACACGACCGGTAACTACGGTACCACGGCCAGCGATAGAGAATACGTCTTCGATAGGCATCAGGAACGGTTGGTCAATCGCGCGCTCCGGCTCCGGGATGTAGGTATCCAGGTGGCCAGCCAGCTCGATGATCTTCTCTTCCCACTGAGCGTCGCCTTCCAGCGCTTTCAGCGCGGAACCACGAACTACCGGCAGGTCATCACCCGGGAAGTCGTACTCGGTCAGCAGTTCACGAACTTCCATCTCAACCAGTTCGAGCAGCTCTTCGTCATCAACCATGTCACACTTGTTCATGAACACGATCATGTACGGGATACCAACCTGACGACCCAGCAGGATGTGCTCACGAGTCTGCGGCATCGGGCCGTCAGTCGCCGCTACTACCAGGATCGCGCCGTCCATCTGGGCAGCACCGGTGATCATGTTTTTAACGTAGTCGGCGTGACCCGGGCAATCTACGTGGGCGTAGTGACGGGTAGCGGTGTCGTATTCTACGTGGGAGGTGTTGATGGTGATACCACGCTCACGCTCTTCCGGTGCCTTGTCGATCTGGTCGAAGGCGAAAGCTTTACCACCGAAGTGCTTGGCCAGCACGTTGGTGATAGCTGCAGTCAGGGTGGTTTTACCGTGGTCAACGTGGCCGATGGTACCGACGTTTACGTGCGGTTTATTACGCTCAAATTTTTCTTTAGACACGACGTAGTCCTTCTAGGTTAAACCCGCCTACCGTCGTAGGCGGGGAATCTTAAATTACTTGGATTTGCGCTCTTCGATCACGGCTTGTGCAACGTTGGTCGGTGCATCGTGATACTTGGCGAATTCCATGGCGTAGGAAGCACGACCTTGGGTAGCGGAACGCAGTGCAGTTGCATAACCGAACATTTCGGCCAGCGGCACCAGAGCACGTACGATCTTGCCGGACGGGCCATCTTCCATACCTTCGATCAGGCCACGACGACGGTTCAGGTCACCGATAACGTCGCCCATGTAATCTTCCGGAGTTTCAACTTCTACTTTCATGATCGGCTCGAGCAGAACCGGGTTGGCTTTCATGAAGCCAGCCTTAAAGGCCATGGAAGCAGCGATTTTGAACGCCAGTTCGGAAGAGTCGACATCGTGGTAAGAACCGAAGTGCAGACGCACACCCAGATCCATAACCGGGTAACCAGCCAGCGGACCAGATTTGAGCTGCTCACGGATACCTTTATCAACACCTGGGATGAATTCACCAGGAATGACACCACCTTTGATGTCGTTGACGAATTCGTAGGCTTTGCCTTCTTCCAGCGGGTACATGTCGATAACAACATGACCGTACTGACCGCGACCACCAGACTGCTTGGCATGCTTGCCTTCGATGTCTTTAACGGTGGTACGGATGGTTTCACGGTAAGCAACCTGCGGCTTACCTACGTTGGCTTCAACCTTGAACTCGCGGCGCATACGGTCAACGATGATGTCCAGGTGCAGCTCACCCATACCAGCGATGATGGTTTGACCTGACTCTTCGTCAGTCCATACGCGGAAGGACGGATCTTCCTGAGCCAGACGGCCCAGAGCCAGACCCATCTTCTCCTGGTCAGCCTTGGTTTTCGGCTCAACCGCGATAGAAATTACCGGCTCCGGGAATTCCATACGCTCGAGGATGATCGGTGCGTTCGGGTCACACAGGGTGTCACCAGTGGTCACGTCTTTCAGACCGATGGCAGCAGCGATGTCACCAGCGCGTACTTCTTTGATCTCTTCACGCTTGTTGGCATGCATCTGAACGATACGGCCAAAACGCTCGCGCTTGTCCTTGACGGAGTTCAGCACGGTGTCACCGGAGTTGATCACGCCAGAGTAGACACGGAAGAAGGTCAAGTTACCAACGAACGGGTCGGTAGCGATCTTGAACGCCAGAGCAGAGAACGGCTCGTCATCGGAAGCGTGACGCTCGTCTTTGGTCTCGCCGTCCATTTTCAGGCCGTCGATAGCAGCAACGTCGGTCGGAGCCGGCAGGTACTCGATCACGGCATCCAGCATGGCCTGTACGCCCTTGTTCTTGAACGCGGAGCCACAGGTTACCAGGATGATTTCGTTGTTCAGCACGCGCTGACGCAGAGCACCTTTGATCTCTTCCTCGGTCAGCTCTTCGCCGCCCAGGTATTTTTCCATCAGGTCTTCAGACGCTTCAGCAGCGGCTTCAACCAGATTCATGCGCATTTCTTGCGCCTGTTCCAGCAACTCGGCCGGGACGTCTTCGTAATCGAAGGATACGCCCTGATCAGCTTCATTCCAGTTGATGGCTTTCATCTTGACCAGGTCAACAACGCCCTTGAAGTTCTCTTCAGAGCCGATGTTCAGCTGAAGGGGAACCGGAGTACCTTTCAGACGGGTCTTGATGTGCTCAACGCAGCGCAGGAAGTTGGCGCCGGTACGGTCCATCTTGTTGACGAACGCGATACGGGGAACCTTGTACTTGTTAGCCTGACGCCATACGGTTTCAGACTGTGGCTGTACGCCACCTACGGCACAGTACACCATCACGGCACCGTCCAGAACACGCATTGAACGCTCTACTTCGATAGTAAAGTCAACGTGGCCCGGGGTATCGATGATGTTGATACGGTGCGGTTGGAACTGTTTACCCATACCGGACCAGAAAGCGGTGGTCGCGGCGGAGGTGATGGTGATACCACGCTCTTGTTCCTGTTCCATCCAGTCCATGGTGGCAGCGCCATCGTGAACTTCACCGATCTTGTGACTTACACCGGTGTAAAACAGTACGCGCTCGGTAGTAGTAGTCTTACCGGCGTCAATGTGAGCGGAGATACCGATGTTACGATAACGCTCAATGGGGGTTGTACGAGCCATTGTCATCCTCTTACTAAGGCGCTTGTCCCTAGATAATTAAAGGTGCGCAGAGTCAAAAGACCCTGCGCAAGCGGATTACCAGCGGAAGTGAGCGAAGGCTTTGTTCGCTTCAGCCATACGGTGAACGTCTTCACGTTTCTTGACAGACGAACCCTTATTGTCAGCGGCATCCAGCAGCTCGCCAGCCAGACGCTGAGCCATTGATTTTTCACCACGTTTACGAGCGGCATCAACCAACCAGCGCATTGCCAGGGCATTGCGACGTACCGGACGAACTTCTACCGGCACCTGATAGGTTGCACCACCGACGCGACGAGATTTAACCTCGACCGCCGGACGAATGTTATCCAGAGCTTCTTCGAATACGGCCAGGTGCTCTTTGCCAGATTTGGTGGCAATGATGTCCAGGGCGCCATAAACAATGGCTTCTGCAACAGATTTCTTACCGTCAACCATTACTACGTTGACAAATTTAGCCAGCAGCTCTGATCCGAACTTGGGATCTGGCAGGATTTTACGCTGACCAACAACACGACGTCTTGGCATTTCAAATTCTCCGTAACTTCAGGGATTACCCAAAACTAGAAAGCTATCTAACTAGAAACGAATTAACGTTTGGCCTTACTTAACGGAGAACCATTAAGCTTTAGGACGCTTCACGCCATACTTGGAGCGAGCCTGCTTACGGTCTTTAACACCGGCACAGTCCAACGCACCACGAACGGTGTGATAACGAACACCTGGCAAGTCTTTTACACGACCGCCACGGATCAGAACAACAGAGTGCTCTTGCAGGTTGTGACCTTCACCGCCGATGTAGGAGGTGACTTCGAAGCCGTTGGTCAGACGTACACGGCACACTTTACGCAGTGCAGAGTTAGGCTTCTTCGGGGTGGTGGTATATACACGAGTGCATACGCCACGCTTCTGAGGGCACGCTTCCAGCGCCGGCACGTTGCTTTTCACAACGAGCTTGATGCGTGGCTTGCGAACCAACTGGTTAATAGTTGCCATCAAAAGGCTCCTGATAATGACTTCATAAACGTGTGGAAAATCCTCCCCGCAGATACGGGGACGCGAAATTTTATGCCCTGTTGTCTGGGGAGTCAAGATTTATACAATTTGCGTCACAAAAGGGCAATTCGGATCCGTTTGATTTCACGACATCACCTTGAATTTTCTTGAAAATATGCTTCTCAGCCACCCCAGGTGCGCGGAGAACCTTTTTGCGCAATCAGTGCCACCAGACCCGCCATATCGAGCACATTGCCCACCCGATGCTGCAAACCGCGAGCTTGCAGATCTTCCTGCATTACATAAAGCGGGATACCCGCCAGCCGCGCGCTCCACTGGGGAGCCGATGCCGCAATCACGGCATCCTGCATCAGTACCAGCTCATCCTCGGGCTGAAGGTATGAGAGCGCCTCTGCCAGAGCCTGACTCTGAAAGGGGGAGTTCAATATCAGATGCAACATGGAGACCTCAAAAGCTGATGTGAGTCGAACATTGTGCCCAGCGCCGAGCCAGTTCCTGGCGCGGCAGACTCTCGACGGGGATCAGCAGATCATCTACTGTCACACCACGCTCTGCCAGCGAGTCAGCACAAACATAGACCTCTTCGATGTCGTAGAGTTCCAGCATTTTGAAGGTGGGGGCGTAGTGGCGCTGCAAAATGGCGGCAGGCTGCTGCTCCTTGAGCAGCTGCAGCACGCCGTCCCCAATCAGGAAGAGGGCCAGCTCATCGGTCATGGCCGAGGTGGCCAACAAGGCATCCAGTCCTTCCCGGCCAGCGGCATGGCCATGGGGACCACGACTGCAGATAAAGGCGATTTTCTTGCTCATGACTCCCCCTAGAACTGAACCAGTCGATCGGCGGTGAGCGCTGCCTCGGCCAACTGGCCCAGACCGCTCAGGCAAAATGGCGCTTGCAGATTGAAGTGCACCTGCCCTGCCCCCTTGGCCTCCTGCTCATCGAGCACACCGCGCCGCATGGCGGCGGCGACACAGACGTCGATACAGATCCCCTGCTCTTCTGCCAGCTCTCGCCACAGACGCACCAGGTCAGTCTCATCGGATGCAGGCAGATGCAGACCGTTGCCGTTGCAGACCCCATCCTGATAGAAGAACAGGTGGGACAAGGTATGCCCCTGTGCCAACAGGGTGCGGGCAAAACGATAGGCTGTGCTGGCCGATTGGGTGCCATAGGCAGGCCCCGTGACCAGGATGGCAAAACTCAGACTCATAGCAGGACTCCTGTGCTGACCCGGTCCATTTTACGCCAAAAACAAAAAAGCCCCTGCCAGGAGGGGCTTGATTCAATCTGTTGATCAGAGATGGGCAATCGCCTCGACCTCGACCAGCACATCTTTCGGCAGACGGGCCACCTCCACGCAGGAGCGGGCTGGCGCCGCATCGCCAAAGTAGCGGGCATAGACCTGATTGAAGGCAACGAAGTTGTTCATGTCGCTCAGGAAGCAGGTGGTTTTGACCACTTTGCTGGCATCGGCACCGGCAGCGTGCAACACGGCAACCAGGTTCTTCATCACCCGTTCGGCCTGCTCTTCAATGCCGCCAGCCACGATTTCCATGGTGGCAGGATCGAGCGGGATCTGCCCGGAGGTGAAGATCATCTCGCCAACCTTGGTAGCCTGAACATACGGACCAATCGCGGCAGGCGCCTTGTCGGTTGCAATCACTTCTTTAGCCATTCATCTATCCCCTTCTGGAATGAGTTACTCGTTCTCGTCTTCACCCTGCTTGCGCTGTCGGATGTAAAGATAAACGGTATGTTTTGAAATATTGAGTTTGTCCGCCACCAGATTGATCGAATCCTTGATGTCGAAAATGCCCTTCTCGAACAGCTGGGTCACGATGAAGCGATTCTTGGCATTGTTGGCCACGGTGGGATCACGGTTGATCTCGTCGATAGTGTTATCCACCGTCTGGGCAACCAGCTCTTCCACGCTATTGGCGAAGGTCTCTGGTGACTGACGCGCCGCCTGCTGGGGCGTCGGGAAAAATTCGGCCACGAACTCGTGGAAAGGCGCATTGATGTGCAGGTTGATGCAGATAAGCCCCACCACTTGCCGCTCGCTGTTGCGAATGGCGATAGTGCTCGACTTCATCAGCGCGCCGGTACGGCTGCGAGCGAAATAGCTCTGGGTGTAATCCTGGCCGGTGCTCTCGATGTCCTTGAGCATGCGCAGGGCGAGATCGGTGATGGGCGCCCCGAGGGTGCGTCCGGTATTGAAGCCGTTAGCGATCTTGATCACCGACTCGTGCAGATTTTCCAGGGAGTGGAGAACCACTTCACAATGCTTGCCGAACAGCTCGGCCAAGCCATCGATGAGCCCATCGTATGAGCGCAACAATTCCCTGTCTTCATCTGTAAAAGTGCGGCTGATCAGCTGTTCTTCGGGAAGCATGGCTTCCTCGATACCGACAGTCATGTTCTACCCCTGTAATAACCATTCAACTTTCCCGAGTTTTAAATTGCAGGGGAGTAAAGTCAACTTTTTTTGATTTTTTACTCTACAACTTTGCTCTGGATCATCCTGAAACCCGCGCTGCGTCTACCATTGCCGAGGAATTGGCCAACAAAAAGGGCTCCTTGAAGGAGCCCTTTTCAATCACGGATGACGAGTTACTCTTCGTCGAAGCTACCGGCTGCGTTCAGCAGATCCGCCAGGTTCTGCTCCGCTTCATCAGCGGTCACCTGCGGGGCACCAACAGCACGAGCTGCGGCAGCACGCTGGTTGATCCGGCTGTGGTGGTAGGCAAAGCCGGTACCAGCCGGGATCAGACGACCCACGATGACGTTCTCTTTCAGACCACGCAGTTCATCACGCTTGCCACCTACGGCGGCTTCGGTCAGAACGCGAGTGGTTTCCTGGAAGGAAGCCGCGGAGATGAAGGACTCGGTGCTCAGAGATGCCTTGGTAATACCCATCAGTACATGACGGTAGGTCGCAGGGGTCTTGCCCTCGGCAACCAGCTTACGGTTGGCAATCTTCACACGAGCCACTTCAACCTGTTCGCCTTCGATCAGATCGGTATCGCCAGCGCTCAGGATCTCGCACTTGCGCAGCATCTGACGAACGATGACTTCGATGTGCTTGTCGTTGATCTTAACGCCTTGCAGACGGTAAACGTCTTGCACTTCGTTGGCGATGTAGTTGGCGACCGGGCTGATACCGCGCAGACGCAGGATGTCGTGAGCAGACTCAGGACCGTCCGCCAGCACTTCACCCTTCTCAACTTTTTCACCTTCGAACACGTTCAGGTTACGCCACTTCGGAATCATCTCTTCGTAGACGTTGCCACCATCGGTCGGGGTGATGACCAGACGGCGTTTGCCCTTGGTCTCTTTCCCGAAGGAGATGGTACCGGAGATCTCGGCCAGAATTGCCGGTTCCTTCGGTTGACGTGCTTCGAACAGATCCGCAACGCGCGGCAGACCACCGGTGATGTCCTTGGTACCGCCAGACTCTTGCGGGATACGCGCTACCGCGTCACCCACGCCCACGTTGGCACCATCTTCCAGGTTCACGATCGCCTTGCCCGGCAGGAAGTACTGGGCGGCTACATCGGTACCCGGGATCATCACGTCTTTGCCGTTCAGGTCGACCAGTTTAACGGTCGGACGCATCTCTTTACCGGCGCTCGGACGCTCGTTGACGTCCAGAACAACGATAGAAGAGAGACCGGTCAGCTCGTCGGTCTGACGAGTGATGGTCACGCCATCGATCATGTGTTCGAACTGCAGGCGACCTGCCACTTCGGTGATGATCGGGTGGGTGTGCGGATCCCAGTTGGCAACGGTCTCGCCAGCACTCACGGCCTGGCCATCCTTCACTTCCAGCACGGAACCGTAAGGCAGCTTGTGGCTTTCCTTGGTACGGCCCATGTCGTCCATGATGGTCAGTTCGGTAGAACGTGAGGTGATAACCAGTTTGTCATCGCTGTTGTGAACGAACTTGGCGTTCTGCAGCTTGATGGTACCTGTGTTCTTGACCTGGATGCTGCTTTCAGCAGCGGCACGAGATGCAGCACCACCGATGTGGAAAGTACGCATCGTCAGCTGGGTACCCGGTTCACCGATGGACTGGGCGGCGATAACACCGACTGCCTCACCCTTGTTAACCAGGTGACCACGGGCCAGATCACGGCCGTAGCAGTGAGCACAGTTACCGAAGTCGGTTTCACAGGTGATGGCAGAACGTACCTTCACACGGTCAACGGAGTTACGCTCCAGCAGGTCACACAGCTGCTCGTCGAGCAGGGTGTTGCGAGCAACCAGGATCTCGTCCTCGGTACCCGGCTTGATGACATCTTCTGCCACCACACGACCCAGCACGCGCTCACGCAGCGGCTCGACCACGTCGCCACCCTCGATCAGCGGAGTCATCCACAGACCGTCGGTAGTGCCGCAATCGTCCTCGGTGATCACCATGTCTTGCGCCACGTCTACCAGACGACGAGTCAGGTAACCGGAGTTCGCAGTCTTCAGTGCAGTATCGGCCAGACCCTTACGAGCACCGTGGGTAGAGATAAAGTACTGCAGTACGTTCAGACCTTCGCGGAAGTTCGCGATGATCGGGGTCTCGATGATGGAGCCATCCGGCTTGGCCATCAGGCCACGCATACCGGCCAGCTGACGGATCTGGGCGGCGGAACCACGCGCACCAGAGTCGGCCATCATAAAGATGCTGTTGAACGAGGCCTGCTCTTCTTCTTCACCCAGCGAGTTGACGTTACGCTCTTTGGACAAGTTCTCCATCATGGCCTTGGAGACGCGCTCGTTGGCGCTGGCCCAGATATCGATAACCTTGTTGTAACGCTCGCCCGCAGTTACCAGACCTGACAGGAACTGGTCCTGGATCTCGGCAACTTCGGCTTCGGCTGCCGCGATGATGTCTTTCTTGGCATCCGGGATGACCATGTCATCGATACCAACGGAAGCACCGGACAGGGCCGCGTAGTGGAAACCGGTATACATCAGCTGGTCAGCGAAGATAACGGTGTCCTTCAGGCCCTGCTTGCGATAGCAGGTGTTCAGCAGACGAGAGATGAGCTTTTTGCCCAGCGCCTTGTTGGATACGCACTTGATCCAGTTCTGCGGATTGGCATCCAGATCAGCCTGTTCTGCAGCAGTCAGCACCTTCGGCTCGTCGATCAGGGCGTATTCCATACCTTTGGGCAGGATCAGGCTCAGGATCGCACGACCAACGGTGGTGTTCTTCATCTCGGTGTGTTCACGCAGAGAACCGTCTTCCTGACGCAGGTATTCGGTAATGCGTACTTTCACACGAGCATGCAGATCGGCCAAACCGGCGCGATATACTTTCTCGGCTTCTTTCGGGCCGGCCAGCACCATACCTTCGCCTTTGGCGTTGATACGGGCACGGGTCATGTAGTACAGACCCAAGACCACGTCCTGAGAAGGAACGATGATCGGCTCACCAGAGGCAGGCGACAGGATGTTGTTGGTAGACATCATCAGCGCACGCGCTTCCAGCTGGGCTTCCAGGGTCAGCGGTACGTGGACCGCCATCTGGTCACCATCGAAGTCCGCGTTATACGCAGCACAAACCAGCGGGTGCAGCTGGATTGCCTTGCCTTCGACCAGAGTCGGTTCGAATGCCTGGATACCCAGACGGTGTAGAGTCGGTGCACGGTTCAGCAGAACCGGGTGTTCGCGGATCACTTCGTCCAGGATATCCCAAACGACAGCTTCCTCACGCTCCACCATCTTCTTGGCGGCCTTGATAGTGGTCGCCAGACCGCGGGTTTCCAGTTTGCCATAGATGAACGGCTTGAACAGTTCCAGCGCCATCTTCTTCGGCAGACCGCACTGATGCAGACGCAGAGTCGGGCCTACGGTGATAACGGAACGACCGGAGTAGTCGACACGCTTACCGAGCAGGTTCTGACGGAAACGACCCTGCTTACCCTTGATCATGTCGGCCAGGGATTTCAGCGGGCGCTTGTTGGAACCGGTGATGGCACGACCGCGACGGCCGTTATCCAGCAGGGCATCGACGGACTCTTGCAGCATACGCTTTTCGTTGCGCACGATGATGTCCGGAGCAGCCAGATCCAGCAGACGCTTCAAGCGGTTGTTACGGTTGATCACGCGACGGTACAGATCGTTCAGATCGGAAGTCGCGAAACGGCCGCCGTCCAGGGGTACCAGCGGACGCAGGTCCGGCGGCAGCACAGGCAGCACTGTCATGATCATCCACTCCGGCTTGTTGCCGGACTGCAGGAAAGCTTCCATCAGCTTCAGACGCTTGGTGGTCTTCTTGCGCTTGGTCTCGGAGTTGGTTTGATCCAGCTCCTCACGCATGGTTTTGACTTCACCTTCCAGATCGATAGCGCGCAGCAATGCCAGGATTGCTTCGGCACCCATCTTGGCGTCAAATTCGTCGCCCCACTCTTCCAGCGCATCCAGGTACTGCTCTTCAGAGAGCATCTGGCTGCGTTCGAGGTTGGTCATACCCGGCTCGATTACCACGAAAGATTCGAAGTAGAGCACGCGCTCAATGTCGCGCAGGGTCATGTCCAGCAGCAGACCGATACGGGACGGCAGGGACTTCAGGAACCAGATGTGGGCAGTCGGGCTGGCCAGCTCAATGTGGCCCATACGCTCACGACGGACCTTGGTCTGGGTCACTTCAACGCCGCACTTCTCACAGATCACACCACGGTGTTTCAGGCGCTTGTACTTGCCGCACAGACACTCGTAGTCCTTCACCGGTCCGAAGATACGGGCGCAGAACAGACCATCACGCTCCGGCTTGAAAGTCCGGTAGTTGATGGTCTCAGGCTTTTTGACCTCACCGAATGACCAGGAGCGGATCATGTCAGGAGAGGCCAGACCGATCTTGATACTGTCAAACTCTTCGGTCTTGGTCTGAGCCTTCAAAAACTTGAGTAAGTCTTTCACGTGTTTCCCCTGTCAGGAGTCTAACCTCGGCGCCCCGGCTGCCAAAACAGCGGGGCGCCCACGTCAATTCTCGAACAATAAGAGCGAGCTCTTATTCTTCGTCCAGCTCGATGTTGATACCCAGAGAGCGGATTTCCTTCAGCAATACGTTGAAGGATTCGGGCATGCCCGGCTCCATACGGTGGTCGCCATCCACGATGTTCTTATACATCTTGGTACGGCCATTCACATCGTCAGACTTGACGGTCAGCATTTCCTGCAGGGTATATGCCGCACCGTAAGCCTCCAGGGCCCACACTTCCATCTCACCGAAACGCTGACCACCGAACTGAGCCTTACCACCCAGCGGCTGCTGGGTAACCAGGCTGTAAGAACCGGTAGAACGCGCGTGCATCTTGTCGTCGACCAAGTGGTTCAGCTTGAGCATGTACATGTAACCAACGGTTACTTTACGCTCGAAGCGGTTACCGGTACGGCCATCGAACAGATCAATCTGACCGGATTCCGGCAGATCGGCCAGCTTCAGCAGGGCTTTGATTTCGCGCTCTTTGGCACCATCAAACACTGGAGTAGCAACCGGCAGACCCTTACGCAGGTTACCCACCAGGGTACGTACGTCGTCATCAGACAGTTCGGCGATGTTCACTTGCTGGGTGTCCTTCTCGCCCAGGTCATAGACCTGTTGCAGGAAGTTGCGCATCTCGTGCAGCTCGCGCTGCTCTTTGACCATGCGATCGATCTTCTCGCCGATACCCTTGGCCGCAAGGCCCAGGTGCACTTCGAGGATCTGACCGATGTTCATACGGGATGGTACGCCCAACGGGTTCAGTACGATGTCGACCGGACGGCCGAACTCGTCATGAGGCATATCCTCGACCGGACAGATCTTGGAGATAACACCCTTGTTACCGTGACGGCCCGCCATCTTGTCACCCGGCTGGATGCGACGCTTGACTGCCAGATAAACCTTGACGATTTTCAGTACGCCCGGTGCCAGATCATCACCCTGGATAATCTTGCGACGCTTGTTCTCGAATTTCTTGTCGAACTCGGCTTTCAGCTCAACGTGCTGTTCAGCGATCTGTTCCAGTTCGGTCTGCTTGCCTTCGTCTTCGATGGCCAGTTCAAACCACTTGGAGCGATCGAGCTTGTTCAGACGATCTTCGCTGTAACCGGCGGCCAGCAGCAGGTTGCGGGAGCGGCCGAAAATGCCGTCTTCCAGGATCTTGAACTCTTCGGTCAAGTCCTTCTTCGCTTCCTTCAACTGCATCTCTTCGATTTCTTTGGCGCGCTTGTCTTTTTCCACGCCATCGCGGGTAAAGACTTGCACGTCAACCACGGTACCGTACACACCGTTCGGTACACGCAGGGAGGAGTCCTTCACATCGGACGCCTTCTCACCGAAGATGGCGCGCAGCAGCTTCTCTTCCGGCGTCAGCTGGGTTTCACCTTTCGGGGTTACCTTACCGACCAGAATGTCGCCGCCCTTCACTTCAGCACCCACGTAGACGATACCGGACTCGTCCAGCTTGGACAGAGCGGCTTCACCCACGTTCGGGATGTCAGCAGTGATCTCTTCCGGACCCAGCTTGGTGTCACGGGAGATACAGGCCAGTTCCTGGATATGGATGGTGGTCAGGCGATCTTCCTGAACAACACGCTCGTTCACCAGGATCGAGTCTTCGAAGTTGTAACCGTTCCACGGCATGAACGCGACGCGCATGTTCTGACCCAGCGCCAGTTCACCCAGATCGGTGGACGGGCCGTCAGCCAGTACGTCGCCAGCCATGACCGGCTCACCCAACATCACACAAGGACGCTGGTTGATACAGGTGTTCTGGTTGGAACGGGTGTATTTGGTCAGGTTGTAGATGTCGATACCGGCTTCGCCTGGCATCAGCTCATCTTCATTGACCTTCAGGACGATACGGGAGGCATCGACATAGTCGATTACGCCGCCACGCTTGGCTACTACGGTTACACCGGAGTCAACGGCCACAGCGCGTTCCATACCGGTACCTACCAGCGGCTTGTCTGCACGCAGAGTCGGTACAGCCTGACGTTGCATGTTTGAACCCATCAATGCGCGGTTCGCGTCATCGTGTTCCAGGAACGGGATCAGAGCGGCTGCCACAGATACGATCTGCTGCGGGCTCACGTCCATATACTGGATCTGGTCGGCGTTCATAAAGGTGGATTCACCTTTGTGACGGCACGGGATCAATTCATCTTTCAGACGGCCATCTTCGGTGGTCGCGGCGTTAGCCTGTGCGATCACGTACTTGCCTTCTTCAATAGCAGACAGGTAGTCCACTTCGTCGGTGATCACACCGTCAATGACCTTACGGTACGGGGTCTCGAGGAAACCGTACTCGTTGGTACGAGAGTACACGGACAGAGAGTTGATCAGACCGATGTTCGGACCTTCAGGAGTCTCGATAGGGCACAGACGACCGTAGTGAGTCGGGTGTACGTCTCGGACTTCAAAGCCGGCACGCTCACGAGTCAAACCGCCCGGGCCCAGCGCGGAGATACGACGCTTGTGGGTCACTTCGGAGAGCGGGTTGTTCTGGTCCATAAACTTGGACAGCTGGCTGGAACCAAAGAACTCTTTGACTGCGGCAGAGATCGGCTTGGCGTTGATCAGATCCTGCGGCATCAGGGTGTCCAGGTCGCCCAGGGAGAGACGCTCCTTGACCGCACGCTCGACACGCACCAGACCGACGCGGAACTGGTTTTCAGCCATTTCACCGACAGAACGGATACGACGGTTACCCAAGTGGTCGATATCGTCCACTTCGTCGTTACCGTTACGGATGTTGATCAGGCGCTTCATCACATCGACGATGTCGTCTTTGGTCAGTACACCAGCGCCAGTCTCGTCTTCACGACCCAGACGGCGGTTGAACTTCATCCGACCTACGGTAGACAGGTCGTAACGCTCGGCGGAGAAGAACAGGTTTTCGAACAGCTGTTCTGCAGCTTCGCGAGTAGGCGGCTCGCCCGGACGCATCATGCGATAGATCTCGACCAGCGCTTCCAAACGGTTGGAGCTGGAGTCGACACGCAGGGTCTCGGACATGTAAGCACCGTGATCCAGTTCGTTGGTGAACAGAACCTCGAAATGCTTGAAGCCGGCTTGGGACAGGTTGGCGATCGCTTCCAGGCTCAGTGCCTGGTTGGCGGTCACGACCATCTCGCCAGTTTGCGGATGTGCGTAGTCCTTGGCAGCAACCTTGCCAACAACATACTCAACCGGAACCTCAATCTGGGTAACGGCGTCTTTTTCCAACTGACGGATGTGACGCGCAGTCACACGACGACCGGTCTCAACCACCACGGCGCCATTGGCCACGATGTCAAAGGTCGCAGTTTCACCACGCAGACGCTCCGGCACCAGATCCATCATCAACTTGCCATCTTTTACTTCAAAACCGATGGTCTCGAAGAAGGTGGCCAGGATTTGTTCGGAAGTGAAGTCCAGGGCGCGCAGAATAATGGATGCTGGCAGTTTGCGACGACGGTCGATACGGACAAACAGGTTGTCTTTCGCATCAAACTCGAAGTCCAGCCAGGAGCCACGGTAGGGGATAACGCGAGCGTTATACAGTACCTTACCGGATGAATGAGTTTTGCCTTTATCGTGGTCGAAGAAGACGCCCGGGCTGCGGTGCAGCTGGGAGACGATAACCCGCTCGGTACCATTGATAACAAAGGTGCCGTTCTCGGTCATGAGCGGAATTTCGCCCATGTATACTTCTTGTTCCTTGATGTCTTTGACGGTGCCGGCAGCTGCTTCACGGTCGTACAGAACCATACGAAGCTTGACACGCAGCGGCGCGGAGTAGGTCACTCCACGGATCTGGCATTCTTTTACGTCAAATACCGGCTCACCCAGGCGATAGCTGACATACTGAAGCTCAGCACTACCGGAGTAACTGGTGATCGGGAAAACGCTACGGAAAGCGGCCTCTAGGCCATATTCACCTTCCGGGTCAGCCTCGATGAACTGCTTGAAGGAGTCCAGCTGAATGGACAACAGATAAGGCGTGTCCAGTACCTGGTCTCGCTTACCGAAGTCCTTACGAATGCGTTTTTTTTCGGTATAAGAGTAAACCATAGGGTTCCTCAGCTCGCTGATAAGTGACCCACTCTGTCCCGCGGGACAGCTCTGTCTCAACACCGTTTTGTGTTGGCCCGGACGAAAGAAGACAGTCCGGATTGCTGGTGCACCGAGAGTCGTAAACGGTGTGAAATGCTCTCAGTCTACAGCGCAAAAAGGCTGGTGAACAAAAATTCACCAGCCCTAGCCTGTTTTATCAGGCTAATCTACATAAATGCAGATTATTTGATCTCAACAGAAGCACCGGCAGCTTCCAGCTCTTTCTTCAGAGCTTCAGCTTCGTCCTTGGACACGCCTTCCTTCAGGTTAGCCGGAGCAGCTTCTACCAGATCTTTGGCTTCTTTCAGGCCCAGACCGGTAGCGCCACGAACGGCTTTGATAACGGCAACTTTGTTGGCGCCAGCAGCAGTCAGAACTACGTCGAACTCGGTCTTCTCTTCTACTGCTTCAGCAGCAGCCGGGCCAGCCATTACGGCAGCAGCGGCAGAAACACCGAACTTCTCTTCCATAGCTTCGATCAGCTCAACAACTTCCATTACGGACATGGAAGCAACGGCTTCGATGATTTGGTCTTTAGTGATAGACATGACAAAAATTCCTGATGTTGAATAAACTCAAACAGCCTAAATAGGCGAGAATCAAGCAGCAGCTTGTTTCTGGTCGCGAACAGCAGCGATAGTACGAACCAGCTTGCCAGCAGAGGCTTCTTTCATAGTAGCCATCAACTTCGCAATTGCTTCTTCGTAAGTCGGCAGCGTGGCCAGACGATCAATTTGTGCTGCGGCGATAAACTCACCGTTAAAAGCGCCAGCCTTGATTTCGAACTTTTGGTTCGCTTTGGCAAACTCTTTGAACAGACGAGCAGCAGCGCCCGGGTGTTCGTTAGAGAAAGCAATCAAGGTAGGACCGGTAAATGCGTCGTTCAGGCACTCGTATTCGGTACCTTCTACCGCGCGACGCAGCAGGGTGTTACGCACAACGCGCATGTACACACCGGCTTCACGAGCGGTTTTACGCAGGACGGTCATCTTGTCTACAGTTACACCGCGAGAATCGGCAACAACTGCAGAAAGAGCGCCTTTGGCAGCTTCGTTGACTTCAGCAACAATTGCCTTTTTGTCTTCGAGTCCCAATGCCATTGGCTTAACTCCTGGATTGAATCCGGGTCTATTGACCCAGTACTGACACATCCCCCCTACCTTTACAACAGAGGGGAACGATGCGGTAGCAGGATTCCAGAAGAGAAAGAATCTTTCTCGCTGGGTTTCCGGCACCGTCTACGCAGGAAACATTAAGGCTTTGCAGCCTCCTGCGGTCTTGGACGGAGGTCGAAACCCCCAACCAATCAAGGCGCAAAATTATAGATTAAATTTTGCGCCTTGTAAAACCCATCAATTAGGCCTGAGCTTCCAGAGAAGCTTGGTCTACGGCAACACCGGCACCCATGGTGGTGGAGATGCTGACTTTCTTGATGAATTGACCTTTGGCGGAAGAGGGCTTGCCTTTTTTCAGGGCAACCAGCAGAGCTTCCAAGTTTTCTTTCAGCTGAACTTCGTTGAAAGAAACCTTACCCAGAGTGGTATGGATGATACCATTCTTGTCGTTACGGTAACGAACCTGACCAGCCTTGGCGTTCTTGACAGCTTCGGCAACGTTAGGAGTTACAGTACCAACTTTCGGGTTCGGCATCAGGCCGCGCGGGCCCAGGATTTGACCCAGTTGACCAACAACGCGCATGGCATCCGGGGATGCGATAACTACGTCGAAGTTCATCTCGCCTTTCTTAACCAGATCGGCCAGGTCATCCATACCTACCAGGTCAGCACCGGCAGCTTTTGCTGCTTCGGCGTTGGCACCTTGAGTAAATACGGCAACGCGTACATCACGACCGGTACCGTGCGGCAGTACAGTAGCACCACGTACGTTCTGGTCAGATTTACGAGCGTCGATACCCAGGTTGACAGCAACGTCAACGCTTTCAACGAACTTGGCGGTAGCCAGTTCTTTCAGCAGGGCAATGGCTTCGTTGATGGAGTACTCTTTGGTACCGTCAACTTTTTCGCGAATAACGCGCATACGCTTGGAAAGTTTAGCCATTGTCTTAATCCTCCACTACCAGACCCATGGAACGAGCGGAGCCTGCGATGCAACGTACTTTTGCATCCAGATCGGCACCAGTCATATCCGGCTCTTTGGTCTTGGCGATTTCTTGCAGCTGGGCAACGGTCACCTTACCAACCTTGTCTTTGTTCGGCTTGGAAGAACCAGACTTGATGCCAGCAGCTTTCTTCAGCAGGAAGGAAGCAGGCGGAGTCTTGGTTTCGAAGGTGAAGGAACGGTCGCTGTAAACGGTGATCACGACCGGAGTCGGTGAACCTTTTTCCAGCTTCTCTGTACGAGCGTTGAACGCCTTACAGAATTCCATGATGTTAACACCGTGTTGACCCAGTGCAGGACCAACGGGAGGAGACGGGTTGGCTGCACCAGCAGCAACCTGCAGCTTGATATAAGCTGTGACTTTCTTAGCCATTAGGAAAATACCTCAAAAATGGGTTCTAGCGCCTCGGAGACTTGCTCCTGCAAACGGCTCCCCAACTAATAAAGGGGCAGCGAATTATAGAGATATTCACTGCCCCTGACAACCGTTAAACGTACAGAATTCAATCAGCCTTTTTCGACCTGACCAAAATCCAGTTCAACAGGAGTAGAACGACCGAAGATCAGTACAGAGACCTTCACGCGGCTCTTCTCATAATCTACCTCTTCAACGGTACCGTTGAAGTCGGCAAACGGACCATCGGCAACTCGCACCATTTCACCCGGTTCAAACAGGGTTTTCGGACGCGGCTTGTCGTGGGCATCCTGCAGACGGTTCAGGATGGCATCGGCCTCTTTGTCGGAGATCGGTGCCGGACGGTCGGAAGTACCGCCGATGAAGCCCATTACACGCGGTACGTTACGTACCAAGTGCCATGTGGTTTCATCCATGATCATCTGGACCAGGACATAACCCGGGAAAAACTTGCGCTCACTCTTGCGCTTCTGGCCAGCACGCATCTCGACCACTTCTTCGGTCGGGACCAGTACTTCACCGAACATGTCTTCCATGCCATGCATCTTGATATGTTCGCGCAGGGACTTGGCTACACGGCCTTCATAGCCGGAAAAAGCCTGCACGACATACCATCTCATACGTTGTTCACGTTGTTCAGTCATGGCTTATCCTTACACACCGGTAATCAGGTTGACCAACCAGACCAAGGCACCGTCCAGAACGAACAGCAGCAGCCCCATCACGGCGGTCACCGCCAGCACAATCAGGGTTGTCTGAATGGCCTCCTGACGGGTCGGCCATACGACCTTGCGGACTTCCAGGCGAGACTCACGGGCGAATGCCAGTGTTGCCTTTCCCTTGGTGGTTTGCAGGGCTACTGCACCAGCAGCAGCAATGACAACGACCACACCCAGGGCGCGGACGGCAGCGACAACATCGTTGAGCAGGTAATTACCCACTACAGCGGCCGCCAGGATAATGAAAACCAGGCCCCAAAGCAGGGTATCCTTGCTTCCGCCCTGGCTCTCAGAACTAACACTCATACAACCCACCTGTATCTGACGTAACCAAAGACACAAAAGCCCCGTACGAGACGAGGTATATGGCAGGGGCGGCAGGACTCGAACCCGCAACCATCGGTTTTGGAGACCGCTGTTCTACCAATTCGAACTACGCCCCTACACAAGAAAGCCCCTATTATAGGGGCTTTGCTTTATTTATGTAAGCCAAAGATTAAGCGATAACTTTAGCTACAACACCAGCACCTACGGTACGGCCACCTTCACGGATAGCGAAACGCAGGCCGTCGTCCATCGCGATCGGCGCAATCAGGGTAACAACCATCTTGATGTTGTCGCCCGGCATTACCATCTCTACGCCTTCCGGCAGTTCGATGGTACCGGTCACGTCGGTAGTACGGAAGTAGAACTGCGGACGGTAGCCTTTGAAGAACGGGGTATGACGACCACCTTCTTCTTTGGACAGCACGTACACTTCAGATTCAAACTTGGTGTGCGGCTTGATGGTGCCCGGCTTGGCCAGTACCTGACCACGCTCAACTTCTTCACGCTTCACGCCACGCAGCAGGGCGCCGATGTTCTCGCCTGCACGACCTTCGTCCAGCAGCTTGCGGAACATTTCAACACCAGTACAGGTGGTAGAAACGGTATCTTTGATACCAACGATTTCTACGGTCTCACCTACTTTAACGATACCGCGCTCTACACGACCGGTAACTACAGTACCACGGCCAGCGATAGAGAATACGTCTTCGATCGGCATCAGGAACGGCTGGTCAATCGCACGCTCCGGCTCCGGAATGTAGCTGTCCAGGTGACCAGCCAGTTCCAGGATCTTCTCTTCCCACTGAGCTTCGCCTTCCAGCGCTTTCAGTGCAGAACCACGAACTACCGGCAGGTCATCACCCGGGAAGTCGTACTCGGACAGCAGTTCACGAACTTCCATCTCGACCAGTTCCAGCAGCTCTTCGTCATCTACCATGTCACACTTGTTCATGAACACGATGATGTACGGAACGCCTACCTGACGACCCAGCAGGATGTGCTCACGAGTCTGCGGCATCGGGCCGTCAGTCGCTGCTACTACCAGGATCGCGCCGTCCATCTGGGCAGCACCGGTGATCATGTTTTTAACGTAGTCGGCGTGACCCGGGCAATCTACGTGGGCGTAGTGACGGGTAGCGGTGTCGTATTCTACGTGGGAGGTGTTGATGGTGATACCACGCTCACGCTCTTCCGGTGCCTTGTCGATCTGGTCGAAGGCGAAAGCTTTACCACCGAAGTGCTTGGCCAGCACGTTGGTGATAGCTGCAGTCAGGGTGGTTTTACCGTGGTCAACGTGGCCGATGGTACCCACGTTAACGTGCGGTTTATTACGCTCAAATTTTTCTTTAGACATGATCGTCCCTCTAAACTAACGCTGAGTACGCGGTGGCAAGCTAACCACAGAACAGTTTATATGATGGATTTGAATCTGGTGGGAAAGAGAGAGGTACTGATGGCTGGTTCGCTTGCCGAACTCACCCTAGGGTGCGGCTCTGCTAACGCCTGAGCCATATCAGCATCTTGGAGCGGGCAGCGGGAATCGAACCCGCATCATCAGCTTGGAAGGCTGAGGTAATAGCCATTATACGATGCCCGCATTTCTCTAACCCAAAGAACTCAAACCGCAGAGAAATATGGTGGAGGGAGAAGGATTCGAACCTTCGAAGGCAGAGCCGTCAGATTTACAGTCTGATCCCTTTGGCCGCTCGGGAACCCCTCCAGACGCCAGATTGTCACAACGGTAATTCTGCTTGCACCCGTTGTGTTTATCGCTTTTGCACGGCAAATAGACGACAGACAGTCAAGCGTCGCGCATTTTATTGTAAGGTTTTGGGGGATGCAACCATTGAACCCGGCAAAATATGCTTTATTGCTGGGAAGTTTGCAAAAAAGCGGGGGCAAACAAGCCAATCCTGCTGCGTCCCTTGTCGCTCCCCCACCCTTGGTGTATGGTCGCCGTGCCCAAGAAACAGTGATGACACCATGACGACAGAGCATAACCCCTATCTGCAATTCACCCGCGAACAATGGGCGTTATTGCGCGATTCGGTCCCCCTGACCCTGACCGAACACGATCTGCAGACCCTGCGCGGGATCAACGAGAAGGTGTCATTGCAGGAAGTGGAAGAGATATATCTGCCTCTCTCCCGCCTGCTCAATCTCTATGTCAAAGCCAAACAGCGTCGCAGCCGGGTGCTGGAGCAGTTCCTCGGCCAGTCCCGCGGCAAGGGCACCTATATCATCAGCATTGCCGGCAGCGTGGCGGGGGGCAAAAGTACCACAGCCCGTATTCTGCAGGCCCTGCTGGAGCGCTGGCCGGAACATCCGCGGGTGGAGCTGGTCACCACCGACGGCTTCCTCTATCCCAACAAGGTACTGGAAGAGCGCGGCCTGATGCGTCGCAAGGGGTTCCCGGAATCCTACGATATCCGCCATCTGGTGGAATTTGTCGCCAATATCCGCGCCGGTCACGAGAAGGTCGAAGCGCCGGTTTACTCCCACCTTATCTACGACATCATACCCGATGAGAAAAAGGTGGTGGAGCAGCCGGACATCCTGATCCTGGAAGGGCTCAATGTGCTGCAAAGCGGCATGGACTACCCTCAGGAGCCCCATCGGGTCTTCGTGTCAGACTTTGTCGACTTCTCCATCTATGTGGATGCCGATGCCGAACTGCTGCGTACCTGGTATATCGAACGCTTCCTGAAATTCCGCAGCGGCGCCTTCTCGGATCCCGACTCCTACTTCCATAACTACGCCAAGCTGGCGGAGAGTGAGGCGACCCAGATCGCGAGCAACATCTGGCAAGATATCAACTATCTGAATTTGCAAGAAAATATCCTGCCAACGCGTGAGCGAGCCAACCTGATCATGACCAAGGGCCATGAGCACGCCATCGAGCAGATCAAACTGCGCAAATGATGACTGCAGTTGCCGGATAACGAAGAGGGGGCCCGCAGGCCCCCTCTTCTATTTGGCATCATGAGCGGCCTTGCTGACCCTCAGTCGCCCCGGCGCAGGGAGAGCTCGCCCCCCAGATAGAATTTGATCCCTTCGCCTGTCTCCAGTCGCAGGGCGCCGCGATCGTCGATACCACGAGCGATGCCGCGGATCTCCTGATCCCCCATCAGCAAGCGCACCGGGCGACCGGCAAAGTGATCGAGGCGGTTCCACTCATCGACAAAGCTTGCCAACCCCTGTTGCTCAAAGGTGTGCAGCGCCCGCTGCAGATGGACGATCATCCGGGCCGCCAACTGATTGCGATCGACCAGCTCGGGATTGATGTGGCGCAGCTCGGCCCAGGCTTGATCGATCTTCTCCCCTTCACGGGCAGGCATCGCCAGATTGAGACCGATGCCGATCACCAGATGACAGCTGGCCCCGGCGCTACCGCTCATCTCCACCAGTATTCCCGCCAACTTGCGGCCCTGATAGTAGAGGTCGTTCGGCCACTTGAGCTCGACGCCTTGATAGCCAAGGGACTCCAGCGCTTCAACCACTGCCACGCCGACCGCCAGACTCAGCCCCATGGCCGCCGCCATGCCTTGTTCGAGTCGCCAGTACATGCTGAGGATCAGCTGGCAACCAAACGGCGAAATCCAGGGTTTGCCACGACGACCGCGCCCGGCGGTCTGACACTCGGCCAGACAGCTCTCGCCAGAGCGCAGCTCATTGACCCGATCCAGCAGGTGTTGGTTGGTCGAGCCTATGACCGGAAAACAGTGCACCGGCGCCATCGGGGCCAGTACCTGCAAGGTGGCCTGATCATATAGCGCCATCGGCACCGCCAGCCGGTAGCCTTTGCCGGTCAGGCTAAAGAGATCCAGCCCCAGCTCCTTGAGCGCCGCCATGTGTTTGCTTACCGCCGCCCGGCTGATGCCGAGCTGCTCACCCAGCTGTTCGCCGGAGTGAAACTGGCCGTCGCTAAGCAGGGTGATCAGGGTCTGTCTGATGGGAGTCAACGTCATGAGAGCACCTCGTCGAGCCAGGTTTCACCATGCGCACCCATAAAACGCACCTCGTGCTCCAGCACCACGCCAAACGTCTGCTCCACACTGTCGCGGACATGAGCCGCCAGCGCGATCAGCTCCATGGCAGTGGCGCCCCCCAGATTGACCAGCACCAGCGCCTGCTCCTGATGGACGGCGGCGCGACCAATGGCGAAACCTTTCAGGCCGCACTGATCGATGAGCCAGCCCGCCGCCAGCTTGGCCTGCCCTTCTCCGGCCGGATAGCAGGGCATCTGCGGATAGCGCGCCTTGAGATTCTCCACCAGCGCGGCAGGCACCACCGGATTCTTGAAGAAGCTGCCCGCATTGCCGAGCACCGCAGGATCCGGCAGCTTGGCCATGCGGGTGGCACAGACGGTATCGAAGATGGCCTGCGCCGGAGGCTCATCACCGAGCGCCGCCAGTGGGCCATAGCCCAGCACCGGTTGCCACGCCTTGGGCAGTTTGAGTCCGATGGCGGTGATCAGGTGGGAATCCTGATACTCCTGTTTGAAGATACTGTCGCGATAACCGAAGCGGCACTCTGCCGCCGCGATCCGTTCAACCTCGCCACTCTGCCAGTTGAACGCCTCGACATAGGCGCAGAAGTCGGCCAGCTCAACGCCATAGGCACCGATGTTCTGCACCGGCGCGGCACCGACCGTACCGGGAATGAGCGCCAGATTCTCCAGCCCGAACCAGCCCTGTTGCAAGGTATGACGCACCAGCTGATGCCAATCTTCACCCGCCGCCACATGGAGCAACCAGTGATCGCCACCATCTTCAGCGGTAATCCCCTTGAGCCGGTTGAGCACCACCAGACCGAGAAAATCGGTGGTGAAGAGCATGTTGCTGCCGCCGCCCAGATTGAGGCGCGGCAGCTGGTTGAACTGCGGATCGGCACGCAGGGTCGCCAGATCGGCAACCTGCTCCACCTCGGCCAGCCAGAGGCAGTACGCATCGAGGGCAAGGGTGTTGAGCTTCAACAAGGAGGCGTTGGCATTCAGTTTCATCGGTCTATCCCGGCTTGGTGCAAGGGCGCAGTCTACCTCAAGTTGCCCCATGACGAAAAACCCGAGCCCTTTTCGGGGGAATAGCAGTGGTTTAGAGTAGGCGACTTCAACTGCTGAGGAATAACTCATGAACAACCAGTTTGCCGTCATCGGCCTGGGCCTGTTTGGCAGCGCCCTGTGCGAAGAGCTGCAACGGCAAGATGCCGAAGTACTGGCCATCGATATCGACGAGAGCAAGACCCGGCAAATCGCCGCCCTCTGCAATCACGTTATCGTGGCGGATGCCACCGATGAGGCCACCGTGGCCGAGCTGGGACTGGCCAATTTCGATATCGTCTTCGTTGCCATCGGTGACAACCTGGAGACCAGCATCCTCACCACCCTCGTCTTGAAAGAGGCAGGCGTGAAGAAGGTGTGGGTCAAGGCGCGCGACAAGTTCCACGCCAAGATCCTGCAGAAAGTGGGCGCCGACAAGGTGATCAACCCGGAGTGGGACATGGGCCGCCGGGTCGCCCAGAGCATGCTGGACAACCGGCTGTTCGACTATCTGGAGCTGGGCCACGACATGGTGCTGACCGAGTTCGTGATCGGCCTGCAACAGAACGGCCGGGAACTAGGCGACTTCCACCTGCTGCAACAGAGCGATTTCCAACTGCTCGCCATCAAGCGTGGTGATGTGCTGCACAACGTGCTGACCGGCAAGATGGAGCTGCAACTGGGCGACATCCTGATCCTGGCGGGCAACAAGCACGCCATCGACCACTGGCTTGAAACCCTATGATCAACTGGCGCAGCAGCTACGCCTTCGCCCTCCATCGGGAGCAGGACTCTCGCTGGAGCGAAGCCCGGCTGATCCTCGGCAGCTTTCTGATCATTCTGCTGATTGGCACCATCTTTCTGGTGCAACCCTCCAGCCACAATGGCGAGGTTACCTTCGTCAACGCCCTGTTTACCGCCACCTCGGCCATCAGCGTGACAGGTCTTGGCGTGGTGGATACAGGCACCGCCTTCACCCTGCAGGGGCAGATTTTTCTGTTGATGCTGATGGAGATCGGCGGTCTGGGCCAGATGACCATGACCCTGCTGCTGATCGCCATCTTCAGCAAGCGGGTCGGTCTGCGCCAACAGGTGCTGGCCAAGGAGGCGCTGGGACAGGAAGGCTCGGTCAACATCATTCAGCTGGTCAAACGGATCGTGCTGTTCGCCTTTATTGCCCAGCTGATCGGCACCGGCATCATGGCGATCCGCTGGGTGCCCGAGATGGGGTGGGTGCACGGCCTCTATGTCAGCTTCTTCCACGCAGTATCGGCCTTCAACAACGCCGGGTTTTCGCTGTTTGCCAACAACCTGATGGACTATAGGGACGACCCCATCATCAGCCTGACCATCGCCGGTCTGCTGATCCTGGGGGGGATCGGCTTTACCGTCATCGTCGATCTGGTGCGCAACCGCCGCTGGCGCAAGCTGAAGCTGCACAGCAAGCTGATGCTGCTGATGACCCCGGCGCTGCTGCTGGCCGGTACCCTGATGTTCTGGCTGCTGGAACACAACAACCTGGGCACCCTCGGCAAGGCCGGTGTCGGTGGCCAGCTGCTGGCTGCCTTCTTCCAGTCTGCCAGCGCCCGTACCGCCGGTTTCAATACCATAGATATCGGGCTGATGACCCCGGCGGCGCTGCTGTTCCTGATGATGCTGATGTTTATCGGTGCCGGTGCCACCTCGACCGGTGGCGGTATCAAGGTGACCACCTTCGCGGTCGTGCTGCTGGCGACCAAGGCGTTTCTGACCAAACGGCCCCATGTCACCGCTTTTGGCCGCACTCTGTCGCCCCAGACCGTGACCCGCTCGCTGGCTATCATCATCGTCAGCACCATGGTGCTGATGCTGGCGATGTTCCTGCTGATGGTGACCGAGGATCTGCCGTTCGACAAAATCATGTTCGAGACCATCTCGGCATTTGCCACCGTCGGCCTCTCTACCGGCATCACCGCCTCCCTGAGCGAGCCGGGCAAGCTGATCCTGGTACTGGTGATGATCTGCGGCCGTCTCGGCCCTCTGACCCTGGCCTTTATGCTGGCCCGCCCGGTCGAGACCCGCATCCGTTATCCGGAAGAGAACGTCTATACCGGCTGACCGGTTATGAACACGGGGCAGCCACTGGCTGCCCCGTTTTTTATTCGGCTTGTTGCTGCGCCTTGAGCCAGCGCCCCGGGCTCACCCCCAGCTCCCGCTCGAATGCCCGACCAAAGGCAACACTGCTGCTGTACCCCGCCCCCAGCGCCACCTGCACCATGGGCTCCCCCGCCAGCAGCTGCTGGCAGGCGCGCGCCATGCGCCAGCGGGTCAGATAACCCAGCGGCGCTTGACCAACCCGCTCCTGAAACCTCGCGGCAAAGCGGGCCCGCGACATGCCGGCCTCCCGCGCCAGCGTGGCCACCGTCCAGGGTTCATCCCCACGCTGATGCATCACCGAGATCGCCTTGGCCAACTGGGGATCGGAAATGCCTGCCAGCATCCCCTGCTGACACACCCCTTGCTCGACCAGATGACGCAGCAGCAGGATCAACAGTACCTCCAGCAAGCGGGAGATCAGCGGATCCTGCCCGTAGCGGGGGTGAAACGCCTCGTCAAACAGCTGACTCAGCACCGGCTTCAGGACAGGCAACTCACGTAGCGGCAGCACCAGCGAGCTCGGTAATGCCAGTTGCAACGGCGATGCGCCCCCCTTGCCGAATGCGACATTGGCGCACACCAAATCACAACCCCCCAGCGTTCTGGGTTCAAGCTTGTGAGGACGTCCCCGAGGGAACAGGATCAGGGTCGGCTCCTCGAGCAGCAAGCTGGTTCCCCCCTCTTCACGCAGCATGACGGCACCGCTGCGCAGCAGATGAAGATGTCCGCCACTCGGATACTCATCACTGGAGGAGTTCTGGCAAAGGTTGCCGGCGAAGAAGATCCTGGCTTCGGGGGAGGCATGAACCAACAGGGCAGAGAGCGGATCCATATTTGAGACGAATAATATTTATTTGCAGACGATGAGTGATAAACCGTATCACGAATGACGGCACACTGTCTCCCGTACCTTCACTACCACAGGAGAAGATCATGAGCCGTATCCAACCCGTATCCCAACCGCAACCCGCAGCCGCCCAGACCCTGGCCACCCTGCAACGCAATCTGGGTATGGTGCCCAACCTCTACGCCACCCTGGCCCACTCGCCAGCCCTGCTCAATGGCTTCCTGGCCTTTGCCGAGGCGCTTGGCAAGGGGCGTCTCACTGCCCCACAACGGGAGTTGCTGGCACTGGCCATAGGTCAAGCCAACGCCTGCCAATACTGTTTGTCTGCCCACACACTACTGGCGGGCAAGGCCGGATTCTCGGCCCAGGAGATCCGGGCAGCCCGGCTCGGCCAGGCCTCGGCTCCCCTTGATCACGCCCTGCTGCAACTGGCAACGGCACTGGTCAACCAGCGCGGGGTGATCAGTGACGAGCAGCTTGCTAGCGCCCGTGCCGCAGGCGTAGATGACGAGCTGCTGCTGGAGGTGCTCGGCCAGGTGGTGGTCAATACCCTGACCAACTATGGCAACCACCTGGCGGCGACCGAGATCGACTTCCCGCCCGTCACTCTGACCCCTTAAACAAGGAGCCCCCCATGCAGCAACATGACAAAGGCTTTCTGGTCGCCCTGGCGGGCGTGGTATTGACCCTGCTCTGGATCGGCGTCTTCAAGTTTACCCCGACAGAGGCAGCCGCCATCAAACCACTGGTAGCCAGCCACCCCTTGATGAGCTGGCTCTATGGCCCCCTGTCGGAACAGAGCGTATCGAACCTGATCGGGGTGGTCGAGATAGTGATCGCCATCGGGCTGGTCGTGGGTCTGTGGCAACCTCGCATCGGTTACTGGTGCAGCATGGGGGCTATCGTCACCTTCCTGGCGACGCTGAGCTTCCTGCTGACTCTGACAGGTGTCTGGAAGATGGTTGACGGCGTGCCAGTCACCGAGTTCTTCCTGTTCAAGGATCTGGTGTTTCTCGGTGTGGTGCTGCACTACCAGCACAGGATCCGTGCCAGCTTGTCCACTCAGGCAGCCTGACAACAATGCCTTTGGCGCCCGGGATGGGCGCCTTTTTTCGTTATGCCGCCCTGGTCTGGCGCTTGCTGGCCGTCTTGCGCGGTCGGGGCCCGCCAGTCGTGCTGGCCGCCGGACTCTTGCGCCTGGTAAAACGCCGCTTGCCGGCACCCGGCGCCTCCTTGGGCAGGGCGCTGAAGCTGGCGCCGGAGTCCTGCCGCGCCCCCTCGATCAGGCCGTTGAGCTGCTCGGTGAGCGGCCCCATAAACTGCTGGTAGCTGCCGTGGCGCTCGGCGATCTGGCCGAGGCTCTGCTCCCACAGCGCCGTCATATCCGGCGTGGTGGCAGTAGCAGGCAGCGCCTGCACCAGCGCCCGCCCGGTCGGGGTCGCCTTGATGCTCTTGCCCTGACGCACCAGAAAGCGGCGCTTGAACAGCAGGTCGATAATGCCTGCCCGGGTCGCTTCTGTGCCGAGACCATCGGTGTCGCGCAGGGTCTTGCGGATCTCGGGATCCTGCACA
This sequence comes from Aeromonas sp. 84A, assembly GCF_051919345.1. NCBI lineage: Bacteria > Pseudomonadati > Pseudomonadota > Gammaproteobacteria > Aeromonadales > Aeromonadaceae > Aeromonas > Aeromonas sp. 84A. Next base: position 4,723,913 of record NZ_JBQBEW010000001.1, read on the forward strand.
TAGCGGGCGATGCCGGTCATGGCCGCCAGCAGGGTGGCATCGGTGAACGACTTGGGCGGCTGGGTCATTTTCTCCTGCAGTTCGCCCCGCTCGCAGAACAGTTGTTCGCCCTCCTTCAGCGCGGGTAGCGTGCCCGCCTTCTCTTCGTCGTCATCCTCCTCCACCCCGAGCAGCGCCTTCCAGCCCGCTTTGAGAATGCGCCGCGCCTTGGCCTGAAACAGACCACCGGCGATACGCAGCAGCACCTTGCTGTCGTTGTATTCGAACGGGGGATAGAACTGCAGCAGATACTGTCGGGCAATCAGGCCATAGAGCTTCGCCTCGTCGGCCCCCAGCGTGGCGGGGTTGCCCTGCTTTTCGGTGGGGATGATGGCGTGGTGGGCATCCACCTTGCTGTCGTTCCACGCCTTGCTGCGGATCTTGCCGTCCGCCTCGGCAACCGCCTTGGCCAGCGCAGGAGCAGTGGCAGCGATGGCGCCGCGCACCTGCTCGGCCCGCTTGAAGTGGTCGGTCGGCAGATAGCGGCTATCGGAGCGCGGGTAGGTGATGAGCTTGTGACGCTCGTAGAGGCTCTGGCAGATGTCGAGCACCCGCTTGGCATCCATGCCGAAGCGCTTGGCGGCATCGATCTGCAGGCTGGAGAGGTTGTAGGGCAGCGGCGCCGCCTGCTTGCGGGCCTGCTCCTCCACCGATTCAACCTGTGCGCTCTGGCCGTTGATCCGGCTCACCACCTTGTCGGCCAGCGCCCGGTTGAGCACCCGCCCCTCCTCATCCTGCCACGGTAGGCAGGCTTCCGATGGCAGCCACTTGGCGATGAAGCGCTCGTTGCTATCGGTCAGCAGATGGGCCAGCACCTCGTAGAAGGGTTTGGGGACGAAGGCCTCGATCTCGAGATCCCGCCGCACCACCAGCCCGAGCAGCGGGGTCTGCACCCGACCAACCGAGAGCAGCTCGCTGCAACCCGCCTTACGCCCGAGCAGGGTGTAGGCGCGGGTCATGTTGATACCGTAGAGCCAGTCGGCCCGACTGCGGGCCAGCGCCGAGACCGCCAGCGGCACGAACTCCTTGTTGTCTCTGAGCTTGTCGAGGGCGCGGCGCACCGCGGGCGGGTTGAGATCGCTGATGAGGCAGCGCTGCACCGGCTTGGATTTCGGGTAGCCGAGAAAGTCGATCACCTCATCCACCAGCAGTTGCCCTTCCCTGTCCGGGTCACCGGCGTTGACCACGCAGTCCGCCTGCTTGATCAGCCGCTTGATGACGGTGAGCTGGGTTTTGGTCTTGGGCTTGGCCACCAACTGCCACTGGGCGGGGATGATGGGGAGATGATCCATCCGCCACTGCTTGAAGGCGGCGTCATAGGCATCGGGCTCGGCCTGCTCCAGCAGATGGCCGATGCACCAGGTGACCACATCCCCCTGGGCTGTTTCGATAAAACCGTCGCCCTTCTTGTGGGGCTTGGGCAGGGCATCGGCAATGGCGCGGCCCAGCGTGGGCTTCTCGGCGATAAAGAGTCGCATCGGTGGCTACCTGCAATACTGTATATGCAGACAGTATACAACTGCCACCGCGAAAGCCCAACTGCCCCTATTCGTCAAACGGGTGATCGTGGATGGCGGCAAACAGCCGCGCCTGATTGAGCAGCGGCGCATAGTGGAAGGCATTTTCGCCATCTTCCGCCAGCAGGTAGTCGGTCAGCTGTTCGCGCACCGCCTCTTGCAGGGTCTCCAGCTTCCACGGCTTGGCAAGGTAGTAGTGCAACCCGCCGCGATTGACCGCTTCAACGGTGGCCTCCAGCCCGGCTTGTCCGGTCAGCAGCAATTTGCGGCTGGCCCGGGTGGAGGCTCGCCGGTTCAGCTCTACCAGAAAATCGACCCCCAGGGTTCCCGGCATGATGTGGTCACAAAGGATCAGCGCCAGCTTGTTGCCGTCGCGCTCCCACTCCTCCACCACCGCACGCGCCTCATCGACGCTCTCGGCGGCTTCCAGTTCGAAGTGGGAACGGAACGGGGCGAGATCGTGGATCACCGCATCCAGCACCTCCCGCTCATCGTCCACACAAAGGATCAGATAGTGTTTGTTCATTGCTCCTCCTTGGCGACATGGTTTGGCACGCCGCGCGATTGATGCTGGCCACGGCTCAGGCCGCATGCTCCTTGTTGTGATGAGGTTCGCCCCCGTAACCGGCCTGCCCCATGCCGTCCAGCGGCAGACAGACCCGCATCCGGGTGTAACGGCCCGGCTCGGAGGCCACCTCGATCCGGCCGTGGTGCTGCTGCACTATCTGCAGCGAAACGCTCAGACCAATCCCGAGGCCGAAATGTCCCTCCCGCTTGGTGGTGAAGTTGAGATCGAAGATCCGCTGCCACAGTTCGGGCTCGATGCCGCAACCGCTATCCTCGATCTCTACCATGACCCACTCGGGATCCAGCAATCCGGTGCGGATGGTGAGCCGCCCCGGGCCGCTCATGGCATCCAGACTGTTGGCGATCAGGTTGGTCCACACCTGTTGCAGGGCGATAGGGTGACAGCGCACCAGCGGCAACGGCTGGTACTCCTTGCAGAGCTCATGATGCTTGAGGCGGTTTTCGAAAATCATCAGGGTATCTTCCAGCCCCTCGTGCAGGTCTACCAGCGAGGGCTCGTCCCGATCCTGCCGGGCATACTGCTTGAGGCTCTTGACCAGATCGCCGATGCGACGGGCACACACCTCGATGTTGCGCAGGAAGCTGCCGGTCTGCTGGAACAGCTCCAGCCGGGAGAGCAGCGCCTCCCGCTCGTCGGCAGTGCGGCTGGCAAACCAGCGCTGCCAGTTAAGCTCGTCATCCAGATTCATCTGCACCGCCAGCCGCGCCTGCTGGCGATCACCAAAGCGCCCCTCTGCCTGCCGGGTCTTGTCACGGATCTCGCGGGTCGAGACCGGCTGGGAGGAGAGCGCCTGACAGAGGGTCTGGTTGCCCAGACCCTTGATGGGGGCAGGCAGTTCGAGATTGACCAGGTCAGGGATGGCGGCCCGCAGGGTCTCGCTGCCACGGATAATGGCCGCCACCGGGTTGTTCAGCTCGTGGGCTACACCGGCCACCAGCTGACCCAGCATCGCCATCTTTTCGCTCTCCACCAGCTGGGCGTGAGCAGCATCGAGGGAGTTGAGGGTCTGTTGCAGCCGCATCTCGGTGCGGATGCTGTTTTGCAGACGGCGGTTGAAGTGGCGCAGCAGCAGGTTGGTAAAGGAGGGGAGCAGTTCGCTGCGCGCCTGCATCACCCGGGAGAATTGCAGCTTGTCGAGCTTGATCACCTCGGCACCGGTCAGAGTCACCCCGGTGGTGAAGGCGGGTTCGCCAGTCACGAAGGACATTCCCCCCACCAGCGAGCCGGTACGGTAGTGCACCACCTCCTGATCGACCCCCTGCTCGTCCCGCTTGCGCAGCACCACCTCCCCCTTGGCGATAAACCAGAGGAAGCTGTTGGGCTCCCCCTCGCGGGTCAGCACATGGCCCGGACTGTAGTGGCGGCAGACCCGCTCCTCGTCATTACCCTCGAAAAACTGATAGAGGCCGTCGATCACCACCCGGGAGAGTTCTTCATCGCTGCAGTGGGTGTAATCCATAAAGCCCTGCCGATAGGCAGCCAACTGGCGATCGACGTGGGCTCGCAGCAGCTTCTGGTTGTCGAGCACGGCGGCATAGCTCAGCAGATCCGCATCGGGACGTTGCAATACAAAGTGGCTCGCCTGCTCGATCACCGCCCGGCGCAGGCTGCCATCGCGCCAGGGGCGTTGCAGGTAGTAGTCGAGACGACCGAGGTTCACCGCCTCGATGATCGATTTCATTTCCGGCTGGCTGCCCAGCAGGATCTTGCGGCACGCCTCGTGACGACTGCCGAGGCGGATCAGAAAATCGGCCCCTCGCCCATCCCCCAGCTCGCTGTCACACACCACTACGGCGGGTGGCTGCCCCTTGCTATCCAGCTCGTCCAAGGCCAGCTCAGCCGACCCCTGACCGACCACCACCACCAGCGCGAAATGGCCGAGCAGCGGAGCCAACTCCTGTTCGAATTCGGCCAGCAGTTGCACGTTGGCGGCGACACACAGCAGCGAGAAAGGGCTCATCAGCGACACTCCGTTGAGGCTCACTGCTCACTATATCAGCGAATCTTGTGGGGTTTTGCGAGGGGGCTAACAGCTGTCGCGGAAAGTGCACAAATAGATAAAACAGAAAAAGAATGAATTTAATTCGATAATCAAATCAATAACAAAACAAAAGACAAAATGTGACAACAATCAAAAATATAAACCATGATGGAGGTCAACGCCTTATCCCTGTCATTACTACTACTATTGGACTAGTACTATGTAGGTAATTATTGACCGTAGGAAAACGCCGCCATGATTGGAAAACTGATAAGAAAAACCTGGTTCTGGCTCCTGCTGCTCGGGGCCCTGCTGGGTGTCGCGGCACTGGGTGTCACCGTGACAGTGCTGCACAAGACCAGCTCCACCGAATTCTGCGTCTCCTGCCACTCCATGCAGACTCCGCTCGCCGAGTATCAGGGCAGTGTCCACTTCCAGAACACCAAGGGGATCCGCGCCGAGTGCGCCGACTGCCACATCCCGGGCGACCCCACCTCCTACCTGTGGACCAAGATCCGTGCCGTGAAGGATATCTATCACGAGGCGATCGGCACGCTGGATACCCCGGAAAAGTATGAAGCCCACAAGCTGCGGATGGCCCAGTCCGTCTGGGACGAGCTGAAAGCCAACGACTCCGCTACCTGCCGCAGCTGCCACAGCTACGAGGCGATGGACATTCTGGCCCAGCGCCCCAATGCCCGTGCCGAGCACCCGGTCGCCATCAAGGAAGGCCAGACCTGTATCGACTGCCACCGCGGTGTCGCCCACATCATGCCTGACATGAGCGGCCTGGCTGCCGCCGGTGCCAGCGAGCTGGCGCAGGCTGCGGCCCAGACCCCGGCCAACGTCACCACCCGTTACGCCATCGCCACCACCCCGCTGTTCCTCGATGCCGCCGCCAAGACCGACGAAGGAACCCTGATGCCTTCGACCAAGGTGGAAGTGCTAGCCAACGAAAACGGCCGCGCCAAGGTGCAGATCGAAGGCTGGCAACAGGATGGTGTGAGCGAAGTGTTCTACGCCGCACCGGGCAAACGGATCCTCAGCGTACTGGTCGGCGATGCCGCCAAGAAAGCGCTGGTCACCGGCCAGAGCGAAACCGACAGCGCCACCAACCTCACCTGGCATCAGGTCAAGCTGACCGCCTGGGTCGACCAGAGCCAGCTTATCGGCGATCAGGGCAAGCTGTGGCAATACGCCTCCACCCTGATGTCCAACAACTGCACCGGCTGCCACGGCCTCACCGCGCTGGATCACTTTAATGCCAACCAGTGGATCGGCGTCATCAAGGGGATGGAATCTCGTACCTCCCTGACCCCGGAACAGGCTCGCATGTTGACCCAGTATGTCCAGAAACACGCCAGTGACATGAGCGCGGCCCACTAAGGCTGGCACAGAGGAAAACCGTTATGACTTTTTTCAATGACAAGAAGACCAATCTGTCCCGCCGCAACCTGCTCAAGGGGCTCGGCGCCTGCGCAGCCCTGCCCCTGCTCGGCGGCATTTTTCCCAAGAGTGCGCTGGCGCAAGCCATCAGCACCGCATTGAGTCAGTTCCCGACCCTGGTGCCCGCCCAGAAGGGCATTCTGACCGGCGCCCACTGGGGTGCTTTCGAGGCGATCGTCGAAGATGGCCGCATGGTGCGCGTTCAGCCGGTGGCCGATGATCCGGCGCCAAACGATCTCATCGACATGGCGCCGTTCCAGGTGCACGCCAAGAACCGCATCAAATACCCCATGGTACGCAAGAGTTGGCTGGAGCACGGCCCGGGCGCCAAACCCGAGCTACGCGGTGCCGACGAGTGGGTGCGAGTGAGCTGGGACAAGGCGATCGAACTGGTGGCCGGCGAGATCCAGCGCGTGCAGAGTGACTTCGGTCCGCAGGCGATCCACGCCGGTTCCTATGGCTGGAAGAGCGTCGGCATGTTCCACAACAGCCGTACCCTGCTGCACCGCCTGATGAACCTCTCCGGCGGTTTCACCGGTTATGCCGGTGACTACTCCACCGGTGCGGCTCAGGTGATCATGTCCCATGTGATGGGCTCCATCGAGGTGTACGAGCAGCAGACCGCCTGGCCCAACGTGGTGGAGAACGCCGAACTGGTGGTGCTGTGGGGGGTCAACGCTCAGGTCACCCTGAAGAACAGCTGGAACATACCGGACCACGAAGGTCAGGCCGGTTTCATGGCGCTGAAAGAGAAGGGCACCCGCGTCATCAGCATCGATCCCATCTACAACGAGACCGCCAAGCTGGTCGGCGCCGAGTGGATTGCCCCGAACGCCTACACCGACGTGGCCATGATGCTGGGTGTGGCCCACACCCTCTACAGCGAGAAGAAGCACGATCAGGCTTTCCTCGATCGCTATACCGTCGGCTTCGACAAGTTCCTGAACTACCTGCTCGGCAAGGATGACGGCCAACCGAAGAGCGCCGAATGGGCGAGCACAGTCTGCGGCGTCGATGCCAAGGTGATCCGCCAGCTGGCTCTCGACATGGCCGCCAAGCGCACCATGATCATGGCCGGTTGGGGGATGCAGCGTCAGCAGCACGGCGAACAGCCGAACTGGATGCTGGTCACTCTGGCCTCCATGCTGGGCCAGATCGGCCTGCCGGGCGGCGGCTACGGCTTCAGCTACCACTACTCCTCCGGTGGCAGCCCCACCGCCAAGGGCGGCATTCTGGCGGGTATCTCCGCCGGCAACGCGCCGAAGAACAGCCCGGCACCGATCCCGGTGGCCCGCATCGCCGACTGTCTCGCCAACCCGGGCAAGACCATCGACTTCAACGGCCGCAAGGTGACCTATCCGGACATCAAGCTGGTCTACGTGGCGGGCGGCAACCCCTTCCACCACCATCAGGACACCAACAACCTGCTGCAAGCGTGGCGCAAGCCGCAGACCGTGATCGTTCACGAGCCCTACTGGACCGCCACCGCCAAACACGCCGATATCGTGCTGCCGGTCACCACCAGCTACGAGCGCAATGATCTGGAGATGGGCGGCGACTACTCCCAGCGCTATGTGTTCCCGATGCACCAGTGCGTCCCGCCCCAGTTTGAAGCCCGCAACGACTTCGACATCTTCAGCGCCATCGCCGCCAAGCTGGGCGTGCAGGAGCAGTACACCGAAGGGAAGGACGAGATGCTGTGGCTCAAGCAGATGTATGACGGCATGGCGGCGCAGGCCCGCGGCGCCCGCGTCGCGCTGCCGCCGTTCAACATGTTCTGGGAATCCAACAATTACATCCGCTTCCCGATCCCCGAGGCCAACCGGCAGTGGATCCGTCACGCCGATTTTCGCGAGAATCCGCTGCTCAATCCGCTCGGCACCCCGTCCGGCAAGATCGAGATCTTCTCCAACACGGTAGCCGGGATGGGTTATGCCGACTGCGCCGGTCATCCCAAGTGGTATGAGCCCAAGGAGTGGGTGCAGAGCGAGGTGGCGGCGCGCTATCCGCTGTCGCTCAACACTTCGCATCCGACCCAGCGGCTGCACTCCCAGCTCGACAACACCCCGCTGCGGGACAAGTTCGCCATCGCCGACCGCGAAGCAATCATGATCCATCCCGCCGACGCCAAGGCTCGTGGCATCGCCCAGGGGGATCTGGTGCGCGCCTTCAACGAACGCGGCCAGATCCTGGTGGGCGCCCTGCTCTCCGAAGATGTGCGCCAAGGGGTGGTGCGGATCTGCGAAGGGGCCTGGTATGACCCGGCCAAGCCGGGCGAAGCGGGCAGCATCTGCAAGAACGGCAACGTCAACTGCCTCACCTTCGACGAGGGCTCGTCCAATCTGGCGCAGGGCAACTGCGGCCACATGGCCCAGCTGCAGATCGAGAAGTACACAGGCCCGGTGCTGGCCAACACCGCCCACGCGGTACCGGCCAACGGCTAAGGCGATTACCACCCAATAAAAACGGCGCCATCAAGGCGCCGTTTCTTTATCCGTCTGCCAAAGCTCAGGCATGGTCGGAACGGGTTTAGAACTCCCCTTCCTCCATATACTCCTGCGCGCATTCAACCAGCTGCGGCCACAGCTCTTCCGGCACCCAGGCGTCCGGGTCATCTTCATCCCCGTCGTACTGGCTCCAGAAATAGCGACGCAGGCCGGAGGCAAACTCGTCGCTGATCTCGGCCAGCTCCGAGAGCGGCCCCAACCAGGCGATGCGGCGCAGGCCGGAGGCGAGATCGTTGATGGCATCCATCAGGGTGCGATCGTCGAAGCTCTGCTCCACCAGCAGGGTGAAGCGCTCGCGCGCCTGCTCGGTCTGCTCTTCATCCAGCTCGCCCACATCGGCCAGCAGGTCGACAAAATCTTCCAGAAGGAACGCGATCAGGCCATCCCTGTCTTCAAACCACTGGATCTGGGCGCCCTTGACCCCCAGCACAGAGGCATCAAACGAATCGTCAAGGTGACACAGTGCCCACGGATCGTCGGTCATGCTTCTCTTCCTCAGGCTAAAACAAATGCCATATGTTATGCCTAGCTCTCGACTCTTGCCACCTTGGGCAACGAGAGTGAGGCGGCCAGACCTCCCAGTTCGGCGCGGCCCATGATGAAACTGCCCCGATAGGCTTCCGCCAGATCGGAGACGATGTTGAGACCCAGGCCCGAGCCCGGCACCTTCTCGTCGAGCCGCACCCCGCGCAGCACCGCCTTGGCGATCTGATCTTCGCTCATGCCGGGGCCGTCATCCTCGATACGCAAGGTGATCCAGCCCCCCAGCTCGGCGCTGGAGATGCGCAGCTCGCTGGCAGACCACTTGAAGGCATTCTCCAGCAGGTTGCCTACCATCTCGTCGAAATCCTGCTCTTCCACCCCGACCGCCAGATTGGCGGGCACCTGCAGATCCACCGTTTTGCCCGGATAGAGGCGGGAGAAGGCGCGGCAGATATACTCCACCCGCGCCCGCACCGGGGTCGAGACCCCGAGGATCTTGGCGGCACCGGTCACCCGTGCCTTGCCGAGGTGGTAGTCGATATGGCGCTGGATCTGGTCGAGCTGCTCGCCGATGGAGGCCTGATCCTCCGGCGACAATTGAGCCACCTGATTGCGCATGATGCTGAGCGGCGTCTTGAGGGCGTGGGCCAGATTGCCGGTGTGGGAGCGCGCCCGCTGCAGCAGCTCGCCGTAGTGGTGCAGCAGCCGGTTGATATCCTCCACCAGCGGCTGGATCTCCAGCGGATAGCGCAGCCGGAACCCCTCCTGATGGCCCTCGTGAACCCGCCCCAGTTCACGGCGCAGCAGGTGCAGCGGCCGCAAACCGTAGACGATCTGGAACATGAAGCCGAGCACCAGACCGGCGGCAGCAAAGCCGAGACCGAGGAACAGGCTGATGCGGGTCTTGTTGAGGGTCTGGGTCAGGGCGCTACTGTCCTTGGCCATCACCAGAGTGAACACCCGATCCGAACCGGGCAGCAGCACGGTGCGGGTCATGATCAGCAGCGGCTCCTTGTTGGGCCCCTTGCCGACGAAGAGGTCGGGATCGCCAAACGCCGACTTGAGGCCATCGCTCTTCAGGTTGGTATCCCATAGGGAACGGGAGCGCCCCACCACATCGCGGCCCAATTCCAGCTGCCAATAGTAGCCGGAGTAGGGTTGATTGAAGCGCGGATCGGAGAGGGAGCCGGTGACCACCGGCAGGCCGGTTTTGGCCACTTCCAGCCGGGAGAGCAGATCATAAAGCTGCAGGCGCAGGCCGTCGGCCTCCGCCTCCTGCCAGTAGTTGCGCATCATGGTCTGCAGACTGAAACCGGTGGCGAACAGAAACAGCCCGCACCACACCAGCGCGATGGCGACCAGTCGCCCCCGCAGGGTTCTGACCAGCCTCATTCGTTGATCCGGTACCCGAGGCCGCGCACTGTTTCAATCAGATCGGGGTTGGTTTTCTTGCGGATCCGGCCGATGAACACCTCCACGGTATTGGAGTCGCGGTCGAAATCCTGAGCATAGATGTGGTCGATCAGCTCGCTACGCGACACCACCTTGCCCCTGTGCTGCATCAGGTAACCCAGCACCCTGAACTCGTGGGCGGTCAGTTTGATGGGAGTCCCTTCGTACCACACCTGGGACGCCGCCATGTCGAGCCGCACTCCACCAATCTCCAGAATGGAGCTGGCGTTGCCTGCCGCCCGGCGCACCAGCGCATGGACTCGCGCCACCAGCTCGGCCACCTGGAACGGCTTGGTAAGGTAGTCATCGGCACCGGCGTTGAGCCCCTCGATTTTCTCGTGCAGCTGGCCACGGGCGGTCAGCACCAGTACAGGGGTATCGATCCCCTTGCTACGCCACTCTTTCAGCACGCTCAGGCCATCGCGCCCCGGCAGGCCGAGGTCGAGAATGATGGCGTCATAGGGTTCGGTCTCACCGAGGAAACCGGCCTCGTTGCCATCGTGGCAGAGGTCGGTGACAAAGCCGGAGAGGCGCAGCTGTTCGGCCAGCTGGCCAGCCAGAATTTTTTCGTCTTCAACAATCAGAATTCGCATGAACAGGCTTCCACACAGGGGTTATTCATCATCCTCGACCGGGGGCTTTGGCGGTTCGAACAACCGCTCCAGATGGTGGCCCTTGGCCCACACCAGCTCAAGGTTGTCGGCCCGATAGGCTACCTTGATCACGCTATTCTCCCGATCGATGACTCGCAGTTCATAGAGCCAGATACCATCCTCTTCCCCCAGATCCACCCGCAACACCCGCACCGGCAATCTGGCCGCCACCTCCATCATTTCATGGAAGGGCCGAACCCGTCCCTCATGGACAGCTTGCTGCAGCATGGCTTCATCAGGCGTGACCGCCTGTGCCAGCACCGGCAGCAATAACCCAAGCAGAGGGAGCGCTCTATTCATGGATGATTCATCTCCAAAAACCTAACATAATGGCGTTTATAGTCTGCCAGCCATGAATCCGGAATGAATATGATCCCGCGCAGTTTCCTGCTGATCCTTTGCCTGTTGAGTGCCACAAGCTGGGCGGCCCAGAGCCGTCTCGACATGGCCGGGCTGGTCAAACTGTTGCTGGCGCAAGGGTATCACGACATTCGGGAAGTGGAGCTGGAAGGGGACAAATTCGAGGTCAAAACCCTCAATCGCCAGGATCAGAAGGTGCATCTCATCGTCGATGCCTACACTGGCGAGATCAAACAACGAGAGGCCGATTAGGCCTCTTTTGCATTCCAGCGCCCCCGCATGGGGCGCAGCAGCTTCTCCCGCCTAGGCCAGAGCAGGGCGCATGCCAGCAGCAGGTAGATGAGGGGCTCCCCCCAACCACTCTTGAGCGACCACCAGTAATGCACCGGCACCAGCAAGGCGATGGCATAGACCCAGTTGTGCAGCTTCTGCCATGCGGCGCCCATGCGGCGCTGCAATGCGGGCAGCGAAGTGATGCTGAGGGCGGCCAGCAGCAGCAATGCCACCATCCCCACCACGATATAGCTGCGCTTGACCAGCTCGCCGCCAATCAGGCCCCAGTCAAACTGCAGATCCAGCCCCAGCCACGCCATGAAGTGGAGCAGCGCCCAGGTAAAACACCAGAGCCCGAGGGGGCGGCGCAGCTTGATGAGCTGCCCCTGCCGCCAGCGCTTGGCCAGCGGCGAGACCAGCAGGGTGAGCAGCAGCAGATTGAGCGCCCCCTTGCCAAGGTAGTGGATAAGCTCGGGCACCGGATCCCCCCCAGCAGACCAGCCGGAATGGCAAAAACCAGCCAGAGCACCAAATACTCCACCCTCGCCAATAAAGCGCTCGCTGGCCTGACTCCAGCGCGGGTGATCCACCTGCGGATTGACGTTGGCGTAGAAGCCATATTCGTTAGGAGCCAGCAGGTTCCAGGTGGTCGGCGGCATCTCCTCCACCAGCCGGATCGAGACGATGCTCTTGATGCTCTTGAAGCCGTACTTCCACGGCACCACCAGCCGGATCGGCGCGCCATTCTGGGCGGGCAGGGTCTTGCCATAGAGCCCCATCGCAAGGAAAGAGAGAGGGTGCATCGCCTCGTCGATACGCAGCCCTTCGACGTAGGGATACTCTATACCGCCCCCCAGACTGGAGGCCTGACCCGGCAGCTGTTTCGGATCAAACAGGGTTTCGAAGGCAACAAACTTGGCGCGACTGGTGGGCTCGGCACGGCGGATGATCTCTGCCAGCGAGATGCCGTTCCAGGGCAGTACCATGGACCAGGCTTCAACGCAGCGCAGTCGGTAGATCCGCTCCTCCAGCTCGCTCTTGTTGATGAGGTCCCACACATCGAGGGTAAAAGGCTTGGCCACCTCCCCCTCCACCTTGAGGGTCCAGGGTTCTGGCTTGAGGTAATGGCCGTTGCGAGCCGGGTCGGACTTGTCGGTGCCGAGCTCATAGAAGTTGTTGTAACTGGTGGCCTTCTCTTCCGGTGTCAGCACCAGATTGGCCGGGCGGTCGGCAGGCTTGCTGTTAAGCGGCCTGGTGGCTAATTGGGGAGCATCCTCTTTACCGCGCAGCAGGTCGAGCACTCCGGCCTGAGTGGGAAACGCCAGAGTAGCCACGCCCAGACCCAGCCCTTTGAGAATAAGGCGGCGGTCCTGATAGACGGCTTCCGGGGTGACATCCTGTTCGGTGAGGGGGTGGGCGGTACGACGCTTGATCAACATGAAAAACTCCCGGGGCTGAGTGAGGCACTATGGATAAGACCCGCCCCGGCAGATTTTTATTTCACACAAATTTACATCATGTGGTGCAGGGGCAGTGCCTTGGCCATGGTGCCGACCAGAGAAACAGGACTACGAACACCAGCAGGGGAACGATCAC
>NZ_JBQBEW010000002.1:0-2795 GCF_051919345.1 Aeromonas sp. 84A
ACTTCGTTCAGTTACGTATTGCTAAGGTTAACGTCAACTGACAGTGGTTCGTACTCAGCACCTGTGCAGCAATATCTGGGCTTCACTGCCGGGCGCTGGTTATGGTCAGTTCGAGCATAAGGCTGACAGCCTCATTGCAAAATTCAAAGAAGCGGGCGGAACGGTCAGAGAGATTGATGTATGAGCAGAGTCACCGCGATTATCTCCGCTCTGGTTATCTGCATCATCGTCTGCCTGTCATGGGCTGTTAATCATTACCGTGATAACGCCATTACCTACAAAGCCCAGCGCGACAAAAATGCCAGAGAACTGAAGCTGGCGAACGCGGCAATTACTGACATGCAGATGCGTCAGCGTGATGTTGCTGCGCTCGATGCAAAATACACGAAGGAGTTAGCTGATGCTAAAGCTGAAAATGATGCTCTGCGTGATGATGTTGCCGCTGGTCGTCGTCGGTTGCACATCAAAGCAGTCTGTCAGTCAGTGCGTGAAGCCACCACCGCCTCCGGCGTGGATAATGCAGCCTCCCCCCGACTGGCAGACACCGCTGAACGGGATTATTTCACCCTCAGAGAGAGGCTGATCACTATGCAAAAACAACTGGAAGGAACCCAGAAGTATATTAATGAGCAGTGCAGATAGAGTTGCCCATATCGATGGGCAACTCATGCAATTATTGTGAGCAATACACACGCGCTTCCAGCGGAGTATAAATGCCTAAAGTAATAAAACCGAGCAATCCATTTACGAATGTTTGCTGGGTTTCTGTTTTAACAACATTTTCTGCGCCGCCACAAATTTTGGCTGCATCGACAGTTTTCTTCTGCCCAATTCCAGAAACGAAGAAATGATGGGTGATGGTTTCCTTTGGTGCTACTGCTGCCGGTTTGTTTTGAACAGTAAACGTCTGTTGAGCACATCCTGTAATAAGCAGGGCCAGCGCAGTAGCGAGTAGCATTTTTTTCATGGTGTTATTCCCGATGCTTTTTGAAGTTCGCAGAATCGTATGTGTAGAAAATTAAACAAACCCTAAACAATGAGTTGAAATTTCATATTGTTAATATTTATTAATGTATGTCAGGTGCGATGAATCGTCATTGTATTCCCGGATTAACTATGTCCACAGCCCTGACGGGGAACTTCTCTGGGAGCGTCCGGGAATAATTAAAACGATGCACACAGGGTTTAGCGCGTACACGTATTGCATTATGCCAACGCCCCGGTGCTGACACGGAAGAAACCGGACGTTATGATTTAGCGTGGAAAGATTTGTGTAGTGTTCTGAATGCTCTCAGTAAATAGTAATGAATTATCAAAGGTATAGTAATATCTTTTATGTTCATGGATATTTGTAACCCATCGGAAAACTCCTGCTTTAGCAAGATTTTCCCTGTATTGCTGAAATGTGATTTCTCTTGATTTCAACCTATCATAGGACGTTTCTATAAGATGCGTGTTTCTTGAGAATTTAACATTTACAACCTTTTTAAGTCCTTTTATTAACACGGTGTTATCGTTTTCTAACACGATGTGAATATTATCTGTGGCTAGATAGTAAATATAATGTGAGACGTTGTGACGTTTTAGTTCAGAATAAAACAATTCACAGTCTAAATCTTTTCGCACTTGATCGAATATTTCTTTAAAAATGGCAACCTGAGCCATTGGTAAAACCTTCCATGTGATACGAGGGCGCGTAGTTTGCATTATCGTTTTTATCGTTTCAATCTGGTCTGACCTCCTTGTGTTTTGTTGATGATTTATGTCAAATATTAGGAATGTTTTCACTTAATAGTATTGGTTGCGTAACAAAGTGCGGTCCTGCTGGCATTCTGGAGGAAATACAACCGACAGATGTATGTAAGGCCAACGTGCTCAAATCTTCATACAGAAAGATTTGAAGTAATATTTTAACCGCTAGATGAAGAGCAAGCGCATGGAGCGACAAAATGAATAAAGAACAATCTGCTGATGATCCCTCCGTGGATCTGATTCGTGTAAAAAATATGCTTAATAGCACCATTTCTATGAGTTACCCTGATGTTGTAATTGCATGTATAGAACATAAGGTGTCTGGAAGCATTCAGAGCAATTGAGGCAGCGTTGGTGAAGCACGATAATAATATGAAGGATTATTCCCTGGTGGTTGACTGATCACCATAACTGCTAATCATTCAAACTATTTAGTCTGTGACAGAGCCAACACGCAGTCTGTCACTGTCAGGAAAGTGGTAAAACTGCAACTCAATTACTGCAATGCCCTCGTAATTAAGTGAATTTACAATATCGTCCTGTTCGGAGGGAAGAACGCGGGATGTTCATTCTTCATCACTTTTAATTGATGTATATGCTCTCTTTCTGACGTTAGTCTCCGACGGCAGGCTTCAATGACCCAGGCTGAGAAATTCCCGGACCCTTTTTGCTCAAGAGCGATGTTAATTTGTTCAATCATTTGGTTAGGAAAGCGGATGTTGCGGGTTGTTGTTCTGCGGGTTCTGTTCTTCGTTGACATGAGGTTGCCCCGTATTCAGTGTCGCTGATTTGTATTGTCTGAAGTTGTTTTTACGTTAAGTTGATGCAGATCAATTAATACGATACCTGCGTCATAATTGATTATTTGACGTGGTTTGATGGCCTCCACGCACGTTGTGATATGTAGATGATAATCATTATCACTTTACGGGTCCTTTCCGGTGAAAAAAAGGTACCAAAAAAAACATCGTCGTGAGTAGTGAACCGTAAGCAGGTGCTGAGTACGAACCACTGTCAGTTGACGTTAACCTTAGCAATACGTT
>NZ_JBQBEW010000003.1:0-3661 GCF_051919345.1 Aeromonas sp. 84A
ACGTATTGCTAAGGTTAACGTCAACTGACAGTGGTTCGTACTCAGCACCTGCCATCAGATTGTGTTTGTTAGTCGCTTTTTTTTTTTGGAATTTTTTTTTTGGAATTTTTTTTTTGCGCTAACAACCTCCTGCCGTTTTGCCCGTGCATATCGGTCACGAACAAATCTGATTACTAAACACAGTAGCCTGGATTTGTTCTATCAGTAATCGACCTTATTCCTAATTAAATAGAGCAAATCCCCTTATTGGGGGTAAGACATGAAGATGCCAGAAAAACATGACCTGTTGGCCGCCATTCTCGCGGCAAAGGAACAAGGCATCGGGGCAATCCTTGCGTTTGCAATGGCGTACCTTCGCGGCAGATATAATGGCGGTGCGTTTACAAAAACAGTAATCGACGCAACGATGTGCGCCATTATCGCCTAGTTCATTCGTGACCTTCTCGACTTCGCCGGACTAAGTAGCAATCTCGCTTATATAACGAGCGTGTTTATCGGCTACATCGGTACTGACTCGATTGGTTCGCTTATCAAACGCTTCGCTGCTAAAAAAGCCGGAGTAGAAGATGGTAGAAATCAATAATCAACGTAAGGCGTTCCTCGATATGCTGGCGTGGTCGGAGGGAACTGATAACGGACGTCAGAAAACCAGAAATCATGGTTATGACGTCATTGTAGGCGGAGAGCTATTTACTGATTACTCCGATCACCCTCGCAAACTTGTCACGCTAAACCCAAAACTCAAATCAACAGGCGCCGGACGCTACCAGCTTCTTTCCCGTTGGTGGGATGCCTACCGCAAGCAGCTTGGCCTGAAAGACTTCTCTCCGAAAAGTCAGGACGCTGTGGCATTGCAGCAGATTAAGGAGCGTGGCGCTTTACCTATGATTGATCGTGGTGATATCCGTCAGGCAATCGACCGTTGCAGCAATATCTGGGCTTCACTGCCGGGCGCTGGTTATGGTCAGTTCGAGCATAAGGCTGACAGCCTGATTGCAAAATTCAAAGAAGCGGGCGGAACGGTCAGAGAGATTGATGTATGAGCAGAGTCACCGCGATTATCTCCGCTCTGGTTATCTGCATCATCGTCTGCCTGTCATGGGCTGTTAATCATTACCGTGATAACGCCATTACCTACAAAGCCCAGCGCGACAAAAATGCCAGAGAACTGAAGCTGGCGAACGCGGCAATTACTGACATGCAGATGCGTCAGCGTGATGTTGCTGCGCTCGATGCAAAATACACGAAGGAGTTAGCTGATGCTAAAGCTGAAAATGATGCTCTGCGTGATGATGTTGCCGCTGGTCGTCGTCGGTTGCACATCAAAGCAGTCTGTCAGTCAGTGCGTGAAGCCACCACCGCCTCCGGCGTGGATAATGCAGCCTCCCCCCGACTGGCAGACACCGCTGAACGGGATTATTTCACCCTCAGAGAGAGGCTGATCACTATGCAAAAACAACTGGAAGGAACCCAGAAGTATATTAATGAGCAGTGCAGATAGAGTTGCCCATATCGATGGGCAACTCATGCAATTATTGTGAGCAATACACACGCGCTTCCAGCGGAGTATAAATGCCTAAAGTAATAAAACCGAGCAATCCATTTACGAATGTTTGCTGGGTTTCTGTTTTAACAACATTTTCTGCGCCGCCACAAATTTTGGCTGCATCGACAGTTTTCTTCTGCCCAATTCCAGAAACGAAGAAATGATGGGTGATGGTTTCCTTTGGTGCTACTGCTGCCGGTTTGTTTTGAACAGTAAACGTCTGTTGAGCACATCCTGTAATAAGCAGGGCCAGCGCAGTAGCGAGTAGCATTTTTTTCATGGTGTTATTCCCGATGCTTTTTGAAGTTCGCAGAATCGTATGTGTAGAAAATTAAACAAACCCTAAACAATGAGTTGAAATTTCATATTGTTAATATTTATTAATGTATGTCAGGTGCGATGAATCGTCATTGTATTCCCGGATTAACTATGTCCACAGCCCTGACGGGGAACTTCTCTGCGGGAGTGTCCGGGAATAATTAAAACGATGCACACAGGGTTTAGCGCGTACACGTATTGCATTATGCCAACGCCCCGGTGCTGACACGGAAGAAACCGGACGTTATGATTTAGCGTGGAAAGATTTGTGTAGTGTTCTGAATGCTCTCAGTAAATAGTAATGAATTATCAAAGGTATAGTAATATCTTTTATGTTCATGGATATTTGTAACCCATCGGAAAACTCCTGCTTTAGCAAGATTTTCCCTGTATTGCTGAAATGTGATTTCTCTTGATTTCAACCTATCATAGGACGTTTCTATAAGATGCGTGTTTCTTGAGAATTTAACATTTACAACCTTTTTAAGTCCTTTTATTAACACGGTGTTATCGTTTTCTAACACGATGTGAATATTATCTGTGGCTAGATAGTAAATATAATGTGAGACGTTGTGACGTTTTAGTTCAGAATAAAACAATTCACAGTCTAAATCTTTTCGCACTTGATCGAATATTTCTTTAAAAATGGCAACCTGAGCCATTGGTAAAACCTTCCATGTGATACGAGGGCGCGTAGTTTGCATTATCGTTTTTATCGTTTCAATCTGGTCTGACCTCCTTGTGTTTTGTTGATGATTTATGTCAAATATTAGGAATGTTTTCACTTAATAGTATTGGTTGCGTAACAAAGTGCGGTCCTGCTGGCATTCTGGAGGGAAATACAACCGACAGATGTATGTAAGGCCAACGTGCTCAAATCTTCATACAGAAAGATTTGAAGTAATATTTTAACCGCTAGATGAAGAGCAAGCGCATGGAGCGACAAAATGAATAAAGAACAATCTGCTGATGATCCCTCCGTGGATCTGATTCGTGTAAAAAATATGCTTAATAGCACCATTTCTATGAGTTACCCTGATGTTGTAATTGCATGTATAGAACATAAGGTGTCTCTGGAAGCATTCAGAGCAATTGAGGCAGCGTTGGTGAAGCACGATAATAATATGAAGGATTATTCCCTGGTGGTTGACTGATCACCATAACTGCTAATCATTCAAACTATTTAGTCTGTGACAGAGCCAACACGCAGTCTGTCACTGTCAGGAAAGTGGTAAAACTGCAACTCAATTACTGCAATGCCCTCGTAATTAAGTGAATTTACAATATCGTCCTGTTCGGAGGGAAGAACGCGGGATGTTCATTCTTCATCACTTTTAATTGATGTATATGCTCTCTTTTCTGACGTTAGTCTCCGACGGCAGGCTTCAATGACCCAGGCTGAGAAATTCCCGGACCCTTTTTGCTCAAGAGCGATGTTAATTTGTTCAATCATTTGGTTAGGAAAGCGGATGTTGCGGGTTGTTGTTCTGCGGGTTCTGTTCTTCGTTGACATGAGGTTGCCCCGTATTCAGTGTCGCTGATTTGTATTGTCTGAAGTTGTTTTTACGTTAAGTTGATGCAGATCAATTAATACGATACCTGCGTCATAATTGATTATTTGACGTGGTTTGATGGCCTCCACGCACGTTGTGATATGTAGATGATAATCATTATCACTTTACGGGTCCTTTCCGGTGAAAAAAAAGGTACCAAAAAAAACATCGTCGTGAGTAGTGAACCGTAAGCAGGTGCTGAGTACGAACCACTGTCAGTTGACGTTAACCTTAGCAATACGTA